>CAVQQQ010000010.1:0-240063 GCA_963715025.1 uncultured Actinomycetota bacterium | reverse complement strand
GGTGGCCAGGGGCGGGGTCGAACCGCCGACCTTCCGATTTTCAGTCGGACGCTCGTACCAACTGAGCTACCTGGCCGAGTCCTCTGCGCTTCACCCCTGAGGGTGCAGCGCAAAGAAACTGCCAGCCGTGGCTGGCGTGCGCCGACTATACCGGACCTGCGCGGTCGACCCCAATCCTGACAGCGGAGACCCGCGCGGCTGGTCCCATCGACTCGGCCTGCCGGTCGCACGCCGCCCAGAGCCTGACCGGCGCCACGGGGTAGCACGGGACATCTTGGGTGTCGTGCGGTGCCGCCCGACGACAAACCAGGGGCGGCGGCCGCGAAGGTGAGCACGCGGCATACCGACTGGAGCTCCGGCGTGTCGTCGGCCGGCCCCCTCTGCCAGGTCAGCGGAGGGTGACCGTCCGGCTGTCCCAGTCGACGCCTGCCACGCCGCGCCAGGGGACGGTGCGGTCATGCCGGTGCCAGAGCCGCACCAGCCGTGCGATCAGCCACGGTCCCTGCGTCCAGTCGGCGGTGTAGCCCAGCTCGCCGCCCAGCGAGTGCCGGCCCACAACGATGTCGGTGACCCGCAGCCTGCCCACTTCCAGTCCGCTGGACTCGAACGGCTCCGCCACCACCTCGAGAACCTGGCCGAGGCCCGTTCCGTCGGCTGCGACCACCCGGGCGCCGATGAGGACGCTGAGCAGATGAGCGTCCGGGTGGAACTCGAGCTCCTCGTGGGCGCCTTGGGAGGGCCCCGTGGGCTCGCCCTCAAGCCGGTCCTCGCCCCCCTTCGCGCCAGGGATGCGGGCGACGACGAACCGCCGCAGCCACAACTCGAGGCCGTTCGTGCCGTTGAGCACCTCCTCAGCCCAGGCACTCACCTCGATGCCCGACCCGATCCGCCGGACGTGGGACATCGGCAGGGCCAGGGGCGTCGGCCGTTCCTCGGGGCGCAGCCGCCGCCAGATCGCCACGATCCAGTCGCCGAGGAGTCCTGGCTGGCGCGGCCCGTGCCCGGCTGGGCCGCTGACGATGCCGGTGACGACGAGACCCTCGTCGAGCTCACGGACCTCGAGGTTGTCCACGTTCCCCAGAAGACTGCCGCCGGCACCGACGATCTGGTGGTCGAGCAGCCTGAGGCCCAGCTCGATCCGATCGGCGGCTACGGGTGGCTCCGTCGACGGACTGCCTTGGCTCTTGTCGCTCATCACTGGCCTGCCTTCGTCACCAGCATGAGTGGGATCGCCGCCACCGAGACCACGACCACCACCACCATATAGAGAGTGCCAAGTCCGTTGGCGAGGCGACCGTTGGCGTACTTGCCCATGTATGTCCGGTCGTTGGCTACGACCAGGATCGGGAAGTAGGTGAGCGGCAGCGCGATGGCGCTGAAGACCACCGAGTACTCGGTGACCAGGATCGGGTCGACCGTCGTGAGCAGGAGACCCACCGCGGCGATGCACGAGAGCAGCACGACGGTGTGGAACCTCGCGGCGCGGAGCGGCTCCACGTACTTGCCCCATTGCCAGCCGAAATACTGCGCCACCGAGTAGCCGACAGACAGCCCGGTTTCGCACGCCGCGCCGAAGGTGGCCGCGAAGAAGCCGAGGAGCACGAACGCCAGCCCGAGCTTGCCCAGCTCCGCAACGACGGGCAGCGCGGTCTGCCCGAGCGTGTCGACCTGGATGCCGAGCGGTTTCAGGACAAGCGCTGTGGAGGCAGCGATCGCCAAGGACAGGGTGCCGCCGAGGGGGAAACCCACGAAGACGTTGGCCCGCATCACGCCCAGGTCCTTGGGGCCCCACCTCTCCTCGACTCCTCCGGACGAGAAGAAGAAGACCTCATAGGGCGTCATGGCCGCACCGAACAGTGCGATCGCGTAATAGAAGTAGACCGTGTGGCTCTCGTTGCCGGGGACGCTCGGGTGCGACACCTGCGACCACAGGGCCGCCCAGTCCGGCCCCAAGTGCCAGACAGCGACGGCGAAGACGATCAGCGACAGTCCGGCCAGCCCGAAAGCGTTCTCCAGCACGGCGAACTTCACACGCCACAGCACGATCCACACTGCGGCCCCGACAACCGGGATCCAGAGGAACCGGTTGACACTCGTGGCGAGTTCGAGCGCCAGGGCCACGCCACCCACTTCCGCAGCCAGCGTGAGGAACGTGACCGCCATCGAGGCAACGAGGTTGGCGAGGCCCACCCGCGGCCCGAGGCGCTCGCGCACCAGGTCGAACGTCGCCCGCCCGCTCACGGCGGCCACCCGGCCACTCATCTCGGCGAAGACGCAGATGCCGATGACGCCCACAGGCACGACCCACGCCAGCCCTAGGCCGAACCGCGACCCGACGAGGGCATTCGTCACAAGATCCCCGATGTCCACGAACCCGCCGATGGCGGTGAGGATCCCGAGTGCGACCGCGAAGACCTTGTTCACCCGAGCTGCTCCCTCGAGTCCTCCAGCGCCCTGGTCACCTCGTCCAGATTCTTCACCGCAGCGCGCATGCTCTTGCGGTCGTCCCGTCGCACGGCGATGCGGGCGGCCGACAGCGCGTCCTGTGCGTCACCCAGCGACTTCTCGACCGAGTCGCGCAGGTCGTCCTCGGCCGGTGAGGGCGGGTCGACCCCTCCGAAGCTCGTCTCGATTCCGCCCATGGCCTTCTCGCTGGCCGTGACCAGCGTGTCGGAGTAGGCGTTCGTCGCGCGGTCCGACAGGCGCAGCCGGACGGCCAGGGCGGCCGAGGCAGTCTCGCTCGAGGCAGACTCGAGGGCGCTCTTGGCGTTCTGCTCGTAGGCGCCGTGGTCCAACGCGGGCGTCGCGCAGCCCGCGATCGCCAGCGAGGCCAGCAAGCCGACCAAGGGGCCGCGCAAGCCCACCAATGGGCGAGCGCTCACGGGCGCCCCCGCAGCACCAGAACTGCGAGCACGGCGACCAGACACAGGAAGATGAGCCACGCCAAACCGAGCGCCCAGCCTTCGTCCATGACCGACCTGCCTGTCTGCGAGAGTGCGCAGCGTGCAGTGGACGCCAACGCCGCATTCTCGTGTAAGACCAGTACCCGGCAGTTGTGTCGCAAAACGATATTCACCCTCGGCGGCGCGGCCCTACCCAGTGCGGCCTCACTCGTAGAGCACGTACTCCGGCATGGGCTTGAGGGCCAGGACCTGCGCAGGCGTCATCAACGCGCCACGCTCGGAGTCTTCCTGGAAGAACAGCTTGAATCCCGGGTGC
This sequence comes from uncultured Actinomycetota bacterium, assembly GCA_963715025.1. Classification (GTDB taxonomy): domain Bacteria; phylum Actinomycetota; class Actinomycetes; order Actinomycetales; family Dermatophilaceae; genus DASSJT01. The sequence goes on along the minus strand of CAVQQQ010000010.1, from coordinate 236,844 downwards.
ACGCCCTTGGGCAGCGTCCCTGTCAGCTTGCCCCAGGTTTCCTCCTTCATGCCGCGGCTGCCGATGCCATCGACCGACTTCACCAGGGCGATTCCCTTGCGGGACTTGATCGCCGACTCCTGCCGCACGATCCGCGCGGCCAGCTGGTGGAAGACGACCACCTTCTGGGGGAGGTCGCTGCGGGCGACGAGGGCGTCCACCCATGCGGTCATGCCGTTGAGCTCGGCACCCGTCGTGTGCCCGAACACCCGCATCGGCACCTGCCCGGGGCTCATCGCCCACTCCGGGTCGAGGGCGATGCCGACGTCCGGCTCGCGGAGCCACTTCTCATAGTGCTTGACCTCGTCGAGGAACGTCGAGCGCCCCGGCTGAATCCCCAGCAGCAGGATCGCCCGGTGGCGGCGCGCGACAGCCAGGTAGTCGCCGATCACCCGGTCAGGCTGTCGGTAGCGGTACTTCCCGTCGGGGCCGGGCGAGCCCTGGACGACGGTCGCGATGAGCTCCATCACCGGTTGGACGTGCCGCCCATCGGCATACGGCTTCGCCCTGCGCTCGATCTCGCGGACCCGCGACTCCAGGCTTCCGACGCCGAGACGGCCCAGCGCGGGCGAGCCTGGTGCGCCGGCAAAACCCACGAGCCGGTATGCCGGGAACACGGCTCGCCCGCCACGCGGCAGTTCCGGTGGCGGCGGGGGTGTGGTGGTGGTGCTCGTCGTGGACGCCGGCGCAGCCGGGGACTGCAGGTGCCGCTGACCCGCCGTCGAGCTGCCTCCGCAGGACGCGCTCCCCACTACGGCCACCGTCACCAGGGCAGCGAGGGCCCAGCGAGCTCGAACGGTGGACCTAGCGGCAAGCCGCATCGGTATGGCCTCCTGGCTCGGGATCGCGTCGACGCACCACCCTAGGCGGGCGTCCGCCCGGGTCGCGCGTCGAGGGTGGCGCCGGTTCCGCCGTGTTGCCCGGTTGCGGTTTTGGCAAAGACGAGGCGCGATCGGCGGGTGTGGCGGATCATCGTGCCATGGCACATGCCGCCTCACCTGCGCCGTCGACCGCCGCCCCGCTTGTCGCCATCGGCACCGGCGCCGTCGTCGCTCTCGCGCTGGGCTTATACGCCGGTGCACACACTCCCACCGGCCAGCCGATCACGACCCTGGGGTTCTCGAGCATGTTCGCCATGAAGGTCTGGCTGGCCGTCGTGGCGGGCGTGCTGGCGCTGGGCCAGCTGGTCGGCGGGCTATGGATGTACGGGCGGCTCGGCCGCGCCGCCCCCGCCTGGGTCGGACCGGTACACCGCAGCCTCGGCTTCCTGGCCGTACTCGTGAGCCTGCCGGTCGCATACCACTGCCTGTGGGCGCTGGGCTTCGGCACGGCCGATCTGCGCACCCTGCTCCACTCGGTGCTCGGCTGCGTGTTCTACGGCGCCTTCGTGGTGAAGGTCTTCTCCGTGCAGGGGCGCTCGGAGCCGAAATGGTTGCTGCCCTGGTCCGCGGCGACCATGATCGTGGCGCTGGCCATCGTGGTCTCGACCTCCGCGCTGTGGTACCTCACCACGATCGGCACCCCCTAGGGAATCCTCCGGCCGTAGTGTTACCGGGCCTAAGAAGGTTCCCCCTCACCCCCACCGAGGGGAAGGGGTGGAGGGGGAGGCGAGGGGTCCCGGAGGCGGCCTCCGGAGGCGATCACCCCGGCATACCACTGCGCACTTGCCTTGATCCTGCGCTCCTGGGTCGCGTAGTCCACGTGGACGATCCCGAACCGTTTGCCGTAGCCGTAGGACCACTCGAAGTTGTCCAGCAGTGACCACACGTAGTAGCCACGCACGTCCGCTCCGGCCTCGATGGCGTCGAGCACCGCGCCCAGGTGCCTGCGCAGGTATGCCGTCCGGTCGCCATCGAGGACCTCTCCCGCAGGCGTGACCTCGTCGTCGAAGGCGGCACCGTTCTCGGTCACCACCATGGGGACCCCGTAGTCGCGGTGGACCCGGGTCAGCACGTTCGTCAGGCCTGAGGCGTCTATGGGCCAGCCCATCGCCGTCCGGGGTAGCTGCGGCTGGAGCGGGAACTCCACGCCGTCGGCTCCCGGCCACGCGCTCGCCCCACCGCCGTGCCCGTCGGCCCGCTCCGGCTTGCCGACACCGTCGAAGGCCCGCACGAAGGTCGGGGCGTAGAAGTTGACGCCGAGGAAGTCCATCGGGGCCCGGATCGCTGCGAGGTCGCCGTCGCGGACGAAGCTCCAGTCGGTCACGGCCATGGTGTCGGCCACGACGTCGTGGGGGTAGAAGCCGCGAAGCAGCGGGTCGAGGAAGATCCGGTTGGCCAGACCGTCGATCCGCCGCGCCGCGTCGGCGTCGGCCGGCGAGTCGGACCCCGTTCTGACGTCGGCGAGGTTCAGCGTGATCGAGACCTGGCGGTCGGCGGGGAGGGCGTCGCGCAGCCGTGCCGCGGCCAGCCCGTGCCCCAGCATGAGATGGTGGTGCGCGGCCAGCGAGGCGGCCGGCTCGACCCGCCCAGGGGCGTGCACGCCCGACGCGTAGCCCAGGAACGCCGAGCACCACGGCTCGTTGAGCGTCGTCCACTGGCGGACCCGGTCGCCGAGCGCCCCGGCCAGCACACCGGCATACCCCTCGAGGCAGTAGGCAGTCTCGCGCGCCGGCCACCCGCCCGCGTCTTCCAGCGGCTGCGGGAGGTCCCAGTGGTACAGCGTGACCAGCGGCTCGACCCCAGCGGCCAGCAGCTCGTCGACCAGTCGCGAGTAGAAGTCAAGTCCCTTGTGGTTGATCGTCCCACGTCCCTCCGGCATGACGCGCGGCCACGACACTGAGAACCGATACGCCTGCAGCCCAAGGCCTTTCATCAACATCACGTCGTCGCGGTAGCGGTGGAAGTGGTCGGCACCCACGTCGCCCGTGGCGCCACCCGCAACCCGGCCTGGAGCATGGCTGAAGGTGTCCCAGATCGACGGGCCGCGTCCGTCCGCGGTCGCCGCCCCCTCGATCTGGTACGCCGCAGTCGCCGCACCCCATCGGAAGCCAGGCGGGAACACCCGCTCGCCGTCGGGCGAAGGCGGGGTCGCCACCCCGAGTGGGGTCTCTTGCGCGGTCATCCCTTCACCGCTCCCTGCATGATGCCTCCTACGATCTGCTTGCCGAGGATGGCGAACACGACCAGCACCGGGACGGTGCCGACAAGCGTGCCGGCCATGATCACTGACTGGTCGGGCACGTACCCGCCACCGAGGTTGTTGAGCGCAACCTGCACCGTGGGGTTGTCGCTGGTGAGCGCGATGATCGGCCAGAAGAAGTCGTTCCAGGCCGTGAGGAAGGTCAGCATGCCCAGCACCGCCATGGCCGGCCGGGCGATCGGCAGCACGATCGCGGTGAAGATCCGCCAGGTGCCGGCGCCGTCGACCCAGGCCGCCTCGAGCAGCTCGTCGGGCATCGCCTCGGACAGGAACTGGCGCATGAAGAACACCCCGAAGGCGCTGACCAGCGTCGGCAGGATCACGGCCTGGAGGTGATCCACCCAATGCAGCCTGGCGATGAGCATGAACAGCGGGATCACGCCGAGCTGTGAGGGGATCATCATCGTGCCGATCGTGACGCCCAGGAGGACCCGGTTGCCGCGGAATCGGAGCTTGGCGAAGGCGAACCCGGCCATCGTGCACATCAACACCGTGCCCAGGGCGATCGAGCCTGAGACGATCAGCGAGTTGCGCAGCGCCTTGACCATGTCGACGGTCTCCATGGCGTGCCCGATGTTGTCGAACAGGCTGTTCCCCGGAACGAAGGGCGGTGGTGTGCTTGCGATCTCGGCGTTGCTGCGGGACGCCGCCACGACGGTCCAGTACAGAGGCACCACCGAGAGCAGCGCGACAACGGACAGCACGGCATACGTCCACCGGCCGGCCGCAAGCTGGCGGCCGGCGCCTTTCGTGCCCCGCCGAGCGATGAGGGGGTATGCCGTCATGCGGCCACCTCCTCCTGCCGCGGCTGGTCTTGGGCGGCCTGATCCGGACCCGGACGCGGGGTCGGGGTCTGGGCGCGCGTCCGCGCGCGGCCAGGCCGCGGGCGGTCGGGTGACGTGTGGTGTCGGCGGCCCTGGGCCAGACGGGCGTTGACGAGCACCGCCACGACGATGATCAGGAACATCGTCCAGGCCGTGGCCGAGGCCCGGCCGAGCTGGCCGTTGAACCACCCCTGGTCGTAGAGCAGCAGGCCGAGGGTCTGGTACTGCCGGTCGGCGCCGCCGAGGTGGCCGCTGATGCCGCCGAAGAGGAGGGGCTCGCCGAAGAGCTGGGTCGCGCCGATCGTGGACACGACGACGGTGAACAGGATGGTGGGGCGCAGGGCCGGGATGGTCACGTGGCGGAACTGCTGCCAGCGGGTGGCCCCGTCCATGGCCGCGGCTTCGTAGAGATCAATCGGGATGGTCTGCATGCCGGCGAGGTAGATGAGCGCGTTGTAGCCGACCCAGCGCCAGGTGACGATCGTGGAGATGGCGATCTGCGAACTCCAGCGCCCGCTCTCCCACGAGATGGGGTCGATGCCGACGAGGCCGAGCGTCCAGTTGATCAGGCCGTAGTCGCGCCCGAACAGCTGCGCGAATACCAGGGTGGCTGCGGCGACGGAGGTGGCGTACGGCATGAGCATGGTGACCCGCCAGAAGGTGGTGCCGCGCAGCCGGTAGTTGAGCAGGTGGGCGAGGCCGAGGGCCATCATCAGCTGGGGGACCGTCGAGATGATCCCGAGGGTGAAGGTGTTCCTGAGGGCGTTCCAGAAGAACTCGCTGGTGAGCAGGTAGTGGTAGTTGCCGAATCCGACCCACTCCTGGTGCTCCGGGTGGGAGAGCTCCACCCGGTTGAGGGAGACCCATGCCGTGTACAGCAGGGGGTAGAGCCCGAAGGCCGCGAAGAGGAGGAAGAACGGGGACACCAGCGCGTAGCCCGCGCTGGTGCCCCGTCCGCGTGCTGCCGAGGCCATCCGAGAGTCTCGATCCCGGCTAGCCGAGGTCGTTCTCGATGTTCTTCATTGTCGTCTGCCAGGCCTCGTCGCCGCTTTTGCCCTGCTGCTCGACGAGCACGATGCCGTTCGTGAACTGGTTGGCGATGGCACCCGCCTTGGGTCCGACCGGCGCGATGGGGAGCCCCTCGGCGGCGGCGTCGAAGATCGTGCCGATCGGCGCGCTGCTGAAGTAGGCGTCAGTGGCGTTTGCGACCGCCGGGTCCTTGGCCGCCGTTGAGGACGACGGGAAGTGCTGGCCCTTGGTCCACATGGCCACCTGCTGCTCGGGGGCCGTGAGCCACTTGATCAGCTCGTAGGCCTCCTTCTGGTGCTTGCCCGCGTTGGGAATGCCCAGATAGCTGCCACCCCAGTTGCCCGAGCCTCCGGGGAGCGAGGCGACGTCCCACTTGCCCGAGCCGCCGTCGCCGGCCTGGCCCTTGATGTAGCCGATCATCCAGGCCGGGCACGCCACGGTCGCGAACGCGCCGTTGGAGAAGCCCTGGTTCCACGCCGGGTCGAACTGCTTGAGCTTGGCCGTGATCCTGGCGCTCGCCGCACTCATCGCCAGGTCCCACGACTGCTTCACCGCGGGGTTGGTCTCGTAGATGAGCCCGCCGTTGGCGTCGTAGTACTGCAGGGCGTTCTGCCCGATCGACGCGCTGTAGATCGAGCCCGCGCTGTCGATGAACGCCGACTTCTTGGGCGCCTTGGCCATGTACTTCTTGCCCACGTCGACGAAGCCCTGCCAGGTCGACCACTCCTTGCCGAGCTCCTCTCGGTCAGTCGACAGCCCGGCCTGCTTGAACAGGTCGGAGCGGAAGCAGATGGCCTGCGGGCCGATGTCGGTGCCGAGCCCAAGCGTCTTGCCGTCCTTGGTCGTGGCTGTGTCCCATTTCCAGTCGAAGAAGGTCGACTTGAGGTCGGCGGCGCCCAGGGTGTTGAGGTCGACCCACTTGTCGGCCTGGTTCGCCACCACGTCGGCGATCCGGCCCACCTCGATGGCCTGCACGTCGGCGAGCCCGCTGCCGGCTGCGAGCCGCGTCTGGAGTGCCTGGTAGTACGTCTGCTCCTGCTCGACGCTCTGCTCCTTGACGGTGATGTTCGGGTGCAGCTTCGTGTACTCGTCGTAGAGCCCCGCCTCCTTGAACCCGAAGGTGCCGAAGGCGCCCACGGTCAAGGTGATCTTCTCGTTCGCGGCCGAGGTCTTGCTGTTGTCCGACGAGTCGCTGGCGCAGGCGGTGAGCCCCAGCAGCCCCGCCGCGACCACGCTCGCCAGGACGGTCCTCCTGGTCCCGCTGGTGCGGCTGATCTTCATTGATCCTCCTCTTGAGCCAAGCTGTGAGAACGTGTGGGAGCGCTCCCACAACGGGCCAAGAATGACGCGACAGACGGGGGCTGTCAAGGGTCACGCCGAGGTGCGGATGACGAGCTCGGTCGGAAGGATCACCGAGCGGGTGATCGGACGGCCCTCGAGCTTGTCCAGGAGCATCCGGGCCATGGTGCGGCCCATCGCCTCCATGGGCTGGGCGACCGTCGTCAGGGGCGGGTGCGAGACGCGGGCCACGGGCACGTCGTCGTAGCCCACCACCGCCACGTCCTCCGGCACGCGGCGGCCCGCCTGCTGAAGCACCTGGATCGCCGCAGCTGCCATGAGGTCATTCGCCGCGAACAGGCCGTCGAGGTCGGGCGCCTGCTCCAACAGCTGCCGCATGGCCGCTGCGCCGCCGGCTGCGGAGAAGTCGCCGTGGACGGCGTACCCCTCGGGTCGCTTGCGTCCGGCGGCGGCGAGCTCGAGGTCGAAGCCCTCAAGGCGGTCACGGCTCGCGGCCATGTCCGGCGGCCCGGCGACGGTGGCGATCCGCCGACAGCCGCGGGCCAGCAGGTGCTTGGCGGCCAGCCGTGCGCCGCCCACGTTGTCCGCGTCGACGTAGGCGGTTTCGCCGTCGTCTGGCAGCGGACGTCCGACCAGCACGACGGGTATGCCGGCCTGTTGGAGTTTGCGTGGCGTCGGGTCGTTCTCGTGGAGCGAGATGAGAACGACGCCGTCAACGTGCCCGGCAGACGCGAAGGTGAGGAACTGCCTCCGCTCGACCTCGTCGCCCGTGATCACGAAGATGAGCTGGAGGCCCGCGCGAGAGATCTCCGCGTGGGCGCCGCGTAGGACCGAGCCGAAGAACGGGTCGGAGAAGAAGCGGTCCTCCGACTCGGAGACCACGAAGGCCACCGAGTCGGTGCGGCGGGTGACCAGCGAGCGCGCGGCGCGGTTTGGCAGGTAGCCGAGCTCGGCGGAGGCTCGCAGGACGGCCTCCCGCGCGGCTGGGCTGACGTTGGTGGCGCCGGTCAGGACTCGGCTCGCGGTCGAGCGGGAGACGCCCGCGCGCTCGGCCACGACCTCCAGGGTGGGCACAGCCGCGACGGCTGGGGTTCGCGACTTCGCTGCCACTGCTGCCTCCCTGCCGTCGGTCCGCAGGCGAGAGTGTACGCACATGGTCATGGGTACGCTCCCACGAGGCGGCCATATCCGGTCGCGGATCGGGCGCTTCCCACCCCCGTTCGGGCGCTTCCCAACCTCCGGGTCGGGCGCTTTCCAACCTTTGCTAGCAGCACGTGGACGCTGCCGGACAAGCTGCAACCTGTGCCGAAGCGGGCGGCCTCTGCTAGCAAAGGTTGGGGGCGTGGCGTGGGGCGGAGGTGATCCCGAGGCCAGCGGACGGCATAAGGCACAGCGAAGCGCCCGGACCATCTGGTCCGGGCGCTTGGTGGCGACCCCGACGGGACTCGAACCCGCGACCTCCGCCGTGACAGGGCGGCGCGCTAACCAACTGCGCTACGGGGCCTTGGTGAAGGCCTGTGCAACAACGTATCCCCAACGGGATTCGAACCCGTGCTACCGCCGTGAAAGGGCGGGGTCCTAGGCCGCTAGACGATGGGGACCTGATGTCGATCAGACCCTCGCCACCCAGCGAGCGCGCTCGGATCCGTCGAGGACTCGGAAAGCATAGAGGCTGCCCGCCCCGATATCCAAAACGGCGAATGGGTGCCAGCCCGCCACGCCGAGCCGCCCGCGCATACGATCCTGCCATGGTTGGGGGCGTGCTTGCTGCTCGGTCCACGTCCGCCCTTCTCGGGGCGGCCGTCCTGCTGTCCGCTGCCGGTGCGTGCAGCTCCGACAGCGGCGAGCCGGGCGGCCGCGGTCCCACGCTCGCGTGGACGGCGGTGCGGTTCGACCGCGCTGTGGAGCCGATCACCCTGACTACGGCTGGCGCCGGTCACCTGCTGGTCGGCTCGCGCGGGCCGGAGGGACAGACGCGGCCTCGGCTCTCCTTCCTCGACCAGGCGGGCGCCCGGACGGACATTCCGCTCAAGCCGGTCAGCCCCAAGGCCTTCGACGCCAAGTGGCTGGCGGTCATCAGCAACGGCGGCACGATCGAGGCTGTCGGCGGTGCACCGGGCGGCGCGCACTCGAACACCCGCTGGACCACCTGGCGAGGCACCGCGAGCGGGGTGGTGGAGTCTCCGCAGCGCTTCGAGACGTTTGGCGGGTGGGGCGCTGGCAGCGTTGTCGGCCTCGTCGCCACGTCGACCGTGCCGATCATCGTGGGGTCTTGGGAGAGCCGGCTGAGCGGCCAGGATGCGGCCGTGTGGCTGCCACAAGGGTCGCGCTGGATCCGCCAGAGCTCGGCGGGGACTGCCCTGGAGAGCACGCCCAAGGCGTTGGTGGGAGTGGGCTCCGCAGCGCCCGACGCTGGAGGGGTGGTCCTGTCCGGGTCGCTCACCCTGCTCGGGAGCGGCTCGGTGACGGTGCGCCCGGCGGTCTGGCGGTCTCCGGGTGCAACGGGCCCGTGGCGGCGCATCGACCTGCCTGCGGCGAGCGGCTCCGGCGAGGCCCATGCAGCAGCCTGCCAGGGAGGCGTCTGCCTCGTGGTGGGGCAGGTCGGCGGACGGCTCGCGGCCTGGGAGCTGCGCGGCGAGAGCGTGCGGGCCGTGACCGGCATACCGCCCTGGCCGGTGAGCGAGGGTGAGCACCTCATTCCTCCGGTGGCGACCGCACGCGGGTGGGCCTGGCCCGTCCTGTATGCCGGCCGCACCCGGATCCTGACCCGCACGTCGGGCACGTGGGTGGCCTCCGGCGGGCCCCCGGGCGCGCCCCTCGCGGGTGCGGCGCTGGGCGACCGGCTCTACGTCATCACGGCAACGGGCGACCAGACCTCAGCCCTGGCCTGGGCCGCGCTGCCCGCGGCCGACGGCTCCTGATCGGGACCCAGAGCCCGCCGTCCGCCCCGCTCGGACTAAGCCGGCCGCGCCCACCCCACGACCCGTTCGGCGTCCCACGTGGTGATGATGCGGTCCCAGGGGACGCCGAGCCGCTCGGCGCGCTCACACCCGTAGGCCTTCATGTCCAGCTGTCCCGGCGCGTGCGCATCGGAGTCGATCGAGAACAGGCAGCCGATCTCGACCGCGAGCCGCAGCAGCTCGTCCGGCGGGTCGCAGCGCTCCGGGCGGCTGTTGATCTCGACGGCAGTGTCATGCTCGGCGCAGGCCTCGAACACCGCGCGCGCGTCGAAGTCGGACTGCGGACGCGTCCCTCTCGAGCCGGTCACCAGCCGGCCGGTGCAGTGGCCGAGGATGTTGACCCGCGGGTTGGACACCGCGGCGACCATGCGCTTGGTCATCGGGCCCGCATTCATCCGCAGCTTGGAGTGAACGCTCGCGACGACCACATCGAGCCTCGCGAGCATCGCGTCGGTCTGGTCGAGCGAGCCCTCGTCGAGGATGTCGACCTCGATGCCCTTGAGCAGCCGGAAATGCCCGCCCAGCGACCGGTTGACCGCGTCGACGATCGTCAGCTGCCTGGCCAGGCGCTCGGCAGTCAGCCCGTTGGCGACCCGCAACTGGGGCGAGTGGTCGCTCAGCACCATCCACTCGTGCTCCAGCTCGACTGCGGTCAGGACCATCTCCTCGATCGGACTACCGCCGTCCGACCAGTCTGAGTGCAGGTGCCCGTCGCCCCTGAGTGCGGCGAAGAGATCCTCGCCTCCCTGGACCAGAGGGCCTCCCGAGCTCTCCTGCAACGACGCGAGGTATGCCGGGAGCTCGCCTTCCAGCGCCTCCATCACCACGCCTGCGGTGGACTTGCCGATGCCGGGGAGCTGCTGGAGGGTGCTCTCCTCGGCCCGCTCGACCAGCTCGGCCGGATCGGTGTTCCTGACTGTCGAGGCCGCCCGGCGGAAGGCCTCGACGCGGTAGCTGCCTGCCCGGGTGCGCTCCAGCAGGAAAGCGATGCGCCGCAGGGCTTCGGCAGGCTCGACCGGAGCGCTCAGCGGGGCGAGGTGGGCGACCATGGCGCCAGTCTTCCCGATCGGCCGGACAGTTCGGCGCGGCCCGGGGTTACTGGGCGGTCGTCCTCAGGTGCCGTATTGCGTCCGCACGACCCGGTCCCACACGCGGTCGCCGCCGAACCGCTTCGCCGCGACCAGCGCCTTGGCTGCCGGGGTCACGATGTAGCGCCGGCGCGGTGACTCGCTCTCGACCACCCTGAGGATCCGGCGGGCGACCACGCTTGGATCGGCAGCCGCAGGGCCGGCATACCCCTTGGCGTTTGCCGCCTGGACCCGCGAGACCAAGTCTGCATATGGCGAATCCTGATTGGTGCCAAGGCTATCCGCCATGGTGGCGTTGATCGTGTCCTCGAAGTTCGATCGGATGGCACCGGGCTCGATGACGACGACGTCGATACCGAACTGGCGCACCTCGTTGCGGAGTGCGTCGCTGAGCGCCTCAACGGCGTACTTGGTCGCGTGGTAGTAGCCGCCCACCGGCCAGGTGAAGCGGCCGCCCATCGAGCTGATGTTGACGATGCGGCCGGACCGCCGGGCCCGCATGGCGGGCAGGACAAGCTGGATGAGGCGGGCGAGTCCGAAGACGTTGGTCTCGAACATCTCTCGGACCTTGTCGAGGTCCGTCTCCTCGATCGTGCCGTACTCGCCATAGCCGGCGTTGTTGATCAGCGTGCCGACGAAGCCGTGCTCGGCCTCGATCTGGCTGACCGCCGCCTGCATGGACTCCTCGGACGTGACGTCCAGCGAGAGCGTGTGCGCGCCAGCGCGCTCGAGATCGGCGAGGGTCTCGACCCGCCGGGCCGTGGCGTAGGTGGTGTGGCCGGCGCGCACGAGCAGCTCGGCCGTGGCGTGTCCGATGCCGGACGAGCACCCGGTGATGAGGATGGGTTCCAGCGATGGTGTGGCCATGCGGTCAGTCTTGCACCGGCCGGGTGCTCACCACGAGGTGTACAGTGCACGCCCCTCCGCGTAGCCGGCCGTGGACTGGAGGCCCACGATCGCCCGCGCGTGGAACTCCTCCAGATTCCGGGCGCCGGCGTAGGTGCAGGAGCTGCGCACCCCGGCAATGATCGTGTCGAGCAGGTCCTCCACGCTCGGCCGCTCGGGGTCGATGTACATCCGGGCGGAGCTGATGCCCTCCTCGAAGAGCGCCTTGCGTGCGCGGTCATACGACGAGTCGGCTGCGGTGCGGCTGCGGACGGCCCGGCTGGAGGCCATGCCGAATGACTCCTTGTACTGGCGGCCGGTGCTGTCGGTGTAGAGGTCCCCGGGCGACTCGAGGGTGCCGGCGAACCACGAGCCGATCATCACGTTGGACGCGCCGGCGGCAAGCGCGAGGGCGACGTCGCGGGGATGGCGGATCCCTCCGTCGGCCCAGACGTGTTTGCCCTCCTCGCGCGCGGCGGCAGCGCACTCGAGCACTGCGGAGAACTGCGGCCGCCCCACCGCCGTCATCATCCGGGTGGTGCACATCGCGCCCGGTCCGACGCCCACCTTGACGATGTCGGCGCCGGCCTCGATGAGGTCGCGCGTCCCGCTGGCCGAGACCACGTTGCCGGCAGCGATCGGCACCTGCGGGTCCAGCGATCGCACCGCCTTCAGCGCATCGAGCATCTTGTCCTGGTGTCCGTGGGCGGTGTCGACGACCAGCAGGTCGATGCCTGTGTCGATGAGCCGGGTTGCCTTGGCCGCTACGTCGCCGTTCACGCCGATCGCAGCGGCGATGCGCAGGCGGCCGTGGCTGTCGGTGTTGGGCTGGTAGAGGTTGGCCCGGAGTGCGGCCTGCCGGGTGAGGATGCCGACCAGCCCCCCGTGGGCGTCGACGACCGGCGCAACCCGGTGGTGAGCCCTGGCCAGCTGGTCGAAGGCCGCCTCCGGGTTGATGTCCTGCGGCAGGGTCGTGAGGTCGATCGACATCACCTCGCGCACTTGGGTGAACCGATCCACCCCGGTGAGGTCCGCCTCGTTGACGACACCGACCGGGCGGTCGCCCTCCACCACGATCGCAGCCCCGTGGGCGCGCTTGTGCAGCAGCGTCAGCGCCGAGCCGGCCGTCTCAGTGGGGTCGAGCACGATCGGGGTGTCGTGGACCAGGTGGCGGGACTTCACGAAGTCGACCACGTCCGCAACGACGTCGGCGGGGATGTCCTGAGGGACCACGGTCAGCGCCCCCCTGCGTGCGACCGTCTCGGCCATGCGCCGCCCGGCGATCGCGGTCATGTTCGAAACCACGATCGGGATGGTCGTTCCCGTGCCGTCGTTGCTGCTGAGGTCAACGTCGAGGCGGCTGCTCACTGTAGAGCGGGCCGGGACCATGAAGACGTCGTCGTAGGTCAGGTCGTGGGTCGGCATGAGGCCGTTGAGGAACTGCACGTCTGGCAAGTCTACGGGGGGTGTCGGCCGGCCGGGCTACCGTCTCAATCCTCACCCCACCGACCTTGTATGCCGGGGGAGCGCCCGGGCGGCCGCACAGGGCTCCCAACCGCTCCTGACGCAGACAAAGTCGAGAGGAGGCCACAGTGGCGCTGCAGAACCGTGTGCTGCCCACGGGCGAGATCGTCGCCGATCCGGCCCGGGGTCTGCTCATGGGCAACCGCGGCTGCCTCCACCGGGCCGACCGCACCCTGGGAGCTGCCCGCTGGCGATCGCCCATGTGGATCTGCTGCGTCCTCGACTGGAAGGGGGTGCAGCGCGACGTGATGCCGCCCGGCCGGTGGACCGCGCTGTTCTTCCTCGACGAAGCAACAGCCCTGGCGGCGGGACACCGGCCGTGCGGGTACTGCCGGCGCGACGACTTCCTCGCGTTCGCCGAGCACTGGCGTGCGGCGCGCGGCCTGGCCGAGCGGCCGAAAGCAGTGGAGATGGACCGCCAGCTCCATGCCGAGCGCGTCGAGCCGCGCACGCGCCGGAAGCTCACCTGGCGGAGCCGCGAAGCCGATCTGCCTGACGGCGCCATGGTGCGGCACGAGGGGGAGCTTGCCCTGGTCTGGGAGGCACAACTCCGACTGTGGGCGCCCGCCGGCTACTCAGCGCCGAAACCTCTTCAGGCGGCGCCGGTGGAGGTGCTCACCCCGCCCTCCACTGTGGCTGTCCTGGCCGACGGCTACCGGCCGCTTCTCCACCCGAGCGCCCTGGCCTGAGGGGTATGCCGGCCGGCCAGCCGGGATCCCATTGGCACCCACGTCCAGGCTGGTCGGTCAGCCTGACCCTCGACTTCGTATGCCGGACCAGCGCGGCAGGCGCCCCATGGGCACGCCACCCGCTCACTCGGCATACGAAGTCGTCGGCGGCGCCATGGGGCAGGATCGGGCTATGAGCCTCATGGACGCGTCCCCGGCTGACCAGCAGCGGCGCGCCGGCCTGCGCCGTATGCGGGCCCTAGCGCTCTCACTGCTGGGCTTCGCGGCCGTCGTCTACGTCCTCACCCTGCGCAACACCGAGGGCGGCTGGGGGTACATCAACACGGCAGCGGAGGCGGCGATGGTCGGGGCACTGGCCGACTGGTTCGCGGTGACCGCCCTGTTCCGCCACCCCTTGGGTGTGCCCATCCCGCACACCGCGATCGTTCCCAAGCGCAAGTCGGAGATCGGCCGCAACCTCCAGGACTTCGTCACCGAGAACTTCCTCACCGAGGACATCGCGCGCGAGCGCCTGGCCACAGCCGAGGTGGGCCGGCGCTTCGGCGCCTGGCTCGGAGAGCCACAGCACCGCCACCGGGCCCTGTCAGAGTTGGCACGCGTTGGCCGCGTGGGTCTGCACCGGCTGCGCGACGACGAGGTCAGGGCGTTCGTTCTGGACGTGCTCCTCCCGCGTCTGGTCCATGAGCCGCTCAGTCCCATCGCTGGGTCCCTCCTTGAGGAGGTCATCAAGGATGGTGCCCACCACGGCCTGGTCGACCTCGCCGTCGAGGAGCTGCACGACTGGCTCGTCGACAACCCCGAGATCTTCGCGGCCGTCCTGGGGGAGCGGGCCCCGTGGTGGACGCCGCCCTGGGTGGACGAACGGGTGATCCGCTGGACCTACCACCAGGCCGTGGCCTGGCTCCAGGACATCCGCACCGACAGTGCCCACCCCGCGCGCATCGCCCTCGACAACCTCCTCGCCAAGCTGTCCGTCGACCTGCAGCACGACCAGGAGGTCATCGACAGCGCCGAGGCGCTCAAGACCCACCTCCTGACCCACCCCCAGGTCGGCGTCACGGTGCTGAGCCTGTGGCGCTCGATCCGGGTCTCTCTCCTCGCTGCCATCGACGACGAGACGTCCCACCTGTGGGTCCGTGGCGACGCCCTGCTAGCCGAGTTCGGCGAGCGGCTGGTGGTCGACGCCGTCCTGCGCTCTCGCCTCGAAGGCCATCTCGGCGACGCCGTCTCCTTCTTCGTCAACACCTATGGCCATGAGCTCGCGGCCGTCATCTCCCACACCATCGACCGCTGGGACGCACGCGAGGCCTCCGAGCGCATCGAGCTTCACGTCGGCCGGGATCTGCAGTTCATCCGGATCAACGGCACGATCGTCGGCGCCCTGGCCGGCCTCGCGATCCACACGGTCTCCCAGGTCCTGTATTGACCAGGATGCAAGAGGTATGCCGGGTGACCGGCTCGGCGCTCAGCCAGCCGACCCCTTGGCCTGCCCGGCGACCAGGCCCGGGGAGCCTGCGGGCGTGGTGAAGATGTGCAGGTTGACCAGACCTGCCTGCGCCATCAGAGCCCTGGCCTCGTCAGGCTCGACAAACGTGCCCCCGAAGAGCTCGAGCTGCAGTCTTGCGAGGGCGTTGCTGAGCGGGGAGCCGTCGAGCTTCAGGTGGCCGAGGATGGTCCAGCCACCCGGCTTGAGGGCCTTGGCCGTCCTGTGGATCGCCGCCGCCAGCGGGCCCGGCGGGATGAACGGAGCTGGCAGCCAGACCAGGTCGTAGACCTCGTGGACGTCGAGCTCGGCAACGTCCTGCTGGTGCAGCTCCACCCGGTCACGTGCGGGGCTCGCCTGCCGCTGGTCCTCGGCCAGCCGGAGGACGCGGGGGACGGTGTCGATCCCTACGACCCTCAGCTCCGGATAGGCCTCGGCGAACGCGATCGCGAGTCCGCCCACGCCGGTCCCGACATCCAGCATCACCGCGCCCGGAGACCGCAGCCGCTCCTCCAGACCGGGCAGGTGCGGCAGCGCGTGGTCCCGGAAAATGTTGACCTGACGCGAGCTGTTGCGACCATGGGTGAGCAGGGCGTCGTTGGGCAGGTCGGTCCAGGGTGCCTCCGGCCGGCGCAGCAGTGCGCTGGTCTGGAGCAGCGGCGCGCTGGCCTGGGCGACGATCTGGTCGGGCCGGGCACCGGCGAGCAGGTCCAGGCGGGCCGGGCCACGCGGCATACCCAGTGCGGACATGACCTCCTCCGCGGCTTCACGCACGCCCGGGAGCGCGCTCTCGTCGAGGGCGATGGCTACAGCGGCCAGTGACCACGCGGCATCGTGCCAGTCGCGCAGAAGCGACTGGAGCTGCTGGGTCTCCATGGCCACCTCCCATCACGCTGAGCATGCAGGCAATCGACTTGCAGCGTGGTCAAAACGGGACAACTTCATCCGTTGGTATGGCCCGGCACCGGGCCGCACTAGTCCGGATGGGCGACTCGTCGTCTGGACCGGGACTCGTGGGCGAAAAAGTCTCGACAAAGGCTGTGTCAGGGGGTGAACCAATCGCCCCGCACCATCGTCTAAACAGGTGGTGAGGGTCTACGCCCTCCGGCCGATGGCTGGCTGCCGAAACGGTTCCTACTCTTGGTAGCGGCAGCGCTGCCCGCCGAGCTGGAAGACCCCCCTCCCGCGGCCAGGCTCAGACACAGGGGACTGAGCCTGGCCGCCTGGCGAGGGAACCAGTCGTCGGCCGCGCGTTTGCGGAGCCGCGTAGCCCCCGAGCTGCAAGGGGATCGGAGCGCCGCACCGCCGCGGTGGTGTAGACAGGACCGGAACGGAGGGTCTGATCATGAGGCTTCACCAGGTGGCGCAGCGCGCCGAGGACCTCCAGCGTGCGACGGCCTTCTACTCCAGGCTGCTGGGAGCCGAGCCGATTGCCTCCTTCGATCCACCCGGCCTGGTGTTCTTCGACCTCGACGGAGTCCGCCTGCTGCTGGACCGCGCCGCTCCCAGTGGCCTGCTCTACCTCGCGGTGCCCGACGTCAGGGAGACCGTCGAGCGCCTCCGCGCAGATGGGGTCGAGGTCACGGCCGCGCCCCACGTGATCTTCCGCGACGACGAGGGCAGGTTCGGGGCCGCGGAGCATGACGAGTGGATGGCATTCGTCAAGGACAGCGAGGGCAACACCGTCGGCCTGGCCAGCCGGCACCCCTCGGCCTGAGCGCAGGAGGCGACATGGGCACGGGAACGGACGTCACTTCGAGCCTGGCCAGCGACCCCGGCGCGAACGCCTTGGCTGAGCTGTTCGCCCAGGCGTCGTCGCTGGCCGCCGGCTACCGGTCCACCGTCGCCGACCAGCCGGTGCGCGCCTCGGGCGATCCCGAGGCGGTGCGGGCCGGGTTCGATGTCGACCTGCAGGACGGGAGGCTCCCGGCCGGCCAGGTCGTCGACGAGCTCGCCCTTGCGGCGGCTCCCGGGCTGGTCGCGACCGCAGGGCCGCGCTACTTCGGCTTCGTGATCGGTGGCTCGCTCCCTGTCGCCAGCGCAGCCGACATGCTGACCACCGGCTGGGACCAGTGCGCCTACAACGAGGTGCTGTCCCCGGCGGCGGCTGCCGCCGAACGAACCGCGGGCAGGTGGGCCAAGGAGCTGCTCGGCCTGCCAGCCGCCGGGTCGGTGGGATTCGTCACCGGAGCCCAGGCGGCCAACACGGTCGGGCTCGCGGTGGGTCGCCACCGGGTGCTGTCGGAGGCGGGCTGGGACGTCGAGCGCGACGGCCTCGCAGGGGCCCCGAGGATCCGCGTGGTGGCGAGCGTCGAGCGCCACGCCACCGTGGACCGCGCCCTGCGGCTCCTCGGTCTGGGCACCGCCTCGGTCGAGCCGGTGAGCGCCGACGACAACGGTGCCATCGACGTCAGCGATCTGGCGGCCGTGCTCAGCCGCGGAGCGGGGCCGGTCATCGTCTGCCTCCAGGCTGGAAACGTCAACACCGGTGCGTGTGACGACTTCCCGGCTGCGATCCCGCTGGCCAAAGCGGCCGATGCCTGGGTTCACGTCGACGGGGCCTTCGGTCTGTGGGCAGCGGCCAGCCCCCGCACCAGCCACCTGACCAGGGGTGTCGAGCTGGCCGACTCATGGGGCTGTGATGCCCACAAGTGGCTCAACGTGCCCTACGACTGCGGCCTCGCGATCTGCGCCGACCCCCAGACGCACGCCCAGGCACTGTCCTACACCGCGGCATACCTCGTCGGCTCGGGCTCGGCGGGCGACTTCACCCTCGGCGACCTGGTGCCCGAGTCCTCACGCCGCGCCCGCGGCTTCACGGTGTGGGCGGCCCTGCGGCACTTGGGACGCGATGGCGTGACCGACCTTGTCGACCGGTCCTGCGCCCTGGCCAGCCGCATGGCGCAGCGCCTCGCAGCGGGCGGGGCCACGATCCAGAACGACGTGGTTCTCAACCAGGTGCTCGTCGGCTTCGGCACCGACGACGCCCACGTCGAGCGGGTCATCGACGCCGTGCAGCGCGATGGCACGTGCTGGCTCGGCGGCACCACCTGGCGGGGGCAGCGCCTCCTGCGCATCTCCATCTCCAACTGGTCCACGACCGAGGCCGACATCGACAGGTCGGCTGACGCCATCCTGCGCATCGCAGCCTCTGCGTGACCTCGGCGACTGGATGGGCACACCGTGCGCGGCGCGCCCTGAGCCGAGGACCCAGGCGAGGTATGCCGGGAAGCCGGCTTTCCGGCATACGCCACCCTGGTCTGGCTGGCGGCTTTCGTCAGGCCGCTGGTGGGCCGGGGTGACGTGGGTTCACGCGATGGGGTGACTGGCCCAGCGTGAGCTGGGCCCGGTGGTGGTCATAGTGCTGGGTCGGGTAGTGGTAGACCTCGAGCACCGTCATGACGTCCTTGAAGTAGGGGTCCCAGCCGGTGGGGAAGTGCATCCCACGCTGGAGCCCGGTGGCCGACTCCCGGTCGAGTCGACGCTCGAGCGATCTCGTCACGCCGTCCAGAAGCTCACAGAGGCGGGTCTGGCCGAGCACTCGTCCCCCGCCGAGGGAGCCGACGTAGTTGACGACGTGGAACGGGCGGGTGCCGGCGTTGAGGGCTGCGGCGAAGGACCGGGAGACGCCTCGCGGCAGTCGCGACATGCCGTGCACCAGCCACAGGAGGTTCCAGACGAGCAGATAGCCGAAGAGCATGTGGAAGAGCAGCTGCTCGTTGGTCCACTTGGTGCCGTTGGTGCCCCGCGAGAGCGCCGCGCGGTCGGCTGCCGTCACCAGGGCGCGGAAGTCCTGCCGGACGGAGTCCAGCTCTGCGTGGATCGACGCTGTGTCCACGTTGCCTCCCCGACCGTGCCGTCTACCGCTCGTCTCCTTCCACGCTAGGGAGGGGGTCAAGTCCCAGACAGGGCTGTGCAGGTCAGCCATGCCGGCCTTGTCTTGTTGCAACTCAATTGCAATAGAGTGATGCTTCTCCAACCTCCGCGGGTGATGGCCTCGCCGGCCCCGGTCGCCAAGAAGGGAAACAGAGACGCGATGGCCGTTCAGCAGGACGCGATGGCGAGCACGTCCCGGATCTCGTCCCGCGAGTGGACCTCGATCGGCGGCATGGCCGCATTCGTGGCGGCCTTGCACATCATCGGCTGGGGCACCTTGGTGTGGCTCGTGGCACCGGCGCGGTTCGACCTGGGATCGGGGCAGGTCTTCGGCATCGGGCTGGGCCTGACCGCCTACACGCTGGGTATGCGCCATGCCTTCGACGCCGACCACATCGCCGCGATAGACAACACCACCCGCAAGCTGATGGCCGATGGAAAGCGCCCAGTCTCGGTCGGCTTCTGGTTCTCGCTGGGACACTCCAGCATCGTGTTCGGCCTGTGTCTGCTGCTTGCGTTCGGGGTCCGTGCTCTCGCGGGGCAGCTCGAGGACGACGGATCGACGCTCCAGCACGTGACCGGGGTCGTCGGGACGGCCGTCTCGGGACTCTTCCTCTACATCCTGGGGATCATCAACCTCGTCGTCCTCGTCGGTATCATCAAGGTGTTCCGGCGCATGCGCAGCGGCGAGTTCGACGAGGCGGCGCTCGAGGAGCAGCTGAACCAGCGCGGATTCATGAACCGCATCCTCGGGGGGGTCACCAGGTCGGTGAAGTCGTCATGGCAGATGTACCCGGTCGGGCTGCTGTTCGGGCTGGGCTTCGACACCGCGACGGAGGTCGGGCTTCTCGTCCTGGCCGGTGGCGCTGCCGCGTTCTCCCTGCCGTGGTACGCGATTCTCACCCTGCCGGTTCTCTTCGCGGCGGGGATGACCCTCCTGGACTCCATCGACGGCTGCTTCATGAACTTCGCCTACGGCTGGGCATTCTCGCGGCCGGTGCGCAAGGTGTACTACAACGTCACGATCACCGCTCTCTCCGTGGCCGTGGCGCTCGTCGTCGGCACGATCGAGCTGGTGTC
The DNA here is from genome assembly GCA_963715025.1 of uncultured Actinomycetota bacterium. Lineage (GTDB taxonomy): Bacteria > Actinomycetota > Actinomycetes > Actinomycetales > Dermatophilaceae > DASSJT01. The sequence goes on along the minus strand of CAVQQQ010000010.1, from coordinate 216,927 downwards.
GATCCTGACCGACAAGCTCGGCATCACGAGCGGCGTGCTTGCCGCCATCGGCGGCGTCGACCTGAACTACGTCGGCTACGCCATCGTGGGCCTGTTCCTCCTGACCTGGCTCGGCGCCGCGACGGTGTGGCGCGTCGCGAAGGTGGAAGAGCGCTGGGGTGTCGGGATGCGCGAGGCGGCGCCCGACGAGGCCTGGCGGTAGACGCTCCAGGGCCCGACGACCGGCTTGCCCGCTGGCCCAAGGTGCCGTCCCGGTATACGGCCAGTCACCGCGACGGTGCCCGCTCCAGGCGCTCACGCCGAACGAGCGCCTGCCCCGCTGGGAAGGCGCCTGCGACAGAGCGCAGTAGAGACAGTGCCTCCGCCATCGGGGCACCGTCGGTGAGCTGGTCGATCCTCTCGTACAGTGCCTCCTCGACGTGCGTGATCCGCTCGGCCAAGCCCGCCCCGTCGCCAGTCAAGGAAAGCGCGACCTGCCGGCGATCGTCGCTTCGGCTCTCGCGGCGGACGAGACCTGCGCTGACCAGGCGATCGACCAGTCGGCTGGGCGAGCTGCCGGTCTCGCAGACGAGCAGCTCGCCCAGACCGGCGAGTGTCAGGGGCTGATGGTCGGCCAGCACCCGGATCACCTCGGCCTGCGACGGGGTGACACCGAGCGGGCGGAGGTCGGTCGCGAGCAGCCGGTTGCCCTCGCGCTGGATGGCCAGGATCAGGTACCGCAGCTCCTCAGCGGGTCTCATGGCCGGATTGTCTCGTGCTCCTCGGTCGCCGCCAGGAGCGCCGCCGCGTTGGGGTCGTGAGCGGCGAGCACCACTAGTCCCGGCAGATGCTCGCGCAAGGCGTTGACCGCGGTGACGGCGGGGCGCATCAGCCGCTTGTTGCCGACACCGGGCAGCAGACCGGCTGCGAGCAGGTCGGCGTCGTAGGTCAAATCGCCGACGAGCAGCAGCGGTGGTCGGCCGGTGCGGCGCACGAGCATCGACATCGAGCCGGGGGTGTGGCCCGGTGTCGGCAGGAGCACCAGGCTGCCGTCGCCGAACAGGTCGTGCCCATTCGTGAAGGGCGCTAGCTCAGGGTTGCCCAGCGGCTCCGGGGTGACCTGGCGCCAGCGAAGCCCCGGCAGCTCGATGTGCGACCGGAGCAGCCCGCGGGCCTCGGCGAACGGCTTCGCCAGCGAGTCCCACTCGTCCCGGCTGATCACCACCTCGGACCTGTGCAGCTCCGGAAGGCCGCCGATGTGGTCCTGGTGAAGGTGCGAGAGCACAGCGGTATCGATGTCGCCAAGGTGGTAGCCAAGCTGCCGCACGCGACGCTCGAGGGTCTCGTTCGGACCAATGTCGAACCTCGCCAGCCGGGAGAAGACGAGCCCGCTCAGCCCGCCCGGGAAGTAGGAGGGATCGGTGACCGAGGCGCGGTCCTGGCCGGTGTCGAACAGGACGAGCCCGTCGCGGTGCTCGATCACGTACACGTTGATCGGCAGCGGCGCCGTCCACCGCCGTGAGGTGGCCAGCCAGAAGTAGGTGTTCTTCCACGTCGGTCCGACGTGCTCGGGTCGGATCGAGACCGAGCCGGTGCTCAGAACCGACACGCGGGAAATGGGTTCAGCGGTCATCTCTTCCTCCAGTAGATGTCGTGTAACTAGATTACACGACATCTAAATTCTCACAAATTTCCTGAGGTATGCCGCGTGATCGCCCAGCCGGAGGTCCCCGGGGAGGCGGCTGGCCGGCATCCCGCTCGCCAAGCGTCTCGAAGGCGGCGAGTATCAGCGGGCCTGCGTGAGGCCGGCGTGCAGGTCTCGGATCAGGCTTGCCAGCCTCCCCGCACCCGTGGGGGGCGGCGGCAGTCGCCGCAGCACCGCGCGCACCTCGGGCGATGCGTGCTCGAGCTGCCATCGAGCCTCGGCTGTGGAGGCGGTCGGGTTCCCTGGCGCGGCCAGACCTGCCGCCATCACGGCATACACCACGCCGCGTGCGTGCGCCCCCATGTGTGCGACGGCGGCAGCCTGCCCCGCCGCCCGTGCCGCGGCCACGGCGGCAGGGTCCGTGACGTCTCGGGCCGCCGCATGAGCGCGAGCCGAGAGCGCGCGAAGCTCGCCGATCCGCATCTCGCGCCGGGCGAACGCCCGGAGGCCGTCGACTGCCTCGCGCGGACGCTTATCGCCCCGGGCCTTTGCCTCGAACAACGGCAGTGTCCGCTCGGCGCAGTCAGCGGCCCACCCGGCCAGGACCCGCCGGTCGTCCTCGCTCAGCGTCAAGGCACCTGGCTGCCGTTGAGTGCCCAACGACCCTCCTGTTCGCTCGGAGGCGGAACTCGCGTTAGGAGTATGCGCCGCCGAGCGGGACGTTCGCCCCTGAACCGTGCCTGCGGCCGCTGCTGTGATCGAACTGGGGGATCTACGAGGAGGCGACTATGGACAGCATCATTTGGCCGATTGTGTGGGTGGCCTGCGGCATCGCGACGGTCGTCGCGAGTCTGTTCGCGAGCCGGAGCACGCGGGCGAGGTATCTGGGGCGAGCCGCGGTGGGTGTGCTCTTCGTCCTGGGCGGCGCGCTGGTGCACATCATCAACTTGGCCACGAGCACGAGCTACGCAGGCTTCGCCGATCCTGCGCACTTCGGGTGGGTGACGGACACGTGGCGTGACGTCGTCGCGCCGAACCAGGTCCTGTTCATCAGCCTGCTCGCGGTGTTCGAGGCGACCGTGGGCGTGCTGGCGGTCAGCGGTGGCCGCTGGACCCAGGCAGGCTACGTCGGCGTGATCGCGTTCTACCTCGCCCTCTGGCTGTTCGGGTGGTTCGAGACCGTGTGGGTCCTCGCCATGGTCCCGCCGATGTTGCTCCTCCTACGGGCAGAGCGGCGCGCTGCAGCTGCTGCGCCACCAGTCGTGCATGTTGAGGAGAAGCAGCAAGCGGAAGTCCGCTCGTAGCACGCGTTCTGGAGCGCCTGTCGGCAGTCGGGTTTACGTTCGGCTCTCATGGAGATCTCTGGTCGAGTGGCGATCGTGACGGGCGCAGGATCCGGGCTTGGGGAGGTCATCGCGCAACGCCTGGGCATCGCCGGTGCCCTGGTTCTGGTTGTCGACCGCGATCGCCATCGCGCCGAAGACGTCAGTTCCCGGATCGTCGACGGTGGGGGCCGGGCTGTTCCCATGCATGCCGACGTGCTCGAAGCGGTCGAGCGTGAGGCGGTCGTGGGGCTGGCCACTGGACTGGGTGGTCCACACATTCTGGTCAACAACGCTGGAGGGTGGGGGGTGGCCGGTCGACAGTTTCCAGAGGCATCGCCCGAGGAATGGCGCAAGGTCCTCGAACTGAACCTGTCAGTACCCATGGAGATGACGCAGCGCTGCGTTCCACTGATGGCTCGACACGGTGGCGGATCCATCGTGAACATCTCCTCGAGTGCCGGGCGGGAGGTCACTGCTTACGGGTCGCCCGAATACGCAGCGGCGAAGGCCGGTCTGATCCGGTTCACCACGGCGGCGGCCGGCCTGGCGCGCGACTGCAACGTGCGGGTCAACTGCGTCGTCCCGAATTGGATCGGACTCCCCCGGGCTGTCGACGAGTTCGCGGCGATGCCTGCCGCCGAACGCGACGCGACCCCACCCCTGATACCTCCGGAGGATGTGGCCGCTGCCGTTACGGACTTCGTCGTCGATGACTCGCTAAGCGGCCGTGTCGCGGTCCTTGAGGGCGGCGAACGACGACGGTTGCTGGAGGCTGGGTGACGCACAGCAGCCTGCTGCGGGCAGCTCGCCCACCTGGCGATCGCCATGTCGCGGATCCGTGCCGGTCCAGCGGCCGATCCGCACCGGCTCCTGAATGCTCAACGCGGTTTCGGGCTGAGCACGTTGGAGATGAGGACCTTCGTGGCGTTGTCGGCGTCCAGCGAGGTCTCGACCGCCTGGGCAGCATCGGCGATGCGGAACGTGTGGGAGACCATCTCGGCGAACGGGATCGCATCGCGGTGGCGGGCGAGCAGAGCGAGCGTGCCGGCATACGCCTGCAGGTCCTCGCCTCCGATGCCCATCACGTTGAGGCTTCGGCCGCAGATCACAGCGGGATTGAAGGCCTCGGGTCCCATGTCGACGAACGCTCCGACCTCGAGGATCGTGCCAGCGTCGCGGACTATCGACGCCGCCAGGGCGAAGGAGCCCGGGAACCCGGTGGCATTCACGGCCACGTCAGCCCCCTCGCCGTCGGTCAGATCCAGCGCCTGAGCGCGGACACGCTCATCCGCGCCGTCGCCGGAGCTGTTGACGAGGATGGTCTCGGCGTTCACCAAGCGCCGTGCCAGCGCCAGCCGCTTGGCCGACTTGTCAACGGCGATCACCCGGCCCGCGCCCATCAGCGCGGCTTTGACAAGGTGCGACATGCCAAGGGAGCCGACTCCGACGACTGCCACCGTGTCGCCGGGTAGGAAACCACCGGGCCGACGGATGGCTGCAACTCGCTCGAGGCTGTGCGTGACGGCGAAGATCTCGGTCAGGACCGCGATCTCCGACGGGAGGTCCTCCGGTACGCGGAAGACCGGCGTCCGGGGCCTCAGGTAGAGGAACTCCGACCAGCCCCCGAACAGGTGCGGTGGCTCGGCGCAAGTCAGCGAGTTGCCGTAGTTCTCCAGGTTGCGGCACAGGTAGTAGGGAAAGCCTCGCTGGCAGTTCCGGCACACGCCACATGCTCGATTGGGTGCCGGCACCACTTGGTCCCCGACGCGGAGAGGGGTGCCGTCGTGCGCAATGGCGCCTCCGGGCCCGATGGCCTCCACGACGCCGAGATTCTCGTGGCCTTGAATGATCGGGAACGGCGTGGTTCGCTCCATCGGCGTGCCGGCGTACTGGACGGTCTCGCCTCTGTAGGTGTGCTTGTCGGTGCCGCAGATACCGGACGCGATCATCCGCAGGAGGACGGCGCCCGGTTCGAGTTCAGTGGGGAGTGGGTAGTCCCGGATCTCTAGCTGACGAGGCGCCACCAACGTCGCCGCCTGAACGCTGACCATCTCTTGTCCTCTCCGGGATGTCAGGGGACTCGACCCAGACGGCTCGAAGCCGTCCGCTCCTCGTCGGTTGCTCAGCGGACATGATCCCCGAATGGGCAGTTCCTTCGCGGAAGATAGACGCGCACTTCCGGACCGAGTTCCGGCTGCACGGGGACTGCGTGACGGCGTCGAATGACCACCCAGCCGGCCGGAGGACCAGCCGCAGCCCACTGACCTAGGCGCAACCGTGCTCAGGACCGGGACGACCGGCATACCTCGACGGGCGCCCCACGCTCCAACCTGGTCGTGCCTTGGCCCGCTCCGGAGGGTCCCCTGATCAACAGCACTCCACACGCGGCGAGAGCGCGTCGCAGCATTGGCGCGGTCCGAGCTCTGCGATGAACATCGAGGCAACGACGAGCAGCCCGCCCGCCCATCCGGCTGCGGGGAGCCGTTCGCCGGCGATGCCGGCGGCGAGCAGGGCGGCGAAGACGGGCTCCATGGTCATGATGACAGCGGCAGTCGTGGCGGTGAGGGCGCTCTGTGCCCAGGCTTGGACCACGAACCCGACGCAGGTCGCGACGATGGCGAGGTATCCCACGGAGCGCCAGGCTTCCTGCGTCTGGGGGAGGCTCAGTCCGGTGCCGACGACCGCGACGGTTCCGCAGAGGATGGCGGCCACGGCCACCGACCATGCGGTGAGCGGGTAGGCGTTCTCGGGCGTGGCCCAGTGGCTGAGCGAGGCGATGTGGCAGGCGAAGCAGGCGGCGCCACCGAGGGTGAGCAGGACCGGGACGGATGCGGCTCTACCGCCGGTGCTGGTGAGTAGGGCAAGCCCGCCGGCACAGATGGCTACCGCAGCCCAACCGGCACGGCCGATCCGTTCGGCGAAAGCCAGCCAGGCCACGACCGGGGTGAGCAGAACCGCTGTCCCGGTGAGGAAGCCGGACAGTCCGGCGTCGATGTCGTGCAGCGCGGTCGTCTGCAGCAGGAACCCGCACGCCAGGAAGCCCCCGAGCAGCAGTCCATGGCGCCGATCGGTGCCGGTCAGGGTGACGACCCGGCGGGGTCTGGCTCCCAGCAGGACTGCCGCGGCGAGGCCGAAGCGCCATGCCATGAAGTTCGCGGTCGACATGTCGGATAGCGATTGCTTGGTGACGATGAACGTTGACCCCCACGCCAGGGTCGCCGCCAGCAGACCGAGGCTCGCTGGCAGTCGCCGCAACACGGTCAGGCCAGCGTGCGGAGCGAGGTGAGCGCGACGACCTCGGCCAGGTTGTCGTCGGGGTGCACCTCGGCCCTCTGTGCGCTGAGCGGGGCACGGACGAGAGGGACGCAGCAGATGGCCCGGGACGGCAGCGGGTCCAGGTTGGACGGCTGCGGCATGCCCCATGATGGCACGCGACTCAGGTTGGCCTCTCCCGTCTGGGGCTGCCCACGCGCCAGTTGCACTGCCTTTCTCGACCGCCTCGACCGCTCGAGCGCGGCAAGGTGCCCACATCGCCGGCTACTTGACGCAGCCCGCGGGCCGGAACAGAGTCGGAGGAAGTTCTCGGTCCTGCCGACCCCTTCTCCGAGCCGGTGGACGAGCGGAGGGAGGGTCCATGTGGCATCAAGGCGGGGCGCCCGGCCATCCCGTCCGTGGTACGTCTTTGGGAGCCGACCGCTCAGACCGGGTCGCGTCCGCGGCGTTCGTGGGAGTGACGCTGCTGGCGAGTGGGAACGCGGTGGCGATCCGTTTCAGCAACCGCGAGCTGGACTGGTTGTGGGGAGCGTCGCTGCGCTTCCTGCTCGCCGCAGCCGTCCTGGTCGGGCTGATGCTGGCCCTGCGGCTCGACTGGCCCCGGGGGCGGCAGCTCCAGGGTGCGCTGGCCTTCGGCGCGTTGGGCCTGGCGGGGACATTCGCGCTGACCTACTACGCGCTGAAGACGATCCAGGCCGGGATGGCGCAAACCCTGTTGGCCCTCGTCCCCCTGGTGACTCTGCTGATCGCAGTGGCCGGCCGGCAGGAACGCCTGACCCTAGCGGCGCTGGCCGGGTCCGTGATCTCGGCTGTCGGCGTCGGCGTTGTGGCATTGGGCCCAGTCGGCCAGCCGGTCCCCCCGGGGAGCGTACTGGCGATGGTCGGTGCGGTGGCATGCGTGGCGCTGGCCACGGTGATGGTGCGCCGGTCGCCCACCGTGGACCCAGTCGCGATGAACGCGGTCGCGGCCGTGACTGCCGCCTGCCTCCTCCTAGCCGGTGCGCTCGTGGCCGGTCAACGCCTGGCCATGCCACGGAATGTATCTACGTGGGCGGCGGTCGTCTTCCTTGCCGTCATCGGGTCGGTGGTGGTCTTCTCGCTACAACTGCTCGTGCTCAAGCACTGGAGCGCGTCGCGCGCGAACTACGTCTTCGTCCTCATCCCTCTGTTCACCATCGCGCTGTCGTCGTGGCTCGACCACGAACCGGTCGGTCTCGGGCTGCTCGCCGGCGGAACCCTGGTGGTCGCCGGGGTCTACTTGGGTGCGCTCCGTGGCACCTGGCGAGATCGGCGACCTACACATCATGCGACGACAAGGCCTTGACCGATCGCCACGTGACGCGGCCTTCACGCACCGATGTGCTCTCTATCCGCACAGCCCCGACCGCAGCTCTGAGTGGGCCCCGTGAAAGCGACCGGAATCACGCCAGGGAACCTCCTAGGCCGACCTGCCGTCCTTCCGCTTCGGTCGCCGGATGTGCGCCATGTCAGCGCCCCTTCTGCTTCTGCCGCAACGTAGGCGCATGTTCGTATGCCCGCGCCTCGTGATGGTCGTGAGATTCTGCGGGTGCGTCGCGCGCGGCCCCGGCTGGCGAGGCCAGCGCGCCCGCCGCCTCTCCCGTGATGCTCAGGCGCTCTCATATCGCGCTCGCGTTCGCTCGGCGCTCGACCCGCTTGAGGACTCGGGTGACCGTGCTGGGGTGCCAGCGCCGCCGCATGCCGTGGGCACCGCCTTGGTGTTGAGATGGCGGGCAATGGCGTGAGCGGTCATGCCGTCGTCGTGCAGGCTGGCGATCAGGGACTCGGTCGTGGTTTGCGTCCGCCGGCGACCCGGCCGCCAGCAGACCCGGCAATTTCAGGAGAGCGCCGTCATCCCGATCGCCACGGGTCGCTCGTGGCCCAGACGAGCGCGCCGATCGCGATCACGATGACCACCGACCAGAGGACGCGGCTCTCGCCGGTCAGCTCCGTCACGGACAGGGGCCTGACGTCACCCAAACGACTTTGCACCATCAGCATCGTGAGGACGCCGATAACGGCAGCGGACCCGACCGCGGTACCAGGCTCGTCGAGAGCGGCGCGGTTGTGGGCGGCAACGGTAACCGTGCCGGTGAGGACCAGCACGCCGGCACCAGAGACCAGCAGGGCGCTAGCGTCCACTTCGGTGGAACCGGACCAGCGTGTGGTCGCCGCCGTGTAGCTGGTCCACACCGCCGCACCCGCGACCCAGACGGCGAGCCGGATGCCGAGGCGCTGGCGGCCGGTTACCGGGCACGCCGCCAGCACGGCCCTCGAGGGGTCGTCCATGACGAAGGCCAGTGCAGCCGCCAGCACGCCCAGCCCCACCCAGAGCGAGAGCCCGCCTGGCCCGCCCAGCCATCCAGCGGCGTCCGCACCGAGGAGGGCGCCACTGCCGACGGCGAGTCCGGCGACGGGTCCCCAGCGGACCGCCCCCAGCTCCGCCCGGAAGAGTGTGGCGGTCTGCATCAGCGAATCTTGACGTTCATCGGGCCGGTGTACGCAGAGAGCACGAGCGCGGTCACCGTCAGCATCGCCGCAGCGACGGCGAGCAGCTGCAGCCGCCTTCGTCGGCCGCCGACAGCTCCGTGCGCCACCGAGGCGATTCCAGCGAGCGCGCACAGTCCCGCAACGTAGATGAAGCGCCACGGTGCCGATCCGCGGTAGAACCACCTACCGGCGTACGGACCGTCCGTGAAGTCAGTGTCCGGCACCGTGGTGGGAGCACTCAGGTGCCAGAGCAGGCTCTCGCGGGTGCTGACACCGGCAAACAGGCTGGTCATCCCCCAGAGGACCACCGCGACGGTGACCACGACGATGGCTCCCGGCCACCGCCACGACCCGGGATGCCGCCAGACGGACAGGAAGCAGTCCTGCAAAGCGCTCGCCACGAGGTCGGGGTCATTGCACCGGCGTTCCAGCCGAAGCGAGAGCCACGGCGCGTGCCGGGAGTAGAACTCACGGAGCGCCCCCATGTTGCTGGCTGCGATGAGCTCCAGCAGCTCGGCGTCAGTGTGGTCTGGCAGACCGTTCACACCTCTACTGTCGCGCCGGTGCCGCGAAAGGGTTCCCTTTTCCGTGCGCGTTTGAACCGCAGCCGTTCGGCGGCGCGACCCGAAGCGCGATCGAAGGCCTCGAGTCAGGGGCGCCCTCCGCTGCGTGGGGCGCTGAGCCCGTGAGCGGAGCGGTGTCTAGGTATCGGACCTCGTAGACGCGCTCCGTGACGTTCCAGCCGTCCGCGGAGGGCTGGTAGCTGCCGTGGTAGACGGGCCATCGTCGCGCACTGCGTGAGCGTCCTGTCCCTCGCCATCAACGAGGCCATTGAGCAGGGCGCAAGGGTCGAGAACCCGACGCGCGGGTGTCGCCCCAAGCCCGACCGGCCACCGGCAGGGAAGTCGTTGACCTCGGCCGATGTGGCCTTGCTCCTGGCGCATGCGGAGGAGCGTGACCGGCCGCTCATCTTGCCCGCCAGCGTCTGCGGACTCCGTTTCGGCGAGCTCGCCGGGCTCCAGGTGGGCTACATCCACGTCGAGCACAGCCGGATCTCGGTCCAGCGAGCGGTCATCGAGCTGGAGGGCCGGCAGCGAGTCAAGGACTACCCAAAGGGAGGGTCCGAGTCACGGCGGGACATCGGTGTCACGGGAATGGTGATCGAGGCCCTTCTTCCACGTCTGGGGCGAAAGCAGCACGAGTGGCTCTTCACCAACCGCGCCGGCTGCCCGAGAGTGCGCCTCGCGGAGGCGCTTCGGGCGGCCGGGTTGCCCAAGGGAGCGCTACATATGCTGCGCCGCACGGCCGCGACCCTCAGCCTGCAGCAGGGAACGAGTGTGCGTGACGTTCAGAACCTCCTCGGTCACGCCAGCCCGCTAATGACGCTCACCCGCTACGCCACGGTGGACGTGGCCTCCCAGACGGCCCGGCTCCGAGCGGGTGGCCGGCGCCATCCTCGAGGCCGGGACCCGGCCATTTTCCGGCCACGAGGGTCCTGATGCCGACTGGCAGGGGTGAGTCGTGGTGACCGATTGCGTTGAAGCGCGTGCGATCCTGAACGGTGGGCCCCGTGGGACTCGAACCCACAACCTACGGATTAAAAGTCCGCAGCTCTGCCAATTGAGCTAGAGGCCCGGATCCCACTGGCGACGGCGCATCATCTGCGGAACCCTCGCCGGAAGTATGCCGGATGGCGCGCCCGGTGGGTCGAGGCGGTGGCCGGTTGCGCGCGCCACGCACCGCAATGGCGGACGGCCGCTACTGCCTGGGCAGCGTCTCGAACCTCGACGTCAACCCGGTCAGGGTGTCGGCCACGAGGCCTTTGATGACCCGCGAGCGGATGAACCCGGGCAGCGGCAGGTTGTGGTGGATTGTGAGGTCGTAGGTGACGCGGGTCCTGTCACGGCCGGCGCTCTCCAGCGTGTAGACGCCCTCCTGGCCCGTCTGCAGCCGGCCCTTCACCATCGACCAGCTCATGCCGTGAGAAGAGTGCTCGTACGCCAGCCTGTAGCGGTCGGTGCCGACGCTGGTCGACGCGGCGAACTCGGCGGTGAGCGGCCGGCCGTTCTCGTCGGTCTCGAGCACCCTGGCCTCCCGGATCTGCGGGATCCACTCGGGCTGTCGAGCCACGTCGCGAAGCAGCGCCAGCACGTCCGCCTGGCTGGCATCGACAAGCACGCTCTGCCGGGCGTTGTCTGTGGGCATGGCCCCTCCCTCGGGTCCAGTCGCGCCCGCCTCCCTGGTGAGGCGAGGCTCGACACTGCTTCTCGTATGCCGCTGGAAGCTCCGTGCGCGCCGGCGCCGCTCGCTTCAGCCCAGTTCTCGGGCCGGCCCTCTGGCGCAAGCACGCATCCGGTCGTGCCGAGACTACTCACAGCATCGCGGCGGGTCCGAAGGACGGACAGGGTCGATGGTCCTCGTGCGCCGCGAGCGTCGTCGCCTCCTGGCCAGCGGGGATTTGCCGACTCAGGCCTCGACGGAGAGCACCACGACCCGCGCCTGACGATAGCTGCTGCTGTCAGCCTGCCCACGGCGTGACGGGCAGTCCGCGCACGCCGGGCTCCACGGCATACACCGATCCGGCCTCCGGCTCGGCACCCTCGGCGAGGTTCTCGGCCGATGTGGTGATGTACAGCGTGCCGAGGCCATCGCCCCCGAACGTGCAGGCGCTCACCTGGCTCACCGGCAGGCGTGACCACCTCGGACAGGCGGCCGTCCGGGGTGTAGCGATGCACGGCGCCGCCGCCCCACACGGCGACCCACACGCCGCCCTCGGCGTCGACCGTGAGCCCGTCGGGCAGTCCGCCGTCGACCCGGGTGAAGCGCCGGCGGTTGCCGAGGCGGTCGTCGACGTTGTCAAGGACGTCGACCTGGCCCGTGGGCGTGTCGTTGTAGTAGGCGAGCCCCCCGTCGGGGGACCAGGCCATGCCGTTGGACGTCGTCACGTCCTTGATCACGGGCTCAGGGCGCAGGTCAGCGTCGAAGCGGTAGAGGGTTCCCCGGCCCGCGCCGCCGTCGTAGGCCGTGGTCCCGCCATAGAGTGTGCCCGCGGGCGAACAGCCGCCGTCGTTGAATCGAATTCCCTTGTCCGACCACAGATCTGGCAGCACTCGCACCCGCCCGTCTTGGGCCTCCGCAGTGGCCAGCCCTCGCTCGAGGGCCACGACGAACCCGCCCCCTGCCCGCGGCCGGTGGAAGGCCGCGACGGTGCCGACGTGCAGGCGGTCGACCAGGGTTCCGCGAAGGGTGAGCAGGTCACCGGCCGTCAGGTCGACCCAGCGCAGACCGCCCCACTCCTTCGACCACACCGGCCCCTCCGCGTGGTGGGCGAGGGGTCCGGTGACGTTGACGGCGCGGGCCATGCCCCCACTCCAGCACAAAGCGCGGGAGTATGCCGTGTGGTCGCGCCTCCCGGTCGAGCGGCTCCGGAACCACCGGGTGAGCCGGCCCGTTGGCCCGGCATGGACTCCCTGACCTGTCCCAAGTGTGGTTCGGAGATGCGTTCGTACGAGCGCAACCGTGTGCTCGTCGACCAGTGCAGAGGCTGCGGCGGCCTGTTCCTCGACCGTGGTGAGCTGGAGACGCTTGTGGCCGCTGAGAACGCCTGGCACCAGCAGTCGGCTCCGCCGCAAGCGCCGCCCGCCCAGGATCGGGGCGCTCAGCCGGCCTACCACCAGCCGCCGGTCCAGCAGTATCCGTCGGCGCCGTACTCCACCCACTCGGGCGGCAGCCACTACGGGCAGCGCCCGCGGCGCCGGAAGTCATTCCTCTCCGAGCTGTTCGACGACTGAGCCCCGCGAGTGCGGACTGAGTGACGAGCGAGCGAGCCGCCGCGCAGGGACTGCCCGACCTGCAGAGTCGTGCCTGGGAGGCAGGACTGGGACACTGGTGCGATGAGCGAGAGTCCTGGTGGAAGCAGAGGCTTCCGTCGGCCTGCCTTCATGACTCCCGAAGAGATGGAGGAGCACGGCGGTACGCACCCCGACCCGGCCGAGATGACGGAGGCGGCCCACGAGACCGCGGCCGCGCTGGTCGGGGCCGGGCGGGCGGCTCACGACCCCGAGGTGACCGGACGCCTGGTGGCCCTGGTCGGCGAGCTCGGGCTCTCGACGCTTGCGGACCTGTGGGCGGCCCGACCGGCCCGCAGCCTGCCCGGCGCGCTGTGGAGGCTCTATGCGCTGCACGAGTGGGTGCAGCGGCAGCCCGAGGAGGCGAGCCTCGACTACGCCTCCGGAATGCGCTTCGCGACCGTCAACCACGTTGTGGCTGGCGCTGCCGAGCCGCCCGGCCCGGCGGAGGTGCGCGCGCTCACTGACGCGATCCTGCGTGGGGTGTTCGAGGGCGACCTGGCCGTGGCCCTGGAGCGGGCGGCGGCCTTCTGCAGGGTGATCTCGGCCGGGCGTGCCGACCGGGCTCACGAGGTTGACGCCACTGACCCCGAGGACGCCTCAGCCCGCACGCGTCGGGCGGCGTCGATGCTCACGACAGGCGAAGACCTCGAGGCGTGTGCCCGGCTGTGGCGTGCCAACGATTTGATCTGACCGCCGATGAGCTGCCCGGGTGGCTGTGGAACCGGGAAGAGATCCAGAGCAGACCGGGTTACAGTTTCGTGTGCGCCGGGCCGCGGTAGCCCCGGGTCCCAACATCAGCCGCTACGAGCGGCCACGCGCCGTGAGGCGCTCCCGGCCCGGCGCGCAACCCTCGAGGTGGTCGGCAGTGTCCTGCTCCGCGACCCGCCTGGACCGCCGTCCCGGGCCACTCCATCCGCACGCCTCGCACATGCCGTGGGCAAACGAGCCGCGGTCCTCGAAGAGGCCGTCCGTGCCGGCGTTTCCCAAGGAATTTCCGGGCAGGGGCGCCGCAGGTTCGCGCGACTCGCTTCGGCTTGCCACGCGACCATGATGGGTGCTGCCACCGGGTGGCCGCCAGCGGCCCATAGGGAGCGGTTGCCGACGCAGCGTCCAGACCGGAACCTTGGCGCCGCCAAAAGGCCTCTTGCCGATGCAGCGCAAGCCGTCCAAAGGTCGCAGCGCAAGTCACTATTAGTAAAGACTCCGTAAGGAAACGGGGGAAGTTGCCTTCATGATCAGAGAGGCGACGTAGATTGCTAAGGGTGACCGACGCCAGTTTCTCCGCTTCTCATGCGGATCTGACGGACTCCGACATGCAGTCGGAGATCGAGCTGGTCGGCGACCTGGTGGTTGCCGCAGCCAGCAGCGATGGTCCGCTCACGCAGGAAGAGATCGACCGGGCTCTGGGCGTCGACCAGCGCCTCCAAGGGCGCTCACTCTCCAAGGCGGGCCGCACCCCGGCGGCCTGAGCTCAAGAACCAACCACACGGCATACCTGCACGTCAGGGGCGTGGACCGGGTGCCAGCCCACCGTTGGTTAACGCCGGGTTGCATCCAAGTGGACATCTGGCCGTAGCATCGTGCCCGGCCTGTTCCCTGACTGAGGACGAGATTCGCCGTGGGCTTCCGTCTCACCCCCAAGGAGACCAGCTTCTACGAGCTGTTCTCCACTTCCGCCAAGTGTCTCGTCGACGGCACCCGCGAGCTGACCGCAATCTTGGGCGTGCGGGCTGACCAGCGCGAGCCGATTGCCAAGCGCATGCACGAGCTCGAGCACGAGGCCGACGAGGCCACCCACGAGATCATCAAGAAGGTCAACACGTCGTTCATCACGCCGTTCGACCGGGAGGACATCCACGGCCTTGCCGCGGCCCTCGACGACTGCATGGACATGATGGACGCCGCCGTGGACCTGATCGTCCTCTACCGCATCGGAGAACTGCCCTCGGGCGTCTCCGAGCAGGTCGAGGTCCTGTCGCGGATGGCCGAGCTCACCGCCGACGCAATGCCGCGGCTGCGCTCGATGAAGGACCTCACCGAGTACTGGATCGAGATCAACCGCCTCGAGAACCACGCCGACCAGACCTACCGCCGCCTTCTTGCCGAGCTGTTCAACGGCGGCATGACCGACGCCATCGAGCTGATGAAGCACAAGGAGGTCATCGAGGAGCTCGAGGCCGCCGCGGATGCGTTCGAGAAGGTGGCCCACAAGGTCGAGGGCATCGCGGTCAAGGAGTCCTGAGGCTTCCCATGGAGTGGCTGCCTACGGCCATCGTCATCGCCCTGGCGATGGGCTTCAACTACACCAACGGCTTCCACGACTCGGCCAACGCCATCGCTACGTCGGTCTCGACGCGCGCGCTGACGCCTCGCGTGGCGCTGCTCATGGCCGCCGCCGCCAACCTGTTCGGAGCGTTCTTCGGCAAGAAGGTTGCCGACACGGTCGGAAAGGGGATCATCGCCCCGCCGGAGGGGACCACCGGACTCGTCATCGTCGCGGCCGCCCTCATTGGCGCCATCGGGTGGAACCTGCTCACCTGGTGGCGCGGGCTGCCGTCGTCGTCGTCGCACGCCCTGATCGGCGGGCTCGGCGGGGCCGCCCTCGCCGGAGGGGCGACCGTGTATTGGGACGGGATCTACCACAAGGTCATCATCCCCATGCTCGTCTCGCCGGTGGCGGGCATCCTGCTGGGCTACGTCGTGATGGGCGCGATCCTGTGGATATTCCGCAGGGCAAACCCCGGACGGGTCTCGCGTGGCTTCCGCTACGCCCAGACCGCATCTGCGGCGGCCATGGCCTTCGGCCATGGCCTGCAGGACGCAGCGAAGAGTGTCGGCGTGGTGGTCCTGGCGCTGACCGTCGGCGGATACCACGACAGCCCGGAGATCCCCCTGTGGGTGATGGTCATGTCCGCGGTGGTCATCTCCCTTGGCACGTATGCCGGTGGATGGCGGATCATGCGCACGCTCGGCCGCCGGATCATCCACCTGGACCCGCCCCAGGGCTTCGCATCCGAGACCACGGCAGCGTCGATCCTCTACGTTGCCGGCCTCTCGTTCGGCGCGCCGATCTCGACGACCCACACGATCACCTCGGCGATCATGGGCGTCGGCGCGACCAAGCGGCTCTCCGCCGTGCGATGGGGCGTGGCTGGCAACATCGTGGGCGCGTGGGTGCTGACCTTCCCGGGCGCTGGGCTGGTCGCCGCCGTGTCGTTCCTCGTGATCCACTTCTTCGTCTGACAGCCCCTCCCAGGTCCCCCACCGACTTTGTATGCGGGAGGAGCGCGCTGCAGCCGTATCCGGCCGCTTCTACGCTCCTCCCGCATACAAAGTCGGGGGTAGGGTGATCCGCTCCCGCCACCTGCACGCCGCCAGCTCGTCCTTGCAGCACGCGCACCGGAGGGTCGCCTGCACGCGTCCCGGCTGGGCACGGCGCCGCGCCGCGAGGTAGCGCCGCACCACTAGGTCGGCGCCGTCGCGGAGCTCTCGGGGTATCCAGTGGAATACCTCGAATCCCGCCTCGCGAAGGCGGGTCGAGCGCTGACCCATGGCAACCACCCGCCGAGCGACCGCGTCCGGCGACCTATCGAGCGCTTCGTCAACCGTCCCGAGGAGTTTCCCCTCGCCGTCGGCCTCCCCGATCACCCCGGCCTCCTCCCAGAGGAAGTCGACTCGCCCGAGGAACTCCCCGTCATCCGAGAAGACTTCTACCTGCGGTGTCGCCAGGGGGACACCCGCGGCATGTAGAGCCATGGCGGAGGCGGACTCGAACCAGTTCTCCCGCCTCGGGTCCACCAACGGGAGAGCCTGCCGCGAACCGGCGGAGCCCGGCCATCTGTGCTGCGCCTGGAAGACGGCCACAAGCTCTTCTGGGGTCACCAGGCCTTCGCGCAGCGCGCGATCGGCGATGGCGACCGCGTCGCCGAGCCTGAGCTTGCGGCAGCAGTCAACCACCGTTCGCGGCGGCGACGTCATCACCATCCCGCCATGGCTCATGGTGTCGCCAGGCCTGAGCGTTGCCCGATGGAGGTGGACCCAATCGCTCCGGCGGTTGACCCGTGGTCGCGAGGTGACGGTCAACTGAACTGGCCCCTGAGACAGCCGAGGGTGCGGCAGGCCCAGCATCAGGGCCGCACTCACGTGGCTGATGGCGCTCGCCGGGACGCTCAGGGCAGCAACGTGCGCGAGCGCTCGATGACGATCAGGCCAGGGAAGCTGCCTCAGCGCCACCGCATCGACATAGATGCCATGAGCCGGCCGCCAGAGCACGCCATCACGCTGGGCACGGTTGAGGCGGTGCCGCGAGACGCCTGCGTCCGAGGCCTCCGCGATCGTGAAGGCGACGGGCAGGGGCTCTGGACACCACGGCATACCTCACCTTCAGCAGCTCCGCTGAAGGAGCGCGACAGGATGCCGACAACTGTGGACCGCGGGACGACAAAGCCCTGCCCTGTGGACGCCGCTCCTCGAACGACTTTGTATGCGGCAGGAGCGCCGTGACCCCGGTTGAGGGCCATCGGCCGCTCCTCTGGCATACAAAGTCGCGGGGAGGAGGGGCAGCGGCGGGGCGACGGGGACGAGCGGTGCGTCAGCCGAAGCGGCCGGAGATGTAGTCCTCGGTGGACTTCTCCGAAGGGTTGTTGAAGATCTTCTTGGTGTCATCGATCTCGATGAGCTTGCCGGGCTTGCCGTTCCCCGCGATGTTGAAGAAGGCCGTCCGGTCGGACACGCGAGCCGCCTGCTGCATGTTGTGCGTCACGATCACGATCGTGTACTTGCTCTCGAGCTCCTTGATCAGGTCCTCGATCGCCAGCGTCGAGATCGGGTCCAACGCCGAGCACGGCTCGTCCATCAGCAGGACCTGCGGCTCGACCGCGATGGCCCGCGCGATGCACAGACGCTGCTGCTGGCCCCCCGAGAGCCCGGCGCCCGGCTTGTCGAGCCGGTCCTTGACCTCGTTCCACAGGTTGGCGCCGCGCAGGGACTTCTCGACGATCTCGTTGAGGCGCTTCTTGTCACGAATCCCGTTGAGCCGCAGCCCCGCTGCCACGTTGTGCCGGATCGACATCGTCGGGAAGGGGTTGGGCCGCTGGAACACCATCCCCACCGTGCGGCGCACCGCGACCGGGTCGACTCCCGTGGCGTAGAGGTCGTTGTCGTCGAGCATGACCTTGCCCTCCACCCGGCCGCCGGGGATGACCTCGTGCATGCGATTCAGGGTGCGCAGGAGGGTGGACTTGCCGCATCCGGATGGCCCGATGAACGCGGTCACCGAGCGGGGCTCGACCGTCATCGTGACGCCTTCGACCGCCTTGAACGACCCGTAGTAGGCGTCCAGGTCGCTGACGTCGATTCGCTTGGCCATGGTGGGAGTTCGTCCTTCGAGATGTGTGAAGTATGCCGTGCGGCTCGGATATGGGGAAGTCGTCAGCTCTTGACGGCGCCGAACCGCGCCACGAGGCGTCCGGCCAGGTTGAGAAGGAGCACGAGGAGGATGAGGGTGAGTGCTGCTGCCCACGTTCGGTCGACAGCCGGCTGAAGCACCTCGGTCCGGTCCTGGTTGATCATCGTCGGAAGGGTCGCCATCAGTCCGCCGAACAGGTCCACGGCGATCGCCTTGGTATAGGGCGCGAGGATGAGCAGCGGGGCGGTCTCGCCCATGACTCGGGCCAGACCCAGGAGCACGCCGGTGACAATGCCCGAGAGGGCCGTGGGAAGCACGACCCGGACGACCGTCTTCCATTTCGGCACGCCCAGGGCGTATGACGCCTCACGCAGGTCATTGGGCACGAGCTTGAGCATTTCCTCGGTCGAGCGCACAATCACGGGGATCATGAGCAGGACAAGGGAAAGACACACGGCGAAGCCGACGCGTTGAAGACCGAATGTCGTCACCCAGACTGCGTAGATGAATAGTCCGGCCACGATGGACGGGACCCCAGTGAGAATGTCGACCATGAAGGACACCGCCCTCGCGAACCGCCCCCTTCCGTACTCCACCAGATAGATCGCCGTCATGACCCCGATCGGCACCGAGATGAGCGCGGTCGTGAGGCCTATGATCAGCGTCCCTTGGATGGCGTGGATGGCTCCGCCGCCTTCGCGTCGGGAGGTGATGCCCTTTTGCGAATTGGTCCACCACTGGGCTTCCAGGAGCAGGTGGAAGCCCTTGGACACAACAGTCCACAGGATCCATACGAGCGGGACGAGGGCGAGGAAGAACGCCGCCCACATGACTATGCGCGCTGTGACGTCCTTCACCGCGCGGCCACGCGCCCGATGCCCAAGAACTGGTGGCAGAGTCGCCGGGGGCGGAGAGGCGCGACGTGCGGAGTTGAGGGAGGTGTCGAAGGCGCTCATTCAGAGAAGGCCTTCCTGCGCTCGATCACGATGCGGGCGATGGCGTTGACGACGAAGGTCAGGACGAAAAGGACGAGTCCGGCCGCTATGAAGGCGCCGGCCTTCTGCGGGGTGTCGAACTCTGCGGCATTGTTGGCGATGCGGGAGGCGAAGGTCTCGCCACCGTTGAGCAACGACCAGGACCAGCCAGTGCCCTCGGCCAGGGCCGAGACGATGATGGTGACGGCGATGGTCTCGCCGAGCGCTCGCCCGAGCGCCAGCATCGAGGCGGAGATGACACCGGGACGGCCGAACGGAAGCACCGCTGTGCGGATCATCTCCCACTTCGTGGCGCCGAGGGCCAGCGCGCCCTCCTTGTGGGCCACTGGCGTCTGGGCGAAGACTTCGCGGGACAGAGCCGTCACGATGGGGAGGATCATGATGGCCAGCACGAAGCCGATGAATAGGATCGTCCCGCTGCCGCTGATGCCCGTCTTGGCGAAGAAGGGAGTCCATCCGAGGGCCGATCCGAGGAAGTTCTGGAAGGGCTCGAAAACGGGTCCGAAGGTCTGCAGCCCCCAGATGCCGTAAATGATCGAGGGGACCGCCGCCAGAAGGTCCACGAGATTGGCCGCCGGGCGGCTGAGCCACAGGGGGGCGTACTGCGTGATGAACAGGGCGACGGCAACTCCCAAGGGGACTGCCAATGCCATGGCAATGGTGCTGGCAACCACAGTGGTCCACAACAGGTCGGCGATGCCGAACCGTGGGTTGGCGCCGTCGACTGACCACTCGGTTGAAGTCAGGAAGTTGGCCTGGTTCTTGGCCAGCGCAGGGATCGCCTGCCACAGCAGGAAGACCCCAACCAAGGTGACGATCGCGATGACGAGTAGTCCCGCACCCTTGGCCGCACTGCCGAATACACGGTCGCCGAGCCGGCCGGTGGCTGCCCGGTCGCCGCTCAGGGAGTGTCGGCCGTCTGGGCCTGGCATCTCGTCGGCGACGGATACGCCGGTTACGGAGCTCACGTTGCGCCTCTCGATGCAGATACGTCAGAAAGGGTATGCCGGGGAACCGGCGTACAGAGCCAGCCCCCCGGCACACCGGGTGGGTCAAGACAGCGCAGCGATGGCCGTGTCGACCTTGGTGCGGATGTCGTCGGGCAGCGGCGCGTATCCGATCTCCTCGAGGGACTTCTGAGTCTCGGTCGAGGCGAAGTGCTTCAGGAAGGATTTGATGAGCGCGGTCTTTTCGGCGTCCTTGCCCTTGGAGCAGACGATCTCGTACGTCACGAGGAGGATCGGGTAGGCGCCGGCTTCCTTGGTCGCGTAGTCGAGCTTGAGGCTGAGGTCGTTGCCCTGGCCGACCTGCTTGGCCGTGGAGACAGCCTTGCCCACACTCTCGGAAGTGAGCTCGACCGGTCCGCCACCGTTGTCGATCTTGGCGATGCCCAGGCCGTTGTCCTTGGCGAAGGACCACTCCGCGTAAGTCACGCCACCCTCTGTCTCCTTGACGGCGGCCGCCACGCCGGTGTTCTGCGGCTTGCCCTCGCCCTTTCCGGTCCACTTCTTACCGGGCTCTGCGGGCCAGGCACTCGGCGCCGCCGCGTGGAGCCACTTGGTGAAGTTGTCCGTGGTGCCCGACTCGTCCGAGCGGAAGAAGACCTTGATCGGCTCGCTGGGAAGGGTGACGCCCGGGTTGATCTTGGCGATGGCTGGGTCGTTCCAGGTCGTGATCTTCGCATTGAAGATGTCTGCTGCGACCTGGGGCGTCATGGTCAAGGAGGCGACACCCTTGAGGTTGTAAGCGAAGGTGACGGGCCCGGTCACCAAGGGGATGTTCCACGCCGGCGAGCCACACATCTTGGCCGCTTCTTCGGACTCGATCTTGCCGTCCTTCGGCTCCGTCTTGAGCGCCGAGTCGGAACCCCCGAAGTCGACTTGGCCCGCAAGGAACTGCTTGACGCCAGCACCGGAGCCGGTTGCCGCGTAGTTGATGGTGGTGCCGGCGCACTTGTCCTGGAACGACGCGATGGCCTCCTCGATCGCGTTCTTCTGGGCCGAAGAGCCCTCGCCGTTCAGGGTGCCTCCCTTGGGGCAGGCTGCGTCGGCGCTGCTGGCGTTCGAGCCCGACGAGCTGGCGCCCGACGGGTTGGTGTCCGAGCCGCATGCGGTCAACGCGAGGGAACCGACGAGGGCGACGCTGGCCAGCTGGCCAAGACGCTGGATCTTCACGGTGTTCAAACCTCTCCACAGGGGGAATCAGCGGCGGGCGGTCATGCCCGACGCCTCGAAGTTAGGGAGCCTGCGTGAAGCAGCGGCCCGCCGTGGGTTAACGGAGGGTGAACACCACCCAGACATTGAGAGGCCAACGCGTCACTGCCAGTCGGATGTGACGTGAACGACAGTGGATCGTCCCAGCCAGGGCCCAGTGCGGGCTACGAGCGCTGTGCACGGGTCCAGAGCTCACCAGGGCTGGTACCGCTCCACCGCGACGACGTGGGCGTCACTGCCCGTGCCAACCATGTGGACCACCAGGGCCTCGCCTTTGGACATGGTGTCGGCCGACGCCGTCTTCAGATGGCGAGACGCCTCCTCGGCCTGTGGTCCGTCGGCCTCGACCAGCCCGGCCAGGATGTCGAGCAGGTCGGGCAGCACGGGACCGTGGCTGCACACCGCCGCGGCGGCCCCGCGCTCGAGGAGCCGCCGCAGGTGGCGCGACGCGCGCATCGGGCTGTCGGCGAAGCCCTCCTCCGACAGCCCCTCCTTGAGCTTCAGCGGCAGACCCAGCTGCGCAGCATACGGCCGGAGAGTTTCGCTGCAGCGCACCGACGGCGAGCTGACCAGGCGGGTCACCCCGTAGGCGGCCAGCATCTTCGCCAGGGCGTCGGCGCGCTCGATTCCACGACTGTCGAGGGGCCGGAGCTGGTCGTCGCCTTTCCAGGCCTCGCGGGGGATCGCCTTGGCGTGGCGCACGAGCACGATGGGCCAGGTCGTGAGCCCACCCGTCTGGTCGGCCCGCACGAGGGCACGCAGCTGGTCGCGGTCGCGGGCGTAGTCGAGCCGGGAGTATGCCGTGGCCACATCGAGCCAGGCCACCTCGTCGATCTCGTTCTCCAGCCGCCCGCTGCCGCCGACCACCTCGGCCGCCCAGTAGCGCACCTCCTTGGTCGCCATCCGCGCCGTTCGGTCCAGGACGATGTATGCCGCGGGCGGCAGCGGGCGTCCGAGGCGCACCTTGAGACCGGTCTCCTCCAACGTCTCGCGGACCGCGGCGACAGGCCACTCCTCCTCGGGGTCGAGCTTGCCCTTGGACCAGGACCAGTCGTCGTAGCGGGGACGGTGGACCAGGGCGACCTGGAGCGTGCCACGGCGCCGCCGCCACGGCACCGTCCCTGCGGCCGGGATCACAGGCACGGGCGGCTCACCGTCGGACGGCCTTGCGCCGGCGCTTGGCGTGCATCTCGATGAGGTGCTCCTGCAGGTCCGGCAGCGGCTGCCCGTCGACGTCCGTGAAGACCCGGGTCCAGCGCCCGTCGCCGGATAGCCGCCAGTGGGCGAACTGGTCGCCCATGCCCTTGTCGATGAGGGTGCGGAGGTCGTCGACGTGGCGGGGTTCGTCGATGCGCAACAGGGCCTCCACCCGGCGGTCGAGGTTGCGGTGCATCATGTCGGCGCTGCCGATCCACGCCTCGGGCTCGCCGTCTCCGCCGAAGTAGAAGATGCGCGAGTGCTCCAGGAAGCGGCCAAGGATCGACCGGACCTCGATGTTCTCCGAAAGACCCTCGACGCCCGGCCTCAGGGCGCAGATCCCCCGAACCCACAACTGAACGGTCACCCCAGCCTGCGAGGCGCGGTAGAGGGCGTCGATCACCTGTTCGTCGACGATCGAGTTGAGCTTCATCCCTACGTACCCCCCGCGTCCCTTGCGGGCGTAGGAGATCTCCGCGTCGATGCGCTCGATGAGCCCGGTGCGCACGGAGCGCGGCGCCACGAGCAGCCGACGGAACTTGCTGCGCGGCGCGAGCCCGGAGAGCTGGTTGAAGAGGCGGCTGAGGTCCTCGCAGACCTGCGGGTCAGTGGTCAGCAGCCCGAGGTCCTCGTAGAGGCGCGCGGTCTTGGGGTTGTAGTTGCCGGTGCCGATGTGGCAGTAGCGCTGCAGCCCCTCTGGCTCCTGCCGAACCACGAGGCAGAGCTTCGCGTGGGTCTTGAGCCCGACGATGCCGTAGACGACGTGCACGCCGGCGTGCTCGAGCTTGCGCGCCCAGGAGATGTTGTTCTCCTCATCGAAGCGCGCCTTGATCTCCACCACCGCCAAGACCTGCTTGCCCGCCTCGGCGGCCTCGATCAGGGCGTCGATGATGGGGGAGTCGCCGCTCGTGCGGTAGAGCGTCTGCTTGATCGCGAGGACTTTGGGGTCGGCGGCGGCCTGCTCGATGAACTCCTGGACCGAGGTCGAGAACGAGTCATAGGGGTGCTGGAGCAGGACGTCCTGGCGGCGGATGCTGGCCAGGATGTCGCGCGCCTTCGCGCTCTCGGTGGGCGCCAGGTCGGCGCTGGTGCGCGGCACGAACCGCTCGTAGTGCAGGTCCGAGCGCTCCAGATCGGCGACGATGTTGAGGCCGGTCAGGTCGAGGGGGGCTGGCAGCCGGTAGACCTCCTGGTCGTGGACCCCGAGCTCGCGGACGAGCATGTCCATGACGTGGTCGTCCATGTCGTCGTCGGCCTCGAGCCGCACCGGCGGGCCGAAGCGGCGGCGGATCAGCTCCTTCTCCAGAGCGGCCAGGAGGTTTTCGGCGTCGTCCTCCTCCACCTCGAGGTCCTCGTTGCGCGTGACCCGGAAGGTGTAGTGCTCGTGCACCTCCATGCCAGGGAACAGCTGGTCCAGGTTGGCCGCGATGACGTCCTCGAGGGGGACGAACCGGGCCCGGTACATATCGGCCAGCTCCGTGTCGCCGAGGGTCGGCTGCACCAGCAGGAACCGCGGCAGCAGCGGGGGCACCTTCACCCGGGCGAAGTGCTCCTTGCCCGTCTTGGGGTTGATCAGGACGACCGCCAGGTTGAGGGACAGCCCGGAGATGTAGGGGAACGGATGGGCCGGGTCGACAGCAAGAGGCGTCAGCACGGGGAAGATCTGCTCCGTGAAGAGGTCCTGGAGGTCGCCCTGCTCGTCGTCGGAGAGCTGCTCCCAGCGGACGATCGAGATGTCCTCCTCCTCCAGCGTGGGCCGCACCAGGTCGTGGAAGACGGCGGTTTGCATGCTCATCAGCTCGTGGGCCACGAGCGAGATCTGCTCCAGCACCTCGCGCGGCTCCAACCCCGACGCCGAGCGCATCGCCATGCCGGTCGCGATGCGGCGCTTCAGGCCCGCGACCCGCACCATGAAGAACTCATCCAGGTTGGACGCGAAGATAGCGAGGAACCGCACCCGCTCCAGCAGTGGGAGGCTGTCGTCGGCCGCGAGCTGGAGCACCCGCTCGTTGAACTGCAGCCACGAGATCTCGCGGTCGAGGAACCGGTCGCCGGGCAGCCCGTCGGGCTCCGCTGCCGGCGGGTGGCTGATGACCCGCATGAACCGGCCGTTGGCCTGGCGCGGCTGGAAACGCTCGTTGTCGAGCGGGCTCGAGCTGGCGATGGAGATCTCGGGTACGATCGCCTGCTCGGCGGCGTCGGCGCCGGCCAGGTCGTCGAGGGTCTGGGTCGTGGTCGCGGCGGTCGCGGTGGTCGCAGCGGCGCGCTGGTCGGACGCCATAGGTACAGCCTCGCGGTTCGGTTGCTTGTCGGTGGCGGCGGCGCTCATGGATTCATCCTGACAGCAGGTAGTGGGCGTCGCGCGCGTACATCACATCAACCATGATGCTGCGGAAGCCCGCCCGCCGATAGGTCGCCAGAGCCGCCGCATTGTCGCCGTCGACGTACAGGACCGCCTGGCGCACGCCCCGCGCGGCCAGGTGCGCAAGGCCCAGTCGGGTGAGCGGCGCCGCCAGTCCGCGCCCTTGGTATGCCGGCCGCACACCCACCGCGTAGACCTCACCCACGATGGGGCTCGCCTCGCGACCCCCCTCGCCGGTGGCTCCTGCGGACTGCTCTTGCGGCTCGACCTTGGTCCAGTGGAACGCGGCCACGGTGCCGGGCTGGTCCTCGTGCTCGACCAGGATGAACCCCGCCGGGTCGAACCACGGCCGTGACATGCGTGCCTCGAGGTCGGCACGGCCGAGCCGCCCCTGTTCGGGGTGGTCGGCGAAGGCCTCGGCGTTGGCCGACAGCCAGGCATCCTCGTCGCGCCCCGGCTCGAACGCCCGGGCCCGGAAGCCAGCCGGCAGCTCCGACGGCCCGACGTCCTCTCTGGTCATCGGCCGCGCCATCTTGTGGAGCTCGCGCACGGCGACCAGTCCGAGGGAGGCGGCAAAGCCCTGGGCCGAGGGCAGCGAGCCGTGCGCCCAGACCCGGACACCGCCGTCCTGACCTGCGAGTGTCTCCCACAGCCGGGTCCCGACCCCCCTGCGGCGCTGGGCGGGCGCCACCACCAGCTCCCCGGACGGGTCGCCTCCTCCCCACTCCGGCCCGCCCGTCAGCTGCGCGTATCCCACGAGGAGGTCACCGGCATACACCATGGCGTGGAACGCCGGTGCGCCCCCGGGCGAGGCGAGCAGCATCGTCTGCTCCGAGAGGGCCGACACCCCGTCGGCGCGGGCCGTCTCGTGCTGGAGGGCCCGCACATCGGCAGCGTCATGAGCAGTGAGCGACCGCGAGGTAACAAGTCGGGGAAAAGACACGCGGCAATTGCACCATGCACTACCTACTTTGCCGTCCCAGCGATTAGCGTGCGAAGTCTTGCGGTCATCACCCGGCCGTACCTCAATTATTAGGGGATCTCCGACATGACTTCTGCACGGAATCGGCGCCTGACCGGCGTCTTCGCTGCGGCTGCCATCGCTGCGACCGGCGTCGCGCTGACGAGTGGCACCACGCAGGCCGCCCCGAACGGCCCCACCCTGGACATCCAGATGCTGTCCTTCAACGATTTCCACGGCAACCTGGAGCCCCCGTCGGGTTCCAGCGGGCGCATCGTCACGGGCCACCACCTGGACGCCACGACCGGCAAGCCGGTGGACGACACGGTCAACGCCGGCGGCGTCGAGTACCTCGCCACTCACCTCGCGCAGGCACGCGAGGGACACCCGTACTCCCTCACCGTGGCGGCCGGCGACCTTATCGGGGCGTCGCCCTTCCTGTCCGCAATGTTCCACGACGAGCCGACGATCGAGGCGATGAACGCGCTCAAACTCGACGTCAGCGCCGTGGGCAACCACGAGTTCGACGAGGGCTACCAGGAGCTGCAGCGGATGGCCAACGGCGGCTGCATCGACGACGGTGACGGCGCCAACAACCAGAACTCGTGCCCTGCCGGCTCGTTCGGCGGAGCGGATTTCCCCTACCTGGCTGCCAATGTCTTCTACGAGGGCACCAACAACACGATCCTGCCGGCCTACTCGATCAAGAACATCAAGGGCGCCAAGATCGGCTTCATCGGCATGACGCTTCACGACACCCCGACCATCGTCACCGCCTCGGGGGTGGCCGGGCTGGAGTTCCGTGACGAGGTGGCTACCGCAAACGCGCTCGTGCCCGTGCTGCGTGAGCAGGGTGTCAACGCGATCGTCGTGCTCCTCCACCAGGGCGGCACGCCCACGCTCGAGAAGTGGGCGGACTCGTCGGGCAAGATCTGGGATGTCAACCCCAACTACAAGTGGGCCTGCGACGGCGGCACGTTCGACAAGACCCTGGCGGGCGACTCGCCGGTCCTCTCGATCGCGGAGAACCTCGACCCCGCCATCGACATGATCGTCTCGGGCCACACCCACCAGCCCTACGTCTGCAGCGTCCCAGACCCCGCGGGCCAGCAGCGCCTTGTGACCTCGGCGTCCTCCTTCGGTCGCCTCTTCACTGAGACCGACCTCACCTACGACCGGCGCACGGCGGACATCGTGCGCGCCTCGGTCAAGGGCACCAACATGATCGTCACGCGCGATGTCGCCAAGGACCCGGCCGAGACGGAGATCATCAGCAAGTACAAGGTCTTCTCGGCACCGATCGCGAGCAAGGTGATCGGCTCGATCACCACGGACGTCACCCGCACCGGCAACGCCGGTGGCGAGTCGCAGCTTGGCGACCTGATCGCCGATGCCCAGTTGGACGACCCATCGGTGGTCACGGGCGGGGTGGAGCCGGTGGTCGCGTTCATGAACCCCGGAGGCATCCGCGCTGACCTCACCTATGCGAACTCCCCGTGGGGCGAGAAGCCGGGTGACGTGACGTTCGAGGAGGCGTTCAGCGTCCAGCCGTTCAACAACTACCTGGTGTCGCTCGACATGACCGGCGCCCAGATCAAGACGATGCTCAACCAGCAGTGGTCGGGCAACAACGCCGGCTCGAACAAGAAGATCCTCCAGGTATCGAACGGCTTCTCCTACACCTACTCGGGCACGACGCTCGGGACGGTGACTCTCAACGGCATACCCATCGACGACGCCACCACCTACCGGGTCGTGACCAACAACTTCGTCGCCGATGGCGGGGACAACTTCGCGGTGTTCAAGGACACCAAGAACAAGTATTTCGGCGGTCTCGACATCGACGCGTTCGCCAACTACCTGGGCAAGGCCGGAGTCAGCCCCTACACCCCGGGTCCGCTCACCCGCATCACCGCCAACTGAGGCGAGCACCCGGCATACCGCACTACCAAGGCGCCCCTCCCGGAACCGGGAGGGGCGCCTTCTATGTGGCGTCCGGCCTGAACTGGCCTTGTCAAGCGGGCGAGCGGCGAGCGAATCGACTCAGGCCTCGGCGAGCTCGTCCTCGACGGGGCCCGAGTCGGTTCGCTGGCCGTCGGCTCCGCCCTGCTCCGGGACGAAGCGGTAGCCGACGTTGCGCACGGTGCCGATGAGCACTTCATACTCGACGCCCAGCTTGGCGCGCAGCCGCCGCACGTGGACGTCAACCGTCCGCGTGCCCCCGTAGTAGTCGTAGCCCCAGACCTCCTGGAGGAGCTGGGCCCGGGTGAAGACGCGGCCCGGATGCTGCGCGAGGTGTTTGAGCAGCTCGAACTCCTTGTAGGTCAGGTCGAGGGTGCGCCCCCGGACCTTGGCGGAGTAGGTCGCCTCGTCGATTGTGACGTCGCCGGCGGTGATCGTGGTGTCGGGGGTGTCCTCACCGTTGGCCAGCCGGCCGATCGCCAGCCGTAGGCGGGCCTCCACCTCGGCCGGCCCGGCCGAGTCGAGCAGGACGTCGTCGAGGCCCCATTCCGAGGTCAGGCCGGCGAGGCCGCCCTCGGTGAGCACGGCCAGAAGCGGCACGGAGATGCCCGTGGTGCGGAGCACCCGGCACAGGGACTTGGCCACGGCGAGCTCGCGGCGCGCGTCGACCAGGACGGCATCGCTGGCCGTCGTGCCCTCGATGAGGGCGGTCGCCTCCGCCGGCATGACCCGAACCTGATGGCTGAGCAGGCCCAGCGCCGGCAGCACCTCCGCGCTCGGCGCCAGGGTGTTGGTCAGCAGAAGCAAGTGGGCCATCACAGGGCAGGATAGGTGTTCATGCAGTCCGAGCAGAGCGTTGGCCACCCGGTGAGACCTGCGGCACCGACCCCGCAAGAGGGCGGTATGCCGGCCGGCGAAGCCCGCGCGCACGTCACCGTCCGCTATTGGGCGGGTGCCCGGGCTGCCGCCGGGACTGATGCCGACAAGCTCGAGGCAAGCACCGTCGGTGAAGCCATCGACGGCGTCGTCGCGCTCCACCCAGCGCTGCGGGCGGTGACGGTGGTCAGCACGATCCTGGTGGACGGGCGGCCGGCCGCCCCCGACCAGCCCCTGGGCGAGGGTGCGGTGCTCGAGGTGCTGCCTCCGTTCGCCGGAGGCTAGTGCGAGGATGCCTCCTGTGTCGGACAACGAAGGCCAGCCGGAGACGCGTGCCAGCAGGCGCGCGGCTCGCGAGGCGGCCGAAGCTGCCGAGGGCGAGCGACGCCGTCGGCGCGGGCGCCGCCGCGGCTCCTCGACGCCTCCGCCGCCGACCGTAGGGGATCCTGCCGAAGACACGCGGGCGTCTCGGCGCGAGCGCGCTACCGGCAGCCACCGACCCGTGCCCCCTCCGCTGCCTCCTTCGGGCTCCAGCCCGGGAGCCCCTGCACCCGGGGGGCCGTTCCCCGACCGCCCGCTTCCCGACCGCCCGCTTCCCGACCGCCCGCTTCCCGAGCCCCCGCAAACGCGAGCCGCTCGGCGGGAGCAGTCCACCGGCAGGCACCCGCCCGTCCCACCCCCGCCGGGCGCCGGGCAGCAGCCCGGCTCCCGGTCGTCGCGCCGAGAGCAGCCGACTCCCGAGCCGCCGGGACGCACGTCGCGCCAGAAGCCCCTGCCGCCGGACCCCGCTGCTACGCGTTCGTCGCGCCGCGACCAGGCCGCATCCGACCCGCAGAGTCGCTCTTCGCGGCGCCTACCGGCGGGCCCGCCCCCACCGTCAGCGGTTCCGCCGCCTCCGCCCGCCGACCCGGCCAACCGCCAGGAGTCGGGCTGGACCTCGCGGGCGCAGGGTGCGCCACCACCCAGGCCTGGCCAGCCCAGGCGCGGCGAGCCCGTGCGTGGCGAGCCCGTGCGCGGCGAGCCTGTGCGCGGCGAGCCCGTGCGCCGGAGGCCACCCGCGCCCGGCCAGCAGCCCGGACAGCAGCCCGGCCCCGCCCAGCCGGGCCAACCCCGACCGCAGGGTTACGGTCGGCCGCCACAGTCCCCGCCGCCGGGCCAGTCACCGCCCCCGCGTTACAGCAGGCCACCCCAGCCCGGGCCGCCGGGCTATGGGGGCACCCCGCCAGCGGGATCTCCTGGCCTGCCGTCAGAGGGGGCTGCCGGCCAGCCCCCGATGCGCTACGGCGGGCCGCAGCTGCCGGCGCCGGGAGGGCCCCCGACGGCCCCGCTCGGAACCCCGCCGATGCCCACACGTGCCGAACGGCGCGCCAGCAGCCCAGGCAGCCCAGTCGAAGGCCACAGGATCGGCGCCCGTCACCGGCACGGCGCCTGCAGGGGCCGAGGCTATGCCTAGGGAGCAGGCACCGGACGAAGAGGCCGGCCGGGCACGGGGGAGCGGCCGGGGCAGGAGGCATCCCGCTGCGGCCACTCGCGAGCCCTCGGCCAGGGGCGGCCGCGTCATCACGACCTTCGCCACCGTGGCACTGTGCGCCCTGATCGGCCTGAGCGCGTTCGCGAGTCCCCAAACGGTCGCGGCCGCGGTCGGCCTGGGCGGATTCGTCGTGGCGTGGGGATGGCCCAGTCTGCTGGGCTCACCCAGCCGCGCAGGGTCGACGCTGGTCCTCGCGCTCACGACCGTCGGCTGTGTCGGATCGGTCGCCCTGACCACGAGCGACCCGTTCCTGCGCTACCTGCCGGCGGCGATCGCGGGCTCGCTCCTGCTGGCATTCCTGCACCAGCTGCTGCGCCGCGACGGGCGACCGAGGCTCAGCGAGTCGGTGGCCATCACGGCATCCGGCATCGCGATCATCGCCTCTGGGGCGGCATTCGTGCCCCTGCCGCTGACCTTCCAGGGCGTCGAGCCGCTGACCGTCGCCATTTCGGCGATTGGAGCGGCAGCCATTGTCGACTTGCGGAGTGGACGCACAAGCCTGCGCGCCTGGCTCCTGCCCATGGCCATGCTCGCCGGGGGCCTCGCCGGCGTCACTGCCGCCTATCTCCTGAAGGGCCCGGCACTCGCACCCGCCATCCTGATCGGGATAGTGGTCGCGGCCGTCAGCCACGCCCTGCGCCGAGTCTTGGCGGTTCTACCACCGATCGTGGGGGCCAAGGGGCGGCTTGTATCGGCGTCGTCGTCGGTGCTGGTGTGCGGCATGGTCACCTACGTGCTCTCGCGCGCATTCATAGCCTGAGCCGTGGCGTCGCCGCGTCGCAGCATCGCCGCATCGCCGCCGTTGCGGGGGGTCAATACACGAGGGCCCGCGATGCGGGAGCCATGACCTCCTCAACGAATGCCGCAGCACCGCGGATCTCCGTGCCCGGAAGGAGATCGGGCTCTGCGAGGTCGCGACGGGCCGCGCACTGGCCGCACACCGTGAGGGTCCCTCCCGCCAGGAGGGCGTCGCGAAGATCGGCGAGCCGGGCGGCGTGGGGCAGATCGACCGCCTCGGCCCGTCCCGGCACGGCCATCCACGTCGCGTCGCCGGTGAGCCAGAGGCTCACCTCCAGCCCGCTGGCGAGCGCCGTGGCTGCGACGGTGAATCCCTGGTTCAGCCGCTCGAGCGCCTCCGTCCCGCAGGTGACCTTGACGACAAGACGCGATGGGGAGTCAGCCATGGCACTCAGGCTACGATCACGGGCGTGGAAGCGTTCTTCATCACCCTCCTGAGCCTGACCGTGGTCGTCGTGACCTGGTTTGCCGGCTTCACGGTCTACCGGCTCGTCCGCACCCCGCGCTGATGGCCGTCCAGCTAGACCCGGACATGCCCCGGGAGCTCGCGCCCCTGGCGTGGCTGATCGGGCGCTGGGAGGGGGCGGGGGTCGTCGGCTACCCCACGATCGAGTCCGCTCACTTCGGCCAGGAGATCGAAGTCACCCACGACGGCAGGCCGTTCCTGGAGTGGCACAGCCGCACCTGGCTGCTCGACGCGTTGGGCCAGAAGGTCCGGCCGCTGGCGAAGGAGGTCGGTTTCTGGCGACCGCTTCCCGACAACGAGGTCGAGCTGCTGCTCGCCCACCCCACTGGGATCGTCGAGCTCTACCACGGCACGACGTCACCGGCGAAGATCGAGCTCCGCACCGACGCCGTTGTGCGCAGCCCTCACGCCAAGGAGTATGCCGCCGGGTCTCGCCTCTACGGCTACGTCAACTCCAACCTGCTCTGGGCCATGGACATGGCCGCGATGGGAGAGCCCCTGCAGAGCCACGTGTCCGCCGAGCTGAAGCGTGTCGCCTGACGCTCCGCCCCGCCACACCTTCGTCGGGTCAGCCGACAAAGGTGCCAGCACGCGGTCGGCCAGTCGACCGCCGCGCTAGGCGCTACTGGCGGGCTACGTAGTCCTCCATCGTGTCCCCCTGCAGTTCCTCGCCCATCAGCTTGAGAAGCGGCTCGTTGACGATGTCGATGGACCCGCCCTGTGGCGACGTCCCGAAGCCGGTGATCGGAGCCGTGATGAACACGATGTCGTCGCCACGGACGTTGCGCAGGCTCAGCCCCAGGGAGCGCATCTCGCCCATGTCGAAACCCTTGTCGACCGTGAGGTTCTCGGTGCCGGCGCTGACGAAATTCGCCAGGGTGATCGGGTTGGTGAGGGTCTCCCTGCTGAGGCCCTTGAGCATCAGCGCCTTGATGAACGCCTGCTGACGGCGACCCCGGGAGATGTCTCCCTCGCTGAGCTCGTACCTCTCACGGACGAAGGCCAGGGCCTGCTCGCCGTTGAGGTCGTTCCACCCCTTGTGGATCACGACCGGGCCGCCGTTGCCCTTGCCGCTGCTGGCCTCCTCGGCCCAGACGTTCACACCGCCGACCGCGTCGGTCATGCGCTTGAAACCCTCGAACCCGATCAGCGCGGCGTGGTCGATCTTGACCCCCAGCATGTCCTGCAGCGTCGACACCAGCAGGGGGGTCTTGCCGAACGCGAAGGCCGCGTTGATCTTGTTCTTCCCATGCCCGGGGATGCTGACGTACATGTCCCGCGGGAAGTGGACCAGGTAGACCTTCTTGCGGTCCTCGGTGACGTGCATCAGCACGATCACGTCGGACCGGCTGAAGGTCTCCCCGGGCCTGGCGTCAGACCCGATCATAAGGATGTTGACCCCGGGCCCCTGCACGATCTGCTGGCCCTGGCCCCCGCCCGCAGCCGCGCTCGGCGGCGGCAGCAGGTTCTCGTGCTTGACGTTGCTCGCGACCGTCTGGTTGAGGAACAGCAGGTAGGCGCCGACGCCGACCGCCAGCAACAGCACCAGGGAAACGAGCGCTGCGAGGACTCGGCGGCCGCGATGGCGCTTGGGCCGCGCTCGGCGGGCGGGCGGGTCCCCAGGCTGGTCGTCAGTATGGAGTTGGGCCAGGTCGTCGAGCACCGGGACAGTCTAGGCAGGGAATGCGTCAGGGATGTCTCGGTCGCGCCGAATCGTGACGAATACAGTGGGGACGTGCCATCTGACCTCGCAGGCCGGCTGCGCGCTGAGGGCAAGCGCATGACCCCGCAGCGCCAACGGGTGCTCGACGCGGTGTCCTCGCTGGAGCACGCCACCCCGGAGCGCATCGCCGAGCAGGTCGCCGCTGACGGCGGGCCTCCGCTCGCCGTCTCGACGGTCTACCGCACCATCGACGCCCTCGAGGCCCTGGGTATCGTGGGCCACACCCACCTTGACCACGGCGCGCCCGCCTACCACCTGGCCGAGCACGCCGACCACGTTCATTTGGTATGCCGTGAGTGCGGCCGGGTGGACGAGTGTGACCCTGCGCTCGCAGACAGCTTCGTCGGGAATGTTCTCGACTCCACCGGGTTTGTTGCTGAGGTGACACATATGGCAGTGCACGGCTGGTGCCGGGAATGCGCGGCGAGCCGGTGACCGCGACGACCACGTCCGAGCTCTTGGGCCGCCGCGGCGCCGTCGAGGCGGAGGGCGCCGACGCTGGCGTTGCCGCCCATTACGGCGACCCGCTCCGCGAGCAGCGCCTCCTCGCCGAGGGGCTGGCCGTCGTCGACCTCTCCCATCGCGGCGTGATCACGGTGTCCGGCCCCGACCGCCTGAGCTGGCTCCACTCCATGACGACCCAGCAGCTCGCCGGGCTCGCCCCGCGCACCTCGGTCGAGTCCCTCGTGCTCAGCCCGAAGGGGCACATAGAGCACGCTCTGCATGTGGTCGACGATGGCGACACGACCTGGATCACCGTCGAGCCTGGAACCGCCGATTCCCTGCGAGCCTGGCTGGACTCGATGCGCTTCATGCTTCGCGTCGAGGTCGCCGAGGTCAGCACCGAATGGGCCGTCCTCGGCGAGACCTCCGATGCGGAGTCGCTCCCCGGCGAACCCCTGGCGTGGCGCGACTCGTGGCCCGCGCTCGTGGGTGACACGGCGGCATACGGGCCGGTTGAGGACCATCCGGGCGAGGGGCGCCGCTGGCGCGAGCTCATCGTCCCGCGCGGGTCGCTGGCGGAGGCGGTTGGCGACCGGGCGCTCGCCGGCACGTGGGCTGCGGAGGCCCTGCGGGTGGCCGCGTGGCGTCCCCGGTTGGGCTTCGAGACCGATCACCGCACGCTCGCCCACGAGGTCGACTGGCTCCGCACGGCCGTCCACCTGCACAAGGGCTGCTACCGCGGGCAGGAGACGATCGCGCGCGTCCACAACCTGGGCCGGCCGCCGAGGCGCCTGGTCTTCCTCCACGTCGACGGGTCCTCGCACCTGCTCCCCGACCGCGGCAGCGAGGTGGTCCTGGGAGAGCGCGCCGTGGGGCACCTCACGTCGGTCGCGCGGCACTGGGAAGACGGGCCCATCGCTCTGGCGATCGTGAAGCGCAATATCCCGGTTGACGTCGATCTTGTGGTCGATGGGCTAGCTGCTGCGCAAACTGTCATCGTCGCGCCCTGATCGGCCGCAAGACCTTCTGCCATGATGGCGCAATGCCGTCCACCCTCATCACCGTCGCGCCCACGGGCGCCGAGCTCGACAAGGCCGACTTCCCCCAGCTTCCCACGACGCTCGAGGAGGTCGTCGAGACTGCGGCGTCCTGCGAGGCAGCCGGCGCTTCCCTGATCCACCTGCACATCCGCGACGCCGCCCATAAGCCCACCCTGGACGGGGGCTACCTCAAGGCCGCGGTCGACGCCGTGCGGGAGCAGACCGACCTCATCGTGCAGCTGTCGACCGGTGGCAGTGTGCATGACCCCCTCGAGCAGCGGCTCACGGTGCTCGACGCCGAGCCCGACTCGTGCAGCCTCACGTGCGGTACCACCAACTTCGGCGACGACGTCTTCCTCAACCCGTGGCCTTTCATGGGACAGCTCTACGTCCAGGCACAGGAGCGCGAGGTCGTTCCGGAGTTCGAGCTGTTCGACCTCGGGCACGTCCACGCCCTGCGCCGGCTCCTCGACACCTACGGACTCCCGTTCGGGGGAAAGGTGCACGTCGACTTCGTGACCGGAGTGCCCGGGGGTATGCCGGGGAGGCCCGAGGCGCTCATGGCTGCGGTCCAGCTCCTCCCGCAGGAGGTGACGTCGTGGTCGGCGACAGGCATCGGCCGCACGCACCTGCCGATCATGGCGACGGCGCTCGCGGCTGGCGGGCACCTGCGAGTGGGCATGGAGGACAACGTGGTCTTTGCCCGCGGTCAGCAGGTGCAGCACAACCGCGAGCTTGTCGAGCGAGCGGCCCACCTGGCTGACGTCATGCAGCGCCCCGCCATGTCGACGGCCGAGGCGCGCGAGCTCCTGGCCGTCAAGGACCGCCGTCCCGCTGTCCACGTCGCCCCGTCCTGACCTGTCAGCCGTGGGTGGTGGGTCGCCTGGTGAGACGGGCTATGCGTCCACCTTATGTATCGCATAACATGACGTTATGCAGCGGTCGGCGTTCCTGAGCTTCCCCAACCCAGTCAACGAGAAGGCCGCTCGCGTCGTTGCGGGCGGCGTGGCGACCCTGGCGATCGTCGTCCTGGCCACCGGGTGGCACTGGCTGATCGCGCTCATGGCCACGGGCTTCCTCGCCCGCGTGCTCAGCGGCCCGAAGCTGAGCCCACTCGGGCAGCTCGCCACGCGTGTGGTCGCTCCGCGCCTGGGTCCTGCGAAGCTCGTCCCGGGGCCACCCAAGCGGTTCGCCCAGTCGATCGGCCTGGTGTTCACGGCCACCGCAGCCACGGGTGCGCTCGCCTTCGGTGCCGGGGAACTCGCGACGGTCCTGATCTCGGTGCTGCTGGTGTTCGCCCTGCTGGAGTCCGTGGTCGGCTTCTGCGCCGGCTGTTTCGCCTTCGGCCTGCTCATGCGCGCTGGCGTCGTTCCCGAGGAGACGTGCGAGGCCTGCAACGACATCTCGCTGCGGTACGGCGCTAGCGTCGGCGCAGGGGTCGCGACCCCGGTCTGATCCCGATCTGGCATGCGGCCCGCCGCGAAGGGGCGCCACGGCCGTTGATGTGTTGAGTTGGTGGGGTCCTGGCCACACAAAGCCCACACTCAGCGCGCCGTCACCGATCACCGCAATCACGGCCCGGCGCTCCAGCCAGCCACGCAGCACCCCGGCCCGGCCGTCCGCGCGGAACAGCGACGTGGAGGCCTGGCGGTTCTCGCTGACGTCGTGCTCGGACTTCGGGCCCGTCCGTTGACCGACCGGACCGCTGATCCGCTTGGGCGCCGACCGCCGCGGCGTTACAGGCCTACCGGTCGGTTGCGTCGGGCGACAGCGTCGATCGTCACGGCGATGATCAGCACGGCGGCGGTGACCATGTACTTGCTGGCCGCGCTGAAGCCCAGCAGGCCCATGCCGTTGTCGATCGCCGCGATGACGATGCCGCCGAGGACGCCGTGCATCGCCTTGCCCCGGCCGCCGAAGAGGCTGGTGCCGCCGATCACCGCGGCGGCGACGGCATAGAGCACGAGGGTGCCGCCATCGATGGCCGTGGAGATCGACCGCAGGCGAGACGCGTAGACGACCCCGGCGATGCCCGCGGTGAACGATGCGAGGACGAAGGCGAGGGTCCGGATCCGGGCCAGGCTGACGCCGGCCCGCCGGGCGGCCTCCGCGTTGCCGCCGATCGCGTAGATGTACCGGCCGAACCGGGTGCGGCCCAGCACGAACGTCCAGACGGCGAGGACCCCGAAGACCAGCAGGACCACCCAGGGCACGCCGTAGACCGGGCGGAGGATGCCGCGGTTGGCGTTGCAGAGCAGGACGAGCGCCACGCCCCCCACGAGGGACAGCAGGATCTTGACGAGGGTGAGCGTCGCTGGGGGTGCCGTGAGCCCGGCGTCGCGCCGGCGCGCGTCGCCGCGCCAGGTGTAGACCGCGAACACGCCGACGATCACCAGCATCACGACCCACCCGCCGATCCGGGACAGGTTGCCGCTCGAGATGTCGTTGATGGTCTGGTCCTGGATCAGGATCGAGCCGCCGCTGCCCAGGATCATCAGCATGACGCCCTGCCAGAACAGCAGCCCAGCCAGCGTGACCACGAACGACGGCAGGCCGAGCCGCGTGATCAGGCTGCCCTGGAGGGCTCCGATTGCCGCGCACACGGCCAACGCAGCGAGGATCGCCAGCCACCAGGGCCAGCCGACGGTCGGCTGGACCCGCTCCGCCATGATGACCGCGCTGAGCCCGGCGACGAAGCCGATCGACAGGTCGATCTCGCCGAGGAGCAGGGCGAACACCTGCCCCATGGCCAGGATGCTGAACACCGCCGCCTGCACGAGCAGGTTGACCAGGTTGCCCGCGGTCAGGAAGTTGCCGTTCAGCGACTGGAACAGGATCGAGACGAGGAGCAGGCCGGCGATGACCGGCAGCACCCCGGTGTCGCCACCCCTGATCCTGGCGAGCGAGTTCGAGGCACCGCACGGTAACCGGCCGTGGTCGGTCGTGCGAGCGCGGCCGGCTGGGCCTCCTCGGGCGACGCTTGGGGCCTCGTCGAGCTTCGCCATCGTCTACTCCCGATCCGGGCGCGGCTGCGCGACCCGCGTGGACTCGCCCGTCGTCATGAGGTCGACCACGATCTGGCGGTCGAGCTCTTCGATCGGACGTACTGCGACCATCTTGCCGAGGTGGAGCACCGCGATCCGGTCGGCGACCTGGAACACGTCGTTCATGTTGTGCGAGACGATCAGGACGGCCACCCCGCGGTCGGCCAGCCTGCGCACGAGCTCCAGCACCATCGCGGTCTGGGCCACGCCGAGGGCGGCGGTCGGCTCGTCCATGATCACCAGCTTGGAGTTCCACAGCACGGCCTTGGCGATCGCAACCGACTGCCGCTGCCCGCCGGACAGCGAGGCGACCGGCTGCCGGATCGACCGTACGCTGGTCACCGCCAGGCTCTTGAGGGTCTCCAGCGCGGAGTGCTCCATGGACTCCTCGTCGAGGGCCATCCGACGGGTTCGCTCCCGGCCCAGGAACATGTTCTGCGACGATGTCGAGGTTGTCGCACAGGGCGAGGTCCTGGTAGACGGTCTCGATGCCGAGCGCGGCGGCGTCGCGCGGCGTGTGGATGTGGACCGGTTCGCCGTCCCACCAGATCTCGCCCGAGGTCGGGCGCATGGATGCCGGCGATGCACTTGATCAGGACGGACTTCCCCGCACCGTTGTCGCCCGCCAGTGCGGTGACCTGCCCCGCCGGGATGTCGAGATCGACGTCGGTGAGGGCCCGCACCGGGCCGAAGTTCTTGCTGATGCCCCGCAGCCGAAGCAGCGGCTCGCCCGCCTCGTCCGACGAGGCGGTCGCCGATCTGCCCTCGGCGCTCGGGCTCACCTGGTCCGTGGTGTCCTCCTGCTCCTAGCGTCGCGCATCCATCTGTGTGGTCGTGGCCGTGGCCGGGCCGCATGAGCGGCCCGGCCACGGCCGAGATTCCGGGCTAGCTGATCCCGGCTGCCGTGCAGGCGCTCGCAACATTGCCGGCGCACAGCTTGTCCTTGGTGACCGCGCCGTCCTTCACGACGGTGTCTGTTCATGTTCTCCGAGGTCACCCAGATCGGCGTGGTGTAGACGGACGCGATGTCCTTGCCGATCTTGCGTGTCCGTCGTCTTCGCGTTGACCAGGGTCGTGGGCGGCGTCGACCCCTGCCCGCAGGAACAGGGCCAGCGCAGCTGCGGCCTGGGCCTCGAGGTAGATCGGCTTGTAGACCGTGCCGCACTGGTAGCCCGTGAGGATGTTCTGCAGGCCGGGCAGCGACGCGTCCTGACCCGTGGTCGGGAACGTCTTCGCTGGGATCTTGTTCGACTTCAGCACCGAGATGACGGCGTTGGCGTTGTCGTCGTTCGGCGTCACCACCGCGTTGATGTTCGTGTGCGCAGTCCACTGCTGCTGGAACGTGGTGGCCGCGACCGACGGCGTCCAGGTGCCAGCCGGCTCGCCGACCTTGACGTAGCGTCCCGTCAGTCGAACTTCGGGTCGAGCACCGAGTGGTAGCCCTGGGCGAACAGCTTCGCGTTGTTGTCGCGTCGGGTCGCCGTTCATGATCAGGATGTTCGGCTTCGACACGTTCCAAGCGGTGATGCAGTCCACCTCGCCCTGCCCGATCAGCTCGCCGACCTTCACGTTGTCGAAGCTGACGTAGTACCGGTCGGCCGGGCCGCCGGTCACCAGGCGGTCGTAGTCGATGACCTTCGCACCGGCCGCCTCGGCCTTCGACTCGATGGCAGCGCCGGAGCCCGGGTCGAGCGGGTCGACCAGGAGAACGGTCGCGCCACCGCTGATCATCGCGTCGGCCTGCGTCTGCATGGTCGAGGCGCTGCCCTGCGCGTTCTGGATCGTGAACTGGTCGGACGACAGCCCGGCCGCCTCGAACGCCTGCGTGAGGTACGGAGCGTCGTACTGGACGTAGCGGGTCGACGTCGTCGTGTCGGGCAGCAGGACGCCGATCTTGCCCTTGCCCTGAGACGCGAGTCCGAGCCAGCTGCTTCATCAGCGAGAAGTCGGCGGTGAAGGCCGCCGCGTCGATCTGCGGCACCGATGCGGACGCCGACGATGACGTTGACGTTCCCCCACCGTCGGAGGAAGTTCCGCACGCCGACAAAGCAAGACCCGCAACGAGCAAGATGCTTGCGGGTGCCAGAGACTTTCGTGTCACTACCATGAGAAGTCCTTCCTGCGGGTTGATACCCCGCACCGGACGGGGACCCAGCCCCGCTGCTTCGGATCGTGCCACGCTCCGCTTCGGTCCCACTCCTAACTGCGGGACCGTGATTATTCCGTGACATCCATCGGCACTTGACCACGCAGCGGTTGTCCGGGCTAGGGACGTTCGTCCCTCCCGACGGAACCGACCATCGGGTGGCCGGTCTCGACTCCAACACTCGGCGGCGGGCGCCCCCGAAGGCCAGCGACGACGCACCGGATCGGGCGGCATACGCTCAAGGCTGGGATGTGAGACGTATCACGCTTGCCGCAGTTTGCATTTTGCTAACTAGAGCAAGCATAATGGAGGTATGACCCGCAACCCCCTCAACGAGCTCGGCAGCAGTTTGGGCGAATACCTGCGCGAGCAGCGTCTTTCGGCCAGGCTCTCGCTGCGTCAGCTGTCGGAGCTTGCGGGCGTCTCCAACCCCTACCTCTCGCAGATCGAGCGCGGGCTCAAGAAGCCGAGCGCCGAGATCCTGCAGCAGCTGGCCAAGGGGCTGGAGGTTTCCTCGGAGTCGCTCTACGTGCGCGCCGGGATCCTCGATGCGGGGGTCCTCGAGCAGCGGTCGCACCACCACCAGACGCCTCCAACCACTCGGGACGCCATCGCCGCCGATCCCCACCTGACCGCGCGACAGAAGTCCGCGCTCCTCGACATCTACGACTCCTTTGCGGGGGCCGCATCCGTCGAGGAGCAGGGGACTCGCCGCAAGCGCCCGGCGCGCCAGCCCACGCGGTCCGTCAAGGCACCGAAGCAGACACCCAAGAGCAAGTGAATGGAGTACCCATGTCCCGCATCAGTGAGATCCGCAAGACAGTTACCGAGACGGTTTCCGACCGGACGCCTGTTTTCGCGGCTGTCGGCGTGACCGACCTGGCCGTCGAGAAGGCCCGCGAGGCCCGCGCCCGCGCCAACAAGGCGCGCGCCGACCTCGAGAAGGCCCGCGCTGAGCTCGACCTCACGACGGTGCAGTCGAAGGTCTCGACCGCAGCCACCGAGCAGGCCGCGAAGCTGCAGGCAGCCGCCAAGGAGCGCGCCGCCAAGCTGCAGGCTGCGGCCAACGAGTTCCAGGCCACTGCGAGCGCTCGCGCCACCAAGGCCGGCGAGCAGGCCCAGGACTTCCCAGGCCTGGCCCTCAACCGCGGGCTCGAGTTCGCCGGCAAGGCGGAGGAGTCCTACAAGGGCCTCGCCACCCGTGGCGAGCGGCTGGTCAGGCGCATCCGCACCCAGAAGGCCACCAAGGACTTCCTGGCCCAGGCCCAGAGCACGGTAGCCCTCGGCAAGGGCGCGGTCACGACCGTCCGCAAGGCGGCCACCGAGTTCGAGCGGACCGCCAAGGCCACGCTGACCACCGGCCGGCACCAGGCAACGCATGCCGTCGACGCCATCGCCGAGTCGTTCGTCGAGGAGGCCAAGTCCGCGAAGACCGAGGTCACCGACGCCGCGGTTCACACCCGCACGTCGGCGAAGCGCAGCGCGACGACCGCCCGCAAGGGCACGGCCCGCTCGGTCGCGTCCGCCAAGGGCGTCGCCACCAGCGCCGAGGAGACCCTCAAGGCATCGGCCAAGGCTGCGAAGACCGCCAGCAAGAAGGTGGGCGACTGATCTTCGCGCACCTGACGGGTGGCCGGGGCTGAGTCCCCAGGCAGCCACTGGTCAAGGAGCCGAAGCGTGACCAGCCGAAGCGGCCGGTCGGGATACCGACCGGCCGCTTCACCGTCCCCGCCCGCTCGATATCGTCAGCGCGTGAGCACGCAGCCCCCTCCAGCGCTCTACGACGCCCCCGTCCTCGCGCATTACGTCCGCGGCGGCTTCGTCGAGTCCGTCCACAGGGCCAGCGTGGCCGTCGTCGCGCCCGACCGCACCACGGTGATGGCCCTCGGCGACGTCGACTCCCCGGTCTTCCCCCGGTCGGCGAACAAGCCTCTCCAGATCTTGGCGATGGTGCGCGCCGGTCTCAAGCTGGCGCCCGAGCTGCTGTCGCTGGCCTGCGCCAGCCATTCCGGGGAGCCGTTCCACCTCGAAGGCGTCCGGCGCATCCTCGCCGGGTACGGCCTCACCGAGGCGGACCTGCAGAACACCCCCGATCTCCCCGTCGACGAGCAGGAGCGCGAGTCGCGGATCCGCGCGGGCCTCGGCAAGGAGCCCATAGCCCAGAACTGCTCGGGCAAGCACGCCGCCATGCTCGCCACCTGCGTCGTCAACGGCTGGGACACCACCACCTATCGCGATCCGGCGCACCCGCTCCAGGTAGCCATCGCCGCAACCCTCGAGGAGCTCACCGGCGACCCGATCTTCGCGACGGCGGTCGACGGCTGCGGCGCCCCGGTGATGGCGGTGACCCTGGCCGGCCTCGCCCGGGGGTTCGGACGGTTGGCATCCGCCGACCCGGGCACCCCGGAAGCCGACGTCTCCGACGCGATCCGCAGCTACCCGACATACCTCGGCGGCACGCGCAGGGATGTGACGGCCCTGATCGAGGCGACCCCAGGACTGGTCGCGAAGGACGGGGCCGAGGCGGTGTATGCCGTGGGGCTCGCCGACGGGCGCGGCGTCGCCGTGAAGGTTGCCGACGGGTACCCACGGGCCAAGCCCGTGATCCTGGCCGCAGTGCTCCGCAAGCTGGGCGTGGAGTCTCCCGCGCTGGCGCAGCTGGAGGACGCGCCCGTGCTGGGCCACGGCGAGCCGGTGGGCGCGATCGTCGCCGTCGGCATCTGAGGCCGCACGGTGCGGGCGGTGCTGCAGCGGGTCTCCCGAGCCTCGGTCACGGTCGACGGGCGGGTGGTGGGAGCCATCGAGCGTCCTGGCCTGCTCGCCCTGGTCGGCGTGAGCCACGACGACGGGCCACCTGAGGTGGCCGCCATGGCCCGGAAGATCAGCGAGCTGCGCATCCTGCGCGACGAGCAGTCGGCCGTCGACGTGGGGGCTCCCGTACTGGTGGTCAGCCAGTTCACGCTGTATGCCGACACCCGCAAGGGCCGGCGGCCGTCATGGGGGGCGGCGGCGCCCGGGCCGGTGGCCGAGCCCCTGATGGACGACCTCGTGGCTGCGTTGCGAGCCCGTGGGCTGGAGGTCGCGACGGGCGAGTTCGGGGCGATGATGGACGTTGCGCTGGTGAACGATGGTCCCGTGACGATCATCCTCGACGTCTGACGGCTTAGGCTTGTGGGCATGTTCCTCAGCAGCGCCCAGGGTTCGGTGCTCCTCCTCCTCGGCGTCGCCGCGCTCGGTCTCGAGATCTGGGCGCTGATCGATGTCCTGCGCCAGCGGCCAGACGCGTTCGTCGCAGCGGGAAAGCGCACCAAGCAGTTCTGGACGATCGTGCTGGTCGTGGCGGCGCTGCTCGGCTTCGTGACCTTCCGCAATCCGCTGAACATCTTCAGCCTCCTCGCCGTGGTGGGTGCCGCCATCTACCTCACCGATGTGCGCCCCGCGTTGCGCCGGGTGTCAGGTCGCGGCGGCACCGCTGGTCCGTACGGCCCCTGGTGACCGCCCGCTAGCATGAGCGCCATGTCTGACCGCCCGGACCCGCGCGACGAGGTCTTCGTTGTCGAGCGCCCCTGGGGCCAGTTCGCGCAGTTCGCGACCAACGAGGCCGTGACCGTCAAGATCATCAGCATCGACCCGGGCCATCGGCTCTCGCTCCAGAGGCATGCGCAGCGCTCGGAGTTCTGGCAGGTGCTCGACGTGCCCATCGAGGTCACGGTCGACGAACGCACCTGGGAGGCCCAGCCCGGCGAGGCGGTGTGGGTGCCAGTGGGCGCGGTGCATCGCATGTCCAACAAGGGTGACCGCAGCGGCCGCCTGCTGGAGATCGCCTACGGCGCCTTCGACGAGGGCGACATCGTTCGCCTCGAAGACGACTACGCCCGCTGAATCCTCGGACGCGGCGCGTGGCAGGGGTGGCCTCTCCGAGCCGGAACACGAGCCGGGACATCAGCAAGAGCATGGTGGCCCTCGTCGTGTCCTGCACGGCGGCCGCCATCCTTGCCGCGGTGTCCTACCTCCCGCCGTACCTCGGCCGGACCGACACGGTGCGCGACGTCACCCCGGGCCTGCTCGAGATCGGCCCCGGGGTCCGCGGAATCGCGGTCCTCGGCAAGGGCGCCACCGCCTCGGTCTACCTGTCCGGCATCCGCATCGAGCGGGACGACCGCATCCTGACCGAGACGGTGCGGGCCGGCTCGCCGGTATCCGCGATCCTGGGCACGGTCCGCCGCACCGACTCCGGCGCGCGCGAGCGGGTGACCAAGGTCCTCAACAACGTGCGCATCACCGAGGCCCGGATCCTGCCTGGTGTCGCCACCTACGAGGGAATCGTCTTCGACGAGCACGAGAGCCTGCCCCTGCGCATCCGGATCGAGCTCGCCGGGCGGTTGGTGCGGGTCGGGATCTCGGTCCCCGGCGCCGCTGCGGTGGTGGTGCACCTCGACCCCAAGGCCGCCACCTACGGCATCCAGCCCTACCTGCCCGCGCGCAACCTCCGCTTGGGCACCTGGTGGGTGCGGGCAGGCGCGCCCGCCGACAAACCGCTCTTCCGCACCGTCCTCCACACGCAGATCGCGGTTGGCCCCGGCCGCGCGCCGCGCGCGATGGACCTCAGCCACATGGGGCGCCACGACATCCATGTGTGGGCCTCGACGGCCCTCCTCACGATCTCGCCCACTCCGGTCCCGGTGGCACACTGACGTCATGGACGCGACCGCCGCAGCCCGCTCCCGTGGCCCGCGCCGCGTAGCCATGCTGAGCGTCCACACCTCGCCGCTCGACCAGCCGGGCACCGGCGATGCCGGTGGGATGAACGTCTACATCGTCGAGTCCGCACGCCAGCTCGCCGCCCGTGGCGTGGAGGTCGAGATCTTCACGCGCACCACCACGGCCGGCCTACCCTTCGTGGTCGAGATCGCGCCTGGTGTGACCGTCCGCCACATCACCGCGGGTCCTTACGAGGGGCTCGGCAAGGACGACCTGCCGGGCCAGCTCTGTGCCTTTGCTGCCGGCGTCATGCG
Source organism: uncultured Actinomycetota bacterium (assembly GCA_963715025.1). Classification (GTDB taxonomy): domain Bacteria; phylum Actinomycetota; class Actinomycetes; order Actinomycetales; family Dermatophilaceae; genus DASSJT01. The sequence continues at coordinate 172,166 of CAVQQQ010000010.1, read as the reverse complement.
CACCGGTGCTCACGCGCCGGAAGACCATTACGACCTCGTCCACTCCCACTACTGGCTCTCCGGCCAGGTGGGATGGCTGGCTGCCGACCGCTGGCAGGTCCCGCTGGTCCACACGATGCACACCATGGCCCGCGTCAAGAACCTCCACATGGCCGACGGCGACGTGCCTGAGCCGACCGGGCGCGAGATCGGCGAGGCCCAGGTGGTCGAGGCCGCAGACCGGCTGGTCGCCAGCACGGTCGACGAGGCACGGGAGCTCATCGAGCTGTATGCCGCGGAGCCGGGAAAGGTGCGCATCGTGCCTCCGGGGGTGGACCTGTCCGTGTTCACGCCGGGCAGCCGGGCAGCTGCCCGGGCCGCGGTGGGGGTCCCGCAGGACGCCCTGCTGCTCCTCTTCGTCGGCCGGATCCAGCCGCTCAAGGGCCCCGACGTTCTCATCCGGGCCGCCGCCGAGCTGCTCGCCCGCCGGCCGGACTGGCGGGGCCGGCTCGTGGTGGGGGTCCTGGGCGGTGCCAGCGGCACCGGGTTGGCTGCTCCGCGGGCCCTCAACGACCTGGCCGAGCGGCTCGGCATCGGACCCCAGGTGCGGTTCGTGCCCCCGGTCAGCCGGGCCGAGCTGGCCGACTGGTACCGAGCAGCGGACCTCGTCGCGGTGCCCTCGCACAGCGAGTCCTTCGGTCTGGTCGCGATCGAGGCCCAGGCCACCGGCACCCCCGTGGTGGCGGCACGGGTCGGGGGGCTCTCCACCGCCGTGGGCGACGGGGGAGTCCTGGTCGACGGGCACGACCCGCGCCACTGGGCCGACGAGATGGAGCCACTCCTCCTCGATCCTGGGGTCCGGGCCGCCCTGGGCGCCAGGGCCGCTCGCCACGCAGGCCAGTTCGGCTGGGACCGCACCGCCGAAAGGCTCATCGAGGTCTACTCCGAGGCATGCCTCGCCCGCGAGGGAGCGCCGATCGCCCAGGCCAGCACCCTCCGGGGCGTTCCCTCGGCGGTCATCCCGTGAGTCGGGAGCGTGAGGCGCTCGCCGCCACGATCGAGAAGACGCTGGTCGAGTCGGGCCTCGCCTGGGAACAGGGGACCCGCGACGGCGAGTTCGTCGTGACCCTGCCGGGGGAGAAGAAGCTCAAGACCGTGGTTTCCCTCGTGGCCGGCGAGGACGCCCTCTCGGTCTCCGCCTTCGTCCTGCGCAACCCCGACGAGAACCATGAGCAGGTCTACCGCTACCTGCTGCGCAGCAATCTCCGCCTGCCAGGCCTCGCCTATGCCATCGACAACTCCGGCGATGTCTACCTCACCGGGCGCGTCCCAGCGGCAGGCGTCGACCCGGCATACCTCGACCAGCTCCTCGGGGTCGTCCTGCACGCTGCAGACGACCCGTTCAACGACCTGCTCGTCATGGGCTTCCTCACCTCCATGAAGAAGGAATGGGACTGGCGGGTCTCGCGCGGAGAGAGCCTGCGCAACCTCGAGGCTTTTCGGCACCTGCTGGAGGACTGAGGCACTCGTGCTGGTGGTCGCGGGACGCGGGACCTTCGGCCCCGGCGGATGCGCGGGAGCCGACGGACACTGACGTGAAGGGTCAGCCACCCGAGGAGCCAGCCATGCAAACCACCCAAATCGCCCGCCGCAGCACCCCGATGCCCATGTGCCCGCTCCGCCCAGGCGAGCCGTGCTCCCTCTGCTTCCCCGGAGCCACGGGACCGAAAGACTGCGGGCTGGTCTACCTCGCCATGGACGACCCCGAACTGCGCGAGGAGCTGCGGCTCAACCGCCTGGCGATCGAGGCGATGCAGCGCCGCCACTAGGCTGGCGGCATGGCCTACACGCTCATCCTGCTCCGCCACGGCGAGTCGGAGTGGAACTCGCGCAACCTCTTCACCGGCTGGGTCGACGTCGACCTGAACGACCGCGGCCGCGACGAGGCCGTCCACGGAGGCGAGCTGCTCAAGGAGCAGCGGGTTCTACCGACGGTGGTCCACACGAGCGTGCTCCGCCGCGCCATCAACACTGCCAACCTCGCCCTGGACACCTGCGACCGCCACTGGATCCCGGTGCGGCGCAGTTGGCGCCTCAACGAGCGCCACTACGGCGCGCTGCAGGGCAAGGACAAGAAGCAGACCCTGGCGGAGTTCGGTGAGGAGCAGTTCATGCTGTGGCGCCGCTCGTTCGACGCGCCGCCCCCGCCGATCGAGCTGGGCAGCGAGTGGGACCAGACCGGCGACCCGCGATACCAGGGCGTGGACGTGCCCCGTACGGAGTGCCTCAAGGACGTGATCGAGCGGTTCATGCCCTACTGGGACGGCCCGATCAAGGACGACCTGAAGGGCGGCGAGACGGTGCTGGTCACCGCCCACGGCAACAGCCTGCGCGGGCTGGTCAAGCACCTGGACGAGATCTCCGACGAGGACATCGCGGCGCTCAACATCCCCACCGGCATGCCCCTGGTCTACGAGCTGGGCGACGACTTCATGCCGACCGGCCCCGGCCAGTACCTTGACCCGGAGGCGGCTGCCACTGCTGCCGCGGCAGTCGCTAACCAGGGCCGCTGACTCGCGCCGCGCCCTGGTGACCTGGGGCTGAGCGGCGGCCGACCGGCATACCACGTGCAGGTATGCCGGGTGGCTGCCACTGTGCCCGGCCCCGAGTCAGCTGTGGTAGGCGTCCTCCTGCTCCTCGTGGTCCGTCTCCTGCTCGCTGTCCCACTCGCCCGTGACGAGGTAGATCACGCGGTACGCCACCGAGACGGCGTGGTCGGCGAAGCGCTCGTAATAGCGGCCCACCAGAGTGATGTCGACCGCCGCCTCGGTGCCGTGCTGCCAGGTGCCGTCGACCAGGTGGCTGAACAGCTCGCGGTGCAGGTCGTCCATCGCGTCGTCGTCGCGCTCGAGCGACTTGGCGGCCTCGACGTCCTTGGCGGCGATGACCGACCCGGCCTTGGCCACGATGCGCTCCGCGACCTGTCCCATCTGCAGGATCGTCGCGCGGATGTCTGCAGGAACCGCCGACTCGGGGAACCGGCGGCGGGCCACCTTGGCGACATGCCGGGCGAGGTCGCCCATGCGCTCGAGGTCGGCGCTCATGCGCATGGCTGTCACGACCATCCGCAGGTCGGTCGCCACCGGCTGCTGGCGCGCCAGGACGTCGATCGAGAGGATGTCGAGCGACTCGCGCATGGCGTCGATCTGGGCGTCGGACTCGATGACCTGCTCGGCGAGCCGGACGTCGGCGTCGAGCAGAGCCGTGGTGGCACGGGCCATGGCTGATCCGGCCATGCGCGTCATCTCCACCAGTTGGTCGGTGATCTTGTCGAGTTCCTCGTGGAATGCGTCGCGCATGGTGCTCCGGGTCGTCCTGTCGGGTCGGGTGGCGCGGCGGGATCGCCCGGCCGCTGGATCGCGGTCCCGAGAGTCCCACGGGGCCGTGAACAGGCGTCGGACCTCAGGTGAACATCTGGGTGCACCAGGGCGCACGACGCCTCGGCGCGTCCAAGCCGGCCGGAGAGCCTGCGTACGCTGGATGTCGTGGATGCGACGACCGCGGCAACGCTCGGTGGAGCCGCAGGGCTCCTCATGGGCGCCATCGCCGTCGCCGCTGTCAGGTTCTCCGAACAGCAGCAGAAACATATCCCCGATCCCGAGACTCCGCCGGCGCTTCCGGCGGGTGTCGGCGACGTCCTGGCCGTGCTGCGGTCGATCGGCATCGTCCTCGACTCCAGCGACCTGGTCGTCAACAACTCGGCCAGCGCCGTCTCCTACGGCCTGGTCAGGCGGGGCGAGCTGGTGCACGCCGAGCTGCGACATCTCGCGCGCCAGGTGCGGCGGGACGGCGTGATCCGCGAGGTGGAGGTGGAGCTGCCGCGCGGGCCGATGGGCCGGGGTCAGGTGACGATGCATGCCAGGGTGGCACCCCTGGGGGCGGCGCACGTGCTGCTCCTGCTCGAGGACAACACCCACGCCCGTCGCCTCGAGGAGGTGCGGCGTGACTTCGTGGCCAACGTGAGCCATGAGCTCAAGACCCCGGTCGGCGGCCTCGCCCTGCTCGCCGAGGCGGTGCTGGACGCGAGGGACGACCCCGAGGCGGTCGAGCGCTTCGCGAAGCGGATGCAGACCGAGTCGACTCGGCTGTCGCGGCTGGTCAAGGAGATCGTCGACCTCTCCCGCCTCCAGGTCGCCGACACGCTCCACGAGCCGGAGCTGGTCGACATCCGGGCCACCGTACAGGAGGCCGTCGACTACACCCGGGTCGGCGCCGACGCCAAGGGCATCGACATCGTCGAGTCCTGCGCGCCGGACCTCAAGGTGTTCGGCGACGAGGACCTGCTGGTGACCGCCGTCCGCAACCTCGTGGCCAACGCCGTGAACTACTCCGACCAAGGCGGCAAGGTCGCCGTCGGCGGGCGCCAGGTCGACGACATCGTAGAGATTTCGGTCACCGACGAGGGCCGGGGCATCTCCGAGGCCGACCAGGCCAGGATCTTCGAGCGCTTCTACCGGGTTGACGCGGCGCGCTCCCGGGCTACCGGCGGCACCGGGCTCGGCCTGGCGATCGTCAAGCACATCTGCGCCAACCACGGCGGCGACGTGACGGTCTGGAGCGAGGAGGGCCGGGGCTCGACGTTCACGATGCGCCTGCCAGCAGCTGCGGATCGTGCCGCCTCGGCGCGCCTCCCTGACCCAGATCGAGAGAGGGCCGAATGACGCGCATCCTGGTGGTGGAGGACGAGGAGTCCTTCTCCGACCCGCTGTCCTACCTCCTGCGCAAGGAGGGCTACGAGGTCGGCATCGCCGAGACCGGGCCGGAGGCCATTGCGGAGTTCGACCGGGCAGGTGCCGATCTCGTGCTGCTCGACCTGATGCTCCCCGGCCTTTCAGGTGTGGACGTATGCCGTGCGCTCCGGCAGCGCTCGAACGTGCCGGTCATCATGCTGACCGCGAAGGACAGCGAGATCGACAAGGTGGTCGGCCTGGAGATCGGCGCCGACGACTACGTCACCAAGCCGTACTCCTCGCGCGAGCTTCTCGCCCGGATCAAGGCGGTCCTTCGCCGGCTTGCCGAGCCTGAGGACCTGCTGCCCCGGACGCTCGAGGCGGGGCCGGTCCGCATGGACGTGGAGCGCCACGTGGTGACGGTCAACGGCTCGCAGACCCCGCTTCCCCTGAAGGAGTTCGAGCTGCTCGAGATGCTCCTGCGCAACGCCGGCCGGGTGCTGACGCGCATGCAGCTGATCGACCGCGTGTGGGGGAGCGACTACGTGGGTGACACCAAGACCCTGGACGTGCATGTCAAGCGGCTGCGCACGAAAGTCGAGCCGGATCCGGCGAATCCCCGCTTCATCGTCACGGTGCGAGGCCTCGGCTACAAGTTCGAGCCCAACTAGGACCCCTCATTGGCGCCCCCTCGGGGCTGGATGGGTGATCAGCCGCCCGCGGTGGTGGTCGCGCTCTCGGTGGCCGTCGGGGCGAGCGTCTTGTAGTAGAGGTCGGCCAAGACAACCGGCACTGTCACGACACTGGCCCCGGAGGCCTGCGTGGCGACGGTCAGCTGCACCACGCCCCCCGGTGGGGCGCTGACCTGCGGAATGACGACCTCGGAGGTGCCGGAGATCGGCTCCTGGCTGTAGGGCTGCGCCTCGGCTGTGGCTTGGCTCTGGCCATCGGCAAAGGTGACGGTCTGAGGCGTGGACGCCGTGTTGATCAGGGACCCGGACAGCGTGCCCGGCCCGCCCTTGGTGTCAGCGACGATCACAAGGTCACGGATCTGCACATTGCCGAGGTCGACGGGCACACCGTCGGCGGCGTTGTACATCACGTTGGTCTGGACCGGGGAGGCAAGCTGGCAGCCGGAGAGCACCGCCGCCGCGGCGATGGCGACAGCGGCCGCGCCTTTCGACGCGCGGGTCAGGGGGGTCGCGCTGAGGGCAACGGAGGCGCGGAAATCCTTGGCACTGCTGGCGGGTGCAGCGGTTCGTGGCGTCACGGCGGACAGCCTACCGGCCCGGGGTTCGCGTCCGTGCGCACCCGCGCAAGATGCACGCCACAACCTTCCTGTCAAGACCGAATCGGGCGCGATTTCAACGCGTTTGAGGCTCTGACCTGCACAAATGCAGCGTGCTGAGTTCCTCTTCGTCGTCGTGGCGTGTTATTCTGGACGTCGCGAAAGGGGAAAACAGCACATGGTTTTCAAGGTCGGCGAAACGGTCGTGTACCCCCACCACGGGGCGGCACTGATCGAAGAAATCAAGATCCGCACGATCAAGGGCGAGGACAAGCAGTACCTCAAGCTCAAGGTCGCCCAGGGAGACCTCACCATCGAGGTTCCCGCCGAGAACTGCGATCTCGTCGGTGTTCGCGACGTCGTCGGCCAAGAGGGCCTGGACAAGGTCTTCGAAGTGCTGCGCGCCCCCGTTGCCGAGGAGCCGACCAACTGGTCGCGCCGCTACAAGGCAAACCTCGAGAAGCTCGCGTCTGGTGACGTCATCAAGGTCGCCGAGGTTGTCCGCGACCTGTGGCGCCGCGACAAGGACCGCGGTCTGTCGGCCGGCGAGAAGCGCATGCTCGCCAAGGCCCGCCAGATCCTGGTATCCGAGCTGGCCCTGGCGGAGAAGACCAACGAGGACAAGGCCGAGGCCATCCTCGACGAGGTCCTCGCCTCCTGACCACCAGCGTCATCCTGGTCGCAGCCGGCAGCGGCACGCGGCTCGGAGCGTCGGTGCCCAAGGCGCTGGTCGAGCTCGCCGGCGAGCCGATACTCACCCATGCCATCCGGGGTGTCCACGACGTACCTGCGGTCACGCAGGTCGTCGTGGTCGCCCCGGCTGCGTTGGTGTCGACGCTCCAGGAGCGGTATGCCGGTGAGCCCCGGGTTCACGTCGTAGCCGGGGGCGCCGAGCGCACCGATTCCGTGGCGGCCGGGCTGGCCGCGCTGGACGAGAGCTGTGACGTCGTGCTGGTCCACGACGCCGCCCGCTGCCTCACTCCGGGCACCGTGTTCGCGCGGGTGATCGACGCGGTCCGGGCGGGGGCACCCGCGGTCGTGCCTGGCATACCCGTTGTGGACACCATCAAGGTGACCGATGCGGCCGGCAAAGTGCTGAGCACCCCAGATCGTTCCTCCCTGCGGGCGGTGCAGACACCGCAGGGCTTCGACCGGTCGACCCTGATGCGAGCGCATGCCTCGGGCGTTAAGGCCACCGACGACGCGGCCCTCGTCGAGCTGCTCGGTGTCCCCGTGACCGTGGTCGAAGGCGACAGCCGCGCCGCGAAGATCACGACGCCGCACGACCTGCGAGTTGCTGAGCTCACCTTGCGCGAGGAAGCCTGAGCCGATGCCGATGCCGATGCCGATGCCGATGCTGATGCCCCGGACTGGAGTCGGCGTGGACGTCCACGCCTTTGCGCCGGAGGGCACCGAGCGCGCGCTCTGGATCGCCGGACTCGAGTGGCCGGGGGAGCTCGGCCTCGCGGGTCACTCCGACGCCGATGTCGCTGCGCACGCATGCTGCGATGCGCTCTTCTCCGCGGCCGGGATCGGCGACCTCGGCGCCCACTTCGGCACGTCGCGGCCCGAGTGGGCCGGAGCCTCGGGGGTGGCGCTGCTCGCCGAGGCCGCGCGGCTGGTGCGCGAGGCGGGCTACGAGGTCGGAAACGTGGCCGTGCAGGTGATCGGCAACCGGCCCAAGGTCGGCACCCGCCGTGGCGAGGCCCAGGCGGCGCTCTCCGCCGCAGCGGGCGCGCCGGTGTCGGTGAGCGGCACGACCACCGACGGACTGGGCCTCACCGGACGGGGCGAGGGAATCGCGGCCATCGCGACGGCGCTGGTGTTCGCCAGGCACTGAGCCACCCGGCAACCCCGGTGTGCACCTGTGGCAGTGGGCAGCCCGATGCCCACGGACCTGTGGGCCGTGGGCATCGGGCTGTGGTTGTTGCGGGGAACGCTAGGGACGGGCGTCCCAGTGGCGGCCGCCGACCTCGACGGCGTTCGTGAGGTCGTTGACCGCCGCGTCGCGAGTCGCCACAGGGGCGAGCCCGAAGCTGTGCTCGATGGTCGCCATGATCGACGTGGTGTCGTAGGTGGTGCTGTCGACACCTGAGTGCGCCATGCCGGCCGAGAGCACGAGCGCGGGGATCCGGGTGCCGGGGCCCCAGGCGTCGCTCTGTGGCGGTGCCACGTGGTCGAACTGCCCGCCGAACTCGTCGTAGGTCACCACGACCAGGGTCTGCCTGGCCTGCGGGCCGGAGGTGATGGCCTGGAGCAGGTCGACCAGGTGATCGCTGCCGTTGGGCTCGCTGGCATAGCCGGGGTGCTCGTTCTCGATGCCGTACGGCTTGACGAAGCTCACCTGCGGCAGCGTGCCCGCCGCCGCGGCCGAGAAGAAGTTCTTCTCGTCCTGCAGGTGGGCGCGGCCCGGCTTGCCCGGCGCGTAGTCCGCGAAGTAGTTGAACGGCTGGTGGTGGAACTGGAACGTGCTCCCTGGGTGGCCCGCCTCGGCTGCATCCCAGCCGCCCGAGTACCAGTTCCAGGTGACGCCCTTGGCGGTCATGCGGTCGCCGATGTTCGGGTAGACGGCGTCGTCGATGAGCGGGATCTTGGCCCCGCCCCCGAAGGGCGCCGAGGACGGCTGCACCGTGTTGACCGCGAAGTTGCCGCAGGCCGTCGCCACGTTGTTGCCCCCGCCGGGACACGCGACCGTGAGCTGGCCGTCCCTGAGGTCCGTAGCCGGCTTGGTGGCCGTGTAGAGCAGGTACGAGGTCGGCATCCCGTTGTCGTCGAGCTTGGAGTTGGCCGCTCCGAGGGCGCCGCCGGAGGTGTCGAGCGGTGCCCGCGCCGCGATCAGCCACTGGTGGTTGAGGAACGACCCGCCGTTCGCACCCTGGAAGAACCGGTCGGCCACGACGTAGTTGGGCGCCCCCTTGCCGTGCAGGTAGCGGTAGATCGGCAGGTCCTGGGTGCGGTAGACGCCCATGGCGAGGCCCACGGCATCGGACCCGGTGACGTAACGGTCCTGCTTGCCACCGTCGATCTGGTACTTCTCCTGGTAGAAGCGGTGGACCAGGTCGCGGGTGCAGCCGCCCGGGAGGCCGGTGCCATTGAGGAAGCCGTTGTCGTTGACGGAGCGGGCGCCTTCGGGCTTCGGGCAGGTCGTGTCGTCCGGCTGGATGTAGTCGTCGATCGTGAACACGTGGTTGTCAAAGGCACTTGCCGGTATGCCGTGCGCCGGGTCCGTGCAGGTCGTCGCCAGCGGCGACGGGGAGGTCAGGTTGACGTCGTCCTGGAGCAGGCAGTTGTACGTGGTGCCGTCCTGGGCCACCTGGGGCACGGACTGGATGCCGTCGACACGGTCGCTGCCGACCTTCCCCCATGAGCCGTAGAGGTTGTCGAAGGAGTGGTTCTCCTCGTAGATGACCACGAGGTTCTGGTATCCCCCGGGCAGCGGCCCGGCATCTTTGTCCTGCCCCAGAGCCTGACCGCTGTCGGCGGTCGCGGGCGCGGCTGCGATCAGCAGCGCCGCGGCCACCCCGACCACGCTGACTCCTGCCACCCTGATCCGCCATCGGTTCACGATTTCCTCCTGTCGTCCGGGGCGCGCCGGAGCAGGCGGCCACTCGACAGTCCACTGAGGATCCGACGCTGCACCCATGACAAAACATCATGGGCGCGGTGAACAGGTGCCGCCAGTCGACCGGCCGCGGAAAGTCGGGGTATGCCGTGGGGGCCAGCCGCGCGGCATACGGGATGGCCGGGAGAGTAGCCGCGCAGAAGCCGTCAGTCGGGAAGGGTGGTCGCGACGCGGTCGAGGGCTTCCTGCCAATGGCGTTGGCTGACCGTGGCGCCCTGACCCTGGTGGACCAGGTCGACGCGCGTGGCGTCGCCCTGGGGAAGTAGATGGAGGTCGAGCATGCTCACTGGTCCGTCCTCCTGGGGATGCCAGGTGACGCGAAGCTGCTCGGTCGGGTGATAACTGCGGACCACGCCATACGATCCGTCCGAGGCGTGCCAGGACTCGCCCTTGCCGCCAAGGCGGACACCGTCCCCCAGCAGGGCCTCGGTGCCGGGCTGGCTGATCAGGTGCTGCCAGACCCGCGCTGGGGGCGCTGGAACGGAGATGCTGGCGTGCACCCCCGCATCAGGCCCCGCGAGTTCGGCTTCGTCGGTGATCGACCGCGTTTCACTGCTCATAGGTAACCTCCGGTCCGCAGCGGATCCGGCCCCGGATGGGCGAGACCCACCAAAGGCCAGTCGACCAAAGGTTCGGCGCTGTGACAATGGGAGATTCCCCACTCAGGCCATTTCCTGCGTTCAGGGACGTGCGTCGGCGTGTCCCCAGGCTCGGATCGAGTCCGCTCCCGTGGTCGCCGTGGTCGCCGTGGTGTTCGTGAGGGCGCTCCCGGCCAAACCGGCTGGCGCAGCGCTGCCGCCGGCGCCGATAAACTCGCCCGGGTGAGCCTTCGACTGTTCGACACCGCGGCGGCTGAGCTGCGCGACTTCACCCCTCTCCAGCCCGGCAGGGTGGGCATCTACATCTGTGGGCTCACCACCCAGTCGCCGCCGCACATCGGCCACGTCCGCTTCGCCGTTGCCTTCGACGTGTTGCGGCGGTGGCTCGAGACCGGCCACGGCCTTGAAGTGGAGCTGGTCCGCAACGTCACAGACATCGACGACAAGATCCTGCGCAAGTCGGCTGCCGCCGGGGAGCCCTGGTATGCGCTGTCCTACCGCAACGAAGTCGAGACGGCGCGGGCGCTCGAGCTCCTTGGCGTGCTGGCTCCGACCTACGAGCCGCGCGCCACCGGCCACATCCCCGAGATGATCGAGCTCATGGAGGTGCTGGTCGAGAAGGGGCACGCCTACCAGGCCGAGGATGGCAGCGGCGACGTCTACTTCGACGTGCGGTCCTGGCCGGCCTACGGCGAGCTGACCCACCAGCGGGTCGACGACATGGCCGCAGCCGAGGACGCCGACCCCCGCGGGAAGCGCGATCCCCGCGACTTCGCCCTCTGGAAGGGCCGCAAGCCCGAGGAGCCGCACACCGCGTCGTGGCCGACACCGTTCGGCCGGGGTCGGCCGGGGTGGCACCTGGAATGCTCGGCGATGGCCCGCAAGTACCTCGGGGATGCCTTCGACATCCATGGTGGCGGCGTCGACCTGCGGTTCCCCCACCACGAGAACGAACAGGCGCAGTCGCGCGCCGCCGGCCTCGACTTTGCCAACTTCTGGCTCCACAACGCCTGGGTCACCATGGGCGGGGAAAAGATGAGCAAGTCCCTGGACAACTCGCTCGTGGTAGCCGAGATCACACGTCTGGCGCGACCGCTCGCCGTCCGCTACTACCTCACCGCGGCCCACTACCGGTCCACGATCGAATATCACGAAGGCTCGCTCGAGGAGGCCGAGGCGACCATGGACCGCATCGAGGGCTTCCTCCGCCGGGCCCTGCCCGAGGAGGCCACCGCCGTGCCCACCGGCGCGGAGGCGCTGCCAGCCGAGTTCGCCGCGTCGATGGATGACGACCTCGGGGTCTCTGGAGCCCTCGCCGTCATCCACGACACCGTCCGGCAGGGCAACACCGCTCTCGACGAAGGCGACCAGGAGGCCGCCACCGAGGCCGCGCGCCTGGTCGTCGCGATGACCGAGGTGCTGGGTGTGAACCCGCTGAACCCGCACTGGGCGGGGGGCCAGAACGGTCAGCACGCCGAGGCACTGGCAGCCCTCGATGCCCTGGTGAGGGCACGCGTCGCGGCGCGGGCCGCCGCGCGCGAGGCTCGTGACTTCGTCACCGCCGACGCCATCCGCAAGGACCTCACGGTGGCCGGCGTGGTCATCGAGGACACCCCCGCTGGTGCCCGCTGGAGCCTTGCCAAAACCGGTGCGAAGGCGTCCGGCGGCAAAGGCGCCCACCATGCCCACCCCGGAGGCGGTTCCTGATATGCCCGGCAGTTCGCAACGGCGCGGTGCAGTCCGCAAGTCCAAGAAGGCTCCCACCATCGGGTCGGGCGGTCAGCGCCGCCGCGGTCTGGAGGGCAAGGGCCCCACGCCCAAGGCGGCCGATCGGCCGGCCCACAAGGCGCACAAGATGGCCAAGGCCACGGCCAAGCGCGGGGGCGGCGCGAGTCCGGGCCGGGGCGGTCAGGCGCGTCCGGCCGGACCCCGGCGGGCGAAGAACTCCAGCGAGATCGTTGCCGGGCGCAACGCCGTGGTCGAGGCTCTCCGGGCGCACGTCCCGGTGACCACGATGTACGTCGCCGGCCGGATCGACGCCGACGACCGAGTCCGCGAGGCACTCAAGGTCGCCACCGAGCGCGGCATTCCGGTTCTCGAGACGCCCCGGGGCGAGCTCGACCGGCTCACCGACGGCGCGGTCCACCAGGGGCTGGCGCTCCAGGTGCCGCCGTACGACTACCTCCACCCGTCCGACCTGATTGACCCCGAGGCGCCCGGGACCCCGCTGGTGGTCGCGCTCGACGGCATCACCGACCCCCGCAACCTGGGCGCGATCATCCGCTCCGTGGCAGCGTTCGGTGGGCACGGCGTGGTGGTGCCAGAGCGCCGATCGGTCGGCATGACCGCCAGCGCCTGGAAGACCTCGGCCGGCGCCGCAGCCCGCGTGCCCGTCGCCCTCGCGGGTAACCTCACCCGGGCCCTCGAAGAGTTCCGCAAGGCGGGCTTCTTCGTGCTCGGCCTCGACATGGACGGCGACGTCACTCTCCACGAGCTGGAGCTGGCGTCGGAGCCGCTCGTGTTGGTGGTCGGCTCGGAGGGCAAGGGCTTGTCGCGACTGGTGCGGGAGACCTGCGACCAGGTCGTGTCCATCCCGATGTCCGGCACGGTCGAGTCCCTCAACGCCGGAGTCGCCACGGGCGTCGCGCTCTACGAGATCGCCCGGCGTCGGGCCCGTTGACGCCGCCGCTCCCGCGGCTTGCTGGCATAGGGTGGCATCGATCGCACCCCGCGGTCGTTCCGGGAGGGATGCACGATGTCAGATTTCGGCAGCGCACCGCCGCCTCCCCCTGAGGGTCCTCAGGGGCAGGACCGGCCGCCCACGCCCGAGGGAAGGCCGCCCATGGCCGGCGGGATGCCGCCCATGTCCGGCGGGATGCCGCCGATGCCGGGCGGGATGCCATCCGGCCCCGGCGAGGCGCCCGTGCCGCCGGTACGGCCAGCGGCCATCACCCAGGCCGTGATGCTCATGCGGGTCGGGGCGGTACTCAGCGTTGTCAGCGGCTTCCTCGCCCTGTTCATGCGGGACAGCATCCGCGACCTCATCAACGAGCAGGTCTCGAAGCAGGGCACCTCGCTGTCGGCCGGCGACATCGACCTGCTGATCAACGTGGCCTTGGTCTCTGCCGTGGTCACCGGGCTCCTCGGCGCCGCCCTCTGGATCTGGATGGCCTGGGCCAACGGCAGGGGCGCGCCGTGGGCACGCATCGTCGCAACCGTCCTGTTCGCCTTCAGCCTGCTCTCAGCGCTGGGCAGCCTCGTCCAGACGACCCCTTCGGCGTCCCGCCTGCTGTCCTTGGCGGAGGTGCTCTTGGGCGCCTACATCATCGCCCTGCTCTACCGCCGCGAGTCCTCGGAGTTCTACCGGGCGCGGTCCCTCCGGCGCTATTAGCGCCGATCAGGGGTATGCCGGGCGCCCCGGCATACCCTGATCGGCTCGGGTCCGGTCCTGGCGGCCGGACCCGGCACGTGCCCTCTGCTGCTTGCCGATGTGCAGTGCTTGCCGGTGTCTACTGCATGCCGATGTCGTAGACCAGGGTCCCCACCAGCTTGTCGGCGATGGTCTGGCGCTTGACGTCCCAGAGGGGGAAGAGCCAGCCGATGTAGCAGATGATGCTGTCGACGACGTGGGCCAGGTCGCGAACAAAGGCCATGCCGGCACCGATCGGCTGCCCGGTGCGCTCGGAGACGAGCTTCAGGCCCATGACCTGCTTACCGAGACTCTGCCCGGTGCGACCAGCGCGGAACCAGCGATTCCAGGCACCCAGCACTAGGGCGATGAGCCAGCCGACGATGGCGACCGCCAGGGCCGCACCACTCAGACTGGTCGTGCCAGTCTCGGGATCGGCCGTGCTCGTCCCAGCCACGATTGCGATGGCCGCGATGATCGCCCCGGGGAGCGGCACGAGGTAGTCGATGATGTAGCCGGCGACGCGCTGGATCCAGGAGCCGAGCGGAACCCCGGGCGCGGGCTGCCCAGCGTAGGGCGGTGCAGCGCCGTAGCCTGCAGCAGCTGGCGGAGCGCCATAGGGGCCCGGAGGAGGTGGGGCACCATAGCCGGCGGGCGGCGGAGGGCTGTATCCGCCGGGGGGCTGGCCGTAGCCGCCGGGCGGCGAGGACTGGCCGTAGTCGCCGGGCGGCGGGGGCGGAGGGCTGTACCCACCTCCGCCCGGGGTGCCGGGGCTCCGTGGGGCAGGAGGACCGCTGTCGTCCCCCTCCTCATGGGGTGGGGGCGGCGGTGCTGCTGGCGGGTTGTCGTCGGACATGGTTCCCCTCTCGTCCTCTTCGGCCGCGCCGCGCCTGGGCGCTTGGCGCCGCAATGGGCGCCAGCGTAGGGCCGCAGCGTGCCGCGGAGAAGGAGCGCCACGTCACGGTTCGGTGCCATGGCGGATCCGGCCGCGAGGCCGGGGCTCGCGTTCCCCCGGCGGTGGCCGCCGCTCAACCGCCGCTCAACCGCCGTTCAGTCGCGGTCGATCGCGATGACCGGCATCTCGGCGGTGTCGACTCCCAGGACCGCCCGCTCGTCGGGCTTCGCGGGCAGGACGTGCTTCACGTAGTCCGCAACCGCCTCGGCGATGGGCACGTCGCGCGAGTCACGCTCGGCCATGTACCAGCGGTGCTCGAGGATCTCGTGGAAGAGCTCTGCGGGCTCGAGTTTGGCGGCGAGCTCGGCCGGGACCATGTGGGTGATCGGCTCGTAGACCTTGGCAAGCCATTCGTGGGCCACGATCTCCTCGTCGTCGTTCTGGCGGTCGGTCGCAGCACGGTAGGAGTCGAGGTCGTTGAGCAGCCGCCGGGCTTGGTTCTCCTCGACGTCGAGACCGGTCAGGCGCAGCAGGCGACGCGAATGATGTCCAGCATCAACGACTTTCGGCTGGATCTGGATGTGCGTTCCGTCGATGTCGGTCGACATCGCGAGCTCGTCGACGTCGAACCCCAGGCTGTTGAGCCGGCGGATCCGCTCCTCGAGCCGCCAGCGGTCGCCGGTCATGAACCGCTCTGGGCCGGTCAGCTCCTGCCAGAGCTCGGCGTACCGCGTGACGATGCGGGTGGATGTCTCGATCGGGTCGCGCACGTCCTGGAGCAGGCCACCGGCCTCGAGATCCATCAGCTCGCCGGCGATGTTGACCCGTGCGATGTCGAGGTCGTGCTCGCGCTGGCCGTCGGTGAGCCGGTTGTGCAGCTCGGCGGTCTCGGCGTCGACCAGGTAGGCGGCGAACGCCCCGGCATCGCGGCGAAACAGGGTGTTGGAGAGCGACACATCGCCCCACCAGAAGCCTGCTAGGTGAAGCCGCACGAGCAGAACCGCCAAGGCGTCGACCAGGCGGGTCGCGGTGCCGTGCCGCAGCGACTGGCTGAACAGGGCGCGGTAGGGAAGGGAGAACTGGAGATGGCGAGTGATCAGGCAGGCATCGAGCGGATTGCCGTCGACGTCCTCGCGCCCGCTGATGACCCCGAACGGCTCGACGCACGGCTCGTCGAGCCGCCGCAGGCTGCGGAGCAGGAGGTACTCGCGGGTGGCCAGGTCCGCCTTGATCTCCTTGACGGCGAGAACCCGGCCCGACAGCCGGACGAAACGCACGACGTGGCGGGAGATGCCACGGGGCAGGGCGGCCAGGATCTCCTCGGGCCATTCCTCCAAGGGCATCCGCCACGGCAGGTCCAGCAGCGCCGGGTCCGGCCGCGCCGCGGTGATCTCTAGGGCCACGCGACCATGCTGGCAGATGCCGATGAGCGATGGTGCTGGAGCCTGAGATGCGAAGGGGGCGCGACGCAGGGCCCCCGCCCGGCGGAGCGGCTCCCGCTGGCCATGGCCTCCTTCACGCGAGGAGGCGACACCCGCGCACGGGTGCCGCCTCCACGGCATACGGCCTGATGCGAGCCGGCCATACGCCCGGCTCGCGCAGCTCTAGCTCAGTCGCCTAGCCGCTGCCCGGTGGCTGCGTCGAACACATGGACGTGTCCCGTCTTCGGGGTGAGGTAGACCGTATCGCCCTTGCCCGGGGGGTGACGGCCGTCGACGCGCGCGATGAACGGCCTGATGTCCGCGGCGTCCTCGTCAGCTTCGAGGTGCTGGTGCGTCGACCGGGCCTGGCCGTAGATGTAGGCGTCGGCGCCCAGCTCCTCGACGACGTCGACGACCACCGGGATGCCGTGGCCCTCGGCAACCATCTCCAGGTCTTCGGGACGGACGCCCAGGGTGACCTGCTTGCCGGAGCTGGAGGCGAGCACCTCACGCTCGACGGGGACGGTGGAGCCACCGACCTCAACCCCGCCGTCGACCCTGTCCACGTCGAGCAGGTTCATGGCGGGGGAGCCGATGAAGCCGGCCACGAAGACGTTGTTCGGGTGGTCGTACATGTGGCGCGGGGTGTCGCACTGCTGGAGGATCCCGTCCTTGAGCACCGCGACGCGGTCGCCCATCGTCATGGCCTCGATCTGGTCGTGCGTGACGTAGACCGTGGTGACACCGAGGCGGCGCTGGAGTGAGGCGATCTGGGTGCGGGTCTGGACCCGGAGCTTGGCGTCGAGGTTGGACAGCGGCTCGTCCATGAGGAAGACCTGCGGGCTGCGGACGATGGCCCGGCCCATGGCCACGCGCTGCCGCTGGCCACCGGAGAGGGCCTTCGGCTTGCGCTCGAGGTAGGGCTCGAGGTCGAGGATCTTGGCCGCCTCTGCGACCCGCTTCTCGATCTCGGCCTTTTCCACGTGGGCGATCTTGAGGGCGAAGCCCATGTTGTCGGCGACGGTCATGTGCGGGTAGAGCGCGTAGTTCTGGAAAACCATCGCAACGTCGCGCTCCTTGGGCGACATGTCGGTGACGTCGCGGTCACCGATCCAGATCTTGCCGTGGTTGACCTCTTCGAGGCCGGCCAGCATGCGCAGGGCGGTGGACTTGCCACACCCGGAGGGGCCGACCAGGACGAGGAACTCGCCGTCCTCGATGTCGATGTTGAGCAGGTCGACGCTCGGCCTGTCGTTGCCCGGATAGATGCGGGTGGCCTCTTCGTACTTCACAGTTGCCATGGCTTCATTGCCTTCCTTCACCGGCAGGAACGTGCCGGACGATCCGTTGTAAAGGGTGGAGCACCCTGACGTCGGTGTCACGGTGAGGCCCAGTCTGCCCCAGGAGCGCCGACACGGCTACCGCGGAGTCATGCCGAGGACGCATGCCCCTTGGAGAGTCTTGCCGCAATCTCCTGCAACCTGGCTGCAAGAACGCTGGAATTGTTGAAAGGTCTTGCTATTGTTCTCCGCGTCTTGCGGGGGCGTCGGCGCCGCCGAAACGGCATACCGGGCCTCGCCTGTTGCTGCAGGATGGCCAGGTCATCCCCAGCGCGGAGGGGCCGAGGGTGCGTATCTGGACTTGGGCTGGAGGGCAATGCGGACACGACTGGCGGACATCGCCGCCCACGCCGACGTCAGCGAGGCGACGGTCAGCCGCGTGCTCAACGACAAGCCCGGGGTCGCGGACGCGACGCGGCAGGCAGTCCTGACCGCCCTGGATGTGCTCGGCTACGACCGGCCGAGCCGACTGCGCGCGAAGACCGCATCGCTGGTTGGCCTGATCCTTCCCGAGCTGGTCAACCCGATCTTTCCGGCGCTGGCGCAGGCCATCGAGACCCACCTGGCGCGCCGCGGCTTCACGCCTGTGCTGTGCACCCACGTGCCCGGCGGGGTGCACGAGGATGAATACGTGCAGATGCTCCTCGACCGCGGGGTCGCCGGCATCATCTACGCCTCCGGCCTGCACGCCGACACCACGACCGATCCCGAGCGCTACCGCCGCCTTCGCGCGCGGGGCCTGCCGATCGTCCTGATCAACGGCTATGTCGAAGGCGTGGACGCGCCCTTCATCTCCAACGACGACGTGGCGTCCATGGAGCTGTCGCTGAGCCACCTCGTCCACATGGGCCACACGGAGATCGGGCTCGCCGTCGGCCCGCAGCGCTACGTGCCGGTCATCCGCAAGATCGCCGGCTACCGCGATTCGATGCGCTCGCTGCTCGGGCGCACCGACGTCGACAGCCTCATCGAGAGCACGCTGTTCTCGGTGGAGGGTGGGGCTTCGGCGGCGGGTCGGCTCATCGAGCGTGGCGCCACGGCGATCGTGTGCGGATCTGACCTGATGGCGCTCGGCGCGATCCGGCAGGCGCGCAGCCTGGGCCGCCGGGTGCCCGAGGACATCTCGGTCGTGGGCTACGACGACTCGCCGCTCATGGCGTTCACCGACCCGCCGCTCACCACGGTGCGCCAGTCAGTCGAGGAGATGTCCGCGGCCGCAGTCCGGGCGCTGCTCGACGAGATCGGTGGGGAGCCCGCACCACGCGCCGAGTTCATCTTCCGGCCGGAGCTGGTGGTGCGGGGCTCGACGGCGGCGGCGCCGGGCCGGGACGACTGACCTGCGCGGTCCCCTGGCTCAGCGCTGGCCGGCGATCGCCTCGAGCACCCTCACCACGTCGCCGGGGTCGTCGACACGGTAGCGGGCCAGGGTTTCGCCCGGGCCTACCTTCACGCTGAGGTCGCGTTCGCTCATCACGGCGAACGCGTTCTCGTCGGTGGCGTCGTCCCCGAAGAAGGCGATCGCGTCGGCGTGAACCTCCCGGGCGAGGGCGCGCAGTGCCGTTCCCTTGTCGGCACGCACCACGGCCATCTCCAGCACTCCCTTGCCGCGCAGGACATGCACGCCGGTATGCCGGTCGGCTAGCTCGCGAGCAGCACTCACCGCCGCTGCCGCCGCGTCGGCCGGCTCGCCGCGCGTGTGGAGGACGGCACCAGTCGGCTTGTGTTCCAGCCGCATGCCGGGGTGGTCCTCGAGCATGTCCTCCAGAGCGGCCGTGAGCTCGGCCAGGAGCTCGGTTTGGTCATCGTCGAGCAGCTCACCCTCTTCGTCCCGCGTGGTCTGGGCGCCATGGGCGCCGATCTGGGTGATCGGGTCGTGAGGGTCGATGCCGGTCAGCAGCGTGAGGGTGTCCAGGTCGCGACCCGAGACGACGGCAGCGTGGGTGCGCGACCGCCGGGCCACTCGAGCCAGGGCCTCGACCGCGCCCTGGATCGGGCGGGCGCGCATCGGGTCCTGCACGATCGGGGCGAGCACGCCGTCGAAGTCGGTGGCCACGAGGACGGTGTCGATGGCGCAGAAGGCGTGGACGGCCCCGGAGAGCTCGGGGCCGAGCGAGTGGGAAGGACTCGGTTCGGAACCGACGGGGGAGCTCATGGGGGCGGTCTTTCAGGTGCGTGCTCGAGGGCGGACAGGAAGCGATGGGCCCACCGCTGGACGTCGTGGTCGGCCACCCTCCGGCGCAGGGTCTTCATGAGCCGGCGCTTCTCGCGGTCGGGGCTGTTCATCGCTCGCAGGATGGTCTGTTTGAGGCCCTCGATATCGTGCGGGTTGCAGACGTACGCCTGGTGGAGCTCGTGGAACGCGCCGGTGAACTCCGAGAGCACCAGGGCCCCACCGCCGTCGTGGCGGCAGGTGACGTACTCCTTGGCAACGAGGTTCATCCCGTCGCGGAGCGGAGTCACGAGCATGACGTCGGCGGCGAGGAACAGTGCCGCCATCTCCTCACGGGGGTAGGCGTGGTGGAGGTAGTGCACCGCGGGGGCTCCGATCGGTGCGTACTCGCCGTTGATCCGTCCAACGGTCGTCTCCACCTCGGTTCGCAGCTGCCGATAGGACTCGACCCGCTCGCGGCTCGGAGTCGCGATCTGAACCAGCGTGACGTCGGGTGGCGACAGCACCCCGTCGCGCAGCAGTTCCTCGTAGGCCTTCAGCCGGTGTCGGATGCCCTTGGTGTAGTCAAGCCGGTCCACTCCCAGCAGGAGGGTGCGGGGATTGCCGAGCGACTGGCGGATCTCCCACGAGCGCTGCATCACGGCCGGCGAGGTGGCCAGTTTCGCGAGGCCCTGGAAGTCGATCGAGATGGGGATCGCGCTGGCGCGCACGAGGCGTCGACCGCTCCCCATGGTGGTGACGGTGTCCCCCTTGGTGGGAAGCGCGAGCAGCTGTCGGCAGGCGCGCAGGAAGTTGTGGGCGTCCGCGACGCGCTGGAAACCGAGGTAGTCGGCCCCGAGAAGGCCCTCCACCAGGGCACGCCGCCACGGAAGCTGGGCGAAGAGCTCGACCGGCGGGAAGGGGATGTGGTTGAACCAGCCGATCCGCACGTCGGGGCGCAGTTCGCGCACGAGTCGCGGCACCAGCTGAAGCTGGTAGTCGTGGATCCACACGGTGGCGCCCGGGGCCGCTACCTCGGCGACCGCCTCGGCGAAGCGGCGGTTCACCCGCTCGTAGGCGACCCACCACTGGCGGTGGAACGAGGCGGGCACGATGACGTCGTGGTAGATGGGCCACAGGGTGTCGTTGCTGAAGCCCTCGTAGTACTCGGCCACCTCCTGGGCATTGAGGCCCACCGGGAAGAGGACCATGCCCTCCAGCTGGAAAGTTTCGGGGGGCTCGCCCGCCTCTCCGGCCCAGCCGATCCACGCGCCCTCCCGCCCGCGCATGACGGACTCCATCGCCGTCACCAGCCCGCCCGGGCTGCGACGCCACTCGCTCGTGCCGTCCTCAGCCACCACGCGGTCGACGGGCAGTCGGTTGGCGGCGATGACGAGGTCGAACGTGTGGTTACTGCCGGTCACGACGGCCATGCCTCCCGGGTGTGCTTCGTCTGTGGAGCCGTACCCAGCCTATGCCGACGCATCGCGGCCCAGCCGCCGGACCGGGAACGCGCCAGCTCGCCGGGGGTGGCCACGGAGGCCGCCGACAAGGGGTGGAGACAGCCGTGGATGACGCGGTGGCATGCACCGTCGGGCCTGCTCACGGGCTTGCGGACCGCTTGCGCGCACCGCTGGCGCGGCGGCTGGCAGCGGTCTACCGTCTGATCATGAGGATCTCAGACGTGGTCCGCCACAAGGGCGGCACCGTGGTAACCATCCGCCCGGAAGACCCCGTGACGACGATGCTTGCCATGCTGGCGGAGCACCGCATCGGGGCCCTCGTGGTCAGCAATGACGGTGAGACCGTGGCCGGCATCGTGAGCGAGCGAGACGTCGTCCGCCACCTCCATTCCGACGGCGCGGCCATCCTCGATGGCCCCGTGTCGGCGATCATGACCAGCGACGTGCGCACCTGCGAGCCCAACACCCAGCTCAGCGAGCTGGAGCGCACCATGACCGACCACCGCATCCGGCACGTGCCAGTCCTGGTCGACGGCAAGCTCCACGCCATCGTCAGCATCGGCGACGTCGTGAAGAACCGCATCGAGGACCTCCAGGCCGAGCGTGACCAGCTGGTGGGCTACATCCGGCAGTAGTCACGATCCGGTGGCGCGCCGCTCCATCCGCCCGCGCCGGGCGTGCCCCCGGCATACCGTAGGTGCATGGCGAGCGAGGTCAGGGGCGCCGGCTCCAGCCCGGCCAACGGCCGGATGCACTCGCATGCCCGGCTCGGTCCCTACCGGCTCGTGCAGCAGCTGGGCGAGGGCGGCATGGGCGTCGTGCACCTGGCCCTCGACGCCAAGGGTCGCGCGGTCGCCATCAAGGTCCTCCGGCCACAGGTCGCGCACGACCCCGATGCCCGCCGTCGGCTGGCCCGCGAAGTGGAGACCCTCTCACGCGTGCGCGATCCCCGGGTCGCCCCGGTCCTCGACGCTGATCTGGTCGGTGACCGGCCCTACGTCGTGACGCGCTACATCCCGGGGCCCTCGCTCGACCACGTCGTCCGAGCGGAGGGCCCGCTCGAGGGCGAGAACCTCCTCCGGATCGGCCAGGGGCTGGCCGAGGCGCTCGATGCCATCCACGCCGCCGACGTCATCCACCGGGACCTCAAGCCCGGCAACGTGCTCCTGGTCGACGGCGACCCGGTGCTCATCGACTTCGGCATCGCCCACGTCGCCGACGAGGTGCGGATCACCATGACCGGGCTGGTGATGGGCACCCCCGGCTACCTGGCCCCCGAGGTGGTCGGGGGCGAGCCAGTCACCGAGGCGACCGACTGGTGGGGCTGGGCGGCCACGCTTGCCTTCGCCGCGTCGGGCGTGCCGCCGTTCGGGAAAGGTCCGATGGAGGCCGTGCTCGCGCGGGTCAGCCGGGGCGAAGCCGACCTGTCGGGCGTCGACCCGGAGCTGCGGCCCCTGCTGCACGCGGCGCTCTCACCCGACCCTGAGAAGCGGCCGGACGCCGAGGTGGTCCTCGACGGGCTCGAGCTCTATGCCAACGGCGAGGACGTCACTGAGGTGCTGCCGGCCGGGAGCCCTGGCAGACGGCATACCGGAAGTGCCTTGTCCCGCAAGGCAACCGACGTGTTGCCCCCCGTGCCCGCATCACCCCAGGGGTATGCCGGTGGGCCGGCTTTGCCGGGCGACGACGAGGGCTGGGACCAGGACGAGTGGGACGAAGAGGAAGGGCATCCTGAGCCGGGCCGGGCCGGCGAGGGTGACACCCGCATCGGTCGGCCCCAGCGCACCGGCACTCTGGCGGCGCTGATGGTCGCGCAGGTGGCCCTGGTGATGGCTGCTCCGGTGGTCGGGGTGCTCGCAGCCGCGGTGTGGGGGGTCGTCGCGCGCACGGCGGACCGCGCTGTGACGTCATTGGTCATGCGCCGGCACGAGCGGGGGTCGCGCCGTTCGGACGTGCCCGTGGCACTGATGGCCGGGCCATGGCACTTCGTCCAGGCCTCAGTGGCCGCTGCGGCGGGGCTTCTGGTGCCGTTGGCCGTGATGGTGGGAGCGTCGTTCCTCACGGGCGTGGTGCTGGGCATGGCGGACGGCGGGCCGGCGCAGCCCGGAGGCGTTCTTCCGCTCACGGTTGCCGGGGTGGTGGGCCTGTTCACCGCGTGGTGGGGGCCCGCGAGCGCATCCCTGCGGAGGGGCACTCGGAGCGTGGTGCGCGGGCTGACGCCCAGCGTCCGGGCCCAGCAGATCGTGATCGGAGTGGCGCTGGTCCTCGCAGCGGCGGTGGTGCTGTGGCTGGCTGGGAATGGCGGCGAGCCCACCTGGTGGCCGCTCGACCGTGTGCCTGCAGCGTGGCGGGACATCAACCTGGGCTGAGTCGTCTCGCTTGGAGGGCTTGTACCATGTCCGCGGCTCCCCGTGGGGCCAAGCCGGCGTGGCGCAATTGGCAGCGCACCTGTCTTGTAAACAGGTGGTTAGGGGTTCGAGTCCCCTCGCCGGCTCTCTCACCAGCGCGAACATCTCACGCTCCCTCGCCTGAGGCGTTGGATCCATCACTTTGCCCCACGCTTTGGGGCCGGCGGAGCGGGTCGGCCGCCTCCAACGCCTGCACCACGCGGGGATCCACGGCTCCCCGACCGAGGTAGACGTCCTGGGTCATCGACACGCGCGAATGCCCCAGCTGGTCGGCGATCATCCGAGCGGTAATCCCCGATCCGTCGAGCACGCTGGCCGTCGTCCTGCGCCAGGTGTGCGTGGTGACCCACCCGGTCCCGTTGGCCTCACGAACCTGGAACAGCCACCGGCCGACGGTGCGTGGCTCGCGGAAGCCGCTGTCGACGGTGCCGAAAACCGGCTCGTCCGGCCCGACTCCGATGGCGGCTCGGCGCCGCAGCATGGCCACATACCAGTCGGCAGCACGAGGACGCGCTGGCCGGCCTCCGACTTGGTTGGCTTTCGGATCAGCCCCCTGCCGGTCACCCGCAGGAGCGTCGACGAGATCTCGACGGTCCCGTGCAGCAGGTTGACCTCCGACCACACCACGGCCAGCACCTCACCGATGCGCAAACCGGTGGCGAGCATGAAGGCGCACAGGTCGGGCAGGTCCCGGCTGACCGCAGTGGGGTCGCGCGCAACGGCGAGGAACCCGGCTGCACGCTCCTCCTCCGACAGGGCGCGCGGCCGCCGTCGTGGGGTGGACTTGAGCCGCCTGACCTCCCGTGTGGGGTTGAACCGAATCGCACCCTCCCGCACGGCCCTGCCCATTGCCCCGGAGATCACCGCTCGGGCCGTGCGTGCCGTTGCCGAGCCGACCTTCTCGTGCAGGTCGACAAGGAACCTGTCGACGACCGGTGTGGTCACTTGGGTCAGGCGAAGACCGCCGAGCCCCGGGGAGACGTGATGCTCCCACTGCCTGCGATACGTCTGCAGCGTGCCGGGTGATCGCTGTCCCATCCGTTCGAGCTGCTCGAGGTCTGCAAGCCGAGGGCTCGTGGTTGCGGCAGGCGGTCAGAGGGGCCGGGGTCAGCGGGCTGAACCCGAAGGTCTTCCTGCTGTTCCTTGCCTTGCTGCCTCAGTTCACCGACCCCAGCGCCCCTGGCCGGTGGCTGCGCAGATCGTGCTGCTGGGGCTCGTCCACGTAGCCAGCTGCGCGGTCGTGTACACCGGAGTCGGTACTGGCGCTCGACGAATACTGGGCACCAGGCCAGCGGCCGCACGGGCCGTGACCCGCTTCTCCGGAGCAGCGATGGTCGTGATCGGCGTCGTGCTACTGCTGGAGCAGGTCATCAGATGAGACGAGGACGGAGACGAGCATGAGCTGGACCATCGAACGTCGTGGCCGGGTCGCGGTGGTGACCATGACGACCAACAAGGTCAACGCCCAGAACCGCGCGTTCTTCGCCGACCTCCACGACGCCTTCGACCGCCTCGAGCAGGACCACCCCGACGCACCCGTTGTCCTGACCGGCAGCGGCACCCGGTTCTCGGCTGGTCTGGACCTCGGCGAGCACTTCCCTCTGTTTGCCGGCGACTCGGGTGCCGTCGTGTCCTGGTTCCGGGACTACCGGGCCACCAACATGCGCCTGTTCACCTACCCGCGGCCGACCGTGGCCGCCGTCAACGGTCACGCGTTCGCCGGTGGCCTGATCACCGCCGCGGTCTGCGACCACCGTCTCGCCGTGGACGACGACCAAGCCCGATTCGGCCTGAACGAGGTCCCAATCGGTATCCCCATGCCCGCCGTCTACGTCCGGATGCTCGCCTACGCCTGGGGCGAAACCGCCGCCGCGCGCACCAGCCTCCAAGGCGAGATCTTCACCGCCCAGCAGGCCCACCGACTCGGGCTGTTCCACGACCTCGTGCCCGCCCAGTCACTGCTCGACCGGGCGGTGGCCGTGGCCTTACTGACGCCCGAGGACTGCCTCGACCAGTACGCCTTCACCAAGCACGCCAGCCAAGCAGCCGCGCTGCGCGACATCGGCGACCTGGCCGACCCCCTCGACCGCGAGCTCGCCGCCAAGATGACCAGCCCCGACGCCCGACACGCCCACCGCCGCTACTGGCAGCAACTCAAGAACACCCCCGCTCCCTGGTGACGAGGAAGCCGTGGCCCACCCCGACCCACGGCTCGCAACTGGTCACCTGATGGGGGCGACCGTACGACGCCAACCGTCGACCTCGTCGCACCGGTGATGGCCCAACACGTCGCACACCCTTGAGGTAGCAGTCACGAACATCCGGATGCCGCTGGCCGAGCGCGAGGGCGACGCCGACACTGAGTCGACTGATGCGCGCCTGGTTCGCGAGTCCGGGTGCGAATCCGTGCCTTGACCCACTTGAGGGGTATCGCTTCGGGTTCAGATGAGGGGTAACACTTCCTTGGCTTCCATGTCACTGCGGTGGCCGTGGGCCTTGTGTCGTCTCACCTCCGAACTGGTGGTCCGCCGGAGGACCTATCGTTGGCCGCCTCGGCCGGCCCGGAGACGGCCCCACCGCTCAGGGGTAGAGCTTCTTGCCCTCAGCCAGCATCGCCACATACTTCTCGACTCGGCGCGCCCGGGTCTCGGCCTTCTTGACGTCTTGGATGCGATAGAGGATCGCGAAGCGATTTTGCCGGTCGAGGGTCTCGAAGAACTCTGCCGCAGCGGGATTGGCCGCCAGAGCCGCCACCAGGTCGTCCGGGACCGAGGATGTCCGTGCACCGTCGTAGGCGGCCTGCCAGCGCCCGTCCGTCTTGGCACGCTCGACTTCGGCCAGCCCCGCAGGCCGCATCCGGCCCTGCTCGGTCAGGGCTACTACCTTGTCCCGGTTGATCTTGGACCACTTGCTGTTCGGCTTGCGCGGGGTGAACCGCTGCAGCCAGTGCTGGTCGTCGAACTTGCCCTTCTGCCCATCGATCCAGCCGTAGCACAGCGCCACATCGAGCGCCTGGGCGTAGTCCAAGGCCACGATGCCAGCACCCTTCTTCCGCAACTTGAGCCAGATACCTGCGGAGGTCGCGTGTTGATCGCTTAGCCAGGTCTCGAATGCCTCAGCAGATTCAAACGAGACGATCTCCATATCCCCGGCCATCCCTCGTCGTCACCCCTCCCGTCGGCCCACTGAGACTACCCGCGACGACAACGTCACGACAGAGCCAAGCCGGGGGCGCGGCAGTGTTACCCATCAAGTGAAACCGGCGTGTTACCCATCAAGCGGAGTACGACACCGGGTGCGAATCCGACCGGTGAGGACTTTCTTCACTGGCTCAAGGCCGCGGCTCCGCCGCGGCGGCGTGGGACCCCACCGCACCCCGCGCCGACACGCACAAGAGCAGCGCCCTGGATCAGTACCAGGACGCTGCTGTCAGCTCACGCGAAGATCACCGTCTACGGCGCTGGCGACGGCAGGGGCCGGTGCGTGCCTGGCTGCCGCAAGCCCCAGCCGTGACTATTCCGGCTGCTCGCGTTCTCAGACCCGTTGGGCGGGCTCCCGCATCGGCATCGCAGCCGGTCACCACCCAGCTCATCCAGCTTGATGTCACTGCGCAGACCCGCATGGTTGCGCCACGGGTGGACCCATCGCTTTGCCCCACGCTTTGACGCCGAGACCGACCGAGACAGCTGCCCGCAACGGCGACCACCCGGCCCAGTATCGTGCTCAGGAGCGCCGGGCGCAGGAGGATCCGAAGCCACCGAAAGGCCCGGACAGACAACAGGTGGTTAGGGGTTCGAGTCCCTTCGCCGGCTCTGACGTTTCCGCAGGCCAGCGCAGGTGAGAGGCAACCCGTCTGGTGTGGCTGACAGGCTGCCTCTCACGGATATCTCACAGATGCCTCACGCGAACGCCCTCCCGAGAGCCTGCCCAGCGGCGGCGACACGCTCGGTTGGGGGTGCACGTACGTGCGCGCCTTGTGGAGCGTCAACACCGGTACACCGGCTGCCTCACATGCCTCCCGCCACAGGTCCGAATACCGCTCGGGGGCGCAGCGGCTCACCGATGGCGTCGAGACCGACGAGGCCGTCAGGCCGCCACGGCATACCTAGGGCCAGAGACTCCTCCCGATGAAGCTTGCTCAACGCACGGAGGCTCTCCACCACGTCAGAGAGGTCGGACAGGGGCAGCACCCTCCGGCTGCGCTTGCTCTTCGGTTCGTCGGTGTGCGTCTGGCGGGCCGTCACTGCGACACACGAGGCGACCACGGACAGCGACGGCGTGTCGAGGTCGACCACACCCGAGCGCAGCCCCAGCACTGCCACGTCGCAGCCCGAGCAGGGACAGCCTGAACAACCTCTCGTGCCGGTGCCCGGCGATCGACGCGAGGAACGCGCGTGCCTGCTCGGGGCTCAATGCTCGCCTCTGAACGCTGACATATCGAGGCGCCTTGACGTCGGCGGCGACGTTGCGGGGTACGACCCCGTCCCGGACCACCAGAGCGAGAGCGGCCCGCGGCACCGCGAGGGCGGCCCGGATCGTGTTGCCGCTCCTGCCTTGCTCGTGCATGGCGGTAACGACGCGCTGGACGTGGTCCCGGGTGAGGTGCCGCACCGGGGTCTGCCCGACCGTGCGCCGCCATCCCTGCGCGCTGTCACGGTAGCCTCGCCACGTGACGGGCCCACCTACGAAGCCCATGCACCCCAACCGATTTCGGGTGTCTGCGTAGGTCGGATGCCGTTTCTCCGTCCGGTGCGGACAAGAACCCACGACACCCCTGATCTGGCTAGCCGGAGACGTGGAAAGCCCAGGCCGGGAAAACTTCAGAGTCTTCCCCCTGAGAGCCCGCTGGGAGGAGCACACTGGCGCGGAGATCTCGCATCGGGCGGGATGAGAGGGGAGGAAGAATGGAACTCACGAGCCGAGAAACCTGGGCGGTGATCCACGGGCTGTTTCTGGGCATGCTGTTCCTGCTGACGTTCAGTGGTGCCCTCGCTGGCCTGTGGAGTTACCGGCCCGGGTTCCTCACGACTGCCGGGATCACGGAGCGCACCCGGCGCCTGTACTGGGGGCTGGGCGCGATGGCGGTGGTCGCCTGGGCGACCTGTATCACGGGTTCGTGGATCGTGTACCCGTGGTACCGGGCCAAGCTGGCCGGTGCCGATTTCGCCAAGTGCAAGGGCTTGGAGCTGCCCTCGTCGGTGTGCTCCCCGCGTGATTTCCTGCTGTCCAACGTCGCCGGTGAGACCGAGTCGTGGCACGAGTTCGGGATGGAGTGGAAGGAGCACGTGGCGTGGGCAGCGCCGATCCTGCTCACCTCCGCTTTCCTCGTTTTCCTGTACTACGGGCCGCGCATCATCGCCCGGCCGTGGCTGCGCACCGCACTCATCGTGATGGTCGTCGGCGCGTTCGGCGCGGCTGCCGTCGCGGGCGTCTTGGGCGCCTTCATCAACAAAGTGGCTCCGATCTCATGAGCAGCGAGGGGACAACACCCATGACCACGCACCACGACGCAGACATCGCGCCTGAACTCGGCCCGCTGGGACTGGAGGACAAGCCGGACGGTCCCGCCGCAGCGATGCTTATCTCTGCCGGCATCGGCGTCCTCGTCCTCGGAGTCATGACCCTGTGGGTTGAGGCCAGCACGGGCATGAACACCGCACTCGGCAAGTGGGACTTCGGCACAGGAGTCGGGGCGCTGGCGGGCAAGACGATCATCGCGTCGATCGCCTATTTCGGCAGCCTGCTCGTCTTGTGGCTGCTGTGGCGTGACAAGGACGTTGACCTGAAGAGGTCCTTCTACATCGGGTGCGGGCTCGGCCTAGCCGGCGCTGTGCTGACCTTCCCGACCTTCTTCCAGCTGTTCGCCCCGGCGTGATGGAGATCGAGCGCAGCCCCAAGGCTGACCGGGTCGCCGCGCAGGCCACCGGCGTCGGTGTTGGCTTCATCGCCCTGATGCTCGCCTGGCTCGTCGGCGCCCGAGTGTTCGAGCGCATCTGGGGCCAGCCCGCCGCGGCATACGTCGCCCTTGCCGTCGCCGTGCTGGTCGGCTTGGGAGTCGCGGCGTGGGCGGTTCGCCGGTTCGTTCGGGTGGCCCTGCGAGAGGCAGCGGCAGAGCAGTCAACCCGAATCGGATCGGAGGCTCAGCGACTCTGACCCTTCTCGAAGCAACGCCCGAGCATGGGTCCGATGGTCCGGGAGGTCGGCTCATCCGCCGGTATGCGATGTCCGGGCCCAACCGATGAGGGTGGGGGTGCTTCAGCGCTGAACGCCTCTTACAGAACTTCTCAAGACGCCGTGAGACGACGCGAGACCGGATGAGAGCCCCTGGTCGCATTACCTTGCGAAACAAGGCGACCCGACACGAGATGAGCCGCGCCGCGACCGCGCTTAGCGGACCTGTAAACAGGTGGTTAGGGGTTCGAGTCCCCTCGCCGGCTCTCACGTTTCCGCAGGTAGACAGCCTGCTGCGACCCTCCGAGGGCCGGTCCTGCACGCTCCAGACCCTCCATAGCCCCTCCACGGCCCTTCGAGACAGTGTGCGGTTCCGGTTCATGGTTGACCATCGGGTCCCGGTTCCTGCCTTCCAGGTTGGGGACGCGGGTTCGGTTCCTGGGCGACACCCGTTCCGCGAGGTGGCTGACAGTCCCAGCTGCTGGGGCGGGTTGTCCTCTGCGCTGTGAGGGGTTGGTGCGCCCAGCACGATGCCAGGAAGGCCGGCGGGACACCGTCGATAATGGCGATGCGGGCGTTGAAACGCCGGCTTCGAACGTCGTGCACACGCGGATGCTCGCTGACCAGACTCCTCGCGGACAGCAGGATGCGAGCGGCCCCGGGACGGCACCGGGGACACGACTCCGCCTCCAGCGTGACCGGCTCACACCCCCACACCGGCTCTTCGGACAAGCCACTTCCCGGACCCGCCACGAGCCGGGGTACAACTCCAGTCCCGGCGGTCTCTTGACCTAAGGGGTGCGATGGCCGGGCCGCACTGGAGTTGGCACACTGACGGGCATGGCCGTGTCGCTGCATCACATCGTCATCGATGCTCACGATCTGCCGGGGCTGGCGCGGTTCTGGGCTCAGGTGCTGGACTGGAGGATCCTCTCCGAGCGCGAGCGAGAGGTCGTCATCGGCGCCGACGAGGCCGCGCCCGTAGGGATCTGTTTCATGCCCGTGGCGGACAAGAAGTTGGTCAAGAACCGTGTCCATCTCGATCTCAATCCCGACCCGGAGAATCGGGCCGCGGAGATCGAGCGCATCCTCGCGCTCGGCGCTCGCAGGGTGAACGTCGGGCAGACTGGCGCTGAGTCGTGGACCGTGCTGGCCGACCCGGAGGGGAACGAATTTTGTGTCGTGCGCCCGAAACGGACCCTCATTGAGTGACTGGACGACTGGCCTGTTCCGCGGATCTGGTGCCGCATCGCGCTGTCATTGGCACGCTGCACCCGGAACCGCGGCCGATCCGGTTGGCCACACCGCGCTTCCTATCTGCGGCGTGAGCGTGCGACCGTTCCGCGCCGCGGCAGAGGCGGATGGGTCGTCGGCAACGACCGAAATATCTGACCTGACACTCGTTCCCCAGCCTTGGGTCATGCCGGGATGTTGAGCCAGGACAACAGGTGCCCGTGTGGCGACCGACCGGCCCGAACGAGCTGGCGCTGGTCCAAGCGTCAGGTTGACGCGTGTAGCCGCCTCGACCGCCCGAGCACGTGCGTGATGACGTCGTTGACGAGGTCTGAGGGGATGGGCCGGTGTGCGATGAAGCGGCGGTAGAAGAACGGGCCGGTGAGAAGGTCGGTGAGTACCTCCGGGTCGGGGTCGGGGGGCAGTTGGCCGCGCTCGCGGGCGCGGGCCAGTACGACGAGGAGTGGTTCGCGGCGGCGCTGGGTCAGGTCCGCGTGGAGGGCCGCTAGCGCGGGGTCGCGTTCGGCGGCGTCGATGAAGGCGGCGAGCAGGCGCGGGAACGGGGTGTGCTCGAGCAGCGAGACCAAAGCGGTGAGCAGCTGTGCGACATCGGTGTCCACCCGGCCGGTGTCGGGCACCGGGAAGGGCTGAAACGTGGCGTCCATGGCGTCGATTAAGAGCGCGCCGACGGTTGGCCAGCGCCGGTACAGAGTCGCCTTGCTCGCCGAGGCGCGGCGGGCGACGGCCTCCATGGTGAAGCCGGGCAGGCCGTCGTCGTTGAGCACCTGAAGAGCGGCCTGCAGCACCCGCTCGCGCGCGCCGGCCCCGCGCGAGATCGGCTCCCGAGGATCGGCCGGCTGGTCGGCGGAGGCGTGCTGGGTGGCCGTCGAGGCGGCGCGACGGCCTCCGGCGGCGGGCACGACCATGGGGCGCTTACCACCTTCTCGGGGGCTGCTGGCCATTGCCTCACCTCCATCGAAACGGTATCGTACCTAGTTAAGAGAACGGATGCGTATCGATACGAGGTGTCCGATGGCACGAGTGACACTGCCGTCCGAGCGCGAAGCCGGAGTGCGGGCACGGATGGTGTTCTGGTTCACTGGGCGCGCGCTCGGCCGACTCGCGGGACGGCCGGCGCATCCGGACAGGATGGTCGAGCCGCTTCGGGTCTACGCCCACCTTCCCGGGGTGCTGCGCGGCTACGCGAAGATGGAGCAGGCCACTGCAGCCACGCACCATCTCGATCGACGCCACCAGGCGATTGCCGAGCTCAAGGCCGCCACGCTGACACAGTGCGCGTACTGCATCGACCTGGGCTCTGAGGTGGCGCACCGCTGGGGGGTGACCGACGAGGAAGTGCTGGCCTTGGCGCAGTGCGAGACCAGTTCGCTGTTCAGCGACGTGGACAAGCTCGTCCTAAAGTACGCCGAAGGCATGAGTAGCACCCCGGTGAATGTCCCCGCCGACCTGGTCGAGCGACTGCGCGAACACTTCAACGACGCCCAGATCGTCGAGCTGACCCACCTCGTCGCGCTGGAGAACCTGCGCGGGCGGTTCAACCTCGCCCTGGGCATCGATGCCGCCGGGTTCAGCCAGGGCCGCGTCTGCGCCGCACCCGTCCTGCAGCCGGGGCCGGCCCTTCACCGGCCTGGCGACGCTCGGGCCGGCCTCCCGCAGGATCGGTGGTCTGAACCGCCTCGGGATTGAAGGAGGCTCCCAATCTCCGAAGGATGGGTGTCATGGCAGCTCCGAGGCAATACCCGGAGGAAGTCCCGCGGCGTGCGGTCCGGCGGCTGCCCCGGCCCCCCGCTATCGGGGGAAGGCAGGCTCCGCGATGACGCTGACGCCCGAGGAAGCGCACGGCCTGGGCATCGCCGGGGCGACGCTGCTGGAGCTGGCCAACGACCACGCGCTGTGGGCCGATTTCCGGGCTGATCGAGCGGGCGACGGTCCTCGCCGAGGCGAACGCCCTCAACCGCGACGCGCCGAGGGCCGGGAGTGATCGCGTATGGGCCAGGGAGTGATCTAGCGCCAGAGAAGGCCCTGCACGCGACGACGACGACCGGCCCATCGGGCTTCCACCACTGAGCCCTGCGGTGCTCCTGCTCGGCGAGCCTTGTCACCAGGGGTTGGGATTGGAGATCCACGCCGGCTCTCACCGGAGGCGGTCAGGCAGGGTCGGACAACAGGTGAAGCACCCTCGCGGCGTGCTCCTGTCAAGCCTCGCCGCAGTCCCTAGTCCTGTGTTCCGAGCACGTTCTGCAACGTACCTAGCGGCTCCTCGATGCTCTGCAGGGCCGCCCTGGTGAGGTCGCCACTCCGGGCGAGTTTGTGCAGCTGTCGATCCAGCTCGCGCAGCTTTCTTCCGGCGTCCTCGGAGCTTCCCTCCGCGAGATGCTGCTCAAGGTCATCGAGGCGGTCCAGCACCTCCTTGGTCTTGGACGGCGTCAACTGTCCTGAGCTCGCGGCTGCGCTCACCGCGGCGCGGACTTCTGCCAGGGCCTCGGTGGTGCTGGGCGCTGTCGTGTGAACGTCCGGGGTGGTTGACGTCTGCGTGGCCGGCGACTGCCGGGTCACGGGGTCCGTCACAGTCTGGTCGGGCAGCGCGGCTGCAGGACCCGGAGCTTGCGTGCCGAGTCGCAGGGCCAGGAGCGCCAGGAGTGCCAGCAGGGCCACCACGGCCGTGCCGAGGGCCGCTCGGCGACCGCTCGACCGGCTCGGCCGCTGACGCTGCCGGGATCGGCCAAGGACCAGGGTTGGGCTGGCTTCGTGGCCGGGAGTCGTTCCCCTGGCTGGGGCTTCGAGGAACGCGGTGGGCGCTCCCAGGAAGGCGGTCGACGCTGGCTGCGCAGCCTCCAAGCGGATGGCGTGGAGCCGAGCCTGGACCTCCTGGGCCGTCGCGGGTCGATGAGCGGGGGCCTTGGCCAACAGTTCACCCACAAGCGCACCCAGCTCGGGCGGAATGTCGGCGCGACGGCTGCTCAGCCGCGGCGGATCCGCGTTCAGGTGCTGATGGAGCACGGCCAGCGGATGCTCCCCCGCGAAGGGCGGCACACCCGTCAGGAGCGTCATCAGCACGCAGCCCAGGGCGTAGAGGTCGGTTCGCTCATCGGCCTGAGATCCCACGCCCTGCTCCGGTGAAAGATAGTGGGCACTGCCCAACACGGTATTGGTGGCGGTCAGCCGGCTGGAGGTGGTCTGAGCCAGTCTGGCGATGCCGAAGTCCACGACCTTGAGCCGGCCTGCTCCGTCCATCATGAGGTTGCTCGGCTTGACGTCACGGTGGACTACACCGGCCAGATGGGCGGCGGACAGCCCGGCCGCCGCCTGCTCCGCGAGCAGCAACGCCTCGTGGACCGGGAGCGGCCCCCGCTCGGCCACGAGGGCGGCGACTGTTGGCCCCTGTAGGAGCTCCATGACGAGGAACGCCGCCGGTCCATCCACGCCAAGGTCGTAGATCGTCACCACATTCGGGTGCGACAACGCGGCAGTGGCCTGGGCCTCCCTGCGGAACCGGCCGGCCGCCACCGGATCGTCCCTGGCGACATCCACGACCTTCACCGCGACCTCGCGCTCGAGCACGGAGTCCACGCCCGCCCAGACTTGACCCATGCCGCCACGGTCAATCGGCCGGACAAGGCGGTAGCGGCGCGCCAGCAGGGTTTCGGGGGTCATGGCCCACATCCTTCACGATCGCCGGGCGGGCCCACAGGGGTGCTGCGAGGAGAGTCCCGTTGGTGGTTCGGTTTGAGGTCGACGAATGAGCTCCGGACATGAGGGGGCAATCGGCGTGATGCTCGGCGTGTCGGCGGCGACCCCTTCCGGTCAATCCATGGGCGGCCGGCGAGCCTGGTTCGCCTCGCGGATGACCGCCCAGGCGTCCGCCACCGGACCCACGTGCGCGAGCTTGTCGGGGTTGATCACCGAGCGGATCGTCTGGATCCGCCCGTCGACAACGTCAAGCGCCCAGGTATTGAGCACCCTGTTGTCCTTATCGCGGAAGATCGCGCCCGGCTGGCCGTTCACCTCGTGCGGCTCCACTACGCCGCCGATCCGGAGGAACGGCGGGACGATTGCGGCGAGCACCCGGGCCACATTCTCGGCGCCGAAGATGCCCTTGGGCCACTGTGGGGCCTTGCCGCCGCCGTCCCCGATCATCTCAACGTCAGCGGCGAGCAGGTCCCGCAGGCCCTCGACGTCGCCTTCCCTGAAGGCGTCGAAGAATCGCTCGGCGAGTTCGTTGCGCTCCCTGCGGTCGGCCTCGAACCGGGGTCGCCCCGCATCCATGTGGCGGCGCGCCCGGACCGCGAGCTGGCGGCACGCCGCCTCCGACCGACCCACTGCCGACGCGATCTCCGGGAAGCTGAACCCGAACACCTCCCGCAGCACGAAGACCGCGCGCTCGAGCGGGGTCAGCCGCTCGAGCAGCAACAGGGCTGCCATCGACACCGAGTCGGATAGCTCCGCCGCCCGCGCCGGATCCTCATAGGGGTCGGTGACCAGCGGCTCGGGGAACCACGGCCCGACGTACTCCTCCCGCCGGCGGCGGGCCGACCGCAGCACGTCGATCGAGATCCGGGTCACCGCGGCCGAGAGAAAGGCCTTGGTCGACGTGGGCTGTGTCGGGGAGGACTCGTAGCGCAGCCAGGTCTCCTGGACCGCGTCCTCGGCCTCGGCCACGCTGCCAAGGATCCGGTAGGCGATCGAGAACAGCAGCGGCCGCAGCTCCTCGAACTCCTCGGCCCGGGTCAAGCCAAACCTTCCTTGAAGCCCTGGCGCCACGACGGATAGCGCAGCTCCCAGCCGAGCTCCCGCTTGGCCTTGGCATTGGAGAAGCCGCGCCCCTCGGTCATCATCGTCACCGCCACGTCCCCGGCCAGCATCCGGGCCAGCCACTTGGGGACCCGCATCGGCCGCTTCGCTCCCGCGCACGCAGCCAGACAAGGCAGCCACTCGCTGGCTGGGGCCGGTTCGTCGTCGACGATGTTGAACACGCCCTTCGCCTGCTGCTCCACGGCCAGAACGGTAGCGCTCGCCGCGTCGTCGAGATGCACCCAGGAGCTGTAGCCGGCGCCACCCCCGACGAGCGGGAACTGCCGCCTGCGCACGAGCTCGACCTGGTCGTCGGTGGCGCCCGGCCCGTAGAGCCCGCCGTATCGCAGGGCCGCGCCACCAGCCTTGACGACCACGTCCTCGACGTGGCGGATCGCCTCCATGCCCACCTGCATCAACGTCCCCGTCATCGGGTCCAGCGGCTCCTCCTCGGTCTTCACCCATCCGCCCCTGCGGATGCCGTTCCAGCTGGCGTAGCTCTGCGCGACGAAGTGAGATACGCCGGTCGCCTCGGCCGCGGCCAGCAGGTGATCCGTCCCCTCGGTGCGCAGCCGGTTGGTGGTGGCGAACCAGCGGTCCATGTGCTTCATATCGGGTTTGCCGGCGATTGCGGTCATCTGGTGCACGATCGCGTCCGGTCGGGCCGCCGCCACCGCCTCACCGACAGACACCGCATCCAGCCCGTCCATCACGACCGCCTCGGCGCCCAGCTGCTGCAACAAGCCCAGCTTGCCCCGGCCCGTCGTCGTAGCCGTCACATGGTGGCCCCGGGCCACGAGCTGCGGCACCAGCCGCCGCCCCATTACCCCGGTCCCGCCTGCCACGAACACCCGCATACCCATCACCTTCCTGATTCCAGAGTCTGTCTCTGAGACCTGAGACGAGACAGCCCGGCCGTCTGTGACATGGGAGGGGAGACAGTGGGAGAAGACCGCTGGTAGGTGTTGGTCGATGCGCCCACAGTCTCATCGAGTGGTGAGCTGGCTGGGCTCGATGATGTCCCACTTGCGTTGTCGTGTCGGCCTCTTTTGACGGCACCACCGTCAGGTGCCACTGCGCGGCAATGAAAGGCTTTGGGCCCGGCCGCCCTCGGCTGGAGTCGGGGGACCAAAGCCCCTGCCCACCTGCTGGCCATCCGGGTGATGGTCAGGTCAGTCCGGGCATTCGACGTGACTGACAGGCCTCGGTGCTCGAGGACGTATCGTCGATCTCCTCGGCGTTGGGTTGGGCGTCCCGCCCAATCTCGTTGTCGTCGTTACGTCAGGAGTTCCCGCCATGACCGCCGTCATCACCCTCATCGTTGTCTTGCTAGTCCTCCTGGTTGTGGTGGCACTGTCTGTGCGCATCGTCAGGCAG
Source organism: uncultured Actinomycetota bacterium (assembly GCA_963715025.1). Lineage (GTDB taxonomy): Bacteria > Actinomycetota > Actinomycetes > Actinomycetales > Dermatophilaceae > DASSJT01. The sequence goes on along the minus strand of CAVQQQ010000010.1, from coordinate 135,270 downwards.
TACGAGCTGGGAGTGCTGTTCCGGCTGGGACGGGTCATCGGCGTCCGCCAGCCCGGGCTGCGATTCATCATTCCGTTTGTCGACGTGCTGCACCGCGTGTCGCTGCGCATCGTCACCATGCCGATCCAGTCGCAGGGCATCATCACCCACGACAACGTCAGCGTTGACGTGTCGGCGGTCGCCTACTTCCGCGTGGTCGACGCGGTCAAGTCCGTCGTCGCCATCGAGAACGTGCATGCCGCCATCAACCAGATCGCCCAGACCACGCTGCGCAAGGTGGTGGGCCAGCACTCTCTGGACGAGACGCTGTCCGAGACCGACCGCATCAACATGGACATCCGAGAGATCCTGGATGTCACGACGGCTGAGTGGGGCGTCGAGGTCACGCTGGTGGAGCTGAAGGACATCCAGCTGCCCGAGAGCATGAAGCGGGCCATGGCCAGGCAGGCCGAGGCCGAGCGCGAGAAGCGGGCCAAGATCATCAACGCACAGGGCGAGTCCATGGCGGCGTCCGCACTGGGCGATGCCTCCGACATCATGATGGCCCACCCGCTGGCCCTGCAGCTCCGCAACCTGCAGACCCTCCTCGAGCTCGGGGTGGACAAGAACACGACCGTCGTCTTCCCGGCGCCGCTGATGAGCACCATCGAAGAAGTGGGGAGCTTCCTCAGACGGGAGACCAAGGCCGTGGCACCGACAGCCGGGACTGAGGGGACGACCCAGTCGCCGAGTGGCTGAAGCCAGCTCGAGAGTCAGCCGCCGGCTCAGTCAGCCGCTGGCTCGACCAGCGCAGTTCCGGCTATGGGTGCGCGCCCACGACAGATGGTGAGGTGGCGGCGCGCCCTCTCGGATTGGCCCGGCGGGTCCGAACCAGTGGGATCGCCCGGCGCCATTCGGCGAAAGCGGTCACCACTGCGGGTGGATGGCCTCTCGGAAGTACGTGTCGTAGATGCGGTGAACGCCTCGGTCGAACGCGTCAGAGAGCGCCGGGACCCGACCAGCCTGGGCGTTGGCTCGCGCCTGCGCCACGCTGCGCGCTCCGGGGATGACCGTCGAGACCTCGGGGTGCTGCCACAGCCACGCGATCGCCGCCTGTGCGCTGGTGGTGTCCGGGGGAGCCTCGGTCCTGACCAGCTCGGCGAACTCCTTCGCCGCAGTGACGCCGGCCGAGTAGTCGACGCCGGAGAACGTCTCGCCCCGGTCAAAGGCGCTGCCGTCGCGGTTGTATGTGCGGTGGTCGTCGGGCGCGAAGGTCGTGTCCGCGTCGTATCGCCCGGACAGCAGCCCGGACGCGAGCGGGACGCGGATGATCAGGCCCACGCCGGCGCTCGCGGCCGCGGGGAACACCGCTTCGAGCGGCTTGAGCCGGAAGGCGTTGGCGATGATCTGAACCGTTGCGAGGTTCGGGCGCGCGATTGCGGTCAGGGCCTCGGCGACCGTCTCGACGCTGACTCCATAGCTGGCCATCGCCCCCTCGGCCACGAGGGTGTCGAGTGCATCGAACACGGCATCGTCGGAGTAGACGGGCGTCGGCGGGCAGTGCAGCTGCACCAGGTCAAGGGTGTCCACGCCGAGGTTCGCTCGGGAGCGTTGGGTCCACTCGCGGAAGTTCTGGAGCGAGTAGTTCTCCGGAACCTGGTCGAGCCGGCGGCCCATCTTGGTCGCGACCGTGATGCCGGCTCTGGCGCCCCGTCGGCGCAGGAACTCGCCGATCAGCGTCTCGCTTCGGCCATCGCCGTAGACGTCGGCGGTGTCGAAGAAGGTCACGCCCTCGTCCGAGGCGGCAGTCAACACGGCGAGAGCCTGGTCCTCGCTCACGTCGCCCCAGTCCGCGCCGAGCTGCCAGGTGCCCAGCCCGACCACAGAGACCGCTCGACCGGTGCGGCCCAGCACTCGTTGCTCCATCGTCGATGCCACCTTCCTGTCAGGGTGGACTGTGCGGATCCAGCCAGTCGCACAGTTCTCCGGATCACTGTCGTCGAGCCTGCCCACAAGAGTAGGCGCGCGGCGGCGGCTTCCGTCCGTCCGCGATGGCCACGATCCCGGTCCGGGCCACCCTCGCCTTCACCCTCTTGTGACCGGCCCGGGTCTGGCGTGCTGTCCCATGCCGGGCAATCCTCGGGATCGTGAGGTCCCGACGCGCTCTGTGGCTGGTCCTCGGGGCAGCCGCCCTGGCCCTGGCCGCTGCCTGGGTGCTGGTCAGGGATGTCGCAGGCGAGGACAGTACCCGGGGTCAGCGTCCCCCCGGCTCGGGGGCGGTGGGGCACGGCGACTTCACGTGGTCTGGACTGCGGCCATGCACGCCACGTGACCTGAGCGGCCTGGCCTGCGGGACCCTCACGGTTCCCCTGGACCGCACCCCCGGCAACTCGACCAAGCCCGGAGAGCTCGACCTCCCCGTCGCCGTCGGCGGGAACCTCAAGGCCCGCCGCACTCTCTTGGCGCTGTCGGGCGGGCCCGGACAGCCTGGAGTCGCGCTCGCTCCGAAGATCTTCTCGCGCCTGGAGGCCGTGGCCGAGGACTACCGCCTGGTGATGATCGATCAGCGGGGCACCGGGGCGAACGCGCTGGACTGCCCGAGACTCCAGGCCGAGATCGGCTTCTCGGACCTGGAGATCCCCACTGCAGGGGCGGTGGCCGAGTGCGCCACAAAGCTCGGTGACCAGCGCGCCCAGTACTCCACCACCGCCACCGTCGCCGACCTGGATGACCTGCGCCAGGCGCTCGGCGCCCAGCGGTGGTCGATCGACGGCGTGTCCTACGGCAGCTACGTTGCGCAGCGGTACGCGGGCGCCCATAGGGACCAGGTCGACAAGCTTGTGCTCGACTCCGTCGTCCCCGTCGACGGGTTCGACACCACCATGGTCGACGCCTTCCCCGAGGTGGCGGGGGTGCTGCGGGCCGTCTGCGCGGAGAGGGGCTGTGTCAACCCTGGCGGCGACCCGGCAGCGGACCTCGCCACGGTCGTGGCCCGTTCACCTGAATTGGGTCCGAGGCTGCTCGACGTGCTGTCGGTGATGTCGGTCGTCGACGTCCGCTTCACGTCCATGCCTGAGGCACTCCACGTCGCCGCTGCTGGGGGCAGCGACGCGCCGCTCCTCGGACTGTTGAGGTCCTGGCAGGACGGCACCTCGGGCCCCGCGGACCAGCTGAGCCAGGGGTTGCACGCCAGCACCCTCTGCCTCGACCTCGACTTCCCGTGGGGTGGGGCGGACACGCCGTCGGCAGCCCGAGCGCGCAAGGCGGACGCGGCCGTTGCGGCGCTCGGCACGGAAAGGCTGTGGCCCTTCACCGCCCAGACGGCCCGCACCAACGGTTTCCTGCGCTCCTGCGAGCTGTGGCCTCCCGAGCCCGATCCGCCCGTGCCCGCATCGCAGCTGTCGCTGAGGGGCGAGAACGCCCTGATCCTCCGGGGCGACCGGGACCTGTCCACCCTGCTGGCGTGGGCGCAGCGCGTCCACGCCGACATCCCCGGCAGCCGGCTTCTCGTGGTGCCCGGTGTGGGCCACTCCGTGCAGGGCGCCAGCGAGAGTGCTCGCCAGGCGGTGGCCCGCTACCTGCTCGGCCAGCCGGGGGGCTGAAGGACTGCCGGCCACGGCCCTCGGCCGGGCGAGGGCGATCGTCCACGATCCCGCCGGGGCGAAAGCCCTATCGCCGGAAGCCCCTTCGCGCGCGCGGCCACTGACACGATGGCCCCATGAACGTCGACGACCTTGATGCCCTCTCGGTGAAGCAGCTTCGCGCCAGGCGCTCCATGAAGTGGAACCGCTTCCCCGAGGACGTCCTCGCCCTGTGGGTGGCCGAGATGGATTTCCCCACGGCCCCGCCTGTCAAGGCGCGACTGCGTCGGGCCGTCCAGGTCGAGAACTTCGGATATCCCCTCATGGCGAAGGCGAGCGGACTGGCTGAGGCGGTCGCCGACTACCAGCATCACCACTTCGACTGGGACGTCGACCCGAACGGCGTACACCTGGTCGCGGACGTCATGCACGGTGTCTCCCTCGCCATCGAGTACTTCAGCCGCCCGGCGGACCTGGTCGTCATCCCCACCCCCGTCTACCCGCCGTTCTTCGAGGTGGTCGAGCTCACCGGCCGCCCCCAGGTGCGCGTCCCCATGGTCTTCGACGACGGCCGCTGGACCCTCGACCTGGAGAGCATTGACGCGGCACTGTCCGTGGGTGCTCGGACCGTGCTGCTGTGCAATCCCCAGAACCCGCTCGGGCGCGTGTACTCCCGCGAGGAGCTCTCCGGGCTGGCGGACGTCGTGCACCGTCACGGCGCTCGCGTGGTGGCAGACGAGATCCACGCCCCGCTGGTCTTCGAGGGACGGCACCTTCCCTACGCCGGCCTCGATGCCCGCACCCAGGCGCACACGATCACCGTCACCTCGGCTTCCAAGGCCTGGAACCTCCCCGGTCTCAAGTGCGCCCAGGTCGTCACGAGCAACCCCCGGGACACTGCGGCCTGGAGCCGGATTCCGCTGTGGGCGACTGTCGGGGTGGCGACCCTGGGGATCGAAGCCAACCTCGCGGCATACCAGGAAGGCGAGGAGTGGCTCGTGCAGGTGAGGGGCAAGCTGGACGCGCACCGCGTCCTGGTTGCCGAGGCCCTGGCCGGTATGCCGGGTGTGCGGCACCAGCGCAACGAGGGCACCTACCTGGCGTGGCTGGACTGCACCGAGCTCGGGCTTCCCGTGGAGCCTGCCGACTGGTTCCTGAGGCATGCGAAGGTGGCGCTCAGCCCCGGGCTGCCGTTCCACCCGCCTGGTCCGGGCTATGCGCGGCTCAACTTCGCGACGACCACACCGATCCTGGAACAGGCCCTCGAGCGGATGGCCAAAGCCCTGGCCGTCCTCGCCGGGTCCAGCTAGCCGCGTGGAGGTCCAGCCTCAGATCCTCGACCGAGCACACGGCTCGGGTCCGATCGCCCGGGCATACGATCGGCCCATGATCGAGCAGAAGCGCCTCCTCAAGACCGCCGTCCCGGGCCCCCGCTCCGAGGAGCTGGCCAAGCGCAAGTCCGCCGCCGTGAGCGCCGGCGTGGGCACGGGGCTTCCGGCCTACATCGAGCGGGCCGAGGGCGGCATCCTGGTCGATGCCGACGGCAACCAGCTCATCGACTTCGGCTCGGGTATCGCTGTCACAACGGTCGGCAATGGGAACCCGCGGGTCATCGACGCCGTCACCCGGCAGATCCAGGACTTCACCCACACCTGCTTCATGGTGACGCCGTACGAGGAGTACGTCGCGGTCGCGGAGAAGCTGAACGAGCTGACCCCGGGGACCCACGAGAAGCGCTCGGCGCTGTTCAACTCCGGCTCCGAAGCCGTCGAGAATGCTGTGAAGGTCGCGCGCCACTTCACCGGCCGGCAGGCGGTCGTGGCCTTCGACCACGCCTACCACGGGCGCACCAACCTCACGATGGCGCTCACCGCGAAGTCGATGCCCTACAAGCACCGCTTCGGGCCGTTCGCCAACGAGGTCTACCGGGTCCAGATGGCCTACCCATACCGCTGGCTCAGCGGGCCCGAGCGCTGCGCCGACGAGGCCTTCGACGCCTTCGTCTCGGACGTACACGCGCAGGTAGGAGAGGAGAACACGGCGGCCGTGCTCCTCGAGCCCATCCAGGGCGAGGGCGGGTTCGTGGTGCCCGCGCCTGGCTTCGTCAAGAAGGTTGCCGACTGGTGCCGCGAGCACGGCATCCTGTTCATTGCCGACGAGGTGCAGACCGGCTTCTGCCGCACGGGCGACTGGTTCGCATCCGAGCACGAAGCCGTCGCACCCGACCTCGTCACCACGGCCAAGGGCATCGCGGGCGGCATGCCGCTCTCGGCGCTCACCGGCCGGGCCGACGTCATGGACGCCATCCACACCGGCGGTCTCGGTGGCACGTACGGCGGCAACCCGGTGGCCTGCGCGGCGGCTCTGGCCTCGATCGAGACCATGGAGGCCGACGACCTCTGCGGCCGAGCCAAGGCGGTCGAGAGGATGGTGGTGCCGCGACTGGAGGCGCTGGCGGAGAAGTTCAGTGTGATCGGGGACATCCGCGGTCGGGGTGCCATGCTGGCGATCGAGCTGGTCAGCGACCTGGAGCGGAAAACGCCGGATGCCGGCCTGACCGCGCGCGTCAATCGCGCCTGCCACGCTCAGGGCCTGGTCACGCTGACGTGCGGCACCTTCGGGAACGTCTTCCGCTTCCTGCCGCCGCTGTCGATCAGCGACGAGCTGATCGCCGAAGGGCTGGACATCCTCGAGGACGCGTTCGCCCAGTCCGTCTGAGCCGCGCGCCACCCCAGACCTGACCGACGATGCCCTTCCTGGGGGAACCCTAGACTCGACGCCGTGGCGGAGCTGCGGCGACAGGTGCACAACATCGGCCACCGCCGCGCTTGGGTCATCTGGTCAGCTTCCGTCTCGGTCTACGTCCTGGCCGTCTTCCACCGCACGTCGCTCGGTGTCGCCGGCCTGATCGCTGCCGAGCGCTTCCACATCACGGCGGCTCAGCTGTCCATCTTCACCGTCGTGCAGCTGCTCGTCTATGCAAGCCTCCAGGTACCCGTCGGCGTCTTGCTGGACAGGTTCGGGTCTCGGCGGCTGCTCATCTCCGGGCTGGTCCTGATGACGGCGGGGCAGTTCTGGTTCGCTGTGGCGGGAACCTTCGGCGCGGGCATCTGCGCCCGCATCCTCCTCGGCGCCGGCGACGCCATGATCTTTGCGAGCGTGCTCCGGCTGGTGGCCGTGTGGTTCCGCGTCCGGCAGGCTCCGATCGTCACCCAGCTCACCGGCATACTCGGCCAGGTCGGCGCACTGATGGCAGCCGCGCCGCTCTCCGCGGCGCTTCGCGGACTCGGCTGGACCGCGGCCTTCGCGGGCGCCGCGTCCGTCGGTATCGTGCTCTCGGTCGCGCTCGTGATCATCGTCAAGGACTCGCCGTACGTCGGAACAGCGGTCGAGCGCATCAAGGTCCGTGCGCTTGTCTCGACGCTGCGCTCGATCTGGGGCAACCCCGGCAACCGGCTCGGTCTGTACTCCCACTTCACCTCGCAGTTCGGCGCCAACGTCTTCACCCTGCTGTGGGGCTTCCCGTTCCTGGTTCGGGGGGAGGGCCTCTCCGAGTCGACCGCGTCGGTGCTGCTCATGCTCATGACTGGCTCGGCCATGGTGGCCGGTCCGCTGATCGGCCGGCGGGTCGCGCGGCGGCCGATCCAGCGGTCCCTGCTGGTGCTTGCCATCGTCGGCGCGATCGCCCTCGTATGGGCGGCGGTCCTGCTCTGGCCTGGCCCGGCGCCGCTGTGGCTGCTGGCCGTCCTGGTGGTGGTCACGGCGATCGGCGGTCCCGGGTCCATGGTCGGCTTCGACCTCGCCCGCAGCTTCAACCCGCCGACCCACCTGGGCCGCGCCACCGGTGTGGTCAACGTCGGCGGCTTCGTGGCCTCACTGCTGACCATGGCCCTCATCGGCGTCGTCCTCGACCGCCTTGCTCCAGGGGGACCCAGCACCTACACGCTGGGCGACTTCCGGGCGGCGATGTCGGTGCAGTTCTTGTTCTGGGGGTTCGGGGCACTGCAGATCTGGCGCTACCGCCGCCGCGCGCTGGGCCACCTTGCCCGGGACTACCCCCAGGCGCTCGAAGCCCTGCGCCGGGGCGAGGCGCTCCTGCCAGGGATCTCGCGCGAGCTCGATGACTGATCTCGGGCCCTGATCTCGCGCTCAGTGTGGTCCTGTCCACGCGAAGAGTGCATCTGTGCGCCGCGTGTCGATTTCGTGACGTGAGAGCCCTTTGTTACAAAAGGAAGGACCGGGCCAAGTATGAGTTGGCCCGGTCAATGCCTTCCGGGGCCTAACCGGGACTCCCGACTCCCGGGTGCCACTCGCGCGCAGGACCTCGCCGGAGGGTAGGAGGCGGGGCGTCGTTGACCCGCCGGCCCGAGGCTATCCGGGCCAGACCCAGGGCGCCACTCGAGCGCTGACCAGGCGACCAGCCAGCTGGTCCACGTCGGGCAGCGCTCTGCGAGGATGCGGCCATGCCGCTGCCTGCCCTGCTCGACCTCACCGACCGCGTGGCGGTCGTCACGGGGGCGGGGAGCCCCAACGGCATCGGGTATGCCGCGGCCCGCCACCTGGGGGAGCTGGGAGCGCGGGTCGTCGTGGCGGCGACGACCCGGCGGGCCCACGACCGCGCGCGGGAACTGGCCGAGTCAGGGGTTGCCGCCCTCGGCTTCGTGGGCGACCTGACCCAGGAGGCCTCCGCGTCCGGCTTGGTCGAGTTTGCCGTGACCGCGTTCGGTCGGCTCGACATCCTGGTCAACGGCGCGGGCATGGTGTCCACGACCGAGCCCGACTACCTCGAGGGGGACCTCGTCGACACCACGCCTCAGCGCTGGCGCGACTCGCTGCGGCGCAACCTCGACACCGCCTATCTCGTCACGCGTGCGGCGCTCCCGCACCTGCGGTATTCGGGAGCGGGGAGGGTCGTCATGGTGGCCAGCGTGACGGGTCCGGCCATGGCCATGCGCGGGGAGGTGGCGTATGCCGCGGCGAAGGCGGGCATGGCCGGCCTGGCCAGGGCACTCGCGGTCGATGAGGCGGCTCACGGCATCACGGTCAACACGGTGGCCCCGGGCTGGATCGCGACGGGGTCGCAGACCGAGCACGAACAAGCCGAGGCCACGGTCACGCCGGTCGGCCGGTCGGGCACCGCGGCGGAGGTGGCCTCCGCCATCGGCTGGCTGGCCAGCCCCGGGGCCGCCTACGTCACGGGCCAGGTGATCGTGGTCGACGGCGGGAACAGCGTCGCCGAGGAGCGGTTCGCCTCGCGCTGATCGTCGGCAGGGACCGGCCCGACGAGGCGTCAGCGCGGCGGCATCCTGAGCGCGCCGTCGAGCCGGATGACTTCGCCGTTGAGCATGGGGTTGTCGATGATGTGAGAGACGAGGCTCGCGTACTCCGTGGGGTCCCCGAGCCGCGAGGGGTGCGGTACCTGAGCCTCAAGGGCGTGCCGCATCTCGTCGGGCAGCCCGGCCAGCATCGGCGTCATGAACGTGCCCGGCGCGATCGTGACCACGCGAATTCCCCGGTCCGCCAAGTCTCGCGCCGCGCTCAAGGTGAGGCCCACCACGCCACCCTTGCTCGCGGCATACGCCGCCTGTCCGATCTGGCCGTCGAAGGCTGCGATGGAGGCCGTCATGACCACTACGCCGCGGTCGCCGTCGATGGGCTCGTTGGCCGTCATGGCCTCTGCGGCGAGGCGCACGACGTTGAACGTGCCGACGAGGTTGACCTCGATGACCTGTTTGAACGTGCCCAGCGCCAGCGGCCCCCGCTTGCCCAGGATGCGCCCCGGGGTGGCGATGCCGGCGCAGGTGACTGCGATGCGCAGGTCGCCGAGGTCGCGGGCCGCGTCGACCGCAGCCTGCACCCGTGCCTCGTCGCGCACATCCCCGGGCACGAACCGCACCCCGTCACCGAGCTCCTCTGCGACGTTGGCCGCGCCCGAGCTCGCGAGGTCGACGATAACGACGCTGGCGCCGGAGGCGTGCAGCCGGCGGACGGTCGCCTCACCGAGGCCGGAGCCGCCCCCGGTCACGACAGCGACGGTGGATTCGTTGATCTGCAACGGGATTCGCCTCTCTGTTGGTCAGCCGCGCAACAGCTGGCGACTGATGACCAGCCGCTGGATCTGGTTGGTGCCCTCGAAGATCTGGGTCACCTTTGCCTCGCGGAGATAGCGCTCGGCGGGGAAGTCCTGCGTGTAGCCCGCGCCGCCGAGCACCTGCACCGCGTCGGTGGTCACCCGCATAGAGCTGTCGGTGCACACCAGCTTGGCGACGGCAGCCTCCTTGGAGTAGGCCCGGCCTGCGTCTTTCAGCCGGGCGGCATGGAGATAGGCGGCCCGCGAGCTGGTCACGGCCGCCTCCATGTCGGCGAGCATGAAGGCGAGTCCCTGGTGCTCGGCGATGGCACGCCCGAACTGGCGCCGCTCCTTGGCGTAGCTGGTCGCGAGGTCGAGTGCGGACTGGGCCAATCCCGTTGCGGCAGCGGCAATTCCAAGGCGACCAGCATCGAGCGCCGAAAGGGCCATCGCCATGCCCTGGCCTTCGCTGCCGATCCTGCGTTCGGCGCCCACGACCACGCCGTCGAACATCACCTCGCGGACCGTGTCGCAGTGCAGCCCCATCTTCTTCTCAGGTGCGCCGAACGTGATGCCCGTGGCCTCGGCCGGGACGACGAAGCAGGACAGGCCGCGTCCGCCCTCGTCGGACGTGCGCACGAAGGTGGTGTAGAAGTCAGCGTGGCCGGCGTGCGAGATCCAGGCCTTGCGGCCCTTGATGCTGTATGCCGTGCCGTCGCCACTGCGCGCCGCGCGCGTCGTCATAGACGCGATATCCGACCCCGACAGCGGCTCGGACAGGCAGTAGGCGCCGAGCTGCTCGCCGCCCAGCATTCCCGGCAGGAGCGCTTCCCTCTGCTCCTCCGACCCGAACTGCGCGACGGGGAAGCAGGTCAGGGAGTGCACGGAGACTCCGACGGCCACGCTCATCCAGGCGCTCGCGATCTCCTCCACCACCTGGAGGTAGACCTCGTAGGGCTGTGCGCCCCCGCCAAACTCCTCCGGGTAGGGGAGCGACAGCAGGCCGGCGCGGCCGAGTGTCCGGAACACCTCGCGCGGCAGGCCCGGCTCCCTGGCGGCCAGCGCCTCGGCCTCGTCGACCTGGGGCCGCAGCTCCTTGTCGCAGATCTCGCGAGTCAGGTCAATGAGGTCCTGACCTTCCTCGGTGGGCATCAGCCTCGTCGCTGGCATGGGGCAAGGGTAGTAGTAGGACGTCCACGCATTGCCCCGGGCCAACGGCGGCCGGGTGGCGCCTGGGGCCACGGGCCAGGTGGCCACCAACGCGCCTCTCACGCCGGGTAGGCGGTCACCTCCGTGGCTTTGACGGCCGCCCAGACCCGGTCACCGGGCTGGAGGCGCAGCGAGGCGACGGCCTGTGCGGTCACCTCGGCGGTCACGTCGAGCGCACCGTGGAGGCGCACCCGAGCCGACTGGCCGCCGAGCTCCACGCCCACCACGGTCAGCTCCCACGTGTTGCGAGGCGACCCGTCTGGACGGGCGCGGAAGATCGACACTGCGCTCGGAGCGAAGGCCACCCAGGACCGCCCGGAATGATCGTGGCCTGCGGTCATGATCGCGCCGGCCGCAGTCTGGACGCTCTGCGGTCCGTGGGTGCTGCCGGCATACAGATTGAGCCCGACCACCCGGGCGACGTAGGCGCTTCGCGGCCGGGCCACCACCTCCAGGGGCGCGCCCGACTGGACCACTCGGCCGTCCTCGATGAAGACGAGATGGTCGGCCAGGGTGAGGGCGTCGAGAGGATCATGGCTGACCAGGACCGTCACCCCTGGGAAATCGCGCAGGCGGGCGGCGAGCGCCGCCCGGGTCAGCCCTCGCGTGTGTGGGTCGAGCGCCGAGAGCGGTTCGTCGAGCAGCAGGAGCGCCGGGTCGGTCGCCAGGGCGCGCGCGAGGGCGATGCGCTGGGCCTGGCCGGTCGACACCTCTCCGGGACGCCGCTGGGCCAGCTGCGAGAGCCCCACCAGTTCGAGCTCGTGCCTGGCGCGGCGGCGCGCCAAGGCTCGGCGGGCGCCCCGGCTGCGTGGCCCAAAGGCCACGTTCTCCAGGGCGCTGAGGTGCGGGAACAGCAGGGGATCGGCTGACATCAATCCGGTATGCCGTGCCTGCACCGGCAGGTGCCAGAGGCCCTCGGCCCAGGGATGCCCGTCGACGCGGACGTGACCCCCGCTCAGGGGCACGAGACCGGCGAGGGCCTGCAGCAGGGTGGTCTTGCCGGAGCCGTTCGGGCCGAGGACGGCGATGATCCGCGCGGAATCGCTGGTCCGCAGCGCGACGTCGAGGGTCAGCGGGCCCCGACGCGCCTGGACATGGGCATCGAGTCCCGCAGAGCCCGCCGAGCTCTCCCGGCCGTCCGGCCCACCGATGCCAGCCCGGGGCGCCGGGCTCACTGGGCTCACCGGACCCACCGGCCGCGCAGGGCTGCGAGCACGACCACGCAGACCAGGAGCATGGCGACGCTGAGGGCGACGGCGGCCTCGGGGCTCTGCTCCAGCGCGGCGTACACCGCCAGCGGAACGGTCTGGGTGCGGCCGGGAAAGTTGCCGGCGAACGTGATGGTGGCGCCGAACTCGCCGAGGGCGCGCGCCCACGCTAGCGCCGCGCCAGCCGCGACCCCGGGGGCGGCCATCGGCACCGCCACCCGGGTGAAGGTCCGCCACGGGGAGGCGCCCAGTGTCGCGGCGACGTCGTCGAAGCGCGGGTCGACCGACCGCATCGCTCCCTCCACAGCGATGACGTAGAACGGCATGGCCACGAAGGTCTCCGCCATCACTACGGCCACTGGCGTGAAGGGGATGGTGATCCCGAAGAGCGTGTCGAGGGAACGCCCGACAACCCCGTTGCGGCCATAAGCCATGAGCAGGGCGACGCCGCCGACGACCGGTGGCAGGACCAGCGGAACGGTGACGACCGCGCGAACCCAGGCCACGAGGGGATGCGTGGCTCGGGCCAGCAGCCACGCGAGCGGGGTCCCGACGGCCACGGAAATGGCCGTGGTGCTCAGCGTGGTGAGCGCCGACAGGCGCAGTGCGGGGACGACAGCCGGCTCGGAGAGATGTCGCGGCAGGGCCGCCCAGTCGGTCCGCAGGAGCAGTGCTCCGAGCGGCACCAGGATGACGGCAAGGGCCATCAGGGCGGGCACGCCCAGCCCGAGACCCGGTCGCCGGGGAGAACGGTCACGGGAGGCTGCGCCGAGCGGAACCCGACGTCGCCCAGCCGGGCTGGGGGAGCCGGGCGGAAGGTCCCGGCGCCTGTCCGGGCCTCTCGGCTGGACGTCCTCGGTCACGGGGAGAGGAAGCCGTGCCGTGCCAGCGCGGCGAGGCCCTCGCCGCCGGCAATGTAGTCGGCGAATCCGCGGGCCGCCGAACTGTCGCTGAGTTGGATCAACGGGTACGTGAGCACCTGCTGGTGGGTGTCTGTGACGGCGACGCCGTGCACAGCAGCGCCTGCTGAGACGACATCCGAGTGGTAGACGACCGCGGCGTCGACCTCCCCGAGGCGGACCTTGGCCAGGGTCGCCTTGACGTCGACCTCCCGAGACACGACGTGGGGCACGATCCCTGACGCACTGAGCAGGGCGTCGGCGGCCTTGCCGCACGGTGCCGTCGGGACGCAGAGCACCACGTCGACCTCGTTGCGCGCGAGGTCCCGGAGGCTGTTGACTCTGCCGGGGTTGGCGGGCGGTGTGGCCACCTCGAGGGTGTTCCGCGCGATCATCCGCGACAGCGCCGGGTTGCGGTCCTTCTCGGGCAGCTGGGCGACGGCCGCGGTGCCGGCGAACGCCACCAGGTCCACCGGTGCGCCCTGGGCCACCTGCTGGGCAAGGGTTGTGCTTGAGCCGAAGCTCGCCCTGATGGTCACCCCTGGGTGCGCCTTCTCGTACGCCCGGGCGAGCTCCGTGAGCGGTTCTGTCAGCGAGGCCGCGGCGAGCACTGTGACCGTATGGGTGTCTGGCGGCGCGGGGTTGGCCCCAGCGTCCGTGGACGAGCACCCACCCATGACGGCGGCCGCGAGGACCAGCCCGGGCAGGCGGCATACCGGCCAAGGCTGGTGGGAGGCGGTCACTGGGGGATTCCCATGGTCACGTGCGTGGACTTGATGCTGGCCACCGCCACGGAGCCCACGTCGAGGCCGAGGTCGTCGACCGCCTCGCGGGACATCAGCGAGACGATCCGGAACGGACCGGCCTGTAGCTCCACCTGCGCCATCACCGTGTCCTTGACGACCCGAGTGACGATCCCGCGCATCCGGTTGCGCGCGGACTCGTCGGCGACGACTCCCACCGGTGCCGGGTGCGCCAGCTCTCGGGCCAGCCCCGCCAGGTCGGCCCCCGCCACGACCTGGCGGCCCGCATCGTCACGAGTCGCTGGGAGCCGGCCGGACTCGACCATGCGGCGGACCGTGTCGTCGGAGACGCCGAGCAACAGGGCGGCCTCGGCGATTCGCAGATGCGGCATGAACAAAATCATATCTCCGCATTTGCGGAAGCGAGCTGGGAAACTGGCGACCCGTCCTGAGTTGTCAGCCGTCGGGCAGCCAGTGGTCGTCGATCGGCGCGAACTCGGGGCGTTTGGCCGTCACCTGGTCACCCGAGGACCGGCCCTGAAGTCGCCGGCGCACCCACGGGCCAAGGTGCTCGCGAGCCCACTGGGCATTGGCTGCGGCCGCCTCGCGACGCGACACCGGCGCACTAGGCGGAAGGGGCGTGCGCCACCCGTCCTCGGTCGGCTGGTGGCCAAGTGCGGCCAGCGCCGCCAGAGCCACCCGCCTGTGGCCCTCGGAGGTCATGTGGATCCGGTCGTCGGCCCACATGCGCCAGTCGCGCAGGGCCCGCATGCCCCACTGGTCGACGACGAAGGCCCCGTGCCGTCCGGCGATGGAGAACAGGTTCGCAGCATGCACGGCCGCTCGGCCCCGTGTCGCCTTGACCAGGGGCGCGTCGGCCGGGTCGACGGGCGTGGCCAGGAGCACGTCGGCGCCTGCATCACGGATCCGCACGACGGCGTCCTCGATGCGCTGGGCGATCGCCTCGAGGCTGACCCGCGCCCGGAGGATGTCATTCCCCCCGCCGACCATCGAGACCAGGTCCGGCTTCATCTCGAGCGCGGCGTCGAGCTGCGGGCCGACGATGTCCGAGAGCAGCCGCCCGCGGACCGCGAGGTTGGCGTAGCGAAACTCGCCGCCGGCGATCTCGGCCAAGTGCGATGCGAGCCGGTCCGCCCAGCCCACAAAGGAATTCGGGCGGAACGGGTGGGCATCCGACATCCCCTCGGTGAACGAGTCGCCGATCGCGACGTAGCGGTGCCAGACCTTGCCGGCCGGTGGGAGTGGCGTCACGGAAGCCTCCAGTCGACGGGCTCGGCGCCCTGACGCGCGAGCAGTTCGTTGGCGCGGCTGAATGGCCGGGACCCGAAGAAGCCCGAGTGCGCCGACAGTGGCGACGGGTGCGCGGACTCGATCAGGGGTATGCCGGGGAGCCGGCTCTTGAGGTCTCTCGCGTCCCTGCCCCAGAGGATCGCCACCAATGGGCCGCCCCGCGAGGCCAGGGCGTCGATCGCGGCGGCGGTCACGTCCTCCCAGCCCTTGCCCCGGTGGCTGCCCGGAGCCGAGGGCCGGACGGTCAGCACCCGGTTGAGCAGCAGCACGCCCCGGTCGGCCCAGGGGCTCAGGTCTCCCGTCGCCGGGCAGGCGCAGCCGACGTCGTTCTGGAGCTCCCGGTAGATGTTGGCCAGGCTGCGCGGTATCGGAGCCACTTCTGGTGCCACGGAGAACGACAGCCCCACCGCGTGCCCAGGCGTCGGGTATGGGTCTTGTCCGACGATCAGCACCCGCACGGCGTCGAGCGGCTGCTCGAACGCCCGCAGGACGTGCTTGCCGGCCGGGAGGTAGCCGCGGCCTGCGGCCACCTCGGCGCGCAGGAACTCGCCGAGCGCCGAAACCCGCTCGGCCACGGGGTCGAGGGCAGGCGCCCAGGTCGGGTGGACCAGCTCCACGAGTGGGCGGGCGGGCGGCATACCGGCAAAATAGCCGCCTGCAGTCCTCCGGTGTGACCCGGGCCCACCGCCGCCGACCTGACAGACTCTGCTGCCAACGGCAAGGAGGGGGACGAGTGGTGTGGATCGTGGTCTTCGTGGCCATGCTCGGGAACCTGTGGCGCACGGTGGCCCGGGCGGAGGCGGCTCAGTGACCCGGGTCGATGCCCCCACCAGCGAGCGTGCCCGTGATCGGGACCGCGCCCGCGCCCGCGCCATGAGCGCACGTTGGCCCGCCGTCATCTTCGATCTCGACGGCACCCTCGCGAACACCATCCCCCTCATCGTGGCCTCCTTCAACCACGCCCTCTCGACGGTGGTCGGCACGACCGTGCCGGAGGAGGAGATCCGCAGCTGGATCGGCCGGCCCCTGGTCGAGACCTTCGAGGCGTGGCCGGAGCACGCGGTCGAGCTGGACCGCATCTACCGCGAGTGGAACCTCGCCAACCACGACAACATGATTGAGGAGTATGCCGGTGTGCCAGTCCTGCTGGCCGACCTCGCCTCTGCGGGCGTTGCCATGGGGATCGTCACCTCCAAGCGGCGCGAGACCGCCCGGGCAGCGCTCGCGGCCGTGGGGATCGACGGCTGGCTGGACGTGGTCGCGGGCCTGGAGGACACCACGCAGCACAAGCCCCGGCCGGAGCCTCTGCTGCTCGGGGCCTCGCGGCTGGGGGTGGAGCCGGCAGCGTGCGTCTACGTGGGTGACGCCGTGGTCGACGTGCAGGCCGCTCGCGCCGCCGGGATGGCCGCGGTGGGCGTGACCTGGGGAGCGGGCTTGGCCGACCAGCTCAAGACCGCGGAGCCGGATGCCCTCGTCGAGGACATCGATGCCCTGCGCGCGTTGCTGCTCGCTTAGGCCAGCTTCTGTCTACGGCAAGAGATTTCGGCGACGGCAGCACCCACCGCCGCCCTTGATATCGACCGCCGCCTCGGGGGCGCGGGCCGCCAGCACCTAGACTCCCGGCGTGCACGGCAACAACGACAAAGAGGTCGAGGCACTCGGAACCGCCATCCTCGCCTATTCCGAGAACCGTCTGAAGCTCGATCCCGTCCCCCTGGACCGACCCCGCACCCCGGCCGAGCTCGACGCGGTCGCCGGCGGCGCGATCGGCCCCCAGGGCATGGGCGGACTCGAGGCGCTCCACCTTTTCGAAAAGCACCTCGCCCCGGCCTGCCTCTCGATCGACCACCCTCGGTACCTGTCGTTCATCCCCTGCGCTCCCAGCGATGCTGCCGCCATGTTCGACCTCGTGGTCGGCGCGTCGTCGATCTACGGCGGCTCGTGGCTCGAGGGCGCCGGCGCCGTCTACGCCGAGAACCAGGCTCTGCGCTGGATCGCCGACCTGGTCGGGCTGCCTGACGAGGCGGGCGGTGTCTTCGTCCCAGGTGGCACCGTCGGCAACCTGTCCGCGCTGGCGGCGGCCCGGCATACCGCCCGGGTGAGGGCCGCCGAGGGGCAGCGTCCGTTCCGCGTCGCCGGGACCCAGGGGGCGCACTCGTCGATCCAGTCGGCGTGTGACCTCATGGACACCGAGTTCGTGGGCGTGCCGGTCGACGACCGCGGCCGGCTGACCGGCGACCGGCTTCGCGAGGTGCTGGTGGCGAACGGGCCGGAGACCTTCTTCGCCGTCGTGGCCACCAGTGGCACGACCAACTTCGGCATCATCGACGACCTGGCGACTGTGGCAGAGGTATGCCGCGAGCTCGGCGTCTGGCTGCACGTCGACGGAGCCTATGGAGGCGCTGGCCTGGCGGCGCCGTCCGTGCGCCACCGCTACGCCGGCATCGAGCACTGCGACTCCTTCATCGTCGACCCGCACAAGTGGCTCTTCGCGCCGTTCGACTGCTGCGCGCTGCTCTACCGCGATCCGCGGCTGGCTCGTGCGGCCCACACCCAGAAGGCGTCCTATCTCGACGTCCTGACCGAGGCGCCGGAGTGGAATCCCACGGACTACGCGGTGGGCCTCTCCCGACGGGCCCGCGGCCTGCCGTTCTGGTTCTCCCTGGCGACGCACGGGACGGAGGCCTACGCCCGCGCCATCGAGCGGACCCTGACCGTGAGCCGATTCGCGGCCGCGGAGATCCGGCGGCGCGACTACGTCGAGCTGGTGCGCGAGCCCGACCTGTCCGTCGTGGTCTTTCGCCGACTGGGCTGGAACCCCGAGCAGTACCAGGCGTGGTCGGACCGACTGCTCGCCGAGGAGTTCGCCTTCGTCGTGCCGACGTCCCACGAAGGGGAGACGCTGACGCGCTTCGCGATCGTCAACCCGCAGACCACGGAGGCCGATATCGCCGCGATCCTCGATACCATGGCCTGAGCACCAGCCCCGGGTGCCGGCTTTCCTGGCTCCCGGTCTGCGCGCCAGAGTTGTCGCGCCGAGGTGCTGTCACCCGTCAGGCATCTGGCTCCTGGTGTGCCAAAGGGCTTCATGGTGTCCATGTGGCGGGTGTGACTAGATGACGCCGACACGCCACGACCCGGCCGGCAAGCGGAATGACACTGGTGTGATTTGGTCGTTACAGTGAATGCAGCCAACGAAGGGTAAGGGTCATCCGTGAACGCCGCTGAACAGCACGCCCAGCCTGCCGACTCGATGTACCCGGTCGGCTCCGAGACGCGCTTCGCCCGGCTGGAGCTCACCGCCCGGGATCGCGAGATCATCGCCTTCGAGCGCCAGTGGTGGAAGTATGCGGGGGCCAAGGAGCAGGCGATCCGCGAGCTGTTCGACATGAGCGCCACCCGCTACTACCAGGTGCTCAACGCCCTGATCGACAACCCGGCCGCCATCGAGGCCGACCCCATGCTCGTCAAACGCCTGCGCCGGCTGCGGTCCTCGCGGCAGCGCGCCCGTTCGGCCCGCCGGCTAGGGATCGAGGTCTGACCGCCGAGCCGCTCGCTGTGGCCCGCCAAGCCAGCAACGCCCGTCCGTGAGGGAAGCCGGACGGGCGTAGCTGCGCCGTACCGCGTCTACGCCGACCCCTCATAGGCCCCGGCGTTCCGGCCCGGCCGCCTCGCTGCACGCCACGGGCGGTGCGAGGCTGGGGCCATGTTCGGAGTCGACCTTCGTCCCGGCCCCACCAACACCCTCACGGACGTCCCTGGCATCCGGGTCGGTCACACGACGCGGCGCGAGCCTGGCTGGCTGACCGGCACCACGGTCGTCGTCGCCCCGAGTGGCGGGTGTGTCGCCGGCGTCGACGTGCGCGGCGGCGGACCAGGCACCCGCGAGACCGACCTGCTCGACCCCCGCAATATGGTCGACCGCGTCAACGCGGTCGTGCTGACGGGCGGCAGCGCGTTCGGTCTCTCGGCCGCCGATGGGGTGATGGCGGGCCTGTATGCCGACGGGCTGGGCTGGCCTATGGGCGAACCCGGGCAGGTGGTCCCGATCGTGCCGGCGGCGGTCCTCTTCGACCTCGGGCGGGGTGGTGACTTCGCCACCCATCCGGGACCAGCCGAGGGCGCGGCAGCGTATGCCGCGGCGTCCACTGACCCGGTTGCCCTCGGCACCGTGGGAGTGGGCACCGGCGCGAAAGCGGGCGGGCTCAAGGGAGGGGTGGGCTCGGCAAGTGCTGTCCTCACTGACGGGACCACGGTGGCCGCCCTGGTCGCGGTCAACGCTGCCGGATCGCCACTCGACCTTGCGACGGGCGAGTTGTATGCCGTGAGGCTGGGTCTCGGTGATGAGTTCGCCAGGGTTGGCACGCCATCGCCGGGGGAGGTCGCCGCCCACGGCCAGCGGCTGGCCCAGGAGCTGGCGGAGGCGCAGGCGAAGGCAGCGCAGGCCGGCCAGTCCGGCCACTCCGGCCAGGCCGGGCCAGGTCAACCGGGTACAGCTACGGTCATCGGCGTCATCGCGACCGACGCCTCGCTCGGCAAGGCCCAGTGCCAGAAGCTGGCTGGCATCGGCCACGACGGCCTCGCCCGCGCTGTCTCTCCGGTGCACACCCTTCTCGATGGCGACACCCTCTTCACACTCACGACCGGGGATCGGCCGGAACCGGACCTGCCGGGCCTGGTCGCCCTCATGGAGGTCGCCGCCGACTGCGTCGCGCGTGCGGTCGTCCACGCCATGCTGTCCGCCACGCCGGTGAGCACGCCGGCCGTCGAGCTCCTCGCCTATCGGGACGCCTTCCCGTCGGCGTTCGCCTCCGCTGACTGAGCGGCTGGATTTCGAGTCGGCCCAACGGCATACCGCCTAATGCATCACCTGATCGCGGAGGTCGTCCGCCAGGCTCTGCTGCAGGACCGCGATCTCGGCATCGACGCGCGTGCGCAGATCAGCGGGGATCACGACTTCGGGTCCCCGGTCGGGTGCAGATACAAGCAGCTCGATCCGCATCCAGGTCGGCGGGTGCTCGGGATCGGAGTGGTGGCCCATCGTGCGCGACGCCCGCCTGAGTCGCTCGATTTCGCGGGCCGGGCGGCGCGGCAGTGCCTCGAGCGCGGCCCACGGGTCCTCGCCCCGCCGCACCGCCGAGCCCACAGGCACGAGGAGCGAATCAAGGCCCAGGAGTGAGGTGAGTGCTGCCACGGCCGCCCGGGTACCGGCAGCGCGTGCGGAGTCGAGGTCGGCGCGGTATTCGGCGTGCAGGCGCGCCAAAGCGCCCACGCGGTCCAGCATCAGGGCGAATCCGACCAGAGGCAGGGCGAACCCGCGCTGCAGGGCATTCGCCACTCCGGTCAGGGGACGGGCGGTCGGGCGGACTGCCGCCACGGCTCCCTGGCTGGGCCACATGAGGTGTACCGCATCCCAGGAGAGCCGTCGGGCAATGGCCACGATCTGCCCCATAGGGGTGCGGAGGCCACGCACGGTGCGCGACCTCGTGGGCCAGCATCGCGGTACGGGTCTCCCAGCTGGCTGCTGACCACACAGGCAGGCCGACGTGCAGCGCGGGCTCGCCGCGCAGACCGTGGGGATGGACCGCGATCCGCAGCCCCAGGTTCACCGCGGCCCGGCTGGGCGCCGGCACGTGCACCGTGCCGGCGACGAGGCCAGCGGTTTCGTACAGGGCCGGGCTCTCGTCCCTGCCCAACTCGGTATCGGTGGCCGCGAAGCCGGCCCCGCGGGGCCAGAGCGCCCAGACGACGAGTCCGCAGAGCACGGCAAGCGGCCACCGCCAGAACCCGACGTGCAGCCGGTCCAGCGCCGCGAGCACCCCGACCGCGGCGACTCCCGCGTAGCCGGACAGCGCGACGAGGGAGAGCGCCAGTTCGGGCAGCCTCGACGGTGGATGGTGGAACCAGTCGGGGTCGGCCTCGGCGCGGTGCCGCACCCTCTCCGCCGCACGGTCGACGATCCGCTGCCGCGCTCGGTCGAGGAAAGGCTGCTCGGGAGTCTCGGGCCGGCCGGCGTCGACGTTCCAGTCGCACTGGTCGCACCACGTGGCCCACAGGGGACTCTCAGGCACAGGAGCTCCGCAGCGCGGGCACGTCGTGCGGCCGGGGTAGTCGCTGTCGGTCACCGGGGCATGCTGTCACGCCAGGCATGCGCGAAGAGGTGTGCTTGAGGCGCCCTCGCGTCATGCCACCAATCGCCGGCAACTGGCGTTGACGGTAAACGGCCTCGGCGGTATACGGGCGCGGCGGAAATCCGCCATTCTCTGTCGAAATAGCTCAACGCCTGTTTGACTGCGGGGATCCGCGACGCCGCACGTTTTCCTGCGCCGGCCTCCGGAAACCATCAGGGAGGAGTTTTCCATGAGGAAATGGCGGAAATCCCCGGTGCTCGCCGCTGGTGCTGCGGCACTGCTCGCTACCGGGCTGGCGATGTCAGCCGGAACCGCATACGCAGCACCCGGGACGGGATCTGACAAGGATCGCTCGGGCAGTGGGCTCCGGCACACCGGGCCTGACTACAACGCAGGCAAGAAGCTCTCCATCAGCAAGGCGGAGAGCGAGAAGGTCAACGGCCAGCCGCCCCTAGGGCCGGCCAAGGTCGGCGCCACGCGCACTTGGCTCGCCCTCGACGACGCGCTGGGCCGCATTTACCTCAAGAACTACACGCTCCGCGGCGTGGGCAACCACATCGAGGTGTGGGTGGCGGACAACCGGGCGTTCCCCGCGGGTGACTGCCGCAATGACCTCGGCCTCACCAGCGTGACGGATGCTCAGGTCTCCAACTTCATCCACGAGTTCGACACCAACATCTACCCGAAGGAGTCGGCGACCTTCTCGGTGCCGCCCGCGCGCGACGGCCACAACGCCGTCCTCCCGAAGCTGATCCCCAACCTGCCCTCCTCGGAGTACAAGGGCGAGGGCGACAACATCGTGACCTTGGTCGACAACGTGCGGGACGCCAACTTCTACGACCCCACCACGCCCGACGGCCAGACCTATATTGCGGGCTTCTTCTACTCGGTCTTCAACGAGTACTTCGACCGCAACGTCATGACGATCGACGCGTTCGACTGGCTGCACCGCACAGGCGCCAACCCGCCCGACGACTCTCAGGACCCTGCTTACGCCGCGTGCACTGAAGAGATCAAGGCCGACCCCTCGCGGGCGCTGGGCCTGCCGCGTCCTCACCTGTACGAGGGTGTGTTCGCGCACGAGTACCAGCACCTCCTCGAGTACTACGAGGACGCCGACGAGACTTCCTGGGTCAACGAGGGCCTGTCTGACTGGGCCCAGACCCTCGTGGGCTACGTCGACCCCTCCGAGCCGCCAGACGCCGTTGGTGCCGACAGCCACCTGAAGTGCTTCATGGGCTTCTCGCCTCCGAGTTTCGGCGGACCGGAAAACTCGCTCACGTCCTGGGGCGATCAAGGTGCACCGGAGATCCTCTGCGACTACGGGGCGGCGTACTCCTTCATGGAGTACGTGCAGAGCCACTACGGAGACGCGGCAATGACCGCACTGCACCGGCAGGATCTCAACGGCCTCAAGGGTCTGGACGCCGTCCTCGACGGTGCTGGTGCCACGGTGAGCGCCCGTGAGACGGTGCACAACTGGGCCGCCGCCGTGGCGCTCGACGCCAAGGTCGACGCTGGCGGCAGCGTCAACGGGGCCGACGCCGGCGACGTGACGGCCCAGACGCTGAGCGCCAAGGTCAATTGGGACAACGCCAGAGGCCTACAACGATGCCGGCGCCCCGCCGAACGGGTCCGACTACGTCCGGCTCCGCGATGGCTCCGGCAACTACCTGTCAGCCGCTGACCTGGACTCGATTGAGTTCAGCGGCGACACCACCCTGGCGCCCGACGCGGTGGAGTGGTCGGCCACGACCGAGGCGCCCGACGCGACGACGGCGGACACCTCGTGCGCCAACATCCCCAAGGGCTCAGTCACCGCGTTGTACTCAGGGTGCGGGCCGAACCTAGACCGGGCTGTCGTCCACTCGGTCAGCGTCCCAGCCAATGGTGGCAGCCTGAGCTTCGACGCCCTGTGGGACACCGAGGTCGGCTGGGACTTCGGGTATGCCCAGATCTCCACCGACGACGGCGAGACGTGGACCAGCCTGCCGCTGACCGACGCGACGTCCAACCACGACCCGGGCGCGATCACCCAAGTAGTCAGCAACCTGCCTGGCCTCACGGGTGACTCCGGGACCTGGAAGACAGAGACGGCTGACTTGGGTGGCTACGCCGGCAAGACCGTGTTGCTCGCCTTCCGGTACATCACGGACTCCGGGGTCGACGAGGGCGGCTTCTGGGTGAAGAACATCAACGTCGCCGGCACCACCCTGCCGAGCGACTCGGTAGTCGACTGGAAGTCCCTGACCGAGGTCAACCCGATCGAGGTCCAGGGCTTCACGGTGCAGCTGGTGGCCTACGGCGCCGACGGGCAGCCGGTCTGGTACCACCGCCTGGTCAACGACGGCTTCTCGGGCTCGCTCAGCGGCTCTGCCCTCGCCAACGCGATCGGGAGCAGTGCGAGCACGGTGGCGGCCATCGTCATGTACGACGACGACACCGAGCTCGCGCCCAAGCAGGCCGGCTACCTACTGACGGTCAACGGGGTCACCCAGCCCGGCGGCTGATCGACTGCACAACTCCGCACCCACTGTGGGGCGCTGCCGATGTGGCAGCGCCCCACAGCGTCTCGGTGCGGCCGTCCTCGGTTCGTGCATGCGGGATGTGCCTGTGGGTGGGTCCGCATCCAGCCCGAGAACGGCCGCCACAGACGGGTGGCTGCGGGGCAGCGCGCGTCCAGTCCGTCCAGGGCCGCTGGCGCTCTCACGCCGAGGATGAAACCCTGACCAGTCTGGCGAGGCGACGGGCGGCGCGCCGGGACCAGCTCAAATCGCAAAGGAGCGGAGGCTGTCTTGAGCACGAACCTGCGGATCGGCTCGATCGTCGTCAACGTCAGCGACGTCACCTCGGCCATGGCCTTCTGGTCGGCTGCCCTGGACTACCAGCCCCGCTACGAGCCAGAGCCGGACTGGGTCATCCTGCAGTCCCGCGACGGGGGCGGGCCCAGCCTGTCGCTCAACCTGGGCGAGACCCGGCCCGCACCGATGCCGCACGTTCACCTCGACCTCTACGCCCGCGACCAGGATGCCGAGGTCGAGCGCCTGCTCGCGCTGGGCGCGCGGCGCGTAAAGGACTGGCCCTACCCGGAGGAACCCCACGACTTCGTCGTGCTGGAGGACCCCGACGGCAACCGGTTCTGCGTCATCGACGCGAGCGACGGCTGAAGCGGCGCGCGAGGCACGCGGGCGCGGAGGTGGGCGCCCGGAATACCTAGCCTGTTTGCACTCTCACCCCGAGAGTGCCAATAATGGCGTTAGCACTCTCACCCTGAGAGTGACAATCCTGGCCAAGTCTGGTGAGGTTCGGGGAGCGCGGGCGACGTGAGCCGCACGAGCCGGGCCGTCCGTCGCGGGCGCCTGCTGGCCGCACACATCGATTCGCGTGGGAGGAACCACCCGAATGCCCAAGATCATCGCTTTTGATGAAGAGGCACGCCGCGGTCTCGAGCGGGGGATGAACATCCTCGCCGATGCCGTCAAGGTGACCCTCGGCCCGAAGGGCCGGAACGTCGTCCTGGAGAAGAAGTGGGGCGCACCGACGATCACCAACGATGGCGTGTCCATCGCCAAGGAGATCGAGCTCGAAGAGCCGTACGAGAAGATCGGCGCGGAGCTGGTCAAGGAAGTTGCCAAGAAGACCGACGACGTCGCTGGCGACGGCACCACCACCGCCACCGTGCTCGCCCAGGCCCTGGTCAAGGAGGGACTGCGCAACGTCGCGGCAGGCGCCAACCCGATGGCGCTGAAGCGCGGCATCGAGAAGGCCGTTGACGCCGTCTCGGCGCAGCTGCTCGAGATGGCCAAGGACGTCGAGACCAAGGAGCAGATCGCCTCCACCGCCTCGATCTCCGCCGCTGACCCCCAGATCGGCGAGATGATCGCCGAGGCCATGGACAAGGTCGGCAAGGAAGGTGTCATCACCGTCGAGGAGAGCAACACCTTCGGCCTGGAGCTCGAGCTCACCGAGGGCATGCGCTTCGACAAGGGCTACATCAGCCACTACTTCGTGACCGACCCCGAGCGCATGGAGGCGATCCTCGAGGACCCGTACGTCCTCGTGGTCAACTCCAAGATCTCCGGCATCAAGGACCTTCTGCCGCTCCTGGAGAAGGTCATGCAGTCCGGCAAGCCGCTGCTGATCATCGCCGAGGACGTCGATGGCGAGGCCCTGTCGACTCTCGTCGTCAACAAGATTCGCGGCACCTTCAAGTCCGTCGCCGTCAAGGCGCCGGGCTTCGGCGACCGCCGCAAGGCGATGCTGGCCGACATCTCCATCCTCACCGGTGGCCAGGTCATCTCCGAGGAGGTCGGCCTCAAGCTCGACACCGCTGACGTCGACCTGCTGGGCCGCGCCCGCAAGGTCGTAGTCACCAAGGACGAGACGACCATCGTCGAGGGTGCCGGCGACGCCGACCAGATCGCTGGCCGGGTCAACCAGATCCGCGCCGAGATCGAGAAGTCCGACAGCGACTACGACCGCGAGAAGCTGCAGGAGCGCCTGGCCAAGCTGGCCGGCGGTGTTGCGGTCATCAAGGCCGGCGCTGCGACCGAGGTCGAGCTCAAGGAGCGCAAGCACCGCATCGAGGACGCCGTGCGCAACGCCAAGGCTGCCATCGAGGAGGGCATCGTCGCCGGTGGTGGCGTGGCGCTGCTCCAGGCGACCCGCGCCGCGTTCGAGAAGCTCGAGCTCGAGGGTGACGAGGCCACCGGCGCCAACATCGTGCGTGTCGCCGCCGAGGCCCCGCTCAAGCAGATCGCCATGAACGCCGGCCTCGAGGGCGGCGTCGTGGCCGAGAAAGTGAGCAACCTTGGCGCCGGCTGGGGCCTCAACGCCGAAACTGGCGAGTACGTCGACCTCATCAAGGAGGGCATCATCGACCCGGCGAAGGTGACGCGCTCCGCGCTCCAGAACGCCGCGTCGATCGCCGCGCTCTTCCTCACCACCGAGGCCGTCGTCGCCGACAAGCCCGAGAAGGCCGCGGCTGCGGCCCCGGGTGCCGGCGACATGGGTGGCATGGACTTCTGAGCCGAGCGCTCAGCAGAGCCAGCCACACGGCATACGACCGAGGGGCGGTCTCCCAATGGGAGGCTGCCCCTCCGCGTTCCCGCGCGCTTGCCCCCTGCTCGGGGCCGTCGTCGGTGTAGAAACAGGGCATGGACGCTGGCTCTTCGACAGAATCCCTGGTGCTGGGCCCGATGCTGCGGCACGTCGGAGAGACCACCGCGACGGTGTGGGTTCAAACCGCGTCAGCATGCCGGGCGACCGTGCGCATGGGGGAGCGGGAGTGGAGCGCGCGCACCTTCGGGGTCCACGGCCACCACTATGCAGTCGTGTGCATCACCGGACTGGAGGCCGGCAGCAGTGAGGCGTATGCCGTGGAGCTCGACGGCGAGACCGTGTGGCCCCTCGCAGGGGCCGGCTACCCGCCCAGCCGGATCCTGACCCTGGACCGGCGCCGCCCGACCCGGCTGGCATTCGGCTCCTGCCGCACCAGCGTGCCGCACACCCGGGAGGGCAATGCGAGCCACGGCGTGGACGCGATGCGGGCCTTCGCTCTCCACCTCGCCGACGTGCCTGAGGAGCTCCCGGACCTCATGCTCTTCCTGGGCGACCAGGTGTATGCCGACGAGACCTCCGACGAGATGCGGGAGTTCATCGCCTCGCGGCGCAGCCTCGACGTGCCGCCGGGGGAGGAGCTGAAGGACTACCACGAGTACGCCCACCTGTATCGGCTGGCCTGGAGCGACCCCGCCAACCGTTGGCTGCTGTCGACGGTTCCCAGCGTGATGATCTTCGACGACCACGACATCCGCGACGACTGGAACACCTCGCATCGACTGGCGCCGGAAGATGGAGGCGAAGCCGTGGTGGCACGAGCGGATCGTCGGCGGCCTGGCGTCGTACTGGGTCTACCAGCACGTCGGCAACCTGTCGCCCAAGGCGCTCTCCGAGGACGAGATCTGGCAGCTGATCGCCGCCCACCAGGAGAGCGACCGCGACGACGAGGTCGACGTGACCGGGCCGCTCGAGGCTCTGGTCGAGGGCGTCGACCGAGACCCCGAGATCTACCGCTGGAGCTACACGATCGACCTCGGCGACTCCCGGCTGGTTGTGGTCGACTCGCGGGCTGCCCGGCAGCTCGACCCCGACCGTCGCTCGATGCTCGACGACGACGAGATGCGCTGGCTGGACGGCCAGCTCCAAGGGGGGGTCCAGCACCTCCTGATCGGCACTTCCCTGCCGTTCATGATGCTGCCGGGGCTCCACGACCTCGAGGCCATCGACGAGGCGCTCGCCGAGGGCGCCTGGGGCCGCCGGCCGGCCAGGGTTGGGGAGTGGCTGCGGCAGGCCCTCGACCTCGAGCACTGGGCTGCCTTCCAGGAGGGGTTCGCACACGTCTTCCAGCTGGTGATGGAGGTCGCCGTGCGGCGAGCGCGGGCCGGCTCCCGCAACGGTGGTCTTCCTGTCCGGCGACGTGCACAACTCCTACGTCACCCAGGTGCCGCCCGAGGCGCTGCCTCCCGGCGCCTCGGCAATCCTGCAGGCGGTGTGCTCGCCGATTCGCAACCCCCTCCCCAGAGGTGTCCGCATCGTCACCGCTCTGATGGCCAGGGGACTGGCGCGCCCGCTGCGATTCGTGGCCCGGCGTTCGCGGAAGGTACCCGACCCGGCACATCCATGGGTGGTGACGCACGGGCCCTGGTTCGACAACAACCTCGCCCTGCTCGAGGTGCACGGCCGGGCGCTGACCTTCCGGTGGAACACCGGGGAGGTCCAAGACGGCCGGGACGACCACCCGAGGCTGCGCGAGGTCGCCCGGGTCGAGATCCCCTGAGCGAGCGTCGCGATCTCGCCCAGATGGGGAGATAGCGACCCCTCCGACCAGGGCTTCTCTGGGGGTCACTCCGGGTCCGCTCAGGGGCAATCCCGAGAGCGGGCACACGCCCGGCTCTCCTAGCGTTGTGCCGTCTGAAGAGTGCGGAGCTGACAGAGGGGACACCAATGACCGCCACGGCAATGACACAGCAGAGCGAGACCATCCGCAGCGTCGCGGCGCGCACGGTCGACCTGACCAAGGTCTACGGCAAGGGCGAGGCGGAGGTGACTGCTCTCGACACCGTGTCGATCGACATCCTGGCCGGCGAGTTCACCGCCATCATGGGCCCCTCCGGCTCCGGCAAGTCGACCCTGATGCACTGCGCGGCCGGACTCGACTCGGCGACCTCCGGTCAGGTGTTCATCGGCGACGTCGAGCTCACCCGCCTGAGGGACAAGGCGCTCACGGTGCTGCGGCGCGACCGGATCGGTTTCGTCTTCCAGTCCTTCAACCTCGTGCCGACCCTGACCGCCGATGAGAACATCCTGCTGCCCCTGGCGATCGCCGGGCGTCGACCCGACCCCGAGTGGTACGACACGGTGATCGACACGATCGGGCTTCGCGACCGGCTGAGCCACCGGCCCAGCGAGCTCTCCGGCGGCCAGCAGCAGCGCGTGGCGTGTGCGCGCGCCCTGATGAGCCGTCCGGAGATCGTGTTCGCCGACGAGCCCACCGGAAACCTCGACTCGACCTCCGGCGCGGAGGTCTTGCGCTTCCTGAGGCACAGCGTCGACGAGTTCGGGCAGACGGTCGTCATGGTCACGCACGACCCGGGCGCCGCGAGCCACACCGACCGCGTTGTCTTCCTGGCCGACGGCCGGGTGGTCGGCGAGCTTCGCGCGCCCACCGCCGACCTGATCCTGGAGCAGGTGCGCTCCCTCGACGGGCATCGGACGGGTGCCTGAGCCATGCTCCGCGCTAGCTGGAAGAGCCTGCTCGGCCGCAAGCTGCGGCTGTTCATGAGCGCCTTCGCCATCATCCTGGGCGTCGCCTTCGTGGCCGGCTCCCTGATCTTCACCGACACCCTGAACCGGGCATTCGTCGGCATCACCAAGACCGTGGGCGACGTGGTCGTGCGACCCGAGGGCACCGGGGGCAACGACGGCACGACATCCTCCAAGACGATCCCGGCCAGCGTAGTCTCCGAGCTGGCGGGTGTGCCGGGCGCGGCTCGGGCCGACGGCAACGTGGTGAACCCCACCACGTTCATCGTGTCCAAGCAGGGCAAGGTCATCGGCGGCCAAGGGGCGCCTGGGCTCGGCCTCAACCACACCGACGCGCCGACCGCATCCGGCGAGCCGCCGGCGTCGGTCGAGAGCGGCCGCTGGCCGCAGCGCTCCGGAGAGATCGCGATCGACCTGACCACGGCCAAGCGCGCCGGCTACGCGGTGGGCGACACCGCCACGTTGATCACCTCGGGTGCCGAGGCGAAGTTCAGGGCCACGGTCGTCGGCCTCGTGAAGTTCGGCCCCGGCGGCACCGTGGGCGCCACCCTCACCTTCTTCGACACGGCGACCGCCCAGCGGCTCTTCGAGCAGGGCAAGGACGTCTACACCGACGTGTGGGTAACCGCTGCCGACGGCACGAGCCAGAGCGACCTCCGGACGGCTGTCGCAGCCAAGCTTCCCAAGGGCCTCGAGGCCGTGACCGGGGACGCCGCCGCCGCGGAGGCTCAGGACCAGATCGGCCAGGTCACCAACTTCATCGGGATCTTCCTGCTCGTCTTCGCGGGGGTCGCGGTCGTCGTCGGTTCCTTCCTCATCATGAACACCTTCTCGATCCTGGTGGCGCAGCGCAGTCGCGAGCTGGCCCTGCTGCGCGCCCTGGGCGCGCGCCGGAAGCAGGTGTCGCGGTCCGTGCTCTTCGAGGCCTTCGTCATCGCCACCCTCGGGTCGACGGTGGGGCTGGGGCTCGGCTTCCTTCTCGCCATCGGAATCCGGGCGCTGTTCAGCACGTTCGGGCTGGACCTGAGCAGCTCCCCACTGATCTTCGAGCCTTCGACAGTGCTCGCGTCGTATGCCGTGGGCCTGATCGTCACCATGGTGGCCGCCTATCTGCCCGCTCGCCGCGCCGGCAAGATGCCGCCGGTGGCGGCCATGCGCGACGACATCGCCATGCCCGAGTCCTCCCTGCAGTGGCGCGCCCTGGCCGGAGCAACCCTCCAGGTGCTCGGAATCTATGCCGTCCTGCTCGGGGCCTTCACCCAAATCGCCCACGGGACGTACTGGATCGGGGGCGGCATCTTCGGCTTGGTCATCGGCACCTCCCTGATCAGCCCGATCATCGGTCGGCCGCTGATCGCAGTGGTCGGGTGGCTGTACCGGAAGTCGTTCGGCACGATCGGCGTGATGGCGGAGCAGAACGCCGTGCGCAACCCCCGTCGGACCGCGGCGACCGCCTCTGCACTGATGATCGGGCTGACCCTGGTCGCGATGATGTCGGTCTTTGGTGCCTCCGCCAAGGCCAGCATCGACAGGACCATCAAGGAGAACTTCACCGCTGACTACGTCGTGTCGAACGCGATCGGACAGCCCTTCGCGCCGACGATCACCGAGCAGGTCACGAAGGTTCCCGGCGTCGAGACGGTGAGCAGCTTCCGGTTCCTCCCCCTGGGCTTCAAGGACGGGCCGTCCTTCGCCGGCGCCGTCGACCCCGCCACGTTCCCGAGGGCCGTGACGATGGACATGGTGGCCGGCTCCGTGGAAGCGCTCGCCAAGCCCAACACGATCCTCGTCGACGATGCGAGGGCGTCGGAGAACGGCTATCGCATGGGTGACGTCGTCCAGGCCTCTATCGCCGGGGTCAACACGAAGCTCAAGGTGGTCGGCATCTACAAGGCCCGGTCCTCGACCCCGGCGGGCTACCTCGTCTCGCTAGGCACCGCGACCAAAGCCGGTCTGCCGCAGGAGGACAGCATGGCCTTCGTGGTGCGGTCGCCCGGGGCTGACCCCAAGACGGTGGCAGCCGGCATCAACAAGATCATCGCGGACATCCCCACCGTGACGCTGAAGGACCAGAACTCCTTCGCGGCCGAGCGGCGAGCGCCGATCGACCAGATGCTCTACATCATCTACGCCCTCCTCGGGCTGGCCGTCATCATCGCAGTGCTGGGCATCATCAACACCCTGGCCCTCTCGGTGATCGAGCGGACCCGTGAGATCGGGTTGCTGCGGGCCGTGGGTCTCAGCCGTCGCCAGCTGCGTTCGATGCTTCGGCTCGAGTCAGTGGTCATCGCGCTCCTCGGGGCTGTGCTCGGCATCGTGCTGGGACTGGCCGCGGGTGTCGCGCTGCAGCACTCCCTGGTCGACGACGGCATCAAGGTGCTCTCGATTCCGTATGCCCAGCTGGCGCTCTTCACGGCGCTGGCGGCTGTGGTCGGCGTGCTGGCCGCGGTCTGGCCGGGGCGCCGTGCCGCCCGACTGGACGTGCTTCGCGCCATCTCCACGGAATAGGGCGCGGAGCCAGAGGCGCGCTGTCGCCATCAACCCAAAAGGACACCAGGACTCCTCGCAGCGCAGGGGGCCGTGAGGTCAGGTGGCGGGGCCCGGCAGATCAGGGATGCCGGGCCCCGCGGCCCCGTCCGACCACCTTTCGCCACGACGGCGGGGTGCACGCGTGTCCGCCTGGGTCCCAACCCTGCCGGACCGACCGAAGGTTCGGCCGCTTGGGCAAGGCTCGAACGGGGCCGGCGCCAGGTGTCCCATGGTGGCGGTGCTCCGGGGCCCCTCACACAAACATGCGCTCGGCCGCAGCCTCGGTCTCGGCGTAGGTCGCGCCCGCCTGCGCAAGCAGCTGCCCGACGTGGTCCAGCGCCTCCTTCACGTGGCGCTGGGTGCCCTGCCACTCGCCGACGACTCCTTGGAACCGCGCGGCCGCCGAGCCGCGCCAGGCGTCCTGGAGCGCCGTCAGGCGGCCCATCATGGCGCCGACCTGACCCTCGATCTCGGCCGAGATGCGGCTGATGTCGGCCGACGCGGCCTGAATGCGCTCGGTGTCGACCTGGAACTGCGCGGACATGTCCCTCTCCCCTCGTCGTGGCCGCCCCGTCTGGGTCGGCGGATCCCACGTTAGGCAGCGCCCGGAATCGGGCAGCGAGGTTTTCCACAGCTCGGGCCGCTCAGGCCCTCCGACGCCTCGCGCCCTACCATCGGGCCATGGTCTCGGCGGGTGCGCACTGATGGCGATCCTCATCGACCCGCCGCAGTGGCCGGCCCACGGACGCATCTGGTCGCACCTGATCAGCGACACCTCCTACGCCGAGCTCCACGCCTTCGCCCGGGCCCACGGCATACCGGCTCGGGGTTTCGAGGGCGACCACTACGACGTCCCCGGCGAGATGTATGCCGCGCTGGTCACCGCAGGTGCCACACCCGTTGCCGGCAGCGAGCTCGTTCGCATCTTGCTGGACAGCGGGCTGCGTCTGCGGAAGCGCCGCGGCGAGAAGGGGATTGCCCGCGCGACCAGCGTGACGTTCCCCGACGGCACGATCGCTGACGTCGACCTGATCGAGTCGCGCACACTCGCTCCCGACCCCAGGGTCTTCGCCTCGATGGTGTTCGTGGCCGATGCTGCCGGGCACCAGGCGGTCGCCTACAGCCCACGGCGCCAGGAGTGGGGTGCGCCGGGCGGCTGGCGCGAGGGCGGCGAGTCCGTGCACGAGACCGCTGTGCGCGAGACGGTCGAGGAGGTCGGGCTACTGCTCGACCCGCAGGGGCTCGAGCCGTGTGGCTACGAGCGATTCCACCCGCACGGAGAGGGCGGTCTGTGGCGCGCCGGCCAGGACATCCTGCAAGTGTTCCGCACGACCATCGGCGACGTGACGCCGCCGCTGGGGGGTCATGACAGCACCATCGTCGAGAAGGAGTGGGTGACGGTCGAGGAGTTCGCGGTCCGGTGCGAGATGCAGTTCTGGTGGCCCCTCGCCGACCGCGTGCTCCGCTCCGGCTCCGGCCCCGGCTAGACAACCCCGCGCTCTCGAAGGCGCGGACTCACCCCGACCCGGCAGGGGACGTCACGCCGTGGTCTCAGAGCGCAGGCGGGAGAGCTCCCTGGCGAGGTTCTCGTAGGCCCGGCCCTCCCAGTGCTGGCGCGCGGTCCGGGTCGCGTAGATGGTGTCGCGCAGCGTGAAGGGTTCCAGGATCGCCACCCGGGCGGCGGCATAGACGTCGTCGGGCACGGCGGCATACTCCTCCCGCACTTGCTCGCAGTACTCGTCGAACCGTGTCGGCGGCGCACTGAGGATCCAGAGGTCGGCGTCATGGAACGCAGCCGCAAGCTCGTCGTCGCGCGGTAGCAGGTGCCGTGTGGTTTCGAGGATCAGGCGCTCGATCGTCTCGACGTCCTTGGTCTCGAACGCCAGTGACCGGAGGCTGCTCACCGCGAGGTCGGCGCTGCGCCGTTCGTTGTCGACCGGGTCGTCGAGGTCATACACGGCGTCGTGGAACCAGGCGGCCACCCTGGCCATGGCGCCTTGGCGACCGCGGATCTCGCCGGTCTGCTCGAGCTCGTCGAGTGCCCAGAACATCTCCACGAGGTGCGTCGTCGTGTGATAGCGCCGGTGCGGCTCGGCGAGCCGCCGCTCCAGGTCGGCCCCGACACCCAGAACCGCGTCGGAGTGTGCCCGGGGTGACAGTTCGCGCACGTCGAGGGTCCACCACGTCGTCAGGGCCGGCACGCTGGGCAGTGTCCCATGGTGCTGCTCGGGATCCTCACACCGGCCGGGCGTGCCGCGCGCGGTCCAGGGCCCGCGCATAGCCGGTGCCCATGGCCAGCAGGAGCATGCCGGAGCCGATGAAGGCCAGGACGCGGCCCATGCCCTCCAGCGCCGAGAAGTCGAACAGCATCAGCTTCCCGACAGCGACCCCCGCGAGCACCAGTCCCGCCCGGAGGGCCACTCGGGCGTCGGCGACCCGCTTCAGGCCGTGCATCAGCAGGTATGCCGCGCCGGCCATCCAGAGCAGCGTGGCCGTGGCGTGGCCCGCCATGAACCCGCCCTGCTCGGCGTCGAGGCCGCGCCCGGCGGCGTCGAGGCCGCGCCCGGCAAGCACGCCCGCCGACACCACCGCACCGCTCGAGGCGAGCAGGGAGCCCACCCACAGCGCCGTCGTCGCGACCGGGTGACGGCTCTCGGGCACTGCGCCCACTTCGCGCAGCACCCGCGCCATTGCCACGAGCACCGCCATGGCGAGCAGGCTGTCGACCAGGGTGGCGACCGTGAGCGCGCCGTGGGGCTCGACCCCGAGCATGGGTGGGATGACGCGGGTGTACGCCACCAAGGCGATGCCCCCGGCTGCCAGACCGATGACGGCGGCGGTCCCGCTCTGGCCGACGAGCGACATTCCAAGGTAGCCGAGCGCGACGACCAGCAGGCCGGTGCCGAGGTAGTCTGCGGGCGCACCCTCGACTACCGCCTGGATCACGGCGACCGCTGCGACGGAGGCGGCGGTGGCTCGCAGGTGGAGGGGCAGCGCTCCCCGCTCCAGCACGCATAGTGCGAACCAGCCGATGAGGTATGCGGCGGCGGTCGCCAGCGCGGTGAGCGCCGCCCAGGGGTCCTCATAGGTCTGGGGCAGCGCCAGGAGCGGGAGGGCACTCACGGCCACGACGGCTGACGCGACCACGTCGCTGGGGGTGCGGCTAACGAGCCACGACGACGAGACGAGCCCGAGGCCGGCCAGGGCCACAGCCATCACCGTGAGCTCCGCCGCGGGCGCCTTGAACTCCGTAGCGAAGCCCAGGTCGAGCAACAGGATGCCTGAAGCAGGGACCATGCGCACCAGTTCGAGCGCTGACCAGTCGCGTCCCAGCTGGGCCGGGAACGCGGCGGCCGCCAGCACCACCAGGAACGCAGCAGTCACCGAGGTCAGCAGCCCTCCGAGCACTGGCGCCAGGATTGCCACGCCCAGCACGGTGAGGACACCAAGCAGCTCGCTGTTCCACGCACGTGCGATGAGAAGTCCGCTGGCCGCTGCCGCTGCAGCCAGCGCGAGCCCGGCCCAGACCGGGAGGTAGTGGTAGATCGTGGTCATGGCCACGATGTCCAGATAGGCCGCTGCGTACCCGGTCGCCGCGAGTGCGAGCGCGCCGGAGTTCTGCTGCCGCCGGCGCACGCGGTGGGCGAAGACGACGAGCCCGACAGCGAGGACGGCACCGCTCACCATGCGGGGGACCGGCCCGAAGAGGCCGCGCTGGATGGCGATCACCAAGAGCATCACCAGCCCGATGAGAGTCACTGCTGCGCCGACCATCCCAAGCACGGGGGCGACCGCCCCCTCCTGCTGCCACCACGGCAGAGCGGTCGGCGCCTGCAGTGGTGGTATGCCGGGACGGGCCCCGGCACTGCTGGCCCGCTGCGGTCGGAGTGGGGGCGTCTGCTCAGGCTGGGGTGCCGGCGTCGGCCCCGGCATCGGCCCCGGCGTCGGTCCTGTGGCCTTCTCCGGGCGGGGAGCCGTGCGATCCGGGGTTGGAGACTGCTCCCGCTGTATCTCCTGACGGAGGCGGTCGAGGCTGTTTCCCACGGAGTAGAGACGCTGCATCGCCTCGGCGAACTGGGCCTCGAGGTCGATGACGGAATCCAGGTGGCTGGTCATGCGCCCCAGCGTCGGGGCGGCGCGTGGCGGTCGACAGAGCCCGTGTACTCAGATCCGTCGCGACCCGCGCTCCCGCCCGCCTAGAGGGCGAGCTGTTCCGGCAGTGGCTGCGAGTGCACGACGGTCAGGGCCGACACGGCTCGGGTCAGCACGACGTAGAGACGGCGCAGTCCGGTGCGCTGGTCGGGCTCGGCGGCGGCGATGGCGGCTGGCTCGACGACGATGACGCGGTCGAACTCCAGACCCTTGGCAACCGTCGCGGGAACGACGTCGACCTGGTGTTCGACGTCCCCGTGGTCGGCGCCGAGCAGGCCGTGGGCGATCCCCGCCCGGTCGAGCGCCCGCGACAGCCGGGTGGCGTCGGCGTCCGGGGCGATGATGCCGATCGACCCCGGCTCGGACAGCTCGCGGCGAACCGTCTCCACCACCGCCGCGGTGGCGGATCGGCGATCCGCCGCAGCCACCACGTCGAGCCGGCCCGGGTTGTCGCGGACGGATACCGGGGAGCCGAGACCTGGCGCCATGGCGGGAAGCAGCCGGGCAGCGTACTCGATCACGCTGCTCGGCACCCGGAACCCCCGGTCGAGGACCTCGAGGTACCCCTCCGGTTTGCCCAGGTGGGCAAGTGACTCCGCCCAGGAGCCGGTCGCCCAGGGCGTCGTCCCCTGGGCGATGTCACCGAGCACTGTCGCTGCGCCGGTGGAGCACCGCCGCCCCACTGCCCGCAGCTGCATCGGCGACAGGTCCTGGGCCTCGTCGAGGACCACGTGGCCGAGGCTGGCAGTGCGGTCGATGATGTCGGCGAGCTCGTCGAGAAGCACGGTGTCGGCAGGGCTCCAGCGCGCCGCGCCCTTGCTCTTGGGAGGGTGAGGCCAGACGAGAAGCGCCCGCTCCTCGTCATTGAGCAGCCCGTCGGCGTGGGCAGCGAGCTCGGCAGGGTCGGACAGAAGCCGGAACAGCACTTCGCGCGCGTCGACTGCGGGCCACAAGCCACCGGCATACCGCTTGACCGGCGCACTGCGGGCGACCGCGTCCTGCACCCGGTCGTCGGGGGAGTCTCCGGCCCGTTCCATCTGCAGCAGCACCGCGTGCGCGAGCCGCTGGGGAAGCATGGCCCGGGCCGCGTCGTAGCGGACTCCGCGCCCGCTCAGCTCCTCGAGGATATCGTTGACGTCGTATGCCGGCACCCGCCACTTGCGCACACCGCGCGGCACGACGAGTGGCTCGCTTGCGGGTCGGACCCGTGACCACACCGCGCGCCGGAGGACCTTGGCGAGGCGCGGATCGCCTTTGAGGACAGCGGTTTCGGTGGGGTCAGACCCCTTGGCGGGAACACTGGCGACGAGGTCGTCGACGGTTGTGTGCCGCACCTGCACCTCGCCCAGCGCTGGGAGCACAGCGCCGATGTGGTCAAGGAATGCGCGGTTGGGCCCGACGACCAAGACTCCTGCGCGGGTCAGGCGCTCGCGGAAGGCGTAGAGGAGCCAGGCCGCGCGGTGGAGGCCGACGGCGGTCTTCCCCGTGCCTGGCGCCCCCTGGACGCAGACCGTCGTCGTGGCGTCGGCCCGGACGATCTCGTCCTGCTCGGGCTGGATCGTGGCGACGATGTCGCGCATCGGACCCACGCGAGGCCGCTCGATCTCCTCGACGAGGATCTGGCTCTTGGCGGCACGCTCGCTGCGGTCGAGCAGGTGCTCGTCCTCGAATGCGGTGATCTCGCCATGGTCCAGCCCGAACCGCCTGCGCAGGGTGACCCCCATCGGCTCGGACCGTGAGGCGCGGTAGAACGTGGTCGACATGTCAGCGCGCCAGTCGATGACAACGGGGTCGCCGTGGCTGTCGGCGACGTGGCGCCGTCCGATGTACCAGCGCTCCACGCCGCCGCCAGGCCCGTCCACGCGGTCGACTCGGCCGAAGAACAGCGTGGTGCTCGGGTCGTCGGCCAGAGCCATGGCCCGCTCGTGCAGGGTCTTGGCGAGGTAGGCGGCCGAGACCGCGTCGCCGCTCTGGGCATCGAGTGAGAGGGTGCGCTCGCGCATGCGGGCCAGCTCGACCCGGGCCCGCTCCAGGTAGTCCCTCTCACGCTGAAGTTCTTCGGTGGGCGAGGTGGTTTCCGCAGCGGGCACAAGGGGCGATTCTGCCACTGCACCGACCGGCGCCCAACTGGTTTCCTGGCTCGGCCCCGGACCAACCGGCGGGCCAGAGCGGTCAGCTCCCCTCTGGGGACCCCCGGCGCGAGGACGAGGGCCTCGACCCCAATCCCGCACCCGAGACGCGGCGGACCCTCGCGGCCATCGGCGAGCTGGAGCGCCTCGTGACCACCACCCCCGGGATCGATGGCGTCGTCCACCGCTACGGGCTGCTCTACGGCCCGGGCAACGGCATCAGCCGAGACGGCGAGATGGGCCGGATGGTCGCTAGACGACGGCTGCCCATCGTTGGCCGAGGAACCGGGCAGTGGTCGTTCATCCCTGCCGAGGACGCGGCCGGGGCAACGGCGCTGGCCGTCGAGCGAGGCGAGCCTGGCCTGTACAACATCGTCGATGACCACCCCGCACCGATCACCGAGTGGCTGCCACTGCTCGCCCAGCAGCTCGGCGCCAAGCCGCCCCGCCACATCCCGGCGTGGCTGGCGCGGCCGCTCATCGGTCAGGTCGGCGTCACCATGATGCAGACCATGCGGGGCTCGAGCAATGCCAAGGCCCGGCGTGCGCTGGGCTGGGAGCCGACCTACGCAGACTGGGAGCTGGGGTTCCGTCGGGGACTCGGCTGAACGGCATACCGCTTGGGCATTGTGGCGCCCCGCGCCGGTCCGGGGGCTCGATCGGCGCGGGGCGCTCGGTCCCGGCGAAGTGTGGCGAAAGGGAGCAAGAGCCGACCTCCGCCGGGAGTCGATCGCCTAGCTGGGTTTGACCGCCAGCGAGGCCGTCAGGGTGATGGTCTTGCCGTCGCGGAGCACGGTCAGCTTGACCTTGTCGCCCACCGTGCGCTCGCGGATGTACGCCACCAGGGACTCCGAGGAGCCGACCGACTCCCCGTTGACCGCAACGATCACGTCACCGGTCTTGAGCCCTGCCGCCGCGGCCGGGGTGCCGGGCTGGATGCTGACGATCTCGGCGCCGGCGCGCTGCGCCGAGCCGTCGCTCGCAGCGCCGTCCTTGGAGCTGACCCCCAGGAACGCGTGCTCGGCCTTGCCCTTGTCGATCAGCTGCTGGGCGATGCTCTTGGCCTCGTTGATCGGGATGGCGAACCCGATGCCGATGCTTCCGCTCTGGCCGCCAACGCTCGAGCCGAGCGAGGCGATCGAGGAGTTGATGCCGACCAGCTGGCCCGAGCCGTTGACCAGGGCGCCGCCGCTGTTGCCCGGGTTGATCGCCGCGCTGGTCTGGATCGCGTTGGTCACGACCGGCTCGGACTGGCCCTGCTGGCCGAACGGGTTCTGCTGCTGGCTGTCGGAGGTGCTCACCGGGCGGTTGAGGGCGCTCACGATACCGGTGGTGACCGTCCCCGCGAGGCCGAGCGGGTTGCCGACCGCCATGACCGGGTCGCCGACCTTCAGCGCGTCGGAGTCACCGAAAGAGATCGGCGCGAGGTCCGATGGCGGGTTCTTGATCGAGATCACGGCGAGGTCAGTGGAGGGGTCGGTGCCAACGATGCTGGCCTCGTAGGTGCGCCCGTCGTTGAGCGTCACCGTCAGCGACGTGGCGCCGCTCACGACGTGGTTGTTGGTGAGCACGTGGCCCTTGGTGTCGATGATCACGCCGGACCCCTGGCCGCTCTCGCCCTGTGACTGCATCGCGATGGACACGACGCTGGGCGTGACCGCCGCCGAGGTCACGGCCCAGTTCGGGTTGTTGGGGTCGGCCTGCTTGACCGGGCCGGAGGTCGTGCCGCGACCCAGGCTGGAGCTGGACGACGACGTCGTGGAGGAGGCCGGCGTGTCGGACCCCAGCTGGGTCGCGGCGTAGGTGCCGCCGCTGGCAAGCAGGGCGGCGAGCGCCGCCACCGACACGAGTTCGGTGAGGCGCCGGTTTCGGGGGTGGCCCGGGTCCGGCTGGCTACCGGTGGTGGGCCCCTGAGGGTATGCCGGACTGCCCCCACCCGGGATCTGCTGGGTGGGGACGGTCGAGCCGGCGTACCCCGCGTACCCCTGTGACGCGGGGTAGCCGGACGTTTCCTGGGTATCTGCGTCGCTGTTCGGTGTGGTGGTGCGCTGCCCGAAGGTCGGCTCGCCGTACCAAAGAGGGGCGGTGTGCTGTTCGGTCGGCTGCGACTCGCGCGGCTGCTCGCTCCGCTGCTGCTCGTCCTGATTGGTGTCCGTGTGCGTGCTGCTCATCGTGGCTCTTTCTGTCTGGCTGGTGTGACCACTCAACCGCTGCAACGTCAAGCCCGGCTGGGCGCAGGCTGGGAGTTTGCTGTGGGCAGCTGGATGACGAACGTTGCCCCGCCTCCGGCCGTCTCGGCGACCCCCACCTTGCCGCCATGGGCATTGACGATGGCCGCGACGATCGCGAGGCCGAGGCCGTTGCCGCCGCCCGCGCTGCGACCGCGGGACGGGTCGGCGCGGTAGAACCGCTCGAACACCCGCCGTGCCTTGTCGGCCTCGATGCCCGGCCCGTGGTCGCGGACCTCGACCACGCCAGCGGTCTGGCCGTCCGTCCCCTGGCGGCCAACGGCAAGTTCGATCGGCGTGCCCGCGGGGGTATGGCGCAGGGCGTTGCCCAGCAGGTTGGCCAATACCTGGCGCAGTCTGGCGTCGTCACCGGTGACCACCGTCGAGGTGAGTACGCCGTCGAGGCCCATGACCCGGATGGGGCGCTGCGGGTCGATAGCGCGGGCGT
This sequence comes from uncultured Actinomycetota bacterium, assembly GCA_963715025.1. Taxonomy (GTDB): domain Bacteria; phylum Actinomycetota; class Actinomycetes; order Actinomycetales; family Dermatophilaceae; genus DASSJT01. The sequence goes on along the minus strand of CAVQQQ010000010.1, from coordinate 94,829 downwards.
CCTGTGCGGCGTCGGCCGCCAGCACGGTCAGGTCGACGGGGAGCCGCTCGAGCGGGCGCTCGTCGTCGAGGCGAGCCAGGGTGAGCAGGTCCTCGACGAGCCCGCTCATGCGGCCGGCCTCGCCCTCGATGCGGTTCATCGCGCTGGCGACATCCTCGGGCTTGCGCACGGCACCCTGGCGGTAGAGCTCGGCGTAGCCGCGGACCGTCGCCAGCGGCGTTCGAAGCTCGTGCGAGGCGTCGGCGACGAACTGCCGCATGCGCTCCTCGGAGGCCTCGCGCACGGAGAAGGACTGCTCGATCTGCGACAGCATCGCGTTCAGCGAACGCGAGAGCGAGGTGACCTCGTCCTGCGCGACCCGGGTGGGGATGCGTCGTCCGAGGTCGCCATCGGCGATCGCAGCTGCGGTGTCCTCGATCTGTGCGAGGGGTCGGAAAGCTCGGCGTACGGCATACGAGCCAAGGGCGGCGCACGCGAGGAGGACCCCGATGCCCAGGATTGTGGTCACGAACAGGAGGCGACCGATGGTGTGCTTCACCCCGCTGAGGGGGATCCCCACGATGAAGGTCGCCGTGTTGGTGTTCAGCTTTCCGGCGACGACGCGCCACTGCTCGTTGCTGTTGGTGGATTCGATCGTGAAAGGTTCACCGGTGCGGACGTGGATGCTGTTCAGGGGCAGGGGCGGCACGGCCGGCACGTCCTGGACTCCGGCGGGGTTGGTGACGGTGACAGGGTCGCTGCCGTCGGTCGGCAGGAAGATCACGATGTACCCGCTGGGAATGGGGCGCCCCGTGGGCATCTTCCAGTCGGCAAGGGCCTGGGTCGCAATGGGTGCGGCGGCCCGGCGCAATTCCGTGTCGATGCGGCCGATGAGCTCGCGGCGCACGAGGTAGGCCGTTGCGATGTTCGTGAGCGTGAGCGCCACGACAACCAGCACCATGACGATCGCGATGAGCCGCACTTGGAGCGGCATCGCCTCGAGTCTGCGGACCACCCGGGTCGGGACGGGCATCAGCCCTCCGGGGGCAGCCGCAGCACGTAGCCCACGCCGCGCTTGGTGTGGATCAGAGGCGCCTCGCCGTCAACGTCGATCTTGCGCCGCAGGTAGGAGATGTAGGACTCGACGATGCCCGACTCACCGCGGAAGTCGTAGTCCCAGACATGGTCGAGGATCTGGGCCTTCGAGAGGACGCGGTTGGGGTTGAGCATGAGGTAGCGGAGCAGCTTGAACTCGGTCGGCGACACCTCGATGATGCGGCGTCCGCGCCTGACCTCGTGGGAGTCCTCGTCGAGCTCGAGGTCGTCGAAGCGCAGGGTGGCCGAGTCGTCGATCTCACCGCGAGTGCGGCGCAGGACGGCACGGATCCGGGCGACCACCTCCTCAAGGCTGAACGGCTTCGTGACGTAGTCATCGCCACCGATGGTCAGGCCCTTGATCTTGTCGTCGACCGAGTCGCGGGCGGTGACGAAGACGATGGGCAGTTGACGACCCGACTCGCGCAGGCGCCGGGTGACGGTGAAGCCGTCCATGTCGGGGAGCATCACGTCGAGCACGACCAGGTCGGGCTCCTGCTCGGTTGAGGCCTTGATGGCGTCGGTGCCGTTGGCGGCAGTGTGGACGTCGAAGCCGGCGAATCGCAGCGAGGTCGCCAGCAGCTCGCGGATGTTTGGCTCGTCTTCGACGACGAGGAGGCGAGCCTCCGGGGTGGTCTGCGTGCTCACGCTGCCAGTTTCCGCCCGCAGTCTGAGAGTTTGCTGTATGCCGTCTGGGTGCGTTCCACGCATCTGTGTGCGGTCGCATGTGGACAGGTTCAGGACGGGGTGCGTGTCGCGCTCGCTGTCAGCCGTGGCAGTCGACGGCGACTCCCAGGGCGGCGCAGATCTCGCGCATGCGTCCATCGGCCAGGATCCCCAGGCGCTCCACGAGGAGGGCGGCGCTGACAGCTTCGACGGAGTCGAGGCTGGCGACGCAGGGTCGGGGCAGGGGGTCCTCCCGAGGGTCGAGCGCCACCTCGCTGGGCAGCCCCCGCACCGTGGTGGTGCACGGGACGACGAGCGCCCGACGCAGTGCTCTGACCGCAGTCGAACGAGACAGCACGACCACCGGACGCCTCGGGAACTGTGGAGTTTCGCACCACCACACTTCGCCCCGGGCTGGAAGGGTCACGACGAGCCGACCGCCGCCCGCCAGCCGGCAAGGTCGCCCCATTCGTCGGGCACGTCCGCCGGGCGCTCTTCGTAGGCGGCGAGGTAGGCGGCATCGATCTCGGCTCGCAGATGGGTGCTGATGAGGGCGTTGAGGGCCGCCTCCAGCATGGAGGAGTCCGTGGCTCCGGGGGCAAGGCTGCGCGCCTGGGCGAGCAGCTCGCTGTCAACTGTCGTGCTGACCCTGACCCGACTCATGCAACCACTATGCCACAATTATGCCACAACTGCGCCACAATTACGCCACGCTTGGCATCGAACCCGGAAAGACTGGCCGGTTGGCGGCGGTCAGGCGGGCGGTGCGCCGACCGGCTGGCCAGTCGAGGCGTCGACGTCCAGCCGGTCGCCGAGGGGCTGGTCCAGCCTGACCTGTGTGCCCACCGGCAAACGTGATCGTGCCTCGGGCCGGGCCGTCCGGTAACACCCTGCGCACCGATTTCCACCCGTTGATGAAGGCGTCCTTCAGTGCCCCGTTGGCGCCCCATTCGGGCTCGATCGTGAGGCCCTGCAGGGGGGTGAAACCGCTGCGCCAGGCCGTCAGTGCGCGGAGGCCTCCCGCGCCCGGGCGACGACTGCGGCCCGCTCGGTGAACGGATCTCGCGGGGAGCCGGGCGGCTGTCCGTCGACCGCAGTGCCGCACGCCGCGAGGACGAGGAGGCCGACGACGCCGGGGATGCTGCGGCGGAGGAGGTCCATGCCCGTCTGACGCGGCGCGGCCGCGCCCGGTTGCGTGGGCTGGTCAGACGTCGGCGAGGTCGTCGGCGTCGATGATGCGGTAGGAGTAACCCTGCTCCGCGAGGAAGCGCTGCCGGTGGGCCGCGAAGTCGGCGTCGACCGTGTCGCGGGCGACGACCGAGTAGAAGTGCGCCGTCCGCTTGTCGCCCTTGGGCCGAAGCACCCGGCCGAGCCGCTGGGCCTCCTCCTGCCGGGACCCGAACGTGCCGGACACCTGGATCGCCACGCTCGCCTCGGGCAGGTCAATGGAGAAGTTGGCGACCTTGGAGACCACCAGCAGCTGGATCTCGCCGTCGCGGAAGGCCTGGAACAGCCGCTGCCGCTCCTTGACCGTTGTCTGACCCGTGATGATCTCGGCGCCGAGGCGCTCGGCGACCTCATCGATCTGGTCGAGGTACTGCGCGATCACGAGAACTGGCTCGCCGGGGTGCCGCCCGATGAGTCGCTCCACCACCGGCAGCTTGGAGTCCGAGGACGAGGCGAGCCGGTAGCGGTCGTCAGGCTCCGCCACGGCATACGCCAGCCGCTCCGCGTCGGGCAGCGTGACTCGCACCTCCACGCAGTCGGCCGGTGCGATGTAGCCCTGGGACTCGATGTCTTTCCAGGGCGCGTCATAGCGCTTCGGCCCGATCAGCGAGAACACGTCGTCCTCCCGCCCGTCCTCGCGCACCAGCGTCGCGGTCAGCCCGAGCCGGCGGCGGGCCTGGAGATCGGCCGTCATGCGGAAGATCGGTGCGGGCAGGAGGTGGACCTCGTCGTAGACGATGAGCCCCCAGTCGCGCGCGTCGAGCAGGTCGAGGTGGGAGTAGACACCCTTCCGCTTCGTGGTGAGCACCTGGTAGGTCGCGATGGTGACCGGGCGGATCTCCTTGCGGGCGCCGGAGTACTCACCGATCTCGTCCTCGGTCAGCGACGTCCGCCGCACCAGCTCAGCGCGCCACTGCCGGGCCGACACCGTGTTGGTCACCAGGATCAGCGTGGTCGCCGAAGCGGCCGCCATCGCCCCCGCGCCGACCAGCGTCTTGCCCGCGCCGCAGGGCAGCACCACCACGCCGGACCCGCCGTGCCAGAACCCGTCGACCGCCTGATGCTGGTAGGGCCGCAGCGACCAGCCCTCCTCGCGGAGCGCGATGGGGTGCGCCTCGCCGTCGACGTACCCTGCGAGGTCCTCGGCCGGCCAGCCGACCTTGAGCAGTTCCTGCTTCAGGTGACCCCGCTCGGAGGGATGCACCAGAACGCGCGACTCGTCGAGCCGCTCGCCCAGCAGTGGCTTGATCTTCCTGTGCCGCAGGACCTCCTCGAGCACCGCCCGGTCGGTCGTCTCCAGAACCAGCCGGCCGTCGAGATCCTTGCCCAGGGTGAGCCGCCCGTAGCGATCCATCGTCTCGGCGACGTCGACGAGCAGCGCATGTGGCACGGCATACCGGCTGTGCGACACCAGCGCATCGACCACCTGCTCAGCGTCGTGGCCCGCAGCGCGGGCGTTCCAGAGGCCAAGAGGGGTGATGCGGTAGGTGTGGATGTGCTCGGGCGCGCGCTCGAGCTCGGCGAACGGCGCGATCGCGCGGCGCGCCTCCTCGGCGCGTGGGTGCTGCACCTCCAGGAGGAGCGTCTTGTCGCTCTGGACGATGAGGGCGCCGTCGGTCACGCGTCTCCTGCGTTCGGTCAGTAGGTGGTGTACGGGTCGATCGAGGAGCGGCTCACCGCGATCGCGACGATCAGGGCTACGGCGATGACCCCAAGCACCATCAGGATGGCGAAGGTAACCCACCCCCACCTGGTGAGGCGGCGCGAGCCCTCGGGGTCGGTGTCCTGCTTGGTGAGCGCGAGGATCGCCATGATGAGCGACGGAAGGCCGATGATGCAGGTCCCAAGCGTGGCGATGCCCGAGACCACGAGGAGCACGACCGCCGAGACGTTGGTGATGCCCTGGCCCGGGCGGCCGGGCTGCGCATAGGGGTTGTATGCCGGTAGCCGTGGCCCGTCTGCGGATACGTGTAGCCGGCCGGTGCTTGGCCATATCCGTAGGGCTGCTGGCCGTAGACCTGCTGGCCGTAGGGCTGCTGGGGATAGGGCTGCTGCTGGCCATAGGACGGGCCGGGCTGCTGGCCCTGCGGGGTCGCCGCAGCCGGTGGGTATGCCGGTGTGCCGGCAGGGGACGCGCCGACTCCGGGAGCAGGAGGTGGCGGGTAGCCCGCGCCGGCCGGCGTGGGCGGCGTGGCGGCGGCCGCTGCTGGCCCGGCTTCAGGACTGGCCGGCGGGGCTTCCGGACTGGCCGGTGGAGCTTCCGGACTGGCCGGTGGAGCGGCCGAAGCGGGCAGCTGCTCGGTGTGCTCCTCGCGACCGATCTCGACGGTCGGCTCGGCGGGACCCCAGCTTTCGGTCGTCGGTTCGCTGCGCTGTGGCTCGTCCGGCGGCGGCTGGTTCTGCGGCGCGCTGGTCTCTGCCTGGCGTCCGGTCGTTGGTGTCGTCTCCCATGGCGGTCCTCACCCTCCCGCGCCCGCGCCTGGGTGGCCGGACGGCATACAGCGGCAAATCTATCCCGGCCGGGCCGGAAGGCGGCGTACGGGCCACCGCTTTCCCTGGCATCGCATGGCACGATCGAGGGGTGATTCCCGGCCTGCCCCAACACGAGCCCGCCCCCGAGCTGCCCGAGCGTGTGACGATCTACGAAGTTGGACCTCGGGACGGGCTGCAGAACGAGAAGGCGGTGGTGCCCGCAGCGGTCAAGGTAGAGTTCATTCGGCGACTCGAGGCCTCTGGCCTGGAAACCATTGAGACGACGTCGTTCGTGCCGGCCAGCTGGGTGCCTCAGCTGGCCGACGCCACGGAGGTCCTCGACCGGCTCGGCGCCGACGGCCGTGGGCAGCGCCGGCCGGTGCTGGTGCCCAACGAGCGGGGCCTGGATCGAGCTCTGGAGGCGGGGGTTCGCGCCATCGCCATCTTCGGGAGCGCGACCGAGACCTTCGCGCGCAAGAACCTCAACCGCACGGTCGCGGAGTCGATCCAGATGTTCGCACCAGTGGTCGAGCGGGCCCGCGCATCGGGCCTGTGGGTTCGCGCCTATGTCTCGATGTGCTTCGGCGACCCGTGGGAGGGGCCGGTCCCGGTCGAGCAGGTGGTCGACGTCGCCCAACAGCTGATGGACCTCGGCTGCGATCAGCTCTCGATCGGCGACACCATCGGCACGGGCACGACCGGGCACGTCAGCCGGCTGCTCGATGGGCTGGAGGGAAAGGGGATCGGCGCTGACCGCATCGGGGTTCACTTCCACGACACCTACGGCCAAGCGCTGGCCAACACGATGACCGCCCTCCGGCACGGGGTCACGGTCGTCGATGCGTCGACCGGCGGCCTCGGCGGCTGCCCGTACGCGAAGAGCGCCACCGGCAACCTGGCCACAGAGGACCTCGTCTGGGCGCTCGACGGTGCGGAGGTCAAGACCGGGGTCAGCCTCCCGGCCCTGGTCGAGACCAGCGTCTGGATGTCCGAGCAGCTCGGCCGGCCATCGCCGTCGCGCGTCGTCAAGGCGCTCGCCGGGAGCTGACCCGGCGGCGATCGGCGAGCCAGGCCGCGGAGCCGGCTGTCCGGCATACCCCTGCACCTACTCCGTGGCGGCACCCGTGATGCGGTGGATCGAGAGGGTGCGGCGCGTGCCGTCGGCGGTGCCGTGAACCCGCCCGCCCTCGACCCGCTCCGGGTACAACAGGAGGCGCGCGACCTGGCCCTCAGCGTTGGCGTAGCCGATCCACACCCCCTGGCGGTCGGCAGCAGCCTCGCGCAGGATTGCCACCGTGGTGGTCGGATCCGTGCTCGGCAGGTGTGGCCCGGGCCGCGCCGCGCGCTGCGCCCGGACGTATGCCGCTGACTCCTCGCCCGCACGCAGCGCGCCGATGAGCGACGTGGTGGCTCCCTCGTCCAGCCGGCGCACGGTCGCGGGCGCCGGGCGGCGGGCCCGCGAGCGCCGCTGGGCGGCGGGCGCGGCGAGGATGCCACCGCTTGCCGTCTCGACCACGGGGGAGTAGCCGCTGTCCCGGAGCAGCTCGACCACCACCTCCGCCGCGACCGGCGTCACGAGCACCGTGGGCGCAAGATGCCGCAGCTGAAGGGCGCCGAGTGCCCGGTCGGCCGCCATGGCCTCCAGCGCAGCGGCGTCGTCACTCCGGACGATCGCCGCGGCGGAGCTCACCCGGGTCTGGCCGTGGCGGCGGGCGACATCGCGGACGAGGTACTCCAGCGGCTGTGGCACCGGTGTCTGGCTCGCGTCGGCCAGGCCCGAGAGGACCTGATCGGCCGACCACCCCGCGTCCAGGCAGCGGCGGACCGTGTCGGGGCCGAACCGGTAGACCGTGGCGCCGCCGCGGGACTCGACGTCGGCGACCAGGCGCATGAACTGCGCCAGGCTGCCGACCAGCCGACCTGGGGCGATCGCCGTCAGGTCGGCCTGGAGCAGGACCTGGTCGACGGGGGTGGGCAGGTGAGGGTGCATCGTCGAGGCGAGCGCCTCGCCGTCCACCCCGGTCGCAAGGGCTCGCCCGGCCTCCGAGAGGGCTCCGCGGCCGGTGACGCCCAGCCACTCCGCCTCGACGAGGGTGGCGCCCACTACCTCCTCGAGTCGGGCCGGGAGACGTCGCGGCCGCCGCCAGCGCAGCGCCTCGGCGACGTCGGACGCGCCAGCCGCAGTGCCCTCCGGCAGGCGCATCAGCTCGCCGAGGATGTCGCGCCGCAGGGAGCGCGCCGGTGGCCAGTGGGCGTCCGGGCCAAGGGCGTTCACGGTGGTGCCTGAACCGCCCGCAGGGGTCGTGCCGACGAGGTAGGCGGCGCGGGTCGACGCGAACCAGCCCTCGGCGAGGGTCACCCACTGTGCGGCGCCCGGAAGCTGCTGCCAGTCGTCGAAGGCGGCGGTCGGGGCCCATACCGGCTCCAGCTCCCCGTCGTCGGCGACCAGACCGGCGGCGAGGGCCAGCTCCGCGACGAAGGCCGCCCGTCGCTCGTCGACATCGAGCCGGCCCGCGAGCTGGCGCAGGTCGCGCACAGAGAGTCCCCCGGCGCGCAGCACCCGCGGTGGTCGTGGCCCCCACATCGTCGCCAGCTCGTCTACCAGGACGAGCAGGTCGCTCACCTGACCGCCTGCGGCCCGGCCGATGTCGTCGACCTGCCGGTCCTCCGCGGTAGGGACGGGCGGCGACAGGCGGGGGTTGCGGTGCACCCGTCCGTTTCGCAGGGCAAGGCCCACCTCTCGGGGCAGGACCACGAGGCCCTGGCCCTGGTCGACAACCAGACCCGCATCGAGCAGCCAGCGGACCGCCTGCCCGACCGACCCAACGGAGCCGCCCGACTCGGTCGCGTCGCGGTCCCCGGCGACGTCGTTCAGGAGACCCACCGGTGGCCCCCACGCGAGCCGCTCCAGAACGGCCCGGGCGGCTGGGGACGCGTCTGCCGCAGCTTGCCGTATGCCGTCCGGTCCGGGCAGGCGGCGGGCTGCGGTGCCCGTGCGGTCGAGGTCCGCGATCGGTGGGCCCAGGCCGGCGGGATGCGGGCCGATGGCCTCGGCGACACCCCGCACGACCCGAAGTCCTTCCGGGCTGCGCCACAGCAGGGCCGACTCCCACAGGCTCTCCAGGACGGCGTCGACGACATCCACATCCCGCTCGCCGTCCGGCTCGCCACCGGGCTCGCCGCCCACGGCAGCGGCCAGGGCATCGCGGTCGACCGGATCGCCGAGGGCAACTGCCGCCTCGAGGACGTGGAGGTGGGCGAGGTCAAGCGAGTCGAGGCATCGCTGGATGCTCGCCCGAGTGCTGGCCCGCGCTGCGAGGCCGGTGAGGTCTGCCGGCGCCGGGCGGGCGAGGTCGGGTCGCCGCAGCAGGAGCGCCCGGAGCTGGCTGTCGTCGCGGCCCCGGACGTCGTCAGCGAGCGATCTCGGGCTGGCGTGGCCGCTCGGCGCCGTGGCGCTGGGTGGCGTCGCTGCCCCGGGTGTCGCGGGAGACCTCACCGAACCACCGTAATGCCGCCGCGTTGAGCCGTGCCGAGGGCACCGAGCCGAACTCCCAGCCGGGTCAGAGCCAGTTCACAGGGAGTAGCGGCATGCTTGCGCCGTCGGAAGGACTGTCGATGGACGACACCACCCCCCAGAAGCCCACCGAACCCACGCCGGAAGGCACCCCCGGTGGCGAGGCTGGGCGACTCCCTGAGCCTTCCCGGTCGGCCGCACCGGAACCGCCCGCCACCGCGGAGCCGACCCAGCCCGTGCCAGCCGCCACGCCACCGCTCGGCCCGAGCGGCGCTTCCGGGCCCGGCGCGGTTCCGCCGGGCCAGGCGTCCGTGCCGCCGGGCCAGACGCCCGTGCCGCCGGGACCTGGCCAGCCCGGGGGCTGGGCGCCAGCGGCCGGCCCACCGCCTGGCCCTCGCCGCTCCATCTGGCGCGATGCCGTGTCGACGACCGGTGGCAAGATCGCGACGATCACGGCGATCGTGGCCGTCGCCGTCGTGGGGCTCCTCGTGCTCGGGCTGATCGTCGGCGCCATCGCCCGCCATGGCCGCTTTGAAAGGACGGCCGCCCCATGGCAGGACCAGCGCTCGGCTCCCGGGGTGCCCCGCGACCGGATGGGTCCGATGGGCGGTGGCATGCCTGGCCTGCGCGGCTACGGGGGAGGCGACGATGGCGTGCCCGGTCTGGGGCTGGGCGGGGTGCAGCACGGCGAGTTCACCGCTACGGGCAGCGACGGGAAGACGCGCACGCTGACTTTCCAGCGCGGTGAGGTCACTGCGGCTTCATCCACCTCGGTTACTGTCCGCAGCACCGACGGCTTCACGGCGACGTACAAGATCGACGACTCGACCAGGCTCAATGCAAGGGGCACTGCGCTGGCCAACGGCCAGACGGTCGTGGTGCTTGCCGACAAGGACACCAAGACCGCCTTGCGGGTGCAGCGAGGCGGCATGATGGGCTGAGCGGAAGGTGACGGGCCCAGCTGCGGGATGATCAGTCCCACGGCTCGGTGCCCGGGCCGAGCGCGACCGGAAGGGGGCCGGCCGCGGTAGCGTGCCGTCCATGTCGAGCCACCCCACGGGCGACCAGTGGAGCATTCGGTTCGGCGACCAGGAACTGGTCGTCGTCGAGGTGGGCGGTGGACTGCGCACCTACACGGTGGGGGGCGTTGACGTGCTCGCGGGCTACGGCGCGGACGAGCCGTGCAGGGCGGGCCGGGGTCAGATCCTGATCCCGTGGCCGAATCGGATCCGGGACGGCAAGTACACATTTGCGGGCCAGGAGCACGTCCTCGTCCTCAGCGAGCCGGAGAAGGGGAACGCCAGCCACGGCCTGGTGCGGTGGCAGCCGTGGACGCTGGCGGAGCGCGGCGAGGCTCACTTGTCCGTCGAGACCAGGCTCCACCCTCAACCCGGATGGGACTGGTCCCTCGACCTCCTCATCCGCTACGACCTCAGCGAGCAGGGCCTTTCCGTGACCTCGAGTGCCCGCAATGTCGACGAGCTGCCGGCACCCTTCGGCTACGGCGCACACCCCTACGTCAGCATCGGAGACCTTCCGCCGGACGTGGTCCGGCTGCGGATTCCGGCCACCTGCTGGCTCCGCGTCGACGACGAGCGCCTTCTCCCGGAGGGCATCGAGGACGTTGAGGGCACCGATCGCGACTTCCGCGAGCCCCGCGAGCTGGGCAGCACGAGTCTCGACACGGCATACACCGTGGTGGACCGCGACCCCGACGGACGCTGGACAGTGTCGGTCGAAGGGCTGCTCGGCGGAGACGCCCGCGTGTGGGGCGACGAGTCGTTCCCCTGGGTCCAGGTCTTCACGGGCCGGGCCGGCTCGGACACCGAGGGAACCAGCGGCATCGCGGTCGAGCCGATGACGTGCGCGCCGGACGCGTTCAACTCGGGAGACGGGCTGGTGGTGCTCCAGCCGGGCGAGGAGTGGTCAGGCCAGTGGGGCATCCGGCTCATGACGGGCCCGTGAGGAGACCCGCTCGCGCGCTGATCCGTCGGCCTGGTCGGCGGCAGCAAATGAGACGCCGTTGACACGGGGGCTGATCTGGCGCTCCACCACGAGGGCCAGGGCAGCCATCACGGCGCACGACGCAACCAGGATGCCGATGAAGGCGCCCGACCAGCCCCGGTTGAGCAGGACGCCTGCGACCACGGGGCCGACAATGGTGCCGGCCTGGAAGGCGCCCGCGTTGATCGCGTTGTAGCGGCCGCGGAGGTGGTCGGGGGCCATGTCGTTAGTAATGGCGGGAACCGTCGGTTGGAGCAGCGTCTCGCCGAGGGCGAAGACTGCATGGAAGGCGATCACTCCCGCGGTGGCGGCGAGAGTGCCAGGGACGAGGCCCGTGACCCCGAGGAGGGTCCAGGATGCGGCCCACAGAGCCGCCATGACCAGGAGCACGCGCGTGCGGCGGCGTCCTGTGATGCGGCCTAGGACCGCGAACTGGAGCGTCACGATGACCAGCGTGTTGACCGCGAACGCGAAGCCGATAGCCCGGGTCGAGACCTCGCTGAACTGCCGTGCAAAGGCAGGGAAGCCAGCCTCCATCTGGCCATAGCCGGCGAAGACGCCGAGAAAGGTCAGGGCCGTCATCCACAGGACCGCGGGCTGGCGCACGATGGCGAGGTAGGAGCCGGACCGGGCGTCGGCGCCCTCGGGCCGCTCCGCCCGGCCATGGACATGCCGCAGCGGGCCGAGCAGCAAAGCGATCGGGACGAGCATGGACGCGGCGTCGACGAGGAAGATGGCTGTGAAGGTCCACGGGTGCGCGACATCGACGAAGAGCCCGCCCGCGACGCCGCCCACGCCGATGCCCAGGTTGACCAGGGCGAAGTTGATGCCGAAGTACTGCTGGCGGGCCGCGCCGTCGACGATCGAGGCGATGAGGGCATTGAAGGCAGGCCACGAGAGCCCGAAGCTGATGCCCACGAACGCGAACGCCAGGGCAACCACCGGGGGAGTCGCGGCAAAGGCGAGAATCGCAGCCCCTACCAGCTGGGCCGAGGTGGCGACGAGGAGCATGTGCCGCGCGCCAATGCGGTCTGTCAGCGCACCACCGGGACCTGTCACGACGAGCGCAACCACCGCGATGAAGGCCATCAGCGTGCCGGCGAGGTCGAGGCTGATGTGGCGGACCTCGTGCAGGTAGATGATCGTGAAGGGCAGTGTCAGGCCCCGCCCCAGGGTCTGGATGGCCACGGTGGACAGGAGCCAGCGGCCCTCGCGGGGGAGTGCTCCCCAGAAGGACCGGAGGCTGGTGGTTGCGTTGTCGCGCATCGAACCATGCTGACGCAGGACACTGACAGCCGGCGACCCAATTCCCCGCAGGCCAGCGGATCCATGCGCCGGCGCACGGCCCTTCCCGCACGCGTTAGCCTTGTGCGAGCGGCACCCGGCCGCGACGCACCAAACTGCGACGACAGACCAGCAAGATAAGGCAAGAGGTGGACTGTGCCTACTGGCAAGGTCAAGTTCTACGACGCTGACAAGGGGTTCGGCTTCGTCTCCGACGACGAGGGCAAGGACGTGTTCCTGCCGTCGAGCGCCCTCCCTGAGGGCGTCACCTCCCTGAAGTCGGGCACGCGCGTCGAGTACGGCGTCGTCGAGACCCGCAAGGGCGCCCAGGCCCTGTCGCTGCGCGTCCTCGACCCCACGCAGAGCGTCGCCCAGAACAAGCGGGTGGCGACGCGCAAGGCTGCCGAGGAGATGGCGCCGATCATCGAGGACATCATCAAGGTGCTCGACGGGGTCTCCAACGACTACCGGCGTGGTCGCTTCCCCGACAGGAAGCTCGCCGGCAACCTCGCCCGCAGCCTGCGGGGCATCGCCGAGCAGCTGGACTCGATCTGACCATGGCCGTCCCGAAGACCGATCCCGCCCTGGCTGACGCCATCGAGCTTGCGCGCGCCGCGGCACAGGAGATCGCCGAGCCCGGCACCGTGGGCGACCACCTGGGCATGGCGATGGACGAGGAGCGCCTCGCAACCCACTACTTCGCCTGCACAGCCACGGCATACCCTGGCTGGCGCTGGGCGATCACCGTCGCGCGCGCACCGCGCGCGAAGAACGCGACCATCTGCGAGACCAACCTCGTGCCCGGCGACGGCGCCTTGCTCTCGCCGACCTGGGTTCCGTATGCCGACCGGCTGGCTCCCGGCGACCTCTCGGCCGGCGACGTGCTCCCGTACCAGGAGGAGGACGCCAACCTCGAGCCCGGTTTCGAGGCCACCGGCGACGAGGACGTCGACCAGATGGCCCAGTGGGAGCTCGGACTCGGCCGTCGGCGCGTCCTGTCGGCAGAGGGCCGCGAAGCCGCCGCGCGGCGCTGGTACGAAGGCGACCACGGCCCCAGCAGCGAGGTTGCCCAGAAGGCGCCGGCACCCTGCTCCACCTGCGGGTACTTTCTCCCGATGGCGGGTGCGCTGAGGGCTTTTTTTGGCGTCTGCGCCAACGCCTGGTCACCGAGCGACGGAAGCGTCGTCGCCCTTGACCACGGCTGCGGCGCGCACTCCGAGGCCGAATTCGACAAGCCCGAGCCCCAGCCCGTCGGGGAACCGATCGTTGACGAGCTCGCCTATGACCTGGTCTGAGCAGGGACGGGCTCACCGACCGGCGCCTGAGCGCACGGCCTAGCGGAACCGCAACTTCACGACGCCCCCTCGGCGTTGCCGCGCCCCCGGCGGAGGTAGGCGTAGCCCGCCAAGCCGAGCGCGATCCCGGCCACGCAGGCCCAGGGCCACCAGTGCCGGTCGCCGGCGTGCAGCGCAGGGACTGCGAGGGTGACCACGAGAGCAACTGCCCACACTGCGACGCCTATGAGGACGACGGGGCCAGTTCGCAGCGGCATCGGCGGCGGCTCCATCCCTGCCGCGCCAGGACCCGGCGATCGGGACGGAAGCCCCCCCGAGAGGTCGTCAGGCGTCACGGGGCTAGGGTATCTGGCGCTCGCGGCGAGCCGGCCACGGAGCCCACCTGCCGGCGTTCCCGGAATTGGCAATCGTTGCCGCCGCACTGGCAGTGCATGCCGCTACTCTCCTCCGCATGGCGAAGTCCTCCATCACAGAGCGGCGCCCGATGACCAGGGGCGGCCTCGACTCCTTCTTCCAGCTCTCCGAGCGCGGCACCACCCGCGGCACGGAGGTGCGCGGTGGCCTGGTGACGTTCTTCACGATGGCCTACATCGTGGTCCTCAACCCCCTCATCATCGGCACCCAGGCCGACTCCACCGGCACGTTCCTCGGCGGTGGCAAGGCACCAAACCTGGCGATGGTGGCCGCGGCCACCGCCCTGGTGGCCGGCGTCATGACCCTGCTCATGGGCATCGTTGCCAACTACCCCCTAGCGCTCGCAACGGGCCTGGGGCTCAACGCCTTCGTGACGTTCGGCATCGCCAAGCTTCCAGAGATGACGTGGGCCGACGCCATGGGTCTGGTCGTGATCGAGGGCCTGATCATCACGGCGCTCGTGCTGACCGGGTTCCGCAAGGCGGTCTTCCACGCGGTGCCGGCCCAGCTCAAGACGGCGATCAGCGTCGGCATCGGACTGTTCATCACGATCATCGGCCTCGTCGACGCGGGCTTCGTCCGCAAGCCGGCGGGTGGCCCGGTTCCGGTCGAGCTGGGCGTAGGGGGCTTCCTTGCCGGCTGGCCACTGCTGGTCTTTGTCGTGGGCCTGCTCACCATCGTCATCCTGATGGTGAAGCGGATCAAGGGCGCGATCCTGATCGGCATCATCGGCGCGACGATCTTCGCCATGATCGTCGAGGCTGTGGCCAACGTCGGGAGCCAGACCAACGCCAAGGGCGAGCTGGTCAACCCCACCGGCTGGGGGCTCAACGTGCCCACGTGGCCTGACACCGTGGTCGATCGGCCCGACTTCGGTCTGCTGGGCCACTTCAGCCTGCTGGGGTCGTTCTCCAAGATCGGGATCATCTCGGCCGTGCTGCTGGTCTTCACGCTCCTGCTGGCCGACTTCTTCGACACCATGGGCACCATGGTCGCCATTGGCGCCGAGGCCGGTCTGCTCGACAAGGAGGGCACGCCGCCCAACAGCCAGAAGATCCTGCTGGTCGACTCGTTGGCTGCAGCAGCCGGCGGTGCCGCCTCGGTCTCGTCCAACACGTCCTACATCGAGTCGGCGTCCGGCGTCGGCGAGGGGGCGCGCACCGGCCTCGCCTCGGTTGTGACCGGTGTGCTCTTCCTGCTGGCCACCTTCTTCGCGCCGCTGGTCAACGTCGTGCCCTACGAGGCCGCGGCGCCGGCCCTGGTCGTGGTCGGGTTCCTGATGATGACGCAGGTCAAGGGCATCGACTGGAACGACCCGGAGATCGCCTTCCCGGCATTCCTCACGATCGTCCTGATGCCGTTCACCTACTCGATCGCCGTTGGGATCGGCGCCGGCTTCGTGCTCTACACCCTGATCAAGGTGATCCGTGGCAAGTCCTCCGAGATCCACCCGCTGATGTGGGCGGTCGCGGCCCTCTTTGTCATCTACTTCGCCATCGACCCGGTCAAGGAAGTGCTGGGTGTCTGAGCCAAGGCCTGGGGCTGAGCCGCTGCCTGGGGCTGAGCCATTGCCGGGCGTTGGGCCCGCGTCCGAGTCGGACCCCGCGATGGGCTCGGGGTCACCGCCCCCGGTTTTCGCGTCCACGCACTCCGGCATCAATGCGGCCGACGCGGACCCGACGGTGCGGCCGCAGGACAACCTGTTCGCCCACGTCAACGGCCACTGGCTCGGGACCACAGAGATCCCCGAGGACCGCGGCCGTTACGGCACCTTCGACATCCTGCGCGAGGGATCCGAGCGCGACGTCCGTGTCATCATCGAGGAGGCTGCTGCCGACGACACTGCCGCGGAGGGCACCGACCGGCGCAAGGTGGCCGACCTGTACCGCAGTTTCATGGACGAAGACCGAGTCGAGTCGCTCGGCGCTGAGCCGCTGGTGGATCTGCTCGCCGCAGTCGACGGCCTGGAGTCGACCGCGGCGGTCCCCGCCCTCCTCGGCCGGCTGCAGCGCGCCGGCATCGGCGGGCTGGTTCATACCTTCGTCAGCACCGACGACCGCGACTCCGACCGCTACGTCGTCTACCTCGAGCAGGGCGGCATCGGGCTGCCGGACGAGTCCTACTACCGCGAGGAGTCGTATGCATCGCTGCGGGAGTCCTATCTGACCCACGTGTCGCGGATGCTGACCCTGATCGGAGTGGACGCAGCCGACGACGCAGCTGTGCGGGTGATGGCCCTGGAGACCCGGTTGGCCCGGTCCCACTGGGACAAGGTCGCGAATCGCGACCCCGTCAAGACCTACACCAAGCTGACCCTCGCCGAGCTGGGCGAGACGGCGCCCGGAGTCGACTGGGCCGGCTGGCTCGGCGGGCTGGGCGCACCCGAGGGCGCCTTCGACGACGTCATTGCCCGGCAGCCGTCCTTCCTTTCCGGCATGGCGCAGGCACTCGCCGACGAGCCGCTGCGCGTCTGGCAGGACTGGCTGCGGTGGACGATCGTCCATGACGTCGCGCCGTACCTCTCGGCTGCCTTCGTGGAGGAGAACTTCGACTTCTTCGGCCGGCAGCTGAGCGGTATGCCGTCCATCCGCGAGCGCTGGAAGCGGGGGGTGTCGCTCGTCGAGGGTGCGCTTGGAGAGGCGTCCGGGCGGCTGTACGCCGAGCGCCACTTCCCACCCGCAGCCAAGGAGCGCATGGAGGCGCTGGTCGCCAACCTGGTCGAGGCGTTCCGTCAGGATTTCGAAAGCCTGGAGTGGATGGGCGAGGCGACCCGGGCGGAGGCTCTGGCCAAGCTCGATACCTTCGTGCCCAAGATCGGCTACCCGGCGAAGTGGCGCGACTACTCCGCCCTGACTATCGCTGCCGACGACCTCGTCGGCAACGTGGCGCGAGCCAGCGCCTTCGAGCTGGACCGCAATCTCGCCAAGATCGGGCAGCCGATCGACCGCGCGGAGTGGTTCATGACTCCCCAGACGGTCAACGCCTACTACAACCCCGGTATGAACGAGATCGTGTTCCCGGCCGCGATCCTCCAGCCGCCGTTCTTCGACGTGGCAGCCGACGACGCGGTCAACTATGGCGCCATCGGCGGCGTGATCGGGCACGAGATCGGCCACGGCTTCGATGACCAGGGCTCGCGCTTCGACGGCATGGGCAACCTCCGCGACTGGTGGACGGCCGAGGACCGTGCCCGCTTCGACGAGCGCGGCCAGAAGCTCATCGCCCAGTTCGACCGGTTGGAGCCCTTGGCTGCGCCGGGCCACAAGGTCAACGGCGCCCTCACCGTGGGCGAGAACATCGGGGACCTCGGGGGGCTCACGATCGGGTACAAGGCGTACCGCATCGCCGTGGGAGACAGCGAGCCACCGGTGATCGACGGGCTGACCGGCGCTCAGCGATTCTTCATCGGCTGGGCCCAGGTCTGGAAGGGCAAGGCCCGCCCCGAGGAGGCACTGCGGCTCCTGGCCGTCGACCCGCACTCACCGGCCGAGCACCGGGCGAATGTCTGCCGCAACCTCCGCGAGTTCCACGAGGCCTTCGAGGTGTCCGAGGCGGACGGGATGTGGCTGCCCGAGGAGGAACGCGTCCGCATCTTCTAGGCAGACCCGCAGCCGCAGCGCCGTTGGCCGATCCCTTGTCCTGGAGGGGGGTTGATGAGGGCTGAGGCAACCGTGGAAATACTTAGCCAAGGTAATGAGTTGTGCTAACGTTGTCTCATTACCGAGGAGCTGCCGATGACGCCCTACGACGCCGCACCGGCACTCGCTCCTGCTGGCCTGACACCGACGGCGCTCTCCCGGGTCTCCAATGACCTCCGGCTGGCGGTGATGCGCATTTCGCGCCGCATCCGCTTCGAGAGTGCCGATGAGCTGGCACCCCACCAGTTCTCCGTGCTGTGCCGGCTGGAGGAGTCGCCGCGCACCCCGCGCGAGCTCGCCGACCACGAGAAGGTGAGCGCGCCGTCCATGACCCGCACCGTCAACGGCCTCGTCGCGCGCGGCTTGGTGCTGCGCGCCGACGACCCGACCGACGGCCGCCAGGTCATCCTGTCCCTCACCCGCGAGGCCAAGACCGTGCTGCGGGACACCAGGCGCAAGCGCGACCAGTGGATGGCCGTGCGGCTCAAGCGCCTCAGCCCGCAGGAGCAGGACATCCTGCGCCAGGCCAGTGCCATCCTGACCCAGGTGGCCAGCGAGTGAGTCCTACCTTCACCTCGCTCCATGTCCGCAACTACCGCATCTACGCCGCGGGGGCGTTCGTCTCCAACATCGGCACCTGGATGGGCCGCGTCGCCCAGGACTGGCTCGTCCTGACCGAGCTCACCGACCACTCCTCGTCGGCGCTGGGCATTGTGACCGGTCTCCAGTTCCTGCCGTTCCTGGTCCTCGCACCCTGGGCGGGCATGGTCGCAGACCGGTTCCCCAAGCGGGCGATCCTGGGCGTCACGCAGACGTTCCTGGCGCTCACCAGCCTGCTCACCGGCATACTCGTGCTCACCCACGCTGCCCAGCTCTGGCAGGTCTACCTTCTCGCCCTGGCCCAGGGGGTTGCGACGGCCGTCGACAACCCGGCTCGGCAGTCGTTCGTCTCCGAGATGGTGCCGCGCGAGCGGCTCGCCAACGCCGTGTCGCTCAACAGCGCATCCTTCAATGCCGGCCGCCTGGTGGGCCCGGGCATCGCCGGCCTGGTCATTGCCCTTTGGGGCACGGGCATCGCCTTTGTCGTCAACACCGTCACCTTCGTAGCCGTTCTGGCCGCGCTGGCATTCATGCGCGCGGCCGATCTCAGGCCGGCCGAAATGACGAGGGGGAAGGGCGCGATCCGCGAGGGACTGCGCTACGTGCGCGGTCGACCGGACATCGTCCTGGTCATGGTGATCGTGTTCGTCCTGGGCACGTTCGGCATGAACTTCCAGATCACGACTGCCCTGATGGCTACCAAGGAGTTCGGCAAGGGACCCACCGAGTACGGGCTGCTCGGGTCGATCATGGCGATCGGCTCGCTGTCGGCGGCTCTGCTCTCGGCGCGTCGGGCGCGGCCGCGGCTGCGGCACCTGCTCGTGGCGCTGTCCGGCTTCGCGCTCGCCTCGGCGGCGGCCTCGCTGGCGCCGACCTACGCGCTCTTCGCCCTGTCCTTGATCCCGGTCGGACTCACGGCCCTGACTGCCCTTACGACGGCCAACGCGATGGTCCAGTTGCGCGTGGCGCCCAGCCTGCGCGGCCGGGTCATGGCTCTCTACATGGCCATCTTCATGGGCGGTACCCCGTTCGGCGCGCCCATCATCGGCTGGATCGGTGACGCCTGGGGTCCGCGCTGGACCATCGGGATCGGGTCGGTCGCGGTGGGCCTCATGCTGGTCGCAGTGTGCACCTGGCTGGCGCGGCAGGAGAATGTCCGGGTGAGCTACGAGTCACAGCGGCGGCCGCGGTTCGTCGTCAGCACCTCTCCGGCTTCCGAGCCGGTGCCCGAGGCGGCGCGATGACGCCGAGGTTCCGACGGCGCATCACCATCGCCGTGCTCCTCCTGCTTGTCGCCGCGGCCGCCATCGCCACGGTTGCCCGGTAGCCGTGCTGGGCTGACCCCGCATCCGAGCGGGTCGCAGACCTTCACGCCCAGCACGTTGATGTAGCACGTCTGGGAGGGGCTGGGTGAGGGCGACGTCGACGAGCCGCTGCTCGGGCTCGACACCACGGAGTGGACCGCCTTGGTGACCGGGTCGAAAGCCGACGAGGCAGTCGCTGGCGGCGCAGGCCCGTCCCGCCGGCCTCGTCGCCGCCTGAGCTGGTCGACGTCGTCTGTGGACTCGCTCTGCCTGACGACGCCCTGCTACCACTCGGCTTCTCGGTGCCAGCGCCCGAGGAGGCTGTGCTCCAGATTGGGCAGGCCGGGGGCATTGGAGTAGCTCGGGGCGGCAGGAGTTGGCAAAGGCGGTGTCCCGTGAGAGGGCCGCTGCGTCGGACGAGGGTCAGGAGAGGCGGGGCACGACGTGCTCGACGCACGCGATCAGGCTGCTGACGTCGTCGGGCTCGATCGCGGGGAAGGTCGCGACGCGCAGCTGGTTGCGGCCCAGCTTGCGGTAGGGCTCCACGTCGACGACCCCGTTGGCGCGCAGCACCTTGGCGACGGCGGCGGCGTCGACGTCGTCGGTGAAGTCGATGGTCGCCACGACCTGTGAGCGGTGGCTGGGGTCGGTGACGAACGGCGTGGTGTATGCCGTGTGCTCGGCCCACGTGTAGAGCCGACTCGAGGAGTCGGCCGTTCGCTTCGTTGCCCAGTCGAGTCCGCCCTGGCCGTTGAGCCACTCGAGCTGGCTGACGAGGAGGGCCAGGGTCCCCACGGCCGGCGTGTTGTAGGTCTGGTTCTTGAGCGAGTTGTCGATCGCCGTCGGCAGGCTGAAGAAGTCGGGCACCCAGCGGCCGCTCGCGGCGATTTCCTCCACCCGGCCCAGGGCATCGGGGGAGAAGACGGCCAGCCACAGGCCGCCGTCGGACGCGAAGCACTTCTGGGGGCCGAAGTAGTAGACGTCGGACTGCGTGATGTCGACCGGGAGGCCACCCGCGCCCGAGGTTGCGTCGACGAGCACGAGCGCGTCGTCGTCGGCACCCTCGACCCGCTGGACTGGGGCCATGACGCCGGTGGAGGTCTCGTTGTGGGCCCAGGCGTAGACATCGGCACCGGCTTCGGCGCGCGGCGCGGGTCGCGTTCCCGGCTCGCTCTTGATGACCGTCGATGCGGCGAGGAACGGTGCGTTGTTGGTGACCGCCGCGAACTTGCTGGAGAACTCCCCGAACGCCAGGTGCTGAGCCTTCTCGCGCACCAGCCCGAACGCCGCGATGTCCCAGAACGCCGTCGACCCGCCGTTGCCGAGGATGACCTCGTATTCCTCCGGAAGCGAGAACAGCTCGCTGATTCCCTCCCGGACCGCGCCCACCAGGTTCTTGACCGGGGCCTGGCGGTGGGAGGTGCCGAGGACCGTGCGGCTGATCGAGGCTAGGTAGTCGACCTGCTCGGGCCGAACCTTGGACGGACCGCAGCCGAAGCGGCCGTCGCCGGGCAGCAGGTCGGCGGGAATGGTGACGGTGGGCGGGGCAGTCTCGGTCACGTGTGCCAGTCTCGCACCGCGTCCCGAGGCGTGGGACGTGAGGTCCACCACCCGGACCCCAGGCTGGCCAGCTCACCCCAACCTTTGCTAGCAAAAGTTGGTGCACGGGGCGCAGGCTGCAACCCGTCGGTTGGTGCGGAACGCGTGCTGAGTGCGACTAGGTCGGCCTCGCGCCGCGACCACGGGCCCGAAGGATGGCGCCGTCGATGCGGCGCTCGATGCGGCGCAGGTCGTCGAGGTCAGCCCACACGAACCGCACCACTTCCCGGCCCTGTTCGGTCAGCCGGTCCTCGCGCCACTTCTCCTCCGTCAGAGCCTGTCGCATTTGCTGCGGCGTGGGCCTGTCGACGCCCAGAGTGTATTTGGACAGCCCGTCGAACTCGATGATGACCGGCTCGTCGTCCAATTCGAAGTCGACCCGCCACTGTCGTTCACCTGCATTGATGGGGACCTGGGGCGTGAACTGATAGCCCAGCAGTCGCATGGCATGCGCAAGCCGGGTCTCGCCGGCAGACTCGTGGCGCCCGTCGGCGTGCTCGAGGAGTGCTCGAACTGCCGGTATGCCGGGATGGTGGGAATGCGCCTCAACTGCGGCCTTCAGCTCGTCATGAGTGATCAGTCCGTCGCAGAGCGCCCCGTCTGCGGCGACGAGGCTTTCCAGGGGAAAGGGCGGCAGCCCGATGCCGATCGACACCAGGCCCACCTGGACGACCGCTGTGGCCACCGGCACCGTGGCGAGCCCATCTGGCGTTGATGCCGGCGGAAGGTCGACCGAGGGATGGATGACCGCCTGACGACGGTGCCTTGAGTGGTCGGATTCGGTTCGGCACAGATGTGCGGTGGTGAGGTCCGGGCGCCAGAGGCGGCCGTGGTGGAGAACGAGCGCGGACTGGTGGCTGGCTACGACCCGGCCCTCGAAAGACCTGAGCAGCGCGACGGTGAGCAGCCGATGTCTGCGACGCGCGGTGTCGAAGTCGTCATTGCCAACCCATGGCGGCTGAGGAGCCTCTGGCGAGCACACGGCATACCAGCCTCTGATCAGGCGCTGGATCTCACCGGCCCTGACCATCCGCCGCAGCGCGGACGGGTCCAGCCCTATCGAGCGGGCCTCGGCTGCCGACACGACGTCGTGCACCGCGAGCTGGTGGAGGTCCATGGCATAAGAGCGTGCCCGAATCCGGTCTCTGCCCGCGGACCCCCTGTGGACAATGGCGAGCGAGGCGTTCACCCAGCAGATGCTGGTGCATCGCGGACATGCTGCACCCTGTGCCCAGACGCCTAACTTCTGCTAGCAAAGGTTAGGGCCCGGGGGTGGGTGGGCGGTCAGGCGTGCCAGCCGCTGATCGACTCGACCGGACGCGGGCCCTCGCCGATGTAGCGCGCGCTCGGTCGGATCAACCGGCCGGTGTTCTTCTGCTCCAGAATGTGCGCCGACCAGCCTGCCGTGCGGGCGCACGTGAACATCGGGGTGAACATGGACGCCGGCACCTCGGCGAAGTCCAGGAGCACCGCTGCCCAGAACTCCACATTGGTGGCGAGCACCCGGTCGGGGCGCCGTGCGTGCAGCTCCCCGAGCGCGGCCTTCTCGAGCGCCGCCGCCACCTCGAAACGGGGAGCACCGAGCCGCTCACAGGTCGCCCGCAGCACGCGGGCGCGCGGGTCCTCGGCGCGGTAGACGCGGTGCCCGAAGCCCATCAGCCGCTCGCCCCGGTCCAGCACACCCTTCACGTAGGCGAGCGCGTCGCCAGTCTCCTCGACGCCTTCGATCATGTGCAGCACCCGCGAGGGCGCACCTCCGTGCAACGGGCCCGACATCGCCCCCACCGCCCCTGAGAGGCACGCAGCCACGTCAGCACCGGTCGAGGCGATGACTCGCGCGGTGAACGTCGAGGCGTTCATGCCGTGCTCGGCGGCCGAAACCCAGTAGGCGTCGACCGCCTCCACGTGCCGCGGGTCGGGCTCGCCGCGCCAGCGGATCATGAACCGGTGGACGATCGTCTGCCCCTCGTCGACCCGCTTCTGCGGCACCATCGGCCTCGACTGCCCACGCGCCGACTGCGCCACGAACGACAGCGCCATCACGGACGCGCGCGCCAGGTTGTCGCGCGCCTCCTCGTGGTCAATGTCCAGCAGCGGCCGAAACCCCCAGAGCGGCGCGAGTGTCGCCAGCGCGGCCTGTACGTCGACCCGCACGTCCCCGCTGTGGATCGGCAGCGGGAACGGCTCGGCGGGCGGCAGGCCGGGGTTCATCTCGTTGTCGACCAGCAGGCCCCACACGTTGCCGAAGGACACGCGCCCCACGAGGTCGTTGATGTCGACCCCGCGATAGCGCAGGGCCCCGCCCTCCCTGTCCGGCTCGGCGATCTCGGACTCGAACGCGATGACGCCCTCGAGGCCAGGCTTGAAGTCGATCTCGGACATGGGTGCGATTCCCCTGTTCTGTGCTCGTCGCCGTTGTCGGGCGGGTCCATTGTGCACGCCCGCCTCTTGGAAGGGCGGATGGCCGCCGGCGAGACCACATGCTGGGAAGGCGGGTGAGCGCCGTGGGGCCCGCAGCCCGGAATACCTCTTGAAATAGCCCAGTCGGAATAGTTCAATAGGGGTATGCTGTCCGCGCCAGCCACGCTCACACCGCTCCAGTTCGCGGCCCTTGCCGTCTACGCCGAGAAGCCACGGCATCCCTACGACGTCTTCCAGGAGATGCTGCGGCGGCGCGAGGACCGGCTGGTCAAGCTGCGGCCCGGCACCCTGTACCACGCGGTCAACCGCCTCGTCGAGCTCGGGTTGCTCGAGGCCGCGGGCACGGGTCGCGAGGGCAACCGGCCGGAGCGCACGACGTACGCCATCACCGAGGCGGGCCGAGCGGCGGTCGCGGCCCACGTGGCGAAGGCCGTCGCGCAGCGGGCCGAGGAGTTCCCGGAGTTCCCCCTGGCCCTCGCCGAGCTGCACAACCTCGACCCGTCCGAGGCTGCCGACCTGCTGTCGCGGAGGGCGGCTGCCCTGCGGGCCGAGCTCGACTCGCTCCATGGCGCCGAGCCCCACCTTCGCGCGAGCAACCTGCCCGAGGTGCTCTGGATCGAGCACACCTGGCTGTCCACGATGACCCGCTGCGACCTCGCCTGGACCGAGACCCTCATCCGGCGGCTCCGCAGCGGCGACCTCGCGTGGAGCCAGCAGTCCCTCGAGGAGTTCGAGCGCACCCGGCAGCAGGCCGCGCTGGCGCCCTGACCCCAACCGCGGAAGGCGGGCGCGGGCCGCCACCTCACCCCCTGTCACTGCCTGACGAAAGACTCAACCCGATGACTGCACCAACCGAGTTCGTGTTCGAGACCGGAGGCAAGAAGCCCTGGCCCGCTCTGTGGGCCCTCGTCATCGGCTTCTTCATGATCCTGGTCGACTCGACGATCGTCACCGTCGCCATGCCCAGCATCATGGGCGGCCTGGACACCGACATCAACGGCGTGATCTGGGTGACCAGCGCCTACCTCCTGGCGTATGCCGTGCCCATCCTCATCACCGGGCGGCTCGGCGACCGCCTCGGTCCCAAGCGCATCTACCTTGCCGGGCTGGTGCTGTTCACGGCAGCCTCGGCGTGGTGCGGACTGTCCACCTCGATCGGCATGCTGATCACGGCACGGGTGTTCCAGGGGCTCGGGGCTGCCCTGATGACCCCCCAGACCATGGCCGTGATCACCCGGATGTTCCCGCCACAGAAGCGCGGCGCCGCGCTGGGCCTGTGGGGCTCCGTCGCAGGTGTCGCGACACTGGTCGGGCCGATTCTCGGCGGTGTGCTGACCGACACCGTCGGCTGGGAGTGGATCTTCTTCATCAATGTTCCGGTCGGCTTGGTCGGCCTGGTCCTGGCCACGCGGCTGGTGCCGACGCTGGAGACCCACCAGCACTCCTTCGACATCGTCGGTGTGGTCCTGTCCGCGGTCGGGATGTTCCTGGTCGTCTTCGGAATCCAGGAGGGGGAGACCTACAACTGGGGCACGATCACGGGTGCGATCACCGTGTGGCGGCTCATCGGCGCCGGTCTCCTGGTGCTCGCCGTGTTCACGTGGTGGCAGTCCCGCGTGCGCCGCGAGCCGCTGCTCCCGCTCGGGCTCTTCCGAGACCGCAACTTCTCACTCGCCAACCTCGCGATCTCCGCGGTCGGCTTCACCATCACCGCTATGGGCATCCCGCTGATCCTCTACTTCCAGGGAGTCCGCGGCATGACCCCGACCCAGTCCGCCCTGATGCTGGTCCCGATGGCCGTGTTCTCGGCGTTTCTCGCACCCCTCATGGGGCGCTACATCCAGACGCGCAACCCGCGCATCCTGGCCGTCAGCGGCCTGTTCCTGTGCGCGGTGGCTTTGACCTGGTACGCCTTCCTGCTCCACCCTGACACCCCGATCTGGCAGCTGCTCCTTCCCGCGGCAGTCCTCGGCCTGGCCAACGCCGGAATGTGGGGCCCCCTGTCCATCACGGCCACGCGCAACCTGCCGCCTCGGCAGGCGGGGGCAGGCGCGGGGGTCTACAACACCACGCGGCAGGTCGGTGCCGTCCTGGGCTCTGCTGCCATCGCCGCGTTCATCGAGGCTCGCATCAGCGCCAACCTCCCCCAGGCCGCCGGCCAGCCGCGTGGAAGCGAGGCGGCCATCGGTTCCGGCCTGCCCGCACCACTGCACGAGGGGTTCAGCACCGCCATGGGGCAGGCCCTCCTGCTCCCCGCCGCGGTGATCCTCATCGCCGTCGTGGCGGCGCTGTTCTTCGCCTCGCCAACCGCGCCGGCGGGCGCCGCTCCCAGGTCCGAGGGCGCGCGCGAGTCGATCGATGTCTGAGCCCCGGCTGGGTCCGGGCGCGCTGCTCGACGGGGTCACCCTTTCCGGCGACCTGAGCGGAGCCGATGGCATCGACGCGCGGCTCATCGAGTGCGTGGTGGAGGACGCCGACCTCTCGGGGGCCAGGCTCGGCGGGGCAAGGTTCACCGACTCCCGGCTCCGCGCAGTCCGGGGCACCGGGCTGGACCTCGCCAACAGCGAGTGGCTCGACTGCACGCTCGACAGCCCGCGCCTGGGCGCGGTGGCGCTCTATGGGGCGGTATGGCGGCGGGTGCGGGTGATCGGCGGAAAGGTCGAGTTCCTCAATGCACGGGGGGCCCGGCTGCGGGAGGTGGTCTTCGAGGACTGCGTGCTGATCGAGCCGGACTTCGGCGGTGCGGAGATGAAGGACGTCACCTTCGACGGGTGCCGGCTGGTCTCGCCCGACTTCACCCAGGCCGCCCTGTCGGGCGTCGGCCTCGCGGGCGCCGACCTCATTGCGCCACAGGGCATCCCCTCGCTGCGGGGCGCCACGATCTCAAGGCTCCAGCTCCTGGACCTCGCCCCCGCCCTCGCCGCCCAGCTCGGGATCACGGTCACGGACTGACCGCATGGCCCTCCTGCTCGACCTGACTCCCCTCCGTGCCCACCCGGCATACCGACGTCTGTATGCCGGCTTCACGCTCTCCAACGTCGGCTCCCAGATGGCGGTGGTGGCCATCGGCCTCCAGGTCTACGCGCTGACCGGGTCCACCGCCGCCGTCGGGCTCGTCGGGCTGTTCGCGCTGGTGCCCCTCGTGGCGCTGGGCCTGTACGGGGGCTCCCTCATCGACCACCACGACCGCCGGCGGGTTGCGCTGGTCGCCCAGTCCATCGCCTTCTCGACGAGCATCCTGTGCGCCGTTCAGGCCTGGCTGGGCAACACGCACGTTGGCGTCCTCTACGCGCTCGTCGCGCTCTGGAGCGGCGCCTACGCCGTGTCCTCGCCGGCCCGCAGCTCGATCTACCCCCGCATCCTGCCCACCGACCAGCTGCCGGCCGCCAACGCGCTGACCGTGTTCGCCATGAACACCTCCATGACCATCGGCCCGCTCCTCGCGGGTGTGCTCGTCGACTGGGGCGGTTTCAAGGCGGCGTACACGCTCGACGCGGTGATCACCACGGCGGCCTTGTGGGGGCTGGCCCGGCTGCCGGCGCTGCCGCCCGAGCCGCACGCCGACCTCGCGGCGTCGCGGCCGGGTCTGCGCTCGGTGCTTGACGGCTTCCGGTTCCTCGCGACCCGGCCCAACGTGCGCATGACGTTCGTCGCCGACATCGCCGCCATGCTGCTCGCGCAGCCCCGCGTGCTGTTTCCGGCGGCGGGGGCGGTGATCTTCGGCGGCGGCGCGAAGACCGTGGGTGCGCTCGCTGCCGCTGCGGCCGTGGGCGGGATCGTGGCGATGTTCTTCTCCGGCCCGCTCGGGCAGGTGCGGCGGCAGGGCCTGGCGATCCTGGTGAGCGTCGTCGGCTGGGGCTTCGCCATCTCAGGGTTCGGGGTCGCGATGCTGGCCGCCGGGGGGGTGCTCTCGCGCACCGCGGCGCTGTGGGCCGGCCTGGCGTCGATGGCCGTCGCCGGCGCGGCCGACTCGGTGTCCGCTGTTTTCCGCACGACCATCCTGCAGGCCGCCACGCCCGACCACCTGCGCGGGCGGCTGCAGGGCGTGTTCATCGTCGTCGTGGCGGGCGGTCCGAGGATCGGGGAGCTGGTCGGCGGTCTCGCTACCACCATCGTGGGGGAGGGGCGCACCGCGCTGATCGGCGGGCTCCTGTGCGTCGCCGCCATCGCGGGGCTGGCCCGCCTGCAGCCGGGTTTCGCACGCTACGACGCCCGCCACCCGACGCCGTAGCCGGGGGACCAATGGCCCCTGATCCGTGCCATCCGTGCACCTAGAGTCAGGCTGAGCGGGGCGTCGCGCGTCCTCCGCAGCGGTCCCGCCGTGGAGAGGAGGCGGTGTCGGTGCCACGGGTGCGCGACCTCCTCTACCGCTTTCGGCCGTCAGGGGCACCTGGCGCGGCGACGGCTGCCGGTGTCCCGGTTGACCGGACGGCCAAGCTCGCGGCCGAGCTGGATCCGGTCTTCGGCCGCCTCGCCGCCACCGAGGAGGAGTGCGCCACCATCCTCGCGGAGGGCCGTCGCCGGGCGGAGGACATCCGACGCCGCGACCAGGAGCGGGTGCGTGCCCTGGTGGCCGGGGCAGAGGCGCACGCCGAGTCCGAGCGCGCTGCCTCGGCCACGGCGACCCGCGAGGCGGGCCGGGCCGGGACGTCAGCTGTTCGGGAAGCGGGCGATCGGGGTGCGGCGGACCTGACGCAGCGGGCGCGGGCGCGAGTGCCGGAATATCTCGCCCGCGTGGAGCTGGTCGTGCGCTCGATGTTCGAGGAGGACGGAGCGGACCGTGCGACGCGGGGTGGAAGCAGGGCCCGCGGCGACCGGCGGGTGGGTCCGCCATGACCGCCGGCTGGGTGGCGGTGAGCGTGCGGGCCCGGGCGATGACCAGCCGCCGGCTCGGACGAGACGGCACGCGCCGACTGGCCTCGAGCCCGTCGCTCGACGACGCCGTGAGCGTGCTCGCACGCTCTACGTACGGTCACGACGTTCGCGCCGGGCAGCCACTCGCCGAGGCCCAGCGAGCCGTCGTCGACACGACCGCGTGGAACCTGAGGGTCCTCGCCGGCTGGTCTCCAAGAGAGGGAGTCGGCATCCTGCGCGTCCTGATCGCCGGGCTCGAGGTGTTCAACACCCTCGACCACCTGCGCCGGCTCTCCGGAGAGGAGGCGCCTCCGCCCTACCGGCTCGGGGGACTGGCCACCGCGTGGCCGCGCCTGCAGCAGACCTCGAGTGCCACGGACGTCCGGGCGGTGCTGGCCACCTCGGCGTGGGGCGACCCGGGTGCGGAGTCACCGCGGGCCGTTGGCCTCTCGATGCGAGCGGCGCTCGCCGACCGCGTGATGGCCGCCGTACCCGAGGCTGCGGCCTGGGCAGCCGGGGCGTTCGCCCTCCTCGTGGCGCGCGAGCTGGTTCCCGCACCGCGCGAGCTTCCTCCGGGATGTCGCACAGCCGCACTTCGCGTGCTCGGTCCAGCGGCTGTCGGTGCCAGCGGTCTCCCCGACTTCGTCGCCGCCCTCCCAGCCCCGGCTCAGTGGGCGCTCTCGGACGTCGCACATCCCACTGACCTGTGGCGGGCCGAGGCACGGTGGTGGGCGCACGTGGAGCGGGAGGGGCTGGCCATGGTCCGCCGAGCGACTGCCGGCCGGCAGCCCATCATCGGCGCGGCTGCGACTCTGGCCGCCGACGCGTGGCGCGTCCGCGCGGCGTTGGAGCTCGCCTCCCGTGGCGGCATGCTCCCGGAGGACTTCGATGCGGTGGCGTGAGGCCCTCGAGCCGGTCGGCATGGAGCGGGTGGCGTTGCTGGCGCCCAGCGGCACGCTGAGGGAAGTGCTGGCGGCGACAGCCGACGCGGGCACGGTGCAGCTCGACGATCCGGGCCCTGACCTCGAGGCGGGGGCGGCTCGGGGGAGCGCGGGGGCGCGACTGCTTCGACTGCACCCTGGCGCCGACCTCAGCCCGGCCCTGTCCCCGTCCACGCCTGACCTTGACGAGTGCGAGCGCATCGGCCGGGTCGACCTGATCGCGGGCGAGGCCGAGCTCGACCGGCGAGCCCAGCAGGCACTGACCCGCGGGAGCGTCGCCGGCCTGGTCGGCTGGATGCCGTCCGAGCGCCTGCCCGACCTCGCCCAGCGGCTCGAGCCCAACGGCGGTGCGGTGGTGCCCCTGCCCAGGCCGCCGGGCTCGCAGCCCCCGACCCTGCTCTCCCAGAGCGGCGCCGCCCGGGAGTTCGCACCACTGGTCGAGACGTATGCGACCATCCCGTACGCCGACGTCAACCCATCGCTGGTCGCCGGCCTGGCCTACGTCGTGATGTTCGGCATGATGTTCGCCGACGTCGGCCACGGGGCGCTGCTGGTCCTCGCCGCAGTCGCCGTCCGTCTCGCATGGTGGGGGCGGCTGGAGCGGCTGCGACCCGTCTGGCTGTTCCTTCTCGGCGCCGGTGTCGCGAGCATGATCTTCGGGGCGCTCTACGGCGAGTTCTTCGGACCCACCGGCGTCATCCCGGTGTTGTGGCTCGACCCTCTGGAGAGCCCGGTGCAGCTGCTCGTCGCGGGCATTGCCGTGGGAGCCGTGCTCCTTGCCGGTGCCTACGCGCTCGGCACGGTGAACCGCTTCCGCGAGGGTGGCTGGCGCCGCGCGATCTACGCGCCCTCGGGCCTGGCCGGTGCCACGCTCTTCCTCGGGCTCGGCGGTGTGGCCGGCGGCATCTACGCCCACCTCACCTGGCTGGCCTGGCTCGGTGCACTCCTGGCTGCGGCCGGCCTGACGGCGTCGTATGCCGGTCTGGCCGCCGCCGCGGGCGGCGGCGGGGCGGGCCGGGCCCAGGCCGGCATCGAGCTGTTCGACCTCGTCGTGCGACTGGGGGCGAACCTGGTCAGCTTTGCGCGTCTGGCCGCCTTCGGGCTCACCCACGCTGCCCTCGGAGCCGTCGTCTGGGAGGCCACCACCGGACTGTGGTCGCGCGGCGGGCTTGTCATGGCGGCCGCCGTGGTGGTGTTTCTGGTCGGCAACGCCTTGTCCTTCGCGCTCGAAGGACTCGTCGCCGCCATTCAGGCCCTCCGGCTGGAGTACTACGAGCTCTTCTCCCGGGTCTTCGAGGGCGAAGGCCTGCCCTTCCGGCCGTGGCACCTGCCGATCGACCGCACTCCGCGCGACACCCACGTGATGGACCCATTCGACCCGAGCGCACGACCCTGAGGAGGTCCCATGCTGACCTGGCTGATTGCCCTTCCCTTGGCAGGAGCCGCGGCTGCCCTGGCCTTTGCCGTGGCCCATGGCCGGGCGCGCGGCCCGGGTGCGATCCAGCGAGCTGGCACTCCCGCCGGGGCGGGCCCTGCTCAGCCGTCCATCGCTGCCGTGGGAGCCGGCGATGCCCCAAGGCGAGGCGTTCCGGTGCGGTGGGCGCTCGCTGCCAGCGGGCTGATCGCACTGGGCGCGACCGTGCTGGTCCTGATGGTCCTCACGGCCGACCAGTCCGCCGCGGCGGTCGTCCCCGGCAGTTCGGTCGCCACGGTGGCTGCCGCGGCAGCAGCCACGGCCAACGGCTCCGCGCTGCTTGGCGCCGCGATCGCCGTCGCCGGCTCGTCGATCGGCGCGGCCATCGCCGTGGCCTACACCGGCTCCGCGGCCCTCGCGGCCATGAGCGAGCGTCCCGAGCTCTTCGGCCGCGCCATGGTGATCGTCGGCCTGGCCGAGGGCATCGCGATCTACGGACTGATCGTCTCGATCATCCTGATCGGCAAGGCGTGAGCGCCGTGCGGAGGGGTGCGGGCCCAGGACGCGCCATCGTGGCGCTGGGCGAGGAGCAGGCCGTGGCCGGGTTCGCGCTGGCCGGCGTCCGCGTGATCCCCGCCGACGGTGCCGACGAGGTCCGCCAGGGTTGGTCCGAGCTGTCGGATGCCGCGGTCATCATCCTTACGGCCGCCGCCGCGGAAGCTCTCGGGGAGGACCGCTCGCGCCCTTCCGCTCCCCTGACGGTGGTGATGCCCCCATGACGGTCGCCACGGCCAGCACTACCTTGGGCCTCGCGCCGCTCCAGGCGGCGCTGGTCGCCCGCTCGCGGGCGCAGGCCGAGGCCCTGGTCGATGCCGCGCAGGCCGAGGGCGAGGCTGCCCTCGGCGATGCCCAGGCGCACGTGCATGCGCTGCTGTCCGAGGCGCGGCGCCAGGGGGAGGCTGACGGTGCCGACGTGCTGGCCGCGGAACGGGCAGCGGCGCGCCGTGCCGCTCGCACCGCCTTGCTGGCCGCCCAGCGGGCCGTCTACGACGACCTGGTCCGTCAGGCGCGGCATACCGTCCTCGAGGTCTTGGACCGGCCCGGGAGCCGAGAGCGCCTCGAAGCTGGCCTACGACGCCGGCTGGGCGGTGTCGCAGACGTCACCGAGACCCCCGACGGCGGCCTGCTGGCCCGGACGGCGGACGGGCGGACCATCGACGCCTCGGTCGCGGCTCTGGCCGACAGTGCGGTGGGCGGACTTGACCTGGAGGATCTGTGGAGCACCGGCTGAGCCCAGCCCGCGTCGTCCGGGTGAGTGGGCCCCTCGTGGAGGTCGAGGGGCTCCGGGGCGTGGCCATGTCCGAGATGGTCTCGCTTGGTCCGGAGGGGCTTTCCGGCGAGGTGGTGGCGATCCGCGGCACCACCGTCACCGCCCAGGCCTACGAGTACACGGGCGGTCTGCGCGCCGGGGACGCTGTGACCGCGCTCGGCCGGCCGCTCTCGGCGCGCCTCGGGCCGCACCTGCTTGGCGGTGTGTTCGACGGCCTGCTGCGGCCCCTGTCCAGCGCGCCGGTGTGGCTTGCTCCTGGAGGGTCCCTCGGCCACGCGGAATCCGTCGTCGAGTGGGCGCCAGGAGCCGCGCTGGGCGACACCGTCGATGAGGGCATGCTGCTCGGCACCATCCCGAGTCCCCTCCTCGTCGAGCACCGGGTGCTGGTGCCGCCCGGCGTCTCTGGAGCCGTCGAGTGGCTTGCGCCCGCCGGAAGGCACTCGGCCACAGACCCCGTGGCCAGGGTCGGTGGCCTGCCGATCTCGCCTGTGGTGGACTGGCCGGTTCGTCGGCCGCGGCCGGTGCGGGAGCGTCATGAGGCCGTCGAGCCGCTGCTCACCGGACAGCGCGTCATCGACGCGGTCTTCCCCGTGGCGCGCGGCAGCACCGTTGCCGTGCCGGGCGGCTTCGGCACCGGGAAGACGATGCTGCTCCAGCAGATCGCGAAGTGGTGCGCCGCCCACGTCATCGTGTACGTCGGGTGCGGGGAGCGCGGCAACGAGATGGCGGACGTGCTCACTGAGCTGGCCGAGCTCACCGATCCGGCGACCGGTCGCCGCCTCGCGGATCGCACGGTCATCATCGCCAACACGTCGAACATGCCGATGATGGCGCGGGAGGCCAGCATCTACAGCGGCGTCACGGTGGCCGAGTACTTCCGGGACATGGGCTACGACGCCGTGGTCATCGCGGACTCCACGTCCCGGTGGGCGGAGGCGCTGCGGGAGTTCGGCTCGCGCTCGGGAGCCCTACCCACGGAGGAGGGGTACCCGGCGGGACTCCCATCCGCGCTGGCCGCCTTCTACGAGCGAGCCGGACGGGTCACGACGCTCGGCGGCCGGGAGGCGTCTGTGACCATCATCGGCGCCGTCTCACCGCCGGGCGGCGACACCACCGAGCCCGTGACGGCGCACACCGAGCGGTTCGTCCGGGGCATGTGGGCCCTCGACCGCGACCTGGCGTACGCCCGCCACTATCCGGCCGTGGCCTGGGCCGGCTCCTTCTCGCGCGACGCCGAGCACCTGGGCGTGTGGTACTCCCGCAATGGCGACCCGTCGTGGAGCCGCCGGCGGGCGCGAGTGACCGGGCTCCTCGCCGAGGCCGACCGGCTAGGCGATCTGGCAGCGCTTGTCGGGGTCAACTCGCTGCCCGGTCACGAGCGGGTGTCGTTGCTCGGGGGCCGGCTGCTGCGCGAAGGCGTGCTGCAGCAGAGCGCCCTCTCTGCAAACGACGCGCACTGCGCGGCGACGAAGACTGCGGCCCTGGTCGACGCCGTCCTGGCCGTTGTTGACGCCTGCGAGACACTCGTCGGCGCGGTCGGCGTCACCGCCTCAGAGATCGAGGAGCTGGATTTCTCCCCGCTGCTGCGCGCGGCCCAGGAGACGCCGCCGGACGACGTCGAGGGCGTCGCCTCGCGCCGCGACCAGGTGCTTTCCCGTCTGGAGGGCCTGCGATGAAGGCGCGCCGAGCGGATCGGGCCTGGTCGGGCCCCACCGTCGAGCATGCCGGCGTGACCGAGATCCGCGGACCCCTCGTGGTCGTGGGCGGGGTCGCCGACGTGGGCTGGGACGAGTTCGCGCTGGTGCGGATGTCCTCGGGTGACGGCGTCGGGTCGACCCGCCATGGGATCGTCCTCGAGATTGACCATGACCTCGCCGTCGTCCAAGTGCTGGAAGGCACCGACGGGCTCCTGCCGGGGGGCACGACGGTTGCCTTCACCGGCCAGCCCGTGCGCATCCCGGTCGGAGCCGGCTGGCTGGGCCGAGTCTGCAACGGGCGCGGCGAGCCGATCGACGGAGGCCCTCCGATCTCGGGCCGGTCGACTTCCCCCGTCGCAGGTCTCCCGCTCAACCCCACCCACCGCGCTCCCCCCGCGGAGCCGGTCCTGACCGGCATCTCGGCCATCGACGCTCTCACCACGCTGGTGCGCGGCCAGAAGCTGCCGATCTTCTCGGCCGCCGGCCTGCCCCACCTCGAGCTCGCGGCACAGCTCGCCGCCCAGGCGACTGCCGGCGACGAGCCGTTCAGCGTCGTCTTCGCCGCGATGGGGCTGACCCACGCGGACGCCGATGCGGTGCGCGACACCCTCGAGGAGCGGCTCGACAGCGGGGAGCTGGTACTCCTGCTCAACACCGCCGACGACCCGGTCGTGGAGCGCATCCTCACGCCGCGGATCGCGCTGACGGTGGCCGAGCACCTCGCATTCGACCTCGAGCGGCACGTCCTGGTGGTGCTGGCGGACATGACCAGCTACGCCGAGGCGCTCCGAGAGGTGTCGTCGGCGCGGGGCGAGCTGCCCGGCCGGCGCGCCTACCCCGGCTACCTCTACAGCGACCTCGCGACCTTGTACGAGCGCTGCGGCCGGATTCACGGGCAGGCCGGCTCCGTCACTGTCGTGCCGGTGCTGACCATGCCCGCCGGTGACATCACCCACCCGGTGCCCGACCTCACCGGCTACATCACCGAGGGCCAGATCGTCCTCAGCCGCGCGGTCCAGGCGAGGGGCGTCTACCCGCCCGTCGACCCGCTGGCCTCGCTCTCCCGCCTCATGCGAAACGGCGCCGGGTCGGGCCGCACCCGCGAGGGACACCTCGAGCTCGCCGCCCAACTGCTCGCGGCGCTCGCCCACGCCCGCGCGATCCGCGAGCTGGCAGAGATCGTCGGGGCGTCGGCTCTCAACGCTACCGACCAGATGTACCTGCGCTTCGAGACCGAGTTCGAGCGCCGGCTCGTGCACCAGGGCCGCGACGAGCTGCGGGGGCTCGACGAAACCCTGGCGCGATGCTGGGACGTCCTGAGCGTGCTGCCTCGCCGCGAGCTGACCATGATCCCGCAGGCGCTGCTCGACGCCCACCCGGAGAACGGCGGGTGACCCGATGTCCGTGATGCCAGGAGTCCCGCCGGGCCGAGCCGGGCGCAACTGGCTGCGCCGCAGGCAGTCCATCGCCGTACGCGGGCGGGAACAACTCGACCGCAAGCTGCGCATCCTCTTTCCTGAGCGTCAGCGGCTCGGGCTGCAGGCCGAGCGGCACCGAGCGGACTGGGAGGCCGCCTGCGCCGAGGCCCGCAGGTGGCTGCTGCGCGCCGCCCTCCTGGGCGGGCAGGACGGCATACGCACGGCAAGCCCGGCGGAAGAGGCGACTGTGGAGGTGCAGTGGACCACCTCGATGGGCCTGAGCTATCCCGTCGACGCCGCCATCGTCGATCCGGGGCCGGCCCCGGAGCAGCAGCGCACCAACGCTGGGATCGCCCCTGCATCGGCGGCGTTCCGGGCGGCTGCGGTGGCGGGTGCGCGCCTGGCCGCCGCCGAGGAGGCGGTGCGCCGGATGGACGCCGAGATCGCCGTCACCCGCCGCCGCCTCCGGGCGCTGGAGAAGCGGTGGCTGCCCCGGATCGAGGGGTCGCTCGCGCTGCTCGAGCTGTCCCTGGAGCAGGCCGAGCTGGAAGAGGGCATGAGGCTGCGGCAAGCCGCCGCCGGAATGGGAAGGAGGTGGGGGCCGTGATCGAGCGGATCCTCCTGGCCGTGGACGACTCGCCGGACTCGCTGAGCGCGACGCGGCTGGCCGTGGCGCTCGCCGACGGCCTCGGGGCGCGCCTGCGGGCGGTCCACGTCGCGGTCGACCACGAGCTGAGCGAGGCGGTCGCGGCGGCCAGCGGGCGGGCCGGCGTGGAAGCGCGCACGAGCCACTCCCGCCAGTCGTTGCTGAGCCGGATCGACGCCATGGCCAGAGCGGCGGGCGTCGAGGCTGAGACGATGCTGCTGCCTGGCGCGATCGCGCCTGCGATCCTCAAGGCCGCACGCCAGTGGCAGGCCGACCTGGTGGTCATCGGCAAGTCGGCGCGCTCGGTTGGCGGGGAGCCCTACGTCGGGAGCCAGACCCGGCACGTCCTCGAGTTCGCCGAGCAGCCGGTGCTCGTCGTGCCACCTGCGCGACACCCCAGATGAGGGGTATGCCGGGTGGTCAGCACTCGCGTGCCAGCGTGGATGCACGGTTGGGCGAGAAGCGGGCGGAGCGCTGCCGGACGGCATCCGGCCCCTAGTCTCGTGGCATGGCAGAGGCGCGACGCGTGGACTACCGGGGCGAGGGGCTGTCGGAGGAGGCGCTGGCGCCGACTCCCTGGCGCCAGGCCGACCTGTGGGTCCGCGAGGCGATGGCAAGGGCACACACCCACCTCGACGTGCCGGAGCCGCTCGCCCTCTCGGTCGCAACTGTCGACGCGCAGTGCGCCCCCAATGTGCGGACGGTGCTGATGCGGTTCTTCGACCACCAGGGCCCAGGTTTTGTGTGCGGCCTGGAGTCGGCCAAGTCGGTCGAGCTGGCGGCCAACCCGAGTGTCGCCGCCAGCCTGGCCTGGCCCTCGATGTTCCGGGCCGTCCGGTTCCGCGGGCGAGCGGTCGAGATCCCTCGCCCGGAGGTCGAGGCCTACTTCGGCACCCGGCCGTGGGGATCGCGGGTCAGTGCGTGGGCCTCACGGCAGTCCCAGCCCATCGGCTCCAGGGAGGGGCTGGAGGAGGCCTACCAGAGGTATGCCGCACGCTGGCCGGACCACGGACGCCCGGACGACGTGCCGGTTCCGGACACGTGGGGCGGCTACCGGATCGCCTGTAACGAGGTCGAGTTCTGGGCCGGCCGCTCCAACCGCCTGCACGACCGGCTGGTCTTCGCCCGGGTGGGTGAGGGAGATCTCGACGACCGGACGGCCTGGTCGGTGAGCCGCCGCCAGCCCTGACTGCCGGTTACCCGCGAGTCGGATAACCATCCAGAATTCGGACGGATCTGTCCCAACGGTCGGACCATTCCGTAGCGTCATTGGCGTCACAGACCAGTGCGGACGCCATCGACGCCGTTCCATCGGGCCACTTCCACATCGCCCGAGACGTGAATCGATCCGATTCCCAGGAGTTTTCGATGGCATCCCAGGCAGCGTCAATCCATCCGGTCGTCGCCGAGGTCACCGCCCGGCTTGCCGCGCGCAGCGAGGCCAGCCGAACGGCATACCTCACACGCATTTCCGCAGCCGCAGCCGAGCGGGGCTTGAAGCCGGCCCGCCTCGACCTCGGCTGCTCCAACCTCGCCCATGCCGTCGCAGCGTGCGGCGGCGCGGACCGCGCCGCGATGCAGGGCGAGGACGCCATGTCCGTCGGCATCGTGACGTCGTACAACGACATGCTGTCGGCGCACGCGCCCTACGAGGCCTATCCGCAGCAGCTCAAGGCGACTGCTCGGGGGCTGGGCGCCGTCGCGCGGGTGGCCGGCGGGGTGCCGGCCATGTGCGACGGCATCACGCAGGGACGGACGGGCATGGAGCTCAGCCTGTTCAGCCGCGACGTCATCGCGATGGCGACCGCCATCTCGCTCAGTCACGACGTCTTCGACGCCGCCCTGCTGCTCGGGGTGTGCGACAAGATCGTCCCGGGGCTCGTCGCGGGCGGTCTGGCTTTCGGGCACCTGCCGATGGCGCTGGTGCCCGCCGGCCCGATGGCTACCGGCCGGTCCAATGCCGAGAAGGCGGAGGTGCGCAAGCAGTTCGCAGCCGGGGAGGTCGGGCGTCCCGAGCTGCTGGCCTCGGAGATCGCGAGCTATCACTCGCCCGGCACCTGCACGTTCTACGGCACGGCCAACTCGAACCAGATGCTCATGGACGTCATGGGCCTGCACCTTCCTGGCGCGGCCTTCGTTTCGCCCGACGACCCGCTGCGCGAGGCCCTCACGGCTGGGGCAGCCCGACGGGTCATCGAGATCGCGGCGTCGGAGCGGCCCTACGGGATCGGCGAGATCGTCGACGCCAAGGCCGTGGTCAACGGAGTGGTGGCCTTGCTCGCCACCGGCGGGTCGACCAACCACACCATGCACCTCGTCACGATGGCGGCAGCGGCCGGAATCGATCTGGCCTGGGAGGACTTCGACGACCTGTCGAGGGTGGTTCCCCTGATCGCGCGGATCTACCCCAACGGCAGCGCGGACGTGAACCACTTCCACCAGGCGGGGGGCACGCCGTTCCTCGTGGGCACGCTGCTCGACGCCGGACTGCTGCACGACGACGTCCAGACCCTCGCCGGCCCGGGGCTGTCGCGCTACCGCCAGCGGCCACTGCTCGACGAGGCGGGCGTGCTGCGCTGGGAGCACGCCGCGGCCGAGTCGGCGGACCCGTCGGTTCTGCGGCCGGCCACGGACCCCTTCGAGCCGGAGGGCGGGCTACGCGTGCTGCGCGGCAGCCTGGGGCATGCGGTGATCAAGACCTCGGCCGTGGCGCCCGAGCACCGGGTGGTGGAGGCGCCTGCGCGAGTCTTCGACGACCAGGTCGGCTTCCTCCGGGCGTTCTCGCGACGCGAGCTCGATCGTGATGTCGTCGTGGTGATCCGCGAGCAGGGACCCAGCGCCAACGGAATGCCGGAGCTGCACGCGCTCACCCCCTCGCTCGGAGTCCTCCAGAAACGGGGGTATGCCGTCGCGCTCGTCACCGACGGACGCATGAGTGGCGCTTCGGGGAGCATTCCCGCGGCCATCCACGTGACTCCAGAGGCGGTGCATGCCGGGCCGATCAGCCGGCTGCGCGATGGCGACGTGGTCCGGGTCGACTCGCGCTCGGGTCGCCTCGAGGTCCTGGTGGACCCGGCGGAGTTCTCTGGCCGGGCGCCGGCCAACGGTGAGCGCGGCGGCGCCGGGGCCGGGGAGCCGTTCGGCACGGGCCGCGAGCTGTTCGCTTCGATGCGCTCGGCGGTCGGCAGGGCCGACGAGGGGGCGCACGTGTTCGAACAGCTGGGCCGCACATTCGATGCCGCGCTTGTCCCGGAGCGCGGCCGGCCCCACAAGGAGGAGATGCGATGACGTCCACGTCGAACCATGCGTCGGCGCGCGCCACGGCCACCCCCCAGGACGTGCTCGACCTGTCGCCGGTGATCCCGGTGGTCGTGATCGACGATGTGGCCGACGCGGTGCCGTTGGCACAGGCTCTGCTGCGCGGCGGCGTGCCGGTCATCGAGATCACACTTCGAACTGACGCCGCCCTGGGCGCGATCAGGGCAGTGACCGCCGAAGTCGAGGGCATGGTCGTGGGTGCCGGGACAGTCCTGACCTCCGACCATGCCGCGGCGGTGGCGTCCGCTGGGGCTCAGTTCATCGTGACTCCGGGGTCTCCTCCGAGACTGCTGGACGCCGTGCTCGAGACCGGCCTCCCAGTGATCGCGGGCGCGGGCACCCTCACCGAGATGATGGCCCTGGCCGAGCGGGGCCTGGTGGCGCAGAAGTTCTTCCCGGCTGAGGCGAGCGGCGGGCGCGAGTACCTGCGCGCCGTGGCGGGGCCATGCCCGCACCTCACCTTCTGCCCCACGGGCGGAATCTCGCTCGACACTGCACCGCGCTACCTGGAGCTGCCCAACGTCAGGTGTGTGGGCGGTTCGTGGCTCACTCCTCGAGGTGC
Organism: uncultured Actinomycetota bacterium; assembly: GCA_963715025.1. Taxonomy (GTDB): domain Bacteria; phylum Actinomycetota; class Actinomycetes; order Actinomycetales; family Dermatophilaceae; genus DASSJT01. The sequence continues at coordinate 55,137 of CAVQQQ010000010.1, read as the reverse complement.
TGTGGAAGCGGGCGACTGGGCCCGCATCGAGGCGCTGGCCGCTGAGGCGGCAGCGCTCCGCGGCTGAGCCGGGCGAGCATGGCAGGACCAGTCGCAACCAGGGCTCGGGGGCTCGCTTGGCTGCGATCTCAGGCGCTCGCACCTTGGGCCGAAGCCTGCGTGTCATCGCTCTCGGGTCTGTCGAGCCCCGAGTTCGAGGCCTCGCTCGGCTCGCGCTCCTTGCGCCGCAGCAGCCACGACGCCAGGGCCAGCAGGAAGACCCCGGCGATCAGGGCCGCAATCAGGCCCAGCGTGTCATCGAACCTCTCGGTGCCCACATAGTCTGGGGCCTTGACCGACAGCACCACGATCTCCTTGATCGACGCGATGATGCCGACCAACAGGAACGGCTCGGCCACAAGCTCACGCTTGGCCAGCATGGTGCGCACCGCGAACAGCAGCTCGACCACGATGAAGACGAGCAGGAGCAGGTCGAGCGTGGCGACCGCGACTGTGCTCGGCGTGTCCCCGATAACGCCCGCCAGCGTGACGACGGACTGGACGAGGACCGCCGCTGCAATGAGCAGCAGGAGGATGGCCACGACCGCGTAGACCAACGCCTCCGACCTCTCGATGGCCTTCTCGCTCCACTGCTGCAGGTCGACTCTCATGGCCGGCATCCTTCCCGAGTCGGTCCCGGTCCGGGCGCAGACAGCCCGCGGGCCTGTCGACGAATTCGACATGTGCAGGGGACGACCTGCACGGCCCGCGGGCTGCGGTGGTCTGCTGGGAATGCGCGTGGCGCACTCTCGGCGGAGTGTGCGCTAGCGCGCAGCCACCTCACGCGTCCGATCAGAAATCACTGTCTGGACCACCTCCTTTCCCGTGTGCCTCGACGCTAAGCCGGGACCGCGGCGGACCGCAACGCCTATTTCGCGGCACGATCGCCGTGGGTGGAGGCGTGGGGCACGCGATGACTCCAGTGCAGGGGCCCCCGGTGGCAGCAGCTTGCGGTGGCAGCAGCAGCTACTGCCGCCACCGCAAGCTTCCGCCGCCGGACGGCCCTCAGGCCGCCTGGCGCGAGCGGGACCGCTCGCGGGCAGCGATGTGGTCGGCGATGAAGGCTGCATCGCGCCATGCCCCGCCGATCAGCATCGAGTAGAACCCCCGCTGGAACAGCAGGCCCATGAAGAACAGCCCGGGCGCGCTGGGCACCACGCCACCGTTCTCGATCGGCCATCCGTCCGGGCCCGTCACCGACGGGTGGATGAACCCGAAGTCGCGGGTGTACCCGGTGCACCAGACGACGTTCGCCACGTCCAGCACGTCGCCGCTCTCCAGGACCGGGAGCCCGCCCTCGGCCCGGATCGCTCGCGACTCGATCCTGCGGACGCCGGCCGCATCGAGCTCGGGCCGCCTAACCCGCACCAGCGGCGCGCCGTGGCTTCGCACGGCTGGCCGCATCTTCCGGCCGATGGGGGTGCGCAGGGTCAGCACGTGGTTGGCGGCGAACCAGAGCACGCGGAACCCGAGCCTGGACCGCCGACTCCCGAACGGCACCGGCACCTCGCCGGGAACGAGGCCGGCCAGCGTCGTCTCGAAGCCCGCCTGCGCCAGCTCCAGCGCGATGTCGGCTCCCGACTGGCCCGCTCCGACGACCAAGACGGGCCCGGGGAGCAGCTGCCCAGGGTTCCGGTAGTCGCTCGAGTGGATCTGCCGGATTCCGGGGTCAAGGTCGGCGCCGAACTCCGGAACCTTGGGGAGGCGCTCGGAGCCGCTCGCCACGACGACGTTGCCCGCTACGTGGTGCGTACCGCCCGCAGTAACCGCCCATGAGCCGTCGGCCTGGCGCTCGACCCGGCTGACCGGCATACCGCTGAGCACCTGGATGCCCATCTCGGCGACGTAGCTCTCCAGGTAGTCCGCCATCTCGCGGCCGCTGGGGTACGACCCGGGAGGCGCTGGGAAGCGCATTCCGGGCAGCGAGTCGTAGCGGGCCGGGGTGTTGAGCTTGAGCGAGTCGTACCGGGCCCGCCACTGGTCGCCGACCCGCGCGTGCTCGTCGATGACCACGCAGGGCAGGCCCGCCTTGCCCAGGAAGTATGCCGTGGACAGGCCGGCCTGGCCGGCGCCGATGATCATGGTGCCGAGGTCGTCCGGTCCGGTGGCCGTGCCGGTGGACTCGAGGGGGTGCTGGGTGGTTGTCATGGCTGCCTCCGCTTCGCTGGTGCCGATAGCTCGACGCTAGGAGTGGAGCCGGCACGGCTGCGTCGGCCGAAGTGTGCAGACCGCTGGGGCCGGTGTGTGGAGAAATGTGCAGACGCCCCGGCTGCGGCGCCGGACCAGCGAACTGCCGGACCAGCGAACCGCCGGACCCTCGCCCGACATACGGTCGTCTCGCCCGAGAACGCACCTCGGGGGCGGCGGACTTTGTGGGCGACCCGATGAAGGTCCGCGTCAGACGAGGCCGTGGTCGTAGGCGTATGCCGTCGCCGCGGATCGCGAGGAGATGTCCAGTTTCGTGTAGATGTTGCTCAGGTGGCGCGCCACGGTCTTCTCGCTGAGGAAGAGCTCTCCGGCGATGGACCGGTTGCTGCGCCCCGAGGCGACGAGGCGGATGACCTCGACCTCGCGGGGGGTGAGCGGTGTGGCGCCTTCCGGTCCGCTGCCGCCGAGCGCCTTCAGCGCCGCGAGGTCGGGTGCCGCGCCGAGCTGCTCGAACGCCGTGGCCGCGGACTCCCACTCCATCTGGGCGGCATCGCGGTCGCCGAGTGCCTGGTAGGCCTGGCCGATGAGCACCCGCACGGTCGCCGCGTGGTGGGGTAGCCCGAGTTCCTGCCAAGTGCGCCAGGCCTTCCGCAGCACCGGGAGACCCTCGTCGGGCCGGCTCGCAGCCAGCGCCACGCTCCCGGCCGCCTGGGCCGCGAGCCCGCTCAGCAGCGGGGCGTCGAGTCCGGCGGCGATGGCGGCCAGCTCGTCGGCTGCGGCTGCGGCGCCGGCGATGTCGCCCTGCCGAAGCGCCACGTCGCAGCAGGCCGCCAGAAGATCCGCCCGGTCGGCGGGATGGCGGGGCTCGGCGCACAGTCGCCGAATGGTCGTGGCAGCCGGGTCGAGGCGGCCCTGCGCCAGTCGGAGCCGGACGAGGCCCGGCTCGGGCTGGCGACCCAGGGCGTTGGCCCGCCGGTAGTCGTCCTCGGCCTCGGCGAACTGGCCGGCCAGCCGGTGCAGCTCGCCGAGCTGGTAGGCGGCTTCGCCCCGCAGCGGCCCGGGGAGGCGCTCCAGCGCACGCGTCGCCTCCTCGGCGGCCTGAGGCCAGTTGCCCCGAAGTGCCATCAGCTGCGAGCGGTGCACGACGCACTGCCCGCGGTAGGGCACGAGGTCGGGACGGTCCGTGCACCAGCGCGTCAGCGCATCGGTCCACTCGCCGGCGCGGTGCAGGTCGCGGAGGGCTAGGCAGGTGCCGATCGTCAGGCAGTAGGCCATCCCGGCCACCGCCGGGTCGACCTCGCCGGCCGAGACGGCGACCATCATCTCGTCGCAGGCCGCCAGCGCCTCGCCCGCGCGGCCCTGCTCGAGCAGACCGGAGGCGATGGTGCTCCGCGCCAGGACCTCCACCTCGGGCGAGGTAGCTTCGGAACCGAGCCGGAGCGCCACCTGCGCGTGGCTGATCGCTGTCTCGACTTCACCACGCAACAGCAGGATGTGGGCTTCCCTCGTTGCCAGCATCGCGGCCTCCGGGCCACCGAGGTCGTGGTCCTCGACTAGCTGCTGTGCCCTGGCCGCCCACCCTCCGCCGCGGGCGACCTCGCCGCGGTTCTCGAGGACGAACGAGATCCAGAAGGCGCATCGTGCCGCCTGGCGGTGCTCCGCAGCGTCGACGAAGACCCGGTAGGCACGGGACAGGAAGTCGACGCACGCGTCGTCCCGTCCGATGAGGTATGCCGTCTCTCCCAGCAGCGCCAGCCCTTCGCCGGACAGCGCCTCGCGGTCGTCGGCGGCGGCCAGCACCGAGAAGCACTCCACCCAGTCGTTGGACTCGAAGAGGGCTCTGGCACGGTCGAGTTCGTCGGACACCGCATCACCTCGGCCCGACCATACGCCCGCGAGGCGGCGCAGGGTCAGCGTTCGACCCGGCGTGTGCCTGACTGCGCCCCAGACCGGGTCTGGTCTGGCGTCAGCCTTCCGGCTGAACCCGGTGGATCTTGTGCTGCGCGGCCTGCGCCCGCGGCTTGATCACGAGCAGGTCGATGTTGACGTGGCTCGGGCGAGTTGCCATCCAGACGATGGCGTCCGCGATGTCCTCGGCAACCAGCGGCTGGGCCACACCGGCATACACCTTCTCTGCCCTTTCGTGGTCGCCGCCGAACCGCTTCACCGAGAACTCGTCGGTGCGCACCATGCCGGGCGCGATCTCGGTGATCCGCACCGGCTGGTCGAAGAGCTCCAGGCGCAGCGTCTCGGTGATCGCCACCACGGCGTGCTTGGCTGCGCTGTATCCGCCGCCGCCCTCGTAGGCGATCCGCCCCGCGGTGGAGCCGACGTTGACGATGATGCCGTCACCAGCCGCCACCAGCGCGGGCAGCAGGGCCTGGGTGACCTGCAGCGTCCCGATGACGTTCACCTCGTACATCGCCCGCCACTCCTCGACGTCGGCCGAGGTGACCGGGTCCATGCCGAAGGCGCCGCCTGCGTTGTTGACCAGCACGTCGAGCCGGTCGCCCACCACCTCGGCGAGCCGGGACACGTCCTCAGCCGAGGTCACGTCGCAGGCCACGGCGACACCGCCGATCTCCTGCGCGAGCGTCTCGATGCGGTCGGTTCGCCGTGCCGCACAGACCACCTGGAATCCGTCCGCAGCCAGCCTTCGGGCCGTGGCCTCGCCGATGCCGCTGCTGGCGCCAGTCACGACGGCAGTGCGGCGGTCCCTCATGGCCTGGTCGCTGCCCCGGTCGCTCTTCTGGTCACTCACGCCCGGGCCTCTGCTTCGGCGTGGTGCGGGCGGATCGTGGTGGGGTCGATCGCTATCCAGGTCGCTTCGGCGTGCGCGAGGAGTCGCTCACCGGAGTAGAGGACGGTGCCGCAGTAGTGCTTGCGCCCCTCCTGTCCGCGCTCCCAGCCGATGACCACAAGGTCGTCGCCAACATCGGGAAACTCGAGCACGCGGGCGGTCATCGTGCCCAGCACCATCGGAGTCTCCTCGATGCCGAGGGCCCAGCAGCCGGGACAGTCGAGCGCGGCCCACACCAGCTCGAGCGAAGACTCGGTAGGCCGCCAGACCGCGGCCGTCGTGCGCTGGGCCGCTCCCTCGACCGGCCCCGGAAAGATGCGCAGCCCGTCGCCATCCTCGCGCAGCGGCCCGCAGACGAAGCAGGTGGGGAAGGGGTGGCTGGCGCCGAAGTCGAACCGCTCGGACGCCTGCCGGGCCTCGGCAACAGAAAACGGCAGGGGTATGCCGTCCGTGCCGGGAGCGCTCGCCGGTGCGGCCTGGGCGACCAGCACGTCGCGGTCGAACACCCGCACCACCGGGTCAGCGCGCTCCACCCGCAGCTCGCGGTCGAGCGGTGGCGGGCTGGAGAGCCGCACCGCGACCGCGCCATCCTCGGCTCGGCGTTTCTCCGCGTCTTCAGGAGCCCCGGGATACCCCGACCCCCGGGGAGCGATCAGGGCGGCGAGGTGACCGCTCACCCAGCCGCCGTTGCCGGATTCGGGTGGCCCGCAGAAGCGGTGGGGCACGACGAAGCTCACGGCTCAGAACATAGCCCGTGCCGCTGCGTCGACGTCGTCGGGTTCCGGCAGGGGAGCCTGGCCCACCCCGTCGGACGGCCGCAGCCGCACCCAGACGAACCCGGCTGCTGCCAGCAGCATCGCGGCGCCGGCGAGGCTGACCGCCGACATCGCATCCAGGAAGGCCGCATCGGCGGCGGCGCCCACCTGGCGGCCCAGCCCGCCCGGGAGCCCCGCGGCTACCCCCTGCGCGGTCGCGAGGCTCTCGCGGGCGGCCCCGGCCGCTCCGGCGGGCAGGCCGGCGGGCAGGCCGGCATCCATGCTGCGGCGGAACACGGCTGCGCCGATGCTGCCCATCACGGCGACCCCCAGGGCGCCGCCCAGCTCAGAGGTGGACTCCGAGACCGCCGACGCTGTGCTCGCTCGCTCCCGTGCCACGCCCCCGATGACCGCTTCGGTGACGACACTCATCACGGCGACGAGTCCCATGGCCAGGAGGCCGGCGCCGACCAGGACCACCGCGAGCGGCGAGTCGGGTCGCAGACTGGCAAGGACGGCATACCCGACGGCGCCGACCACGAAGCCCGCGGACATCACCGTGGACCGTCCCACCCGGGAGGCCAGGGTCGCGGCGACCGGGGCCACAGCCGCAACGCCCAGTGAGGGCACGAGGCTCCACAGCGCGGCGCGCAGCGGGCTCATATCGAGAACCAGCTGGAGGTACTGGGTCACGTACAGGGCGTTGCCGACGAGCGCGGCCATGGTGACGAGGTTGGCGACGAGTGCGCCGCCGGTGAGGCGGGAGGTCAGCAGCGACAGGTCGACCATCGGCGTGGCCGCGCGCCTCTGGCGCACGACGAAGGCGATGCCGGCGGCGAGCCCCACGGCCGCAGCGGTCGCTGCCGAGGCGTCGATGCCGTCGGTTGCGCTGTGCTTGATGGCGAACACGACGGGGACGATCGCCAGGAGCGAGAGTGCGGAGCTCGCGAGGTCGAATCGCGCGGTGCGCTCGGGACGGGCGCCGGGCAGGAGGACCGGTCCAAGGGCCAGCAGGAGCAGCATCGCAGGAACGTTGATGAGAAACACCGACCCCCACCAGAAGTGCTCGAGCAGGATTCCGCTGATCACCGGGCCGAGCGCGATGCCACCCGTCATGACGCCGCTCCAGACGCCGATGGCCCTGGCCCGGTCGGCTGGGTGGTGGAACAGGTCGCGGATGATCCCGAGGGTCGAGGGCATGAGGGTGGCTCCGGCCACACCGAGCAGCGCCCGGGCTGTGATGAGCTGGCCCGGGGAGTGGGCCAGCGAGGCCAGCAGGGACGTGATCCCGAACGCCGCTGCCCCGGTGAGGAGGAGCCGGCGCCGGCCGATGCGGTCCCCGAGCGAGCCCATGGTGACGAGCAGTCCGGCCAGCACGAAGCCGTAGATGTCGAAGATCCACAGCTGCTGGGTCGCGGTCGCGTGCAGGTCGTAGCTGATGAACGGGACGGCGAAGTACAGGACGGCGACGTCCATGGAGACGAGCAGGAGGGGGAGGGCCAGGACGGCCAGAGCGGTCCACTCCCGTCGCCCGGCCCGCGGTGTGTCGATGCTCATGGTCGAGCTCCCATTCTGCGTATGCAATCAACTGTTTGCGAAGTACGCAGAACGTAGCAGACGACTGTGTGCGGTGTAAACAGTTATGCTCGGCCCATGAGCGAGAGCGCCCCGCCCCCCGACGTTCCGGCCGCCATCGCCGAGCTGCCGCGAGCGCTGCGCCTGCTGTGGGGCTACGAGGAGACCGGCCGGCGCGGTCCCAAGCCGGGGCTGACCCTGGCCGACATCGCGGCGGCAGGCGTCCGGATTGCGGACGCCGAGGGACTCGAGGCCTGCTCGATGGGCCGCGTCGCCAGGGAGCTCGGGGTCAGCGCCATGGCGCTCTACCGGTATGTCGACGCCAAGGCCGACCTCTTCCAGCTCATGCTCAACAGCGCCTATGGGACTCCGCCGGAGGACCTGTGGCCCGCGCAGGCCGACTGGCGGACGCGCATGACTCTGTGGGCGGCACAGAACCGAGGCGGCCTCATGCGGCATCCCTGGCTTCTGGCCGTGCCGATCTCAGGGCCGCCGCTCGTGCCCAACACCCTGGCGTGGATGGACCGGGGCCTCGAGGCGCTCGAGGACCTGCCGTTGAGCCAGCAGGAGAAGCTCTCGACGCTTCTCCTGGTCGAGATCTATGTGCGCGGCCAGGTCCAGCTCGCCATGCAAGGGGCCGTCGACGACAACGGCAGCTATGCACGGCGTCTGCGCGCCGTCACCGAGGGACGCGGACTCGCGCACGTCCGCGAGGCCGTGCTCAGTGGCGCGCTGGAGGACGGCGAAACCGACTGGACAACGGAGGAGTTCGTCTTCGCCCTTGAAACCGTGCTGGACGGCATCGAGGCCAAGGTCGCCCAGCGCCTGCACCGTGGCATCGGCGCCGCCCACGACGCCGAGGACGACAACAGCGACAGCGGCAGCGGCAGCGGTGCCTGAGCCGCCAGAGGGATCGCTGCCATGACCTCCGCGCCGGTCTTCCGCCTGGGCCGTATCGCCATTCCGGCGTTCGGGCCCTCCGCTCTGGCGTCCGTGGGCCAGGGCGCGGTGCTGCCGGTGGGTCGCCCTGCGCACTCGCGAGCTGGGTGCCTCGGCTGGCGTGGCAGCCTTCGCCGTTGACCTGGTCTCCGTCGGCACCCTGGCGACGTCACTTCCCGTCGGCTCCCTCGTCGCCCGGGGGTGAGCGGCAGGCGCTCATCGCCGCTGCCATCGTCAACGCGCTCGCGATGGCGGGCGCCTGTCTCTCGGCCTCCCTCTGGTCGCTGGGTGCGGCGAGCCCACCGGCATACCCTGCTCACGCTGGGGACAGGCGTGCTGGTGGTTGCCGCCGCGCGGGCCGCACGCATGACCATCATCCCGCTCTGGGCCGACCACATCGGGCTGTCGGCTGCGGCGACCGCTGTGGTCTTCGGCGTAGCCGGAGGCGTCGACATGCTGCTGTTCTATTCCGCAGGCTCGGTGATGGACCGCTTCGGGCGGGTCTGGATCGCCGTGCCCAGCGTCGCCGCGCCCTTGGCGATCAGTGCCGTCACCCTGGTCGCCCCACTAGCCGCGGCCTCCATCGCGATGGGGGCCATGTCCCTCGCCGGCGCCGGATGGCTCGTCCGCTGGGTGCCGCGGAGACCTCCGTCTGCCTAGTCGCTAGCGGGTCCGGGGCGCACGGGCCGCCGTGGAAGCCGCCGCGGAAGCCGCCGCGGAAGAGGACAGGTGCCGTCGGCGTTGTCTGAGACGCTATGAGCGTGACCGACCTGATCGACACCACCGAGATGTACCTCAAGACCATCTTCGAGCTCGAAGAAGAGGGCATCGTGCCGCTGCGCGCGCGCATCGCCGAGCGCCTCGGCCACTCGGGCCCCACGGTGTCGCAGACGGTGGCGCGCATGGAGCGCGACGGGCTGCTGACCCTTGCCGGCGACCGCCACCTCCTGCTGAGCGACCACGGACGCCTGCTCGCCACCCGGGTGATGCGCAAGCACCGGCTGGCGGAGCGGCTCCTCGTCGACGTCATCGGCCTGGAGTGGGAGTACGTGCACGACGAAGCCTGCCGCTGGGAGCACGTGATGTCCGAGCGGGTCGAGCGCAAGATCCTGGCCATGCTGAAGGATCACCACAATTCGCCCTACGGCAACCCGATCCCGGGCCTGGAGGAGCTCGGCGACGAAGAGCCGAGCGAGGACTTCCGCGAGGGTCTGCTGAGCCTCGCCCAGCTTGCGACGCCCTCGGCAGCTACCGTGGTCGTGAAGCGCATCGGCGAGCCGGTGCAGGTCGACCACGAGGCCCTCAGCCTCCTGACCACCGCCGGGCTGCTGCCCGGCCAGCGGGTGAGTGTCCGGGCACTGGGTGGCCGCGTCATCGCGATTCGCGACGGTGCCGGCGAGGAGAGCGCCGTCTCCCTGCCCGAGGACATCGCGGTGCACGTCTTCGCTGCCGCGGTTTGAGCGTCATCCGCGCTCGCCGGCTGACCAGCGGCTGTTGACCTGCAGCGAACCGGGCCGTGCAGCGACTGAGGGACGACTTCGCGCTGGCCTGGACGCCCTCGAAACCGCCCGATTCAGGAGCAGATTCACGGGTACACCACCACTGGATGTCGCGAGTTGTGTGGGAGTCGTGGGGGCGGTGGAGCCGAAGAGTGGCACGTTCTTGCCGTGCCGTTCTATTGCGGCCATTTTTGCCGACATGTCCGTGACCCCAGCGTGACTTTTCAGGTGGAGGTGTGTACGGTTGCCGACGGCTGCCTCTCCCCTGGGGGCTGCTACCCGATGTGGTTCGCCGAGTCCTGCCACCACGCTTCGGGTTTCGTGCACGACATCCGCTTGGCAGGAGCGGGGGAACCACATCGGGGCGGTCTTGGCCGCTCCTTGGGGTGAAGCCCCCGCGCAGGTTGTCCGCTAGGTCGGACGGCTCGCGCGAGGGCCGGGTGCAACCTCTTACCCGAACCCGACAGCTCACCTCGCAGGCGCTTGAGAGGTTCAGCGTGTCTGATAACGCCACGGGTCGCCACCGCGCCCCAGGTAAGTACAACCCGCTCTCCGAACTGTCGTCGGCCGTATCCCGGTCCGCCGAGCCTGCCGTCAAAACCTCAGCCGTCCTTGCCGCTTCTGGCGGTCTCGTGGCGGCTTTTGCGCTTCCGGCGCAGGCCGGCGCGGAGGCAGACACCCAGACCATGACCGCGGTTGACGCCACGGCCAAGGCGGGCGACAAGGCGACGACCCTGGTGAGCACGAAAGCCGCGGCTCCCGCGCTCGCCGCCCCCGCGGTCACCGCCCCCGCCACGGTCTCCCCAGTGGCGGCACCCGATTTCGGCGCCCTCGGCTTCAAGGCCATCGCCAAGCCGGCTCCCGACCGCACCATGACACAGGCGAGCCGGTCCACCGACCGCACCGTCCTGGCCCCGAGCCGCCCCGCAGCCGGAGGCGTGCTCGGCGTCGCCGCGAGCCTGGTGGGCATCTACTACAGCTACGGCGGCACGTCGCCCAGCACCGGCTTCGACTGCTCGGGGTTCACGCAGTACGTCTTCGCGCAGGTCGGCATCTCGATCCCCCGCACCGCAGAGGACCAGCGGCGCGCCGCGACGCCGGTGTCCAGCCCGCAGCCAGGCGATTTGGTGTTCTTCGGAATTCCCGCCTACCACGTGGGAATCTACGCAGGCAACGGCATGATGTACGACTCGCCGCGCACCGGGAAGGCTGTCGCCCTCCGCAGCGTCTGGTCCAGCGACGTGAGCTACGGCCGGCCCTGACCTTCGGCACACGCTGAGCCAGACGGCATGCTCGGGCCTCCACCGCACGTGGTGGAGGCCCGAGCCGTATGTGTGAGGATGAGGCGATGAGTTCCATCGTGCTAGACGTCTGGGCCGACACGGTCTGCCCCTGGTGCTACATCGGCAAGCACCGGATCGAGCAGGCCGTCGCCGCCAGCGAACGCCCGGCCGAGGTGACGGTCGTCTATCACGCGTTCCAGCTCGATCCTGACACCCCCGTGGGCAGCGGCCGATCCGTCGCCGAGCGCCTCGGCGAGAAGTACGGCACCGACCGCGCTGGCGGTCTGGCCATCGCCCATCGAGCGGCCGAGGCTGGACGCCCCGACGGGATCAACATCGTCCCCGAGCTCCAGCGCGAGGCCAACTCGTTCGACAGTCATCGGCTGGTCGCCCTCGGCCTCGCCCAGGGTGGCCCGGCCCTGCAGGCGGCAGTCATGGAGCGGCTGTTCAGTGCGCACTTCTCTGAGGGCCGCCAGATCGACGACCACGAGGTGCTCCAGCGGCTGGGGGCCGAGGCCGGGCTCGACGAGCGGCGGCTGGGGGCCGTCCTCGCCTCCGACGACTTCGCCGACCAGGTTCGGGCTGACCAGGCCGCGGCGGCCGAGATGGGCATCAGCAGCGTGCCGTTCACCGTGGCCAACCAGCGGGTCGCCGTGTCGGGTGCGCACTCTGCCGAGGTCTTCGGGCTGCTCCTGAAGCGTGCGGTGGAGCAGGTGGAGGAGACCCAGCAACCACCGCAATGAGTGTCCCTGCGGCTCGCCGAGTGTCCTGGCGCCGCTGCGCCGGCCGGGCGGTTACCGGGCCAACGCGTTCAGGAACGCATCTCGCACGGCTTCGCTGAACAGCACGAACCGCACCAGCTCGACGCCTTCGTGATTCGCCAGCTCGGCAGTGACTGTGCGGGTCGCGATGTCGGCGACCTCGTGGGCATCCCACCCGTAGATGCCCGCGCTCACCGCGGGGAACGCGACACTCGTGGCGCCCACGTCGCGCGCCACCTCGAGCGAGCGGCGGAAACAGGACGCCAGCAGCTGCGGGTCGGTCTGTCCGGCATGGCGGTCGGGGCCGACCGTGTGGATCACCCACCGTGCGGGCAGGTTGCCCGCGCCGGTGGCGACGGCGTCACCGACCTCCAGACCGTCTGGGTATGCGGTGCCGCGCAGCCGGCGGCACTCCTCCAGGAGCGCTGGCCCCGCAGCTCGGTGGATCGCACCGTCGACACCGCCCCCGCCGAGCAGCGAGGAGTTGGCGGCGTTGACGATCGCGTCCACCTGCTCGCGGGTGATATCGCCGAGGACTGCTTCGATCTCTGCCATCCCTCGACTGTAGGCGGGCCGGGCTGCGCCGGTCGGCATGGCCTCGCCGAGCGGCCGCACCATCTGACAGGCTGGACGAAGGCTGTCGAAATGGCGCTCCGCCGTTCGACGTTAGGGCAGCAGCGAGGGCAGAGGGCCCGCGCGTGAACGCTGGGAGCACAGCATGCGCTTCATGATCATCGTCAAGAGCAACCCCCAGATCGAGGCGGGGCAGATGCCCACCGAGGCCCAGCTCGCCAACATGACCACCTACAACGAGGAGATGCTCAAGGCCGGCGTATTCCTCGCGGGCGAGGGGCTGCACCCCTCGGCCAAAGGAGCCCGGATCAGGTTCCAGGACGGCGAGCCCGTCATCACCGACGGGCCGTTCGCCGAGGCCAAGGAGGTCATCGCCGGGTTCACCATGATCGAGGTCGCCTCCAAGGAGGAGGCCCTCGAGTGGATCAAGAAATGGCCGCACACCCCCGAGGACGGTGAATACGACCTCGAGCTTCGTCAGGTCTTCGCGCCGGAGGACTTCGGGGAGGAGTTCACGCCCGAGCTGCGGGAGCGCGAGGAGCGGATGCGCGCCGAGGCGGAGCGCAACGCGGCGCGCGGCTGACCGAGTCGTCGCACCAGCGCCGGGCCGGCCGGTGACCGGGGTGGCCCGGCGACCGGCCGGCATACCCATGCCTGTATGCCGTGGGGTGGCTCTGGCGTTTGTCGGAGGCATCTGATCTGATCGGTGCCCATGACGGCAGCCAGCCCGGCCGTGGGGTCCGATGCGGTTCACCGCACCATCGAGGCGGTGTGGCGCATGGAGTCGGCCAAGATCGTGGCGACTCTGGCCCGAGTGTTGCGGGACGTGGGCGTGGCCGAGGACATCGCCCAGGACGCGCTGGTCGCCGCCATGGAGCAGTGGCCCGAGCAGGGGCTGCCCAACAACCCGGCTGCCTGGCTCATGACCACGTCGAGGCGGCGAGCGATCGACCACATCCGTCGCGACGTCAACCTCGCTGGAAAGCTCGAGCAGGTCGGGCACCTGGAGGAGGTCCGGGCCGGAGAGGCGGCCGAGGCCGAGTTCGAGACGGCTGAGCAGGACGTGACCGACGACCTGCTGCGCCTGATCTTCACGGCCTGCCACCCCGTGCTGACGCGGCAGGCCCAGATCGCGCTGACCCTGCGCATGCTCGGCGGTCTCACGACGGGGGAGATCGCCCGCGCCTTCCTCACGAGCGAGTCGACCGTCGGACAGCGCATCTCGCGCGCGAAGAAGACCCTTCAGGAGGCGGGCGTGGCGTTCGAGGCGCCCTCCGGCGACGAGCTCGGCGCCCGGCTGGCGGCGGTCCTCGAGGTCGTCTACCTGATCTTCAACGAGGGATACGCTGCCACGTCCGGTCGCGACTGGCTGCGGGCCGACCTGTGCGCGGACGCCATCCGACTGGGTCGCATCCTGGCCGAGCTGGCTCCGGCCGAGCCCGAGGTGCACGGCCTCGTCGCCCTGATGGAGATCCAGGCCTCACGCACCCGCGCCCGCATCGCCGCTGACGGCTCGCCGATCCTGCTGCTCGACCAGGACCGCTCCCGCTGGGACTGGCTGCTGGTGCGGCGCGGGTTGGTCGCGCTCGACCGGGCGCTGGTCCTGCCCGGCCCACCGGGGCCTTATGTGCTCCAGGCGGCCATCGCGGCCTGCCATGCGAGAGCGCGGACGGCCGAGCAGACCGACTGGGTGCAGATCACGGCCCTCTACGCGCAGCTTGCGCAGATCCGGCCGTCACCAGTCGTCGACCTCAACCGTGCGGTGGCTGTGAGCTACGCCGACGGTCCGGCCGCGGCGCTCGAGATCGTCGACGCCCTGGCCGACGCGCCGGAGCTGTCGGGATACCACCTGCTCCCCAGCGTGCGGGGCGACCTGCTCCAGCGACTGGGCCGCAGCGACGAGGCCAGGGCGGAATTCGAGCGCGCCGCCGGCATGACCGCCAACGAAGCCGAGAAAGACCTGCTGGAGCGCCGAGCCGCCAACCTCGCCAGACCCAGAAACGCAGGTTCTAGGGACGGGCGAAGACCCGCTCCACGAATCGACTGAGGTGTTTGTCGTCGAGGTGCCTGGCGAGGTCGGCCTCGCTGATCATCCCGACCAGTTTGTGCTTGTAGATGACGGGGAGGCGCTTGATCTGCTCGCGACCCATGACGTCCACGATGGTGTCCATGTCGGTGTCGGCGTCGACCCAGGTCAGGCGTCCCTGCGCCAGCTCGCCGGCGGTACACGCGGAGAGGTCCTTGCCCTCGGCAATGGCCTTCACGACGATGTCTCGGTCGGTGATGATCCCGTGAAGCCTGCCGTCGTTGCCGCAGATGGGCAGTGAGCCGACGTTCAGGTCGCGCATCATTTTGGCGGCCTCCACCAGGGTCTGGCCTTCGCCGACGCACTGAGCGCCGGAGTTCATGATGTCTCGAGCCGTTGTCGTCATCTGAGCCTCCAGTCGATAGATGGCGGAGGCGACGAGGGCCGGTCCTGGACACACACCCGAGTCCGACTGCCGCCCCCTCCCACTGAACACCCGTGCCCGAGCCGCGGCAAGCCCAGGCGCAGACTTGGGGTATGCCGCCCAGCCTCGCCTCCCGCATCGTCGACCAAGGCGCCCGACCTGTGGTCCTCGACGGCGGTCTGGCTACCCGGCTGGAGGCCCGGGGCAACGACCTCTCCTCGCACCTGTGGTCCGCGCAGCTGCTTCTGGACCACCCTGCGGAGGTGCGAGAGGCGCACCGGGACTTCCTGGAGGTGGGCGCCGAGGTGGTCACGACGGCGAGCTACCAGGTGTCTTACGAGGGCCTCGCCATGGCGGGACTGGGCTCGGCCGACACCAACCGGCTCCTGCGGCTCAGCGTGGCCACGGCAAGGCAGGCCGTGGAGTCGACGGGAGGAGCAGCGTCCCTGTGGGTCGCGGCCTCGGTCGGCCCCTACGGTGCCTCACTCGCCGACGGCTCGGAGTACCGCGGGGACTACGGGCTACCGGTCGCCCAGCTGCGGGAATGGCATCGGCGGCGGCTCCAGACGCTGATCGAGGCCGAGCCCGACATCGTTGCCCTGGAGACGATTCCGTGCCTCGCCGAGGCGGAGGCCCTGCTTGCCGAAGTCCAGGGCACCGGTATGCCGTGTTGGCTGTCCCTGACGAACGTCGCTGACCGCACGCGGCTGGGTGAGCCGCTGGCCGAGGCCTTCGCCATGGCCCGGGATGTCCCCGAGGTCATTGCGGTCGGCGTGAACTGCTGTGCCCCAACCGGATTGGCCGACCTGGCCCACCTCGCGGTGTCCACATCGGGCAAGCCGGCGGTGGTCTACCCCAACAGTGGCGAGGGCTGGGATGCTGGCGCCCGACGGTGGGAAGGTCACCGTGACCTCGAGCCCGGGGAGGCGGCAGACTGGGTGGCGGCGGGCGCCCGGCTTGTCGGTGGCTGCTGCCGCGTGACCCCGTCCGACATCCGCGTGATCGCTGGGGCTGTCGGCGAGGAGCAGGGTCGACGCGGGGTGGTTTGATGGCCGGGTGGATGTCGACGAGGCGGCGACCCGGCTCTACGCGATGCCGCTCGACCAGTTCATCTCGACCCGGAAGCTGCTGGCGGCCGAGGCTCGGGCGGCTGGGGAGCGGGATGTCGCTCGCGAGGTCGGCGAGCTGCGCAAGCCCAGTGTCGCGGCCTGGCTGGTCAACCAGCTGGCCCGACTCGACCCCGCGCCCCTCGCCGGGCTGACCTCGCTGGGCGACCGCCTCCGCCACGCCCAGTCCGCCCTGCGCGGGGCCGACCTGCGGGCGCTGGCGCGGGAACGGTCGACGGTGCTCGACGAGGCGATGGCGAGGGTGTCGGCGCTGGCGGCCGACCGAGGCGTCGCCCTGTCGCCCGGGGTGGCCGCCGAGCTGCACGACACGTTCGTCGCCGCCCTTGCGACGGCGGAGGCGGGTGCCGCGGTGCGGTCGGGGCGGCTGGTGCGAGCGCTGTCCTATGCCGGGTTCGGCGACGTGGACCTGGACGAGGCGTTGGCGGGGTCGGTGCCGTCCGTGGCCGGCGAGCAGGCTCGTCCCCCCGCTGCGGACTTGGAGGCGGCCCCGACACCTGACACGACCACGGCGGCCCAGCGTCGCGAGGCTCAGCGGCGCGAGGCCGAGCGGGACGACGCTGAGGCACGTGTTGCGGCACGGCGTGCCGAGCTCGACGACCTCACCAGGCAGCAGGCGACCGCCGAGGGGCAGATAGCGGAGCTGGAGGAGCAGCTCGAAGCGGCGCAGGCTGAGCTGGTGGCGCTGGTCGGTCGGAAGGGCAAGGCCCAGCGGGCCCTCCGGGAGGCCGAGGCCGCCCTTCGCGAACGGGTGTGACCCAGCCCGTGCGCCGGGTGCTCGCCCGGTGCGCGAGGGCCTCAGTGATCCCGGGGCTCAGGGCTCGGTGGGTTCGATCGGGTGGCGAAGCAGGGTGCGGAGCTTCTCGGGCGCGCTGCGCCGGGGATCGCCGAGGTAGATCTCGTGGTGGCGGCCGCGCGGGCGGTAACCGGCGCCGGTGAGCGCCTTGTGCAGCCGGACGATGGTGGGGGCCTCCTCGGCATATGGCCCGACGTGCAGGGTCTGCGCGCACAGGCCCTCTCGCCAGCGCTCGAAGCTCAGGCGGTCCAGGGCCGGCAGGGCCTTGGCGCGGGCCTGCTCCGTCGCCCGGGCGATCACTGCCTCGTCGATGGGCGGTGGCTGGGCGATCATCGCCCGCCAGTGCCACGCGGTCCGGTCGGTGTCGGCCGGCGTCGCGGTGCCGAGGGCGATGGCCGAGATGATGTCCTCCTGGCGGGGGTCGTCGACCCACCACAGGCCCTCGAGCGGCATCACCCGAGGAGCCTCGCCTCGCTCCTTCTTGACCATGAAATGCGCTCCGTAGCTGACGGCATACAGCGCTTGGATGGCCTCGGCGAACTCGGGGGCAGTCGGGTCGCCGCGTCCCTCCACGACCAGGTAGGCCAGCTCGGGCACGTCGACGATGTCGACCCGACCCTTCCGCCCCTTGTACAGCGTGTCGAGCGCAGGAACCGTCTGGGTCATGCCGAAAGCGTGCGCTCGCGTTGCGCCCTCGGCCGAGAGCCGAAGGTCCCGGAAACCGGTAGCGGCAAAGCCACATCGAGCCGGGGACGTAGGACTCTGGCGACCGCGTCGTCCACGTACCACGCTGTGGCCGACAGCAGGAGGGTTTCCAGCCGCGGCCTGCAGCTGGCGAGCCCGAGCGAGAGGCGTGAGCGCGCATGGTGACCGAGGGATCCCGTCGCCTGACCTGGCCCGCCCAGACGCTGGCGGCGGCGACCCCTGCGGACCGGGACCGGTGGGTCGATGCGCTGCGGGTCGGGTCGCTCCTGGTGGTCATCATCGGCCACTGGCTGATGGTGGTGCTGACTCCTGCGGGCGAGATCACCAACGCGCTCACGATCGTGCCATCGCTCAAGCCGCTCACCTGGGTCCTCCAGGTGATGCCGCTCTTCTTCCTCGTCGGCGGCGTGGCCAACGCCTACTCACTGGATGGTCTGGACCGCCGCAGTGGTCCGGTCCGTGGGCGGTATGCCGTGTTCCTGCGGGCGCGGGCGGCTCGCCTGCTGCGCCCGAGCCTCGCCTTCCTGGCGGTCTGGGTCGCCTTCGGGGTCGTCGCGAGCATCACCGGCCTTACCCATGGTTCGGATGGCCGCTTCGTGCAGGAAGCGCTCGTGCGCGTGCCCCAGCTGTTGTGGTTCATCGGGATGTACCTGGGCGTGTGCGCGTGCGCGCCGCCCCTGCTGCGCCTGCACCGCCGCTGGGGCCTATGGGTCGTCGTGGTGATGGTCACGCTCGCGGTCCTGGTCGATCTCATCCGCTTCAACGGTGGGCCTGCCTTCGTGGGCAACCTCAACTTCGCGCTCGTGTGGCTCGCCCTCCAGCAACTCGGGTTCGCCTGGCACGATGGGCAGCTCACTCCACGAATTGGTGGAGTGATGGCACTGCTCGGCTGGGGCGGGATGCTGCTTGCGGTCACGGCTGGGCCCTACCCCACGTCGATGGTCGGACTGCCGGGCGAGACGGTGTCCAACATGGCGCCGCCGACGGTGGCACTGCTCGCGCAGGGGATCGGCATCGCGGGCGTGGCAGTCTTGCTGCGCCCCGCCATGGCACGGGTGCTCGCGCGGCCCCGGGCGTGGCTGGCCGTGGTGGTGGCGGCGCCGTTCGCGATGACGGCCTTTCTCTGGCACCTGACCGCGCTCATGCTCGTCCTGCTGGCGTTGCGCTGGCGCGGGATAGACCAGCCCGCCGTGGCCTCGGCCGCCTGGTGGGCCACTCGTCCTCTGCTGTTCGCCGTGCTGGCTGCTGTCACGGCGGCCTTCGTCGCCCTCTTCGTCCGCTTCGACCGCGGACCACGCGCGCCGGCCACGCCCGATGGTCAGGGCCCGTGGGCTGACGCCCTGGCTGCGCTCTCGGCACCTCTCATCGTCATCGGCGTCCTCATGGTCTCGGTGGTCGGCGTCGACGTGTTGGGCAACCGAGCGGTGTTCTTCCTGGTCGGTGACGTGACTCCCGTCATGGCGCTCGCCGTGATGGCGGCCGGTCTCGGGCTGCTCGCGCTGACGCGACCTGACGGTCTGCGAGGTCTCCGTGATTGACCGTGAGGTCATCACGTGGCTGCTCGGCGGTGACGTCGCAGTGCAGTTCCAGACCATCCGCGACCTCCTTCACCTGCCGGCGCCCGACCTCCAGGAGCGCATCGCGTCAGAGGGCTACGGCGCCGCGCTCCTCGCCGCCCGTCGCCCGGACGGTCACTGGGGGCGCGGTTTCTATCAGCCCAAATGGACGTCCACCCACTACACCCTGCTGGAGGTCAAGAACCTCGCCCTGAGCCCTGAGTCGCCACCCGCGCGAGAGTCAGCCGCGATGGTCCTGGCCACGGAGAAGGGGCTCGACGGCGGCCTCAACCCGTCCGCCACCATCAAGGTCAGTGACGCGTGCGTCAACGGGATGGGCCTGAACTACGCGTCTTACTTCGGCGCGCCCGCGGAGGGCCTGGCCAGCATCGTCGACTTCCTGCTGGCGCAGCGCTTGCCGGATGGCGGGTTCAACTGCGCCTTCAACCGGCGGGGCGCTCGCCACTCCTCGGTGCACACGTCGGTCTGCGTCCTCGAGGGCATCACTGAGTATGAACGCAGCGGCTACACCTACCGGCTGGGTGAGCTGCTCGCGGCACGCGCGGACACCGTCGAGTTCTTCCTGCGCCACCGCCTCTACCGGAGCGAGCGCACCGGGCAGCCCATCGACCCCGAGTTCACCCGGCTGCACCACCCGGCGCGGTGGCATTTCGACATCCTGCGGTGCCTGGACGCCTTCGCCCAAGCGGCCGTGCCGTACGACCCCCGGATGGACGACGCGCTCGCCGTGCTGAAGCACCGGCGCCGGGACGGCCTGTGGGCGGTCAACCGGCCCTATCCGGGTGCGACCCACGTACCCCTTGAGCGCCCGGGCCGGGCCAGCCGGTGGGTCACCCTCATGGCAGCCAGAGTCCTGGCCAGCTACGACTCAGCGGCCCGGTAGCCGGCTGCCGCCCGCGACGTACGCCTCTGTGCTCTTTGTTGGCCCAGCCGCGACGCAGGTCCAGGGATGCGAGGAGGCCACGGTCTTCGTGTCGTCCAGTGTGGCGGCACCGGCCCCAGGCGGCGGGGGTGGCGACGTCGTCTTCCAGGCCGACGCCCAGGACGGTGCACCTCTGGTGGTCGACCCGAGGCTCAATGTGGCGTCGGTGAGCACGGCGCTGACCGGTACTGACGGTGCGGGCAACCCGGTGACCATCCACCTGAACGTTCAGTGGACCGCCATCGGTCCGCTGCAGCACACGACCGACCGAACACATGTCCGCTTCCCGAAGTTCCGCAGCCCGGTGTCGAGGGGTTCTACCCCTGCTTCGGCTTCCCCGGGCAGTCACGTGTGGATCTAGGGATCGGGGTACGGCTGGACCGCCACGCCGTGCGTCGTCTCGCGCACGCCCAATTCGTAGGCACCACCGTGCGGGGTGGTGAGCTCGCGCTCCGGCACGCCCGGCCGCTCGACGATGAGACGCACCTTCGCGACTGAGCAGTTCAGGACCTGGTGCTCGCCGCCGGTCGGGTCGGCGTAGACGAACGCGACCGTCTGGTCGAGGGGAGCCGTCACGCTGGCCCGCACCGTCACGCCGCCGCCCCGGAGCCGAACCTCCAGCGCGCCCGGCCGCGCGTCGACGCCCACCGGTCTCAAGCCGCCGAGGTGGTGCCGCGCACCCTCGAGCGCAAGGGCGCCGTTGGCCACCCACGGAGTGGTGAGGCCACCCACCCGGATCCGTCCGATCGCCACGTCCAGCCACGCGCCCGGCGACTCGGGAAAACCGATGGCATGGAGCCACACCCACCGCTCGGCATGCTCCGAGCCCCAGTTGTGGCCGACCATGCCGCGCCAGCCCGACACGTCCAGCCGCCGGCCACCCGCCTCGACCCAGCCGGCGAAGGTGGCATCCGGCAGTGGGCTCTCGAGCTTCGTCCGCGGCAGGGGCGCGCCGTACATCCACTCCCGCTGGAGATGCCGCAGGCCGGCCGAGCGGCTCTCCACCCGCAGCTCCCACGCGGCCGAGCGGTCCAGTGCTTCCGCCCGGGCGGCGAGCCACTCGGTGGGCGGAGCGGGGAGGGACTGCTTCACGGCATACGGCGGCCCGACCTCGGCGTCCCAGACGGTGCACCAGAGGGCACCCCTGGGTGCCTCCCCGGGCCGCTGGTGCCTCGTGCTGCGGATCCACACGCCGCGCGGGCGGCCCGAGTCGACCGCCCGCAGGTACCGCGACTCGTAACCGCCGCCCACGCGCGCCATTCAACCACCGCCAACGCGCGCGCCCGGGTGACTTGGTGGCCTAGCCCGTATCTGGCGTACGGAACTGTCGCTTGCCGCCACCGGTCGGGGGCGGTGCGCCGGCTGGCAGCGACCGTCCGTTCCGTCACACCCGCAGCGCCGGCCGGCGCAGAGCCCTGGCGTTCGGCCGTCCCACCACGTAATAGTTCGGGGTCTGGGTGGCCGGCAGCTGCCGTGCCGTCAGATTGCGCAGGTCATGTAGCGACCCGGCGAACGCCCCACCGTCCCAGACCTGGAGCAGTTTCTCGGTGAACAGTCCGTTGCGGTCGCCGTCGAGGCTGGTCTGGTTGTCCTGGCAGCCGGACACCAGCGCCACGGTCGCGCGGATCCGACTCGCCTCGCGGGGCGGGACCTCACTCTGGATCCGGGCGTACGTTGCCGCCCGCGCCTGCTGCACCTCCCGGGCCACGTCCGGCGGCATACCGCGCTCGGCGGGTGCGCGCGCCCCGGCGGCTGCCGCCCCGGCCGCTGCAGCGCCGGCGGCGAGAAGGTCAAAATCAGGCACGTCCCGGGTGACCGTTCCACTGTGGCAGGAGTCCGATACCACGAAGACCCGCGACCGCGCTGGGAAGACCGCCCACAGGGCCCACATCTCGTCGTCGATGAGCTGCCGGTCATAGAGACACCAGGTCTCGTCCTTGGCGTCGCCGACCTCCCCGGATTCCCCGTAGTCCCGCTCCGCCTCGTCACCGTTGGAATCGGTGACTTGGCCCCCATGCCCCGAGTACGTGAGCAGGAATGCGTCCCCGGGCCACATCCCCGCAGCGGCGGCTTCGATCGCGGCCATGACCCGCCGGGACGTCGCAGCCTTCGTCAGCAGCACCGTGCTCTTGGCGTAGCCCAGCGACGCGGCGACCGCAGCCATGTCGCGAGCGTCGTTCTCGCATGCCACCAGGTTTCCCGGCCAGCCCATGTAGTGCCTCGGGTTCACCGCGTTCAGGCCAATGTGTACAGAAACGCCAACGGCCATCGCACATCCCTCCTCACATCCCCCGCGCCGCCGGCGCAACCGCTTCGAGCCCCGCGATCTGGCAACCAGAGCGCCACGGCTGGTCTTTGTAGGAGTCAGCAGGAATTTGTCCGTACCGCCGGGTGGCCGGTTGCTTTCGAGCGTACGCCGGGACAGCCGCGCGCCGCGTAGGAACAGCGTACTTGGGCTGTCCTGCTAGATCCTCATGGGTTGAGGACGGGGGCGCCAGCCACAGCAGCCCTGACCTGCGGCGCCCAACAAAGCCTCGTTGTGAGGCATGTATCTCGAAGCCCCACAGCCGCCTCCTAAGAGCAAGTGCACCTGCACGACAACGGCGATACACGGCCAGGGACAGGCCAACAGAGCACGTGGGATCCATCTCCGGGTCCCGGAGGCACGGCGTCATTAGGGGGACCCAATGCCTCGTCATCATGAACTTCGCGAGACCCAGCCTGAGCACCCGCGACGGGACGAGTTCTCCCGCCGGACGGCGCTCCGGAGCTGGGGGGCAGTGGCACGGCTCATTTCGCTCGGCATCACCTTGGCGATGGCACTCGGTCTGGCGATGGCGAGTGCCGCACCCGCTTCTCCATCGCGGGGCGGGAACGAGAACTCCGAGCACGTCAAGCCCATACAGCACCCGGTAGTCGCCCGGCTGGTGCTCAGCCCGGCACAGGCGTCCATCCGGGCTGGAAGCAGCCTTGCCTACTTCGCCCGGGGGTTCGACGCCGCTGGTCACGACCTCGGCGATGTCACGGCGTATGCCCGTTTCTCGATGAGCCCGGACGGCTCCTGCACCGGCGCCACCTGTGTCGCCGGCAAGGGCGGCCAGCACACCGTCACCGCCACGATCCGGCGAGCCAACCGCGCCATCAGCGCGAAGGCAGCGCTGCAGGTGGTGGTTCCGCCCCGACCAGCCCAGTCGTCCCCGCGCACCTCCAAGCCGTCACCCGGCGCTGCCCTGCCGACGGGCGGCGTCACCCCACCCAGGGATGCGGTCGAACACCGGCAAGGCATCCAAAGCCAGGGCGGTCCGGTCATCGCCGCACGTCACGACATCGCCCGGCCACGGTCGGCCGCGAGGCTGGTGCTCAGCCCGGCCCGGACGTTCATCGTCTCGGGCGAACGCGTCGCGTACGCCGCGGAAGCATTTGACGCCGCTGGTCATTCGCTCGGCGATGTCACCGCAAAGACCACCTTCTCGATCACCTTCAGCGCCCGGGCCGGCGGTTCGGCGAGGCTGGCCGGCTCCTGCACCGGCGCCGTCTGCACCGCCGTCAAGCTCGGGCGCCACACAGTCACCGGCATCGCCGACCTCGGGACGAGCACCCTCAGCGGCACCGCCGCCGTGCAGGTCGTGCCTCACCACCGGCGGGCGCGTCCACTGCCGTGGCTCGCCAGCATCGAGCTCTACCCGAAGTCGGCTGCCATCGAGTCCGGCGACTCCCTCACGTACATCGCCTTCGGATATGACTCCGACCATCGTCGTCTCGGCGACGTCACCGACTTCACCGTCTTCTCGATCAGCCCCGACGGCTCCTGCGACGGCCCTTCCTGCACGGCCGTCGCCACGGCACCCCGCATGCACACGGTGACGGGCACCCTGCTGCTCAGGCAACGCCAGCTCACCGCGACGGCGAAACTCCTCGTGATGCCGAAGGTTGCCGCCCTGCATCTCGAGCCCGCGACGGCGAAGGTAGAGGTGCGGCACGGCGTCGAATACACCGCGTACGGCGTTGACGCCGACGGCGATCGCATCGCCGATCTCACGGACTACACGCGGTTCACCACGAGTGCGCCCGGCTCCTGCACCCGGTCCACGTGCGGTTCCGCTGAAGAGGGGACCTATTCCGTCACGGGCGAACTCACCATTGGCCAGCGGACCGTCAGTGACCAAGCCCGCCTGCGGGTGATACCCGCGATCAGCGAGCTGAGGCTGTCCCCGGAGTCGGGGTCGACCAAGGCCGGCGTCAAGGTGAGCTACCGCGCCGAGGGCCTGGACGGGGACGGCCGGGCGGTCGTCGATCTCACCGCCGACACCGTCTTCTCGATCAGCGCGCCCGGCTCGTGCAAGGGCGACACCTGCATGGCGACGAAGGCCCAGGACTACACCGTGACCGGTAGCGCCCAGCTGGTCGACCGCATCGTCCACGGGAGCACCACCCTTCACGTGGGGCCTGGAGCGGCTGCCCTCCTGATCCTGGACCAGGCACAGGCCACCATCACGGCCGGCGAGGGCCAGGCCTACCGGGCCTACGCCTGGGACGCCTTCGGCAACCCGCTCGGGGAGGTCACCGCCGGGACCAGCTTCGCGATCAGCCCGGACGGCTCCTGCCGCGGCGCCACCTGCACCGCGACGTCCGCCCGTCCGACGAGGCACACCGTCACCGGAACCATCGACGTCGAAGGCCAGCCGGTCAGCGGGACCGCAACCCTGGACGTGGTGGCGGGGCCGCTCGCCCGGCTCGCGCTGGACCAGGCACAGGCCACCATCACTGCCGGCGAGGGCCAGACCTACCGTGCCTACGGTTCTGACGCCTACGGCAACCCGCTGGGCGAGATCACCGCCAAGACCACGTTCACGATCAGCCCGGACGGCTCCTGCACCCAGGCCACCTGCACCGCCACCTCAGCGCGGCCGGGCAGGCACACCGTCAGGGCCAGCGTCGATGCCGGGGGCCAGCCAGTGAGCACAACCGCGATTCTGGACGTGCTGCCGGGGGCGCTCGCCACTCTGGTCCTGGACCAGCCACGGGCCGTCATCACGGCCGGCGATGGCCAGCCCTACCGTGCCTACGGTTCGGACGCCTACGGCAACCCGCTGGGCGAGGTCACCGCCAAGACCACCTTTGGGATCAGCCCGGACGGCTCGTGCACTGGAGCCACCTGCACCGCCAGCAACCTCGGCGAACACGTCGTGACCGGCACTGCCGACCTCGGAAAGGGCCCGATCACCGGCCAAGCACGGCTCCTGGTCGTAGCGACGTCGGTCGTCAGCCTGAGGCTGAACCCACGGTTCGCGGTGACCTACCCCGACGGCAAGGTCACCTACACCGCCACCGGCGTGGACGGCACCGACCGCCCCGTGGTCGACCTGACCGACTACACCAGCTTCTCCATGACGAAGCACGGCTCCTGCCGTGCCGCCACCTGCACGGCGCGAAACCTCGGCGACTACACCGTGATCGGGAGCGTTGCCTCCCTCAAGGGCATCGGCGGTGGCGGCGCGGCCCTGCAGGTCATCGCCCGGCACCAGAGGAACGCTGCCGCCGCAGGGCCTTGCCAGCCTGGAGCTGGACCCGAAGTCTGCGAGGATCGATGCGGGCGCTCCCATGGTCTACAGGGCCATCGGGGTCGACGGGAACGGCACCCCGCTTCGGGAGGTCACCGCGGACACCAGTTTCACCATCAGCCCCGATGGCTCCTGCACCCACGCCACCTGCACCGCAGACACGCCCGGGCCACACACGGTCACCGGCACCCTCGTCGGCAGTGTCACCGACGGCGCCACGGTGGCCAGGTGGCGAACGGATGGGCCGGCGCTGAGCGCCAAGCCGAGCCGCCGCGTCACCGGGTCAGCCACGCTGCAGGTGAGCCCGGCGCCATCCTGCCTGGCCTCCCTGAGCACGGTCCGCATCCTCCGGCTGACGCCGCATCGTGGACCACGGGGAACGTCGGTGCGCATCGACGGCAAGGTCGACCGCAGGTTGGCATCCTGCCGGCTCGTGCTTCTCCTCGACGGAATCCGCTTCGGTGCTGGCACAACGGTCGGAGTAGACGGGAGCGTCACCGGGATTGGGACCGTATCCGGCCCTGCCAACCGACGCAGCAGCACGGTGACGCTGGCAACGGTCGACGGCCGCGCCGTGGCCACGAGCGCGTTCGACTTCACCTCAGAGCCCGGGTCCTCGCAACCCCCGTGGCCCACGTGGCTCCTGTTCGCGATCGCGATTCTCGTGCTGGGCGCGGCCGCCGGCCTGCGCGAGCGCGAGCGCCAGCAGCGCCGTTGGGTGCAGCAGCACGTGCGTACGGAAGCCCACTCATCACCCGGCCAGGCTCACACCGAGCCCGACCCCGACGCGCCCACGTTCAGCGTGAGGCTGCAGCCACACGCCGACACCGGCACCACCGAGATCACGAAGGAGGGATCCCGATGACCACCGCCATCACCACCCAGCCGATCAGTGCCTCAGCATTCCTGTTCGGCGACAACAAGGACAGTGTCAAAGCGCTGGCCGAGGCCCTCAGCGACAAGGGCGTGGTTGGCTCGGTCAGCGCTGCGCTGACGAACCTTTCGCGGGCGGGTCGTGGAGCGCTGGGCAGCCAGATCGCCACGGTCGCGCACGGGCTGCTCGACCTTGACCTGGGCGACCTCGTCGTCGAGGGGTGGCGCAAGTTCGAGGACCTGACCGCGGCAGCAAAGCGCACCACAGCCATGCCAGGCAGCAGCGAGATCGTCGACCTCGCGACGCACTCCATCACCTCGGCGCACCAACCCCGTGTGGAGGTGTTCGTCAACGACGCCCGGGTGGCGACCGTCCGGTTCGAGCTGTCCGCCACGTTCACCGTGAAGGGGGTCGTTGCCACGGTTCGCGACGGGAAGCTCGTCAGCCTCCACAGCGGGGTGTGCGACGTAGAGGCCCGGCTGGTGGCGCAAGGCCAGCAGCTGGCCAAGCAGCACGGGCATTTCGAGCTCCCGCTGCTCCTGCGCCTCGGCGAGGGCATCCCGCTGCTCCTCGCTGGCCGGCTCGATCCCGCAGAAAGCCCGTCCGCACTGGATCCCGAAGCTTGAGGGAGCGGCGGCAAGCCTGCCGTTCCAGCGCTCCTTCCACGGCTGCCGTGGCCACCCTGGGCGCTGCGGTGGTCAAGGCGACGTCAAGATTGCCCTGACCAGTGTCAAGGAGGCGTCAAGACGGCATACCTGGGCAACACACCGGGTGTCGGCTGGAGGTGTGACCAGTCCATTGACCGTGCCCAAGCGGCTGCTCGTGGGACGCCCGCTCCAGAGCAACCGCATGGGCGAGACCCTGCTGCCCAAGAAGCTCGCCCTACCCGTCTTCTGCTCCGACCCGCTCTCCTCCAACGCGTATGCCACGGAGGAGATCCTGCTCATGCTCGGCCTGGGCGGACTGGCGCTGCTGCATCTCACCCCGTGGGTGGCGGCGGCGGTGGTCGGGCTGCTGGTGGTGGTCGTCCTGTCGTACCGGCAGACCTGCTACGCCTACCCCGACGGGGGAGGGGCGTATGCAGTGAGCCGGGCCAACCTGGGCCGCCGGGCCTCGCTGGTCGCGGCCAGTGCGCTGCTGGTCGACTACGTGCTCACGGTTGCGGTCTCGGTGGCGGCTGGCGTGGCCAACGTGGTCTCGGCTTTCCCCTCGCTGGGCGCCCACGCCGTGGTCATCTCGATCGCCCTGGTCGCCTTGCTGGCCGTCGTGAACCTCCGCGGCGTCAAGGAGTCGGGCGCAGCGTTCGCCATCCCGACCTATGGGTTCGTCGCGTCGGTGTTCCTCATGTTGGTGGGCGGCTTCTGGCGGGTGGTGGCCGGGGATGCTCCGGTCGCGGAGTCGGCCCACTTCGGGATCCGGCCGGAGCAGCCCGTGTCGGGCCTGCTGCTGGTGGCGCTCGTGCTCCGCGCGTTTGCCTCCGGCTGCACGGCCCTGACCGGCGTCGAGGCTGTGAGCAACGGCGTGCCCAACTTCAAGAAGCCCAAGAGCCGCAACGCGGCCGCCACGCTCGCCATCATGGGTGGGCTCACGGTCGCGATGTTCGTCGGCATCACCGCCCTGTCCCTGATCAGCAGGGTGCATGTCGCCCATGACACCAGCGCGCTGATCGGTGCGCCGGAGGACTACCAACAGCGGACGGTCATCGCCCAGCTGGCCGGCGCCGTGTTCGGACTGGACTCCCTCGGGTTCTTCGCCGTGCAGGCCTTCACGGCAGCGATCCTGGTGCTGGCCGCCAACACGGCATACAACGGCTTTCCGATCTTGGCGTCCATCCTGGGCGAGGACGGTTTCCTGCCAAGGCAGTTCGCGCGCCGCGGCGACCGGCTGGTCTTCTCCAACGGCATCGTGATCCTGGCCGGGCTGGCGGGCCTGCTCATCTGGGCGTTCGACGCGAGCACAACCCGGCTGATCCAGCTCTACATCATCGGCGTGTTCGTGTCGTTCACGCTGAGCCAGAGCGGCATGGTCAAGCACTGGATCACCGAGTTGCGCACGCTCGTCGACCCGTCGCGGCGGCAGCACGTCCACCG
Source organism: uncultured Actinomycetota bacterium (assembly GCA_963715025.1). Lineage (GTDB taxonomy): Bacteria > Actinomycetota > Actinomycetes > Actinomycetales > Dermatophilaceae > DASSJT01. Next base: position 26,666 of record CAVQQQ010000010.1, on the reverse strand, counting down.
GAGCCTGGTGATCAACGCCGTCGGAGCCGTCGTCACCGCCCTAGTCCTGGTCATCGTGCTGGTCACGAAGTTCACCCACGGCGCGTGGATCGTGGTCATCGCGATGCCCTTGGTCTACGTGCTGATGACGGCGATCCGGCGGCACTACGACCACGTCGACATCGAGCTGAAACCGAGCCCCGGCGGCGTCACCCTGCCGACGCGCATCCATGCGGTGGTGCTCGTCTCGAAGCTGCACACGCCGACGCTCCAGACGCTCGCGTTCGCCCGGGCCACCCGGCCCTCGACCCTCACGGCGATCACCGTCCGCACCAACATCGTCGAGGCCGACCAGCTCATGCGGGAGTGGGTCGAGCGTGACGTCCCCGTGCCGTTGACCGTGCTGGACTCGCCCTTCCGGGACATCACCCGGCCGGTGCTCGACTACATCGCCCAGACGCGCCAGGACCACCCCCGCGACGTGGTGTCGATCTTCATCCCGGAGTACGTGGTCGGCCACTGGTGGCAGCACTTCCTCCACAACCAGAGCGCCCTGCGGCTCAAGACCCGGCTGCTGTTCCAGCCAGGCGTGATGGTGACGAGCGTGCCGTGGCAGCTCGGCAACGGCGCCGGCCACGACGGCGAGTCGCTGCTCGTCCCGGGGGCTGTGGCACGCTGACCCCATGGCCTCGAGGGCGCCCCTGCGCAGCGGCGGCGACGGGCCTCCGCGCGAACCCGAGGGCGACGCCCCCGGGGGCGACGCCCCCGGGGTCGACGCAACCGGGGCGGCGCTAGCCGCACTGCCCAGGGGCGGCCTGTCACGCCAGCGGCGTGCCACCGGCCTCGTGCTCGGCGTCGTCGGGCTGCCGGTGCTCACGTGGGTCCTGGTACTGCTGCGCGACGTGCTGGCTCGAGAGAGCGTGCTCCTCATGTACCTGCTCGCGGTGGTCGTGATCGCCGTCGTGGGCGGCCGGCTCCCGGCCCTCCTGGGTGCCGGGATCGCCTTCCTGTTGGCCAACTGGTTCCTGACCCCGCCCTACGACACCCTCGCGGTCCGAGACCCGGCCGCGTTGGTCGACCTCGTCGTGCTTGTGGGCGCGGCCCTGATCGTCAGCGTCACGGTCGATCTGGGAGCCCGCCAGCGGGCCCATGCCGAGCGCAACCGCCTCGAGGCCCAGCTCCTGTCCAGACTCAATGCCGACACCAGCCGGGGTTCGGTGCAGGAGGTGCTCGAGCAGGTCAGGGCGCGCTTCGGCATGCAGGCGGTCGTGTTGGCTCGCTGGCGCTGGGCCGGAGGGCGCTGTCGCCTCGGTGGGTCCAAGCCGACGATGGCGACCCGGTCCTGCGGGTGCCCGCGGGTGCGGGACTGGAGCTCACGGCTACGGGCCGGAGCCATTTGGCGAAGACCGGCGACTGCTGGCCGAGCTCGCCGCAACCGCCGGCCGGGCCTGGGAGCGCCAGCGACTGGCCCGCGAGGCCGAGCGAGCGGCGCAGCTGGCCGAGACCGACCGGGTCCGAGCGGCCCTGCTCGCGGCGGTCTCCCACGACCTGCGGACGCCACTGGCCGGGATCAAGGCGGCGGCCTCCGGGCTGCGCGACATGTCAGTGGGGTGGACGGAGGAGGAGGAGCAGGAGCTGCTGGGCACCATCGAGGAGAGCGCCGACCGGCTGTCCGACCTCGTCGACAACCTGCTGGCCATGAGTCGCATCCAGGCTGGTGCTGTCTCGGCACAGATGGCACCGTGCGCGCTGGACGAGGTCGTGTCGCGCGCCTTGCTGGGACACCCCTCGCGCTCCGTGCTCGTGGACGTGGCCGACGACCTGCCCCTGGTGCTCGCCGACGCAGGGCTGCTCGAGCGGGTGGTGGCCAACCTCGTCGACAATGCCTGCCGGTTCAGCCCCGTTGGGCAGCCGGTGGAGGTGTATGCCGGTGTGCTCGCATCCCCGGCCACGTCCCCCGGCCCGGCAGAGCCGAGAGGACCCGGCGGGCAGGTCGAAGCGGTCGGGCACGCAGCCATGGTCGAGCTGGGGGTGCGCGACCACGGGCCTGGGGTGCCCCGGCAGCGGTGGGAGGAGATGTTCGTGCCGTTCCAGCGACTGGGGGACAGCTCGCCGGGCGGGGTCGGGCTCGGGCTGGCGATCGCGCGCGGGCTGTGCGCCGCCATGGGGGTGTCACTGACCCCGTCGGATACCGAGGGCGGCGGACTGACGATGACCCTGTCGCTCCAGGCGGTGGCGGCGTGACGCGGGTGCTGATCGTCGAAGACGAGCCGCAGCTGCGCAGAGCATTGGCGATCAACCTGAGGGCGCGGCACTACGAGGTCGAGGCTGTGGGCGACGGTGCATCCGCGCTGAAGGCAGCGTCATCCATGCCGCCCGACCTGGTGATCGTCGACCTCGGCCTGCCGGACATGGACGGCGTGGAAGTAATCGCGGGTTTGCGCGGCTGGACGTCAGTGCCGATCATCGTGCTCTCGGCTCGGGATTCGCAGTCGCAGAAGGTCGACGCGCTCGACACCGGGGCCGATGACTACCTGACCAAGCCGTTCGGCATGGACGAGCTGCTGGCACGGATGCGGGCGAGCCTGCGACGCTCGTCGGGGGCGGCTGACGAGCCGGTGGTCGAGGCCGGCTCACTCGTGGTCGACCTCGCCGCCAAACGGGTCAGCCGCGCCGGAGCGGACGTGCGGCTGACGCCGACTGAGTGGCACCTGCTCGAGGCGCTCGTGCGGCGGCCGGGGCGGCTCGTCCCGGCGGCGCAGCTGCTCGCCGAGATCTGGGGGCCGGCCTATGTTGACGAGGCTCACTACCTCCGGGTCTACCTCGCCCAGCTGAGGCGCAAGCTCGAGGACGACCCCTCGCACCCGCGCCACCTGGTCACCGAGCCCGGTATGGGGTACCGCTTCGAGCCGTAGGACGGTCCGGGTGTCTCACGGCCTGCCTGGGCTCACGGCCTGGAGACCTGCGGGCGCTCTACGCGGGGACCAGCGGGTGGTCGGGATAGGGCAGCTGGCCTGGGTGTGCGCGACGGAGGACATGGGCGCGCAGACCGGTGTCGCAGATGGCGTATCCCCAGTTGACCAGCCGTTCCTGGAGGTCTGGGGCGAGCGACGTGAGGCGCGTTGGCACGTCGGCGAGTTCGCGCGTGAGGGCCGGATCGGTGGGCAGCGGGTCGGCGAGCCGGTAGTCAGCCGTGTTGCCGCGGATGCCGACGTACATGCCAGCGCGCTCTCGGCGTCTGAACGAGTCGACGAGCTGCCGTTTCCGCAAGGCCCGGACCTGGTTGTCCATGACGTGGAGCACCCGCAGCATGCCGCGCCCCCAGTCCGCGGCCGGATCGGGCTCTGGGGCCAGGGATCCGCCGGCGTCGCTCACCAGGATCGTGGAGTAGAGCTTCCAGGCCGCCTCGAGCCCGAGGTTGTCGTAGACGCCGCCATCGCTCAGCCGGATCTCGCGCCGGAACTCGGGCCCGGTGAGGTCGTTGCCCTCCTCCGTGACCCAGTCCTGGTCGCCGAGGTCGACGACGCACGGCGATAGGAAGGGGGGAAAGGCCGAGGAGGCAGCGACAGCGACCGCGAGCGGTAGGTCGGGGTTGTGTATGCGGCCGACGCGGTAGTCGGCGGCGTAGGCCTTGGTGAACCTCATCAGGACGCCGGACTCGAGGTTGGTGGCGTTGAACACGAACGCTGGGGCCCCTGCCCCGGGCAGGTCCTGGAGCGACGTCTGCCCGAACAGGTGGTCGCGATAAGCGCGGACGACCCGGTCGGAGATCGAGGCGAAGGGCATCACCATGCCGCTGAGCACCGAGGTGATGTCGACGTTGACCGCGGCCATGGCCCGGATCGGGGCCACCACCTGGGGCACGAACTCGTGCGCCACCCCGTCAGCGTCGAAGCCCAGCCGGTCCCAGTTCATGGCCAGGACACCGGAGGTGATCGACCCGCCCGAGACGCTCGACACCCGCTTCAGCCGCGACAGCACCCCGGTCTCGTTGAGCCTCCACAGGACTCCAACGTGGAAGAGCATCGCGCGGTAGCCGCCGCCGGATACGCACAGTGCGGTCCCGCGGGTCGGAACGGTGCCCCGGTCGCCCCTGATGTACCGGACTGGCTGGCCGGCGGGCTGCTCCTCGCCGTGGCTCTCCTCGAGGTCGTCGATCGCGGCTGGGTCCACGTCTGTCACAACTGGTCCTCCTCGGACTGGAGCGGCTCCAGCTGCGCCTGCCGCAGCCGTTCGCGGGAGCGGCGCTCGGCATGCCGGCCGCCGTTCCCGCCCTTACCCCGCCCCGGCGCCGGAGGCGACCCCGGGTTCCCGGGCCGGCCGAAAACGGCCGTGGTCGCAGCACTGTCGGCACTGCCCCCGAGGCGCCCGACGATGCCGAGCAGCCACGGCTCGGAGAACCCGGCCACGAAGGCATAGACCACGCGCCCGGCGGTCCGCTTGACTTCGTCGGGGTCGCTCGACCCCGGCAGCGTCAGGACCGGGGAGGCCAGCAGGGCATACACGAAGAGGCCCACGGCTGCCCCGACGAGCGGCTGCACCCACCACCACGTCTGGAAGACCCGGGTCTCCTGGATCCGGCTGCTGTCGCGGAGGCCCCGGGCACCGCTCAGCCCGCCACCGATGGCCCCGGCGAGCGCGCAGAGGGTGATGGCCGCCCGGTCATGGGAGACCGCGATGGCCACGCCCCACGCGCCAAGGACGAGCACCGCCAGCAGCCAGCCGGCCCGCTGCAGGTATCTCGCCCGCAGGGCCGACCGAGCCCGCTCGTGAGCGCCGGCCCGCTGCAGGATCGCCTGCTGGCCCAGCAGCCATTCGCGCTTGCGCTGGTCGGTCATCCCTCCGGGCGGCGCCGGATCGTGGAACCGGCCGAGATGCTCGTCGATGGCGTCGGCGCTGGCGGTGCGAATCCAGTGGTTGGTGAGCGCGTCGGAGAGAATCCAGGCCTGCTCTTCTGACGGCGGCTTGCCGTCCCTCAGCCAGTCGTGGGCGCCGAGGATGGACTCCACATGATGCGTCTCGGCGGCAGTGTGGGTGGGATAGCCGTCGAGGACGCCCAGACTTGCGAGGATGCGCTCAAGGGTCTTGCGGGTCTCGGGGTGCACCGAGGAGTCCCGTCCCCATTGTTTGCGCGCGAGCAGGTCGACGATGTTCTCGTATGCCGTCGCTGCCGACAGCCGCCCCGCTCGCCCATCGTTTGCCTGCCCTGGTGCAGCGGCCATGCCTTCCCCCTCCTGGGATGCGCCCCCGCGATCGCGAGGGGCGACGCCGGCTTGACGCTACTCCCGAGGGAACCCCCATGCACCACCCGTGACACGCTGAGGACCATCGGCACTGGCGCAGGACGGCATACTCGGTCATCCTCGGCCGTACGGGAGGTGCTGCCGCGCCGTCCGCAGGGGAGGGGAGCCAGCCTGGGCTGGACGAGTCTGGAGGCGCCGGTCATGACACGAGCCGAGGGGTATCGGCTCCCGCTGCGGGTGGTCCGAAGGGCTGGCCGCCGCCGCACTCGCGGGCGCGCTCCTCTACTTCGGCCTGCCGCGCGTGGCGGGGGCCAGCTGGCACGACATCGCAGACGCGGTGTGGTCCCTGACCTTCCTCCAGGTGGCGGCTCTGACGGCCGTATGGCTGCTGGGGCTTGCCGTCCACACGGTGGCCATCGCGGCGGCACTCCCCGGGTTGAGCCACCGCCGAGCGTTCTTCCTGAACATCACCGGCAGCTCCGTCTCCAACATCCTCCCGCTCGGCGGCACGGCCGGCACTGCCGTGAACTTCCTGGCCTGCCGGTCGTGGGGCTTCGGCACCGCGGAGTTCGTGAGGTGGGTCCTGGTCACCAACATCTGGGACGTCCTCAGCCGCTTGGCCATCCCCGGCATCGCGCTCGCGTGGTTCGCCTATGCGGACCTCGGCTACAGCGAGGCGCTGGCCGGGGCAGCGGCGGGTGCGTCTGCCGTTCTGGTCGCCTTGGTGATCCTGACCGTCGTGCTGCTGCGCACCGACGGCGGTGCCCGCCAGGCGGGACGCTTCCTCGACGGGGTGGCGCGCCGCCTGCGGCGGACGCCCAAGAACGGTGGCTCGTATACCGCGCGGACCGTCGCCCTCCGACGCTCCATGGCCGATCTGGTCGCCACCGCTTGGGGGCGCCTGACCGTGGGGAAAGTGCTCTACGCGCTCTGCCAGGCCGCGCTGCTGTGGCTGTGCCTCGACTTCGTCGGCGAGCCCCCCGAGTTGGCGATTGCCTTTGCGGCCTTCGCCGCCGAGCGCGTGCTCTCCCTAGCAGTGATCACGCCGGGGGCGACCGGCGTCGTCGAGCTGGGCATGACCGGCTTCTTGGTGCGGATGGGCACCGACCCCGCCCAGGCCGCAGCCGCCGTGCTGCTCTACCGCACGTTCGTCATCGGGATGGAGGTGCCGGTGGGCGGGGCCGCCCTGCTGTGGTGGTCCGGCCGCCAAATGCCTCGCCGCCGCGCCAGTTCTGCCGAGATCGGGGGGCGAACCCCCGTCCGGTCGGTTGCCGAGGAGCGGCGCCTCTCCTGACGACTCTGCGCACAGCGCGGAATTCCCGCCCGGAGGAATGGCCTCTCGCCACGATCGACCATCGCGGAGCTGGCTACGTCCGCGCTGATCGCGGGGCGTGGCGCCAGACGTCGCGGAATGCCTGGTCGGCCTCGTTGGCCCGGGCTTCCTCAAGCGCGTGGAGCCGGCCGAAGGTGAAGCTGCTCTCGCCCTGCAGACGGGCCTGGGCGGCGTAGGCCGTGAGGTTCTGACGGGCGACCACCGCGTCCTGGTGGAGGCCGAGCTCGGTCTGGATGGTGCAGGCCCATGTCGCGAGCCGCCTGGCCGGCTTCCCGAGCACGGGCCGAGCGGATTCCGCGGCATAGCGCAGGCGCTTGGCCTTCTTGCGGACCTCGTGCAGTGCGAGGTCCCGCTGCTCGGGCTCGACGGCCTCGTCGAGGTCGCGGACCCGGCCGGCGACGATGTCGACCTCCTGCTTCAGGAGGGTGGGGAGAACCTCCTGTGCTGGTTCCGCGGCCGCCGGAAGGAGGGGAGGGTTAGCCGTGAAGTCGTCGAGTGCGGCGACCAGGCGAGAGAACCGCTCGCTGTCCAGAGCTGCCAGTCCGTGGGCCCGCCCCGTCTCGAAGGTTCCCGACAGCTCGCGGTCGATGCGGTCGAGCACTGGGCCTACGACCAGCTCCGGGGGTTCATGGGCCACCAGCGCGTCGAGGCGCTCGCGCATGACCTGGGCGTCGCGTGCTTCGCTGAGCACCGTTCCCAGCCAGCGGAGTTCCTCGCGTAGGGGATCGACTGAACCCGGCTCGAGCATGGGCGAATAGGTCGTCAGGGCGGAGCGCAGCCGCCGGGCGGCGATGCGGATCTGGTGAACCGCCGCGGGGTCGCCGGTGCGGACGCGGTCGGCCTGCTTCTGGAGCCGGGCGGCGTGACGCCTCAGGTAGCGCAGCAGCACATCGGCCGCGGTTTCAGTGCTGCCGGATCCCATGGCTCATCGTCGCACTGCGTGGCCGGCGTCCTCATGCAGATGGGACCAACGCCTCGGGACGCGGGCATCGGTTCACCCTGCGGCCGCTCACCCGTCTGGGCCGGGCTGCGCTGGGGCTGTTCGTAGCAGGCTGGGTGCTGGTCTTCCTCCCAGGCCACGTGCCGGTCGCGTCGCATGCGGCACGCCAGGTGCAGGACGCCCTGGTCCTGCTGGGATTCCTCGTGGCTCTCGCCTCGGGAGCGGTCGCGCTCTTCGCCGTCTTCACGCGCGATGAGCGGTCGCTCCCGCTCATCGCCGCGACGCTTCTGGGCGGTTACGTGAGCTTTGTGTTCCTCCTGGCCGGTCGAGTGGCCTGATCGCCGGTGGAGGATTCCTAGGACCTGGGGCCGAGCGTTGGTTCGGCCGGCCGCAGGACCACGACGTCGATGGGCTTGGTGCGTCCTCGGATGTCGAGGGTCCGCAGTTCGAGGTCGTCGGTGGCCGTCCCGGAGGCACGGGCCGCCGCCAGGCTGACGATGACCTCGCCCGCCCCTGCTGCCGAGGCGAGACGGGCCGTGGTGTTGACCGTGTCGCCGAGGGCCGTGAAGTCCTCGACCTTGCCGGCCGGGCCGCTTGACCCGACGAAGGCATCGCCGGTGTGCACGGCGGTGCCGGCCGGGATGGGCCCCGACGGAGTCGCCCCGGGCTGCGCTGCCCGTTCGGCCAGCTCGAGCGCTGCTGCGACGGCAGCCGCGGTGTGGCTCTGACCACTGATTCCGCCGAAGAAAAGCCCGATCACTTCGTCGCCGACGATCTTGTCGACGATGCCGTCATGCCGGGCGATCGCGTCGGACGCGAGCCGGTAGAAATGGTCGAGGAACGCGCGGAACTCCGTGGGGCGCATGCGCTCGCCCATCGACGTCGAGCCTCGGACATCGGAGAAGAGGAGCGTCACCGGGATCTCGACCCCGGTGGTTCCGTGCCGGGCCAGCGTGGTCTCGCACTTCTCGCAAAGAGCCGGGTTGCCCGGTGAGCGGCCGTGTCCCGACGTCCGGAAGGCCACCCCGCCAAGGCCGCCGAACGGCGCCGCGCACAGTTTGCAGCGCGGATCCGAGGGGACCCGGCGGAACCTCCGCCGTTTGCTGGCCATGCCGGGAAACTCGCCGGTCATGACGGCACGTACCTGCTCAGGGGTCATGCCTCCGGCTTCGGGCATGCGACCAATCTAATGTCGAGTCCGGGTTCCCGGGTAGCGACCTCGCCAGCCGGTCATCGCCGGCGCGGCGATCTGCGACGGAGCAAAGACGTGAGGTATGCCGGAAGCCGGCTCTGCGGCATACCTCACCTCCTCCCCGCGGTCAGGACGCCAACTGCGTCAGAGCACCCTCGAGATGCCTGGTACCCGGATCAGGGCGTACCCGACTGTGAAACAGACCACGGTCCCGACTGCGGACACCACGACGAACTTGACCTCGGGAGCCACCGCAACCGGCGCGAGCAGCACCATGATCGTGGTCAGCACCAGTGGGTGGAAGACGTAGGTCGCATACGAGGCCCGAGCCGCCTTGCCGAGCAGCGGGCCGTGGCTGCGCCAGCGGCGCCGGATCCACGCGACGAGCCACAGGCTCAGGCTGACGGCGACGACGCCGTCCAGCAGCGCGAAGAGCATGGTCGGCCAGCCGGCCCCTTCGTCCAAGACCGCCGTGGCCTCATCGTTCGCGTCCAACACCGCGAACAGTGCCACCGTGGCGACCGACCCGATCGCTGCCACCCAGCCAATCCGACGGACCACTGCTGGCCGCAGGTTCTGGGAACCACCCCGATTCGGCGGCGTCGGGCGAACCCGCCGCCGGGCGGCATACGCGAGAGAGAAGGCGAGCAGCGCCGCGACGAACCACATCACGCTGATCTCGGTGCTTCGCAGCGCGTCCGCGAGGCTCGTCGGCACGCTCGTCCGGCGACTGCCCACGTAGTCGGCCAGTGGCTGCACGACCAGCACGAACCCGATGAGGGGCAGCCCCAACCGCACCAGCCTGCTCCGTGCATAGCCGCCGGGTCCTCGGCGCGCCAGCGACGGCGGGGAAAGCCAGCCGGCGAGCAGGAACAGTGAGCCAAGCCCGAACAAGCCGCCGGCCACCGCCGGGAAGGCCAACACCGTGGACCACACGGTCGAGGTGGTGAGCTCGTCGTAGTACCAGTCCGCAATCCCGGTGATGTAGCCAGTCGCGGTGTGCACCACGATGACTCCAGCGACCACCAGCACCCGGAGGTTGTCGATCCAGAGCTCGCGCGGCCGGCTCGTGACGACGGCCTCCTGCACCGAGGCCATGGCACACCTCCGCGAACCACCGCTCAGGACAACCCCGGTCAGGATGACCCGTGGCGCCCGCACGCACCCGGGCACAACGTCCCGTCGGGTGTGCCGGGTGCTCGCCACCCGGCCTGCCTGCCCCTGGGCGGTTGGCTAGCCAGGGCCGCTCCAGATCGGACTGGACAGGCTAGCCCTGGACGTTGGCGCGAAGCAGGGCTCGGACTTGGGTGACGCTTCGGTCGCTCAGTTCGTTTGCCGCATCTTTCGCTTCGGCGAGGCGCTGCGTTGCCTCCCCGCCGTCCTTGTCGAAGGCTGCCGCGGCCGTGCCTACCCGCGTGTCCAGAGCGATGAGTTCACGAACAAGGGGATCGACGCGGTCGAACGCGTCGTCGCTCAGGCTGGCCGCGGCTACTTCCGCGGCCAGTAGGCGAGGTATGAGCTCGCGCATGCGCTTGTCGTAGGTCTGCATTTCCTCTTGGAGTACCTGCGGGGGCTGGACCTTCGCCGCCCACCCCAGCCAGGCAACCGCTTGCGTGCCGGTCGCGAGCAGCTCGCACAGCTGGACCAGTGCTTCTCGCTCGGCTCGCAACGCCTCATCCGCTCGAGCCGCCCTCACGCGCTCCCGCTCGCTCCGGGTCTGCTGGAAAGTGGCCATCATCGAGGCCGTCGTGCTGGCGACAGCGCCCAGTCCAGCGCCGATGAGTCCGGCAATTGCGGCGTCCATGGCATCAGTCTGACGCGAGCCGGGCCCCGGGGCGCGGAGATCAGCGCCTCGGCCACTCGGCATACCAGACCTCGCGCAGCACGGATTGAGCGTGGGAGAACCGGCAATGGGGTAGAACGGAGCCGTGGAATACCGCACTCTCGGGCGCAGCGGCTGCGCTGTATCCCCGTTCTGCCTCGGCACCATGACCTTCGGCACGGAGACCGGCGAAGCTGGGTCACATGCCCAGCTCGACCACTTCGTGGAGGCCGGCGGCACGCTGGTCGACACTGCCGACGTCTACTCCAACGGTGCTTCGGAGGAGATCATCGGCCGCTGGCTCGCCAACCGGCCCACCGACCTCACCGAGCGGGTGGTCCTCGCCACCAAGGGCCGGTTCCCGATGAACGGCGTCCCCAATGCCGACGGCGCCTCTGCCCGGCACCTCACCCGGGCCCTGGACGCGTCGCTGCGGCGGCTCGGTGTCGAGACGGTGGACCTGTACCAGGTGCATGCCTTCGACCCCTGGACCCCGCTCGAGGAGACGCTGCGCGCCTTCGACAGCTTCATCCGCGCGGGGAAGATCCTCTACTACGGCCTGTCCAACTTCACCGGGTGGCAGCTCACCAAGGCCGTGCACCTCGCCCGCTCTCTCAACGTCGCGGAGCCGGTGACCCTCCAGCCCCAGTACAGCCTGCTCGTCCGTGAGATCGAGTGGGAGATCGTGCCCGCGGCGCAGGACGCAGGGATCGGCCTGCTGCCGTGGGGTCCGCTCGGCGGCGGCTGGCTGTCGGGCAAGTATCGGCGCGACGAGCGTCCTACCGGTGCCACACGGCTGGGTGACAACCCCCAGCGCGGGATGGAGGCCTACGACCGGCGCGGCGGGAGCGACCGCACATGGGACGTCATCGAGGTCCTGCAGCAGGTCGCCGAGGACCGCGGCGTGTCGATGGCCGAGGTCGCGCTGGCGTGGCTGGTCGACCGCCCGGCGGTGACGTCCGTGATCCTGGGCGCGCGCACGGTGGAGCAGCTCGACGCCAACCTCAAGGCGGTCGACGTGTGGCTCACCGACGAGGAGACCGCCGCACTCGACGCGGCCAGCGATACTCGCGCCCCCGACTACCCGTACGGTGAGATGGGCGTCGCCCAGCGCGACCGCCGCCTCGCCGGCGGCACTGACTAGTCGTCTGGGGCACGCCGCCGAGATGACGACGCGGTAGGTCGGGTGCGGCCACCGGCTACCATGGGCCGGCCAGCTTCCAGCGCAAGCTGCGTTGCTTTCCCGTCACGAAGGGTCCGCATGACCACTGTCGACGTAACCCACGACTCTGGTCAGCCGGTGGTCGGCGAGCCCAATTTCGGTGATCAGGGCCGCCGGGACTGGCTCGCGGGGCGTAGGACAAGCAGGACCGACATCGCCGTCGCGGCCGCGATGGGTGCGCTCGTCGTGGTGATCGCCTACGTGTTCCGCTCCATCGTGGTTCCGACTGATCCGTGGCACTACGTCATGTCGGCGATGCACTTTCCCAGCAAGGAGTGGGTGCCGCTCGGGTATACGCGTTATGGCATCGTCCTGGCGTCACTGCCCCTGGCGCGGCTATTCGGCAACGCACAGTTCGCCTACTACTTCTGGCCGCTCCTGTCGGCTGGCGTGCTCGCAGCGACGGTTGCCCTGCTGGCACGGCGTTTCTGGGGGTGGACCGCTGCGTTGGTCGCCGTCGTGCTGCTGTTCTCCAACCGGATCATGTTCTTCAACCTGTCGCGCGGCTACCCCGACCTTATGGCGGTCGCGTTGTTCACCCTGGCGGTGCTGCTCGCCTTCATCGCCCGCGACCGGCTCGTCGCGAACCGGCGCGTGGCCCCCTGGCTTCTTGCCATCGGCTTCCTGCTCGGCTGGAGCTTCGAGGTCCGGGAGTCGTCCATCGTCGCCTGGCCACTGATCGCGGTCATCCTGTGGCGGCGGGGCAGTGTGCTTCGATCGCTGGCGCTCGTGTCGGTGCCCGTTCTCCTCTGGGCCCTTCTCGATGTCGGCATCAGCGCCGTGTTCTATAGCGATCCCCTGCTCAAGCTGCATGTGCTGTCAGGGCTGGGAGGCAAACCCTCAGGCGAGGTAACGACCGCCTCGATCGCGAATCACAGCTGGTACGTCGGGCAGACGCGTTGGTTCTATCTCACGTTCGTGCCCAAGGCCGCCCTGAAGACCAACGGGGGAATCTGGATGGTGGCGGTGGGTGCGGTCTCACTGATCGGTCTGGCCGTCCGGAACTGGCCGGTACGGCTGATGTCCGCTTGGTTTGCCGGCGTCTACCTGTTGACGGTGCTCCCGACCGGCCTGCTGGATCCCTCGCACCCACGGGCCCGGATCGACGTCGAGAGGTACTGGATCCCCTTCTTCCCAGCTAGCGCGCTCGCCGTGGGCGGCCTCGTGGCCATTGCTGCAGGTTGGGTCGTGACACACAGCCCTCTGCGGCGGATGTCGGCCGCCTGGCGCCTGCTCCCCGCCGTCGCTCTCGGTGTTCTGGTGTGCTGGGGTCCGGTGTCCTACGCGGCCAGATACGCCACCTCGAGTCCAGCGTTCGCCCCGAACGGAGGGGCAGCACTGGAGGACCTTCGCGACCACTTGAGGGGACGGTCTTTCACCCCCGAACGGGTGTGGACTGACTGGGAGACGGCCCGAATCCTGCCGGCATACCAGCGTGACTTCTTTGGCGGCGACAAGGTGTGGTCGGGCAAGCCGCAGAGCCTCACCGGAACCAAGGCCGAGCCCCAACGCGGGGACTACGTCCTGCTGTTCAGCGCCAAGTCCCAGACCTGCACGTTCTGTCGCGTTGCCCTAGGCCCGTGGCTGAAGGAGCACCCGCAGGGGCCGCCGGCCAACTGGCAGACCGAGTACGTCTCGCACACGAAGAACCTGGTGCTGTACCGAGTCCGCTAGCCAGTTCGCGGAATCGTCGGCGACCGGGGCTCCGTAGTGCCCGGCCGTGGGCGTGGGGCGGCTATGCCTTCGCGCCGACTCGACGATGCCGGTCGTAGTGGCGGGCCGCTCGCGCCCGGTTGCCGCAGCTGGCGGAGCACCACTCGCGGCGTGGGTGGTCTTTGACGAAGTAGAGGACGCAGCCCGGGGCCTGGCAGGCACGGAGCGCTGTACCGCGGTCGGCGAACAGCCTGATGGCGTCGGCGGCTACTGCCGAGACAGCGGCGAGAGGCGGGCGTGTACCCGGGCGCACCGCTGCGTCGGCTTGGTCGAGCGATCGGCCGAGCTGGGGCCATGACGGGGCTACGCCGCTGGCCTCGTTGACCCGCTTGAGCGCCTGCGCCACATCTCGTCCCGAGGCGATCGTGCGCGGGTCGTCAGTCAGCTCGGCGGCGAGATCGCGCAGGGCATCGCGCAACTGGCCCAAGCGCGCGAGATCGGCACGGGTACAACGGTATCCGGCGCCCGGAGTCGGCGGCATTCCTGGGATGCGTTCACCGATGGCGTCGAGCCAGGCATCCGCCTCGCTGACTGTTGTCAGCGCGTCGTGGACACCCGCAGTGTCGGCCCAGATGGTGTTCATCAGCAGCACGGGGACGGGTTCGCCCGGGTTGGGGAGGAGGGTCGCCTTCGGAGACATGTCCTAATGGTAAACCATCGTCACAACCGTTGACAATCGCAGCGCCCTATGCCTACGCTGCCTAATGGTAAAAAGCCATACAACCATGAGAAAGGTACTTTCCATGAGCAGACTGCCCATGATCGATCCCACCCAGGCAAACGGCGCGGCCGGTGACCAGCTGGCCCGCACGCACAGGGAGCTGGGGCTGGTCCCGAACATGACCAAGGCCATGGCGAACAGTCCGGCCCTCCTGCAGGGATACCTGGACCTGTCCACAGCACTCGCGAAGGGCACGCTGGACGCCGGGGTGCGCGAACTGATCGCTGTGACCGTCGCCGAGAGCAACGAATGCGGCTACTGCCTCTCAGCCCACGCCTATCTGGGAGAGCACGTCGCCAAGATTCCGGCCGACGAGGTCGAGCTCGCGCGCGATGCCCGGAGCAGCGACCCGCACACGCAGGCCGTGCTGGCGCTGGCCGAGGCGATCGTCGCTGACCGGGGCAACGTCCACCAGAACACGCTGGATGCCGTCAGGGCTGCTGGCGTCACGGACGCCCAGATCGCCGAGACGGTGGGTCACGTCGCCATCAACCTCCTCACCAACTACTTCAACCGGCTGGCCCACCCCGAGATCGACTGGCCCGTGGTCTCGCCGCGCGGCAGGGCAGCCTGACCCCGGGTCGGGGCCAAGGAGACGCGACATGCCGAGATTCCCTGTTCCTCCTTTCGATGCACAGACCGCCACCGCCAAGGTCCAGGCGGCCGAAGACGCGTGGAACACCCGAGATCCACGCCTGGTCAGCGAGGCCTACAGCCTCGACTCCGTGTGGCGGAACCGCTCCGATTTCATCGTCGGCAGGCACCAGATCGTGGCGTTCCTCACCCGCAAGTGGGAGCGCGAGCTTGACTACGTTCTGCGGAAGGACCTATGGGCCTTCGCCGACGACCGCATCGCCGTCCGGTTCCAGTACGAGTGGCACGACAGCGGCAGGCAGTGGTGGCGCAGCTACGGAAACGAGCTCTGGGAGTTCGACGCCGAGGGCTACATGTCGCGGCGCGAGGCCAGCATCAACGACGTGCGCATAGAGGTCACTGAGCGGCGGCTGTTCGAGCCACGAACGCCGGGCGACCGAGCCCTTGCCCTCCCCCTTCGGTGAGGGCAGGGCCATGTCGCGTCTGAGGGTGGGCGAACTGTGGCGGTATCCCGTCAAGTCCTTGCAGGGCGAGTCCCTGCTGCGGGCGGCCCTGGGGGTCGACGGGATCCCCGGTGACCGGCTCGTCCACGTCTCCAGCGGGCGAGGGGTGCTCACCGGGCGCACCCGCCATGGGCTGCTCGCGCTGCGGGCCGTGACCGGGCCGGACGGCATACCACTCGTCGAGGGCCATCGCTGGGACAGCGACCCGGCTGCAGCCCTGATCGAGGCGGCCGGGGGTGTTGGCGCTCGTCCGCGGCATTACGCGGGTCGGGAGCGGTTCGATGTCCTCCCGCTGCTCGTCGTGACTGACGCGGAGGTGAGCCGGCTCGGCCACGACAGGAGGCGGCTGCGCCCCAACCTGCTCATCGCCGGGGCACGAGAGGGCCAGGAACGCACCTGGGAGGGCAAGGCGCTGCAGATCGGCGAGGCTGTGATCGGGGTGCACTCGCTGCGGCAGCGATGCATCGTCACGACCATCGACCCGGACACCGGCGAGCAGAATCTCGACGTGCTTCGACAGATCAACCGGCGCTTCGACGGCCGGCTGGCGCTCAATTGCTGGGTGATCAGGCCGGGAGACGTGAAGGTGGGTGACGAGGTGCGCGTGGTCGAGGGTATGCCGCGGCAGTCACCTCCGCTGGGTGGGTGGGTGACCGGGGCCGCCTACCTTCCTGCCGGTCACTGGTGACCGAGACTGACCGCGCACGCCGCGGGCGGCCGAGGTGCGGCGTACCCGGGTAGGGCTCGGGGCAGTGGCTTCTCCGGTTCTGCAGGCGCGCGCCAAGCCCACGGAGCGCTCTCGCATGGTGCCCGGTCGGCCCCGGGACGTTCGCCTCTGAGACCGCGTCATGTGCGGGGTTGTCCTTGATTTAGGTATTGGAAGCGCAAGGTCAAGGAGACAGTGTGATGACGAATTTCCCGAGTGCCGATCGACCCACCGATAGTCTGCGCGACTCCGCGCTTGCGTCTGAAGAGCGGGAGGTGGCCCGCAAGCGTGTGGAGAAGAGGCAGAAGCTGCGCGGTGACTTCGTGGCCTACGTGGTGATCAATGCTTTCCTGGTCGGCGTGTGGGCGATCACCGACCGTGGCTACTTCTGGCCCGGATGGGTGCTCGCCGGCTGGGGCGTGTTCCTGCTGCTCGACGCGTGGAACGTCTACTTCAGGCGGCCGATCAGTGAGGCCGACATCGACCGAGAGCTCAGAAGGATCCGCTGAGACTCCAGGGGCCCGGATGTGGCCAGGGCCAGACGACGTCGGTGTCAAGCCGGCCGGCGACTCGGAGGCACCGTCGTGCGGGTCCAGCCCTAGATCGTCACGTCGCGACCCATGGTGACCGTGCGCTCCGGCGGGAGGCCGAAGTACGCGGCAGGATCCGCGGCGTTGTGGGCGAAGAGGACGAACAGCGCCTTGCGCCACCGGGCCATACCTGGCTCCCGGGTGAGCCGGATGGATCCTCGGGAGATGAAGTAGGACGCCTCACGCAGGTCCGTCGGTGTCACCGGCAGCAGGCCGTCAGCGCAGGCGTGCTCCAGTGCCCGGGGAGATCCGGATCGTCGGAGAAACCGAAGCGTAGGGAGACGTGCTCGATGCCGTCGTCCTCGTAGCCGAGGTAGTCCATGGCGAAGACCTCGGAGGGATGTACATGGGGGACTCGCGCCGCGGTGGCCGACACGATGATCACGTTGCGCTGGTTACTCGCGCCGTGGTCTCAGCAGACGGGGGATGGTTCCAAGGGCGACCCCTGTGAGCACCAGGCACAGCCGCCCCATCCAGCGTGGACGAGAACCTCGCTGGCTTTCCGGGCCAGGCTGGGCCTGGCTGTCGGCGAGGAGACGGCGCATGGACTCGTCGCGCGATACCGCGCCGCTCCGACGGCGGGTCAGTCGCGCCAGGACCAGGGCCTCCGGCGGTGCCTGGTTGGGCAGAGCAAGCGACAGCTCCGGCTGCTCGACCCACCGGGTGAACACGTCTTCGCCATCCGGGCCGGGGACCTTCGCGTCAGGGTTTTCGGCCCAGGTCAGGAGCAGGTCGCGGGCGCTGTTACGGCCCGCGGCGATCGCCGTGAGGTCCACACAGAGGGGAGCGGTGACGACGACTTCCCGCCCCAAAGCGTCGATCGCCCAGCCTGGGCTGACGTGCGCACAGGCTGGGTCCATGGTGACCTGGAGCCCTTCGACGATGCCGTATCCATGGAGTCGGTTGTCGAGGTACCGCATCGTGCGGTGGTACTTCTGCTCGGTGGTCAAGTCGTCGACCCCGAGGACCATGCCGTAGTAGTAATTGACCCGGCGAGGAGCCTCGGCCATGTCCCACCTCCGCATCCGAGGTGCCTTGGATATCACCCGGAATGAGTATCGGCGCCGCGGGCTCGGCGGGACTTGTTCTCGTGCTGCGAGTTTTTCCGGGTTCCGATCGGGAAAACACACCTTTGGGTATGCCGTGCGGTTACGCCGGCCCGTGTGCGGATTCACCTAGACTCACGGGCCAGCGCGACGCGTTCTCTATCCCCGGAGGTTCGCAATGTCGCTGTACAAGGGTTTCCACCCAGCCGCCAGACGCAGGGCGGTCGTGGCGCCGGCGGTCGCAGCGGTCGTACTGCTGACGGGAGCGGTAAGCGGCTGCCAGCAAAGCTCTGCCGACCAGGGCGACGGCTCGTCCCTGGCTGCGGCGGAGGGCCCGCGGGTCACCTACGCCGTCACGTCTGACGGGCCGATCGCGTCGGTCAGCTACACCGATAGTGAGGGCGACATCTCCACTGACCTCGACGTCGGCGACGGCTGGACCGGCGCCGCGCGCATGCCGACCGAGTCCGCGGAGCCGACGCTGTCCGCTGTCGCTGGCGCCGGCTCCACCACCATCGGGTGCAGCATCAGCGTGGGCGGCTCAGTGGTCGAGGCGCACACGTCGGCCGGCCACCCCCCAGCGAAGGTGGTGTGCGGGGCATCGGTGACCGCAGGCGCCACCCCCGGCCAGACATCCACCGGCCCGGTCGTCGAGACCGATATCGTTGACGGCCAGGACCATGCCGGCGGCCGCTGATCGGCTCTGCCCCGGCCAACGCCCGGGAGGAGACCTCTCAGAGGCTCCATGCGACGGCGACCAGGACAAAGGCCGCGGTCGCCAGCGTCCCTAACCGCTCGAGCAGGCGCGAATGCATCGCCAGAAAGGTCTGCCAGCCGTCGCGCCCGAGCACGAGGTACTGCAGCACAGCAAGCGATCGGGCGGCGCCGAACGACGGCTCCAACGAGCACTGACTGCCACCAGGGTAGGTTCGCGCCGAGCACAAAGGCGGCCAGCGCATAGGGAGCGGCCGAGGGAATGAGGGTGCGGAAACCGGTCCCGTACTCGAATCCGAACCGCGCGACGCCGCGTGCCATGCCTCGGGCGAACACCTCCTGTGGAATGAGCTCGGCCCGCTGGGGCAGTCTCAGTTTCGCGTGGGCGAGATCGACGATGGCCAGGGCCACGACCGCGGCCGAAACGACACCCCAGCGAGCGTTCTGTGGCACGGGAGACACCAGACCCGCGATGACCGCCAGCCCGAGGCCGGTGACCGCGCCCCCGGCGGTGGTGCCCGTGACGAACGACAGCCACAGCCGGAGTCGAGACATCTGGCCCCGAACCGAGGCCGCCAGCGCCCAGGCGCTGTTCATGCCTCAAGTGGAGCCGGAGAGGGCGAGCCCCGCTGTCAGCGCGGCCGCGATAGCCGGGACGAGCGGTGATCGGACCAGGATGGGAACGGCGGCCCCCGGCAGGTCCGCGCCGCCGCCTGTCGGGACCGCTGACCTCCCCGCAAGACCTGCTGCCATGAGGACGGCCGCGCCGGCCAGCGCGGCCACCAGAAGAAGAGTGAGGGGATCGGCGGCCCAGCGCCGGGTAGCAGATGGGCTCACACTGCCCATGCGCAGATGGACTTGTAGCAGGATCCAGAGGAACTACAGGTGTAGCCGTCGGAGCAGCGGTAGGTTTTGCCGTCGCTGAACTTCCAGTGCCATGCGTCGTAGGTGCTGGCCCAGCACTCGTCGGGACGGTGCAGGTAGTAGGCCCCACTCCGTGCGGGGGCGTGCTTGTGCCAGCCGACCTTGTTGCCTGCTCCGCTCCGATACTCCCAGCAGCACGAGCCGTCGCCGCAGACCGTCGAGGGTCCGCACTTGATGCCGCTCTCGGTGTGCGTGCTGGCATAACTCGTGCACGGTCCGCTGGCGGTGTCCGTGTAGTCGTTGAAGTAGGCGGCCGCAGCCCGCTCTGATGCCGCGTTGATAGCGGTGAACGTGCCGAGCGCCAGACCGGTGCCCACCCCGAAGATGCCGCCCAGGAAGCGCCGTCGCGTGGTTGGCGTGGGCCGGAGCAGGGTCCGCAGGCGCGACTCGTCCGCGACGGGCAGATCCTCGAACTTGATGGTCACGACCGCTCCTCCAGGGGCGTGAGGGCGCCTGAACCCAGGGCGGACTCGGCGAACGTCCGGAGGTCTGACAGCTCGGTGGGGACCCGGGTTGCGGTGATCGTTCCCTCGGAGTCGAGGGACATGAGGTACGGAGTCGCCGGCACGGCCAGACGGTCGAGGATGTCGCGGGCCTGGGCAATGCAGACGATCGACGGGGCTGATTCGACGCCGGAGCACGTGCCGGACGACACGACGGTGACCCGCTGATCGAGGCCGAGTGTGGCGATGTCGCCAATGAGGGCGTGGCAGGACGGGCAGCCGGGGGATACGAACAGGACCAGCAGCCTTCCCGGGTGCCGGAGACGGGCGAGGTCGCCCGAGGTGGGCAGGGCCAGCCCGATCAGGTCGGACGTGGTGCGCACCGCTGCCCCCGAGGATCCACCCCGCCGAGACAGCGCAGCCACTTGGCGAGCCAGACCGGCGAACCCGAGGGCCAATAGCGCAATCGCGAGCCACGAGACGAGGAGCGCCGACGAGGAGAAACTCATGAGGCTCCTTCCAGAGGGGTTGGTGCGCGCGTTGCGCGCGCGTCGGGGAGCGCCGAGACGGCGATGCTCAGGCTCAGGGCCGCGGCCCCGATGATGACCACCTCGTCCAGCGGGCGGGAGGTGATCGCACGCACCCCGCCTCCTATGGCGCCTGCCCCGGCCAGAAGGGCGAGAATCAGGGCCCGCATGGCGACCCAGCCGCCCACGGTCGCCGTGCCGAGCCCACAGGCGCAGGGGAGCTCGGCGTCAGGGTGGCGCCGCCACACGGCATACAGATAGGCCGCGAAGAGGAGGAAGGCGATCGCGGCCCCGGTCGCGAAGGCGAGTGCGGTGTGCCGCAGGCCCAGCACACTTCCCAGGGCGAGACCCGCCGTGAGAATGAGTTCCACGGCGGGGAGGCCAACGGCAACCGGACGCACGAGCGATTGCGGTAGAACGCCGTGGCGGGCGATGGCGGATGCCGTGCCCCGGAAGTGCCCCATGTGGAACGCCCCGCTGGCACCGAGGACGAGCGCGCAGGTCAGGAGCAGGGCGTCACTCATGTCAGCACCGTCGTGAGCTCTGACATGGAGGTGGCAACGCGGTCGAGGCTCACAGCACCGATGGGTATGCCGTAGCTGACGAAGGCATCGCTCTCCAGGACGACGTGGGGCTGCTCCTCAGTGGGCGAGCTGCGGGAGAGGACGCCACCGTGCACCTTCACCCCTCCGCCTTCGCGGCGGCGCGGTGCCCGGTCTGCGCGAACTCGGCGCACGTCCAGCAAATAGGCGGTGCCGTCGGGCAGGTCGACCTGCTGCGCGACCGAGAAGGTCCGATATGGCGACCAGCCGACCGGACCAGAGGGGCGCACCGCGATGCCCGGGCCCGAGGCATGGAGCTCCATGCTGGAGAGCCAGCTCGCCAGCGTCTCGACCGAGGTGGACGGTGATGCGTAGCCGAAGAGGCAGTTCTGACCGACGGCGACGCTGTAGCAGTGGCCGGCCCTCGCATCACCACCGCGCGGCCCCACGGTCAAGGCCGCACCGGAGCGCAGGGTGAGGTTGACCGAGAGTGTGGTTGCGGTCGAGGTCACAAAGAACTCACGAGCAGCCTTCGTGCCGGCATTGACCTCGAGCTCCTGGCGGTCGGTGTACAGCACCCCTGTCGCGACGGCGTCCGGCAGCGCCGAAGCGTCTGGGACGGTCACGACCGCCCGGTCTCCGTTGACGAGGATGCGCTCGGCCTCCACAGGTCATCTCCTACGGTGCGGGGAGGGTGCGGCCGTACTGGTCGCGGACGATCGATGCCACGGCCTCGCCGTCGCCGAGCACGTACCCCTGGCTCTCGCTGATCGACTGGAGTCGACTCTTGATGGGTGAGGGCAGGGTGTAGCGCTGGGTCAGGAGCAGCGGAACGCCCCACGTGCCCGCCAGGGCAGCCCCGGCCAGCGCGTCGGGGAAATTCTCGCCAGAGGCGAGCATGGTGCTGGGAACGGTGCTGGAGAACTGGGCTGCCACCTGGGCCGAGGAGGCGTAGCGGTCGGGCCCACTGATGCGCGTGACGGATGGGTCTGCTCCCGTTGCGTACGCGGCCAGCTCGTTCATCACCCCATCGCTCACCACACCCGAGCCGCCGAGCACGGTGATGTGGGCCGGCTTGAGACGCTCGAGGGCCTGGCGGATCGAGTCCGGGATCGACGTGGTCTGCGTGAGCAGGACGGGGGCGTCGGCGGTGGCTGCGAGGCTTGCCCCGGAGAGGGCGTCGGGGTAGTTGAGCCCGGAGGCCACGTAGACACTGGCGAGTCCCACGGGGTACTGGGCGGCAACCGCTGCAGAGACCTCGAAGCGGTCTGCGCCACCCAGGCGGACGACGTCCGAGGTCCAGGTCGTCAGCTGGGCGAGCACGGTGTCAGAAACCGCCGACGCCCCGCCGAGCACCACGATGTGCTTGGGCTGCAGCCGGTTCAGGGCGTCGGCGATCACCGTCGGTATACCCGTGGGCTGCACGAGCAGAACGGGTGAGGAGTTCTTGCCCGCGAGCGCCGCACCGGACAGCGCGTCGGGGTACAGGTCGCCGCGTGCCACATAGACCGTGTCTGTGGGCGCAGGGAACTCTTGGGAGACCGCTGCTGCGGTGGCGTAGCGGTCGACGCCGCTGAGCCGGGTCGTTGCGGCCGGACGGCAGGTGAAGATCTGGACGTTGTCGATGTCCCACGTCGTCGAGGTGCCCGTGGTGACCCGCTGCTCGAACCACGTGCTCAGCCAACCGCCCTCGTCGTCGGTCGCAGACGTGACGTCGATGTTGCGCCCGGTCCAGCCGGAAGACCCGCCCACCGACGCGCCGACCGAGTCGAGCGACACAGTGGCCTTGCTGGAGGACATGGACCCACGCGTGGCGAAGGCAAGGCGGGTGTGCACGCCAGCAGTTGCCTTGACGTACGGCAGGAACATGTAGTCCTTGGGGTCGGACGTCGACCCGGAGAGGGCGCTGCGGGCGTAGTAGGAGCCTTCGGGCGCGGCGGAGCTGGACACGCGGTACCAGCCCTCGTTGAATCGCGACTCCGGGATGCTGCTTTCGTAGCCCTGCCGCTGGACCGTGCTGCTCCGTGCCATTCCTTCCGGGCAGGCGGCCTCCCCGACGGGCCGAGTCAGGAAGCTGTCGGCATCGCTCGCTGCGCTGGCCTGCGGCGCAGCGGCTGGCGTGGCGACGAGGACGGCCGTGAGAGCAACGGCAGCGAGCGCAACGGCTGTCAGCCGCCCAACCGGCCGCCGTCCGCTCACCCTGACTCCCCCTGCCTGCCGCGCTTGGGCCGACCCTAGCGGAAGACGCCGTCACTCAACGTCCGGTTGCCACCGAAGGTGGCCGTTTTCCTGAGGACGCCTTCCTCGTTGGTCCGCAGCCGCTGTGGTGGTTGTTGCTGGCACTGAGCGGGTGGCGGCTCAGGCGACCTGTGGCAGCTTGGCGGGCAGCGCGAGCTTGCGCTCCAGGAACTGCTCGACCGTCGTCATCTCGCTCGGGTCGACGAGATCGCCACCGGGCGGCTGCCAGGCGGTTTCAGAGCTGGCCATGAACCGGTTGAGGGCCATGGTGCGGGAAGGAACGGTGGCCACGGGGCCAAGCATGAAGGCGGCGGCGGCATACACGGCGCCAGGAGTGGACAGGACCCGAACGTGGCGGCCAAGGAGGCGGGAGAAAATGTCGGCGACGTCGCGCCAGCTCAGAATCGCCGGACCGCCGACCTCGCGGACGGCCCCGGCCATGTCCGGCCGGCTGACCGCTTCGGCGCAGGCACCGGCGGCGTCCGCGATCGCGATGAACGCGTGCCGGTTGGCGGCAGGTCCGGGCACGAGCATCAGGCCGCGGCGCTCCACCAGCGCGCCGGTCGCAGACCGGAAGGAGCGCAGGAAGGGTGATGGGCGACCGATGGTCGCGTTCGGCTCACCCCGCAACGGGATGGAGGACCCGACCAGCGCCAGCCAGCACTCGATGAAGGGTGGGAACCTCACGATCGCCGACTCCGGAACGGTCCTCAGGACCAGCTCCTCCAGACGCCGACGCTCCGAGGCCAGCGGAACGCTCGAATCCAGTCCCGTGACTGGTACCGACGGCAGCACCACACGCCGCACCCCGCGCTGAGCCGCACCTTCCACCAAGCGCCGCGCCCCAGAAGCGAACCGGCTCGGATCGTCGCCCCGCCTTGGGACCACCGCGTTCGCCGTGAGGACAACCGCCTCGGCGCCGTTGAGCAGATGATCCAGATCCGGATCCGCTGCCAGGTCCGCCTCGACGAGCTCCACTCCAGTCAACCCAAGGACGCGGCCACGCTCAAGGACTCGAACCGAGCCGCGCACCTCATGCCCGCGCGCGACAAGCTGCCGGCAACAGGCCGCACCCAGCTGACCATTGGCTCCCACGACCAGTACGTTCACCGTCCACCCCCATGCCGCTTCGTGCGTCCCCTAAGAGGATAGGGCGCCAACCGTGCCTGCCTATGGAACGCGCCGGCCCAGGGTTCCTGGTCCGACCGCACACTGCCGTTGGTCACGACGTCGTGCCTGTGGTCCCGGCGATCGGTGACGAAGATCAGCTGGCGCGCCACGAGGCGAGCTCTTCGGGTCGCGGGTCCAGGAAGAGCTTGGACGGGGTGTCCCAGGCCATCACCGCCCGGTGGTCCGGGGTGTATGCCGGCCAGCCCGGGTCTCCGTGCCGGGCGAACGAGACCCAGGCGGAATGCATCTCCTTGGCCAGTGCCTCCGGGGGCTCCGGGCCGGTGAGGCTCTCCAGTCCGTCGGGTGCGGAGAGGGTGTCGAAGACAAAGGGGAGCTCGAGGGCGTGGCAGGCGCCAAGGCCCGATACCGGTGTACGCCAAGCGAACTCGTAGAGATGGGCGCGGGCCCCGGTGGTGGCCTGGGCCTCGGCGAGGGCCACGGTGGGCACGCGGAAGGCGACGTCCGTGAGCATGGCCGAGACGACGTCGCCTGGAGACGCGTCGGGCCGGTTGCCGGCATACAGCTCGGCCCTCGAGGCGGGCCAGCCGTAGCGCCCGAGGACGAGCGGAAGTGCCTCCTTGGTGATCGAGGCGGCGATGCCGGTGGGCACGGTGAAGAGGCGGAACTCGTCGGTCGTCGTGCCGGTGAGGAGCGGCGTTCCGGCAGCGCCTCCCGAGGCGATGACCTCGGTTGGCACCCCGGTGACGGTGTCGCCGTCGATGCACGGGAAGTAGGCCATGATGCCGACACCGCCCCCGATGGTGGTGGCACCCCACCGAGCGGGGTCGGGGTTGGCCCCCAGCTGGAGGGCCACCGCGGTCTGGGCGGCGAGGAGGTCGTCGGGGTCGACGCCGCCCAGCGCAGCAGCGGTTCCGGGGACACCGAGCTGCTGGGCGACCGCCTGGGTGACCTTGAGCAGGTCGTCCATCGCGCCCACCGCCTGACCGCTCCCGCTCTGCATGATCGCCCGCTTGAAGAGCCCGCGCGCTGGCGGGGAAGCCATCAGGGTGGCGACGCTCATGCCGCCCGCCGACTCGCCGAAGACCGTGACATTGCCCGGGTCGCCACCGAAGGCCGAAACGTTCTCCTGGACCCACTCCAGGGCGAGGAGCTGGTCGCGGAGGCCGAGGTTTGTCGGCGCGTCGGGCAGGACCGGGAAGCCGGCGATGCCCAGCCGGTAGTTGATGCTGACGAGCACGACGCCGTCCCGAGCGAAGGCCGAGCCGTCATAGGTGGTGAGCGAGTTGGCCCCGCGCACGTAGGCGCCGCCGTGGATCCACACCATCACCGGCAGGCCTCCGGCCGCAGGGTCCGGCGTCCACACGTTGACGTTGAGGTACGAGGGTCCATCGACGACCGAGCTGGGGAGCAGGCGGTCTATCGGTGGCGGATAGGCAGCCTGAAGTGCCGTGGGGCCGAAAGCGCCAGCGTCACGAACCCCCTCCCAGGTGGGCGCGGGTCTTGGCGCCTGGAACCGTGCAGGGCCGATGGCGTCGGAGGCGTAGGGGATGCCCCGGAAGGCGGTGACGTCGCCACGCTGTATGCCGCGAAGCCGGCCGCTGCTGATCCGCACCGTTGGGTCCATGCCCGCATCCTCGCATCTGTCCAGCGGCGCAACGCGGCCCTCAGGTGCCGGTCGCTACGACGCCGGTCTGTATGACACTGCGATCGGGAGGACCGGGTCAGACGCCCCGGATATGGCCACGGAGCCGCAGCTGGTTGCTGATCGCTCGCAGCTGCGTGGTGTGCAGCTCCACGAGGGCCGGCCGGGCGTCGCTCGAGGTTTCGCCGCTCCGGATGAAGGTGCCGTAGATGATCCCGGTTCGCTCTCCCAATCGGGCATCGCATCAGGGGGCTACGCACTCGCACCCGCCTGAGCGGCGTCGGATGCGGCGACGCGGGGGGTGCGATGAGGTGTCGCGTGCGCGGCCGTTGGGTGAACCATGCATCGCTCAGCGCCAGGTGCTGGCGCGCGCCGTGGGCCGCCTGCTTCAGGGGTGGCTTTGATCGATCGTTGATGCCGGCGCGCGATCCTCGGTTCATGACTGGACGGATGTTTCGGGTGCGGGCCCTGTGCGGGCTCGCTGCGCTTGTCATGACGCCGCTGGTGGCTCCTTCACCGGCGAGCGCCGTCACGACCGGTGACTGGACCCAGTTCCGCAACGGGGCCGCTCACCTAGGTGTCAATACCGCCGAGACCGTGCTGTCTCCCTCAACTGTCGGCGGGCTACGCCAGCAGTGGGTGACGACCGTGGCGGGCAGCGTCTTCTCCTCGCCGGCGATCGCCGACGGCCGGGTCTACGTCGGCGGGCTGGACGGCCGGCTGCACGCGCTCGACGCGGCCACCGGGGAACAGCTGTGGGCCAAGCCGGATAGCGCGCTGGACGGGGACTGGATCGATGCCTCGCCGGCCGTCGGGGACGGGACCGTCTACGTCGGCATCAACCGGCCGGCCTCGGAGATCTGGGCGTTCGACGCGGTGACGGGCGCGACCCGCTGGCGCA
>CAVQQQ010000009.1:0-1543014 GCA_963715025.1 uncultured Actinomycetota bacterium | reverse complement strand
GGAGCGGTTCGGCCTACCGCTGCTACGTGTCGGACAGTGGCCATTCCTTGCCTCCGTAACTTACGCATGCTTGGTGATAGGGGCAGCGATCGGGCAGGGATGGCCCCCGCCGGCTCGAGGATGACGCGTCCCTCGTCGCCGACTGCCGTCGTCTCGGAGGGGACGCGTTCCTCAGGCAACCAGGAACTTGGGTGCAGCTTCGCAGAGCCCTGCGACGTCGCGGCCGCCCCGCAGCACCGTGTGGTCCGGGCGTACCAGTGCGGCCGCCGCGTTGCCGTCTTCGAGCCACTTGTACAGGGACGAGCCGGGTGCCACCTCGAGCACCTCGGTCCCGCGGCCCGCCAGCAGCGTCCGCTGCTGGGGCGAGAGCGGCACGCCGGTCACGAACACGAACCCGCCACGGGTCACGTCGTCGTACCGGATGCCATCGGTCAGGAGCGCGTTCGGGCACAGCCGTCCGTTGAGGGACTTGCCGGGTCTGCGTCCTTCCACCAGGGCGGACCGGCGCAGCGGTGGTGTCTCGCTGTCGAGGAGGCGGTCGCGCAGGCCGGGGATCCAGTGCAGCCGGGGGGCGATAGCCCTGCGGAGCAGGTCACCGGCCCTGCCGCCCTGCGTCATGGAGACACCGATGAGCTTCGCGAGCTGGATGAGGGCCCGGGCGTGCGGTTTGCGCTCCACCTCGTAGGTGTCGAGCACCGACTCGGGCAGGTCTCCGGAGAGGACACCGGCGATCTTCCAGCTGAGGTTCATCGAATCGCGGACTCCCGCGCACAGCCCCTGTCCGACGAAGGGGGGCGTCAGGTGGGCGGCGTCGCCGAGGAGGAAGACGTTGCGGTCGCGCCAGCGGTCGGCCAGCTGCGCCCGGAAGGTGTACTCCGCGACGCGCACCAGCTCCAGCTGCTCGCAGGGGATGCCCTCGACCCACGGTCCGATGAGCGGCTGGAGGGCTTCGATGGACTCGAAGTCGGCGGCGGTCTCGCCCGGCAGCAGTCGGAACTCCCAGCGGTAGCGGGTGTCCCCGATGCGCATGTACGTCGCGGCGCGGTCGGGGTCGCAGACCTGGTGAACGCCCTCCCACTGGTCGAGCTCGACCATGCTGGCCACGTCGATCACCAGCCAGCGCTGCTCGAACTTGAGGTCCTCCATCGTGGCGCCGATCGCCGCCCGCACGACGCTGTTGGCTCCGTCGCAGCCCAGGACGTAGGTGGCCAGCACGGACTCGTGCTCGCCGGTGAGCCGGTCGGTGAAGTCCACCCGGACCCGGCCCTGGCCGTCCTGAGCGACGTCGGTGACCTCGACGTTCCCACGCAGGCTGACCGTGGTCTGGTCCTTGAGGTTGGTGCGCATCAGGTGCTCGAGCTCGGGCTGGTCGAACATGTTGGCCCTGGGGTGCCCGTGCCGGCCGCGGTCGCCGGCCCGGTCGAACACCGCGAACACCCGGTGGTTCGCGGTCGATCAGCTGCAGCCCGCGGGTGGGCCGGGACACGGCGGCGAACTGCTCGGCGATGCCGAGCCGCACCAGGACCCGGTAGATCTCGTCGTCGAGGTGCACGGCCCGCGGCTGGGGGTAGACGCCGTCCCAGCGGTCCAGGACGAGGCAGTCGACGCCGTACTGACCGAGAAGGGTGGCGGCGGTGACTCCGACGGGGCCGGCCCCAACGATGACGACGGGGATCGGGTCGGTGCTCGTGCGCTGAGAACGGTTCATAGCAGGTCTCAGACCACGAGGAGCAGGTAGCTCAGGGTCACCAGACCCAGGACGACGGCCGGGGCGATCTCGCGTATGCCGTCGCCGTTGCGCAGGTGGGCGACGATCGCCCCACCGAGGAGCATGAGGAGCCCCGCGGCGGCCAGGGCACCGATCACCGGGACGAACGCGCCGATGAGCAGGCCGATGACGGCGAGAACCTCGAGGAAGCCGATCCGTCGGTACGCCGAGACGCTGAAGCCGACGTGTTCGGCCTTTGCGCGCATCGCGGGTACGGCGACGAGCTTGGCCGAGCCGAGGGCCGCGAATGCGACGACGAGGAGGCCCGCAAGAATCGTTGTGGTGGTCATGACAGTTCCAATCTCCAGGTGATGGCGAAACGGTCGAGGGCTTCCCGGACCGACGTCTCGTCGGCGCCGGGGGCCAGACCGACAACGGCGACGACCGCACCGTCCTCGACGGCTCCTCGGACGCCGGTGACCGAGGGGGTGTCGCGGAGCGCGTTGAAGACGGCCTCGCGGGTGGCCTCGGCGCGCAGGGCGGGCTTGAACGGCTTGCCCACGAGGGTGACGGGGAGTGCATCCAGCACGGTGACGGCTTTGGGGGCTGCCGCCTGCTCGGGCACGTGGTCGGAGGCCCAGGCAAGCAGCTCCTCGGGGGTCACGGTGGCGCCGGGGGCGAGCGTGACGAACGCCACCGGCACCTCACCGGCGTGCACGTCCGGACGACCCACCGCCTGCGCGGCGGTGACCGCCGGGTGTGCCAGCAGCACGCTCTCGATGACCGCCGGTTCGATGTTGTGACCGCCCCGGATGATCAGGTCCTTGGCTCGGCCGGCGAGGTGGATGAAGCCGTCGACGTCGACCCAGGCCAGGTCCCCGGTGTCCAGCCAGCCGTCGCGCAGCTTGCCCAGTCCGTCCAGCACAGGTCCGTCGGGACGGCGGTCGGTGACGTAGCCGGGGAAGACGGTCGGCCCGCTGATGGCGAGCGCGCCGACCTGACCGGCCGGCAGGTCGACCCACTCACCGTCGGCGGTGACCTGGACGGCCTTCACCTGCTGGTACGGCAGGCGCTGGCCGACGGACCCGGGATGCGGATGGTGGGGAAAGCTCAGTGCGCTGACGCACGTGGCCTCGGTGAGCCCGTAGCCTTCGACCAGCCGGATGCCGGTGGCGGACTCAAAGCCGTCCCGGACCGCCTGCGGCAGGGGTGAAGCGCCGACGACGGCGAAGCGGAGGCTGCTGATGTCGGCGTCGACAGGGCATCCGGCGAGGACGGAGTACACGGTGGGCACGGCGCTCATCGTGGTGATCCCGTAGCGCTCGACGAGCTTCCAGAAGCGGGGGTAGAGCGCCTGGTCGCGGTAGCCCAGGGGGCCTGCCCAGATGACCTGGAGGCCCCGGAACAGTGGGGCCAGAACGGTAACGAGGAGTGCGTTGACGTGGAAGAGCGGCAGCGCGGCGAACACCACCGCGTCCTCGCGCATCAGTCCGCTGCCAGCGATCATCCAGGCGTCGCTGACCTCGTTGGCGTGGGTGTGCGCGGCGAGCTTCGGCGTCCCCGTCGTGCCGCCCGTGTGGAACAGAGCGGCGAGGTCGGTGGTCAAGGGTGCTTCACCCACGAAGGCGTCGTGTGGCTGCTCCGCCGCGAGCGCGCCCAGGTGGCCGACCCGCACGCCGTCGATCGGGGTGAGCTCCGCCTCCGCCGGGCCAACGCCCGTCGGGCTCAGCGAGAGGAGGGCTTCCATCCCGGCCTGGACGGCGAGCTCCCGTGCGCTCTCCCAGACCTCCGGTGCGAGGTCGGGACCGGCGGCCACGAGGACCCGGGCGCCCGACCTGCGCAGCAGCTCGGCGATGTGCTGCCCGGAGAGCCCGCTGTTGATCGGCGCGGCGATGCCGGCGAGCTCCGCCGCGAGGGTTGCGGTGACGAGCTCGTCGCAGTTCGGAGCGAGGAGGGCGACCCCGTCGGTCCGGCGCACCCCCAGCGCGTGGAACACGTTGGCGTAGCGATGCACATCGTTCAGCAGCTCGGCGTAGGTTCGCTCTGCGGGGTGCTCCCACCGTTCGCCGTCCGGGAGCACGGACAGGGCGACGCGCTCCGGCCACAGGCCGGCGGCCCGCACCAAGAGCTCGTAGGTCGTACCCGGCAGGCCACGCTCGGCCAGCGGCACGGCCTCGATCACAGGGAGGTCGCCGGGCCCGTCGTACGTCGGCCAGATGAGGTCGCCCATCAGAAGGTCCTCACGACCGTGCGCTGCCGGCCGAGGTCGATCGCACCATCGTCGGTAGCGATGGCGACCTCGACGATGTCGCCGTGCTTCAGGTACTTGGGGTTCTGGGCCTGCCGCTTGAAGAAGAGCTTCCACTTCAGCGCGAGCGGCAGGAACGCGGCGATGATCTCGACCGGCTTCGGCGGTGCGCTCAGGGCGGTGCCCTCCGGAGTCCCGGTGAGGAGCACGTCGCCCGGGTCGAGCCGCTGGAACCGGCTCAGCGCCTGCAGCGCCTCGAGCGGGGAGTAGACCATGTCGTCGTCGACCGCCGAGTTCTGGCGCTGCTCGCCGTTCACCCAGAGGCGCAGGCGCAGGTCGCCGAACCGCTTCAGCTCGTCGTCGTCGAGCAGGACGAGCGACGGTCCGACCGGCGTGAAGGTCGGGTAGGACTTGGACTCGAAGAACTGGGTCTTCGGCAGCTGCACGTCTCGGGCCGAGACGTCGTTGGTCACCACCAGGCCGGCCACGAACGAGGTCCAGTTGTCCGCGGTGACCTGCGTGCCGACCGGCAGCTCCCGGCCGATCACGAGGCCGATCTCGACCTCGTAGTCCAGGAAGCGCACGTGAGCGGGGCGGATGATGTCGTCGAACGGGCCGCTGATCGAGCCCGACGTCTTCCGGAAGAATGTCAGCGGGATATCGTCCGGGTTGAGACCGGCGTCCTTCACATGGCTGGCGAAGTTGGTCATCTGGGCCACCACCCGGCAGGGTGCCGTCACCGGGGACACCAGGTCGATGGTGGCCGGGTCGATGGTCTTCTGGCTACCCCGGGCGGCCTCGATCTGCTCGGGCTTGGCGAGCAGTCCGCCGGTGGTTGCGGCATCGGTGTCGATGCGGGCGGCGCCGCCGGGCGTGCCGACCCACCAGGCATCGGCGGTGCGCAGAATGGTGATGCTCATGAACTCGTCACTTTCAGGAGGCCGCGAAGGCGGGTCAGGTCGAACTCGTTGTCGTCACGCAGCGAACGAGCCATCGACAGCAGCTCGTGCAACACGTCTCGTCCCGGGGTGAGACCCAGGAAGTCCTTGGTGGCCGGCGGTCCCCACTGGGCCAGCCCGGACGTCGTCATCGGCGACCAGCCGGGCTCCAGGGTGCAGTCGAACAGGTCACCGTCCGCGAAGTGCTCGACCAGGAGGCCGTCCGGGTCGCGCCAGTAGTCGAAGATCTGGCTGCCCTCGATGTGACGACCGATCCCCCAGGAGCGGTGGAAGCCCAGCTCGCGGAGGTACTCCCCACCGGCGGCCAGCGCGTCGAGGTCTCCCACCTGGTACGCCGAGTGCACGTACCGGTTGCTGGGGCCGAGCATCATGGCCAGCGTGTGGTGGTCGGTGGGAGTCATGCCGCGGTCACAGCGGATGAAGCTCATGGTCGGGCCGCGCTGACGCTGCCCCTCGTAGTACTTGAAGTCGCTGACGATGAGACCGAGGTGCTCCAGGTACCAGTTCAGGGTCTCGATGTACCTCGTGGTCTGCAGCACGACGTGGCCCAGCCGCTGGATCTTCGCGGGCTCACGATTCGGGCGCTGTGTGGCGTTGGCGCGCCGCACGTCGTGCCCGAAGTTGAACACCTGCGTCGGCTGGCCCGGCAGGGTTGCGAGCTCGTGGGTGTCGGCGACAACCCGGACCACCGCCCCGCTCGGATCGGCCAGGTCCACGGTGAGCCCGCCGATGCTCTCGGGGAGGTTCGCGACCTTCGCTCCGGTGACGTCGGCGAGCCGCACCAGGTCGGTGGAGTCCGCGGCCCGGAAGGCCGCGCCGAGGTACGTCGAGCGGGGCCCACGGCGCACGATCACGCACGGCGCGCCGGCGTCGGTCCCGCGCAGCTGGAGCTCGTCCGCCGTCCGGCTCAAGGTGGTGAACCCGAATGCGTGTGCGAAGCGCTCCGAGGCGTCCAGGTCGGGCTTGACGAACTCGAGCCAGGCCAGGTCGAGCACCTTGATGATGGGGTTCTTCGCGCGTCCCGGGTGCTCGGCGGGCAGCCCACCCTGATCGTTGTGCAGGTCGTTGTGAGTCCCGTGGTGACTGGTCATCTGCTGCTCCTCAGGAGATCTACTGACGTAATCGTCACTCATGAACACCTGCTCAGTCAAGAGGTTCTGAGGAAATCGTCATTCTTGACTGAGCCACGCTAGGATGGGGTGGACGCAACCCGCTGGTGGAGACGTCGAGGAGCGATGATGAGCAAGGCACCAACGCAGCAGATCAACCGACTGGACCGGCGCAAGGCCCGGACGCGGGCGGCTCTCATCCGGGCTGCGCAGACCCTCATCGCCGAGGGCAGGACGAACGTGCCGATCCTGGAGATCACCCAGGCCGCCGACGTTGGGATGGGCTCCTTCTACAACCACTTCGAGACCAAGGAGCAGCTGTTCGAGGCTGCTGTCGAGGCAGTGATGGACGGCTTCGGTCAGCTGCTCGACGACCTGACCGCCGACATCGAGGACCCCGCGGAGGTATTCGCCTGCAGCTTCCGGCTCACCGGACGGCTCAACCGCCGGGAGCCGGAGCTCAGCCGGGTCCTCCTCAACAACGTCCTCCGGCTGCTCAGCGCCGACAGCGGCCTGGCACCGCGTGCTCGACGTGACATCGCGGCCGCCGTGGAGGCTGGCCGCTTCGACGTCGAGGATCTCGACGTCGCGGTCACGATGACCGCCGGCGCCCTGCTCGCCCTCGGCCAGCTGCTGCACGACCAGCCGGAGCGCGACGTCGAGGAGACCACCGACCGGGTGACCGAGGACCTGCTGCGCATGCTCGGCGTACCCCGGCGGCAGGCTCAGCGGATCTGCTCGCTCCCCTTGCCAGAAATCGACGCGGTGCGAGGCGACGGCTCGGTGGCCTGACGGCTCTCTCCCCCCAGCGTTCGCGCGAAACAGCTCGTCTCTCTTTAGCGCTGCTGCCACAATACTGACGAAATCGTCACTGTCGAGGTATCCTTCAGTCAATTTCCAGCCCAACTGGGAGCCACGACCTGCAAAGGGTCGCCACCTGTGACCATGAGGAGATCCTTCGATGACCACCACCACCTCCAGGCTCGCCGAGAGCGCCGCTCCGCTCGACGTCCTTCTGGTCGATGCCGCCCTCGGCCCGGTAGGCCGCTTCCTCCCCGACATGTCCACGGCGAAGTGGGCGGTCTCCCTCGCGCGCAAGCCGGACATCACCGCGCAGCGGCTGGGCGAGCTGGGCGCCGAGGCCGGACGCATCCTGACCGGCACCTCCACCGTGGCACCGCACCGCAGGGACCGCCGGTTCACCGATGTCGCTTGGACCGAGAACCCGCTGCTGAAGCGGCTGGTCCAGCTCTACCTGGCGGGCGGCCACACCGCCGAGCAGCTGGTGATCGACGCCGACCTCGACCCCCGCGACCGCAAGCGGGTGCGGTTCTTCCTCGAGAACGTCATCGAGGCGGCCGCTCCCAGCAACGTCCCGCTGGTCAACCCGGCTTCTGCCAAGGCCGTCATAGATACGGCCGGGCTGAGCCTGGTGCGCGGGGGCAGGCAGCTGGTGAAGGACCTGGCCTCGGCCCCCCGCGTGCCGGAGATGGTGGATGGCAGCGGCTTCGTCCTGGGCGAGAACATCGCCGCGACGCCAGGGGCGGTCGTCTTCCGCACCGAGGTGCTGGAGCTGATCCAGTACGCGCCGCAGACCGACGAGGTCTACGAGGTGCCGGCGCTGGTGGTCCCGCCCACGATCAACAAGTTCTACGCGCTCGACCTCGCCCCGGAGCGGAGCCTCGTGGAGTTCGGGGTCCGACAGGGCAGGCAGATGTTCGTCATCTCCTGGCGCAACCCGGACGCGCGGCACGCCTCCTGGAACCTCGACACCTACGTTCGTGCCGTCCTCGACGCCCTGGAGGCCGTTGAGGAGATCACGGGCAGCGCGCGGACGGTGCTCAGTGGAGCGTGCTCCGGCGGCATCCTCGCGAGCATTGCTGCGGCCTACC
Organism: uncultured Actinomycetota bacterium; assembly: GCA_963715025.1. Taxonomy (GTDB): domain Bacteria; phylum Actinomycetota; class Actinomycetes; order Actinomycetales; family Dermatophilaceae; genus DASSJT01. Next base: position 1,535,098 of record CAVQQQ010000009.1, on the reverse strand, counting down.
TCGCCGGTATCGGCCGGCAGGACCGTCTGGCCGCGCTCTGCCTGGCGGTGACGGTCATCGACAACCACGATGCCGGGACGATGTCCGCCCTCGTCGATGATCGGTTGGCGGGCCGGGCCAAGGCGAAGTCGGCGCGCAAGGGGTACCTCGACGGCCGGACGTTGGCAGAGGTGTTCGCGTGGCTCCGGCCCGGGGACCTGGTGTGGAACTACTGGGTCAACAACTACCTGCTCGGCAAGCGACCGCCGGCGTTCGACATCCTGTTCTGGAACTCCGACACCACCCGGATGACCGCCGCAGTGCACGCCGACTTCGTCGACCTGGCGATGGAGAACTCGCTGACCCGGCCCGGGGCCCTCACCGTCCTCGGCGTGCCGATCGACCTGGGCAGGATCACGGTGGACTCCTACGTGGTGGCCGGCATCGCCGACCACATCACCCCCTGGGAGAACTGCTACCAGAGCGCCCAGCTCTTCGGCGGCACGACCCGATTCGTGCTGTCCACCAGTGGTCACATCGCCGCCCTGGTGAACCCGCCCGGCAACCCCAAGGCGTCCTTCCACACCAACGACGACCTGACGTCCGACGCCAAGATCTGGCTCAAGGGCTCCGACGTCCACCAGGGCACCTGGTGGACCGACCTCGGCCTGTGGCTCGACGAGCGCTTCGGCGCGCAGCGTCCGGCGCCCAAGGAGCTCGGGTCGAACTCTCTGAGCGTGCTGGCGGACGCCCCCGGCACGTACGTCTTCGACAAGTGACCAAGTTCCTCCGGGTCCGGGTGCTCGGCCACGACGTCCGGGTTGCCGTCCGGCCCGGCACCGCACCCGGCCCGCCGTTGGTGCTCTGCAACGGCATCGGGGCCAGCCTCGACCTGCTCCAGCCGTTCGTCGACGAGGTCGACCCACGGATCGAGGTGGTCAGGTTCGACGTACCAGGCGTGGGTGGTTCCCCGATGCCGAAGGTGCCGTACAACTTCACGCTGCTGGCGTGGCTCGTCGGGACGCTGGTCGACCGGCTCGGCTACGACCGGTTCGACGCCCTCGGCATCTCGTGGGGCGGCGGCCTGGCCCAGCAGCTGGCGTTCCAGTACCCGCGTCGCTGCCGACGACTGGTGCTGGTCAGCACCGGGACCGGCATGTTCATGGTGCCGGCCCGCCTCAGCGTGCTCAGCAAGATGCTCACCCCGAGGCGCTACCGCGACCCGGCATACGCCAAGGCCATCGCGCCCGAGCTGTACGGCGGCCGGATGCGCCGGCGGCCCGACGAGGTGAGGCACGTGACGTACGAGCAGGAGCGCCTCGGGTCCAGCACCGGGTACTTCCTGCAGCTCCTCGCCGGGATCGGCTGGTCGAGCCTCCCGGCCCTGCCGCTCATCCGGCAGCCCACCCTCCTCCTCGCCGGGAATGACGACCCGCTCATCCCGCTGGTGAACGCGCGGATCATGCGCGCGCTGCTGCCCAACGCCACGCTTCACGTCTACGACGACGGCCACCTCGGGCTGCTCACCGCCGCCGACGAGCTCGGCCCGCTCGTCTCGCGGTTCCTGACCTCGCAGGGAGCCGAGGGCGCCTCATCGAGCAGCTGACGACTCGCTATCCCGCTCTGCCGAGGTCCAGCGCGATGTCCACGATCATGTCCTCCTGGCCCCCGACCAGGCCGCGGCGACCGACCTCCAGCAGGATCGAGCGCACGTCCACCCCGTACGTCGCCGAGGCTCGCTCGGCGTGCCGCAGGAAGCTGGAATAGACCCCCGCGTAGCCCAGGGTGAGCGTCTCGCGGTCCACCTGAACCGGTCGGCCCATCAGCGGCCGGACCAGCTCGTCGGCGGCATCCTGGAGCGCGAACAGATCTGCCCCGTGCTCCCAGCCCTGCAGCATGGCCACGGCGACGAACGGCTCGATCGGGCAGTTCCCGGCCCCGGCGCCGAGTCCGGCCAATGACGCGTCCACCCGGGTGACGCCCTCCTCGACGGCCACGACGCTGTTGGCCACGGCCAGGGAGAGGTTCTGGTGCGCGTGCACGCCGAGCTCGGTGGCCGGGTCCAGGACCTCGCGGTAGGCGCGGACGCGGGCGCGGATGCCGTCCATGGTCAGGTGCCCGCCGGAGTCGGTGACGTAGACGCAGTGCGCGCCGTAGGACTCCATCAGCCGGGCCTGCCCGGCGAGGGTCTCGGGGTCGGTCAGGTGGCTCATCATGAGGAAGCCCGAGACGTCCATGCCGAGCTCGCGGGCGGTGCTGATGTGCTGAGCGGAGATGTCGGCCTCGGTGCAGTGGGTGGCGACGCGCACCGAACGCACGCCGAGGCGATGTGCCCGCTTCAGGTCGTGGATCGTGCCGATTCCGGGGAGCAGGAGCGTGGTCAGCCGGGCCCTGGTCAGGTTCGCCGCAGCCACCTCGAGCCACTCCCAGTCGGTGTGGCTGCCGGGTCCGTAGTTGAGGCTGCCGCCGGCCAGTCCGTCACCATGGGCGACCTCGATGGCGTCGACCCCGGCGTCGTCGAGTGCTCGCACGATGCGGGTGACGCTCTCGAGGGTGACCCGGTGCCGCAGCGCGTGCATGCCGTCCCGCAGCGTCACGTCCTGGAGGAAGACCCGGGTCATGCCGACACCTCCTGCACGGCGTGCTCGGCCATCCGCTCGGCGACGCGCAGTGCTGCCGAGGTCATGATGTCGAGGTTGCCGGCGTAGGCGGGCAGGTAGTGCGCGGCGCCCTCGACCTCGAGGAAGACGGTCACCTGGTGGCTCACCGGGCCCTCGCCCGCGAGCGTGTGCACGGGATCCTCAGGCTGCACGTCGATGAACTGCACCTCCTGCTTCAGCCGGTAGCCCGGGACGTACGCCGCGACGTCAGCCACCATCCGCATCGACCGACTCACGGATCGCCGTCTGGTGCAGGCCGTCCGGGTCGTGGACCAGCGCGAGCACCGTGTCGCGCATGATCAGCGGCGGCTCGGCGGGGTTGAGGACGATGATCGCCTTCCCCCGGCGGGCGCCGCCCACCTCGGTGATGGCCTGCGCCGTGGTCTCGGTGAACTCGTCGATGTTCGCGCGGGTGCCAGGTCCGGCGGACTTGGAGGCGATGGACGCGACGATCTCGGCGTACGGAACGTCGACGACGCGCCCGATCGCGGCGACCACGGGGATCGTGGCCTGGCCACCGCAGGTCACCATGTTGACGTTCGGAGCGTCGAGGTGTCTGTCGATGTTGACGGCCGGCACCACGAACGGCCCGAGGGCGGCCGGGGTCAGGTCGACCAGCCGCTTGCCGTACGGCGCGAGCGCGGCCGCATTCGCGCGGTGAGCCCCGGCGGAGGTGGCGTCGAAGACGATCGCCGATCTCGTCGAAGCCCGGCATCGCGATCAACCCTTGCACCCCCGCGTGCGTCGTCGGCACCCCGAGACGGCGCGCACGGGCAAGCCCGTCGGAGTCCGGGTCGATGCCGACCATTGCGGCCATCTCGAGAGTGTCGGACAGGCGCAAGACCTTGATCATCAGGTCGGTGCCGATGTTGCCGGAGCCGATCACGGCGACCTTGGTGCGTCTCATGCTTGCTCTCCTGGGAAGTCTGCGGTGACGGAGCCGAGCGGGCGGCCGTCGCTGCTGGACAGTTCGGCCCGGACCTGAGTCCCGGGCCGGACCGGCGCCATGGGGCCGAGGGCGCCCGACAGCACCAGCTGACCTGCCCTGAGCGGGTCGCCGAGGTCGCGGGCCGTCGCGGCGAGCCAGGTGAGGGCGTGTAGCGGGTCGCCGAGACATGCAGCGCCGGTGCCCGTGGAGCGCGGCCAGCCCGTCGACGTACAGGGTCACGGCGGTGTCGCGGGGCTCGAAGTCGGCGAGCGTCAGCCGCTGGGCGCCGAGCACGAAGAGCCCACTGGACGCGTTGTCCGCAACGGTGTCGGAGAAGGAGATGTCCCAGCCGTCGATGCGGCTGTCGACGATCTCCAGCGCGACCATGGCATGGTCGACTGCCGCTCGCACCGTGGCGGGGCTCACCTCGCCGTCGAGGTCGGCACCGAGCACGAAGGCGATCTCTGCCTCGACCTTGGGCTGCAGGAGCCGGTCCATCGGAACGGGCACGCCCTCGGCCACCTGCATGTCCTCGAACAGCACGCCGAAGTCGGGCCGGTCCACCCCGAGCTGCGCCTGGACGGCGGCAGAGGTCAGGCCGATCTTGCGGCCGACGACCCTGGCGCCGGCCGCCATCCGGGCCCGGGTCAGCTGCAGCTGGACCGCGTACGCCGCCTCCACGTCGGTGGCGCCGATGAGGTCGCGCACCGGGGCGCACGGGGTGCGGCCGACCGAGGCGGCTCGGAGCCGATCGGCGGCCTCCATGACATGCACCAGAGTGGCCGACGTCACCGGGTGGCTCCCGACTGGGCTCGAGTGGGCGCGGCGGGCGCCGGGCGCTTGAGGCCGAGCTGGGCCACCAGGGCCTGGGTGAGCTCGTCGGCCTGACCGTCCGATACGCCGAAGACGAACTTGTCCGGACGCAGCACCAGCACCGAGCCCTGCTTGGCGCCGGCCCGCCGTAGCCACCCGGTCAAGGCACCGGTGGTGTCCTCGAGGTCGACCACGCACGCGGGGCGGAGGTCGTCCCCGGCCTTGCCCTGCGGCCGCTCGCCGGCGGCGTGGAGCGTGGCGAACGTCGCCTCGACGCGCTGCCACGTCTCGGCGTCCTTGCCGAGCACCTGACGGGGGTCGACGCCGATGCCGATCACGGCCCAGCCCGTGCCCAGCGCGTCGTCGAGGCGGACCGGCCGGCCGTCGTAGGTCCGGACCGTGGCCTGCGGCGCGAGCGTTCCTTCGACGCCGCGGAAGCCGCGAGGAAGTCCGAGGTAGCCGCCCTTGCGGTACTTCGGCTTGGGCTTCATGCCCATGTTGCGGACGTAGCCGCCCAGCCCCGGCATGCGGACTACCGCCCACATCGCGGCATCCCTGGCCTTCGCCTTGGCCGGGTGCTTCACCGAGACCAGGCTCTTGTTGAAGATCGAGAAGTCGATCATCGCTTGGGCGTGGGGGGCCCGCTCGCTCTGGTAGCTGTCCAGAATCGCGGGGTCGGCGCCGTGCCGGAGGATCGCCTGGAGCTTCCACGACAGGTTGTCCGCGTCCCGGATCCCCGCGTTCATGCCCTGCCCGACGAACTGCGGCGTCATGTGTGCCGCGTCCCCGGCCAGCAGCACCCGGCGGTCCCGCCAGCGGTCGGCGACCAGCGCGTTGAAGGTGTAGACCAGCCTGCGAAGCACCACCACGTCGTCGGGGTTGACGTGCCGGGACAGGAGCCGGCGCACAGTCGCCTCGGCCTCGAAGTGTTCCTTGTCGTCCCCGTCGGTGAGCGCGAACTCGAACCGATGTCGCCCGCCCGGCTGGGGGCAGCTGACCGTCGGCCGGACCGGGTCACAGATGAAGTCGAAGTACGGCCTGTGCCCGAAGGCGTCCACACCCTCCTTGGCGGCCAGGTCGACCACCAGCCAGCGCTCCGGGAAGCTCTTGCCGGTCATCTCGCTGCCGAGCCTGGCCCGGACCAGGCTGCGGCCGCCGTCGGCACCCACGAGGTACCGCGCGCGCGCGGTCTGCGTCGTCGTCTCGTCCACGACGCTGGCGCTCTCGCCGTACGACGTGCCGGTGGAGGCTGCGTGCACGACGCAGACACCGTCGGTGTCCTGGGTGAAGTCGACCAGCTCGCGGGCTCGCCGCACCTCGACGTCGGGGTAGCGGTCCAGCAGAGTCTCCAGCTTGTTCTCCAGCGTCGGCTGGTAGAGGAAGTTCACCACCGGCCAGCCCAGCGGCTGCTTCGTAGGGAGGAACTGGATCATGACGTCGCCGTCCGAGCGCACCCACTGCACGGCACAGTCGAGGTCCATGTCGGCATGCACCTCGTCTGCCACGCCCGGCGGTCTGGAAGACGCGCATGGCCTCGTCGTCGGTGTAGACGGCGCGCGCGTTGCCGTAGAACTCCGGCTCGCGCTCGAGGACCAGGACGCTCAGGCCGCGGCCGCCGAGCAGGTGGGCGAGGGTGAGTCCGGTGGGGCCGAGCCCGACCACCACGACGTCGTAGGTCTTGTCGGTGGTGCTCATCGGAGGGCTCCGGTCAGCTCGGGCACGGACACCTCGGCGTGGCGGGCGTTGCGCATGACGTTGGCGAACTGGTGGAGCTTGGTGACCACGGTCTCGCCGACCGGGGTGTGGCCCCAGATGCTGATGCCCTGGTACGTCGTGGGTTCCCAGGTGGCCTCCCGCTCCGGGCCGACCGTGACCGGGTTCCAGCCCATCTCCAGCTCGAAGCCGGACGGCGTCACGCAGTAGAAGGACAGCGACCTGTCGTTGGTGTGCTGGCCGACCGACCAGGCCATCTTGAAGCCGAGGTCGCGCACCCGCTGGTAGGCGGAGAGCATGTCGTCGAGCGTGGCTGCCTGGATGTTGACGTGCTGCGCCTTGGTGCGGATCGGGTCGACCTTGAGCTGCTGGACGTTGGCGATCGCGACCGAGTGGTGCCGCTCGTTGACGCGCAGGAAGCGGATCTTGAGGTTCATCCCAGCGACGTTCTCGTCGATGTAGTCCGAAAGCCGGGAGTCGAAGACGGTGTTGAAGTAGGCGTGCAGGCCGTGCGGGTCGCGCGTCGTGATGGCCACGTGGCCCATCCCGGCATCGCCGGTCACGAAGCCACTGGTGATCATGTGCAGGGGCTTCGCGGTTGTGACCGGCGTGGTGAAGATCTCCTGGGTGATGCCCTTGGGGCCGGCGAAGCGCCAGAGCCGCTCGACGCCGCGCACGGCCGCCTCCTCCGGCGTGCCCTCCGCGATCGGGACACCGCGCTCGGTCACGCGCTTGACGATGCGGTCGAACGTCTCGTGGTCGTCGACCTGCCAGCCCATGGCCATCAGGTCCTCGGCCGGGCCGCGCTGGATCAGGAACCGGCACTCACGGTCGTCGAGCCGGAACCGCAGCACGTCCTCGGAGAGCTCGTCGACGTGCAGGCCGATCGCATCGGCACCGAACCGCCGCCAGTCGGTGAGGTGCTGGGAATCCACCACCACGTAGCCCAGGTGGACCGAGCCGAACACCGAACCGTCGGTGTTGGGCCGCAGGAACGTCGTTCTCATCGGGATGCGTCCTTTCCGCCCAGGAAGTCCAGGGCGAGCGAGTTGAACAGGTCGGGGCGCTCCCACTGGACCCAGTGGCCGGTTCGGGCAGCGAGGTAGAGGTCGCAGTTCGGCATCGTGCGGGCGAGCGACAGGCCGCCCACGGGGCGGTTCACCTTGTCGTCCGCCCCCCAGATGACGAGGGTGGGTGTGCGCAGATGGGCCAGCCTTGGGTCCCGCGTGAAGTCCATCCGCAGCAGGGTGCGCAAGGCGGCGGGCGACGGGCGGCGCAGCGGCGGGTCGGCGACCACGTCTGGCTGGATGCTGGCCTCGTAGCGGAGGTCGATGAGCTCGTCGGGCACTGCCGCGCCGTCGTACACCAGGTACTCGCGGATGAACGTGGCGAGCTTCTCCCGGCTCGGACCCTCGCCGCCGTAGTAGCCGAACAGCGTCTTGAGGCCCTTGGTCGGGAGCGCACGGGTGGTGCGGACCCCGCCGGGGCCCATCAGGATCAGCCTGTCCACCTTGTCGGGCCGGTCCAACGCCAGCCGCAGGGCGGCGGCGCCGCCGTAGGAGTTGCCCACGAGATGGGCCTTCTCGATGCCGAGCTCGTCGAGGAGACCACGGATCGCGAAAGCGAGGTCGCCGAACGGGTCACTGTGGTCGACGCTCCTTCGACGACTGCCCGTAGCCCGGCATGTCCGGCACGATCACCCGGAACCGATGGGCGAGCACGTCGATGTTGCGGGAGTAGTTCGACACCCCGGTCGCTCCGGGCCCGCCGCCGTGGAGCAGCACGACCGGGTCTCCGTTCCCCGCCTCGGTGACGAAGAGCTTGCGGCGACCGACCTCTACCTTCGACTCGGTGTGCGGGACACGCTCGAGAATTTCCATGTGATACCTCCGACCCGATTGATCTGATGAAATCATCAGCAACGATGGAAGTATCTGTCAATAGTTTCTGATGAGATCATCAGAAGTTGTGGGGAGCTCTCCTCCCCTCTTCTGATGAATCAATCAGATACGGTGGAGACTCCAAGAGTGTGTTCGAACGGGATCGGAGGCCGGTCATGACCGAGCATGCGACGAGGTCGCCGAACCGGGTCGACCGCCGCAAACAGCGCACACGCAGCGCGCTGCTGAAGGCCGCACGACGGCTGCTCGCCGAGGGTAGGACCAACGTGAGCATCCAGGAGATCACCGACGCGGCCGACGTGGGCTTCGGGAGCTTCTACAACCACTTCGAAAGCAAGGACGAGCTATTCGAGGCCGCCGTGACCCAGACGCTGCAGGCCTACGTGGACCTGCGGGACGGGGTGGTAGCGGGGTACGACGACCCGGCGGAGATCTTCACGGTGAGCTTCCGGATGACCGGCCGACTCCAGCAGCACCATCCCGAGCTGGTGCGCGTGCTGCTCAACACAGGCCCGAGGATCCTCGTCCACGACGCGGGGCTGGCGCCAAGGGCCCGCCAGGATATTGCGGCCGCCAAGGAGGCCGGCCGCTTCGACGTCGACAACGTCGACCTCGCGCTCATGGCCGCCGGTGGCGCCATGCTCGGGCTGCTCCAGTTCCTGGAGTCCCAGCCCGACGCAGACACAGCGGCCCTGACCGACCAGATGACCTTCGCGGTGCTACGCATGTTCGGGATGACCAAGCGGGAGGCCACCAAGCTCTGCAGCCGCCCGCTGCCGCCCGAGCCCGAGCTCTGACCGGCCTCGAACGCCGGCCCGAGCCGCCCTTGACCTGTTGGCCAAGCGGGACGAGCGGTCGCGGAACTGATCGCGGGACTGTCCAAGTAGCGGTGTTACAGGCCCCCGCACGCCGGTGACTCCTCCGGCAAGGCCGGTCGTGAATGATCGACACACTGTGGGGCGTGGGCCCCATGCCAATGGATGCGAAGAAGGCGATGACGTCGGCTGAGGCCGATCGTGCCGCGGTCTGTGAGCTGGTCAACGCCGCTCGCGCCAGGACTGAGGACGGACCGGCCCTCCCCTTGGGCGAACCCCGAGGAGGGGCGTCCCTTCGGGATCGGGAGGCACGGCCCGGCTCCCGCATCGTCAGGTACTCGTGCAAGCCGGTCACCTCCGCCAACCGCAGGTTGATCGAGGCCGGCGCGAGCCAGTCCCGACGGTTGCCGTTCAGGTCCAGCACCTTCGGCCGGGACGGCCCCGGACCGTCTCCTGCCGACACGCGGCGCGGAACTCGAGCACGTCCGTCGTCGCTAGCTCGTCGACGGTCAACCCGCCACCGCGAGCCGCCGCGCGAACGCGAGCAGCCCGTACCCATAGGTGCGGACCGTGCCCGGCGAGTAGCTCCGATCGCGTTGTTTTCGAGCTCGGCAGAGGGACGCCTCAGTACTCGTAAAGGCGGCGATGGTGGAACCAATCGGCGCAGGCGTGAGTCGATCCGATACGCCGACGTACGTCGTGGCCGTATGTCCACCTCAGCAGGGACAACGTGGTGGCGCTCCGGGAGGCCCTCAGGCGGCTCTCTCACAACCGACGACCGCTGATCTTCAAGTAGTTAACTGAGGATTTCGTCATTTGTTCGCCACGGCGCTTGACTAGCGTGCGATACTGACGATATCGTCAGTACTGCACTCGCCTGCACGGGCGGAAGACCGTCATGGCGCTGACCATGGCCTGATGGTGGCAGCGAGGGCCTCTCGGCCCTTGCTCACTCCCGTACGTCGCGGATGCACTGAGAAGTACGTAACAGGTGGCCCTCACCCGGCCCGAATCCAACGAAGGTGATAACTCATGACGCAGCACACGAACTTCTCCACGCGGCTGGATGATCTACAGCAGCGGGTCGCGAAGGCCAAGTCGGCGGTGCAGACGGCCGCGACCGAGACCGATGCACAGCTCAAGGAGCGGATCGATCATGCTCAGGCCGACCTGGACCAGTCAGTCCAGAACGCACGGCAGGAGGTCTCGCAGGCCACCGACAGCGCTCGGGCGAAGTGGGCGCAGCTTAAGGCTGACGCCGCGGCCAAAATGAGCGACGTCAAGGCAAACATCGACAAGCGGACCCGCCACGTGGACGCCAAGGTCGCCGCGAACGACGCGGACTGGGCAGAAGCTGACGCGGCCGAAGCCCTCGACTTCGCCGACTGGGCGGTCGACAACGCGCAGCTGGCCATCTTCGACGCCATCCACGCCCGCGCCTTCGCCGACAAGCTCGCCTCCGCAGACCAGTCGTAGTCCCCCACTCGGACTGGTGGTCAGGAAGCCCCAGTTCTCCTAAACAGCACTCGCGCCGCGGCGGGCAGGAATGGCTAACGCCCTGCCCGCGCGGCATCACCCAACGGAAGTCTGCGATGACTGATGATGTGAAGATCCCGGACCCACTGCTCGACACGATCCGGGCCGGCGCCCGGGAGGCGTCGGCGGCCTGGTGGTGCATCGCGGCCCTGGGGGCACTATGGATCTGGTTCGCCACGTTCGTGCTGACGTACAAGGTGGGCAGCATGGTCGCGGTGGCGACGTTCGTTGGCGTGGCTTTCCTGTTCGGCGGCATCACGCAGCTCGTGGTGGCCAGCCGTGAACCCACGACGCGCTGGCTGTCCATCGTGGGCGGGATCCTGGGCGTGGCCGCCGGCATCGTCACCTTCGTCTGGCCAGCCATCACCCTCTACGTCGTGTCGATCATGGTGGCCTGGTACCTGATCGTCTTTGGCACCATCCACATCGTCAGCGCGCTGGCCGGCCCCAAGCCGTCGTGGTGGTGGACCGGGCTGCTGCTCGGCATCTCCGAGTTGGTGCTGGGGTGTGGGCAGCCCGCTCGTGGGAGCGCTCACTGGTAACGCTGGTTACTCTGGTCGGAGTGTGGGCCATCAGCCGCGGGGTGACCGAGATCTTCGCCGGCTTCACGCTGCGCCAGGTCGGCAAGCAGGCGGACCGCCTGGTCGCATGACCGCCGGCCGAGCGGCCGGTTCCGTCAGCGCTCTCCGCGACGCGGTACCGGACAAGGCCGCGGTCTTCAAACGCCTTGCGCCGGCTCGCGCCGGGCAGGGAGCAAAGGAGCAGAGGTGAGAGCTGCCCAGCCGGAACCTGTCAGCCCGGCGCTGCTGCGGCATTTCCGCGAGCGCAGCAAGCGCCGGGAGAACCGCGTTTCCGACCAGATCACACGCTTCGCCGGTTCGATGAAGTTCGTATACATCCATGCCATCTGGTTCAGCTTGTGGATCGGCCTTGGCGTCGAGGATTATCCGTTCGGACTGCTGACGATGATCGTGTCGCTGGAGGCCATCTTCCTGTCGACATTTGTCATGATTAGCCAGAACCGTGCCGACGAGAAGCGCCAAGTGATCGCGGACGAGGCTTGGCGGACAGTCCAGGAGGAGGAGCAACAGAACGAGAGGCTGCTCCGCCTGTCCAACGAGATCCTCGATCTGATCAAAGAGATCCACACGGCGAGCGCTTCAGCCCCGCCGGCGAGTCCTCCCCGAGCTCAGTGAAGAGCGGCACGTCGCGACGGTGAGGTGAACGGGATGGTGCCTGCGCCTATTGTCCGTGGCGGGTGCTGCGGCCACCATGTCCGGTGTGAGCGAACGGCGTTGGGTCCGCTCACCGCCCCTGCCTCGCTTCATCCGTCGACAGCCCTCTCACCGAGACGGCGGGTACCTGGAGCTCCGGACCCATCTGGAGGCTCCCGCCTCCCGGATCGTCAGCGGCTCTACCGTCATGGTCGCGGTGACGGCCAGGGCAAAGGCCAGGGAGAACCCGACGATGGCTTCGTCCGGAATCCGCGGCGCCCCCGGGCGTAGGGTCGCCCCGGAGAAAGACCAGGAAAGCCGCGACGAGGGGAGCAGCGACATGAACCGTCCACGGCATCCTGCGCCGCGGCTCTCGACGCTGATAAGCCGTGGCTGGCGCCCGGTCGAGCCTCCTCGACGGCCTGTGCTGTTCGTCAACCCCAGATCTGGTGACGGCGCGGCGACCCGCAACGGGGTCGTCGAGCGGGCACGCGAGCGCGGAATCGAGGCGGTGACCCTCGGCCCCGGCGACGACCTGAGGACACGCGTCCTGGGGGTCGTGGCCGATGGTGCCGACGCGCTCGGGGTGGCGGGCGGCGACGGGTCGCTCGCGGACGTAGCGGCAGTCGCTGCGGCGCATGGGCTGCCCTTCGTCTGCATCCCGGTCGGGACGCGCAACCATTTTGCGCTGGATCTCGGTGTGGACCGGCAGGACGTGCCCGGGGCTCTTGACGCGTTCACGGATGGGGTGGAGCGCCTGATCGATGTGGGCGAAGTGAGCGGCCGGATCTTCCTGAACAATGTCTCCCTCGGCATCTACGGAGAGGCGGTCCGGCAGGCCGGGCTATCGCGACACGAAGGTCCGCACCCTGGCGGAGACGGCGCGCAGGGTGCTTGGTCCTAGTGGGCGCATGCCGGTGCTGCGCCTTGTCGACGACACCGGACGAGAGCATGCGCGGCTTGCTGTGCTGCTGGTCTCCAACAATCCGTATGCGTTGAACGGTCCTGGTCTTGGCACTCGACCAACGCTCGCCAGCGGTCAACTGGGGATCCTGGTGCTGGACACACCAGAGGAGGGGCAACACCCTCCGGGGCGGGCCTGGAGCGCCCCTCATCTGGAGGTCCAAGCCCCAGCGACAGTGCATGCCGGCATCGATGGCGAGGCAGTCGAGCTTGTTGCCCCCCTGGAGTTCGCCGTCCGCCCTGCGGTACTGCGGGTCCGGATCTCCGCGCGCCATCCGGGCGCTTCGCCGGCAGCCCGGATCCCTTCCCCCAGGTCACGTCGAGCTGCTGCGCAACCCTTGCCCCCGGCCGCCGAGTAGTCAGCCGAGTCTGACGCGTCCCCCTGGCTCGCTTGAAAGCTCCGGTCGCACGCCGCTCCGACCATGGCCGCTATTCCGGCTCCAAGAATGGCGCCGATCACCACATCGCCTGGGTAGTGCGCACCGGTGTCCACTCGCGAGTAGGCGACACCACCGGCGAGCGGGCGAACGGGCACCGCCAGCACTGGCAGGTGCCGGCCCACGGCGTAGGCGAACGCAAACGCGGAGGCCGCGTGGCCGGACGGGAAGGAGGCCGATTCCGGCATCGGCACGACTCGAGCCTCGAACTGAGCAGGGTGGGCCCGATCCGGTCGCCGCCTACGGGCGAGCGGCTTGATCCCGAGATTGACGGTCGCGGAAGTGGCTCCGCCCTCGGGTCGCCCTCGTCAAGACGAAGCGCGGCAAGGGCCGTCCGCGCCTCACCGAACTCGTGGTCCCGGTCGGTCAGGCCGGTGACCGTGGCCAGTGCGCCGGTCGAATCGCCCATCCGCAGCTGCGTCTGGGCGATCGAGACCCTGGCCGGGCCGGTCAGCGCGTGCGGGGTGGCCAGCACCTCCTGTAGCCGCTCCGCGGCCCGGAACTCGCTGAGGGCGTCCTCGAGCCGGCCATCGCCGAAGTGCAGCTCGCCGCGTACTGAGTGCACGGGCATGGCGGGTTCAAGCTCAGCCCGGATCGAGTGCTCGGTTCGGTCGAGCCACCCGCCGCCCCTCCTCGAACCGGCCCTGCGCCGCGTCGGCCGAGGCCATCGTTGCCAATGCGGTGCAGGCGATCGGGTCGGTCGCCAAGCTTTGCGCCTCCGCGATCGCGATCGCCTGCCGGCATCGTTGCCGTGCCTGCGCGAGTGAGTGTCGGGCGGCGTCAAGCCCAAGATGCGAGAGGCAGCCGATCTGGACGTAGGCCGGTCGATCAACCGCGCGAGCGCCAGGCCCTGCTCCGGGTGGCGCGCGGCGTCGTCCAGCCTGAACGATCACAGCTCGACGATGCCGAGGTTCATCAGCGCGACCACCTTCGCGTCGTTGTTCACCGTCAGCTCGGTCACCGAGCCCGCCTCGACGTGTTCGAGCAGCCGGCCCACCTCGTGCAGCGCCGACTCGAGATCACCGCGCTGGCGGGCGAGGGCCAGCCGGACGACCGCGAGCATGAGCGCGAACTGATGCTGCCGCTCGGCGAGGACCTCCGACGCATGTCGCTCGGCCAGCGTGATGTATGCGGCCGCCGTCTCGAGGGAGTGCTGAATCATCTCGACATAGGCGAGAAGCGCGGCCAGCTCCGGATGCGAAAGCGCATCGGGGGAAGGCCGCGAGCAGGGCGCCGATGGTCGCGACCTGACCGTCGAGCGAGAGGCTGAGACCGTGGTCGGCCAGCAGAGGCCCCGCGGGCTTCCAGTCGCCGCCGGCTTGGGCGTGACAGTTCGCCTCGACGGCGTGCCCATGCTCGGCGAACCAGTCGGCGGCGACCCGGTGTAGATCGCAGATGGCATCGGCTCTCTGCGCCGAAGCTCGAAGAGCAAGAGATCCGCGAGCAGCTGGTGGTAGCGGAACCACGACCGCTCAGGGTCGATCGATACGACGAACGCGTTCGAGTCCTCCAGCTCAGGGAGCGTCCGCTCAGACCCGTCCGCTCAGACCCGTTCGCTCCGGCGAGGCGGTCGGCGAGCGGGCCGCAGACCCGCTCCAGGATCGAGGTGCGGAGCAGGAGCTTCTTGACGCCTTCGGGCTGGCGCTCGAGGACCTCGGCGAGCAGGACAAACTGACGGGCACTTTGCGGTCCAGGGGCTACCCCGCGATCGTCGGCTGCCTCGTCATCGCCGTCTACCTGATCGTCCCGCTCGATCTGATCACTCGAACTCCAGTGCCCGCCATGGGACCAAGGCTGGTGAAGGAGACAACCTTCCCGGCCCGCTGACGGCTCATTCGGAAGGCGTCAAGGTAGCGGCTCAGATTCTGGTTCAGGTTGTCCCTTGCTGGTATCGCCCACATGCGCGGCTGCCTCCGGGACGAGATCGTAGGACCGCTGGTAGGTCTGAAGGATCGATGCTCCGGCCGCCGCGAGCGGGATGCCGATGAGTGCCCCCAGGGGCCCCCAGATGGCTGCACCGACGAAGACCGCGGCGAGCGCGAGCCCGGGATTGACATCCATCGTCTTGGCGCTCACTCGGGGGGTGAAGTAGTAGTTCTCGATTTGCTGGTAGACCGTCGCGAACGCGATGATGGCGATGGCCTTCCACGGGCTGACGAAAACAGTGGCCAGCACCGGCAACGCGATACCGATGTAGGTCCCGATCATGGGGACGAACTGGGTAGTCACACCGACGAACAGCGCGAACGGGAGCCAGTATGGCAACCCGATCACCGCGAAGAAGATCCCGTGGAACAGCGAGGACAATCCGGCAAGGACTATCTTCGAGACGACGTAGCCCCCGGTCTTGGCGGTCGTGATGTCGGTGATGGTGACGAAGACCTTCTGTCGGCGTGGGTTCATTCCGGTGGCTAGGGCGCGGAAGAAGTTCGGCCCATCCCCGGCGAAGTAGAAGCCGAACACCACGACCGTCAAGAGATCGACGAGCACGGACGCCAACGAGCTGACAACGCTGAGGACCCCTCCGGACAGGGTTCCGGCCCAAGTCTGGATGTTCGACTGACTCAGGTTCAACTTGGACGTGAGGCTCGTGGTGTCGAGCGTTGTGCCGAATCTGCCGTTGACCCATTGGACCAACGACGCTGCCGTGTCAGGCACGCTTCTCACGAGCAAGGCGACCTGGTCGAAGAACAGCTTGCCGAAGACGATCGCGAGTAGCAGACCGACCAGGAGGGTGCCGCCGCCCACGATTGCGGCCGAGATTCCCCGTGAGCGCCCCCGAGCGATGAGCGCCCGGATGCCGGGTTCGAGGGCGACTGCAAACAACCAAGCGAGCAGGATCAGGAACAGGAAATGCCGGGTTACGGAGTACACCCACAACCCCAGCAAGAACGCCGCTGTAAGGGTCATCAGGATGACTCCGCTGCGACGCACGGATCCTGGGTCGAACTTGATGCCCGTCTCGCTCTGCCCCGACGGACTCAGTTGGGAAGGAGCCGAGGTGACACGTTGATCATCGGGCTGACGAGGTTCTTTCGGGTCCGTCGTCACGTCAGGTCCTTCCGATGAGAAGTGCTTGGCGAAAGAGTCCCGGGGTGGCTAGACGCCAGTCCCCGCGGACAGACGTCCAGCCGCACGCCACGACACGCCCCACAGCACTGACGTGCCGGGGGCAAACGCCGTGGTGTCCGGGCCGCCTCGCCGACCAAGACCATGACCCGCAGCCTAGGGGAAGCAACCATGACCGCATGGACGACCGAGGAGCTCACCCGCATCGGAAGCGCCGAGGAGCTCGAGATCACCACACTCCGACGCGACGACACGCTCGGCAGTCCCAGAACAATCTGTGTCGTCCCCCACGGCGACACCTCTACGTGAGGTCGGGAAACAGGCCACCATCACTTGGTACCGCGGCACCCGGGCACGCCACGAGGGCCACATCCGTGCGCGCGGCGCCGACCGTGACGTCACGTTCGTCGACGCCACCCCCGACATCAGCGATGAGCTCGACGCCGTCGACCGCGACAAGCGGCGCTACAGTCCCCAACACCCTCGACCGGATCACCCGCCCCGCGGCCCGCTCCACCACCGTCGTACTGATCTCCGCCGCTCGACCAGGCAGTGGTGAGCCGGCCAGAAAGGCCGCACACGTCGGCCAAACCTTCCTGCCCCAGCAAGGGAGCCTGCCGCCGCGAAAGGTCGCCGGAAGGTGCTGTCCCTACCGTCCTCTCCCATCAAGCAAACAGCCGGAACCACCGGCATGCCAAAGGAGAGAACCACCCATGAGCAACACGGCATACGCAGCACCCGCACCCCTGAACGGCGTCGACGTGGCAACCCTCTTCGCCACCCTCGACGCGGTCAAGGGACAGAACGACATCGCCAAGTTCCAGTTCCGCGCCGAGAACACTTGGCAGACGGGCACGCACAGCCAGTCGCGGATCTCGGGCTTCTACGGCGCCGGCCAGGAGCTGACGCACAAGCACGAGACGGTGCTCGACGCGGACCACCCCGTCGTCCTCACCGGCGCCGACAACGCCCCGACCCCCGTGGAGTTCCTGCTCCACGCTCTCGCGGCGTGCCTGACGGCGGGAATCGGCAACATCGCCGCCGCCAGGGGGGTGTCCCTCACCAAGGTCACCTCGACCGTGGAGGGCGACATCGACCTGCTCGGCATCCTGGGGCTGTCCGACGGCTCGGTCCGCAACGGCTACCAAGACATGCGAGTCACCTTCCACATCGAGGGGGATGCGGACGACGAGACGCTGCGGGGGATCGTCGAGCAGTCGCGCCGCCGCTCCGCTGTGTACGACGTCCTCACCAACCCCACGCCTGTCTCCGTCTCCGTCGTGACCGGCTGACTGACCGAGGCCAAGGCACGCCCCCCGGCCGGCGATCCCGGCCGGGGTTCGATCAGAAGGAGCATCACCATGCCTGCCATCGACACCGTCGTCATCGGGGCCGGCCACGCAGGGCTCGCCGTCAGCAGGCTGCTCGTCATGGAAGGGCGCGACCACGTCGTCCTCGACAGCGGCCGCATCGCCGAGAGCTGGCGCACGGCCCGTTGGGACTCGCTGCACCTGCTCACCCCGAACTGGATGGCGCGCCTGCCCGGGTGGGCCCATGTCGGCCCCGACTCCGACGGCTTCATGAGCGCCTCCCGGTTCGTGCACTACCTCGAGGGGTATGCCGCGAGCTTCGGTGCGCCCGTCCTGGCCGGTACCCGGGTCGTGGGGGTGAGTGCCGCGGGCGTGGGCTACCGCGTCGTCACGGACTGCGCAACCTGGCTGGCTCGTCACGTGGTCGTGGCGACCGGGCCGGGATGGCGACCGCGCGTCCCGGGTGCCCTGGACGGCCTGGACCCTGGGGTCCACCTGACCACCGCGGCCGACTACCGCAACCCTCGGCAGCTCCCCGACGGAAGCGTGCTCGTCGTGGGGGCGTCAGCCTCCGGCGTCCAGATCGCCGACGAGCTGTCTGCTGCCGGCCGCGAGGTGGTGCTGGCAGTGGGTCGGCACCAGCGTATGCCGCGTCGCTACCGCGGCATGGACATCTACTGGTGGCTCGAGCGCACCGGCCGCACGGCGCGCACGATCGACCAGGTGCGCGACCCGGAGGCTGCGCGGCGCGAGCCGTCGATGCAGCTGGTCGGGCGCCGGGACCACGAGAGCGTGGCCCGAGACCTCGACCTGGGCACGCTTCAGTCCCAAGGAGTCCGGCTGGCTGGTCACCTCGTCGGCTCGCGGGGGCGCCAGGTCAGGTTCGCGGACGACCTGCTCGACTCGGTCAGCAGCGCCGACAACCGGATGCACCGGTTCCTCGACACCGTGGACCGGCACGTCGACGAGAACGGTCTGGTGAGTGAGGTCTGGCCGGCTGACCGTCCGGGAGCCGTGGTGCTGCCCGGGTCTCCGGCCGCACTCGACCTCGGGGCAGAGGGGATCGGGACGGTCCTGCTCGCCACGGGCTACAGCCAGGACCACCCATGGCTGAACCTGCCCATCAGCGCACGGGACGGCTCGATCCGTCAGCGCCGCGGCCGAACCGAGGCCCCGGGCGTCTACGCCGTCGGCCAGAGGTTCCAGCACCGACGGGACTCGGGGATGATCGACGGCGCGAGGTACGACGCCGCCCAAGTGGTCTCCGACCTCGTGGGGGCGGCCACGGCGTCAGGACCGGGTCCCGAAGCCCTCGTCGAGCGGCTCCAGGGGTGGGCGTCGTGACCGCCTACGACGCCGTCGTCGTCGGCGCCCGCGTCGCCGGCGCGTCGACCGCGCTGCTGCTCGCCCGGGCGGGAGCCAAGGTGCTGCTCCTCGAACGCACGCCCTACGGGTCCGACACCCTGTCCACGCACGGCCTCATGCGAGCTGGTGTGCTACAGCTGTCGAGGTGGGGGCTGCTGGACCAGGTCGTCGCTGGCGGCACGCCACCGGTGACGCGAACCCTGTTCCACTACCCGGGCTCCGGCCCCGTCCGCATCTCCATCCGGGCCAGTCAGGGTGTGCCCGCCCTCTACGCGCCACGCCGCCGGGTCCTCGACCGGATCCTCGTCGACGCCGCCGTGGAGGCGGGGGCCGAGGTCCGACACGGAGTCATCGTGACCGACGTGCTCGCCGACCCCAACGGGAGGGTGGCCGGTGTGCGGGGGCTCGGCGCCGCCAACCGCACGTTCACGGCATACGCAAGGACGACGATCGGCGCGGACGGAATCAGGTCGACCGTCGCGAACGCCGTGGATGCGCCCGTCCAGCGGCGCTCGACCGCAGGGGGAGCAGTGCTCTACGGCTACTTCGACGACCTCCCGGCAGAGGGCTACGAATGGGCCTACGGCGCAGCCACTGCGGCGGGGCTCATCCCCACCAACGACGGGCAGACCTGCGTCTTCGTCGGGACGTCTCCCGAGCGGCTGCGGTTGGCGCGTCGGACCGGCGCGGACGCCGCCTTCGCCGAGCTGTTCGGCACGGCGGCCCCACGGCTGTGGGACCGGTTGCAGTCCGCGACCCGGGCCGGTCGGCTGCACGGATGGTCCGGTCAGCACGGGCACATCCGCCGGTCGCACGGCCCTGGTTGGGCCCTGGTCGGTGACGCCGGCTACTTCCGAGACCCCATCACCACCCACGGGATGACCGACGCCCTGCGCGACGCGGAGCTGCTCGCGGACGCCCTGCTCGCGACGTGGGCAGGTGACCAGCCAGAGGCCATCGCCCTCGCCGGCTACCAGGCGAAGCGGGACGCGTTGTCGCTGCAGCTGTTCGAGGTGAGCGACCGCATCGCCGCCTACAGCTGGGGTTCCACCGAGATCCAGCAGCTGCTGCGCGAGGTCAGCTCCGCCATGAGCGACGAGGTCGGCTTGCTCCAGTCCCTGCCCCCGCGAGCATCCCGTCCGGTTGCCACCGATATGGGTGAGCTTGTGCTGGCTGACATACCCGCCGGGGGTCGCTAGCGTTGAAGGCCATCTCCTTGAGATCGGCACAAGCCATGGATGCGCGCATCAGCCTCCTCGGAGGGTTCTCCGTATCAGTCGGCGGCACGACGGTCACCGACCAGCAGTGGAGCCGCCGCAATGCCAGCACTCTGGTCAAGGTGCTTGCCATGGCCAAGGGGCGGCGGCTGCACCGCGAGCAAGTCATCGACGCCCTCTGGCCCGACCTGTCGGCAGACCTTGCCGGCCCGCGGCTCCACCAGGCCGCGCACTACGCGCGGCGGGCGCTCGGAGAGGCGGCCGGACAGGGGGTCGTCCTGCGCCATGACGTCGTCGAGCTCCTGCCGGATGCCGACGTCGCCGTCGACGCCGTCGACTTCCGGGACGCTGCCGAGGCCGCGCTCGCCGCAGGGGACTCGGCCGGTGCCGCTGCAGCGCTGGACCTGTATACCGGTGCCCTGCTCCCTGATGACGTCTACGAGCCATGGGCGCAGGAGCACCGCGAGTCGCTCGAGCGGCTCCACCGCGAGCTCCTGCGCCTGTCCGGGCGGTGGGAGGAGCTGTTGGCGGCAGACTCCGCAGACGAACAGGCCCACCTTGCCCTGGCCCGTTCCCACGCGGACCGAGGTGACCTCCGGGCCGCCATGCGTCAGCTCGAGCGGCTCGAGCTGACCCTTCGTCGAGAGCTCGGCACCGCGCCGGGGGCAGAGGCCGAGTCGCTGCGCGCGCAGCTGGTGGCTGCGCAGTCCCACGTGGCAGGACGCGCGCCCGGCACGGCTGCGCCCGCGACAGCGCTGGGGACCGCGCCCGCGGGGAGCAAGCAGCGCCGGCTGGTCGGACGACGCGCGGTGGGTGACACCCTCCGCGAGCGTATGGCCACCGCCCAAGGTGGGCGCGGCGGCGCCGTCCTGGTCACGGGACCACCGGGCGTCGGCAAGTCCAGCGTGCTGGACCTCGCTGAGACCCTGGCCCGAAGGGCGGGCTGGCGCACCGCTCGCGGCACGGCCTCCGCGGTCGAAGGGCCGTGGCCCTACGCCTCGGTACTCGAAGCGCTCGGCGACCTCTGCCGCCGGCACCCTGCCTTGTTGGACGGGCTCGACGACCGGTACCGCGAGGAGCTCGACCGGGCCCTGTCGGAACGCCAGGTGAGCTGGTCCGGGGAGAGCGCCCACCAGCGACTCTTCGTGGCGGCGGCCGAGCTGCTGCGGCTCGGCGCGGCAGGACGCGGCCTGCTGCTCGTCGTCGACGACATCCACGAGGCCGACGAGGCCTCGCTCCGCCTGCTGCACTACCTCGCCCGCTGCGCTGTGACCGACCAGGTGCTGCTCGTGCTGGCCCACCGCACCGCCCACAACGCGGCACTCGACGAGGTCCACGCCAGCCTCGTCGCACGGGGCATCGGGTCGCGGGTGGAGGTCGCGCCTCTCTCCGAGTCGGCCACCTTGCGGTTGCTCGAGGAACGCTTCCCCGACCTTGACGAGGCCACCCAGCAGCAGATCTGGGCCGTCAGCGGCGGCCTGCCCTTCACCGCCCTGGAGCTCGGCGCGGCTGCGGCCACCGGCAGGGAGCCGGCGACCATCGCCAGCTTGCCGCCTGACGCCCTTCGCGCCCTTCAGCGGGCGGCTCTCCTTGGGTTGTCCTTCACCACCGACGAGTTCCTCGCGGTCGCGGGCGGCAGCGAGGCGCAGGCCTACAAGCACCTCGAGACCGCCCAGGCCAGCCTGGTGATCGAGTGGTCCGAGACCGGGTACCAGTTTCGCCACGCGTTGGTGCGGGAGTCCGTGCTGGACGCGATGCCGCCAGCAGCCCAGAGCGCAGCCCGAGTCGAGGTGGCGCGGATGCTGGCCCGGCTGGGTGCTCCGCCGGCCCGAATCGCGCACCAGTACCTCGCGGCGGGCCAGCCGCGGCAGGCCATCCCCTTCGTCCTGCCGGCGGTCGAGACCGCCGGTGCGCTGGGCGCCTACCGCGATGCCCTCAACCTGGTCGAGGGTGTCCGCGAGTACGCGACGGGTGAGATGCTCGGACACCTGATGGCCCGGCGCGGCGACCTGCTCACGGCCTTGGGCGACCCCGCCTCCGTAGCGAGCTATCGCGCCGCGGTGCCACTGACGACTGGCGTGGAGCACCGACTCGTGCGCGCGCGGCTGGCGCGCGCGGCCTGCTTCGGGAGCGACTTCGACACGGCGCGTTCGGCGCTCGCCGGGCTGGAGCTGCTGGGGGACGACGCCGACGGACCCATTCTGCTGGCCCGCGGCAACATGGCCTACTTCAGCGGAGACATCGACACCGCGTGGGACCTGGCAGTCGAGGCCCGCGAGTCGCTCCTCACACCCAAGGACCCGTGGCGCTACGTGGACCTGATCGCGCTGCAGGGGCTGATCGCCCACCAGCGGGGGGAGTGGTTCGAGCGCTTCCGCATCGAGCTCCGGCGCACGCTCTCCGACGCCGGACTGACCACCGCACTCTTCGACGCGCACCTGTGCGTCGCCGAGTACCTCCTCTACGGAGGGATCCCCTATGCAGAGGTCATCGAGCTCGCCCGGGGACTGCGTCGTCGCTCGCAGCAGTTCGGTGCCCTGCGCGGGGTGGCCTTCTCGACGGCCCTGATCGGGGAAGCGGCGCTGCTGATGGGTGACCTCGACCTCGCCGAGCGCGAGCTGCAGGAGGCGGTCGACCTCCATCGCGACGCCGATGCGCCTGCGGGAGAAGCGCATGCGCTCCAGCGGCTGGCCGAGGTGCGACTCGCCCAAGGTGACCGCCGCGAGGCCACCAAGCTGCTCAACCAAGCCCTCCCCCTGGCCCGGTGGTCGGTGATCGGAATGCACCTGCTGCAACGGATCCACGGGTCGATGGTGATCGCCGCCCCGGACCCCGTCGCCGCGCGCGTCGTGGTCGAGCGGGCCGAGGCCAGCACGGGCGAGACCGACTTCTGCCCGTTCTGCACCGTGACGTTCGAGATCCCGGCCAGCATCGCCTGTGCGGACGCGGGCGACCTCGCCGCTGCCGAACGTCACCTCGCGGCCGCCGTGCAGTCGGCCGAGAATTGGGAGGGCACGGCCTGGCCGGCCGCCGTCCGGGAGGCGCAGGCCCACTGTGCCGCGGCGCGCGGCGACACCGACAACGCCCGCAGGCTGCTCGCCGAGGCGACCGAGCTCTTCGAAATCGCAGGCCAGCCGCTCGACGCCGCCCGGTGCTCCTCCCCAGCCGAGCTGCCGGTCACGCCGACGCCCCCGCGCTGACCGACGGCAGGGGTTCGCCGGCGTCGAGCCAAGGAGGGTTCCACCGCCTGCGACTTTCGGCCCGACCTCCCCGAAGCCGCCGTCAGCCGACCGCGTCACGGGGCACCACACGTCCATGAGCGATCTGGGGGAACACTCTCTACTCCATTACGGCCCACCGCCGCCTGAGGCGCCACATTCCGCCACGTCCGCGGCCACCACACGGCATACATCTCGCATTCCGGCGGCTGCTGGCCGTTGGTCGGACTGGTCCTCGCGGCCATCGCAGGCACTCTGTGCGGGGCCGGTGTCCGCGTGCATGGTGGCGTGACAGCAGCACTGACAGCAACGCGACGGGACACAACCAGCCCACGCCGCACTCGGGCGGCCCAACGGGGATGCGCGACGGTCCCCTTCAGGCCTCCGACCACGACAGCCGACACCTGAAAATCGGAAGGTCGGCGGTTCGACCCCGCCCCTGGCCACCACCCAAAGCCGCACGTCAGAAGCCCCCTGACCTGCTGCTTTGTCGTTCCGGCTGGTCAGCCTGAGGTCTGGTCGAGTGGCCGTCGGTGACCGTCAGAACCTCTGACTGGCCGAGAGATATCGCACGACGCCCGGCCAGGGCCGTTCAACACCCGGCGCCCCTCGGCCAGCCGCGGTCTGCCAACTTGAGCGACCTCCGTCGCGGTGCCAGCCCACGGTGGGTCGACTGCACGGATCGAGGACGGCTACCTCCAACCCGACCCGTCTGTGACGCCGACGGTCGATGAACCCTTCACCAGCGCCGAGCAGCTGGCCGCGGGCTACCACATCGGTGATGTCATGTGCTCCCTGCCTCCTCCACCGGACGACGTGCGAGAGACGCTCTCCGCTCTACCGATACCGGCCCGCAGTCAGCTCACTGGCACGGACGGGCCACTGTCGGGATCCGCGGCTTGGGTCGCGGCGGGACCGGGGGCAGGTTCGCCGGCGCGTGAGAGCCGAGTAGGCGTTGCCGAGGACGAGGTCGACGGTCGCGCTGGATCGGGTGTCCTTGACCAGTTGCGCGCCTGGGACGTGTTCCTTCAGCAGGGCCGGGGCCAGGTCACCCTTGTCGCCGTAGCGGATGATGGCAGTGCCCATCTGCAGGTGCGCTGCGGACCGTTGGAGACGTCCTTGATGTCGAAGCCGCGAGCCTTCAGGTCGCGGGCGACGACCTTGGCCGGGCCCGTCCTGTACGTCGTGTTGTAGACGTTGACGCCCACCTCGGAGGGGATCGGCCGAAGCCGGGCAGGAACCGGCACCATGTCGGCGTAACCCATGCGGACGACCGCGTCGACACCGGTGCCGGGGCGAGCGTCCTCGAAGAGCGTGGCGCCGGGGATCTGCGACGACACCAGGAGTGCCTGGTCCAGACCGGCAGGGCCGTGGTGGACCACGGCGCTCTGGGTGACATACCAGGACTCAGGGGCGTTGCTGATGCCGCCCACGGTGAACCGCTGCTTCGCCAGGCCGGCAGCGACGCGGCCTCCCAACCCGTCCTTCCCGGTGGCGTTCATGACGTTCACGACGAACGCCGCGCGACCCGGGCGCGCACCACCTGCGGGGCGCACGCCCGCGCCGGACATGACCAGCGTCGCCGGCTCGCCGAACGTGCTCGTCCCGGAGGCCCGAGCGAAGCTGTCGATGCGCGTCGTGCCCGGCTCCGACCCCGTGAAGGAGCTCGACGCCCTGGTCCACCACCTGGAGACCCACGCCCCGTGAGGGGCCCAGGTCGAGGTCCAGCGCACCAAGGCGGCCAACCCGTTCCAGTACAGGACCGACGGCCCCGCGTATCCCGCGGAAGGCAGGCGTTGGAGGCCGCCTTCGGCAAGCCACCGGGGAGGCCGGTTCCGGCGCATCCATCCCCCTGCTGCGCACCTTGCAGGAGGCCGCCCCGCAGGCGGAGCTCATCCTCTGGGGGCCCGAGGACGTCGCCCTTTCGCCTATCCACGCCTCCGACGAGAGCGTCGACCCGTCGGAGATCGAGCGCCTCATTGTCGCCCAGTCCCTGCTGATCCAGAACCTCGCCAACAGCCAGGGCCCATGACCGGAGAAGCGGCGGGCCGCGCGTCCGGTAGCGACCCGGGAGGCGCCAGCCCACCGTCCCGCCGGAGCCGAAGCGTCAGATGACGGTTCGAGTAGCCGCCTTTCTCGGCATCGGGTCGATGGTGGGCGCCGAGATCTTCGCCCTGCTGGGACAGGCCGGTGCGATGGCCGGGTCCGCGGTCTGGATCTCGTTCCTGGTGGCAGGCATCGTCGCCACGCTCCAGGGCTACGCGGTGGCCAAGATGGGCGGCCGCTATCCCTCCTGGCCGGCCGACGGCATCCGCCCGCCGCTGGTCTAAGACTGTGTGGTGGCTGGCGGTGCGGTGCTGGCGGGCGAGGATGGACCCGCTCCCGAGGATGAGGGTGACGGCGGCTTGTTCGCTTTGGCGATGGCCTTCTCGAGGGCCGCGATGGTCGCGGCGTCGACGGTCCCGGTGGCTGGGACGCCGAGCTCGGTCTGGAATTTCTTCAGGGCCTCGGTCAGCGCTGGTGTCCATTGGCCGTCGACGGGGCCGGTCCAGAAGCCGGCGAGCCTGAGGGTCTGCTGGACTGCCGCGGTGGAGGCGAGTGCCTGCTGCGCCGCGGCGCCGCCCTTGGCCTGCAGATCGGCTTGCAGGGCTGCCTGCGTCGCCTTGTCCACGGTGCCGGTGACCGGCAGTCCGTGCGCCTTCTGCAGCGACTGCACGGCCTCGACCGTCGACGGGCCGTACACGCCGTCGACCTTGCCGCTGTAGTAGCCAGCCTCGCTGAGTGACTGCTGCAGCGCCGCGGCGTAGTCGTGCACCGCCTTCTGCGCGGACTTCTGGGCCTCACCGGTCAGGCAGCCGGCGTCGGCGAACAGCGCCAGCCAGGACATCTCGAGCGCGACGGCAGCGGCGTTGAACTGCTGCGCTGCCTGACGCAGCGGCGTCTGGTCCGAGATGCCGCTCTGTGCCGCCGAGAACTCGGTCTCGGCCTGCTTGACCCGGTTCACGGTCGCCGGCGGCACCGAGGTGGTCGGGCTCGCCGGCGGCGGCGTCGAGCCCGCCGAGGTCTTGGCGGACGTGCTTGCAGAGGCCACGGCGGCCTGGGCGTCCGCCAGCTCCTGCTCGGCCTGGACCACCGCCTGCTGCGCGCTGACCGCGGCTTCCGCGGCCGCGGTCGCGTCCTCGCGAGGTTGCTCGAGGTCGTGGCCGGCGGTCTTGACGTCGCCGACGGTTGGTGCGGTCGTGGTCAGGACATCCCCGTAGCGGTCCACGGCCGTGATGTAGTCGGCGGCGGTGCTGCAGAAGGACGTCTTCGCGGACGCCGCCTCCGCCTGGGCGTCGGCGAGGGCCTGCTGCTTGGCGGACACGCGCTCCTCGGGCGAGGAGCCCCCGCCGCCGCACCCGGCCAGGGCGAGCGCCCCGACAACGACGCCCGCTGCAAGGCGAACCGCAAGGACCGTTCGACGACTCATGGCGCGGGAGATGTTGGCCGCTCCACGGCCCTCGGGAGTGGCCAGTCGAATGGGCCGGCCCGAGACCAGAATGGCCACGGTCAGGTCAGGCAAGGGCCTTCGCCTTGAGCCCTTCGAACTCGGCCTGGGTGATCGCCCCGGAGTCAAGGAGCGACTTGGCCCTGGCGATCTGGTCGGCCGGGGACGCGCCCTGGGGGCCGCTGGCGGCAACCTGCTTGATGTACTGCTCCTGCTGGGCCTGCATCTGCGCCATCTCCGCCATCTGCCGCTCCGTCATGCTCCGGCCACGGGCGATGAGGTAGATCAGGGCGCCGACCCACGGCACGAAGATGAGCAGGACCGCCCAGCCGGCCTTCGCCCAGCCGCTGAGCGAGCGGTCGCGGAACAGGTCGAACAGGCAGCGGAACCACACCATGAGCGCGGCGATCCAGATGAAGAACCAGAAACTCCACAACAGAACGTCCCAGAAGTCAGTCGTGATGTTGTCCATCGCTATCCTCTCGTGGCCCCTGTGCCGGTGACCGAACGCCCCTTTGGCCAACCGTGCTCGTGGCTGTCCCCTGCTGCCTCACCCGCGACGGATGAACCCTCTGCCCATCTCGGGGCGACGACAGCCTGAGCACACGCGCGCGCGTCAGCCCTGCGGGTTCGGTTCGGGCGGCGGCGACACCGGGAAGGCTGCTGCCAATGCCGCCTCAAGGTCGCTGGCCACATGGCCCAGCTCCGCAGGGAGGTCTACTGTCGCGCCATCGGCCACCGCCTGGATCCGGTTTCGCGAAGCCCGCACGGCGTCACGCAAGATGCGGGCTCGCGGACGATCCTCCTCGCTTCGGGCGGTGGCTTCGAGGGCCGTCAACCGATCCTCGGTGGCGGCCACCCGGTCAGCGCTGACGGCCCAGCCGCCGCGGACCTGATCGGCAGAACTGGCCAGCCGCAGCTGCGGAACAAGGTCGCGGGCGAGCCAGATGACCTCTTGCGCCGACGCTGAGAATTCTGCTTCCCATGCTTGTCGTCGGCGTCGAAGCAGGAGTGGAACGGCGATGGCAGCGATCACGGCAAGGGCGCCCAACAGCCACCAAAGCCACGAGGGGGGCCTGCTCGTCTCGGCTTCGGCACTGGTGGTCGATGTCGATGTCGGCGTCGGCGCAGCCGACGAGGGTGGCGCCTCGGAGGTCGACTGCTCGCCAGGCGGCGTTGGGCTCGGGCTGGTCGGCCTGTTCTCGGTCCGCGTGGGCGCTGGTGCCTCGACAGTGGTGGTTGGCGATACTGTCGCGGTGCGCGACCGTGACTCGGTGGGCTGGGTGACGGAGCCGTCGCCGCCGCAGGAGGTGGCCAGCAGGGCAACGAGGCCAATGAGGGCGGCACGCGGTGCCAGCCGCATTCGTGCACTCGGGATGTGTCGGTCCCTCGTTGTCATGCCGCTCCTCACTGGCTGTACTGCGCAAGTGCGCGACCCGGTGACCGTCACCGGGTCAGTTCCCCGGCGACATCGTGCTGCATCAGCTCCGCGACCGTGGCAGCGTCGAGACTTTGGCCGAGCAGGACGGCGAGCTTGGTGAGGGCCGCCTCGCACGTCATGTCGAAGCCGGGCACCGCACCGGCTCGAATCAGCGCCGACCCCGTCGCGTAGGCACCGGGCCGCACCGATCCTCGGACGCACTGCGTCACCACGACCACGACGACGCCCCTGGCGGCGGCGGCCTCGACCGCCGCCAGGAACTCCCGGTCGTCCGAGGGGCCGTTGCCCGCGCCATACGCCTCGATGATGAGCCCCTGCAACGGCGGCCGGCACATGTTCGCAAGGATGGACGCCGAGAACCCGGGGAACAGCCGCACCGCCGCAACCTTCCCGAGCGACCCGGTGGTCAGCCCCGGAGTCCCCTCGGCGGCCCGGACCAGGGTGTGGTTCACGACGACGTCGATGCCGATCTCGGCCAGTGGCGGGAACCGGGGTGAGTCGAAGGCGTCGAGTCCCGAGGCGTCGACCTTCGTGGCACGGTTTCCCCTGAGGAGCGCCTCCCCGAACAGCAGGGTGACCTCAGGGATGACCTGCGTGGCTGCGACCTCCAAAGCCCCGATGAAGTTCTGCCGGCCGTCGCTGCGCGTGCGCGCGATCGGGATCTGCGCACCGGTGACGACCACGGGCTTGCCGAACGATGGCAACAGGAACGAGAGCGCCGATGACGCGTAGGCCATCGTGTCGGTGCCGTGCAGCACGACGAAGCCGGGATGGTCCGCCCGGCGCTCGAACAGGATCTGCGCGATCTCACACCAGCTGTCGGGCGTCGCGTTGGCCGAGTCGATCGGGGGGTCGAGCTCGAGGAACTCGATCGGGGGCAGCTCACCCCTCGACATCTCGACGATCCAATCCAGATAGGGGCCCAGCGCACCGCGCACCGGAGCGTAGCCGTCCGGAGTTCCCACCATCCCGATCGTGCCGCCGGTGTTGAGCACGAACACACTGGCACCCATCGCGCGGCTTCACGCTTCCGCGGTCAGGGCGTTGGCGAACTGACCGGGGTGCAAGAGTCGGCCAGGTGGACGGCGCTGTTCACACGCATCAGTCACGGGGTGTCCTCTCACGGCTGATCAGGCTAGTTCACCGCGGCCACCCCCGGGGCAGCCATTGCTGATGTCGACCCCGTCCGCCTGTGCGCGCACGTCAGCAGACGTCGCGAACTCGTTGACCGGACACTGACCGACAGCGGCTACCAACGGAAACGTAGGATGGTCATGTCAGACGCTGATCGACTTCGAGACGACCCTCCCGGGCGCGGTCGAGGAACCGGCCCGGCAACGGGACGAATCAGCGCAGCTGAGCGCCACCACCACCATCGAGCGGCTCACGGGCCTCAGCAACCGCGACCCCGCCTGGCACCGAGACGCTGAACCGTGGCCGATCCCCCTACGCGACGGTCTCGGAGCTCGATGAGTGATTTCATGTCGAGAAGCTCTGACCGGCTCCGCTCACCAGGTGAAGGGCCACGACAGGCGCGGCCCACGACACCAGGAGACCACCATGCCGAAGTACCTGCTCCTCAAGCACTACCGCGGCGGCCCGGAGCCGCACCGTCCCGTGCCCCCGATGGACCAGTGGGCCCCCGAGGACGTGGAGGCGCACATGGCCTTCCTCAAGCACGTCAGCGAGCTGCTCGAGGAGAACGGCGAGTACGTCGACGCGCAGGCGCTCACGCCGGCGCGCACCTGGGTGCGCTACGGCGGCCCGGACGCCGCGCCGGTCACCACCGACGGCCCGCTGCCCGAGACCAGCGATCTCGTGGCGGGCTGGTACATGATCGACGTCGAGTCGCACGAGCGCGCGGTCGAGCTCGCGGCCTACGTCTCCTCCGAGCCCGGCCCGGGCGGGGAGCCGCTGTACGAGTGGATCGACGTCCGGGAGGTCATGTCCGAGGCGCCCTCGGACGACTGACCCGGCGTGATCGACGAGCCGACGCGACGGCTGGACGAGGGCGCGCTGCGCGCCCTCGTCCCGCGGGTGCTCGCGGGCCTGGTCCGGCGGGGCGAGGACTTCGACGCCGCCGAGGACGCGCTGCAGGAGGCGCTGCTGGAGGCGCTGCGGGTGTGGCCCGAGCACCCGCCGCGCGACCCGCGCGCGTGGCTGGCGACGGTCGCGACCCGGCGGCTCGTCGACGCCCGCCGCAGCGAGGCCGCCCGTCACCGCCGCGAGGAGGCGACGTACGCCGAGCCGCGGCCCGCCGCCACCGAGGAGGGCGACGACACCCTCTTCCTGCTCTTCTGCTGCTGCCACCCCGACCTCGCGCCCGCCTCCCAGGTGGCGCTGACCCTGCGCGCCGTCGGCGGCCTCACCACCCGGGAGATCGCCGACGCCTTCTACGTGCCGGAGGCGACGATGGCGCAGCGGATCAGCCGGGCCAAGCGCACCCTGCAGGGGCGCCGCCTGGACCAGCCCGGCGACCTCGCCGTCGTGCTGCGCGTGCTCTACCTCGTCTACACGGCCGGCCACGCGGGCCGGGTGGACCTGGCCGGCGAGGCGATCCGGCTCGCCCGCCAACTCACCCTCGCCACCGAGGAACCGGAGGCGCGCGGGCTGCTCGCGCTGATGCTCCTCAACCACGCCCGCCTCCCGGCGCGACTCGACTCAGAGGGTCGCATCGTCACGCTCGACCGACAGGACCGCGGCCTGTGGGACACCCGCGAGATCGCCGAGGGCGTGCGCGTCCTGCAGTCGGCGCTGGCCGTTCAGCGCCCCGGCCGCTACCAGGTCGAGGCCGCCATCGCCGCCCTGCACGACGACGCGGCAAGCGCCGAGGAGACCGACTGGCCGCAGATCCTCGCCTGGTACGACGACCTCGTCGCCCTCACCGACGACCCGGTGCGCCAGGACCCCGCCGCGGTGCTCGGGCGCGCGGTCGCGGTCGGCCACGTCCTCGGCGCCGCCGCCGGGCTGCGCGAGACCGACCGGCTGCGCGAGGTGCTCGGCGAGCGGCACCGGTGGCACGCCGTCCGCGGCCACCTGCACGAGCTCGGCGGCGACCTCCCTGCCGCCGCCACGGCGTACGCCGAGGCCGCCCGCCGGGCCACGAACGTCGCCGAGCGCGACCACCTGGTCCGCCAGGCCGCCCGCGCGCGGGCCGCCGAGCTAGGTAGGAACAGTCGTCTCACTGAGCCTCCTCCATAGGCTCGCGTACCCAGCTATGACCCGATTAGGCCGAGCAACTCATCGCTGGTCTCTTCAGACCAGTGGGCGGTGCGTTCCCATCAGCCGATCGGCACCGAGGGACGCTGTAGCTCGGGCCGTCGGCCGGGGCGGCGACCGGCACGCGCCGGCGAACACCCCACGCATCCGCCATGTCGCATTCGCGTTCGACGATATCGACGCCGTCGTCGCCAGCTTGCGAGCCCGCGGCGCGGAGCTCGTTGGCGAGGTGGAGTGCTACGAAGACAGCTATCGGCTCTGCTACGCGCGCGGCCCGGAGGGGACCATCGTCGAGATGGCGGAGCAGATCGACTGAGGGCTCCGGCCGGCCGCCAACCGCCTCGCCAGCGTCAGTGGTCGTCCCGGGGCAGGATCCCTACGCGACGGCAACCGAGGATGGATAACGGAGCCAGAGTCGGCCAATAGGAGTGGTCCGGCCGCGCGCCACCCGTCCCGCTGCGCAGAGTTATGCAGACAGCCCCAGCGGTTGAACGTCCGGGTCTGCCGCTGATCAATGGCTTGGATGCCAGGCTCACTCCCTGTGCTGCAGGATGTTGAGCACGTTGCCGTCCGGGGCTCGCACGAAGAACCGGCGCACTCCCCAAGGCTCCGTCCTGAGCGGCAGGACTATCTCGTACCCTCGCTGCTGGGCCTCCTGGTAGGCGCCGTCGACGTCGTCGACGTGAACGGAGATGACCGGGTCATCGGAGGCGGCAGCGTCGCGGGTGAGGAGTTGCACGTGGGCTCCGGTGTCCGGTGAGGTGTACCGGGCCACCCAGCCCATGTTGAACTCCTCGGTGTCGAGCCCCAGGAAGTCCGTGTAGAAGAACTTCGCCGCCGCGATGTCCGAAACGTGCAAGTTGGCTGTGATCCGGGTCGTGCGCATGGACGACTCCCTCCGGTTGCGGATACACCTTTCACGAGGATCAACGATCCACCCGGCGGCGTCCACCCGCGCTGAGCGGCATTCCCTCGCCACTCTGGGCCACGCCCGGACATGCCCGCAGAGCCCGGGCGGGGTCGTACGCATGAGCAATCTGGACCCAGCGGAAGACGCGAAACCCACGGGGCTCACCTAACCTCCGAGAATGGACGCGGACGAGTTGTCGCTCACCGGCACTTGCGACCTAAGCGCTGTCGGGCGCCGTAGTGGCCAAAGCCGCCGCGTCGAGATTTGGTACGTGATCGTCGACCGGCAGATCGTTCTTACGGGGACTCCCGGCGCCCGGCATTGGCTGGCCAACCTGCGCGAACACCCCGAAGCGGTTCTGCATCTGCGTGATCCGGACCGCGACCTAGCAGTCACGGCGGAGGAAGTCACTGATGGGGCCACACGGCGCCGTATCGCCAAGGAAGCGTGGCACCTCCAGCCTTGGTACGCCGAACAGCCGTATTCCATCGAGGACTGGGTGACCGACTCCCCCATGGTGATACTGACGCCGACGGTTCCCGACCGCAGTGGCGCCCGGGCGACACGCGGTGGTCGTTGACCCAGCGCCTTTCCGCCCAGCTTCTCCTGGCGGCGAATGCACTCTCTGGCCGCAGCTCGGGGTGTTCAGTCCGATGCGGCCGGCTCGTCGGTGAGAAGCAGGGCCGGCGAGGGCCTCAACCAGCGGGTGGTGTTCTCGGTCGAACGGTCTTCGCGTTTCGCTCAGGGCCGGCACATGCTCGGCTTGCGGGTGGAAGTGGCGCCGACCGACGGCAAGGCCCTGACGGCCGAGATGCTGCCGCCCCACCCCTGGACGTATGTTCGAGGGGTCTTGCCACGGCCGCACCACGATCGAGAGCGAGCCCCATCGACGTGCCTGGCCGTGCCCAGTAGTCCCCGACTTCCACAGCCTGACCAGACCCCCACAGCCGGAGGGGCACTACGCGATCTCGACCGCCACCGATTCACAGATGGTTACCCAATCCAGGTCGCTCAACGGTCACGCGTCGCCTCCCGAGCCGCGTGCACGGCATACCGACTGTGCGGCTTTGGTGCAGCTCAGAACACCACCGTCCAGCCCTCTCGGCGGACGTCCTCCTTGGTGTAGGCAACGCCGTCCACCTGGAGGCCGCTCGGGTCGAGGAGGGTGATGAGTCCGCCGGAGTTGCCGAGCGCGATCGGTGGCCGGATCGGCACGCGACGGGCCTCGCCGGCATCGAGGACACCCTTGAGTGGCATCCGCGCC
The DNA here is from genome assembly GCA_963715025.1 of uncultured Actinomycetota bacterium. Lineage (GTDB taxonomy): Bacteria > Actinomycetota > Actinomycetes > Actinomycetales > Dermatophilaceae > DASSJT01. Next base: position 1,501,639 of record CAVQQQ010000009.1, on the reverse strand, counting down.
TTGGTGCGGTCGGCGATGGACCAGCCGGCGAGGTCGACGGGCACGTTTCTCGCGTTGAGCAGGGTGACGGTCTCGTCCTCGGGCGCCGGGCCGGCCCCGTTGACGAGGGCCGCGATGATGCGGACGGAGTGGTAGACCTCGGGTTCTTGCGAACCGAAAGCCGGCAGAGCCTGCCCGGTCACGTCGTCGGTGTGGAACGACTGAGACTGGAACACCAGGAAGATCGCGACCCACTGTCCCTGGGCGGGGAAGTGGAACAGCAGGCCGCCGTCCTGCCAGACGCCGTCGTCGGCAACGAACCGATCGGCGTTGCCCTGGTTCATGTGGATGTCGTGGACGCTGTTGCCGGGCAGGAAGCCGAAGACCTTGTCGGGCTTCGTCGACTCGGGTCCCCAGCGCTCTCCGAATGCGTAGACCCTTGCGTCCGGGTCGGCCGCGGCTCGCGTGACGTAGCGGTCGATGATGTCGGCGAGGTCGTTGCCCGGTCCGGGAGCGGTCGCGGGGACCGGACGGAGCGCGGTGCGGTCGAACAGGTTGCCTCGGACGTAGTCGAGCGCGATCCCGCCGCGCTTGCGGGGGATGGCGTGGAACCCCTCGGGCAGCGCCGGCAGGCCCGCCGTCACCGGGTGCTCGAACGTCTCGGCCGCGAGGAACAGCAGCTCCGACGGCGGCAGTTTCGACAGGACGTCGACGGCGATGCGGAAGTCGACGTTCGCGGCGCGCACCCGCACTTGGTGGTGCGGCGAGGCAGCCCCGCGCTCCGGCCGCCCCTCGACGACCCGACCCTTGAGCACTCCGTAGGATCTCAGCGCCACCCGGATCACCCCCTCAAGCATGTCCCCCGCTCGATCGGGTCCACCGTACTGGCGCTGGGGAACGACCGCGCGCCGGAACGGGCTGGCTCGGCGGGCTGATCGAAGTCGGGGCCAGGGGGTCTAGGTGAACCGAGGCGTCAGGGCAGCCGGGGCGCCAGTGAGTGCCCGTTTGTCGGCCCGGGAAACACCCAGCGGCCTGCTGCTGGCGCTTGACAAGCCAACGTCGACCAGGACTTCACGTGGTGAGTAACCGTCGCCGCGAGGGGCCGATTGGCCCGATGCGCCGCAAGGTCGATCAGCAGCCGCTGGTCCGTTGACCCTGTCCGCATAGTCACCGCCCCTGCTCTGATGCCGGTCGTAGTCGGGGCGGGAGCTTCACTGCAGTGCTGGCTTCCTCGTCGTCGGCGGGTTTGCCGCCGTCGTCGGCCGGCAGGTCCCGCCCGGCCAGCCAGTCCCGGCGTTAGCGTGTCACCACCCCGCCCCTGGAGTGCAACCCCCAGCGGACGCTCGGCCGATTCGATTCATCCCCATCGAGGGATGACGGATGTCGCCCTGACCGGTTGCGTGTATCTCTGTGCAGCCGTTCAGCAAGGCCTACAAAGGTCGCGGCCCTTTCGCCTCGGCGAGTCGACCGCCAATGACGACCCGGTACGTGCCCTTCGCTCGTTCGATGTCGACGTACTCGGGTGGGCGGCTGCGGACCGATGTCATTGCCGGGGTCACGGTCGCGGCGCTGGCCCTGCCGGCGTCGATGGCCTACGCCCAGCTGGCCGGGGTCCCGGTCAGCGCCGGGCTGTACGCCCTCCTGCTGCCCGTCCTGGCGTACGCGGTCCTGGGGTCCGCGCCTCGGGTCGTCGTGGGGCCGGAGGGCACCGTCGCGCTGCTCGTCGCAACGGCGATCGCCCCGCTGGCCGCCAGTGGGAGCGCCGAGTACGCGGCGCTCGCTGCGATGCTCGCGATCATGGTGGGGCTTGTGTTCCTCGTGGCCCGCCTGGCCCGCCTCGGCTGGATCGCGGACTACTTCTCGCAGGCGGTCCTGGTGGGGTACATCACCGGGGTCGCCATCGTGCTGATCCTGGGCCAGCTGGGCAAGCTGGTCGGCATCTCCAGCGACGAGGAGGGGGCCATCCGAGAGACGGTCGACACAGTCGGCAACCTCGGCGACGCCAACGGTGCGACGGTCGTGGTCGGCGCCCTTTCCCTGGCGCTCCTGATCGTGGCCGGCAAGATCAGCAAGCGGATCCCCGGCGCACTCCTTCTCGTGGTCCTGGGCATCGCCGCGTCCTGGGCACTGGACCTCGCCGCCCGAGGCGTGTCGGTCACCGGCCCCGTGCCCAGCGGGCTGCCCAGGCTTGAGGTGCCCGACGTGTCAGGCGCGGACCTCGGCACGCTCGTCGTCGCGGCTCTGGCCGTCTTCCTCGTGGCGTTCTCCGACTCCATCCTCACGGCCCGCTCCTTCGCCGCCCGCCACCACGAGGTCGTCGACGCCAACCAGGAGCTGCTCGCGTTCGGCGTCGCCCAGATCTCGGCGGGCGTCACGCAGGGCATCCCGGTCGGCACGAGCGGGTCACGCACGGCGGTCAACGACGACATGCGTGCGACGAGCCAAGTCAGCGGGCTCGCCGCCGCGGCCACGATCGCCGGCATCCTGATGTTCCTCACGGCGCCGATCGAGTACCTGCCGTCGGCCGTCCTCGGGGCGGTCATCGTGTACGCCGGAGCCAAGCTGATCGACCCCGCGCAATGGCGGGCGCTCGCTCGCAGCAGCCGGGTCGAGGTCGTCATCGCCGCCATCACAGTCCTGTGCGTCGTCACGATCGGGGTCCTGCAGGCAATCATCGTGGCCGTCATCCTGTCCGTCGCCGACATCATCCGCAGGGCAGCCCGACCCGCGGACGCCGTGCTCGGGTGGTCCGCCCAGGAGGACAGGTACGTCGACGTCGTCGACCACCCCGATGCGGGCATCACCCAGGGCGTGGTCGTCTACCGCATCCAGGACCGGTTGTTCTTCGCCAACGCCCACTTCTTCAAGCGCCGGCTCTGGGCCGCCGTGGACGGCGCCCCCAAGCCCGTCCGACACGTGGTCCTCGACGGCTCGTTCATCAGCGACATCGACGCGAGTGCCGAGGTGGCGCTGCGGGAAGTGATCGACGGTCTGCGCGAGCGGAACATCGAGCTCCACCTCGCCAGGGCAGCCCTGGAGCTCCGCCAACGCCTGGACTCGGTCGGTCTGGCCGAGGCCATCGGCGCCGACCACTTCCACGGCACTGTGACCGCCGCCGTCGACGCCTGCCGCCCCTCGGCGGACACCTCTCCCTGAGCCACGCGCGGAAGATTGACTCCCCGGACCGCCCCAAGCGACGGCGGGGATGCCGTCGTGCGTGGCGAAACAGGTCACCCGACCGATCAGGAATCGAGAAGCGGCGGTCGCCGAGCCGCAGCTAGCGTGACCGTCATGGACATCACTTGGCCTTCCTCCCGCATGACGACTCGGGCGTCACCGAGGAACGCCGCACCGTCGTAGAGATGATGGCCAAGGGCAATTCCTGGGCTTCCCGTTCGCTTTCAGGCCCGACAATCCCACCGGGTCGATATGACCCACGACTTCAGGAGTGACCATGACCGGCTCTTCCACCCAGGGAATCAAGACCGTGCTGCATCCCGTGTCCGACCTGGCGACGGCCAAGGCCATGTACACCGCCCTGCTCGGCGTACCGCCGCAGACCGACGAGTCCTACTACGTCGGCTTCGAGGCCGCAGGCCAGCACATCGGGCTGGTGCCAGGCGGTGGACCGCAGGGCATGACCTCGCCGCTGGCCTACTGGCACGTGCCGGACATCGAGGCGAAGCTGGCCGAGGTGACCGCCGCGGGTGCCACCGTGAAGGAACCCGCGCACGACGTAGGTGGCGGCCGCCTGGTGGCCACTGTCACCGACCCCGATGGCAACGTCCTCGGGCTGCTTCAGGACCGATGAGTGCCGACCCCCGCTCCCGCGCTCAGCGTCGTCGCGACACCGAGCATCGGCTCACCCACGACATCGATGTCTGGGTGGCCAGTACCTCGCCAGACGCTGTGCCGTACCTGGTGCCGCTGTCCTTCGACTGGGACGGCGGGGCGCTGCTGATGGCCACGCCGACGGACAGTCCGACCGGCAGGAACCTGGCCGCCACCCGGTCCGTTCGGCTGGGGCTGGGCCATACCCGCGACGTGTCCATGATCGAGGGCGAAGTCGAGGTCCTCGAGATCGACGCGCTGCCTCAGGAGCGCGGTGACCGGTTCGTCGCGCACACCGGCTTCGACCCGCGTGCGCTGGCCACGCCGTACCGCTGGTTCCGCATCTCACCGCGCCGTATCCAGGCTTGGCGCGAGGTGAACGAGCTGCCCGACCGCGAGCTGATGCGCGACGGCCGCTGGCTGGTCTGACGCCGACGGAGACCGCGAAGGCGGCACCGCCTGACAGATGGAGACACGATGAGCATGGCCACGAGGACGGACACGCAGTCGCCTGCGCTGCACGTTGCCGACAGCCACGATCTGATCCGCGTGCACGGCGCGCGCGTGAACAACCTCAAGGACGTCAGCGTCGAGATCCCGAAGCGCCGGCTGACGGTGTTCACCGGCGTCTCCGGCTCGGGCAAGAGCTCGCTGGTGTTCGACACGATCGCCGCGGAGTCGCAGCGGCTGATCAACGAGACCTACAGCGCCTTCGTCCAGGGCTTCATGCCGACGCTGGCGCGGCCCGAGGTCGACGTCCTCGACGGGCTGACGACGGCGATCATCGTCGACCAGGAGCGGATGGGGTCGAACCCCCGCTCCACCGTCGGCACCGCCACCGACGCCAACGCGATGCTGCGCATCCTCTTCAGCCGGCTCGGGAAGCCGCACATCGGCTCGCCCAACGCGTACTCGTTCAACGTCCCCTCGGTGACGGCCAGCGGTGCGATCACCATCGAGCGTGGCGAGGGGAGGACGAAGACCGGGAAGGCGACCTTCCACCGTCTCGGCGGCATGTGTCCCGCGCTGCGAGGGCATGGGGTCGGTCACCGACTTCGACCTGTCCGCCCTGTACGACGACAGCAAGTCGCTGAGCGAGGGAGCGCTCACGATCCCCGGCTACAGCATGGACGGCTGGTTCGGCCGCATCTTCAGCGGCTCGCGGCTTCTTCGACCTGGACAAGCCGATCCGCAAGTACACCAAGAAGGAGCTGCACGACCTGCTCTACAAGGAGCCGACCAAGATCAAGGTCGAAGGGATCAACCTCACCTACGAGGGCCTGATCCCGAAGATCCAGAAGTCGATGCTCTCCAAGGACGTCGAGGCGATGCAGCCGCACATCCGGGCCTTCGTGGAGCGGGCCATCACCTTCACCACCTGCCCCGACTGCGACGGCACCCGACTCAGCGAGGCGGCTCGATCGTCGAAGATCAACGGGAAGAACATCGCCGACGTCTGCGCGATGCAGATCAGCGACCTGGCCGACTGGGTCCGGAGCCTGGACGAGCCGTCGGTGGCCCCGCTGCTCGCCGGACTGCAGCACCTCCTCGACTCGTTCGTCGGAGATCGGCCTGGGCTACCTCTCGCTCGACCGGCCGTCGGGCACCCTGTCCGGGGGAGAGGCGCAGCGCACCAAGATGATCCGGCACCTCGGCTCGTCGCTCACCGACGTCACCTACGTCTTCGACGAGCCGACGATCGGCCTGCACCCCCATGACATCGAGCGGATGAACGAGCTGCTGCTGCAGCTGCGCGACAAGGGCAACACCGTGCTCGTCGTGGAGCACAAGCCGGAGACGATCGCGATCGCCGACCACGTCGTCGACCTCGGCCCGCGCGCCGGCACCGAGGGCGGCGAGGTGGTGTTCGAGGGCACGGTCGAGGGGCTGCGGGCCAGCGGCACGCTCACCGGGCGGCACCTGGACGACCGCGCCTCCCTGAAGCCATCGGTGCGGACGCCGTCGGGGGTGCTGGAGGTGCGCGGCGCCAGCACCCACAACCTGCAGGACGTCGACGTCGACATCCCGCTCGGCGTGCTGGTGGTGGTGACCGGCGTGGCCGGGTCGGGCAAGAGCTCGCTGATCGACGGATCGGTGTCGGGCCGAGACGGAGTGGTGTCGGTCGACCAGACCGCGATCCGTGGCTCGCGGCGGAGCAACCCGGCGACGTACACCGGACTGCTCGACCCGATCCGCAAGGCGTTCGCGAAGGCCAACGGCGTGAAGCCGGCCCTGTTCAGCGCCAACTCCGAGGGCGCCTGCCCCACCTGCAACGGCGCCGGCGTCATCTACACCGACCTGGCGATGATGGCCGGCGTCGCCACCACCTGCGAGGAGTGCGAGGGGAAGCGGTTCCAGGCGTCGGTGCTGGAGTACCCGCTCGGCGGGCTCAACATCGCCGAGGTGCTCGACCTGCCGGTCGACCGAGGCGCGGTCGCCTTCTTCGGCGCCGGCGAGGCGCGCACGCCGGCCGCGCACGCCATCCTCGACCGGCTCGCCGACGTCGGGCTCGGCTACCTCAGCCTCGGCCAGCCGCTCACGACGCTGTCCGGCGGCGAGCGGCAGCGGCTCAAGCTGGCCACCCACATGGCCGAGAAGGGCGGCGTCTACGTCCTCGACGAGCCGACCACCGGCCTCCACCTCGCCGACGTCGAGCAGCTGCTCGGCCTGCTCGACCGGCTCGTCGACTCCGGCAAGTCGGTCATCGTCATCGAGCACCACCAGGCGGTCATGGCGCACGCCGACTGGATCATCGACCTCGGCCCCGGCGCCGGCCACGACGGCGGCCGGATCGTCTTCGAGGGCACACCCGCCGACCTCGTCGCCGCCCGCTCCACCCTCACCGGCGAGCACCTCGCGGCCTACGTCGGCACCTGACCGAGGCCCTCGCGGAGACCCTGAGAGGAGTTCTCTCATGTGTATCGACTCGTCGCGACCGGTAACGGCGCGCGTTCAACAGGGCGGAGTAGGCATTCATCCCGCTCCACATCCAGTTGTGTGTGGCACGATCTTGAGGGTGACCAGCAGTCCCGCCGCGGCGCAGCACCTGCGCGACCTCGCCCGGCTGCGTCGCGTCCGCGACCGGATCGACCGGGAGTACGCGCAGCCGCTGGACGTCGAGGCGCTCGCCCGCGGCGTGCACATGTCGGCCGGGCACCTCAGCCGCCAGTTCCGGCTCGCCTACGGCGAGTCGCCGTACGGCTACCTGATGACGCGGCGCATCGAGCGCGCGATGGCGCTGCTGCGTCGTGGCGACCTCAGCGTCACCGATGTCTGCTTCGCGGTCGGCTGCTCGTCGCTGGGCACCTTCAGCACTCGCTTCACCGAGCTCGTCGGTATGCCGCCCAGCAGCTACCGGCGCCACGCGGCGCGCGCGACCGCGGGGATGCCGCCGTGCGTGGCGAAACAGGTCACCCGACCGATCAGGAATCGAGAAGTGCGAGCCGCCGAGCCGCAGCTAGCGTGACCGCCATGGACATCACGATTCACGCGAGCTTCCTCCCGCACGACGACCCGGACGCCGCCCTGGCCTTCTACCGCGACACCCTCGGCTTCGAGGTCCGCAACGACGTCGGCTACGGCGGGATGCGCTGGATCACGGTCGGCCCCACCGGCCAGCCCAGCACCTCCATCGTCCTGCACCCGCCGGCCGTCGACCCCGGCATCACCGACGACGAGCGCCGCACCATCGCCGAGATGATGGCCAAGGGCACCTACGCCAGCATCATCCTGGCCACCACGGACCTCGACGGCACCTTCGACCGGCTGCAGGCCAGCGACGCCGAGGTCGTCCAGGAGCCGACCGAGCAGCCGTACGGGGTTCGCGACTGCGCCTTCCGCGACCCCGCGGGCAACCACGTCCGCATCCAGCAGCTGCGCTGAGCCGACCGGCAAGTCCAGCCAACTGCTAGGAGCGTCTGAAGCGGACTAGCAAGAGCAGGCCGGAGCGTCTGCGGATCTGGTCATTGCCATGGACCCGTGTCTACGCTCAGTCGGGTGAGCCCTCGAATCAGAGCTATCGTCGGTGTCGTACTGATGATCCTTGGCCTCGTCTGGGCGCTACAGGGCTTCGATGTGCTCGCCGGGAGCGGCATGAGCGGCAAGCCGATCTGGGCGGTCATCGGCTCGTTCCTCGTGGTGGTCGGCGCCGTACTGGCTCTCAGCGCGCGCCGCACCGGCGGTCCGCAAGCGCCCCCCTAGGAGGCAGCGTCTTCGTCACGCCCAGGCGGAACCCGCACCAGAGTCTGGACCGTGGCCAGGTGGCCTTCACTGCTGCCTGCGTGGCGCCCAATGGTCATTCGAGCCCGCGCGAGCGACGGCGGCAGATGACCCATACAAGGGTCGCAATGGCTCCCGTGGCGACCAGGATGGGGACAAGCAGCACCGCGGCCAGCAGCCTCGCCGTCGTCATGGCTGTCGTCCCCTCGTCGTCGTGGCGGCCGCGCGTGGTTTCGGACAACGAGACTGCCCCAGCGCCTGATGTGCGCCGAAACCCCGCCACGCACCACCCGCCCGCAGCGTGCGTGCAACCAGACTCGGCGCCAACAGCGCCTGCGGCGGGTCGACCAGTGCGGCGACCCTCAGGAAGGCCCGTCCGATCACCGCATCGTGTGCTGCCGCGGCGTGCAGCCTTGCGACGTACCCGTTGATCAACCGCATCTGGGCCGTGCGCTGCCCCACCACCCCGGGAAAGGCCAAGTCGCCGCTGGTGGCCATGCTCCAGGGGACATCCACGATCCGGCCGGTCTGCTTGAAGAATCGCATGGGATGCGGCGCGGACTGCTGCCCCAGGTGGTCGCGCAGGGCCAGTGCCTCCAGGGCCACCACGCTCATGCCCTGGCCGTAGATCGGGTTGAACGTGCACACGGCATCGCCCATCGCCAGGAGTCCCTCGGGGAACCTCGGGAGTCGCTCGTAGTGGTGGCGTGTGCTGGAGGGGTAGCGGTAACCGACCGGGTCGTCGAGCGGCTCCGCCTCCCGCAGGATGAGGCCGACGTCCGGGAACCTCAGGCTCGCGGCAAAGCCGAGGAACCCCTCCGGGTCAGTGGGCGGCCAGTCGCCGGCGACTCCGTACAGCGTGGCGATGAAGCGACCGCCCTCCGTGGCGGCCACGGCGCCGCCCCGCGGATGAGCCGGCGTCGCGGCGTTGAGGACTCCCAGGTCGCCGCTGAGCAGTCCGGGGCTAAGCCGGTAGATCCGGCTCGCATACCCGATCCCGACGCGCACGCGATCCACAGGAGGACGCCGGTAGCCGAGCATCTCGAGCCAGACCGGAGTCCTCGAACCGTGGCCAGTTGCGTCGACCACGAGATCCGCCGGCAGCGTCTCTTCCGCGCTGCCGTCCAGCCTTCTGACAACTCGCGCGCCAGTGACTCGACCACCATCGGATGACGCGGTGACTCCGGCGACGTCGCATCCGTCCATGAACACAACGGGCGGGAGCAGGCGCACTCGCGCTCGGATGCGCGCCTCCAGCAATGGCCGGCTCGCCTGCACTGCGAGCAGGCCGGACGCGCCGGGGCGGAATCGATGACCACCTACGTAGGCCCGGATGTCCTGGAGCATGTCGCCCGCGGGAGCGCCCAGCTCGACCAGCTCGGCCGTGAGGCCGGGAAACAGGTCCTCCAAGGCATGCTGGCCCCGAGCGAGCAACCCGTGGATGTGCCGTGCCTGCGGCACACCACGCCGATGCGCTGCTGCTACCGGAAGCGCGTCCCGCTCCACTACCACCACCTCGGCGTAGGCATCGGAAAGCACCCGTGCAGCCAACAGCCCAGCCATGCCGCCGCCGAGCACCACAGCCCGGTCGCCGCGTGTTCCGTTCATCGCAACCTCCTGACTCGTCGTGTGGAGGTTGGCCCCGAGGAGTGCTCGTTCACCAGGTCAGGAAGTGCTCACTTCTGTTCGGTCCTGGCCGTAGACCTCCTGGTCCCACAGGGCCGAGACGATGCGGGTCATCCCCTGGGTGAGGTGGCGTCGGTAGGTGCTGAACGGCAGGCCGAGCATGGCGGCTGCCGCCTCCTGGGTCGTGGCGGGGCGTAGATACGTACGATCGACCGCCCGAAGGAGCCGGTCGTCGCGGGGATCCTGGGCAAGGGTCGCCGCAGCCTCCCGCAGGAGCCCGGCCAGCGCCGGGGCGCCCGACGCACCCGACGCACCGGACGCCGTTCTGTCGGCCACCAGTCGGGTCCGCAGAAGGGGGTTGCGCGCGAGCAGGTCGGGACGCCGCAGGTCCTTGAACCCCTGGCGGACCGCTGCCTCGAAGTCCGCATGGGACAGCACGAGAAGCGAGTCGGCCTGCGTGCGCGGCGCGAGGTCAGGCTCCTGTGCCAGTGCGCGCTCGGTCCACAGCTGGGTCATGGCGTCTACCGGGACTTTGCGGAAGTCGTGAGCGAAGAGCCCGTAGCGCCGATTCCCGACGGTGAAGTCGGCCCCCTCGGCACGCGGGAGGTCTGCCGCAGCAAAGTACTCGTTCCACTTGTCCGGGTCGGCCAGGGCGAGGAAGTCCCACGAGAGGTTCGGTGTGGTGAGCTGCTTCTGCAGTGTCACGATCGGGGCCGCATTCAGCGTCGGCGACGGGCCTTGGTAGCCGCGCCGATCGACCACGAAGCGACACAACGTCACTGCTTCCCCAGGCCTCGGCGGCGCGCTCCGGTGCGCAAAGTCCCACGCCGCCGTCGCAGCGGGGTCGGCATGGATGTCCTTCAGCGACGAGCGGGTGAGCTCCACGATCGCCAGCATCCCCAACAGCTCACCGTCCAGGTCGCGGATGACAGAGAAACCTTCGGGCTGGCGGTCCACCCATCGGGCAGCGATCGCGGCCGACTCCTCGCCCTCCCAGGCGCGGACCAGCTCGACGATCGCGCCGCGGTCAAGGGCACGTGCCGGTTCGGGATAGTACTGGCCCCACGAGTCCCACTCGACCGGCGACATCGCGGCGCGCACCTGGTGGAAGAGGAACTTCAGGTCGAAGATGGCTCGCTGCTGTGCCCGTCCACGGGCCGTCCCCAGCGCCGCCAGACTGTGCTCTCGGACCCGGTCGAAGACGCGCCGGTAGCTGTCGAGGTCACGCCATCGCAGGTCGGCGTCGAGGACGTCGCGGGCGAGGTCGTGTGGGGCCAAGCCGTCCGGCCGGGACTCGATGAAGGACAGCTCCCGCAGCCAGCAGAACACCTTGTGGACATCCTCCTCCCCGAGAACGTCGCGGAGCAGCGCCTCGGTCGTGCACCGCGCCACCGCGCACGCGCCCAGCGCCGCACGACGCCGGGCATCTGGCACGGTTTCCACGAATCGCGGCAGCAGCAGCTCGACCAGGTCGAGCGGCAGCCCGTCGGACTCCACCTTGCCCCCCCGGAGCAGCAGGTCGCTCAGCAGCGCCAGACCCAGCGGGTGTCCGTAGGTGAGACGAATGACCTTCTCGTGCAGGTCTTCCCCAACGCCCGCCGTGCGCAGGAAGACGCGACTGTCCTCCGGGTCGAGGTTGCGCAGCGACACCACTCGAAGCAGTGCTCCCCAGGCCGGGTCGGCACGCCACGCTGGGGTCAGCGCAAAGCGACCGGCGATCACCGTCATCGTCGACGCGGGCAGCCGTGGCAGGAGTCGCGTGCGGACCCAGTCATCGAGGGAGGCGAAGAGCTCATAGGCATCGATCAGGAGCACCAGCCGCCCGGCCCTTGGACGCAGGGCAATGGGATCGTCCCCGCTGGGAATGACCAGCGTCTGTCCCAGCGCCTCGAGCACCCTCGTAGGCGACGGCTCCACGTCATGGCCATCGAGACGGACCACCGTGGCGCCGGCCTGGGCCGCGGTCTCGCCCAAGGCTGCGAGCAGGCTGGTCTTGCCGATGCCGCCGGGGCCAAAGACATGCAGGACCGAGAAGGCCGGATCCATGCCGCCGTCCAAAGCCGCACGGAAGAGCTCGATCTCGGCCTGCCGGCCCACGAATCGGCTCCGCCGGTGCTCGCTGAGCACATCACCAAGCGTCCCCGAGAAGCGCTGCCCGACGCGCGTCACCTTTCGACGGTAGTGCCGAAGAGCCGCCCAGGACAGGGGCCGTCCATCGATTCCGTCTTGTGCAGTCGGGTGGCACGACCAGCGGCACCGGCGCTCACGGCATACCCCTTGTCCGTCCTCCGCTCATCGGGACTCGCCCCATGGCCGGATCTGCCGCCAAGCCTGCGAACGGGAGTGGGCACCCTTTGGTCTCCGCGCACACCATCAGGTCGTCGCAGCCCGCGTCGATGGCGGCCGCCAGAGTCGCCCGAATCACCCGCAGGTCGGCGATCCGCGCATCCACCTCCGCCATCTTCCTCATCGCCTGGGCTTGCAGCCCGGCGTCCGGCCGCCCGTGATGGTGCCGGCCAACCTCCAGCAGTTGGGCCACCTCATCGAGGGTGAACCCGAGCCGCTGCGCCGCCTTGATCACCCTCAGCATCGTCACCGCGTCGGCCGGGTACAGCCGGTGGCCACCCAGAGTCCGCTCCGGCTCGGGCAGCAGCCCCCGCCGCTCGTAGTAGCGCAGGGTCTGCAGGTTGACCCCGGCTGCCCGGGCGGCCTCACCCGCCCGGAGCGGTTCTTCGGGGTATGCCGTCACGATGCCCGGCCATGCAGGCTCGCCTCCGCGCGTGCGGCCAAACCGGCCAGGATGGCCACCCGCTCCCGCGGTACCTCCACCTCCAGGCGCACGCCGGCCTCGGCCTCATCCACTACCCGGAACGTGAAGAAGGAACAACACGCCGTCTCGCGCTCGGCAAGGCCCTGAGCGCGCTCGGCAACCCCCTCGCCGCCCCCGAGCCGCAGGACCAGCCTGGTCGCTGACACGCGCGCGACCTCCTCGACGAGCTCCGCGAAGAGCGAATCGAACTCCGCCGCGCGCACTGGGCGCTCGACCGTCGGCAACGTGCAGGCCTCAACGGCCACCCAGGAATTCTCCATCGGTACCTCCTCAGCCGGACCACCCGGCATACCGAGGGTAAATCTGTACCTGGGTACCGGATGCAAGGCCCTTCGTCGCACGTGGCGAGCGCGACCCTGTCGCTACCCCGCGAGCGTCTCGCGGACGGCAGCGAAGAGCGACCGGGCCCGCGCGTTGGTGGGCAGGTCCTCGACGAGGACAGTCCGGCCTTGGGCGTCGGTGAGCGGGATTCGCCAGTTCGGGTATTCCTCGTCGGTCCCGGGCTGGTTCTGGATCCGACGATCACCCACCGCGTCGACGAGCGCGACGCCATGCATGAGAGACGGCGCACTGGCCACCAGCCGGTAGAGCGACTCCACCACCTCCTGCTCGGTGGGGTCAGCGCTGAGCAGCCCGCGCTCCCGACACAGGGCGAGAACCCGGGACTTCTCCTCCTGGTCGGCCGCTATCTCCTCAGACACCGGCCTGCTCAGGAGACCCAGCCGCTCGCGCAGCGCGATGTGCTCCCCTGCGAGGTAGCCCGCCGTGGGCGGCAGGTCGTGGGTGTTCACCGAGGCGAGGCAGCCCCGGCGGTAGTCCTCCGGGGGGATCGGTGTGTGATCGGCGGCGTTCTCGAACCAGAGGATCGACGTGCCTAGCACACCACTGGCGGCGAGGTACTCGCGCACCCAGGGCTCGAACGTACCTAAGTCCTCCCCGACGACGACAGCTCCCGCACGCTGGGCTTCCAGACACAGGATGCCGACCAGCGCCTCGTGGTCGTAATAGACGTACGTGCCCTCGCTCGCCGGCAGGCCCTCGGGTACCCACCACAGTCGGAAGAGTCCGAGCACGTGGTCGACCCGGATGCCGCCCGCGTGCCTGAGGATCGTGCGCAGCATGTCGCGCCACGGCGCGTAGCCCAGGTCGGCCAGACGGCGTGGGTGCCACGGCGGCTGCGACCAGTTCTGCCCCTGCTGGTTGTACATGTCCGCCGGGGCTCCGACGGTCGCCCCCTGGGCAAGCACGTCTCGCAGGATCCACGCGTCCGCGCCGTTCCAGTGAACCCCCACGGCGAGGTCGTGAACGATACCGAGGCCCATTCCGCACTCCCCCGCGGTCGCCTGAGCAGCCTGCAACTGCTCGTCCATCACCCACTGCAACCAGCAGGCGAAGTCGATCCGGTCGCGCAGGCGCTCCCGCTCGGCGTCGGCGGTCGGACTGTGCAGCGACATGGAGTCCCACCAGGGGTCGTCGGGACCATGCTCGGCGCGCAGGGCGCACCACAGAGCGAAATCCTCCAGGCCCTGCCCCTGCTCGGCCCGGTATCGCTCGAAGAGCAGCCGGCGCCCAGGCGCGCGAGGCACGGCATACACGGTCTCCAACGCCTCGAGCTTGCGCGCGTATGCCGGGTCTCGCCTGAGCTCGGACGCGTCCCGGTTGCCCGCCCGGGCCGCCGCGCCGAGCTCGAGCACCCGCGCGTACTCGGCGGCTGTGAGGTAGGCGCACTCAGGTATCGCCTCGACCCTGATGTACAGGGGGTTCCAGAAGCGACGGGTCGCCGGCAGGTAGGGCGAGTTCTCGACCGGAGGGAGGGGCTCGGCCGCGTGCAGTGGGTTGACGAGCACCCAGTCGGCGCCCTCCGCTCCGGCGATGGCCGCGAGATCGGCCAGGTCGCCGACATCCCCGATCCCCCATGAGCGCTCGGAACGCACCGAGTAGAGCTGCGTCATCAGACCCCATGTCCGATCGCGTCCAGTGCGTGCCGGCAGCTCGTCTGCCGTCGTCAGGCGCTGTGGGACGACGACCAGGGTCGCCTCGGCCTGCCGTCCCCGCGAGTCGGCCCGCAGCACGTGCCAGCCGAGCGGCAGCTCCGCCGGCGTCCGGAATGTAGCCCGCCCGGTCGTCACCCCGTCCACCTCGCGTGGGGGCACCCACAGGTCAGCCTGGAAAGTCGGCCACTCGTGGCCCTGCTCGTCGACGATCCACACCCGCACCGGGTCGCCGTGGTTGACGTGTACGGGCACTTGCACGGACTCGCCCTGTCGCTGGACCACAGTCGGCGGGAGCATCTGCCGCCACGCGTGGCTGTCCCGATCGGCCAAGGCCCACTCGACGGCGTCGGCGGTGCTGGCGTCGACGCCGAGTGACCCCAGGATCCGGGTGAGCGTCACGGCCGAGACCGGGTGCAGGTCGCCATAGAAGCCCCAGAAGTCGACGCCGACGCCATGCGCGCGCGCAAGCGCCTGCAACCGCTCCAGCGAGGGTGCCTCCCCGTCGTCGTGCGTCATCACCCTCCCTGCCCGTGCGGCGCCGCTAGGACTGCCGTGCGCTCTGCGGGGATTGTGCCACCCTCGCAGCGGAGGCGGCCGGCTCAACTCGGCCGAACACCTGGGGCGTATGCCGCTGGGCCTCGGTCGGCGACCCACTGACCCCGGCACCAAGGAGGGTCGACGGGCCGCAGCCCGGCGTCACGACACCTGCGGCAGAACCTGGTCGGCAATCTCCGCGACATGGTCCAGGTCGGACAGGTCGAGTACCTGGAGGTATAGCCGCTCCGCCCCGAGTTCGGCGAACTCGCCTATCTTGTCCACGATCTCGGCCGCCGATCCCGCGAGGCCGTTGTTGCGCAGCTCCTCGACCTGACGGCCGATCATGGCGGCCCGCCGTCCCAGGGTCGCGCTGTCGCTGCCGAGGCACACGACCTGGGCCGTGGAGTACACCAGCTCGTCGGGGCTGCGGCCGAGCTCGGAGCATGCAGCGCGCACCTGGGCGAAGAGCCTGGCCGTCTCATCCGCTGGCTTGAAAGCGGCATTGAACTCCCCGGCATACCGCGCGGCCAAAGCCGGCGTGCGCCGCCTGCCGGCGCCGCCGACGATGACCGGCACTCCGCCTGTCTGCACAGGCTTCGGCAGAGCCGGTGCCTCGGTGAGAGTGTAGTGAATTCCCTGATAGCTGAACGTCTTTCCCAGCTCTGTCGACCAGAGCCCGGTCAGGATGGCGAGCTGCTCCTCCAGCCGGTCGAAGCGCTCGCGGAGACTCGGGAACGGGATGCCGTATGCCGTGTGCTCGGCTTCGAACCAGCCGGCGCCCAGACCCAGCTCGACCCTCCCCCCGCTCATCTGGTCCACGCCAGCGACCTGGATGGCGAGTGGGCCCGGCAGCCGGAAGGTCGCCGAGGTCACCAGGGTGCCGAGGCGGATGCGGCTCGTCTCGCGGGCAAGGCCCGCGAGTGTGGTCCACGCGTCAGAGGGGCCGGGCAGCCCGTCGCCTCCCATGTGCAGGTAGTGGTCGGAACGGAAGAAGCCGTCGAAGCCGAGGTCCTCGGCCGCCCGGGCCACCGCGAGGAGGTCGTCGTAGGTAGCGCCCTCCTGCGGCTCGGTGAAGATGCGCAGCTGCATGGTCCCTGCCTACGGCACGGGGCAGAACAACGCAAACCGCCTCCGACCCAGAGTTGCGCCGCACCGCCTCGCGCCGGAGTCGGCTGATGGTCGCACCAGGCCGCGCGCTCAGGAGTCGAAGCCGAGGCCTACACGGTCCAAGCTCCGCAGCCACAGGTTCCGCCGTCCGGTGCGGTCGGCCCGGGCCAATGACCACCGGGTTGCCTGAATCCCCAGATAAGCCAACGGTTCTGGCGGGAAAGGCAAGGGACGCTGGCGCACCATGTCCAGGCGTGTGCGCTCGGTCGGCTCGCCGGACAGCAGGTCGAGCATGACGTTGCCCGAGAAGCGCGAGGCACCGACCCCGAGCCCGGTATGGCCGATCGCGTAGGCGACCCGGCCGCGCAGGGCGGTGCCGTAGAACGCGAAGAACCGCGTGCAGGTGTCGATGGCGCCTCCCCACCGGTGGGTGAACCGGATCCCCTCGAGCTGCGGGAAGGTCTCGAAGAAGTGAGTGGCCAGCCGCCGGAAGGTCGCATCGCGCTGGTCGTACTCCGGACGCACCTGCCGCCCGAAGTAGTAGATCGCGTCGTAGCCGCCCCAGAGGATCCGGTTGTCCGGGGTCAGCCGGTAGTAGTGGAACTGGTTCCCTGAGTCGCTGATGCCCTGTCGGTTGCGCCAGCCGACGGCAGCCAGCTGCCCAGCGCTCAGCGGCTCGGTGACCAGCACGTAGTCGTAGACCGGGACGATGTGCTGGCGAACGCGGCGCAGGAGCACGGGAAAAGCGCTGGTGCCCAAGGCGACCCGGTCAGCACGGACCATCCCGCCGTCGGTGCCCAGTGTCACGGAGCCGCCCTCGCGCCGCAGTGCCCGCACCGTCGTGCCCTCCACGATCTGGACCCCGGCCCGCTCTGCCGCGTCGGCCAGGCCCCAGATGAGTCGAGCAGGGTCCACCATGGCGTTGCCGCGCCGATCCCACACACCGCCGAGGTATGCCGGTGAGTCCACTTCCGCACGGACGGCCGCTTGGTCGAGGAAGCCAGGCCGGCCCACGAGGTCCCGGAGCTGGTGCGGGGTTGTCGCGAGGTCGAGCGACCCGGTGCGCTCGAACCCGCAGTCGATGCCGTACCTCGCGACCGACTGCTCGATCTCGTCGAGGTTCTGGAGCCCCAGCTGCTCGAGCCGTTCGTACTCCTGGGGAAAGCGCGCCCTCCCGTTCGCCTCACCGTGGGTCAGGCTCGCCGAGCAGAACCCGCCATTTCGGCCCGAAGCCGCCCAGCCGATGCGGTCGGACTCGAGGACGACCACGCCCAGGCCGGGATCCCGCTCCTTGGCGAGGACGGCGGTCCACAGGCCGGTGAATCCGCCACCGACCACGGCGAGCTGGGTCCGCAGGTCCCGGCTCAGCCTCGGCCGCGCGGCGGGACGCTCGGAGGCCTCGAGCCAGAAGGGCTCCTGGCGGGCCTCACGCCAGGTGCCATCCATGTCTCCCTGGCCCATACCTGCCCTCCCGGTCCTGTGCGCTCGAAGGGCGCACATCATCTACTCGACCCGCAGTCTGGCAGGCGGGCCAGCCTTGCCGGCGAGCGAATGGCAGCCGGCCGGTCCGGCAGCCGGGGCTCTGGCCGGGTGTCCAACCGTGGAACCCCGCCGGCAACCATTGGGAAGGCACCGCATCGCTCGGTACGGTCGGGGATGAGCCCAAGGTCCACCCATCGCGGCCGTGTGCACCCAAGCCAGGCACGCGGCATACGCCATCGCCCCGTCGACCTGCGAAAGAGGCCGCAGCCATGACTACAAGTCCGACCACGATCCCGTCAACGATGCGCGCCAGCGTCCTGCTCGGGAAGCAGAAGATCGAGATGCAGGAGCGCCCCGTGCCCCGCCCGGCGCCCGATGAGGTGCTCATCCAGGTCCGCTCCGTCGGGGTCTGCGGCTCCGATGTCCATTACTACATGGAGGGCCGGATCGGCGACTTCGTCGTCAACGACCCGATCGTGCTCGGCCACGAAGTGTCCGGCGTGATCGTCGACGTCGGGTCCGAGGTGACCGACGACCGGGTGGGGCAGCGCGTGGCCATCGAGCCGCAGCGGCCCTGCCGGCGGTGCCGGCACTGCAAGACCGGGCGCTACAACCTCTGCGAGCGCATGGAGTTCTACGCGACGCCGCCGATAGACGGTGCCTTCTGCGACTACGTGGTCGCCCCCGCCGATTTCGCCCACCCCGTGCCGGACGCTCTGTCCGACCACGCGGCCGCTCTGCTGGAGCCCTTCTCGGTCGGGATCTGGGCCTGCACCAAGGCCCGGGTCGAGCCCGGCTCCCGGGTGTTCGTCACGGGAGCCGGACCGATCGGCGCGCTGGCCTCGCTGGCCGCTCGGTCGTTCGGGGCCAGCGAGGTCGTCGTGACCGACCTGGTGGAGTCCCGGCGGAGCCGCATCTTGGGGTTCGGCGCCACCTCGGCCCATGACCCTCGCGACCCTGACTTCGACGCATCAGCCTTGGCCGCGGACGCCTTCATCGAGTGCTCCGGCGCGACCCCGGCCGTGGTGTCCGGCCTAGAGGCCCTGCGCGGCGGCGGCGTCGCAGTGCTCGTGGGCCTGGGTGCAGAGCAGATGGCGATCCCGGTCCAGCACCTGATGAACAAGGAGCTCACCCTCACCGGCGTCTTCCGCTACGTGGACACGTGGCCGAAGGCGATCGCAGCGGCGTTGCAGCCCGGCACGAACCTCGACGGCCTGGTCACCGCCGAGTTCGAGCTGGAGGACGCGGAGGACGCGCTGACCAGCGACTCCGACCCGCTGAGCATGAAGTCCGTCGTGGTGGTGTCGCGGGCATGAGCATCCTCGACACCTTCTCGCTGCAGGGGCGCACCGCCATCGTCACCGGCGGCTACCGAGGACTCGGGCTCGCGTTCGCGCGTGGGCTCGCCGAGGCGGGCGCCGACCTGGTGCTCGGCGCCCGGGACGAGCAGGCCTCGCAGGACGCCGCCTCGCGCCTGGCCGACGAGACCGGCCGCACCGTCGTTGGCCTGGGCCTGGATGTCTCAGACCGAGCCTCGGCAGAGCGGGCCGTGGACGCCGCACTCGAGGCCACGGGCCGCCTGGACATCCTCGTCAACAACGCCGGAGCCTGCTTCCACCGGCCCGCGCTCGAGGTGCCCGACGAGGAGTGGCGTGAGGTCTTCGACACCAATGTCTACGGCCTGTGGCTGATGAGCCAGACGGTCGGCCGGCACTTCGCCGAGCAGCGCGGCGGCACCATCGTCAACATCGGCTCGATTTCGGCCCAGATCGTCAACCGCCCACAGTGGCAGCCGGCATACAACGCCTCCAAGGCAGCCGTACACCAGCTGACGAAGTCCCTGGCGGCCGAATGGGCCCCGTTGGGCATCCGGGTCAACGCCGTGGCACCCGGGTACGTGAAGACCGACATGGCACCGGTCGACGAGCCGCAGTTCAAACAGCGATGGATCGACGATGCGCCCATGCAGAGGTATGCCGTGCCCGAGGAGATCGCCCCCACGGTCCTGTTCCTGGCCTCGGACGCCTCCAGTTTCATGACCGGCTCGGTCGTGGTCGTGGACGGGGGCTACACGCTGTTCTGAGGAGGTATGCCGGTTGGCTGGGTCGGGCGCGAAGCTCGGCTCACCAGGCGGGGCACCGACCGGCCCTGGCCAGAAGCGCCCAAGCCTCCGCCTCGCGGCGGCCGGGACTTCTACCATCTGTGCATGGAGCTTTGGGAGCGCTCCGCGGTGTTCGACCTCATCACGGGCAAGGTGCCCCTGACGATCGACGTCGTCACGAACTAGCGTCGGACGGCTTCGAGGGTCCCCCGGTCACCCCGCCCCGCCCGAGACTTGCTCTAGCCGCAGCCGGACGACGTCGCGCACGACGTCGTCCGGCAGGGGGCGGTCGGCGGTGAACCGGATGGTCCCCTTCGAGAGCTCGAACCCGGTCAGACGCGGCGCGACCGCTTCGACGACCTCAGGGCTGAACGGGAACACGCTCAGGTGTCCCTTCGCGGCGCGGAAGCCCAGCAGCGGCCTCCCGCGAGCCTTCAGCGCAGCCATCCCGTAGCTCTTTCCCTGGTCGGCGTCCGGGGCAACCTCGAGCGCCAACGTGCGCACGCGCTCGAAGACTCCTCTGGTCGTCTCGTCGAGGGTCGCGAAATAGTCGTCGACAGCTCCCACGAGGCTCACGATAGATGCCAACCAAGTGATCGGACCCTCGACGCGAGAGCACTACCGGCGCGCATCACCCAGCCGGCGGAATGTTGTGGTTGCCGCGGAAGAGGTTGCCTGGGTCGTAGACCTGCTTCACCGCAGCAAGACGGTCCCACGTGGCTACCGGGTAGGCGGCGTGGACCCGCTGCTCCCCCTCAGCCTGAAGGAAGTTGACATAGGCACCGGGGACGCCCTGGTCGAGCCCCGCGACCAGGGCGGCGACCCACGCCTCGCGGCCAGGCCGGTCGTCGGCTCCCGTATAGAACGAGGCCACATTGGCCATGATCGGCGCTTCGCGGTGAGCGTATGCCGTCGCGCCGCTGGCCACGCGTGCGATCGCGCCTCCGAGCGGTCTGAGCTGCACGGCCCGGACCGGTGCGTCCGAGCTCTCCAGCTGCTCGATCATCAGGGCCGCGGACTCTTCGTCGACGTGGTCGAGGAAGAGGGTGCGGGCGACCGCGGTCGGGTGGTAGTCGGGCGGCTCGGGCTGGAACATCGACGCATACGAACCGGGCTGGACCATGTCGGCCAGGGGCTCGGCCAGGTCCCGCAGTCGGGCGACGGCCTTCTCGGCGTCAGCCGGCGCACCGGCATACGCCACGAAGGCGAAGACCACCGTCTCGCCGTGGACGCTCTCCGGCACGAACGGCAGCGGTGGGCACGGCATCACATTGGCGATCGTCGACAGCTCCTCGGGCGCCGCGAGCGCCTCGCGCACGAAGCCTGCTACGACCGCAGGGGTCGCCGGCAGCACCAGCAGGCCGCCGGTGAACTGCGAGACGTCGTGGAGGCGGAACGTGAACCGCGTGACGACCCCGAAGTTGCCGCCGCCGCCGCGGATCGCCCAGAACAGGTCGGGGTGGCTGTGCTCGGAGGCTTCGAGGATCGAGCCGTCGGCGGTGACGACCTGGGCGGAAAGGAGCGAGTCGATGGTGAGCCCGTGCCTGCGGGACAGGAAGCCGACCCCGCCCCCCGTGGCGAGGCCCCCGATGCCGACCGAGCCGGTGTCGCCGAAGCCGGTGGCGAGCCCATGCTGGGCAGCGGCCGCCGTGTATGCGCCGGCGGTCAGGCCACCGCCTGCGCGGGCGACCCTCCGCTCGGGATCGATCTCGAGGCGGTCAAGGCTGCGCAGGTCGAGCACGATGCCGGCATCGATGGCGCCATGGCCGGCACCGCTGTGGCCGCCGGCCCGCACTGCAAAGGGCAGGCCGCTCTCGGCGGCGACCCGAACCACGCGGGCGACGTCGACGGCCGACGCGGCGCGCACGATCACGGCGGGGCGGCGGTCGATGTCACCGGGGAGCACCTGGCGCGCGGTGTCGTAGTCGGGATGGTCTGGTGTGATGACCTCTCCCTCAACGTCCTCGAGACTCTCGAGGACGGCGGCGAGGTCAGCTGTTGCGCGAGTGTCGGTCGACATCTGCACATTCCTTTCGGCGGTCTGGCCTTTCGGCGGCGTTGCCTTCGGCGGTCTGGTGAACCCGATGGGGGTCACGTCACCCCTGCGTCGAACGGCCGAGCAAGAATTCGACAGCAACCCCCTGGAACGACAGAAACACGGGCCACCGACAGCCCCCAACCGATTTTCGGTGTCTGGGGGCGCGGGTAGGCCCTGCGACCGCTGCCGGCAGGCCCTGCTGCGAGCACTGGAGCAAGCTCATGTGACTCACGCCACACCCTCAGGGAGGACCCCGAGTTCACACGTTTGGAAGGGATCGTCATGATGGGTGGATACGCGCAGAGTGGCGCCCCCCTGCATGCCCCTGTCAGCCCTTTGCGTGTCGACCCTGTCCGGAGACAGCTTTTGCCATGATTGACACGCCAACGCCCCCTGTTGCGCTGACCATTGGAGCATCCGATCCCGCCGGGAGTGCGGGGATCCAAGCCGACCTGACCACGTTCTCCGCCTTCGGCGTGCATGGAACCAGCGCGATCACCGCCGTCACGGTCCAGAACACGACGGGCGTCCACGGGATTCATCCGCTCCAGCCGCACGTCGTGACTGCACAGGCCATCGCGGTGCTCGCCGACATGCGGGTCTCGGCAGTCAAGGCGGGCATGCTCGGCACCGCCGGTGCGGTCAGTGCGGTCAGTGAACTCGCCGCCGTCGGCGTGCTCCTGCGGCTGGTCGTCGACCCGGTGCTCGTCACCGCGAGCGACGACCCCAACGCCAGCTCGGAGACCCTCGCCGCGCTCAAGATCAAACTGCTCCGCCACGCGTGGATCACCACTCCCAACATCCACGAGGCGGCAGCCCTGCTCGGGCGCGAGCCCGCCACGGGCATCATCCAGCAGCGGCTACAGGCCCGGGCGCTACTCGACCTCGGTCCCAGCGCAGTCGTGGTCACGGGCCTCATCGACGGCAACAACCGCATCGACGTGCTGGCCACCCACGAAGGCGTCTTCGAGTTCGCCGATCCGACCATCGTCACGAAGAACACCAAGGGCGTCGGCTGCACGTTCTCGGGGGCTGTGACCGCCGCCCTCGCACAGGGCATGAGCACCAAGCAGGCGGTCGTCGCGGCCCGCGAGTTCGTCCGCCACCAGCTCTTGACGGGTGCGCACTGGCGGATCGGGCGCGGTCAGGGCCCGGTCAGCCACATCTTCTCGGCTGAGGCGCCGGTGCCCCGCCGGAGGCCCCGCAGCACCTCGGACACCACGGCCTGAGACCCGACCTGTCGGCATACTTGCCGGTTCGCCCGAAAAGAAGATGGAGCCGCGGCGCCCCCTCGGCCCCGGCTCCATCTCCTCCCCCCGCGGGGTGTTCAGACCGGCTCTCCCAAGAGGGCCTTCACCTCGGCCTCCCGGTAGCGACGGTGCCCACCCAGCGTTCGGATCGACGTCAGCTTGCCCGCCTTGGCCCAGCGAGTGACCGTCTTCGGGTCGACGCGGAACAGCGCCGCCACCTCCGACGGGGTCAACAGCCTCTCTCTGGCAGCCTCATCGCCGGTCATCTCCACTCCTTCTCCGCCCGGCCCGAGACGGTCGGCCGAGCGATCTCCTCCGAACTCCGTCCATAGTGGGACACACCCGGCCCGCGCGGTCCAGATCGCGGTTGCACAATCAACCAAAGGGACTACTCCGCCGCTAGCCATCTGGGTGGGAATAGGCTGGGAGCGACGCGTGATCCGCGTCCCACGCTGCACCGTCGCAGACCCCGTGGCGGTGCCCCGACCGACAAGGACTGCACGACCGTGACTACTTCCGCCCCTCCCCAGGCCCAACCGGTGCCCTCAGACTCGGCGGCGCCGGCCTCGGCCGCTGCCCCCGCCCGGCCCGCGACAAGGCCGCAGGTTGACCACGAGCAGGTCGTCCACTGCTACGACCGGGTCACCGGCCTTCGCGCCATCATCGGCATCCACAACACCGCGCTCGGGCCGGCCCTCGGCGGCACCCGGTTCTATCCCTACGAGTCCGAGGAGGCCGCGCTGGAGGACGTGCTGCGCCTCAGCCGGGGAATGTCCTACAAGAACGCCGTGGCTGGCCTCGCCCTAGGCGGTGGCAAGGCGGTCATCATCGGGGACCCGGCCACCGACAAGACGCCAGAGCTACTCCGTGCCTACGGCCGCTTCGTGGAGTCGCTCGGGGGCCGCTACGTCACGGCATGCGATGTGGGCACCTACGTCGCCGACATGGACATCGTGAGCCAGACGACCCGCTGGGCCACTGGCCGCTCGGAGGCCCGAGGAGGTGCGGGCGATTCGTCGATCCTCACCGCGTTCGGAGTCTTCCAAGGGCAGCGCGCCTGCGCGCAGCACCTATGGGGGGAGGCGACGCTCCGGGGCCGGACCGTGGGCGTCGCGGGGGTCGGCAAGGTCGGCCACCTGCTCGCCGCCCACCTCCTCGAGGACGGCGCCAACGTCATCGTGACCGACGTCAACGAGCAGGCCGTGGCCGCCCTCAGGGCCCAGCACCCCGAGGTCGAGGTTGTGGCCGACGCCGCCACCCTCGTGCGGTCCGACATCGACGTCTACGCACCGTGTGCGCTCGGTGGAGCGCTCGACGACGACACCGTGGAGGCCCTGCGTGCGACCGTGGTCTGCGGCGGCGCCAACAACCAGCTCGTGACCGAGGGCGACGGCGGCACGGCCGACCGGCTGATGGCTCGGGGCATCACCTACGCGCCCGACTTCCTGGTGAACGCCGGCGGCGTCATCCAGGTCAGCGACGAGATGCACGGGTTCGACTTCGAGCGGGCCAAGAAGGCCGCCGCGGCGATCTTCGAGCACACTCTCGAAGTGCTGCGCACGGCTGACGCCCATGGCACCTCGCCGGCCGCGGCCGCCGACCACGTCGCCGAGGCCCGCATGGCGGCGGGCAGCAAGGAGATCTGGCTCGGGTCCGGCCGCTGAGCCACAGCCCCGGGCTCCGGGCGCCCCGACATACCCGACTGTGAGGTCCAGGCCATCGACGTCTGCGGTCCTGGACGTCGGCTGCGGTCAGCGAGGCTCCGCCAGATCGACCTGATTGCCGGTTTTACACCACATGGGTGAGCGCGAATTTGCATCGACCCTGTAGCGTTATACCCACGACATACACACGATTCCCGGGACCGCTCCGCGGGGTCGAAGGACGCAGGCCGTCCTCCGACTGGGCGATGCCGTCCCGGCAGACGCACGAGGGGGTCACGCCATGGGGCGCGGCCGGGCCAAAGCCAAGCAGACGAAGGTCGCTCGGGAGCTGAAGTACTACAGCCCGAACACCGACTTGAGCGCGCTTGAGCGAGAACTACACGGCGATTCGCATTCGCGGGAGCGGGCTCACACGTCCGATGACCTCTCCGACGACGAGGACGACTACGGCAAGTGGGCCTCGGGCCAGGGTTGACCTGACCTGGTTGGCGGCGCGCGTTCGAGGCCGTCACCAGCCGACCCTCCCTCGGTAACTCGGGCACTGATCAACCGACACGTCGCGCCCCTCGGCGTGCCCCGGGGAGTTCCGTTGTCGCTGTCCCCAGGTTCTGGCACGCTCAGCCCATGAGCGACGTGGGCACCCGTGCGGTGGGCGAGCAGGAGATCAGGCGCCTCGGCGTCGAGACAACCGGCATCGAGATCATTGACGAGGCCGACCGCACCGCGCGGCCCTCCGACTTGTTCTGGCCGTGGTTCGCGGCCAACATCAGCGTCTTCGGCATCAGCTACGCCGGTTTCATCCTCGGCTTCGGCATCTCGTTCTGGCAGTCGGTTGTCGTGGCCGTGGTCGGGATCGTGGTGTCCTTCCTGCTCTGCGGCATCATCGCGATCGCAGGCAAGCGTGGCTCCGCGCCGACGATGATCCTGTCGCGCTCCGCGTTCGGCGTCACCGGCCAGAAGGTGCCCGGTGTGATCTCGTGGCTCACCTCGATCGGGTGGGAGACCTTCCTCGCGATCCTTGCCACCCTCGCGACCGCGACGATCTTCAAGCAGCTTGGCTGGGGCGGCGGCACCGGCACGAAGATCATCGCCTGCGTCGTCACCGCCGCGCTCATCGTCCTGGCCTCGGTGGCCGGCTACCACATCATCATGCGGATGCAGACGTGGCTGACCTGGATCACGGGGGTGGTCACGATCGTCTATGTCGGCCTGACCCTCAAGGACATCCACTGGTCCGCCGTCAGCGCGCTGCCCTCGGGGTCGACCCAGTCGGTGATCGGGGCCCTGGTGTTGGTGATGACCGGGTTCGGACTGGGCTGGATCAACATCGCGGCCGACTGGTCGCGCTACCAGCGACGCGACGCCTCCGACGGCGCGATCGTCTTCTGGAACACGTTCGGTGGCGCCCTCGCCCCGGTGCTCCTGGTCATCTACGGCCTGGCCCTGGCCGGTTCCGACCAGAAGCTGCGCGAGGGCATCGCGGTCGACCCCATCGGCACCCTGGCAACGATCCTTCCGACATGGTTCCTCGTGCCGTTCCTGGTCGCCGCGATCCTCGCGCTCGTCAGCGGCGCGGTGCTGGGCATCTACTCGTCGGGGCTCACGCTCCTGTCGCTTGGCGTGCGCATCCCCCGCCCCAGGGCCGCGTTCATCGACGGCGTCATCCTCACCCTGGGAACCATCTACGTCGTGTTCTTCGCGGAGAGCTTCCTGGGGCCGTTCCAGTCGTTCCTGATCACCCTCGGCGTCCCGCTCGCGTCGTGGGCCGGCATCATGATCGCCGACATCGTGCTGCGCCGACGCGACTACGACGAGGACGCCCTGTTCGACGTCAGGGGGCGGTACGGCAGTTGGGACTGGACTTCGATCGCCACAGTCGTCGTCGCCTCCGTCATCGGCTGGGGTCTGGTCATCAACCTGTTCGCCACCGACGCCTCATGGAACAACTGGCAGGGCTACCTCCTCGGCCCCCTCGGCCTCGGCGGCAAGGACGGTGCCTGGGCTTACGCCAACCTCGGAGTGCTCGTCGCGCTCGTCCTTTCGTTCCTGGTCACCTTCGTGCTCCGGCGCGGCACGGTGCGTCGCCAAGAGCAGGGGTATGCCGCTGGGGCCGACACCGAGTGAGGGGGCTGTCCGAGGATGCGTGGCTGGTCGTCATCGACGCCCAGCGGGTCTTCGCCCACCCGACCAGCCCGTGGGGCTCGGTGATGTGGCCGGACGCCGTGGAGCCGATCCGCAGGCTGGCAGCGGCCTTCGGCGATCGCGTCATCTTCACCCGCTTCGTTGCGAATCCGGAGCCGACCGGGTCCTGGGTTCCCTATTACACGCAGTGGCCCTTCGCGCTGGTGCCAGACGGCGATCCCCTCTACGCCGTGGTCCCGGAGCTCGAGGGGCTCCCGCGTCATACGGTCACGGCGCACACGTTCGGAAAGTGGAACGCCGACCTGATCGCCCACACGGGTCCTACGCCCACCCTCGTGCTGGCCGGCGTCTCGACGGACTGCTGCGTCATCTCGACGGCACTTCCGGCAGCTGACGCGGGGGCCCTGGTCCTCGTGGCTGCGGATGCCTGCGCGGGCTCGTCCGAGGAGGCGCACGACAATGCGCTTTACGCCATGAAGCTGTACGAGCCGATGATCGAGCTCACGACGACCGACGAGGTCCTGGCCGCCACCCCGGCGTCGGGGTGATGCCGCGCCCTCCCGTGGTCGGGACCACCCCGACCGGGCCGCAACGGGGGGGCCGGCTCACGGACTCGGGTGCTCGCCGACGATCTGCACCGAACCGCCGTCGACGCCCTTGGCCCCGCGGACGACGTCGGCGCCGGGGGCGCTCGATGCGGCCTCGAGGGCAGTAACGTCGCCCAGCACCCACGCGTCGATGTTCCGTCCGGCGAGGGTGGCGATCGCGAGGTCGGCGTCATCGGCGGGGAGCACGGCGACGAAACCGACGCCCATGTTCAGCGTGCGCTCCAGGTTCGGCTGAGTCACCCGGCCCAGCGCGCCGATCGTCGTGAAGACGGGCGGGGGCGTCCAAGTGGCGCGGTCGACGCGGGCAAAGACGTCTGGAGGGAGGACGCGGGCGAGGTTGGCCGCCAGACCGCCGCCCGTCACGTGGGACAGGGCGTGGACGTCGACGCCCTGGGTGCGGATGAGGTGGAGCAGGTGGGCCGAGTAGACGCGGGTGGGCTCGAGGAGCTCTTCGCCGAGGGTCCGGCCGAACTCGGGCACGTGTCGGTCGAGCGGCCAGCCGGCGGAGGCGACCACGCGTCGGACCAGTGAGTAGCCGTTGGAATGCAGGCCGGAACTGGCCAGACCCAGGACCACGTCGCCGGGTCGGACGCGCTGGGGACCCAGCACACCGGCATACTCCACCACTCCCGTGGCCGCGCCGGCGACGTCGTACTCGTCGGGTTCCAACAGGCCGGGGTGCTCGGCTGTCTCGCCGCCGACGAGCGCGACACCGGCCTGGGCACAGGCTGCGGCGATGCCCGAGACGATTGCGGCGATGCGCTCGGGAACCACCTTGCCTGTGGCGATGTAGTCCGTCATGAAGAGCGGCTCGGCGCCGCACACCACGATGTCGTCAACCACCATGCCGACGAGGTCGAAGCCGATCGTGTCGTGCTTGTCCAGAGCCTGCGCGATGGCGACCTTGGTGCCGACCCCGTCGGTCGACGTGGCGAGCACGGGGTGGGTCATGCGGGCGAGGGCGGATGCGTCGAACATGCCGGCGAAACCACCGAGCCCACCGATGACCTCAGGGCGGCTCGCCCGCCCGACGGAGGCCCTCATGAGCTCGACCGCCCGGTCACCGGCCTCGACGTCGACCCCGGCACCGGCATAGGTGATCGGCTCACTCACCCGCCCAGCCTACCGACCGCCAGACCTCCTCCAGGCGGCCCCGGTCCCGTCCGGGTACCAGGGAGCGCCCGCAGCAGCGGTACTGCCCCGACCGCGGAAAGCGGTCGGTTCGGTGGGGGCGGGTCAGGGGTGCTGGAGGGCGTTCTCGGCGCCGCCGGCGACACCCAGCGGCACGCCCTCGACGTCGCGCAGCCCGGAATCGACGTCGATGCTCGCGTCGTGGCCGGTGCGCACCGAGATCGGCAGGGTTTCCAGCAGGTGCTTGCCGATCCGGCCGTCCTCCGGCAGCTCGATCGGGTAGCGCCCCGTGAAGCATGCCGTGCACAGCTCATCGGCGGCCTGGCCGGTCGCAGCGACCATGCCCTCCTCGGAGATGTAGCCCAGCGAGTCGGCCCCGATCGAGGCGCGGATCTCCTCGACCCCCAGACCGGTCGCGATCAGCTCGGCCCGGGTCGCGAAGTCGATGCCGTAGAAGCACGGCCACTGGACGGGCGGTGATGAGATCCGGACGTGCACCTCGGCGGCTCCCGCCTCGCGCAGCATCCGGATCTGCGCCCGCTGGGTGTTCCCCCGCACGATCGAGTCGTCGACGACCACCAGGCGCTGGCCGCGGATGGTGTGCTCGAGCGGGTTGAGCTTGAGCCGGATCCCGAGCTGCCGCAGGCTCTGGGACGGCTGGATGAAGGTACGGCCGACGTAGGCGTTCTTG
This sequence comes from uncultured Actinomycetota bacterium, assembly GCA_963715025.1. Classification (GTDB taxonomy): domain Bacteria; phylum Actinomycetota; class Actinomycetes; order Actinomycetales; family Dermatophilaceae; genus DASSJT01. Next base: position 1,472,410 of record CAVQQQ010000009.1, on the reverse strand, counting down.
ACGAAGCCCTGGCCGAACGGGATGCCCGACTCCTGGGAGTAGCCGACCGCCGCGGGCACCCCGGACTCGGGCACGCCGATCACCAGGTCCGCGTCGATACCGTGCTCGCGCGCGAGCTGGCGCCCCATCTCCACTCGCGCCTCGTGGACCACCCGGCCCCGGATCACCGCGTCGGGACGGGCGAGGTAGACGTACTCGAACGCGCAGCCCTTGGGCGTCGGGTCTGCGAACCGGTGCGTACGCAGGCCGTTCTCGTCGATCGCGACCAGCTCGCCGGGCTCGATCTCGCGGATCACCGATGCGCCGATCGTCTGCAAGGCCGCGGTCTCCGACGCGACCACCCAGCCCCGCTCCAGTCTCCCGAGCGCGAGGGGACGGACTCCGTGGGCATCGCGGGCGGCATACAGCGTGTGCTCGTCCATGAAGACCAGGCTGAACGCGCCGCGCAGCCTGGGCAGCACCTCAAGGGCGCTCGCCTCGAGCGTGCGGTCGGGGTCGGCGGCCAGCAGGGTCGTCACGAGGGCGGTGTCGGACGTGTTGCCGTAGCGCAGCTCGCCCGACTTGCCCGCCAGCACGCCGAGGCGCTCGTGGACGAGGTCACGCAGCTCGCCGGAGTTGATCAGGTTGCCGTTGTGAGCGAGGGCGACCGTGCCGCCGTCATGGCCGCCGAGCGTCGGCTGCGCGTTCTCCCACGTGGAGCCGCCGGTCGTGGAGTAGCGCGTGTGGCCGATCGCCATGTGACCCTTGAGCGAGTTGAGGGCGGTCTCGTCGAAGACCTGGCTGACCAGGCCCATGTCCTTGTAGACGAGGATCTTGTCGCCGTCGCTCGTCGCGATGCCGGCCGACTCCTGGCCACGGTGCTGCAGCGCGTAGAGGCCGAAGTACGTGAGCTTGGCGACCTCCTCGCCCGGGGCCCAGACGCCGAAGACGCCACAGGCGTCCTGCGGGCCCTTCTCGCCAGGCATGAGGTCATGAGAGAGGAGTCCGTCGGCGCGCGCCACGTGCCTCATTCTCCCACAGGGCATGCGGTATGCCGGCAACGCACCCGCCGCCGCCTCACTCTCGGCGGTCGAGGGCGATCGCGACAAGGGCGCCGGCGAGTGCGCCGATGGCGGCGATGAGTAGCCCGATGAAGCCCACGCCGCTGCTCGTGGTGTAGGTGGGGGTGTCGGGGCCGTAATAGGCAATGGCCGACCCGACGATGAATCCGATCACCGCGCCGGTCAGGATGAACGCCCCGAACTTGGGGCTGCGCCGTGGGGTCGTCACCCGGTCACCCTAAGCCAGCCAGGTCCCGGCTGGCGGGCCGGGCGCCGTGGCGACATTACGGACCTCGAACGTCCTCGCGCGCAGGGTCCCAAGCCGGGGCTGCCCGTGCTACGAACTGGAGTTATGAGCGGTCCCGAGAGCACCCCAGCGCCGAGCAGGGGCCTGTATGCCGTATGCGGGGGCGCCGCTGCCGCCGCCGGCATGGGTGCCGGGCATCTCGCCGCCGCCTTCATCAACCCGCCCTCGTCGCCTGTGCTCGCCATGGGGTCGACGGTGATCGACGCGACGCCCACACCGGTGAAGGAGTGGGCTGTGCGCACCTTCGGCACCGCGGACAAGCCCATCCTGGTGCTCTCGGTCGGCGTCGTCACCGTCGTGGGGGCGGTCGCCACCGGTCTGCTGGCCCGCCGCCACCGGACGGCGGCGCTGATCGCGATCATGGCCCTTGGCGTGATCGCCGCCCTGGCCGCCATCGCCCGACCGGCCGCCGGTAGTTTCGATGCGCTCCCCGGCCTCATCGCCGGCCTCGCGGGCATGCTGGTCCTCTCGGGTCTCCTCTACCTGCTGGAGGGCCAGCAGGCAGCGAACGCCGGCCACCCGGCGGCCGAGAGCCTGCGACCCGCCGCGAGCCGCCGGGTCGTCCTCGCCGCCGCCGCTGGAGTCGCCGCCCTGTCTGCAGGAGCGGCCGCACTGGGCCATCGGATCGGACGCGTGCCCACGCTTCCGGCCTCGCTGCACCTGCCCGCACCGGCCGAGCCGGCCCGCGCCCTGCCCGCCGGGATCGAGGGCATGGTCCGCGGGGTCAGCGACTTCCGCACCCCGAACTCGGACTTCTACCGCATCGACACGGCGCTGGTGGTGCCGCGGGTCGACGCAGAGTCGTGGACCCTCACGATCGACGGTGAGGTGGACACCCGGGTGAGGGTCACCTATGCCGAGCTGCTCGCCATGCCCATGATCGAGCGCGACGTCACCCTGACCTGCGTGAGCAACGAGGTGGGCGGGCCCTACATCAGCGGCGCGAGGTGGCTCGGGGTGCGCACGGCGGACCTGCTGCGCCGAGCCGGGATCCACTCCGGCGCCGACCAGATCCTGTCGACGTCGGCCGACGGCTTCACCGTGTCGACGCCAGTGCAGGCGCTCACCGACAGCCGCGATGCGATGCTGGCGGTCGCCATGAACGGCGTGCCCCTGCCCGCCGAGCACGGGTTCCCGGTCCGGTTGGTCACGCCCGGGCTCTACGGGTTCGTCGGCTGCACGAAGTGGATCACCCGGATGACGGCCACGACGTATGCCGCACGGCAGGCCTACTGGACCGAGCGCGGATGGGCAAGCCATGCCCCGATCCTCACGGAGTCGCGCATCGACGTCCCCCGGGGGGGCTCGACCGTAGCAGCCGGGAAGACCTATGTCGGGGGCGTGGCGTGGGCCCAGGGCCGGGGCATCAAGGGCGTCCAGGTCAGGATCGACCGGGGCCAGTGGACCGACGCCACGCTCGGCCCCGACGGCGGCATCGACTACTGGCGCCAGTGGTACCTGCCCTGGGACGCGCCCAAGGGCCGCCACACGCTCACCGTGAGGGCCACCGACAACACGGGTCAGCAGCAGACACCCGATGCGGCCGACCCGTTCCCCAGCGGCGCGACGGGGTGGCACTCGATTGTCGTGTCGGTCCGCTGAATGCGAATTCTTCTGGCCTGCAATCCAATCCGCCGAGGTGACCACGTCGAACCACTCATGTCAGACCACCCCGTGAAGGAGTCCGAACATGAGCCCCACCCGTAGCGGCGCCCTTGCCGCCCTCGCCCTGGCCGTACCGCTGGGACTCGCAGCCTGTGGCTCGAGCGACACCGCCAGCGCAGCGGCCGACCCGATCACCAGTCCGAGCACCTCGAGCTCGAGCAGCACCACCAGCGAGACCATGGCCTCCGGGCCGTTCGGCCCCGCCTGCTCCGCCGTCCCCGCAACCGGCAAGGGGTCATTCAGCGGCATGGCCGCCGACCCCGTCGCCACCGCGGCCAGCAACAACCCCGTGCTCAGCCAGCTCGTCTCGGCCGTGGGCGCCGCGGGCCTGGGCTCGACGCTCAACAGCACCCAGGACATCACGGTCTTCGCGCCGACGAACGAGGCCTTCGCGGCGGTTCCCAAGGCCACCCTCGACGCCGCGATGAAGGACCCGAAGGGCCTGCTCACCAAGGTGTTGACCAACCATGTGGTGGCGGGGCGCCTGAGCCCGGACCTGCTGGCCGGCGAGCACAAGACGCTGGCGGGCACGACGATCACGGTTACCGGCTCCGGCGAGGACTTCATGGTCGGCGCGGCAAAGGTGGTCTGTGGCAACGTCCAGACGGCCAACGCGACGGTCTACATCATCGACCAGGTTCTCCTGCCGGAGTAGTCGCGGCGAAGCCACGCGCACTCCATGATGGTCACCATGTCGGCAGTCCCCCCAGGCGAGGCGCCTGGGGGGACTGTGCCCCGCGCGGCCGGACAGGCACCCGACCTGGCGGACCTGATCCGGTCGTCCGGACTCGGCGACGAGATGGCCTTCAGCAGCCTCTACGACGCGACCTCCTCCCGGGTCCACGGCCTCGTCCTGCGAGTCGTTCGCGACCCAGCCCAGGCGGAGGAGGTGACCCAGGAGGTCTACCTCGAGATCTGGCGCACCAGTGCGCGGTTCGACCCGTCGCTCGGGAGCCCGATCGGCTGGATGATGACCATCGCCCACCGCAAGGCCGTCGACCGGGTGCGCTCGTCGGAGGCCTCGCGGCGGCGGGACAGCACCTACGAGGCGGCCACGCAGGAGACGCCGTTCGACGAGACGGCCGAGCGCGCCGAGCGGCGGCTCGACCGGGACCGGGTCAGACGGGCGCTGGATACCCTGACCGACTCCCAGCGCGGGGCCCTCGAGCTGGCCTATTTCGGCGGCTACACCCACACAGAAGTCGCTGCCATGCTGGGGCTTCCGCTCGGCACGGCGAAGACGAGAATCAGAGACGGACTCATCCGCCTGCGCGACACGTTGGGACTGGAGTCATGAACGTGGACTCGCACAGCCTGGTCGGCGCGTATGCCGTGGACGCGCTGGACGATGCCGAGCGCGCCTCCTTCGAGGTCCACCTCGCAGAGTGCGCCATGTGCCGTGCCGAGGTGGCGAGCCTGCGGGCTGCTGCCGTCGAGCTGTCGGCGCTGACCGACGTGCCCCCGCCTGCCCGGGTGAAGGACGGCGTGCTGAGGGAGATCCGCACGGTCCGGCCTATGCCGCCGGACCGGCCGGGCGACTCGGCCACCGAACCGGAGCCGGCCACCGAACCAGAGCCGCCCGCGCCAACCAGCCTTGAGGAGCACCGGCGAAGGCGGGGCCCGGTTGCCTGGCTCCTGGCGGCGGCTGCGGCGGCGGTGCTCGCGGTCGGCGGGCTGGTGTGGAGTCCCTGGGACCAGGGCACCCCCCAGCTGACCGCCGTCGAGCGGGTACTCCAGGCGCCGGACGCCCAGAGCATCGAGCGCCAGGTCGGCTCGGCCACGGCGACGATCGTGCGCAGCAAGTCCCTAGGGCAGGCCGTCATCGTGGCGGACCACATGGGCGAAGCGCCCCAGGGCAAGGACTACCAGCTGTGGCTGCAGGACGACGCTGGGGCCATGCACCCGGCCGGCCTCATGCCCCACAGCACGGCCGACCACGTCTCAGTGCTGCTCCGGGGCGATGCGGCGGCGGCCACCGGCGTGGGGATCACCCTGGAGCCGGCAGGCGGCTCCCCGGAGCCCACGAGCGCGCCGCTGGTGCTGTTCCCCTTGGCCTAGCCGGCTGTCCCCGGGTCTGCGGTAGGAGCGCGCCCCGCTGGTGCCAGGCACGCTGGTGCCCGGGCGCGCTGATGCCAGCACACGAAGCCCGCAGTCAGCGATCGGAGGTGAAGCGGCTGGCGACCTCCTCGAGCGTGGCAAGCCCACCGGCATACGGGTCCTCGGGCCGCGGCCAGTGGGCGATGACGTCCGTGAAACCGAGGTCACCGGCCCGGCCGGCCATGTCCTCGAAGACGTCGACGCTCGCGAGCGAGAACTGCGGCGAGGCGTCGAGCATCAGGTAGCGACCGAAGCCGACCCGGTCCCGGTCGGCACCGGCGAGCGCGTCGTCGAGCCGCGCCGCGAGCTCGCCCACTCCCGCGAACCACTCGTCGAGGGTCGCTGCGCTCGGCCCGGTCGTGATCCAGCCCTGCCCATGCTGTGCGGCCAGGCGCATGGACCGGGGACCGTTGGCCGCGATGACGAACGGGATCCGCGGGCGCTGAACCGGCCCCGGCAGGGTGCGCGCGTCGATGGTGCGGTAGAAATCGCCGGCATGGTCGACGCGGTCCTCGGTGAGGAGTCGGTCGAGGAGCCCGACGAACTCCTCGAAGCGGGTCACGCGGTCCCGGAGCCCGAGCTGCTCCCCGAGGATCCGCGCGTCGAGGTCGCCGCCGGTGCCCAGCCCACAGACGACGCGGCCCTCGGAGACGTCGTCGACCGCCAGGAGGTCGCGCGCGAAGACGTACGGGTGGCGGTAGTTGGGCGAGCTGACGCACGTGCCCAGCCGGATCGTGCTGGTGACGGTGGCCGCAGCCGTCAGCGTCGGAAGAGCGCCGAACCAGGGCGCGTCGGCGAGTCCGCTCCACACGAGGTGGTCGTAGGTCCAGGCGTGGTCGAAGCCGAGCGCCTCGGCCTGGCGCCACTTCGGCGCAGCGTCGGCCCAGCGGAATTCGGGCAGGATCGTGATGCCGTAGCGCATAGGGGGAGGCTAGCCGCAGCGCCCCCGCGCCCGGTCAGTGGCTGACGGACATCCTGCCAGGCGCGACCTTGATCGCTCGCTGGTCGGAGCCGCGAGCCGTCCAGCCCTCGCTGTCGACATCGATGCTCACCGACACCGGGCCGACCGTGATCGGCCCCAGGAAGAGGGGCAGGTAGCGCTCTGGCACCACGGGTGCGCAGTTCACCTCGCCATGCGGTGCGTTGGGCTCCAGACGCAGGAGGCTGCGCAAGAGCTGGAGCGGAGCGGCAGAGGCCCACGCCTGAGGCGAGCACGAGGTCGGGTAGGGGATCGGCCGGTCGAACTCGGCCCTGGCGAAACCGCAGAACAGCTCCGGCAGCCGGTGGTCGAAGTGGCGTGCAGCGTCGAGGAGGGCCGTGGCGACGCGGGTCGCCTCGCCGACGAACCCGTAGCGCATCAGGCCCGCGGCGCACAGGGCGCTGTCGTGCGGCCACACCGAGCCGTTGTGGTAGCTCATCGGGTTGTAGGCAGCCATCGACGAGGCCAGGGTGCGGATCCCCCACCCGCTGAACATCTCCGGCGAGAGCAACGCCGCGGCCGCCTTGGGGGCAAGTTCCTCCTCGACGATCCCGGTCCAGAGGCAGTGGCCCATGTTGGAGGCCAGCGAGTCGACCGGCCGCTTGTCGCGGTCGAGGGCCAAGGCGTACCACCCGAGGTCGTCGAGCCAGAACGCCTCATTGAAGCGCTCCTTCAGCCGGGCCGCCCGGTCGGTGCAGCGACGCTCGGTGGTCTGGTCGCCCAGCTCCGCTGCCAGTTCGGCACGGGCCAGGTACGCGGCATACGCGTAGCCCTGGACCTCGGCCAGGGCAATCGCCGGCTCTGCGGGGCGGCCGTCGGCGAACGTGACGCCGTCCCAGGAGTCCTTCCAGCCCTGGTTCAGGAGGCCATCGGGCGTCTTGCGGGCGTACTCGATGAACCCATCGCCATCGGCGTCCCCGTAGTGCTCGATCCAGCGGAGCGCGTCATCCGCTGCGTCGAGGAGGGGCCTGAGCTCGTCGAGGCCCACGCCCCAGCGCCGGAGCTCGCCGAGGAGCATCACGAAGAGCGGGGTCGCGTCAGCGGTGCCGTAGTAGACACGGTTCCCGCCCAGGGCCAGGCGCGCCGCGTAGCCGAAGCGGATCTCATGGAGGATGCGGCCCGGCTCCTCCTCAGTCGCGGCCACGACCCGCTGGCCCTGGTGCTCCGCGAGCGTGTGCAGCGTGCCGCTGGCCAGGGAGGTGTCGAAGGGCAGGAGCATCCACGATGTCAGCAGGGAGTCCCGCCCGAACAGCGCCATGAACCACGGGGCCCCGGCGGCGACGACGGCCCGCTCGGGGTGGGCCTCGTCGTAGATGCGCAGCGACCCCAGGTCCTCGACGCACCGCCGCAGGACGCGCGTGAGGTCGGGACTGCTGCTCCTGACCAGGGGGCTGCCCTCGCGCCACTCGCGCAGCTGGACCGCCGGCACCGAGTGCTCGACGGGCAGCCCGGCGGGGTGCCTGAGCGCGAGCGGCTCGCCGCTGATGGTGGGAAGTACCTCGAGGGTGGTCTCCCAGCGCCCGCGCGGCGGCAGGGTGACATCCCACACCAGGGCTTCCTCGTCGATGCGGCCGTGGATCGAGGAACGCACCAGCACATGCGTGAGCGCGTCCCCCGGGCGGTCCAGACGGGCATCGGCGCCAGCCGCGGTGGGACCGGGTGCCTCCCGGCCCTGGGCGTGGCCCGACTTGACGTCGAAGAGGTCCGCGAAGTCGGAGTGGACCTCCACCGCAACGCGGCAGGTCACCGGCCGGGAGAGCAGGTTGCGCAGCACCACGTCCTCGCGCATGCCGTGGCCGACATACCGGCGCCGTTCGACCATCAGACCGCTCTCGGATGCGCCGTGGGACTGCGCCCGGGAGAGGAACGTGGCAGCGAACGGGTCCGGCTGCGTGGTGGAGAGCGGCTCCACCAGGAGGTCGTCGATGGTCAGGACCCAGGTCGACAGGATCCTGACGTCACGGACGAACAGCCCTTGGGAGCCGCCGGGCACGATATCGCCGCGGCGGTCGCCGAGCGAGAAGCTCGAGCCCTCGATCACGGTCACCTGGGCGCCGGCATCGTGGGCCAGTGGCGAGATCGTCGTGCTCCATGCTTCGGTCACCGTCTCACGCTACCGACCTCTCCGAGGGGACGATCAAGCGGCCGGGGAACCTGTGGCGGAGCGGCTCAGGACAGGTTCACTGCCTCCCCCGACGAATGCCGGGGGAGGCCATTCTGCGCGCCTGCCCCCTCCAGCAGGCGCCCGTAGAGCCGTTCGTGGTCGGCCGCCATGCGTTCCATGGAGAACCTCTGCTCGGCCGAGCGGCGGCAGTCCGATCGGGAGATGCGATCCAGCTCGCCGAAGTGCGCGGCCATGTCCGCCTCATCCGCGCACAGGAAACCCGTGCGGCCGTGGTCGACGATCTCGGGTGCGGCGCCACAGGAGAAGGCCAGCACGGGCGTGCCACAGGCCAGCGCCTCGACCATCACCAGGCCGAAGGGCTCGGGCCACGAGATCGGGTTGAGGAGCGCCACGGCGTCCTGGTAGAGCTCGACCTTGCGGTCCACGGACACCTCTTCGATGACCTCGACGTCGGGCCCGAGGAGCGGGTGCACCCGCGTGCGGAAGTAGTCGCGCTCCTCGGGCTCCGAGATCCTGGTGGCGATGACCAGCGGGACGCCGGCCGCCCTGGCGGCCTGGATGGCCCGGTGGGCGCCCTTGTCGGGGGACATGCGGCCCACGAAGAGCGCATAGCCCCCGCGGCCGTCCCCATAGCGGAGCACCTCGGTGTCGATGCCGTGGTGGATCACGGCCGTGACTGGCACCGGACCGGCGGAACGCGCCTGGTCGTGGGAGACCGCCACCACGGCTGCGTGGCGGACGACCTCGCCGTAGACCAGGCGGGTGGTGGGGGTGAACGGCCCATGGTTGGTGACCACGGTCGGCGACCACAGGGTGCCCGCTGCGGCGGCCGCAATCGGCCCAACAGAGGTGTTGTCATGGATCACGTCGACCTCAGCCAGCGCCTCGTAGGCCGCCAGGACGTGTGCTGTCTCCGAGAGGGTGTTGCCCATCGGGGTCTGGGGTTGCGCGAAGAGGTAGGACCGCGTCACGGGGGTCGTCGACGAGCCGACCGTGAAGAGCCGGACGTCGTGACCTCGCCGGACCAGACCCCGGGCGAGGAGGTCGATGACCAGCTCGGTGCCGCCATAGCCGCTGGGCGGCACGGTGAGCCACGGAGGTGCGATCAGGCCGATGCGCATTCGCTCATACCTCTGCCCTCTCCGCCCGGGACCCCTCCGCGGCCAGGCACAGCGACTGGTAGGAGCACGCCGTGCAGGTGTGTGGGTCCACCGGGCTGAGGTGACCGAACCCCGGTCGCCAGCACTGCCAGCAGTCCCCGCACAGGAAGGTGACCCCGTCACCGCTCGGCATAGCGCGCAGGCTCTCGGAGCCGCAAGCAGGGCAATGGTCCGGCGTCGAGAGCGCAGCACCGAGGTCCACGTGGACCTGGTACGAGCGCATGCCTCAGGAGACCGTTACCCGCCCCGGGGACGACAGGGCAGAAGGTCCCGAGGTCGTCACCAGCGGGATGAGCATGACTGGCACCGTTGCGTCGGCCACCGCCCGCCGGACGGTGCGCGCGCGCCCCGCAGCCAGCCGCTGGGACCACCCGAGGACGACGAGGTCGGCTCGTTCGTCGACAGCCGCGTCCAGGAGGCGGTCCCCCGGGGCCCCGGCCCGCAGCACCAGCCGGACGTCGTGCGGCCCGCAGAACCGCGTCCTGAACTCCTGGGACCAGGCCCGCTCTGCGTGGCCCGCCTGGTCCCAGAAGTGCGGCACGTTCTTCGCGTTGAAGACGTGCAGGACGATCACCTCCACACCCTCCCCTGCGAGGAGGTCGACCGTCTGCCGCACCGCCTCGGCGGACTCCGCCGTGCCGTCGAGGGGCACGAGAACTCGCCGCACGGCATACCCCTCGGGCACCCCGGAGGGCACGATCACGAGGGGCTGCCGGAGTGACTGGGCCAGATCCGGCCACGACAGCACCGGGTCGCCCCGGGCCATGACGCCGATCTCGTCAGGCTCCCAGGATCGCTGCGGATCGGAAGTCGGTCGCGTGGCCTCGGTGCCAAGGGCCCGCGCGAGGGCCCGCGCCACTCGATCCACCGAGTCAGTGCCGCCTGCTCCCAGCAGAGCCACCAGTGGTGTCATCTCGTCTCACGCTTCCCTTCACGGGCCAGCACGGCCCGGCCGTCGACAACCTGCGCACCTGAGCCTTCGAGACCCACCTGCAGCGGCCCGTCGGTCTCCACGACCACCTGGTCGGGCGTGACGCCGACGCGCACCCGTCGCCCCAGACAGCCAAAGCGAACTGCGACGCGCTCCCATCGAGTCGGCAGTCGTGGGTCGAGCTCGAGGACGCCTGCGCGGACGCGCGCGCCCAGGAATCCTCGCAGCATGGCCTGCCAGACCCCACCCAGGGTCGCCAGGTGAAGGCCCGCTGCCGTCAAGCCGGTTTCGTCGTGCAGGTCCAGCTCGAGGGCCACCCGGAACAGGTCGTAGCCCTCGTCGGGACGTCCCGCCCGGGCGAGCAGCGATGCGCTGACCGCCGGCGAGAGCGAGGAACCGTGCACGGTCCGCGGCAGGTAGAAGTCCAGGTTCGAATCCAGGGACCCGGGTGCCACGTGGTCGGGCAGCATGAAGTGGAGCATGAGGACGTCCGGCTGCTTGATCAGCTGGCTGCGCGCCAGTCGCTCGGGCCCGAGAAGCACGTCACCGGCAAAGGGGACGGCTGCGATGTCCGCCGCGACCAGGGGCTCGAGCTGGTGGAAACCGGAGAACTGCTCGTACAGACCGGAGGCAGGGTCGAGGTTGTCCACCAGCTGCCGGGAGAGCGCCCGCCAGCCCGTCGTCTCGGCAGTCGCGCCAAACTCAGCCTCCACAATGTCCGCCGCCCGGGTCAAGTTCCATCGCGCCAAGACGTTGGTGAACGCGTTGTCGTCGACGGACTCGTGGTATTCGTCCGGGCCGATAACCCCCTGGATGTGGGCGAGCCCTCGGTCGTCCACGCTGCATCGAGAGGTCCAGTAGCGGGCACTCTCCACGACCAGCGGCCTGCCCACCCCGGCGACGAACGAGGTGTCGCCGGTCCACGTCGCATAGAAGTCCGCGGCCCAGGCCACGTCGGCAGTGATGTGCTCTTCCTGCGAGCCGGTCAGCACGGGAACCCGCCGGCCGCCGAGGAAGCCCGCGGTGGGAGTGACGTCGTACCCGTCGCTGGCAGACTCCCACGGGAAGCGGGCACCGGCGCGACCGGCACCGTCCGCGCGGGACCGCGCCGCCCTGAGGCGGTTCAGCCGGTAGAGCACCATGGCGCGAGCGGAAGCCGGGTCGATCGTGACCAGGGCCGGCAGCATGAACACGTCCGCATCCCAGAACACGTGGCCGGCATACGCCGCGCCCGTGAGCCCGCGGGCACCCAAGGCGAGCTCGTCATGTCGACCGGTGTGGTTCCAGAGCTGGAACAGGGCGAAGCGGAGTGCCTTCTGGGCTTCAGGGTCGTCGGGTATCTCAACGTCGACGCGGTCCCACCGGGCGGCCCAGGCGGCGCGGTGGGCTGCGAGGGCCCGGTCGAAGCCCACCTCGCGCAGCCTGTGCGCCTGGGCGAGCAGGGTGTCCAGGTGGGGGGGATTGTAGGGATTGCTCGCGCAGGCGACGAGACGCTCGACCGTGCGCCGCCCGTTCTCACGGCCGAGCCGCTGGGTGGCGGCAACGGCCATCCCTCCCGCGTCGCGTGGGCCGGTGCGAGCCCAGTCGACCCCCGCGTCCCGCCCCTGGTCGCCGTCGCCACCTTCAGGGAGCAGGAGCACCGGTGTGGGGGTGAGGGACCCCACACGACCCTCGACCCGCATCGCGGCCGTACCCGGCACTGCCGCACTCGCGAAGCGCACACTCGCCAGGTCGGCCGCCCGGCGCGCGAGGACTCCGGTCCGCAGATCGAGCGTGCGCACGTCGCCCGCCGGGGGCGGCGCAATCCCCAGGGCGCCCCACAGCGGTCCCGGCTGGAGGTGTTCCTCGGGTCCGCGACCGGTGTACACACCCGCCGCGAGGACCATCGGCACTGTTCCGGTCCCGTCCTCCTCCACGGTTCCCCGTACCGCCATACCACCCGAAGCCAAGGTGAACAGGGACTCGGTGATGCGGTGTCGCAGCACGTCGGTCCCGGTCTCGGTGATCACCCAATCGGGGTCATCATCGACGCTGGGCGCCCGGCGGTGCGCCATGTGCCGCAAGAGGCCGTCCAGCGCGGCCACGAGGCCGTCGCCGTGGTCGAGCTGGAGCACAGTCGCGCGCGCCGCTCCCGGCACGAGTTCGCCCAGCCGTCCTCGAAGGGCCTGCGAATCCCTGCCGGCGCCCAACAGCAGCGCCACCAGCCCGGGACCCAGCCCGAGGGAGCCCAGCCAGGTCAGGGCGGCTGCCGCCGGACGGGCCAGCTCCGAGTCGACGGGACCGAACCAGGCCGTCTGCCCGGCACCGTCGGGCCGCCCGCCGAGGACGCGCTCGAGCCCGGACCCCCCGGCCTCGCCGAGCAAAGCCAAGTGGACCGCGTGCCCACGCAGCCGGCCCAGACGTCGGGCCACCGCCGAGGCGTCGTGCCCCGGGAGACTCCGAACACCCTCCCAGTCCACGACCAGCCCGGCTGCCGTGAGCTCGGCAGCCGCTTCTGCCGCAGGCGGCTCCGGGCGGGTCATGGCCGCACCTGCGCCTGTCTCGGCACGGAGCTCAGGTCGTCCAGGAGCACCACCTCGCCGAGGTCGGAGACCACCTCGTCGGCACCGGCATCCAGGAGCGCCTCCGCATGCCCACCGCGGTCGACACCGATCACGGTGGCATACTCACCGCGGCGGCCGGCGCGGACTCCCGACGTCGCGTCCTCGACCAGCAGGGTGTGCTGGGGTGTCACCCCCAAGCGCCGGCTGGCCTCCAGGAAGATCGCCGGGTCGGGTTTGCCGGGCAGGCCCAGCAGGGCTGCGTCGACTCCGTCGACCTGCACCTCGAAGGTCTCAGCCAGACCCGCGGCCTGGAGCACCGCTGAGCAGTTGCGGCTCGACGAGACGATCGCCGAGGGCACGCCACGCGACCGGAGATCGCCGACCAGCCGCACCGTCGAACGGAAGACGCGGACCCCCTCCCGGTCGAGCAGGAAACGGAACAGGGCGTCCTTGCGCACCGCCAGGGCCTCCACCTCTCCCTCGCCGGCCTCGATGCCCCGCGCCGCCAGAAAGGCCGTTACGCCGTCGCGTCTCGGGCGGCCGTCGACATAGGCCAGGTAGTCGTCGTGGGAGAACGGGCGACGGTCCTCAGATGCCGCGCCGGCGGGCCGGAGGAGGAACTCGTCGAAGACCTGGGCCCATGCGCGCGCATGGACGCTCGCCGTGTCCGTCACCACGCCGTCAAGGTCGAAGATGGCCGCGCTGAATGCCGCGGCAGGAAGCACAACCCTCGCCACAGCCCCATTAGCCGCCCACAGACGCCGACGGGCCAGAGACGTTAGTCCCGGCGCGGCAGCGACCGGTCCAGATCGCGACGGGCCAACCGTCCTACGTCAGCGCCACCCGGCAGGATGGCACCGTGACCACGCACACGACCACCCGCAAGCTGCCCGAGCCGCGCACGCCCGACCCTGCCGACGCACCGCCGCTGAGGTGGGGTGTCATCGGCCCGGGCTCCATCGCCTCCTCCTTTGCCGAGAGCCTGGCCATCGACACCCGCCAGACCGTCCAGGCCGTGGGCTCCCGCAGCGTGGACCGGGCCCGGGCGTTTGCCGACCGCTTCGGCTCGCCCGCGGCCTACGGCAGCTATGAAGACCTGGTCGCCGATCCGGAGGTCGACGTCGTCTACGTCGCCTCACCGCACAGCGAACACCATGCGCACGCTCTGCTGGCACTGGCCGCCGGCAAGCCGGTGTTGGTCGAGAAGGCATTCACGCGCAATGCCACGGAGGCGGGGGAGGTCGTGGCTGCGGCGCGCGCGGCCGGGCTGTTCGCCATGGAGGCGATGTGGACCAGGTTCCTCCCCCACATCGACGTGGTCCGCCAAGTCCTCGAGCAAGGCCTGCTGGGCACCGTCGTGGCCGTGTTCGCCGACCACGGCCAGAAGCTCTATCCCGACGGCCCCGAGCGGCTGGCCTCGCCCGACCTGGCTGGCGGGGCGCTGCTCGACCTGGGCGTCTACCCGGTGTCATTCGCCTCAATGGCCCTCGGCCCGCTCGCCACAGTCTCGGCCAGCGCAACCCTGACGGACGACGGGGTCGACGCCCAGACTTCCTGTCTGGTGAGCTCGGAGTCAGGTGCCCAAGGTGTCCTCCACTGCACGATGACTGCCAAGACGCCCACGTCGGCGACGATCTGCGGCACCGAGGCGCGGCTCGAGCTCGACGGCGAGTTCTACGCACCGACCGCGGTTCGACTCGTGGGCCTCGACGGAACGGTGATCGACACCGTCGACTTCGCCGCGGGCTCGGACTTCCACGGCGGGCTGCGGTACGAGGCGGTGGAGGTCGCGCGCTGCCTGACCGAGGGCCGCTCGGAGTCGTCGCTCATGCCCCTCGAGGAGACGCTCGCCGTCATGCATGCCATGGACGAGGCACGTCGTCAGGCCGGGGTGCGCTATCCCGGGGAGTAAGTGCCCCGCTGGTCAGGCCAGGGGCAGGTATGCCGTGAGGTCCGCTCGTTGCCCGCTGACGGCCAGGCTGCCCCCTCGCCAAGCGTCCTCCCAGGCCACTTCGCCGGTCGCGAGAGCAAGCCATGTCCCGGCGTCGGTCTCGACGACGTTGGGCGGGGTGCCCCGGGTGTGGCGCGGGCCCTCGATGCACTGCACGGCGGCGAACGGCGGCACCCGCACCTCGACCGAGCGGCCCGGCGCCCGCTCACCCAGCTCCTCGAGGGTGTAGCGCACCGCCGTCGCCAGGATCGGCCGCTCCGTGGCCGCGCCCTTGTCCCGCCACTCGGCCACCGCGGAACGCCCGTCGTCGACGGTAACTCGGCGGCGCGGCGGCATACCGGATCAGGCGCCGAAGACCCCGGGCAGGGTCTGGGTGTGGGCTGCCCGCAGGGCAGCGAGGCTGATAGTGAACTGGCCCTGCACGTCGAGGCCATCGGTGCCGTCGTCGACGACGCCGATCCGCGCGTGGGCCTGGCCTCGGGCCGTGCACATGTCGGTGAAGCGGACCTCCTCCGAGCGGGGCACGGCCGCGATCGCGCGGGCCGCGCTCTCGCTGAACAGCGCCGTGAACGCGTCGATCCCGTCGCGCTCGCACACCTCGTCGAGCCAGACCCTGGCACCCACGCCGTGGCGCAGCACCGACTCGGCGAGTGCGATGCCCAGGCCCCCGTCGGACAGGTCGTGGGCGGCGTCGACCAGCCCGTCGCGGCTGGCGCTGACCAGGATCTCGCCGAGCAGCTTCTCGGCCGCGAGGTCGACCGCCGGGGGGCGACCGCCGAGGTGGCCATGCACCACGTGGGCCCACTCGCCGCCGTCGAGCTCGTCGCGTGTGGTGCCCAGAAGGTAGACGACTTGGCCCGATGTCTTGAATCCGGACGGCGTGCGGCGGGCCACGTCGTCCATCACGCCGAGCACACCGACGACGGGCGTGGGGTGGATCGCGACGTCGCCGGTCTGGTTGTAGAACGACACGTTGCCGCCCGTGACCGGGATACCGAGCTCGCGACAGCCCTCGGCGATGCCACGGATCGCCTCGCGGAACTGCCACATGACGCCCGGGTCCTCCGGGGAGCCGAAGTTGAGGCAGTCGGTCACCGCGAGCGGCGTGGCCCCAGCGGTGGCGACGTTCCGGTAGGCCTCGGCGAGCGCGAGCTGCGCACCGACATAAGGGTCCAGCTTGGTGAAGCGGCCGTTGCAGTCGGTCGCGACGGCGACCCCGCGGCCGCTCTCCTCGTCGACCCGCACGACTCCGGCGTCATCCGGCATCGCGAGTGCGGTGTTCCCGAGGACGTACCGGTCGTACTGGCTGGTCACCCAGGACTTGTCGCACAGGTTCGGCGAAGCCAGGAGGGTCGAGAGCGCGTCGCGCAGACCGTGGCCGCCCTCAGGGCGGGCCAGCGCGCCGGCCCCGTCGGCCTGCAGCCCGTCAAGGTATGCCGGCCGCTCCAGCGGGCGGCGGTAGACCGGGCCGTCGTGGGCGACCGACCGAGGCGGCACGTCGACGATGACCTCGCCGTGCCAGGTGATCACCAGGTGGTCGCCGTCGGTGACCTCGCCGAGCACCGTCGCCTCGACGTCCCAGCGGTCGGTGATGGCGAGGAACTCCTCGAGGCGCGCCGGCTCGACGATGGCCATCATGCGCTCCTGGCTCTCCGACATGAGGATCTCCTCGGGTCGGAGGGTGGCGTCGCGAAGCGGGACGCGGTCGAGCTCGACCTGCATGCCGCCGTCTCCGTTGGAAGCGAGTTCGCTTGTGGCGCAGGAGAGCCCGGCTCCGCCGAGGTCTTGGACACCCGCGACGACACCCGCCCGGTAGAGGTCGAGGCAGCACTCGATGAGGACCTTCTCGGCGAATGGGTCGCCGACCTGGACCGCGGGCCGCTTGGTGGGGCCGCCCTCGTCGAAGGTCTCCGACGCCAGCACCGAGACGCCGCCGATGCCGTCGCCGCCCGTCTTGGCGCCGAACAGGACGACCCTGTTGCCCGTGCCGGAGGCCTTGGCGAGGTGGATGTCCTCGACCCGCATCGCGCCGACGCAGAGGGCGTTGACCAGCGGGTTGCCTTGGTAGCAGTCGTCGAAGACAACCTCTCCGCCGATGTTGGGCAGGCCCAGGGAGTTGCCGTAGCCGCCGATCCCCTTGACGACGCCGGGAAGGATCCGCTGGGTGTCCGGATGGTGGAGGTTGCCGAAGCGCAGGGGGTCCATGACCGCGATTGGCCGGGCGCCCATCGACATGATGTCGCGGACGATCCCGCCGACGCCGGTGGCGGCGCCCTGGTACGGCTCCACGTAGCTCGGGTGGTTGTGGGACTCCACCTTGAAGGTCACTGCCCAGCCGTCGCCGATGTCGACGACCCCCGCGTTCTCGCCGATGCCGACGAGGAGTTTCTCGCGCATCTCGTCGGTGGTGTTCTCGCCCCAGAGCGAGAAGTGCACCTTGCTCGACTTGTACGAGCAGTGCTCCGACCACATCACCGAGTACATCGCGAGCTCGGCGCTGCTCGGGCGACGCCCGAGGATCTCGCGGATGCGGGCGTACTCGTCCTGCTTGAGGCCTAGCTCGGCCCAGGGCTGCTCGGTCTCGGGGGACTCGGCCGCTCGCGAGACGGTGTCGAGAAGTGCCGGCCGGTCGATCTGGGTGGTCATGCGGAAACGGCTGCCTTCAGGACGGAGGTGAAGAACGGGAGCCCGTCAAGGGAGGGTCCGTAGCCCGGCTCGACACAGTGCTCGGGGTGGGGCATCAGGCCCACGATGTTGCCGCGGGCGCTGGCGATGCCGGCGATGTCGCGGTAGGAGCCGTTGGGGTTGCCCCCGATGTAGCGGAACACCACGCGCCCCTCTCCCTCGAGCTCGTCGAGGGTGCGCTCGTCGGCGACGAACTGGCCGTCCTGGTTCTTCAGCACGATCGTGATCTCCTGGCCCTGGCCGAACTCCGAGGTCCAGGCCGTCGTGGCGTTCTCGACGCGCAGCCGCTGGTCTTTGCAGACGAACTTTCGGTGGTTGTTCTGGATCATGGCCCCGGGCAGCAGGTGCGACTCGCACAGGACCTGGAATCCGTTGCAGACCCCGAGCACCGGGAGGCCGCCCCGGGCCGCCGGGATCAGGGCCTCCATGACCGGCGCGAAGCGGGCAATGGCCCCCGCGCGCAGGTAGTCGCCGTAGGAGAAGCCACCGGGGAGCAGGACAGCGTCGACGCCCTTGAGGTCTGCGTCACCGTGCCACAGCGAGACGGCGTCGCCGCCGACGTGGGCGATGGCGCGCAGGGCGTCGCGGTCGTCGAGCGAGCCCGGGAAGGTAACGACCCCGATCTTCACTCGGCCGCCCTCACCGTCGGCCTGCGCACGCTGCTCCGCCCGGACAGGCATAACGTCCTGCTCCGCCCGGACAGAGACAACATCCTCGATCACCGGGTTGGACAGGAGGGTCTCGGCGGCCCTGCGGGCCGCGTCGAGCACGTCGTCGGTCACCTCGCCGTCGACGGCCAGGACGAACCGCTTGCCCTGCCGCACATCGGTGAACTGGTTGAACCCGAGCCGGGGAAGTGCCCCGTTCACGGCTTGGCCCTGAGGGTCGAGGATCTCTGGCTTCAGCATGACGTCAATGACGACGTTGCCCATTCGGGTGTCTCCTGGGGCTGTGGCGGGGCGGGAAGCACTCGTCAGTCTATCGGCGCCCACCCAGGGGGTATGCCGTCCGGCCGCGATCCGGAGGATGCGCGCCACCCCGCCCAACCGAGCGGCTCCGTTCCCTTGACCAATGACCGGTGTGGAGTGAGCCTTCTACTACGCCCATGGGCGCGTCCGGGGAGGTGGCGGTGAACAAGTCGATGCTGCGCATGGGCAACCGGATCGGCGTGTGGATGTACCGCACGCTCGACGGCCGCCTCTCCAGTGGGAGCAGGGATGCCCACGTGCTCATGCTGACCGTGCCGGGCCGGCGTACCGGGCTTCCCCGCTCAACCTGCGTGCGCTTCCTCGAGGCCGACGACGGCTACGTCGTGTGGGGCACGGGCTCCGGCTCAGCGACCGACCCCGACTGGTTCCGCAACCTGCGCAGGGCGACGAGCGCCCAGGTGCAGGTCGGCAGCAAGCGGCTGTCCGCCACTCCCCGGATCCTCCGCGGCGCCGAGCGTGACGCGGTCTGGCGTGATGTCATCCTGGCCCAGATCCCCGAGGTCGAGAAGTACGCCCGCAAGGCGGGACGGATTATCCCCGTGGCACGGCTGACGCCCCAGACTGAGCATTCGGGCAACCACGACAAGGGTGGAACGCAGACGCCCCAGCGCTCTTAGACTCGATCGGGTGGAACTCCTCGAGCGGGGGTCCTTCCTCGCCACGCTCAGCGAGTACGCAGCCCAGGTGCAGACGGGCCAGGGCCGCTTCGTGCTGATCGCCGGGGAGGCCGGAATCGGCAAGACCTCGCTGCTTGACGCGTTCCGCGCGGACCACCCCGAACTGCGCTGGCTCTGGGGCGCCTGCGACGGCGGGTTCACGCCCCGGCCCCTGGGGCCGCTCTATGACATCGCGACCGCAGAGGGCGACGGCCTGCTGTCGATGTTCCGCAGCGGCGCCGACCGCCGGGAGCTGTTCGCGGCGTTCCTCGAGCGCCTGGGCTCAGCCGAGACGCCACTCGCCGTGGTCGTGGAGGACCTGCACTGGGCCGATGAGGCGACCGCCGACTGGCTCATCCACCTCTCGCGTCGAGTCGTCCGGGTCCCCGCCCTCGTGCTGGTCACCTATCGGGATGACGAGCTGAGCCATGACAGTCCGCTCCGGGCTGCCTTGGGGGTGATCGCCACCCAGCGCGGCGCTCGCCGCCTCTCCCTGCCCGCGCTCACCCCTGCCGCCGTCGAGGCCATGGCCCGGGCCCGCGGCCACGACGACCCGCAGGCGGTCTACCGCCTTACGGGAGGCAACCCCTTCTATGTCGAGGAGGTCCTCAGCGCCGAGGCAGGGGGTGTGCCCGCCACCGTCGCCGATGCGGTGCTCGGCCGCACCGCTCGCCTGTCCGAGGCAGCGCGCCAGCTGCTCTGGGCTGCGGCGGTCCTGGACCAGCCGGCGAGCGCTGAGCTCATCGCTCTGATCGCGCAGGCCCGCGTCGACAGCATCGACGAGTGCCTCTCGTCACGACGACATCCTCGGGGTGTGGAAGCTCCACTACTGGATCTGGCGAGCCAACCCTGAGGGGATCTTCAAGGATTTCAGCCTGGCGGTGCCTCCGTGCCCCGGAGGCTCCGGCATGGCAGCCCCGGCCCACTGACCTCGCCGAGGCTCGGACCGGGGGCCGAAGGCCCAAGACGGAGGCAACCGGCCCCCGGTCCGGGCTCACCGGGAGGCGGGGGTGAACGTGCGGCCGGTCAGCCGCTCATAGACCTCGACGTACCTCGTCCGGGTCTGCTCCACGACCGTCTCAGGGAGCGCGGGCGGCGCCTCTCGGGACGTGCGGTCCCAGCCACTGGCGGGCGAGGTGAGCCAGTCGCGCACGAACTGCTTGTCGAAGGAGGGCTGCGGATGTCCGGGCTCCCACCGGTCGGCCGGCCAGAATCGCGAGGAGTCCGGCGTGAGCACCTCGTCGGCCAGGATCAGGTCGCCGCCCTCCACGCCGAACTCCACCTTGGTGTCGGCCACGATGATGCCGCGCTCCCTCGCGATGGAGTTCCCCCGCTCGAGGATGGCAAGGGTCAGGTCTCGCGCCCGAGCGGCACGCTCGGTCCCCAGCTCGCCCTCCACCACGGCATACGGGATGGGCTGGTCGTGCTCGCCGACCGGCGCCTTCGTGGATGGTGTGAAGATCGGCTCGGGCAGCTCCGAGCCGTCGACCAGCCCGGCCGGAAGGGGAACGCCGCTCACCGCTCCGCCGGCGCGGTACTCGGCGAGCCCGCCCCCGGTGAGGTAGGCCCGGGCCACGCACTCAACCGGCAACATCTCCAGGCGCCGGACCAGGACGGCCCGCCCCGCGACCTCCCTCGGGACATCCGCGGGGACATCGGTCGACAGCACGTGGTTGGGCACCAGGTCCTCGAGCTGCTCGAACCACCACAGCGACAGCTGGGTCAGCACCGCGCCCTTGTCGGGGATCGTCGTGTCGAGGACGAAGTCGTATGCCGACAGGCGATCGCTCGCCACGAGCAGCAGCCGGTCCTCATGGGCGGCGCCAGTGGCCGGGTCGACCGGCGCGTAGAGGTCGCGCACCTTCCCCGAGTAGAGGTGGATGTAGCCGGGCAACAGGAGCGGCGGGGCTGAGGTCACGGCCGCCAGTGTCGCACCCACCCTCGGGGAGGTCGGGTCAGCTCATGGCAATCGCGCCGCGCTCGGCTGCGAGGGCGATGTCGCTGCGGTAGTGCGAGCCTGCCATCCCGATGCAGGACACGGCCTGGTAGGCCCGCTCGCGGGCCTGCGCAAGCGTGTCGCCAAGGGCGACGACGGACAGCACCCGACCCCCAGCGGAGACGAGGGTGCCGTCGTCGGCAAGCGCGGTCCCTGCATGGAGCACGTATGCCGTGGGCACGCCGGCCACGTCGTCGACTCCCGTGATCGGGTCGCCGGTGCGCGGTGTGCCGGGGTAATGGTGCGAGGCGACGACGACCGTGACGGCGTGCTGGTCGGACCAGCGCAGCGGGGCCATGGCCTCGAGGTCACCCTCGGCAGCGGCCTTGAGGAGTCCGCCGAGCGGGCTCTGCAGCCGGGCCAGCACGACCTGCGTCTCGGGGTCGCCGAACCGGGCGTTGAACTCGATGACCCTCGGCCCACGAGAGGTGAGGGCGAGCCCGATGTAGAGCACGCCGGCGAAGGGCATGCCCCGGCGGTGCATCTCGTCGATGGTGGGCTGGGCTACTCGGGCGACGATGTCGTCGACCAGCCCGTCAGGGGCCCAGTCCAGGGGGCTGTAGGCGCCCATACCCCCGGTGTTGGGCCCCGAGTCGCCGTCACCCACGCGCTTGAAGTCCTGTGCCGGGACCAGCGGGACGACGGTCGTGCCGTCGGAAATGCACAAGAGGGACACCTCCGGGCCATCGAGGTACTCCTCGACGACCACCCTGCCCCCCGGCTTCGCCAGGCATGTCCGCGCGTGCGCGCGAGCGGCTTCCCGGTCGCCGGTCACCACGACGCCTTTGCCGGCTGCGAGGCCGTCATCCTTGACGACGTGGGGCGCGCCGAGGGCGTCCAGGGCCTCGTCCACCTCCTCCAGCGAGGTGCAGACATGGCCCATTCCGGTCGGAACGTCGGCTGCGGCCATGACGTCCTTGCCGAAGGACTTGCTTCCCTCGAGGCGGGCGGCGGCGGCCGAGGGGCCGAAGCACGTGATGCCCTCGGCCCGGACGGCATCGGCGACACCGGCGACCAGCGGTGCCTCCGGCCCCACGACCACCAGGTCGACGTCATGGCTCCTGGCGAGGGCGGCCACGCCCGCTCCGTCCAGCAGGCCGCCGGGCAGCGGGAGGCAGAGGGCGATGCTGTCGATGCCCGGGTTGCCCGGCGCGGCGAGAACCGCGTCGACCGAGGGGTCGGCAGCCAGCGCCTTGACGAGGGCGTGCTCGCGCGCGCCGGTTCCGATGACAAGTACCTTCACGGCGGCCAAGCCTAGGGCGCGGTGCGTGGGCCGCGTGAGCGCGCCCACTCCGGCCCTCGCAAGGCGGGTCACGAGGCCTCACGTGGGTGGGCTCCGGTCCCGGACAAACGACAAGCGCGGCGTTCCCGGGAGGCAGGGGGGACAATCCCCCGGGAACGCCGCGCGTCCGTCGTGCGGAGCCTGGCGGGGGGAACCGGCTACACGCAACGCGGGTCGACGCGGAGTCGACTGACATCACTCTGACAAAAAGGGCGGCACGAGTAAAGCCGAGAGGTGTCGGTTATGCGACATTGACGGAAGATCGCCTTCCGGCAAATATAGGTCAGTGCGCGAACGGCCGACACCGGAGTTCGACCTCAGCCCGATCGCCGGGATCGGCGAGGCCGAGGAGGCATACACCCGCATCTACTTTGCCATGCTTCGGCACCCAGCACCCACGCGGGCGAGCCTGGTGGCGCAGGGAATCGACGGGTCGCTGATCGACGAGGTGGTCCCGATGCTGGCCGCACACGGCCTGCTCGATACTCAGGCAGGCGGCGAGTGGACGGTCCACCCCCCGGACGTGGTACTTCCCGCGGTCGCGGCCGACCTCGAGAGGCGGGCCCGCTCCACCCGGGCTGCGGCCAGGGAGCTGGCGGCCATCTACTTCGCCGCTAGGTCGAGCGCCCCGCGCGAGAGTCCCACCGAGGTGCGCCTGCTGTCCACGCTCCACGACATCGGGGCCGCATCCTCCGAGATCGTGGGCAACGTGCACAAACGGGTGCTCGTCATGCGCAACGTCTCTCCCCGCACCCTGCAGATCCTCCGGTCGCCGGCACACTCCCACGAACAGCCGACGCTGGGTCCCGACGGACGCGAGGTGGAGACGCAGGCTGTCTACGACACGGCGGTCCTCGACGTGGAGGGGGCCCTGGGAGTCCTCCAGGCCCGGATCCGGGGCGGTGAGGACTCGCGGCTCACCTTCGGCGTCCCGTTCTCGTGCCTGGTGGTCGACGATGCGGCAGCTGTGGTCGACGTCAGCCATGTCGACCCCTCCGGGCGCGGCTCGCTGCTCGTCCGCAACGCTGCCCTGGTGCGGGCGCTCAGCGACCTGGTCGAGAGCTACTGGGACCGGGGGACGGCGACACCCCGACAGGGAGAAGCCGACCCCTCGGCGATCTCCACGCCGATCGACCGTCGCGACCGCACGATCCTGACCCTGCTCGCGGCGGGAGCGCCGGACGCGACCATCGCTCGTCAGTGCGGCATCTCCCAGCGCACGGTCGAGCGCCGGATCCGCGCCCTCATGGACAGCCTTGACGCCAGCACGCGCTTCCAGGCCGGGGTGCAGGCTGCGCGCCACGGCCTCATCTAGACCAGCGGGGCCACGGCCGGGGCCGCCGGCTGAGTCCCTCCGGACCGAGCCGATCCTTGACGCGGGGACCGAACTCGTCGTCCCCCCAAAGGATCGGGAGCCGCCGGTCGCCTGACTGCTGGACACGCGCACGGGGGAAACCCGTGCCCGACTAGACTCTTGCGTTCGCATCGTTTTGCCCACCGCGAGAGGCACCACCCACCCGTGACCGAGACAGCGAGCCCCAGCCCGGACACGTCCGCGGCGCAGGTGGCCCACGAGATCGCCATCGAGCAGGCGCACGTCGACCGTGTCTATGCCGAGCTCGCCAAGGCGGCGCAGCGCGCCGAACTGGTCCAGGCCGAAGGCCTGGCCCGGGGGCGGACCGACCGCACCGGCGATGTCCGCGACGAGGAGCTCACCGGTCTCTTCGAGCGGGATGCGCTGGTCTTCAACGCCATCCGTCGGCGCGCCACGCTCGAGAGCCAGTACGAGGGGCTGGTCTTCGGTCGCCTCGACCTCCAACACGACGGCGTGGCCAACAGTGGGGGCCGGGAGGTCCGCTACATCGGGCGCCTCGGGGTTCGTGACGACGACTACGAGCCGCTGGTCATCGACTGGCGCGCTCCCGCGGCCTCACCGTTCTACCGCGCCACGCCCGTCGAGCCCATGGACGTCCTGCGCCGGCGCGTCCTGCGCTGCAAGGGCGCCACGGTGGTCGGCGTCGAGGACGACCTCATGGTGTCGGAGGCGCCCGACGACCTCGTCGTGGTCGGCGACGGGGCGCTGCTCGCCGCCCTCACCCGCAGCCGGGGTGAGCGGATGCGCGACATCGTCTCAACCATCCAGCGACACCAGGACCAGGCTATCCGCGCGCCCTCCCGCGGGGTCACCGAGATCACCGGCGGGCCGGGTACCGGCAAGACCGTCGTGGCCCTGCACCGCGCCGCCTACCTCCTCTACTCCGAGCGCCGCAGGTTCGAGGCCGGAGGCATCCTGGTGGTGGGTCCCTCGGCTGCCTACACGGCATACATCGAGCGGGTTCTTCCCTCCCTGGGCGAGGAGTCGGTCACCCTGCGCTCCGTCGGCGACGTGGTCGAAGGGGTCACGGCAATGCGGCTCGACCGTCCGGAGGCGGCCGTGCTCAAGGGATCGCTCGCGATCCGTCAGGTGCTCTCGCGCGCGGCCCACGACCAGCCCCCGGGGGCGCCCGGTGAGTTCCGCGCCTTCGTCGCCGGCCGGGCGATCCGCGTCGACGCGCAGCGGCTGCGGTCCATCCGCTCCCATGTGCTGCGCTCGGCGCAGCACAACCTGGCGACAGCTGCGGCGCGCACCGCGCTGGCCGAGGCGGCGTGGGTCGCGGCACACCGCGAGGGAGAACGCGCCGACTTCCTCGACCGGTTCGCCGACTCCCTCGACGTCGACGCCTTCATGGCCCAGTGGTGGCCGCAGCTCGACCCGCGGGAGGTGCTCCTGTGGCTCGCCGACCCGGAGCGGGCGCGGGCCGCCAGCCATGGCGTGCTCAGCGAGGCCGACGCCGCACTGCTCAGCGCCTCGATCGGACAGGCCCTCGAGACCGGCCAGTGGTCGGTGGCCGACGCGGCCCTCATCGACGACCTGTCGGCACGGCTGGGGCAAGTCCAGGAGGCACCCTCGGAGGAGCGCGGCTTCTACGAGATCGAGGAGTACGACAACCTCGAGTCCTACGGTGTGGCGGAGGTGCGCACCGCCGGTCACCGCGCCCACCGCGTGGAGGACCGGGGCTACGACGTCACGCCGGCCGACGCGCGCGAGCGGCTGTTCCACGGGCAGATCGGCCGCCCTGAGAGCTATGCCCACGTACTGGTCGACGAGGCCCAGGACCTCTCGCCCATGCAGTGGCGGATGATCGGGCGTCGTGGCCGGTCGGCGTCATGGACGGTGGTCGGCGACGCCGCGCAGGCCTCATGGCCGGGCGCCAGCGAGGCCCAGGCGGCCCGCGGCGACGCGTTCGGTGCCCAAGACCGCCGCCAGTTCCACATGGACACCAACTACCGAAACGCCCGCGAGGTGTTCGACTACGCGCGCGACGTGATCCTGCGCCACGTACCCGATGCCGACATTCCCAACGCCGTGCGCGAGACCGGCGTCGAGCCTCGCGAGCTGCGGCTCGGCCCGGACGTGCGGGCGGCGGCCGAGGCGGCGGTGGACGACCTGGTCTCGGAGGTCGAGGGCTCGATCGCCGTCATCCGCCCCGCGCGGTATGCCGGTGAGCTGGCTCCCCTGTCAGGGCTCGGGAACGGCCGGGTCCAGGTTGTCGACCCGATGTCGACCAAGGGCCTGGAGTACGACGCCACGGTGGTGGTGGACCCGGCCGAGATCACGGCAGAGTCGCCGGGCGGGGTGCGCGTGCTGTACGTGGCCCTGACCCGCGCGGCCCACCGCATGACAGTCCTCACCTGACCGTTTCGCCATCTCACCCAAACAGTGAGATATCGACGGGAGGGTGCGGTCGGGGGGGTCGTCGCGTCAGCCGAGCGAGCGAAGCACCGTTCGCCAGTGGGCGGCGACGTCCTCGCTGAACTGGGCCGCCCCCATGGTGACCTCCTCGACCACGCGGTCGCACTCGGCGCGCGCCGCGGCGATGACGTCCGCGGGGTACCCATACCGAACCTGGTGCAGCTCGAACTCGTCCTCGTCGTCGACGAGCACGTGTCCCTCGAAGTCCTGGAGGACGTCGAGGTCCAGGTCCACCGCGCAGGCCACGCCGTCGAAGAGGACCGGCACGGTGCTGATGTCGATGTACAGGCGGAACGCCAGATCGCCCACGGGCTCGTAGAAGCAGGCCGCGAAGCCACGGTCCCGGGGAAGGAGCAAGACCTGGTGGCCCTGGGTGTCGAACTCCATGCCGGGTCGCTCGTAGTGGGTGCCCGGCCACTGGCCGAGCCACGTGCCGTGCTCGTCCTCACCCAGCAGGAGAACCCCCTCGGCCGACCAGTGCGGCAGTCCGCCCCACTTGCTGAACTGGACCTGCACGGGTCCGCCGACCTCGGTCATCCGAGGAGTGAGTGGCGCTGGATGATCTCGTCGCGTCCGGGGCCGACGCCGATGGCCGACACCCGCGCGCCGATGAGCTCCTCGAGTCGGAGGACGTAGCGCTGGGCGTTCGCCGGCAGCCCCTCGAAGGTGCGGCACCGGGTGATGTCCTCCCACCAGCCGTCGAGCTCTTCGTAAACGGGCTTCGCGTGGTGGAAGTCGCTCTGGTTGACCGGCATCTCGTCGTGTCGCTGGCCCTCGATGTCGTAGGCCACGCAGATCGGCACCTTCTCGAGCCCGGTGAGCACGTCCAGCTTGGTGACGACGAAGTCGGTGACCCCGTTGACGCGCGTGGCGTAGCGGCCGACCACGGTGTCGACCCAGCCGCACCGGCGGGGCCGTCCCGTCGTCGTGCCGTACTCGGCCCCGGTCTTGCGCAGGAACTCCCCCATGTCGTCGTGGAGCTCGGTGGGGAACGGGCCCTCGCCCACCCGGGTGGAGTAGGCCTTCAGGACCGCGATCACGCGCTCGATGCGGTTCGGGGGAATGCCTGAGCCGGTGCAGGCGCCGCCCGCGGTGGCGTTGGACGACGTCACGAACGGGTAGGTCCCGTGGTCGACGTCGAGGAGGGTGGCCTGCCCGGCCTCGAGGAGCACGGTCTTGTCGGCGTTGAGGGCCTCTTCGAGGACGAGCGAGGTGTCGGCGACCATCGGAGCCAGCCGGCCGGCATACGACAGCAGTTCCTCGACCACCTCGTCGGGCTCGATCGCACGCCAGTTGTAGATCTTGGCGAGCACCTGGTTCTTGAACGCGAGGGCAGCCTCGACCTTCTGCCGCAGGATCCCCTCGTCGAAGAGGTCCTGCACGCGGATGCCGGTGCGGGCCATCTTGTCGGCGTACGTCGGGCCGATGCCGCGGCCGGTCGTGCCGATCTTGCGCGACCCGAGGAATCGTTCGGTGACCCGGTCGAGGACCCGGTTGTAGGACGGGATGATGTGGGCGCTCGCGCTCACCAGCAGGCGGGAGGTGTCGACGCCCCGCGCGTCGAGCGCGTCGATTTCCTCGAAGAGGACCCCGAGGTCGATGACCACGCCGTTGCCGATCACCGGCGTGCAGGTCGGCGTGAGGATCCCCGAGGGAAGCAGGTGGAGGGCGTACTTCTCGCCGCCGATGACGATGGTGTGCCCGGCATTGTTGCCGCCGTTGAACTTGACGACGTAGTCGACGGCGCTGCCCATCAGGTCGGTCGCCTTGCCTTTGCCCTCGTCACCCCACTGGGCTCCGACCAGCACGATCGCCGGCATGCGGGCCCCCTTCCTGCGGTTGTCGCGTGTCGTCGGCCGCCCGTCGCGGAAGTGCTCTGGTCAGCGCGCCCGCAGGCCCGCGCGGCTCAGGCCCCAGCGGGGCGCGCGTGGGGCCTGGTGCGGCCCAACCCTATCGCTCCGCCTCCGGCCCAGGGTCAGCGCGCGCGCTCCTCCCCGATCAGCCCGGCGCGCTCGGCCGCGATCCCCAGCTGGAAGCGGGTCTCGACACCCAGTTCGCCCATGAGCCGCGCCACTCGGCGCCGCACGGTCCGCAGGCTCCACCCCAGGTAGCGCGCGATGGCCTCGTCCTTGATGCCCATGCCGAGAAGGCGCAGCAGGCGACGGTCATCCTGGTTGGCTGCCCGTTCGGTGGGCATGGGCAGGCCGGCGGAGAAGGCGGCGTCGAAGTATGCCGTGAAGACGGCAACCAGCATCGGGTCCCGGGTCAGGACGTAGGGCGAGCCCGGGTCGCCCCACTCCTCAACGGCGAGGACCGCATGGTTGCCGAAGACGGCGAACTCGGTCGGCGTCCGGTCGACGAAGCGCTGCTTCTCCCCGACGTCGCTCCACGAGCGGATCCAGCGCTGCCCGACCGGCGAGTCCAGGAGGTCGAGGGGGTAGAGGGCGCGCTGGAGGAGCCCGCCGGCGATGCGGCGCTGGCCCTCCCGGATGTTGGTCTCGTCGACCCCGGGGCCAGACTCGACCGTCATGGTGCACGCGCGCAGGATGTCGCTGGTGATGGCGGTGAGCCGCTCCACCACTGCCGGGGTCATCTCCTGGGGCACCCGCCCCCACTCGAGCGCCGTGGCGGAAGGATCGGACCTCAGCCCGGTGGTACTGAGGGCGATCAGCGCCTCGCGCGACTCGACGAGCTCGACACGGCGGGTCTCCAGGCGGTGCATCTCCCGGTCGAAGGCTTCATGCAGGAGGCTGACCGGATCCTGCGGCACTCTCTCAGCGGACTGCGACGGCTCTTGGGTCAACGCGCTGGCCTCGCACGCCCTCGGGTCTGGCCGCACCCCATCCTGACACCGATCGCTGACACGGTTGGCATCTTAGTGCCAATGTCACCGTTGTGACAGTTTGAGGACGGTGGGCAGTGCAAAATACTACCGGCACGACGGAGGCATCAGGGGACACCGAGTCGTGCCAGCGAGAGGCGCGTGCTACGCGCCTGCTCCACGCAGGGGGCAGTGCCGGGGGACTGGAATCCTTCCAGTCCCCCGGCATTTCTTTGCGCTCCTCGACGCAGCTCACTCGCGATCCCCTGACTTTGTCTGCGTCAGGAGCGCGGATGCGCTCTGGGGCTGCCCGATGGCGCTCCTCGTGCAGACAAAGTCCGGGATTCGGCGGACCGGCTCCGGTCAGAAGCCGAGCTCGCGGGCGGCCTCCGCGGAGGAGTCGCGCAGGAACTGCGCGCAGCGCTCCTCCTCCTCGGTCTCCCCGATCGCTGCCGCCGCCCGGGAGAGGGCGGCCAGGGCACGCAGGAAGCCGCGGTTCGGCCCGTGGGACCACGGGATCGGGCCCTGGCCTCGCCATCCAGCCCGCCGCAGGGCGTCGAGCCCGCGGTGATACCCCGTACGCGCGAAGGCGTATGCCTCGACCGGGAGGCCGGCCTGGAGGGCGCCCTCGGAGAGCACGGCCCAGGCCAGCGACGAAGCCGGGTACATGGTTGCCACCTGCTGGGGTGGCACTCCCTCGGCGACCTCTTCGGCCGCGGGGTCGACGGGCAGGTGGGCTTCCGGCGTCCCGAGCAGGTTGTCCATGGGCCCAGCCTAGGTGCGGCGGCTCAAGACAGATGCGACGCGTGCGCGTCGAAGCCGCTCGTGCGCCAGGTGCTGCCCGCCATCGTGACGGCGAAGGCCTCGACCAGGGGGAGTCCCTCCAGCCACTCGCGCGCCTGGTCACCCATTGCGTACGCCGCCGTGGCCCAAGCGTCCGCCTCCGTGAGGTTGGGCGAGAGCACCGTGAGCGAGGCCAGCCCGGCGACAGGTGGGACCCCGGTGTGCGGGTCGACGATGTGGCAGCCCCGCTCTGCCGGACCCGACGTGGCCACCCCGAGGGCTCCTTCAGAGACGACCACCGCGGCCAGACCGCCGGGCCGGAGCGGGTCGGTGATGCCCACGCGCCAGGGCCCGCCGAACACCTGCACGTCACCACCTCCGTTGAGGCAGACCGACGTGGCCCCCCGCTCCCACAGCATCCGCGCCGCACGCTCCACCGCCCAGCCCTTCACCAGCCCGCTGGGGTCCCAGACACCGGCATACCGCGCGGTGAACCAGCCGCCGCTGCGTGCCTCGGCGTCCTGGCAGAGGGCAAACACCTCGCCAACCTCTGGAGCGCATTGGTCCAGCGCCAGTTCCCCGCGCCCCAGACGGCACACGTCGCTGTCGCGCCTATAGGTCGAGAAGACCTCGTCCACGCGGTGCAGCAGCGCGATGGCATCCCTGAGCGCCTCGCCGAAGGCCTCGCGAGCGACGCCCCGCACGTCGAACGAGAAGACCGTCCCCATCGCGGTCTCGACGTGCCGCCACCGCTGCTCGGCACTCACAGACCCGCGGCGTCCAGGGCGCTCTGCAGCGACTTCCGGTAGCCGTCGCTCGTGTAGGTCGCGCCCGAGACGGTGTCGATGTTCGCGCTCTGCGCCTGCAGGGTCTCGCGGTTGAGGACCGGGATGGCCTCCGCCGAGAGCATCTGGCTCTTGGCCGTCTCGGTGGGGTATTTCAGGGCCGCCGCACCGGTGATCGTGCCACCGGACGTGGTGATCTTCACCTGGACCGGGCCGTACTTCGTCGACACCGTGGCGCCGGTGAAGCTGCGGGTGGTCGACCCCGCCGACCCCGAGGACTTCACCGAGGTCGGGCCTGGGCTGCGGCTGGGGGCCGTCGAGGCTGAGGCCTTGTGTGTCGGCGGCGGGCCCGCACTCGTCGTCGCCGAGGTCGTCGACGCGGCGCTCGGGGTCGGCGGTGCGGAGGTCGAGACGGTGGCGGTTGGCCGCTCCGCCTGCGCCCGGGCGGTAACGGCCGGGTCGGAGCTGGGCTTGAGGGCGAGCATCACGACGATGCCGGAGATGGTCCCGAGCGGTGCCAGCACGACGCGGTGCGGCGAGCGCTGCCTGACCGGGCTCATCGCGCGAAGGACTCGTGGTGGATGTGGCGGTGAGGTACCCCCGCTGCCCGCAGCACGGCATACACCTCGGACATCAGCCGGTCAGGGCCACAGAGGTACACCTCGTGGCGGGCGAGGTCGGGCAGCTGCCGCCGCAGGCCCTCCACCGTGATCTCCGGGCGCTCGCCGTCGGGCCCGTTGAGGGCGTAGACCAGCCGCGCCTTGCGCGCGGCCGCGATCCGCCGCAGCTCTTCCCAGAGGGCGAGATCCTCGGGCCGGCTTGCGCGGTATAGCAGCGTCAGGTCGCCAGGCCCCGCGGGGAGGGTCTCGAACAGGGCGCGCAGCGGCGTGATGCCGGTACCGCCGGCGAGCAGCAGCACCTTGCTGCGCCTCCGCCGAGCGGCGGTCATCGCGCCGTACGGACCCTCGGCCCAGACCCGCGTACCGGGCCGGAGACCGGCCAGCGCCGCACTGTGGCCCCCCACCGCCTTCACCGTGATGCGCAGCAGGTCGGGCCGGGGCGGTGCGGAGAGGGAGTAGGGGCTGGCCGTCCAGCGCAGCGGCCCGGTGAGGAAACGCCAGCGGAAGAACTGGCCGGGCTCGGCGCCCAGCTCGTCCAGCCGCCGCCCACGGATCAGCACCGAGATGACCTCAGGGGCCTCGGTCACCGTGGCCTCGACCCGCAGCTGGTGGCGGAGGTTGAGCCGCACGGGCACGACCACGCGGTACCAGACCACAACGAGGCCCACGCCTGCATAGAGGGCATACCAGGTGGCCCGGGCTGCGGGGCTCGCGCCAAACTGCGCCCCTGTCGCCAGCTGATGCCAGAAGACGAGGTAGACGCCGAGGTAGGTGAGCAGGTGGAGGTAGTACCAGGTCTCGTAGCGGAGACGGCTCCTCACGGCACCCGCGGAGACCGCACCCACCAGCAGCACCAGTAGCGTGCCCACAGCCGCCTTGCCCATCTCCGGATACGTCGTGACGACGGACCAGGCCTGCGCGACCAGCCCCTGTTGCTCCTGCGCGGCATAGCCGGCCACGATCAGGACCACGTGGGCGACAACCAGCCCCACGGCATACCGGCCGGACATCGCATGCCAGCCGGCAACCCGGTCGGAGCCCACCCGCCGCTCCAGCACCGGGAGGCGTGACATCAGGAGCACCACGAGCGCGATCACATAACCCGCCAGGAGCCCGCTGATCCGCCCCGCGCCGGTCATCAGGCCGGCCGGCGTACGCGCGACGAAGGGGGTGTCACGCCACCAGAGCCAGAGCACCGCGGCGCCACCGGCCCAGGCAAGGGCGACCAGCAGCGCGGCCGGAGAGCGACGCGGTCGGACAGCCCTGAGGGCCTGCCTTCGACCCGCACGGCTCTGCTGAATCGTCGTCACAGCGCCCACTCGCCTCCTTCGCGGGTCCGGACACTACCCGCCTGTCGGTGGCGCGGCAAAGGCGACAAAACGGACGACCCCGATGCAGGTATGCCGCAGGGCGGGCACCTGGCCTGCCCTCCGGCATACCTCGTGGTCGGCTTCGGTCAGCCCAGGCGGGTGCCGGCGCTGCGGAGGTTCTGGCAGGCCTCGACCACGCGGGCGGCCATCGCCGCTTCGGCCTCCTTGCCCCAGGCGCGGGGGTCGTACTGCTTCTTGTTGCCCACCTCGCCGTCGACCTTGAGGACCCCGTCGTAGTTCTTGAACATGAATCCCGCGACCGGCCGGGTGAAGGCGTACTGCGTGTCGGTGTCGATGTTCATCTTGACCACGCCGTAGTCGACCGCCTCGGCGATCTCCTCAGCCGACGACCCCGAGCCGCCGTGAAAGACCAGGTCGAAGGGCCGGGCAGCGATCTCGAGGCCGAGCTCCTTCGCCGCAGCCTCCTGGGCGTTCTTGAGGATCTCGGGGCGCAGCTTGACGTTGCCGGGCTTGTAGACACCGTGGACGTTGCCGAACGTGAGAGCGGTGAGGTACCGGCCGTTCTCGCCGGAGCCGAGCGCCCGGACCGTGGCGACGGCGTCCTCGGGCGTGGAATAGAGCTTCTCGTCGATCGCGCCGACGATTCCGTCCTCCTCGCCGCCGACGACACCGACCTCGATCTCCAGGACCGCGTTGGCTGCCTTGGCCAGGGCCAGCAGCTCCTCGGCGATCTGGAGGTTCTCGCCCAGCGGCACCGCTGAGCCGTCCCACATGTGCGACTGGAACCACGGCGTGCCACCGGCCTTGACCCGCTCGGCGGAGGCTGCGAGCAGCGGGCGGACGAAGCCGTCAAGCTTGTCCTTGGGGCAGTGGTCGGTGTGGAGCGCGATGCTCACGTCGTAGCTCTTGGCGACCTCGTGCGCGTAGGCGGCGAGCGCGAGGGAGCCGGTGACCATGCTCTTGACGGTCGGCCCGGAAAGGTACTCGGCACCGCCGGTCGACACCTGGACGATGCCGTCGCTCTCGGCCTCGGCGAAGCCGCGGATCGCTGCGTTGAGGGTCTGCGACGAGGTGACGTTGATGGCGGGGTAGGCGAACGAGCCGGCCTTCGCCCGGTCGAGCATCTCCGCGTATACCTCTGGGGTGGCGATGGGCATGGTCTCTCCTTCGAGCAGGGCTGTCGCGCTATCGCCACCGATCTTTCCACCTGCCCGACCGGGGTCCACAAGGGGCCAGCCAGCGGTCGGACAGAAGCCGTCCCCGGCCCCGGGTGGTGGCCGCCGTCAGGGAGTGAGGCGGTAGGGGGTGGTCGTCGAGACCTGGTGCAGTCCCAGTCGGGTGAGGATAGGCCGTGAGTCTGGCAAGGAGTCGACGCGGGCGAACCGGTACCCCCGCTCCAGGGCCAGCCGCGCACGGTAGGCCACCGAAGCCCGGTAGAGCCCCTCGGCCGCGCCACTCGGGATGCGTCGTCCCGCCCCATAGGCCAGCGAAGTCCGTGCCCTCGGTCAGCCGCACCCAGCTCGCGGTCAGCACCAGCCCGTCCGCCTCCCGCGCAGCGAGGCAGCCGTGCATGAGGTCGGGCGCGGAGGCCAGTTCCTCGAAGTGGCTCTCGGTGACCCAGGAGGTGCCGGGCCACACCGCTTCGAACAGGGCCAGCACACCCGGCTGGTCCTCCGCCGTCGTGGCCCGCAGGCGCACTCCCTCGGGCAGCGCAACCTGCTGCTCCGCGAGCGGGGCCAGCTCGCCGAGGATGAGGGCCTCCAGTTCCTCGGCCGCGAACCCGTGCGCCGCCAGCCGCTCGCCCAGGTCAGCGGGCTCGTCGTACGCGTAGCTCTTCCACTCCACCGCCTGCCCGCGACCGGTGAAGAAGTCCCGCTGCCGCTCGATCCAGTGGTCAGGATCGTCGCCCAGGCCCTCGGGCGACTCGATCATCGCGCCCGGACGCGCGGGGTCCTCCGGATAGTTCCGGTGCACCGGCCCGTCGTGCTCGACGATGTTGGACGCCTCGGCGTCCTTGTCGCGCAGGCGGATCTGGGCATGGAAGGCGGCGAGCATCTGGTCTGGGTTCACGTCCGCCATTCGACCGTATGCCGGCCGCTCGCCGCGACCGCTTAAGTCCCCCGGGCGGCCGCCCCGTGGTCGCCAACTCACCATTTGGGTGGGGTTGCGACGGATAGGGCTGCGGTGCGGCGCTGCTCGAGCAGGCTCCGCTCGGCATCATTGGCGCACAGTTCCACGGCCTCGCCGAAGGACTGCACCGCCTCGGCGGCACGTCCTGCGCGCAGCAGCAGTTCGCCCCGCACCCCGGCCAGACGGTGGCTGCGGGGCAGCCGCGCGTGCAGTCCGTCCAGCAGGGACAGACCCGCGGCGGGCCCCGACGCCTCCGCTACAGCCACGGCCCGGTTGAGCCGCACCACCGGAGACCCGGTGAGCGCATCGAGCTCGGCGTAGTGACCAGCAATCCGGTCCCAGCGGGTGGCCGCAGCGGTGGTGGCCACGGCGTGCTCGGAGGCGATGAGCGCCTGCAGCAGGAACTCCTGGCTCCGCCCGCCCAGACGGGCATCTGCCTCGACCAGCGGGGTCAGTAGCGCGAGCGCCTCGGCGATCTCGGCCTGCTGCCACCGGCTGCGGTCCTGGTCCGGCAGGAGCACAGGCAGGCCCGCCTCGCCCGTGCGGGCGTCCCGGCGGGAGTGCTGCAGCAGCATCAGGGCCAGCAGCGCGTCGACCCCCCGGTCTCCCGGGAGCAGCTCGCGCAGGATCCGGGCCAGCCGGATCGCCTCCCCAGCGACCTCTACACGGGTGACATCCGCTCCGCTGCCGGGCGCGTAGCCCGAGGTGAAAGCGAGGTAGACGACCGACAGCACGGTCGCGGTGCGGCCGACCCGAGCCTCCCCTTCGGGCACGACGAAGGGAGCCCCGGAGGCGGCCAGCTTGCGCTTGGCCCGGGTGAGGCGGGCCGCCAGGGTCGCCTCGGACACGAGGAACAGCCGGGCGATGTCCGGTGTCGGCACGCCGAGCACGAGGCGCAGCGACAGGGCAGCCGCCGACTCAGCCGCGAGCGAGGGATGCGCGCACAGGTAGACCAGCCGCAGCCGCTCGTCGGCCACCAGGCCGCCCGGGTCGGCCATGACTTGAGCGGCGGCCTGCCGCAGTCCCTCGTCGACCACGAGGAGCGGCTCCTTCCGTGCGGCCACCGCCTCGGCACGCAGCCGGTCGACGACCCGGCGGCGCGCAGAGGTGAGCAGCCAGGCTGCCGGGCTGGCCGGCATACCGTCTGAGGGCCACGTGCGGGAGGCGGCCTCGAACGCGTCGGCCAGGCCGTCCTCGGCCAGGTCGAGGCGGCGGAACTGCGCAACCAGAAGGGACAGCAGGCGTCCCCACTGCTCGCGGAACACCTCCTCGAGGCCCTCGAGCCCGGCACCCGACTGGTCGCCCATCAGGGCTTCTCAAACCCCTCGACGCTGACCACCGGCCGGATCTCCACGCTGTACGGCTGCGGGAGCAGTTCGCACAGGGCAGTCATCACGTCGAGATCGGGAGCGTCGACGAGGTAGAGACCCCCGATCTGCTCGGCCGTCACGGCGAACGGGCCGTCGCTCAGCACCGGCTCCCCAGCGACGTGCCGCAGCGTCGTCGCCGCGTCGGCATCGGCGAGCGCCTCGCCGGCCACCAGGCGCCCCCGGGCCCCCACGGCATCGTGGAAGGCCAGATGCGCCTGGTGGAAGGCCGTCCGCTGGTCGTCGGTGGCCTCGCGCCAGAGGGACGGCTCGTAGGCGAGGAGGACGGCGTACCTCACCCCATGTCCAGGGGTTGGAAGGCGCGCACCTCCACGTCGTGGAAGCCGGTGGCCGACAGCAGCCCGCAGATCTTGACCAGGTCGTCGAGGTCATCCGTGGCCACGGTGTAGAACCCGGTGACCTGCTCGACGCTTTCGGCGTACGGGCCCTCGGTGACGGTGACGTCGTCGAGCTCGCCGCGCACGACCTTCGCCTCCGCCGACGGGGTCAGCGCCGCTCCACCGGTCATCT
Source organism: uncultured Actinomycetota bacterium (assembly GCA_963715025.1). Lineage (GTDB taxonomy): Bacteria > Actinomycetota > Actinomycetes > Actinomycetales > Dermatophilaceae > DASSJT01. The sequence continues at coordinate 1,435,843 of CAVQQQ010000009.1, read as the reverse complement.
TGTGCCCACGCTCCTCGAGCAGGCTGGCGAACCGGGTGTGGGCGGCGTGCACGTTCTCGCGCTGCTCCGGGGTGGCCGACGCCCAGTTCGCTTCGCTCCCCGGCAGCAGCAGCATGTACTCGGTCATGATTCGTTCCTCTCATCGGTGGCGGAGCATGGTCGCTCCACCCTGATGACGGGCGAGGGGTCCGCTAATCGACAGCCTGCCCGAAAACATGTCTGCGCACCCAGGCATGCATGGCAATCGCCGCCGCCGCGCCTGCGTTGAGCGACCGCGTAGACCCGAACTGCTCGATGTGCAGCACCACGCTGCAGCCCGCCCGCATCTCCGCCGTGAGCCCCGGCCCCTCTTGCCCGAGGACCAGCACGCACTCGCGCGGCAGGTCGTAGGTCTCCAGTGGGATGGAGCCGGGAAGGTTGTCGATGCCAATCAGGGGCACGGGCCCGCTGGGTATGCCGTGTGCCCAGTCGACGAGGTCGCTCACCGCGGGGTGGTGGAACTCGTGCTGGTAGCGGTCCGTGACCATGGCGCCGCGACGGTTCCACCGACGCTTGCCGACGATGTGGAAGGCAGCGGCGTTGAAGGCGTTGGCCGTGCGTACCACGGACCCGATGTTGAAGTCGTGTCCCCAGTTCTCGATCGCCACGTGGAAGTCGTGCCTGCGGGTGTCGAGGTCGGCGATGATCGCAGCCTGGGTCCAGTAGCGGTACCGGTCGACCACGTTGCGGCGGTCGCCGTCACGCAGCAGTTCGGGGTCCCAGTGCTCACCTCGGGGCGACTCGCCTTGCCACGGCCCGACTCCGATCTCCTCGCTCACGGGTGACAACCCTAAGTGCCGCCCCGGCTCATGGCCCCTGCCGGCGGGACCGACGCCCCAAGGCCGCCAAAAAAACCGCTTGCCGGTGACGTGGCGGGCCTGCTGCCATGGAGGAGCCAGCAGGTCCCCAATCCAGAGAGAGACACCAATGCGAGCTGCTTTCACGTCCCGCCCGGTACCCGCCCACCGAATGGATGTGAAGGCTTGTGCGCACGCTGAACCTCGGGATCATCGCGCATGTTGACGCCGGCAAGACCAGCCTGACCGAACGCGTCCTCTACGAGGCCGGGGTGCTCGACGTGCCCGGCAGCGTCCTGCAGGGCACGACGCAGACCGACACGATGGAGCTGGAGCGCCGGCGCGGCATCACCATCCGATCGGCGGTCGTCTCCTTCGAGTGGCGCGGCACGACGGTCAACCTCATCGACACACCCGGGCACTCCGACTTCATCGCCGAGGTGGAGCGGGCCCTCGGCGTGCTCGACGCCGCGGTCCTCGTCGTGTCCGCGGTCGAGGGCGTGCAGGCGCAGACCCTCGTGCTCATGAGGGCGCTGCAGCGGCTGCGACTGCCCACCGTCATCTTCGTCAACAAGGTCGACCGCGCCGGGGCCGACCCCGAGAAGGTCCTCGGCGAGGTGGCCGCGCGGCTGACCCCGGACGCCATCGCGCTCGGGCAGGTGGACGACCCGGGGACACGGGCCGCGGCATACCAAGGGTTCGGGATCGGGCTCACCGAGCTGCGCGAGCTGCGCATGCGGGCCCGCACCGCGGGCACCGTCCCCGTGGTGTTCGGGTCCGCGATCACCGGTGCCGGGGTCCGCGATCTGCTCGACGTTCTCACCGCCCTCCTGCCGCAGCGCCAGCCGCCGAAGGACGCGGCAGCCAGCGGCGTGGTGTTCAAGGTGGAGCGCGAAGCCACGGGCGAGCGGACCGTCCTCGCGCGGCTCCGTTCGGGTTCCCTGCGGGTGCGCGACCGGGTGGCCGTGGATGGTCACCCCGCCGAGCGGGTCACCGGGCTGCGGGTGTTCGAGCGCGGCGGGCTCGCGGTCACCCCGAGTGCCGATGCCGGCCGGATCGTCGCGCTCAGCGGGCTGTCCCGGGCGCGGACCGGCGACCGGTTTGGCCCGGACCGGTTCGGACCGGACCGCGAGGGACGTCGCCGCGGCGCAGGCCTGCCGCAGTTCGCCCGGCCCAGCCTGGAGACGGTGGTCGACCCGGTGGACCCCAGCCGGGTGGGGTCGCTGTACGCGGCCCTCACCGATCTCGCCGACCAGGACCCGCTCATCGACCTGCGACGCGACGATGCCCGCCGTGAGATCGCCGTCTCGCTCTACGGCGAGGTGCAGAAGGAGGTGGTCGCCGCGGTCCTCGCGGAGGAGTACGGCCTCGACGTGACGTTCCGGCCCACGACGAGCATCTGCGTCGAGCGAGTGCGCGGGACCGGCGCCGCGGCCCAGGTCGTGGCCGTGCGGCCCAATCCGTTCCTCGCCACGGTGGGACTGCGGGTCGAGCCGGCGGAGGTCGGCGCCGGGGTGGACGTCGCGCTCGAGGTGGAGCTCGGGTCGATGCCGCCGGCGTTCTTCACGGCGGTCCGAGAGGGCGTCCGCGCCACGCTCGCGGAGGGCGTGCACGGCTGGCTCGTGCCTGACGCCCGCGTCGTCGTGACCCACTCGGGGTACTACCCCCGGCAGAGCCATGCGCATGGGACCTTCGACAAGGCGATGTCGAGCACGGCGGCCGACTTCCGCAGCCTCGCCCGGCTCGTCCTCGCCCAGGCCCTCACCCGGGCCGGCACCGCCGTCTGCGCACCCGTCCACCGGTTCGAGCTCGAGGTGCCGGACGACCTCCTCGGCGCGGTCCTCGCCGAACTGTCGCGCCACCGCGCGGTGCCGCTGGAGACGAGGGTCCGAGGCGCTGCGGCGGTGCTCGTCGGCGAGGTGCCCGCCGACGCTGTCCACGCCCTGCAGCAGCGGGTCCCCCACCTCACGCGCGGCGAGGGCGGGTTCACCTCGGTTCTGGACCACTACGCCCCAGTGTCAGGTCCGCCGCCAACCCGGCCGCGCGTGCACCCCGACCCGTTCGCGCAGATCGGCGACTGGACCCGCATCCAGCGCAGCTGGCCGGCGGTCTGACTCGTCCGGATCCGCTGGCGCCACACAGGTGACGACTGGGGCGGAGCCACGCTCACGGCATACCCCGCCTGTGTCGGCTGGCGCGGGCGCACCCAGCAGGCGGCCAGGGCACACCCAGCCGCACGGCATACCCTGTGCGGCATGCATTCTCTCGGACCCAGCTGGATGGACCCTCAGTGGCTGCTCGAGCAGTTCGGCGCGCAGTTCTTCTGGGTGAGCGTGGCGATCGTCTTCGCCGAGTGCGGGCTGCTGTTCCCCATCCTTCCCGGTGACTCGCTCCTGTTCGCGGTCGGGCTGTTCATCGCCGAGGGGTCACTGCACATCAACCTGGTCGCAGCGTGCGCGATCCTGTCGGCAGCGGCCTTCCTGGGCAACGTGGTCGGGTACGAGATCGGCCGCGTGGCCGGGTTGTCGCTGTACCGCCGGGACGGGCGGATCATCAAGCAGCGGTACTTCGACGAGACGCACGCGTTCTTCGAGCGGTACGGCGCGCGGGCCCTGGTGCTGGGGCGCTTCGTGCCGATCGTGCGCACGTTCATCACCGTCGTCGCCGGAGCCGGGCGCATGGACCGGCGCCACTTCTTCACCTGGAGCGGGGTCGGCGCCGTGCTGTGGGCGACCGGCATCACCCTGCTCGGCTACACCCTGGGCCAGGCGTTCCCCATCCTCAAGACGAGGTTGGAGCTGGCGATCATCGTGATCGTGGCGATTTCGGTGGTGCCGATGGGCATCGAGCTGCTGAGAGCCCGCCGGGCCTCCCGCGCTGCGGGCGCCCTGGCGGCCGCAGCCGAGGAAGCGCAGGAGAGCGTCGAGAACTAAGCCGCCGCTGCACCTCGTCCCGGGGCCTTGGGGCAGGTGTGACGCATGGGCACGCTGAGGTCACGACGGCATACGACGGGCGCGCGCTGGGTAGGACGCTCGCATGGGTCCCGCACGTAGTACCTCTTCTTCCGCCCGCGCGACAGCGGCGGATCCGGGGGCCGCCGCGTACCTCCCGGAGAAGCGCGACCTCAAGCGGCTGCGGGCGGCGGTCCAGGAGTGCCGGGGGTGCGACCTGTTCGAGCACGCGACCCAGGCGGTGTTCGGCGAGGGGGCCGCGAATCCGACACTCGTGCTTGTGGGCGAACAGCCGGGCGACGTGGAGGACCGCGCGGGAGAGCCGTTCGTGGGGCCTGCCGGCCGACTCCTTGACCGGGCCCTCGAGGAGGCCGGGATCGAGCGCGACCGCGTCTACCTCACCAATGCGGTCAAGCACTTCCGGTTCGCGGCCAAGGGCAAGCGGCGCATCCACGAAAGCCCGGCCCGCTGGCAGGTGGCCGCCTGCCAGCCGTGGCTGCTGTCAGAACTGGATGTCCTGCGGCCCCAGGGGATCGTCGCGCTCGGGGCCGTAGCTGGGCAGTCACTCCTGGGGTCGTCGTTCCGCGTCACCGCCCAGCGAGGCCGGGTGCTGGAGGCGCCGGAGGGGCTAGCCGACTGGCTCGTGGCCACCGTGCACCCGTCGTCGGTGCTCCGGTCGCGTACCCGCCGGGAAGACTTCAGGGCGCTGGTGTCGGACCTCGCGGTCGCCGCGGCCGAGCTGCGCTGAAGCGGCTTCCGCTCAGAGCGAGAGAAGACCCAGTCGGTATGCCGCGGTGACGGCGGCCGTCCGGTCGGACACCTGGAGCTTCTCGAAGACTCGGACCAGGTGGGTCTTGACCGTGGCCTCGCCGATGTGGAGCTCCGCTCCCACCTCGGCGTTGGAGAGCCCCCGGGCCACGCCGCCCAGCACGTCGAGCTCGCGCGGCGTGAGCACCGGCGTGGCCGGTGCGCGCATGCGGTCGGCCAGCTTGGCGACCACCGGAGGGGCGAGCACCATCTCGCCGCGCGCTGCTGCGCGGATCGCGTGCACCAGGACCTCGACCGGTTGACCCGCCACGGCCGAGCCCTCATCGGGTCACCCGCTAAAGGGGTCGGAGTCCTGGAGGCGGCGCCAGGGGTGCGCGGCCTCGAGCTGCAGGGCGAGTTCCAGGAGCAGGGCATCGGCGCCGCGCTTCGACGAGAAATGCATGCCGACCGGCATACCCTCAGCGGTCGCACCGAGCGGGAGCGAGATGCCGGGCGCACCCGCGGCGTTGTGCACTGGCGTGAAACCGACGTAGTCGAGCAGCCGCTGGAAGTGGGTCTCGAAGTCCTGGTCGGCCGCCAGGTGACCCAGCAGCGGCGTCGCGTGGGACAGCACGGGTGACAAGAGCACGTCGTAGCGGCGGAACTGGCGGTCGTACCGAGCCCCCATGGACCGCAGCCGCGCCAGCACGATGGGCGCGCGGCGCCTCTCCCGGCGGAAGGCCTCGGCCAGGCCGAGCGTCAGCGGCTCGAGCTTGCTCGGGTCGAAGCCCTGCGGGTACAGCTTGGCGCCTCGGGTCAGGGCGCCCCAGCCGAGCAGGGCCCAGTACGACGCGAAGTCGCGGGCGAACCAGCTCGGCACGACGACCCCCACCGGCTCGAGGTGGTGTCCCAGGGACTCCAGCAGGCCGATGGTCTGCTCGAGTACGGCGCGGGTGGGCGGGTCCGTCGGCGGCGTGGCGGGCGAGTCGGCGAGCACGCCGATCCGGAGCGGCCGGTCGAGTGGGGCCGTCACCTGGCCGATTCGCGGCAGCTTCGGGTTCCGCCACACCGACTCGGCCCCGGCGAAGAACCCCGCGACGTCGCGCACGCTTCGCGCCAGGACTCCCTCGGCGACGATCCGGATCGGCAGGGCGCCATGGCCCTCGTCGGTGCGCAGCCGGTCGCGTGTCGGCTTGAGGCCGACCAGACCGCAGGCAGCGGCCGGGATGCGAATCGAGCCGCCCCCGTCATTGGCATGGGCGAGGGGCACGACGCCCGCTGCAACGAGAGCGGCCGAGCCCCCGGAGGACGCACCCGCCGAGTAGGCAGGGTTCCACGGGTTGCGGGTCGGCGCGCGGCCCACGAACTCGGTCGAGGCGCTGAACCCGAACTCCGGCATGGCCGACTTGCCGATCGGCACCACACCGAGGGCCAGGTACTGGCGCACGAAGGCCCCGTCGCGCTCCACCGGAACTGGCGCGACGGCGCGAGAGCCCTCGCACTGCGGAAGCCCGGCGAGCGCGACGTTGTCCTTGACGACGGTCGGCACTCCTGTGAAGACCCCGGCAGGCAGGGGTCTGCGGGCTCGCTGCCTCGCCCGCTCGAAGTCCGGCCACACCAGGCCGTGCAGGATCGGGTCGACCGCCTGGGCCCGCTCGATGGCGGCAGCCACCACTTCGGCGGGAGACACCTCGCGCGCGGCGATGCGATGCGTCACCTCTGTCGCGTCGCCGTCGCCCAGCGCGTCGTCGCGGAACGCGCTGACCCCAGCGGTCTCCAGCACGGTCGGACCGGGCTTGGCTCAGGACGCGGGGGTGTCGCCCGGCCCGGCCATGCGGTCGGGAGCCGCCGCGCCCGTGCTGTCGGCAACCGGGCCGCCAGGAGCGAACGGGCCGCCGGGAGCCGGCGGTGTGCCGGCAGACGACCCACCGGCATATCCGCTGGGGGGTGGGATCGTCGCCTCCCGCTGCCCGAAGTCGACCCGGACGGCCTCTCGCTCCTCGCCCTCGACCTCGAAGTACTCGGCCCGGCCGATGTTGAACATGCCGGCCACGACGTTGCTGGGCACGGTCTCCACACGGGTGTTGAGCTCGCGGACATTGGCGTTGTAGTAGCGCCGCGCCGAGGCGATGCGGTCCTCGGTGGACGTCAGCTCGGCCTGGAGCGCGAGGAAGTTCTGGTTGGCCTTGAGGTCGGGGTAAGCCTCGGCGACGGCGATGAGGCGGCCGAGCGCCTGGGAGAGCAGACCCTCGCTCTGGGCCTGCTGTGCCGGACTCTGCCCACCGACCATGGCGGCCGAGCGGGCCTTCATGACGTCCTCGAGCGTGCCCCGCTCATGAGCGGCATAGCCCTTGACCGTCTCGACGAGGTTGCCGATCAGGTCATGCCGGCGCTTGAGCTCGACGTCGATCTGGCGCCAGGCCTCCTGCACCAGGTTGCGCAGTTTGACCAGGCCGTTGTAGACCCCCACGGCCCACAGGATCAGCAGCACGATGATGACGCCGATCACGATCAATGCGATCCACATAGGGACTCCCCATCTCGGTGTGCACGCTCGTCAGGCCGATCCTATGCGCGCAGCCTGTTATCGAGACCGATTGCGGGTATGCCGGTGGGCCGGCTCCCGTGGTCAGGCCAGTCCCAGCTCCTGGAGGCTGTAGACGTATCGGTACTCCAGCCCGGCTTCGGCGAACTTCTCGGCCGCTCCTGTCGCGCGGTCTGCGATCGTGGCCACAGCGACCACCTCGGCACCGGCCTCCCGCGCGGCGGTGGCCGCCTCGAGCGGGGACGCCCCTGTGGTCGAGGTGTCCTCCACGATGAGCACCCGGCGGCCGTGGATCGAGGGACCCTCGATGCGCTGCTGGAGGCCGTGCGCCTTTCCGGCCTTGCGCACCACGAAGGCGTCCAGCCGCCCACCGGCCGCAGCCCGAGCGTGGACCATGCTCGTGGCCACCGGGTCGGCACCCAGGGTCAAGCCGCCGACAGCGTCGAAGTCGAGGTCCCTGACCAGATCCGTCATGACCCGCCCGACCAGCGGAGCGGCCTCGCCGTCGAGGGTGATGCGGCGCAGGTCGACGTAGTAGTCGGCCTGCCGTCCCGACGAGAGCGTCACCCGTCCGTGCACGATGGCCTTCTCCTTGATGATGTCGAGGAGGCGGGCTCGATCAGTGTCGATGCTGCTGGCGATGTCGGTCACAGACCCCAAGCCTATCCAGCCGGATGCCTGCATTCCGGGCGGCTCCGGTCATGCACCCGAGCCGCCGGCCGCGGGCACCGGACCGTGCGCAGTCTGCGCCCGCCGCTGCAGTTCGGCCCTCCAGACCACTGGCCGCGGCAATGACCGGACCGCACGGCTGAGCGTCAGGACGAGCGCGGCGGCCCCGGTGAGCAACCCGAGTGCGGCAATGGCCGCCGGCCCTCCCAGCCACGCCAGCAGCGCGCCGCCGACGACCGGCGCGAGAGGCATGGCCGACATAGCGAGGAACTGCGAAGCCGATGCCACCCGCCCCTGTAGCCGGTCCGGTGTGACGGCCATCCGGTACGCACCGATGCCCGCGTTTCCAGCCGGGTTGAGGAAAAGGCCCGCGGCCAGCGATGCGGCCACGGCGGCGGGGTGGTTCCACAGCACCATGGGAACGACGAGCGGCACGAGGCTCCAGGCAATGAGGATGGTGAGACGTCCGGTCGCGAACCTCCCGATGATGCGTGGCGCAGCGAGGGCCCCGAGGATGCCGGCCACGCCGGCAGCCGTCTCGACGAGCCCGATCTCGGCCGGGTGGAAACCTGCGCGGATGAGTCGGATCAGCGCTACGAACACGAGGGCATTGACCGTGAGGTTGACCAGGGCCGACCACGTCATGAGGGTGCGGAAAAAGGGACGGGACATGATGAACCCGACACCCTCGCGGATCTCCTGTGCCGCTCGGGGCCTGCTGCCGGCCGCGGGTCCGGCCGACAGGTTCGTTCGGACCCGGCCCAGCAGCACCCACGAGACGGCGAAGGACACCGCGTCAGCCGCGAAGGGGACCCAACGTGCCACGGCGTACAGGGCGCCGCCGACCGGTGCGCCCAGCAGCCCCGCCACGTGCTGGCGCGCCTGCACCTGGCTGAGGGCCGTTGCCAGGTGCTCGTCAGGCACGACGCTTCGGACGGCTGAGGCCTCGGCCGGGCCGAAAAGACCCGTCCCCACTCCGGTAAGCAGAGCAACGCAGACGAGGTGGGGCATCGTCAGATGGCCCAGGGCGCCGGCGGCGACGAGGCTGCCGTAGAGCAGAGCGCCTGTTCCGCTCGTGAACCGCATGATCAGTCGCCGGTCGAGGCGGTCGGCGAGCACGCCCGCGGGCAGCAGAGCCCCCGCCGCCCCCAGTAGGTGGGCGGCCTCGACAACGGTCGCGGCCATGGTGGAGTGAGTGAGCTGCCAGGCCAGGAGCGGAAAGACGAACATGCTCATTCGGCTGCCGAGCTCGCTGACGGTCTGGCCGACCCAGAGGAGGGTGAAGTCGTGGCTGCGGAAGGGCGGGTGCTGGCTTTCCATATTCCGCACCATATCTTGCGCACTATTACGTGCGCAATAGTGCGTGCGCGAGTATCCGTGCGAATCCGGCATACACTCGCCATATGGTGCGCCCGCCCGAACCCACCTCCTCCCCGACCCCGGTGCACGACCCGACCGTCCTGCGCGCCATCGCCCACCCGATCCGCAGCCGCATCCTGAGCGAGGTCGCTGCCCGCCGCGGCGCCCGGGCCGCAGACATAGCCCGCGAACTGGGAATCCCCGCCAACCAGGCGAGCTTCCACCTGCGCCAGCTGGCCAAGTACGGCCTCGTCGAGGAGGCGCCGGAGGAAGCCCGCGACCGCCGGGATCGCGTCTGGCGGGTCACTGCGCCCCAGGGGCTGAACGTCGACCTGATCGAACTCGCCACGGCCCCGGGCGGCGACGCGGCCGTGCGCGTCTTCCGGCAGCAGTCCTCGGCCCGGGCGCACGAGCTCGTCGAGCGCGCCTTCCAGCACGACGACGAGGGCGACGCCCGGGTCACTGTCACCGATATGGCCTTGCGGCTCACTCCGACCGAGGCGGACGTCCTGGTCTCAGAGATCCACGGGGTTGCCGACGGCTGGCGCGAGCGCACCCGGGATGACGTCGTCGGCGCAGACGGTGCCCCGCGGCGCACCTATTCGCTCCTGTTCATGCTTCAGCCCTACCCGGAGCCCGGAGCCTGACAGCCGGGGGCGGGGTCACCTCAAACCCGCGGCTCCAAGGAGGGAGCGCCGCCCCTCGGTGAGGACAGCGGCATCTAGGGTGGGCGCGTGCGCATCGCCACCTGGAACGTCAACTCCATCCGTTCCCGCGTCGACCGCGTCGAGGCCTGGCTGCAGCGCAGCAACGTCGACATCCTGTCGATTCAGGAGACCAAGTCCAAGGACGAGCAGTTCCCCTACGACCGGTTCCGAGCCCTCGGCTACGACATCGCCCACCACGGAACGAACCAGTGGAACGGCGTTGCGATCCTCTCCCGCGTCGGGCTGGCCGACGTGCAGGCGGGCTTCGACGGCGACCCGGGCTGGGGCGAGCCGGTGGCACCCGAGTCCAGGGCACTCGGGGCAACCTGCGGGGGCATACGCATCTGGTCGGTCTACGTCCCCAACGGGCGCAACATCCACGACCCGCACATGGTGTACAAACTGCAGTGGCTGGCCGAGCTCAAGGCCCAGGCGCAGAACTGGCTGGCAAGCGGCGACCCGGTCGCCCTGATGGGTGACTGGAACATCGCGCCTCAGGACGACGACGTCTGGTCGATGGCCTACTACATCGACAAGAGCCACGTCTCCCCGGGCGAGCGCGCGGCGTTCAACGCCTTCCTGGAGGCCGGATTCGTCGACGTCGTCCGCCCGCACACACCCGGGCCGGGCGTCTACACGTACTGGGACTACCAGCGGCTCAGCTTCCAGAAGCGCCGCGGCATGCGCATCGACTTCATCCTCGGCTCGCCGTCTTTCGCAGCCCGCGTCACATCGGCGATGATCGACCGCGAGGAGCGCAAGGGAACCGGTGCCAGCGATCACGCCCCGGTCGTCGTCGACCTGCAGGACTGAGCGTGAGGACTGAAGGTATGCCGGAGGGTCATCGGCGGCGAGTCAGCGTCCCCACCGCCGACGGCGCTGTTCTGCGAGCTTGGGAGCACACCGCCCCGGAACGGTCCGAGGGTGCCCTGCCCACTGTGGTACTCGCCCACGGCTGGACCCTCACCCACCGGAGCTGGCTGCCTGTAGTCGAGCGCCTGCAGGACCAGCGGCCCGTGCGCGTGGTCCTCTACGACCAGCGCGGCCACGGCCAGTCGTCCTGGGGACGAGGACCCACGTCGATCCGGAGCCTGGCCCACGACCTCGCTGCGGTGATCGACGTCTTGGCGCCGCGTGGCCGGCTCGTGCTCGGCGGCCACTCGATGGGCGGCATGACCGTCATGGCCTACGCCGGCACGCACGCCGAACAGCTCCGGGCCCGGGTCGGCGGTGTCGCTCTGGTCGCGACGTCGTCTGGCGACCTCGGACGACCCCTGCCCTCCCTGCCCGAGATGGCCCTGCGCCTGGCCGCCCGCGGTCCGCGCATTCCCGCGGGCCCGGCCGTCCGGGCCCGGGCCCAGAGGGAGTTCCTCTTCGGCGACACCGCCCACCCCGCCGACGTCAAGGCGGTGCGCGACCAGATCGCGGGAACGACGCTGCCGGCCTTCGGCCGGTTCTACGCCGCCTTCAACGAGCATGACGAGACCGAGGCTCTGGCTCAGCTCGACGGCATACCGACCATCGTGCTGGCCGGAGAGCGCGACCGGGTCACCTCGGTGCGGCACAGTCGCCGGATCGCCGAGCTGACGCCGCACTCCGACCTGCGCGTTCTCGCCGGCAAGGGCCACATGCTGGCCTACGAGGCCACCGACGAGGTCGTTTCAGCCCTGGTTGAGCTGGTCGACGGTGCGCCGGCGCAGGCCGAGTCCCACTGAGGCGACGGCTCCCAGGGCGGCGGCGACCGCGGCCCCGGTGAACACGGTCTGCACCTGCACCAGCCCGGCAGCGACGAGAGCGGCGGCATCCGTCTGGTTGGGCAGCGCGGCGACGGTCTCGTAGTAGCGGCGCAGGCCGATCGCTGTGAGCAGGGCCAGCCCGACGACCATGCCGATCATGCGGGCGACGACCACGAGCGAGCTGGCGGTGCCGTGGGCGTCCTGGGGCGAGTCGGCGAGCGCCGCGTTGTTGACCGGCGCGAGGGCCAGACCCACCCCGAAGCCCACCAGCACCAGGACGACGGTCGAGCCGCCCCGCTCGAGCGACCCCCTCTCCCAGCCGGACATCACCGCGAGCCCGAGGGACGCGATCAGGAGCCCGCCGCCGGCCACCGCGCCGTCCCCGAGGCGGCGCAGCAGCCACCCACCCACCAGCGCGCCCACCGGCACTGCCACGAGGAACCGCACGAGCACCAGCGCGGCGACTGTCTGGGAGGTGGTGAGGGTCAGCCTGGCCAGCACGGGCACGTCGACGACCACCGCCACGAGGGCTGCGCCGACGAGCAGGCTCACGACGAGGGCCAGGCCGGTGCGGCCGCGCACGACCCCCCGGGGCACCAGCGGCTCGGCGGCTGCCCGATGGCGCCAGACGTACAGGCCTGCGGCTACAGCGCCTGCGGGGAGCAGTGCGAATCCCAGGGGGCCCACCACCTCGCGCTCGGGGTCCGACGACGCGAAGGTCAGGATCAGCGAACCCAGCGCTGCCCCGAGAAGCAGGGCACCCGGGAGGTCGGCTCGCTGCAGAAGTGGCGACCATCGTCGAGCGGTCACGGCGACCCAGGCGGCTGCGCACGCAACGGCCGCGACGCCGATCGGCGTCAGCACCCGCGAGGTGGAGTCACCGATGGGCACGAAGGGCACGCCCAGGGTCACGTCGGTGACCAGGCGGTCGGGCGCCGCGAGCGCGAGCCCGCCAAGGACCAGGGCTGCCAGGCCAACGACAAGAGGGATGCCGTCCGGTCGCCTCGGGCGGCTTCGCGCCGCAGCGATCAGCGCTCCGGCCAGGAGGAGGCCCAGGCCGGCGTTCAGCCAGAAGATGGCGCGCCAGTCCGCGATGGTCAGGATGGCCGCGCCCAGCACCGGGCCCAGCACGCTCCCGAGCTCCTGAACGGCACCGACCACGCCCAGGGGCGTCCCGCGGCGGTCCGCCGGCCACAGGTCGGCGACGAGTGCGAGCGTGGCGGGCACCAGCCCGCCACCACCGACTCCCTGCAGCACCCGGCCGGTGACCAGAACCGGCAGCTCGACCGCGAGTGCCGTGATCGCCGAGCCCACGACGAAGACCGCCAGGCAGGCCAGCAGGATGCGCTGCCTCGCCACGAGGTCGGAGAGCCGGCCGATCATCGGCAGCACCGCGACGTACCCCAGGAGGAAGCCGGAGATGATCGGCGTGGCCTTCTGGAGGGAGTCGATCCCGAGGCCGACGCCGGTCATCATGTCGGTCAGCGCGAGGACCACGACGTAGGTGTCGGCGGCAGCCAGGGCCACGGCCACGGAGGCCGTCGCGAGCAGGGCGCGGGGGGCCGCCCCTGGGGCCACCGGGGTGTCGCCGAACCCAGTCGCTGGCATCACGTCGGGCAGCGGCTGCGTCACGGCTTCATGATCGAGGTCGATGTTCCGTAGTCGGTCAGGAGGAGGGTGTACGTGGACGTGGTCCCGGCGAAGAACGGCCCGGTCATCGTCGCCTTGCGCAGCTGGCCGGTCTTCTCGTCGAGGCCGTAGGTGACGTCGAACGTGCCCGCCTTGTCGCCGAACACGAACAGCGCCGCGATCCGGTCGCCCTTGACCCTGCCCTTGACCGTCTTCAGCACGTCGTTGCCCTCGCGGGCCCGGTCCCCCCGGACCAGGTCCGTTGTCGCCGGCAGCAGCGTCGAGATGCCTGTGGTCTTGTTGAACAGCTGCGCTGGGTTGGGAGCTCCGAACAGCGCAGGGTCGACCTTGTTGTAGTTGGGCGTGAACAGCTTCATGTAGACGTCCTTGTCGACCGCGATCACCTCGACCGTGCCCGTGACGCCGCTGACCGTCGCGTTGACCGTGCCCTTGAAGGCGGGGGCCGGGTTGACGACGCCGACTCCGTTGGCGCCCGAGACGCCGTTGATCCCCTTCGGCACGGCCGCCGACGTGAGCGTGAGGCTCATGCCGGTCGTCTCGTCGAACTTCTGCTTCGCCGCGGCCAGCAGGGCGGCTGGCGCGGGCTCCTTGGCCGCCGAGGGGCTGTTGGAGCAGGCGGAGAGGCCGCATGCACCCGCCACGAGCAGGGCGGCGAGCAGGGCGCGTCGATGCATGCGCACACGGTAACCGCTCAGGTCGAGGACTACGGCAGCACCGTCGGCGCCAGCCACCCTGCCGACCTTGTCTGCGTGAGGAGCGGCGTGGAGGGCCCAGGGGGCCAACTGGCGCTCATCCGGCATACAAAGTCGAAGGGGCCGGGTCAGGACACGCGCACCCCCGGCGCCACGGTGAGGGTGTCGGCGGCATCGTCGCGGTCGACGACGACGGTGTCGCCATCGCGCACCTCGCCCGAGAGGAGCGCCTTGGCGAGGCGGTCGCCGATCTCCCGCTGCACCAGCCGGCGCAGAGGGCGGGCGCCGTACGCCGGGTCGTACCCGGTGAGGGCAAGCCACTCGCGCGCCGCGTCGGTGACCTCGAGGGTGATCCGGCGGTCGTGGAGCCGGTTGGCCAGGGCGCGGACCTGGAGGTCGACGATCTTGCTCAGCTCCTCGGTGGTGAGCGCGTCGAAGATGACGACCTCGTCGAGCCGGTTGAGGAACTCGGGCTTGAACGCTACCCGCACCGCCGCCATCACGGCGTCCCGCTTGGCCTGCTCATCCAGCATCGGGTCGATGAGGAACTGGGACCCGAGGTTGGAGGTCATCACGAGGATGACGTTGCGGAAGTCGACCGTGCGGCCCTGTCCGTCGGTGAGCCGTCCGTCGTCGAGCACCTGGAGCAGGATGTCGAACGTCTCGGGGTGCGCCTTCTCGACCTCGTCGAGCAGAACGACCGAGTATGGCCGCCGGCGCACCGCCTCGGTGAGCTGGCCGCCCTCCTCGTACCCGACATAGCCGGGAGGGGCGCCGATCAGCCGGGCCACGGCATGGCGCTCCGAGTACTCGGACATGTCGATCCGGACCATGGCCCGCTCGTCGTCGAACAGGAAGTCGGCGAGCGACTTGGCCAGCTCGGTCTTGCCGACGCCGGTGGGTCCGAGGAACAGGAACGAGCCGGTCGGCCGGTCGGGGTCGGAGATGCCCGCCCGGGACCGGCGCACGGCGTCGGCCACGGCCTGGACGGCGCTGGCCTGGCCGACGAGGCGGGCGCCGATGATCGACTCCATCGACAGCAGCTTCTCGGTCTCGCCCTGCAGCAGACGACCGGCCGGGATGCCGGTCCAGGCGCTGATGACCTCGGCGATGTCGTCGGCGCCGACCCGCTCCTTGACCATGACGTCCTTGGCCTTGCCGGATCCGCCCGCCTGTTGCTCGGCCTCCTGTGCGGCGGCAAGCTCCTTCTCGAGCGTGGGGATATCTCCGTACAGCAGCTTGGAGGCGCCCTCATAGTCGCCCTCGCGCTGCAGCCGCTCGGCCTGGGTGCGCAGATCGTCGAGCTGGGCCTTCAGGTCGCCGAGCCGGTTGAGACCGGACTTCTCCTGCTCCCACCGGGCGTTGAGCGCGGCGAGCTGCTCGGACCTGTCGGCGAGGTCCTTGCGGAGCCGCTCGAGCCGCTCCTGGGACGCCTCGTCGGTCTCCTTGGCCAGATGCAGCTCCTCCATCCGGAGCCGGTCGACGGCCCGTCGCAGCTCGTCGATCTCGACCGGCGAGGAGTCGATCTCCATGCGCAGGCGGGAGGCCGCCTCGTCGACGAGATCGATCGCCTTGTCCGGGAGCTGGCGCCCGGTGATGTATCGGTCGGAGAGGGCTGCAGCCGCGACCAGAGCGGAGTCCTCGATCTCGACCTTGTGGTGCGCCTCGTAGCGCTCCTTGAGGCCGCGGAGGATCGCGATGGTGTCCTCGACGCTCGGCTCGCCGACGAAGACCTGCTGGAACCGGCGTTCCAGAGCGGCGTCCTTCTCGATGTGCTTTCGATACTCGTCCAAGGTGGTCGCGCCGACGAGGCGCAGCTCGCCGCGCGCGAGCAGCGGCTTGAGCATGTTGCCGGCGTCCATGGCACTCTCGCCGGTGGCGCCGGCGCCCACGACCGTGTGGAGCTCGTCGATGAAGGTGATGATCTGGCCCTCGGAGGCCTTGATCTCCTCGAGCACCGCCTTGAGCCGCTCCTCGAACTCGCCGCGGTACTTCGCCCCGGCCACCATCGCGCCGAGGTCGAGGCTGATGAGGCGCTTGTTCCTGAGCGACTCGGGGACGTCGCCGTTGACGATGCGCTGGGCCAGCCCCTCGACGACCGCCGTCTTGCCGACGCCGGGCTCGCCGATGAGGACGGGGTTGTTCTTGGTGCGCCGGCTCAGGACCTGGACCACCCGGCGGATCTCGGAGTCGCGCCCGATGACCGGGTCGAGCTTGCCGTCGCGGGCCGCCTGGGTGAGGTCGGTGCCGTACTTGGCGAGCGCCTCGCTGGTCGCCTCGGGGTTCTCGGAGGTGACCTTCTGCCCACCCCTCAGCTGGGGGATCTGCGCCTCGATCGCCTTGGCGTCGGCCTTGACCGCCCCCTTCTCCGCGAGGGCGAGCAGGAGCACGTCGGTCGACAGGTAGCTGTCGCCCATGGCCTGCATCACGGTACTGGCGTGGTTGAGCACGGCGAGCGTGGCCTGCCCGAGCCCTGGTGTGGTCACTGAGGAACCGGTGGTGCGAGGTAGCGCCGAGAGCGCCCGGCGGGCCTCGGCCGCCACCGACCCGGCATTGGTGCCGGCCGCGGCCAGCAGGGCGGGGGTGGTGGTGTCCGGCTGCTCCGCGAGCGCCAGCGCGAGGTGGTCCGGCGTGATCTCGGGGTGCCCGTCGGACTGCGCGGTGCGCTGCGCGATGGCCAGGGCCTCGGCGACCTTGCTGGTCGGCTTCAACTCCATGCTCGACTCCTCTCGGACGACTCAGTGTTCCGCAGTGGGCAACCCCGCCAAAGTTGAGTCTATTCCGCTCAACTCTGACCTAGGGGCGGGGCGGGGAGATGAGGACGCGCCACGTCGGCGGGAGCTGCGCACGGGGCACAGGCGTCCACCTGCGGGCGTACGAGGGTGGCTTCTCGCCAGGCCGCAGGACTACCGCCGCCCGCTCAGTGCGCAGCCGGGCCATGAGGTCCGCCCTGGTGAACTGCTCGTCGCCCGGCCGGCTGATGCCAACGTTGTCGCACCTCGCCACGTAGGCCACCGGTGCGGAGTTGCTCCCGGTGAGCAGGCACGGCGGCCGTATGCCGTGAGCGTCCAGGGCGTGCGCGACGGCGACCCAGCGGTCGCGCGAGGACTGCTGCGTGCGGATGATGCGCTCCAGCCACACCGTCTGGACTCCGATGTGTCCGGCGATCAGCACCGCCGTGACCGCCACAGCCACTAAGCGTGGTCGTGCGGGCAGGGCGGATAGGGCGAGCAGGACCGCCTGGGCAGCCGGGATGGCGAGCAGCGCGTAGGCGGGCATCAGGAACCGCGGCGCTGCGTAGCCGACGAGGAACAGGTACGGGATGGCCGACACCGCGCCGACGAACGCGGGCAGGAGCGTCACCTCCGCTGCTTGTGTGTCGTCCGCCGCGCGGCTGCGCCGGCGGCGGATGGCGAAGGCAACGGCAACGGCCACGAGGGCAAGGCCGGCCCCCCACATCAGGACACCGAGCGCCGGGATGGGCTCGGTCGCGCGGTGGCAGGGGCGGCACAACAGCGGGCCGTCGATCGCCCTCAGCTGGTAGTCGGGAACGAAGCGCTCACCTGTCCCCTGCGTTGCGATGGCCCGATGGATACGAGCGAGGGTGCCGCCGTAGCGCAGCTGGGCCTCCACGACCCACGGCAGCACGCCCGCCACAGTGCCCACGACCGCCGGGGCCAGCAGTGCGACCGCCCGGGCGCGCCACGCCGGATGGGCTATCACTGCGAGGGCCAGGGCGAGGACCAAGGGAGCAAGGTCGCCGGGCCGGACCAGAGCGACGACAGCCACGGCAGCCCCACCCGCCCAGGCCAGGACCCGGGACCCCACTCCCCGCGCGGCGCACAGGAGCGTGCCGGTCGCGAAGACACCGCCCATGGCGACGACGAAGTTGGGCATCAGGCTCGGGCCGTAGAACACGCTCAGCCAGAGGCAGCCGAAGAGCAGCGCGGCGAGCGGCACTGAAGCGTCGGCACGCAGCCTCAGCCAGACGGCATACGCGGCGTAGAGTGCCGCACCGGCCACGATCGCGAGGTAGATGCGCAGGGCCGGCGTGGACCCGGTCAGGGCCTGCAGCGGCGCAGCGATCAGGGACGTGCCCCGTGCCCGGGGGGCAGTGAACGCCAGGGCGGGCCGCCGCGGGTCGGTCTGGCTGGCGTAGATCGATTCGTCCCACCCGAGGGCCACATTTCGGACCAGCGCCACCTCGGCCACCACGAAGGCGACGCAGACCATGACCAGCCAGAACCGGGGCGACCGCCACCAGGTGGGCCGTTTCCCGACCCGAGCTCCCCCGACCCGCACCGGCCCAGCCTACGGCCCGATGCGTGCGCGCCTCTCAGCGGGAGATCGCTGCCCCTGACCAGTGGCCGCGACTCAGCAGCTTTGGGCCAGGTCGGTGAGGCCCTCGGTGGACGGGCTCGACGAAGGGCTGGGGGTGTGCGTCGTGCCCTTGCTGGTCGACGTCGTCGGCTTGGGCGTGGGCTTCGACACCACCGGGTGGTCGGAGATCGCGTTCTTGACCAGCGACCGGATCTTCGCGTAGTCGGGGTCCGCCACCTTGACGACCTTGTCGGTCAGCGGCAGGCTGCGGATCTTGCCCTCCTGGATCCGCTGGACGAGCTCGACCCAGGCATCCAGGTCCTGCTGGGGGATGTCGATGGCGATGTTCTTCTTGGCCACCCTCGCCAGCGCGGGGTAGCGCTGCAGCATCGCCACGGGGTTGACCTGGCTGACCAGGGCGCCCACGACACACCGCTGTCGACGCATGCGGCCGAAGTCGTCGGACTGTGCGCGTGACCGGGCGTACCACAGTGCCTTGTGGCCGTTCATGTGCTGCGGGCCCTTCTCGATCCAGCTCTGCTTGCCCGTAGACCAGATGATGCCGCCGTAGCCGTTGCCCTTGCAGTCCATGCAGACCCGCTCGGTGGCGTTGATCTCCACCCCGCCCATGGCGTCGACGAGCTCCTGGAAGCCCTTGAGGTCGATCACCGTCGTGTAGTCGATCTTCAGACCCAGGATCTCTCCGATCACGTCGCGGGTGGCGACCAGACCCGGGTTCTTGACCCCTGGGAACAGGTCTGGGTGGTTGGCCGCGGCCTCCTGCCACACGGCGTTGAGCAGGCACTGCTCCGCGCCATTGGTGGGGTCGGGGCACGGGCCGTAGCCATGGGGCCAGATCGAGTGCAGGGGGTCGTTCGCAGGGAAGGGGACCCGTTGCAGGTTGCGTGGGAGACCGACGAGCACCGTGTCGCCGGTCCTGGTGTTGATGCTGGCCACCATCATGGAGTCGGTGCGAACGCCGATGCGGTCGGTGCCGGCGTCGGAACCCAGCAGCAGGACGTTGACCCTCGGGACCTTCTTCCACGGGTCCGCGCCCTCGCCGGGGCCGCTTGCATTGCTCGGGCGCTGGCCGTCGAAGACCGCGCTGATCAGCGAGCGCTGGATGGTGATGTAGCGAACCGCCTCCGCCGAGGGCAGCACGATGACGAGGCAGGCGACCGCGGCAAACAGGCGGGTGCGCAGCTTCTCGCCGCTGCTCTGCCCGGGCGGCCAGGTGGTGCGCGCGGTGAGCAGGATGCTGCCCAGCCACACCAGGCCGCCCACCAGGATGACGACCAGGGCGAACAGCAGCGCCTTGCGGCTCAGGCCGATCGAGAGGGCGGTGTTGACCAGCCCTCGGCTGAGGAACTGCCAGCCTGCGACGACCAGCGACAGGAGGAAGGTGAGCGTCAGCACGGTGCCCAGACCCCGGTGGCGGGTTGGGATCAAGCCGGCGCCCGGGATGAGGGTGCCCAGGCCGGTGAGCATGAAGTACCGACGGATGGCAGCACGGCGCTGCGCCTGTCGGGCAGCTCGTCCCCGTCCATGGGGAGACTGCTCGAAGGGTCTTGTCTGCACCACACCACCTGACTGCGGGCAGGGGGTCCCGCAACCACTCATGCTAGGTCTGAGGGCCGCGCCCTCCGAAACGGCAGGTCAGCCGCCCATCCTGGGGCGGGCGGCTGAGATTTCGCTGGGAGTCTGCCAGATCCACCTGAGCCGACGCTAAGCGCCGCCCGCTTGATCGCCCTCCAGGGAGTCATACCAGCCGCCCTGCGCCTCTGCCAGGGCGCGGAACCGCTCCCGCAGCCCCTCGGCCACCGCACTGCCCTCGTCGTCCACCCGGTCCTCGCGGACGTAGACCGCCCATTCGTGCGCTTCGGCGTCGTCCTCACCCGCGAGCGCCTCGCGCACGATCCTGACCTCGCCGAAGCCCTCCTGCCGCAAGTCGTCGGCGACCTCCTCGGCGGTCGCGCGCTCCGGCACGACGATGAGGTGCTGGGTCACATCGCGAGTATGCCGTGTGCTGGTTCGCCTGTCGTGCAGGTCAGCGGGGGCGCCAGACCACGAGAGCCTGGGACCGGGCGCTCCGCGGCCGCTGGCCCACCCGCAGGGCGACGGCCTCCCCAGCGGGGCCGACTGAGAACACCCGACGGCCCGAGCCTGCGGCATAGCGGGCCTCGTCGAGCTCCGCCGCGAGGTCGGCGACCCGGGCGCGCAGCGCAGCCATCTGGTTCTCGAGGTCGAGGATGCGCTGGACGCCCGCGAGGCTGATCCCCTCTTGAGAAAGGCGCTGCACCTCCCGCAGAAGAGCGACATCTCGGGCGGAATAGCGCCGGCCGCCACCGCGAGTGCGCGACGGGGACACCAGTCCAAGTCGGTCGTACTGCCGCAGGGTCTGGGCGTGCATGCCCGCGAGCTCGGCTGCGACCGAGATGACGAAGACCGGCGTCTCGTCGTCGGGCGAGAACCCTGGGAGGCCTACCGCCCCGGCCATCGAGATCACCCCTGGGCGCGGGCGTACAGCTCGGCCCGCGGGTCAAACCCGTCGTCGGCGGCGCGGAGCGTCTCGACGGCGGCCTTGGCCTCATCGGTCAGCCGCTGCGGGACGACGACCGTCACCTTGGCCAGCAAGTCGCCCACCTCGCCGCTCTTGGTGGCGACGCCCCGGCCCTTGACCCGCAGCACGCGGCCGCTGGGCGTGCCGGCCGGGATCTTGACCCGGACCCGGTCACCGCTGAGCGTGGGCACCTGCACCGTTGCTCCGAGGGCCGCCTCTGCGAACGTCACCGGGAGGTCGACTGTGAGGTTGTTGCCCTCGCGGCCGAACACCGGGTGCTTGTCCACGGAGACCGTCAGGATCAGGTCGCCGTCGTGTGCGCCGGGCTCGCCGGCGTGGCCCTTGCCGCGCAGCCGGATCTTCTGGCCGTCCTTGACACCCGGGGGGATGCGGGTCGTGATGCGGCCGCCCTCGGACGTGGTCAGGGTGACAGTCGCCCCCTCGACGGCGTCGCGGAAGGAGAGCGTCGTGCGAGCCTGGATGTCCTGCCCACGGCGGGGTCCGGCGGGGGCCCCATAGCCGCCATAACCGGGGTATGCCGTACCGCCGCCCTGACTGAACATCCCGCCGAGCAGGTCCTCCAGGCTGGGCTCGGCACCGCCGCCCCGGCTGCCCTGGAAGCCAGGACCGCCACTTGTGGTGAACCGGACGTTGCCGCCCCCACCGCCGAACATGGTCGAGAAGAGATCCTCGAAACCGGCCCCGGACCCACCCGGGCCGCCCGCCGTGAACCGCGCGCCGCCGTGCGACATCGAGCGGATCGCGTCGTACTGCTTGCGCTGCTCGGGATCGGACAGCACGGCATACGCCTCGCCGATGCCCTTGAACCGCTGCTCGGCCTGGGCGTCCCCGGGGTTCTGGTCGGGGTGGAGCTCACGCGCCTTCTTGCGGTAGGTCTTCTTGATCTGCGCGGCGTCGGCGTCGTGGGGGACGCCGAGGATCGCGTAGAAGTCCTTCTCGAACCAGTCTTGGCTAGCCATCCCGGCGCCCTCCTCTCAGCGTGAAACCGGCTGCTACTACTCGGGATCCGAGACGGCGACTCGCGCCGGCCGGATGACTCGCTCACCCGCACGGTAGCCGGGCTGGAGCACCTGCACCACAGTCGTGGCGTCGGCACCCTCAGGGAGCGATCCGTCCTGGGGCCACGGGGCATGCATCAGCGCCTCGTGCAGGCTCGGGTCGAACGCCTCGCCCGCGCCGCCGAACCGCTCGAGACCGAACTTGCCGAGCGTCGCTTCGAGCTTCTCGGCGATCGCGGCGAACGGGCCCGACTCCAGGTCGCCGTGCTGTCGCGCGGCGTGGATGTCATCGAGGACCGGGAGCAGCGCCTCGATGACCGAGTGCACAGCGAGCTCCTGCACCATGGCGCGGTCGCGGTCGACCCGCTTCTTGTAGTTGACGTACTCGGCCTGCAGCCTCTGCAGGTCGGCCAGGCGCTCGGCCGCCACGGCTGTGTCGGGGTGCACGCCCGCAGCGGCTGCCGCTGGCCCACCAACGGGCGCTTCGGCAGCCTGTGGCGGGGCAGCCGGCGCCTCGGCAGTCGTCGCCTCGGCAGCCGGCGCCGCGGCACCCGCCGCGCCACGCGGCATACCGGTATCCGGCACGCCCTGTGGGGAGGGCGCGAAGCCCGCGCCCTCCCGAGGGGTGTCGTTGACCGCCTCAGTGTTGACCGCCTCAGTGTTGACCGCCTCGGAGTTGACCGCATCGGAGTTGACGTCCGTCGTGACGTCCTCGAGTCCGACGTCGGCTGTGCCCTGCGGGGTCACGTCGTCGCCGTCCTGCAGGCCGAAGGACCCGTGGGACTCGGTCACTTGGCGTCCTCGTCGTCGACAACCTCGGCGTCCACCACGTCTTCGGCACCCCCGGCCGCGCCGTCAGAAGCCTCCGCGCCCGGGACGTCCGCCGACTCGCCCTGCTCAGCGGCTGCGGCGTACATCGCGGTGCCCATCTTCTGGGACTCCTCGTTGAGCTTGCTGACCTTGGCGTTGATGTCCTCGAGGCTGGCGCCGGAGTCCGGCTTCAGGGCGGTCTTGAGGTCGTCCAGGGCCGCGTCGACCGGCTTCCGCTGGTCGTCGGTGAGCTTGTCGGCGTTGTCGGCGAGGAACTTGTCGGTGGAGTAGGCCAGCTGCTCGGCCGTGTTGCGGGCCTCGGTCTCCTCGCGGCGCTTCTTGTCCTCGGCAGCGTGAGCCTCGGCGTCCTTGACCATGCGGTCGATCTCCTCCTTCGACAGCGCGGAGCCGCCGGAGATGGTGATCTTCTGCTCCTTGCCGGTGCCGCGGTCCTTGGCGGAGACGTTGACGATGCCGTTGGCGTCGATGTCGAAGGTGACCTCGATCTGCGGCACGCCGCGGGGGGCGGGCGCAATGCCCGAAAGCTCGAAGGTGCCGAGGGCCTTGTTCTGCTGGGCAATCTCGCGCTCGCCCTGGAAGACCTGGATGAGCACGCTCGGCTGGTTGTCCTCGGCGGTCGAGAACACCTCGGACCGCTTGGTCGGGATGGCGGTGTTGCGCTCGATGAGCTTGGTGAACAGGCCGCCCTTGGTCTCGATGCCCAGGGACAGCGGAGTCACGTCGATGAGCAGGACGTCCTTGCGCTCGCCCTTGAGGACGCCCGCCTGCAGCGCTGCGCCCACGGCGACGACCTCGTCCGGGTTGACGCCCTTGTTGGGCTCCTTCCCGCCGGTGAGCTCCTTGACCAGCGAGCTGACAGCGGGCATGCGGGTCGCGCCTCCGACCAGAACCACGTGGTCGATATCGGAGAGCGAGATGCCGGCGTCCTTGATGACGTTGGCGAACGGCTGGCGCGTGCGGTCGAGCAGGTCCTTGGTCATCTGCTCGAACTGGGCGCGGGTGATCGACTCGTCCAGGTGGATCGGGCCGTTCTCGGACATCGAGAGGTACTGCAGGCTGACGTTCGTGTTCGTCGCCGTCGACAGCTCCTTCTTGGCCTGCTCGGAGGCATCCCGGAGCCGCTGCATGGCGATCTTGTCCTTGGACAGGTCCACGCCGCTGGAGTTCTTCACCGTGGTCAGCAGATGCTGGACGATGCGCTCGTCCCAGTCGTCGCCGCCGAGGTGGTTGTCACCGTTGGTGGCGCGCACCTGGATGGTGGAGAAGTTGTCCTCGGGGTCCTTGCCGACCTCCAGCAGGGACACGTCGAAGGTGCCGCCGCCGAGGTCGAAGACGAGGATGAGCTCGTCCTCCTTGCCCTTGTCGAGGCCGTAGGCGAGCGCGGCGGCGGTGGGCTCGTTGATGATGCGCAGGACGTTGAGGCCCGCGATCTCACCCGCCTCCTTGGTGGCCTGCCGCTGGTGGTCGTCGAAGTACGCGGGGACCGTGACCACGGCGTCGGTGACGGTCTCGCCGAGGTAGGACTCAGCGTCCCGCTTCAGCTTCTGCAGGATGCGTGCGCTGATCTCCTGCGCGGTGTACTTCTTGCCGTCGATCTCCCGGGACCAGTCGGTGCCCATGTGGCGCTTGACCGAGCGGATGGTCCGGTCGACGTTGGTCACGGCCTGGCGCTTGGCGATCTCGCCGACGAGCACCTCGCCGCCCTTGGAGAACGCGACGACTGACGGCGTGGTGCGCCCGCCCTCCGCGTTGGCAATGATCGTCGGCTCGCCGCCCTCGAGGACGGCGATGGCCGAGTTGGTGGTACCGAGGTCGATGCCGACCGCACGTGCCATGGGTTCGTCTCCTTGCTGGTTCCTGCTGGTGGGTGTTGCTGGAAGGTCCGTGCTCCGTCGGTATGCCGGTCAGCCGGCGCGGCTGCCCAGCCCACCTCGGGGCCTGGTTCACAATCTGCTTGGTCGAGGGCTGTCTTGTCAAAACCGCGCTCCGCAAACTTGCGTCCATGTGGCTCAACTTTGCCTACGCGAGGATTGTTCCCAGCATCCGGCAGGCGTTGGGCCGCAGGACGCGGATCGGCTCCTGTCGGCACGGAGCGTTTGCCCCGCTGCCGGCTGTCGATCACGTGGGGGAGAGCGTGTCCTCGCGCGGCTGGATCCGGAATACCGGATAGCTGGCGGCGATGCGCGCGAAGTCGGCCACAGGCGCGTCGTAGGCGACGGGGATGTGCGGCCTCGCTCCCGGAGCCCGCTCGAGGTAGGCGCGCAGGATGGGGGGACGTTCGGTCGCAGGCACTTCTTCCAGATGCACGGCCTCGCGGCCGCCGTGCCTCAGAACCGCGTGGCCGCCGTCCGCGCGGACGTTGCGCACCCATTGGGCCGTCTCCCCGAACATCGACACCAGGTACCGCTCACCCTCGTAGTCGGCGACGACGAGAGGGAACGTGATCGGCCTCCCCGTTCGCCGACCGGTGACCTCCAGCGCCACCACGACGTCGGGCCCTAGGCGCCGAGCCGCCAGCTGCGCCTGGAGCGAGTTCAGGATGCGGGCCAGCCGGTGTGGCCGCCTCCCCCGGTACAGCCGGCGTCGCACTTCTTGTATCGGCCTCACTCCCGACCTCCTGGCGTGTGGCAGCTCAACGGCCGCCGCGCTCCTCTCACCGTTCGAGGATTTGGCCACCAGCGCCAGAGACGTAGGTCCCGAGCCGTTGGACGCCGACGGCGCGCCCCAAGCGGTCTGGTCGCGTGGTGGCGTGCGTGCCTGGTGGAGTGCCTGCGGTCCCTGGGCGGCCGAAGGATGCTCCTGTCAACTATCCGTTGACGATTGGCGCAGGCTTGCCAGACTGGACGGATACAGGCAGGTTGTCGCGTCACAAGTCAGGGCACTGCCCGTCCGACAGCTCGCGCGAGAACCACCGGCCAACCCACGTGGAGGCTGGCCGGAGGACGGCGACCCGGGAGCGACGCATGGAGGATGACGCATGGAGGATGCTGGGCAAGCGCCCCGTCGACAGGGCTGGGGTGTGCCGACCGCGCTCGGCTTCGCGGCGCTCTGGAGCACGGTCCTCGTCGTCGCCGCGGTTATCGCCCCGGTCTATGAGTCGGAGACGAGGTCGGCCGACGGCCGGGTGACTCGCGACACGGCCACGCTCGTCGAGGTGAACGGCCGCTGGGCCCTCATAGTGGTGGCAATACCCCTGATGGCAACCGTCGCCGTGGCGTGGGCGCTGCGGACGGGGCGCTCGCGGCGCGGCGCGGTCGTGGCCGCGTGGACAGTGATCGGTCTGCTGACGGCGCTCAGCGTCCTCGCCCTGTTGAGCATCGGGCTGTTCTTCCTGCCGACCGCCCTGGCCCTCGCCATCGCATGCGGGCTCGGGACGATGGGCCCTACCCCTGTCGGCCCTAGCCTGCAGGCTGGAAGGGAGGGAAGGAGAAATCATGGCTGAGGACCTGAAACAGCAGCCGGATCTGGGCACCACGGGCGATTTGGGCACCACGGGCTCGGTGCGTGACGAGGAGGAGCTGCGCGCCTTGGCGCACAAGCGGCTCAAGGACAAGAGGGACTTCCAGGGACACCTGATCGCCTACATCACGGTGAACGCGCTCCTGGTCGGCATCTGGTGGGCGACGGGGGCGGAGTTCTTCTGGCCGATCTTCCCCATCCTGGGGTGGGGCATCGGCATTGCCTTCCATGCCTGGGACGTCATGTCCCCCGGGCCGGGGCCCCGCCAGATCGAGGCCGAGATGGAGCGGCTGCGCCGCCGCGGCATCTGACGCCAAGCCACCACCGCCCGCCGTGGGCTGGACGCTCAAGCCTCGGCCATGACGTCCCGGGTCAGGGCTGGCGGTAGGTAGTCGTAGCGCGCGAAGACGCGGGTGAAGCTACCGGTGCCGTGGGAGACCGACCGCAGGTCGATGGGGTAGCGGGAGAGTTCCCGCTCGGGCACCTCCGCGTGGATGACGGTCATGCCGGCGATCTCCGACGGCTCGGTGCCGTGCACCTGGCCGCGGCGTCCTCGTAGGTCAGCCAGCACTGCGCCCACAGACTCGTCCGCCACCGTGATGTCGACCGTGTCGATCGGCTCCAGAAGGCTCACGACGTTGGCATTGGCCGCCTCCCGCAGCGCCATCTCGGCGGCCGTCTGGAAGGCCATGTCGGACGAGTCGACTGAATGCGCCTTCCCGTCGACCAGCGTGATCCGCACATCGACGACGGGGTAGCCGGCCAGCACGCCCTTCCCCAGCTGCGAGCGCACCCCCTTCTCCACCGAGGGAATGTACTGGCGAGGCACCGCGCCGCCCACCACCTTGTCGACGAACTCGATCCCCTGACCCCGTCCGAGCGGCTCGATCTGCAGGCGGCACACGGCATACTGCCCATGTCCACCGGACTGCTTCACCAGCCGGCCCTGCGTCTCCGTACGGCTCACGAAGGTCTCGCGGAGCGCGGTGCGCACCGGCTCGGCCTCGACCGTGACGTGGTAACGGTCCTGGAGCGCGGCGATGAGCTGGTCGACGTGGGCCGGGCCCATCGCCCAGAGCACGAGCTGGTGGGTCTCGGCGTTGCGCTCCAGCCGCATGGTGACGTCCTCGGCGACCATGCGCTGCAGGGCTGAGGCGAGCTTGTCCTCGTCGCTCTTCGACAGGGCATGGATGGCCACGGGCAGCAGCGGATCAGGCAGCACCCACGGCTCCACGAGGGCGGGCCGCTCTCGGCTGGAGAGGGTGTCGGACGTCTCGGCGGAGGAGAGCTTGGCCACCAGGGCCAGGTCGCCGGCGATCGCGGAGGTCTTGGGCCGGGCGTCGTCCGCGATCGGTGCCGACAGGGGGCCAATCCGCTCGTCGTCGCTGTCGTGGTCGCCGTGGCCCTCGCCGAGGTGCTCGACGAACTGGCCGAGGTGGCCGCTCACATGGACCGGCTGGTCTGGTCGCAGGGTTCCGGAGAAGACACGCACCAGTGACAGGCGCCCGACATAGGGGTCTGTGGTGGTGCGGATGACCTCGGCGACGAGCGGGGCGCCCGGGTCACAGGCCACCCCGTCGAGGACACCGCCGGCGGGTGTGTACACCCGGGGCACCGGCGCTCCTGCGGGCGAGGGAAACCCCCGCTCGATGAGTTCGAAGATCTCCGTGACGCCCATGCCGTTGGGGGCATGGGTGGGGATGACCGGGAAGAACCCTGCCGTGGCGATCGCAGTGCGCAGGTCGTCGCGCAGGGCCTCGAAGTCGATGTCGTCTCCGCCCAGGTAGCGCTCGAGGAGCTCGTCGTCCTCGGATTCCTCGATCACCGACTCGATGAGAGCGCCGCGAGCCTGCTCGAGGTGCGACGCCTCGTCGCCGGCGGGGTCGCGCTCGACCGGGTCGCCGCCCGAGTGATCACGGGCCCGCTGCGACATCAGCCCCAGGCTGCCGGCGACCGAGCTGCCGTTCATGATCGGAACGCTCAGCGGCTGCGCGTCGCCGAGCACCTTACGACACGCCTCGACGGTCGCGTCGAAGTCGGCGCGCGCCTGCTCGAGCTTGGTGATGGCGATGGCACGTGGCATCCCCACCGCCTCGCACTCGCGCCACAACAGCCTGGTGGCCTCGTCGACGCCGTCCGCGGCGGAGACAGCGAAAAGGGCCGCGTCAGCGGCCCTGAGTCCCGCGCGCACCTCGCCGACGAAGTCGGGGTGCCCGGGCGTGTCGACCAGGTTGACAACCACCTCCCCCCACGAGACAGACGCCACCGCCAGGGCAGTGGAGGACTCACCGTGGGACTCCTTCACGCGGCGGCCGGGAACCAGCTCGGAGACGAGCCGTTCGAACAGCGCCGTCTTGCCGGACCCGGGCGGCCCCAGGATGACGACGTTGCGGATCTGTTCGGGCGACGTGGGTTCGAGCGCGGCGCTGGGCTCGGGAGAGCGGTTCATGGACCCACCTTGCTCCCGCTGGCGGGCGGGCACAAGGGGAAGACGTATGCCGTTGGGCCAGTTTGCCGCTGGCCGTCCGCTGCGCGCTCGATTCCCCGGGCGTGGCCTGACGTGGGAGTCCGCCGTGAGGCCGTGAACGAGTCGTCGTTGCTGCCGTCGGCGACGGCTACTACCGGGTTGCGGAGGAACCGGCGCGCCATTTCATCACCTTTTGGCGTGCCATATGCGGCGCGCAGGGGTAAGCCTTTCAGTGGCCGTCCCAGGCACCGACGAATCACCGACAGAGGAGAGCGACGTGGAGGATCCCGAGCGGAAGGCACCCTGGTGGCGATCGGCGGTGGTGTACCAGATCTACCCCCGCAGTTTTGCTGACAGCAACGGCGACGGCATCGGCGACCTGTCCGGCATCTGCCAGCACCTCGACTACCTTGCCGCCCTCGGCGTGGACGTCCTCTGGCTGTCACCGGTCTACCGCTCGCCGATGGACGACAACGGCTACGACATCAGCGACTACCAGGACATCGACCCCCTGTTCGGCAACCTGGACGAGATGGACGCGCTGATCAAGGCGGCCCACGAGCGGGGCCTCAAGCTCGTGATGGACTTGGTGGTCAACCACACGTCCGACGAGCACCCGTGGTTCGTCGAGTCTCGCTCGGCCGTCGACAGCCCCAAGCGCGATTGGTACTGGTGGCGCGACGCTCGGCCGGGAACCACAGGCGGCGAGGATGGTGCCGAGCCCAACAACTGGGGGTCCTTCTTCAGCGGCCCCGCCTGGGACTGGGACGAGAAGACCGGCCAGTACTACCTCCATCTGTTCAGCCGCAAGCAGCCAGACCTCAACTGGGAGAGCCCCGAAGTTCGCGAGGCCATCTACGCCATGATGCGCTGGTGGCTCGACCGCGGGGTCGACGGCTTCCGCATGGACGTCATCAACATGATCTCCAAGGAGCCGGGCCTGCCCGATGCGCGGAAGCTGCCAGGTCAGCTCCATGCCGCGCCAGGGCGGCTCACGAGCTGCGGACCCCGGATCCACGAGTTCCTCCAGGAGATGACCCGGCAGGTCTTCGCCGGTCGGCGGGGCGACTTCATCTCCGTGGGTGAGATGCCGGGCGTGACGGTCGAGGACGCGATCCTCTTCACCGACCCCGACCGTGCCGAGGTCGACATGGTCTTCCAGTTCGAGCACGTCTCACTCGACATCGGTCCCCGTGGCAAGTGGGACCTCCGACCCTTCGAGCTCACGAAGCTGAAGGCATCGTTGGGGCGCTGGCAGCAGGGACTGGCCGAGCGCGGGTGGAACTCGCTCTACTGGGACAACCACGACCAGCCGCGCGCCGTGAGCCGGTTCGGCGACGACTCGGAGGAGTTCCGCGAGGTGTCGGCCAAGGCGCTGGCGACGGTGCTCCACCTCCACCGCGGCACGCCCTACATCTACCAGGGCGAGGAACTGGGCATGACCAACGGCCCATTCACGGACATCACCGCGTTCCGCGACATCGAGTCGCTCAACCACTTCCACGAGGCCACTCTCTTCGGGGCCGACCCCGACCTGATCCTCGGCGCCCTTCAGGCTCGCAGTCGCGACAATGCCCGAACGCCGATGCAGTGGGACAACACGGCCAAGGCCGGATTCACGACGGGCGAGCCCTGGATCGGTGTCAACCCCAACCACGTGGAGATCAACGCAGCCGCACAGGTCGACGACCCGACCTCCGTGCTGGCCCATTACAGGGCCCTCGTCTCGCTCCGCCACTCCAACCCGGTCGTCGCGCACGGCCACTTCGAGATGCTCATCCCCGAGCACCCCACGGTGTACGCCTTCGAGCGCTACCTCGACAACGACCGGCTCCTCGTCGTCGCAAACATGACCAGCGAGCCGGTGGAGCTCGACCCGGCCGACAGCGACGGCTGGTCGGGCACCGCGCTCCTGAGCACCTACGATGACCCGGCGAAGCTGGGCGCCGGCCCGGTTCGCCTGCAGCCCTGGGAAGCAACCGTCTACCAGCGCTGACCCGCCCTCGGATGTCGCTAGCTCACCCAATGAAGAGATGGCGACAGGTGCGCGGGTCGGCCGTCGCAGCGCGTTGACGCCGGTCGCGGCGGGACGGGTTGCCCAGGTGCGACCCGACCCTCAGAGTGGGGCCATGCCCGCACCTCTGTGGCTCGGCAAGATCAACCGGGCCGGCTTCAACCACCTGTCGCGCCCGGTCGCCCGCTGGCTGCCGGGGTTCGGAGTCGTCGTCCACCGGGGGCGCCGCTCGGGCAGGGAGTACCGCACCCCCGTGAACGTGTTCCAGGTGCCGAACGGGTACGTCATCGCACTGACGTATGGGCCGCACACCGACTGGGTGAAGAACGTCCTGGCCGCCGGGGGCTGCAGCATCGAGACCCGGGGGCGGTCGTTCGTGTGTACCGACCCGCAGCTCTACCGCGACCCTGATCGGCGCGGCATCCGGCCGCTCGAGCGCGCCATCCTGCCGCTGCTCAAGGTCGACGAGTTCCTCAGCCTGCGGCGGGTCGGGGCGCAAGGACGATAGTCCCTGCTTCGCGTGCCGCCGCAGCGCAAGGCTGGTGGCACAGAGAAGGTGGTGGCTGACATGTCGAACGTCGGAATGGTTCTGAGGCGAGTCGCCGCGTTCGGGACGATGGTGTTCGCCGGGTTCGGTGTCCTTTTCGCAGGAGGGTATGCAGCGGACGACCCGGGCGGCTGGGCCGCTGTGGGGATGATCGCGCTGATGGTGGTGCCCGCCGCCGGCATCACGCTGCTGGCCGTGCGCCGTCCGGAGCAGGCCCTGGTCCTGGTCTACATCGGCCTGGGTCTGTTGATCGCCTACACAGTCGCCGATGCCACCAGCCGTCTGGTGGATGCTCCGGTCATCCCGATGACCGCGCTGGTCCTGGCTTTCCCGGTGGCGTTCCTCGGCCTGCATCGGCCGCGGACAGCCGGCCGTCTGCTCCTGGCCATCGGCGCCGTGCCGATCCTGGGCGTCGTGCTCATGGCCATCCTCCGCAGTGAAGGTGGGTTCTTCGTCCACCTCGGCGGATCCTCGGGTGCCGCGGCGATCCCGCTGATCTTCTTCGCGCTGCTGTTCCTGATCGCGGCCAACCTGACGCCCCTCGGGCAGGACCACCCGGCTCCGACCGAGACGCCCGACCGCACACCTGTTCCGCACTAGAGGAAGTCCTCCGTGCACCCTCGCCCCGCCGGCGGGGGTGCGCGGTGTCGCCCGAACCGCCCGCGATCGGTGCACGCCATTGCGCCCGCGACCGGGCCCGCGTCAGTGGGAGTGCACCCAGTCGGCGACCAGGTCGGAGATTAGACGAACTGGGTCTTGGCCAGCGTGACGACGCGGTTGGGGTACGCCTTCCAGTAGGGCGCGCCCGCGCCGATGAGCACCACTGACGCAGCCACCCTCCGGGTCAGAGCCACGGCGAGCAGCCCGACCTGGCCGCCGAGGCTGTGGCCGATGATCGTCACCGGACGACCGGGATGGCGGTCGGCGACCACGTCGAGCAGGTGCGGCACGAAGACCTCTGCCAGCACGGCATACCCGTAGTTGTTGCGGGCGCTCGCCAGCGGACGGCTGCCTCCCTGGCCCGGAAAGTCCGCAGAGAAGGCGCTCACGCCGCGCTCGGCGAGGGCCTCGAGGAAGGGCTCGTAGTAGCCGGCCGGCGTGCCGAGGGCGGGCAGCAGGACCGCCACCGGCGACTCCGGCCCGGCCAGCGCCCCGACCAGGGCGGTCCGGTGGCCGTCCGGGAGGCGGAGGTCGACGACGGTGTGCACGGGACGAGGGTACGCGGAGAAGTTACTCGCGGGTAAGGGGGAAGTCTGCGGGCGGCACCAGTCGCTGGCCGACCGGGGCGGCGGCTATCGTCCTGCTCCGTGAGCGACACCCAGGCTGACACCCCTGGCACCGCCGAAGCGGGCCCCCCGACCGACCCCGGCGCAATGCCACGTTCGACCCCGAAGCGGCCGCCACGGTCTACCTCGAAGCGGACGACGCGAGCGGCGCGGAAGCGGACGCAGCGGCCAGCGACCCCCGAGCCGGGGTCCCCAGCCGGCTCGGAGGCGGAGGCAGAGGCTGGTCCCGACCCGGATGGCCCTGCCGCGACCGAGGTCGCCACCGAGGCCGCCACCGAGGCCGCCACCGAGGTCGACGACGCCCACGAGGTCGACGACGAGCGCCGCGCAGCGATCATCGCGGAACTCCACGTGACCGCCGACTTCGACGTGGAGAAGGAGGCTGAGCGACGGGTCCAGTTCCTGGTCGACGGCCTGGTCGACAGCGGGGCGCGCGGCCTTGTGCTGGGCGCCAGCGGTGGCGTGGACTCCAGTGTCGCGGGGCGCCTGTGCCAGTTGGCGGTGGAGCGAGTCCGGGCCGAGGGCGGGGCGGCCGAGTTCCTCGCCGTGCGCCTGCCCTACTTCGTGCAGGCCGATGAGGCAGACGCCGCGCGTGCCCTCGACTTCATCGCACCCGACGATTCCGTGACGGTCAACATCGGGCCGGCCGCCGACGAGCTGTGGGGGGCCGTCATCGTCGCCGGAGTCGGGATCGGACCGGAGGTCAGCGAGGACCATGTGCGAGGCAACGTCAAGGCCCGGCAGCGCATGGTCGCCCAGTACGCGCTTGCAGGCGTGCGGGGACTGCTCGTGGTGGGCACCGACCACGCGGCCGAGGCGGTGACCGGTTTCTTCACCAAGTACGGCGACGGCGCCTGCGACCTGATGCCGCTGACTGGCCTGACCAAGCGACGGGTGCGCGCGCTCGCGGCCCACCTCGGAGCGCCCGACGAGCTCGTGGGCAAGCAGCCCACGGCAGACCTCGAGAGCGAGCGGCCTGGACGCCCCGACGAGGAGGCCCTCGACGTGACGTACGACGAGATCGACGACTACCTGGAGGGCGAGCCGGTGAGCGCGGCCGCCGAGGCGACGATCCTCAGCTGGCACACCCGAACCGCCCACAAGCGCTCCCTGCCGCTCGGGCCGGAGGTCGGCTGAGCCGACATGCTCACGCCAGCCAGGCGACGAGCGCCGGCAGGGCGGCCGCGGCCACCAGCGCACTGTCGCCCGGGCGCCACGGCGCCGGGGCGAACCACGTGCGGCGGTATGCCGTGGCGAAGCCTCGCGCGTCCATGGCAACCGCGAGCGCCGCGGCGGCTCCAAGGGAGCGCACCAGCATCCCGACGGTGAGCGCCCAGGCGTGGCCGACGATGTCGCGCGGGGAGCGGCTCGGGCCGATGCCGCGTACCCGCCGGGCGCTCCCGATCTCGGACCAGATCTCGCCGAACGTGTTGACGCGCTGCAGGGCGGCCGACAGCGCGACGACTGGCCGCGCCGGGAGCCTGAGCCGCTGAGCCAGGTGGTCGCCGAGGGAGTCGGCGTCGACGAAGGGGATGAGCACCGCCGACGGCAGCACGATGATGAGCACCCTCAGGCCCGCCGTTCCCGCGATAGCCACGTCATGGGTCCCGAGCAGCCAGGTACTCCACGCGACGGACAGGCCGCCTACAACGCCGGGCAGGAAGCGCACCACGACTCGGTGGAGCCGGCCCGTGGGCCGCTCCGCTGCGGGGTCGGAGCCGCGGGGGGCCCAGAGCCCGACGACTGCCAGGAGCACCTGGACCCCGAGCACGGCCAGCGACGCGCGCCAGTGCGGCGAGAGGATGCCCGCGGGGACGGCGAGCATGCTCCCGGCCAGCAGGCTGAGCGGCCCGCACCTGGCGACCAGGGGGCGCCGCTCGCGTGGAGGAACAGCTCCCGATGGCGGTTTTTGAAGGCGGAGGACGCTCACGCTTCGCTGGACCGCGGCGTCGTCGTGGGTGCTCAGCACGACTGCGGAGCCGGCGTCCCGCACCGCCTCGACCAGGCCAATCACCGCCGACCAGGTGAGCCGGTCCTGTCCCACGGTGGGCTCGTCGGCGAGCAGCGCCTCCGGCTGGTGGACGACGGCCGAGACCATCGCGAGGCGGCGCTGTTCGCCACCCGACAGGTGGCGCGGGTCGGCCTGTGTGAGGTGGCCCAGGCCGAGCGCGAGGAGCAATGCCTCGGCGCGGGCCCGGCATACCTCCTCGTCGAGACCCAGGGCACGCGACGTGACCATGACCTCGTCGATGACCGTGTGGGCCACGATCGTGGACGACGACCACTGGGGCACCCAGGCCACCGTCTGCGCCAGTTCCTTGGTGTCGAGGTCGGAGACCGCCTTCCTCGCGCCCGTGCTGGCCGAGCTCGTGCTGGCCGGGCTCGTGGTGGCCGAGCCGCCCTTGGTCTCCACCAGGCCGGCGAGGGCGAGGAGCATCGTGGACTTGCCCGAGCCGCTGGGCCCGACGAGGGCGGTCATCTCTCCCGTGCGGGCCGTGAGCGACTCTCCATCGAGAGCCAGGACGTGTCGCGTCGCGCCGTTGAGCGCGCGGACCCTGCGCTCGACCCGCACCCGGTCGGCAACGAGGACCGGCTGGTGGGCAGGTCGCGGCGCGAAGAGGCCGCTCGGCATGGGGCTGGGCTCCGGGTGGGGCACTCCGGGAACCCAGACGCCTTGTGCGGCAAGGGATTCGGCATGGCGGCCCAAGACCTCGTGCGGTGTGCCGTCGGCAATGACTGCGCCCGCACCATCGATCGCGACCAGCCGGTCGGCGAAGTCGACCCAGGGCCCCAGAAGGTGCTCGACCACAACCGTCGTCAGGTTGTGGCGGGTGACCACCTCGGCGACGGTTTCGCGCACGGAGGCGGCGTTGACCGGGTCGAGCATGGCGGTTGGCTCATCGAGGAGCATCACGCGCGGCCCCAGGGCCAGCGCACCCGCCAGGGCGAGGCGCTGCTGCTCCCCGCCCGAGAGCGCATGGGTCGGCGTGTCCTGGGGCATCGAGAGCCGCACGGCCTTGAGCGCGTCGGTGACCCGCTCAGGCATCTCGGAGCGCGGGACACCGACGTTCTCGAGTCCGAAGGCCACGTCACGGCCGACGCTCGCGGCGACAATGCCGACGCCCGGCTCCTGGAGAACGAGGCCGACCGTGCCCGCCCGCTCTCCCGGGGGCCTCCCGTCGATCGTCACTCGTCCGGCCAGCTCGCCGGCATCGGCGACCTGCAGCAGCCCGGCGAGCGCCCGCATGAGGGTGGATTTGCCCGAGCCGCTTGGCCCCACGAGGAGCAGACGCTGGCCCGGCTCGATGGTGAGGTCGAGGTCCCGCAGCACGGGCTCCCGACGCCCGAACGGACGCCAGGTCAGCTGCGAGACCTCGACCCTTCCGCCGTCAGACAGCGTGGCGCTCCCGCTCCTCCTGGCCAGGCGGGAAGGCGTTGAGGGCACCCGCCCTGGCCAAGGCCTTGGTGATGAGCCAGCCGCCGATGCCGGCGATGACTGCCCCACCCACCGCGAAGGACACGACGTAGGCGACCTGGTAGCCGAACGACCAGTCGGGGTAGTAGGTGAAGATCTCGTAGACCGCCTCGATCGGCGCCGCGAGCGCGCCGGCGATGACCGCAGCCACGATGCCGAAGGCCCCGTAGCCGAGGATCAGGAACGCCAGCTCGGCACCAAGGCCCTGGAGGATGCCAGAGATCAGTGTGCTGAAGCCCCACTGGCTCCCCGGCAGCATCTCGACGACGGCCGCCACCACCTCGCAGAGCAGTGCCGCGCCCGGACGCCGCACGACCAGGCCCCCGACGACCCCAGCCATGAGCCAGGGGGAATAGAGGAAGGCCGCCAGGGGCGGGAACACGTTGCCGAGGGCGGTGGAGGGTCCCTCGTAGAGGAGGCCCCAGCCCCAGTAGGCGATGCCGAAGGCGGCACCGAGGAAGGCGACCGTGAGGAGGTCGACCGTGCGCCACCGCATGAGCGGGGCCGTGGCCCGGACGCTGGTGCGGCCGGTGCGGGTGGTGATCGTGGACATTTCAGTTGTCTCCCGTGGAATCCGATGGATACCTCGGGGAGGCCTCTGTCCGGCATACCCCATGTCGCTGCACGGACGTATGCCGCACGGGTGCCTGAGATTCCCGACTCCCTTCGCCGGTGCTAACCGGATCAGGTTCGAGGGTCTGCGGCTGGCCGCACTCTCAGCGCTCTCGCGCTCCCCTGTCGTTTACACCCCTCACCCTAGCGCAGCCCGCCGGGGACAGTGGTGCGCGAGAGCCGCACGGGGTAGACAGGACGTGCACGACGTGGCAGGACGCGGCGACCGCGGCGATGGGAGACAGGGATGGGCAGCTTCATCTGGCGGGTTCTCGGCAGTGGCTCCGCGGTTCTGGCGGGGGTCGTGGCCAGCAAGGCAGTGACTGTGGTGTGGAAGAAGGCAGGCCTGAACTCCGGCCTCGACCCGCGCACGCCCATGGGCGAGGCCGTGGCCTTTGCTGCGGTCACCGGAATGGCGAGGGGCGCGGCGCGGGTGGCCACTACGCGCAAGGCCGCGCAGTACTACGCCACCTCCGCCGGCCACCTGCCCAAGCCGATCCTCAAAGCGGGGCCTGGTCAGAGGTCGATCGCGCGGGATATCGGAACCCCGGCGCGGTAGGACAGGTGCAGGTACGACGGCGCCTCGAGCGTCGCGAGGTGGGCGCTGGCCCCCACCTCGATCACCCCGATGTCGCTGCGGCGCAAGGACCTTGCCGCACCACGCGTTGCTGCGACCACGGCTTCGCCCGGTGTCAGGCCTATCTCGCGCACGGCCAGGGCGATCACGAACGGCAT
Organism: uncultured Actinomycetota bacterium; assembly: GCA_963715025.1. GTDB lineage: Bacteria > Actinomycetota > Actinomycetes > Actinomycetales > Dermatophilaceae > DASSJT01. The sequence continues at coordinate 1,398,626 of CAVQQQ010000009.1, read as the reverse complement.
TGACGACGAGTAGCACGTGCCCGGGTTGCAGTCGGTCGCGAGGGCGATGCTGACGCCGGCGTCGAGCAGTCGGCGGCCATCTGGATAGGGCGACTTCGTCGAGAACTCCACGCCCGGCAGGAGGGTCGCCACCGTCGTCGCCGCAGCGCCCGCCAGGGCTTCGACGTCGGCGTCGCTCAGATAGGTGCAGTGGTCGACACTCGCCGCGCCGAGCTCGACGGCCAGCTGCACGCCCGGGCCGTAGCCCAGCTGGTTGCCGTGCACCCGCATGCCGAGACCGGCGTCTCGCCCCGCGAGCAGGACCGCGCGAGACTCCTCGCCGGTGAAGGCATGGGCCGAGTGCGGCTCGCAGAAGACGTCGACCCACTTCGCGTGGGGGCGCGCGGCTTCCAGCATCGGCCCGGTGACCAGCTCGAGGTATGCCGTCCGGTCGCCCGAGTACTCCGCCGGCACGACGTGCGCCCCGAGGTACGTCGTCTCGCCGGTGAACTCGCTGGCGATCCGGAGGGCACGGGCCTCGTCGTCGACGGTCAGGCCGTAGCCGCTCTTGATCTCGACGGTCGTCGTGCCCTGCGCCCGCATCTCTGCGACCCGACGGCCCACGAGCTCGCGCAGATCGTCGTCGCTGGCGTCGCGAGTGGCCGTCACGGACACCCCGATCCCACCCCCGTCGTAGCGCTCCCCCGCCATGCGCGCGGCGAACTCGGCCGCGCGGTCGCCCGCGAACACCAGGTGGGAGTGCGAGTCGACGAAGCCCGGCAGCACCACACGGCCCTCGACGTCGAGGCGGCGGTCGCACTCCGGCGCCGCGCCGGCGGGGCCGACCCACGCGACCTGGCCGTCCTCGGCGACCAGCGCCGCGTGGTCGCGCAGCCCGAGTCCCTCGGGCCCAGTGCCGTCACAGGTCACCAGTTGGCCGATGCCGGTCACCAGGGTGCTCGACATCAGAGGTCTCGCAACAGGCCGAGGGCCTCGCGCAGGAGGTCGGCCGTCGGGCCGAGCCGATGGTGGCCCTCCACCACGACCTCCTCGCCACCGACGATGACGTCGGTCACGTCAGCCGCGGTGGCGGCGTAGACGATCTGCTCGGAGCGCGACCCCACCGTGCGCACGCTGTCCTCCGTGATCGCGATGAAGTCCGCCGGTGCCCCCACCCGCAGCTCACCGCCGCCCTCCCAGCCGAGCGACCGATAGCCGTTCGCACTGGCGGCGGCGATCAGCTGCCCGGTCTTGAAGCGTCCGCGCTCGCCGCTCTGCAGCCGCTCGTGCATCTCCAGCCCGCGGAGCTCCTCGAACGGGTCGACGACGGCGTTCTGGTCCGACCCCAGGCTGATCGGGCTGCCAGCGTCGTGGAGCGCCCGGGCCGGGCCGATGCCGTCGGCAAGGTCGCGCTCTGTGGTCGGGCAGAAGCAGGCAGTTGTGCCGGTCTCGCCCAGCAGGCTGATGTCGTCGTCGGTGAGGTGCGTGGCGTGCACGGCGGTGAAGTCCTCGCCGAGCGTGCCGGCCTCGTGGAGCAGCTGGGTCGGCGTCGCGCCATAGAACATCTGGCAGGCGAGGTTCTCCGCCGGCTGCTCGCTGACGTGGGCGTGGAGCGGGCGGTCTCCGGCCGCCTCCTTGACCAGCCCGAGCGCCTCGCGGGGCACTGCCCGAACCGAGTGGATCGCCGCGCCCACGCGCAGGTTGTCGTTGTCCTTGAGCACCCCGAGCCGTTCCGCCCAGGCGTCCACCGAACCGTCGGAGAAGCGCTGCTGCACCTCGTCAAGTGGCAGGTGCCCGTCGGCTTGGAGCCCACCCGACAGGTAGCACGTGTCGAGCAGGGTCAACCGGATCCCGACGTCGTCGGCCGCCTCGGCGAGGGCGGCGCCCATAGCGTTCGGATCCTCGTAACGGCGGCCGTGCGTGTCGTGGTGGAGGTAGTGGAACTCGCCGACCACGGTGATCCCCGCGAGGGCCATCTCGGCGAATACAGCCCTGGCGAGCGCCAGGTAGGTGTCCGGGTTCAGCCGGCGGCTCACGGCATACATCTGGTCCCGCCACGACCAGAAGGTGCCGCCGTTGCCGTGCGTGCGACCCCGGAGGGCGCGGTGGAACGCGTGGCTGTGCCCGTTGGCCATCCCTGGCAGCACGACGCCGCCGAGGCGGATGTCGTCCGGCTGGGGCCTGGCCTTCAGGTCGATCGCGCTGATCATGCCGTCGGTGGCCGTCAGCCGCACGGACGTCGCCGTGCCCGTGGGCAGCTGGGCGTGCTCGGCGAAGTAGATGGTCATCCGGCGAGCTCCTGCAGGACCGCTGCCAGGGCGGCAACGCCGGCGACGCAGTCCTTCTCGTCGGCCCACTCGGCAGGCGAGTGCGAGACGCCCGTGGGGTTGCGCACGAAGAGCATGGCGGCGGGGATGCCTGCCGCGGACAGGATTCCGGCGTCGTGGCCCGCGCCGGTGCCCAGGAGGGGTATGCCGCCCAGCCGGCTCTGCAGGCGAGCGGCGAGTCCGGGGTCGAACGCCGTGGTCGGGGTCCAGGACTCCTCGGTGACGGTCGCCTTCGCGCCGGCTGCCGTACCCGAGATCTCGGCAACGGTGGCGCGCACGGCGGCCTCGTCAGCGCCGCGGACGTCGAGCCAGCCGGTCACCGCACTGGGGATGGCGTTGACGCCATTGGGCCTGACCTGCACCTTCCCCATGGTGGCGACGGTTCCGTGCTTGTCGGCCACCCATCGAGCGGCCAGCACGGTCTCGGCGTAGCCCAGCATCGCGTCGTGCCGGTCCTCGAGCCGGGTGGTCCCTGCGTGGTTGGCCTCGCCCTGGAAGTCGAGCCGCCAGCGTCCGTGCGGCCAGATGCCCGACCCGACCGCGACCGCATGGCCGTATGCCGGGTGGTCCGGGTTGGCGAGGGCCCGCCCCTGCTCGATGTGGAGCTCGACGAACGCACCCACCCTTGCGAGGGTCTCGTCGTCTCGGCCGAGCGCGCCGGCGTCGCGGCCGGCCTCGGTGAGCGCCTCGGCCATCGTGGTGCCGTCGGCGTCGGTGAGCGACAACGCGCGCTCGGGCGCGAGCGCCCCGGTGATGACCCGGGAGCCGGCGCAGGCTACTCCGAAGCGGGCCCCTTCCTCGTCGACGAAGTTGACGACTCCGATGGGCCGGCGGGGGGTGAAGCCGGCCGCCCGCAGCGCGTCGACCGCCGCGAGCGCGCTCACCACGCCGAGAGGGCCGTCGAAGGCACCGCCGTCGGGGACGCTGTCGAGGTGGGAGCCGGTGGCGATGCCCCGGTCGCCTCGGCCGACCGCCGCGTCGGGGTCGCCCCACCAGGCCCACTGGTTGCCCATGCGGTCCTCGGTGAGGTCGAGTCCGCGCGAGGCGCACTCGCCCGCGAACCACTCCCGCAGGGTGCGGTCATCCTCGGTCCAGGCAAAGCGCTGGTACCCCCCGCTGGCGGGGTCGCGACCGATGTCCGCGATCGTCGCCCACATGGACTCGAAGCTCACCGACCCTCCTCAGACGTGACTGGCTGACCCCGAGCATTCCATCGTGTGCGACCACTCGGCCACACGGACTGGCGCGGGATCTGTCTCGCATGCGGGACACGGCGGTGGGAGGTCGCCGCCTGGGCTCGGGTAGCGCCGGACCGGGCGTGCGAGCCGGCAGGCATAGGCGACCGATTCGTCCCTCTATCGTTGCCGCATGGGTTCGGACGCACATGGCGCAGCCCGCGCGGCGCAGGCACTTCGGGACAGCGGGATCGAGCACACCATCACGCGACACGGCCGGGTCGGCTCCCTCGAGGAAGCGGCCGCTGCCCGCGGAGTGCAGCCCGGCGACATCATCAAGACCTTGGTCGTGCGCCGGGCCGACGACAACTTCCTCTTCGTCCTCGTCCCCGGCGACCGCGAGATCTCCTGGCCCAAACTGCGCGCCCACCTGGGGGTAAGCCGGCTCTCCATGCCGGACGCGGCGACCGCGAAGGACGTCACCGGCTACGAGCGCGGGACCATCACGCCGTTCGGGTCCCTGCAGGCCTGGCCGGTCATCGCCGACGCCACCGTCCCGGGCCGATCCATCTCGATCGGCGCCGGTGCCCACGGCGTCGCCGCCACGGCTTACGGCGACGACGTGGTCCGGGCACTGGGAGCAGAGGTCGCTGACGTCACCGACCCGGCCCCGCGCTGACCCCGCCGCCGGGCTAGACGATCTCCCAGTCCTCAATGCCGCCCGGCACGACCACGAAAAGGGGGTGCGCGAGAGGCAGGTCATCGACGGGGAGGCCACGCAGCCAGTCCGGGCTGCGGGCCTCGAGCTTACGGGTGAGGTGGCGCCACTCGAAGGCGAGCTGGCCCTCGGTTACGGGCAACGAGGCCACGAACCTGTCGTGCGGCGGCTCGATGATGCGCCGCCGGTCGTAGTGGTAGCCCCGCACGGTCGCCTCGTCGGCGAGCGGCTCAAGGTAGGCGCCGATCGAGGCCAGTGGCGCCGCGGTTGCCCGGAACCGGCGCAGCTGCGGATGTCGGGTGTACCCCCGCGTGCGCCCGGCCAGCACGGCCTGGGCCAGCAGGGCCTCGCGCCACGCGGCGGTCAGGCCCTGCCGGTCGAGGTAGCGGGGATGGAGGGACCAGAGTCGCACGAGGCCATCGTGCCGGACAACACCGGCCAAACGGAGACCTCGGGTGTCAGTGGTGGAGTCACGATCGAACCCGATGAGTCAGCGGAATTGCGCTGCATGCGCGCAAGCCGCTGGGTGGCCGCCATCACCGCCGACCTCGAGCGCCGCTCGGCCTACCCTTGCCTCGCCTGGGGCGGGGTCAGCTCTCGCGCATGGGGATACGCACCCCGCGCTCGGCCGCCACCCGCTCGGCGATCTCGTAGCCCGCGTCGACGTGGCGGATCACGCCCATCCCCGGGTCGTTGGTGAGCACCCGGGCGAGCTTCTGGGCGGCCAGATCGGTGCCGTCCGCGACGGACACCTGCCCGGCATGGATCGAACGCCCGATGCCCACTCCGCCGCCGTGGTGGATCGAGACCCACGACGCGCCTGAGGCGGTGTTGACCAGCGCGTTCAGCAGTGGCCAGTCGGCGATCGCGTCTGAGCCGTCGAGCATCGCCTCGGTCTCCCGGTAGGGACTTGCCACCGAGCCCGCATCCAGGTGGTCGCGCCCGATGACGATGGGGGCGCTGACCTCGCCGGATCGCACGAGCTCGTTGAAGGCGAGCCCGGCCTTGTCGCGCTCTCCGTAGCCGAGCCAGCAGATCCGGGCAGGCAGCCCCTGGAACGCGATCCGCTCCTGCGCGCCTCGGATCCACTTGTGCAGGCGGTCGTTGTCGGGGAAGAGGTCGAGGACCGCGCGGTCCGTGGCCGCGATGTCCTTGGGGTCACCCGAGAGCGCGGCCCACCGGAACGGACCCTTGCCCTCGCAGAACAGCGGCCGGATGTAGGCGGGCACAAAGCCGGGGAACTCGAACGCCCGCTCGTAGCCGCCCAACCGCGCCTCGTCGCGGATCGAGTTGCCGTAGTCGAAGACTTCGGCGCCGCCGTCCTGGAACTCGACCATGGCCTGGACGTGCTTCGCCATCGATGCCCGCGCCCGGTCGGTGAACTCCTCGGGCTTGCGCTCGGCGTAGTCGTGCCAGTCCTCCAGGGACACCCCGATGGGCAGGTAGGACAGCGGGTCGTGGGCCGAGGTCTGGTCGGTCACGATGTCGATCGGCACGCCGCGGCGGAGCAGCTCAGGGAACACCTCGGCTGCGTTGCCGACGACGCCCACCGACCAGGCCCGCCGCTCCTCCTTGGCGCGGACGGCCTTGTCGACGGCCTCGTCCAGCGAGCCGGCCACCTCGTCGAGGTAGCGGTGCTGGACCCGACGGTGCAGCCTGGCCGGGTCGACGTCGACGATGAGGCAGACGCCCTCGTTGAGGGTCACGGCGAGCGGCTGAGCGCCACCCATGCCACCGCAGCCGCCGGTCAGGGTCAGCGTGCCGGCCAAGGTGCCGCCAAAGCGCTTCTCGGCCACCGCGGCGAACGTCTCGTAGGTTCCCTGGACGATGCCCTGCGTGCCGATGTAGATCCACGAGCCGGCGGTCATCTGGCCGTACATCGTCAGCCCGAGGTGCTCGAGCCGCCGGAACTCCGGCCAGGTCGCCCAGTCGCCGACGAGGTTGGAGTTGGCGATCAGCACCCGAGGTGCCCACTCGTGGGTCTGCATGACGCCGACCGGCCGGCCCGACTGGACGAGCATGGTCTCGTCCTGCCTGAGCGTCGTGAGCGTCCGGACCATCGCGTCGAACGACTTCCAGTCGCGCGCCGCCCGGCCGGTTCCCCCGTAGACCACCAGGTCGTCGGGCCGCTCGGCCACCTCCGGGTCGAGGTTGTTCATCAGCATCCGCAGCGGAGCCTCGGCTCCCCAGTGCTGGGCGGTGAGCTTGGTGCCGCGCGGGGCGCGGACCGGACGTGCGCCTTCCATGTCGTTCTCCTTGAGTGCCTTCAGGTATGCCGGTTGGTTCAGTTGAGTGGGCCGGCCACGGACTCGGCCGCCGCGAGTGCGGCGCCGGAGGCGACCAGCTGGACAGCGATCTCGATCTCAGGGGCGAGGAACCGATCAGATCCCGGGCTCGGGGCCCCCGCCTCGCGGAGCGCGGCGATCACCGCCCCCGTGGCGGGGGCGGGCGCCAGCGGGGCCCGCAGCTCGATGGCGCGGGCGGCCGTGAGCAGCTCGATGGCCAGGACTCGGGTCAGCCCGTCGACCGAGCGTCGCAGCTTGCGCGCCGCCGACCAGCCCATCGAGACGTGGTCTTCCTGCATCGCGCTGCTCGGGATCGAGTCGACGGACGCCGGGGCGGCCAGCCGCTTCATCTCTGAGACGATCGCCGCCTGGGTGTACTGCGCGATCATGTGCCCCGAGTCCACCCCGGGGTCGTCGGCGAGGAATGCGTTCAGCCCGTGGTTCCGCGCGACGTCGAGGAACCGGTCAGTCCGCCGCTCCGAGATCGAGGCCAGGTCGGCGGCCACGATGGCAAGGAAGTCCAGCACATAGGCCACCGGCGCGCCGTGGAAGTTGCCGTTCGACTCGACGCGGCCGTCCGGCGTCACCACCGGGTTGTCGACCGCTGAGGCGAGTTCGAAGCCGGCGACCTGCGCGGCATACTCCACTGTGTCGCGGACCGCGCCCGCGACCTGCGGCGCGCAGCGCAGAGAGTACGCGTCCTGCACGCGGGTGCAGTCGTCGGTTCGGTGACTCTCGCGGATCGCGCTGTCACGCATGAGGTTTCGCAGGTTCTCGGCCGAGCGGCCCTGACCCGGCTGTGGCCGCAGGGCGTGGAGGTCCGCTGCGAACACGTCGTCGCTCCCGAGCTGCCCCTCGACGCTCATCGCAGCCGTGATGTCAGCAACCCTGAGCAGGTGGCGCAGGTCGGTGATCGCCAGCACCAGCTGGCCAAGCATGCCGTCGGTGCCGTTGATCAGGGCCAAGCCCTCCTTCTCGCGCAGCTCGACGGGCGGGATGCCCGCGGCGCCGAAGGCCTGGGCGGTGGGCATGAGCTCGCCGGCCGCATCACGCACGACACCGTCCCCCATCAGGGCCAGGGCACAGTGCGCGAGCGGAGCGAGGTCGCCCGAGCACCCCAGGGAGCCGTACTCGTGCACCACTGGGGTGATGCCGGCGTTCAGCATCGCGACGTACGTCCGCAGGGTCTCCTCCCGGATCCCGGTGCGGCCCGTCGCGAGGGTCGAGATGCGCAGCAGCATGAGCGCGCGGACCACCTCGCGCTCGACCTCCGGGCCCGATCCCGCGGCGTGCGACCGGACGAGGCTGCGCTGCAGCTGCGCCCGCAGCTCGACCGGGATGTGGCGGGTTGCCAGGGCACCGAACCCGGTCGAGACGCCGTAGTGGGCCACCGTGTCGTCGGCGAGGGCCTCCACCACGGCCCGCGTGCGACGCACCTCGGCGAGCGACTCCGGCGAGATCTCGACACGGGCGTCGCGGCGGGCGACGGTGACGACATCCTCGAATGAGACCGGGCCGAGGCCGACGGTCACCGGTGGCGCGGAGGTTGCGGTCTGGGTCATGCCTCCATTGCAGCCGACGTATGCCGTCCGCAGGACTCCCGCGGACGGCATACCGTCTCGGATGTGAGACTGGGCGAACCGGGCAAGGGCCAGCGCGCCATTCCGGGCCGCAGGAGCCGAACGCTATGAGGGACGCCGGGCTCAGCCACACCAGCGCATCCAGCCGCCAAGGACGGCCGCTGCCATCGCCGTGCCGAGGAGGGCTGTGAACCGGGTTCTCATCGTTGAGACCTCTTTCGCGTTCTGGGAGGTGAGCGGCATGATCGTGGCCCGGGCGCGACGCAGAGGTCGGGCTTGTGTCAGCAGTGAAGGTTGAGTTCATCGTGGTCATGCCAGGGCTGCGCCGCCCGTCGCTGGCGGGGCAGCTGCTCGTGCTCCAGCTGGCCAGCATCGTCGCAGTGCTTGTCGCGCGACTAGGCGTGTCAACGCTTGGGAGCCCGCCGACTCCCACGCCGCAGACCCTCTTGCCCACGCCGTCCCCGCGCGCGGCGGAGACCTCCCGGTGATCCGCGTCCTCGTCGTCGACGACGACTTCATGGTCGCCCGGATCCACCAGGGCTTCCTCGAGCGGGTCGAGAGCTTCGAGGTCGTGGGCATGGCCCACTCCGGGGCCGAGGCCCTGGCCGCAGTGGCCCGCAAGTCCCCGGACCTGGTCCTCCTCGACCTCTACCTCGCCGACATGTTCGGGCTTGACGTGGTCGCCCGGCTGCGCGCGGAAGGGCACACCAGCGACGTCATCGTGATCAGCGCGGCGAAGGACATCGACTCCGTGCGGTCGGCCATGCGCCACGGCGTGGTCGACTACGTGCTCAAGCCGTTCTCGTTCGGAGACCTCAGGGCTCGGCTCGAGGACTACGCCGCCAGCCGGGAGAGACTGGACGAGGCGCGGGTGTCCGGCCAGGGCGACATCGACCCCGTCCTCGGGCGCCGCCCGCCGCCCCGCGCAGCCGTCGACCTCCCCAAGGGCATGAGTCCGGAGACCGCCCAGCTCGCCGAACAGGCCCTTCGTGAGGCCACGCAGCCCGATTCGAGCCTCTCCGCCAGCGAGTGTGCCGAGTCCCTCGGGGTGTCTCGCGTGAGCGCCCGCCGTTACCTCGAGCACTTCGTCACGACCGGGCGCGCCGAGGTCTCCCTCAGGTACGGCAGCACCGGCCGGCCCGAGCGCCGCTACCGCTGGCTGGCCTGACGCCGGCGCGCACGCACCTCAGAACAGACCCTCCTCGAGCAGGGAGAGGGCACCGTCGATCTTGTCCATGAAGTTCGATGCGGGGTCGGCAAGGTACATGGCCATGACCACCCCGACCACGGCACCAGCCCAGGCGCGAGACCGCGGATGGCCGCGCTCGAGCCCTTCCCGCTCGGCCATGGCGTCCGCCAGCAGCTCGATGCCCTGGGCCATCGCGTCGATTTGGCGGGCCCGCAGTTCCGGCACGCTGCTCACGAGGCGCTGCCGGGTTAGCTCGCGCTCTCGTTCCTCCGGCGAGATCTGGTCGAGCATCTGGGTCAGAGTGCTGCGCATCGCCGCGAGCGGGCGCATCGACGCCGGCTGTGCCAAGAGAATCTCGATCATCACCGGGTCCAAGCTGTCGAAGAGCACAGCGTCTTCCTTCGTGGGGAAGTAGCGGAAGAAAGTGGCCGGCGACACGCCGGCGGCCTCGGCGACCTGGTCCACGGTCGTGGCGTCGTAGCCGTTCGCCACGAAGAGCCGCAGGGCCTGGTCCTGGATCGCGAGGCGGGTCTCGAGCTTCTTGCGCTCGCGCAGGCTCAGGCGCGTGGCCCCCGGTTGTGGTGCCGGGGGCGAAGGACGCGAGGGTCCTGTCTGGGTCATTCGGGCATTGTGGCAGGCGCACTGGGCATGCCGCCCCGTGCAGCGCTCGCCGCTGATCCGCGGTCAGCGTCGTCGCGGTCAACCAGCAGCGCAGACCCGGCCCGACGCCCGGGCAGATAGGCCACGCCCGCTATCACGGGCAGCACCAGCACCAGCGAGGTGACCACGAGGGTCAGCGACATCCCGGAGACGAAGGCGGCCCGGGCGCTGTCGCCGAGCGCCGGGACGTGCGCCGCGTTCGCGATCGCGATCGCACCCTGGAGGCCGTCCCTCGCCGTTTGCGCCAGGGCGGTGGGCAGGCCGCCGACGTCGAGTCCGGAACGGTAGCCCGCCGCCAAGACGGACCCCAGGATGGCCACGCCCAGAGTCCCGCCCACCTGGCGTGCGGTCTGGAGCACGGCCGAGCCGCTGCCGCTGCGACCCTCAGGCAGCTCCGAGGTGCCGAGGGCCACCAGGATCGGCAGCGCCAGACCCATGCCTACCCCGGCCAGAGCCTCCCACCCGTGGACGAACCACCACGAGGAGACCACGGTGGTCTGCGCGCCGAGCACGCCCGCGGTGGCGATCAGGCCCAGACCCAGCGGCGCCACGACCCGGCCCCCCAGCCGCGCCACGAGCCGGTCTCCGGCGCGAGCGCCGACGGCCAGGCCCAGGATCACCGGCAGGAGCCGCAGTCCCGACTCGAACGCGCTTGCCCCGCGGACCGACTGGAAGTACTGGGGCAGCACGAACATCAGCCCCATCATCCCGAATGCGGTCAGCGTCAGCAGCAGGGTCGACCAAGTGAAGGTTCGCGACCGGAACAGCGAGAGGTCGACGAGCCCGGAGCCCGTTCGGCTCTGCTGCCACACGAAGCCAGCCATCGCCAGGACTCCGGCTGCGATGAGCCGCCAGGGCGCCCCCGAGCTCCAGCCGTCCTCGCCCGCGCGGATGAAGCCATAGGTCAGCAGGACGAGGCCCGCGCTCGACAGGCCGATCCCGATGCCGTCGATCCGAGCCGTCCGCGACCCTCGAGTGCGCGGCACCAAGATCGCGACGGCGACAAGGGCCAGGAGGACCACCGGAACGTTGATGAAGAAGACCCACCCCCAGTGAAAGTGGTCCAGCATCCAGCCCCCCAGCAGTGGGCCGACCGGGATGCCGAGCGAGTTGGCGGTGATCCACAGCCCCATGGCCCGGGCCCGCTCCTGCGCCGGGAAGACGATCGTGAGCAGGGACATGGAGACGGGCATGAGGAATGCGGCACCGAGGCCCAGCATTGCCCGGAACCCGGTCAGCACGCCGGGGGACGTGCTCAGGCCGCAGCCGATCGACGCGGCGCCGAACACCACGAGGGCGCCGATCATCAGCGGCTTCGGTCCAACGCGGTCCGACACGGCCCCAGCCGGGAGCATCAGCGCGGCAAGGACAAGCGTGTACGCGTTGGCGAACCACTGCAGGTCGGTCGTCGATGCATGCAGGTCCCGGGAAAGGGTGGGAAGGGCGGTGCTGAGGATCGTGAGGTCGAGGCCGATGGCCAGCACGGCCAGGGCCATGGCGCCCAGGGTCCACCAGCGCCGAGGGTCAGGGGCGGCGGTCACCCTGTGTCCGGTCATCTCAGGCTCCTTCGTGAGAGTTTGTATCAGATAATAGTTACTATCAACTGATAGGGACTGTCAAGAGTGAGCCACTGCCACACTTACCCCATGGCGAACGCACCTGCCGTCGGGCAGGCCCTCGAGCTGCTCATGCTCCTGGCCCGGCACACCGAGCCGCTTCCTGCGGCCGCTATCGCCCGCGACCTCGGCCTCCCCCGGAGCAGCACCTACCACCTCCTGACCGTCCTGCGGGAGCACGGCTTCGTGACCCACCTCGCCGAGGAGCGCCGCTACGGACTCGGCGTTGCGGCCTACGAGCTGGGCTCCGCCTACCAGCGGCAGGCCCCGCTCCAGCGCATCGCGCGCCCGGTCCTGGGCCGTCTGGTCGACTTCACGACTCAGAACGCTCACCTCGCCGTGCTCCACGGACGCGACGTGCTCTACGTCATCGAAGAGCGGGCGCCCGGTCGCTCCCTCCTGGTCAGCGATGTCGGAGTCCGCCTCCCCGCGACACTCACCGCGAGCGGACTCGCCATGCTGGCGGAGCTGCCACCCGCCCAGCTGCGCGCTCTCTTCCCGCACAAGGACGTCCTCGTGCAGCGCAACGGCCGCGGCCCGGCAACCATCGGGGACCTTCGGCGCATCTTGGTGGACGTGCGCTCCCGCGGCTTCGCCGAGGAGGACGGCCAGGTCACCGAGGGCCTCGCCTCCGTCGCCAAGGCCGTGCTCGACCACACCGGACACCCGGTCGCCGGGGTCGCGGTGACGTACCGCAATGACGAAGTCGACCACGCCGAGCGCGAGCTCCTGGTGGTGGCGGTGGGCCGTGCTGCGGCCGCAGTGTCGGCGCGTCTGGGTGCGCGGCCGGCCCAGCGCGGGGAGACTGCCCGCTGAGAGGGGGTCGGGTGGTGGGAGAGGCGCGCGGGGCGGAGGTGTACGCGGCGCGGACGCACGTGTCCGGCGGGCTGCGCCGGCGGCAGCGGCTGCGCCGCACGTTCGGCCTCCTGCTCGGGATCGTGACCCTGACCAGCGGGTATGCCGTGGCACGCGGTGGTCACACCGCGGTCACCGCGAGTGCCGGGCTCGGTTCGCCGACGCGGAGCACCGAGCCCGTCGTCACCACGACCCCCCCGCCCACGTCCAGCTCGACGACTCCCCCGCCGACCATGGCTATCGCCTCCCCCTGGGTCCCGCCCACCACGATCGGCCTCAACGACGCCGTCCACGGGACAACCAACCTCCAGCCGCCGATGGCGAGGGCCTACAAGCGAGCGGCCGCCGCCGCGGCCAGGGCCGGCCACCCGATGACGATCCGCTCCGGCTGGCGCAGTGCCGAGTACCAGCAGATCCTCTTCGACCGGGCGGTGGCGAAGTACGGCAGCAGCACCGAGGCCGCCAAATGGGTTCTCGCACCTGAGGACTCGGCGCATGTGCAGGGACTCGCTGTGGACGTCCAGCCGCTGGGAGCGGCGCAGTGGCTGCAGGCCCACGGCACGGCATACGGGCTGTGCCGCACGTATGCGAACGAGTGGTGGCACTTCGAGCTGGTCGCCGTGGGACCCGTCGATGCCTGCCCGTCGATGAAACCCTCGGCCGCGGGCTGATCCGGCGGGCTGATCCAGCGCGCTGGCTCAACGCGAGCGACGGCCTAGAGCCCGCAGACCCGGCGCGTGGCTGCGAGGCCGGCGAGACCCAGCGCCGCCGCCGTCGTGGTGATGATGCCGAGGGCGAGCCGCGACGGCTCGCCGACGATGGCGATAACGGTCGTGGCGCCCGCCATGAACACGGCCATCGCCACACTCGCCGCCATCATCGATCCCGCGTTGTTCCGTCCCTGGTTGGTGTCGTCCGACAGCCCCATGACCTGGACCGCCAGCGTGGAGGACGTCATGCCGATGCCCAGTCCGGCGACCGCCCACCCGGTGAGGCCTGCCACCGGCGGCAGACTGGTCCAGGCCAGTGTGGTGGTCGCAGCCAGGCCCGCCGTGAGGGCTCCGAAGCCCACCGTCAGCAGGACCTCGGGGCCCTTCGCCCAGCGGCTCTGGATGTGTGATCCCGTCGACCACATCACGCCAGTGATGCTCAGGCTGATCCCCGCTGCGGCCGGGCCGTATCCGTGCAGCTCGGTCAGCACCAGTGGGAGGAACCCGCCCACGCCCATGAATGCCGCCCCGAGCAGACCCCGCAGGGCCACCAGGCCGCCGATTCCGCACGACACGGCGAAGGTGCCGGCTGGCAGGAGCCGGCGCGCCGCAAGCCAGATGGTCACTACGGCGGCAGCCAGCAGCCCGCCCCTGACGATGGCCGGGCCGGGGAGCAGTGGCGCCTCGTTCAGCGCCACCAGCGCGGCTGCAGCCAGCACGGCCCAGGGCAGCAGCGACCGCAGCATCGGCGCGTCGGCGTCCGGTTCCATGTCCGAGCGCTTGGCCCGCCGCATCGCCGGTCGCAGCGCCAGCATGGTCGGGACGAGCAGTACCACGCCGCCCAGGAAGACGGCCCGCCAGCCGAACTGCTCGGCGGCCGTCCCGACGAACACCGGGCCCAGAACGGACGGCAGGATCCACGCCGTGGTGAACAGCGCCACCAGCCGCGGCCGCAGCCGCTCGTCCAGTGAAACGGCAACGAGGACCATCAGCGAGACGTCCAGCATCCCCTCAGCCATGCCGCTGATCAGCCGGCCGACCACCACCGTGGCGAGGCCGGTGCTGGTCCCCACCAGCACCTGGGCCGCCGCGAACAGCCCCGCCCCGGTCCACAGCACCGGCAGCGGGCCTGAGCGGTCGGCCCACCAACCCGACACCGCCATCGACACCATGTACGTGATCAGCGGGACGGCACTCACCAGACCGATGCTGTTGATGCTGCCGAGCTCGTGCAGCATCGTCGGGAGAACGGTGTTCACTGCACGGTTCTCCAGAGCGCCGAGGGTGACCAGCGCGAGCGCGCCGATGGCCAGGGCTCTGGACTCGGGCCCCCAGAGCCGCGCCGGGGCCGGGGCAAGTGCGGTGTTCGGTTCAGCAGTGCCGGTCTCAGCGGTACCGGCCTCGGCGATGGCAGTCATGGGCGCAACCTTCGGATGTCAAGTTCACTTGATGTCAAGTCACAGGACTGCCGAGGTATGCCGGCCGGCCCGCTCCGCGACAATGTCACCGTGAGTGACTCTCCTGGCCGGGCTACCGATGTCACTGCCGTCGTCCTCTGCGGAGGTGAGTCGCGACGTCTCGGTGCGGGCGACAAGACGCAGGCCGAGCTCGGCAACGGGACGGTGCTCGATGCCCTGCTCCGAGGCCTGCCGTGCGACTGGCCCGTGGTGGCCGTGGGTCCGCGGCGGGAAGCCGCGCGCCAGGTGGCCTGGGCACGCGAGGATCCTCCGGGTGGGGGCCCCGTGGCGGCCATCGCTGCGGCGCTCGACCGGGTCGACACCCCCCTCATGGTGGTGGTCGGCGGGGACATGCCGTTCGCCGGTGGTACCGCCGCAGTCCTGACCGACCGCCTGGCGGCCGACCCCAGCCAGGAGGCCGTCGTGGGCAGGGACCGCAGCGGACGTCTGCAACCGCTGCTCACGGCATACCGAACCGAAGCCTTGCGCCGCGTGCTGCCATCCCCCGCCGTGGGAGTGCCGGCGATGAGGCTCCTCGACGGGCTGCGCCATCTCGTGCTGGAGGTGGCCGACCCAGCTGCTCTGGACATCGACACGCCGGAGGAACTCGACGAGGCACGCCGTAGGTTGGGGCCATGAAGGCGATCACGATTCCCCAGCCTGGCGGCCCCGAGGCCCTGGTGCTCGCAGAAGTTCGCACGCCGGAGCCGGCGACGGGCGAGGTGCGGATCGCGGTCGCTGCGGCCGGAGTAAACCGGGCGGACGTGATGCAGCGCATGGGTTTCTACCCGCCACCCCCAGGCGCGCCGGAGTACCCCGGGCTCGAGGTGAGCGGGCGTATCGACAAGCTGGGCGAGGGGGTCGCGGGCTGGGGTGTGGGCGACGAGGTGTGCGCTCTGCTGGCCGGGGGCGGCTATGCCGAGCAGGTGTGCGTGCCGTCCGGGCAGGTGCTCCCGGTGCCGACGGGCGTCTCCCTGGAAGACGCAGCCGCGCTGCCCGAGGTCGTGTGCACGGTGTGGTCGAACGTGTTCCTGACCGCCAACCTGCAGCCCGGCGAGTGGCTGCTGGTCCATGGCGGCTCGTCCGGGATCGGCACCATGGCGATCCAGCTGGCGCGCGAGATCGGGGCCCGAGTGGCGGTGACGGCGGGCTCGGCCGAGAAGCTGGAGGCCTGTCGCAAGCTCGGTGCCGACGTTCTGGTCAACTACCGCGAGCAGGACTTCGTCGAGGAGGTGCGTGCGGCGACGAACGGGGCCGGGGCAAACGTGATCCTGGACAACATGGGGGCGAAGTACCTCGCCCGCAACCTCGACGCCCTCGCGAGCAGCGGACGCCTGGTCATCATCGGCCTGCAGGGGGGAGTCAAGGCCGAGCTCGACCTCGCCCGGCTGATGGCCAAGCGAGCCGCTGTGATCAGCACCTCGCTCCGGGCCCGGCCAACGCCCGAGAAGGCGACGATCGTGGCTGCCGTCCGCGAGCACGTCTGGCCGCTGGTGGAGTCCGGACGGATCCGGCCGATCGTCCACTCCCGCTACCCCCTGGCCCAGGCAGCCGACGCGCACCGGGAGATGGAATCCAGCCGCCACATCGGCAAGATCCTGCTGACCGTCTGACCGCGTTGGCGTGTCCACCGAAGCCTGCTCGCATGGGCGTCGGGGCGGTGCCAGTCTGGGCGCATGTCAACCGTCGTAGTGGTGCTGGTGGCGCTCGTGGCGCTCATCCACGTCTACATCGTGGTGCTGGAGATGCTCCTGTGGACCACGCCCCGTGGTCGGGCCGCCTTCGGCCTCGAGCGCGACTTCGCCCGGGCCACCAGGGTCCTCGCCGCGAACCAGGGGCTCTACAACGGCTTCCTGGTTGCCGGGCTGGTCTGGGGGCTCGTCGGGCCCGAGCACCTGCGCTTCGCGGTGCAGGTCTTCTTCCTCGTCTGCGTGGTCGTCGCCGGCGTGTTCGGTGCGCTGACCGCCAGTCGCCGGATCCTCTACGTCCAGGCCCTCCCTGCCGTTGTCGCCCTGGGGGCCGTCCTCCTCGCCCGCTGAGGCACGCCCGCCGCGAGTCTTCGGAGGATCGCCGGTGCTCCAGCCCCTGCGATTCTCCGAAGACCCGGGGGAGGTCGTCAGCGGGTTGAGATCACCCCGAGGGGCAGCCCGGGACAGGCGTGGAAGACCCACCGGTCGTGGGCGGCGTCCTCGCCACGCCACCACTGCGAGACCGGCAGTCCCCGGATCAGGTCGCCGGTCACCCAGCGCGGGTCGGACGCGGTCACGACCCGCCCCGAGCTGTTGACGATCGCGCTGGTGCCGACCACCCGGGCCAGCGGAGCGAACAGCCTTTCCTCGAACGACCGCACCAGCACGTCGGCCCCAGCGACGCCGAGAAAGACCCCCTCGCGCACCACCGGAACCGTGAACGTCAGGGTGTACTGGTCGGTGCACACATAGTCGACGTAAGGGCCCGTGATGTGCCGGGCACCCGTCTCGAGGGGCACGGCATACCAGGGCAGCGTGGTGTAGTTGCGGAAACCCACGGCTCGCGGATCAGTCTCTGCCGCAAGCCGTTTCGGCGCACCGCCCGTCCCTGGCTCCGACGTCCACCATTCCAGCCAGTAGGGCGCGTCCGCCAGCACGCCGGGCGCGGCCACCCATCCCGCTCCGGCAACGAGACCGTCGGCCTCCCGCATCAGCTGGTGGCACCTCGCCTCGATCGCCACGTCGGCCCGGCGCGCCCCCTCGGCCGGCAGGCTTGTCACGAGCATCCCCCGCAGGTCGTCGAGCTCGGCGAACAGGCGCTCGCACAGGTCGGTGACCAGCCGGCCGATATCGGCGCCGGCCAGGCGAGCGCCGGTCAGGTCAGCGCCGGCCAGGCCAGCGCCGGCCGGGCCAGCGCTCGCCCCGGACCTGCTCGTTTCTGCCGTCATGAAAGCCTCCCGGTCCAGGCCTGGCGGTGCAGGTCGCGCACCGCCGAGAACAGCTCGCGCACATGGGCTTCCGCGCTGCCCCGCGCTGCGGTGGCATCGCCTGCGGCGATGGACTCGACCATGGCCGTATGCCGTCCGGCTCCGGTTGCGAGGGACCCGGACTGCGTGTGCGAGAGCCAGAGCATCAGCCCGATCTCCCCCTGGAGGGCCATCTCCTCGCGGGTGAGCCGTGCCGACTGGGCGCTCGCCGCCATTTCGAGGTGGAACGCGCCCTCGCCCTGCCTCCGGCCCACCTCGCTCGGCGCGTCGCGGCAGGCGGGTGCCAGGGAACGCAGCCGACGCACGTCGTCCTCGTCGGCACGCTCCGCGGCGAGCGCCGCCGCCATGCCGCTGATCGCGGCGTAGTGATCGGAGAGGTCCCGGAGCTCCCCCAGCCCGAGCCGCCGCAGCCGCGCGAGGAGGGCCGTGCGTCCGCCGTCGGCCGGCGCGCAGATGAACGAGCCGCCGCCCCGGCCGCGCCGCGTGCGGATCAGGCTGTCGTCGCGAAGCACCCCCAGAGCCTCGCGCACGGTCACCGTCGCGACCCCGAAGCGGTCGGCGAGGTCGGACTCGGCGGGCAGTGCGCTCCCGTCCGGGAGGAGCCCCAGGGCGATCGCTTCGCCCAGGCGGCGGGCGATGGCCTCGGCGCGGCCCTCGGCTTCCAGGGGGGCGAAGACGGCCGCGTAGGAGCCCAGGGCGAGCGAGGAGTCGGCCACGGGTCCCTTCCGTCGATTTCATCCGATCCAGCGCGCCAAACCTTCGGTTTCCGGGCCGCAGGGCCCCTTGACCTACGATTTCGTGGTTCGACCGGTGCTTACGAATGGTGAGGTCCTCGATTGATATCGATTGCCCCGAACTGGTTGCGCGTAAACCTATGGAGCCATAGGTTTTCGCCAGCGTCCAGTCCCCCACTCTAGGAGCAGGCGACCATGCCGCCCGCGGAGACACCCGCAAGAACTCCCGCGCCCGAGCCCGGCAGGGACTCCCCCGCCCAGGCTGCAGGCACTCCCGCCGTCGTCCTGCGCGGCCTGCGCAAGGCATTCATGGGCAACCCGCCCGTCGTCGCGGTCGACGGCATCGACCTCACGGTCCGCGACGGTGAGTTCTTCTCGATGCTCGGCCCGAGCGGGTCCGGCAAGACCACTGTGCTGCGCATGATCGCCGGCTTCGAGGAGCCGACCCACGGCCACATCGAGCTCGCCGGTCGCGACGTCACCAACACCCCGCCCTACGACCGCGACGTCAACACCGTCTTCCAGGACTACGCCCTCTTCCCGCACATGAGCGTGCTGGAGAACGTCGAGTACGGCCTCCGGGTCAAGAAGGTCGGCCGCGCCGAGCGGCGGTCTCGCGCCGAAGCTGCCCTTGAGCAGGTGCGCCTCGGCGGCTACGGCGGTCGCCAGCCCGGCCAGCTCTCCGGTGGCCAGCGCCAGCGCGTCGCCCTGGCCCGCGCACTGGTCAACCGCCCCCGGGTCCTCCTCCTCGACGAGCCGCTCGGCGCACTCGACCTCAAGCTGCGCGAGCAGATGCAGGTCGAGCTCAAGGCCATCCAGCGGGACGTCGGCATCACCTTCCTGTTCGTCACCCACGACCAGGAGGAGGCGCTCACGCTCTCTGACCGGATCGCCGTCTTCAGCGCCGGCCGCATCGAGCAGGTGGGCACCGCCCGCGAGGTCTACGAGCAGCCGGCCAGTGGCTTCGTTGCGGGCTTCGTCGGCACGTCCAACCTGCTCACCGGCCCCGCGGCCGAGGCGCTCGTGGGCAGGACGGGCGCCTACGGCATACGGCCGGAGAAACTGGCCGTCCTGCCCAAGGGGCAGGCACCCGCAGACGGGCAGACAGCGGCGCCGGGCACGATCCAAGAGGTTGTGTATGCCGGCCCCGTGACTCGGTACGTCGTCGCCCTGGATGCGGGCGGCCAGCTCACCGCGCTCGAGCAGAACCGCGGTCACAACACCTCAGGAGCGCTCGAGCGGGGCGACTCCGTCAATCTGGTGTGGAACCCGGAGCACGTGATTGCCGTGCCGGAATCCCCCACGGAATAAAGGAGATCCACGTGCGAACGAAATCAGCTCTGGGAGCGCTCGCTGCGGCGGCCGCGCTTGCCCTGGCGGGCTGCGGCTCCGACTCGGGCACGTCGTCGACGGGCGGCAGTACCGGCGCGGGCGGCTTCACGGTCCCCAACCTCAAGCCCCTCGACAAGCTCGGCACGCCCGAGGGCGAGGTGAGCGTGCTGGCGTGGCCCGGCTACGTCGAGGACGGCAGCAACGACCCGAAGGTCGACTGGGTGAGCGACTTCGAGAAAGAGACCGGCTGCCAGGTGACCGTCAAGACGTTCGGCACCTCGGACGAGGCGGTGCAGCTGATGCGCACCGGCCAGTACGACGCGGTGTCCGCGTCGGGCGACGCGACCCTGCGGCTCATCGCAGCCGGTGACGTCGAGCCCATGAACACCTCGCTCATCACCAACTACCCCGACATCTTCGACTCACTGAAGCTCCAGCCGTGGAACTCGGTCAACGGCGTCCCCTACGGCATCCCGCACGGCCGCGGCGCCAACCTGCTGATGTACCGCACCGACATCGTCAAGCCCGCGCCGGACTCCTGGTCGGCGGTTTTCGACCAGGCCTCGGCACAGAAGGGCAAGGTCACGGCGTACGACTCGCCCATCTACATCGCCGACGCAGCCGTGTACCTCATGGCAACCAAGCCCGACCTGGGCATCAAGGACCCCTACGCCCTCGACTCCAAGCAGCTGGCGGCCGCAGTCGACCTGCTCAAGGCCCAGAAGGCCAACATCGGCGAGTACTGGTCGGACTACCTCAAGGAGATCCAGGCCTTCAAGAACGGCTCGTCGACGGTCGGCACCACGTGGCAGGTGATCGCCAACCTCGCCCAGGGCGAGAAGGCGCCGGTCGAGGCCATCCTGCCCAAGGAGGGCGCAACCGGCTGGTCTGACACCTGGATGGTGAGCGCCAAGTCGAAACACAAGACGTGCGCCTACAAATTCATCGACCACATCGTCTCGCCCAAGGTCAACGCCCAGGTCGCCGAGTGGTTCGGCGAGGCGCCGGCCAACCGCAAGGCGTGTGCCGAGACTGTCGACAAGAACCACTGCACGACGTTCCACGCTGAGGACGAGACCTACTTCTCCAAGGTCTACTACTGGAACACCCCCATCTCCGCGTGCCTGGACGGCCGCACCGGCGTCAAGTGCACCGACTACGCCGAGTGGACCAAGGCCTGGACGGAGATCCGCAACAGCTGACCCGGCGGTAACGCCGGTTCGGCTGTGGCACAGTGAGATTCGAGGTAGGCGACGATGAGATCCGGTAGGGCACTGGCGGCTTTGCTGACCCCGCCCATGCTGTGGCTCGTCGTCGCCTACCTCGGCGCCCTCGCGGCGATCTTCGCCACTGCGTTCCTCACGACCGACCCCTTCACCAACCTGGTTGTTCACACCTTCAGCCTCGAGAACTTCCAGACCCTGTTCACCTCGACCTATCTGCACATCATCGGCCGCACGCTGCTCATCGCCCTGACGGTCACGGTGCTGTGCGTCGCCATTGCCGTCCCGTTCGCCTTCTTCATGGCCCACGTCGCCGCGCCCCGGCTGCGCGGCCTGCTCGTCGCCGCCGTGCTCGTCCCGCTCTGGGCGTCCTACCTCGTCAAGGCGTATGCCTGGCGGACGATGGTCCAGCCCGGTGGCGTGCTGGACGCCACCTTCGGCGCGGCCCCCGGCTATGGCTTCGCGGCCGTGGTGCTGACCCTTACCTATCTGTGGCTCCCCTACATGATCCTGCCCGTGTATGCCGGGTTCGAGCGGCTGCCTGCATCTCACCTCGAGGCGTCGGCGGACTTGGGCGGGCACAACCTCACGACCTTCCGCCGGGTGGTGATCCCGGCCGTCCTGCCGTCGATCGCGGCGGGGTCGATCTTCACGTTCTCGCTCAGCCTGGGCGACTACATCGCCGTCCAGATCGTCGGCGGGAAGCTCCAGGTGCTGGGCACCGCGGTGCTCCAGAACGTCACGCTCGACCTGCCGTTCGCCGCAGCCCTCGGCACGGCCTCGGTCGCGATCATGGTCCTTTACCTGCTGGCGATCCGGCGCACCGGCGCCCTCGACAACCTGTGAACCGCTCAGCGAGGGCCGAGGTGACGCACGGATGAAGCTGCGCACGAACTCGCGACTGGCGCTCACGGCATACGGCGTCGTCGTGCTGGCCTTCATCTACGTACCGCTGGCAGTCGTGGCGGTGAAC
This sequence comes from uncultured Actinomycetota bacterium, assembly GCA_963715025.1. Taxonomy (GTDB): domain Bacteria; phylum Actinomycetota; class Actinomycetes; order Actinomycetales; family Dermatophilaceae; genus DASSJT01. The sequence goes on along the minus strand of CAVQQQ010000009.1, from coordinate 1,376,857 downwards.
TCGTTCAACAGCGACCGCACCTTCGGGTGGCCGCCGCCGGGCTTCACGATGAAGTGGTGGTCGTCGGCGCTCCAGGCGAGCGGGCCGCGAGATGCACTGCTGACCTCGGTCAAGGCCGGCCTCGGCGCGACGGCCATCGCGCTGCTGCTGGGCACGCTGCTGGCGAGGGCGCTGACCCGCTACGACTTCTTCGGCAAGAACGCCATCTCGCTGCTCGTCGTCCTCCCCATCGCCCTGCCCGGCATCGTGACCGGTGTCGCGCTTCAGTCAGTCATCCAGAGCGTGCTCAGCCCAGTGTTCGGTATCAGCGCCGGGCTGTTCACGATCATCGTGGGCCACGCGACGTTCTGCATCGTCGTGGTCTTCAATAACGTCACTGCCCGGCTGCGGCGGCTCGGCGGGTCGCTCGAGACGGCCTCCGCCGACCTCGGCGCACGGCCGATGACGACGTTCCGGCTGGTGACGTTCCCGCTGCTGCGCACCGCGCTGCTTGCCGGTGCGCTGCTGGCGTTTGCGCTCAGCTTCGACGAGATCATCGTCACGACGTTCACGGCCGGACCGGGCACACCGACGCTGCCGATCTGGATCTTCAACAACCTGTTCCGGCCCAACCAGGCGCCCGGTCGTCAACGTGGTGGCCGTGGTGCTCGTGCTGTTCTCGATCGTCCCGGTGTGGCTGGCCCAGCGCCTGGCCGGAACCGACGCGGCCGAGTCCCGCCTCTAACGCGCCGCGCCCACCGCCCGTCACCCCACCCACCTCCACCGACTTTGTATGCAGGGGGAGCAGCAGTTGGCCCCAAAGCGGCCGTCTCGCGCTCCTGCGGCATACAAGGTCGGCTCCTGGCGAACCCGCGGGTAACTGGCGGTGACAACCTACGGTTCCGTAGCCTTCAAGGCATCCGCACTTTTCCGCTGGAAGGCACGACATCATGACCGCCACCGTCTGGAGCCAGACCGACCTGCTCCGCGAGCTCAACCAGGTCGTCGAGGGCGAGCTCAACCGCCACATCGCGCAGGCCAAGGAGTGGTTCCCGCACGAGTTCATCCCCTGGTCCGACGGGCGCAACTTCGACGGCCTCATGGGCGGCGACCCCTGGAGTCCCGACGACGCGCCCGTCTCCGACGTCGCGCGCTCGGCCCTGATCGTCAACCTGCTGACCGAGGACAACCTGCCCAGCTACCACCACGAGATCGCGATCATCTTCGGCCGTGACGACGCCTGGGGCGACTGGGTCCACCGGTGGACCGCGGAGGAGGGCCGGCACGGCATCGCCATGCGCGACTACATGCTGGTGAAGCGCATGGTGGACCCCATCGCTCTGGAGCGGTTTCGCATGACCCACATGTCGCAGGGCTACGAGTCGGCGCACTCCGGGGAGCTCATCCACTCCCTGGCCTACGTCTCGTTCCAGGAGCTGGCGACCCGCGTGTCGCACCGCAACACCGGCCGCTACACCAACGACCCGATGTGCGAACAGCTCCTGACCCGCATCGCAGCCGACGAGAACCTGCACATGGTCTTCTACCGCAACCTGCTGCGCGCGGCGCTCGAGCTCGCCCCAGACCAGACCATGCAGGCCATCCGCGATGTCGTGAAGGGATTCCAGATGCCGGGCGCCGACATCCCCGGCTTCCAGCGCAAGGCCGTCGAGATGGCGGTCGCCGGCATCTACGACCTGCGCTCGCACCGTGACGAGGTGGTCAGCCCGGTGCTGCGGTTCTGGAAGGTGTTCGACATCGAGGGCCTCGGCGCAGAGGGCGAGCAGGCCCGGATCGAGCTCTCCGCCTTCATGGACGACCTCGACAAGCAGGCGACCCGCTTCGAGGACAAGCGAGAGACCCTCAGGGCCCGGATGAACATCGGCTGACGCCCTGCTCCGCCCAAACCGGTCCGGCCGGCATACGGCATGCGTTCGCCCCTCCCGCGTGGGGCAAGATGGGGCCCATGAGCGAGCAGCAGCCGGAGCAGGGCAACGGCCCGAGCCAGCGGGACGACGTCCCCCAGGACCGCATCGTCGTCGTGACGCCCGAGGGCATGGGGGTGCACACGCCGGCCGAGGACGAGGAAAAGAGTCCGGCCGACCTGATCGAGCAGCCGGCGAAGGTGATGCGCATCGGGTCGATGATCAAGCAGCTGCTCGAGGAGGTGCGCAATGCACCTCTCGACGAGGCCGGCCGGGTGCGGCTCGCCGAGATCCACCACCGGTCTATCGAGGAGCTCAAGGACGGTCTGGCGCCCGAGCTGGTCGACGAGCTCAACCGCATCGCGCTGCCCTTCGGCGACACCGCGCCGACCGACGCCGAGCTGCGTATCGCCCAGGCCCAGCTGGTGGGCTGGCTCGAGGGCTTGTTCCACGGGATCCAGACCGCGCTGGTCGCCCAGCAGATGGCCGCACAGGCCCAGCTCCAGCAGATGCGGCGCGCCTTGCCGCCGGGCTCGATCCACCCCGGCGGTCCGATGCCCGACCAGCCGATCCCGGGTATGCCGCAGCCTCCCGACGCGCAGTCGGGTCGCCGCCAGGAGGGCACCGGCCAGTACCTCTGACCGCGGCTTCCCTCTAGGTGCTGCTAGCGGAGGTTAGCGATCGGGGGGCGGCGGGCGCGGGTCGGCGTCGTCTGGTCGCCGAGAGCTCGAAGCCCTCGGGCTGGAGGGTCAGGCGCTCCGAAACCACGAGCCGGTATGCCGGGTCGGCGGCGAGGTCGTAGCGGTGCACCAGCCGCGCCAGCACCAGAATCGCCTCATGGAGCGCGAACTGCCGGCCGATGCAGGCACGCTCGCCGGTGCCGAAGGGCTTGTAGGAGTGCGGCATCCGGCCCCGTGAGCGCTCCGGAAGGAACCGGTCGGGGTCGAACTCGCCGGCATCGCCTCCCCAGACCGTCGGGTCGCGGTGCACCTGCGGCAGCAACACGACCGCCCAGTCCTGCGGCCGCATGGTGATGCCCTCGCCGATCCGCGTCGTGGCGCGCGGACTGCGTGCGAAGGCCGGCGCGGTCGGCCAGAGCCGCAGTGCCTCGTCAAGCACCCTCCGCAGGTAGCGGAACTTCGCCACCTGCTCGAAGGTCGGCACGGCATCCGGATCGGGGCCGAGGATCGCCTCTGTCTCGGCCCGTGCCCTGCTTAGGACGTCCGCATGGCCGGTCAGGTAATAGAGGGCGAAGGACAAGGCGCCGGACGTCGTCTCGTGGCCCGCGACGAGGAAGGTCAGCACCTGGTCGCGGATGTTCGCGTCGTCGAGTCGCTCACCCGTGCCGGGGTGGGGCTGGTTGAGCATGATCCCGAGCAGGTCGTGCTGGCCGGTGTCGCCGCTGGCCCGGCGCTCCTGCACGAGCCCGCCGAGCAGCGACTCTACATAGGCGAGGTGGGGAACGTTCTTCGCGTCCAGACGACGCATGAGCCGGGCCGAGAAGGGCATCGTCCGGAACACGCCCTTGCGCCGGGCCGTCGTCAGCGCCGACACCATGGCGGGCACGAAGGGGTGCACCTCGGCCCGTGTGAAGGACCCGAAGTCGTGGCTGAACGCGGTGCGGCTGATCGTCTCCATGGTCAGCCTGGTCATGTCGGCACTCACGTCGTGCGGCCCCGGCCGGACGTCCCAGTAGTCCAACAGCTCCTGGAGCGTCGCCACCATCGTTGCGTGGTAGCCGCGCATCGCAGCTTTGCTGAAGGCCGGCAGGAGCAGGTCGTGCGCCAGTCGCCAGTTGGCTTCGTGGTTGTACGCCGTGAAGAGACCCTGGCCGGCAAACTCCCGCAGCGCTTCCAGGGCCGGTGGCAGCGCCTTCTCGAACCGCGACTCGTCACACAGCTCCGCTGCCAGCTCCGCTCCCGCGATGAACACGATCTTCTGCCGGAAGGCCTTGACCTCGAAGATCGGCCCCAGCCCGGTGGCTGCCGCCATGATCGCCTGGAGCGGGCGGCGCGCGCTCAGGGTTCCGATGTCCCCGACGATCGGCCGCCTCGGCGGGTGAGGGAACGTGCGGCCGGACCAGTCGTTCCTCATCGCACCTCCGTCTCCATGGCTGCCACGCCCGCACAGCAACGCTACTCCCGGTAGTCGCGGGTGGTCAGGCTCCCGCCCCCGACCCCTTCCGCCCTTCGTCGACTTTGTATGCCGGGGGAGCGCCGGAGCGAGTCGCCGGGCCGCCCAGGCCGCTCGCACGGCATACAAAGTCGGCATGATGGCGGGTTGGGGATGCGTGAAGCGACAAGTTGGAGAGCATTACTATCCGATATTGGGTAGCGCTGCTATCCAATGACAAGTACGGTGGGGTGATGACCGTCACCGAGCACGCCTGGCAACCCCTCGTCGTGGTGCACGCCGTCGCCGCGTCACTGGCGATGGTGATCGGCGCCGCCCAGATCGCACGCCGCCGTCGCGGCGACCGACCGCATCGCGCCGTCGGCTGGACCTGGGTCGGCCTCATTTACTTCACGGCCTTCTCCTCCTTCTTCATCCGCATGATCCGACCGGGTAACTTCAGCTGGATCCACGCGCTGAGCGTGCTGACCATCGTCACGCTCAGCATCGGCATCTGGAACGCCCGCCGAGGCAACGCCACTGCCCACGCCGGCAACATGATCGGTACGTACCTCGGGCTCATCGGCGCGTTCGTCGGAGTGGTCGCCGTGCCGAGCCGGCTGGTCCCACAGGCATTCCAGTCGAACTGGGCAGGCATGGCGACAGTGACCGCGCTCGTGGTGGCAGTTGGCCTGGCGTTCGTCACCCTCGTCATCCGCGCGCTGAAGCACGGTGCGACGGCACCGCTTCGGCGGAACGCGGCATGAGTGTGACGGCGCGGCAAACGGAGCCCGTGGACTTGGACCCCTGCTGGGCAGGTCCTGACGCAGCGAAGATAGCGGAGCCATAGGGACGACCGGCCATGCCAGACTGAGGATCCCGTTGGGCCGGTGCGACGGCGCGTATCGGAGGTGGTGCTGGTGCAGTCAGCGGTGGTCAGCGTATCGGAATTGACCAAGCGCTACGGCGATCTGCTCGCCGTGGACAAGGTCTCGTTGCGCGTCGGTCGGGGGGAGATCTATGCCTTGCTCGGCTTGAACGGCGCGGGCAAGTCGACCACGATCCGGATGCTGTTGGGCATGGTCGGACCGACGGGGGGCGCCGTGTCGCTGTTCGGCACCGCGGTGGGTCCAGGGGCCCGGGCTGTCTGGTCCAGGGTCGGGTACCTGGTGGAGACGCCCGCGGCGTATCCCGAGCTGACCGTCCGGCAGAACCTGGAAGTGGTGCGGCGGCTGCGGAGGCTGAGCGACCAGCGCGCGGTCGCCGAGGTCATGGAACGGCTCGCGCTGGAGCGGTACGCCGACCAGCGCGCACGCACCCTGTCCCTCGGCAACACCCAGCGTCTTGGGCTGGCCAAGGCCCTGATCCATCAGCCCGAGCTGCTCATCCTGGACGAGCCGGTGAACGGTCTCGACCCGGCCGGGGTTGTCGAGATCCGTGGACTGCTGCGCGAGCTGGCCGCATCGCAGGGCGTCACGGTGTTCATGTCCAGCCACATCCTGGCCGAGGTGGCGCGGCTAGCCACCCGTGTCGGCATCATTCACGAGGGCCGACTGGTGCGCGAAATCGCCGCAGAGGATCTGGCAACGCGGGCACGCCAGTGGCTGGCGGTTTCCACTCGCACCGACGTGGCGGCGGCCATGACGGCACTGCTCGCGGCCGGTTTCGATCCTGAGCGGGACGGCCAGGGTGGGCTCGTCCTTCGCGGGGACCGGGCTGTGGGGCGACCGGATGAGGTGGCGTCCCTGCTGGTGCGAGCCGGCTGCCCCCCGACACGGCTGGTGGTGGAGCACGAGGATCTGGAGACCTACTTCCTGCACCAGGTCGGCACCGACGCCGCGAGTGCGTGATGAGCGACGCGATGTGGGTGGAGGCGGTGAAGGCGCTTCGCTCCCGGCTGCCCTGGGTGACCGTCCTGGCGTTCACCGTCGCCGCCGGGGTCGGCGGGCTGTTCATGTTCATCCTCCAGGACCCGCAGCGGGCCAGGTCCCTGGGCCTGCTCGGCGCCAAGGCGCAACTGACCTCCGGCACCGCCGACTGGCCGACATACCTGGCTCTGTTGGCGCAGACCACCGCCGTCGGCGGTCTCGTCGTTTTCGGCCTGGTCACGATCTGGATCTTCGGCCGCGAGTTCAGCGACCACACGGCCAAGGACCTGTTGGCGCTGCCAACCTCGCGAACCACCATCATCGGTGCCAAGTTCGCGTTGACAGCAGCGTGGTGCCTGGCCCTGTCCCTCCAGTGCTACCTGCTCGGGCTCGTCATCGGTGCGGCGCTCCGGCTGCCGCAGTGGTCGGCGGCCGTCGCCCTGCACGGACTGGCCCGACTGCTGGCCACCGCCGCGATGACCGTACTCCTGGCAGCCTCATTCGCGCTCGCCGCGAGTCTGGGGCGCGGCTATCTGGCCGCCGTCGGGTTCATGCTCCTCGCCGTGTTCCTGGGGCAGATCGTCGCCCTGCTCGGCTACGGGCAGTACTTCCCGTTCTCCGTGCCAGCGATCTACAGCGGCCTGGCTGGGACAGCCCAGCCACCAGTCGGCCTCCCCGGCTACGTCCTGGTGATCCTGGTGGGCCTTGGCAGCATGGCGGGCACGGCAGCATGGTGGCGCAGCGCCGACCAGAGCCGGTAACCCCGAGACCACGGCCCAGCTCCCACGGCGCGCGCGAGGACGGTCGTTGCAGCCGACCGGTTCCGCCCTCGGATCGTCCTCCGTCGTGGCGCGGACCAGCCACCGCAGCCTCCGGCGAGGAGAATGTGTCCGTGGACCACAGGCAGGAGCGGGCAGAGTTGCGGGGCGCGGTCTACCGCGGCGACGCCGGATCCCTCGTCAGCATGCTGAAGGAGGATGCGTGGCCTGATCACGCTCTGCAACTGATTGGCGACGGACTGCTGGCCGTGCTCCCTGCGCGGACTGCAGGCATCGAAGAGGCTGCGGGCCGGTGCGTGACCGCGTTGCGGGAGCGCGACTGGGAGGGGGACGCCGAGCTCGCCGAGGGCATCGAGGCGACCCTCGGGACCGGGCCGGTGCCTCTGCTGCGGCCGTTGCCGGTCGACCTCGATGAGCTCGCTGGGGTCCTGGAAGGCGACCCGGTCACCGGTGGCGGGCGCATCGACCTGCGGACCGGCGAAGTGTGGCCGCAACCGGCGCTCGAGTACGCCGAGGAAACGGGAGACCTCGAGGAGGGCGATGAAGAACGGTGGCTGTGGGTCGAGTGCGAGGGTTCCCGGGCGGGGTACCGCGACATGGAACTCTTCATCGCCGCGGTCGAGGACCCCGGCCAGGCCGACCGGCTCGGCGTTGCCATCGAGGGGCGTGGGGCGTTCCGCCGGTTCAAGGACGTGTTGTCGCGCTGGCCCGAACTGCTCGACCGCTGGTACGCCTTCAGCGAGGACCGCCAGCGCGGTCGGGCTCGAGCGTGGCTGGCCGCCGAGGGGTACGCTCCTGCGCCACGCCAGTCACGGGCGTGGTCGGCCTGGCGACGGTGACCGCGCTGATGGTGGCATCCGGCCTGGCGCTCGTGGCCCTCGTCATCCACGCGCTCGAGCCAATCCGACTTTGTCTGCCTCAGGAGCGGCAGAGCGGCCATCTGGGCCGTTTCGCCGCTCCGGACGCAGACAAAGTCGCCGGAGGGGGCGGGTCAGGCGGTGGCCGCGGCGGCGGCACGCCCCGCCGACCGACCCGAGAAGATGCACCCTCCCAGGAACGTGCCCTCCAGCGCGCGGTAACCGTGCACGCCTCCGCCGCCGAACCCGGCAACCTCACCCGCGGCATACAGGCCTGGGACCGGCTCGCCGGTCGCCCCGATCACTCGTGACGACAGGTCGGTCTGCAGGCCGCCCAGCGTTTTGCGGGTGAGGATGTTGAGCTTGACCCCGATGAGCGGGCCGGCCTTGGGGTCCAGGATCCGGTGTGGTGACGCAGTGCGAATGAGCTTGTCGCCGCGGTAGTTCCGCGCTCCCCGGATCGCCGTCACCTGGAAGTCCTTGTTGAACGGGTTCTCGATCTCGCGATCGCGCTCCACGACCTGCCGCTCGACGTGTGCGAAGTCGAGCAGGGGCTCCGGCGTGAGCTCGTTCATGTTGGCGACCAGTTCGCGCAGCGTGCGCGCCTGCACGAAATCCTCGCCCTTCTCGAGGAATGCCCGCACCGGCCCGGGCATGTCCGAGCGGGCCCGACCGATCACGTCGCGCACCGACTTGCCGGTGAGATCCGGGTTCTGCTCCGACCCCGACAGCGCGAACTCCTTGCCGATGATCTTCTTCGTGAGGATGAACCAGGAGTGGTCGTGGCCGGTCTGGCGCAGATGGGCGAGGGTGCCCATCGTGTCGAAGCCTGGGTAGAGCGGCGCCGGCAGCCGGTTGCCAACCGCGTCGAACCACAAGGACGACGGCCCGGGCAGGATGCGGATCGCGTGGCGCGGCCAGATCGGGTCCCAGTTGTGGATGCCCTCCACGTAGTGCCACATCCGGTCGCGGTTGGCGACGACGCCGCCGGCGGCTTCGGTGATGGCCAGCATGCGGCCGTCGACGTATGCCGGGACGCCAGTGATCATGTCCGCCGGCGGGGTGCCCAGGCGGCTGGGCCAGTTCTGCCGGACCAGGTCGTGGTTGGCGCCGATCCCCCCTGAGGTGACGACGACCGCCTGGGCACTCAGCTCGAAGGCGCCCGTCTCGTCGCGGTTGGTGGGTCGGCCGCGCTCGGCAGCATCCGGGGCGAGGACCGCGCCCCGGACACCGGTGACCATCCCGCCGGTGATGACGAGTCCGTCGACGCGGTGGCGCGGTCGGTAGTCGACCAGGCCCCGGGCGCGGGCCTCCTCGAAGTGCCGCACGAAGGGCTCAAGCACTCCCGGCCCCGTGCCCCAGGTGATGTGGAACCGTGGCACCGAGTTGCCGTGTCCGTGGGCACTGCCGTCCCCCCGCTCGGCCCATCCCACTACCGGGAAGAACCGCATGCCCTGTTGGTGCAGCCAGGCCCGCTTCTCCTCCGCCGCGAACTCGACGTAGGCGCGGGCCCACTGCCGCGGCCAGTAGTCCTCGCCGCGAAGATTCGCTGAGCCGGCACCCGCCGCCGAACCGGCACCCGCCGCCGAACCGGCACCCGCCGCTCCTGCGGGCACCTCGTCCCGGTCGAACCCGGCCGTTCCCTCCCAGTCCTGCCAGGCCAGCTCGAAGGAGTCCTTGATGCCCATCCGGCGCTGCTCGGGGCTGTCGACGAGGAACAGCCCGCCGAACGACCAGTACGCCTGGCCACCGAGGTTGGCTGCGCTCTCCTGGTCCAGCAGGAGCACGCTGCGGCCGGCTCGGGTGAGCTCCGCAGTGGCTACGAGTCCCGAGAGCCCAGCACCCACCACGATGACATCGGCGTCCATGGGCTGAACCCTACTGGTGGGTAGTGGGACCGGGAAGGCTGCTCGGACAGGACCTCTCGTTACGGTGGGCCCGTGAGCACCCGCTGGCACAGGGAGGACCAGCCGCTGCTTGCGCTCGCGTCTGCGGCTGTGGCGCCCACCTCGCTGATCGGCGGCTGGTCCATCGCGGCGAGCATGCAGCCGGGCCGGTTCGATGCACGGCGGGAGACCATCAGCGCGCTGGCCGCCCTCGACACCCCACACCGCTGGGTGATGACGGCGGCCCTGGTCGTGACCGGCCTCGCTCACGTCGTCACCGCCACCGCCCTCCCGGAAGCAAGGCGAGCCGGACGAATCGCGCTGGCCGCGGCCGGTCTGGCCACCCTGGCCGTCGCAGCCTTCCCGCTGCCGTCCCACGACACCACCTCCGTTGCGCACACGACGGCAGCCGTTCTCGCGTTCGCCCTCCTGGGCGTGTGGCCAGCCCTTGCCGCAAGCCAAACCGCATCTCCGGCCCAGCGTCCTCGCGTGGCCTGGCCAGCCAGCGCGGTGCTCGTCGCCCTCGCGCTGTGGGTGGGGTGGTTGCTGACCCAGCTGTCCGCCAACCTGGGGCTGGTCGAGCGCCTAGCCGCGGGCGCGCAGTCGCTCTGGCCCCTGGTCGCGGCGACCAGCGCCTGGTGGGCTGCGGGCCGACCGCTCGGCTCGGCCCTGTTCCGCCACGGCGTCGCCTGGGTCGTGCTGTTCGCGGCCTGCTGCCTCGGGGGGACCGCGGCGACGATCGCGCTCCCCGCCACGGCCGAGACCCGCCACTACCAGGCCGACCTCGCCCTGAGCCTGAACCCCGTCCAGTCCTCCCACCTGCGCGCGTCGACGGTCTTCGGCGACATCGTCGTGCAGTTCTCCGGCCTCGCCCCGGGCATCGACGCCCACCCGCAGGTCAAGGCCAGCATCACCGACGTCCTGTCCCGCCGAGGAGCCTCGATCCAGGCGCTGGAACCCGGGCCCCTCGAGCTCGGCGCTGCCATCCGCGACGCGTCGATCGGACTCGGACTGCGATTCGCGCTGGGCGGGCTGATCACCGCGGCGATCGCCGCCGGCCTGTATGCCGGGTGGCACCGGCGGCGGCCCACCTCCCGCTTGTTCGCGGTCGCGGCCCTCGCGTGGCTCTCAGCCTGTGCCGTGACGGGCGTGGCAATCTGGCAGACCTACCAACCCGGTCGCCAGACGGCGTTCCGCACCACCGGCGTGCTCGGCACGATCCAGCGCAGCGCCTCGATCCTGTCGGATGTCGAGGAGCGCTCGGCCCAAGCTGCGCCCTACCTGCGCAACCTGCTCGCGCTCTCGTCAGCACTCCAGGACAAGTACGCCCCCACCCCGATCAACACGCCGACCGCCGCGCGCATCCTGCTGGTGTCCGACATCCACGCCGGCAGTCAGTACCCCCTCATGCGCACGATCGTCCGCGAGGAGCAGATAGACGCCGTCATCGACGCTGGCGACCTCGTCAACCTCGGCACTCCGGCGGAGGCTGATGCGGCAGGAATCTTCGCCGGAATCAGGTCTCTCGGCGTGCCGTACCTGTTCGTCAAAGGCAATCACGACGCCAACACCGCCACCGACACCGCTTTGGTCGACCGCTTGGCCAAGATCCCCAATGTCATTCTGCTGCAACCCGATCAGGCGACCTACCAGACTGTGCTGCTGAACGGCATACGCATCGACGGGTTCAACGACCCGCGGTGGTTCGGCGACGACAACCGCGACACCGCGGGCAAGCAGAAGCCGGCCACGGCGGCGTTCATGCAGACGTTCGCCGACCGCGACGTGCCCGACATCGTCGTGAGCCACGAGCCCGCTGCGGTGCAGCCGGTCACGCGCGCGGCGATCGTGGTCAACGGGCACATCCACAGCAGCGACCTCGAGGGGCACCGGATCCAGGTGGGAACCTTCACCGGCGGGGGTCCGCTGAGCCACTTCATCGAGGGCCAGGGCGAGGAGCTGACCGGGCAGCCGTCGGCGTTCGACATCGTGACCTTCGGGCAGGACTGCCGACTGACGTCGCTGGCGCGCTACCAGTTCCGCAACGTCATCGAGGGACGACCCGCCTACGACGATGTGTCCCTGGTCAACGGCAGCCGGATCGCCAGCCCGCCCGCCGCCGGCGCCGCGCCCCGCACCTGCTCGCCCGACCTGGGCCTCGAGCGAGCCATTGTCCCCATCGAGCCGGCGCCGTGAAGGCCTACTCCCTGAGGTCGGGGAACTGGTCGTCGCGCCACTCGGTGCCATCGCCCTGGATCTCGCCGGCGGCAACCTGCTCTTCGCGGTGCCGTAGCTCGACTCGCCGGATCTTGCCCGAGATCGTCTTCGGCAGCTCGGCGAACTCCAGTCGCCGCACGCGCTGCCACGGCGCCAGGTGCTCGCGCGCGTACTTCAGGATCGACTCGGCCGTCTCTTCGGTGGGCTCGTGTCCCGGAGCCAGCACGACATACGCCTTGGGCACCGCCAGCCGCACCTCGTCGGGAGCGGGCACGACAGCCGCCTCAGCCACGGCCGGGTGCTCGATGAGCACCGACTCCAGCTCGAACGGGCTGATCTTGTAGTCGCTCGCCTTGAACACGTCGTCGGTGCGGCCGATGTAGGTGATGTAGCCGTCGGCGTCCATCGAGGCGACGTCGCCGGTGTGGTACCACCCTCCAGCCATGGCCTCGGCGTTGCGCTCCTCGTCGCCCTGGTAACCGGTCATGAGCGGCAGGGGGTGCGCCGACAGGTCCAGGCAGATCTCTCCCTCCGCCTCGCTCCGCTGGCCGGTCAGTGAGTCGACCAGGGCCACCGGAACCCCGGGCAGCGGCCGGCCCATCGACCCGGGCCTGACCATCGAGCCGGGTGGATTCCCCACGGCCGCAGTCATTTCCGTCTGCCCGTACCCGTCGCGCAAGGTCAGACCCCACGCCCGGCGCACCTGTTCGATGACCTCCGGGTTCAGCGGCTCGCCTGCTCCGATCACCTCGCGCAGGTCGCCCGGCCCACCGGACAGGTCGGCGTTGATGAGCATGCGCCACACCGTGGGCGGCGCGCAGAACGACGTCACGTGCCAGTCGCGCATCTGCTCGAGCAGCGCGTCGGCGTCGAAGCGCCCGTAGTTGTAGACGAAGATCGTCGCCTCGGCGATCCACGGCGCGAAGAAGCACGACCAGGCGTGCTTGGCCCAGCCCGGCGAGGAGATGTTGAGGTGGATGTCGCCGGGGCGCACCCCGAGCCAGTACATCGTTGACAGGTGCCCGAGCGGGTAGGACACCTGCGTGTGCTGCACCAGCTTGGGCTTGCTGGTGGTGCCAGACGTGAAGTAGAGGAGCAGCGGGTCCGTGGGCGCGGTGCCCGGGTGCGGTGTCGGCTCAGCGTCATGGTCGTATGCCGCCCGCAGGTCGGTCCAGCCCTCGGCGTCACCCACCGAGATCCGCGAGTAGTCGCCGGGGACATCGGCGAACTTCCCGGTGTCGGAGGCGTTGGCGATGACGTGGCGCGCAGCGCCGCGGGTGATGCGGTCGACCAGGTCGGCGGGCCCCACGGCGGTGGTCGTCGGCATGATGACGGCACCGAGCTTCATCACGGCGAGCATGCAGTCCCAGAGCTCGACCTGGTTGCCCAGCATGAGGATGACCGGGTCGCCTCGTCCCACCCCCAGGGCCGCCAGCCACGTGGCCACGCGGTCGGAGCGATTGGCCATCCCGTCGAACGTGATCTCGGTCGAGGTGCCGTCCTCCTCCACCAGGACCAGCGCATTGCCCCCGTTCCCCCGTGCGATGGCGTCGAACCAGTCGACCGCCCAGTTGAAGGTCTCTCCCAGGTCGGGCCACGCGAACGTCGCCACCGCCTGGTCGCGGTCCTCACGCAGCGCCAGAAGCAGGTCTCGGGCCTCCCGATACCGCTGCGTCGCGGTTGGCGAGTCGGCCGGTTCGGCGGAATCCTCCGTGCTCTCCTTCGTCATGGCTACACCCTGCACCCTCGCCGACGGCGAGGCCACCCTCCGAGCGGGAACCCCCGAGGGGACCGTCAGGAACACCGGTTCCCCGCCCTGCGATAGTGGCGCCGTGCAGGAAGCCAGCAACCCGGCATACGAGATCAGCGACGACAGGGGCCGCGTCGACCGCGAGGTGCTGTGGCGCTACCTGTCGACAGAGGCGTACTGGGGCCGGTGGCGCACCCGCGAGGACGTCATGGCCCAGCTGGGGGCCTCGTGGCGCGTGGTCGGGGCCTACGAGCGGGACACGGGCGCCATGGTGGGTTTCGCGCGGGCCGTGTCGGACGGGGTCGCGCTGGCGTACCTCGCAGATGTCTTCGTCCTGCCCGCTGCTCGGGGTCGCGGCCTGGGCGTGCGGCTCGTGGAGGCGGTCATGGCGCCGCCGGGCGACCGGATGCGATGGATGCTCCACACTGGTGACGCGCACGGGCTGTACGCGAAGTTCGGTTTCGCGGCCCCGGACGAGACCTACCTCGAGCGGCCGCGACACGACTGAGATCGACCGCGACGTCGACAGGCGAGGTCGGCGAAACCGCTTCTGCTGGCGGTGGATCAGCCGCCCCGGAATCAGCCGGCGACGTACGACGCAGCCCGCGCAAGGCTGGTGTCGACGAGGCTGTGCCACTTGGCGAGGATCTCGTCGAGCGACCGAACCGGGTCATCCGAGCCCCAGGCGTAGAGGTAGACGCTCTCGGCCTGCCGCCCCGGCGCCACCAAGAGGCAGAGCTCGCCGCGCCGCCCGGTCAGCCCGGTCTGCGACGACACCCAGTCACGGGTGCCGGCGGTGGCCTTGAACTCGCTGATCGCGTTGGCCGGCCCCTGCGGCGAGGCACCCGAGGGACTGCGCAGCTCGGCCTCCGTGAGCTCGAGGTGGTCGACCAGCTGGGCCATGAACCGGCGGCGGGCCGAAACGCTCAGCGGGTAGAGCGGGGTCCAGGCGTAGGCGACACCGTCACTCGTCGGAATGGTGCGTGCAACAACGCCGTTGGAGGCCCGCTGGTCCGCGAGCGGCCGCACCGTCTCGAAACGCATCGGTGGGTAGAGCCTCGTGTTCGTCGTGCGCCGGATCCCACCGCGCTGGTGCCGCAGCCGGTCGAACACGACGCTGGAGCCGACGAAGGCGAGCGCGAGCACGGTCTGCCCAGCCTCGCGGTTGAACTGGCTCAAGATCACCGCGACGACGCTGCCTGCGGTGACGGAGGCAAGCCATCCCGGCCATCGGTCCACGCAGGCCCTCCTGACATCATCGTGACCACAAAACAGTGCGGAGAACCCTGGTCAACGGCCTCCGCACACCCTGGTTCCCCGGGACTTCATCCTACGTAGTTTCCGGCCGTGCGCGCACCAAACGCGCAGCCTGCGCCGAGCGGACTCCCCACGGCTCACAACTCCTCGACGACCGAGTACTCGGCGGCGTCCGTCGGCGCGCCGGCGCGACAGGTCAGCCTCGCCGGGGGGCGCCAGTTCCGCCCGATGACGAGTCGGCGGCCCGACGGCTCCGCGCCGTCGACGCGCACCTCCGCTAGCCACCTGTCCTCGCCCAGCGGGGTGATCCCGTGCGAGCGCACATCGCGGAACGACGCACCGCCGAGCTGCTCGAGCACGTGTCCGAGCGCGGCTTGCATCGGCGGGGAGTAAGCGCTCATCCCGCGCAGGTGCTGCGTGATCGTGCGGCCGTCGAGGTGCGCCGCGACGACCTCGACTGCCGAAACCTCGTCGAGGTTGCCGTAGACCACCCCCTCAGGAAGGACTGCGACGTTGGCCGCGAACCGGTCACCTCCCAGGTGCGAGCACTCCCAGGTGGCACTGGGCCAGCGTTCCGACAGTGCTCGCGCCACCGGGCGGCCGCGCAGGGCACAGCACACGTCGCGGGTGGCGTGAGCACAGACGAGCAGGAGGGGACCGGTGCGCGCCCAGGCGGCCGATCGGCCGGCCAGGGCGGGCAGGGCCCCCAGCAGGTCCTCGGCCTCCGACCACGTGCCCCACAGCGAACGCCTGTTCAGCGAGTCGACCACGCCCCAGCGCCAGTGCTGGTGGGCGGGCTGGCGACCGTGCCGTCGGATGAGCACCGGCCGGGCGTGGTGCGCGGCGCAGGCCGCCTGGAGCGCCTGGGAGACCGAGCCGGCGATCGGCTCGGACGCCATGGCGGTCAGGTGCCACGGGCCCGGGTGCTCGATGAGGAGCCAGCGCTGGGCCGGAGGAGCTGTACCGATCAGCGGGTCCGACCGGTCCCGCGCGACGTCGGCGCACCGCGGCGGGGGCGTCGGCTCGGCAGGGGTCACCCGACGATGCTAAGAGCCGGCAGTCCCGCGCCGGCAGCCGGGAGGACGCTCATGGCCGCGGCGCCAGCGCGATCCCCGCCAGCAGTAGCCTCCGCGCCAAGTCCTCGCCGAGGTCGGCCACAGCAGCCTCACCAGACTCCAGGAGACGACGCACCTCACCGATGTCGTCGGGCAGGAGCCGCAACCGGCCCGCGCGACTGTCGAGGACGGCATACCCCTCATCTGTAGTGGTGAGCCGGGCGGCAAGGTGCGGCCGGAGGACCAGCAGAGGTATGCCGCTGAGCTGGCTTGCCGCGCGAAGCTGGCCGAGCGGGCCGATGGGAGCGGCGCGCTGGGCCGCCCGCTCCCGGCCTGCCAAGCGTTCAGCCAGCGCGCTGGGCTCGATGGAGTCGATCGCGCGGTGGAGCGCTGCCCTGACCTGCTCGACGTCGGCTGCAAGGGCCTGTGGATCGGCCACGTTCGTGCCGAGAGGGAGCGAGTCGCGGACGGCCGGGTCGCGGCTTGCCTCGGCGAGCGCCGAACTGGCGAGCTCGCTGGCGAGGTGGTGACGGGTCCAGGAGTGGACGCCGATCGTGAGGTGAGTGCTGACGCCGCCGAGGGCGGTGGCTGAGTGGAGGAAGCCGCGCGGGAGGTAGAGGCAGTCGCCAGGGTGCATCGTGAACTCGAGCAGGGGCGGCTGTGCGCCGGCGTGCTCGATGTCGGATTTCCTCTGGTCCCAGGGCTGGTCGCGCAGGGGCAGCTCGTGCACCGGCCGCCGGAGCCGCCATCGCTTCTCGCCCTCGACCTGGAGGACGAACACGTCGTGAACGTCGTAGTGGTCACTGAATCCGGTGCTCTGCGGCGGGGTGACATAGGCGTTGACCTGGACCGGGTGGCCGAGGTCTGCGGCCAGCTGCTGGGAGAACTCGATGAGCGCCGGCCAGGTGCGGTGGAGGCCCTGGAGCACGATCGTGGCACCGTCGGCGAACAGGCGAAGGAGCTTGTCGTCGCTGGCCTGGTCCGCGATGGCGGCGCCGGTGCCGCCGCTGGCGGTGAATGCCGAATCCGCCATGGTGGAGCCGTTTTTCGCGACGCGGAGGAATGGAGCGCGCAGCCCACGCGCGGACACGAGTTCGTCGACAGCGTCCCCGTCGAAGAGGTCGCCGAAGGGCCGGGGCAGGGCTTCACAAGGCGACACGAGCGGTTCGCGTGACCAGTAGCGACTCGCGAACTGGTCGACTGGCAGGGCCACCAGACGCTCCAGCGCCGGGTGCCCGCCCGCGGCAGTGCGCTGGGCGGGCACCTTCGGCTGGCTTGGTGCGGTCACCTACGACCCTTCACCGCTGGTCTCGTAACTGCCGGCGCCACTGTCAGCACCGCCGTCCGCGCCACCGTCACCGCCCATGCCGCCAGCCGTGCCTCCCTCCGAGCCCATCCCACCGGTTCCGCTGCCAGCACCGCCGTCCGCGCCACCGTCGAGGCCCATGCCACCAGCGCCGCCATCGGCCCCAGTGTCGGCACCGCCATCGGCCCCACCGTCAGCACCGCCATCGCCGCCAGCACCGCCATCGGCACCACCGTCCGCGCCACCGTCGGCGCCCATGCCACCAGCGCCGCCGTCAGCACCACCGTCGGCCCCACCGTCAGCACCGCCGTCGTGGACACCCGCCACTCCTCCGGCACCGCCGTCGGCCAGACCCTGGCCGCCCAGGTCCTGCTCGTCCATCGGGCTGTCGCTCATCGGATCGCTCGGGGTTTGAGTCATTGCTGTGCTCCATCCGTTGATCGGGGCACCGGCCGGTGCCGCCTTCCCTTATTACGCCCTTCCTGGCGAACCCGCACGCCGTAGCCGGGCGCATACCAAGGGCCCCCGAGACGGCGCCCGCCCGACTCCGGTGTGGAAGCCACATGGGAGGGCGTCACGCGACGGCCGAGGAGTGCCTACCCTCGGCGAGAATCCGCGAAACCACAGCCAGAGCCGGCCCGCCGCCAACCCCGGAGAAACGCTGAAGGAAGAAAGCCCAGAGCGGGCCCGGGGACCGAGTCCGTGAACGGCATACCACTCACGGGTGAATGGAATCGACTGCGGTCTGAGCGGATTCGGCACCTCGCGTCCGGCCCGGCGACACTTACCGGGAACGCATGCGGCGGCCGTGTCCGAACTAGGCACGCGACACCAGCAGCGCGTGCGCCAGCGACTCGTCGACCACCAGGCTGTTGACGAGTTCCCCCTCGATGGCCGCGCGCACGGCCGCTGCCTTGGCGTCTCCGGAGGCGATGGCGATGACGTCGGGGATCACACGCAGCTGGTCGCCGCGGATGTTGACCATGCGGTCGCTGATCGCAGGCTGGACGACGTTGCCGTCGGCGTCGAAGAAGACGCCCGCGGCCTCGCCGATCACCCCCTCGCTCGACACATCGCGACGCGTGGCCGCGTCGCTCACGTCGAAGATGGTCGACAGGCCAGGGGCCCATGCGCCGACCCCAACGACCGCCGTCGTGACCTTCTCGATATGGGCGAGCGCCTCGGCGACCGCGGGCTGGCGAAGGAGCGCGGTGGTGCTGTCGGCGTCGTCGAGGATGAAGGGGGCGTAGAACACGTGGGCCTCGCCTCCCGCGAGCCGGGCGGTGCGGCGCACCAGGTCGACCGGGCTGGTGTCGACGTCGGGGAGGACGAGCGCGCCGCTGAGCTGGACGACACTGATGCGCGGGAGCTCCTCGAGCGCCGCAACTACCTCGCTCACGCTGCGCGACCATGGCAGCCCGAGGACATCGCCGTCCGCCAGGACCTCGGCGAGCAGGTGCGCGGCGGCGGCGCCGAGGCTGGCCCGGACGGCCCCCTCGGGCCCGGAGCCCTGGACGACGAGGGCTTGGACGAGGCCCAGCGACTCCTGCAGCTGGGCCGACACGTCGACGTCCAGGTTCCCCTGCCGCACGATCTCGATCCTCACGATGCCCTTCGCGCGAGCCGTCTCCAGCAGGCGCGCGACCTTGAACCTGCTGATGCCCAGCTCGTCGGCGATCTCGATCTTCGACTTGCCCTGGAGGTAGTGCCGACGCGCCACACCTGCGGCGAGCACCAATTCCGCTGGCCCCTGCACCGCACTCATGCCGCAAATCCCATAACGACCGCCGCCCTGTTGACAAGGTGTGACCTACAGCACTTTACTCGTATGTGCAGCCCAGCGCTCAAATGAGCATATCGCCGATATGCCGGCAGACAGCAAGAGCGCATTGATCAAGGAGGATCGATGGTTCGGACGACACGTCGGGGACGACTGCTCCTGGCGGCAGGTATCAGCACGGCGCTGCTCACGACCGCGTGTGCCGGCGCCGGTGGCGGCGGCGGGTCCGGCGGTGGGACCGGCGGCGCGACGTCGATCAACGTGCTCATGGTCGGCAACCCGCAGATGGAGGACATCCAGAAGCTCACGGCCGACAACTTCACCAAGAGCAGCGGTATCAAGGTGAACTTCACGATCCTTCCCGAGAACGAGCTCCGGGACAAAGTCACCCAGGACGTGGCTACCCAGGGCGGCCAGTACGACGTGGTCACGGTCGGTGCCTATGAAGTGCCGATCTGGTCCAAGAACAACTGGCTCCACGAGGTCACCAGCTATGCCGAGAAGGACTCCGCCTTCGACATGGGCGACATCCTGAAGCCCATGGTCCAGTCGCTCAGCGGCAGCGACGGCAAGATGTACGCCATCCCCTTCTACGGGGAGTCGTCCTTCCTCATGTACCGCAAGGACCTCTTCGCCAAGTATGGGCTGACCATGCCTGAACGGCCCACGTGGGACCAGGTCGCAAGCTTCGCCAAGACGCTCGACGGCAAGGAGCCCGGGATGTCCGGGATCTGCCTGCGCGGTCTCCCCGGCTGGGGCGAGCTCTTTGCACCCCTGACTACGCTGGTCAACACCTTCGGTGGCACCTGGTTCACGAAGGACTGGCAGGCCGAGGTCAACGCGGCGCCGTTCAAGGAGGCCACCAACTTCTACGTGAACCTCGTCAAGCAGTACGGCGAGGACGGCGCGCCGCAGGCCGGCTTCACCGAGTGCCTCAACGCCGTGGGCCAAGGCAAAGCCGCCATGTGGTACGACGCGACGTCGGCGGCTGGCTCCCTCGAAGACCCGGCCACCTCGAAGGTCGCGGGCAAGATCGGGTACGCCTATGCGCCGGTCAAGGTGACCAAGACCTCCGGCTGGCTGTGGGCCTGGGCCTGGGCGATGCCGAAGACCACCAAGAAGGCGGACGCTGCGTGGAAGTTCATGTCCTGGGCATCCAGCAAGGACTACGAGCGGCTGTCGGGCGAGAAGCTGGGCTGGTCCCGCGTACCGGCCGGCAAGCGCGCCTCCACCTACGAGCTGCCCGAGTACAAGAAGGCCGCCGCCGCGTTCGGTGAGCTCACACTCAAGTCGATCGAAGAAGTCGACCCCACCAACCCCGGTGTGCAGCCCCGGCCGGCCATCGGCATCCAGTTCCTGGCCATCCCGGAGTTCGCAGACCTCGGCACCAAGGTCGCCCAGGAGGTCAGTGCCGCCATCGCCGGGCAGACCACCGTCGACAAGGCGCTCAACGACGGCCAGAAGCTAGCCGAAGACGTCGCAGCCAAGTACAAGTAAGCCGCCCCTGCTGGGGCCGCGCGGACGGAGGGCTCCCGTCCGCGCGGCCCTGGGGCGAGACTCCACCTCGATCCCGCAGCCGACCGAAAAGCCTGTGAGGAGCTGACCGTGAGCAGCACGACCGTCGAGCAAGGCACCGAGACACGGGTCGATCCGGATGCCCAGCGCAATGCCGAGACCCGCGCGAGGAAGGTGAACGCCCGCCGCCGCATCCCGCTGCTGCCCGCGTTGATCTTCACCATCATCGTCACCCAGCTGCCCTTTGTGGCCACGCTGGTCATCTCCACCCTGCACTGGAACGTCCTCCGCCCCGGCGAGCAGTCCTTCGCGGGCCTGAGCAACTACGCCACGGTGTTCACCGACGAGCGACTGCGTGTCGCGGTCTGGAACACCATCGTGCTCACCGTCTCGATCGTGGTTGTGTCCGTCCTCATCGGGCTCGTCCTGGCCCTGCTGCTGGACCGGACCTTCCCCGGGCGAGGTTTCGTCCGGACCATCCTCATCGCGCCGTTCCTCGTGATGCCCGTTGCCGCGGCCCTCATCTGGAAGCACGCGATCTACAACCCGTCCTACGGCCTGCTGAACGGACTGCTGGGCATGGTCGGCGGTCTCTTCGGCGCGGACAGCCCGCCCACCATCGACTGGGTGTCGAGCACGCCCAAGCTGGCCGTGATCGCCGCCCTGGTGTGGCAATGGACGCCGTTCATGATGCTGATCCTCCTCGCCGGCCTGCAGTCCCAGCCCACCGACGTGCTCGAGGCCGCCAAGGTCGACGGCGCGTCCAGCGTGCAGACCTTCCGGTTCGTCACCCTCCCCCACCTGCGCCAGTACATCGAGCTGGCCACCCTGCTGGGCTCCATCTACGTCGTGCAGACCTTCGACGCCATCTTCACCATCACCCAGGGCGGACCAGGCACGGCCACGACCAACCTGCCCTACGAGATCTACCTGACGATGTTCCGCAAGTACGAGTACGGAGAGGCAGCGGCTGCAGGGGTGGTCGTCGTCGTCGGCACCATCGCCATCGCGACCTTCGCCCTGCGCACCGTCTCGTCGCTCTTCAGGGAGGGAACACGATGACTGCCACCCAAGCCGAAGTCGCCCAGGTCAGCCGCCGCCTCGGCCGGCGGCGCGAGCCCAAGCCCAGCAGGGGACGGGGCAGCGCGATCCTGAGCATCATCGCCTGGGCGCTCGGCCTGCTCTTCTTCGCGCCCGTCGCCTGGATGTTCCTCACGTCCCTGCACACCGAGGCCGACGCGGCCACCAACCCGCCCAGTTTCTTCGCGCCGCTCACGTTCAGCCACTACAGCGACCTGGTCCAGCGGGGCCTGACCGCACCGCTCATCAACTCGGCCACGGCCGCCGTCATGTCGACCCTGCTGGTCCTGGTGCTCGCCATCCCGGCCGCGTTCGCGCTGTCGGTGCGCCCGGTGAAGAAGTGGACCGACGTGATGTTCTTCTTCCTGTCCACCAAGTTCCTGCCGGCGATCGCCGCCCTGCTGCCGATCTACCTGATCATCAAGCAGATCGGCATGCTCGACAACATCTGGTCGCTCGTCATCCTCTACACGGCCATGAACCTGCCCATCGCGGTCTGGATGATGCAGTCCTTCCTCGCCGAGGTCCCGGTGGAGATCATCGAGGCCGCCCAGGTCGACGGTGCGGGCCTGCCCACCATCCTGGTCCGGGTGATCACGCCGGTCATCCTCCCGGGCATCGCGGCGACGAGCCTCATCTGCTTCATCTTCAGCTGGAACGAGTTCATGTTCGCCGTGAACCTCACAGCGGTCCGGGCCAGCACGGCCCCGGTCTTCCTCGTCGGTTTCATCACGAACGAGGGCCTGTTCCTTGCGCGCCTGTGCGCCGCTGCCGTCCTCGTGTCGCTGCCGGTTCTCATCGCCGGGTTCGCTGCGCAGGACAAACTGGTGCGCGGCATGTCCATGGGCGCGGTCAAGTGACCGTGGCACCACGGGTCGCCAGAGCCTGGACACACCGTGCAACCTTCCGGAGGCGTGGACGGAGACCATCGTGACAGCGCTGTCCGCCCGCACGCCGGGCGGGCTCGACCCCCGAGTCGGCCGGCCGGGATACGACCGGTCGAAGGTGACCGCAGGCATCGTCCACTTCGGGGTCGGTGGGTTCCACCGGGCCCACGAGGCGATGTACCTCGACCGCCTACTCGAGACTGGGCAGGCGCTGGACTGGGGCATCTGCGGGGTCGGCGCCCTGCCGCACGACCGCCGGATCGTCGACACGCTGAGGAGCCAGGACTGCCTGTACACGCTGGTGGTCAAGCACCCCGACGGCCATCGCGAAGCGCGGGTGATCGGCTCGATCGTCGAGATCATGTTCGCGCCGGACGACCCGCAGGCCGTGGTCGACCGGCTGGCCGACGACCGCACCCGCATCGTCTCGCTGACCATCACCGAGGGTGGCTACCTCGTCAACCAGGTGACCGGCGAGTTCAACGCGGCTGACCCGTCGATCCAGGCGGACCTCTCTGGAGACGGCCCTCCCACAACGGTTTTCGGCTTCATCGTCGCGGCGCTCCAGCAGCGACGGGAGTCGGGCCGAGCGCCGTTCACGGTGATGTCCTGCGACAACCTGCCCGGCAACGGGAGCGTCGCCCGCCGGATGATCACCGCCTTCGCCCGGCTCCGCGATCCCGAGCTGGCGGACTGGATGGAGGCCCACGTCGCCTTTCCGAACTCGATGGTCGACCGCATCACGCCGGTCACCGCTCCCGAGGACATCCAGCGGCTCTCCGACGAGTTCGGCGTGGACGACGGCTGGCCGGTTGTGTGCGAGCCGTTCACGCAGTGGGTTCTGGAGGACCACTTCACGCAGGGCCGTCCGCCGCTCGAGGCGGCCGGGGTTCAGCTCGTCGGGGACGTCGAGCCCTACGAGCTGATGAAGCTGCGGCTGCTCAACGCCAGCCACCAGGCGCTGTGCTACCTCGGCTACCTGGCGGGCTACCGCTTCGCGCACGAAGTCTGCCAGGACCCGCTCTTCGTCAGGTTCCTGCTCGACTACATGGAGCGCGAGGGCAGCCCCACCCTCCCTCCGGTGCCAGGCGTCGACCTCGACGCATACCGCCGTAAGCTCATCGAGCGGTTCGCCAACCCTGAGGTCCGGGACACGCTGGCCCGGCTCTGCGCCGAGAGCTCTGACCGCATCCCCAAGTGGCTCGTCCCCGTCATCAAGGAGAACCTCCGCACCGGCGGCGACATCGAGCGCTCGGCTCTCGTCGTGGCCTCTTGGGCGCGCTACGCCGAGGGCGTCGACGAGCAGGGGCAGAAGATCGACGTCGTCGACCGGCTCCGCGAGCGGGTGATGGCGGCCGCGAGCGCCCAGCGCACGGACCCCCTCGCCTTCATCAGGGACCCGGACCTGTTCGGCGACCTCGCCGCGGATGCCCGCTTCGTGGCGGCATACACCGCGTCCCTGGACTCCTTGCACACTCGCGGTGCTCGGGCGACGCTGGAAGCCCGGTCGGAAGCGAACGCCCGCCCAGCCAGCTAGCCAGCAAGGAGCCAGCCACCCATGAGCCGCGGTCAGGCGCTCGTCGCCGGTGTCGACTCGTCCACGCAGTCCTGCAAGGTCGTCGTCTGCGACGCTGCGACCGGTGCGGTGGTTCGCACCGGTCGCGCGTTGCATCCCGAGGGCACGGAGGTCGACCCGGAGGCCTGGTGGGTTGCCTACCGGTCGGCAACAGACGACGGGATCCTGGAGGGCGTCTCGGCTCTAGCGGTAGGCGGCCAGCAGCACGGCATGGTCGCGCTCGACGAGGCCGACCGACCACTGCGACCGGCTCTGCTGTGGAACGACACGCGCTCTGCCGGTGCGGCCGCCCAGCTGCTGCACGAGCTGGGCGGCCCGGAGGCGTGGGTGGACGCCGTGGGCAGCGTGCCCGTGGCCAGCTTCACGGTGACCAAGCTGCGCTGGCTCGCCGAGCACGAGCCGGAGGTCGCCTCCAGGGTGGCCTCGGTGACGCTTCCGCATGACTGGTTGACCGGCCGAATTCTCAAGCAGGGGGACGGTTTTCAGGAGTGGACCACCGATCGCGGGGATGCGTCGGGCACAGGCTACTGGTCCGCGTCGGACGACAAGTACCGGCCCGATCTGGTGGCTCGCGCCCTGGGCCACGAGGTGCGACTGCCCCGGGTGCTGCGGCCCGCGGAAGCGGCAGGGCGCACCGCGTCGGGGCTCGTGGTCGGCCCCGGTACGGGCGACAACATGGGCGCCGCACTGGGCCTCAGCACGCATCCCGGGGACGTCGTGGTGTCGCTGGGCACGAGTGGCACGGTCTTCGCCACCCATGACCACCCGGTGCGGGACGCCTCCGGCGAGCTGGCCGGCTTCGCGGACGCCACCGGCCGCCACCTCCCGCTCATGTGCACGCTCAACGCGGCTCGCGTTCTGACCGCCGGCGCGGCACTGCTGGCGACCGACCTGGCCGGCCTCGACCGGCTCGCCCTCCAGGCCCCGCCAGGCGGAGGCGGCCTGGCCCTGCTCCCCTACCTCGACGGCGAGCGCACCCCAGACCTGCCCTCCGCGACGGGCACGCTCAGCGGTCTGACCCGCACGAATGCCACGCCGGAAAACCTCGCTCGAGCGGTGGTCGAGGGCATGCTGTGCAACCTCGCGTCCGGTGTCGATTCCCTGCGCCGCCAAGGGATTCCTGTCGAGCGCGTGCTTCTGATCGGCGGGGCATCGGCGTCAGAGGCAGTGCGGGCCATCGCGCCGGCTTTGTTCGGCGTCCCGGTCGCGGTGCCCTCGCCGGGCGAGTACGTCGGCATCGGTGCGGCGCGCCAGGCCGCGTGGGTGCTGAACGGCGAAGGCTCGCGCCTGCCCGAGTGGCCCCTGTCGATCGACACCGTCACCGAGGCGGATGCGGCTGCCACCGAGGCGGGTTCCGAGGTCAGGCAGCGGTATGCCGGCCTGCTGGCCGCCATGCACAACCTCACCTAGGTCTCACAAGGCTCGACCGGGTTCCGCCGGCCTCTGGCTCCCGGGGCCGGAGTATCGAGTTCGCGTTGCCACCACAACAGAAGATCAACACTCCCCCCGATCCGGCATACCCCTGGGGGTGCAGCCGCACCGCCGCGCCTGCGTTCGTGGCGGTAGTCCAGGTGACCACCGGCGGGGGACGCGGCCTGACCGGCGATTTCCGACGATGGAACGACTGCATCACCCATCGAAGGAGTCGACATGACCACCGCGGCAGACGTGATCACCCACTACGGACCGTATGCCGGGGGGCCGGGATGGTGGTTCATCTTCCCGCTCCTCTGGTTCCTGCTGATCGCGACCGCGATCTTCGTCTTCGCGCGACGCGGGCGGGCCCGGTATTGGCACTACGGCCAGTACACCGGTGAGCAGAAGCTCGCCGAGCGCTACGCCGCGGGCGAGATCGACGAGGAGGAGTACCAGCGCCGCCTGGCCGTGCTGCGCCAGAGTCAGCGCTGACGGCGTCGACGGTCGGACCGCCCACACCCCTGACCACCTGGATGGCACGCGGCGCCGGACCTGGGTCAGGACATAGTTCGGGGCCGGACCGCCCGCACGGGCGGGCGGTCCGGCCCCGACGACGTGGAGTCAGGTCAGCTGTTGCCGTGACCGACCTTTGCGCCGGCCGAGAAGGTGCCCGGGATGGACAGGAACGCTCCGCTGGTCTCGTCGGTGACCGTCACGTTGCTGTAGACCACCTGGGTCAGGGTCGAGGTCTGGCCGCTCGGGCAGTCCAGGACGCTGGTGGCGGACGGGGCGCTGATCAGGAGGGAGCCGACGACGTTGCCGTTCTTGCCGGCCGTGAACTGACCGCTCTGCGAGACCTCAGCCGAGACCGTCGTCTTCTTGGAGTCGGACGGGTTCTGCGAACCGCCGTTGATGCACTGGTAGGTGGCGTCGAGGTGGGCCGCTGCCGTGATGGTCTCGACGGAGCCGCTCTCCAGACCGGCCTCCTTGAAGTCGACCTGCAGGTTCATGCCCGAGATTGAGGCCGAGGTGAGGTTGCCGATGAAGTGCGCGCTGCCGGCAAAGGCCGGGGCCGTGGTGAGGGCGAACACCGCGGCTGCGGCGCCCATGGTCGCGGCGATGCGACGACGTGAGGTCATGCTCTAGCTCCTGTTGCGAAAGGGTGTCGGTCGACCTGCCAGAAAGAAGTCCCCTGTGGCCCGCGACCGACGATTACGCCCACAAGGAGTCGCCTTCAGAGTCTGCTGATACACGCCGATTCAGGGGCCTATCCGGTATGCCGTCCAGCAGCTGGGCGCGCTGCTCGCCTGGTCCCCGCGCCACCCGTCTCGCGGGTGCACGAGGGGGGGCCTGCCGGCCTACCCACCCGCCGCGTGTGCGCGGGGGCGCACCATCTCCCTGGAGATGTCCGGGATCGACGTGCACCCGGTGAGCGCCATGGTGAGGTCGAGCTCGGCGATCAGGTTGCGCATGACCTCGCGAGCGCCGGCCTCGCCAGCCAGGGCCAGGCCATAGACCCAGGGTCGTCCCACGAGGACCGCCGAGGCGCCGAGCGCGAGTGCTATGAAGACGTCCGCACCGCTGCGGATTCCGCTGTCGAAGAGCACGGGTATCCGGCCGTCGACGGCGTCGACCACCCCCGGCAGGGCATCCAAAGAGGCGACCGCACCGTCGACCTGGCGACCGCCATGGTTGGACACGACCACGGCATCGGCGCCGTGCTCGACTGCTAGGCGTGCGTCGTGATCTGATTGGATTCCCTTGAGCACCAATGGCATCGCGGTTCGCGAGCGCAGCCACTCCAGGTCCTTCCACGTCAGCGACGGGCGCGAGAACAGCCTGATGAACGTCTCCGGAGCCGATCTCGCCAGCGGCGATCTGAGGTTGGTCCACGTCGAGCCGGGGTAGGACCGAGCCTGACGCAGCAGTGTCGCGATGGCGGCGAGGGTCGGCCGAGGCTGCGGCCCTCGCGGCTCGGCTGCCTGGGCACGCACCAATTCGGTGAAGACGGGATCACTCGTGTACTGGGCGATGCCCATCCCGTGAGCGAACGGGAGCCAGCCCAGGTCGAGGTCGCGCACTCGCCACCCCAGATAGTTGGTGTCCAGCGTCAGGACCAGAGCCGAGGCGCCGATGGCCTCGGCCCGGCGGACCAGGCTCTCGCAGAGCCGGTCGTTGCCAGGCCAGTAGAGCTGATACCACCGCTCGCCGTCGCCCAGCGCTGCTGCAGTCCCTTCCATCGGGCGGGACGCCTGGGTCGAGATGACCATGGGCAGGCCCAGCTCGCGGGCAGCCCTGGCAACAGCGAGGTCGGCGTCTCGGTCGGCCATCTCGAGCGCCCCGATGGGGGCAAACAGGAGGGGCGCCGCCATGCGCCGGCCCAAGACAGCCGTCGACAGATCGCGGGAGGACACGTCCCGCAGCATCCGGGGCACGATCTCCCACCTGCGGAACGCCTCGAGGTTGGCCCGCGCCGTGCGCTCCTGTCCGGCCGACCCGGCTACGTACGCCCAGGCGCGCGGGCTCATCGCCTCCGCGGCAGCGGCCTCGAGCGCGTCGGGTGCGACCGGGACCCGGACCCGGCGACCGTAGGCACCAGCCCGGTAGATCTCGCCTTGGACGTCCCGGCCGGTCGGGAGAGCGGCAGGAGGAGCCGGGCGGGCTGGCCGCGGGCCGGGGCCCGGCGCGGTCGATTGCGGAGGCACGGTCATGGGCACAGCATTGAGCATGAGCGGGTGGAGCGGAATAGTTGAATTTCGAACTGAGTTGGTGGAGCCATGAGCACCATTTCCCTGCGATACACCTGGGCCCAGTCGCTGTTCGTCCAGAAGGACTACACGCAGGCTGCGAGCATCCTCGCCGAACTGCTCGACGAGGCCTCCCGCGAAGAGATCCTTCACGGCACCACCGACATGGAGCTGCTCCTTGCCCGCGCCTACTACCACTCGGCCCAGCTCGGCCGAGCCGAGAGCGTTCTCGTCGGCATCCTGGATCGGGAGCCCAACGAGGCCTATGCCCGCCTGCTGATGGGGCGCACCCTTCAGCGCCAGCAGCGCCACGACGAGGCACGGGGGCATATCGCGCTGGCCAGAGCCCTCGGCCAGCCGGTCGAGAGCAGATGACCGACTACGGGCAGGATCTGCGCACGAAGAGCGAGAGCTCCTGCAGCCCTCCCCGAGCACGGCCTCTCGTAAGCCCCCTGACGGCACCGGCGCGCGGTTGACCGGCGCCGTGGCTGCCCGCCGTGGGCTCAGCGGGGACGCCGACGGCCGAACGCCGCCCATGGTGCTCCGGCGCTGACGTTCGGTCCTTCGGATTCAGGCGCTGACAGTCTGGCGGGAGGCGATCCCTGCGGCCCAGGTGCGGTAACCGCCGTCGAGATTGGCCGCACTACGGCCGTGCTGGGCCAGGATGCGCGTGGCGAGGTAGGCACGGACGCCCACGGCACAGTGGACGACCAGGTCGCCCTCCGGCAGCTGGGCGAGCCCGTCGCGGAACTCGTCGATCGGCAAGTGCACGCTGCCCGGGATCGCACCGGCAGCACGCTCCTCCTCCGACCTGACGTCGACGAGCGTGGCACCGGCCGCGAGCGCGTCATCGAGCTCGTGCCACTGGACCGAGCGCAGCAGCCCGTCGTTGAGGTTGTGGTCGACGTAGCCGAGCATGTTGACCGGGTCCTTGGCCGAGCCGAACTGCGGCGCATAGGCCAGCTCCAGGTCCGCGAGGTCGCTCGCGGTCAGCCCGCCGGCCATGGCGGTGGCGATGACGTCGATGCGCTTGTCGACGCCGTCTCCGCCCACCGCCTGCGCGCCGAGGATCAGGTCGGTGTCCGGGTCGACGAGGAGCT
This sequence comes from uncultured Actinomycetota bacterium, assembly GCA_963715025.1. Taxonomy (GTDB): domain Bacteria; phylum Actinomycetota; class Actinomycetes; order Actinomycetales; family Dermatophilaceae; genus DASSJT01. The sequence continues at coordinate 1,347,765 of CAVQQQ010000009.1, read as the reverse complement.
TGAGGTCGAGGGTCTCCGCGCCCGGGTAGTAGCTCGCGTGCGAGGCGGGGGCGGTGTGGATCACCCGGTGCGCCCGGCCGGCCGCCCTCAGCCGTTTCTCGCTCCAGCCGGTGGCCCCGACCTGCAGGCCGAAGGCCCCGACGATGGCGGTGCCGATCACCGGCCGGTCGGTCCCGGACCGTCCGGCAATGATGTCGGCGACGGTGCGGCCCTGTCGGTTCGCCGTGTTGGCCAGGGGCACGAGGACCGGGCCGCCGTCGACGGCGTCGTGCTTCTCGACGGCATCTCCGATGGCATAGATAGCGGGGTCGCTCGTGCGGAACTGGGCGTCCACGGCGATCCCCCCGCGCGGCCCGACGGCGAGCCCGGCTGCGGTGGCGAGCGTGGTGTCGGGGCGCACGCCGATCGCGGCCACCACGAGATCGGCCGGGACCCGGTCACCGGAGGACAGCGTCACGTCGCGATCGCCGATCTCCTCGACTGCGGAGCCGAGCAGGAGCCGCACCCCGGCCCCGCGGATCCGGTCGTGCACCCGCGAGGCCATCTCCGGGTCGATCGGCGGCATGACCTGGGCCGTGGCCTCGACGATGGTGACGTCGAGGCCCAGACGGTGCAGGTTCTCCGCAACCTCGAGGCCGATGAATCCCGCACCGATCACCACGGAGGTCCGCGCTGGTCCCACCGCAGCCACCATGGCGTCGGTGTCCTCGATGTCGCGCAGCGTGAGGGCGCGCTCGATGCCCGGCAGGGGCGGCCGCACCGGCCGCGCCCCCGGCGAGAGGACCAGGGCGTCGTAGTGGAGCGCGGACGAAGCGCCGCTCGCGACGTCGACGACCTGGACGGTCTGCGCCTCGCGGTCGATCGACCGGACCTCGTGGCCGACCCGGACGTCGAGCTCGAACCGGGCGCCAAGGCCCTCGGGGGTCTGCAGGAGGAGAGCCGAGCGATCCTTGATCACACCGCCCACGTGGTAGGGCAGGCCGCAGTTGGCGAACGAGACGTGGCCGCTGCGCTCCAGCACGATGATGTTGGCGCCCTCGTCGAGGCGGCGCAGCCGGGTCGCGGCCGACATCCCCCCGGCAACCCCACCGATGATGATGACATCCATCGTTCGAGCGTACCGACCGGGGTATACCCGGCCGCATTGCCCTGCCAGCTCGGCATCCGCCGCCACTCCACCGAGACGACGCCCAAGCGGGCGCCGCGGCCCAGGCCTTGGCTGTCAGCGCTCGGGCGTGGGCTCGGCCGTGGTGCGGCGGGCCAGTCTCTTGGCCTTCGCCCGCTGCTGGGCCCGGCTCAGCCGCACCACAGCGGGCACTACCCGCATCGACACGCCGGGGGCCACGTCGAAGAGCCGCACCTGCAGCCCGCGCCAGCGCGGCGCCGTGACAACCGGACGCGGCCGGTCGACGACCCGCTCGACGAGATCCGCGACCTGCTCTGGGCGCAGCAGCGTGCCGGAGAAGGACATCGACGCCTGCGCGTCGTCGAGCTTGTCGAACAGCATCGGCGTCCACATGCCGTCCGGGCAGATGCAGCTGATGTGGATCTCCTTTTCTCCGGCTACCCGCAGGTCAGCGAGGGTCGACAGACTGAGCCCCATGACCGCATGTTTGGTCGCGGAATAGACCGCCTCGCCAGGCACGGACACCAGTCCGGCCAGGGAAACGACATTGACGATGTGACCCCGCCCGGCCGGGCGCATGACCTCAAGGGCCGCGACCGTGCCGTGCATGGTGCCCAGCGCGTTGACCTCGAACATCAGGCGCCGCGTCTCGCCGCTCTGGGCCCAGGCCGGGCCTGTGGAGAGCACGCCCGCATTGTTGACCCACAGCCCTAGCGAGCCGGCCGCCTCGACGGTGCGCTGCGCCGCCTCCCGGACCGCCGCCTCATCGCGGACGTCGAGCGTCGAGGCGAGCACGCGGCCGCCGGTCGCAGCGCCGATCTCTGCGGCAGCAGTGGTCGCAAGGTCGCCGTCCACGTCGGTGACATGGACGGCATACCCCCGTCTGGCGAGCCTGGCAGCGATCTCGCGGCCCAGGCCGCGGCCGGCCCCGGTCACCAGCGCTCCGCCCGGCCGGGGCTGCCCGCTGTTCACTGGCCCGCTCCTGCGAGGGTCCGGAACGGCATGGGCGCCCCCTCCCGGGCACGCTTGGCGCCCCGGCGACGCTCCCGGCTGAGGTCCCAGAGGTAGTGGTCGAAGTCGACCTCCATGGTGTGTCGCGCCGACGCATAGAAGCGCTTCTTGTTCCGCTGGTGGTCGGCCCGCATCTGGCGCCGGATCTCTGCTGCGGGCGGGGCGGCATACCGGCCGGTGAGCATCTCGACGATCCAGTTGGACTGCGCCTCGGCGAGCGGCATGACGGCACCCACCGGCTGCAGGAGGCCGAGGAAGAACAGTCCGGGCAGGTCGGGATGCACGGTGCGCTTCCACAGCGGCAGGTCGTTGTCCCTGGCCGACACCAGCGCCGGGTCCAGGAACGGGAACGTCACGCGGTAGCCCGTGGCCCAGACGATCAGGTCGGCCGGGGCCTCTGAGCCGTCGACGAAGACCACGCGGTCGCCAGCGAGCCGGTCGATCGCGGGCCTCGGGACGAGCGCCCCCGAGCGGAGCGCGTCGCGGATGCCCTCCGACTGCACGGGGTGCGACTGCCCAGGCTTGTGCTTCGGCTGTGGCAGGCCCAGCCTGGCGGCGTTGCCGGCGCTCCGCGCGGCGTACCACAGCCGCGCGGCAGTGACCCACCAGGGCATCCAGCCGGGCAGGGCCACCTGGTCGGCGGGACGGCCCAGGACGTACTTCGGCAGGACCCACTCACCACGCCGCTGCGAGATGGTCGCCGTGCGGGCGACGCGCGCGGCCTCCACGGCGATATCCATGGCCGAGTTGCCGGAGCCGACCACGACGACGTCCCGGTCCCGGAGCTGGTCGCTGGAGCGGTAGTCGTGGGCGTGGATCTGCTCCCCGTCGAGACTGCCGGGGTATGCCGGTGCCGGCCATCGCGCGTCCCAATGGTGGCCGTTGGCCACCAGGACAGCGTCATAGGTTCGCGTGGACTCGCCCTCTGGACCGCTGGTGCGCACCAGCCACGCGCCCTCCTCGCGGCGGCTGACCTCCTCCACGGTGGTCTCGAAGGTGATCCCGTCTCGGAAGCCGAAGTGGTCGACGTAGGACTCGAAGTACGCACGCACCTGCTGGTGCATGGCGTACGGCGGGTAGTCGGCAGGCATCGGGAAGTCGGAGAAGGCCATCCGTGGGCACGAAGTGTTGATCTCGAGCGTGTCGTAGCAGGCGGACTGGCCGTTGGGGTTGTCGAGGACCCAGTTGCCTCCGACGACACTGCCCTTCTCGAAGCAGTCGAACGGAATGCCCGCGCGGTAGAGCGCCTTGGCGGCGGCGATGCCCGAGCTGCCGGCGCCGATCACGGACACCCGGGGGAGCGTGGGGTCGGGCGGGATCGGGGCTGTGACGGCGGGCGCGAGATCGCGCGGCTTGACCAGGTATGCCACGAGCCGATCCTGCCACCTACCCGCGGTAGGCAACACTGCGGCATACGCCTCCGCTGTTGAGGGCTGGGTCACTTTGCTATGCAACTGGTTGCATATACCCGCCGCCCCGCCTAGCCTGCCGCCATGGCGCTCGAGCACGCGATCCTCGTCTCCCTTCTGGAGCGCGCCGGGTCTGGCTACGAGCTGACCCGGCGGTTCAGCAAGTCGATCGGCTTCTTCTGGCGCGCGAGCCACCAGCAGATCTACCGCACCCTGGCCCGCATGGGGGAGCAGGGCTGGGTCACCGTGGAGGTCGTCCCGCAGCAGGGCCGACCCGACCGGAAGCAGCACCAGGTGAGCGCCGCGGGACGGGCCGAGCTCCAACGCTGGCTGGCGCAGCCCTCCCCCGTGACCGCGCTTCGGGACGAGCTGGCCGTGAAGCTGCGCGGCGCGGCATACCTGCCCGACCGGACGCCCCTGGTCGCGGAGGTGCGCCGCCATCGGGACGAGCACGCCAGCAGGTACGCCGTGTACCAGCAGATCGCAGACCGGGACTTCCCAGAGCCGGCCGCCCTTGAGGGCCAGCGCGTCCACCAGTACCTCGTCCTGCGCGGCGGCCTCCGCATCGAGCAGGGATTCGTCGAGTGGTGCGACGAGATCCTCTCGGCGCTGGCGCCGAGCGAGTCCACACCTCCCCAAACGTCGCCCGAGCCGGCAGGAGCACGCGCATGACTCCCTATCCCCACCTGCTGGCCCCGCTCGACCTGGGGCACACGACGCTGCCCAACCGCGTGGTCATGGGGTCGATGCACACCGGACTGGAGGACAGAGCGAGCCACGTGCCACGGCTGGCGGCGTACTTCGCCGAGCGCGCTCGGGGCGGGGTCGGCCTGATCATCACCGGCGGCTATGCGCCCAACATGGCCGGCTGGCTCTACCCGCTGGCGGGGAAGCTGACCACGCAACGAGAGGTTCGGAGGCACCGGCAGATAACCGACGCAGTGCACCGCGAGGGCGGCCGGATCGCCCTGCAGATCCTGCACGCCGGCCGCTATGCCTACCACCCGATGTCCGTCTCGGCGTCGCGAATCAAGGCCCCCATCAATCCCTTTCGGCCACGAGCGTTGAGCTCCCGGGGGGTCCGCTCGACGATTTCGGACTTCGCGCGGGCGGCACGGCTCGCCCGCGAGGCCGCTTACGACGGAGTCGAGGTCATGGGGTCGGAGGGCTACCTGATCAACCAGTTCCTCGCGCCGCGCACGAACCGGCGCACCGACGAGTGGGGCGGCACGGCCGAGAACCGGCGCCGCTTCCCGGTCGAGGTCGTCCGGGCGATCCGCGAGGCGGTCGGGCCGGACTTCATCGTGGCCCACCGCCTGTCGGTCGTGGACCTCGTCGAGGACGGGCAGACGTGGGAGGAGACGGTACTGCTCGCGCGCGAGGTCGAGGCGGCCGGCGCGTCGCTCATCAACACGGGCATCGGCTGGCACGAGGCACGGGTGCCGACCATTGTCACATCCGTCCCGCGGGCCGCGTTCGCGGCGGCGACAGGCCGACTGAAGCGCGACGCCGGACTCACGATCCCGGTGATCGCGTCCAACCGAATCAACATGCCCGAGGTTGGGGAGTCGATCCTCGAGCGCGGCGACGCTGACGCGGTTTCGATGGCCCGGCCCATGCTCGCCGACCCGGAGTGGGTCGCGAAGGCAGCCGCCGGCCGTGCCGACGAGATCAACACCTGCATCGCCTGCAACCAGGCCTGCCTCGACCACACGTTCGCCAAGCGGGAAGCCACCTGCCTGGTCAACCCGCGGGCCGCGCGCGAGACCCTGCTCACTCTGGCGCCCACCCGGCATACCCTGCGCGTTGCCGTGGCCGGCGCCGGCCCGGCGGGCCTGGCCGCGGCGACCGCGCTCGCCCAGCGGGGGCACGACGTCGACCTGTTCGAGGCCGACCCGGAGGTCGGCGGGCAGTTCGGGATCGCGCAGCGGATCCCGGGCAAGGAGGAGTTCGCCGAGACGATTCGCTACTACACGCGCCTCATCGAGACCTCGGGCGTGAAACTGCACCTCTCGCACCGGGCGACGGTCGAGGAGCTGATGGCAGGCGACTACGCGCACGTCGTGGTGGCGACCGGCGTGGTTCCGCGGATGCCGAGCATCCCCGGCATCGACCACCCCATGGTCATGTCGTATGCCGAGTGCGTGCGAGGCGAGCGGGCGCTCGGTTCGCGGGTGGCCGTGATCGGAGCCGGCGGCATCGGGGTCGACATCAGCGAGTTCCTTTCGAACGCAACCTCCCCCGCTCTCGACCTGCAGCTCTGGCAGCAGGAATGGGGGGTGGAGCGCGAGGTCGTCCACCGCGGAGGCCTCACGCAGCCTCGGGTGGGGCCGTCGCCCCACGCCGTCACGCTGCTCCAGCGTAAGCCGACATCCATCGGCAGGGGCCTGGGCAGGACGACGGGGTGGGTGCATCGGGCTGCGTTGCGGGCCAAGGGAGTCGAGCAGGTCAAGGGGGTCAGCTACGAGCGGATCGACGACGCAGGCCTGCACATCTCGTTCGGCGAGAAACGGGAGAACTCCCGGGTGGTGGAGGTCGACTCGATCGTGGTGTGCGCCGGCCAGGAGTCGGTGCGCGACCTGGTCGCGGGACTGGAGGCGGCCGGGGTGCCGACCCAGGTGATCGGGGGTGCGGATGTCGCCGCCGAGCTCGACGCCAAGCGGGCCATCGACCAGGGCACCCGCCTCGCCGCGCGCCTCTGACCCGCCCGCCGACCCTTTGTCGGGTGACCCAAGAACGGTTCGCTGGGCCCCGAGGTTCGCCGTCGGGTTGGGCGCACCTTCATCGGGTGACCCGAGAAAGGGGCACACTGAGGGGATGAGTGCAACCACCCCCATTGCGAGCGAGCGGCCGTTCAGCGGCTTCTCCGTCGACGACCTCGACGCCGCTGAGACGTTCTACCGGGACGTACTCGGCCTGAGCGTCGAGCGCCAGCCCGACGGTCTCCGGCTCGGGCTCGGCGACGGCGTCAGCATCTGGGTCTACCCCAAGCCGAACCACACCCCGGCGTCCTACACGATGCTGAACCTCCCCGTCGACGACATCGACCGCGCCGTCGACGAGCTGACCTCACGCGGGGTCATCATCGAGCTGTACGAGGGCATGCCACAGGACGAGAAGGGGATCGCCCGGGGCATCGCGGCCAACCTGGGGCCGGACATCGCGTGGTTCACCGATCCGGCGGGCAACGTCCTCTCGGTGCTGCAGAGCCCCTGAGGCCCGCTCGTCGGCTCCCACCCAGGCGTGGCTGCGGAACACCGGCGCAGAGTTCCATCACCAGCGCTCCTGTGGCTGCGCCCCGGGGAGTTTTCTGCGCCGGTCGCCGCTCTTGCGCCAGTGGCCGCTCGTGCGCCCGTCGACCGCTCGTGCCCGGTCGACAGGCGGCGCTAGCGCACCGTGCGGATCGGCAGCACCGCGAGCGCGCCCACGACTGACAGCACGGCCGCGCCGACCCACAGCGCCCGGTAGTTGGACTGGTCGCCCGGCCCAATCGCCAGCAGCGGCGCGGTGACGAGGGGCAGCAGGGCCTGGGGCAGCAGGTAGGACAGGGCCAGGATGCCCAGGTCCTTGCCCGTGTCCGCCGAGCTGGGCAGCACCTCGGTCATCATCGCCACGTCGACGGACACGAACGCGCCCTGCCCCAGGCCCGCGACCGCAATGCAGGCCAGGAAGGTGCGCAGGTCGGGCGCGGCCGACGCGAGGCCCAGCCCCACAGCCGTGAACAGCGCGGAGGTCCACACGATCGGCTTGCGCCGCCCGGTGCGGTCGCTGATCCAGCCAAAGCACAGCGTGGTGAGTATGCCGGCCGCGAAGTAGACCGCGAGCACGAGACTCACCTGCCTGGGTGCGTCCCTCCGCGAGACGCCCAGCTCGTCGGTGAGGAAGTAGACCATGAACGTGCCGACGGTCAGGATCGACATCGTGACCATGAACCGGCACGCCCATGCCCACGCGAAGTCCGGGTAACGCCGCGGGCTCAGCCAGTAGCTCGAGGCGACCTCGCGCACACCCAGCGGGGGCGGTGCCGCATGCCGGTGGCGGTCCCTGAGCACCAGCACGAGCAGCCCGGACGCCGCGAAGCAGATCAGCGCCGGCACGCCGAACCACCACAGCGGGCTGTCGGGAAGACGGTCGACCAGCTGTCCACCGGCCACCGTGGCGAGCCCGGCGGCAAGGCCGAACCCGGCAGAGACCCGTGCCCGAATCCGCCGGGGAACGGCGTCGGCGAGGAGGGCGTGGATTCCCGCGCTGGTTGCGGCATACGCGATCTGGGCAACGACCCAGGCCGCCATGGTCTCCAGTGGGGTCTGCGCCGTGGACAGCAGCAGCATGCCCAGCCCACCCGCCGTCACCCCGCCGAGGATGAACGGGCGGCGCATGCCGAACCGGGAGCGGCACCGGTCGCTCAGCCGGCCGAACAGCGGCGTCGACACCATCACCGCCACACCACCGACCCCGGCAGTCGCGGCGAGGAGCTGAGCCTTCCGACCCGGATCGAGCTCGCTGTACCGCAGGGGCAGGGTGATTCCGGCCGTGCCCAGCAGGATCAGGGTGAGGCCGAACTGGGCGAAGAGGAACGCGGCGATGAACCACCGGGACTGGGGCAGACCATGGACGTCGGCGGCCGGCCCGTCGACGGCCGGCCCGCTCTGGGACCCGTCGCCCTCGGGCCCCCGATCCGTCTCGGTGACTGGGGGGTCGGCGATGCGCTCGTGTGAGGTCACGGCGACTCGTCGAGAATCCAACCGAGTCGCATCCCGGTCCGCCCCTCCTCGTGACCCGGCTCGATGAAATGCTCGGTGCCAAAGGCCATGGCAAAGGCGTCTGGAGGCATGGACAGGAAGGCCTCGATGTCCGTGGCCTGGCTGCGGTGCGCCTCCATGGCAGCCCGCTTCTGGTCGAGGTAGTCGCGAACGTCCACCTGAAGACTGATGGCCGACTCCGGCTCGCCGAGTGGGTTGCCGTCGTCCATCGGCACATCAGGGTCCCAGTCCTCGACGCCACCCGCCTCGACCAGGGCAAGGTGCATCGCCCGCATGAGGTCGCGGTTCATCGTCGCCTCGATCACGCGGGGTCGCCGGCCGGTCACCAGCTCGACCGCGCGGTGAACCACCTGGTGGACCTTGATGTGGTCGGGGTGGCCGTAGTTGCCATGCCAGTCGTATCCCACGACCACGTCGGCCCGCTCCCAGTCGAGGATCTGCGCGAGCCGCTTGGCCGCGTCATCCACGTCGGCCTGGAAGAAGCTCGCTGGGTGGCGGTTCTGCTCCCAGCCGGTCATGCCGGAGTCCATGAAGCCCAGCCAGTGGATCCGCTCGACCCCGAGAACGCGGGCGGACGCCTCGGCCTCGCGGCGCCGCCGGTCGGTGACCGTCTCACCTGGCGCAAGATCCTCGGGAGTCTCGCCGTGGTCGCCGTTCGTCGCGAACACCGTCACCACGCGATGCCCCTCAGCCGCCGCGCGAGCCATGGTCCCCGCCGTCTGCGAGGCCTCGTCGTCCGGGTGGGCGTGGAAGAAGACGATCGTGGTCACGCCTCAATCATGCGGTGCCGAGTCGCACGCACGCAGCAAGACAAGGCACAAGAACCAGGCGTATGCCGTCCGCCCGCCTGCAGCGCGTCCGCTCAGTCACGAATGCGAAGCAGCACCTTGCCCACGGCTCGCCGCTCGTCGAGTGAGCTGATCGCCGCGCTCGCCTCGGTGAGGTCGAAGGTCGCGCCGATCGGCGGACGCAGCGCGCCCCTCCCCCACAGCGCCATCAAGTCGGCCCACTGCTCAGCCACGTACTCCGGCCGGTGCGGCATCCAGAACCCGCCCCACCCGACGCCCACGACCGACGTGTTCCCGAGAAGCAGCCGGTTGACCTTGACCGTGGGAATCTCTCCGCCGGTGAAGCCGATCACGAGGAGCCGGCCCTCCACGGCTAGGGAGCGCAGCGAGTCGGTGAATCGGTCGCCGCCGACCGGGTCCACCACCACGTCGACCCCACGGCCACCGGTGAGCGCCTTCACCGCGGCCAGGAAGCCGTCGGCCGACACGATCTCATCGGCGCCGGCGGCCAGTGCCGTCTCTCCCTTCACCGCTTCCGACACCACACCGATCACCCGGGCGTCCCGGGCCTTGGCAATCTGGATCGCCGCGGTGCCGATCCCCCCGGCCGCCCCGTGTACGAGGACCGTCTCGCCGCTCTGCAGCCGAGCTCGCCGATCAAGGGCGAACAGGCAGGTCAGGTAGTTCAGCGGCAGTGCCGCGGCGATGTCGAAGGACATGTCGTCCGGAATGGGCAACACCTGGGGCGCAGGCACCGCCGCCAGCTCGGCGAAGCCGCCGAGGCCGGGGAGTGCCGCAACCCGCTGCCCGGCCACCAGGCCACTGCCCTCGGGCGCCGACCTGACCACCCCGGACAGCTCTGAGCCGGGCACGAAGGGAAGCGGCGGCTGGAGCTGGTAGAGCCCGCGCGTCTGCAGCACCTCCGGGAAGGTCACGCCGGCCCGGTGCACCTCGACCAGCGCCTGCCCCCGCGCGAGCGCCGGCTCGGGGACGTCGGCGACCGTCACGGCGGCGGGTCCGTCAGTGGAGGAGATCAGTGCTGCGCGCATGGTCTTGCCCTTTCAGTCGGCGCAGGGCGCCGAGGTCGTCCAGGTTGTCGGGTGGGTGTGGCGTCGATGGGTGTGGTCTCGGGTCGGTGTGGCGTCGGGTCAGCGATAGGTCAGGAGTCGTCGTTCGTGGTCGAGGTGAGCATGATCGTTGAACGACACGCAGTTGAGGCCCCTGCCGCCCGACACGACCTTGGTCACGCCGGTGTTCACGGTGACGCGGTTGAACCGCGCCCACGCCGAGAGCCCCCCGGTCAGCAGGTCGGCAGCGACGACGCCGATCGGGCCGCCCGAGGTGACGACCACGGTGAGCCCGCCGGCCGGCATACCCTCGATGGTCCGCAGCAGGGCCGCCCGTACCCGAGCCGCGAAGTCGGCGAACGACTCGGGGTATTCGCCGTCGTGCTCCCCCGCCACCCAGCGATCCACCGCCTTGTCGAACATGTCCTGGAAGGCGCGCATGGGCTTGAGCGTGCGCGCCAGGTCGGCCTTCATGACCATGCGGTTGCGGTATGCCGGCCGGTGCGCCTCGATGACCCGCTCGTGGTCGAACTCGTCCCACCCCTCGTCCACCTGCGGCATCAGGTCCCAGCCCGCTGCGGCGGTGAGCTCCTCGGCCGTGCTTCCCTGCCGCCGCATCCCGCCGCAGATCACGGCGCCGGGACCCACGCCGCGGGCCGCGAGCGCGGCTCCCAGCGCCCGGGCCTGCTCGTGGCCGACTCGTGACAGGGCGTCGTAGTCCTTGGCGCCGAAGGAGGCCTGCCCATGGCGCACCAGGAGCAGCACGCTCACGGTGGGCTCACCGGCCGGCCCGGCGGATGATCCGGCGGCAGCGGGCCTCGAGCATGAGCACGGCCAGGTGGAATCGCTTGAACGCCGGGTTGTGGGTCTGGCCGTGGTGGTAGCGGTAGTAGATCTGCTGGACGATCACCGCGAGACGGAACAGGCCGAATACCTCGTAGAAGGCCCACTGCTGGGGTGTCAGCGAGAGCCCGGTCCGGGAGGTGTAGTAGTCGACAACCTCGCGGCGGGTCATCATGCCGGGTTCGTGGGTGGGCTGCCGCCGGAACTGGCGGAACCACCTGCCGTCGTCGGCCTGCACCCAGTAGGCCAGGGCGCCACCGAGGTCCATGAGCGGGTCGCCGAGGGTGGCCATCTCCCAGTCGAGCAGGCCCACAGGGTGGGTGGGGTCGTCCGACGACAGGACAATGTTGTCGAAGCGGAAGTCGTTGTGGATCAGGCAGGTTCGCACGTCGTTCGGCTGGTTCACCTCCAGCCAGTGCATCACCTTCTCGAACGACCCGACGTTCCACGTCTTCGCCGCGCGGTACCGCTGGGTCCACCCGGCCACCTGCCGTGCCACGTATCCATGGCCGCGGCCCAGGTCGGACAGGCCGACGGCGGACGGGTCGACGCCGTGCAGCTCCACGAGCAGGTCGAGGACGCGCGTGCACAGCGTGCGCACCTGGGCCTCGTCGAGGCCGAGCTCCGGGGGCAGGTCCCGCCGCAGGATGGTGCCTTCGACGCGCTCCATCACGTAGAACTGCGAGCCGATCACCGACTCGTCGCCGCAGAACGCCACCATCTCCGGGACGTACGGGAACAGTGGCCTGAGTGCCTTCTGGATCCGGTGTTCGCGCCCCATGTCGTGAGCACTCTTGGCCTTGTGGCCCGTTGGCGGACGGCGCAGGATCAGGTCGCGCGAGGGGTACCGCAGCAGGTAGGTGAGGTTCGACGCGCCACCCGAGAACTGCCGCACCTCCGGGATCCCCGCCAGGCTCGTGCCGTCCTCGGCGTGCTCGCGCAGCCACTGCGCCATCGAGCCGACGTCGAAGGAGTCCTCGCCGCGGACCGCGCTGGCTCCAGCAACGGCCCCACGTGCCCTTGATTCCACCCGCAACACTCCTCAGGCGAGCTTGCGCACGATCGACAGGGGCATGCTCCGCATGGCAATGCCGATCGGCACCCATGGCCAGGCCGGGACATAGGCCTTCGCCTTGCGCTTCTCGATCGCCTGGACCATGGCCCGCACCCCCGTCTGGGTGTCGACCATGAACCTCGTCTGCTGCGACACGTGCTCGTTCATCTCCGAGCGAATGTAGCCCGGGTAGATCACCGAGATGTCGATCCCCTTCTTGCCGATGAGTTCGGAGCGCAGGCCCTCGGCGAGGCTGGCCACTCCGGCCTTCGACGCGGCATACGTCGTCATGCTCTTGCGCATGCCTCGCAGGGCGGACATCGAGGAGATCATGACCAGGTGCCCGCGGCCCTGGGCGCGGAAGATCTCCATGGCGGCCTCCGCCTGGGCCAGGGCCCCGACAAAGTTGGTCATGGCCGTTTCCCGGTTGGCGTCGAAGCGGCCGGTTCCGAGCGCCGCGCCCTTGCCCAGGCCTGCGTTGACGATGACCCGGTCGATGCCGCCGAAGTCCGCAGCGAACGCACGGAACACGTCGAACACCTGCGCGTGGTCGGTGACGTCGAGGGCTCGCAGCTCCACCCGTCGCCCCGGGTGTGCCGCCTCGATCTCGTCCCGGAGACCCTCCAGCCGGTCCGCCCGCCGGGCACACAGCGCGAGGTCATAGCCGAGGGCGGCGAACTGGCGCGCCATCTCCGCTCCCAGCCCTGAGCTCGCCCCGGTGATGAGGATCGTTCCCGCGCTCACGCCCGGGCCCTGTCCTGCGCCGCTCCGCCCTCGGCGGGCTCGCCCTCCGCCTGCTCACCCGGTGACGTCTCCGCGTCCCGCAGTTTCCTCGCGACCGCTGCCATCTGCCGGTTGTGCAGCGGTCGGGCCAGCCGCTTCGCCCAGTGGGCGAGGCGCCCCTCGCGGTCGGTGAGAATCACCGGCTTGCGCTTGGCCAAACCCTCGAGCACGATCCCGGCGACCTCGGCAGCGCTGGCCCTCGACCCCTCGACGAGCCGCTTTCCCGCATCGCGCATGAGGGGATCGCTGTCGTTGAACGAGTCCCCGAGGTTTGTGCGGAAGAAGCTCGGGCAGACCACCGACACGCTGATCCCGAAGGGCTTGAGCTCGTGCTGCAGGGTCTCGCTGAGCGCCACCACGCCGGCCTTGACCGCGTTGTAGGAGCTCATTGCGGGTGGGTGCACGAGACCCGCCATGGAGGCGGTGTTGACGATCTGCCCGCTGCCCTGCGCCTTCATCATCGGTACGAAGGTGCGGCAGCCACGCACGACCCCGAGCAGGTTGACGTCGGTGATGAGCTGCCAGTCCTCCATGGTCACCCGGTCAATGCGGCCGCCCTGCGCGATTCCCGCGTTGTTGACCAGCAGGTCCAGACCGCCCCAGTGCTCCTGGACCCAGTCGCGAGCGCGACTCCAGTCTGCGTCGCTGCGCACGTCGAGCTGGTGGTATGCCGTGCCGTCCGGCAGCGTCGCCGGTGCGCCTCCCGGGCCGGTCGCCCTGGCCTCGGCAGCGAGGTCGGTGACCAGCACCCGGTCGCCGGCAGCGACGAACTGCTCCACCAAGGCCAGACCCAGCCCGGAAGAGCCGCCGGTGACCAGCACCCGCCGGCCCGGGGCCGGCGGGTTCGGCAGCGAGCCGTTGGAGGCGCTCATCGGGCCGCCCCGTGCTTCATGAGCTCGAGCCTGGCGATGACGCCGCGGTGCACCTCGTCGGGGCCATCGGCGAGCCGCAGGGACCGGGCGCTGATCCAGCTGGCGGCAAGCGGGAAGTCGTCGGACAGGCCGCCCCCGCCGTGCAGCTGGATGGCCATGTCGACCACGCGGGTGGCCATGGTGGGGACCGCAACCTTGATCTCGCTGACCGCGCTCAGGGCACCTTTGGGCCCCTGGGTGTCGAGCAGCCAGGCGGCGTGGAGTACGAGCAGGCGGGCCTGGTTGATCGCGATCCGCGCATCGGCGATGCGCTCGCGATTGCCGCCGAGGTTGACCAGGGGCTTCCCGAACGCCTGCCGGGCGAGGCCGCGCTCGCAGGCGAGCTCGAGAGCCCGCTCGGCCAGGCCGATCAGGCGCATGCAGTGGTGCACCCGGCCCGGCCCCAGACGGCCCTGCGCAATCTCGAACGCCCGGCCCGGCCCGGCGATGAGATTGTCCAGGGGCACGCGCACGTCGTTGAACGAGACCTCGCCGTGCCCGTGCGGCTCGTCGTAGGTGCCCATGATGGGCAGCAGTCGCTCGACCGTCACACCGGGGGTGTCCCGCGGCACCAGCACCATCGAGTGGCGCGCGTACTTGTGGGCCTCCGGATCGGTCAGGCCCATGACGATGTAGATCTGGCAGTCGGGGTGGCCCACCCCGGTGGACCACCACTTCCGCCCGTTGACGACCACCTCGTCGCCGTCGACCTCCGTCCGCAGCTCCATCGTCGTTGCGTCCGAGGAGGCGACCCCGGGCTCGGTCATGCAGAAGGCACTGCGCATGCGGCCATCGAGCAGCGGCTCGAGCCAGTCCCGCCTCTGCGCGTCGCTGCCGTACTTCAGCAGCACCTCCATGTTGCCGGTGTCGGGCGCGTTGCAGTTGAAGATGTGCGGGGCAAGGAACGAGCGACCGGTCTGCTCCGCCACGGGCGCGTAGTCCACGTTCGACAGACCGGCGCCGCCGTCAGTGCCGAACTGAGCGGCATATGGACCCTCGTGTCCAGCGGGGAGGAAGAGGTTCCACAGGCCTTGGGCGCGGGCCTTGGCGCGGAGCTCCGCGATGACCGGGAGCGGCTCCCAGGGGTCGCGGCCGCTGGACCGGCGCTCGGCGATCTCCCGGTGGTAGGCCGCTTCCACCGGCTCGATCTCGGTCTGGATGAAGGCGCGCACCCGCTCGGTGAGGTCAGCGGCGCGCGGGGACGGTGCGAAGTCCATGAGTTGACCCTACGGGCTTGTTGAGCAATGCTCAACAGCTGTGACCAAGACATCGCCCGCCGCGCCGCCCCGGCGCCTCTCCCGCAACGACCGGCGGCGGCAGCTGCTGGGCATCGGCCTGCGGAAACTCGTCGAGCGGCCGATCCAAGACCTGTCGATCGACGAGGTGGCTGCGGAGGCCGGCATCTCGCGGGGGCTGCTGTTCCACTACTTCCCGACCAAGAACGCCTTCCACCAGGCCGTCGTCGAGGCCGCCGGTCGGCGGGTCATGCGCAACGTCGCGCCGGACGAGGGCGGGACCCGGGAGCAGCGGCTCGCTCAGTTCGTGGAGCGCTTCGTCCTCCAGCTCGACCGGCGCCGCGACAGCTATCTGGCGCTCGTCTACGGACGCACCGGCGCCTCGCTCGGGACGGAGGGACTTGCGGGGACGCTCCGCGAGGCGATGGCCCGGCTAGCCCTCGGCGTCACCGAGCTCGACGACGCAGCCCTGCCGGTCCTCCACGGCTGGGTGGCCTACGTCGAGGACCGCGCGCTGGCGTGGTCCGAGGCGCCGGCCCCGCAGCGGGGCCTTTCCCTCGACGACCTCGTCGGCCACTGCACGGCGGCCCTCGATGCCCTCTTGACCGTGGCGGGTCAGCGGCGCAGCGTCCCGTAGTAGACCGACGACGTCCAGATCAGGCGCTTGACGACCTTCCCGCGGGAACTGCTCGCGTCGATGATGTAGCCGCTGCCGGCGTAGATCCCGACGTGGTACACGTACCCGCTCGAGGTGTGGAAGAAGACCAGGTCGCCGGGGGCGCGCGACCACCGGCTGATCGACCGCACGGCATACCGCTGGTCCTGCGCCGTTCGCGGGAGGTAGACACCCTGGTTGCGGAAGATGCGGTAGGTGAAGCCCGAGCAGTCGACTCCATAGATGAGGCTGGTGCCGCCCCACCGGTAGGGGGTGAGCCCGACCCTCGACTTGGCCTGGGCGAGGGCCGCGCTGATCTGGGTCGACGACGCCGAGGTCGCCGCGTGGGCCGCGGGCTGCGCGGTGGGGAGGGCCAGGAGGCCGATCGCCAGCAGCACCGTCATCAGCATGATGCGGGCCGCTCGAAGTGATGCCGTGAGCGTGGTCATGGAAACCTGGTTTCTCAGGGGACAGAACCGCCGCGTCGCCAACACCAGCCCACGTGGCCTCGGGGGAGTCCCCGCGGGGGAAGGCGCCATGGACGGCCATAGGGTGGGCGTCCTGGGGTGGTCCTGCAAGCACCCCAGGCCGCCTCTGGGATCCCCGAACCAGCCCATAGCATGACAAACCGGGCGCGGCGATCCCGTTGCCGCATCAGGTCCCTGACCTGCGCAAACGCGCGTCCGCGGGGCGTCATGGCCGGCCGTTCGGCGCCAGTCGGGCCCAGCCGCCCCGCCGAGGCTTGATCCGGGGACCCGCGTCAACGATGGTTGATGGCATGACCAGGTTGCCTGACCTGCCGTCACCGGACGACCCGGAGGCCGCGTTCGCGGTCGTCCGGTCGTCACGGGCCCTCATCAACCAGCTCGAGCGACTGACCGTCGGCCATGCCCTGGAGCAGGGCTGGACGTGGGCGCGCATCGGGCAGGCCCTGGGGGTCACCGCGCAGGCAGCGCACAAGAGGCTCGGTCATTCGCGCGACCGCTGGGGTCACCGGCGGCTCGCAACGGTGAGGGTCGTCGGCCGCCCGGCCGCCCGACTCTGACCCCGGGCCACCACCCGAGCTCAGCGCGCTGCGGCGCGGTGGGCGAGCGGCATACACCCCGCCGCAGCGGTGACCAGCGGCGCGGCCGCGCTGACGTCGCCCGTCGGCAGGGCCGGCGAGTCCCGTCCGTCCCCCTCAGCGAACCCCGGACCAGCCCCTAGGGGAAGACCCCTACCCCGGAGCCGGGGAATCCGTGCACTGTGGGGGTGAGCACGGATGGGCCGGACACTGCTGCGCGCCAAGACTGGTGACATGGCAGTCGTCGTCACCTCGGCGCCGCCCAGGGGGATCGCGCTACAGCCGACACCGCGCCGTTCTTCCGGGCCGCGCCGCCACGTCCTTCTCAAGGCAGCGCTCTCCGCTGCGCTCGCAGCCGCGATCCTCGGGATCGGCCTGCCGAAGCTCGCCGGGGCGCCGTGGGCGGACGTGGGTGCGGCGATGAGCCGAGTGTCGCCTCTGCAGCTGCTCGCCCTCGGCTGCCTGTGGATCGTGGGCCTCGGCGTCCACACGATTTCCCTCGCCGCCGCGATGCCGGGCCTGAGCCATCGCCGGTCCCTGCTGCTCAACCTCACTGGGAGCTTCGTGTCCAACCTGTTCCCCCTCGGCGGCGCTGCCGGCACGGTCGCGAACTACTCGATGGCCCGCAGCTGGGGCTTCGGCCGGGTGGAGTTCGCCCGCTGGGCCCTGGTGACCAACCTCTGGGACAACGCGGTCAAGCTCGCGCTGCCCACGGTCGCGGTCGCCTGGCTGGCCCGCACGGCGGTGCGCAGCGACGGCCTGGAGGCGGCCGCGACCTGGAGCGTCCTGGGCCTGCTCGTCCTGGCGGCCCTGGCCGCCTGGCTCTTCGCGAGCGACCGGCTCGCCGCGCGCGTCGGCCGCCTCGTGGCCTGGTCCGCCCGGCGCATCGGCCGGGCCGGCGAGGGCCTTCCCGCCCGCGCCGTGGTCCTGCGGCGCGACACCGCTGGGCTCGTCGCCGCGACCTGGGGCCGGCTCACCGTCGGCAAACTCTCGTATGCCGTGCTGCAGGCGGCGCTGTGCTGGTGCAGCCTGCGCGTGGTGGGGGTCTCGGTGGAGCCCGCCATCGTGTTCGCAGCGTTCGCGGTCGAGCGGATCCTCAGTCTGGCCGTCCTCACCCCCGGTGCCACAGGCTTCGTCGAGCTCGGCATGACCGGCACGCTGGTTGCGCTGGGCGTCCCCGCGGGGCAGGCCGCCGCCGGTGTGCTGCTCTACCGCGGCTACACCTTCCTGATGGAGATCCCAACCGGTGGGGCGGGCATGCTGTGGTGGTGGCTGCGGAGCAGGCAGACGGGCGGGCCTTCCATCGACCACCGATGAGTTTCGATCACCTGGCTCGTTCTACCTGCAACCGTGCCGTCGGGCGCGGTCCGGGCCACCCGGCATACCAGCTAGAGAGGACGACATCATGTCGCGCAACACCACCACCCCCTGTCTGTGGTTCGCCAGCGAGGGCGAGCAGGCCGCCGAGTTCTACACCGGCATCTTCCCCAACTCGCGCATCGTCGACGTCACGCGCTACGGGCCGGCGGGCCCCGGGCCTGAAGGATCCGCGATGACGGTGACGTTCGAGCTCGACGGGAGCGAGTTCGTCGCGCTCAACGGCGGTCCGGCTGACTTCAGCTTCAACGAGTCGATCTCATTCCAGATCCACTGCGCCGACCAGGGGGAGGTGGACCGCTACTGGGAGCAGCTCTCGGAGGCCGGCGAGGAGGGGCCGTGCGGTTGGGTCAAGGACAGGTATGGCCTCTCCTGGCAGGTCGTGCCGGAGGCGCTCACCGCCCTGCTGGGCGACCCCGACCCCGGGCGTGCGCAGCGGGCGATGCAGGCGATGCTCTCGATGAAGAAGATCGAGGTCGCCGAGATCGAGCGCGCCGCCAGCCTCACCGGTTGACGATGTATCCCAACACGTTGAGCAGCACCGATCCAGCGGCGGCGATGACGCCGACCGCGAGCGGCCACACTCCGCGGTGCTCGTCCTCGGCGAGCGCCCGGGATCCGAACCACGCGGCCAGGATGCCGGGCGTAACCAGGACAGCCAGAGCCGGCACGGCGGCTACCAGCATGGGCGCGACCGGGACCGACTGCTCACTGCCTGAGCCGTAGCCCTCCAGGGCGAGGAGCCCCTCGCCGACGAGCATCCCGAGGGCGAAGCCCACCGGGATGAGCGCGACGCTGATCCACCCCCACCGGAGGAAGTGAAGCCCGGCCGGCGTCGTCTGGCGCGGCGCACGGTGCGATGCGACGTGGGGGTGCTTCGACGTGGCCGACATGGCAACCTCCTGCGACAGACCTCCTGCAGTGGTGTCATCAGGCTCAGGTCTGTCGCCGGGCCCGGGCAGAGTCGTTGGTCCCGTCGGCGAGGGACCACCGCCCGGTTCCCCGTAGCCTTTCGGTCATGCCGAACCACGTCACGTGCACCGTCGAAGACCAGGTCGCCCACGTGAGGCTCGACCGACCCGGCAAGCTCAACGGCCTCACGCTCGAGATGCTCCGCGACCTCGCAGGCACGGCGCGCAAGCTGCGCGCCGACCGCACCCTGCGGGCGGTGGTGCTCAGCGGCAACGGGCCCTCGTTCTCCGCCGGCCTGGACTTCGGCTCGGTCCTCGCGAAGCCGCACCGGGTCGCGACGGCCTTCGCCCATCGCCCCTGGCGCGGCACGAACACCTTCCAAGAGGCATGCTGGGCCTGGCGGCGGCTGCCCGTTCCGGTGATCGCCTCCGTGCGCGGTCACTGTTTTGGCGGGGGACTCCAGATCGCCCTCGCGGCGGACTTCCGCATGAGCACGCCCGACGCCCAGTGGTCGGTCCTCGAGGTGAAGTGGGGACTGATCCCCGACATGAGCGGCATCCAGACCCTGGCGGAGCTGCTGGGCATCGACGTCGCCAAGCGCCTCACCATGACCGGTGACGTGGTCAGCGGCATCGAGGCCCACGAGCTCGGCTTGGTCACGGAGGTGCACGACGACCCGTATGCCGGTGCGCTGGCTCTCGTTGAGCGGCTGCGCCTGCGCTCGCCGGACTCCCTTGCCGCCGCCAAGCGGCTCTTCACCCGCCGGTGGAACTCCGGGCCGCGCGCGACCTTTGCCCGCGAGCGCGCAGAGCAGTTGCGCCTTCTGGTCAACCAGAACACGGCCGCGGCGCGTCGAGCAGCCATGGAGAAGCAGCCGCCGGACTTCAGGCCACGGAAGCGCCGCTGACGGATCCGTGCGCCAGTCGAACCACTGCGGCAGTGACGTCGGGCTCGCGCCGTGTTTCGGCCAAAACGGCGTGGGCGGCGCCTGCCCCGCAGTACATTGAGCCGCCGCGCATCTCGAGCGTCAGAGAACCTGGAGAGCCGCGTCACACCGTGCCGTGCGAAGCCCACCCGGGCCGCACCTCTGGGTCAGGACGTGCATCACGGGCCTGAACTGCTCTCCCTCTTTCCACCAACGAGAATGTGCGGCCCGCTCAGCGTGGGCCAGGAAGGACTGGACGTCCACATGCACGCCATCACCATCCGCCGGGCGCTTGTCTCCACCATCGGAGCGGTCGCCCTCCTCGCCGGCTCGCTGGGCGTCCTCGCCTCGGCGTCTGCTGCGCCGGTCTCGTCGGGGGTCGTCGCCTCCGTCGACTCCGACAAGAACCACACGTCCTACTGGGAGTCCGTGCTGGCCGGCAAGTACCCAGGGGTCAAGTGCGTCAAGTACGACAACGTAGACGCCAAGACCTTCACGGTGCCCGCGCCGGACGACGGCTACGACTGGGTCTACGCGATCGTCAAAGCCGGTGCGAACGAGTCGGTCGACCAGCCCAACGAGGAGCACTCCGACGTGTCTGAGGGTGACGTCCTCAGCCACAGCAGCGGCAAGGACATCTCGCACGTGATCCTGTGCGAGGCGCCGAGCAAGCAGACCACCACAACCACCACAACCACGAAGACGACCTCGTCGACCACGAGCCCGTCGACCGGCCCCGTGGTGGAGACTGATGTCACTGGTGGGTCGAGCGGCTTCGGCACGACTGCCGGCCTGGCAATACTGATCGGCGGCATCGCGCTGACGATCGGTGGCCTGCGCCGACCGGTCCGCAAGCACTGACCGGCCCGGGAAGGACCTGACAGATCCGAGCACACGCACCCAGCAAGCCGTACTGAGGTGTCCCGCATGCAGTTCCAGAAACGCCCAGCCGTCGTGGCCGGCCTCGGCCTGATCATGGCCGGGCTCCTGGCTCTGGGCATCTCGGTCAATGGTGGCTGGGGCGCTGCGGCACCGCCGCCGGTCGCGATCCCCTCGGGGGACCCGACCGGCGGCGCTCTGCCCAGCCGCTCGACCGCACCCTCGTCGACGACGACTGCGGCATCGAGTCCGCCGCTCAGCCTCCACGGCAGCCAGGTGTGGCTCGAAATTCCGTCGCTCGGAATCGGGAAGCGTCTGGCGCCCGAGGGCCTGGTCGGGGGCAAGATCAATCCGCCGGCGGGAGTTGCGATCTGGTTCACCGGGTACGGCCGTGTGAAGCCGGGCGAGCTTGGCACTGCGGTAGTCGCTGGCCACATCGTCGCCAACGGGCGGCCGGACATCTTCTACAACCTCGACAAGGTGCGACGCGGTGCCCTCGTGCGGGTCCATGACGCTACCGGAAAGGTGGTCACCCTCAAGATCGTGCAGACGCTCACCGTCGACAAGACTGCCCTTCAGACGAACCAGACGGTCTGGGGCGGCAATTCGACGGTACGACGCGTTGCGCTGGTCACCTGCGACGACGCGCTCGGGCTGCGGCCGGACGGGCACCGGGTGGCGAACTTCGTGGCCATCGCCGAGGTTGCCTGACCCAGGGACAGCCCAACGCCATCGTCACTGTGCCCTGGCCAGCCCGAGGAACTCGGCCCGAGACGAGGGGTTCTCGCGCAGCTGCCCCAACAGGGCCGACGTGACCGTCCTGGATCCCCTGGAACCCGCACCGCGCAGGGTCATGCACGTGTGCTCGGCGTCCACGACAACCCCGACGCCCAGCGGCTCGAGGTGGGTCTGGAGGTGTTCGGCAACCTGTCGGGTGAGCCGTTCCTGCGTCTGCGCGCGCCGGGCATAGAACTCGACGACGCGGGCGAGCTTCGACAGCCCGAGGATCCGCTCACCGGGCAGGTAGCCGACGTGGGCCACCCCCGCGAAGGGCAGCATGTGGTGCTCACACACGGAGCGGACCGGGATGTCGCGCACGAGGACCAGCTCGTCATAGAGCTCGGTGTTCGCGAAGGTCGTGAAGTCGAAGGCCGGCGGCTCGAGCATCTCGGCGAGGGCGTGTGCCATCCGCCGCGGGGTCTCGGCCATGTCGTCGGAGTCGATCGGGAGACCCAGCGCCGCCAGGAGGTCGGCCGCGGCGTGCTCCGCCGCCCGGAGGTCGACCGCGTCACGCGTGTGGACGATCCGCGGCCGCCAGCGTCGGAGCCCGTCGCCGTCGGCATATCCGGCAGCAGCGCGTGGTCCAGAGGCAGCGCGGCCCGCCTCGGTCATACCTGGCCCTGCTGCGCGTCGGCACCGGAAGGCGTCGTGGCTGAGGTCGGCGCGGCTGAGGTCGGCGCGGCGGCCAGGCGCGCGAGGGCGAGGGCGCTCACAAGGAGGCCGAAGTCACGCAGGGCCACGTCGCCGTAGCCACCGAGGCTGACCAGGTTGACGATGATGCCGGCCAGCCAGGCGGCGACGACGTAGCCCCCGACGGCCGGCCGGAGGAAGACGACGATGCCGGCGATGATCTCGACGACCCCGACGAGCAGCATGGCGGTGCGGGCGCCCCCCGGGACGAGGCTGTTGACCCACGGCGCCAGGTACTTCTCCCAGTCCGTGAGCAGGTTGAAGAACTTGTCGAGCCCGAAGAGGATCGGTGCGACCGTGAAGACCGTTCGGAGCAGCAGGAGCGCCTCGCGCTGCCGCGGGCCGTCCACGGTGCCAGGCGTCGGGAGATGCAGGGACAGATGGCTCATGACGTACCTCCTTTTTCTAAAAGAGAGTAGCCTTGACGTTAGACAACACAGCGCTCTTACGTCAAGACTTCTCTCTCTTAGAAAGGCGACACGGTGGCCGACGACTTCGCCGAGGCCGTGGCCGGGGTCGGGTCTCTCGCCGACCCGACGCGCCGCGCGCTCTACCTCTACGTCGTTGGCCAGCCGGACGCCGTGGGCCGCGAGGCGGCGGCCGAGGCCCTCGGCGTTCCAGTCCACACCGCCAAGTTCCACCTCGACCGTCTGGAGGCGGATGGGCTCCTGGAGGCCGAGTTCCGTCGGCTGAGCGGGCGCTCCGGCCCGGGAGCCGGCCGCCCGGCCAAGCTCTACCGGCGTGCGGGCCGCCAGGTGACCGTGTCGCTTCCCGAGCGGCACTACGAGCTGGTCGGCCACGTCCTCGCTGCCGGCCTCGAACGCTCGGCCGGTGGTGGCGATCTCGACGGGGCCATCCGCGACGCGGCAGAGTCGGCGGGGCAGCGGATCGCCGCCGAGGCCCAGCCGCCAGCTGGCCCCGAGCTGGACCGGGTCGCGTCAGTGCTGCGCGACCAGGGCTATGAGCCGCGCCAGGCCGCCGACGAGCTCGCTCTCGCCAACTGCCCCTTCGACGAGCTGGCCCGCCAACACACAGCGCTCGTTTGCGGCATCAACCAGTCGCTCGTCCACGGCGTCCTGGACGGCTTGGGCTGCACCCAGGTCGCGTCGTGCCTGGAACCCGAGCCGGGCCTGTGCTGCGTGAAGGTCCGTTCCCTTCCCGAGTCCGAAACCTGAGCGGCACGGCGGGTATGCCGGTGAGCCGGCTCACCGGCATACCGGGTCTCCGTGGTTCCACCTAGTCACCCACGGGCTGTCCCTGATCTGCGGCGCGTTTGGCGCCACCACACTGGAGATGCCTCCCGGCGCGCTCGTCCGGGGCTGGCTTCGACGGTTTGCCTCAGGAGTTGCCATGTCGAGAATGTCTGCGCAGAACGCCACCCGCCAAGCCATCGAGCGGGACAATCTCGACAGCAGCCCGGCTCCAACGCCGGGGAGCACCAGGGAGGTGAGGCCATGCCAGCGACACCGCCTGGGATCACTGGTCCATCACCGAAACTGGCCGCCGAAGGGCGGCAGGTGAAGACGCAGTACGCGCTTTGGCGCCTCGGAGTTGTCCTGGCCCTGATCGTGCTGGCCGGTGTGGACTACGCCGCCCGCGGTGAGGATCCCACCTGGGGCGCATTCGTGGACTCACCGGAGTTCAAGGGCCTGATCGCGGTCTTGGTGCTGTGCTTCTTGCTGTTCTGGGTGCGACGCCAGGGCATTCGCCAGTTCACCGACGCGCTGCCCGCGCAGGAGTCTGGCCCTGCGCCCGCTGCCGTCCAGGAAGATGCCTCACCCCCGGTGGATGCGGACCTCGGCGCGCCCAGCGGCACGATCATCTGCTGCTCGGGGGGTGGCATCAAGTCCGCGTCGTTCTGCCTCGGCGCGCTTCAGCGCCTGGACGCGACTGGCCGGTTCAACACGGCCCAGACGGTTGTCGCGGTCAGCGGAGGGGGGTATGCCGCTTCGGCTTACCTCGCGATGTACCAGCACCTCGACGCTGTCGCCCTCACGCCGGTGGCCCAGACCCCGTTCGCGCCAGGGAGCCGGGAGCTGGCCGAGCTGCGCCGCCGCACCAACTACATCGCCTCTGCCGGGCGCGCACGGTTCGACCTGGTGACCTCGCTGCTGTTCGGCGTCGCCGCCAACGTCGTGTTGGCGGCTGCGGGGGTCGTGGCGCTGGCCTGGGGAATGGCCCAGCACGTCACCCTGGTGCAGATGGTCGACACGACGGTCAGGACGGGTTCGTCTCTGTGGGAGCTCAACTGGGCGGGGTGGTCGAGCTGGTGGCTGCAGGTGACCGGACCGCTGCTTCTGCTGGGGACCGCCGTGCTCATCTTCTGTGGCAGGCGGATCCGCCATGGCCTGGTCGTGCGCGAGGAGGACCGCCGGGCGGAGGCTGTGGCGCGGGCCGCGGCTGCCCAGGCAGGCACAGCCCAGGAAGCCGAGCTGGTCGGGGAGACGCAGCAGGACAAGGAGCCGGCCCGCGCGGTCGTCCTCTGGAACCGGGTGCTGAAGGGCGCCAGGGCGGCCTGGTCCAGGGCAGTCTCGCCGGTCGACCTGTCAGACGCCGTGCGCACCCCATTCCTGAACGAGACACCGAACCGGCTGTTGCAGGTTGCCGTCACCCTCGCCGCCGTGACCCTGGGACTGCCCTGGGCCGCCGTGCTGCTCCACAACGTCATGATCGACGGTCAGGTGGCCGACCTCCCGCAGTGGGTCGGGACGGTCACCGGTGTCACCACCATCGCCTCGCTCATAGCTCTGATCCGGTCCCTCGCCAAAGGGATCGGGACACCCATGGGGTCCGACGGCACCAAGGGCCGGCTGCTGGAGGTCTTCCGACGACATGTGGCGCCTGCCTTGGCGGTCTTCCTGTTCGTCCTCATCCTGTTCGTCGCGACGGCAGCCGTGACTGCGCTGTACATCACCCGCGCCAGCCGGAACGAACTCGGCTACGGCCCGCTTGTGCTCGCGGTGTTCATCCCGATGCTCCTGTGGGCCATCGGCCTGACCAACCTCACGACCATCCACCCCTACTATCGCGAGCGCCTCTCGTGGGCCTACTTGGAGCACTCGGGCGCCGAAGACCCCAGGCTGGCCGAACTCGACCCCGACGGGATGGAGGCTCGGAAGGACCTCACCACGCGGGGGAGCGTCGGAAGGAGACGCGGTCCGCGCAAGGGACTCCCCGCTTCGCTTCCGGGCTACGTCAAGCGCGCTGACGCGCCCGAGGCTGACCAGCCGCCGCCGCGGCGGCCCAACTTGGTGCTCGTGGCGACCGCGAACATCGAGGAAGGCGATGTGCTGCCCACGGGTCGCGGGGGCACGCCATTCATCCTCGGCGCCGACGCCCTGGGGCTGAGCGAGCGGACCCTTCCGGGAGGTGCGTGCTGGGTGTCCACGGGCGAGTACCGCAACGACCCCGGAGGTCAGGTGCACCTTGCCGCCGCGATGGCCATCTCGGGTGCGGCATTCGCCCCGAGGGCCGGACGTGAGAGCAAGCTCATCGGGCCCTACCGATTGCTGCTGGCGTTCGCGAACCTGCGACTCGGGGTGTGGATGCCCAATCCCTACTACCCGTCGTCGCGGTCTGGGCCGAGGGTTCTGAAGGCCTACGAGTGGATCAACGAGAAGCTGGACCGGCCCACCTCGCTGGCGGTCTGGGCGGAGGCGTTCGGGGGTATGCCGGTGCACTCACCGTTCCTGTACGTCACCGACGGCGGCCACTACGACAACCTGGGCCTCGTCGAGAGCCTTCGCCGCCGCCCCGCGCGACTCATCGTCCTGGACGGCACCGGTGACGACGAAGACAGGTTCCCGGTGGTCGGGGACGCGGTTGCCACCGTGCGCATGGACCACGACATAGAGGTCGACTTCGATCCGTCGCCCCTGCTGCGCGGCGGGATGAAGTACCCGGAAGCGACCCACGTCCGAGCGACCGCGCGATACCCCGGCCCGGAACGCAGCCAGTGCGAGATCACCTACATCAAGTGCGCACTGCCGAAGGGGCTCTCGTGGGACCTCGAGGCCTATCGGCTGCGCAACCCCGACTTCCCAGCTACGACGCAGCGGTTCGAGATGTTCGACGAGTTCGACTTCGAGGCCTACCGCAAGCTCGGCGAGAGCCTCGTCGACCGGGCGATCGAGGCGGGTGACCTGTGACGTGGTCCGTGGCCGTTGACCCGCCACCTGTCAGAATGCCTGCGGCTCGCCTGCTGGCTGGTGGACAATCAGGCGTGGCGTTGCGCTCGGTGCCCAATCGGGCTGTGCTGGTCGGCGCGGGGGCGCTGTCGGCCAAGGTCGCGCTCTCGATCCCCCGTCTGCCGGATCAGGCGCCCGCCGTGGCGATCACCTGGCTGACGGTCCTCTCGTTCGTCGTCATCGGGCTGACCCTGATGGCCTCGAGCCTCCCCAACATCAGCGGGTGGGCCTGCCTTGGCGTTGCCTGGGCGACCGTTCCCGGTGACCTGAACGACCCGCACTACCTGGACGCTGGGCTGACGTGGATCGGCTACATCCTCGAGCCCCTCTACCTGGCGGCAGCCCTAGGACTCGTCCTGCGCTACCCACGCGCTCGGCTCACGAGGTTCGAGCGGGGCATCGTGTGGTCGATGCTCGTGGTGAGCGTCGGCAGTCGGATTCCCACTGCCTTCACTACCGGCAACCTCCCGGACGGCTTCTACCGGCCCAGCGACTTCCCGACCATCCCGCTAGACCCCTTCTGGCACGACCAGGTCTTCATGCGCGGTGGGCGGGGCCTCACCGTCGTGCTCCTCGTCGTGACCGGCGTGCTGCTCACCCACCGTGCCGTATCCGCCATCGGCCTCACCCGGCAATCGCTGGCACCGCTCGCCATCGTCACCGCAGTCTGCGCGTTCGCCGCCTCGGTCGACCAGGCCATCTGGGTGATCGCCGATCCTGCCTTGCGCGCTATCCCTGCTGCGCTGGTCAGGGACCTGAGCGCCGCGATGATCCCCGTCGCCCTGCTCGCCGACCTCCTGCGCCGCAGAGCCGCCGGCGCACAAGTGGCCGAGCGAGTGCTCGTGGCCGCGGGCTCCGGTGACCCGGAAGCGCTCCAGTCCTCGCTGCGCGAAGCACTCGTCGATCCGTCGCTCACGATCGTCGTCTCGGGAACCACGCCCACCGCGGATGCCCTGGCCCGGCATACCGACGACTTCGACTCCCAGGGCCGGCGCCGCGGTTTCGCCCAGGTCATCGGGGACCACGACCAACCGCTGCTCTCGGTTTCCTACAACCCCAAGGCGATTCCTGATGCTGCCCTCTTCGAGACGGCGCTCAAGGCTGCGAGGTTCGGCTTGGACAACACACGGCTCAATGCCGAGCTCCAGGCCAACCTCGAAGAGCTCCAGCGGTCACGGACGCGGATCGTCGAGGCAACACTCGAGGAGCGCCGGCGGGTGGAGCGCAACCTCCACGATGGAGCGCAGCAGCAGTTCCTCTCCGTCGCCGCACTACTCGCCCGGGTCGACCTCGTCGAGCCGGACGAGGCCAAGCAGATCGTCAACCAGGCGCGCAGCCAGCTCCAGGACGCGCTTGCCGAGCTGCGCAGGCTGGCTCAGGGCATCCACCCGAGCGCGCTGAGCCAGGGTGGACTGGGCCCGGCGCTCCACGCCCTGCGTGAGGCCGCGCCCCTGGCCATGACGCTGACGATCGACCCCCACGTGCTGGAGGAGCGGCCCCGGCCGGCGATCGAGGCCGCCGCCTACTTCACCGCGGCGGAGGCGCTCGCGAATGTCGTCAAGCATGCCGGAGCCACCCACTGCGAACTCGAGGTCGGGCTGGACGCCGACAGCCTCTCCATCGTGATGCGAGACGACGGGAGGGGCGGTGTCCGGATCGCGCCCGGTGGCGGCCTCGATGGCCTCAAGGACCGGCTCGGCGCCCTCGGAGGCACGCTGAGAGCCCACACCGATCCTTGCCCACGACACCCATCCACCACCGGGTCCACGCTCGAGGCGACCATCCCGACCGACGGGGAGGCGAAGTGACCGCCACCGGCCCTGAGGTCACGCCGGAGACCAACCGCATCGTGCTGGTCGAGGACTCCGCCCTGTTCCGCCAGGGACTGGCTGCCCTGCTGACAGCTGCCGGCCTCGAGGTGGTGGCCGAGCTGCCCGACGCCAGACCGCTCCCGGCGGTCATCGAGCACGTGCACCCGGACGTCGTCATCCTCGACATCCGGATGCCGCCAACTCACACCGACGAGGGCATCCGCGCTGCCCTGGAGGTCCGCTCCACCCACCCCGAGGTGGCCGTGCTGGTCCTGAGCACCTATGTCGAGGGCTCGTGGGCCCAGTCGCTCTTCCGCAACGGCTCCCAGGGCCTGGGCTACCTGCTCAAGGACCGGGTCGACGACGTCGCAGCGCTGGTCGAGTCGATCCACCGCATCTGCGCCGGAGAGGCCGTCGTCGACCCAGAGGTCATCTCCCGGCTCCTTCGGGCCAGCGACCAGCACTCTGCCCTCGACCGGCTCACCGACCGTGAGCGGGAGGTGCTCTCGCTGATGGCCGAGGGCATGTCCAACTCCGGCATCGGCTCGCGGCTGTACCTCTCGGCCCGCACGGTCGAGGCACACATCGCGGCGATCTTCCACAAGCTGCCTCTGGACGACGTCGACAACACCCAGAACCGCCGGGTCCTTGCCGTGCTGGCATTCCTCCGGGACGAGGCTTCGCGGCCCACCTGACCTTCCGAGGCCTTCCGGCCCCCGCAGAAGGCGAGGTATGCCGGAAGGCGGGCTCGCGGCATACCTCCCGGTGGTCTCTGGTCGCTGGCCTGTATGCGGTGAGGCGGGAGTCCACGAGAGGCCGGCTCACCGGCATACCCCTTGGGCGCAGTGGCACCCTTCATGACGTGAAAGGGTCGTCCACGGGGATCGCTGTGTCGGCGCTGTGGTTGACCGCCGATCGAGGAGTGCCTGCCAGCGTCCTGGCGAAGCTGCCGCGGAGCGTGAGGACCGAGTCGACGAGGTAGTTCTGGTGAACTCGCCAGGGGCCGCGGTGGCCCTGCTTGGGGAACTGGTCGATCGACCGCCGAACGTACCCCGACGACAGGCCGAGCAGGGGACGCTGCCGCAGGCCAGGGGCGGGCCGCGGGACCACGGCAGCGAGTTCGTGGGCGTCCATGTGGCGGAGCACCTCACAGACGAGGCGTGAGGTGAGGTCGGCGCGAAGCGTCCACGCGGCATTGGTGTAGCCAACGCAGACCGCGAAGTTCGGGAGGCTGCTGATCATCGCACCCCGCCAGGCGAACTGCGCCGGGAGGTCGACCGGCTGCCCGTCGACGAGAAGCGTGATGCCCCCGAAGACCAGCAGCTGGAGGCCGGTGGCCGTGACGACGACATCGGCCTGGAGGACCCGGCCGGACGCCAGGCGGATCCCCTCCGGGACGAACGTGTCGACCCGGTCGGTCACCACCGAGGCCCGACCCTGCCTCAAGGCGAGGAAAAGGTCGCCGTCAGGAGCTGCGCAGAAGCGCTGCTCCCAGGGGTCGTAGGCCGGAGTGAAGTGCTCGCGGACGGTAGCGGGGTCGTCGAGCAGGCGGGCCACCATGCCGGTGAGGACGCGGCGCGCGGCGCGCGGGGCCCGGGTGCAGAACTGGTAGAAGGCCAGGCCCAAGATGATGTTCTTGCCGCGGATCGCCCGGTGTGCCGCCTTGGCCGGGAGGAGGGCGCGAAGCGTGTCCGCAACCGGGTCGTGCAGGGGCACGGCGCCGATCCAGGTGGGCGAGCGCTGGAGCATCGTCACGTGCGCCGCCGAATGGGCCAGCGCGGGGACCAGGGTCACGGCGGTCGCCCCGCTGCCGATGACGACCACGCGCTTGCCGGCGCAGTCAAGGTCCCGCGGCCAGAACTGCGGGTGGACGAGAGCTCCCGAGAACGAATCGGTGCCGGGGAAGGCAGGACGGTGGCCCTGGTCATAGCGGTAGTAGCCGGCGCAGGAGTACAGGAAGCCACAGGTGATGGTGGTGCGGGTGACGCCGTCGGGGCCGTGCTGGTCAAGGCTGAGCGTCCACCTCGCCTCGGCAGTGGACCAGTTCGCCGACACGACCTTCACTCCGTAGTGGATGTTCTCCTCGATGCCGAACTCGGCCGCTGTGTCCCGGATGTAGCCCAGGATGGTTTGCCCGTCGGCGATGGCCTTGGGGCCGAGCCAGGGCTTGAACGCATAGCCGAGAGTGAACATGTCCGAATCGGACCTGAAGCCCGGGTAGCGGAAAAGGTCCCACGTGCCGCCGAGGACGTCCCGCGCCTCGAGGATCACGTAGCTCTTGTCGGAGTGCTCGGTCTGGAGGCGATAGCCGGCGCCGATCCCGGACAGGCCCGCACCCACGACGGCGATGTCGACGCGGTCGGGGAGAACCCGGCCCTGGCCGCCGATCACCACAGCACCCCGGGGTTGAGTATGCCGGCTGGATCGAGTTCCGCCTTGGCCGCGCGCAGTGCTGCGGCGAAGGGATCGGGTCGCTGGCGCTGGTACCACGGCAGGTGGTCGCGGCCGACCGCGTGGTGGTGGGTGATCGTCGCGCCGCTGGCGACGAGTACCTCCGCAACGGCCGCCTTCACGGCATCCCACTGCTGGACCATGCTGCCCCAGGTGCCTGCGGCGAAGACGCCGAAGTAGGGGGCGGGGCCGTCTGGGTAGACATGGGTGAACCGGCAGGTCACCACCCCCGGGAGGCCCAGCTCGGCGAGGGCCTGCTGGGCGGCGGACGTGACTACGGCGTGGACGCTCTCGAAGCGGTCCCATGTGCAGGCCGTCTCGAAGGTCTCCACGACCATGCTCCGCCGCGCCAGGGCGTCCCGCTGGTAGGGCATCCGGAGGAACGAGGCCCGCCAGTCGGCGGCTGGGCCGCGCGGGCCGCCGCCCTCGCCGCCGCCCGCGCCGGCGCCCTCGCGGCCGCCCGCTGGATCCGCCTCAGCGCGGTCCGTCGCGTCGCGGGCATCTGCACGCGAGAGCATCGAGCCGCCGTGGTCGCTGGCGATCTCCAGTGCCCGCCTCAGCCACGGCTCGACCGGGTGGTCGCCCGACTCGAAGCCCAGCACCAGCAACCCTCCGCCAACCTGGGTTCCGGCATTGAGGAACGCCTCGGCGGCATCCAGCAGCCGGCAGTTG
Source organism: uncultured Actinomycetota bacterium (assembly GCA_963715025.1). GTDB lineage: Bacteria > Actinomycetota > Actinomycetes > Actinomycetales > Dermatophilaceae > DASSJT01. The sequence goes on along the minus strand of CAVQQQ010000009.1, from coordinate 1,316,373 downwards.
GAGGGGTAGAGACCCGCCTGGGCGATGGTGCGGGTCGCCTCGACGGCCCTCCCCCAGTCGTCGAACGACACCGAGACGGTTGCACGCCAGGCCGGCCGGGCCTGCAGGCGCATCCAGGCCTCGGTGATGACACCGAGCGTGCCCTCCGAGCCGAGGAAGAGCCGGTCGGGAGAGGGCCCCGCACCCGATGCGGGAACTCGCAGCGACTCGGACACGCCAGCAGGGGTCACGACCCGCAGCGACTGGGTGAGGTCGTCGATATGGGTGTAGAGCGTGGCGAAGTGCCCGCCGGCCCGGGTGGCCAGCCACCCGCCCAGCGTGGAGAACTCGAAGGACTGCGGGAAATGCCGCAGGGTGAGGCCGTGGCCGCTGAGCTGGTCCTCGAGGTGAGGGCCGTAGGCCCCGGCCTGGATGCGGGCACATCGGCTCACCGGGTCGACGTCAAGGACCCGGTCGAGGCGGGTCAGGTCCAACGTGACGGCGGGGCCCTCGAAGCGCGGCTCCACGCCCCCGACCACACTGCTCCCACCGCCGTAGGGAATGACCGGGATCCCCGCCCCGGTGCACCAGTCCAGGATGTCGACCACATCCTGCTCGTCACCAGGCCGCAGGACGAGGTCAGGCGCGTGGTCCAGCCGCCCCTCGAGGTTGCGGACGACGTCGCGGAAGGCCTTCCCGTGGGCGTGCCCGGCTCGGTCGCCGGGCTCGGCCGTACCGAGGTGCTGAAGTGGCCCGGGCAGCGATACCCGTGGCTCGGGAAGGCCGAGCTCTCGGGGGTCGGGTGGGGCATGATCGGTGAAGTCATGGCCAGGGAGGAAGGCCTGGAGCCGGCCTACCAGGGCCGACGTCTCGCTCTCGGACAGCGCACCCTCGGTGGTTCCCCATCCCCACCATGAACGCCCCACCGCGACCTCCGCTGTCCGAGCCTGCCTGGGCCAACAGGCTAGGCGCCGGGGCAACGGCTCACCCAGGCGCTGGGCCTTCGGGCCCCGACTGCGGGACCTCGGCGCGAGGAGTGCCATCGTGGTCAGTCAGCCGTGACTCCGACGATGGCCTCCTCAGGTGGGCCGAGTCTGTTGGCTCAGGTCTGCGGCTGTCCGATGTTGACCATCCACGAAATTCCGAACCTGTCCACCAGCGAACCGAACTCGTCGCCCCACACCTGCTTCTCCAGGGGCATCGTGACCTGGCCGCCGTCGGACAGTTTGTCCCAGTAGCCGTGAAGCTCGTCGTTGTCGTCGCCGCTCAGGCTGATCGTGATGTTGGTGCCAGGGTTGTGCTCCATGCCCTGCGGGGTGTCGGAGGCCATCAGCGTGTAGCCGCTGTTGGTCTCGAGCTGCGCATGCATGATCTTGTCGGCGTCGGGCGAGTCGGCCTGACCGAACTCGGCGAAGGTGCTGACCGTGAGCGTGCCGCCGAACACGTCCCGGTAGAACTCCATGGCCTGGCGCGCTTTGTCGGTGAAGCTGATGTACGGGTTGAGGCGGGAAGCCATCACATGCTCCTTTGCATGACGGATCGAACAATCATCCGAGGCTAGACCCGCCCACCGACACGGTGGGACTCACGGCTCCAGCAGCACCTTGATCGCGCGCCGCTCGTCCATCGCGCGATAGCCGTCGGCGACCTGGTCCAACGGCAGGGTCAGATCGAACACCCTGCCGGGGTTGATCCGGCCGTCCAGCACGCGGTCGAGGAGATCCGGAAGATAGCGCCGCACCGGAGCCATGCCGCCGGCCAGTCCGATGTTGCGGGCGAACATCGCGCGCACCGGCAGCTCGACGCCGTGAGGCACGCCGACGAAGCCGACCGTGGAGCCAGGCCGGGCCATCGCGAAGGCAGAGCGCATCGCGGCGTCCGTGCCGACGCACTCGAGAACGGCGTCGGCACCCACCGCCTCGGTGAGGTCGGTGACCATCGCCTCGCCCTCCTCGCCCCGCTCGGCGATGACGTGCGTCGCCCCGAACTCCCTGGCGAGTACCTGTCGAGGCGCGTGCCTCGACATGACGACGATCCTCTCGGCGCCCATCTCCTTCGCCGCGATCACACCGCACAGCCCGACCGCACCGTCGCCGACCACCACCACAGTGCTGCCCGGGGCCACGCCCGCAGCGACCGCAGCGTGCCATCCCGTGGCCATCACGTCCGACAGGGCGAGCAGAGAGGGAACCAGGCCGGCGTCGGGCATGCCGTCGGTCTTGACCAGGCTGCCCTCGGCCTGGGTCACGAGGGCGTACTCGGCCTGGCCGGTCCCGGTGCCCCCGAGGTTGACGCACGCCGACTGCACCCCTGCGACACAGTGCGGGCAGGTGTTGTCGCAGTGGCAGAACGGCACGACGACGAAGTCACCCGGGCGGAAGGACGAGACCCCGATGCCCACCTCCTCGACGACCCCGACGACCTCGTGGCCGATCGTGCTGCCTGGCCTGATCTGGTTCTCGCCGCGATACGGCCACAGATCCGAGCCGCAGATGCATCCCGCGACCACGCGGACGATGGCGTCGGTGTCGAACTGGATCGATGGGTCCGGGACTTCGGTGAGCCGGATGTCCCCCGGTCCGTGAATCGTCGTAGCGCGCATGACCACCATCCTGCAACGGGATGGTGCGCCGCTCCCGACCAGGGCCGACGACCGGGCACCCGCACGTCCACATGTCGAAACCCGCCACGGCCGTGCGACGTGGGGGTGCGGGGGCACGGGGCCCCGCCACCGAATCCCGAAAGGCAACCACCATGAACCCCAGAACCCTTCTTGCCGCCGGAGCCGTGGCCGGACCCCTGTTCCTCGCTACGGCGGCGGCACAGATGCTCCTGCGCGACGGTTTCGACATCACCCACCAGCCGATCAGCCTGCTGAGCCTCGGCGACGCCGGCTGGATCCAGATCACCAACTTCGTCGTCGCCGGCGTGCTCGTCATCGCCCTGGCCCTGGGTCTTCGACAGGCCCTCACCCCCGGGCGGGGAAGCACCTGGGTGCCCCGGCTGATGGGACTCCATGGCCTCGGCCTCGTCGCCGGAGGAGTCTTCATCGCCGACCCCGGCCTCGGGTTCCCGCCGGGCACGCCGGACTCCATTCCCGACTCACTCACCTGGCACGGCACGATCCACGCAGTGGCCCCGCCACTCGCCTTCCTGGCGCTCGTCGCGACGGCCGTCCTGATGGCCCTCCGGTATCACGGCCGGGGGCAGCGGGGGTGGGCCACCTACACGGCAGTCAGCGCCGTGATCAGCCTGCTGCTGGCTGCCTGGCCCGATATGGACACCGCCAGCTGGCGACTGGCCCTGGGCCTGGTGGTGGGCTTCGCCTGGGTGACCGCGATGGCCCTGCGAGAGCGCTCCGCTCTGGGGCTGGCGCTCACCTCGCGGGCGGTCGTCGCCACCTCCGCATGACGCAAGAGCCAGGGGTATGCCGGGTGGTGACCACCCGGCATACGCCTGGTCCAGCCATGGGCATGTCCCCTGCGGGCAGAGCCCGGCGCCGACGACTCGCCGGGACCTTCGCCACTGGCCGTCCACAACCGCCCCCCATGGGATGGAGCTGAGGCCGTCGGCTTGACGGTCGGCCCGATGCGCTGCGGCGCCCGAGACCCACGGATGGGGGTGAGGGTCATGGCCGCCATCACGGTCGACGACCTCCGCAAGCACTACGGCGAGGTGCGCGCCGTGGACGGGGTCTCCTTCTCGGTCGACTCCGGCGAGGTCTTCGCCCTGCTCGGGCCGAATGGCGCCGGCAAGACCACCACCGTCGAGATCCTGGAGGGCCACCGCCGCCGCACGTCCGGACATGTTGCGGTGATGGGCTTCGATCCGCAGGAGGGGGGCCGCGACTACCGCGAGCGGATCGGCATCGTCCTGCAGGAGGCCGGCTTCGACGAGGACTTCACGGTGCGCGAGCTCGTGCGGCTGCACCGGGGTCTGTACCCGCGCCAGCTGCCCGTCGACGACGTCATCGAGCTGGTGGGGCTGGCCACCAAGGCCGACGCGAGGATCAAGACCCTCTCCGGGGGGCAGCGGCGCCGCCTCGACCTCGCCCTGGGCCTCGTCGGCGACCCTGAGCTCCTCTTCCTGGACGAGCCGACCACCGGGTTCGATCCTTCCGCCCGGCGGCGGGCATGGGACCTGGTCGAGCGGCTGCGCGGACTCGGCAAGACGATCCTGCTCACGACGCACTACATGGACGAGGCCGAGCACCTGGCCGACCGAGCCGGCGTCATGGCGGGTGGCCGTCTCGTCGCGGTTGGCACCCCAGCCGAGATCGGGGGCGAGTCCCTCGCTTCGACCGTGATCGCCTTCCGTCTGCCCAGCGGCACCGTGGTGTCCGAGCTCCCTGACCTGGGCGCCTCGCTGGAGCCCGAGGGCGTCGACTGGAAGCTTCGAACCACCCGGCCGACCGCCACACTCCAGGCCCTCACGGGGTGGGCCCGGGCCCGCGGCCTGGAACTGCCCGGGATCACCGTCTCCCGTCCGTCGCTCGAGGATGTCTACCTCGAGCTGATCGGGGCCACGGAAGGCTCCCCCTCCGAGGCAGCGCTGGCGGCCTCGTGATGTCCGCCCCGACGACGACGCTCAAGCAGCCCCGAGTCGACGCTCGGCACACGGGGCTCGCCGTCCTGCTCGCAGGCCAGCTCGTGTACGCGGTCCGTGAGCTCTGGCGTGGCCGGGTGGCGTTCATCTTCACCTTCCTGTTCCCGCTCACCTGGCTGCTGGTGCTGGGGTTCATCGCAGGGAACGCCACGGTCAGCCCCACGAGCAGCGTCCGGATGATGCAGTACGTCGCTCCCACGGCCGGCGTCATGGGCATCCTCTACGGCTCGTACCCCACGGTCGCGGCCTCGCTGGCGGATGCCCGCGAGCGCGGCATCCTCAAGCGGATCCGGGGCACTCCGGTGCCCGCCTGGGTCTATCTCGCCGGGCGCATCGGGGCGGCCGTCGTCTTCGCGCTCGGCTCCCTCCTCCTGATGCTCCTCGTGGGCGTGCTGGCCTACGACGTCCAGATCCAGTGGCACACCGCACTCGCCTCGCTCGTGACCGTCGTGCTCGCCATCGCCGCCTTCGCTGCGGCAGGTCTGGCGGTGGCCAGCCTGACCCGGTCTGCTGCGATGTCCCAGGCGGTCGCGATCTCCACTGCCATCGTCGTGGCCTTCCTCTCCGGGGTGATGGTGTGGGGCGACCTGCCTGGCTGGGCCGACCGCATCAGCGGGGTCCTGCCCCTGAAGCCGCTCAACGACGCCCTGCGCGACCAGTTCGACCCGTTCGGCACGGGCGCCGGCTGGGACCTCGGCGCCCTCGCTGTGATCGGCGCCTGGGCGGTGGGCGCCGCCATCGTGGCCGCTCGGGCGTTCCGCTGGGAGCCGGCTGCCGAAAGCGAAAGCCGCGCCGGCCGCCGACCGCCAGCTGCGGTGGCGACACCAGAGCTTCCCGCTGCTCCGGAAACCACCCGGGTCGCTACGGTGCCGCTGCTCGCACGGGGCGCTGGACGGCCTTCCGAGCTCGCGCTGGCCCGCGGGCAAGCCGGCTGGGCCACGCGCGGGGCCCTCCGCGACCTCGGCTGGGTGTTCTTCGCCGTGGCCATGCCAGTGGGCCTGTACGCCTTCATGGCCAGCATCATTCGCGGCCAGGCAGGAACGAGCACGCTGTATGCCGTGGAGCTGGCTGCCGGGATGGTGGCCTGGGGCGCTGTCGTCAACTGCTTCGTCAACCTTCCCGAGGCAGTGGCCCGGGCGCGTGACGGGGGGATCCTCAAGCGGCTCCAGGGGACGCCCCTGCCGATGCGCGCGTACCTCGCCGGACGGGTGGCCTCGGTGCTCGGAATCGTCTGGGCCACCGCAGCCCTGGTGCTGATAATCGGGCGCCTCTGGTTCGACCTCAAGCCCACACTGGCCGGGCTCCCCCTGGCCGCAGCCGTGCTGGCCCTGGGTGCGGGATCCCTTGCGGCCTGCGGCTTCCTCATGACCTCTCTGCTGCCCAACGCCAAGGCCGTGACCGCGGTGGGCCTGGGCATCGCACTACCGCTTGCCTTCTTCTCCAACGTCTTCGCCATCAGCGTGACGCCGTCCTGGATGACGACGGTGGGCGCGTTCTTCCCGCTCGAGCACCTGGCGAAGGCACTATCGCTCGCCATCGACCCGGGAGGCGCCACCGTCAGCTGGACGGCTCTCGGGGTCATGTCCGCCTGGCTGGTGGGCGCCGGCTTCCTGGCTCTGCGGCGCGGTCTCGCGCCTCGCGCCTGAGCCCTCAGCCCAGACGTGACCAGCCCCTTCGGCTGATCGATGGACTCCCGGTCAGCCGGACGGCATACTCACTGTCGTTCTGCCAACCGGCGGCGCGCTTTGGTGGGATGATGCGCCTGCCGGGCCCAGGGAGCGAAAGGTAGACGCCGATGTCATTCGACGCGCCGCAGCTCACCCGCTTCGATCGCGACGGGGTTGCGGTCTTGGTGCCCGAAGGCGACCTCGACCTGGCCGCCGTGCCGAAGTTGAAGGAGGAGCTGGAGCAGTCGATCCAGGGCGCCCAGCACACCGTCGTGGATCTCTCCCGCACCACGTTCCTGGACTCCAGCGGTATCGGCGCGCTCGTGAGCGCCGGCAGCCAGGCCCGTGAAGCGGGCGGCTCGCTGCGCCTGGCAGCGCCCCGCGACGAGGTACTGCGGGTCCTCGACCTCACCCAGGTCAACACCGTTCTGGCCACGTACGCCACCCTCGACGAGGCGATCGCAGGCAGCCCGACCGACGCAGGCGAGTGACGCCCCATGGGTCTCGACCCGGTCGCCGACAGTGAGCGGGCTGCCACGGGCCTGCCTCGACCGTGGCCCGTCGACGACCGCTGGCTCCAGGCCCTGCCGCAGGCCGTGGTCGCCCTGGATGTGGCCGGCTGGGTGGTGGGCGCCAACGGCGCAGCGGCCAAGATGCTCGGGCTGTCCAGCGCCTCCCTGCTGGGCCGGAAGTTCACTGACGTCGCGCTGGACGAGTCGCAGTGGGACGGGTTCGAGGAAGTGCTGCGGCTCGTGCTGACCGGAGTCGGCTGGGATGGCGAGCTGGAGGTCCACCGCGTCGACGCGTCCGGGCCGACCGACCTGCACCTGGTCCCCGTGTCGGATGGGGGAACCGTGACCGGCGCCATCCTGGTGGCCGAGGGAGTCAGCGGACGCCGGGCTCGGGCGATCCGGCTATCGCAGCGCTTGGCCCGGCTGGGGGGCGTGGTGGCCCAGCTGCTCTACGCCGCCGATCTGGAGACGGTAACTGACATCGTGGTCGAGCACATGGCCGATGCCGCGGGGGCGACCACGGCCTCCCTCTCGCTGCTCGTCGACGACAAGACCCTGGCGCTGATCCGGCTCCGCGGGGGACCCGAGGGCGCCGTTTCGCGCTGGGCCACGTACTCGGTCGACGACGACACCCCGGCCAGCGAGGCCGTGCGCACGGGGCGGACCATCGTGCTCGCGGGCCTTGACGAGATCCGCTCCCGGTACCCGCACCTGGACGTCGCCGCACTCGGCGAGCGCTCCGTGGTCTGCCTGCCGCTGTCGGCGGGCGATCGCGCCATCGGTGTGGCGAGCCTGTCGTTTCCCGGAAAGCGAAGCCTGGACACGGCTGAGCTGGACTTCTTCCGGATCATGGCCGACACCTGTGCCCAGGCGGTGGAGCGCATCCGGGCCGTCGAGCGGGCGGCCGACCAGGCGGCGCAGCTGGAGTTCCTCGCCCAGGCCAGCGCCGAGCTCGCCAGCAGCCTCGACCACGAGTCCACGCTGCGGCGAGTGGCCTGGCTGGCCGTGCCGAGGTTCGCCGACTGGTGCGCCATCTCCCTGGAGCAGGACGGCGTGCTCCGCACGCTCGCCGTGGCACACAGCGATCCGGAGAAGCTGTCGCTCGCCGAGGAGTACCAGCGGCTCTATCCGCCGGACCCCGAATCGCCGTCCGGCGCCTACGAGGTGCTGCGCTCCGGCAGGAGCCAGCTGACCGCCGAGGTCACCGAGGAGATGCTCCGGGCTCGGACACCCGATCCGACGCAGCTCCGCATGCTGCGCGACCTCAACTTCCGGAGCGGGCTCATCGTCCCCCTCAAGGCCCGGGGGCGAACGCTGGGGACGATCACCTGGGTCAGCGGTGAGGCCGGGCGTCGGTTCACGTCGTCCGACGTCGGCTTCGGCGAGGAGATCGCGCGGCGCGCGGCCGTCGCGATCGACAACGCACTCCTCCACAGCGAGCTGCGCGACGTAGCCGACCGGCTGCAGCAGGCGGTGCTCCCCCGCGGGCTGCCGGCAGTCCCGGGCTGGGAACTGGGCGCGCTCTACCAGTCGGGGGGCCGAACCGCCGTAGGGGGCGACTTCTATGACGCCATCCCGCTTCAGGACGACCGGCTCGCGCTGTTCATCGGGGACGTCATGGGGCTGGGCATTCCCGCTGCCGCAGCCATGTCGCAGGTAAGTGCAGCCCTGCGCGCGCTTGTGGCAGTCGATCCCGAGCCGGCCTCGGTGCTGAGCAGGCTGGACCTGCTCTTCGAGCGGTTCCCGACCGAGCAGCTGGTGACGCTGCTCTATGCCGTTGCCGACCCGAGCCGTGACAAGCTGGTGGTGGCCTGCGCTGGACACCCGCCTCCACTCGTACTGGACCCGGACGGCAGGGGGACCTTCGTGGAATCGGCCCGTGGGCTGATCCTGGGTGCGGGCGGCGCCCAGCGGCAGCAGGCGGTGGTTCCGTTCTCGGCGGGACAGACGCTGCTGCTCTACACCGATGGGCTGCTCGAGCGACGGGGCGAAGACCTCAACGTCGGCAAGCAGCGGCTCCTCGATGCGGTATCGCGCTTCGGGGCCCGCAGCTCCGGGTTCAGCAGTCCCGGGGTCAGCGGCCAGGCGCCGGGCGGCCTCGAGAGCAGCCTGGCCGCGCTGGCCCGCTCCGTGCGCGACCAGAGCCACGACGACGACATGGCGATGCTGGCCGCCTGGCGGCTCCCCTAGTCCTCCCGGGTCTGGCACTCGTGCAGGCGCCCCGTGCCGCAAGGTCACTCGCCGGCATACCTCCGGTGAGTGCAGGCCTCTGCCCGTGGCGACGCACCCTGTGACGCGACTGTGACGCATTGGAGACGACATGGTGACGCGCGGCTGCCCGACGCCGAGACAGGACCGTCCTAGCCTCGACGTGAGACTTCCCTCGACACTGGGGTGCGCCATGGGAGCTGGGGTGGGCAGGATCCCCTCGAAATTCACGACGACCGGTGCCGCCGTGCTCGCGGTGCTGCTGCTGACCGGTGCGCAGAGCAGCTGCCAGCAGCGCAGCCAGAGCGGCTCGAGCGTCAGGTCCGAGAGCACGGTCGAGAGCAACTCTGACAGTAGTTCCGGCAGCAGCAGTCGTGGCGGGGTCCGGTACTCGGTCACCTCCGACGCCCGGATCCAGAGCGTCACCTTCGTCGACCGACAGGGGAAGAAGACCACCAAGACGCCCTTGGGAAGCTCCTGGCACGGCACCGGCCCGGCCTCCCACGGATACGTGATGATCTCGGCCACGACCGGTAGCGGCAGCACGATGATCAAGTGCTCGGTCACCGTGAACGGCAAGGTGGTCCAGCGGGCGAGCGCTGTGGGTGGGGGCTCCACGACGGTGGTGTGTGCGTTCAGCTACTGACCGGCTCCGCCCACCCTGACGCCGCAGGAACACCGCCGCGCGTTTCCGCGTTGGCGCCTGTATCGATGTCCTCAGGAGCAGGCGATGAGCCCCGTAGACCCGGCAACCGGTGAAGAAGCACTTGACGCGTACTCGCAGGTCGTGACCAGCGTTGCATCGCGCCTCATCCCACGCGTGGCAAGCCTGCGGGTCCGCAGGCGGGTGCGGGGCTGGCAGGCGGAGGGCGCCGGCTCCGCCGTGGTGCTGTCCCGCGAGCGCCACCTGCTCACCAACGCACACGTCGTGGCCGACATGGACGGGGCCGGACAGGCCGAGTTCGCCGACGGCACCATCGCCATGATCGACGTCATCGGCGCGGACCGGCTGTCCGACCTGGCCGTCGTGCGCGCGGACCGCGATATCCCCGAGCCCCCCGAATTCGGCGACGCCGATGGCCTGCGGGTAGGCAACCTCGTGGTGGCGGTCGGCAACCCCATGGGCCTGTCGGGCACTGTCACTGCCGGCGTCGTGAGCGCCCTGGGCAGGTCGTTCCCCACTCGCTCGGGCGGGGCCACCCGGCTCGTCGAGGACGTCATCCAGACCGATGCCGCCCTCAACCCGGGCAACTCCGGTGGCGCGCTGGCCGATCCGCAGGCTCGCGTCGTCGGCATCAACACCGCCGTGGCCGGTTTCGGCCTCGGGCTCGCCGTGCCCGTCAACGCGACGACGCGCCGCATCATCGACACCCTGGTGCGCGATGGCCTCGTGCGCCGCGCCTTCCTGGGCGTGGTCTCCACCCCGGCACCCGTGCCCGCCCGGTACGCGGACGCCTCCGGCAGGCGACGGGCCCTTCGGGTCGTCGACGTGGTGCAGGGCAGCCCCGCCGCCCGCGCGGGCCTCCGGCCTGGGGATCTCGTGCTCGCGGTCGACACCAAGCCGCTGAGCGATGCGCAGTCCCTGCAGAAACTGCTGTTCGACGACGCCATCGGGCGCCGCATGGAGGTCACCGTTCTGCGGGGCGAGGCAATGGTCGATGTCGTCGCCATCCCCGTCGAGCTGAACGGCTGACGCGAGGGGACACGTGCCAGAGGGACACGATGGTGTGGTCCACCGCCTGGTCGCCGAAGACACCATCGCGGAGAAGGTCGTTGTCCGCCACCGGCGCACGCGCGACGCACGGGTGGCGGCCTCCTTGAGTCCTGAGGCGCGGTCAGGCTGGGAGCTGGACGACGAATCGGCACCCTGGCGCCTGGTTGGCAACCGTGACACTGCCCCGGTGCGCCTCGACCAGCCCCTTGACGATGGCGAGCCCGAGACCACCGCCACTGCTGGACTCGGGGGTCCGGGCGTCGTCGCCGCGCCAGGCGATGTCGAACACCCGATCCAGGTCGGCTGGGTGGATCCCGCCGCAGGCATCGCGGACGCTGAGCTCCACCATTGACCCGTCCCTGCTCGCTTGGATCTGCACCACGCCGTCAGCCGGTGTGTGCCGGATCGCGTTCATCACAAGGTTGGCGACCACGCGGGACAGGGCGGCCGGATCAGCCTGGAGCAGGATGTCCGAGTCCACGCTGCCCGAGACACGCACCCGCTTGGCCTGGGCCAAGGGTGCGGCGCCAGCAATCGTCTCGCTGACGACATCGCTGAGCTGCACGTCCTGGAGGGACAGGTTCAGGGCGCCCGCGTGGATGCGCGACAGCTCGAAGAGGTCGTCGACCATCCGCGCGGTCCGGTCGACCTCGGCGATCATCTGCGAGTAGTAGCGATTTGGGTCGTCGACCATCCCGTCCTCGAGGGCTTCCGCCATCGCGCGGAGCCCAGCCAGTGGCGTGCGCAGGTCGTGCGACACCCAGGCCACGAGGTCGCGACGCGACTGTTCCAGCTGCGCCTGCCGCTCCCGCGCCGCCTGCAAGCGGTCACTGCTGCGCGCGAGTTCGTCGCTGACGGCGTGGAGCTCGCGGGGGCCCTCCGGGGTCGGAGCGAACACCCCGTGCACCCCGAAGTCGCGGGCGTGGTCGCGCAGGGTCTTCGTGGACCGCACGATGCGGCGGGCCAGCCACAGCGCGAAGGCGAAGGAGACGATCCCCGCGACGACACAGATGAGAATGACCACGGACATGTCGTGGGACGACAGGAACATCGCGCGGGCGGTGCCGAGGACGGCTGCGACGATGCCCCCCACAGCGGCCAGTGCGATGAGCCCGGCCGTCCAGCGGATCGACGAACGCCGCAGCAGCCAGCTGAGCCCGGCACAGGCCACGCCGACGGCGACCGACCATGCCCCGGCGATCAACATCACGTCGACCTGGTCGCGCGTCACGCCGTCTCCCATCGGTAGCCGATCCCCCACACGGTGGTCAGCCGTGTGGGGTGCGTGGGGTCGGGCTCGACCTTCTCCCGCAAGCGCCGGACGTGCACGGTCACGGTGGATTGGTCGCCGAAGGTCCACCCCCACACCTCGCGCAGCAGGTCATCACGGGACCACGCGACGCCGGGATGGCCCACGAGGAAATGGAGGAGGTCGAATTCGCGCACGGTCAGGGAAAGCCGCTCGTCACCGCGGGTGGCCACGTGGCGCATGGGATCGACGACGAGGTCCCCGTCCACGACGGTCTTCCCGCGGCTGCCCCTCTGCCCCATCCGGCGCAGCACCGAGTCGACTCGCAGGACGAGCTCCCGCGGACTGAACGGCTTGGTCAAGTAGTCGTCGGCTCCCCTTTGGAGACCCACGAGCCGGTCGGCCTCGGCACCCAGAGCGGTCAGCATGATGATCGGGACATCGCTGGTCTCTCGGAGGCGACGGCATACCTCCAGGCCGTCGATGCCTGGAAGCATGAGGTCGAGCACCACGAGGTCGGCCCGCTGGCGGCGCATGGCGGCCAGCGCCGCCTCGCCGTCTCCGGCCTCGACGACATCGTGCCCCCCAGCGCGCAGGTAGGAGACCACGACCTCGCGCACCGTGCGGTCGTCGTCTACCACCAGCACGTCAGCCACAGTGTGTCGTTCCCTCATGACGGCGGACCACCGCCGCGATGGCCGCCCCGATCAACACTAGCCCGGCGAGCACGAGCCATCCCGCCACATAGGGCCGGTCCAACAGCGTCCGGTTGTCGGATCTTGCGCCAAACCGCCCCAGCACGGGTATGCCGGCCACGGTCACCGGCCCGAGGACCACCAAGACGGCCACACCCGCCGCCCGGGCCCAGCGGGGAAGAACAGCTGCGGCCGCGGCACACAGCGCCAGCACCGCCGGTGCCACGAGGGCGTCGTGGACTACTACTCCCCCGACCAGCCACGGCACGGCGGCGCGCAGGTTCGGCCAGCCGACGCCGACGAGTCGGACGGCACCGAACCCTCCCACGCCGAGGCCGGCCACGATCAGCGCGATCCGCGCCACCGGCATTGCGGATAGGGACTGCCCGCCGGCGTCCTCAACGGCCGGGGCCTGAGCGGGCACGTGCGTGCGGCCCCTCACGAGGTCACCTCGAGTCGCGACACCCATTTCGTCTGGAGGACGCCGGGGCGGTTCGGCGCGATGAGCCGGCATGGGAAGCCGTGGTCGAGCGAGAGCGGCTCGCCGTTCAGGCGCAGGGCCAGGAGTGTGTCAGGATCGTCCGCGAATTGGCCCGGGAGCGCGGTGACACGGTAGGCGCCAGCCGGCTGGAGCGAGCGAACGACGACGTCGCGGTCCGCTGGCGCGTCCACCAGCGCCAGAAGGTCGCGGACTCTGACCCCCGTCCACGTAGCTGATGCGCTCCATCCCTCGACACAGGCGATGGGGAGGGACGCCGTCACCTGGGGCATGGCTTCGAGCTCGGCACGGCTCAGGTCCCGGGAGGCCGACCCCCGAGCCACGGTCAGGCGATAGGCGGGGTCGGTCGCCAGCGTGACCACCCCGGCTGCACGCGCCGACGTGTTGATGGGGACGCCCGAGGGACCGCGGCCGGAGCGCACGCCCAGCACCGACACCCGTCGCAGCACCGGCACGGTCGAGCCCGCGGTTGCCAGGACCGTGACTCCCGCGGCAGCCCAGGTGACCCGGAGCAGGGTGCGGCGCGACATCGGCGCACCTCGGGCTGTCGTGGTGGCTGCGGTCGTGCCTGGGGCCGTGCCTTGGGCCGTGGCTGCCGTCGTCGGTGAGGCCATCTCCGCCGGGCCGTCGTCGTCGAGATCCCTGGCCAAGGCACCCCGGATGACCGGGAGCTTGACGGCGATGTGCACGAGCAGGGCGCCGATGGCCAGCCAGCCGACAGCAAAGTGGGTCTGGGGGAACGCGAATCCCCAGGGGTACCACTGCGCGGCGTTGGCCGTGCCCGAGGCGAGCTCGAAGATCGCGCCCGCCACGAGGACCGCGATCGAACCCCGCTCCAAGGACCGCAGGAGGAGCGTCCGGGGACTGCCGAGCGGCAGGCGGGCAAACAGCTTCGGGTAGACCGACCAGAGCTTGACCAACAGCAATGGGATCGCGGCCGTCCCCACGATGACGTGTAGTCCCTGCGTAACCCGGTAGAGCGACGCCGGACGGGTCGGCAACGGCACCCCGGGGTGGGGCACCTGGGCGATGTGCGAGTACACACCGGTCAGGAAAGCCACGCCGAAGCAGGCGCCCAGCCACAGGCCCACGCGCGAGGTGACCGCCGGCCCCCGCAGCCGGCTCGTGAAGTCCGACTCCCGGGGGACCGACTCCAGGGCGCGGCTGATGCGGTCGGTGATCCGGCGGGTCCCCACCGCGGCTCCCTGCCCGCTCATCGCTGCACCGCGCTCGGGCGGGTGAGGACTGCTACCCAGCGCCCGCCCCACTCGCTCACCTCGTCGAGGCAGAGCCCAGCGGCCACCGCGACCGGCCGGAGTGCCTCGCCGTCGACCTCGGCCCAAGGGAAGGGGGTGGAGTGCTGGTCACCCACGACCAGCTGGAGCGAGTGCACGCGTATGCCGGTGCCCGGCCGTGCGAGGTCGACGACGACTCTGCCTCCCGGAGCAACGAGCGCGCGGACCCGGGTCAGCAGTGCGGTCGGGTCGCCACCGATGCCGATGTTGCCGTCGGCCAGCAGCGCGGTCTGCCAGCGCCCCTCCCCGGGTAGGCGGCGCAAGAGATTCCTGCGCACCGCGACGACCCCGCGGCTGCGGGCGCGACGCACCGCCTCGGCGGAGATGTCGACTCCCAAGACGTCGTGGCCCCGGCGCACGAGCTCGGCGGCCATGCGGCCGGGGCCACAGCCGAGGTCGATCGTGGCGCCAAGGCAGTGGGCCAAGACGAAGCGATCAGTGGCATCGGCCGAGCCGGTCCAGCGCGCCACGTGGAGCGCGCGGCGGCCGTGGTGGTGGCCGACGACCGAGCAGTCGGCCCCGTCGAGCGCTGCAGCGAACAGCGTGCCCGGCGGGACCAGCTGGGTGGGGCGACGACTCATGGTGTGCTCGCAAGATGGGGGAAGAGGTGGGCTCGCCACGCTTGGGCGAAGCGGGTGTGTGGGGCTCGGGAGGCGGCCAGTGCCGCATCGTCGGCGGTGTCGATGTCCCCGAGTCTGGGCGCGATCACGGGTATCCGACCGGTCAGCCTGATCGCCCGATGGGTGGCGATACCGGTGTCGCTGCGCGACATCGCGACGTCCGGCAGGCGGTCGACCACTGACGGGGTCGCGGTCGCGAGGACCCACCACCCGCCGTCGTCGGCCAGGCCCAAGACGGGCTGCCGTCGTCGTTCTACGCAGCGGGCCACCGCCGCCAAGAGCTTGGGCGACATATGTGGGGTGTCCATGCCGACCTGGACCACGGGGCCGCCGACCAGGCGGTGGACCTCTCGGTGAGCCGCGGCGATGCGGTGCGCGAGGTCGGGGCCGCGCTGCCAGATGACCCGCCAACGGTCGAGGGCGGCAATGATGTCGTCCGAGCCGACAGCCTGGTCGAGGCTGCCGCTCAGGGCGAGCACGCGCTGGCCCTGCGGGAACACGCGCTCGCACACGTCCAGGGTGTCCAGCAGCGCCGCAGCTGCTAGCCGGGCCGCGGTCGCATCACCGACGGCCTGGGCAAGTCGGGTCTTCACTTGGCCCGGTACCGGCGCCTTGGCCATCACGAGTCCCACCGCGCTCGTGGCGCCTGGCCGCATCATGGGAGCACCTTCGCGAAATCCATTGCTGCGCGGAGCGATCCGACCAGCGATCCCGAGACTTTGGACCGCGTCCCGAGCGCCCGCCGCGCGTAGGTCACGTCATGCTCGGCCAGCACCCAGCCCGCCTGCTGGGCCCTCGCAAGCAATTCGACGGGATACCCGAACCGTCGGTCGGCGACACCCAGCGCCAGCAGGTCGGTGCGGCGGCACACGCGCGCTGGCGCGATGTCGCGCACCGGAAGGCCGGTACGGCGGCGCAGCCACCACAGCACGGCCGCATTCCCAAGTCTCGCGTGCCAGGGCCAGACTCCCCGCGCGACGGGTCGCCGTCGCCCGAGCGCCATCGTGGCCCGTCCCGTCGCGACATCCTCGACGAGAGGAACGAGGTCTCGCGGGTCGAGCGAACCGTCGCCGTCGAGGAAGGCCACAAACTCCGCCGTCGCCGCCTCCAGGCCCGCGTGCACCGCCGCGCCGTAGCCGAGGAGCCGCTCCGACACCACGCGAGCGCCCAGCTCCGCTGCGATCTCGGCCGTGCCGTCGGTCGAGTCGTTGTCGACCACGATCACGGAGAACAGCTCTGGCACAAGCGCGAGCAGGCCCGGGAGGGCCACAGCCTCGTCTCGGCATGGGATGACGAGATCGCACCTGATGTCCATGGCTCGACGGTACGAACCGGTGCGCCACGAAAACGGCGGCAAACCTTACGGAAGTCTGAAGACTGGCTCGCGAAGCGCAGGCGCCGCGGCCCGGCGTGGCAGCCTCGGGCCATGCCACGACCGGAGCTGATCCCCGACTTCAAGGCGCCGGGAGGCCCAGCACGGCCTTCCCGACCAGATCAGCCAGCCCGGCTTGATCGACCAGCCGGGCAGGATCAGCCATCCCGGCCGGGTCGGCCGGCCCGGCCGAACCGCCCGAGGGTGCGGCGGGGCGCCGCCAGCGGGGTGGCTGGGCTGATCGTCGCCGTCGCCACGATAGGCACTGCTGCCGCGCTGCCCTACGCGACCGGATTGGACGTCCACGTCGGCACCTTTCCACCCCTTCTGGCCGACTGGCGGCCACGGGTCGGGATCGGCACGGCCCCGGCGCTCGCGATTGCCGCCGTCGTCTGCACCCGCACCGTCGGCCGCGCGGCAGAGCGGCTCACGTGGGGCCGACTCCTGGCCGTTGGCTGGGTCCTCGGTGTCGCGTGGATGGTCTCGCTCGCGCTGGTGGACGGCCCGAGAGGCATCAGCCGCGTGCTCGACCAAGGCACCGAATACCTACAGACCGCTCGCCAGGTCACGGATGTCCCCGAGACGCTGCGCCACTTCGTCGAGCGGATCCCGTTCGAGCGTGCCGACCACTGGGCCGAACATGTGGCCGGTCACCCGCCCGGCGCCCTCCTCTCGTTCGTCGCCCTCGCGCGCGTCGGCCTCGGTTCCGGGCTGGCGGCCGGCCTGGCCGTGATCGCCGTCGCCGCGACCACGCCGCTGGGTGTGGCGGTCGCCGCACGCGCCGTCGGAGCAGAGAAGCCGGTCCGTATCGCTGCCCCATTCCTCGTCCTCGGGCCGGCCGCGATCTGGCAGGCAGTCTCGGCCGACGCCATGTTCGCCGCGGTCGCTGCCTGGGGGCTTGCCGCGCTCGCGCTGGCCGCCGCCCGCCCGGCCTGGGATCGGCGCGCCGTGGCGTGGTCCGCCCTGGCCGGCCTGCTGCTGGGCTGGTGCCTGATGCTGTCATATGGGCTGGTGTTGATCGTATTCCTCGCTGTCGCAGTGCTTCTCGCGGCTGGCAGTCTCCGCCCACTGCCCATTGTTGCGGCGTCGGCAGCCGTGCCCGTCGCCGTCTTCGCCGCCTACGGCTTCCGCTGGTGGGACGCCTTCCCGGTGCTGGGAGAGCGCTACTGGTCGGGCATCGCCGCGGAGCGCCCGGCAAGCTACTGGATCTGGGCCAACCTCGCGGTCCTCGCCCTCAGCGCTGGCCCCCTCGTCTACGCCGCCATCGCCCGTGCGACCCCGCAGCTTGTGCGGGCAGCCCGCCGGCCGGCATACGACCCAGTGGCCACGCTGGCCCTCGCCGCGCTCGTGACGGTGACAGCCGCGGACGTGTCTCTGATGAGCAAGTCCGAGGTAGAGCGGATCTGGCTGCCGTTCGTGCCCTGGCTCCTCCTGACCACGGCGTACGTGCCCCCGCGATGGCGGCGCCGGGCGCTGGCAGGACAGGCGGTGACCGCCCTGGCGATCCAACACCTCCTCTGGTCGCCCTGGTGATCAGCCGCGCAGCGGCTCCGTCGCAAATCGAGGCAGCCCCGCGTTCGGACCGATCTGCGCTGTGAACCCCAGCCCGCTGCGCGCCCGCTCCGGCGAGGCGACGATGTGCCGAACGTCGCCAAGTCGGTAGCGGCCCGAGATCAGTGGCTCGGCGCTGGAACCCAGCCCGCTGGCGACCTGGCGGGCCACATGCAGGACACTGACCGGATGGCCCGAGCAGATGTTGTAAGCCGTGTGGGTGCCGATCGGGTGAGCCGTTGTGTGGGCGGTCGGCTCGATTGTCAGACCGCGGGCGGGGCGGTCGTCCGACCGGGTCTGCGACACCGCCTCCACAGCGCGGACGTTGGCGGCAGCGACGTCGGCGACATGCACGAAGTCGCGCATCTGGCCACCGTCCTCGAACACATCGGGTGGGCGTCCCGCCTCGACCGCGGACCGGAAGATGGCGGCGACCCCTGAGTAGGGCGTGTCACGTGGCATGCCCGGGCCGTAGACGTTGTGGTAGCGCAGTGAGATAGCGACGCCTGGGGCTTGGCGTGCCCAGGCTGCGGCGTAGTGCTCCTGTGCGAGTTTGCTGGCGGCATAACTGCTTCTGGGGTCGGGGGCGGCAGATTCGTCAACCAGGGCCCAGTCGAGGATCCTGTCGCAGGTGGGGCAACGGTTCTCGAACTGACCCCCGTCGAGGTCGGCGGAATCACGGGGACCTGGCTGCTGCGGCCCGTGCACCGGACACGCGTAGCGGCCCTCGCCGTAGACGACCATCGAGGATGCTTGCACGAGGCGGTGTACCGCCGCCTCGTGCATCGCGCTCAACAGCGAGGCGGTACCGAGGTCGTTGTGCCCGGCGTATGCGGGAAGGTCCGCGACCGTGACTCCAGCGCCGACCATGGCCGCGAGGTGGCACACCACGTCGACGCCGCGCAACACGCTCGGCAACGTGTCCGCGTCGCGCAGGTCGAGCCGGTGCACACCTGGCGGAACAGGCGCATGCGGCGGGTGAGCCTGCGGGATCAGGGCGTCGACGCCGACGACCTCGTGGCCCGCCAATGTGAGGGCCTCGGCTGTGGCGGTTCCGATGAACCCGGCGGCGCCGGTGAGCAGCACTCTCAGGGAAGTCACTGGCTGATTGTCGCTCTGCATCGCGGGTGGAAAGCCCGCCCAGCGCAGTTCCGGCGCTACCGTCAGACTCTCGTAAGGTCGTCGGCAAGGACGTCTCCGACCACGCGGTGGTTGGCCGATGCGCTTTCTCCTACAGGGTCGCCGTTGGCGAGGCCGAGCAGAGCCTTCCATAGGGCCCAGCCGCGGGCCCGGGCCCAGGTTGCCCGATCCTGGCGGACGGCCGCGCGGAAGGCATCGCGGCTCTTCCCCGAGAAGAGGGTCCAGGAGATCACCAGGTCGCAGGCCGGGTCTCCAGCCCCGCAGGTGCCGAAGTCGATGACGGCGGCCAGCCTGCCGTCCCTCACCAGCAGGTTCCCGGTCGCGACATCGCCGTGGAACCACACGGACGCCCGCTCCCACCTGGCCGCGAGCGCTGTCTCCCACACGGCGAGCGCCCGATCCGTGTCGATCCGGCCCTGGAGAGCCTCGACGCAGCGCCGGACCTCGTCGTCGTAGTGGGACAGGGCGGCGCCACGATAGAAGCTGTGCGCCCCCGCCGCGGGACCGCCGAGGGGGTCGATGCGCTGCAGCGCGACGATGAACTCGGCTACGGCTACGGCGAACTCAGACAGGTCGCGGATGCGGTCAGGGTCGGCAGGCTCCCCGTCCAGCCAGCGCCGGATCGACCAGCGGTAGTGGTATCCGGGACCGGGGTCCCCCTTGGCCAGCGGCTCGGGAATGGGCACCGGCAGCTGCCCCGCGAGAACCGGCAGCCACCGGTGCTCCTTGTCGATCGCGGGTGCATAGCTGCGATCAGTCGGCAGACGCACGGTTTTGTCGTCGCCCAGCCGGTAGGTGCGGTTGTCCCAGCCGTCGGCCGCGACTGGGGTGACTGGGAGATCCCGCCACTGGGGGAACTGGGCCGCGATCAGGCGCCGCACGAGCGCTGCGTCGATCCCGGCCCTTCCGTCCTCGGCAGGGCGTCCGACCATCCGGGCATTCTGTTCGCCGCGCGTCAGGGCCGGCAAACCATTTTCCTTGACCCGCCATGCCCGGCGCGACGAGGCTTCTGGGAAGACGACGGGGAGGCACGGGTGCGACTGGGTTACTCGGACGAGAGCCTGCGCCGGATGTACCCGGGCGGGAGGGGTGACGCGACTGCCCGGCGCTTTGCGCGGTGGTGGGCGCGGGTGTTCGCGCTGGGCCTGATGCCCCGCCGTTGGGTGACTCTCGAGGTCGCCGGCCGGAAGTCCGGGAGGCTGACCCGCTTCCCGCTCGGCATGGCCGACCTGGATGGTGAGTGGTACCTCGTCTCGATGCTGGGCGAGAAGTGCAACTGGGTGCAGAACGTGAGGGCTGCCCATGGCCACGTCGTGCTGCGCGGACGTCGCGCCCGCCGGTGCCGCCTTGTCGAGGTGCCGGTGGCCGATCGCGCGCCGATTCTCAAGCGTTACCTGCAGAAAGTGCCGGGAGGACGGCCGCACATGCGGATCCCGCCCGACGCTCCGGTGGCCGACTTCGAGAGGATCGCCCCGGCATACCCCGTTTTCAAGGTGACCCCCGGCTGACCGGGCTGCCAGGGCTCCGATCGCCTGGACGGTGGCTCAGTCCCTCCGCGCGTGAGAGCCCGTCCCACCTGCGTCCTCCGGTGTCGATGCCATGCACCGCCCTGACCAAGCCGGCCAGGTCACAGGCGAATTCGTCGAAGTTCGGAAGGGACTGGGGGCTCAGGGCCGATGCCCGGTGGAGCGGGAAGCGCAGCACGAGGTGGTCACCGAGTCGGAACAGGGCGTTGACCGAGCCGTGAAGCGGGATCGGCCGCAGCGGGACGTGAGGCCATTCAGGGAACTGCTCGGCCAGCAGCCCCCGTACCACGTCGGTGGTGACATCGACTTGGTCGGTCTGCATCCTCACCCCGCTGATGCTGGCACCCGGCCAGGCGGACACAGCGCAGTCGCACATGTCCACCACGGGCAGCTACGTGTGCCGGCCGTGCCCGCAATAGCAGCACAAAGGCCAGAGCGGCGTGCCGCCCGCTAGCGTTTCGCCGGCCCCGCGGTATCGGCGGGCGACCACGAAGACGACGCCGATGGCCAAGGTCGTGATGGCGCCGGAGATGACCACCGAGGCCAGCGGGAAGCCGGCCAACGCGGTGCCGACCAGGTAGGCAAGGCCGCACGTGTAGACCGACCACATGGTTCCCCCGATGGACGACCACACCAGGAAGTGCCTCGAGACCGTGGCGTCGCCGGCGACCAGAACGAGGTCTCGGAGAGTGCACCCCCTAGCGCATGGTCGGAAAGCCCTGTCCCGGTGCAGATCAGGCCAGGAGCCGCAGTCCTACTTTGGTAGGACGCAGGCGACGACTGCGATGAGTACTTTGATCAGGTGAGGAGAGCCTGGCTTCTCGTGTCGAAGTACGGCCTCGACATCCTGATCGTCGCCGCGGCACTGGCGAGCGCGGTCGCCACGGCTACCCGGAATGACTCGGACAGGCCGAACGGCCCAATGTTGTGGTTCGAGACCATCGCCGTCGCCGTCGTCGTTCTCTTCCTTCTGGCGCGACGCCGCTTTCCGTTCGCCGCCCCCGCAGCGATGTGGCTGTTCAGTGCGGCGCTCTCGTTCCTGGACGGTCAGCTGATCGTCAACAAGACCGGGCTCGTGCTCGCCGGACTGGGCGCCTCCTTGTTGCTGGGCAACCTGCGCCGCGAGCTGGAGGCACGGGTCGGCCTGGCGATCACGCTGGGTGGAGCGGTGATCGTCATCTACAACAGTCCCAGCCACACGGCCGGCGACCTGGTCTTCACCCCGGCGCTGTTCGGCATCGCATGGCTGGTCGGCTTCGCGCTCCGGGAAAGAGCCGAGCAGACGGAAGCCGCGGAGGAGCGCGCGCTGCGGGCGGAGCGGGAACGAGAGGCCGCGGCCCGGGTGGCGGTGGCCGAGGAGCGGGCACGGATCGCGCGCGAGCTGCACGACGTCGTCGCGCACGCCGTGAGTGTGATGGTGCTCCAGGTGGGAGCTGTCCGCCACCGGATGCCGGACAGTGACAGGGACAATCGGGAGGCCCTCAAGAACGTCGAGCAGGCGGGCCGTACGGCTCTGGCAGAGATGCGCCGTCTGCTGAACGCAATGCGCCACGAGGGCGATGAGGTCGCGCTCGTGCCCCAACCAGGCCTGGATGACATCGAGGCGCTCGTTGCCGACGTGCGAGCGGCCGGTCTGGACGTGAGGCTGCAGGTTCACGGGGACCCGGTCGCTCTGCCGCCTGGTCTCGACCTGTCGGCATACCGCATCGTGCAGGAGGGGCTCACCAACAGCCTCAAACACGCCGGTGCCAGCAGGGCAGAGGTGGACGTGCGCTACGGCGCCACCGAGCTTCAGCTCGAGGTGCGTGACAACGGAGCGGGGGGCGCCTCGACGCACCAAGGCCTCGGTCATGGCCTCATCGGTGTCCGTGAGCGGGTCAAGATCTACGGTGGGGACATGTCGGCCGGGGTCTCGCGTGCTGGCGGTTTCGTGCTCCGTGCGCGCATCCCGTTGGATGGGGCTGCCTCATGACCATCCGGGTCCTCGTGGTGGACGACCAGTCAATGGTTCGCGCGGGGTTCAGGCTGCTGCTCGCGGACGAGCCGGACCTGGAGGTCGTGGCGGAGGCGAGCAACGGCCTCGAGGCGGTCGCGCAGGCCGCGCGGCTCCACCCGAACGTGATCCTCATGGACATCCGGATGCCCGAGCTCGACGGGCTCGAGGCGACCCGACGGATCCTGGCGGCCGACAAGGGTGCCCGCATCCTGATCCTCACGACCTTCGACCTCGACGACTACGTCTACGAGGCGCTTCGAGCCGGCGCGAGCGGATTCGTGCTCAAGGACGACCCGCCGGAACAGCTGATCGCCGCAGTGCGGACCATCGCGGCTGGTGACGCCCTGCTCTCCCCTGCGGTCACCAAGCGCGTCATCCGGCACTTCACCCGGCTCAACAGGCATGCCCCTCCACGGGCGGTCGACAGCCTGACCTCGCGAGAGATGGACGTCTACCGCCTCATCACCCGGGGTCTCTCCAACGCCGAGATCGGGCGGGAGCTCTTCATCAGCGACACAACGGTCAAGACGCACGTCACTCGACTGTTTCAGAAGCTGGGCCTGCGGGACCGTGCCCAGGCGATCGTCCTCGCCTACCAGTCCGGGCTCTTCGACGCGTCCGAGACCCGACCACCGGAACGACCGGACAGTCCTCGTTGACACTGCCCTCCGAAGCCGCAGTCCTACCTGAGTAGGACGCGAAATTCGTCGGCTGGTGGGACTTGATCGCGACCTCGCGACGACGCGCCCAGAGCATGGCGTTCCTAGCGTTGAGGTATGCAGTCAACCACGACAAGGAGCAACGCCATGAACCACCAGCGGGCATCGACGCAAGGGAGCGTTCGCCCATGATCACCATCGACTCCCTGACCAAGAAGTACGGCCACCACACGGTCGTCGACGACATCAGCTTCGTGGCCCGCAGCGGCCGGGTGACCGGTTTCCTCGGTCCCAACGGGGCCGGCAAGTCCACCTCGATGCGGATGATGGTGGGTCTCACCTCGCCCACGTCGGGAGGCTCCACGATCCTCGGCCGCAGGTTTGCGGACATTCCCAACCCGGGGGTTGAGGTCGGTGTGATGCTCGACGCCTCAGCCCAGCACGCCGGCCGCACCGGTCGCGAGATCCTCACCATAGCTCAGCGCATGATGGGACTCCCGGCTCGTCGGGTCGCCGAGACCCTCGAGCTGGTCAGCCTCAGCGAGACCGAGGCGAACCGCCGCGTGGGCAACTACTCACTCGGGATGCGTCAGCGTCTCGGCGTCGCCACGGCTCTGATCGGCGACCCCGCCGTGCTGATCCTCGACGAGCCCGCCAATGGGCTCGACCCGGCCGGCATCCGCTGGATGCGGGACCTGCTCCGCGACTACGCGCACCGGGGCGGCACCGTCCTGCTGTCCTCGCACCTGCTGCATGAGGTCGAGGTGATCGCCGATGACATCGTGATGATCGGCAACGGCAGGATCGTCGCTCAGGGCTCCAAGTCGCAGCTCCTGGGCGCAGCGGGCACAGTCGCCCGTGCGCCCGACATGTTCACCCTCCAGCGGGCGCTCGACGCGCACGGGGTGACGTCGACCGTGACCGACGACGGGGCCCTGCGCGCCGACGCCGACTCCACCCGCGTCGGGCGGGCGGCGCTGGAGTCCGGTGTTGCTCTCACCGAGCTGCGCCCGGCCCAGGGCGGGCTGGAGGACATGTTCCTGCAGCTCACCGCCGACACACAACGAGAAAGGAAAGCGGCATGACCGCCATCACCATGGAACCCGTCCACCAGGAGCTCACTACCGTCCGGCAGGTGCCGCTCTCACGGGTCATTCAGATCGAGCTGCGCAAGATGTTCGACACCCGTTCCGGCTTCTGGCTGATGGCGAGCATCGTCATCACGGCCGTGCTGACCACCGTCGGAATGGTGGCCTTCGCGCCCGACGCGGACCTCACCTACTACACCTTCGCCAAGGCGATCGGCTTCCCGATGACGGTTGTCCTGCCGATGATCGCGCTCCTGTCGATCACCGGGGAATGGAGCCAGCGCAGCGGCCTCACCACGTTCACCCTGGTGCCGCACCGCAGCCGGGTCGTCGTGGCCAAGGTGGTCTGCTCGGTCGGCGTGGCGATCGCGTCGATGCTGTTCGCCTTGATGGTCGGAGCGGTCGGCAACATCGTGGGAACCACGATCGCCGGCACCGACATGGTGTGGGACGTCTCCCTCGCCGAGGGCGGGAACATCGTGCTGGGCAGCCTGCTGTGCCTGCTGACCGGCACCATGCTGGGCATGCTGATCCGCAGCTCGGCAGGAGCCCTGGTGACGTTCTTCGTCTACGCGTTCCTGCTGCCCACCGTCGCCGGCGTCCTGGCGACCAGCCAGCAATGGTTCCAGGACCTGCGGCCGTGGGTGGACCTGAACTTCGCCGAGGGCGCCCTGTTCAGCGGCACGTTGACCAGCGAGCAGTGGGCGAACGTCGCGGTCACGGCCGGCACGTGGATCGTCCTGCCTGCGCTCGTCGGCCTCCGACTGGTGATGAAGTCCGAGGTCAAGTAGCCGACCGAGGTCGTCCGACACTGACGACTCGGGGCGCGTTCACCGAGCCAGAGGCCCTGGTGCTCTTCGTAGCACCAGGGCCTCTGCGACTCGAGCGTTCACGTCGGGTTCGTCGGACTCGCCGAGCTGTCCGCCCGGGCCCGGGTGCTCGCCACCGTGCAGGGCCGCAAGACCGACGCCATCGACGCCCACCCCGACGCCCACGTCGACCGCCGCCAAGCCGAGGGCGAGGGTCTCATCGTCGCGAACACCTACCCCCAGTCCGGATTAGAGTTGCAGACTCCCGGCCCCGTTGACGAGGTGTGGCATGAACGTCTATGACGATCGGATCGCCGAATTCCACCGCCTGCACTCCGCAGGGTGTTTCGTGATGCCGAACCCTTGGGACGTGGGGAGCGCCCGGGTCCTGGAACAGATGGGCTTCAAGGCACTGGCGACGACGAGTGCCGGGTTGGCATGGACGCTGGGTCGCGCGGACAACCAGGTCACACTCGATCAGGTTCTCGAGCATTTGCGTGCTGTCGTCGACGCCGTGAACGTGCCGGTGAACGCAGATTTCGAGGGCGGTTTCGCGGTGGACCCGCAGCACGTCGCAGCGAACGTGAGAATGGCCGCGGACACGGGGATCGCCGGCCTCTCGATCGAAGACTCCTCGGGCAACGAGGTGCATCCGCTCTTTGAGTTCGAACTTGCCGTGGAGCGTGTTGCAGCGGCGCGACGGGCGATCGACGAAAGCGGCACCGGGATCGTTCTCACCGGCCGATCCGAGGGATTCGTGTGCGGGCGTCCCGACATCGACGAGACAATCCGAAGGCTGCGCGCGTACGCCGAAGCGGGCGCCGACTGCCTCTACGCTCCCCGCATCGAAAAGACCGAGCACGTCGCCGCGATTGTCTCCGCGGTGTCACCCAAACCGGTGAACCTGCTGATCAATGCCCCTTTCACGACGGTCGCGGAGGCGGCACGGTTGGGAGTGCGGCGGATCAGCGTAGGGGGCGCCCTCGCGCGCACCGCATGGAGCGGGTTCCTGCAGGCTGCGGAGGAAATCGCTGACGCCGGGACGTTCTCCCGGTTCGAACGTTTACCGAACGTCGATGCACTGTTCGGCCGTTGACGGAGGGAGAGCTCGCATAGGGCCTGGTTGCATTCCGGGCTGCGCGACGTGAAGGACACACCGTCCAGCTCACGCGGGGCCGGGCGTGGTCGGGCCAGAACTCAGCTTCTGCGGCAGGTCCGGTAGCCCTTGACGGCGCGTCGCGACTGGAAGGACAGCAGGGACCGGTCGGACTCGTGAGAGAGCGCCGACGCGCGGGACTGGTGGGAGAGCATCGAGAACATGCTCATCGCCGACCCGATGGACCCGAGCGACGCCAAGGAGCCGATGCTGCCGATCGACAGCACAGAGCCGGCGTCGAGGCGTCTTGGCGCTGCAGTGGCTGTCAGGAGTTGGCGAAGGCTGCGAGGGCGTCGACGAGCAGTCGGTCGGTCTCATCGCTGCCGCCGTGAGCCTCGCCCTCGACGATGTGCAGGGTTGCCTTGGGCAGGCGGTCCGCCACCTCGTATGCCGCGCGCAGGGGGGAGGCGATGTCAAGGCGACCCCGCAGGAGTACGGCTGGGATGTGCGTGATGCGGTCCAGCCTGCCCGTGATGCCGTCATCGGGGAGGAAGGCGTAGTTGCCGAAGTAGTGGGTGACGAGCCTGGCAAACCCGAGTCGGAAGCGTGGGTCTTGGAAGCGGGGGCTGGGCTGGACCGGGCCTGAGAGGGTGGCGAGCCGGTCTTCCCAGGCGCACCAGGCACGGGCAGCACTGTCACACACGCTCGGGTCGTCGTTCAGCAGCAAGCGGTTGAAGGCCAGGGGGACGTTGCCGTCGCGGGTCTCGCCGGGCAGGGCGGCGAGCAGCGCGTCGTACTCAACCGGGTAGATGTCGCCCATCGTCTGCGACAGCCACTCGATGTCGCGTTGGCGCGTGGTCACTACAGCCCACAGGACGAGCTCGCTGACCCGCTCCGGGAGCTCGACGGCATACGCCAGTGAAAGGGTTGAACCCCACGAACCGCCGAAGAGGAGCCACTGCTCGATGCCCAGCTGCTCCCTCAACGCCTCGAAGTCGCCGATGAGATCCGCCGTCGTGTTGTTGACCAGAGCAGCTCGGGTGTCGCCCGCATGAGGTTTACTTCGCCCGCAGCCGCGCTGGTCCACCATGATGATGCGGTAGCGCTCGGGGTCAGGGAACGTGGTCCACCAAGCCGCGGCACCAGAGCCAGGCCCGCCGTGAACCACGAGCAGGGGCTTGCCATGGGGGTTCCCGCACTGCTGCCAGAAGACATCGTGGCCACCTGACGCCTTCAGCAGGCCCCTCTCGAACGGTTCCGCGGGCGGGAACATGGGTGGGGACATGACTCCTCCTTCATCGGAAGTGTAACAGCACTTATATAAGTCCTGTTACACTCGGCCCGTGGAACCTCAGCCGGCGGATCTGCTCGACAGCTCGTACTACCGACCCCTGCGTCGGCTGCTCGAGGAGATGGACGAGTCGATTGCCCGAATCTACGAGCGCGCCGGCCGACGCAGCGTGCGCCCGCGGTTCGCCGGCCCACTCCTCCACCTCGACCGGCACGGCCCGTCGACGGTGAAGGCCCTGGCTCAGCAGACCGGGGTCACGCACTCCGCCATGAGCCAGACTGTTGCGGCGATGGCGCGGGCCGGGCTCGTCGAGCTCGCCATGGGCACAGACGCCCGGACTCGGGTCGTCGCCCTGACGGACGAGGCGCGCGGAGTGCTGCCCCTGGTCCGCGCGGAGTGGCGCGCGACCGAGGCGACCGTGAGGGAGCTCGACGCCGAACTGCCGTACCCGCTCATGCGGGTGGTCGGCGATCTCCGGGACGCTCTCAAACGGAAGTCCTTCGACGAGCGGCTGATCGCCGGCACTCGCGATGCGCCGCAGACCCTCGGTGACGTTGACCCGCCGCGGCAAGCGCGGGGCGGCGATTGACGGAGTCCGACCCTCGCCCCGAGCCAACGCTGCCTGAGCACCCGGTGGCTGCGTCGGTCAGTCGGTGATCTCTGCGGATGCATAGGGGCGGTTCCCCAGCCGGATGGAGCCGGGTCCCTGCTGTCCTGGTCATCTCAAGTGCTGGTGGGCGGACCGGTAGTGCTGCCGCAGGAGGTCCCCGCCGAAGTCGTCGCGGAGGTGTCGCCAGACCGAGTGGGCGTGATTGCCGCCGTCCTGTTGGTTGTCGTACTCGATGAGGAACTCTGCCGCGCGGATGCAGTAGTAGTGCCGTTCTCCCCGATCAGTCCCCCCGGCCCAGCTGAACGAGATGTCGTCAAGGCTGGCTGCGGCTTCCGCCCAGCAGGCCGCGGCATACGCCTCGGGCGCCCTGGCGAAGTACTGGCGGACCAGACGGGCGCAGAGGCTCTGCTGCTCGCTGGTCATCGTGGGATAAGGCAGTCCTGCCGGCAGGAGGTCAGGATCAGCGACCGGGTCGGCTCGGGTGAGGATGTCGGCCGGTGGCTCTGGCGAGAAGACGGCGGTATGCCGTTGGCTGGGGCTCAGGCTCTGGACGAGGGCCCGCGCCAGGTCCTCCTCGGCGGCCAGGATGCGCCGCCCGGCCTGCGGCCCGTGACGCACCTCAGCGGGCTCCGAGCCGATGAAGTGAGGCGTCAGGGTCGTCTGACCGCCATCTGTGAAGACGTGGGCCCCGATGTGGTGTCCGTTGAGGCGCCATCCCCACGGCTCCCCACCGCTCGGCTCCCCGATGATCCGGACCCAGTAGCGGTGGCCGTCGGGGCGTTTGCCGCTCACAGCCTCCCTGCGGATCTGCTCGATCTCCATGGCTGCTGCGACAAGGTCCGAGCCACTGCTGCCGTGGCCGGCCTGGATGAGCGTCCAGACGGCCACCAACTGCCCCGGGGTCATCTCGTCCATGCACACGCCGGGCCGATCTCCCGGCAGGTAGGTCCACTGCCTGAACTCGGGATCCTCGGCGTCGAGCCGAAGCCTGTCCCAGCCCTTGGCTCCCGAAGCAGTCATCAGGGCAAGCGCGGCGTCGCGCATCGTCTGTTGCGTCATGGCTCTCCCTCTTGTCGTGCGGCAGCCGGCTGAGCGCTTCGGTCAGCCGTGCTGCGCCGCCTGGTGACGGTGCGAGTACTGGTCGTAGCGCCAGAGCATCACCCCGAGCATGGCAGGGACCGTCATGTTCCCGCCCATGAGCATCACGCGCAGGTCGCCGGGCTGGTCTGACAGGCTGGTGCCGGCCCCCGAGAAGGCGAGGGGGCTAGGCCGCTGCCTCAGAAGTTCTGGGCCATGTTGGCGAAGCGGGAATAGTGCCCTTGGAAGGCTAGGACGATGTCCTTCGTCGGCCCGTTTCGGTGCTTGGCGACGATCACGTCAGCCTCGCCCTCTCGAGTGGGGTCGGAGCGATCGCGATGAAGCAGAATGACGACGTCGGCGTCCTGTTCGATGGACCCACTTTCTCTGAGGTCGGACATCTGGGGGCGCTTGTCGGTGCGCTGCTCGGGTCCGCGGTTGAGCTGCGAGATGGCGATCACGGGGACCTCGAGCTCCTTGGCGAGGAGCTTCAGCGCACGGGAGAACTCCGCAACCTCCTGCTGGCGCGACTCGACCTTCTTGCCGGAACTCATCAGCTGCAGGTAGTCGATGATGACCAGCTTGAGGTTGTGCTGCTGCTTGAGCCGGCGGCACTTGGCGCGGATCTCCATGAGCGACATGTTCGGTGAATCGTCAATGAAGAGAGGCGATTCCGAGATCTGGCCCATGATTCGAGCTAGCTTCTGCCAGCCCTCGTCGCGCAAGGTGCCCTTGCGCAGCTCCTGCAGCTGGATCTGTGCCTCAGCCGAGAGAACGCGCATGGTGATTTCGGTGCGGCTCATCTCCAGCGAGAAGATCGCAGTCGCCATCTTGTGCTTGATCGCCGCGGCCCGCGCGATGTCGAGTCCGATCGTCGACTTGCCTACGGCCGGTCGTGCGGCGATCACGATCATCTGGCCGGGGTGAAGGCCATGGGTCAGTTCGTCGAGCTCAATGAATCCGGTTGGCACACCGATCATTTCATCAGTGCGCCCCGAAGCGACCTCGATCTCGTTGAGCGTCTCCTCCAACACTTCCGACAGCCGCGCGTAGTCTTCACCGCCACGCTTGTCGGCCACGGCATAGACCTCAGCCTGCGCCGCATTCACGACGTCCTCGACGTCGCCGCCGCCCTGGGCATAGCCCATCTGCACGATGCGTGTGCCCGCCTCGACCAGGCGGCGCAGCACCGCCCGCTCGGCCACGATCTGGGCGTAGTAGCCGGCATTCGCGGCGGTGGGAACGGTCTGGATGAGCTGGTGCAAGTAGGCCTGGCCGCCGATCCGCTGGAGGTGCCCGCGCTTGGACAGCTCGTCGGCCACGGTGATGGCGTCGGCCGGCTCGCCTCGACCGTAGAGGTCGAGGATCGCGTCGTAGATCAGCTCGTGAGCGGGCCGGTAGAAGTCGACCGCCCGCAGCCCCTCCACGCAGTCGGCGATGGCGTCCTTGGAGAGCAGCATGCCGCCCAGCACCGACTGCTCGGCATTGAGGTCCTGTGGCGGGAGACGGTCGTCCCCCGGGCCCTCGGACGCAGGTCCGTAGGCGGCACTCAGCTCTGCGATCGACACAGACATTCCCCTAGCGAGACGTCGAACTGATGTGCGAATCAGAACATCACTGCCTACCGACAGGGACGGAGGTAGATGGTCCTCGAAAGTGGTCTGGCGCTCCCGAGTGCCCACCATGATGGCCCGTGCACGGACACGCTAGGACCCGTTTGGCAGACGTTCAAATGGCGTTTGTGGACAGCCCAGTGGACAACCTGTGCGTGAGGTGGTCCACGTTGTGCACAGCCTGGGGATAACTTTGTGGACAGAGCGCGGCCGGGTCCGGCAATTCGCCGCTGACCTGCGTCCTCTTCGTCCACCCGGTGTGGAGAAGAAGTTCTTGGGCACGACTTCCCGAGGAATCGGCCGAACGGCTGTCGGAGACCTCGCCTACGCTGGGCCACATGTGCCGAAACATCCGCCAATTGCACAATTTCGAGCCTCCCGCCACCTCCGACGAGGTCCGCGCGGCCGCGCTGCAATACGTGCGCAAGGTCAGTGGCACGACCAGACCCTCCCATGCCAACCAAGCGGCCTTCGACGAGGCCATCGATGCGGTCGCGCACGCCACCCAGCACCTCCTCGATCACCTCGAGACCGCAGCCCCACCGAAGAACCGCGAAGTGGAGGCCGCCAAGGCCCGCGCCCGCGCCCAGACCCGCTACGCGTCGGCCTGAGGGGAGCACGCCGGCATCTCGGCCAGAGGGTCCGATCACCCACGCCGCTTGCGGTCAGCCCCTCTCGGACTACTGGGCAACGCCCCCCGCCATCCCCTGAGGGCAGGCTGTCGGCGCGCCCCATCTCGGTGCCCCACGCCCAGCCCATCCCTGCCGCCACGACCGTGAGCGGCTGACCCGCCTGATTCATGGGCTGGCGTCTCGTCAGGCGCCGCGCCTGCGTCTCCAGCTGGCACAAGGCCGAAACCATATGAGCAGCAAGCTCCGCTCTTCCGCATCGATGCCACGCGCGGGTCTCCCACTCGTCGTCGTGTTCCCCTGCGGCCCGGCTGGCCCGCGCGGCGGCATCACGGTCTGGTCGAATATCCCCGTGGCTGAGCCCAACACTGCTCTGGTCGACGAGGTATGCCGGGTGCTCGCCGCGGCCGGCGACCCGGAGCGCGCAGTCGGCCAGCAGCGCTACATGAAGTCTTCGATGCCCTACCACGGCATCACCGCGCCGCAGCTCAGGGCGATCCTGCGCCCGGTGCTGGCCGACCCGGCATACCGCATCAGCAGCCGGAAGGAGTGGGAGGCAACCGTCCGCACGCTGTGGGATGGTGCAACGCATCGCGAAAACCGCTATGCCGCAATCGCTCTGGCAGGTCACCGGCTCTATCGGGACTACCAGGACCCCGAGGCCATCCCGCTCTACGAGCATCTGATCACCACGGGTGCCTGGTGGGACCTGGTCGACGACGTGGCGAGCAACCGGATCGGGCCGATCCTTCGCGCCAACTCGGCGGAGGTGGCCCCGGTGATCCGCGCATGGGCCGACGGTGACAGCCTCTGGCTGCGCCGCAGCGCGGTCATCTGCCAGATCGGGGCCAAAGCCGGCACCGACGCACGCTTGCTGGAGCACTGCCTCGTCGCCAACCTCGAGGGCACCCGCTTCGGCTCGGACTTCTGGATCCGGAAGGCGGTGGGGTGGGCACTCCGACAGCACGCTCGCACCGATCCCGAGTGGGTCCGCGCCTTCGTGGCCGAGCATGGCGACCGGCTGTCGAGCCTGAGCCGGCGCGAGGCGCTCAAGCACCTCGGCGCCTGAGGGCGCCACAGGGCCACAGGGCAGCACGTTTTTGGCGCCCGCTGCCAGCTCACGTGTCGACGACAGCGGGCATCAATCACAGTGACGCTCCCGAAGCCAGTCCGCAACTCGAACGTCCACTCGGTGGACACCCGTCGGATAGGGGCCCCCTGACCGCTCCAGACCGTGCCCGGAGCTCGTCGCCCCGGAACGGCACGGAACGGCCCGTGGGCCGACCGGGACAGGCGTCGGCCACCACGGGGTGTAGGCATGAGACATGTCGTATCCACCCCCGATCTACCAGGGCGACACGGGCGAAGTGACCGCGAGCGTGCGCCCTGCGCACACCGGCCCGGACCTCGTCTACCCCAATGGCAACGAGGTCCATTACCTCTCGGTAGGGTCTGCCACCGGCGGGCTGTTCGGCCTCTACCGCTGGGACTTCTCCCCTGCCGCAAGCGGCCCCGGGCCCCATTTTCACAAGACCCTCTCCGAGTCCTTCTTCATCCTGTCGGGCACCGTGCGCATCTATGACGGGCGGGAGTGGGTCACCGCGAGCCCCGGCGACTACCTCCACGTGCCACCGGGCGGCCTGCACGGGTTCCGCAACGAGTCCGCCGAGAAGGCGTCGATGCTGCTGCACTTCGCGCCGGGCGCACCCCGCGAGGCCTACTTCGAGGGGCTTGTGCGCTTTGCCACGGAGGGTCGGCCCGGCCACGAGGAGTACGACGCCTTCATGCGCGAGCACGACAACTATTGGGTGGATAACTGAGCCGGGTGACTACCCTCCGGTCGCCGGCGCACCCACTCGGACGCACCGAGCACGGCCAATCCGCGAGCGTGGCCCGGCCAGCGGTCGCCCAGGGCGCGAAGCGGCCGCGCAGTACCGTGTCCGCCGTGACGCACGAGGGCCAGAGCCGCCAGATCCTGCGGCTGGCCGTCCCGGCATTCCTCGCCCTCGTGGCCGAGCCGCTCTTCCTGCTCGCCGACTCCGCGATCATCGGACACCTCGGCACGGCCCAGCTCGCGGGGCTCGGGGTGGCCAGCGCCACGCTCATCACGTCAGCCAACATCTTCGTGTTCCTCGCGTACGGCACCACTTCCGTCGTGGCGCGGCAGATCGGCGCGGGATCCGGAAGGGGCGCCCTTGAAGCAGGCATCGCGGGCAGCTGGCTGGCGATCGCCCTAGGCGCCGTCACCGGCGCCGTCGTGGCGACAACGGCCGAGCCGCTCTGTCGCCTCTTCGGTGCCTCCGACGTGGCGATCGGCCACGCCGCGACCTACCTGCGCATCTCCGCTGCGGGCATTCCCGCCATGCTGGTCGCGCTCGCAGCCACGGGGGTGCTGCGCGGCCTCCAGGACACGCGCACTCCCCTCGCCGCCTCTGTTGTCGGATTCAGCGGCAACGTCGCCCTGAATCTCCTGTTCGTCTATGGATTCCATTGGGGCATAGCCGGATCCGCCTGGGGAACGGTCATCGCGCAAACCGGCATGGCCACTGCCCTGGTGACGGTCCTCATCGGACACGCCCGCCGCTCCGGCGCCAGCCTCGAGCCGCATCCGGGACGCGTCCTCGGGGCTGCGCTGGACGGCATACCCCTCCTGATCCGCACCCTCGCCCTGCGCGCCATCCTGTTGGTCACCACCTGGGTGGCTGCCGGCCTGGGCGACGTGATCCTCGCCGCGCACCAGGTCGCAGCGACGGTCTGGTCGTTCCTTGCCTTCGCACTCGACGCTCTGGCCATCGCCGCCCAGGCGCTGACCGGCAAGGCGCTGGGCGCCGGAGACGTCGTCGGGGCCCGCTCCGCAACCGCCACGATGGTTCGCTGGGGCATCTGGGGAGGCGCGGTGCTGGGCGCCTTGGTCCTCGGCCTTCACAACCTGCTGCCCGGCCTCTTCACCGGCGACCCGGCGGTGCAACGCGCCCTCGCCGCGGCGCTGGTCATCGTCGCGATCGGGCAGCCTCTGTCGGGATTCGTCTTCGTCGCGGACGGCGTGCTCATCGGTGCAGGCGACGGCACGTGGCTCGCGAAGGCGATGGCCGCAGTCCTTGCGCTCTACCTGCCGCTGATCCTGTGGGTGCACGCCGCCGGACCGTCGCTGCTCGACCACGGCGAGCCGTATGCCGTCCAGGTGCTGTGGGTGGCCTTCACCGGCTTCATGGCCATCCGCGGCGGCTTCTTCTGGTGGCGGCTGCGGTCCGACCACTGGATGGTGACCGGAGCATCCCGTGGTCGGCGGGATCCCGCGCTCTAGAAGACGCGGCCCCACCCACCGACCCGAGGAGGGATGCCGTCAGCCGACGCCGGTCGCGGCCTCGCGGCGACGGTCCGCCGCGGCGTCGAGGGTGCCGTCGGCCCGCCGGCGGGCAGCGCCGACTCCGCCGAAGAACATCGCGTGCGGGCCGTGGGAAACGCCCTCGAGACCGGCCGCGGCTACGACAGCCCGGATGTCGCCGCCATCCTCGTGTTCGACCCGGATCCCCCGGTCCATCACTCGCACGTGCAGCCTGGGCGCGTCGATCGCGTCCTGCAGGGCTTCGCCACGGACGCAGTAGCGCCACAGCACCTGCATCAGCGCGGTCGTGATCCGATCGGCCCCAGGGGTGCCGATCGCGAGCGTCTGCCCCTCGGGCGACCGGCCGGTGGTCGGCGCCATGTTCGACGCGAGACGCGTCCCCGGCATGAGGGCGTGGAGGCCCAACCGGTTGAGCTCGGGCTCGCCCAGGCAGTTGTTGAGCATCAGACCCGTGCCGGGAACCGTTGCGCCAGAACCGTATCCACTCGATGCCGTGATGGCGCAGGCGTTGCCGTCACTGTCAACCGACGAGATGTGCGCGGTGCTCGACGACGTGGGGAGTCCCTTGAGGCCGTTGCGCTGAGCGACCTCCAGGATGTCCCACCCGTCGCCCTCCAGGTCCTGGGAGAAGTCGTGCACGTCGGCCCGGTAGGACAGCACGTGCCGCTGGATGTCGACCAGGTCGGCGAGGCCTGCGTGGCCTCGCTGTGCCAGCTCGCGCAGCATGAGCGCGAGCATGGGTCCGCCGATGGAGGGGGGCGGGTTGGTGGCGAGGCGCCAGTCGCCCACCTCCAGGAGCAGGGGGGTCCGGGGCACGGCCCGGTATGCCGTCAGGTCGGCCTGGGTGACCAGCCCGCCGCGCGCGGCCATGTCGGCCGCGAGGGCATGGCCGATCTCACCGGTGTACGCACAAGCGGCACCCTCGCGGCCGATCAGCTCGAGCGCCTCGGCGAGTTCCGGGTTGGTCACGACATCTCCGGCCCGCAGCGGCGAGCCGTCCTTCCGCTTCACCAGGTGGTGGGTGTTGGGATCCCACCCGAAGACGCTCTCGGCGGTGATGGCGAGATAGCTCGCCGCCGCAGCCCCGATGTGGTAGCCCTCGCGACTCGCCCGGACGGCGGGGGCCAGGGCGGCAGCCCAGTCCCCCGCCCCGTAGTCGCGGTGGGCGAGTCCCAGGGCCGCCAGCGATCCGGGTGTTGCCACCGATGGGTGGCCGGCATACATCGTCACCCCGCCCCCATACGTGGTGGTGATCTCGCGCATGCCCGCACCGAACCGCTCCTCCGGCAGGCCGCGCCCCGGCATCTCGACGTTGCCGTCGATGACCACGGGCTCTCCGCCGGCCGGCCAGACGGTGACGAACGCTCCGCCCATCAGGCTGACGATGCCCGGCTCGGTCGACATGGCGACAGCCATCGCGGCAATGGCTGCGTCAACCGCGTTGCCGCCCTCCTGCGCGGCGAACAGGCCGCCCCTCACCGCGACCGGACCCGTTGCTGCCACGGCAACCTGCCTGACCATGCGTCGATTCTGCCCAACCCGCGGGGTCTGCGGGGTCAGACGGCGCGGGTATGCCCGGTTTGTGTGGGCGCGATCCGGGTAGGACGCCAGACGTGGGGGCGCTTCGCCTCCGACCCCATGTGAATCGGCCGGCCGCTGGGTGCGGAACGGCCCGAGCGCCAGGAAGCAGGTGAGGACATTGCCGCGCAGGAGCCCTGGACCCAGCGTCAAGGACCCTAAGCTGTACGAGGAGCTGCGCGACGACGGGGCCAGCAAGGAGAAGGCTGCTCGCATCGCGAACGCCGCCGCCAACTCGTCGCGCTCGACGGTGGCCGCCAGAGGCGGAAAGTCCGGCGACTACGACGACTGGACGAAGGACCGACTCATGAAGCGGGCCAAGGAGATCGGCATCCCCGGGCGTTCGTCGATGAGCAAGGGCGAGCTGGTCAAGGCCCTGAGGAACCACTAGCGACCAGACGCGGGAGAACCTCGCCGCGGACAAGACCCCCACGCCAGTGCGGCGTGGGGGTCTCCTGTGCGACCGGGGCCCCTGTTTGCGACCGGTCGCCCATCCCAGGGCAGCTGACGCTGCGCCCCTCACCCCGCTCTCAGCCGGGTAGCACCGAGACCTGCCTACGACACAGGCGTTTGAAGGAGTGGGGTTGAAGGAGTGGGGACTGAAGGAATGGGGATTGAAGGAGTGGCGGGGCGGCGGTGGCGCGTCCGCCGCCCCGCACGAAGTGCCCGTGGCCGCCGCCCTCGAGTGACGAGGGTGCCTGGCCGTCAACGGGAGGCTGCGTCATGCCACGGCAGGAACCTGCTCGCGAACGGCCTGGCGACGAGGAGCCTCGCGGTCAGCGTCCTCCAGCGCCGCCCGCAGCCGGCGCAGGATGTCGGACAGCAGCCGCGACACCTGCATCTGGCTGACGCCGATGATCTCGCCGATCTGGCTCTGGGTGAGGTCCTCGACGAACCGCAGTTGCAGCAGTCGGCGGTCGCGGTCGTCAAGGACTGCGAGGGCCCGCCGGAGGGCGTCACGCTGGTCGACCACGGCGTATTCGTCGCCCGGCGCCGGAGGCGCGTCCACGGGACCGCTGTCACCGTCGACCGGCACGTCGAGGGAGAAAGCGGTGTATGCCGTTTGGCTGAGCCGGCACTCGCGCACCTCGGCCTCGCTGACGCCGAGCTCCTCGGCCAGCTCGGCGACGCTGGGCTCACGGTGCAGGTCCTGCTGGAGCCGTGCTTCGACCGCGCCGAGCTCGATGCGCAGCTCCTGGAGGCGCCGAGGCGGGCGAACGGCCCAGCCGTGGTCGCGGAAGTGTCGCTTGAGCTCTCCGGAGATGGTGGGAATGGCGT
Source organism: uncultured Actinomycetota bacterium (assembly GCA_963715025.1). Classification (GTDB taxonomy): domain Bacteria; phylum Actinomycetota; class Actinomycetes; order Actinomycetales; family Dermatophilaceae; genus DASSJT01. The sequence goes on along the minus strand of CAVQQQ010000009.1, from coordinate 1,278,671 downwards.
AGCCAGTGAAACTGAAGCCGGCACCGGCACGGTAGCGGCGGACGGCCTTCACGAGGCCCATGCGGGCCACCTGGGTGAGGTCCTCGATCTCCATGCCGCGGCCCGCGTAGCGGTGGGCAACGGCGTCGGCGAGATCGAGGCTCAGAACCACGGCCTCCTCGCGGAGGCGGGTGCTCTTGGCGCTGTCGGAGCACTGGTCTGCGAATTGCAGAACGCGCTCGACCTGGTCGTCATCGAGACGTCGGCGGACAGGGGTATCAGACACATGCGGAGCCATGACAATCCTTCGAATGAGGGAGAGTGAGTGGCGCCGCTGTTGGACCACGGATCTGCTTATTGCGAGAGGCCGCTGGTTGGACCACAGGTGTGCTTTCTAGAGACAAGCACTCTTGAAACGATATTGCAACCCCACATCGGGTATCCCCCTGCCAGACCGCCCCAGGAACCCCAGCAGCAACACGGATACAGGGAGGCGCTGCCCCATGCTGCTCAGTTTTCTCAAACCCCTTACCGCACAAAGGGGTCCGTTCGTAACGGTGACGCTGGACGTCAGCGCCATCGACCCCGCAAGCAGCGATCACCCACTCAAGCGATGGCAGGTTCAGCGCCGGCAGCTTGCCCGGGCAGGCGTCCCCGAGGACACCCTCGAGCTCCTCGACGAGCGGGCTGCCGAGAGCTCCGGCCGAGGGGGCGAGAACACCCGGGTGGTCTGCGCCACCCCGGAACGCGTGGCCCTCGACATCGTCGTCCCCGGACGGCCGCTTCGGGACGAGTCCGCCTACTCGCCCCTACCGCACCTGATGCCGCTCATCCGGTTGATGGCCCGCGCGCAGCCCTACGTCGTGGCCCGCGTCGACCGCAGAGGGTCAGACATCACCGTCGTCGGGCTGACTGGTCGGGCGCGGGAACAGGCTGTCGACGGCGACCACGATGTCATCCACAAGGTCCCGGGCGGAGGCTGGTCTCAGCGGCGCTACCAGACCAGGGCGGAGGACTCCTGGGAGCACAACGCCCGCGCGGTCGCGGACGAGCTGGACAGCATCGTCCGCGCCTCTTCCCCCGAGCTGCTCCTGCTGGAGGGGGAGGACCATGCCGTGTCCGACGTGATGGACCACCTCGGAACGAGAGCAGCCGAGCGGACGGTTCGGCTCGACACGGGCGGGCGCAGCGCGGGCGCAGTGTCCGCCACCGAGCGGCGCGCCGTCGCCGACGCCCTGGAACAACATCGCGACGAGGTACGCGCAGAGCTGCTCGACGAGTTCGCCGCCCGCCTAGGTAGCGAGGATTCGCCGAGGACCGCTGTAGAAGGGATCGACGACGTCGTGGCAGCGCTCCAGCAAGGCAAGGTGGAGCACCTGCTCATCAATGATGAGCCGGCCACTCCTGTGGACCTCTGGGTGGGCCAGTCCCCCATGGCGGTCGGCATCACCGAGAACGGGGTTCACGACGCTGCAGACCTGTCGAATGGACAACCGCCACAACGGGACCGGGCCGACGCCGTCCTGGTGTGGTCACTCGCCGGAAGTGGCGCCTCCGTCACCCTGCTCGAGCCGGGCGACGCGCGCCCGCGTGAAGGCATCGGAGCACTCCTGCGCTGGTGACCCGGCAGCTGGGACCGGTCATCCGCAAAGAGAGACCGTGACCGCGCTCGTCAGACAGTGTCGTCGGGCTCCTGGCCGGTCTCTATGACGCGTCGGGCAACCTCATGCAGCTTGACGTTGCGCCGCTGCGACACCTGTTTGAGCTGTTCGAAGGCCTGCGCCGGCGAGAGGCGGTGCCGCTCGATCAGGATGCCGATCGCCTGGCCGACCAGCCGGTGGCTGTCGACGGCCTTGGCGAGGTTCGTCTCCCGGTTCGCGTGCACCACCTCGCGCACGACTCGGTCGACCGCAGCACCAAACGCCTCGGCGAGCATGTCGCCCACGATCCGCTCGTCCGGCGTGATGACCCTGGGGTTGGCGAAGGCCACCCAGACCGCGCAGTCGAACTCGGCACCGGTTGGGGCGATGAGGAGCCCCTTGACCACATCGACCGTGTCGGACATCTCCTGCGGCGTGCCCAGACCCTCGCGCACCGCCTCGGAGAGGTCGGCCTCGTTCATCGGACCCGAGGCATCCATGAACGTGGCCTGGGAGCCGGGCGCCGCCACGACGCGCACGGTCGAGTCGCCGTTGAAGAGAGCGCTGAAGCCACGTACCGCCGCCGCAAGCACCCCGTCGAGCGAGTCCGCCGCTGCGAGCTCGGCCGACAGCGCCGCCGCCATCGCGCGGCGCTCCCGGCGGCTGCGCTCCCGCGTGATGTCCCGGATGTTCGCAACGTAGACCGACCCACCTCCGGGAGAGGACACGGCGCCAGATCGGACCGAGGTCCACAGGAGGTGGCCGTCGCGGTGCTTCAGGGGGAGCTCCCACTCGCCGAACCCCTCCTCCTGCAGCTGCTCCCAGACGCGGTCATGTTCCTCCGCTGCCTCGCCGTCGGCCTCTGAATCTGGCCGCCAGGGGTACGGCGGGCGGTACGGAGCGCCGTCCTGACCCCATCCGAGCATGAGCTCGAAGGCGTTGTTGACCTCGAAGACGGTGCCTTCGTCGTCGACGATGACGACGGCATCACTCATGGCCTTGACCAGCGCCGTCCGCCAAGCCGCGTCACGGCTGCGCGCTGTGGCACGCTCGAGGTTCGCCCAAAGGCGCGCTTGCAGGTCCGTGGCCGAGAACGGCTTGACAAGGTAGTCGTCGGCGCCTGCGGCGAAGCCCTGCGCCGCCGCGTCCTCGCTGCTGCGCGCCGACAGCAGCACCACCGGAAGGTCGGCGAGGCTGGGGTCCCGCCGCAACTCCGAGAGCAGGGCGAACCCGTCCGTGCTGGGCATCATGACGTCACTGAGCACGATGTCTGGACGCGCGACGCGCATGCGCCGCAGTGCATCGCCGCCGTCGGTGGCGAGCTCGACATCGAACGTCTCCCGCAACAAGCCCAAGAGGTGCATGCCCATGTCGCGGTTGTCCTCGATGACGAGCAGGCGCGGACGGAGCCCGGCCCGCGGGTGTAACTGTATGCCGCCCTGCCCGACCGTGGCGGCCGGTGCCTCGTTCGGCTCGGTCGCGTCGACCACGGGTGGCGCGACGGTGGGCCAGGACAGGGCCTCCTCCAGGAACCCGGCTTTGCCGCGCCGGCTCGGTGCCTGGAAGCCCTCAGGCCGCTCCGCGGGCTCGCCGTAGCGGAATCCGCACCCTGAACGTGCTGCCAACGTCGACGGCGGATTCGACGCTGACCGATCCCCCCAGCAGCTCGACGAACTGGTCGACCATGGCGAGACCGATGCCGGCCCCCTCGTGGGAACGACCGCGGGTGTCCTTCACGCGGTGGAACCGCTCGAAGACCTTGGGCAGCTGGTCGACGGGGATCCCGACGCCGGTGTCCTCCACCGTGAGCTCGACGTGGTCTCCCGCGTCCCGAAGCGTGAGGGTGACCGTCCCTGCGAGGGTGTACTTCAGTGCGTTGGACAGCAGGTTGAGGACGACGCGCTCCCACATATCGCGGTCGATGTGCACCGGCTGAGGCAGGGTGGGGCACCGCCTGACGAAGGCCAGACCGCCGGCCTTCATCGCCGGGGCGAAGGCGGCGGCAAGCTCGCGGGTCAGGGAGGCGAGGTCAACCGGCTCGAGCTTCGGGGCCAGCTGGCCGCCCTCGAACCTGCTGAAGTCCAGGATCGCGTCGACCAGGCGGCGCAGCCGGGTGGCGTTGCGGCGCACCATCTCCAGCTGCTTGCGCTGGGCTGGTGGAAGCGGTTCATCCGAGGACCCCAACAACTGGTCGATCGGTCCCGAGATCAGGGTCAGGGGGGTGCGCAACTCATGGCTGACGTTGGTGAAGAAGGCCGTCTTGGCCGCGTCGAGCTGCGAGAGCGCCTCGGCTCGGTCACGTTCGGCGGCGAAGCCGCGCACGGCGGACATCGCCGCCCCGACGTGGCTGGCGCACAGTTCGAGGAAGGCCTGGTACTCGGCGTTCCACGGCCGTTGGGGGTTGAGGCCGACGACGAGGACCGTCCGGTCCGTGACGCCGGTTTCCGGCACCAGCGCGACGTAGACGTGTCCCGCCTCCTCGCCGGCCGAGCCGTTGTGGCCGAGAACCGGACCCGGTGCCTCCACCACGCGACCGATGCCCAGCTTCGCTACGTCGGCGAGGTGTCCGGCGAACGTGGGATCGTCCTTGAGCGCCCCCACGTTGCCGCCCGCGGTATCGACGCACTGCAGCCGGGCGGCTGTTCGCCGCCCACCGCCGCCGACCCGGAACAGGCCGGCATACCTCACGTCTCCCTGGTCGGCCGCAAGGGACTTCATCGTCCGGTAGCAGATCTCGTCGAGGCTCTGCGCCTCCATCAGGTCGCCGGCAAGGACACCCAGGGTCCGCAGGCGGCGCTCGCCCACGACGCTCCCGGTCGTCTCGGTGACGGCGCAGAACACACCCCTCGTCAGACCGTCCTCGTCGGACAGAGGGCTGTATGAGTAGGTGAAGTAGCACTCCTCGAGGAATCCGTTGCGGTCCAGGGGGAGCATCTGGTCTTCGGACCACGTGGCCCCGTCCCCGGCCAGCACACCGTCGAGCATGGGACCGATGACGTCCCAGATCTCCGGCCAGATCTCCCTGCCCGGTGCGCCGAGCGCCATGGGCTTCGACTGCCCCAGCATGGGCCGGTACGCGTCGTTGTAGATCATCCGCAGGTCGGGGCCCCACCAGAGCAGGATCGGGAACTTCGAGGTGAGGCAGACCGCAGTGGCGCTGCGCAGGACCGGTGGCCAGCTGTCGATCGGCCCCAGCGGGGTCGCGGACCAGTCGAAATCCACGACCAGCCGTCCTAGGTCGCCGCCATGGGCCAAAACCGTCTCGCGCCAGCGCGTCAGACCGACGGGAGACTCCGTCAGGCTCGCAGCAGTCTCCGTCAGGCCCGCAGAAGACAGAGGGGGCGTTACTTCTTGGCTCATGGCACCTCAGGGCATGACGAAAGGGACCCCGCTGTTTGAGGCCCCTCAGTCTTACACAACCAGAACCTGCTGGTCGCCGTATACCTCGGGCTTCGAGGCGAGGAGGACCGGGCTTTCCTCTCCTTGACCAGGCCGAGTTCGTGCCGGCTCCCTACTGAGCCCACCTTGAGCGTGAGCCGAAGCGGCTCATTTCGCCTGGGAGGCGGTGGGTACAGGCCCATGAAGCAAAGGACCGTGGCGAGCCTGGGCCCGGTGGGGCTCGAGGCACACGGCTCCCCGGGTGCCAAGGTGGCCCAGGCTGCGGCGGGGCTCCTGCCCGGTGCGGCCGCCCGTGCGGTCGCCGAGCGAGCCGGCATCGACCGGCTCGACGCCCTGCACACCGCCTTCCGCGCCGTGCGCCGGGGCGGCACGGTCTCCATCAGCGGGGTCTACGGCGGCAAGCTCGACCCGCTCCCGATGATGGAGATGTTCGACAAGGGGATCCAAGTGCGCATGGGCCAATGCAACGTGCGGCGCTGGACCGACGACCTGATCCCGCTCGCGCTCCAGGACGGGGGGCTCCTGGACCTCGACGGCTTCGCCACCCACCATGTGCCAATGAGCCAGGCCCCAGACGCCTACGCCATGTTCCAGCAGAAGCGCGACGGCTGCCTCAAGGTCGTCCTCGACCCGGCGGCATAGCCCAACGCGGGTCCTCAAGACCGGAGCCACGGGGAACGTCGGCACGGCGCCGCTCAAGCGGCCGGTGCCCGCAGGACACCATGTCGTCGGCGTGGCCAGGCGGGTGCCCACGCCCATCGGCGCGTATGCCGGTGTGTCCTGGTCGACGGTCGACCTCACCGCCGCCGACCGACCGGACCGGCTCGTGAGCCTGGCCCGTCTGCTTCGCCGAGGGCCCGTGGCTGAGCGGCACGAGACCTGACGAGCGGGCAAAATCGGTGCACGATCGCGGCCGGCATGCCTACCCTCCGGAGATGGGCACCCAGGTGCAGTTCCTCACCGATCCCGGCGCGTTCCTTGGCACTGCGGGCAGCTATCTCGCGCGCGACCCAGTGCTCAATACTGTCGTTGCGACGGCGGCACACCGTGAAGCGGCGCCCGCCGAGGGTCCGCCCCAGCGTCCCTACTGGTTCCTCGTCGTCCACGACGAATCGGGTGAGGTCATCGGCGCTGGCATCCGCACCGCGCCGTTCGCGCCGTATCCGATCTTCCTGTCGCCCCTCCCGGAGGAGGCGGCTCGCCGGGTGGCGTGGGAGCTCCACACTCGAGGCGAGAGCGTCACCGCTGTCAACGGAGCGCTATCTGCAGCCCAGGTGTGCGCCGACGAAGTGGCCCGATTGACCGGCGGCCGAGTCACCGTTGCCGTCCGCACGAGGCTCCACCGCCTGGATCAGCTGATTCCTCCCGCGCCAGTGCCGGGCCGGTTGCGGCCGGCCCGGGTCGACGAGGCTGGGATCGTCGCCGAATGGGTGGGAGCATTCGGGCGGGAGGCGGACAAACAGGCGGGACGCACGCATGGTGTCAGCGCCCACGAGCCCCCTGGCCCGGTCTGGTTGAGTCGCCAGATCTCGGATCGACGTGCATGGTTCTGGGTCGCCGACAACGACACACCGGTGCACCTCACCGGCGTGAACCCACCCGCCTTCGGAGTCGCGCGCATCGGGCCGGTCTACACACCCCCGCACCAGCGTGGGCGCGGCTGGGCCAGGTCAGCCGTCGCCGAGGTGTCACGGCGGATTCAAGCAGCGGGAGCCCAGGCCTGCCTGTTCACCGACGCGGCGAACCCGACCTCGAACCGGCTCTACGAGGCACTCGGATACCGACCGGTCGCGGACATGGTCAACCTGAGCATCGAGTGACCGACTCGCGTACTACTCCGTGCCGTGGCTGCGCGCCGCGCAACCCGCGCGTGGCCGCTCGCGCATCCAGCGGGCAGCAGCCCTCGCACCAAGCGGGTGGGCGCCCGCCATGCGGGTATGCAAGGGCTGTGGAGGAGCGGGGACCATGCGGCTGAGACGGAGCAACCCAGCCAAGCCGGGGTTGCGCCGGGTCCGGCGTGGCACCGGCTTCTCGTACGTGGACGCAGCCGGCTCGCCCGTCGACCCCGAAGTACGCGAGCGGATCCGATCGCTGGTGATCCCGCCCGCCTGGACGGACGTGTGGATCTGCCCCGACGCGCGCGGCCACATCCAGGCTGTAGGCACCGACGATGCCGGCCGTCGCCAGTACCTCTACCACCCCGAGTGGGCGGAACGGCGCAACCGCCTCAAGCACGATCGGGTGTGCGAGCTCGCACGAGCCTTGCCCGGCTTCCGGCGCGCCGTAGCCGCCGACCTGGAGAAACGAGGGCTGGGTCGGGAGCGGGTCCTCGCCCTGGCACTGCGCCTCCTGGACACCGGCCAGTTCCGGCCCGGCTGGCCCGGGTACGAGGAGGAGAACGGGTCCCATGGCCTGGCCACCCTGCTCGCTCGCCACGCCGACGTCCGGGCCGACACGGTGCGGTTCTCGTTCCCGGGCAAGTCGGGCCAGCCTCAGGAGGCATCCCTGACCGACCACCTCGTGGCCAAGGCCGTTCGCGCACTGCTGAAGTCCGCCAGGCCACGTGACCACCTGTTCCGCTACCGCGACGCCACCGGTGCCCGAGCTTGGCACGACGTCACCGCCGACGACCTCAACACCAGGTTTCGCGAGCTCGTCGGCGACGGCTTCACGGTCAAGGACCTGCGCACGTGGACGGCAACCGTGACGGCCGCCCTGGCCCTGGCGGCCCAGCCAGAGGCGTCCACCACGCGGAAGCGCTCGGCTGCCGAGCGCGTGGCCTTGGCCCAGACCGCGGAATGGCTCGGCAACACCCCTGCGGTGGCGCGACGCAGCTACGTCGACCCGCGGGTCTTCGACGAGTATGCCGTCGGGCGGACGGTCCCTGGATCGTCCGCTTCGGTGAATCCGGATGCCGTTGACGAGCGCGCCTGGCGGCGGGCAGAGCTGTCGGTGCTCAGACTCCTCGAGTCGAACTGAGCCGCCGGGTCACCCGGCGAGTCGGCAAATAAGTCGGGCAGGGAGGGGTAGGGGGACCTCATGAGCCTGGACGCCGTCACGGCCGCCCCCACCGGGGCGCCCCTCGCAGACGAGCACTCGCTGCAGCAGACGCTGGCGCTCGTCGTCGCGACCCTGCGCGAGGCCGATCTCGCGTTCGCGCTGATGGGTGGCGCCGGCATCTACGCGCGAGGCGGTCCGCCCACCACTCACGACATCGACATCCTCGTCTGCGAAGAAGACGCCTTGCCGACGCGCGAGGCGCTGGTCTCCGCAGGAATGACACCGGTCGATCCCCCTGAGGACTGGCTCACGAAGGCCTACTGCGGTGAGTGGCTCGTCGACATCATCTTCCGGCCCAACGAGCGTCCGTGCACGCGCGAGACGCTGGCGTTGGCCGAGGACATCCGCGTCGGCTCGATCACCGCGCCGGTGATGCCGGCATCCGTCCTCGTCATCGACAAGCTGCTGGTGATGGGCCCCCACCGCTGCGACTTCACCGAGGTCTTGCCAGCGGCCAGGGCACTGCGCGAGCAGGTCGACTGGGAAGAGGTGCGCAGCGAGGTCATGGTCTCGCCGTATGCCGAAGCCTTCCTCCTGCTCGCCCAACGCCTGGGCATCAGCCCACCGCAGGGCCCGCAAGCGACTGCGAAGGAGCAGTGATGCACCCCCCGCACTACGACGTTGCCCACCTCGTCGATCGCCTCGCCCAAGATCCCCGGACGGCCGAGCTGGGCATCCGAGCGCGCATCCATGGCGACGACCTCTTCCTCGAAGGCGAGGTCGGCAGCGAGGAGCAAAAGAGGCTGATCGGCGAGGTGTCCCACGAACAGCTGCCGGGACTGGCGCTCCACAACGACCTGCGCGTGCACGTCGCGCGCCGCCCGGATCACGGAGAGGAACTGTCATGATCCGGGTCGCCGCAGTGGGCGACATCCACTTGGGTGCCAACGATGCAGGGGTATGCCGGGAATCGCTGGCACAGCTGCCGGAGGACGCCGACGTGCTGCTTCTCGCCGGAGACCTGACCCGATTGGGCTCGCTCGAGGAGATGCGCGTCGTGGCCGGCGAGTTCTCCGACGTGGGCGTTCCTGTCGTCGCGGTGCTCGGCAACCACGACCACCAGTCCGACCAGTCGCAGGAGGCGGCCCAGATCCTGGAGGACGCCGGGATCCGCATCCTCGAGGGTGACGGCGTCGTGGTGGAGGTCGGCGACCAGACCCTGGGGGTGGCCGGCGTCAAGGGCTTCGGGGGCGGGTTCGCCGGCAAGTGCGCGAGCGCTTTTGGCGAGGCAGCCATGAAAGCCTTCGTCCGGCATACCGAAGAGGCGTCTGCAGCCCTGGGGGAGGCTCTCACCGGCCTCGACTGCGACTACCGCATCGCCCTCACCCACTACTCGCCCGTGACCGACACCCTGCGGGGAGAGCCGCCCGAGCTCTACCCGTTTCTGGGCTCCTACCTGCTGGCCGAGGCCATCGACAGCACCCGTACCGACCTCGCCGTGCACGGGCACGCCCATTACGGCAGCGAGCACGGCATGACGCCCGGCGGGGTCCGCGTGCGCAACGTCGCGCGACCGGTCATCGGCACGGCATACGCCCTCTATCAGCTCGCCGACCACGCAGGCAGCGCGGTGGGTGGCAGCTCAGCCACGGTTCGGTTCGGCTACAGCTCACCGGCGCTGCCAAGGACGTGAGGGAAACGATGTACACCGTCAGCGACCAGGTACTCCAGCGGCTCCACGACTGGGGCGTGGACACCGTGTTCGGCTACCCCGGGGACGGGATCAACGGTCTGCTCACGGCGTGGCCGCACTCGACCGAGTCGCCGATGTTCGTGCAGTCGCGTCACGAGGAGATGAGTGCCTTCGAGGCTGTCGGCTTCGCCAAGTTCTCCGGTCGGCTGGGCGTGTGCCTGGCGACGTCCGGTCCGGGTGCGATCCACCTGCTCAACGGGCTCTACGACGCCAAGCTCGACCGCGTGCCCGTACTGGCGATCGTCGGCCAGACCAGCCGCAGCGCCGTCGGCTCCTCCTACCAGCAGGAGGTGGACCTCCCGGCGCTCTTCAATGACGTGGCCGCATATCGCCAACTCGTGACCGTGCCGGAGCAGCTGCCGCACGTCCTCGACCGTGCCGTGCGCGTCGCACTGAGCGAGCGAACGCCCACCGCCCTCATCGTGCCGGCCGACGTCCTCGAACTGGAGTGGGAGCCGCCCGAGCGGGCACCCAAGATGGTCCCCTCGTCCCTGGGGATGACCCGGCGGCTCAGCGTGCCCGACAACCTCGCCCTCGACGAGGCGGCCGACGTCCTGAACGCCGGCCAGCACGTGGCGATCCTGGTCGGCCAGGGCGCACGCGGGGCGCAGGAGGAGGTGGCCAAGGTGGCCGACGTGCTCGGCGCGGGTGTCGCGAAGGCGCTGCTCGGCAAGGACGTCCTGCCCGACGACCTGCCCTGGGTGACTGGGTCGATCGGCCTGCTCGGCACGGAGCCGACAGACGACATGATGCGGCGCTGCGACACGCTGCTCACGATCGGGTCCAGCTTCCCGTACAGCGAGCACCTACCCGACCCAACCCGGGTTCGGGGCGTCCAGATCGACGTGGACGGCAAGGCGATCGGCATGCGGTTCCCTTACGACGTGTGCCTGGTCGGCGACGCCCGGGCCACGCTCGGTGCGCTACTGCCACGCCTGGTACCGGCGTCGAACCGGTCGTGGCGCGAGACCATCGAGGACTCGGTGCGAGAGTGGTGGGAGGACCTGGAGAGCGAGGCACTCGTCGAGGCCCCCCCGGTCAACCCACAGCGGCTCTTCCACGAGGCATCACGGCAGCTGCCTGATGACGTCATAGTGACCGCCGACTCGGGGTCCGGCACGACCTGGTACGCGCGCCACCTCCGGTTCCGAGCAGGCATGCGAGGCTCGCTGTCGGGAACCCTTGCGAGCATGGGTTCGGCCGTGCCGTATGCGATCGGCGCCAAGGCGGCCTTCCCGGAGCGACCGGTCGTCGCCTTCGCCGGCGACGGCGCCATGCAGATGAACGGCTTGTCCGAGCTGATCACGATCAAGCGGTACTGGGAGAGCTGGGCGGACCCGCGACTCGTGGTGGCGGTGCTCCACAACAACGACCTCAACATGGTGACCTGGGAGATGCGCGCCCTGCAGGGCTCGCCCAAGCTCGAGGCGACCCAAGACCTGCCAGACGTCGACTACGCGGCGTTCGCAACCAGTTTGGGCCTGCAGGCCGTGACGGTCGAAGACCCCGACGACGTGGCACCAGCCTGGGAGAGCGCCCTGTCCGCCGGCCGACCCGCGCTGCTCGACGTCCACTGCAATGCCGACGTCCCGCCCACCCCGCCCCGGGCTAGTGTCGACCAGGTGCGCCGCACGACGCTCTCCCTGGTCAAGGGCGATGCTGATGCCTGGGGCATCCTGGCCGAGGCCCTGCGCACCAAGGTGGACGGCCTGTTCCCCAGCCACCGGGACGAGAACGGGGCCAGGCCACCCTGGGCTTGATCATCGTCCTGATCACCGGCCTGTTCATCGCCCTGGCCACCGGGCCTGCGTCTGAGCTTGGTGTCAGGGCTTGGTGTCAGGGCGTTCCGCCCGACGGCTGGGAAAAGACGTCGTCACGCGACCCGACCTTCCGGGCGATCGCCATGTGGCCGCCGAGGTAGCCGGCCACGCTTGCTGCGGTGCCGGCAGCCAGGCCGAGCAGCACTCCCTTGCTATGGGCACCCCGTCTCCGCGCGGCATACGACCACGCGTAGAGCCCCGCAGCGGAGGCATTGAGCCCGGCGTGCACCGCGGCCACCCGACCCTGCTCCCGGTCCACGTCCTGGAATTCGGCGAGACCGGTCACGACCGTCGGCAGCGTGCTCAGCAGGCCCAAGCCGATCAGCCGCTGAGCTGCCGGACGGGCGCTGCGTCCGCCCACGAAGTCGAGAATCATCGAGCTGGTCCAGAATCCGATAGGCACGTCGGTCAGGAAGGGGTGCAGGGCATGGCCCGCGGGGCCGGCCTTGAGGGCGGGCGTGCTAGGCACGAGCCGGGACACCTGGCCGACGACGGCTGACAGAGGATCGAGGGCTCGGGCACGCTCGACCACCATGGCCCACCGTGCCGGGAGCGCCGGCGAGGCTGCTCGATGGGTGGTCGGGCTCGAGGCACGACCTGCCGACGGCGTCTCGTAAGTCGTCACGCTGGACAACTACCCCCTCGGCGACGACCGAACCCGGCAAGCCCGGACTGTGCCTCGGTGCAGCCGTATTCGGCATACCGCTCCTACCTGCGCGACGGACCCCTGTCACTGGTGCCCGAACTGGCGCCTGTGCACGCCCATAGCCGTATGCCGTACGAGCAGCTCCTCGCGACGGCACACGACTACTTCCGCGTGGCCGCGCGGACCTAGGACCGGATGACCAGGCACGCCGAGGTGACGACCTGCCCGTTCCCTCCGACCCGACCTGACTTCTACCACGGGTGCGAATCGGCCTAGAGAACATGTCAACTCGGCCTGTGGATAGGCGTGCGCTCGTTCCCCAGCGCTGCTAGAGTTAGAACATACGTTCGAATGATGGGGGTTGAGCGGTGTGCGGCGGACGGGGCCTCGCGGTACCGGTGGATCAGGTCGGTGTCGACGAGCGGCTGGGGTTCGGGGTCGGCGCGCTGACCGTAGCGAGAGTGCAGGCAGCACACCCGTTCGCTCTGGCCCAAGAACTCGCTTCACTCTCGATGTCGGAGATTGAGGCTCTGGGCGAGGATGCGGCACAAGCGGTCATCGTTGCAGCCGAGCGTGTCGTCACTGCCGTGCAGGCGCGGTCGACCGTCGCCCTTGTGACACTGGCGCATCGGGTGCAAAGCCGGCTTGACGCCGACGCAGATGACTTCCGGGCCCACACCGGGAAAGGCATCGCGTACCAGTCGGCCGGCGACCAGATCGTGCCCTCCATGGTTGCGCCAGCACTGCGTATCGCCACCCGGACGGCCGCCTCGCGCCTCTCCGCCGACCACGCCCTCGTGGCGATGCGCGGCACGCTCGCGGCCTACTGGGCCGGTGACCTGGAGCGTCATCGAGCCGACACCGTCGTGGACCATGCTCTGGCGCTGCCTGCCGAGCTCCGCGACCGCTACGAGGCACGGGTGCTCGAGAGCTCGGCCGATCCGGTCACCGGAGAAGAGCTGCCCTTGTCGAGCGCGGTGAGGGACATGGCTCGATCGACGCTCTCGAGGCATGCTGCCAAGATCGCGCGAGATCTCGACCCCGAGTGCACCCGCAATGAGGCTGAGCGGGCACGGGACGAGCGCACGGTTCGGGCCTGGGCAGCCGAGTTCCCGGGCTCAACACGCTGGGAGGCGCTCCTTCCCTCCGAGACGTCCGCCCGGATGTGGTCCGCCATCGATGCCCTCGCCTCCCAGTACGCTCGCGCCAACCCAGGAATGCTGATGGACGCTGCGCGGGCCGACGCGCTGGCCGACCTGGTCTTGGCGAGTGCGTCCGTCACGACGACAGTCACTCTGCTGATCCCGGCACTCCCTCTCCATGAGTCCATAGCCTTTGCAGTGGCGAGCGACGAGGTGACTGGCGTCCGCCCGCTTGTTCCGGTTGGCCCCGGAAGCGACAGGCCCCTTTGTCAGGCACCTGGCGCCAACGACGCGGGGGCGCCGCTCACATGGTTCCTCGCGGGCGTAGCCAACGACCCTCGAGTCGGAGCCCTGATGCCCGAGACCGTTGCCGCTATTCTCGCGGATCCGAAGACGCTGGTACGGCTGGCCCGGCTCGACCCCGATGGCTCGCTCGCGACGAGCCCGCGCACGCATGACCCCGGGGCTGCCCTGCGCCGTGCCGTCCAAACCCGTGACGGCACCTGCCGATTCCCGGGGTGCCACACGCCCGCAATACGGTGCGACCTCGATCACGTCATCGAGTTCCCGCGCGGCCTCACCGAGCCCTCCAACCTGGCGGCCCTGTGTCGCACCCATCACGTGTTCAAGCACCACGGCGGATGGACCACCTCGATGGACGCCGACGCCGTGCTGCACTGGACCACGCCCGAGGGACGGGTCTACACAACGCACCCCCGGGCCACCCAGCTCGTTGATGACCTGGGCCTGAGCTCGTCTCGGCCATCGCCTGCCCCCGCGGAGCCGAAGGGCGCGCATGCGCCTGGCCCCACGCTGATCGAGCTGGCATCGCTGGTCGAACCGACATCCTCCAGCTCCGACGGATTCGACGGCCCTGACGGATCCGACGATCGCCTGGATCCCCTGCTCGAAGCCCCCTCAGACTGGTCCGCGCTGGGAGAGCCACTGACTGGTGGCGGTGATGGCCCACCGGATGATGACGAGTCAGGGTGCCAGGTTCACGTGTCGTCCCCTATCGAGACGCGGTACACCCTGGTCACCTCACTCGACTGCGAGCAGCCCGTGCGCAGGCGACACACCGGGTCGACGCCGGCCCACGTCGACACCGCCTACCCGTCCGACGAGTGGCTCGTATGGTCAGAAGTGGCCTGACCCTGCTCCTCGGCGAAGACAATTCCCACCTGGCGCCGGATCTCGTCTATGACCGTCATCGTGGCAATGCTGTCCGCCATCGTGCGCAGCGGCGACTCGGCTGCGCCGGCCCCGATCTGGCGGGCTACCTCCGCCGCCTCGAAGTACAGCGCCTCGTGTGCGATGCGTGGCTCGTCGTAGACGAGTTCGCGCCCGTCGGTGCCTTTCAGCGTGAACGGCCCCGGCCGGTAGAACGGCCCATCCACCGCCAGAGTCGCCTGCGAGCCGGCCACGACGGCAGTCGTCGGCGTGTTGTCGAGCAGTGTGGTGTGCAGTGAGGCGACCTGCCCTGAGGGGGTGCGCAATATCGCTGCGGTCTGCCCATTGACCCCGGTGGGCGCTGGCGTTCCCACGGCAAGGACTGACTCCGGCGCACCCAGGACCCACGTCGCGAACGACACCGGGTAGGTGCCCAGGTCCAGCAGCGGACCCCCGGCCAGATCGGCCCGCAGGATCCGGTGCGCCGGGTCGAAGTGCTCCCCCATGTCGGCCAGCACGGTGTGGACGTCGCCGAGGACGCCGTCGGCCAGGAGCTGCCGGATCACGTCGAACTTGGGCAAGAACAGGGTCCAGAGCGCCTCCATGCAGAAGACCCCCTGCCGACTGGCCAGGTCTGCGATGTCCCGGCACTCCGCCGCGTTGAGCGCAAGCGGCTTCTCCACCACCGTGTGCTTCCCCGCCTCCAGCGAGAGCCGGGCATGGGCGAGGTGGTAGTTGTGCGGAGTCGCCACGTAGACAACGTCCACGGCGGGGTCGGCGACCAGCTCCCCATATGAGCCGTATGCCGTCCGCGCACCTGTGAGCCCAGCGAAGCGCCGTGCCGAGTCGAGGCTGCGCGAGCCCACCGCCTGGAGGACCTGGCGGGTGTTGCGGCGCAGCGCGCCCGCGAACCGCTCAGCGATCCACCCGGTCCCGACAATGCCCCATCTCAGTGGAGGGCTGGCCAGGACATCCGGAGTGCGCGGGGCGGGGAGAGCGGTGGGCAACGACATGACAGACAGCGTAGGGTGACAGCGTCCATATGTCAGCACGTCAGAACATTCGACTCGGAGGGTGGGATGACCGCGGTCGTTCTCTTCGCCGTCGCCGCCTTCCTCATCGGCTTCTCCAAGACCTCCATCGGAGGCATCGCCACCATCTCCATCGCCATCTTTGCCAGTCTCATGCCGGCCCGCGAGTCAACGGCCGCAGTCCTTCTGGTGCTCATCACCGGCGACCTACTGGCGGTCTGGCACTACCGTCATGACTGCGACTGGTCGCTGCTGCGCCACCTCATCCCGGCAGTCCTTCCCGGACTGGTCCTCGGTGCGCTGTTCCTCCGCGTGGTCGACGACACCGTGCTTCGGCGAAGCATCGGCGTGACCATCATTGCCCTCGCAGCCCTGCAGTTCGTGCTCCGGCGCCGACCAGAGGCCGCCTCGACCAGCGCAGTCCATGGCAAAGCCGCGGCCAGCGTCGCAGGCGTGGGCGCGGGCTTCACCACGATGACCGCCAACGCCGCCGGCGCCGTCATGACCCTCTACCTGCTGGCCCGCGGGGTCGACAAGCGTCGGTTCCTCGGCACGGGCGCCTGGTTCTTCCTCGGCGTGAACCTCTGCAAGCTTCCGTTCAGCGCCGGCCTGGGACTGTTCACAGCGACCTCTTTCACGCGGGCCCTGGTCCTCGCGCCGGCCGTCTTCGCAGGCGGAATCGTGGGCATCGTCACCATCCGCCGGATCAGCCAGGCGCGATTCGAGCAGGTCGTCCTGGCCGCCTCCGCCCTCGCCGCCGTCGCCCTGCTGAGGTGACCCCGCGCCGGATCCAGCGCTGAGCCCGGCCGTCCCTAAGCCCGGGACGGCAGCCGGTGCGGGACGTTGTAGGGGGTGACCACCTCGGGAGAGGCGAGCACGGAGGCGGGCGCGCCGGCAAGCAGGCGGTGGAAGCGCAGCACCTGCCGGATCGCAGCACGCATGTCCGAGCGAAGGTCGTGGTGCAGGACGGCGGAAAGAGTGCCGTTGCGGAGCAGGGCGACGTTGTCCATGTCGAGATCGTGAGCGAGAAAGACCCGCGCCGTGCGCTGCCGGGAGGCGAACTCTTCTGCCGTCGCGACGTTTCCGCCGCCGATCGAGTACACGCCCACGGTATCCGGGTGTGCATCCAGGGCCGACGAGACGAGCCCACGCATCGTGGAGTCCAGGCCATCGGCGTCACCGATCACCTTCAGACGGCGGTCAGGGTCCAGCCGCGACATCGCCGACACGAACGCTGCGTACCGCTCTCGCTCCCCGAAGAACGACGACCGGCTCAACGTGGTCAGGACCGTGCCTGGCATGCCGCCCAGCCACTGCGTCATGAGGTATGCCGCGGTGCCGCCCGCCGCGGAGTTGTCCAGTCCTACGTAGGCAACCCGTCGACAGCCACGCACATCCGTGACCAGGGTGACGACCGGGATTCCTCGGTCCCAGAGCCGGTCTACCGCCGCCGCGACGTCAGGCTCGTCGGGCACCTTGAGGAGCACCCCGTGGCTGGCTCGGCCCCGCCGCCCGACCCCCTCCAGCAGGTCGACCGCGTCCCGCACGGTCCCACTCTCACGCAGGTGGAACCTCGCCCGGACCGCCGCAGGGCGTGCCGAGCTGAGCTCTCCCTCAAGCGCCTCCCGCACCGCGGCACTGAAGCGGATCGGGGCCTGCATCACCACATCGAGCATCAGGGTCCGCGCGCCGAGGCGCAGCTGAGTCTGCTGGCGGTCGAGGTCGAGCACGGCCTGCTCCACAGCGCGGACCGCCCGCGGGCTCACGCCGGGCCGGCCGTGGAGCACCCGGTCGACCGTGGCCTCGCTGAGTCGCGCCTGTTCGGCGATGTCCTGGACTCGATGGCCGCGCACGCCTGGGACAGTACGCCAGCGGCCAAGCCCGAATGAGGGACTTTTGAGGTACTCGGCCGCTGGCACGGCATACCGGCTGATCCCATGCTGGAAGGCGAGAGCACCCGCCGACCGCCCCAAGGAGACCGCGATGACCACCCCCGACACTCGCCGACCGGCCTTCGGTCGGCTGCGCACCGAGGACTGCCACCTCGAGGACCTGCTCGAGGTGCTCCGCGACCACACGGTCGCCGCCGACTACCCGCACGCCGCACGGATCGAGCAGCAGGTGCTGGTCTACGACGCCGCCGCTGCGCCACACGCTCGGCGACCTGGGCACCCGTGCCGCGGTGCAGGCCGAGATCGCCCGAGCGCTCGCCGACGGACCCGGCATCGTGGTCTTCGAGGAAGCCTTCGGAGCCGAGGTGGTCGACCGCGTGACCGACGCGTTCAACCGGATCATCGAGGAGCAGCGGGCATCGGGCGCCGTCGCGGGCGACCACTTCGCCAAGCCCGGGGCCAACGACCGGGTCTGGAACGCCCTCGAAAAGCTCGCGGTGCTGGACCCTGACGCCTTCGTCGACTACTACGCCAACGACGTCGTCGCCTTGGCCGCGAGCGCATGGCTCGGCCCCGGCTACCAGGTCACCTCGCAGGTCAACGTGGTCAACCCCGGGGGCGCCGGCCAGACCGTCCACCGCGACTACCACCTCGGGTTCCAGTCGCCGCGAGCGGTCGGCGGCGTACCCCTCCCACGTGCACGCGCTGTCCCCAGTGCTGACCCTCCAGGGTGCCGTGGCGCACTGCGACATGCCGGTCGAGTCCGGCCCGACCCTGTACCTGCCGCACTCGCAGAAGTACTCCCACGGCTACCTCGCCTACTGGCTGCAGGAGTTCCAGGACTACTTCGTCGAGCACCATGTCCAGCTGCCGCTGGCCAAGGGCGACGCGGTGTTCTTCAACCCGGCCCTCTTCCACGCCGCAGGAAGCAACCACTCCGCCGACACCAAGCGCATGGCGAACCTCCTTCAGGTGTCCTCGGCCTTTGGACGGGCGATGGAGACGGTCGACCGCGAGCGCGTGGTGAACGCGGTGTACCCAGCTCTACTGGCACGCAAGGCATCCGGGGTTGATGCGTCATCACTCGAATACGCGGTGGCAGCGAGCGCAGAGGGCTATGCGTTCCCCACCAACCTCGACCGGGACCCGCCGATCGGGGGCATGGCGCCGCCCACCCAGGCGGACGTGGTGCTGGCCGCGCTGGAGGCGGGCACGAGCCCCGACGAGCTCGCCGGACGGCTGGCGGCGCAGGCCACGGCCAAGCTCTCGCACGGCTGACGGGTTGCGGCCCAGGTCTCGGTCAGTCCTGACCAGTGCCGAGGTCGTGGACTGCGCCGAGGTCGTCGACGTGGCCCGCCGCCGCCTCGTCGAGCGCGAGCTCGCGCAGGGCCGCGGCGAGGAACCGATAGGTCCACTCCTGGGCCAGCGCCCGGCTCTCGGCGAAGATCACGGGAACGTTCGGGTAGCGCGCCTGGCACTCGGCGATCGCCTCGGCCACGACTGCCGGCCGGACATGCCGCAAGTCGAAGACGCGCGAGTACTTGTCCTCGACGACGACTGCGGCTCTGGGTAGTGAGGAGAGCTCGGCCAGGGCGTAGCGCAGGCGGCCCGTGGTGAGGCTGGTGCTGAGGTCCTCGAGTGTCTTCCGCTCGACCGCCGCCACCACCTGTCCGTCGAGCTCGACGGCATAGTCGCCCGCCGGGAGTGGTCGCCGGGCCGTGCGGGCCTGCTGGTGGCTGAATTTCCAGGGGTACCGCTCATGGGCGTCGACCAGGATCTCCAGCTCCTTGAGGGCCGCGGCGCGCGCCGTGGGAAGGGCGACGTTCGGCCGCGCCTGCTTGGCAGTCCGCGCGGTCTGCCAGAAGACCACCTGGCGACCTCGGGCCTGCGTCAGGACAAACTGCGAGCGGTTCTCCCGACTACGGTCCAGCACCAGCTCTATGGCGGCTCCACGGCGCACACACGAGCGCACCGGGACCTGCTCCACGACGTCCGGCTCCGTCGGCCAGCCCTCGTCGCTGCGATGGCAGTAGAGCTTGCCCGTGCGCGGCCAGGTGTCCCGCGTCTTGAGGACGACGCCTGCGTCACCCAGCGGGATTCGCAGCAGGAACGGCAGCGACGACTCGTCGTCCGGGTTGCGCGCGATGAGGAAATCGCCGGGCACCTGTGCAGGCTAAGCCCTGCAGAACACCTGATATCAGGTATGCCGTTCGCTCGCCTCGCCAGCGAGGTCGTGTCGAGGCCCGGTTCCGCCCGGTTCCGAACCACGCGCCACGCGGGTCGGGCCCCGGTCTGCGGATCCTGCTCCAGTCCCGGGGACCCCGCGCCTGCGGATCCCGCCTCCGCCAACCCTGCGCCCGCGAACCCCGCGCCGGCGGACGATGTAGCCGACCCACGACACGACCACGGCGAGCGCGACCAGCGCCTGGAGCAGGCCCGTGTAGCGAGCCGGGTAGACGACCCCCTCGAGGTAGTTGTCGATAAAACCGGTGCCATGCAGTGGTGCCTCCCCGGCATGGGTCCGGGCCCAGTTCTCGATGCCGGTAAGTGGGCAGGGTGGGCCGAACACCACGATGGCGAACGCCCACGCCGAGACGGCCAGGTGCACCCAGATCAGGCGACGCCACCGCCACGCGAGGAAGCCTCCCAGCGTCACGAACACCAGGAAACCGAAGTGGACCAACATCGTCGCGTCCCCGACGATCCGATAGACCACACTTCAGGTTACGCGCAGGGACGCGCAGGGACGCGCTGGCCTGCTGTTTCACCGACTCATCGCCCGACACGCCGACGAGGACATGGTTACGGCGGCGGCGCTTTCGGCGGGTCGGGCAATAGGTGGAGGACAGCGCCCTGGCCCTCAGTGAGCCGACCGCGGGGGCGCGGTGGTGCCCCGCCGAACGAGGTGCGGGTCGATGACCACCTCGACAGCCGTCGGGCGCCCGCTCTCCAAGCGGTCAACGACCACGTCGACAGAGGCGTCGGCCATCGGGCCTGGCGCCTGGCTGACGGAGGTGAGCTCGATCGTCGCCAGACGGGCAACCGGGCTGTCGTCGTATCCCACGACGGACACGTCGGCGGGCACCTGGAGGCCGGAACGGCGCAGCTGGTCTAGCACGCCGAGGGCCGAGCGGTCGTTGAAGGTGATCACTGCGGTCGGTGGGGTCGGCACGAGCGCGGCTGCAGCGGCTGCGCCTCCCTCCTCGGTGTCGCCACCTGCCACGACGCGAATGCCGGATGAACACCCCAGGTCGCGCATAGCCCGCCGGTAGCCCTGCCTGCGCAGCGTCGCGATCGACCCGTGGGGCCCATCGGCGAACGCGATCTCGCGGTGCCCGAGGCCGACGAGGTGCTGCACCGCGAGCGCCATCCCGCGGTCATCGGCAGCGCGCACCACGTCCACTCCCCGCGCGCTCACCCGCCGTCCGACCGCCACCACGGGCACCACCGCGGCAATGGCTTCCAAGGCGCTCGCCGGCAACGACGGCCCGAGCAGCAGGACTGCCTCACACCGAGAGTCCAGCAGGGCCTCGACGGCCCGGCCTTCGCCACGGTGCCGAGTCAGGGGGCTGACGACGACGTCGTAGCCAGCCTTCTCGGCCGCGAACTGGAGGTCCTCGAGGAGCTCGCCGTGGAAGGGGTTGCTGACGTCGACGGTCAGCCCCAGCAGGTGGGTGCGGCGCCGGGCCAAAAGGCTCGCCGTCCGGTCCGGGCGGTAGCCGAGGGACTGAGATGCCCGGAGGACCGCCTCCCGGGTCTCCGCGCTCGGGCCCGGGCGGGCGCGCAGGACGAGCGAGGCCGTGGCGGTGGAGACGCCGGCACGGGCGGCCACATCCATCAGCCGGGCGCGCGCGGGTGGCGAGGTCATGGCGACTCCTGGAGATCTTTGTCAGGACAAACCGTTGACAGCATCGACGCTTCTCAGCACACTACCTTAAAGCGCTTTAAGAACTCGGCAGTTGAAGAGGCTGTCATGAGCAATTCCCTCGGAGTCGCCGTCGTCGGGGCCGGCATGGCCGGTCGCGCCCACTGCGCGGGCTACCGCGCAGCACCCACTCTCTTCGATCCGCCGCTCCCCCCGATCACGTACGCCGCCGTGGTCGACGCCAACGAGAGCGTGGCCAAGGACGCCGCGAGGCGGTACGGCTACGAGCGCGCCAGCACTGACTGGGGGTCCCTGCTGGAGGCCGATGACGTCCAGGTCGTGAGCATCGTCGTGGCGAACTCGCTGCACCGCGAAATCGCGGAGGCCCTTCTCGACGCGGGGAAGCACGTGCTGTGCGAGAAGCCCCTTGCCGACAGCCTCGACGACGCCCGGGCGATGGTCGCCGCCGCCGAGGCACATCCCGATCTCGTCACAGGCACCGGCTTCGTCTACCGCCGGCAGCCGGCCGTCGCCGCCATCCGCGACCTCGTCGCGACCGAGCTCGGCGAGGTCTCGCACTTCAACGGCCGTTACTGGTGCGACTACGCCCGCAGCGCCGAGACGCCGATGGCGTGGCGCTACAGGGGCGGCCCCGGGACCGGTGCGCTCTCCGACATCGGCAGCCACCTCATCGACCTTGCCGAGTTCGTCTGCGGCCCGATGACCGCGGTCGGTGGCGCGGCGTTCACGACGAAGGTCACCGAGCGCTTCGTCCCGCTTGGCACCACCTACGGTCACGCCAAGGCCGAGCTGTCCGAGGTCAAGGAGCCGGTCGAGAACGACGACGTGGCGACCTTCACGGCCCACTTCGCCTCCGGCGCCGTCGGCACCTTCTCGATCTCACGGGTCGCTCCCGGACACGCGAACTCGCTCGCCTTCGACCTCATGGCCGAGACCGGCGCCGCCAAGTGGGACATGGACCGGCCGGCCGAGTTCTCCGTCATCCGCAACCTGCGTGGCGACGGCTTCGACGGCTACAACCAGGTGCTCGTCGGCCCGGCCCACCCCTACCTCAAGGGCGGCGTGCCGATGGACTTCCCGGGCGTGTCCTACGGCGTCGGCGACCTCTTCGGGTTCCAGGCCCGAGCCTTCCTCGAGCAGGTCGCCGGCATCGAGGGCGGACTGCCACCGGTGGCCGGCTTCGCTGACGGCGTCCGCGACCTCACCATCATCGACGCCGTCATCCGCTCGGCAGCAGCCGGCGGGGCGACGGTCGACCTCCCGCCGCACCACGCCGCGAGCTGAGCGGCACACCGCCCCGCCTCCCCCTAGCACCGTTCGCCACGAACGAGAACCACGACAAAGGAGTCACCCATGTACCTCGGCGTCTACAACGCGTGCCTCGGCGACAAGTCGCTCACCGAGGCACTCGACATCATCGCCGGCCTCGGCCTGAACAGCGTCGAGATCAACTCCGGTGGCTTCCTGCCGCCGATCCACCTGCCCGTCGAGGAGCTGCGCGCGAGCGAGGGCGCTCGCGAGGAGTACCTCGGCGAGTTCAGCTCGCGCGGCCTCACCCTGACCGCCCTCAACTGCAACGGCAACCCGCTGTTCCCGCGTGCGGGCTTCCCGCATGCGCAGGACCTGATGGACTCGATCGAGCTCGCAGCACTGCTCGGCGTGAAGCGGCTGGTGACGATGTCCGGTATCCCGGCGGGCAGCCCCGGTGGCACGAACCCCGTCGTGGAACCCGCTGCCGTGGTGGAGCCCGCTCCTGGACGTGCGCGACTACCAGTGGGAGGTCGCGATCCCGTTCTGGAAGGACATCCAGGCCCGTGCGGCCGCTGCTGACGTCAAGGTCGCCATCGAGATGCACCCGGGCAACATCGTCTTCAACCCCTCGACGATGCACCGGCTCGCCGAGGAGATCGACGCCACCCACGTCGGAGCCGAGATGGACCCGAGCCACCTGTTCTGGCAGGGCA
This sequence comes from uncultured Actinomycetota bacterium, assembly GCA_963715025.1. GTDB lineage: Bacteria > Actinomycetota > Actinomycetes > Actinomycetales > Dermatophilaceae > DASSJT01. The sequence continues at coordinate 1,255,349 of CAVQQQ010000009.1, read as the reverse complement.
TCGACCCGATCCTCGCGGTCAAGGACCTGGGAGACCTGGTCTACAACGCGGCGGCGAAGGACACCCGGATCAACGAGGCCGCCAAGATCAACGGCGTGCTCGACGACCGGTTCAGCCGGGTGGCGGAGGGCGAGCCAGGGTACCTCCCGCTCGGCGGTGGCACGACTCTCTCGGGCTGGCCGACGAACTCCTCGTGGGACTTCGTGGCGGTCGGCCGCGGGCATGACACGGCGTATTGGACCGAGTTCCTGCGGGCCCTGCGCGACGTCGACCCGGACATGCCGGTCAACATCGAGCACGAGGACCAGGAGCTGGACCAGATGGAGGGCCTGCGGTTCGCCGCCCAGACCCTGCTGGACGCCGAGAAGGCCCTGTGAGCCCTGATGGGGCCAGCGCCGGCCGCGCAGAGTCCTTCCGCGCCGGCGGTGCCGAACCGCTCCGGATCGGCATCCTGGGCGCCGCGAGGATCGCGGACCTGAGCATCGTCAAGCCGGCAGTGGCCACGGGGCACCGCCTCGTGGCTGTTGCCGCGCGGGACCCCAGGCGGGCCGAGGCGTTTGCCGAGCAGCATGGTGTGGAGCGGGTCCACCAGACCTACGACGCCCTGGTCGCCGATCCTGAGGTCGAGGTCGTCTACAACCCGCTCGCGAACGCCTTGCATGGTCCGTGGAACCTCCGTGCCATCCGCGCAGGGAAACATGTCCTCTCCGAGAAGCCGTTTGCGGCCAACGCGGCCGAGGCCGAGCGGGTCGCCGAGGCGGCAGTGGCAGCGGGGGTCACCGTCGTGGAAGCCTTGCACTACCCGTTCCACCCGCTGTTCCAGAGGGTCTGCGAACTCATCGCCTCCGGGGCGGTTGGAGAGGTGCGCCGCGTGGACACGGTGCTCCGGATGGCGGCGCCGCCGGATTCCGACCCTCGCTGGGACCTGGCGCTGGCAGGGGGAGCCACGATGGATCTCGGCTGCTACGCCCTGCATTGCCAGCGCCAGCTGGGGCTGCGGTTCCTGGGCGGCGAGCCGTACGCCGTGAGCGGTGCGGCACGCGAGCGGCCGGGCCGCCCTGGTGTGGACGAGTCGCTGTCCGTGGAGCTCCGCTTTCCCTCCGGGGCCATGGGGAGCGCGGGTTCGGACATGGCCGCGGCCGGCTGGGACTTCCACCTGACCGTGACCGGAACCGAGGGCGTCCTCCACGTGCCTGACTTCCCGCGGCCGCACGAGGACGACCGCCTCCTGCTGCGCCGCGATGGCGAGGCCGAGGTGGTCGAGCACCTGGGCACCCGGTCCAGCTACACCTTCCAGCTCGAGGCCCTCGCCGCGCACCTGCGTCAAGGGACCGCGCTGCCGTACGACGTCGCGGACACCGTGCCCCAGGCCGAGCTCATCGACGCCGCCTATCGCGCTGCCGGTCTCGAGCCCCGGCCGAGCCTCGGGCCCTGACATGGCCCCGGGGCCAGACCTCGGGCGTCAGGGTCAACCCCGGGTGAACGCCTGGCGGAAGCGCGCCAGAGCCAGCTCGCTGTCCCCTGAGGCAAAAGCCTCGAGGCCCACGGTGCCCCGATATCCTGTGTCGGCGAGGGCACGGGCGACCGCTGAGTAGTTGATCTCACCCGTACCCGGCTCACACCGGCCCGGCACGTCGGCCACCTGCACCTCGCCGATCGCCGGCCCACACCGCCGGAGGAGCTCGATGAGGTTACCCTCGCCGATCTGCGCGTGGTACAGGTCGAGCATCATGCGCAGGTGTGGACTGTCGACCGCCTCCACGAGGACCAGCGTGTCCGCGGCCCGGGCGAACGGTGTCCCCGGGTGGTCGACGGCGGTGTTGAGGTTCTCGAGCGTGAACGTCACGCCCTCCCGCTCGCCGAGGGCGGCGATCCTCGCCAGCGTGCGCTGGGCTGCGAGCCAGTCCGCGCCGGTGGGCTGCGGCAGCGGCTTCACCGGCAGACCTCGGCGGTCGAGCCCCGTGCCGTGGAGGTTGAGCCGCGGGATGCCGAACCGGGCCGCGACCGGGATCGCCTGCTCGGCCGTGGCGAGCAGCTCGTCGGCGCCTGCAGGTTCGACGAGGTCGCCGGTGACGTAGCCGGTCATCGACGAGAACGTCGCCCCCGTCGCGACCAGCGCGTCGACGTCCTTCTCGGTCCAGTCCCAGATCTCGACCTCGAACCCGAGCGCGTCGATGCGCCGGACCCGCTCCTCGATGGGCAGGTCGGTGAACACCATCTCGGCGCACACGGCGAGCGTGAACGGCGAGCTGCCGTCTGGTCCCACGTCGACGCTCATGCCGGGGCTCCGTCGAGCGCGACGCGGGCCGGCCGGTTGGTCTGCACCGACTCGATGCAGGCGAGGGCCACCGCCAGGGCCCGGCGCGCGTCACCGCCGGTCACCAACGAGGGCCGCCCCTCGCGGGCGGCGGAGACAAACTCGGCGAGCTCGCCGGCATACGCCTCGATGAGCAGCTCCACGTCGCTGCGGGCGGTGTCCTGCGCGAGCCCACCATCGGTGAAGAGCCGCATGCTGCTGCGCGCGCCATCGCCGGCGGTCACCATGCCCCGGGACCCGAACACCTCGCCGCGGACGTCATAGCCGTATGCCGCCGAGAAGCTCGCCTCCGCGACCGCGCGCGCGCCGTTGTCGAAGGTGATGACGACCACGGCTGTGTCGAGGAGCCCGCTGTCCTTGTAGGCGGGGGCGACCAGTGCGTCGGCCGTGGCATAGACCTCGACGGGCTCGGCACCGGGGTTGAGCCACAGCAGGGTGTCGAAGTCGTGGATCAGGGTCTGCAGGAAGATGGTCCAGGGCGGGACGCCGGCGGGGTTGGCGAGTCCCGGGTCGCGGGTGAGGGACCGCATGAGCTGCACGGTGCCGATGGCTCCGGAGGAGACGGCGTCGTGAGCGGCGCGGAAGCCAGAGTCGAAGCGGCGGTTGAATCCGACCTGGAGGACGACGCCTGCCGCCTGGGCTGCACGAATCGCACGATCGGCGTCCTGGAGCGTCAGCGCCATCGGCTTCTCGCAGAAGATGGCCTTGCCGGCCTCGGAGGCCGCGACGACCAGGTCGGGGTGGGCGTCCGAGGAGGCTGTGATGACGACGGCCGCCACACCGGGGTCGGCGATGAGCGCGAGCGGGTCAGTGAGGGCTTGCGCGCCGTGGCGCCGCGCGAGGGCCTCGGATGCCTCTGGCCTGGGGTCGGCGACCGCTACGAGGCGCGCCCCCGGCACCCGTTCGGCCAGCAGCCCGGCGTGCGAGGTACCGATGCGTCCGGCCCCGATGAGGCCGATGGTCAGGTCCTGGTCCATGAGGGCTCCTTCCTCGTGACTAGAGCGCTCTAGTAGCCCGTTCCAGCCATTGTGGGACAGGCGGCAGGCGGCGTCAAGGGGTGGGGCAAGGCACGTCTGGAGCGCTCTAGGTATCCTCCCTGTCATGACCGGAAGACCGGTGACCATGGAGGACGTAGCCGCGCGGGCGGGAGTCTCGCGAGCGCTTGTGTCCATCGTCTTCAGAGGTGCTCCCGGGGCGGCGGAGGCCACGCGGGCGCGGGTTCTCGCGGCGGCCCACGAGCTGGACTACCAGCCGGACATCCGGGCGAGCCGCCTGGGGCGGACGCGGACGCGGACGCGCTCCCTGGGAGTCGTGTTCGGCGTCGGCCATGACTTCCACGGCGACGTCATCGACGGGATCTACGCCGCCGCAGAGCCAGCCGGCTACGAAGTCCTGCTCAGCGGGGTGACCCGCCGGCGGACGGAGGACGCCGCCGTCCGTGCGCTCCTCGGCGAGCGCTGCGAGGCCATGCTGCTGCTCGGGAGCCAGCTGCCGAACCGCGAGCTGGTCCGGCTGGCAACCACGGTCCCTGTCGTCAGCCTGCTCCGGCCCGTGCGTGGAGCCGGGGTCGACGTCGTGCGCAGCGACGACGCGGACGGGGTGCGCCGGGCCGTCGACCACCTCGTTGGGCTGGGACACCGCCGCATGGCGCACGTCGACGGCGGCCGCCACCCGGGAGCCGCTGAGCGGCGGAGGGGCTTCCGGGCTGCCCTGCGCCGTCTGGGCCTGGCCGAGTCAGCGGTGCAGCTGCCGGGCGGACTCACTGAGGTCCAGGGCGCCGTGGCCGCAGCCGACTTCCTGCAACTGCCCTCGCCGCGCCCCACCGCGGTCCTCGCGTTCAACGACCGGTGCGCGCTCGGCTTCGTCGACGTGGCCCGACAGGGCGGCCTCCGTGTCCCCCAGGACGTGTCGGTCGTGGGGTTCGACGACATCGAGCAGGCGGGCTACGCCCACGTGGCACTCACGACCGTGCACCAGGACGTCGCGCGCCTTGGTCACGCCGCGATCGAGCGCATCGCGGCCAGGCTGGACCGCGGAGAGGCGGACGCGCGCGAAGTCGTTGTCACCCCGACCCTGGTGGTGCGTGGATCGACCACGGCACCACTCAGCCCCCTGCCCGGGTAGCGGCCGGCCGTCACCGGATCCGATCCGCGCGTGTTGTCCGCCCGCCGACGTGGCTCGGCCTGTAGGCCGGGCCACGTCGGTGGGGTCGGGTTGCGGCTCACGTGTTCTGCGGGAAGCCCAGGTTGAGGCCGCCGTGGCTCGGGTCGAGCCAGCGCGACGTGACGACCTTGCCGCGCGTGAAGAAGTGGACGCCCTCCATGCCGTGCGCGTGGGTGTCGCCGAACAGGGAGTTCTTCCAGCCGCCGAAGGAGTAGTACGAAACTGGCACGGGGATCGGCACGTTGATGCCGACCATGCCGACCTCGACCTCGTTCTGGAACCGGCGGGCTGCACCGCCGTCGTTCGTGAAGATCGCGGTCCCGTTGCCGTACGGGTTGCTGTTGATCAGCTCGAGGCCCTCGTCGTAGGACTTGACGCGAAGCACCGACAGCACCGGCCCGAAGATCTCGTCGGTGTAGACGGACATCTGGGGGCTGACGTTGTCGAAGAGGGTGGGGGCCAGGAAGAACCCCTCGCCGTCGGCATCGAAGTCACCCTCGCGCCCGTCGACCACGAGCGAGGCACCCGCATCGACGCCCGCATCCAGGTAACTGGCCACCTTGTCGCGGTGCTGTTTGGTCACCAGCGGTCCCATGTCGCAGCCGCGGGTGCCGTCGCCGGTGCGCAGTTTGCCCATGCGGTCCTTGATCTTCTCGATCAGCTCGTCGGCGATCGGCTCGACCGCGAGCAGGGCCGAGATGGCCATGCACCGCTCACCGGCCGAGCCGAAGCCGGCGTTGACCGCTGCGTCAGCGGCCAGGTCCAGGTCGGCGTCGGGAAGCACCAGCATGTGGTTCTTGGCGCCGCCGAGGGCCTGGACCCGCTTGCCGTGGGAGGTGCCGGTCTCGTAGACGTACTTGGCGATCGGCGTCGACCCGACGAACGACACGGACTTGATGTCGGGGTGCGTCAGCAGTGCGTCGACGGCCTCCTTGTCGCCGTTGACGACGTTCATGACGCCGTCGGGAAGGCCAGCCTCCTTCCACAGGGCCGCGATGGCGAGCGCAGCGCTCGGGTCCTTCTCGCTGGGCTTGAGGACGACAGCGTTGCCGCATGCGATCGCGATGGGGACGAACCACATCGGCACCATCGCCGGGAAGTTGAACGGTGAGATCACCGCCACCACACCGACGCTCTGCCGGATCGAGTAGACGTCGACCTTGGTCGAGGCATTCTCGGTGAAGCCGCCCTTGAGCAGGTGCGGGATGCCACAGGCGAACTCGGCCACCTCGAGGCCGCGGGTCACCTCGCCGACCGCGTCGCTGAGCACCTTGCCGTGCTCGGCGGTGATCAGCTTGCCGATCTCCTCCTTGCGCTCGTTGAGCAGGTGGCGGAAGGCGAACAGCACCTGGCTGCGCTTGGCGAGCGACGTGTTGGCCCACTCCTCCCACGCAGCCTTGGCGGTGGCGACCGCCTCGCCGACGAGGTCGGCCGAAGCGAGGTCGAGCCGGCCGGTGACCTCGCCGGTGGCGGGGTTGTATACGTCGCTGGTGCGCTCGGACGTGCCGGTCCAGGACTGGCCGCCGATCAAGTGGGTGATGCGGGTGGGGGTCGTGCTCACTGCGGTCTCCTTCAAACGACTTTGTTAGGACATTTTAACATGTGAGGCCTGCTCTGGGCCAGAGCCGGCTTCCTGGTATGCCGTCCGGCAGGCCCTTCCGCCGACAGCCCTTGACGTCCGTTGGCCGACGCCGCGAAGGCACGAGTGCCCACCCGCGCATCCGCGGGTGGGCACTCGGGCGGGCGGGCGGCATACCCCTGCTGTCAGGGCGACTCGAAGGTGGGCGCTGAGGACCACCGGCCCAGGTACTCACCGATCTTCTCCCGCATGAAGGTGCTTGACTCGCGGGCCCGCTCCTCCCAGGCAAAGACGCACGTCGTGACGATGCCGTCGAAGCCGATCGACTCCAGGCCGGAGAAGAACTCGTCGAAGTCGACCTCGCCCTGCCCGATGTCGAGGTGCTGGTGCACCGTGACCTGCGAGCCGGGCGGGTTGACGATGTAGCGCAGTCCGCTGGAGCCGGTGTGGTTGAACGAGTCGGCCACATGGACCATGGTCAGCACGTCTCCGGCCTTCTCCATGATCGCCTTGCAGTCGTTGCCTTGGTGGAACGTGTGCGGGGCGCAGTAGAGGAAGGAGACGTTCGGGCTGTTGATGCCGCGGATGAGGTCGACGGCACGCTTTCCGTCCTCCTCCCAGTCGTCGGGGTGGGGCTCGAGCACCAGGCGGATGCCCTCGCGCTCGAAGACCGGGAGCAGCTCCTCCATGGACTTCCAGAACTGCCGCTCGCAGGCCGCCGCGTCCCGCGGGTTGCCGTTGAACTCGGAGTTCATCGTGTCGACGCCGAGGTCAGCCGTGACCTGGATGGCGCGCTTCCAGTAGCGCACGGCCGCCTGGCGGTCATCCTCGTCGGGGCCTGACCACTTGTAGAGCGGCAGGACCGAGGAGACCCCGACGCCGGCACTGCCGAGGGCGCGGCGAAAGGCCTGCACCGTCCCGTCGTCGACGCGCGGGTGGTTGAAGAACGGTGTGAAGTCCTCGCGGGGCGAGAGCTCGATCCACTCGTACCCGAGTTCGGCGACCAGGCCGGGCAGCTCGAGCAGGGGCACGTTGCGAAACATGTAGGGGTCGAGGGCGAGCTTCATGCCGCTCAGGCCTTTCCGAGGACGGGCTCGCTGGCATTTGCCGCCGGCCGCTCGACGAGGTCAACCCGCACCGGCTGGCCCGTCGCGAGAGATTCCATGCCTGCCGTGCACACCGCCGTGGCGGCATACCCGTCCCACGACGTGGGGCCGATGACATCGCCGCGGAGCGCCGAATCCACCCAGGCCTGGACCTCGAGGTCATAGGCCCGCTCGAACCGCACGCGGAAGTCGACAGGGATCGAGCCGCCCCACTGGCCGTCGGCTGCTCCGACCCCGGTGCTGTAGAGCCCGGCCCAGTTGCGCCCGGCGATGATGGTGCCCCGCTCGGCGACCGCCTCGCAGCGGACCTCGTAGCCCACTTGGTTCTTGACGAAGACCTCGTTGGTGACCAGCGCACCTCCGGCCATCCGGAAGATCGCGACCTGTGGGTCGACGACTCCTTCGGCCGCCACACTCGTCGGCGCCGGCGACAGCACGGTGATCTCCACGATCTCCTCGCCGAAGACGAACCGGGCGACGTCCACCTCGTGCACGAGTGAGTCGCGCACGATCATCTCCGAGCGGAACCCCTCCGGCACGTCCTTGTTGCGGTGGGTGTTGTGGAGCAGCAGCGTCCTGCCCAGGCGCCCGGAGTCGAGCATCTGCTTCATCTGGGCGTACTCCGGGTCGAACCGGCGCATGAAGCCGACCTGGATCAGCGGCCTCCCCCCCGCGCGCTCGGCCTCGAGCACGCGTAGGGAAGACTCGCTGTCCATGGTCATGGGTTTCTCGCACAGCACCGGGGTGGCCCGCTCGATGCACGCGAGAAGCTGCTCCTCGTGCACGAAGCCGGGTGAGGCGATCAGGACCGCGTCGACCTCGGGTTCGGCGATGAGACCGAGCGGGTCGGCGATGGACCGCACGCCGTCAAAGCGCGCGGCGAGGTCCTGAGCCCGCGCCTGGTCGGGGTCGGAGACCGCGACCAGGCGGGCGTTGGAGATCCGCCGGACGATGCGGTCGGCGTGGTCGGCGCCCATCATGCCCACGCCGATGATGCCCACCCGCAGGTCCTGCATTGACATCTATCTCTCCTCGCTGGGGTTGCCTGAAGGGTTGCCTGGCGTGGTGCCTGGCGTGGTGCCAGAGGTCTCGCGCTGGAGCTCGGCGATCTCGTCCTTCGACAGCTCCACGCTCAGCGCGCCGTGCTCGACCTCATGCGGGGCGACGACCTTGCCCGGGTCGATGCCCCGCAGCTCGTGGCTGAGCTCGGTCAGCTCGTCGCCGCCGGCCATCTCGGTGGTGAGCTGTTCGAGGGTCAGGGCGTCCCGGTGGGCGTCGAGGACGACCCGGCCGAGCTTGAGGATGACGAAGTGGTTGCCGACGAGGTAGGCGTGGTGCGGGTTGTGCGTGATGAACACCACGCCGAGACCGGCGTCGCGCGCCTTGACGATGTACTTGAGCACGACCCCGGACTGCTTGACGCCGAGGGCAGCGGTGGGCTCATCGAGGATGATCACCTTGGCACCGAAGTAGATGGCCCGGGCGATCGCGATGCACTGGCGCTGTCCCCCGGACAGGCCGCCCACCGGGCGGTCGAGGTCCGAGATGACGATGCCCATCTTGGTCAGCTCGTCGTTGGCGATCCGCTTCATGGTCTCGATGTCGAGCTGCCGAATCGGGCCCTTGTAGATCTCGTTGCCCAGGAAGAAGTTGCGCCACACGGACATCAGCGGGGCCAGCGCCAGGTCCTGGTAGACGGTCGCGATGCCAGAGGCCTGGGCCGCGCGGGGGGACCCGAAGCTGCGCTGGATGCCGTTGAGCTTCATCTGGCCCTCGGTGTAGTCGTGCAACCCGGCCATGATCTTGATCAGGGTCGACTTGCCGGCGCCGTTGTCACCGAGGACGCAGGTGACCTCGCCCTGGCGGACGAGGAGGGAGACTCCCCGCAATGCGTTGACGTTGCCGTAGCTCTTCCCCACGTCCACCATCTCGAGGATGGGCGCGCTGGAGCCCGTGGCCGCCGTTGTGTCCTGGACTTCTGTCGTGCTCATCGCGCGTCCGCCTTCTTCTTGACGTACATGTTCACGAGGGTGGCGCCGATGAGCATGATGCCGAGGAAGGTCTTGAGCCAGTCGACGTCCCAGCCGGCGTAGGAGATGCCGAGCTGGGTCATGCCGTAGATCAGCGCACCAATGGCTGCACCGACGATCGAGCCGTAGCCGCCGGTGAGCAGGCACCCACCGATGACGGCCGCAATGATGTAGATGAACTCGTTGCCGACACCCTGGCCGGACTGCACGTTGTTGTACTCGAAGAGCAGGTGCATCCCGAGGAGCCAGCCGCCGAAGCCGACGGCCATGAACAAGCCCACCTTCGTGGCGACGACCGGCACGCCGACCGCGCGGGCCGCAGCCGCATCGCCGCCCACCGCGAAGACCCAGTTGCCGATGCGCGTCCGCAGCAGCACCCACGACAGTACCGCCGTGAGGACGATCCAGTAGATGACCGGAATCTGGACGGTCACCGGGCCGATGTCGAAGCTCGAGGCGAAGACCGCCTGGGCGCTGGCCCAACCGTCCATGTCGCTGATGGTGTTGGACGAGACACCCCCGGTGACGATGCGGGTCACCGCGAGGTTGACGCCCTGGAGCACGAAGAACGTGCCCAGGGTGACGAGGAAGCTCGGCAGACCCGTCTTGTGCAGCAGCCAGCCGTTGAACGCCCCGACGGACAGCGAGAACACCAGCGCCAGCAGCACGCCGATCCACACGTTGAGGCCGAAGTACCACGCCGTGTGGGCGGCGAAGAGCCCGGAGGCGGTCACCGCGACGCCCGCCGACAGGTCGAACTCGCCTCCGATCATGAGGAGGCCGACGAACACTGCCATGATCCCGATGGTGGAGGCGTTGTAGAGGATCGTGCCGACGTTCTCGAGGTTGCGGAAGGCGGGTGCCGCCGCGAAGAACAGGAGGGCAACGGCGATGGCCCCGATCAGGGCGCCGACCGCCGGCATCCCGAGCAGGATGGCCAGGGACGACCGGGTGCGGACCCGGTCGTCCCCCGCCGCACCAGTGGTGGTTGCGGTGGCCACGTCAGCTCACCTCACCGAGTGCCCTTGGCGGCGAACTGCTCGACCGTGGCGATGTTGGTGGAGTCGATGAACGCCGGTCCGGTTGCGACCGCGCTTCCACCACCGATCACGTTGCCGTTGGTCTTGTAGAGCCACAGCGCGTCGACGGCGAGGTAGCCCTGCAGGTAGGGCTGCTGGTCGATCGCCCAGGCGACCTTGCCGTCCTTGACGGCGGTGACCAACGCCTTGTTGGTGTCGAACGTGCCGATCTTGGCGGAGCTGCCGGCACCCGAGACGGACTTGACCGCGTCGAGCGCGAACTGGGCCCCGAGGGTGACGACCCAGTCGACGCTCTTGTCCTGCGTCAGCTTCGCCTGGAGGGAGGTCGTGACGGCGGCGTCGTCGCGGCCATTGACGTACAGCCGCTCGACCTTCGCGCCGCCGGCGCCCTGCTTCACGCCATCGCAGCGGTCCTCGAGCTGCTGCTGGCCCTGTTCCTGGATGACGCAGAGGATGCTCTTGCCGCCGTCCTTGGTCACCCGCTCGCCTACGGCGACTCCCGCCGGCTTCTCGCCTTGGCCGAAGTAACCGATAGCGCCCAGGCTCGCAAAGTCTGCCTCGCCCGCGTTGAACATCGTCACGGGGATGCCCGCTGCGACCGCCTTCTTGATCGCACCGCCGAGCGCACCGGTGTTGGGGCTGGTCACGGCGATCCCGTCCACCTTCTTGTCGATGGCGGCCTGGATGAGCTGGGCCTGCTTTGTCGCGTCGGGGTCGTTGGTGTACTCGAGCTTGACGCCGTCGTTCGCCGCCGCCGCTTCGGCACCCTTGCGGATGATGTCCCAGAAGGTGTCACCGGGTGCCTGGTGGGTGATCATGGAGACCGTCATCGTCGTCGCCTTGTTGCCCTGGGCGACGGTCCCGGTGTCCTCCTTGCCTCCGGAGGAGCTGCACGCCGCGAGTGAGACTCCCAGGAGCGCGGCGGTGGCAACACCCGCTGTGCGGTTGATGCGGATCATCTTTGGTCCTGCCTTTCGCGTCCACCCGCTTCTTTGCGGGTGCGTTGGTGGAAACTGCTGTCCGTCAGGCGTCCAACGCCTGGGGGTGCACCGAGGGGTGCTGGTCTGGCTACCGGAGCGGGCCGCAGGACGTGAGGTAGTCCAGGGTCCTGGTGGCGATGGGAAGGGGAACGTCGGCAGGGCACGGGTACATGTCCTGCTCGACGATGGCGAACAGCTCGGGCGACCGGTCCAGGGCCGCCAGCGCTTCGAGGATCGGGCCCATCTCGGGGATGCCGCGCGGCGGTTCGCACATGGCGCCCATCCGCACGGCCTCGCCGAAGCCGATGCCCTTCTGCATGACCTCGTCGACCACGGTGGGGTCGACCTGCTTGAGGTGCACGTAACCGATCCGGTCCGGGTAATCGTGGATCAGCTTGAGGTTGTCACCGCCACAGTAGGAGATGTGGCCGGTGTCCAGGCACAAGCTCACCAGCTCCGGGTCGGTCTCGCCGAGGAACCGCTCCACGTTGGCGTGGGTGTCGACATGGCTGTCGGCGTGCGGGTGGAACTGGATCTGGAGGCCGTACTCGTCACGGATCGCCTTGGCGAGCCGGTTCACCTGCCTGGCGTATGCCGGCCACTCCTCGTCGGTGAGCAGCGCATCCTCGATCACGGCCCCGGTGGCCGCGTCGCGCCAGAAGTCAGGGATGACCACGAGGTGACGCGCGCCCATGGCTGCGGTCAGCGATGCGGCGGCCGAGACATCCTTCCACGTGCTGTCCCACGAGTCGGTGCGGTGCAGGTGTTCGAAGATCGTTCCCGCTGTCATGGTGAGCCCACGCGGCTCGAGCTCGTCCTTGAGCTGCGCCGGATCGGTGGGCAGGTAGCCGTAGGGGCCCAGCTCGATCCGGGTGTACCCGGCAGCGGCGACCTCGTCGAGGAAGCGTGACCACGGCGTCTGGTTCGGGTCGTCCGCGTACCAGACCCCCCACGAGTCGGGGGCGCTGCCGATGAGAGCGGGCCTGCTCATTCCGGGTTCCTCTCCGAGGGCCCCACGTAGGGGCGCTGGGTGCGCTTGTGCTCGGCGTAGTCGCGGTATGCCGTCCGGGTCGAGTCGAGCTCGGACACCTGGCTCACCGGCACGTCCCACCAGGAATCGCTGTCCGGGGCATAGACGAGCGGATCGGTCTCGACGTGGATGACGATCGGGCCGCCATGCGCGGGCGCGGCCTTCGCGTCGGCGATCGCCTGCTCGAGCTCGCTCCGTGAGTGCACCTCGATGACCCGGGCGCCGAGCGATCGTGCGTTGGCCGCGAGGTCCACGGGCAGCCGCTCCCCGTCGAGGTGGCCCGACTCGGAGCGGTAGCGGTACTTGGTGCCGAACCGCTGCGAGCCCAGGGACTCCGACAGCGAGCCGATCGAGTGGAAGCCGTGATTCTGAACCAGGACGACGATGACCTTCACGCCCTCCTGCACAGCAGTGACGAGCTCCGTTGGCATCATGAGGTATCCGCCGTCACCGACCATCGCGAACACGTCGCGGCTCTCGTCCGGCCAGCCGGATCCCGATCGACGCCGGCACTTCGTAGCCCATGCACGAATAGCCGTACTCCACGTGGTACGCCTTGCGGTCGCGGACCCGCCACAGCTTGTGCAGGTCGCCGGGCATCGAGCCGGCCGCGCACAGCACGACGTCACGCGGCTCGGACAGCTCGTTGACGGCACCGATCACCTCGCCCTGGGTGAGCAGTCCCTCGGCCAGCCGGTCGGTCACCTCTGCCGGCGGGTTGTAAGCAGCCTCCACCTCCGCATCCCACTCGCCCCAGAGCTGGGCCTGGAGATCGCGGTATGCCGGGTCGACGGCATACCCCTCCAGCGTTGCGGTCAGTGCAACGAGGGCCTCGCGCGCGTCCGCCACCACGGACAGACCGGAGTGCTTGCCGGCGTCGAAGCTGGCGATGTTGATGTTGACGAAGCGGACGACCTTGCCCTGGAAGGCGGTCCGCGAGGCCGTGGTGAAGTCGCTGTAGCGGGTGCCGATCCCGATCACGACGTCGGCCTCTCGCGCCAGCGCGTTGGCGGCCGTCGTGCCTGTGGACCCGACCGCACCCATTTCCCGCGGGTGGCCGTGAGGCAGCGAACCCTTGCCCGCCTGGCTCTCGCTCACCGGAATGCCCGTGGAGTCGACGAACTCGCGCAGCGCCTCTTCTGCGCCCGAGTAGTGGACGCCTCCGCCGGCAACCACCAGCGGTCGCTTCGCGCTGCGAATCAGGCTGGCAGCCGCGGCGATCCGGGAAGCCTCGGCCGGTGGTCGCGCCACATGCCAGGTGCGCTCGTCGAAGAGCTCGACCGGCCACTCATGCGCCTCCGCCTGCACATCCTGCGGCAGAGCCAACGTGACCGCGCCCGTCTCTACCGGATCGGTGAGGACCCGCATGGCGTTCAGCAGCGCCGAGGGCAGCTGCTCGGGACGGGTCACCCGGTCGAAGTAGCGCGACAGCGGACGAAACGCGTCGTTGACGGTGACGTCACCGGCATACGAGCTCTCGAGCTCCTGGAGCACCGGGGACGAGACCCGGGTCGCAAAGGTCCCCGAGGGCAGTAGCAGCACCGGGATCCGGTTGATGGTCGCGAGCGCGGCGCCGGTGAGCATGTTCGTCGAGCCTGGCCCGACCGAGGCAGTACAGGCCCAGATCTGGAGCCGGTCCTTCTGGCGGGCGTAGGCGACGGCGGTGTGCACCATGGCCTGTTCGTTGCGCGCGAGGACGTAGGGCAGCCCGGCTTTCTCGAACGTCCCGGCCTCGACCTCCTGCTGGAGCAGGGCCTGCCCGACTCCGGCGACGTTGCCGTGGCCGAAGATGCCGAAGCAGCCCGCGAAGAGCTTCTGCCGCTCGCCATCGCGCTCGGAGTGCTGCACCGAGAGGAAGCGGACGAGTGCCTGGGCCACGGTCAGCCGCACCGTTGCGGAGTTGTCGGCCGTCATGACGATGCTCCTCGCAGGGGAAGTCGGGGGTCGATGTCCTGGTTCGCCCACGTGTCACGGACCCACGCGTGGGCCGGGTCGTCGCAGATCAGCCAGGCCCGGGTCGCGCCGGGGCCGGCCATGACGTTGAGGTAGTAGAGGTCGTAGCCGGGCGGGGCCATGGCCGGGCCGTGCCAGCCGTGGGGCACCAGCACGACATCGCCGGTGCGCACCTCTGCAAGCACGTCGATCGGCCGCTCCGCGCTGCCGTAGACCCGCTGGTAGGCGAATGGCTGCCGCTGTGGGTGCCCCTCCACCCCCGCACTTTGTATGCCGGGGGAGCGGTCGGCCGGCGGAATCGGGGCTTCCGGCGCTCCTCCCGCAGACAAAGTCGGGGAGGCCTCGGGCTGGAGCTCGAAGTAGTAGATCTCCTCGAGGTCGGTCTCCTCGCCCTCACGCTCCTCGTCGTGCTTGTGCGGCGGGTAGGAAGACCAGTTGCCGGCGGGCGTGATGACCTCGCAGGCGATGAGCGAGTCGGCTTCGAGGACCGCGGGTGTGCCGAAGTTGCGCACCTCGCGCGAGGCCCGTGCCAGCGCCGCGCAGCTCGACGGGCACCTCGTCGGCGTGGATGTGACGTGCGGGAAGCGGCTGCTCGCGCTCGGCGGCGCGCGCGAAGGCCAGGGCCACCCGGGCTCCCAGCGCGCTGGTGACGACGAACCCCTCCCCCCGGGGCACGTACGCGACATCGGTTGCGCCCGCGAAAACCGAGTCGCGGCCCACGAGCACGATCTTCCGGCCGGCGACCTCGACGGTGACGGAGCCCGCCAGCGGCACCACGATGTACTCGAAGTCGCCGGCGGCAACCTCACGGCTTTCCCCGGCTGCCAGGCCAGCGGCATACAGGCCCGTGTGCTGCCAGTCGTCGCGGTCGGGCGTGACGGCAACGTCGTAGCCGTCGGCCTTGGCCGACCCGAACGGCAGCACCCAGCGGGCGTTGTCGCTCATCGCGACACTCCGTGGACCAGCTCCGCGGCGATGTCGACCGCTGCGGCGACGTCGGCGTCGGGAGGATAGAGCAGTGCGCGTCCCACGACGAGGCCGCGCACGGGCGGCAGCTCCAGGGCCTTGCCCCACGAGTCGTAGGTCTCGTCGAGGGTCGCCGTCCGGGTCGCCGCCGAGCAGCAGGGTGGGCAGAGTCGTGGCGTCCATGACCCGCTCGAGGTCGTCGACTACCGGGAGCTTGAGCCAGGTGTGCGCGCTGGACGCGCCCAGCCCGCTGGCGATGTGGATCGACTTGATCGTCGAGTCGGGATCGAGCTGGTTGATGACCCGGCCCCCCTCGCGGACCGACAGGAAGGGCTCGACCATCGCCATGAGCCCGCGGCGAGCGAGCTTCGTGACGGCCACGGCGCTGGCTTCGAGGGTGGCCACGGTGCCCGGCTCGCCGAGAGCGATGCGGGTCAGCATCTTGCCGCCGTCGAGGCCGCGCTTGGCGATCTCCTTGGCGGTGTATGCCGTGAACCGGTCGTCCAGCTCGAACGTCGCCCCCTGCAGGCCGCCGCGGTTCATCGAGCCGATGACGACCTTGCCCTCGAGCGCCCCCATCAGGAGCAGGTCGTCGAGGATGTCGGGGGTCCCGAGCACGCCGTCGACCCCGGGCCGCGACAGCGCGGTGGCCAGGCGGTCGAGCAGGTCGCTGCGGCTGGCCATGGCGCCGCTGTGGCCGCGCACCCCCAGCGCGCCGCGCGCCGGGTGGTCGGCGGCAACGATGAGCAGCCGGCCGTCAGGTCCGAGCAGGGGACGGCGCGGTCTGGCGTCCCAGGACTCCTCGATCTGCTGCGGCCGCGTGGCCCGCACCTCGGTGATCGCGGCAACGTCCATCACTCGGCCCTCCCCCGCTGGGAGGCCAGCTGGGCCTCCACCTCGAACTCGGTGGGCATCGCCGTCGAGCACTCCAAGCGGGAGGCCACGATGGCACCAGCCACATTGGCGAACTCGAGGATCCGCCGCAGCGGCCACCCGCTGAGCAGGCCATGCACCAGCGCGCCGCCGAACGCGTCGCCGGCTCCGAGCCCGTTGACCACCTCCACCGGGAACGGCGGAACCTCGAGGCGCTCCTCGCGGGTGGCGGCGAGCACGCCCTTGGGGCCCTGCTTGACGATGGCCAGCTCGAGACCGCGCTCCAGCAGCGCGTCGGCCGCCCGCTGCGGCTCGGTCTCGCCGACGGCCACCTCGCACTCCTCGCGGTTGCCCACCGCCACGGTCACGTGCTCGAGCGCCTTGGCGACCTGCGCGTGTGCCTCCTGCGGGTGCGGCCAGAACATCGGCCGGTAGTCGAGATCCAGGATCGTGTGCTCCTTCCGGCCCCGGGCATCCCAGGCCGCGAAGTGCGCGTCGCGGCTGGGCTCCTGCGAACAGGCCGGTGACCGTCGCCCAGAAGATGCGAGCGTCGCGGATCGCCTCCAGCGGCAGGTCGCCGGCCTCGATCAGCAGGTCGGGGGCGATCGGGTAGCGGTAGAAGTAGAGCGGGAAGTTGTCCGGCGGAAAGACCTCGCAGAACGTCACCGGGGTGGGCGGTCCGTCGACCTCGGAGATGTATGCCGGGTCGACGCCGAGGCGGGCCGCCTCCCGCTTGACGTAGCGGCCGAAGGGGTCATGCCCGGTGCGGGTGATGAGAGCGGCCCGGCGCTGGTAGCGGGCGGCCGCTACGGCGACGTTGGTGGCGCTGCCGCCCAGGAACTTCTCGAATGTCTTGACGTCCTCCAGGCCCACGCCGTGGTCGAGCGGGTAGATGTCGACTCCCGTGCGCCCCATGGCGATGAGGTCGTAGGCTGCGTGGTCGGGCGCGGGCTCAGCCATGCGAGCCACCTTTCTCGCTGCTGATGGTCATGGGTCCAGAGGCGGGCCGCTGAGGCGGTTCTCCGGCGGATGCCGGGCTCGCAGCGCCGCCATCTCTCGTCGGGCTCTGGGCGACCGACAGCAGATAGTCGACCGAGGCGCGGACGTCGGCCACCGGATCGGGCCCCGAATCGCCTGACCCGGGCTCCGCCGTGAGGATGGTGTCCTGCTCCAGGACGTACCAGCCGGCATACCCGCTGTTCTCCAGAGCGGAGACGATCGCCGCGATGTCGACGTCGCCCTGACCGAGGGGCACGTACATGCCTTCCGCTACGGCCGCGGTGTAGGTGGCAGCGCCCGACTGGACCCGCTGCGCCATGGCGAGGACCACGTCCTTGAGGTGGGTGTGCGCGATCCGCTCCGGGTACTGCTGGGCAACTGCCACGGGATCCCCTCCTCCGATGAGCAGGTGTCCGGTGTCCAGGCAGAGGCCGATGCGGGAGCCGTCGAGCACCCGCTGGGTCTCCTCCCCGGACTCGACCATGGTGCCGACATGGGGGTGCAGTGTGGCGGTGAGGCCGCGGGCCGAGGCCGCGTCGCTGATCCGGTCGAGGTGCGCGAGGAGGGTGGCCCAGCCGGTGTCGTCGAGAGTGGGCTTCGCGTCGTAGCCGTCGAGGCCGGTCGCCGCCGCGACGACCACGGTGGAGGCGTGCGCGGCCACCAGCCCGTCCATCGCCGCATGGACCTCAGGTAGCGGGTCATGGCCCGGGTCATGGAGCACCACGGGCACGAACTGACCGACGGCTTTGAGGCCGAAGCCGCGCAGCGTCGCTGCCTTGTCCTCAGGTGCGTCGGGCAGGAAGCCCTCCGGGCCGAACTCCGTGGCGGCGATGCCGAGTTCGCGCATCTGCCCCAGGACGATGTCTGGCGCCAGCTGGTGACCCCAACCGGGTACCTCGCACACGCCCCACGAGATGGGCGCCGCGGCCACCCGCGCGGCCAGCGGGGTCGGGCTGCGTCCGGCGGCTTCGTCGGCGATGGCGGTCATCCGGGCTCCTCAGAGGTCGGCGCCAGCGATGTCGCTGAGCTGGACAGGACGGTTCTGGGCGCGGGACAGCTCGCAGGCCTCGGCGGTGCGGAAGGCCTGGAGCGCGTCGTCAATCGTGCAAGGAGAAGGCTCTCGCCCGGCCGCAACCGCGGTGAAGGCGACGAGCTCGGCACGGTAGGCAGGGAGGAAGCGCTCCATGAACGACCACTTCTGCGGGCCTCGTGGCCAGTCCACCCCCTCCTCGGCCGAGGTCAGCGCGAGCGAGTCGTCAAGCCCGACCCCGATGCTGCCCTTCTCGCCCATGACCTCCATGCGGACGTCGTGGCCGGCGCCGTTGTACCGCGTGGCCGACGCGGTGACGAGGGTGCCGTCGTCGAGAGTCAGGACGGCAGCGGCGGTGTCGACGTCGCCGGCTTCACGGAAGAAGGCGGCGCCCTTGTTGGCCCCGGTTGCGTAGACGGCTACGACCTCGCGCCCGCTGACGAAGCGGATGATGTCGAAGTCGTGCACGCTGCAGTCCCGGAAGAGGCCGCCCGAGGTGGGGATGTAGGAGGCGTGGGGCGGCGACTGGTCGTTGGTGTTCGCCCGGATCGTGTGGATGAAGCCCAGCTCGCCAGACTGCACGGCTTTCCGCGCCCGCTGGTAGCCGACGTCGAATCGCCGCTGGAATCCGACGTGCACCGGCACGTCAGTCGAGGCAGCCACGCGAGCCAGGTCGAGGGTGTCCTCCAGCGTGGCCGCCACCGGCTTCTCGCAGAACGTTGGGACGCCCGCTGCCAGGGCCTGCCTCAAGAGCGGCGCGTGGCCGGGCGTGGCGGTGGCGATGACGAAGGCATCGACCTGCCGCAGGAGGCTGTCCACGTCGGGCGCGAATCCCAGGCCCTGCTCGGTGGCGACGGCCTGCGCGGCATCGGTGTTGGCATCGGTGACAACGACCTCGTGCACTGCATCCAGCCCGGACAGGGTCTGGGCGTGGAAGGCGCCGATCCTGCCGACTCCGGCCAGCCCGATGCGCATGCCGCTCTCCCTTGAGTCAGTCCGCTCGGCTCCCGGATGGCGCGCGACGCGGCGTCGAGATCACAGTGCCTTCTCCACAAATTCCTGTCAATACTTTGTCCTGACATTCTCACGTATGGACTTCCTGATCATGTCCAGTAGGCTCGCCCCATGGCGGCGCAACAGGTGAGCGTGAGCATCGATCGCGCCTCCCCTGTGCCCCTGTACCACCAGCTTTCCGAGCAGCTCAGCGCGGCGATCGGAGATGGCCGACTCCAGCCGGGCGATTCGTTCGAGAACGAAATCGCTCTCGCCGAGCGGCTTCAACTATCCCGCCCGACGGTGCGGCGCGCCATCCAGGAGATGGTCGACCACGGCTTGCTCGTGCGACGGCGAGGCCTGGGCACTACGGTCGCCAACCGCAAGGTCCACCGCCGTGCCGAGCTGACCAGCCTCTTCGACGACCTGGCCCGCGAGGGCCGGACGCCGCACACCGAGGTCCTCGAGCACGAGTTGCTCGAGAACGAGGTCGCCGCAGCCGCGCTCGACCTCCCGCCGCACACCGTGCTGCTGTCCACGGTGCGGCTCAGGTTCGCCGGGGACTCGCCCCTGGCCATCCTTCACAACTGGCTGCCACCGGCATACGGCGACATCTCCCGCGCCGAGCTCGAGGCGACCGGACTCTATGCCGCGCTGCGCGCCCGAGGCGTGAAGCCGGTAGTGGCCCGCCAGACCATCGGCGCGCGCATGCCCACGCCGGCCGAGCGGCGCAGCCTCAAGCTCCGCGGCGGCCAGCCGGTGCTGACCATGACCCGGCTGGCGTTCGACGCTGCCGGGCAGGCGATCGAGTACGGCGACCACTGTTACCGCGCCGAGGACTACTCGATCGACATCATGGTCGACGAGCGGTAGGGGGTTCTCCGTTTGGAGGTTGACGTGGCGTGAAACCCGCGGCGCTCAACCTCCACACGGAGATCCGCCGGGAGTGCAGCGCCGGGCCGCTGCCGTTACCGCAGGGCCGCCGATGACATGACGATGGCGTGCGCGATGACATGACAAAGGCCCGGCTCCACCGATCCGTGGAGCCGGGCCCGTCTTGCGGGCTGGGATCAGCCGGCGACGACGTCGAGGGTCAGCGTCGCCTGCACCTCGGGGTGCAGGCGGACCAGAGCCTGGTGGGAGCCGACCGACTTGATCGGGTGGGTGACCTCGATCTTGCGGCGGTCGAGCGTCGGGCCGCCGGCGGCCTTGACGGCGTCGGCTATGTCGGACGTCGACACGGCGCCGAACAGGCGGCCGGCGCCACCCGCGTGCGCCACGACAGTGACGGCCTTGGACTCCAGGTTGCCCTTGATCGACTTGGCCTCGTCGAGCGACTTCACCGCGCGGACTTCGCGGCCCTTGGCGATCGCCTCGACCTGCTTCTGGCCCCCCTTGGTCCAGGCAGTCGCCAGGCCGCGGCGGTACAGGAAGTTGCGGGCGTAGCCGGGCTTCACGTCAACGACGTCACCGGCGGTGCCGAGATTGGACACCTCGTGTGTCAGGATCACCTTCATTGCTCAGTTCCTCCTTGCGCCCGAGCTCAGCGGGACGAGCTCGAGTAGGGCAGCAGGGCCATCTCGCGGGCGTTCTTCACGGCCGTGGCGATGAGTCGCTGCTCCTGGACGGACACGCCGGTCACTCGACGGGCGCGGATCTTGCCGCGGTCGGATATGAACTTGCGCAGCAGCGCGGTGTCCTTGTAGTCGATGTTCTCGACCTTCGCCGCCTTCAGCGGGTTGGCCTTCTTCTTGGGCTTGCGCACAACGGGCTTGGCCATCGTGGTGCTCTCCATTCTGTTAACAAACTCAGCGGTTGAGAGCCCGAGGTTCGTGCCTCGGGATGGGATTTCGTTTTCTTGGTGAGCCGGCCGTCCACGGGAGGTGACGGCGAGCGAGCCGCCGTCAGCCGGCATACCTCGTCTGTCAGAAGGGCGGCTCGTCGTAGGTCGGAGCCTGCCCCCAGCCGCCGCCCTGCGGGGCGCCCTGCTGGCCGCCACCCTGGCCGCCGCCCTGGGCACCGGCACTGGGGCCGGTTGCCCATGGGTCCTCCTGCTGGCCGCCGCCCTGGCCGCCGTAGCCGCCCTGGCCACCACCGCTGAAGCCACCGCCACCGCCGCGCTGGGTCTTGTTGACCTTGGCCGTGGCGTAGCGCAGCGAGGGGCCGACCTCGTCGACGTCCATCTCGACGACCGTGCGCTTCTCGCCCTCTTTGGTCTCGTAGGAACGAGACTTCAGTCGGCCGGACACGATCACGCGGGTGCCGCGCTGGAGGGACTCCGCGACGTTCTCGGCAGCGTCACGCCAGACCGAGCAGCGCATGAACAGGGTCTCCCCGTCCTTCCACTCGTTGCTCTGGCGGTCGAACTGCCGCGGCGTGGAGGCCACGGTGAAGTTCGCGACGGCTGCCCCGGACGGCGTGAACCGCAGCTCGGGGTCGCCGGTCAAGTTGCCGATCACGGTGATGACGGTGTCGCCTGCCATGGATCAGATCCCCTTTGTGGCTGTCGAGACGTTTGGGTCGAGGCGTGCAGATGGGTGGTGCGGAACAGACGTGGTGAGTGGGACTCGCTCAGGCGCCGGGGCGCAGGAGCTTGGTCCGCATGATCTGCTCGGACAGGCCGAGCTGGCGGTCGAGCTCCTTGGCCGTGGCCGGCTCGGTGGTCATGTTGACGACGGCGTAGATGCCCTCGGACTTCTTCTTGATCTCGTAGGCCAGACGACGGCGTCCCCAGATGTCGACGTTGTCGATCGTGCCGCCATCGTTGGTGATGACGGTCAGGAACTTGTCCAGCACCGGAGCGACGGTCCGGTCGTCGAGCTCGGGGTCAAGGATGACCATGAGTTCGTACTGACGCATGCGTTAACCCGCCTCCTTTGGTCTCAGCGGTCACGGTCTCTCCGTGACAGGAGGGTTGCATCGATGTCCGACACCGCGGCTGTGCTGTCCACAGGTCTGCCATGGGAGCGGGTATGCCGGGGGCGAACCGCACAAGGGTACCCGCAGCCGCGCGCCCAGCACGAATCAGGGTCCACGAATCAGGGTCCACGGCCACGGGGTGATGGCGCGGTTGGAGGCTCAGGCGTACGAGATGATCAGACGGTCAGGACGCTCGTGGAAGTCCCCAGCCAGTTCGTCGACGATGTCATCCCGGTCGGGGTCGTCGGGCCACTCCCCCTCGGGATCGGCCTCGCGCGGCAGCCGCTCCTGGGCCTGGTGCCACGCCCGCCAGACGAGGTAGACGATGGCACCGAGCCGGGCCAGCAGGATGACGGCGTACCACGCCGGCCGGATCATGCGGTTCGGATCGGAGCCACCGGCGACGTAGAGCCACACGGCCACGAAGTGCACTGCCTCGGCGCCGGACCAGATCAGGTTGTCGCGCCACCGGAACCCGCACAGCGCAACGAGCGGAACCAGCCAGAGGGACGCCTGGACGGGCACCGACTTCCCGGTCACCAGAGCGATGCCGACCCCGACCAGGGCCACCTCGGCGACCGTCGGCCGCCGAGGAGCGCTCAGCGCGAGCAGTCCCGAGACCACCACCGCCACGAGCATGCCGAGGACCGCGATCGCGGTCGCCGCACCGGCCGAGACCGGATGGCCGAGAATCTGGCCGAGCATGGCCAGAGACCCGAGGTTCGGAGCGGCGTCCCACCACGCCGAGTAGGCGGCCGTGAGCGCTCCCGGGTTGGCCGCGATGAACGGGAGGGCGACGAGCAGGAGAGTCGCCCCCACGGACAGCAAGAGGGTGCGGGCGGTCTGCCCGCGGCCGGTGCGCAGCGCCAGAACCAGCAGGGCTAACAGGACGATGAGGGGGTACGTCCTGGCGGCTGTGGCGAGGCCCAGAAGCACCCCGGTGGGCACGATGGCGCGGCGGCTCCACGCCCACAGTGCCGCCGACACCAGCGCCACGCCGACGACGTCAGCCGAGACCAGAGCGGCCAAGGCCACGACCGGGCTCAGCGCGACGAGTGAGGCGTCGGCAAGGTGACGGGGCCGAGACGCGGCGGTGAAGAACACGATCGCCAGCATCAGCAGGGCCGCGAGCAGGACCCAGAGGATGAAGTACCAGCGAGCCTGGTCGGCCACCCGGCCGTCGCCCACCAGCCCGCCGACGAGAGCCATCACCGAGCCGGTCACGACCGGCTGGTCGAGCGCGGCTCCGCCGGGGCCGCTGTTCAGGTATGCCGGAAGTCCGCCCGAGAGGTGCCCGAGCTGGTACAGGGCGGGCAGGTCGGAGAAGCAGGCGTGCCAGAACTGGTCGCTTCCGCGCCAGCCCCGCTCCACGCAGTGGGCGCGTTCCAGAGAGCCGGCGATCATTGTCGCCGTCATCAGGGCCAGCAGAACGGCCAGGCCGGCCGACCACCTGCCGGCTCTAGCTGCGGCATGCCTTCCCAGTGGGCCGCCGACCGCGCCCAGCGCTTCCGCCGGGAGCACGTCGCGCGTGCCGGCGGGCGTCTCCTCCTCCAGCGCCATGGCCTAGGTGCAGTGGCCTGGTGGACCGGAGCACGTCGTGCTGGTCTGCGTGGGCAGGGTGATGGTCGACGATGATGATGTCGAACTCGTGTGCGGGTTGCCGCGGGTCTTGGTCGGAGCTGACGTGGTTGTTGTCGCCGAGGTGGTGGTCGCTGTGGTGGTCAAGGGCGCCACCTGGTCGTCGCCGATGCCCTCGCGCGGGGGGAAGTCGGCGATCGGGAGGCCCTTCAGCGCCGCCTCCATGAAATCGGTCCAGATCCTGACGGGGACGGTTCCACCCGTCAGCTCGCCGACGCCGGGGACGTTGTCCATGCGGTTCTTCTCCTGCTGGCTGCCGTCGCCCTTGTAGATGCCGACCGCCGTCGCCAGCTGCGGGGTGAAGCCGTCGAACCACGCCGCGTAGTTGTCCGAGGTCGTTCCGGTCTTGCCCGCAGTCGGGCGGCCGAGGTTCTTCGCGTACTGCGCGGTGCCCTGCTTGACGACCTGCTGCATGGCGTCAGCGGTGTCGGCCATGACGCCCTTGTCGAACGCGGCCTGCTTCTTGATCCGCACCTTGTAGTTGAAGGTGCCGTCGGTCGAGGACACGGACTTCACGACATAGGGGGTGACTCGGGCACCCTGGGCCGCGATGGTCGCGTAGGCATTGGCCATGTCGATGATGTGCGGCGAGGCCGTGCCGAACACGTTGGCGAGGTTGTCGTTGAGCCCCGCGGTCTTCTCGGGCAGACCCGCCGCAACGGCGGCATCGACGGTCTTCGCGGCGCCCACCTTGATGTTCATCTGGGCGAAGATGGTGTTGACCGAATGGGCAGTCGCCGTGCGGACGTCGATGTTCCCGAACTGCTCGTTGCCGAAGTTGGCCACCTTCCCGCGTCGTTCGTCGGCGCTCGCGCCGGGCCGGTTGTCCTCGAACTCCGGGAAGTACTGCGGGCTCTTGCCGTTGTAGCGGGTCTTGGTGCTCTCGCCGTCCTGCAGCGTCGCGATGAGGGTGAAGACCTTGAACGTCGATCCGGCCTGGAGCCGGGCGTCGAGGGCGGTGTTGAACTGCACCTTCTGGTAGTCCTTGCCGCCGTACATCGCGACCACCGCGCCGTCCCCTGGCTTGATGGCGATCAGACCGGCGTGGAGGTCCTTGGTGCCCGGCCCTGTCGGCATGCGGTTCTTGACAGCTGCTACTGCGGCGTCCTGCGACTTCTTGTTGATCGTGGTGACGATCTTCAGCCCGCCGCGGTCGATGTCAGCCTGGGTGAGCTTGAGGTTGTTGGTCAGCTCATTCTTGACCGCTTGGATGATGTAGCCGGTCGGACCGGTCATGCCGCGCTGCTTGGTGGCGACGGTCGCGGGGAACTTGGCAGCCGCTCGCTGCTCGGGGCTGAGCCAGCCCTTCGTCACCATGCCGTCGAGCACGTAGTTCCAGCGCTTCTCGGCCCGTACCTTGTTCTCCGCGCTCATGGCTGGGTCGAAGAGGCTCGGGGCGTTGATAACGGAGGCCAGAAGTGCCGCCTGCGAGGCGTTGATCTGGCTGACGTCCTTGCCGAAGTACGCCTTGGACGCGGTCTCGACGCCGTAGGCCCCGCGGCCGAAGTAGATGGTGTTGAGGTAGTTCTCCAGGATCTCGTCCTTGGAGAGCTGCCCATCGATCTTGATCGAGATGAGGATCTCGCGCGCCTTGCGCGCATAGGTGCGGTCCTGGGTGAGGAAGTAGTTCTTGACGTACTGCTGGGTGATCGTCGAGCCGCCCTGCTGCTCGCCCCCGCGCAGGCCCACCCAGACCGCCCGGACGATGCCGGAGGGCGAGACGCCGTTGTTCTCGTAGAACGTGCGGTCCTCGGCGGCCAGCATGGCCTTCTGGACGTGGTCGGGGACCTGCTTGAGCTTGACCGACTGGCGGTTGACCTCACTGATCCGGCCCATCTCGGTCTTGCCGTCGGCGTAGTAGATGACCGAAGCCTGGGCAAGCGCAGCGTCGTTGGGCTTTGGGATGTCGGTCATGGCGTAGGCGATACCGACGCTTGCGATGCCGAAGGCGGCGAGGCCGAGCAGGGTGAAGAGGATGATCCGACCCCAGTGGCGGCGGGGACGACCCCGGAGATCGGAACGCCGGGGGCCACTCGGGCCACCAGGCCCCTCAGGGCCATTTTCGCGGGCAGCACGCCGCCCGCGTCGCGTCTCGGCTTCGGCCTGCGCGCGCAGTTCTGCACGAGTCGTCATGGTGGCTTTCAGGTCGGGGACACCTTGCAGCGGTGACGCGGCGGCGCATCCGCTCGACAGTCACCGACGGCAAGTATGGCCCGAATCCTTGGAAAAGCCTGAGTCGGCGTGCTCCGCACGACTCGCAGACGCCGTAGGGAACGGTTAGGTTGTCGGCCCGAATCGGGCGATCTCCAGGCCCTCGGCGTCGAGCAGGACCAGCTGCCGCGTCCGACCGGAACCGGCTGTGGCCACGGTCTGGGTGTCGTTCCAGAGCCGGCTGAAGCCCACGGGCGAGGACCCCGCACGCATAGTGCACACCGCGGACGCGACCCACGCCTCGCGGTCCCCCACCAGACGGCCGTTGTCGCCCACGGCACTGCTCCCACCCTCGAGGAGACACCCGCCCACCACCTCGGTCCAGGTGGCCCGACCGCCATCGGCGCGCACCCGAATCACAGTGTCGCGCCCGGCCGTTCCGTCCGCGGCACTGCCATCCACGACGCGCGCTGCGGCAAGCGCCCAGTCGCCGACCGCCTCCGCGGCCGCGGACACCGGAGCAGGCTCGGTGGCTGGGGCCGCGCGCACGAAGCTGGCGGTCAGGCGCCCCCTGGCGTCGCTGAACTCCAGTCGGGACTGAGTGGCAAACACGTGGCCGCCGGTCACCAGAGCCATCGCGAAGTCACCCGTAGCACAGCCATGCCTCGATGGGTCGCGGCTGACCACCAGGCCACCGAAGGGGTCCTCGACGGCGTACACCCCCGTGACCTCGCCGCACTGGTCGCTGCCCTGGAACCAGCCGCTCCGGGTCAGCTCGAGGTAGGGTCCAACGGGCGGGCTCACACCGGGCGGGGGCGACCACCACACCGGGCGCCACCGGCCGGCTAGCAGGTCGAGCAGGACGGCTCCCGTGGGGAGGGAGGTCGCTGTCACCGGGGTCTCGGGCGTCGCTGATCCGGCCGGCCCTGGCTGTCCCGCGTCGTGCCCCCCGAAGGTCGTGAACACCCCCGCCACGATCGCGAGCACGGCAGCGGCCGCGCCCAGCACGGCATACCGGCTGGTCTGCTGGCGCCGCCCACGGCGGCGAGCCCGGGCCGCAAGAGTGACCGGATCGAAGGCGATGTCGGTCGCCCGCTCGCGCAGCGTGTCCCTGAGCCGGGTCTCCAGGTCGTTCATCGCAGGTCCTCCCTCTCGCGGAGCTTGGCCAGGCCACGGCTGGCGGTGGCGGCCACGGTGCTGCGGGTGATGCCGAGCGTGTCGGCGATGGATGCATCGTCGAGGTCCTCGAGGTAGCGCAGCACCAGCACGGCCCGGGCACGCGGTGCCAAGGTAGCCAGCAGGCGCCACAGTGCATCGTCGCTGCCCAGCCGGTCGGTGGGGTCCGCGGGAGCGGCGGCGACGGCCCTCAACGTGTGCGGATCCGTGGGCGACTCACCGGCCCAGCGCCTGCGGCGCGAGGAGGTATGCCGGTTGAGCAGCATCCGCCGGACGTAGGCCCTGGGCTGGTCGGAGCCGTCGACGCGGCGCCACTTGCGGTAGACGTCGGCGAAGGTCTCCTGCCAGAGGTCCTCAGCGTCAGGCACAGACCCGGTGAGGGCATAGGCGAGGCGCATGAGCGACGCACCGGCGTCGGCGACGAACGCCTCGAATGCCTTCGTCCCGGCCGACGGCATGGTGTCCCCCTTTGGGTCGCCGGCCCGGTTGGCGACAACGTCGCCCGTCCTGGTGGCGACAGCCATGGGCCGAGCCGCCTCCCCGTGTCCGACGCCATGTCCCATGCCGTGGCCCATGACATGTCCCATGACCGTTAGACGCGGAAGAGCGGCAGATCTGCTGCGTCCCACTTCTGGATATATCGGGCCGATATATCTAATGTAGAGTCCGCACTGACAAAGTCGGAGTATGTCAGCGGGCTGACCGCTCCACTGCCGGGACCGCCTGGATCGGAGGCGGGCTTGCGAGGAAGGGAGCACAGGATGAGCCGACGGGCGCAGCTGCTCGAGTTCGCCGTGCTCGGCCTGCTCCACGAAGGACCCATGCACGGCTATGAGCTGCGCAAACGCCTGAACGTCGCCCTGGGTGTCTTCCGAGCGCTGTCCTACGGCACGCTGTATCCCTGCCTCCGCTCCCTGGTCGACCAGGGCCTGATCACCCAGACCGACGCCGTGGTCCCCCCAGTCGTCAGCAAGCGGGCGCGCATCTCCTACGAGCTAACGGCCGAGGGCAAAGAGCACTTTCAAGAGCTGGTCGGCCACGCCGACCCCGCGGCCTGGGAGGACGACACCTTCGACGTCCACTTCGCCTTCTTCGCCCGAACCGAGGCGCAGGTGCGGCTGCGCATCCTGGAGGGTCGCCGGTCGCGGCTCGAGGAGCGCCTCGCCAACATCCGTGCGGCGCGCGCGAAGAGCCGCGAGCGCCTCGACGCCTACACCGCGGCCCTGCAGCGGCACGGCGAAGACTCGGCCGAGCGCGAGGTGCGCTGGCTCACCGAGCTCATCGACGCCGAGCGCCGAGCCCCCTACGACCCCGGCCCACTCCCACCGGAGCCGGCCCCCGACGGAGCCGCGGGCACCCAGCCCGAGTCCACGGCACACCCGCCGTCAAACGACCCTTTCCCGACCCACCCGTCAAGCAAGGAGTAAGTCCCATGGGTTCCATCCGCGTCGCCATCGTCGGCGTCGGCAACTGCGCCAGCTCGTTGGTGCAGGGTGTCGAGTACTACAAGGACGCCAACCCGTCGGGCACCGTGCCCGGCCTGATGCACGTGCAGTTCGGCGACTACCACGTCAAGGACGTCGAGTTCGTCGCGGCGTTCGACGTCGACGCCAAGAAGGTCGGATTCGACCTGTCCGAGGCGATCAACGCCTCGGAGAACAACACCATCAAGATCGCCGACGTGCCGCCGACCGGTGTCATCGTCCAGCGCGGCCACACCCTCGACGGCATCGGCAAGTACTACGCGATGACGATCGAGCAGTCCGACGCCGAGCCGGTCGACGTCGTCCAGGCGCTCAAGGACGCCAAGGTGGACGTGCTCGTGTCCTACCTGCCGGTGGGCTCGGAGAAGGCCGACAAGTTCTACGCGCAGTGCGCCATCGACGCGGGCGTGGCCTTCGTCAATGCGCTGCCGGTGTTCATCGCGAGCGACCCGGAGTGGGCCGCGAAGTTCGAGGCCGCGGGCGTGCCGATCATCGGCGACGACATCAAGTCGCAGGTCGGCGCCACGATCACCCACCGCGTCATGGCGAAGCTGTTCGAGGACCGCGGCGTGGTGCTCGACCGCACGTACCAGCTCAACGTGGGCGGCAACATGGACTTCAAGAACATGCTCGAGCGCGAGCGATTGGAGTCCAAGAAGATCTCCAAGACGCAGGCGGTGACGTCGAACATCTCGCACGACCTGGGTGAGAAGAACGTCCACATCGGGCCGTCCGACTACGTGCAGTGGCTCGACGACCGCAAGTGGGCGTACGTACGCCTCGAGGGTCGCGCGTTCGGCGACGTTCCCCTGAACCTCGAGTACAAACTCGAGGTCTGGGACTCCCCCAACTCGGCGGGCATCATCATCGACGCCATTCGGGCAGCCAAGATCGCCAAGGATCGCGGGATCGGCGGGGCGCTGATCTCCGCCTCGTCCTACCTGATGAAGTCCCCGCCCGTGCAGCGGCCGGACGACCTCGGCCGGGCGAAGCTGGAGGCCTTCATCCGGGGCGAAGAGGAGCGCTGACTCTCCCTTTCGCAAGCAGGTGAGTGGGCGGCATACCGGCTGTTGCTGGTATGCCGCCCGCTCGCGTCCGGTCTCGCCGCCGGTCAGGGCGTGTAGGCCTGCAGAGCTGCAGCCACGGAGCCGCTGACCGCCCCGGTGCCGCCCAGGATCACGATCTTGGTGGGGCTGAGGCGGGTCAGTGCGGACTGGATCGGGCTGGGCAGCGACGTGGGCTTGGTAAGAAGCAGCGGAGCCGCGCCCATGGCCGCCACGGCTGCGCCGGAGAGGGCATCCGGGAACGCCTCTCCCGACGCGACGTAGACCAGGTCGCGGGGCGCTGCGTAGCCCTCGTTCGCGATCTTGGCCGAGGTCTCGTACCGGTTCGCAC
Organism: uncultured Actinomycetota bacterium; assembly: GCA_963715025.1. Taxonomy (GTDB): domain Bacteria; phylum Actinomycetota; class Actinomycetes; order Actinomycetales; family Dermatophilaceae; genus DASSJT01. Next base: position 1,225,527 of record CAVQQQ010000009.1, on the reverse strand, counting down.
CGGCATACCTCTTGACGACACCCTGTGTGGCGTACTTCGCCAGCTGCGACAGCACCGCCTCGCTCACCATCGAGGTGCCGCCCAGAACGTAGATCTGGCGCGGCTTGAGCCTCGTCAGCTCGGTGGTGATCGACGAGGGCAGGCTGGTCGCCGAGGTGAGCAGGACGGGTCCCTGGTTGACGCCGGCCCAGGGCGCACCCGAGAGCGCGTCGGGGAAGTTGGAGCCACCCGCCACGAACGCAACCTGCGGGTCGGGCGCGAACGAGGCGGCGCTGATCTTCGCGGAGGTGGCGTAGCGGTCGGCCCCAGCGAGCCTGGTGACCGTGCCGGTGGTGTAGCCCTTCAGTGCCTCGAACACCGTCGATGACACAGCACCTGTGCCCCCCAGGACGACGATCCGCTGCGGCTTCAGCCGGTCGAGCTCGGCCCTGATGGAGGACGGCAGCGACGTCGGCGCCGTCAGCAGGACCGGGCCGCCAGCGCTGCCTGCCGCGGGTGCGCCAGAGAGCGCGTCCGGGAACGCGGCACCGCTGGCCACATAGGCGACGGACACCCCGGTCGAGAACGACGTAGCGCTGATGACAGCCGAGGTGGCGTAGCGGTCAGATCCCGCGAGGCGCGTCACCGAGTTGTCGGGAAGGGTCACCTTCACCACGGCCGAGGAGGCCGACATGGAGGTGACCTCGAAGCCCAATCCAGAGGCGTCGCTCCAGGATTGGCCCAGTTGAAGGCCCGGTACCGGCGGATGGGCGAAGTCTCCGTCAGGATGGAAGTCGAGGGAATCCTCTTCGGTGTTGAACGGCGCCGACGCGGCAGAGTCGACGACCCGGACCACGACGCCGCCCAGCGGGGCCTTGTAGAGGCTCCCGTCCCCGGCCTGGAACGTGAGCTGGTCGATCCACGAGTCGAGTCCTGCGGGGGTGCGGTACTCGAGGTAGAAGGTGCGCGACCCGATGGTGAAACTCGCTCCCCGCAGCCCGCTGGTCCCGGTCAGCGGACTGAGCGTCACGGGGCCGCTCGCATTGATCGTCGTCGTGCCACCCGTACTCATGGCGCCCAGCTGGCGGAGGTGCTCGGCCGAGGTCATGCCCATCTGGCCGAACGGCATCGCGCCCATCACGTCCCAGCTGTCCCAATAGGTCGCATGGTCGCAGTCGTCGGACAGCGTGACCTGGGCGCCGATCGCATCGAAGCAGTCGAGCATTCCGCTGTGCCGAAGGGTGAAGTTGTGCCCGATCTCGTGGGATGCGACACCGTCGAGCCACTCAGGGCCGTTCAGCCAGATGAAACCGAAGCCGAGGCTGGAGCCACCCACGGTCGCGCGCCCCTCGAAGCCGCACGTGCTGCTCTTCGGGTAATAGGCCACGACGTGGTGGAACGCATCCGCCGGCACTGACCCGGCAAGCTCGATCGCTCGGTTGGCCACCGCGTCGCTTTCGCGGTCGCACAAGTCCGCGATCGCGCCATCCTCGGACAGCGTCTCAGCCTGCGCAGGCCACGCCCGCACCGAGTCGACTGTGACCCGGACCTGCCCGTTGCTCGCCTGGCTCCAGTAGGAGTCAACCCCGTTGAAGGCTGCCGCGAGGTCCGCCGTGCTCGGTTCTCCGGCGGGGAGGCTGGCGGTCTGCCAGAACAGCGGCACGATGGTCACGTGATGGGTGCCGACGGCGGCCGTCGCCGCCGCCGTCTGCTCCACGGACAGGCCGACAACCGGCGCGGCGCCGCGGGCAGCATCACGCACCAGGTCGGCGGTGCTCTGGTCGGCACTCCGAGCCCGAACCTTCACCTGCACCGTCGAGCCGGACGCGGTCGCGCCGGCCTGCTGAAGCGACACCGGCACGCGGTGCCCGTCGACCACAACCGAGGCCCGCTCCGCAAGCTCGCCGTGCTTGTCGCGGCCACCCCGCTCCAGAGGTCCCGCGTCCGGCTCGCCGGGCTTGCCGAAGTGGTCGTCCGTGACGACGCGCTCGAGCGTCCCCCGGAGGCTGCGCTGGCTCCCACTCGCCTCGGCCGACGAGCCCGCCGCCACGGCTCCGGTCGCCGTCACCACGAAGCAGAGGACGGCAGCCGTCACTGCACGCCGATTCCTGCCGAACATGTGCGTGCCCCTCACATCACGAAGCCGCCCCTGGGGCGGGTCTCAGTCGGCCCAGATCATGGCATCCACGGCCGTCGACATCCAGGTCGGGAGACAACGATGGCCGAACAGCCGAGGCCTCGACAGACGACCCGTGTATGCCGTCAACTCACGGCGCAGGGACCATCAGCGCCATGGCGCCCGAAGGAACGGCGATCGGCCGCCGCAGCGACGTGTCGACCAGGGGCGTCGGTGGCGCGGCGGCGATGCAGGTCCCGCCGGGGAGGTGCACGACGGGCGCGCGGACGCTGTGCATCGCAGCCGGCTTCCGGTGCCCGGTGCCTCGGCGCCGCGCAAAAGGGTTGTCCTCCGAGGAGGGGCGGATAACCAAGGCTGTGCGAGGCAGCCGCAGCCGGCTCTCGACGGCCTGGAGCTGGCGGGCGAACTCGGCCGCCGTCGCGGGACGCACGGCCGGGTCCTTGTCCAGAGCGCGTGCAAGTAGGCGCTCCAAGGCGATCGGCACGTCGGGTCGACCGGTGGCAGGCGCCGGTTGGCTCTGGATCCGGTCCATAAGGGCGTATGCCGTGTTGTCGCCCTCCGGGACCGCGAACGGCGAGCGCCCAGCCAGGAGCTGCCAGAGCGTCGCCGCGAGGGAGTACACGTCGGTAGCGGCGTTCCCGTCCGACCCCCCGAACAGCAGCTCCGGCGCTGCCCACGGAACGGAGACTGCGACGTCGTCGTCGTGGTCCACGGCAAGGCCACAGCTGGCCGTGCCCCAGTCGGCCAGCGCGAGGACGCCAGTCGGGGTGACCAGGATGTTGGCGGGCTTGATGTCGCGGTGGACGATGCTCGCGCGGTGAGCAGTCTCGACCGCCCCGGCGAGGTCGATCCCCGTGCGGAGCATCTGCTGCAGCGTGAATGGCTGCCGGCGTGCCCTTACCGCGATGTTGGGCGGCGGGCAGTAGTCCATCACCAGGCAGGGGCGGCCGTCCGGCGCGGCTTCAGCGCGGAGGAGCTGGAGCACGTGGGGATGCCCGGCGAGCCCGGCCATGGCGTGGGCCTCGCTTACGAATTGGCAGGCAGCAGAAGGCGATTCAAGGTTTCGAAGCGCCTTGACCACCACGAGCCGTCGCGGGTTCTGCTGCTCGTAGAGGTAGACGTCGGCGTATCCGCCCGCGCCAAGGGGCTGGACGTAGCCCAGCCCGGCGAGGTGGGGCGGAACCGAAGGCTCCGGCGTCACGCCCTGACCTCGTAGGTCAGGGTGATCTCGTCGGCCAGGGTCACCACCGTCCCAGGTTCCAGCACCTGCTGGTCGGTCGGCCGCAGGCGCGCCGGTTCGTGGCCAGGGAGGGTCACCGTCGTCCCGTTTGTCGACCCGAGGTCGCGAACGACGACATGCCAGCCTTCGAGCATGATCTCGGCGTGGGTGCGCGAGATGTCGTTCTGCGGGCTGGGCAGTCGCAGCACATGCGGCCTGCTTCTCGGGGGCAGGTCCTCCCGGACCCGCGGTGACCGGCCGAGCACGATGCCGCGGTCGAGCGTGACGACGTCACCCGTCGAGAGCCGCAGCACACCGAGAGCCGGACGCGGGACGTGACGCGGCTGCTGCGCCGCTATCCGCCGCTGACAGAGGCGGCAGGCCGCGAAGTGCGGCGGGTTCGGGTGGCCCACCGGGCACAGGACCGCGAGAACCTGCGGGCCCGGGGGCTCTCCCTGGCCGGGCACTGCCGAGCGGTCGGCTCCGACCTGGACCGCCGGGCCTGGCGTACTGGGAGGCTGAGGCACCGCTTGCGGCTGCGAGGCAGACTCGGGCGTGGGCGCCGGGGGGATGGCGGTAGTTGGGGGGATGGCAGGGGTCGGGGGGATGACAGCAGCCGGGGGGATGGCAGAGGTGACGGAATCCTCGTTCTGGGGCGGGCTCGGAGCGCTCTCATCCCGGTCGACGTCCTCGAGGTGGTCGGGCGATGCCGCTTGGACGGGGGGCTGCTGGGGCACCTCGGTCGGCGGGGGCACCTCGGCCGGCGGGGGCACCTCGGCCGGGCCAGGCACCTCAGCTGACGCCGGCGCCTCAGCTGACGCCGGCGCCTCAGCCTGCGTGGGGACCTCGATCGGCGTGGGCTCGGCGGCCGGCTGCACGGCCTCGGCTTCACGCGCACTCGGCACCCCAGCCGGCACGACCAGCGCGTCGGAGTGCTGAGGAAGTCCGGCTGCTGCGAGCGGCGAGGGCCCGCCGGACCCGTAGGGGCCCGCAGGTGAGGTCTCACGGGACGTCTCCGCGCGCTCCCTGGGTGCCGATGACTGGGCGATGGCCCCGGCCAGGGCGGCCGGGGCCGCAGTGGCAACGAACCCTGTGGCCCGCGTGACCGCCGGGACACAGCGCAGGGAGACATGGGTGAGGTCATCGGGCGCGTCCTCGTCGGCCCAGGGGGCTCGGCCTGAGGCGCGCACCTCGCGAGGTGGCTCGGGATCGTGACTGGTCAGGACGGCATACCCAGCACCGCGGGCGACAACCCGCACTGGCGTGCCGCTCTCGATGGCGACGAAGTCGGGGGTCTCGAGGATCCCGCCCTCGGTGAGGATCTGAAGGACATCGTCGACACTGCCGTCCTGCGCAACCGCGCGCAGCGAGGCCACCCGTGGTTCCTCATCCGAGGCATGCACAAGGACGACGACGCGCGGGGTCGCCACGACGACCCATCCCCGCTCGTCCTGTATCTCAACGCCGATGTCAGTCACTCGACCGTCCCGTTCGCTCGTGGGGCGGTATCGACATCGCCATCCTCACCGTCCCCCGGATCCAGTGCAACCACGATGGCCGTCACATTGTCCCGACCGCCTGCCTCGACCGCACTGTGGACAAGCGCCTCCGCCGCCTCCTGCGGATCGTCGGCCGAGGAGACGACGTCGAGAATCGCCTCCGCCGACAGCTCGTTGGACAGGCCGTCAGAGCAGATGACAAACCGCTCGCCCGGGTGCGGCGGAAAGACCCACAGGTCCGGTGTGGGCGCAGGACTGGACCCCAGCGAGCGGGTGACGACGTTGCGTAGGGGATGTACGGCCGCCTCCGCTTCGGTAATCACCCCGGCGTCGATCAGCGCACGGACCTCGGAGTGGTCGATGGTGACGAGCTGGATGCGACCCTCGAGGATGCGGTAGACCCGCGAGTCGCCGATGTTGAACACCGCCCAGTGGTCCGACCCACCGGCCGAAACGACCACGATCCCCGCGGCCGTGGTGCCCATCCCCCGCTGCTCGGGCTGGCGGGCACCGGTCTCCAGGATGCGCTCGTTGGCCGTGGCCAGCGCCGTGACGACGTCGTCGGGCTTGAGTCCGCGACGCCCGGCCAGCTCACGCAGCGCCTCGACCGTGATCCGGCTCGCAACTTCGCCGGCGGCGTGGCCTCCCATGCCGTCGGCGACCGCGAAAACCGTCTGTTCGGCCAGCGCCGCATCTTCGTTGTGGGCCCGGACCCTCCCCACGTCCGTTGCGGCACCGGCCCGGAGCTGCAGGTCCGCGCGCGAGATGGAGAGTTCGTCGTTCAACGCCCCGCCTCCACTGCCAGCAGACTGAGGCCCCGCGCGCTATGACAGCTCGGCGTCGTCAAACGCCACCTCTCTCTCCGGGCCCACTGTCCCTCCGCTTCGGCCCCGCACCGGCCCACACCTTTTCACACGTGGTGGGCATCCTGTCCAGCCGCCTTAACAGATTGAGTGTCCGCCTGGTCGGGCCGGCATTCACATCAGGGGGTATGCCGGCCGAGCGCCTGGGCGAGCAACCCGGGTTAGTCCGCAGTCGCCGACTCCGGCTGCTGCGTCCACCATGCGCGCAGGCGCTCGGCCGCGGCCTCCTCGCCGATCGGTCCCTCGTCCAGCCGCACCGACAGCAGGTACTTGTAGGCGCGGCCCAGCACCGGCCCGGGCCTGATCCCCAGGACCTCCGCGATCTGGTTGCCGTTGAGTTCGGGCCGCACCGCGTCCAGCTCCTCCCGGGCCTGGAGCCGCTCGATCCGCGCTTCGAGGTCGTCGTACGCAGCCGCCAGCCGCTGCGCCCTGCGGACGTTGCGCGTCGTGGAGTCCGCGCGGGTCAGGCGGTGCAGTCGCGGCAGCAGGGGCCCGGCATCGGTGATGTAGCGCCGAACGGCAGAGTCGGTCCACTGACCCTCCCCGTAGCCGTGAAAGCGCAGGTGCAGCTCGACCAGCCGCGCGACGGCCCTGATCGTGTCCTTGTCGAACCGGAGGGCCTTGAGCCGTCGGGCCACCAGCTTGGCGCCGACCGCCTCGTGGTGGTGGAAACTCACGCCACCCCCGGGCTCGAAGCGCCGGGTCGCCGGCTTCCCGATGTCGTGGAGCAGGGCGGCCAGGCGGAGCACGAGGTCAGGGCCGGGCACCGACTCCGGCGGCCCCTCGGCCGGGCCCTCCAGCGCAATCGCCTGGTCGAGCACGATCAGCGAGTGCTCGTAGACGTCCTTGTGCCGGTTGTGCTCGTCCACGGTGAGCCGCATCGCGGCGAGTTCGGGCAGCATCTGGTCGGCGAGGCCAGTGTCGACCAGCACCCGAAGGCCCGGCTTCGGCGTGGGGGCCACCACCAGCTTGGTGAACTCGTCGCGCACCCGCTCGGCCGAGACGATGGAGAGCGAGTCGGCCATTGCGTTCATGGCCGTCACCACGTCGGGCGCCAGACGCACCCCGAGCTGGGCGACGAAGCGCGCCGCCCGCATCATCCGCAGCGGGTCGTCGCCGAAGGACACCTCGGGCGTGGATGGCGTCCGGAGCAGACGGGCAGCCAGATCCTCCAGGCCCCCGTGCAGGTCGACGAACTCCAGGGACGGCAGCCGCAGGGCCATGGCATTGACCGTGAAGTCCCGCCGAGACAGGTCCTCCTCCAGGCTGTCCCCGAACGCAACGACGGGCTTGCGGGTGGCGCGGTCGTAGGCGTCGGCGCGGTAGGTCGTGACCTCGACCGTGACCGGCCCCTTGCGCGCCCCGATCGTGCCGAACTCGCGACCGATGTCCCAGTGTGCATCGCCCCAGGTGCGCAGGATCGCCTCGGTCTGGTCCGGCGTTGCGCTGGTCGCGAAGTCGAGGTCAGGGGACACCCGGCCCAGGAACGCATCCCGCACCGGCCCCCCGACCAGCGCCAGCTCGAAGCCCTCAGCCGCGAACCGCTCGCCCAGGTTGGTCAGCAGGGGCACGGCCGGCGCGAGGTGCGCGAGAGCCCGGCGCAGCAGGTCGGCACGTGGATCGGGAGACACGGTGTTCAAGGGTAGGTGACGTGCGCAGGACAGCGGCGCGGCACCGAGTCCCGCTGGTTACAGTGACTCCGTGACCAACGCCGCCGCCGAGCCCGCTCGGCTCCCCCGCCGACTTCCGTCGGTGGAAGAGCGGTCAGCAGGCGGGGTGGTCGTCGACGTCCAGGACGGCGAGGCGCGCATTGCGGTGATCGCCCGCCGCAACCGTGCCGGCCGGCTCGAGTGGTGCCTCCCCAAGGGCCACATCGAGGGTGAGGAGACCCTCCCCGAGACAGCGGCGCGCGAAGTCGCCGAGGAGACCGGGATCGAGGGCAAGGTCCTGCTCGAGCTGGGAACGATCGACTACTGGTTCGCCACCGGCGACAAGCGCGTCCACAAGTTCGTCCACCACTACCTCCTCGAGGCCGTCGGAGGAGACCTCACGGTCGAGAACGACCCCGACCACGAAGCAGTCGACGTGGCCTGGTTTCCCTTGCGGTCGGCCCACGAGCACCTCACCTTCCCCAACGAGCGCCGGATCGCGCGCGAGGCATGGCAGCGGCTTTCCGGGGAGGAGTGATGCCCCGCCGGCAGGTATGCCGGGTGCTTGCCGCCGCGATCGCGATGGCCGCCGCACTCCTCGCCTCCGCCGCCGCACTCCTCGCCTCCGCCGCCGCGGCTGCGCCCGCGGCGCCGACCTCCCTTGCCGTGTCGATCAGCTCGATCAGCCCGGCGGTGGTGACGCCCTCCACGCCCCTGGTCATCAAGGGCACCGTCCGCAACGAGGGCGCAGCGGCTATCCCGGCCGTGGTTCGCGTGGTGCACCCCGCTCAGGAGCTCACCCAGCGCTCCGAGATCGCCGCCTGGGCGTCGGGCCGTGCGCCCATAACCGGCTCAGTCATCGCGTCCAAGACCCTGACCCGCAGCCTGGCCCCTGGCGCGTCAGCCCCGTTCACCATCTCGGTCAAGGGGATCGACTCACTGCACACACCGGCATACGGCGTGGTGCCGATCAGCATCCAGACGGCGTCCACGTCGGTGCACACGTTCGCCGCCTACCAGCGCAAGAAGGAGTACGAGCCGCTCGCGCTCTCCTTCGTCGTCCCGGTCACCCTCGACGGCGACCCGGCCCTGTTCGGTGCGAGGGGCACGGCCCGCGACCGGGCCTGGGCCGCGGCCATCGGCGACGGGTCGCGCCTCGACCGGCTCCTGACCGCGACCACCGGCACTCCCATCACCTGGGCGGTCGACCCGCTACTGACCCGTCAGCCCGTCCTCATCAGCGAGCCCGGCTCGGCCACGTCCACGACGACCACGAGCAGTCCCACGACAGGGCCGCCCCCAACGCCCACGGTGGGGGGGAGCACCTCGGACGCAGAGGCGCTGCTGCGCGCCGAAGTCGCGACGCGGATCACCGACCTCGCGCCGCAGCACAGCCCCCTGGTCCTGCCCGACTCCGATGCGGACGTCGCGGCAGCCGCCCAGCCCGGCGGCGGCGCCCGGGCGCTCGTCACCCAGCAGGTGCGCCTCGCGGCCGACGCCGCCACGGCGCTCGGCGGGCGGGCCGACGTCGCCTGGCCGGCCGACGGGGCGCACACAGCGGTCCGAGAGCGAGTCATCAGGCAGATGTATGCCGGCGGGCTGGCCGCGGAGATCGTGTCCCAGTCCACACTGCCGCCCGCGGCGGTGACGGACGCGGCCAGGCGCAGCGCCAACGGCGTGCCGCTGCTCGCCTACGACGAGCGACTCAGCGGGATGCTCGCAGCCACCCGCTCCGTGCCCTCGGCGGTGCTCAGCGCGCAGCAGTTCATCGCCGACAGCGTCCTCCTCCTGAACGAGCTGCCTGGCACCCGCCGCAACGCGCTGGTCGCGGCGCCGAGGTCCTTCGACCCGGACCCGGCGGCGCTGCGGACCTTCATGTCAGCGGTCTCCTCGGTGCCCTGGCTGGCGCAGACTGGACTCGATTCGCTCATCGACGCGGCAGCCCGGGCCACCCCGATGTCCCCCACCGAGACGCTGGTCAAGCGTCCGCCGGGCACTCCGAGAGACCCCGTCGCATCCGGGCCGGCGGTGCTGACGGCGGCGCGCGGTCGCGCAGTGGAGAACACGCTGAGCACCGTTGCGGGGGTCGCCCAGGTCCGGGCCGATGGAGCCGACTTCGCCCGGGTCTTGACGGAGGCGGAGCAGCAGCTCACCTCCGCGCGGTGGCGGGGTCGCATCGCGCAGTGGAACCTGGTGCACGCCCACGTCTTCAAGGAAGCCCAGACCACGGCGCATGCCGTATCGGTCTCGCCCCGGAACGTGAACTTCCTGGCCGACAAGGGCCGGCTCCAGATCACGGTGATGAACGCGCTCAACGTGGCCGTGCACGACGTGACGCTCAGGCTCACACCGGACAACCCGCGGCTGCGGGTGGACGAGCAGCCGGCTGTCATCCACATCGGGGCGCGCAGCCGCACTACAGTCACCGCTCGGGTGACCAGCCTCTCGGCGGGACTCGTGCCCATCACCACGACGCTGACCGGGCCTGACGGCACTGTCCTCGGACGCGGAGCCGTGCTCAAGGTGCAGCTCAGCCCCACCGGCAACTGGGTCTATTGGGCGCTGGGCGCGATCGCGGGCACAATCCTCATCCTTGGTGTCGCCAGGAGCGTGCGGCGCCGCCCACGACGGGCCGCGGCGCTGGCTGCCGTCCCAGCCGAGCACAAGGAGACCTCCAGCCCATGACGACCGAGGGGCCCACTCCCCGCGCGAGCCAGGGTGCTGACCAGAGTGCCGGCACCACGCCGGAGTCTCGCATCCCCGTGGGGGCCGACGAGTCCACCGCGAATGGGGGCTTGGTGGAAGGGACGTCGGCAGAGGAGGCCCCATCGGACGAGGCCCTTGTGGAGGAGGCCTTGGAGGGTCCGAGCGGCCAGCGTGCCACCCGCAGCCTTGCCCGCAGCGGCGCGATCATGGCGGCCGGCACGATCGTGTCTCGCGTCCTGGGAATGCTTCGGTCCGCGCTGCTGGCCGGTGTGCTGGGCGTCGGCTTCCTGGCCTCCGATGCATTCGACGTCGCCAACAACCTGCCCAATCAGTTCTACCTGCTCCTGGCCGGGGGCATCCTCAACGCCGTGCTCGTCCCCCAGATCACGGGGGCGGCGAGCCACAAGGACGGGGGTCAGGAGTTCGTCAACCGAGTCATCACCCTCTCGATGACCATCATGCTCGGGGCCACCGTGCTGGTCACCGCGGCAGCGCCGCTGCTCGTGGCGCTCTACTCGGGCGGCTGGACGGCCGAGACCCGCCACCTCAGCACCACCTTCGCGCTGATCTGCCTGCCGCAGATCTTCTTCTATGCCCTTTACACCGTGCTGGGACAGGTACTGAACGCCCGGGGCCAGTTCGCGGCATACATGTGGGTGCCTGCCCTGGCCAACATCGTGGGTATCGCCGGGCTGGTCTGGTTCTACCTGAACCTGCCGCGCCAGGCTGCCGTCGAGGACTGGACTCCGACCATGATCTGGGTGCTGGCCGGCACCACCACGCTGGGCGTTGTCGTACAAGCGGTTGCTCTCGTCATTCCCTTGCGGCGCAGCGGATTCCGCTACCGCCCGGTCTGGGGATTCCGGGGCGTGGGCCTCCGCTCCGCGTCGCGGGTCGCCCTGTGGACGTTTGCCGCGGTGGGCGTGAGCCAGCTCGGCTTCATCGTGACGTCCCGAGTCCTCACCCGCTCCACCCACCTGGCCGAGGAGCAGGGGCTCGTCGTTGCCGGGAAACTGGGCTACAGCAACGCGTTCCTTCTCTTCATGCTGCCCCACTCGCTCGTTACCGTCTCCCTGGTGACGGCGCTGTTCACCCGGCTCTCGCGGTCTGTGCATGAGGGCCGCCACGACGCCGTGATCGCCGACCTCGGCCGAGGGCTGCGGATGCCGGCCGTCCTCCTCGTGCCTGGCACGATCGCGGGCCTGGTCCTGGGCCCGCTCGCCGTCAGCGTGGTGCTGTTCGCCAACCCACCCGACCAGACCCGTGCCGTGGCCTCGGTGATGATGGCCATGCTCGTGGGCATCGTGCCGTTCGGCTGGGTCTACCTGATCCAGCGGGTCTATTACGCCTACGAGGACGCCAAGACCCCGTTCTACCTGCAGGTCGTCGTCACGATCGTCGCCACCGTGGTCAATGTGGCAGCCGCGTTCGTCAGCCCGGGCTTCACGGGAACGCTGGTGGGCATCGGCCAGACCCTCAGCAACCTGACGGCGGCGGTGCTGGGCTTCGTGCTGCTGCGCCGCCGGATGGGATCCCTCCACCTGCGCAGTACGACCCGCATGTACCTCCGGATGACACTGGCATCGCTCATCGCGGGCGCGGTCGCCTGGGCGCTCGTCTGGGTGGTCGGCACCGGTGCCAACGACTCACTGGTGGCCCGCGCGGTCACGTTGGCCCTGGCGGTCGTGGTCTTCTTGGTGATCGTGCTGGGTGTGGCCCATGCGTTGCGGGTGCGCGAGGTGGCCGAACTCCTGGGTCCCCTGCTCAGACGAATCCCGGGTCGCCGCTCGGGTGGCCCTCCCATCCACACCACCTAGGATGTGGCCGCACGCGGACGATGAGGTAAGGGAGCTGGCGTTGCACGGCATTGGACCAGGATCCGTCCTGGCGGAGCGCTACACGGCGCAGCGCCGACTGGCACAGCTGCGCGGGGCCGAGCGGTGGTCTGCCCAGGACCAGACGCTGGAGCGCGAGGTCGAGCTGCTGTGCTTCCCCGCCACGCACGAGCACGCGGAGGCCGCCGTCGATGCCGCGCGACGCGCTGCGGGGCTCGACAACCCTCGACTGGTGCGCGTGCTCGACGTCGGCGTGTCCGAGGGCCTCGCGTTCGTCGTCGAGGAGTCCCTGCACGGCGCTCACACCCTCACCTCGCTGCTGGCCCAGGGCGGCCTGCCGGCCGAAGAGGTGCGCCGAATGGTCGGGGAGACGGCGACCGCGCTGGACGCAGCCGGCCAGCGCGGGCTCCACCACCTCATGCTCTCCCCCAGCCAGATCCTGCGCACTCAGGACGGCTCGGTGAAGGTCGCCGGCCTGGCGGTCGCTGCGGCGCTCGCCGGCTCTGACGACGTGGAGTCCGATGAGGCGGCCAGGATCGACGCGGTTGGCTCGGTGGCGCTGGCGTATGCCGGTCTCACGAGCAGATGGCCCCTGGACACCGACGCGGGTGGTCTGGAGCGTGCCCCCCGGGTGGTGGGTGGCGTGCCAGCCCCTTCGGAGATCGCCGCGGGTGTGCCCAGCGACCTCGACGCGCTGTGCCGGCTGACGCTCAACCGCAACCAGGGACCGGTGTCGCCCGGAGACTTTGCCGCCCAGATCGCGCCATGGTCGCTGACCCCGATCGGACGGATGGTCCAGAAGCCGGCTCCGCCGGCACCCGCGCCCCGGTTTGGGCTGCCCTCCCGCGTCCATACTCCCTCGCCGGGAGCGGCGGAGCCGGCAGGTGCCGCGATCGCGGTGGCGGGAGCTGCAACCGCTCAACCCACGGCCGGTCAACCCACGGCCGCCCAAACGACAGCCATCCAACCCACGGCCATCCTGCCCACAGCCACCCAGCCCAGAGCCACCCAGCCCACAGCCACCCTGCCAGCCGCCGTTGAACCCAGGGCTGTCGAGCCCACGAGCCGTTGAGCCCAGGGCTGTCGGGCCAACGGCCGTTGAGCCGACGGCGGGATCGCCAACCCGCACCCCGCCAGCGTCGTCGCCGGCCCCCTCGGCCGGGCCGGAGTCGCAGCCTCCCCCCGCCGCAGCCGAGGCGCCGTATTCGGATGAGCCGACGATCGCGCATCACGCGGTCCGCCCACCGACTCCGCTACCCCCGCATACCGCGATGCCGGCCGCTGCCGAATCGATGGTGGGTCCGCCTGCCCCAGCCACTCGGCCGGATGCGCCAGTGGCCGACTCGGAGGCGACGCTGGAGAAGCTTCCAGCTCGGGAGGCCGCCGAGACTGCCGCTTCCGCCGAATCCCCCCAGGCCGCAGGGGATTCCGCGGCTGAGCCTCGAACCGCGCATCAGCCCCCGGGTGTGAGCGAGCCAGAGCCGCAGGCAACTCCAGCGAGCGACGAGGATCCCGACGTCCCGACATCAGGCGGTCTTGTGGCCACTGTCCCGGTCGAGCCGGACCAGCGGGCTGAGTCGGATTGGACAAGGGAAGCGCCCGCGTCCGGCGGCCGGTCACCGGACGCGGCGCCGGGCCCCACGACGGCCGGGAGTGCTTCCGCGTCAACGTCCTCGTCGTCGGCTCGCCATGGCTCCGCCCCCACCGAGATCATGACTCCGGTCCCGCCGACTGCGGAGTCACCCTCCACAGTCGGAGGGCCTGCTGCGGACACGGGCGCCGAGGACTCGAAGCCCAGGCTCGAGCCGGCGGGCGTGGAGCCGACCGCTGTCGGCTCGGCCGCCGAACCCACTACAGCCTCTCCTTCGAGCAGGACCGGCACTGAGCTGTCAGAGGATCGGACGGAGCCCGGATCGGGCGCTGTGGAAGCCGAGACCGAGCCGTTCCGCTGGCCTACGTGGACTGAGCCGGGCGCGGGCACTCGCCAGGGAGCTCATGGTCGGCACGAGGGCGTTGCCGAGGCGCCGACAGCGGCGGCAGTTGCCGGCGCGGTCGGCTCGGCCTTGGGTGCCGCCGGCCACGCGGCGGGAGCGGTATCACAGCGCGTGGGAATCTTCGCCAAGGCCGCCGCAGAGCGAGCCGCGGAGCGGCGCGCCTATCGCCAGGCCGAGGAGGAAGAGGCCGAGCGTCACCGCATCTCCCTCGACCAGGCGCTGCTCGGTGCCCACGAAGACCTCGAGCCGCCGCTGCCCATGCTCCCCGCGGACACCGCCGCGGCGCCGACCCGCGGCCAGTCGAAACTCGCCCTGCTGATCGTGGCCGGATTCGTCGTCGCCGCCCTCCTTGTCGGACTTTTCGGCGCCAGCCAGATCGGCTCCAATAGCGACGTGGGCATCCCACCGCTGCCTTCGACGACTCGCACGGTCGCCGTGACCGCACCGCCACAGACTGTGACCGTTCCGCCGAGCCAAAACACGACCGAGGACTCGCCCGACCGCAAACTGGCGTTCTTGAGTGCCTCGGGGTTCGATCCCCAGGGCGACGGCCAGGAGCGCAACGGCGAGGCCGGGCGGGTCTGGGACGGCAAGAAGGACACGTACTGGAGCTCGGAGGGCTACCAGACCGCCGATATGGGTGGGCTCAAGGACGGTGCGGGGGTGATCCTTGACTTCGGCCAGACGGTCAAGCCCTCGGAGGTTACAGTGACGCTTCCCGACCCTTCGACCTTTGACCTCTACCTCGCCCCCGACCGCAGCCTTGACGGGGCGACCAAGGTCGGGTCATCCTCCGACAAGTCGGGTGATATCACCATCCGCGTTACCGGCGGCGCTTCGGGCCAGTACCTCATCGTCTGGTTCACCCGCGTGTCGCGGGTGAGTGACGGTGCCTATCGCGCAACCCTGGCCGAGGTCACGGCCAAGGGATGAGCCTCACCGAGCCGCTGCGCCACAGCGATCCCGCAGCCCGGCGACTCGGACCACCAATGTCCACGTCAGTTCAGCGAGGCGGAGCATGTCGGGGGTTGTGCCACTGCGGGAGTGCGACGATCGCGAGCTGGTCCGCCGCCACCTCTCGGGCGACACCGATGCCTTCGGCGAACTGTTCCGCCGCCACCGGGACCGCATGTGGGCCGTTGCCGTCCGCACCACCCGGGATCGGGAAATGGCCGCCGACTGCGTGCAAGACGCCTTCATCGCGGCCTACCGTCACGCCGACTCGTATCGTGGCGATGCCGCCGTCACCACCTGGCTGCACCGCATCGTCGTCAACGCATGCCTCGATCGACTGAGGCGCATAAAGCCCACAAGCCGGCTGTCCGAGTTCGAGCTGGTCGAACCCCGCGATGCGCATGCCAGTCTCGAAACTCGTCTGGACGTTCACGCTGCCCTGGCCCGGCTTCCCCAGGCGCAACGAGTGGCTCTGGTGCTGGTGGACATGCACGGCCTGCCCGTGGCCGAGGCCGCCCAGATCCTGGAGGTCGCCGAGGGAACCGTGAAGTCACGGTGCTTCCGGGGCCGTGAGGCGCTCGCGGCGATGCTGTCCACGCCGGATCGGGAACCAACGGCCTCGCCATGACGTCGAACCCACGTGCGCGGGCACCCGTGTGCCCGACGCCTGTCCCGATCACCACGAGTCCTTGGAGGATGCCGTGACTGGCCCCCGCCCGCCGGCCGAGGAGTCGCCCGAGGTCGACCCCACCGGTATGCGTGCGCTCCTGTCCTCCCTTCCAGAGCCCGGACCCATGCCTGCTGACCTGGCCGCCCGGATCACAGCCGCTCTCGAGCACGAAGCTGCGGTGGGCCCCCGGCCGGCGGTCGCTGGGGGCTCGGGAGTGGTCCCGCTTCGACGCCGACATCCCTTAGGCACCGCGATCATTGCCGCCGCCAGTGCCGCGGCCGTGCTCCTCGTCGGAGTGCCACTGGCCACAGGGACATCTCCGGGTGGCCTGAGCGCAGTCTTCGGCAGGGACCGCCCCCTGACTGCGTCCGGTGCCGACTCGGGCCAGGAAAAGAGCCTGCCACAGCTCGCCCAAGGCAATGGCGCGGCAACGGCGGGTGAGGTGACCGTGCGAAAGACCGGCACGGCATACCTCAGCCAGGGCCTCGCAGGTCAGGCGCGCGCGCTCCTGGCCTCCACTTCGCCTCCCCTCTCCCCCACGGCTGCTGAGTCATCGGCCATCGGGCCGCTCGCGACCCCGGCCGGGGTCCGGGCCTGCGGCGAGGCGCTGGGTGCGGCGCCGCAGGAACCGATCGCGGCGGATCTCGCCACGTTCGACGGCCGGCCGGCTGCCGTCCTCGTCGTCGGGCAGGGAACCGGCGCGACGGCATACGTCGTCTTGCGGGCCTGCAGCCTGACCGCACCAGGCCTCCTTGCGGGTCCGATCCGACTTCAGCCCTGAGGTTCGGCAAGAGCTCGGTGCGCGCCCTGTGTGCCCTCGCACTGGGGGAACAAACGCGCCGTAGGATCGGTTCACGCCTTCGACCACCGCATGTTGCGGTGGATCCCCGCTTCGACCACAAGGGGCAGTACTCGTGAGCACCGCCGATGTCCGCAGCGTCATCATCATCGGATCCGGCCCGGCGGGCTACACCGCCGCCGTCTACGCCGCCCGCGCCAACCTCAAGCCGCTGGTGTTCGAGGGTGCGGTGACCGCCGGCGGGGCCCTGATGAACACGACCGAGGTCGAGAACTTCCCCGGTTTCCGCGACGGCGTCATGGGCCCGGAGCTGATGGAGAACATGCGTGCCCAGGCGGAGCGGTTCGGCGCCGAGATCATCACCGACGACGTGACCGCAGTCGACCTCATCGGCCCGGTCAAGACGGTCACTGACAGCTACGGCAAGACGTACACCGCGCACGCGGTCATCCTCGCGATGGGCTCGGCCTACCGCGAGATCGGGCTCGACAACGAGAAACGGCTCTCCGGCCATGGCGTGTCGTGGTGCGCCACCTGCGACGGGTTCTTCTTCCGCGACCAGGACATCATCGTGGTGGGCGGCGGCGACTCCGCGATCGAGGAGGCCACGTTCCTGACCAAGTTCGCCAGGTCGGTCACGATCGTCCACCGGCGCGACGAGCTTCGCGCATCGAAGATCATGGCCGACCGCGCGTTCGCCAACCCCAAGATCTCCTTTGCCTGGAACTCCGAGGTCGTCGAGGTGCACGGCGAGGACAAGCTCACCGGCGTCACCCTTCGCGACACCAAGACCGGCGCCACCCGCGAGCTGGCGGTCACCGGCATGTTCGTCGCCATCGGGCACGACCCACGCAGCGACCTCATCAAGGGCATGGTCGACCTCGACGAGGCCGGCTACGTCAAGGCGAAGGGACGCACCACCCTGACCAGCGTCGATGGCGTCTTCGCCTGCGGCGACCTCGTCGACCACACTTACCGCCAGGCGGTCACCGCGGCCGGTACCGGCTGTGCCGCCGCCCTCGACGCGGAGCGTTTCCTCGCCGAGCACCACGAGGCAGCTGCCCCGGCCGTCGACCAGGCCCTGACCAGCAGCCTCGCGGAGGAGACGACTGTCGGCGCAGGCTGACAGTGTTGGGGCCGGCATACCCAGCGGTCCTTCGGCGTTGACCAAAGCACCACCGTCCGCGAGTTACACGCACCCACCGGAAGGAGCCCCACCAGATGGGAGCCACCAAGGAGACCACCGACGCCACCTTCGAGGCCGACGTCCTGCAAAGCGACAAGCCCGTCCTCGTGGACTTCTGGGCGCCGTGGTGCGGACCGTGCCGTGCCGTCGCCCCGGTGCTGGAGGAGCTCGCCACGGAGCACGCCGACAAGATCCAGGTCGTCAAGCTCAACACCGACGAGAACCCGCAGGTCACCGGCCGTTACGGCATCGTGAGCATCCCCACCATGCACGTCTACAAGGGTGGCGAGCTGGTCAAGACCCTCGTGGGCGCCATGCCGAAGCCGCGCCTGGTTCGCGAGCTCGAGGACTTCATCGCCTGATCAGCCGCGTTTGCGCGACCGCCTCCGTCCCCCTGAGGGGCAGGGGCGGTTTGCATTGACCCGTCAACTCGGCGTTGCCCTTGCTCACGTATGCTGCGTAGTCGCCAATTCCATTGCAAGACAGGGAATTTGGTCACCTCCCGTGGGCCTGGAGGGTTCAGTTCTGGCTGTCGCGCATCCCGTTGTGCAGCCCCATAACGTCCAGGATGCGATTGAGGTCCTCGACCGAGGCGAACTCGATCGTCACCTTGCCCTTGCGCTGCCCCAGAGCGATCGCCACTCGCGTCTCAAGCTGGTCGGCCAGTCGCGCGGCGACGTCATCGAGCTGTGGGTGCCGGGTGCCAGCGCGAGGACGTCGTGGCTTGCTGGGCCGGTCATCTGAACCGAGTGCGACGATCTCTTCGACGCTTCGCACCGACAGGCCCTCGGCCACGATGCGCTGGGCGAGCCGCTCCATGGCCGCGCCGTCGTTCAGTGTGAGCAGGGCCCGGGCGTGGCCGGCGGAGAGAACTCCCGCTGCGAGGCGGCGGGCCACCAGGGGCGGCAGCCTCAGGAGGCGCAGGGTATTGGAGATCTGGGGACGCGAGCGGTGGATCCGGCTCGCCAGTTCTTCCTGAGTGCAGCCGAAGTCCTCGAGCAGCTGCTGATAGGCGGCTGCCTCCTCGAGGGGGTTGAGCTGGCTGCGGTGAAGGTTCTCGAGGAGCGCGTCACGCAGGAGGACGTCGTCTGTCGTCTCCTTGATGATGGCGGGAACAGTCTCCCTGCCGGCCTCCTCGCTGGCGCGCCACCGCCGCTCGCCCATGATCAGCTCGTAGCGGATCGCGTCCCCGTTGCGTTCCGAGTCGGGAATCGGGCGCACGACGACGGGTTGGAGGACTCCGATCTCCTTGATGCTGTTCACCAGTTCCGCCATGTCGTCTTCGTCGAAGGCCGAGCGTGGCTGGCGCGGGTTGGGCCGGATCGAGTCCACCGGCAGTTCTGCGAAGGACGCACCCGGCACCGGAGCCAGCTCGGCACCCTGCGATTCCGAGCCGTTCTGCCCGCCGGACTGCGGGGGGAGGCCGCTCGTCAAGCCGGACTCGGGCGCGGTCGGCGCGGAGCCGTTCTGCGCAGTGACCCCATTGCCAGGGGTGGACCCTTCCCGGCTGACGGCCGGAGACCCCCCGCCAAGCGTGCCGCCCCCGGGCCGAGCGGGGTTGTCCTTGAACAAGACGTCAACCGGTCGCGCGGCTGCCTGTGCCGAGGGGGCGCTGGGAATCAGGGCACCGAGGCCACGGCCAAGTGCGCGACGCTTTTCGCTCATGCTCGTTCCTTGCTGGTCTGAGGGGGTCTCGGGTGCGGAGCCGGGATGGCCCAGCCAGGCTGGGCGAGGTTGGCGACTGGGGTCGAGGCGTTCACGGTCGTGATGCGCTCTCGGCAAGCAAGGCCGCTCCGCGGTCGGCCATCTCGCTGGCGGCTTCCAGGTAGGACAGGGCGCCACTGCTGTTGGGGTCATACGTCATCACGGTCTGACCGTGGCTCGGGGCCTCGGAGATGCGCACCGAGCGCGGCACCATCGTCTGCAGAACCTCGCCCGGGAAATGGGCTCGAACCTCGTCGACGACCTGGGCCGACAGCCGGGTCCTGCCGTCGTACATCGTCATCAGGATGGTGGACACGTGCAGGCCGGGGTTGAGGTGGCTCTTGATCAGCTCGATGTTCTTGAGAAGCTGGGACAGACCCTCAAGCGCGTAGTACTCGCACTGGATGGGGATGAAGACCTCTGGCGCGGCAACGAAGGCGTTGACGGTGAGGAGGCCCAGGCTTGGCGGGCAGTCGATGAACACATAGTCGGGTAGCTCGGCACCGCGAGCGCGCAGGTCCTCGAAGTAGCCGTCGATTCCCTTCTGCATCCGCGTCTCCCGGGCCACCAAGGACACCAGCTCTATCTCGGCGCCGGCGAGGTCGATGGTCGCCGGCGCACACCAGAGCCCCTGGACATCGGGGCATTGCTGCACCACGTCGATCATCGGCTGTCCGTCGACAACGACGTCGTAGATGCTCGGCACTTCCGCGTGGTGGTCGATGCCCAGCGCCGTGCTTGCGTTGCCCTGCGGGTCGATGTCGATAACGAGCACGCTGAGTCCTGCCTGAGCCAGCGCTGCCGCGATGTTCACGGCCGTGGTCGTCTTGCCGACGCCGCCCTTTTGGTTGGCGACTGTCATGACCCGAGGTCGCGCTGGTTTGGGGAACTTTCGGCCCACGAGGGCGATCCGCTTTCGCGCATTCTCGGCAATCGCATGGGCAAGGGGCGTTTGGCCATCCGTCTCCGGGAGTGCCGAGGCGATCTCGATGCGCTCGTGTTGATCGGGATCGTGGCGTGTTTCACGTGAAACATTCTCGGCAAGGCCGACCTCCCCCAGGCTGTCGGTCATCGGCTTGCGGTCCTCTCTGTCTTGCATGGTCTGCCACTGGTCCATCGCACCGAGTGTGTGCCCTGGTTCATGTGAAGCTTCGGCGTGGTCAGCGTGCGCAGGTCGCGGGACTGTGTCCTTGGCCGGCCACCCGAGTGGCGACGTCTCCTTGCCGCGATACTGCGGCCAACCGATTCCCCGGGAGACATGGAGCGACCCCTCCACGTCGGCAACGGCCTTGAGCACGACCGTCACGGGAGACCCCTCATCGGATCGGCCCGGGTTGTCATCAGGCCATCCAACCGCACGCCATGCGGACACGCCAAGGCGGCTCACCGTGAAGCGCCATACTGCTCAAGAACACCCGCGTCGTCATGCCGAAGAATGCGGAGAACCTGCTTGGGCCGCGCCCAACGTCCCGGGAAAGAGCCCTTGAGCCCGCGAGATTTCTGGCTTGCTCGGCCTATGCGGCAGCCGAGTGCTGAGGCCACCGTGTTGTATGACCGCTGGCGCGTGGAATCGGCGTCGGCCCGAATGTTGAGCACCCGCGTGCGACGCCTCGCCACCGGTCTTCAGCCCCTTGGCTTCGCTGTGGTTGCTCTATGCCGCCGGGCGTCGGGCCAGCCGATGTTTCACGTGAAACGGCGTCGACGTCGACGTGTGTGGTGGCCGTAGCCGCACATGATGGGTGAGTTGGGCCGAGCGGGCGGGGACACAGCGACACGAGGATCCTGCTGCCTCCCGGGGGCGGTCGGCTGGGGGCAGTGGGCGGGGCGTGGGCCGGGGGCAGGCGGGTGACCCGATCGGTCCATGGTCGCGAACCAGACCTGGTGTCTGGCTGGGTCCGCTGATTCGCCTGCCGATCGCGAGGCTGGTGTTGCCGGATCCGGTTAACGCAGCAGAACGAGCTTGCGCGAGGCGGCGACGAAGTCTGCGGTGCTCAGGCTGGCGGTGGTCTCGGCGCCCCACGCGGCTGGCTGGTGTGGCGGGCTGATGTCGCAGCGTCCTGCCCGCGGGGAAACCGGCGGCGCAGATCCGCAGTTCGGCGACGGAGTCATCACGGCCAAGAGGTCGGGGCCAGGACGTCACCGGACAGGACGTCGCCGAGCAGGACTGCGGCTTGGTATCTCGTCTGGATCCACGCACGGCGGTGCCTGGTCGGTGACGTGAGGCCGCCGCCTCGCGCATCCGGGCCCTGGGGTGCTGGAGCAGAACTCGGTCTTCCTGGCCGCCGCGATGTTGCCGGTGCCCAAGCTGCTGGGGCGGCCATCTGGCGACTGCCCTTCAGCGCTGGCGTAGTGCTGAATGCGGTGTTGTCGGGTCAGGCTCTGGGCCAGGCCGTTTTGCTCGTCGGAGATCGGCGGCGTAATCATGGTGCTCCTGGTGCGACCGGCCCGTGACCGACCCCGCCCAGTCCTGGTGGCGGCCGGTCCTGTGGCCCAGCAGGCCCGCAGGCAGCGACGCACCCGTCGGCGCACCTGACGTGATCCTGTCCGGGTTGCCCAGCTCGTCGACCTCGTGTGCGTTCTGGCTGGATCGACGGCGGAGTCACTATTGGGACGCCTACCCAGGACCACCTCCCAGCCAGCCGATCCGGGGCGGGTCGGCATCATGACCGCGCCCAGGGACCCTACGTACGACAGCGGGGCCGCCAGCACCACCGTCGGGCATCGTGACTGGCTGACGGCGGGGATGCTCCATCGCGGGAACAATGGACGTGCCGGGCCTTGCCCCTGAGCTGGTGAGTGATCCGATCGGCCGGTTCGCCTCGTATTACCAGCCACTCGCAGCGGTGCGGCCCTGCTTGCGGAACCACAAGCTTACCCGGGCCGGCCGCCCCCCTCGCCAGCACCGGGGCCCGCATCCCGGACACCCCAGGCAGATCACCCGTATCCCAGCCTCGAACGAGTCGCACCCCGAGACTGCGGCCCTCGCGCCCGTCGTCCCCCCGATCGCCAGCTGCCTGCGAATCGGACGCTAGAGATGCTCAGCCCCGCGATCAGGGCGTGCGTCTTGCCGGTGCCGGCCGGTCCGATGAGGGCGAGGTTCTCCTTCGCGCTGATCCACTCCAGGCTCGTCAGGTACGCCCAGGTCGGGGCCGGGATCGAGGATGCTGTCAGGTCGAACTGCTCGATCGGCTTGACGACGGGAAAGGTGGCTGCTTTGAGCCGGGCCCGCTCGTTGGAGGCGTCGCGGGCGGCGACCTCGGCCTCGATCAGGGTCCGCAGCACTTCCTCGGGGTCGGCCGCCTCGCGGAAGTCCGGCCGGAACCGGTAGTGCGACGCGAACCGGACGTAATCGCTCGTGGGGACGACACGATTGGCGACCACGCCGCCCTTGAGGCAGCCCATCCGGTCGGCGAGCACGACCTTCGGGACTCCGCCCAAGGCCTCGAAGCACTCGGCCAGCAGCGCCAGCGTCGTGGCCTGCTTCTCGTCGGCCGCGAGGCGCACGAACCGCCACCGCGACCACGCCAGCACCGCGCAGAAGACGTGGACGCCGGCGATCACGCCCCAGTCGATGACCAGGTGCCCACCCAGAGCCCACACCGCCGGCCGGCGCCCCGGCCGTGCTCCCGACGCCACGGCCCCTTCTCCCGCGCCACGAGACGGCGAAGGTTCCGGTCCGACCCGGTGTGCCCCTGCGCGCGGGCCTTGGGCAGCAGCCGCCTCGCGCTGATCCTCCCGCCCGTGCTCCTCACCGACTGCGCCACCAGGCCGCGCACGCCCTCGAAGTTCGCTGGCCGCGGCACATTTGGGTCGCCGCTCCTGGCCGGCCTCGGCCCGCTCGATGACCTGCTTGACCGTCTTGTGCGTGGTCCCGCAGATCGCTGCGGCCCCACGGCAAGTGCCCACCTGCTGGTAGGCCGAGATGATGCTCATTCGTTCCCTCGCAGACATCACAATGGAGCCCTCCTGGGTGGTGGCGTGGCTGGCTAGACACCGCCACCTCACCGCTCAGGGCTTCCGCTCCGGATCGACACGACGAGCAAGGATCGGGGACTTCTACTTGGCCACGACCGGGGACCTCCACCTGGGCACCAGTGGGGACTTTCTCATGGCCACGGACAGCAGCCACTACTGATCCACCGGAGGCACGGCGGCGACCGCGGCTGCCTGAGGAGGACGGCCAGGCGATGGAGCTCCCTCGTGCCTCAGTCGAGGGCATGGCGCCGTGGATGCCCCGGGCATGGGCCGGCAGCCAGTCGCCGATCTGCTAACTGAATTGCCGGTCTGGGTGCATCGTTGGCACCCGCCTGACGAACGGCGCCCGGTCGCGGCCCATCCGACGCGATCCGGCCCTCAACGCGAGACGGTTTCCCATCCGCGCGACGCGCCGATGGCCACGAGGATTCTTCACTCGGGAGATCGCCGACCCTGCGCCTCCGGTCAGGAACGGCCCGGCGGAGCCAGTTGGCGATGTTTCACGTGAAACGCATGCACGGCGCAGCCGCCTCTGCTCCCGGGAAGTCGTTGAACTTGCTCAAGATCAGTCGGCGGTCTGGATGTCGAGATGGTCTCCGGTCCTCCACCGCACCTCGCGACACCCGAGGACCGCCATGGGGCGGCAACCTCGACACAATGCGGTCTCCGGATAGCAGACCGTGATCGATGAGCCCGTCGGTGTTTGCTGAACCTCGGAAGCAGGGTTCATGGCACTGTGACCCGCGCCGCGTCAGCTGTCCTGGCCTCAGTGCCAGCTGTCCTGGGCCTCGGCCAGGCGATTCGAGGTCCATGTTTCACGTGAAACGCTCAGGTGGGACGACGGACCCAGCGCCGGCCTGAAGGCGCCGGTGTTCGTTCACAGGTCGGCGGAGAGACCGCAAGAACCAGGCCGCCGGTCCCTGGATCGCGCGGCGGCGGCGGCGCCGGACGCTACAGCCCGGGCCGCCGCGGCTTGCCGGCGGGGGAGATGCGCCCTGGTTCATGGAAAGTGCGGAGCCAGCAGCGCGTTTCACGTGAAACATCGCATCACCGCTGAGGGACGCCTCCCCAGACCGAGCCGAGTCACGCAGTCAGACGGGTGTCCATTCGCGCTGAGAGGGTCAGCGCGACCTATCGATTCCGGCGGCCGCGGACGGGCGAGTGCCGCTTGCCGGTGTGCTCACGTGCGCCACCTCTCCGTGGGCCCGGTTTGGCCGGGGTCCGCTTCACACTCAGGTCCAACGTGCGGGTGGGCTCCTCCAACAGCCCGACTCCGTGCTCGGACACCCTGGCACCCACCATCCCCATTCGGATCAGCACCGGGCGCTGCGCATCGAGCTCCTCGAGCGCACTCCGACCTTTCATGGCCACGAGGGTGCCCTCGTCGCCGAGCAGGGGGAACGACCACCGTGCCAGCTTGTCGATCCGGGCAACGGCGCGTGCCGTGACGAAGGGCGCGCTCAATCGGCCGTGGAAGTCCTCGGCTCGACCGCGATGGACCGTGCAGTTGGCCAGCCCGAGCTCGGACACCGTGCGGGACAGCCAGGCCGTCCGCCGGAGCATCGGCTCTATCAAATGCAGGGCGAGGTCGGGCCGCGCAATGGCCACGGCGATTCCGGGGAGGCCGGCACCGGACCCCACGTCTATGACAGCCGCACCCTCGGGAAAGGCATCCTGGATGACCGCGCAGTTGAGGATGTGCCGATCCCAGAGCCTGGGGACCTCGCGTGGGCCGACCAGTCCATGGCTCACCCCGGTGTCAGCCAGAATGCTGGCGAAGCCTTCGGCCTGTGGCAGCGAGTCTCCAAAGACGCGAGCAGCCACCGGCGGCGCTGGGGGCGCGCTGCGACGTTCCCCTCGGGCCCCGCAGGTCACCCTTTGTCCGATCAAGCAGGATGGATGACGACGAAGCGCAGGGGCTCGACCCCGTCGGACTCCGAGACCAGTCCAGCCGCCAGAACCTCGTCGTGGATGACCTTCCGCTCGAACGCACTCATGGGCGCGAGCGACTCCGGCTGCCCGGACTCCTTGACGTGCTTGATGGCAGTGCGTGCGACATCGACCAGTGCGGACCGGCGCTCCGATCGGTGGCCGGCGATGTCCAGCATCAAGCGGCTGCGCTCGCCTGTGGCCGACTGCACTGCGAGACGAGTCAACTCCTGCAGGGCCTCCAGGACGCGGCCGTCCTGGCCGACCAGGCGGCGCGGAACACGGCCGTCCTCGGAGTCGACGATGGCTACTGCAGCCCGGTCCCCCTCGATGTCCACGTCGATATCGCCATCGAGATCGGCGATGTCGAGCAGTGTCTCGAGGAAGTCCGCCGCGACCTCGCCCTCACGCTCCAGCTGAGCCCTGCGGCTGCCGACCCGACCCGACCCCGTGGCCTCGGCCTCCTCGGCGAACCCGTTCTCCGTGTCGCCGAAGGCTGCGGTGTCGGGCTCGGCGTCCTCGTCGCGCTCCGCGGCGCCCCAGGCGGACCCGTCCCCGGCGGACCCCTCCCCGGCGGACCCCTCCCCGGCGGACCCCTCCCCGGCGGACCCGTCCCCGGCGGACCCGTCTCCGGCGGCAGCATCATCCGCGAGATCCGCCGCGGCCGGAGGAGCCTCGTCGGTCACTCGCGTCTCTGCCGCCTCGGTCGCGGCACTGCTGACGGTGTCCGGCGCACTGGCCGCGCCGGAGATAGTCTCGAGTGGGACGCCAGCCGGCCCAGATTCCCCCAACGCCGGCCGAGACTCCTGGTCGGCGTCCGCGCTCACGTTCTGTTCTGTCATGTGTGTCTCCTGGACATTCGGCAAGGCAGCCGCCTCGCGCTTGTCGGGCGCTCCCACCAGCGTTTCCGCAGGTGAGAGGCCTGGCTGAGGTCAGTCTTCGGGGTTGGACCTGGTGTTGGTGACGGCACCGGGCTTGCCCGAACCACCCCCGGTCGCCTTGCTTCGCTTCTTGCGCTTCGGCTGCTGACGCTGGCCGCTCTTCTTGGCGCCATCCGCCGCCGCACCAGTGCTGTCTGCCACACGACTGCCGTCCGACGACGTCGCGTCCAGGCCCTTGACCGTGAATGTCGGCGCCTCCTTGCCGCGCTTGCGGTGGCGGTCCTGGAGGGCCAGCTCGGCAGGCGAGCCCGGGGCCGGCATACGCCGGATCACATAGAACTGCTGGCACATCGACCAGACGTTCGTCGTGAACCAGTAGATGAGCACGCCAATCGGGAAGTTGATGCCGGAGATCGCGAAGAAGAGAGGCATGAGGTAGAGCAGCAGCTTCTGCTGCTTCGCGAACGGGTTGTCCAGCGCGGACGCCGGCATGTTCTTGCGCATCAACTGGTGCTGCGTCGTGAAAGTCGTCACCGACATCAAGATGATCAGCACCACCGTGACGATCTGCGTCGACACGGTGTCGGCGTGCATGAAGGTGTCTGACAGCTGGGCGCCGAAAATGGTGGAGGCCTCGGCCTGCGCCGCCAGGTCCTTGCTGATGGGGCCAATCGGCGGCTTCGTCCCGTTGGCGATGCCCTCCAAGCCATTGAGCACCCGGAAGAGTCCAAAGAAGAACGGCGACTGCACCAGGATCGGCAGGCACGACTGGAAGGGGTTGGTACCGGTGCGCTTGTAGAGCTCCATGGTCTCGGCGGTCATCGCCTGCCGGGACTCTGGGTCGCTCTTGCCCTTGTACTTCTTCTGGATCTTCTGCATCTCCGGCTGGATCAGCTGGAGCCGGCGGGAGGCGTGGATCTGCCGCACGAACAGCGGGATCATCGCCGCGCGCATCACGACCACGAGGCCGACGATCGAAAGGGCCCAGGTCCAGCCGGACGCCTCGGGCAGGCCGATCGCCGAGAAGGCAGTGTGCCACGCCCACAGGATCCAGGCGACGATCCACTCGAACGGGTAGATCAGCGTTGTGAAGAAGTCCATGCTGTCCTCTGTGCTGAAGGCAGGTGGGCCTGCCGGTGATCCGGCGCCACCCTCTCGAGTGCGCGCCGATAGGTCTAGGTCGTCTGGTGGCTACGGGGAGCCGCGGGAGGAACGTGGTCGACGCCACCGGGCGTCCAGGGATGACATCGGAGCAACCGACGGGCCGCCAGCCAGGTTCCCCGGACCAGCCCATGGCGCTCCAGAGCCGTCACGGCATACGCCGAGCACGACGGGTAGTAGCGACACGTCGGCGGCCGCATCGGGGAGATGACGAGCTGGTAGGCCCGGATGATCCAGATCAGCGGGCGCGCGAGGGTTCGAGTCACGCTGGTCATAACGATCCACCGAGCCGGTTCAGCACCCGGGACAGCCCAACATCCAGCTCCGCGTCAAGCTCGGCGTACGAGGCCTGCGCCGCCGCGGGTTTGGCACGCACGACGACGTCAACCCCCAGGGGTATGCCGGTGAGTCGGCCAGCCATGAGGGCGCGCAGCCTGCGCTTGGTCCTGTTGCGGACCACCGCGTTGCCCACAGCCTTGGAGACAACAAAACCGACCCGCGGCGGGAGTCCCGCGCGCGCGTCGGCAGAGTTGGCGTGCACCACCATCAGCCGCGATCCCGATCGTGCCCCACCTGAAGCCCGTATTGCTGCCGCGAAGTCCGCACTGCTGCGCAAGCGGTGCTGCGACGGCAGCACGCCGGAGGCCTCAGGCGGACAGCTCGGAGCGGCCCTTGCGGCGGCGGGCGCTCAGGATCGCACGGCCCGCGCGAGTCCGCATACGCAGGCGGAAGCCGTGGGTCTTGGCCCGGCGGCGGTTGTTCGGCTGGAAGGTGCGCTTGCTCACGATGTCTCTCCGGTGGCAGGTCAGGCAGCGTCTGCACGCCTGAACGTGGTGGGCAGCCCTTCGGCCGCAATCGGAAACCCGCAACTGCGACAACAGGCTGGCAGCGCTAAGGATGCGAATCCCCGCGCGACCGGGTCAGTCCTGCTGGCGCGGACACGGGCATGCGAAAACGGCCGACAGATGGGCCTTGACTAAGGTACGCGGCGGCGCGCTCCCCGGTCAAACTCGGGCGCGGGCCTCCGTCCAGACCAGGGCGCAAACGCACCATCTTTGCGCGGGCCTAGCGACAGCGCCGCGCGACACGCCGTAGAGCCCACGGATTTCTCGTCTGAATTGCCCCACGAGTGTCCACAGAGTCCCTAGAGTCGGCTTGCTGCAAGACACGCAGCCTTGTTAGCGTCGGGCCTTCGCCGCTCGACCCCCATGGCTGTACCCACAGAGTGTGGACAAAGATGTGGACAGAGCACAGCTGCAGGGCCCCTGACCTGCTTGTGACTGAACCGGCAGACCGGCGGTACACCGGTATACGAGTAACCCATTGGGGGGCGAGGGAGCTTTGGCAGACGCCGATGTGAACTTCACGCAGGTCTGGCAGACGACGCTCGATCACCTTGACGCCAATGGACTTCCGGTCCAGCAGCGCGCCTTTCTCGGTCTGGCCCGGCTCGTGGGCCTCCTCGATGGCAACGCTTTGTTGGCCGTGCCCAACGACTTCACCAAGGACGTCGTCGAGCAGCGCCTGCGCGGCCAGGTGACCGACGCGCTCTCCCGCCAGTTCGGGAGCGACCTGCGCCTCGCGGTCACGGTCGACTCCTCCCTTGCCGACCAGGACTTCACCCAGGCGACCGCACCGGTGCCGGTCCACGCCGCAACCCCGCGGGATCCCTTCACGGCGGCGGCAGTCGACGATGGTACCGACCTGTACCCCCCCGATTACCCCCCGGATGCCGACACCGGGAGCGGCTTCTCCCCGATGCGCCACATCGGCCGCCACCGGTCCATCCACGAGCCTGAGGAGGCCGTCGAGGCCACCCGGCTCAACCCGAAGTACACCTTTGACACCTTCGTGATCGGGTCGAGCAACCGGTTTGCCCACGCCGCGGCGGTCGCCGTGGCGGAGGCTCCGGCGAAGGCGTACAACCCGCTGTTCATCTATGGCGAGTCCGGGCTGGGCAAGACCCATCTGCTGCACGCGATCGGCCACTACGCCCGCAACCTGTTCCCCCACGTACGGGTCCGCTACGTGAACTCCGAGGAGTTCACCAACGACTTCATCAACAGCATCCGCGACGACAAGGCCGCCAACTTCCAGCGCCGCTACCGCGACGTCGACGTGCTGCTCATCGATGACATCCAGTTCCTCCAGGGCAAGATGCAGACCCAGGAGGAGTTCTTCCACACCTTCAACACGCTGCACAACGCCAACAAGCAGGTCGTCATCACCAGTGACGTGCCACCCAAGCTGCTGTCTGGCTTCGAGGAGCGCATGCGGAGCCGTTTCGAGTGGGGCCTGCTGACCGACGTCCAGCCCCCTGACCTCGAGACCCGCATCGCCATCTTGCGCAAGAAGGCGATCCAGGAGCGCATGAGCGCCCCGGACGAGGTGCTCGAGTTCATCGCCAGCCGGATCTCCACCAACATCCGCGAGCTGGAGGGCGCGCTGATCCGGGTCACCGCCTTCGCCAGCCTCAACCGCCAGCTGGTCGACCTGGGTCTCGCGGAGATCGTGCTCAAGGACCTGATCCCCAACGAGCAGGGCTCGCAGATCACCTCCGCGACGATCATGGCCCAGACCGCGGCCTACTTCGGGCTCACCATCGAAGACCTCTGCGGCACGTCCCGCTCGCGCGTTCTGGTCACCGCCCGCCAGATCGCCATGTATCTCTGCCGGGAGCTCACGGATCTCTCACTGCCAAAGATCGGCCAGCAGTTCGGCGGCCGCGACCACACCACGGTCATGCACGCCGACCGCAAGATCCGCGAGCTGATGTCCGAGCGCCGCGCCATCTACAACCAGGTCACCGAGCTCACCAACCGGATCAAGCAGCAGCCGCGCTGACCCTCACCCACAGCGTGTGGTCGCGTTGTGCACCGTCAGTGCCCGGTCGTCCCCAGAGTTGTCCACAACTGTGTGAGTCGTGTAACCGGGCCGAAACGCTGCTCTTGCCACACGGCCAGGAAGGTTATCCACCCCTTGTGGATAACTCTGTGGAGGGACTAGTTATCCACAGCGATCTGCCCAGACAACTGGCATCCACACGAGATCTGTGGAGAAGTGTGCACAACCGCTGGCAGACGGTGGATTAGCGGGCTTGGGCGTTGGGAAGGGTGGGGACCGGGGTCGTCCGTCAACAGGACCCGTGCCGGGGGCTGCCTGCGGTCCACCGGAAGTCCCCACCCCGCATACCGCCTCCGACCAGCACGGACAGCGCCCTGTCCACAGGATCCACAGCACCTATGACAACGATGAGACCTATCTAGGATTAATCCCACCCCGAGTATGTGCTGGAGACAAGTTCCTGCGGTCCACCGAAATGAGCCATTGACTTCCCGGCGTCACCGGGTGGCACTAGGGTCGGAGCCCAACTGTGTAGTTACAACCGCAGCAAAGGTCGGTATGCCGTGAAGTTTCGGGTTGAGCGCGAAGTTCTCGCCGAGGCCGTCAACTGGGTCGCACGCGGCCTGCCGGCACGCCCGCCTGTGCCCGTGCTCGCCGGTGTGCTCGTCGAGGCCAGCGAGGAGGGCACGATCACCCTTTCCGCCTTCGACTACGAGGTGTCGGCAAAGGTCACGGCCCCGGCCGACGTCGCCGAGTCCGGAACGGTCCTGGTTCTCGGGCGGCTCCTCGCGGACATCTCACGCAACCTCCCGGCGAAACCGGTCGACGTGTCGACGGAGGGCAACAAGGTCCAGGTGACGTGCGGGTCGTCCCGCTTCAGCCTGTTGATGATGCCGGCCGACGACTACCCGACGCTGCCCACGTCACCGGAGCCGAGCGGCACGATCGCCGGCGATGTGTTCACCCAAGCCGTTGCCCAAGTGGCGGTGGCGGCCGACCGGGGAGACACGCTCCCGATCCTGACGGGGGTGCGGGTGGAGATCGAGGGGGAGAAGATCACCCTCCTGGCGACAGACCGCTACCGGCTCGCCATGCGAGAGCTCACCTGGAACCCCGCGTCCCCCGATGCGAGCCACGTCGCCCTCGTGCCGGCCCGCACGCTGTCCGACACGGCAAAAGCGCTCGGAGCGGCAGGCTCGATCGAGGTGGCGCTCGGCGGCTCGGCGGGCGGCGACGGACTGATCGGGTTCGAGGCCGGGCAGCGCCGAGCGACGACCCGGCTGCTCGACGGCGAATACCCGAAGGTCACCTCGATCTTCCCGACGACCACCGACTCCGAGGCAGTGGTCAAGACCTCCGAGCTCGTGGAGGCGGTCAAGCGCGTGGCCCTGGTGGCCGAGCGCAACACCCCGGTGCGTCTGCGGTTCAGCGAGGGGCAGGTCGCCATCGAGGCAGGCACCGGCGAAGACGCCCAGGCTTCGGAGGCCGTCGAGTCCAGCCTCATCGGACCGGGTCTCGAGATCGCCTTCAACCCGGGCTTCCTCCTCGACGGACTGGGCGCGGTCGGCACCGAGTACACCCGGCTCTCCTTCACCCAGCCGTCCCGGCCGGCCGTGATCAGTGGCCAGAGGGAGGCCGAAGGCGAGCCGGACACGTCCTACCGCTATGTCCTGATGCCGGTGCGCTTCGCCAGCTGAACGCCCGGGTAAGGCCCGCACAGGGCCGGTCAACAGCGGTGGTCCGGCACTCGGGGTGGACTGCGGTGCCACGCAGAGCCCGAAGCGCAGGCGTAGCCTGACACGCGGCGCCCCCGCCGCGCGACAACAGCACACCGCAGCACATCCGAGGACGTGAGACATGCAGCTGGGTCTGATTGGTCTGGGCAAGATGGGCGGCAACATGCGCGAGCGGCTCCGCCGCGCCGGCCACGACGTCGTCGGGTACGACCAGCACCCCGGGGTCTCGGACGCCACCTCCCTGGCCGACCTGGTCAAGCGCCTGGAGGCCCCCCGCGTCGTGTGGGTGATGGTGCCTGCTGGCAAACCGACCAGGGACACGGTCGCCAAACTGGCCGACCTCCTCGACAAGGGCGACCTGGTGATCGACGGCGGCAACAGCCGGTTCACCGACGACGCCGATAACGAGAAGCTGCTCAAGGCCAAGGGCATCGGCTACCTCGACTGCGGCGTCTCCGGCGGCATCTGGGGCCTCGACGACGGCTACGGCCTCATGGTGGGCGGCAGCGCCGCGAACGTGCGCAAGGCCATGCCCATCTTCGACGCGCTCCGGCCCGAGGGCCCCCGCGACGAGGGTTTCGTCCACGCGGGCAAGGTGGGTGCCGGCCACTACACCAAGATGGTCCACAACGGGATCGAGTACGGCCTGATGCACGCCTACGCCGAGGGCTACGAGCTGCTTGAGGCGAAGGACATCGTCACCGACGTCCCAGGGGCGTTCAAAGCGTGGAGCCGCGGCACCGTGGTCCGCTCCTGGCTGCTCGACCTCATGGTCACGGCGCTGGAGAAGGACCCGCACCTCGACGGGGTCTCCGACTACACGGTGGACTCCGGCGAGGGGCGCTGGACGGTCGAGGAAGCGCTGGCCCTCTCGGTACCGATGCCAGTCATCTCCGCCTCGCTGTTCGCCCGGTTCGCCTCGCGGCAGCAGTCGTCGCCGACCATGCAGGCCGTCGCCGCCCTGCGCGGCCAGTTCGGCGGCCACCGGGTGATGACCGTCGCGGAAGGCGATGCGCTGCGTCGGGGCGAGCAGCCCCAGACCCAGCACGCCGTCAACAAGCTGGTCAGGAAGGCCGAGAAGGCGCCGGGCAGTCCCAAGAAGGCGGCAGCCAGGGGACGCAGAGCCGCGGCCGCGGGCCCGAGCTCGGGCGCCGGCTCGACCCGCTGAGCCGCGCAGGTCTTTCATGCATGTCCGGCACCTCTCCGTAGCGGACTTCCGCAGCTACACGAGCGCGGAGCTCCCTCTGGAGCCGGGCGTCACCACCCTGATCGGGCTCAACGGCCAGGGCAAGACCAATCTGGTGGAGGCTCTCGGCTACCTCTCCACCCTCAGCAGCCACCGAGTCGCGACCGATGCCCCCCTGGTCCGCTTCGGTGCCAGCCAGGCCGTGATCCGAGCGGCTGTGGTCCGCGACGGCCGGGAAACCCTGATCGAGCTGGAGCTCAAACCCGGACGGGGCAATCGGGCGCGCCTCAACCGCTCCCCCCAGCCGCGCCCCCGGGACGTCATGGGCACCCTCCGTACGGTCCTCTTCGCCCCCGAGGACCTCGCCCTGGTCAAGGGTGATCCCAGCGAGCGCCGGCGCTTCCTCGACGAACTGCTGGTTGCTCGCCAGCCACGATGGGCAGGGGTTCGCAGCGACTATGAGCGCATCCTCAAGCAGCGCAATGCGCTCCTCAAGTCGGCTGCCCCGGTTCTTCGCCGGGGCCGGCGGGGCCAGCGCGCCGATCGCCGACCGGCCGAGGGCGTGAGCACCGACGAGGAGCGGTCGAGCGCCTTGCAGACCCTCGACATCTGGAATGCCCACCTCGCCCAGGTCGGCTCACAGCTGCTCTACGCGAGGCTGCGGCTCCTGCGCGACCTTGTCCCCTATCTCGGCAAGGCCTATGACCAGGTGAGCGCCGGGCAGTCCGATGTGCAGGCGGCCTACAAGTCCTCCCTCTACGAAGACATGGCAGCTCGGATCGCGGCTGGCGAGGTGCCCGAGATCGCCCAGCTCCAGGCCGCGCTGCTCGCCACACTCGACCAGGTGCGGGCCGGCGAGGTCGAGCGCGGGGTGTCCCTCGTCGGCCCTCACCGCGATGACGTCGTCCTCTCCCTCGGCGAGCTGCCAGCCAAGGGCTACGCCAGCCACGGCGAGTCCTGGAGCTTCGCGCTGGGACTCAAGCTGGCGGCATACCAGCTGCTGCGCCACGACCTCGGGGACGACCCGGTGCTCATCCTGGACGACGTGTTCGCTGAACTCGACACCGGCCGGCGCGAGCGCCTGGCGGCCATGGTGGCCGACTGCGAACAGGTGCTGATCACCGCGGCCGTGGCCGACGACGTGCCCGTTTCGCTGCGGGGCAGGACGTATGCCGTCCGGCTCGGCGAGGTGCGCCCCGATGCCTGACCACGACCCCGCTGGCCGGCCCGCGGTGTCCCCCGCTGCAGGGCCGAGCGAGCCGCCGAGCCTCGCCGGGCAGATCTCTCGCCGTGCGGCGGCCGGGGGATCGGATGGGCCCGAGGACCTCGACGCTCCTGCCGCAGCACTCGCCCGCGCCCGGGCAGCCGCCCGGGGCAAGGGACTGCGGCCGGGGCTCAGGCCGCTCCGGAAGCGGGCCCGGGACGTCCCCGCCGACGCCCGCAAGCCCGACGACGGCCGCGACCCGCAGCTGCTGGGCGACCAGATGGAGCACTTGCTGGCCGATCGCGGGTGGAAGGTCGACGTGGCCGTGGGATCGGTCATGGGCCGGTGGCCCGACATTGTGGGTCCGGAAGTGGCCCAGCACTGCGCTCCGGTGACCTTCGAGGCCGGCGTTCTGACCGTCCGCGCCGACTCCACAGCCTGGGCGACCCAGATCCGGCTGCTGGCCTCGTCGCTGCTGGCGCGGCTCGAGGGCGAGGTGGGGCAGGGTACGGTCACCGAGCTTCGGGTGGTGGGCCCCAGCGCGCCGTCGTGGTCGCGCGGACCGCGCCGCGCAAGCGACGGCCGCGGACCCCGCGACACCTACGGCTGACGGCCCCCGGCGATCACTGGGCGCTCGGCGCCAGTCGGAGGGGCCCAGTCGGAGGGGCCCGGTCGGTCGACCGGCGCGGGACCCCGAACCGTCTCGACGCAGCTGCTGAGGTCAGCGACCGCGGTCTCTGGCCTGCAGCCCCTGCCGGTCGGTCACGTCGAGGCGACCGCGGTGGAGCTGGACCAGGCCCTCTTCCTCCAGCCGGCGGAGCACCCGGTTGGTGGTCGGCCGCGAGGCGCCCGCGAGCTCGGCGATGTCGGTCTGGCTCAGCGGGATCGACACACGTCGGGCGATCCCGCCGGAGTCGTACTGCTCGCACAGGTCGACCACCCGGCGCAGGATCCTGCGGTCGCTGGGGAGGAAGAGGGCCTCGACCAGGTGGTCCGAGAGCCGCTTGACCCGCGCCGCCAGTAGGGTCGCGAGGAGTCGCTGGATCCCGGGGTTCTCGTCGCAGAGGCGCTCGAACTCGGGGAAAGCGAGCGACAGCGTCGTGGTCGGCTCGAGGGCGACCACAGTGGTGCTGCGGTGGCGGTCTTTGGAGAGCAGGGCAACCTCACCCAGGGCTCGTCCTGGACCGACCACAAGGAAGGCGACGGAGTCACCGGACGGAGAGCTTCGCCGGACCATCACCCGTCCCTCCGCGATGAAGTGGACGGTGTCGGCCGGGTCGCCCTCGTGGAAGAGCACCTCTCCCCGAGCGAACTGGCGCCGCCTGGTCCTCGCCAGGACCTGTCGCCGCTCCCCGTCGGAGAGGTCCCTCAGTAGTTGCCACTCCATGGCTCACTGAAGCATGCGCAGCCGCTCAGGACAACGAGGCGGCGAGTGTCGCGGACGGCACATTGCGCTCGTGCCCGAGGGCACGGTGCGACTGCGCTGCCTGCGCCACCGTGGATGTGACAGCTCGGACCATCGGCCACCGCCGACCAGCTGCACACCCGAGGGGAGTTGAGCAGGCCATGGACATGAACCAGCAGCACCGTCCGCGCCGCGACCTGGCACACCACCACCCTGCCGTCCACAAGGTGCAGGGCAAGTGGGTCTGGGCATGCACCTGCGGTAGCGCCTCGTGTCGCACCGACGTCGCCGGCCTCACCTGGCGCCACGCGGTCATCCAGGCACTCCTGCACGCCAGCAGCATCGCCGCCTGACCGAATGGTCGGGCGGCGACTCCACCCGCACCACACACGAAAAGGACGACAGAGATGGCGCACAGCACCCTGCACCGCGGCGCTTCGGCACTGGCAGTCTCGGCACTGGCAGTCTCGGCGCGTGCCGGTCCCGGGCACCAGGACTAGGCGAAGGGCAAGGGGATTGAGGGATCGTGGCGGCGGATCGGCCGCCGCGGCCAGGGAGGGGGCGCTACGGTGCATTGGGGGGCACCGTAGCGCTCGGCGTGGCCGTCGAGCATCAATCGGCTGTGACCGCACCCGGGGAGTGGTGTCGGTGAGGTCAGGGCTGTAGCCGCCGGGGCCGCATCACAGTTCGATCGGCCGGGGGACGCCGGCCGCCTGAGCCTCGTCCAGCAAGATGCGCTGCGCTCTCGCGTAGGACTCGGCGGCACCTCGGGCGCTGTCCCCCACCGCTGTCATGCCGACCCGTCCCAGTTCCGTGACCGAGCTGATCATGTGGAAGACGATGCCGGTCTGGCGCGCTGGGTCGAAATGCAGGCCGGTGCGGGCCACGAGGTCGAACAGGTCGTTGACCCGCAGGCCGCGAAGGACCGGGTCCTCCAAGTGGTCGGTGGCCATCAGGTGCTTCTCGCGGCCGGCCGGCGTCGTGAACAGCCCCGTCGCCGGGTCGTAGCGACCGTCGGTGAGGAATTGCAGCGTGAGGAACGGGTGGGTTGTGCCGCCTTTGCGGAGGTTGACCTCGATGGCGTACGTGTCCCAGCCGCCGCCGCGCCGCACCACCACGAAGTCGAGCGCAAACCGGCCCAGCACGCCGTGCTCGGCCAGTCGGGCGCCGACGGCTCGGGCTTCCTCGGTGATCGCCCGGGCATAGGCCGGCGCGGCCGGGAAGGTGCAGCCCAGGTAGGACTGGCCGGTCGGGCCGCCGAGCACCTGGTCATGTGTGGACAGGACCTCCACCTCGCCAAGGGGGGTCACCCTCAGCTGCACGCTCGGGCTCAGCACCTCCTCCCCGGTGATCCGCTCCTCGACGATGCCCGCGCGCTCCGCGAACTTCGCGAGGTAGGCGTCCATGGTGACGGTCCGCCCCTCCAGCTCCATGGCGCGGACCCGCTCGGCCAGGGCTGCCGGCTCGTCGGCCGTGCCCGGTGCCGGGAGTCCCACAAGCTCAACCAAGGCATTGCCAGCCCCAGACACACCCTCGTTGAGCTTGACCATCGCCTGGGACACGGCCGGCCGCGCCGCCCGCAGCCGGGCGAGAGCCGCGACGATGTCCTCGAAGGACCTCAGGTCCTCGAACCCGACCGGATGGTTCACGCCGGCCTCCTGGAACACTCTCCGACACCCGGTCTTCGTGCCGAGGTCGAAGTGCCGGGGGTCTGCGCCGTACATCGGGATGCCCAGCTCGAGGGCGAGGTCGCGCTCCAGGCGGGTGGTGGTGTAGGGGACCAGGTGGCTGCGCGTGGGGTCGGGGATCAGGCTGGCGATGTCGGCAATCAGCCGGGGGCGCTCCAGGATCTTCTCGGTGAGGGGACGGGGCGTGCCGTCGCCGACCGAGACCAGCGAGAGCCGCGCTCGGGCGTGGCTGGGGATGACCCCGGGGAGCAGGGCCAGGTAGTACTCGATGATCGCCGAGTCGATGGGTCCGGAGGAGACGTACACCATCCGGAGCCGGGGCTGGCGCAACAGGAGCAGCAGGAAGAGGTAGCGCTCCTCCATGGCCTGGTTGATCGCGCCCCCCGCCGTGCCCATGACCCGATCCAGGGAGACGGAGGGAACGACGACGACGGACTCGGAGGGCTCGTTCAGCCGCATGGACCTCCAGACCGCGGGCAGCCGGGCCTGGAGGCGGTCGTATGCCGCGTTGCGCTCCTCCTCGGTCAGCTCGCGGAGCGTGCGGGCCCCGGTCTCGAGCGCGGTCACGACGAGGCCCGCGACGCGTCGAGGCCCAGGACGTCGAAGACGTCGACCGGCCGGGTGATCCCCCGCAGCTCTGTCGGCCCGAGAGGTCGGGTCACGGCGACATCAGCCGCACCGGTCACCACCCGCTGGGTGACCAGGATCTGTCCGGGCTCGGCCAGGGCTGAGAGCCGCGCGCTGACGTTGGTCACGGTGCCGATCGCGGCATAGTCGTAGCGGCCTTCGAAGCCGACCCGGCCCAGGGTCGCGTAGCCCTGGGCGATCCCGACGCCGAACCCCAGGTCGTGCCCTCGCCGCCTCCAGCCGTCGGCGAGCTCCTCGACCCGCCCACGCATCGCCACGGCCATGCGCACAGCCCGTGCAGGAGCGTCTGGGCACGGAATCGGATCGTTGAAGAACACGAGCAGGCCGTCGCCGGCGAAGTGTTCGAGAGTTCCCTCGAAGCGGAAGACCAAGTCGCCCAGTGCCTCGTGGTACTCGCGCAGGACAGCCATGACCTCCTCGGGCTCGGCGGTCTCGGCGAAGGACGTGAAGCCCCGCAGGTCGCTGTAGACGGCCGTGATCTCGCTTCGGTGGCTTTTCAGGAAGGAGTCGTCCCCGCTCTCGACGACGAGACCCGCCACCTGCGGCGACAGGAAGCGCCGGAGGCGGCCGACCCGCTCAAGCTCCTCCACCTGAGCCTTGACCTTGGCCTCCAGCGCACGGTTCCACTCCGCCAGCTCTGCTGCCTGTCGTTGGATGGTCTCGTGGTAACGCTTGACCCGAACGAGGGAGCGTACCCGAGCCAGCAGCTCTGCCTGCTCGAACGGCTTGGTGATGAAGTCGTCTGCCCCCGCCTCGATGGAGCGCAGCTTCTGCTCGCTGCCGCTGGCGGTGACCATGACCACCGGCAGGTACGACGTCGACGGTGTGGACCGGATCCGCCGGCACGTCTCGTAGCCGTCGATGCCCGGCATGAGCACGTCGAGCAGGATCAGGTCAGGCAGCTGCCTGGAGAGGAACGCGAGAGCCTCCTCCCCCGATGCCGCCGTGTGGACGGTGAATCCCCGAGGCGACAGCACGGCATCCATCAGCTTGAGGTTCTGTGGGAGGTCGTCGACTACGAGGACCTCGGCGTCGTCGGCGGTCATGGCTCCTCCGGTTGCAGGTAGGCGCGGATCTGGTCCGGGAACTGCCGCACGCTGATCGGCTTCTCGAGGTAGCCGTCAAAGCCCGCGGCCATCGCCTTCTCGCGGTCGTCACGCATCGCGAGGGCGGTCAGGGCCACCACCGGGATCCGGGACGTGGCCGGGTCCTCCCGCAGCTGCGAGAGCGTGGCGTGGCCGTCCATGCCGGGAAGCTGGAGGTCCATGAGGATGAGGTCCGGGGTGGTGGTCCGTGCCCGGGCCAGCGCCTCCTCACCGGTCGTCGCGACGTGAACCGTGAACCCGGCATACTCCAGCACGTCCCGTACGAGCTTGAGGTTCTTCTCGTTGTCCTCCACCACGAGCACCACCGCCTCGGTCATCCCGCCTCCCCCGTGCCGGTCTGCGCCATGCCCTGCTGCGCCACGCCCTGCTGCGCCGACGCGCGGACCTGTGCCAGCCGCTCGGCGAGCACCCCCAGGTCCATCGCGTTCTTGGACGTGACGAACTCGATGCGACCCTCGAGCAGCCGCCGGTCCTGCGCGGTGAGCGACTTGGCGGTGAGGACGACGATGGGCAGTGACGCGGTTTGAGGGTCCGCCCGCAGGGTGTCGATCACGGCGAAGCCGTCGATCTGGGGCATGAGCAGGTCGACCAGTACCACCGACGGGCGGACCGACTCGATGGCCGCGTAGGCCTGGTCCGCCTGGGTGCAGGTGTGGACGGTCCAACCGGCGGGCTCCAGGGTCAGCCGCACGAGTTCGAGCGCCGAGCGGTCGTCGTCGAGGAAGACCGCCACGCGTCGTGAACCGCGTTCGGTGGGCAGCGGGACCAGCCGGCGGAGCGCCCCGAGAAGGCCCTCGCGCGCGACCGGTTTGACGAGGTAGTCGGAGGCCCCGAGGGCGAAGCCCTTGCCTCGGTCGTGGATCACCGAGACGACCACCACGGGTATGGCCGCGGTCTCGGCGTCACCCTTGAGAGCGGTGAGCACATCCCATCCGTCCATGCCGGGGAGCCGGATGTCGAGGATGACCGCGGCCGGCCGCAGGGCGCGCACTGTAGCCAGACCGTCCTCCCCCGTGCGCACGGAAACCGGCCGCAGCCCGGCAGCATCCAGGTGGAGCGACAGCAGCTCCGCCGAGTTGGGGTCGTCCTCGACGATGACGACGGCGGGCCGGCTGTCGACGCCGGGCTGGCTGTCGACGCCGGGCCGGGGTTGGACGACCTCTGCGGCAGACCCGATGGCCGGCTCGCTCGCGCTCAGGGGGTCCTGCGGGATCGAGAAAGAGAAGGTGCTGCCGTGGCCGAGGGCGCTGGTCAGCCACAGCCGCCCACCGTGCAGCTCGACGATCCGTTTGGTGAGGGTCAGCCCCAGACCGGTGCCCTCGATGTTGCTGTGGATCAGGCCGCCCTGCTGGAAGGCGTCGAAGATTCGCTCCTGGTCGGCGGGGGCGATGCCCACGCCGGTGTCCGTGACGGTCACTTCGACCTCGTCCCCGGTGGAGCGCACGGTGACACCGACCCGCCCGCCGTCCGGAGTGAACTTCACCGCATTGCTCAGCAGGTTGAGAAGGATCTGTTTGAACCGCAGCTCGTCGGCCCAGATGTAGCCCAGGCCATGGCTGACCTCGACGTCGAGGGCAATCCGGTGGGTCAGGGCCCGCTCGCGAACCATGGAGAGGGCGTAGGTGACCGCGACCTCGGCCGAGAACCGGGTCGGGCTCAGCTCCATCTGGCCGGCCTCGACCTTGCTCAGGTCGAGGACGTCGTTGAGGAGGTCGAGCAGGTGCCGTCCAGACCCGAGGATGTCCCGCAGGTAGTCCTCCTGCCGCTCGTTGAGCTCGCCGAACATCCGCTCGAGCAGGACCTCGGAGAAGCCGATGACGGCGTTGAGCGGGGTCCGGAGCTCGTGCGACATGCTCGCGAGGAACTCCGACTTGTGCTGACTGGCCTGGGCCAGCTCGCGGCTCTGCCGTTCGAGCTGCTGGTACAGCCGCGCGTTGGTGAGCGCGATGGCGGACTGGCTCGCGAAGGCCGACAGGACTTCGCAGGTCTCCTCGCTGAACTGGCCGGGCCTCTTGCGTCTCACCACCAGCGCGCCGACCACCCGGTCAGCCCGCACCATGGGGATCGCCACGACGGAGCGCCACCCCGCGGCATACAGCACGGAGAGGTGGGGGTCCCGCTCGACCGTCCCCAGGTCCTCGACCTGCATCGGCTCTCGGGCCACGCACGCCTTTCCCACGAGCGTCTCGTGAAGGTGGATCCGGCTGCCGCGCAGCGCGTCCAGCACGTGCGGGCTGGTGCCGAAAGCCGTGCGGACGCTGAAGAGCTGCGAGTCCTCGTCGTACTCCATCAGCGACCCGCCGTCGGTGCCCGACAGCCCCACCGCCACGGTGACGATCGTCGTGAGCACCTCGTCCGCGTCGAGGGTGGAGCTCACCGCCTCACCGACCTCGGCGAGCGCCTCCAGCTGGTCCACCCGTCGGGCGAGCTCGGCCGAGCGCGTCTCCAGCGACTGGAGCAGTTGGACGTTGCGGATCGCGAGGGCGCCCTGGGCGGCGAACGCCGTGAGGAGCTCGCAAACCCGGTCGTCGAACGGCGCGACCCGCGCGCGCCACACCGAGAGCACGCCGACTACCTCGTCATCGATCAGCATGGGCGCGCCGAGGATCGAGCGGAAGCCACCTCGCTGCTGGCGCTCCGGCTGGTCGTATTCGGGGTCGGTGAGGACGTCGGCGATCTGCTGGGTGGTGCGGTCGAGGCTTACCCGCCCCACGAGCGTCGTGCGGTCACGCAGGATCGGCGCGTTGGCGGAGAAGGCCTCGTACTCGGGGGTCAGCCCTGCGGACCGGGCGAGCACGAAGGCGTCGCCATGCACGAGGTGGATCTGCGCCACGTCGGCGAAGCACAGCCCGCGGGCCCGCTCCACGATCGCGGTGAACACATCCTCCGGCGTCGAGGAGGACGCAGCGAGGATGGCGAGGATCTCGGTTGTGGCCGCCAGCTGTTCGTGGGTCTCCTCGAGATCTTCCGCGAGGCGTGCGTTGATGGACGTGCGCAGCGCACGTCCACCCGAATTCCCCGACTCGACCACTCGGGTCTCCGATCCCGTTCCCCGGGCCGGACCCCCGGGCCGTTTCCGAGTATCCACCCTGCGCCGGAGGGGTGTGCCCGCTTTCGCGCGAATCCACCGCACCTGCTCTCGGCCCCGCCGCCGACTACCTGCTGTGGCACTCTCGCTTGCCGCTCCGGTTCCCTACCCGCGCCGGCCGTCTCGCGGGGCGAAGGCCCGCACGGCGTCGGCATCGGTGTTGCGGCTGCGCACGTACTCGTCCGCCCAAGCCGCCCGGCCCGGAAACCCAGACCGCGCCTCGATCTCGGCGCACGCCTTGTCCACGTCGATGGGGGTATGCCGCAGGCTCACCTGGCCACCCGCGAGCAGCGCCCAGGCCCCGCCCGCTCGCCCGTACGGCATACCGATGCTGCCCGCATTGACCACAGTGCGGCGGTCCACCAGCCGCACGAAGGGCATGTGGGTGTGGCCGCAGACGATGGTGCGAACCTCCTCAGGCACCTCGGCGAACACCTCGGCCCACCACTCGAGGCGAGAGTCGACCAGGACCACCTCGTTGTCGTCGCGCGGGGTTCCGTGGCAGAACAGCACCGGGCCGAAGCCGTCCACGTCGACAACGGCCGGGTGCGGCAGGCCTTCGAGCAGGTCGACGTGGTGCGGCTGCAGCTGGGCGCCAGCCCACGTCGACTCGGGGTACTCGCTGACCGCCCCACGGGCTACCGCCACCAGCTCGCGGTCGGCGTTGCCGCGCACCATCAGGCACCGCTCGCCCAGGGAGACCAGTCGGTCGAGCACCTCGACCGGCATCGGCCCAGCAGCATGGTCGCCGGTCACGACGACGAGGTCGGCCGACTGCACGTCCGGCTCGGCCAGGACGGCCTCGAGCACCGGCAGCACGCCGTGGATGTCCGAGAGGACGGCGACCCTGGCGACCTTGTGAGGCATGGCAGCGGTGGGCTGGGCGCCAGGCTCGGCGGATTGCCCCGCGGAGGGCTCGGCGGCGGACGACGTGACCATGCCAGCCAGCCTATGAGCGTTCCGGCGAGCGATCTGTCCGCTGGCGGCGAACAGCCGGCGTCCGCGGCTGACAGTGCCCCCGGTCCCGTGGCAGCGTCGCCCGCATGAGCATCCTGATTCTTGGCGGGACCGCCTGGCTCGGCGGTCAC
This sequence comes from uncultured Actinomycetota bacterium, assembly GCA_963715025.1. Taxonomy (GTDB): domain Bacteria; phylum Actinomycetota; class Actinomycetes; order Actinomycetales; family Dermatophilaceae; genus DASSJT01. The sequence continues at coordinate 1,182,394 of CAVQQQ010000009.1, read as the reverse complement.
CTCGCCCGGGCCGGTCTGGCCGCCGGACACGACGTCACCTGCCTGGCTCGGGGGGAGAGCGGCTCGGTTCCCGACGGCGCTCGCTTCGTGCGTGGTGACCGCACGACCAGCGAGGGGTATGCCGGCCTGTCGCCCGTGCGGGAATGGGACCTCGTCGTCGACGTCAGCAGGCAGCCTCGGCAGGTGCGCACCGCGCTCGCCGCGCTCTCCGGCCGAACCCGCAACTGGGCCTTCGTGTCGTCGGGCTCGGTCTATGCCGACCACTCGACGCCTGGCGACGACGAGGGCGCCCGGCTGCTGCCTGCCCTCACCAGCGACGTGGGCAGCGACGAGGAGTACGGACGGGCGAAGGTTGCGTGCGAGGCCTTGGTGACTGCAGCCCGGCCCGGAGCCTCCCTCGTGGCGCGCAGTGGTCTCATCGCTGGTGCCGGCGACACGAGCGACCGGCTGGGCTACTGGCCGGGCCGGTTCGCCCTGGCTGCCGAAGATGGCGGGCCGGTGCTCGTGCCCGAGCGGGAGGACCGGCCGTCGCAGTTCGTCCACGTGGAGGATCTGGCAGCGTGGCTGGTGCGAGCCGGGCTGGGGGGAACCACCGGGATCATCGACGCCTACGGTCCGGTGCAGCCGATCCGCGAAGTGCTGCAGGCCTCGAAGGACCTGTCCGGCTTCGACGGCGAGACGGTGCCGTTCGGTGACGAGCGGCTCCAGGCGGCCGGGATCGAGGAGTACATGGGCCCGCGGTCCCTGCCCCTGTGGATCGCCGACCCCGAGTGGCAGGGCTTCTCGGCACGGTCCGGGCAGCGCGCTCGAGCCGCGGGGCTGCACTGCCGTCCCATCGAGGACACGCTGCGCGACGCCCTGGCCTGGGAGCGTGAGCGCGGCCTGGACCGCACCGACCGTCGCGCTGGGCTGACCCGCGCCGACGAGCTCGCCCTGATCTGGGGTCCGTGAGCGACGTTGCGCCCTGCTCGGGTCGGGGGACGGCGTTCGGCCCTGGAGTGAGCGACCGCCGGTCGGCTCCCAACGCTGGCCCGAGCGGCGACTGTCGGCCGGGGCCAGCAGACTGTGGCCATGACCCCGGCCAGCCCACGCTGCTCGATCGTCCCGCCGTACCTCCTCGAGGCCGTCGCGGCCGCAGCCGACCCTCACATCGCCGCGCATGCCCAGCGCACCCTCGAGTCCGACCACGAGCTGCGCGGGCGCCGCACCGGTCGTGCGGGGATGGCTCCCAGCCCGACCAGCCGACTGCCCCAGCTGCCCGAGCCCGGGTCGGACTCGGGTCCCCAGCGGGTGGTCTCGGACGCCCACGGCAGCCAGACCCTCCCGGGCGACAAAGTGCGCGGAGAAGGTGACCCGGCCACCGGAGACGCGGCCGCCGACGAGGCCTACGACGGACTTGGCCAGACCTGGGCCCTCTACCGCGAGGTGTTCAACCGCAACTCCCTTGACGGCAGGGGTCTCCCGCTGCTCGCCACCGTCCACTACGGAACCGCCTACGACAACGCCTTCTGGGACGGCGCTCAGATGGTGCTCGGCGACGGCGACGGCCACATCTTCCAGCGCTTCACCCGCAGCCTTGACGTCATCGGCCACGAGCTGACCCACGGCGTCACAGAGCTGACCGCGGGCCTGACCTACCAGAACCAGCCCGGCGCGCTCAATGAGAGCATCTCCGACGTCTTCGGCGTGCTCGTCAAGCAGCACACCCTGGGCCAGACCACCGAGCAGGCCGACTGGCTCATCGGCGCCGACCTCTTCACACCCCAGGTCCACGGCGTGGCGCTGCGCTCCATGAAGAGCCCGGGCACGGCGTACGACGATCCCATCCTCGGCAAAGACCCCCAGCCTGCGCTCATGAAGGACTACGTCACCACCCGCGACGACAACGGTGGCGTCCACATCAACTCGGGAATCCCCAACCATGCCTTCTACCTCGCGGCCACTGCGATCGGCGGCTTCGCCTGGGAGGTCGCCGGGTGGATCTGGTACGCCACCCTCACCGGCGACGGCATCCGGGCCGACTGCGACTTCGCGACCTTCGCATCCCTCACGACGCAGGTGGCCAAGGAGCGCTACGGCGCCGACTCCGAGCCGGCGACGGCGGTGCAGCGAGCCTGGGCGGACGATCGGAGTGACTGAGGTTCTCGCGGAAGCCGGGGGCGGGTCCGGCCCCGGGAGCGCCGGTCGCCCGATGCCGGTTCCGGGCCGCGCACCGGCCGAGGACTCCGAGCTGTGGCTGCGGCGCACTGGCGGACTGGCCGGCTTGGTCCGGGAGCGGCGGGTCCTCCTCGGCGAGCTGCCCGACCAGGACACCCGCGACTGGAAGGAGCTGCTCAGCCGGCGCGGCCTGCTCGACCAGCTGGCCCAGGGTCGCACGCACCCAGACGCGTTCTGCTACGGCGTGCAGTGCCTGGAGGTGGGCGTCGACGTACAGATCCCCGAGCCGGCGCTGAGCGAGGACCTGCGCATGCTCTTCGACCGCACGCTCAACAGCTGACGCGCCGCGGTAGCCGAAGCCAGCCCTGCCAGCCGTGACCGGCGTGGTGGGACGGGGCGGGAGAAGGCTGAAATGACGGTTTCAGGGGTTGGGGTGCGTGTAGGGAGTCAAAAGCACCCCGGTTTTTCCCCAGAAAGTGGCCGCAAGGGCCTCCTGAGGCATGTTGAGGTCGAACTGACCGGTAAACTAGACAGTGAATCCGCGCCCAGGACGCTCATCGCAGTCCGGGCGCGCGCCATGAGCGCGACCAGCGACACAGGACCTCGCATCGGGCCTTCCTGACCTGATGTGGGCCGGGACGGCTGACGCGCCACGCACGTGAAGGAGCCCAGTGGCCGACCAGCAGCCGGTGCCCAACGACAGTTCCAGCAGTGACAACCCAGGCGAAAGTCTGACCGCCGCAGAGGCGGAGGCGGCTCGCTCGCAGGCCGAGGCGGAGGCGGCCGCGGAGCTGGCGGCACGACGGGGAGGCGACCAGTCGGCATACGACGCCTCTGCGATCACCGTCCTCGAGGGGCTGGAGGCGGTCCGCAAGCGACCCGGCATGTACATCGGCACCACAGGCGAGCGGGGCCTGCACCACCTGGTCTGGGAGATCGTCGACAACTCCGTCGACGAGGCGCTCGCCGGCTATGCCGACACGATCGACGTCACGCTGATGGCCGATGGCGGCGTGCGCGTAGCCGACAACGGCCGCGGCATCCCCACCGACCTGCACCCGATCGAGAAGAAGTCCGCGGTCGAGCTGGTCCTGACCCAGCTGCACGCCGGCGGCAAGTTCGGAGGCGGAAGCTACAAGGTGTCCGGCGGGCTGCACGGCGTCGGCTCGTCGGTGGTCAACGCGCTCTCCAGCCGGCTCGATGCCGAGGTCCACCAGAACGGCTACGCCTTCCGCATGTCGTTCGACCACGGGGTGGCCACCTCACCGCTGAAGCGGGAGGAGCCATCCGACAAGACCGGCACCACGATCACCTTCTGGGCCAACCCCGACATCTTCGAGACGACCCACTACGACTTCGAGACGGTCCGGGCCCGGTTCCAGCAGATGGCCTTCCTCAACAAGGGCCTGACCATCAACCTCGTCGACGAGCGGGTGCCCGAATCGGACGAGCAGCACCTTGCCGAGGCCGAGGACGACGCCACGGCCCAGCGCAAGGTCTCCTACCGCTACGACGGCGGCCTGGTCGACTACGTCAGCCACCTGGTCGGCTCGAAGCGCGCCGAGCCGGTGCACAAGGAGATCATCTCGATCGAGTCCGAGGACACCAACCGGCAGCTGAGTCTCGAGCTCGCGATGCAGTGGACCACCGCCTACTCCGAGTCGGTCCACACCTATGCCAACACGATCAACACCCACGAGGGCGGCACCCACGAGGAGGGCTTCCGGGCGGCCCTGACCAAGCTCGTCAACGACTTCGCCCGCAAGAACAACCTGCTCAAGGAGAAGGACGAGAACCTCACCGGCGACGACGTCCGTGAGGGCCTCACCGCGGTGATCTCGGTCAAGCTGGGTGAGCCTCAGTTCGAGGGCCAGACCAAGACCAAGCTCGGAAACTCCGAGGTCAAGGGCTTCGTGCAGCGCGCCATGACCGACGAGTTCGGCCACTGGCTCGAGACCCACCCCGGCGAGGGCAAGGACATCGTCCGCAAGGCGATCCAGGCGGCGGCCGCCCGCATGGCCGCGCGGAAGGCCCGCGAGGCCACCCGCCGCAAGGGGCTCCTGGAGTCCGGCGGCCTGCCCGGCAAGCTGCGCGACTGCCAGTCCAAGAACCCGGCTCTCTCCGAGGTCTTCATCGTCGAGGGCGACTCGGCCGGCGGCTCGGCTGTGCGCGGCCGCAACCCGGAAACCCAGGCGATCCTGCCGATCCGCGGCAAGATCCTCAATGTCGAGAAGGCTCGCCTCGACAAGGTTCTGGCCAACAACGAGGTCCAGGCGCTGATCTCGGCCTTCGGCACCGGCATCGGCGAGGACTTCGACCTCGACCGGGCGCGCTACCACAAGATCGTCCTGATGGCTGACGCCGACGTCGACGGCATGCACATCCGCACGCTGCTGCTGACCCTGCTCTTCCGGTTCATGCGGCCGCTGATCGAGGCCGGCTACGTCTACCTCGCGCAGCCTCCGCTCTACCGGCTCAAGTGGAGCAATGCGCCGCATGAGTTCGCGTTCACCGACCGCGAGCGCGACGCTCTGGTCGCGGAAGGCCAGTCCAAGGGCCGCCGCCTGCCCAAGGAGAACGCCATCCAGCGCTACAAGGGCCTTGGCGAGATGGACTACCAGGAGCTCTGGGAGACCACGATGGATCCCGAGCACCGCGTGCTGCTCCAGGTCACCCTCGACGATGCGGCCGCGGCCGACGAGCTGTTCGCGATCCTCATGGGCGAGGACGTCGAGAGCCGCCGCGGGTTCATCCAGCGCAACGCCCGCGACGTGCGCTTCCTGGACATCTGATGAGCCATATGACGTCTGCTCACTTGGGCGTCCGCGGTTGTGCGCCCCGTGGGCCTACCATCCGCCGCTCGCCCGCTGCGCGGACTCGCGGCTCCCGCCAAGCCCTCCACGGCCCGCGGGGCGCACAACCGCTGCCGCGGGCCAGGCCGGCATACCTGAACTTCTGAACCACACGACATCTGACAAAGGGACATCGTGACTGAGCAGCCGCCCACTATCGAGAGCAGTGGCGCCGATCGCACCGAGCCGATCGATCTGAACACCGAGATGCAGCGCAGCTACATCGAGTACGCGATGAGCGTGATCGTGAGCCGCGCCCTGCCGGATGTGCGCGACGGGCTCAAGCCTGTGCACCGCCGCGTGCTGTACGCGATGTACGACGGGGGCTACCGGCCCGACCGCGGGTTCAACAAGTGCAGCCGCGTGGTCGGCGACGTCATGGGGCAGTACCACCCGCACGGCGACTCGGCGATCTACGACGCGCTGGTGCGGCTGGTGCAGGACTGGTCGCTGCGGTACCCGCTCGTGCAGGGGCAGGGCAACTTCGGCAGCCCGGGGGACGACCCGGCAGCCGCGCCGCGGTACACCGAGTGCCGAATGGCGCCGCTGTCGATGGAGATGGTGCGCGACATCGACCAGGAGACGGTCGACTTCAAACCCAACTACGACGGCAAGACACGGGAGCCGGAGGTCCTGCCCAGCCGCTTCCCGAACCTGCTCGTCAACGGGTCGGCCGGCATCGCGGTCGGCATGGCGACCCAGATCCCCCCGCACAACCTGCGGGAAGTGGCCGCCGCGGCCCAGTGGTACTTGGAGAACCCGGAAGCCTCTCGCGAGGAGGCGCTCGCGGCGATCATGGCGCGCATCTCGGGTCCGGACTTTCCGACCGGGGCGCTCATCATGGGGCGCAGGGGCATCGACGACGCCTACCGCACGGGGCGTGGCTCGATCATCATGCGGTCGGTCGTCGAGGTGGAGGAGATCCAGGGGCGGCAATGCCTCGTGGTCACCGAGCTGCCTTATCAGGTCAACCCGGACACACTCGCGCAGAAGATCGCCGAGCTGGTCAAGGACGGGCGGCTTGCGGGCATCGCCGACATCCGCGACGAGACGTCGGGCCGCACCGGCCAGCGCCTGGTCATCGTGCTCAAGCGGGATGCCGTCGCCAAGGTCGTTCTCAACAACCTGTACAAGCACACCCAGCTGCAGACCACGTTCGGTGCGAACATGCTGGCGCTGGTCGACGGCGTGCCGCGCACGCTCCCGATCGACGCGTTCATCCGCCACTGGGTCGACCACCAGATCGATGTCATCCAGCGGCGCACGTCGTTCCGGCTGCGCAAGGCCGAGGCCGAGATCCACATCCTGCGCGGCCTGCTCAAGGCGCTCGACGCGCTCGACGAGGTCATCGCGCTGATCCGCCGCTCCCCCACCGTGGAGGCGGCGCGCGATGGCCTGATCGAGCTGCTCGAGATCGACGAGATCCAGGCGCGGGCGATCCTCGACATGCAGCTGCGCCGCCTGGCCGCCCTGGAGCGCCAGAAGATCATCGACGACCACGACCGCCTGGCTGCCCTGATCACGGACCTGCAGGACATCCTCGCCAAGCCCGAGCGCCAGCGGTCGATCGTGTCGGAGGAGCTGGCCGAGATTGTCGACAAGTACGGCGACGAGCGGCGCACAAGTATCGAGTTCTTCGACGGAGACATGTCGGTGGAGGACCTCATCCCCGAGGAGGACGTGGTCGTCACGATCACCCGGGGCGGTTACGCCAAGCGCACCCGGGTCGATCTCTACCGCAGCCAGCGCCGGGGCGGGTCCGGGGTGCGCGGCGCCCAGCTGCGCGGCGAGGACATGGTGGAGCACTTCTTCACCACGACCTCCCACCACTGGCTGCTGTTCTTCACCAACCTCGGCAGGGTCTACCGCGCCAAGGCCTACGAGCTCCCCGATGCCGGGCGCGACGCCAAGGGCCAGCACGTCGCGAACCTCATGGCATTCCAGCCGGGCGAGGAGATCGCCGCGGTCCTCGACATCAAGAACTACTCGGCCGCGCCCCACCTCGTGCTCGCCACCCGCAAGGGGCTGGTCAAGAAGACTCGGCTCCACGAGTACGACTCCAACCGCACGGGGGGACTCATCGCGGTCAACCTCCGCGACGGCGACGAGCTGGTCGGGGCCTCCCTCGCCTCGGCTGCCGACGACCTGCTGCTGGTCTCGCGCAAGGGGCAGTCGGTGCGCTTCAACGCCAACGACGACCAGCTGCGGCCGATGGGCCGGGCGACGTCAGGGGTCACCGGCATGCGGTTCCGCAACGGCGACAGCCTGCTGTCGATGAGCGTCATCGAGGCCGACACCAACCCCGATGTGTTCGTCGTCTTCGAGAACGGCCTGGCCAAGCGCACTCCGGCCTCGGAGTGGACGCCCAAGGGCCGTGGCATCCTCGGCGTGGCCGTGGCCAAGCTCAGCGAGCGCGGTGGCGACTTGGTCGGCGCGCTGACGGTCAGCCATGACGACGAGGTCCTCGTCGTCATGGAGAAGGGCAAGGTCGTGCGGTCCCGGGTCGACGAGGTGCGGCCCACTGGACGGTCCACCCAGGGTGTCCGTTTCGCCACGCCGGGTCCGGGGGACTACATCGTCGCGGTCGCCCGCAATGCCGAGCGCATCGACGAGGTCACGGCGGGCGAGGTGCCCGACGCGGCTCCTGATGCCGCCGAGGTGGCCCCCACGTCAGCCCTTCCCGGTTCTGCCGACGAAGGTTCCGCGCCCGAACGGTCCGCGGTCACTGGTGACCAAGGAGCGGACGGGGCAAGTGTTGAAGCGGGCGAGGATGCCGTAACGTCGTCCGAGACGGAAACTGGAGGTAGCGAGTGAGCAGCGCAGGCGAGACCGGGGGGTCGCTGCAGCGAGCCATGACCGCTGACAGTAGCTCCACCACGCGGCCCACCCCGTATGCCACGGAGCGGCAGCTCCAGCAGCAGGCCGCCGCGGCGACCCGACCTCAGCCGTCCTACCAGCCGACCCGGCGGGTCAAGCTCACGGTCGCCCGGATCGACCCGTGGTCCGCCATGAAGATGTCGTTCCTCGTCTCGGTGGCCCTGGGGATCGCCGGCGTCGTCATGGTGGCAGTGCTCTGGATGATCCTGTCGGGCATGGGCGTCTTCTCCGAGCTCAACCGGGTGATCGGCCAGATCGCATCCGACGGCGAGAACACCTTCGACATCATGGACTTCATCGGCTTCGGCCGGGTCCTGTCGCTGTCGATCGTGATCGGCGTGATCGACGTCATCCTGCTGACCGCGATCTCCACCCTCGGCGCCTTCCTCTACAACGTCTGCGCCTCCCTGGTCGGCGGCCTCCAGCTCACGCTCACCGACGACTGAACCACGCACCCCAGGTATGCCGGCCGCTCGTCTGAGCGGCCGGCATACCTCTTGTTTGTGGGCGAGTGAGGTGCTGGCCCGGGTGCCTGGCGTGGTGCGTCACGCGTTTTTGGCGGTGGGCTGGGCGGTGGGGTAACCTCATGCGTCGCGTCCTCGTGGCGCGACAGCGACGCGTCGGCGATGCATCCCGGGCCTATAGCTCAGTCGGTTAGAGCGCTTCCCTGATAAGGAAGAGGTCAGAGGTTCAAGTCCTCTTAGGCCCACTCTCGGAAAATGGCTCCTGACCTGCGGAAACGCGGATCAGGAGCCTTCGTCGTTATCGGCGCGTGCGATCGGTGTGCGATACCCGTAGACACAAAGCGGCCCCGGCCGGTGGTAGGACACCGAGCCGAGGCCTCGACCGAAACCTACGGAAGAGGTACCGATCGTGATCAAGAAACCTACCCCCGAACAGGTCCGCCATCGCCGGGCAGCCGGCCACGAACTGCGCGAGCGAGCCGGCATGTTGCTCGAGGACGCGTCCATGTTGGACGACTACCCGGTCCTGCACCTGACCGTGCCGGACATCGCCCGCATCGCGGAGGCTCTCGGCATCAGCGCGGACGAGCTGACGCGGGCGGTGCGGAGCCTGTGCCCCGACCGGGACATCACCACCGAAGCAGACGACGACCTCGCCGGGCCCGCTGACACCGTGGAGGGGCAGGAGTAACGTCGCCACCTTGCCCGACAACACAGCGCCCGCCCCCATCCCCTGCACCGGGGGGCGGGCGCTGCGACATGGGAGACGCCACCGCGGAGCCAATGAGGGGGCTTCGAACGCGGTGGCGCCCCGCGCCTTAATACCCCGGGAACGGGCTCACCACACTTGATTTGCGAAGGGTGCCTGGCTTGAGACGCCACCGTGCCGCCTCGGAGTCGGATAGCGGGGGCACGGTGGCGCTACGCGACTCCTTGCCCACGCGGCGACTCACGACACATCCGGCCCGGGGCGGCAGGGACGGCACCGGCTGCCCCGCGCTGTTGGAGGCAAACGGGTCGTCAATGGCCCCTACCCATGCGCTCAGGCGTCATGCGCCCCCACCCCGAACGCGGGCGCATCCATGGCTGCCGGCAGGTCACCCCACACAGCAGCCAGCGCCCCCGGCCATCAAGCGGTCGGGGGCGCTGTCGATTGCGGACGCCAACGTGCGACGCCCAGGTGTCAGTAACGGTGCCGAGTGCATTACCGGATCTGCCAATGAGTATTTCGCTGGGCAAGTCCAACGCGAACTTTCGCGTCCTGCACCGAGGGAGGTAGGACCTCGGTTCATGATGGGCAGGTCTCGAATGCGGGTCATTCCCAGTAGCGGTCACCGTCCGCCCGCGCCCTTGGTCGGGTCGTAAAGGTGAAGGCGTTCCTTTGAGCAGCCGCCCCGCGAATGTCTCTTATGGCGGCCGGGGCCGCTGCGGGGCAGCATTGTCTGCCCCGAGCTGGGGAGGTGTCGGCTAGAAGGCTGTCGTCTGGCCGGTCGCCGCTGGTTCCCCGGCAACCGCTTGTTCCATGCGACGCGCGTGCCGCAACCCCAACAGCCCGAGGACCAGCAGGATCACCGCGCCGACGAAGGCACCGATGGCCGCGTAACCGGCAATCGTGCCCATGGTCGCGAAGGCGGCCCCGTAGAGCAATAGACCACGCAGCGTGTTGCCCTGGAACAAGGTGTTGCGCAGCGCCCCCAGGGCCTGGCCTGCCGGGCTCGCCTTCTCCACCGCAGTCATCGCGACATACTGGCCGCTGACCTCCGAGTACGTCTTGCCCCCGGAGGCCTCGTTCATGTGCACCAGGATGTAGTGATCCGCATACGCCCTGGCCTCCGGCCCGGTGTCCATCGGACTACCGGCGTAGGGCTTCAGCGCAGCCTGATCAGCTGGCGGAAGTGACTGCAGCGCGTCACCCTCGGGCATCGTGATGTCCTGCAGGCTGAGCTGCGTCTCCACCTCGTTCCCGATGTAGAAGTAGGCGTAGGTGAGCACTCCGCCCGCCGCTAGGAGGAAGACCGCTAACAACACGCCGGTCCATGAGATCAACTTGTCGAAAGATGCACGCATAGCCGGGTCTCCCTCGGTGCTCATGGGCGAAAATGCCCGTGGAAGACGCTACACCTCGGTATAGGCTGCATCGTTCTGGCAACGCCCGGATTTGCTGCGATCGGCGATACCTGCAATCAGGGGGCTCACGGGTCCTCCGGCCGGCCCGGCAGCGGCGCCGGCTCCGGGCCGGGTCCGAACCATCGGCGCAGGCTGTGCCGGAGAGCCGGCCGCCCGTTCACCGCCCCGCGCCCCTCTCGGCCCAGGTGAGCCACGGACCAGCCTCGCGCGGGGCCTCGCCTAACGTAGGTCCATGCGGGATAGGTCGCCTGAGCGGGTGTCGATGCTCCGGGAGGTCGTGATTTCGCTGCCCTTCCGGGGTCTTTGGCTGGCCAGGAACAGTCCAGCGAGGCGGGTCCCGAGTCACGGCATCGACATTCTTGGCGAACGCTTTGCCATCGACTTCATCGCGGTGGACAGTCACCGCCGCACCGCGGACCGCCGTGACTGGCGGACCTTTCTCGCCACCGAACCAGCGGAGCGGTTCCTCGCCTACGGCCAGCCGATCCTGGCACCTGGCGATGGCACTGTGGTCGAGGTGCACGATGGTGAGATTGACCACGTGGCTCGGCGGTCGCAGCTGGCCCTGCTGCCTTATGCGCTGGGCCAGCCGGCGCGGCTCAGACGAGGAGTGGGTGCGATCGCCGGCAACTACCTGATCATTGCGCTGCGCGACATCGGCGCATACGTCGCCGTCGCGCACCTTCGGGCGGGCTCCATTCGCGTCGCCGTCGGCGAAGGCGTGACGGTGGGGCAGCCTGTCGCGGCCTGTGGCAACTCAGGAAACTCGACCCAGCCGCATGTGCACCTACAGGTCATGGACAGCCAAGACCTGTCGGTTGCCCGAGGCGTCCCGATGGTGTTTCGACGCTTCCGGGAATGGCCTCGCGGCGCGGAGGAGTTCCAGGTCAGGGAGTCCGGCCTCCCCGGCGAGGGCACGGTCGTCGAACCGTTGCCCTCGCCTGGTAGCGGGCCTGGAGCCTGACCTACTCGGAAGGTGACCGGGCGCGGGTAGCCGGCACCACGGCATACGCCATGTCTGGTCAGCCAGCGGCACGGTCGCCGAGCACCTCGCGGAAGTGCAGGCGGTGCCCGGTCATCAGGAGGGCGCGGCGATGGATCGTCGAGGCCAGCCACACGAGTGCCACCGCGCCGGGCATGCCTCCATGGACGGTAGGCGCTGTCCGCGACCCGCTCCGATGGGCACGACAGGCGTACCGGCGTGACGGCAGCATCCTTGTCCGGATTCGAGAAAAGTGATATCACTTCAGTATCACTTTTCATCAGGAGGTCTGGATGTCCACTATCCCTGCGCCCTCCAACCCGGGTCCCTTCGGATCCGGCGGCGCTACTGGACCCGTCGGCCACCAGGGTGCCCGGGTCGAAATCTCGCAGCGTCCGGCGTTCGCGGTCAACGGCTGGTTCGGCGTCATCGTCCTCGCGCTCTGTGCTCTCGCCGGGTGGTGGGCCGCCGGCAACCACCCGGGGCTGCTGTGGCTGCCGATCCTCGTCTTCGCGCTCGTCGCAACGTCCCTCGACATCTTCCCGCCCGGCCAGATGCTCGTCGTGCAGTTCTTCGGCCGCTACGTCGGCACCGTGGCGCACCCGGGCTTCTGGTGGGTGCTGCCGCTGACGATCCGCCGTCGCGTCAGCGTCCGCGTGCGCAACTTCGAGACGAACCACCTCAAGGTCAACGACGCCGACGGCAACCCCGTCGAGATCGCCGCGATCGTCGTCTGGCAGGTCGCCGACACGGCGAAGTCGACGTATGCCGTCGACAGCTACCAGAACTTCGTCACCGTCCAGGCCGAGTCGGCCCTGCGGCACGTCGCCACGAGCCACCCCTACGACGACTCGACCGGGTCTGGCACGTCCCTGCGCGGTTCGACGGACGTCGTCGCCGGTCAGCTCGCCAAGGAGGTCGCCGAGCGCGTCTCGATTGCCGGGGTCGAGATCATCGAGGTCCGGATCTCGCACCTCGCCTACGCACCGGAGATCGCCCAGGCGATGCTGCGGCGCCAGCAGGCAAACGCCGTCGTCGCGGCCCGGAGCCGGATCGTCGAGGGCGCCGTGGGCATGGTCGAGATGGCCCTCGCGCGGCTCGCGGAGCACGACGTCGTCGAGCTCGACGAGGAGCGCAAGGCCAGCATGGTGAGCAACCTGCTCGTCGTGCTCTGCGGTGACCAGCCGCCCTCGCCGGTCGTCAACGCCGGGTCGCTCTACACGTGACCGCCCGGCGCCAGGTCCTCCTACGGCTCGACCCCGCGGTGCATGACGCGCTGATGCGCTGGGCGGGTGACGACCTGCGCAGCCTCAACGCCCAGGTCGAGGTCATCCTGCGCCGCGCCCTGACCGAGGCGGGTCGGATGCCCAAACACGCGGGACCGCTCCCGCAGCGCGGTCGTCCCAAGAACCCTTCCGACTGACCCACCCAGGGGCAGTATGCTGCTGGGCAGGTCCAGGGGTATACGGCCGAGTTCCGTTGTGGCACAGGTGGATCACGGGGCGGTCGAGTTCGTCGCGCGGTTGCCACCGACACCAGAAACGTCTGCTAGCGGCACTGCTCCAGCCGGCACCACGGCATACGCCATGTCTGGTCAGCCAGCGGCACGGGCGCCGAGCACCTCGCGGAAGTGCAGGCGGTGCCCGGTCATCAGGAGGGCGCGGCGATAGATCGTCGAGGCCAGCCACGCGAGTGCCACTGCGGCGGCGGCCGTGACCGCCATCGCCAGGACCAGCTGGTAGGCGGGCACTTCACCGGATGCCCACCGGATCGGCATGACGATGGGGGCTGTGATCGGGAAGATCGACGCGACAGCGCCCCAGAAGCTCTGGGGGTCCTCCGTGACCAGGAAGATCGACACGAAGTAGCCAGCCAACAGGGCCATGGTGATGGGCAGCACTGCGTTGTCCACTTCGGTGACCTTGTCGACCAGAGCACCGGCAGCTGCGAACAGGAAGGCGTAGAGGGCGAACCCGAGCAGGAACCAGGTGACCCCGAGGGCCAGGTCGCCGGTCGCAACCTGGGGTACGCCCAGGGCATCGGTGGTCTGGATGGAGACGCCGAGCGGGACGGCAAGGATCAGGACGTCCGCGAGGGTGATCGAGCCGAGGGCCAGCACCGTGCCCACCATGACTTGGCTCGGGCGCAGCACGGCGAGCGTCACCTCGGAGATCCGGCTGGTCTTCTCCAGTGCCACAGCGCCGGCGATCGCGCGGCCCCCGAAGAGGATTGCGCCATAGAGGATGAGGCCGACCGCAAACCCGACCGCCGCCCGTCCCTGGTCCTGTACACGACCGACGATGACCTGTCGGGGTGGCTGGATGGACTGGAGAGCGGCGATGTCCGCCGGGCTGAGCCCGGCCTGTGCCAGCTTCTCGGTCTGCTCCAGCCCGACCGCGGCCTGGGCCACCACAACTGGGAAGTTCCCGGCGCCCTTGGCCGCGACGAAGAGGACGCCGTCACCGAGTCCGACCGTGGCGTCATCATGCTGCACCGCAGTCCGGAGTTCCTCCTGGCTGTTGCGGGTCAGATACCGGACCGTGAAGTCGCCAGCGGTGCCCGCGGCGTTCAGGGCAGCCACCAGATGCCCGGGGGCGGGGCCGACGGTCGCGACGGTGTATGTCTGGGCCCGATGGCTGAAGAGCGTCGGCAGGAAGATCGAGGCGGCTGACGTGAGGATCAGCAGCGCCGTGACAACCTTGAACGTCTTGGACCTGAGCTGCTCGAGCAGCCCCCGCTCGAAGACCAGGCGGGTTCCCGTCCACCAGTTCGTCATGACCGCACCTCTGTCGTTGCCTGGCCTGCTGGGCCTGTGGGACCTGCTGGCTCTAGGTCACTTGCTCGGCCTGCGGGCCCTGCTAGGTCCGCCGGGCGTTGGCTGGCGCCGGCCGCCTCGAGGAACAGCTGGGACAGCGTGGGCAGGTCCAAGCCGAAGTCCACGACCCGGCCAGCCCGCCGGGCTGCGTCGAGCACGTCGAGCGGATCGGTCCCGGGCGTGATGGCCAGGCGCAGCTCGTCGGCCTCGTCACTGACGACGACGACGTCCGGAAAGCCCAGGAGCCAGTCCCGGCTCGGGGACTGCACGTGCACCCGCAGCTGGCGCCCGCCGGAGGCGGCACGCAGCTCGGCGACGTCCCCCTCCAGGACGGTTCGACCGTGGTCGATCATGGTGATGTCCTCACACAGGTTTTGGACGAGGTCGAGCTGGTGACTGGAGAAGAGGACGGTCCGGCCACTGCGGGCCCGCTCGCGAAGACTGTCGGACAGGCTGGCGACCGCCACTGGGTCCAGACCGGCGAACGGTTCGTCCAGAATCACCACCTGCGGGTCGTGGACCAGGGCGGTGGCGAGCTGCAGGCGCTGCTGTAGGCCACCCGAGAGCCGGTCGGTCCGCTCGGCCCAGCGGTCACCCAAGTCCAGCTCGTCCAGCAGGCGCCGGGCCGCTCGCTCCGCATCCCGGCGGGACAGCCCGTGCAGACGAGCGAAGTAGACGACTTGGTCACCGGCGCGCATGGCCGGGTAGAGACCGCGCTCCTGCGGCATGTACCCCCAATGGCGGCGGTCGTCGGCCGTGACCGGGTGGTTCTGGGCGATGACCGACCCGCGGGCGGGGGTGAGCACCCCCAGCATGATCCGCATCAACGTCGTCTTGCCTGCTCCGTTGGGACCCAAGAGACCAGTCAGCACGCCGGGGACAACGTTGATGCTGACACCGTCCAGAGCAACCTGGTCGCCGAAGGAATGAGCCACGTCGTGGACTTCTAGTCGCATAACCACCTCTTGGCCGAAGCGGACATCGTGCTCTTCACCTGCGGGCAGGTCTTTCGGCCTTCACGCAGCCGAATGAGGGCGTGGGCGCTGATGCGCGTGAGCCGCTGGGTTCTCCTTGCACCATCTGAGCCAGGGATGTCCGTGAGAAGGGCCGATGGTCCCGCTGGGGCGAGGCCGCCAACGGGTGTGTGCGGCGCATTGTGGGCAAGTCGGGTCCCGGCGGCGTTTTGCGGCACGGATGACCGATCGGCTTCGGATAAGTCGACCGTGGTGAGGCTTTCTCTCCAGTTGATCTGCTTGGGCGCCGGAAAAGTCGACCGCTGCGGGCGTTTCCTCACCATGTCCGCCAGTGGCTGCCGTGACGGGGAGTTCGCGACGGACCAGCCGTTCCCGGTCGCGTTCGCCCAGTCGGCCTCAGGGACTAGAGCTCAGCGGTCGACCACCACGACTTCGTAGCTGCTCGCCGTCGGTGGGAACCCGGTGTCGAACTTGGCGTTGACCGTCGCGAGGCGGTCGCCGAAGCGGGCGACCGTGGTGGGCACCTCGAAGCTGCTGCTGGTGACCTCCTTGGTGACGGACCCTGAGCCGAGGTCGCCGCTGAGCTGCACCTCGGTGATCTGGTTGGAGAAGTTCTGCACCGCAAACAGGCTGCGACCCTCAAGGAGTATGCCGTCCACGTTCGGCACACTGACGCCCTCGACCGTCCGGCTGGCACCGGACGCCGGGTCGACGGCGTTGATGGCACCTTGGTTGGTGTGCGCGACGAGCAGGGTGGACCCGTCGGCAGTCGCCTGGATCCCGTTGTTGTTGAATCCGGCGGTCACCTCAGCGGCGGGTCCGTTGAGCTGCAGCGTGATGAACGGCCCGGGCTGGCCGTCACGGATCGGTACGAAGTAGAGCACGGGCTGGAGCGAGTTGGTGAACCAGGCGCCGGTGGGGGTCAGGGCGACGTCGTTGATCACCGAGGGCGCCGTCGAGAACTGGTAGCTCGCGAGAGTGGCGCCAGTGTTCAGGTCGTAGACATAGCCCCGCCCATCGAACCCGCCGGCCACGAAGAGCAGCCCGTCCGGGAGGTCGACCCGCAGCCCCAGCGCGTTGCGGCCCGGCGGGTTGTCGATGAACTTCTCAGCGGTCCCCCGCTGGATGTCGCCACGGTAGATGTCGCCGGCAAACAGGTCGCCTGCGTAGAACGTCGACCCGCCGCCACTCGCGATGCCCTCGGCCGAGGTGGCACCCGGCAGGGTAATGGTGAACTCGCTGTGATCAGCCTGGGCCGCAGGCGCGGCAACGGTCAAAGTGGTCAACACGGCGAGAGCCGAGGCTGCGGCTGCTCTGGTGGTGAATCTCGTCATCATGGACTCCTTGCTCCCGCAGCCAGCATCCTCCCGGCGTGCGAGGGCGTCCACTGGCCGGGGGCGGCGCATTTCGGGCCGCGCTGCTGCGCCAGATGGCCCCAGCGATTTCCGGCCGGGCCAGAGCATGCCGTAGCCTTCCCTGACGGTGTTCCGACACACCATCGACCAACCTGAGGGAGTGTTCGATGAAGAAGCTCTTGCTCGTGATCCTGACCGTTGCCACCGCTGGCTACATACAGAAGAAGATCAAGGAGCAGCAGGCGGAGAAGGACCTCTGGTCCGAAGCCACTGACAGCAAGGCTGTGTGACTCCCACCTGCTCGCCGGGGGGAGTCCCCTGGGGCCATGGCGCAATTGGTAGCGCACCTGCTTTGCAAGCAGGGGGTTAGGGGTTCGAGTCCCCTTGGCTCCACCGCAGGTCAAAGCCCCTTTTCCAGTTCTGGGAAGGGGCTTTGCCAGTCTTGTGCAACAGCAAAGTGCAGCAACCCGTCCTCTGCCACGTAGGCCAGTGTCATTACATCTCCGTACTATTCATCTGGCTGTGGCAGGCGGAGTCCATGTCGGCCATGCTGAGGGCTTGCGGCGGAGGGTATTGCGCCTGCAAGAGCGGGTCGGGTATCCGGTTGCCGAGTCGCAGCAAGCCGGCTCCGGTCAGTGCTGCCGTCAAGGCGCCGCCCCACCAGACGGCGTCGGGTGAGGTTGCGAGCAGCGCGCCGCCGGCCGCGGCGCCGAGGGCCACGCCTGCCATGAAGGCGAGGCCATAGAGCGACATGTAGCGGCCGAGCAGATGCGGCGGTGCGAGATCGGCGACGATCGGGCCGAGCACGATGAACTGCGCGCATTCACCGATCGCGATCACGATCGCGACCCCGGCCAAGACGGCGGTAGCGGTGAGCGTCGAGCTCGTTAGCGTTGCGAGCAGGACCGCGAGCAGGCCGATTGCAAATAGCGCGCTTGTCGCGGCAAGAGCGTGCGTGCGGCGCATCCGCTTGACGACCCGTGTGGCTGGAATCTGCGCGACGACGATGAAGAAGGTGTTGATGAAGAGGACGATGCCGATCTCGCCCGGCCCGACAGGCGTGTGCGCCTTCGCAAACGGCGCGAGGATGTTGGAAAAGAGCGCGCCGCCGGTCATCACGAACACGATGTTGGCGGCGATCAGGATGAGGAAGAGCCGATCGTGGGCAACTGCTGGGAAGCCTGTTCCCCGGTCGCTCGCCGACGCAGCATTCGCACGGCGAGGATTCGGGATCCCCACGAGCACAACCAGCGCGAAGACGGCGAAGGTGAGGCCGTCGAAGAGGTAGAGCGCCTGGAACGCGCGGAGGTGATCGGCGGAAGCGATGATGAAGCCCGCGACCGTCGCGCCGAGGCCGAGACCGAAGTTGCCTGCGACTCGGCGGAGCGCGATCGAGGAGGCGCGCTGCTCCGCCGAGACCAGGGTCAGGCTCAGAACCTGGTTCGCGGTGTTCGCGACTCCGAACCCGGCGCCGCCGACGGCCGCGCAGACGAAGGCTTGCCAGGGACGGTCGACGAATGCGAAGCCCGCGTAGCCAAGTGCGCTCGCGAGATTGCCTGTGATCAGGAGCGGCTTCGCGCGGAAACGATCGAGCAGCGCACCCGAAAGGGGCGTTACGACCGCCGCCGTGCCCATGACCGCCGCCAGCACCAGCCCCGCAGTCGCCGTTGGGAAGCCGCGGGCCTGGTGCAGGTAGATGATCTCGAAGGGAAGGATCAGTCCGGTACCGAAGTAATTGACCGCGGTCCCGGCCTGAAGAACGATGACAGGCCCCGACAGGCCCGTCCGCCAGCCGGCGAACACACGAGCGAGCGTCCTGCTCACCTGCTTCCTGCGGTCGGCTGCTTTCCCGTGCATGCCTGAGGCTCGCGCGTTCATCGGCGCCCGCGGCGGCGGCGATCGAGAACGGCGGACGCCACGCGCCCGGCCGATGCGGACGATTCCATCGTCAACCTCCAGGGTCGTTTCCAGCTGCTGCGGCACGATCCGGTGGGCGGATCGTCCGGGGTCGGTAGTGCATACACCGCGGCGCCGGGAAACTGGGCGCCCGCGAGCCGCCCAGTTCGCGCCGTGGGCGGTGTATATACCGGGCGGAGGTACGACGTGGTGCGGAAGGAAGGAGCGCAGGATGGTGACAGGCGATCTGCTCTCACGGGCGCGGGCCGGGGATGGCGAGGCGTTCCGGGAGCTGGCCGAGTCCCACCGGCGGGAGCTGCAGGTGCACTGCTACCGGATGCTCGGATCGTTCGCCGACGCCGAGGACGCCGTCCAGGAGACGATGCTGGCCGCCTGGCAGGGCATCGGCGGGTTCACTGAGGAACGCGCCTCGCTGCGCACCTGGCTCTACAAGATCGCCACCAACCGGTGCCTCAACGCGCGCCGCGCAGCGAGCCGGCGCCCGGCCAGGGAGTGGGACATGTCGCAGTTCGAACCGCCCGTGCCGACGCCGCGCGACGAGCCCGTCTGGCTGCAGCCGTTTCCTGACGCCCTCCTCGAGGGCGCCGTCGACCGGCCGCTCGGGCCGGAGGCCCGCTACGAGCAGACCGAAGCCATCTCGCTGGCCTTCGTGACCGCCCTGCAGCTGCTGCCGCCACGCCAGGTCGCCGTCCTGATCTTGCGCGACGTCCTCGGATTCCACGCCAGCGAGGTGGCCGAGATGCTGGAGGTGACCGTCGAATCGGTCAACAGCGCCCTCAAGCGAGCCCGCGCCAGCCTGCAGCGCCGGCAGCAGCCGGCGGCCGGCCGCCAGCCGCCGCCCGCCGCAGGCTCACCCGCCGAGGACGTGATCGTGGCCAGGTTCGCCCGCGCGTGGGAGTCGGCCGACCTCGACGCGCTAGTGGCCCTGCTGACCGACGACGTCTTCATCGCGATGCCGCCGGAGCCATTCGGATACGAGGGCCGTGACCTCGTGGCCCGGTACTGGGCCCGCCAGTTCGGCGCGGGCCGCAGGTTCGACCTCGTCCCGACCCGAGCCAACGGCCAGCCCGCGTTCGGGGCCTACCTGCGCGTCCCGGCCGGCATCCGCCACGCGACCGGCTTCTACGTGCTCACCCTTGCCGGCAACCGGATCTGCGCCATGACCCGCTTCGACAACAGCGTGCTGCCGTGGTTCGGGCTGCCGCGATCGCTCCCGAGCCGATAGCCAGCACCGGGCCATGGGCAGGCTGCACGCGCCGACGAGTTCCTCCGCATCCGCAGGCTGCGCGAGCGGATGCGGGCCTGGGAGGAGCTGTGGCGGCTGCTGGCCGACTTCCCCGCACCGGCTCGCGAGCCGGGAGGGCGACGATGGCTGAGACGCCGCGGGCAAGGTGGAGCGGCTGCACAAGACGATGCGCGCGGAGTTCCTGAATGAGGCCGACGGGGCCCATGCCGGCGTGGAGGCGTTGCAGGCCGCGCTGGATGCGTGGGTGGAGCAGTACAACGCGGTCCGTCCGCACCAGGCGTTGGGTATGCGCCCACCGGTAGACCGGTTCGGGCTTGCCGCACCACAGCCGACCCAGGTCGTGGTCCCCACACCAGTCCCGGCGCCGGTACCGCGCCTCGCGCCCCGCCGACGCCGACGCCGGCCACCGTGGTCGGGGAGCACGGCGTCGGGGTGCGGGTGGCGGGGGTGCAGCGGTGGGTCAGCCAGCGGGGGGTGATCCGGTTGGCCGGGTTCTCCTACCGGGTGCCGATCGTGTTTGCCGGGGAGCCGGTCGAGGCCGTGGTCGCGGACCACCTGGTCCAGATCTTCCACCGGGACGTGTTGGGCGCGTCCTACCCGCACCGGCTGCGCCCGGGGCAGCAGGTGGCCGAGCCGCCACGGCAGGGACGGCGCACCGCGCGCCCACCCACGCAGGGGCCGGTGGTGAACCGGATGGTCGACAAGGACGGGCTGCTCAGCTTCGCCGGAACCATGTACCGGGCCGGGCGGTCCTGGCGCGGCAAGACCCTGCAGGTGTCGGTGGTCGCCGACTCGGTCCAGCTCGCCTTCAACGGCACCGCCGTGCGGGTCCACCCGATCCGCCACGACCGGGCCAAGGAGCACGGCGCGTTCGCGACCGCCAACGGTCGGCCCCGCCAACCGCGCCAGGATGCGCCGGACGGTGTCGGCGTCAAGGCCGAGCCGCTGCGCGGTCGACGTCGTCGAGCCTTGACCCCGACCCCTTGATCCGGCGCTGGCCGCGGCGGCGCGGACCTGTCATGGCCGGTCACTCATCCCCGCTCACCGTCGGTGTCACGCAGGTCCCGGTCACATCCCGTCGCGCGGGTACCGAACCTTGACACCGCCCTTACGACGGAGGTCGTGTTCGCGAGCGACGTCATGGGCTCTGGGAGGCTCTGGTCGATGAGCTCGGGCGTGCCCGCCAAGGACATGATCTCGGCATCTCGGTAGTCTCCGACGGACGATCCCTCGCGCCGGTGTCGTCGGGGGGCGTTCGGCTCGCGAGGATGGTCCAAGTCGATCAGGTCCTCGTGGCACACCGATGTCGTATGGGCCGAGGAGTCGCATTTGGCGGTCGAGCGACCGTCGAGTCGAGGGGTGACACCCGCCAGGTGTCAACTCCCCGGCACGGCAGCCAGGAGATCGATGTACTCGATTGTTGGTGGTGGTGCACCGGGCGGCATGTTGGGAAGGATGACCTTCTCGACCCAGGCTTGGTGAGCGTCTCGTGACTCCCACACCTCGATGACGCGGTACCCGCTGCCCGCTGCGCGCGCGGCTCTCTGTCGCCCCTCTTGCGCCTTCAGGTTGCGTTCAAGGCCTATGCCTTCGGGCACCATGGAGACGACGGGCTTGTCTCGCCTTGGCAAGCGGCCGGGACCGTGGGATGTGTGCGTAGCCCGCCACCAGCCCTGCGGCAGGCGCAGGCCGCGAGCGTACCGGTTGTCGGTGGCCGCGCGTCCGCTCGGATCCGACCATGAGGCTGGCTCGTGCACATGCCGTCCTTTCCAGCGGACCGACGACAGACAGCACAGCCCTTTGGGATTCATCGACGATGGCAACGGCAAGGACTGTTGAGAGCGTCGTCGCGGCAGGTCCCTCGACGGCCAGAGGATGGTTCGAGAACGCGTCCCCCGATTCAAAGGTGTCGGGCACAAGCGACCGTCGCACATCCGAAGGTGGGGGCGCGTCGGACTGCAGGTCATGTACCGCGCGCGCTGTGATCGCACCGTGCGGATTCAGCGCGTCGGATGCAATCCCTCGGCAAGGGTCTCGGCGAAGCGGCGCGCGATCGATCCGTCCTTGTCGAGCTTCGGGTTGAAGATGGTGATGTCGATGCCGAGCGCCTTGCCCGAGGCGAGCGCCGCACGGAGGATCGCCGCCAGTTCGTCCCATTGCAGACCGTCCGGGATCCGGTAGTCGACCGCGGGCATGATCGAGTCGTCGAGCACGTCGGCGTCGAGATGGATCCAGAAGCCGTCGAGGTCGGGCGCGGTCAGCCGATCCAGCGCGCGGCGGGTGCTGGCCGCGGCGCCGGCCTTGCGGAAGGCCACCAGGTCGATCACGTCGATCGCAGTGTCCTCGACGCGCTGGCTGCCGAGCTCTTCGGCCTCTTCGGCGTCGCGGCGCGCCAACAGGGTGACGTCCTCATCCCGAACCAGCGGGCGGCGGCTTTCGAGGTCGGTGACGACGCCCGGCCCGCGGCCCGTCACCAGGGCAAGATCCATGGAAGCTGCCTCGCCAGCCGGTTCCGCTTCCGGTTGGTAGAAGTCGGCGTGACCGTCGAGGAACAGCAGGCCGACGCGGCCTCGCCTGCGCGTCGCGAGGGTGCAGCCGAGGAGAATCGAACAGTCGCCGCCGAGCACGACAGGGAACTCCTTGGCATCCAGCAGCGGTTCGACCGCATCGGCGAGCGAGACCGCATAACTGGCGAGGCCCTTCGGGTTGAGCAGCTTGGTCTCCGGGTCCCGGCGATCGTCATAGGCCAAGGGCGCCACCCGCCCTGCGCGGCGCGCGCCCAATCGTTCGGTCAGCCCGGCGCCGATCAGCGCGTCCGGAAGGGTCTCGACGCCGCGCGGGAAGAGTCCGAGATTGGAGGGGGCTTCGAGGATCGCGAAACGAGGCACGGCACGGCTCTCCTTCACGGCCCAGGGCGGTTGCGTCCGCGAGAATACCCCGTAAGTCGCGCTCGGCAATGCGGCGCAGCTTCTCAGCCCAGAGGTCAGCGTTGGGCCCGGTCCACGGCTTCTTGCGGCCATGCTCCGCGCAGCCATCCCAGAAGCAGCCGTCGACAGGCACCGCGACCCGCCAGCGGCCTTCAAGCGCGCCTTCTCCAGCGGGTCCGGGTCAAAAGAGACGCAACGAGGACCAGGCCGATCGTGGCGACGAGCCGGTTAACGTCGACCGCGGGCCGCCACATGACCTTGCCCGCCCTGATGCATGCGCGCCGGCGGGCCTGGAAGTCACCCCGAAGCCACCGCCCTCTCCCTCAGTGCCGTGATCATCGTGACCGTCTCCGCCGCCGCCGCCGGCGACGGTTGTCGCAGCGATCACCGTGATTCCGTCCTTCTCGTACGGTTCGGCGAACACCCTGCGTACCGTGATCGCCTCCTGCGTGGTGGTCATCAAGTCGTCGAGTTTCGCGGATCCCCCCAATCTCAACAGGTCTTGCGGACCCTCTCACTCGCGCGCACGGGCAACGAGTGGCATGAGGGCCGGATTTGACCGACCGGTCGCTGCAGTGATCAGGGCAGCGGCGGCTCGGTCAACATCGGTGCGGGTACTCCACCGGCCCAAGGACAGGCGCAGGGCGCCGAGCGCACGGTCACGGTCGAGCCCCATTGCGGACAGAACGGGTGAAGGATCGGTCGCACCGGTGTGGCAGGCCGAGCCGGTGGACGCCGCAATCTCGGGGACGTCAGCAAGCAAAGCATCGCCGGGGATGCCGGTGATGCTGAGATTGACGGTGTTGGGTAGCCGCCTATCGGGGTGGCCGTTGAGGTGCACCGCGCCGGGCAGCGCATCCACGATGGCGCCATGCAGTCGGTCCCGCAGATCAGTCAGCCGCTGTCTGCTCCCGGCATCGAGGTCGGCACGGGCTAGGTCGGCGGCGGCACCCAGGGCCACCGCACATGCGACGTTCTCCGTGCCGGAGCGAAGCCCACCTTCCTGCCCGCCGCCGTAGATAACCGGTTCCAGACTCAGGCCCGGCCGCATGTATAGGACGGCGATGCCCTGTGGGGCGTACATCTTGTGCCCGGCGACGGTCAGCATGTCCACTCCCAGGTCACCAACGTTGACCGGGATCTTGCCGACTGCCTGGGCGGCGTCGGTGTGGATCGGCACGCCATGTGCCCGGGCAACCCGAGCGAGCTCGGCTATCGGTTGAACTGAGCCGGTCTCGTTGTTGGCCAGCATCACGGACACAAGTGCGGTGTCAGGCGTGATCGCCTCGGCGAGGTCCCGCGGGTCGACCAGCCCCTGGCCGTCCACGGGCAGGATGGTCACGTCGGTGCCGTGTAGCCGCTGCAGGGCGTTGCAGGTGGCCAGCACTGCTGGGTGCTCGGTGGCTTGCGTGATGACATGCGGGCGGCGGCCGGTGGGGCTGGCCAGGACCGTGCCCCGGATGGCGAGGTTGTCGGCCTCCGATCCGGAGCCGGTGAACACGATCCCGGCTGGATCGCCGCCGACGAGCGCGGCAATCTGCTCTCGGGCGGTTCGCAGCGCCCGCGTGGCGGTGGTGGCGTATCGGTGGGCGCTGGAGGGGTTGCCGAACCGCGCTTCCAGGAACGGTTGCATCGCCGCCACGACCTGCGGATCGACCGGGGTCGTGGCGTTGTAGTCAAGGTAGATCGGTCCGTCGTGGAGACCGGGATGGGAATGCATCGAGCGCTGACCTCCTATAGGGACACCCGTCAGGTAATCCAGAGCGCGCGCCGGCATGCCTCGGTAGGCGGACCGTCCAAATTCGGTGCCTGCACAAGAACTCCTCGAGCTAACGGCGAGCTGTTCACGTCCGCTGATCCACTGCACAGTGGCCGAGTGCCGCCAATCTCGGCGTTAACAGCAACCAGGTTGGTCCTGCTCAGCTTTGCGAGCGTCGACGCAGATCGGACACCCGAGGTGCTGGCCACCGGCCTTCTCGTGTCGTTCGAATCAAGCTGACGACACGCCTGTGCCATGGCTCCTGCTCCTTCGTTTGGGGCTGGCGATGCCAGTCGATGTAGCTGCTGCCACAGGGGCCGGCTTAGGGTGACGGCTTTGTGGCTAATAGCGAGATGCTCTTCACGCCGTAGGTTCCGCTCGCGTTGCGCGCCTGGGTGGAGACGAACTCATAGGCGTTACGACGAACTTCGGCGACGCGCAGACCGGCCGCCTCGATGGCCGCCCGGTACTCATCTTCCTGTGCCGCGCCGCCGATGCAAGACGCCCAGAGGTCGGCATTGGCGATGATGGCATCGGTAAGTTGCCGTTCGGTGACGATGTCCGCTAGGGCGAGCCGCCCGCCGGGACGCAGCAGGCGCGCCGCGGCGACGAAAACTCGCGTCTTGTCGGGCGAGAGGTTGATGACACCGTTGGAGATGACACAGTCGGCGCTTCCATCGTCGGCCGGGGGGTCCTCGATGCGCCCTTCGCGGAATTCGACCCCGCTCATGCCCGCCTCGGCGACAAGCCGCCGGGCCTTCTCCAGCTGCTCCGCGGTGAAGTCGATGCCGACCACTCGGCCCGACGGCCCCACCAGCTGGGCGGCGTAGAAGGCGTCCATTCCGGACCCACTGCCAAGGTCGAAGACCGTCTCACCGTCGCTGAGGTCTGCGAGGTCGAAGAAGTAGCCGACGCCGGCGAACGAATCGACCGCACCGGGCGGAATCAGGCCGAGCAGATCGAGGTCGTACCCCAGGCGAGCGGCCAGCGGCTGTCCCAGCTCGAAGTGATAGCCCGCGTCTGGCTTCTCCGCGACCTGCCGGTACATCTCTTTGACCTTGCTCGTAAGCTCGTCCGTATTGACCAGGCTCGACATATCCACTCCTTTACTTCGTGGCTGGCTAGCGGCGATGGGTCCAATCGCCTTGAGTCGATAAAGCAGTCCATGCACAGCATTCGAAGCGCCTCGATGCCGTGGCTCTCGATTGCATGCGGCGCGTTCGGTTTACGGAGAAGGTGCCACCCGCCATGAGCGGGTGCACGCCGTCGTCACCACCTAGGGCTCCGGCTTCCGCCGCGACCACCGCCTCGTGCGCGTGCGGGTGAACGTGAAACGGAGTCGGTTGGCCGGGGCCTGACGTCGAGCGCCTTGAACTCCAAGTGAATCGAACCGACGATGAACGTTTACCCGCGAATAATCTCGTTTGCGTGCGACCTCTGACCGTAACCACCCAGCGATGTGATCGGCGGTCTCACCTGGTGGGTGGGTAGTGACCACGGTCGCCCCCCGGTGAGGCACTGTCATCCGACCCGTACTTGATCGATGGAACTGTGAGCGGTGAACCAGGCCCGCCAGCGGCGGACCGGCCCTCGGTCCTCGTTGTCGATGAAGTCCACTATCGAATCCTTGATAAGCCCGTACTGGACGAACGACTCGAGTTCGGCTTCGGTGAGCGGCCAAGGCATGGTGCCGGGATCGTCCTGCTGCTCGCGCGCTCCCGCGATCACGAGCAGTCGGCCACCGGGCGCGACCAGGTCGGCGACTCGGGCAAAGGCAGTTCGCCGTGCCGCACCGGTAAGAACCTGGATGGTGAACACCTCGACCACGAGGTCGAACGAGCCCGCCCAGGACTGTGGAGGAGAGAGCAGGTCTGCGGTCACGTACTGCACAGCGGAGCCGGGGAAGCGCCGTCTGGCCCGGACGACAGCTGTCGGCGAAACGTCGAACGCGACCGTGGTGAAACCCAGCGACGCGACGTGCTCGGCGTCGTCGCCCAACCCGCAGCCCACTACGATGGCGCGTCCGCAACCGGCAGCGAGGCCGGCCAGGGCCGAGACAACGCGTCGGTTGGGAGCGAGGTTTGCCCACGGCACAGTCGTCGCGCCTGCGTCCGCAGCGGAGTACAGGGTCTCGAACCACCCCGTGGCGTCACCGTTGGCGATGGAGTCGGCCGCGAGCTGCTGCGCGAACGCGCGACTCGGCTCCGTCGGTTGGGTCATCGCGGTTGCCGGGCTCGCATGAGGGCTCACGGTGTCTCCTCGATGGGCCGGCCCACCGTCACGGCGTCGAGTACGGCTATGGGAGCGGTTCTGCGCAGGGCGGCGTCCGGCCGCACACCGAGCGCGTCGTTGACGCACGCAAACGCTATGCGCAGCGCGACGAAGACCGTGATTGCAAAGATCTGTGAGTCGCTGAATCCCGCCTCGCGCAGCACCTGTATGTCCGCGTCACTGGTGGCGTTGGGGTTGCGTGCAATCTTGCGTGCCCAGCCTGCCATGGCCTGCTCGCTGGGCGTGAGGCCGTGGTCGGTGCCGCGCAGCACGCCAGCAGCCGTATCCGCGTCGCTTGTCTGGGCCAGCCTGGAGCCCCACACGAGGGCGCAGTATGAGTCACCGAACGCGGACGCGCACGCGGCGACCAGGATGGCGCGTTGACGAACGCTCAGCCGATCGTCGGCGATTGCCTGTCGTACCAGGTCGAACAGCCCGGTTGCCGTGGCGGGCTGGTAGGACCACAGTCGTGACACGTTCATCACGTAGCCGAGTTCGGCGATGTCTTCATCGAAGCTTTGCTGAGCCTTGGCGGTCACCTCCGGAATTCCGAGGAAACCGACCGTGGTCTCATCTTCCGCCGTCTTCGTGGCAGCGGTTGTGCTGACAGTGGACATTGAGTCTCCAAATCGGTCGTGCGGGCCGAACCCGAGTGTTGGCCCGGCCCGCGCGATGCTCAGTCGGTTGTGATCTCGATGCTGACCGGCACCTGATTGGTGAGGAGGTCGAACACCGCGGAGCGGGCCCGAGATTGCTCGACGAGCTCGCGCAGCTTGTCGGCCGGGGCGTCGCCCTTGACCGTGAACCGGACGGTGATGTTCTGATAGCCGTTGCGAACGGCTGGGTCGAGGCCGAGGATGCCGTTGAGGTCGATGTCGCCGGCGACGGTCGAGTGAACGTCGGTGAGCCGGATTCCTCGCGCTGCGGCGATGTTGGCCAGGCCCGCGGTCAGGCACGAGGCGAGGGCGTGCAGTACGAACTCCACCGGAGTGGGGCCGTTGTCCCGCCCGACCAGGACGGCCGGGTGGTCGGCGTCGAAGTGGAAGGTGCGCTCGTGGCTGCGTTCCTCGCCGACGCCGAAGAAGTCGTGGATCGTCCCCCGGCTGTGGGTGCCGCTGATCCAGTCGTTACGTGCCCGGAACTCGAACCTTGCCGCCTCCGGCGCTGCCTTGACGGCGTTGAGGGTGGCGAAGAGGGTGTCGGTGTCGACGCCGTTGCGCGACGATTCGTTGACGGTTGCAGTCATGGTGTTTCTCCTTCGGTGTGATGCTGCGCGGGCGCGCAGCGTGATGTGGCATCTGACCGGTGACGGTCAGGCTGCGGACTCTCGCTCGGCTGGATTTGCTGCGGTGGCCCGCTGTATGAGCGTCGAGGGCAGTGCCGCGTTAGCCGGCTGCGCAAGCGTCGCCGGCAGAGGGCGGGCGGCCACCTCCGCAGCCTCGATGTCGATCGCGACGCTGAGCCGCTTCTGGAGTTGGACGAACTCCGTGACGGGTGGGTAGCTGGCCAGGGCGCAGGTCAGGTCGAAGATGTCGCGCAATGCCTGGTCGCGCTGGCGTTGATAGCCAGCCAAGGCGGTGGTCTCGTCGCCGCCACCCCGCAACGTTTGATCAAGCGCGACTGCGAGCAGTTCGGCATCCCGGTAGGCGTCGCTCAGGCCGTGGCCGGTGACCGCGTCGCGGTGGTATCCGGCGTCTCCGACCAGGGCCCAACCCGGGCCATGAGCCGTGCGGACGTAGTTAGGCGTACGAAGCATGCCGGCTACCGCCGAGGTGCGTTGTCCCGCGCGAAGTCGTTGTGCCAACTCCGGCGCGGTGTTGTTCAGGTGGGCGGTGAAGGCTTCGGTGCGTGAGGCTGCACCACGGCGGGCCTGGCGGGCATCCACTGATGGGCTGCAGATCCAGATGCAGGCCTCGCCATGATGGGTGGGGAAGACTCCGGTAAGCGCTCTGTCCCCGGCGATCAGCTCAATGCCGCGCCATGGGATGCCACCGTAATACGCGTACTGGACTGCGCCGTCGTCGCCCCGGTCCTCGATGATTTCGGCGCCGACCGAGCGGGCGACCCGGGACCGCAGGCCGTCGGCGCCGACCACGAAGCGTGCATCGATGGTCAGCGCCTCACCATTGCCGTCGTGGCCGTAGACGCCGGTCGCCCGACCCGCATCGTCGATTCGCACGCCGGTGACTGTGACGCCCTGCCGCAGGATGGCGCCTGCCTCGACCGCCGCCTCTCCCACGAGGGAGTCCAGGATGTACCGGCGTGGCGCAACGAGAAGATCCACGCCAGACTTTTCCTTGATCTGTCGGGTCACCGACTCGTCCGCAGTGGCGAAGGTGACCTGGCGTATCGCCGGGGCTCCACTGTCGAGGATCGACTTCAGTAGCCCCCACCGCTGGAGTTGGACCACGCCGGTGCGGGCGATCTGATGTGTCGAGAGCGTGTCGGCAGGGAAGTGGGCCCGCTCGAGCATCACCACGTCATGGCCGAGCCGCGCGAGGAGTAGCGCGGTAGCGGCGCCGGCAGCTCGGGCGCCGACCACGACGATGTCATGGCGGTGGTGGTTGGTACGCATTCGCGATGTCACTCCAGATCGGGTAAGGAAGGCGATTCGGGTGGTGAGCGCTGAGGCCGCAGTAGCTGGCGCGGCCTCCGCGACCCAGCATTGGCCGTTGGGAGCGGTCGCTCATCCGTGCGATCTACGGGTTTTTGTACGGAGGGCACCTGCGTAGGGCGGCGCTGCCGAATCCAAGGACAATGCCTGCATGAGACAGCACGGCGACGGGATGGCCGAGCGGCTGGATCACGCCGGTATCACCGAGCGTGAGGCCGAGGTGCTGTGGCTGGTCTCTGAGCGGTTACGCAATCGTGAGATAGCCGCCCGCCTCCACGTCTCCGTGCGGACCGTGGAAAGCCATATCGCCTCCCTGCTGCGCAAGCTCGGTCTAGGCGACCGGACCGCTCTGGCGGAACAGGGAGAGGAACTGCGCCGCGCCGCCAGCACCGACCCCGCCCTTCCCATCCCGCTGACCAGCCTCATCGGCCGTGACGACGAGACGACCGAGCTCGCGGCACTAATCGATACTCATCGCCTGGTCACGCTCGTCGGGCCAGGGGGGGTGGGCAAGACCCGACTCGCCTTGCGCCTGGCCTCAATCCAGGCCGACCATTTCTCCGACGGTGCTCGATTTGCCGATCTGGCACCGGTCGGGCCCGAGTTGATCGAGGACACGATCGCCCGGGCGCTAGGCGTTGTGCCCCAGCCAGGATGGTCGCTCCGCGACATTCTTCGTGAGATCGCCGGCGGGATGCACTGCCTGCTGGTCGTCGACAACTGCGAACACGTGGCGGCCGAAGCCGCTGAGATCGTCACCCACCTACTCACCACCGGCACCCAGCTGCGGGTGGCGGCCACAAGTCGCGAGCCGCTTGGCGTGCCTGGCGAGGTCGCCTACCAGGTGACGCCCCTGTCCCTACCCACCTCCGGGGAGTCAGGTCTGGCCGCCACGATCGGAGCCTTCGACGCAGTGCGCCTCTTCGTCGATCGCGCGGCAACCGCCTCCCCCGGCTTCACGCTCAATGATTCGATCGCTCCTGCGGTCGCGGCGCTGTGCCAGCGGCTAGACGGCCTGCCGTTGGCCATCGAGCTAGCTGCGTCACTGGTGCGCACGTTCGGGCCCGCTGAGCTGCTTGAGCATCTGGATCGACGGTTCGATCTGCTCGCTGCCGGCGCGCGTACCGCTGTTCCTCGCCAGCGCACCCTGCGCGGTGCCATCGACTGGAGCTACGACCTGCTGGACGACTACGAACGGATGTTTTTCGGTCGGCTCGGGGTGTTCCCTGCAGACTTCGACTTCGGCGCGGCTCAAGCGGTAGGCATAGGCAGTGACGGCGGCCCAGGCGTGATGACACTGTTGCCGAGGTTGATCGACAAGTCACTCGTCTCCAGCGCGGGGCGCGGCGCCCGACGGTACCGGCTGCTGGAGACGATCAGAGCGTATGCCGCCGAACGGCTGGCCAGCTCCGGCGCGGGACCCGCGGCCAGAAACCAGCACGCGTCCTACTACCTCGCGCTGGCAGTGGAGGCCGCAGAGCAGCTGCGCGCATCGAATCAGCGCGCCTGGCTCGACCGTCTGACCACCGAGCAGCCCAACCTTCGTGCCGGGCTGGCGCACAGCATTGCCACCCACGACGTCGAGTCGGCGTGGCGGTGGATCGCCGCGTTGCAGCGGTTCTGGGACATCGCCGGGCAGCGCCGCGAAGCACATGAGTGGATCGACCGCGCGCGTGCACTCGGCGAACCGCCCGCGCGCCCAACCGTCGTCGCCGGGCTTGTTGCGGCAAGCGCGATCCTGCAACCCTCCGACTCACGAGTCGCCTTCGACCTGGCCAAGCAGGCGGCGCGCCTCGCCACCGACCTCGACGACCTCACCCGCGGCCGCGCCTCACGCGCGATCGGCCTGGGCGCGTTCTGGGTCGAACCACGCCTCGTGCTGCCGGCGCTGCACGACGCGTTGGTGCGATTCGGCGACGATCACGAGTGGGAGGCCGCGCTGACCATGCAAGCCCTCGCCCAAGCTACCGGTGAACTAACCGAGGCGCTGCAGTGGGGAAGGCGGAGCGTGACGCTGTTCCGCCACGTTGGAGACCAGATGTTCACGGCCAACACGCTGTTCATCATGGCCCAGCGGGCGATCTATGCCGGCGTCACCGATGACGAGGTCCATGACTGGCTAACCGAGAGTCAGGCACTGGCCGAGGCGGCCGGCAGCGAGGAGGACCTGGCGCACGCGACGGTTGGCTTCGCCCAGCTCGCCTGGGCGCGCCGCGACCACATCGGCGCGGCCCAACTGATGGAGCAATGCCTGCCGAAACTGCGCCGGCTCGGCGATCAGCGCTGCACCGGGCGGGCGCTGTATATCCTGGGGGAGCATGCGCACGAGCAGGGACAGCTGAACCGGGCCGAGGAGCTGCTGCGCGCGAGTGTCGAAGCGATCGCGCTGGCCGGGCAATCCTTCGTCCTCGTCAATGCGATCGAAGCCCTTGCGGCCGTGTGTTTCGCACGGGGCCGCGCACGGCACGCGGCCGTGCTGCTCGGTACCGCGCACTCCACGCGTGAGTCAGCCGCCACGCATATGCGACCTCTCGCGACTCCGGACGAAGAGCTGCGCCGGCCCCTAGGAGCAGCCCTCGGCACCACTGCCTTCGCCACAGCCCACGCCGAAGGCGAACGCATGTCGCCGACGCAGGCACTGCGGTCCACTGCGGCCGACCATGGCAACCACTGAGCCAATCCTGAGCTGCTGACCGTGCTCAGCGTTGGCCCTATCACGGATTAGTCCGCAGTTTCGGCTTGGATCCGGCTGATCCGGTTGCCTCCTCGTGCTCCCACTGCTCCCGTCCTCGTCGTAGCTGCCGAACCCTACCGGAGCGCGGCGGGTCAAGGGTCTTCAGAGGGTGATCGTGAGCGGCCGAAGGCCGCGATGGGACTAGCTTCCCGGTGGCGGGAAGCCGCCCACGGAGGTTGCCTGCGCCCAGACCTGCTGCCACTGGTCGTGGTGCTTCTCGTAGACGTGGGTGTGCCAGGCCGTGTGCTCGACGTGGACGCCATCGGCGGTGACCTCGAGATGGGACTCGTAGGTGACGGCAGGGAACCTCGTACGTGTGAGCACGCACCAAAGTGACGCGGTAGCGTCGACGCGCGAGGCCACCGTCGAACGGCAACCTCGGAGTGGAACACCTATCCGCTTCGAGGAGCCACCATGAACACACCAGCCATGCACACACCCGCCATGAACGAGGGTTCGGGTCCAGAACCAGCACCAGTTGACACTGCCGTCGGTCCTCGGCGCACGGCGCGGGCGCGTCAGGTCGGACTCGCGCTGAGCCTCTTCGTCGCACCTTGGTGCTTCGTCCTGGCGAACACCGGAGAATCCATCATCGGAATGCACGGCGGCGACGACCTGACCCCCCGCGGAGCCCTGGCCATCGCGGCCGCCTACCCGGAGCTGGAACGCTGGGCGAGCTTCGCGGCCCTGATCGGATCGCTGCTCATGGTGCCAGCGTCGCTCGGCCTGATGCGCCTGGTTCGCCTCGGCGCAGCGCGGCTTGGCCTGGTGGCCGGCGCGATGATGGTCGCCGCCTACGTCTGCTACTTCGCCCTGGTCTTCCAGGGCTTCACCCCTCTTGCCATGGTGGCCGCGGCGGGCGGCTCCACGTCGCATGACGCGGCAGTCCTCCAGGCCCAGCTCAACGAGCCGCTGACGATCTGGGTCTACCTGACGTTCGCAATCGGCAACATCGTCGGCACGTTCCTGATGGGGCTGGCGCTGCGCAGGTCTCGTGCCGTGCCGTCCTGGGCGGCGTATGCCGTGCTGGGCTGGCCAGTGCTGCACGTGATCGGGCTCCCATGGTTCGAGGTGGTCGGCGCCGTCTCGCAGGCAGTCGGCATGGCCGTGGCGGCGCTCGCTCTCTTGGGTCGGACGGCTGCCGAGGCTGCTGGGGAGCCCGCTCCCTACGAGCTGTTGCGCAAGTAGGTCAAGACGGCGAGCACCCGGCGATGGTCGTCGTCGGAGTCGTGCAATTCGAGCTTGGTGAAGATGTGCCGCACATGGGTCTCGATGGTCCGCTCCGTCGTGAACAGCATGCGCGCGACAGCGCCGTTCGAGCGACCTTCGGCGATGAGCGCCAGGACCTCGAGCTCGCGTTCGGTGAGCCGGCCGTACGCGGGCTCGGGTCGCTTCGGAGCCAGCAAGGACGCCACCACTTCGGGGTCGAGCGCAGAGCCTCCCGCCGCGACCCTACGCAGCGCGTCGAGGAAGTCGTCTACATCGAGGATGCGGTCCTTCAGCAGATAGCCGAACCCGCCCTTGGTGACCAGCTCGGTCGACTGTGTCGTCTCGACGTGTTGCGAAAGCAGCACCACCGGAAGACCGGGCAGCTGCTCCCTGAGCGCCCTAGCCGCGCGGACCCCGTCGTCGGTCATGTCAGGCGGCATCCTGACGTCGGTGACCACGAGGTCCGGCCTCTCCGCCAGCGTGGCCTCGACCAACGATGGGGCATCGGCTGCCCGTCGGACCACCTCGTGACCGGCCTGGATCAGCAGCAGGGCCAGCCCCTCGCGAACCAGAGCCGAATCATCCCCTATCACTACTCGCACGGCAGCCGAGCCTCGATCGTCGTACCGCGACCGGGTGCACTGTCGACGAGCAGCTCGCCGCCAGTCGCGAGCACCCGGTCGCGAAGCCCGGTCAGGCCAGATCCCGAGCTCAACGTGGCTCCGCCGCGGCCATCGTCCTCAACCACTACGCGCACGAACCCGTTCGACCGGCTCACGTCGATCCGCACCGCCCGCGGCTCGGCATGCTTGAGCGCGTTGGTGACGGCTTCGGCCGCGACGTAGTAGGCCGTCGTGGCGATCGCATCCGGCAGCGCCCCGGGACTGACCCGGAGATCAACGGGCACCGGACTGGCACGCACGAGCTGACGTATGGCGGGGGCCAGCCCCTCGTCGAGGGCACGCGGTCGTACCCCACCCGCGAGCCGCCTGAGCTCCGCCAGCGCGTCCTGCAGCTCGCGCACTGCGCCACCCAGAGTGCCGCGCATCGGGTCGCTCGGCGGAAGAGCCTGCTGCGCCAGCCGTAGCGACATCCCGATCGCCACCAGGTGCTGCTGCGCGCCGTCGTGGAGATCGCGCTCGAGACGGCGCCGCTCCTCGTCGCCAGCGCGGAGCAGCCGGGCGCGGGAAGCCTCTGTCTGCGCCAGGGCATCCCTCAGCTCGATCCTCGAACGCGCGAGCTCCAACGGGAGGTGTGCCTCGCGCAGCACCTCGCGCAAGAGCTGGGGTCGCCTTCGGGCGCCGCGGAACTCCACCGAAGCCAGCAACCGGCCCCGCACGGCGACATCCAGATGATCGCCGGCGGGTCGATCGACCGGCCGACCGGCACTGTCGCGCCACGGCTCGTCCGCTTCACTGCCCATGGCGTACGCCACGCGCAGTTCGGGATCACGCAGGGCCGATCTCAGCGTGTCCCCGATCTCCTCCGGCTCTGCGCTGCCTGTGCGCACCGAGTCGACGAACCGTCCGACGCGGAGGACGGCATCGCGGTGGTCTCGGTCGAATCGTCCGTCGACGACTCGTTGGACCCGACGCCGCAATGGCCCGAAAGCCATCGCGCACGCCAGCGTGGCGACCGCAACCGCGACGTCAGAGCCGCGCCCCACGACCACGCCCGCCCCGACTACGGCAGCCACGAAGAAGGCGAGGAGCAGCGCCGTGACCAGGGTGTAGGAGACCGTCCTGCTCAACAGGCGGTCGATGTCGTACAGGTCGTGCCGCAGTACGGCGATCGCCACAGTCACCGGCACGCTCGCGAACACGAGAAGGAGTCCGACGACAACGACGACCCCGGCCACGTCAGAGACGAAATACGCGACCCAGGTCGCCACCAGGACGACGGGAAGCAACGCGACGCTGAGCGCGAACCACTTGATCTGACGCCTGACGACCGCAGTCCCCTGTCGGTATCGGGACACGACACACCAGACCGAGCCCACGAGCAACGTCAGCAGCAGGGCCAGGGCGAGGATGCCCAGGGTCGAGACCAGCCATTGCGGAACGGAGAAGGGTGGGCTGCCCGGTATCTGGCCAGCACCGCTGCCGTAGCTCGATGGATCGAGGGCCACCGCCAGGTTGAAGACGAGCGTCAGCACGACCCAACCGACGAGCAGCCATCGCCACTGCCTCGCAGGCAGTCTGCCGTCCGGGAAGTACATGGCCAGCAAAGCAGCCGGAAGGTAGAACCAGATCCAGGCACCTGCCGACAGCACGGCGAGCAGGAGGTCGACACCATGCAGACTCGAGCCCTGAGGCGCCGAGCCTTGCGAATCCGGCGACAACACCAACAGTGGCATGGCTCCCACGGCGACGAGCAGACTGCCGACGACGCGTTGACGGCGCAGGATCAGGAACAGGCCGAGCAAGACACCAGGAGCGGCGCACGCGCACGCGATGGCGATCTGCCAGCTGGCCATCAGGACACCTTCGGTAAGCCTGCCTTCGGCGGATGCCGCGTTGTCCCCAGGCTCTCAACGATGATCCCACACCCGAGAGATCCGGCGGTTGAAATCTTCCAGCCGACGGCACGCCTGTCATCCGTGCCACCACGCACATCCATCGCCATCCCGAACCAGACCCGGCAGCTGAGGTGATCCGTCACAAGGTCAATCAGGTCGTGCCCTCCGGCTCGTCCGGCGCGAACGGCCATTCCTCGAACCAGGAGCACCGGCCATCGCCGTTGAACCGGAGCACCCAGAGGTCACGCCACGGTCGGCCCGCGGGAGCCGGGTAGTCGACGAAGACCCGGACCACCGCGGTGGCGCCGTCCACCGCCACCAGGCTGCTCGACATCGCGAACTCCTCGTCCGGGCCATCGCGCCGGGACTCCCAGAGCTGCGCGATCGCGTCCAGGCCTTCGACCGGCGGGGCCCAGGGCGAGACGAGGTAGGAGGCGTCTGGCGTGAACAGCTCCGAGAGCAGCTCGGTCCCAGGCGTGCGCCAGAGTCGTTCGTAGGCTGCAACCCACTGCTCTACGTCTACGCGTTCCATGTCCCCATTTCGCCCACCGGTGCTGCGTGGCTACACGTGCCGGCCGCAATGGGCGCCTCGTCACCCGGCACCGCGGACACCCCGGGCCGGCCTCGACGCAACGCACCCTCCACCATCGCGCTCACCAGCAGCCGTCAGGACCATCGCCCCTGTGTTCTCGGTTCGTGCCGCCACAGATTAGACGTGTGGGCGACCTCGCGTCGGGCCTGTGCGACCACCGTCGGGGTGGTTCCAGTCAGGGGGTCTGCACCCGGCAGATCCGTTGCCCGCGCCGCGACCGAGGAGGTCCCCCATGAACGCACCCCATCGGACCCATGAGCAGGCAAGACAGCGTGCACCAGTTCGTCGGCCCACGGTGGATCGGATCTGGCGCGAGCTTGAGAAGGCCTCGTTTGCCGTGATCAGCCACGTGACCCCGCAGGGAAAGCCCCGCGCGAGCGGCGTCGTGTGCGCCACGGTGGACCACCGTCTGTATGTCGTGACGGCTCCAGACAGCTGGAAGGCGCGCCAGATCTCGACCGGCGACGAGGTCGCTGTCACCGTTCCGATTCACCGCGGGGGCATGCTCACCATGGTCGTGCCCATTCCCCCCGCCACGATCTCGTTCCACGCCACAGCGACCGTTCATCCTGCGGGCTCGGTGGCCACTGAGTCAGTGCCCACGAAGCTTGCCTCGCTGCTGCCCCGTGATCGACGTGCCGGCTGCCTTCTCGAGTTGGTGCCTGAGGGCAGCTTCCTGACGTACGGGGTCGGCGTGTCCCTGCAGGACATGGCAAAGCCTGACGCTGCTCTGGCTCACGTTCCCGTGCCCTGAGGGCAGATCTTGGCAAGAATGGGCTCCCGGCCGCGAGCCTAGGCCAAGCGGTCGCGCAGTTCCTCGGACAGCGTCGCCGCGTCGTCGGACGTCGCGTTCTCGTCCATCGCGCTCTCGTCGCCCCGCCCCGACGAGGGGACACATCCGGATGGGGGGCACTCCCCCAGCGGCATCCTTGCTTCCGCGGGTGGGCGAACTCCATTGACGATCCGACCGGTGGCCGGACCGTGGCAGCGGGGACTAACCCGCGCTCAGAGCAGCTGCAGGCGCGAACTCGTTACGGCGACGCTGACGATCTGCGCGCCGAAGCGCACGTCGACCCGCGGCCCGTCCAGACGCACGACCCGGCCCAGGCCGTGCCGGTCGTGCGTGACCCGGTCGTCCACGGCATACTCCGGCGGCGCGGGCAGGGTCTCAGTGCGGAAGGGGCTGGTGGCAGGGCGGGGTCTGGCAGTTTGCGTAGGGGGGCGCATAGGTCAAGTGTGCTCCCTGTACCCCCCATCTCACGCATTGCTGCAGGCACATTCTGGCAACGAAGCGTCAACCCGGCTCGCCGGAAGCGCAGTTTGGGGAGCCGGGACGGCCAGTTCGCTGCGGCAGACCGCAGCGAGGCAGCGTACAAGTCCGGATGCCAGCCGGTCGGCGGGTTGGGAGCCGTGATCCGGGCCTGCTCTTGACGGGCCAGTGCTCGCGGGTCGACTCTGAACGAGTGTTCAGAACAGGCGTTCAAACACCTCGACGCGGGCATCCGGGCCGAGTTGACATCGCCGTCGTCGGCGGCGGCCTCGCAGGGATGGCCACCGCGTTGCGCTTGCAGGCGTGCGGTGCATCGACTGCCGTCTTCGAGGCGCACGGCCACGTGGGCGGATGCGCGGGGTATTGGCGGCATCGCCGGTTCTCCTTCGACGTGGGCGCGACCACGCTGGTCGACTTCGAGCCGGTGTTCCTCGTGCGCCTCTGGATCTGGGCGTTCCACCGAGCGCGGCGGGTCGACCGGGCGTGGCTGGGGCTGGAAGGCTCCGCTCCATTTCTTGCCCTCGCCGGCGGGCTCCTCTTCTCCCGTGGGCTCCTTCTGTATGCCGTGCTGGCTCTCGTGGGCAGTTGGGTGTACCCGCTGCTGACGGTCTACCTCCCGCACCACGGCTACGGCGATGAGCCGCTCCAGCAGACGCGCACCCTGCGCGGACGGATCATCCCCGCCGTCTTCCTCGAGCTCACCTACCACCTGGAGCACCACCTCTACCCGCAGGTCCCGAGTCACCACCTGCCGGAGCTCGCCCGCCGTCTCGACCCCCACTTCGCACGGGCGGGCGTAAGACCGGTGGCCGTCCCGTGAGAGCCGCCACCCGCGAGCGCATTCTCGAGGCCACCATCCGCTCCCTCTCGGTGCACGGCTACGCCAAGACGACGGCCCGCTCCATTGCCGCCATCGGCGGGTTCGCCCCCGGTGTCCTCTACTACCACTTCACCGACCTGGACGAGGTGATGGTGGCGACGGCCGTCTACACGAGTTCCGCTCGGGAAGCCGTCTACCGCTCCGAGATGGCGGGCGTGACAAGCGCCGTGACGCTGGTCGAGAAACTGCGCACGCTCTATCCCGATGACCTCCGCTCCGGCCACATCGAGACGATCCAGGAACTGATCTCGGCCGCCCGGCCGGGATCGCAGCTGGCAGACGCCCTGACCGACGCGACCCGGCGCTGGGAGGAGCTGGCCGAAGAGGTGCTTCGGCACCTCCTGCGCGGAAAGCCCCTCACGAAACTGGTGAACCCGGCGGTCTTGGCGCGCACGGCGGTCGCCTACTACCTGGGCATGCAGACCCTGACCAACCTCGACGGCGATGCCGGCCGTCCCGAGGCGGCCTTCCGGCAGGCTGCCCGGCTCGCGGCGGCATTCGACAAGCTGCCGAGCCGGCGATCGGGGTCGGCGAAGCGCGCCCTGTCCTAGGCGCACGTCAATCGGGCATGCCGTCGGCGACCACACGGGGGCACCCGCCATGGTCTTGCTGCCTGGCTGAGACGCGGATGGCCCCGGAGATATCCGCGCTGTCTCCCGGTCGACCGGCGGCTGCCGCGTAGATTGCCGAACGTGACCGCCGGGGGCACAGCCGAGAGATCGCCGTTGCGTTTCTTCGTGCTGGTATTCGTGCTGGCCATTCCGTTCTGGGTGCTCGGCGCCCTTGTCGCCGGCGGGCTCCCGCTCGCAATGAGCCTGCCCGTGAGCGCCCTGCAGTTCGTCTGCCCGCTGATAGCAGCGCTGATCCTCGTGCATCGCGAGCGGGGAAGGCGCGGGGTCGCGACCCTGCTGAGGCGGCTGGTAGACCCCGCCGGGATCAAGGCGTGGTTCGTGCCGGCGCTCCTCGTGATGCCTGGGATCTACCTTCTCTCGTACTTCGCCATGCGGGTCCTCGGCCGGCCCCTGCCCGAACCGAAGATCTCGCTCGTGTCGCTGCCGATCCTGCTCGTGGTGTTCTTCATCGCCGCCGCGGGCGAGGAGGGCGGTTGGAGTGGGTATGCCGTGGACCCGATGCAGCGCCGCCGGACCGCCCTGACCGCCGCAGTCATCCTGGGCCCGGTCTGGGGCCTGTTTCACGTGGTGCCGGACATCCAAGCCCACCGCGATGCAGCCTGGATCGTCTGGCAGCGCGGGGTCTACGACGTTGGGCTGCGGGTCCTCATCGTCTGGCTGTACAACAACACCGGCAAGAGTGTCCTTGCGGCGATTCTGGTGCACGACACGGACAATGTGAGCGCATCACTGTTCCCCAACGACGGCTCGCACTACGACCCCGCCTTCACCGGCGTGATCACTGCCGCCACAGCCGTGATCGTCGCCCTGCTGTGGGGCCCCAGGACGCTGGCTCGCTTCAAGCTCAGCGAGGCCCGCTGACCCGCCCAGCCGGGGACAGCAACGCTCAGCCGGTCGGGCGGCCCTTGTAGACGCTCAGCTCGGCCTGCCTCACGGAGTACATCACCGTCTCATCGGTGAACACCGCCCCCGCGATTGGTGCGCCACCGTCAGTTCCCGAAGCGGTCGCCGTCCGGGACCACCCCTTCGTAGAGGACTTCATCAGGTAGTCCCGCGTGCTCGTGCGGCCGCCCTCGCGGATCGGCTCCAGCGGCCCTGCCGGCTGCCAGGTCACGCTCACCGAGCCGGTCTCTTCGCTCTCCTCGCCCGTCGCGTAGTCGAACGTCCGC
This sequence comes from uncultured Actinomycetota bacterium, assembly GCA_963715025.1. Taxonomy (GTDB): domain Bacteria; phylum Actinomycetota; class Actinomycetes; order Actinomycetales; family Dermatophilaceae; genus DASSJT01. The sequence goes on along the minus strand of CAVQQQ010000009.1, from coordinate 1,142,053 downwards.
ATGGGGATGCTGGGCGCGACCGCGCTCGCACTCGTCAGCCGGTTCGCAATGCTCACGCTCACCCCGACGTCCGTGCCGCCGAAGCTCTCCTTGGTCGTCTCCGGGAACAGCTCCCCTTCGAACTCGGTCATCGTGTACCAGAAGTGCCGCAGGATCACCCGGTCGCCCTTGCTGTGCAGGAAGTGCCCGCCGGTCGGCTGGTCGCTGTTCTCGTACGTCTTGGCGTCCGAGGCGATGACCACGGTGTCGAGGCAGCGGTCGCCCAGTTTGGGCTGCGGACAGGTCGTCCACGACCCGATCGCGACCCGGCCGTTGAACACCAGGTGGAACACCGGCCCGGCCGAGGCCGGCGCTGCGATCGCCAGGGGTGCGACGAAGCAGGCCAGTGCCGCTGACACGGCCAAGGCGAGGCGAGTGTGCATAGTATGACCTCCTGCCGAGGGGACCCTGCTTTCACAACTACAGGGGTATGCCGGGCGGCCGGCACAGGGACCGAGGTCCCCTAACCGGCGGCGGTTTAGGCGACGTGGACCTGCTTCGGTGCTCGGCCGGCATACCCGGTAGTTGCGCTTGACGCCACCGCCGGCCCGCTGACCTGGCAACTGCTGGGGCCGCAGACGCTCGGTCAGAGCGTTGTGAAGCGGTCAACGAGGGCGGGCACCGTCACCACGGCGAGGACTGCTGCGTTGAGCAGACCGGCCACAGTGGCCAGCCGGCCGGCGCCCCGGTGATGCGCGCGCCAGGCCAGGCCGATGCCGACCAGCAGCGGCCAGACCCAGGCGAGAAGGACACCGATCCACGGCAGCCAGGCCTCGATGTAGACGACCTCTCCGTTCCTGGTTTCGAGTCCCAGCCAGTCTCCGACGGCACCGCTGAATCCGATGAACAGGGCGGTCCACACGGCGAAGACCGCCAGCATCGCGAGGGCGGCTTTCGCCTGGGTCCGGGCCCTGCCCTGCTGTACCGGGGCGATGCCAGTCGATGTCTGGACGTTCATCACACACCTCCTCAGGGGCATTCCCAGCGTGTGCCGAGGACAGCCACGGGCCAAGGGAACAAGGTCACGGGCGCTGGCTGGGAACTTCCTGCCCCGAGGGGTCAGCGGCGGAGCTGGAGAAAGGCGGGGATCCGGGTCCGCTTCAGGACGAACCGCTGGAACGGCCCAGCCGCCCGCAGTGCCGCCTCCACCCCGACCAGCTCCGGGTCGGTCAGGCGGTATTCCCTGCCCTTCCAGCGGATCGTGCAGCCGTTCGCCGCGACGACGTTCTGCACCCAGTTCGTCCTGGCGCCCCAGGGCAGACCGATCACGAACGCGTCGGAGCCGACCAGCGGTGCTACAGGAACGGCATACTCCTTCCCGCTCTTGCGCCCACGGTGGAACAGCACCGCCCAGAGCGGGAACCACCGCCGTCCCGCGAGGAGGCCCGCGACCGGGCCGCTGATCCTGACCATCGTGGCGGGCGGCTTTCGGTGCGGCCGGAGCGCGGTGGCGGCGGACGCATCACGGCCGCCGCCCGGGGCCATAGACGCACGAGGGATCTTGGGTGATGGAGGTGCCATGCCTCCCATCCTGCGCTTATTCATCGCCTGATGAAAGAGTTTGGCCGAACCTCCTCCGGGTAACCACACAGAACGCCACGCCCATGGCCCCCGGGCAGAGCGACAAAGAACTGCCGACCAGGAGACCATCGTGCGCATTCGTGTGCTGCTCGGATCCGTCGTGATGGCGGGTGTCATCGGAGTGCTCGCGCTCTTCACCCTCTACGTGCTGCCGCTGCAGGCCGGCGCCGTCTACGGCGTGGGCATGGCCGTGAGCTGGATCGCCGGCGACCACGTCCGCAGGTCGAGCCTGCGCGCCGTCAGGGCGAGTTCACCCCGCACCGCCGCCAGGCGCAAGCTCAGGGGGACTTTGCGGCCCGAGCCCCGGGCAGTGGCGCGCCCGACTGCCCAGGTCACCGAGGACCAGTGACGCCAGCCCGTATGCCGGACCGGGCCCTACTGGCCGAGCACCGCAGGCGTTCCGCCCTCCTGACTCCAGACCGCGCTGCGCGCACGCGCCAGTGTGGCTTCGGCGGTGGACAGGAACCGGGTGATCGATGCCGAGGGGGTCGTGCCCGTCTGGCTGGCGGCTTTGAGCACAGAATGCAGGAGCTCGACGGCGCGCTGCGCGCCCTCCAGTGCGCTCGCAGCCTGTCCGGCCTCGAGCCGTAGGTTGGCCAGGTTGACGAGAGACGTGGCAAGGTCGGGCAGGAACCCCGGCACGAGGTCGGCCAGCTCCTCGTAGGACTTCACCGCCTCGATCCCACTGGCGATGGCGGCCGCCCGGTCGCCCAGCTGGGCGTGCAGGATGCTGCGCAGGCTGTGGGCTGACGCCAGCTCGGGCGCCATGGCCCGCATGCTGTCCGCGTCCGCTCGTCCGATCCGCTCGAACTCGGCGATCGCGCGGTCCACCTGCTCGAGTCCGCCCTGCGGCCCCGCGGCGGTGGACATGATCCGGGCGTGGCCGAGGATGACCCGCCCGTAGGTGGCGTCGCCAGGGCCGAGGAGACCCTCCTGCTGCAGGCCCTCGAAGATCGTCACAGCCTCTGCGGAGAGGCTCAGGGCCTCGCGGATGCGTCCGGTGCGCTGCATGAGCCCGGCCAAGTTGCTGACCGCCTTGCCGTAGTCGCGCCGCGACTCCCACGACGCGGTCGGGCCAGAGTCGGCCTCGCGAAGGATCCGCACGGCGTCGTAGCCGCAGCTGAGGGCGCGCTCGAGCTCGCCCATCTCGGCGAGGATGCCGCCCTGGAGGTCGCGGGCCCGGCCCAGGACGTCCGCCGGAATGGCGCCGTGGGCGACCTCGGAGCTCAGGATGGAGACCGCCTCATCGATAGCCGCCGACGCCTGGGCGAACACCCGCCGGTCGTTGAGGACCGCGGCGTGGCCCAGCAGGCACCGGGTGAGGTGCTCGTGCGCGACCGCCGGGTCGCGGAAGATCGCGACAGCGGTGGCGAACTCGTGCGAGGCCAAGACGAGGTTCCCTCGCTCGTACGCTTCGGTCGCCAGCCGCTCGTGCTCGCGACCGCGCTCGACCGGATCGCCGCTCGGGAGGCCGGTCGGGGGCGGGATGCCCGGGGATACTGGCGGACCGACGGGCGCCGGCTGGCCTGGTGGTACGCCGGGAGCCGGAGGCACGGTTCCAGCACCTCCAGTGGCCGGCGATGAGGGGCGAGGCCTGCCCCCTCGCAGCCGGTTGGTCAGGAACACGACTGCCGCGACGATGGCCAGCACCAACAGCCCCAAGACCCCCACGAGCAGGGGTGGGGCCGAGGATGCCTCGCCGTTGACGGCCGGTGTGGCCTGAATTTGGTGCGCGACGAGGATTCCCCCGCTCAAGATCACTCCCGTGAACAGGAGTGCTGTCAGCCACCCAAGGCCCCCCGCTCGCCGAGACAGCGGACGCTTGGGCTGTCGTTCAGTCCTCACGAGCGGCGGATCGCTCGGCCCGGCAGGTGCTTCGACAGAGGCAGGCTGGCTTGGCGGGGCGACGGGCGCTGGCGACGGCGGCAGGTCGCGCCATGCCTCACGCAGTTCCGTCGCCTTTGCGGTCTCCGGGCCGACCTCGAGTGGGCGCGAGGAGGTGTAGGGGTTCTCGCCGATGCCCCGCCCGATCTCGGAGAGCTTCTCGGGGACACTCGTGCCGTGGCTCCAGCTCGACACACTGCCGTAGTCGTCAGGGTCGAGCGTGTAGCGCTGGCCGACCGATCCAGGGACGGCGCGCAGGAGAGGCAACGGGTTGGCAACCCGGTCGGCCGCGCGGTTGGCCGCCTCGACCAGCAGCGGGGGTCCGGACTTGAGCAGTTCGCCGACCTGCTGCTGCAAGTGGGGCTGGTGTGCCATCGCGCGGCCGATGATGACCAGGGCTTCCTGGAGCTCGTTGACGTCTTCAGAGCCCAGCAGGTGTCTCAGCAGGGCCGGGTCGTCACGGGTCACTGCCCCGATGTGGTGCTCTCCGAGGCGATCGGGCTGGAGCGGACCCCAGTAGCGCGACTGCGCCTCCGTCGGGTAGAGGGAGCGGAGCCAGGTGGCCACCGGGCCGGGGTTGGTCAGCTCGGGCACGCGCTGGAGCAGGGCGAGGGCGCCAGGCCGGTCACGAGCGGCGATGAGGGTTGCCGCCGCGACAGCCTGGTCCCGCAGCCGCGGCGCCAGGTCGAGTCCCTCGGCCTCGAGCGTGCTGCGCCAGTACTCCCGCTCGTGGGCGATGAGCCGCAGCTCCGGTGCCTCGCCCGGTCCGGTTGCGCTGGCTGACTCCAGGAGGGCCAAGAGGGCCTCGAGCTGGAGCGCGAGCGGGTCGCCGAAGCGCTCGTCCCTGAGGTCCCGGGCATCGTGGGAGCCAGCGATGGCCGCGCCGATGGCCGCCCAGTCGACGCCGGGGCGGATGCCGGCGAGGCGCGAGGCGAACTGCTCGACACACGCTGTGAATGCGGCGTCGCGGTCCAGCAGTGGGTGGAGCGGGGTGAGCGAGAGGAAGGCAGCGTCGCCCAAGAGCATGGGATGTCGATCGGACAGCCGGTCCCACCACTCGCCGCGGTCGCGGGCCAGCAGCAGGAGGCGGAGTCGAGGCGGGTTGTCGGCGGCCTCGTAGTCCCACAGCAGGCGATCGAGCTGGCCGCCGCGGCTCTCGGCATAGTCGGCCACCAGCAGGACGGGGTGCTCGCGAGCAGTCGACATCACTGCGCCCAAGTCGCTGCTGAAGGAGATGCTCGAGGACAGGAGCCCGCTGATCCACTGCCCGTCGACCCGCTCGATCTGGTCGACCAGGGCCTGGGCGAGCCTGGTCTTACCGCGCCCCCCGGGCCCCGCGATGAGACGTGCGCCGAACTCGTCCGGCGATGCGCACCACGCGATCAGGTCGTTGAGCTCGTGCTCGCGGCCGAGGAACGGGATGACCTCCTCGTCGGCCCGCAGGAGCTGGGCTGGCGAGAGGCGGCCGTGGCTGACCGCCGGGCGCGCCAGCAGCGGGTCGAGCTCGACCGAGACCGGTGGACCGGACACGCCGAGCAGCGCGCGCGCCTGTGGATCGGCTGCGATCTCGGCGGCGGGCACCACGGTGAGCAGGTCTCGGTCCCACCCGGGCGTGTCGATCACGATGACCCCCACGACCGCCCCGCCGCACATCGCGCTCGCCCCCGACATACCGGCCCAGGGCGAGGTCTTGCCCACGCCTGGGTCGGCGGGCGGGTCCGCAACCGACAGGAGGTAGCGGCCCTCCCTGAGCGCGCCCTGGGGGTTGATGTGCCCGCTGAGCTGGTAGCTGACCCGGCGCCCGTCCTCGAGCATGACCCGGGGGAACCCGGTGGCGTCGATCGACTGCCTCGCCTCCCGCCCGGTGAACCGTCCCCAGCGGGGTGCCCGACCGACCGATGGCGGCGGCGTTGCGCCGGTGATCCGCACCAGGGCGGCGTCGGTATCCCCGCGGTGCCCGGGCCAGACGACCGTGCCCGTGGCCGTGGTCTCGGATGCGGGGAACCGGAGCGCCACCGGCAGGGGCCGGTCGTCGTCGTCAAAGACGACGTGGGCCGCGGTCAGGACGAGGTCGTCCGTGACCAGCAGGCCACTGCCGTACTCGTCGAACACGCGGCCCTGCTCATCGGGTGGCAGCGTCGCGCGGACGTCGACGAGGCGGGACGCGTCGGCGGCCATGACGCGGTCACCCGCTGTCCCGCTCGAGCCGGTCCGAGATGCGAGGTCTGGCCCGGCCGTCGATGACGGGGTTGAGCTCCATTGTGATGCGGTGCGTGCTCGACGCCTCGCGGCTGCCCGAGCCGCCCAGCGACACCACCCAGAACTGAGCCCCCGCCTTGCCCTCGACCGTCTTCGTGATCCCCACTTCGAACTCCATCGTCACTGGGCCGAGCTCGAACTGCACGGCCTCCCCCCGACCCCGCTCCAAGGCGCTCGACAACTCGCGGCGCAACTCGTCGATGGCGTCCGCGAGTGGCACCCGATCCCCGTCTGCCATGTCCTCCAGTGTTCCACCAGAGAGCGGACGTTTGCCCCTGATCAGCCGACCCCCGCACGGCGCACTCTGGCCGCATGGATACCTCCCACCTCTCGGTCCCACACCCGCTCAGCCTGTGGCGCTCGTGGTTCTTCTGGGTGACGGCCGGCGAGGCCGCCGGATTCACCGTCCCTGCCGTGACGGGTGTATTCACGCGTGATGCGCCCGCGGGCGTGGCTTATGCCGCACTCATCCTCGCGGGACTGGTCGAGGGCGCGGCCCTTGGGTGGGTCCAGGCGCACGCACTCTCCCGGACCCTCAGGCGCCTCGACGTGCGCCGCTTCACCATGTACACCAGTGTGGGGGCCGGATGCGCCTACGCGATCGCCATGTCCCCCACGCTGGTGGGCGACCAGCCGGGCGGGTGGCCGGTGGTGGTCCAGGTGGTCGTCGGGGCCAGCCTCGGGGGCGCCTTGCTCGCCTCCATCGGCACCGCTCAGTGGCTCGTGCTCCGCGAATCCCTCGTCCACACAGCCTCCTGGATCCTCACCACAGCGGGCGCCTGGCTCGTTGGCCTCGGCGTTTTCCTAGGCATCGCCACACCGCTCTGGCACGAGGGTCAGGCGACCTGGCTCACGGTGCTCATCGGCATCGTCGCGGGCCTGGTCATGGCAGCCGTCGTCGCGGCACTCACTGGCGTCGCGATGCTGCGGCTGGTCCGCCGCCACGCGCAGTACGCTCAGCTTGCGAACCCGACGGCTGACAAAGGCCGCGCTGGTGTCAACCTGAGGACGCCCAATTCGGGGTGAATCGCCCATTTCGTTGGGGGACAAGGCGATTGGTCCGGACCTTCCCGGATCGCCGCTGATCCGGGGCCTAGCATGGCGCAGGTGGACCTCAGGTGGCTCAGCGTGTTCGTCCAAGTGGCCCGCAGCGGTTCGATCGGTGCGGCCGCCGACGCGCTCGGCGCAACGCACACGTCCGTCGCCAGCCAGCTCTCTTCTCTGGAGTCCGCCGTCGGCTCTCGTCTGGTCGTGCGCCTCCTGCACGGGGTGCAGCTGACCGAGGAGGGCGAGCTGCTGCTCGACCACGCAGAGGGTGCGCTCGAGCGCCTCGACACGGCCCAGCGCGAGCTCGCGGGCCTGCGCGACCGCACCAGCGGCCGCCTGCGCCTCGGTGCCTTCTCCTCCGCGAACGCGGTTCTGGTCCCTCGTGCGCTGGCGGCTTTTCAGCAGGCCAACCCCGGCGCCTCCATCTCTCATCGGGAGGGGCCTACCCGTCAGCACCTCGGGGCACTGCGCTCCGGCGAGCTCGACCTCGCCGTCATCAGCGTCGCCGAGGACGAGAGTCCCGAGGACGTCACCCTTCACCGGCTCCTGGTCGACCGCATGCTCGTGGCGCTGCCGGCCGGCCACGCGCTCGCGGTCCGGCGGCGAGTGCGTCTGGGCGACCTGGCGAACGAGACCTGGATCGCCGGAGGGAGCCGACCTGAGGAGATGCTGATCAGTGCCAGTCTCGCCACCGGCTTCGTGCCCCGCATCGACATCGTCGTCGGCGAGTGGCTCGCCAAGCTGGGCTTCGTGGCCTCGGGGCTCGGTATCACCCTGGTGCCGTCGATCGCGGTCGAGGCGGTTCCACCAGGTATCCGGCTGGTGCCGCTGCATCCGGATGACACGCCGTCCCGGACCATCTACGCCGCCACACCGGCATACACCCGACTGTCACCCCTGGTCGTGACCTTCCAGCGCGCCCTGCGCGAGGCGGCCCGAGGGCTGGCCTACCCGCGAACGCCATGGCCATCGACCTCACCGAACGGTCGCCCCACCGATGCCGGCTCACATGCCCAGAGCCCGGACTCGGGCGGGGACGATGTCCCTCTGGCCACCACAACTGCGCCGGCCCCCACCAGCTAGGCGGCCGAGTCCGGGCGCTCGTCGCCATCCGCGTGTGTCGACTTGACTCTGGGCGGGCCCGCCGGACCATACTCTGGGCGACCCTGGGTGACCGCTGAGGTGGCTAGGTGGCGGGACCGGCACCTGGGTGTCCGCAGAACGTGACCGAACCCGCCCCCTATCCGCAACAATGGTCCTTCCCCGCATCGACGACCGCGCCGCCGCCGGCTCGGCCACACAAGGAAGCCGCAGGAACCAGCGCCATGCCCCTGGGCCGGGCCGCGCACACTGCGCGGCACTCGAAGTTCGCGCCAGAGCCCTGGCGCCCCGATTCGACCCTCGACGCCCTGTATCGCGACCATGCGCCAGCGGCCCGACGCTACGCCAGCACCCTGACCCGCTCCCACGACGACGCCGACGACCTGGTGGCCGAGACGTTCCTGCGCGCGCTGTGGGCGATCAGGCGGGGGCACGGGCCGGAGACCCCGTCCGCTCGTACCTGTTCGCCGCGATGCGGCGCATCCAAGGGGAGGCCCGGCGGCCCCCTGTGGTCCACGCGGACGAGGACTCCAGCCCCGAGGCTGGCGAGCCGGACCCAGGGGCATCGAGTGGGGAGCGGCCCGAGCCCATCACCCCCGGCCACTCGGAGGCGGTCGACCGCGACGCAGTGACCGAGGCCTTCCGTGCCCTGCCGGCGCGCTGGCAGGGCGTGCTCGTGCTGATGACCGTCGAAGACCTCTCCCTCGACGAGGTCGCGGAACGGCTCGGGATCAGCCCCGGTGCTGCGTCGGTGCTTGCCTTCCGGGCGCGTGAGGGTCTGCGCGCGTCCTACCTCCAGCACGGGGTACCCGTCGCAACCGACGAGGCTTGCCGGGCCGTGCGCGAGCGGCTCGGCCGGTGGGCTCGAGGCACGCTGTCGGCCCGCGAGCAGCGCCGGGTCGACGAGCACCTGCGCACCTGCGTCGACTGCGACGCGGCTGCCCTGTGGGTGACCGAAGAGTCCTCGCGGATGCGCTTGGTCGGCATCCCGGTGCTGATGGCTGCCGTGTGGCCCTCAGCCAAGAGCCTGGCCGCGATCGGAGCCGTCGGGGCCGTGGGCATCACCGCACCGGGTGCGCTGAAGGTGTCGCGTGGCGCCCTCGCCGCCGCTGGCGCCGTCATCGTGGCCGGCATCGTGGGGGCAGCCATGGCCCTCTCGCCGGTGGGCTCGCCGTCGCGGGAGGGGGCCAAGGCCACGCCGGGCGGGTCGTCATCCGGTTTCGGGGTGGGGGCGTCGCCAGCATTCCCGGGCTCGGGCCTCGGCTCGACCAGCCGCACGAGCACTGCGACACCGTCGACGACTGTCACGACTGCCACCACGTCCACCACATCGTCCACGAGCTCCAACTCGTCCAGTTCCACTTCGAGCGGCTCGAGCAGCGCCCGCTCGGCCGCGTCCTCCCGGGTCACGGTGGCCTTCTCGAATGGTCAGACCTCCTCGGTCGTCTGGAGCTCCACGCAGCGCACCGGCACGATCCTCGAGTTGATCGGCCTGCCAGACGGCACGTCGATCGGGGTCTCCGGCGCAAGCTGCTCGGCATCGAGCAAGTCCATCGACTTCACCTGCACGGTCGCCAAGGTGTCGACGACGTCGATCTACCTCTCGGCGGGCGGGTGGTCGTGCGGCTCGGTCTCGACCAGCAACTCAGGGAACAATCCCGGCATCGAGGTTCCGCGGCGCCTGCGCTTCGACTGCTCCAGGCTCTGATCCACACCGCTAGACGCGAGCGGACGGCATACCGCTTGCTGGTATGCCGTCCGCTCGGTGCGCGCTCAGGCGCCGGGAGCGCCTGACTCGCGGTCAGTCAGCTGCCTTCTTGGCCCTGTTGGCGGCGGTGGTCTTCGCGCTTTCGGTGGCGTCGGCCGCCGCGTCGGCGGTCTTGTCTGCTGCCGCGAGAACGTCGCTGGTCGCGTCAGCGGCCCGACCCTTGACCTCAGGCGCTGCGTCCTCGACCTTCTCGGAGGCCGAGGACGCAGTGGAGGATGCCTTCTCCTTAGCCGTCGTCGCAGCACTCTTGGCGGCGCTCCTGGCCGAGGAGGCTGCCTCCCTGGCCGAGGAGGCTGCCTCCTTGGCCGCGCCGGCCGTCGCGCTCGCCGCGCTCGCTGTCGCGCTCGCCGCCTTGTCCTTGGCCGCTGTAGCCAGGTCGCTCACCTTCTCGCCCACCGAGGGGGTGGCGCTGGTGTGGCGGCCTTCGGTGGCACCGGTGCCCGTGCTGTAGGGCTCGGGGATCGGCGTCGCCCACGGGTCCTCGCGCGGCGCTGCCTTCTTCCTGGCCGTCATGACGGCGACGGCGGCTGCGGCGAGGCCGAGGGCGATGAGGAACTTGCCGCCCTTGCCACGCTTCGGCTTGGCGACGGCGTCGCCGCGAAGCACCGAGTAGGCATCGGGTGCGCGCTCCGCGTGCTCCCGGGCCGCCTCGGTCGCCGAGTCCTTGGCGGCAGCCGCGCTGGCTGCGATGGTCGCGATCGCCTCAGCAATCTTGGGGATGACGTCGTCGACGAGCTTGTCCCTCGCCGTGTCGACCTTGGGCGCGAGGTTGGACACGGCCTGCTCCAGTTTGGGCGCGGCCACCTCGATGCCATGCTCGACGCGCGGCTTGGCCCATTCCTTCGCGGCGGCGGCCCTTTCCCGGGCCGCCTCCGCGGCCGGGCCCACCCGGTCCTTGAGAGCCGCCGCGTGCGCCGCAGCCGCTTCAGCCTGCCGGGATGCCTGCTCGCTCGCGGACTCGGCGAGCTGCTCGGTGTTGCTCTTGGTGCGGAACACAGTCCCTCCTTGGGGGTCGGACACTGCTCTGTTACCCATCCTGCACCGAATTGCCCGCCCGGCACACACCTCAACCCCCGCGGACTCTGCTTGTGCCGCCCCAAAACCCGTCCGGCCCGTGCCATCCACACCTGTCAGCAGGCGCTTGTGCCTGGAGTACTGAGCCAAGATGTCCCCGGATGCGCGCAGTCCGCTCTGCGCCCTCCCCCACCGCGACCCACGACGCATGCATGCCGCGAACCATCCCGCGGGCGGCCCCGTTCGCGCCAGGTGGCCGTGCGAGGATGGCGCCATGAAGGCGACCCTGCACACCAATCTGGGTGATATCAACGTCACCCTCTTCTCCGACCAGGCCCCCAAGACCGTGGCCAACTTCACTGGCCTCGCGACGGGGGAGACGGAGTACACAGACGACGCCGGTCGCTCCAACCCCACCAAGTTCTACGACGGGCTGGTGTTCCACCGGGTGATCTCCGGCTTCATGATCCAGGGCGGCTGCCCGCTCGGCCAGGGCGTCGGCGGGCCCGGCTACACCTTCGACGACGAGATCCACCCCGAGCTGGCCTTCAACAAGCCCTACCTGCTGGCGATGGCCAACGCCGGCAAGCGCATGGGCAAAGGGACCAACGGCTCCCAGTTCTTCATCACCGTTGCCGCCACGCCGTGGCTGCACGGCAAGCACACCATCTTCGGCGAGGTCGCCGACGGCCCGAGCCGCGAGGTCGTCGACAAGATCGCGGCCGTGCGCACCGGCGGCATGGACCAGCCGGCCGAGGATGTCGTCATCGAGAGCGTCGAGATCACCGACTGAGTCCGGATGCTCCGGCCGACGACGTACAGGTGACCACGGATTTCCGGCGAGGGACGCGCATGACAGACAGCACGGCATACGACCCGGTGACGGCACCCCCTGTGTGCCCCCGGCACCCCGACCGCGTCTCCTACGTGCGCTGCCAGCGCTGCGGCCGGCCGACCTGCCCCGAGTGCCAGCGGCCGGCCGCCGTCGGGATCCAGTGCGTCGACTGCGTGCGCGAACAGGCGCGCACGGTTCGCACCGGACGCACGATCTTCGGGGGGCGGGTCACGGATGGCCGGCCGACGGTAACCATCACGCTCATCGCGGTGTGCGCCGTCGTGTGGCTGGCGCAGCTGACGACGAGTGGTGTCACCAACGCGCTCGACTTCGTGCCGGCCCTGGGCTGGAGCGAGCCCTGGCGCTTCCTGACCTCGGCGTTCGCGCACTCGCCGGCGATGCCGCTGCACATCCTGTTCAACATGTACGCGCTGTGGATCGTGGGTGGGTACATCGAGCCGATGCTCGGGCGAGCGCGCTACCTGGCGCTCTTCCTCCTATCGGCCCTCGGCGGCGGAGTGATGGTGCTGTTGCTGGCCTCGCCGCCCGACCCGGGCACACTGCAGGTGAGCGCGAGCGCCTGGAACACCGGCGTGGTCGGGGCGTCAGGGGCGGTCTTCGGCCTCTTCGGAGCGCTGCTGATCCTCAACCGGCACCTCGGCCGCTCCTCCGCGGGCATGTACGCGACGCTGGTGATCAACGCCGTGTTCGGCTTCGTCGTGCCCCGGATCAGCTGGCAGGGCCACCTGGGCGGGTTCCTCACCGGGCTCGCGGTGGCGGCGGTGATCACGTACACCGGTCGGCAGCCCCGGCGACAGTGGATGTGGCTCGGGGTCATCACCGCGGTACTGGTGGCGGCCGCCGTCGCGAAGTACCTGACCCTGCCGGCCTACGCTGCCGTGGTCTGAGCCGCCTGAGCGTCGCCCGAAACATGCCATTGCGCGATGGTTTATCCACACGCTTGTCCCCAGCTGGGGAAAATCACATCGGTGTAACCGGAGGGCCCTACCGGCCGTCGCTATCTCTCCCGGATTCAGGGACAGCGACCGCGTGCCCGGGCCAGACCGCGTCCGAGCGCGCGTTTAGCGCCAGCGCGTGGTCATTCCAAAGCCAGTCAGCATGAGGCCGAAGCCGACCAGGAGGTTCCACCGGCCGAGCTGGGGCACCGGGTACTGCTGGCTGGTGACGTAGAAGACGACGACCCACAGCAGACCAACGACCATCAAGGTCACCATGACCGGGACAAACCAGGGTGGGTTGCCGATCTTCGCCTTCTGGGTACGGGGCGGCGGCGTGAATGCTGGTTTGGGGCGACCCTTGGACTCGGGCACGGCGGACACTCTCCTTGCGTGTGTGGCGTTTGCCCTAGCGTAGAGCCCCGACACCCACCCTCGACACGGCAGGAGGCGGCGCAGTGAGGCTGGCCGACCGGTCGCGCGCCACGATGGTGTGGCTGACTCAGCACCCCACCCGGTGGTCGGCCGCAGTCCCGGTGGTCGCGGTGCTGGCCGGCATGCTCTTCGCAGTGTCGGCCCAGACGGCCCGGGGCACCAGCCTGCGATCGGAGACGGCCGACCTCCCGGCCCTGGTTCGTCAGCAGACCCGCATCCACCAGTCACGCGACCAACAGCTCGCCGACCTCCGGGCGGAGGTTCGCCGCCTGACCCAGCAGCAGGCACCCGGAGACGCCAGGCTCGCCGCCGCCACGAAGCGGGGTGACCTGCTCGCCCCCGAGGCTGGCACACAGGCAGTCAGGGGGCCCGTTCTCACGGTGACGCTCGATGACTCCGCGCTCTCGCCGAGCGCCTTCCCGGGTGCTCCGCTCGACTACTTCGTGGTCCACCAGCAGGACGTCCAGGCCGTCGTCAACGCGCTGTGGGCCGGCGGAGCCGAGGCGATGATGCTCATGGACCAGCGCGTCATCAGCACCAGCGCCGTGCGCTGCGTCGGCAACACCCTGATCCTCCAGGGCCGCGTCTACTCGCCGCCGTTCACGATCCAGGCGATGGGCGACCCCCAGCGGCTCCGAAACGCGCTCGCCGACAGCCCGCAGGTAGACATCTACAAGCAGTACGTCGAGGCGTACGGCCTCGGCTACGAGGTGAGCTCCCGGCACCGCGAGACCTTCCCGGCGTTCGCCGGTTCCACCAAACTCGAGCACGCTGTAGCGGTCGGCCCGTGACGGGAGTCCGCTGGGTCATCGGGGCGCTGGGCGAGGTCCTGGTCACTGCGGGCGCTGTCCTGCTCCTCTTCGTGGTGTGGCAGCTGTTCTGGACCGACGTCGAGGCCAATCGCGCCCAGTCCGGCACGGTGTCGACCCTGGAGCGCGACTTCACCGCGCGGCCCGAGGACAGCCCGCCGCAGGGCGTGCAGCCGTCGGCAGTGAAGATGGGCAAGGCCTTCGCGATCATGCGCATCCCCCGGTTCGGCGCCGACTACGCCCGGCCCATCTTCGAGGGCACCGACCGCGACACCCTGATCATGGGCGTGGGGCACTACATCGGCACCGCCCAGCCCGGACAGGTCGGCAACTTCGCCGTTGCCGGGCACCGCACGACGTACGGCCGCCCGTTCAGCGACATCGACCTGATCCGCACGGGTGACAAGGTCATCGTCGAGACGAAGACTGGCTACAGCGTGTACGTCGTGGTCCGCCACGAGATCGTCCGGCCAACCCACACCCAGGTCATCGCACCGGTCCCCGACCAGCCGGGCGCGGCGCCCTCGGCGGCCTTCCTGACCATGACCGCCTGCCACCCCAAGTACACCGCCGCGCGACGCTATGTCGTGCTCGCCGAACTGGCGAAGACGTATACCCGAGCCCAGGGCGTGCCGCCCGCCGACCTTGCCGTGCCCACAGACACGGCCGCTGCCAAGGCAGCCTGAGATGTATGCCGCGCTGTGGCGCTCCCTGCCGGGCCCGCCGGCCGCCAAGGCGGCCCAGTGCCTCGTGCTCGCCCTGGCCGCTGTGGCATTCTGCTTCCTCTGGCTGTTCCCCCGGATGGCGCCGTACATGCCGTTCAACGACAACGCGGTCGACATCCCCACGTCGGGGCAGACCAACACCCCGACATCCACGACCACCCCGTGAAGCCCGCGGCGGCTCACCGAGCCGGCCCACGGCATACCTCTCAGGACCACGCATGAGCCGCATCCTCGTCGTCGACAACTACGACAGCTTCGTCTTCACGATCGTCGGCTACCTCCAGCAGCTTGGCGCGGAGTGCGAGGTCGTGCGCAACGACACGGTGAGCGCCGCCGCGGGTGCCGACTTCGATGGTGTCCTGGTCTCGCCCGGACCCGGGACCCCCGAGGCGGCGGGCGTGTCCATCGCGATGATCCAGGCGTGCGCCGAGCGGGGGCAGCCGATGCTCGGGGTGTGCCTCGGCCACCAGGCGCTGGGCGTCGTCTGCGGTGCCACGGTCGGGCGTGCGCCTGAGCTGCTCCATGGCAAGACCTCGCAGGTGCACCACGACGGGAGTGGGGTCCTCGAGGGGCTGGCCTCGCCGTTCACCGCGACGCGCTACCACTCGCTGACCATCGACCCGCCCACCCTGCCCGCGGAACTCGTCGCCAACGGCCACACCCGCAGCGGCATCATCATGGCGGTTCGCCACGTGGAGCTGCCGCTACACGGCGTGCAGTTCCATCCTGAGAGCGTGCTCACCGAGGGCGGCCACCGGATCCTGGCCAACTGGCTCGCCCTGTGCGGCATGCCGGACGCCGTCGAGCGGTCGGCCGGCCTGAGCCCGCTGGTGCGCGATGCACAGGGCGTGGCCCGCATGGTCGCCGCCGGCTGACGCGCCTCCGGAGTCGGCGGCTGACGCGCCTCCGCGGCGGACGCGTCGGCGGGCTCGTCAGCTGCTCGGCGGCGACGTCGGCGGCGTGCTGGTCGTGGTCGTTGAGGGAGTTGTCGTGGTCGTCGTGGGCGTGGGCGCGGCCGCCTGGGCCACCGTCAACGTGATCGACGACCCGTCGTTGACCATCGTGTCGACCTTCGGGTCCTGGTCGACGACCTCACCTTCGGGCTTGGTGCTGTCCACGTACTTGGTCTTGGGGTTCAGGCCCGCGTCGATGAGGATGCGCCGCGCGTCGGTCAGCTGAAGGCCGACGACGTTCGGGATCCGCACCTTGCCGTTGGACACCTCGAGGTTGACCTTGCTGCCCTTGGCGACCTCCGTGTTGGCTCCTGGCACGGTGCGCACGACGGTGCCCTTCTCCTTGCCGCTGTTGGGCACGTCCTTGACGTCGCCCACCTCGAGCCCGAGGTTCTGCAGCTCGGTTCTCGCCTCGTCCTCGGTGTAGCCGACCAGGTCTGGGACCTTCACCGAGTTCGGGCCAGCCGACACGAGCAGAGTCACCTTCGTGCCCTTGGCCACGGCCGGGCCGCCGAACGGTGGGTTCTGGTCGAAGACCACGCCCTCCGGCTGCTTTTCATTGGCCTTGGTCTCGACGACGGGCACGAGGCCGAGGTCGGTGAGCTGCTTCTTGGCGACCTCCACGTCTTTGCCGACGAGGTCGGGAACGGTGACGGTGTCGGACGCCGCGCCGCCGCCGAGGTAGTTGTTGGCGAAGAGTGCGACCAGTGCGAGGGCGCCCACGACGGCGATCGCGAGCAGTGCGAAGGCGAGCCCACGCCGCTTGCGGGGAGGCTCGTAGCCGCCCCTGCGCGTCGTCGGGAGCATGTCGTCGGTGTCGTCATAGCGGTCGGCGATCTGGTCAGCGGCCTGGGTCGGGCTCAGGACCGTGGTCGGCAGACCGCCGGAGGGCGGCGGCACCGCCATCGTCGGATCGCCCAGAGCGGCCGTGGCGGCGGCGGCTCCGGCGGCAGCACCAAGACCCAGGGCGGCGCCGCGCGCGGCATCGCTGATCGGGCGGCCAAGCCGGGCGGCCTGCACGTCGGCCCGGAAGGCGGTTGCGTCCTGGTAGCGGCGCTCGCGATCCTTCGCGAGTGCGTGCAGCACGACGGCGTCGAGGTCCCATGACACGCCGTAGGTGTACGTCGAGGGCCGGGGCGGCGCCTCGCCGACGTGCTGGTAGGCCACCGCCACGGGAGTCTCGCCGACGAACGGCGTCCGCCCGGTGAGCAGCTCGAACAGCAGGCAGCCGGTTGAGTAGAGATCGGACCGGGCGTCCACCTGCTGGCCCTGGGCTTGCTCCGGCGACAGGTACTGCGCGGTGCCGATAACGGCGTGGGTCTGGGTCATCGTGGCGTTGCTGTCGGCGATCGCGCGCGCGATCCCGAAGTCCATGACCTTCACCGCGCCCGTGTCGGTGACCATCACGTTGGCCGGCTTGATGTCGCGGTGCACGATCCCCATGTGGTGGCTGTAGGCCAGCGCGTCGAGGATCCCCTCCGTGATGCGGCACGCCTCGTCGGGGTCGAACGGCCCGCGCTGCTGGAGAACCTGGCGCAGCGTGCGGCCCTGCACGTACTCCATGACGATGTACGGGACGTCGACCATGGCCCCGCCCGGCTGGAACGACTGCTCCTCACCGGAGTCGTAGACGGCCACGATCGCGGCGTGGTTGAGCCCGGCAGCGGACTGTGCCTCGCGGCGGAACCTGCTGAGGAAGGTCTGGTCCCGGGCCAGGTCGGAGCGCAGCATCTTGATGGCCACCTGACGGGACAGCCGGGTGTCGTAGCCCACGTGCACCTCGGCCATGCCGCCGCGCCCGATGAGCTCGCCAACCTCGTAGCGACCGCCAAGGAGTTGGGGTGTCGCGTTCACTGGGTTCCTCTTTCCATGGCACGATCCGCGTGCCCGCGCCCGGCTGGTTCTGATGGCTGGTCACGGACCGCTGCTGAATCTAGCGATGTGGTCGTGGGGTCTTGATGGTGGACCACGGAATCGTGGTCCCCGGTGGTGTGTTCACTCGCCGAGCACCGCCTTCATCACGGCTTTGGCGATGGGGGCGGCCACCCGGCCACCGAAGGCCTCGCTGCCGGCGTTGCCGCCGTCCTCCACGACGACGGCTACCGCCACTCGGGGGTCGTCGGCAGGTGCGAAGGAGATGAACCACGCATGGGGGGCGCTGCCCTTCGCGTGCTGTGCCGTGCCCGTCTTGCCGGCAACCGAGACGCCAGGGATCTGCGCCGCCCTGCCCGTGCCACCGGTGACCACGGCCTCCATCATGCGGGTCAGCTGCTCGGCAACGCTGGGGTCGATCGCCTGGGACAGCTCCTGCGGTTGCGTCTCGTCGATGACGCTCAGGTCGGACCCGCGCACGGTCTGAACCAGGTATGGGCGCATCACGACGCCCTTGTTGCCGACGGCCGCGGCAACCATGGCCATCTGCAGGGGGGTGACCCGCACGTCGTACTGCCCGATCGAGGCCTGGGCCAGCTGTGGCTGGTTGAGGTCGGCGGGCACCGAGCTGGGCGTGACAGCCATGGGGATCTGCAGCTGGTCGCCGAAGCCGAACTTCGCTGCCTGGGATCGCAGCTCCCGCGCGCCGATGTCCATGCCCAGCGACCCGAAGGCGGTGTTGCAGGAGATCTGAAGGGCCTGAGTCAGCGACACCTTGCCGCCGGGGCCGCACGGCTGGTTGTCATCGTTGTGCAGGTCGACGCTGGTCTGCGGCAGGTCGAGCTTGGCCGGCCCGGTCAGCTCGCTGTCTTCGGCGTACTTGCCGGTCGACAGCGCCGCGGCCGCGGTCACGACCTTGAACGTAGACCCGGGCGGGTAGAGGTTTCCGGCGATGGCACGGTTGACCATCGGCTGCGTGGGGTCGGTGGTCAGCTGCTTCCAGGACTTCGCGACGGCCTTGCTGTCGTGGCTCGCGAGCTCGTTGGGGTCGTACTGCGGGTGGCTGATCATCGCGAGGATCGCGCCGGTCGACGGGTCGAGTGCCACGACAGCGCCCCGCTGGTCGCCGAGCGCCTTGTCGGCCGCCGCCTGGGCCTTGGCGTTGATCGTTGTCTCGAGGCTGGCGCCGGTCGGCTTGCGGCCGGTGAGGAGGTCGGACACACGCCGGTAGAACAGCTTGTCCGACTGTCCGGACAGCAGGGCGTCCTCGGACCCCTCGAGGCCGCCCCCGCTGCCGTAGATGAAGGAGTAGTAGCCGGTGACGTGGCTGTATGGCTCGGGCTTGGGATAGATGCGCTGCCACTTGAACTCGTCGTCGGCGGGCTCCGACCGCGCGACCGGCGTGCCGCGCACCAGGATCTGGCCGCGCTCGCGGGCGTACGTCGACAGAAGGGTGCGCCGGTTGTCGGATCGGTTGTTCAGCTCCTTGGCCGAGACGAACTGGATCCACGTCGAGGAGATCAGCAGGGCGCCGAACATGACGAAGACGACGACGGCGAGGCGGCGGATGGGGGCGTTCATGCGAGCGACACCACCTCGGTGCGCTCCTCGCCGGTCGGCATGGCCTGGTCACCGGGCTCCGGCACCGGCCGGCGCGCCTGGTCGCTGATCCGCAGCAACAGCGCGACCAGCGCCCAGTTGGCCAGCAGCGAGGACCCCCCGTAGGAGAGGAACGGCATCGTCAGGCCGGTGAGCGGGATCACCCGGGTGACGCCGCCCACGACCACGAAGCACTGGAGGGCGACGGAGAATGCGAGACCGGCCGCGAGCAGCTTGCCGAAGCCGTCACGCGTGCCGAGCGCAGTGCGCAGGCCCCGCTCGACCAGCAGCAGGTAGAGCATGAACAGGGCGAAAAGGCCGATGAGCCCGATCTCCTCGCCGAAGCTGGGCACGATGAAGTCGGACTCGGCAAAGTAGGTCAGGTCGGGCCGCCCCCGACCCAGGCCGGTGCCCAGCAGGCCGCCGCTGGCCATGCCCATGAGGCCGCGCGCGAGCTGGTCGGAGACGTTGAGCGCCTCCGGCGAGAACGTGTGGAGCCACAGCAGCACCCGCGCCTGCACGTGCCCGAACAAGAGGTATGCCGTATAGGCGCCGACCATGAACAGGACCAGTCCGATGGCGATCCAGGACCGCCGCTCCGTGGCGACATAGAGCATCGCCACGAAGAGGCCGAAGAACAGCAGGGACGAGCCGAGGTCCTTCTCGAAGACGAGGACCCCGAGGCTGGCGATCCAGGCAACGAGGATCGGGCCGAGGTCGCGGCCCCGGGGCAGGACCATGCCGAGCATTTTCCGGCCGGCCAGGGAGAGGGCGTCCCGGGTGGTCACGAGGTAGCCGGCGAAGAACACCGCCAAGACGATCTTGGCGACCTCGCCGGGCTGGAACGAGAACGGCCCGATGCCGATCCAGATGCGCGAGCCGTAGACCTGGCGACCCAGCCCCGGAACCAGGGGCAGCAGGAGCAGGGCGAAGCCGACCAGCCCGGCGGTGAACGTGTAGCGGCGCAGAGTGCGGTGGTCGGCGAGGTAGAGCAGCACGGCGGCCGCGATGGCGACGCCGAGGGCGCTCCAGACGAGCTGTTTCAGCGCAAGCCCCTCGCTGAAGCTGTTGCCCTTGGCCAGATCCAAGCGGTGGATCATCACCAGGCCGAGGCCGTTGAGCAGGGTGACGATCGGAAGCATCAGCGGGTCGGCGTGGGGCGCCTTCCACCGCAGGACCAGGTGCAGGGCCACCGCGATACCGAGCAGGCCGAGGCCATGGCCGAAGATCCCCGGCGGGAACTTCCCGTTGACCGACAGGCCAACGCTGAGGTAGGCCAGCACGACGATCACCACGGCCAGGATGAGCAGGACCAGCTCGACGTTTCGGCCCTGTCGGGGCCGGACGGAACCGACCGCGGTCACGACGTCGGACCCGTCGAAGCGGTGGGCAGGTCGAGGTTGTCGCCGGACGTGCCGGTGCCGCAAGGCTCCCCGGCCGCCTTCTTGCGGATGCAGGCGAGTGCCTGCTGCTCCAGGCTGTCGACCACCTTCTGCGCGTTCGCGCGCGAGTCGACGGTCACGTTGCCCTCGACGCGGGAGCGGTAGAAGTCTGGCAGGTCGGCGAGGTCGACGCTCGACACCCAGTCGGTGTGGGAGAGGGGGACCGGTCCCAGGCTCTGGGAGACGCCCCGGTAGATCGCGACCTTCCCTTCGGACGCACCCACGTAATACTGGCTCTGCGACCACAGCCACACGGCATACAGCGCACCCGCCGCGACCACGACGGCGAGGAGTATGCCGCCAACGCCGCGCAGCGCGCGGCGCACGCCACCTCGGGGACCCTCCTCCGCGAGGGTGACCTCCTCGTCCTCCTCTTTGGGAGAAGCCACGACCTCCTGGCGCAGGGCGGCGGCCTTCCCGGCCGGGGTGACCGGGATGGGCCGGGTGCGCGAGCGGTTGAGCGCGGCGGCGCCGACGACCTGTGGGTCGGTCGGCGGCATCGGATCGTCGGCGATGTCAACGACGTCCGCGACGATGACCGTGACGTTGTCGGGCGCGCCCGCTCTGAGGGAGAGGTCGACCAGCCGGTCGGCAGCCTGCGCTGGAGTGGCACCGCTGGCGAGCACGTCGCGGATCGTGTCCCGGGCGACGAAGCCGGAAAGGCCGTCGGAGCAGATCAGGAAACGGTCGCCCGGCAGGCCCTCCCGCAGGGCGAGGTCGGGGTCGTCCTCACGCTGGCCGGTGAGGACCCGGGTGACGAGGGAGCGCTGGGGGTGGAACTCGGCCTCCTCCTCGGTGATGCGTCCCTCGTCGATGAGAGTCTGCACGAAGGAGTGGTCGTGCGTGATCTGCTCGAACTCGCTGCCGCGCAAGAGGTAGGCGCGGGAGTCGCCGATGTGGGCCAGGACGATCTTGTTGCGGCCGCGCAGGAGGGCCGTGACTGTGGTGCCCATGCCCTTGAGCTCGGGGCGGGCGGCGGTCATCTCGGTGAGCGCTGAGTTGGCGCGCCGGAGGCCGCGGATGATCTGGCCGCTCAGCTCGCCGCCGACGACACTCTCGTCGTCGAGGTGGACCAGGGCTCCGATGGCCGTCGAGCTCGCGACGTCGCCACCGGCGTGCCCTCCCATGCCGTCAGCGACGACGAGCAGGTGCGGGCCGGCATACCCGCTGTCCTGGTTGTTGGAGCGGACCAGGCCCACATCGGAGCGTGCGGCATAGTGGAATGCGATGGGCATCGGCCAGGCCTACTTCCGAAGCTCGATGACCGTCTTGCCGATGCGCAGCACGCTTCCCGCCACGACGGGCGAGGGCCCGGCGAGGCGGCTGGAGCCGAGGAACGTGCCGTTCGTGGAGCCGAGGTCCTCGACCTTCCAGCCGGTGCCGTCACGGAAGATTCGTGCATGACGCCCCGAGGCGAAGTCGTCGGCGAGGACGAGTGCGCACTCGGGGTTGCGGCCGATGAGCGTGCCCGTCTCCCGCAGGGGCAACGTAGTGCCGGCGAGGGGCCCCTCGGTGACGGCGAGGGACGAGGGCTCGGCCCGGCTGGGCCGCGGGGCTGGGGAGTGGGCGCCCCGGCCCTGTGCCCCGGAGTCCCTGGCGGCCCGCGCGGCCCGGCGCGAGGCTGAGCGGCGGGGGGTGCGGGCCACGACTCGGGTGCCGTAGATGTCGCCCCGGAGTACGCCGACGACGGAGAACACGAACAACCACAACAGGACCAGCAGCCCCAGGCGCAGGATCGTCAGGGTCAGCTCGCTCACCCGATCACCGCCGCCCGCTGCGGTAGGTCATGGACGTGCGGCCGACCGTGATGCGGTCACCGTCCTCGAGGTGCTGGCTGCTGATGCGCTCGCTGTTGATGAAGGTGCCGTTGGTCGAGTTGAGGTCGCGGATGCTGGCGACGAAGTGCGGGCCGTCGGTGGTCACGCGGATCTCGCTGTGGCGGCGGGAGATGCCGGGGTCGTCGAGGATCACGTCGGAGGTGTCATCGCGGCCGAGGACGGTGATGGCGCCCATGAGCGGGTAGCGCTCGCCGTCGACGTCGAGCCAGGGCCGGTCGGCGGGGTTGACCCGCTGCGGTCGGACCGCTGGCTCCTCGGGTTCGTGGTGGGAGGAGTACCAGTGGTCGGCTTCGTGGCCGGGGCCGGCAGCGCCGCCGCTGGGCGCGGCACCGGCTCCAGGGGACGCCGCAGATGGGGCAGCGTTTGGGGGCTGGGGCGCTGGCTCGTGAATCGGCTTGGCCGGCCTGGCGGGAGCGTCGCCAGGGCGGCGTGCTGTGGACGGGCGCACCCGGAAGACACCTGTCTCCAGGTCGTCGGCGGAGTCGAAGCTGACCCGGAGCGGGCCGCCTGGCTGGTAGCGCTGGCTCTCGGCGTGCTCCTGGGCCGCAGCGATGAGCTCCTGCTCGAGCTCGTCTTCGTAGCCGGCGAGCCGGTCGTAGTCGCTGGGGCTGAGCTCGATGGTGAACAGGTTGGGCACGATCGTGCGGCCCCGCCCGAGCACGGCGGCGCGGTCGTCCATGGACCTGCGGATGGCGCTCGCGATCTCGACGGGCTGCACTTCGGCCTTGAACGCCTTCGCGAAGGCGCCCATGAACGCGCCCTCGATCTTCCGCTCGAAGCGGTCCCACAGGCCCATGGTGCTCACCTCCGTGGCTCACTGCTCGTGGCTCGTACTCGTTCGTCAATGGTGCTGGGGACGCGCGGGGGAACGCGACCCCGAGGTCGTGTCGGGCCGCCGAAGGTCGTGGTCGGCGGCAGCTACTCGTCTGGCCAGGGTGATCGTATCTGTCCCGGCTGTCCGACTTGTCGCTGGCAGTCGCTCGTCTCGACATCCGCGCGCGATCATTTGCTGCAAGACGCGACTGGTGCCCTCACCGCGCGCGTGACCCCATGCCACACCTTCGAGTTTGGCGATCCGGGCGAAGATGCAGCACACTATGGTGGCTCCAACCAGGCGCCCGCGAGAGTGGCGGAACGGCAGACGCGCTGTCTTCAGGTGGCAGTGTCCTAATGGGCGTGGGGGTTCAAATCCCCCCTCTCGCACTCACCACGAAGAAGGCCCCGACCGTGGTGGTCGGGGCCTCTTGCGTGCGCGGCGAGCTCGGTGCCGGCGGAGTCAGCGGAGGTCAGCCGTTGGTGGCAAACGGGTCTAGTACGAGCGGAAACCCCTCCGACGCCACCTCCCCGGCCTGGCTCAGCAGGCGGCGAACCGTAGCCTTCGCTGCGCGGTGGAGTACTGCGCGGTCCAGAGCCAAGCCCACGGAGCCCAGGGGTGGTCGGTAAGTGCCGCGCAGGAGCATCCGGGTCGCACCGTCAGGGAGTGGGCTCAGCTCGAGGTCCGCGTCGAGCACCGGGAACAGGTAGCCCGCGGCCCCGGTTGCCACCATGCGCATCACGATCACGACGGTGCCGCCCCGGTCGTAGGGAGGCAGCGTCTGGACCGCCACTTCCTTGGTGATCCCGGCGAAACCGGCCCGCCTCAGCTCGGCGTTCCCCGCTGCGTATGCGTCAGTTCCGAGTCGCGCGTCCCCGTTCTCGTCCACAAGCTCGGACGCACCGTCAAGCCATGCGGAAATCCTCCCCGCGGCGATGCCTACGGGGACCTGGACCGTGAGCTGATCCTCCAGAAACACCACCCCATTCGGAGGCTTGGCGGCGGATCCCGACAGGGCCGTTGGTCCCGTTCTCACCGGAGCGACATCAATCGTTCGACGCCGGCACAGATCCGGCGCACGTCACCGTCGGCGACGAGCCGACGGCCTTGGCCTGCTGGACGACGTTGCCACCGACGGCGATGCTGCAGCGCACAACGCTCGTGCCGGAGCCCGCGACTGCGGTCAGCTCGACGGGGGCGACCGGGTTCGGCATGCGCGCGCTGCCGGTCCAGCCGGTGCCGACTCCGGTGTCGGTATCGATGTCGCCATCACCGTTGGTGTAGCTCACGGATGCGATCTGCCCGTCGGCCGTGACGGCGTACGTGACCCGGGCCCCGCTGGAGGCCTTGAGCGAGGAGGAGTCGCTCTCCGTGGTCGTTGCACGGTCCTCGCAGCTGGTCTGCGCCGCGGTCATCAGCGCGGCCACGGCGACAGCGATCCCCAAGACGGCCCCGCGGTGGCGGGTCGAGGTCAACGCTGGCTCGAACGCCATTGCGAACCTCCGGTTGAGGGACACGCGTATCAAGTGGCAGTTACCCGCGCCGGCGGACGATAAGCATCAGCCGCACCGCGAGTGATAGGTCGTTGGACCAGCCGGCATGTCGAGCGGGACGGCGAGTCGAGCAGAAACGCGGGCACTTTGGCCCTGTGCGCCCTAGGGTCGCGCTTGCCAGGGTGGTGGCGTCGGGGACGTGCGTGCGCGGAGGTGCGCGGTGTCAGTCAATGGCGGGTCGAAGAGTCGCAAGCGCCGTCTCGTGGTGGGCGGAATCGTCGCGTTCATGCTGGTGCTCGCGGGGGCGGTCGGCCTCTTTCTCGCTGCCGGCGACCGCGGCCCCTCCCCCAGCGCGACGCCCACCCCGACGGCCACCACGCCCTCCCCCAGCACGACGATCACGGCTCCCCTGACCGGCCTCCCCGTCACGCCCGGGATGAATCTCAACCACCCGGCGGTAGCGATCAAGGTGTCTGACGTGCGGCAGGCGCACCCGCAAATTGGTGTCGACAAGGCCGACATCGTCTTCACCGAGCCCATCGGCGTCGCGTACACCCGGCTGCTCGCGGTCTACCACTCACAGCTGCCCACTCGGATCGGGCCAGTCCGCTCGGTGCGACCCATGGACGCTCCCCTGCTCTCGCCCCTGGCTCCGGTGTTCGGCAACACCATGGGCGCGCGATGGGTCGTCAAATACGTCGACTCGGTCGGCCGCCTCGACGACCTGGGCACGCTGCGGGTGCCCGGCTCAGGCGCCTACGTGATCGACAGCAGCCGTCCGCGGCCGGACCACGTCTTCGTCAAGCCGCGGATCCTCATGGGGCTGTCCGACTTCCGGGACCCGCCAGCGCCGTACTTCTTGTATGCCGCTGACCTCGCCTCGGCGTCCGCGGCCAGCGCTGCGGGGGCCGGGTCGACGGTAGTCGTGCCGTATGGCTCCGGTTGGAACATGACCTGGAAGTACGACGCGGCGCGCGGTCGCTACCTGCGGTGGGAGCCGTGGGGGCCGCACAAGATGGCGGACGGAACCCAGATCAGCGCCGCCAACGTGCTCGTCCTCAAGGTTCCCTCGGCGGTCGGGAAGATCGGAACAGCCTCGGGCGCCCCGGTTCCGATCCTCAAGCTCATCAACGGATCTGGCCGCTTCGTTGCACTTGCCGGCGGCCATTCGGTGACGGGCACGTGGTCGAAGGGCGCCGTGACCGACCAGTTCGATCTGCGCACCGACAGCGGCCAGCCCCTCCTGCTTGCTCCTGGGAACACCTGGGTCGAGCTCCCCGGCGCCACGGCGTCAGTGACGACCCGCTGAGGCGGCCGGCCCCACGGTGGTCTTCGGAGCGCTCGCCATACCGGGCGTTTGGACACCACTACCCATCAGGGGAACCTGGCATGGGGAGCACGATGCCGAAGCGCTCGCGCAGCGTACGTCCGGCCCCGGCGTCGTCGAGCTCACGTTCCTCCCGCACACCGCCCTCGGTCGCGATCAGCCGCTGCCCGCTCAGCGTGACCCGGCCAGTCGGCGTCGCCAGAGACACCACCTGGCTCTGGGTGAAATGGCTCTCCGCTGAGGTCTGCTGCCATGCGTGCCGCGCAGCGAAGTCAGCCGGCGACCGGGGCTCGAGCGTGAACACGTACTGCGGCCGCCACCCCTCGCTGCGATCCTCCCAGTAGGTCCACGTGCCGTCCGCCTCGCTGAGCCCGACTCGCTTGCGCCCCTCCCAGCGCTCGAAGCCGTCGCGCAGCGGGATCGGGTCCAGGAAGGCCTCGCCGAACCCCACGTCGGCAAGGTGTGGCTCGGCCATCTCGGGCGAGCCGACGACCAGGGCCAGGTGGTCGAACTCCGGGGTGAGCCCGCCCTGCGCGGTCGCGACCCGCGCGGATACCAGCGTGACGGCATACCCCAGGGTGCGCAGCAGAGCCGCGAACAGGCCGTTCAGCTCGTAGCAGTAGCCGCCGCGCCGCTGGCCGACAACCTTGCGCACGAGGCTGTCCGGGTCAAGTGGCATGGGCCGGCCCAGGTGGATGTCCAGGTTCTCGAACGGCACACGGAACAGGTGGGCCCGGTGGAGGGCGGCGAGCGCCTCGATGCTGGGGGCCGGGGGTGGGCTGGCGCCCAGACGGTCGAGGTACGCCGTCACCTGTGCCGGCGACAACGTCGCCTCGGGGGGCTGGGTCATGCGCCTCATGGTCGGACATGAAGCCCACCTGAGGTCAAGCGATTCGTGTAGTCGAGAGCGGGCTCCTTGGTCGGGTCAGCCCAGGTGAGCGGCATCCAGCGCGGCCTGGAGGCTCTGCCGGTACCCCTCGCTCGTGTAGGTCGCGCCACTCACCGTGTCGACCTGCGCGGACTGGGCAACGAGCGCCTCACGCCGCAGGATCGGCGCCGCCCAGTCGCTGATCGCCACGGACGTGCCCGAGCTGTCGGTGAGGTGCAGCGCTACCACGTCGGTCAGTCGCTTGCCGGAGTAGGCCACCTTGACCTGGACGTCGCCGTACGGCGTCGAGACCAGGGCCCCGACGGCGCTGCCCTTCTTCGGTGCGGATTTCGACGTGGGCGACGGGGACTTGCCGGCACCGCCAGGCCCCCCCGACGTCGCCGGTGCCGATGGCGTCGTGTCCGGGGCTGACTCGACTCGCACGCCCTGGACGACGGTTGGGGCCGGCGCCAGCCCGGCGTGCCACGCCGCCGTGAGCGCCGCGCCGCCGAGCAGGGTAGCGGCCAGTGCGGTCGGAGCCCTCACCAGCCGAACCTCTCGTCGTGGATGTGGGACCGCGGTATGCCGGACCCGCGCAGGCTGCGATGCGCCAGGACCATCCATGGCGCAGGTCCGCAGAGATAGGCCTCGTGGGAGGCGAGGTCCGGGACGACGGAGGCCAGGCGAGCCGCGTCGTCTCCACCCGGCATACCCGCTGGCAGCCACGACCCGCGCACTGGGGGGCCGACCAGGAACACCAGTCGGTGGCCACCCGCGTCGGCGAGCCGCTCGAGCTCGGCGCGCAGCGCGAGCTGCTCCTCGTGGTCGGCCCGGTAGACCAGCGTCACGTGGCCGGACGGGGCGCTCCGAGTCCGGACCAGCTCCTCGAGGATCGCGCGCACGGGGGTGATCCCGACCCCCGCGGCGAGGAGGAGGACGCGGCTGCGGGTGCGGCTGCGCGTGGTGAACCCGCCGT
Source organism: uncultured Actinomycetota bacterium (assembly GCA_963715025.1). Classification (GTDB taxonomy): domain Bacteria; phylum Actinomycetota; class Actinomycetes; order Actinomycetales; family Dermatophilaceae; genus DASSJT01. The sequence goes on along the minus strand of CAVQQQ010000009.1, from coordinate 1,114,418 downwards.
AAGGCCCCTCGATCAGCGCGCGGGTGCCGGGGCGCAGCCTCGCGACGCGTCGGGAGTGGTCGCCCAGATCGCGCACCGTGACGCGCAGGTGGCGGCCGTCGGGCATGCTCGAGAGCGACCACGGGTGCGCCGTCGTCCACAGGCCCGGCGCGAGGAAGCGCCAACCGAGGTACTGGCCCGCGCGAGCCGGCAGCCGGTCCAGGTCGCGCCCGCGCAGCCAGATCGACCACGTGCCTGGGGCCTCCTCGACGACGCGGACGACGCGCACGTCGTGGCGCAGCGTCCGGGCGACCGGGACGAGCGCACGCCACCAGACCACACTGGCGGCCACGGCGGCGTAGAGGAGGACCCAGTAGGTCTTGGCCCACGGCGTCCGAGTGAGGTCCGAGCCGATCGACAGCTGGTGCGGCAGGGAGAGGGCCACGGCGGCGTACGCGCCGGCATGGACGAAATGCCACCGCTCGTACCCCATGGCCTGTTTTGCGGCGCGCACCGACGTGAGGGCGATGAGCACCAGCAGGGCGGTCGCCGCGGCGGCGGTGAGCATGTCGGGCACCCCGGTGAGCATGCGGAACGGCTCCACCGCCCAGCCGACCCAGGCGCTGAGTCCGTCGCGCATGGCGTAGCCCAACACCAGCGCCTCGACGTGGACCAGCACCAGCGGCACCGTGATCCGGCCGAGGATGCGGTGGGCCTTGAGGGCCCGGTCCATGCCGTAGACGCGGTCGACCCAGGGCAGCCGCGCCGACAGCAACAGCTGGATGAGGATCAGGTCGGCGCTGACGAGGCCGGTGACCCGGCCGACCGCGATCAGGCGGGTCGCTGAATTGGCCGCCAGCAGGTCATGGCTCCCGCCCATGCGGAGGAACTGCACCACGACCGCGAGCAGGCTCGCGAGGGCCAGGAATTCCAGCAGGTCTCCAGTGCGGGCTTGCCAGCGGCGGTGGCGCATGCCGCGGCGGAGGGCCTGGTGGGAGTGCCGACGAGTCCCGGTCGTGTTCCGGCTCGGCACGGCGTGCGTTCGGGTCGGTGCATGGGTGCTCACCGTGCGATCCTCCGGAGCCGATCTCAGAGATTTCTGAGACCGCAGTGGGAGGCTGGGCCTCATGGATGATCCCGCCGCGCCCGCGGCTTCTGCGTCGGGGCCAGTCCCTGACCCCGTGGTGCGCCGGCACGTCCTGCTCGTGGAGGACGACCCCCAGCTCAGCGCGATGCTCGCGGAGATCCTCGGCGAGGAGGGGTATGCCGTGACCGTAGCCCGCGACGGGCAGGTTGGCCTCCACCAGGGCTTGGTCAAGGACTGGGACGTCATGATCGTCGACCGTGGCCTTCCGGGTATCGAGGGTGTCGACCTGGTCACCCGACTGCGGTCCCGGGGCGTGGGGGCCGCCGTCCTGTTCCTGACCGCGCGGGGAACGGTCGCCGACCGGGTGGAGGGCCTGGACGCGGGCGCACAGGACTACCTCATCAAACCGTTCGACGTTGAGGAGTTGCTGGCCCGGGTCCGCGCCCTGCTTCGGCCCCGGACGGCGCTGGCCGACGAGCTGCCCTTCGGCTCGCGCCGCCTGGTGCTCGGTGAGAACCGCGTGGTCGGTGCCGACGCCGACGTCCTGCTCTCGCCGACCGAGGCGCAGCTGCTGGAGGCCCTGGTCCGGCGCCCGGCGAGGGTGTTCACCCGAGAGGACCTCCTCGCCTCGGTGTTCGATCACGCCGACACGGCGGGGATCGTGGACACCTACGTGCACTACCTTCGGCGCAAGCTCGGCCGCGGGGTCGTCGAGACCGTCCACGGCCTCGGCTATCGCCTCGGCCAGGGATGAGGGCCATGGGGAGCGCGCGCGACCCGGTCCAGCGCATGGGCCGGTCGGTGGCCCTCCAGGTGGGCGCTGCGTCGGCGCTGCTGGCCATCCTGGTTGCCGTCGCGGCTGTCGCTCTCTTCGACCGCGAGCAGTGGGCGGAGATCGATGCCAGCGTCCGGTCCGCGGCGACCACGGCAGACGACGTGGGGGACCCGCCGCCCCAGATCTGGCTCGTGGCCGTGTCCGCCAGCGGTCGCCACGCCTCGCCCGGCACTGCCGCCGCGCTGGCAGCTGCCCCCGTCCTGGCCACGGCACCCACGGGGCCGCTGACGATCGTCGCCGACGGCCGCCGCTACCCGGCATACGTCGCGCAGCGGGCTACGGGCCGGGTCGTCGCGATCTACGACATCATGGCCCACCGCGAGGAGGAGCAGCGCCTGATCGTGGCGGCGGCGACCGCCATCGCGGTGGGGGTCGTCGCCGCCGCGCTGATCGGCCAGTTCGCGGGTCGCCGGGCGGCGCGGCCCCTCGCGGAGGCCCTGGAGCTGCAGCGGCAGTTCGTGACCGACGCGAGCCACGAGCTGCGCACGCCGCTGGCAGTGATCAGCACCCGGGCGCAGCTGGTGCGGCGACACCTCGGCGACGACCTGCCGGCAGCCCGGCGGGCCGAGCTCGACCAGCTGGTGGCCGACACCAAGTCCATGGGAGCGGTCGTCTCCGACCTGCTCCTGTCGGCCCAGCTCGAGCACGCCCCCGTGGCAGCGGAAGAGGTGGACCTGCGCGCCATCGCTGAGGACGTGGTGCTCAGCCTCGCCGCATATGCCGAGGACCGGGGTGTCCGGCTGGTCCTGCGCGACGAGCCGGGGAGCGTCACCGGTGTGGGCCGAGAGGATCGACCCCTGGTGCGGGGTGTTCCCTCGAGCCTGCGGCGTGCCGCTCTCGCCCTCATCGACAACGCGATCTCCCACTCGCCCGAGGGCGGACTGGTCGAGGTGGTGCCCCGACGCGAAGTCGCGCTGGCGCGACTCGGCGTAGTAGACCACGGTCCGGGCCTGAGGCCGGATGACCTCGACCACCTGAGGCGCCGGTTCGCACGCTCGAGCGGTGACGGCTCGGGCCAGCGGGTCGGCCTCGGCCTGGCTCTGGTCGAGCAGATCATGCGCTCCCACGACGGCCGCCTGATTCTCGCCGAGACGCCCGGGGGTGGTGCCACCTTCACGCTCGAAGTGCCCGCGCTCCCTCCCGACTGACCCCGCCTTTCGCTGGTGACCCGAGAAAAGTGCGCTTCCCCCCGACGTGGGTCCTCTTGCGCTGCGACCCTCCGTCGGGTGAAGCACGGACCCAGCCGACCGGCATACCCAGGTCGTATGCCGGTGAGCCGGCTTCACGGCTCACCCCACGTCGAGTGCGGCGCGGCGGCGGGCGAGGTGCTCTCGCTCCGCGGCGTTCTCGGTGAGCCGGGCTGCGGCGTCGTAGGCGCTCGCCGCTTCGCTCAGCCGGCCGAGCCGGGCCAGGAGGTCGGCGCGCACCGCGTACCACACGTAGTAGGTGACGAAGTCAAGGGCCTCGACGAGCTCCAGGGCGGCACCGGGGCCGGCGACCTCGGCCACTGCTACGGCTCGGTTCAGCGCGACAACCGGTGACGGGGCGAGCGCCTGGAGCTGGTCGTAGAGCTGGACCACCTGGACCCAGTCGGTGTCCGCGGCGCCCTCGGCGTCCGAGTGCACTGCAGCGATCGCGGCTTGAACCTGGTATGGGCCGGGCTGGCCGCGCCGAAGGCACGCGCGTACCAGAGACTGGCCCTCGGCGATGAGCGCTCGGTCCCAGAGCTGGCGGTCCTGCTCGGTGAGCGGCACGAGGGCACCCGTGGACGACACCCGCGCCGGGCGGCGCGACTCGGTGAGCAGCATCAGCGCGAGCAGGCCCACCACCTCGTGCTCGTCGGGCATGAACTCGGCGAGCAGCCGGCCTAGACGGATCGCCTCGGCGCACAGGTCCTCCCGCACCAGGTCCGCGCCCGAGGTCGCGGCATAGCCCTCGTTGAACACCAGGTAGACCACGGCCAGGACCGACTCCAGACGCTCCGGCAGCTCCGCATCGCGGGGCACGCGGTAGGGAATCCGCGTGTCGCGGATCTTCGCCTTGGCGCGCACGAGCCGCTGCGCCAGGGTCGCCTCAGGGACGAGGAAGGCGCGGGCGATCTCGGCTGTCGTCAGCCCGCCGAGCAGGCGGAGCGTGAGGGCGACCTGAGCGGGCCGGCCCAGGGCGGGGTGGCAGCAGGTGAAGACCAGTCGGAGCCGGTCGTCGTCCACCAGGGTCCCCTCCTCGGTCGGCCGGTTGGATGGGTGCGGCGGGTTCCGCTCCGCCAGCTCCGGGGCCTCGCTCGGCTCGGCCGACGGGTGGAGCAGGACAGCCTGTGCCTGGCGCTCGTCTCGCGAGGCCTCGCGGCGCAGGTAGTCGATCGCGCGGTTGCGCGCGGTCGTGATGATCCAGCCGGCTGGGCTGGGCGGGAGCCCCGCGGCGGGCCAGCGGCGGCTTGCCTCGACGAACGCCTCCTGGACCGCGTCCTCGGCTGCGTCGATGCTGCCGAGCATCCGGACCAGCACCGAGACGGCGCGGCCGTACTCCGCACGGAAGACCTGTGCGACCTCGTCCCTGGTGACGGCGTCCACGCGTCAGTAGGCCGGCACGTCCCGGAACGGCCGCACCTCGATCGGCAGCGTGGTGGCCTCGGCGGCCTTCTTGGCCCACTCCAGGGCCGCGTCGAGGTCGGGCGATGAGATCACCCAGAAGCCGCCGATGTGCTCCTTGCCCTCCAGGTAGGGCCCGTCGGTGACCAGGGCCTGGCCGTCCCGGTGCCGCACGACGGTGGCTGTGTCCGGCTCGTGCAGGCCACCGGTGAACACCCACGACCCGCTTGCCCTGAGCTCCTCGTTGAGCACGTGCAGCCGCCTCCCGACCTCCGCCAAGACCTCTGGCTCCGGCGGTCCGCCGTCGGGCTGGTAGATGCTGAGCAGGTACTGCGTCATGCCAGGTCCTTCCTCACGCCGGTTCCTTCCTCACGCCGGTTCCTTCCTCACGCCGGTTCCTTCCTCACGCCAGGTGTCTTGTCACGGCAGCGTCGCGCCGGGACGGGTCTCATTCGGGCTGGTACCTCACGATCATGACGCCGGTGGTGGTCGGCACGCTCTCCACCACCCGGAATGCGGTCGGCCGGGTGCCCTCGGGGAACAGCCGACGGCCGGTCCCGAGGACCAGTGGGTGGATGAGCAGCAGGTACTCGTCGACCAGGCCGGCGGAGTGCAGTGTGTTGACGAGACTCCCGCCACCGAACACCACCAGGTCGAGTCCGGACTCGCCCTTGAGCCCGGCCACGGACTCTGCAGCATCGCCCCGCAGGAGTGTGGAGTTCTGCCAGGGCAGGGGCTCCGCCAGGGTCCTCGAGGCGACATACTTCCGCGATCGGTCGAGGACCTCCGTGTAGGGGTTGTCCGTCCGCCCCGGCCAGACGGCATGGAAGTCCTCGTACGTTCGGCGGCCGAAGAGCAGGTCGGCCCCCCGCGCCATCCCCTTGCCGATGACCCGGCCCATCGCCTCGTCGGTGTAGCGTCCCGCCCAGCCACCATGTGTGAACCCGCCCCGCTCGTCCTCGTCGGCCCGCCCGGGCGCCTGCATGACGCCATCCAGGGTCAGGCTGCAGACCACGGTCAACGTGCGCATCGTGTCTCCCTTCGCCGTGGGACCCACCGGTATGCCGGTCCCTCACCCCCTACACGAACGCCCAGCCCGGAAATCGACACCTCGATCGGGCCACCCGATTTACGTGCGCCTGCCCCGAGGTGGGTCCTGGGTGACGCGCCTATAGGTCGGGTGGGGTCAGGATGTGGTTCCCGCAGGTCCAGCCCAGGCCACTCCGGTCCGCGGATCGCCGTCGAACCGGCCAGTCACGCGGCCGCCACACAAGAAGGGGCCGGCCGGCATACCGCCCCAGAGGTATGCCGGCCGGCTGCCTGGGTGCCTAGAGGATCGGGCGTCCGCCGGTCACCGCGACCCTGGCGCCTGACACGTAGCTCGCCTCGTCGGAGGCCAGCATCACGTAGACCGGCGCGAGCTCGGCGGGCTGGCCGGGGCGTCCGAGCGGCGTGTTCTGGCCGAACTTCTCGACCTTCTCCTCCGGCATGGTCGACTCGATGAGGGGTGTCCAGATCGGCCCGGGAGCGACGCTGTTGGCGCGGATTCCCTTGGGCCCCAAGAGCTGGGCCAGGCTCGCGATCATGTTGGCGATGCCCGCCTTGGTCATGGCGTACGGCATGAGTGTGGGGTTGGGCGAGTCGGAGTTGACCGAGGAGCTGCCGATGATCGAGGACCCTGGCCCCATGTGGGGCAGGGCCGCCTTGACGAGGTGGAACAACGCGCTGAGGTTGGTCGCGAGGGTGCGGTCCCACTCGTCGTCGGGGATCTCCTCCACCGACTCATAGGTCATCTGGAACGCTGCATTGCTGACCAGGACGTCGATGCGCCCCCACTCCTTCACCGCCCGGTCGACGATCGCGCGGCAGTGGGCCTTGTCGGCGATGTCTCCGTCTACGAGGACGGCCTTGCGGCCGGCCTTCTCGACCCACTGCCGGGTGTCCTCGGCGTCCTCGTGCTCGTTGAGGTAGGAAACGAGCACGTCGGCCCCCTCCCGTGCGTACGCGATGGCGACCGCTTTGCCGATGCCGCTGTCGCCACCGGTGATGACGGCAACCTTTCCCTCCAGCCGTCCCGAGCCCCGGTAGCTCTCCTCGCCGTGGTCGGCCTTCTCTCGCAGGGCGCCCTCGGTGCCGGGCGGCTGTTGCCTCATGGGTCCGGTCATGGCGGATCTCCTCGTCTCGCTTCTCGATCTGGGCGTCAGCCGGACGTGTCGGTCCGGGCGTCTCGATGACCTCTACCCCGGCTGCCCTGGGACATTCGGCAGTGCAGCCCGGTGGCACGACGAGGCCATTCGGCCGTGCCGCCGGATGGCAGGACGTGTGCGTTTTGCCTTCGACGGCTCCCGGGTAGACCCTCGTTGTGCCAGACAACGACGCTGTCCTGACCCCACGTGTGCCATCTGACGGTGCCGATAACCCCGTGCTGCGCCCCCAGCCGGCCAGGAGGCATCGCACGGGCGACCCTCGCCGGGTCGTGGTCGTGACCGGCGCCACGGGTGGGATCGGCCGCGCCAGCGCCGTCGCCTTCGGGGCCCGCGGTGATGCTGTCGCCCTCATTGCCCGCGGTGAGGAGGGGCTCGAGGCCGCCGAGCAGGACGTGCGGGCTGCCGGCGGGGTGGCCCTGGCCATCTCGGCCGATGTGGCCGATGCCGCGCAGCTCGAGGGCGCCGCCGCCCGGGTGGAGGAGGAGCTCGGCCCCATCGACGTGTGGGTCAACTGCGCGTTCGCCTCGGTCTTTGCGCCGTTCGACAAGATCGCGCCCGAGGAGTTCAAGCGGGTCACCGACGTGACCTATCTTGGGTTCGTGTACGGCACCATGGCGGCGCTGAAGCGCATGCGCGAGCGCGATCGCGGCGCGATTGTGCAGGTCGGCTCGGCGCTGGCCTACCGCGGGATCCCGCTCCAGTCGGCCTACTGCGGGGCCAAGCACGCCACGCAGGGCTTCAACGAGTCCCTCCGCTGCGAGCTCCTCCACGACGGCAGCGGTGTGAACGTGACGATGGTGCAGATGCCCGCGGTCAACACCCCGCAGTTCTCGTGGGTGCTCTCGCGGCTGCCGCGCCGGCCGCAGCCGGTGCCACCCATCTACCAGCCGGAGGTGGCCGCTGCGGCGGTGCTCCGAGCGGCAGACCATCCTCAGCGGCGCGAGTACTGGGTCGGCGCTCCCACCGTCGGCACCCTCGTGGCCAACGCCATCGCGCCCGGACTGCTCGACCGCTACCTGGCGCGCACCGGCTATGACTCCCAGCAGACCGACGAGCCCCACGAGCCGGGCGACCCCGCCAACCTCTGGAAGCCCTCCGACCGCTCCCACGACTTCGGCGCCCACGGGCGGTTCGACTCGCGCTCCACGAACCACAGCTACCAGCTCTGGGCCTCCAAGCACGCCGGGGCCATCGCGGCAGCGGCGGGCGTGCTCGCTGGCGCCGTGGGGCTGGTGGCGCGGGGCAGGCGCCGGTGAGTCCCCGCGAGGCGCTCCGGCTGGCCCTCGGCTGTGCCCAGCTTGCGGCCCCCCAGCGTCTCGCCATGGCAGTCCTGGGCGAGCAGCTCTCGCCGAGGGACCTTTGGGTTGCGCGCGTGCTCGGACTCCGCAACGTCGTCCAGGCCATCCTGACGTCGAGGTCGCCCTCGCGTCGCAGCGCCCTGGTGGTCGGCGCCGCGGTCGACCTTGGCCACGCGAGCACCATGGTCGCCCTCTCCGCGTCGTCCCGGAGGCATCGCTGGATTGCCGCCGCCGAGGCGATCGAGGCGACGTGGTTCGGTGTCGACCAGCTCCTGGCCTACCGCGACTCGGTGGCGCGCCGAGAGGTCGCTGCCCACCAGTTCGCAGCGTCGGTCGCGCACCGTCGCGAGGTCGAGGCCCGGATGGCCGCGCTCGACGACACCAGCCGCATGCTCGACTCCGAGGAGCCGGCCTACGAGCGCCGCCGCGCCACAGCCGCCGCCCTGCAGCGGGCGATCGACTCGGTGCAGGGCCAGGGCCGCTCCTCCGAAGAGGTGGCGGCAGCGCTCAAGGACGCCGTCGCCGCACAGGGCCTGTCCCCGCAGCCACCGGTTTGGGTGCACAACGTCGCTGACGAGCTGGCCGCAGGAAGGCACTACGTCGTCAGCACCGATTCCTCCCCGCTGGGCCTGTGGGCGGCCAATCGCGACCACTCTTAGGGCACCCAGGTCCCGCTGGAAGCAAAGGCGGTCCACCCTGGAGTCCGGCCGGACGCGGGCCGCCCGGCTCTGGGGGAGTGGCATGCAGATCAACGTCCCGCGCCCGCCGCGGCGTCCTGGGCGGGGCCGAAGTTGCGCCACTCTGCGAGGCATGGCGAGTATGTTGGGGTCATGGCGTCTGACGGTGCGGCCCGACCCGCGGACGGGGCGATCGGGAGCCTATCGCGCCTGCTGGATGGGTACTTCCGCGACCCGAGCACCGGAAAGGTCGTCCTCTACGAGAAGCCCAACCGGAAGATCAAGGCCGTCGGGACGCTGATGGGCACGGCTGGCCTGTTACGCGCAGCACACATGGCGGAACCCGGCGATCCATTGAGTGTGTTCGCCGAACGTGCCGCGATGGCGATGCTTCTCTGGTGGAGCGTCGACCAAATGCGCCACGGCACCACGAAATACCTGAAGACCATCGGTGCGGTGACGCTGGTAGGAGCGTTGTCCCGGACGGTCCAGGCCGAGCACGCCCGCGCCACCTCCGGGACGCAAGGGGTCCCCACGAGCCGTCCAATAACGGTGCCAGAAGAGAGCTCTTCCCGCGAAACGAGCGTGGGCCGTAGCCGAGGCGATCGGCGACGTTCGACTCGATCCGCCTAGGCCCTTCGAGGACCCTTGAGGGCCCAGGGGCGCCACAGGTCAGGTGCGTCACCTCTCGTGCAGCAGTCCCCCTATCGCGTGGCCGAGGCCGCGGCGCGGGCGTAGCGCTCGGAGAGGCGGCCCAGGTGAGCGGCCAGCTCCGGGGCCTCGGAGAGGCTGAAGTCCTCGCCGAGGGCGCCGAGCCACACCGCCATCAGTTCGAGGTCGTCGGTGCCCAGCTCGACGTGGCAGGTGTGGTCGTCGAGCGGCTGGACCGGCCCAAGGTAGGAGGGCAGTCGCCGCTCGACCACCTCGGCCGGTGCGTGCACGGTCACCACGGCCCGGTAGCGCCAGGCCGCGCTGGAGACGTTGCGGGAGACATACTCGGCGAGATCGGCGGCCGGCAGTTCGCGCGGCGTGAAGCGGCGGCCGTTGGGCGTGCGCAGCTCGATGCGGTCCACGCGAAAGGTGCGCCAGTCCTCGCGCGCGGTGTCCCAGGCGACGAGGTACCACCGGCGACCCCAGTTGACCAAGCGGTACGGCTCGACCTCGCGCCGACTGCTCGCCCCGTCGTACCCGCGGTAGTCGAAGCGCAGCCGCTCGTGGTCCTGGCTGGCGCTGGCGATCGCGCTGAGCACGGCGGCATCGACACGTGGCCCGGAGGGCGCCGAGTTCACGGACACCGTGTGGCGGGCCAGGGTGTTGACCCGCCTTCGCAGCCGCGACGGCAGAACCTGCTCGAGTTTGGCGAGGGCCCGGAGCGATGACTCTTCGATGCCCGTGATCGCTCCGGTGGCGGCACTGCGCAGGCCGGTGACGACTGCCACGGCCTCCTCGTCGTCGAGCAGCAGCGGCGGCAGGCTGGCCCCGGCGCCGAGCCGGTAGCCGCCGATCGCCCCCCGGGTGCCGTGCACCGGGTAGCCGAGCGCGCGCAGCCGCTCGACGTCGTTGCGCACGGTGCGGGTCGTGACGCCCAGACGCTCGGCGAGCTCCGTGCCGGTCCACTCGCGGGGGGTCTGCAGCAGCGACAGGAGCCGCAGGAGCCGGGCCGAAGTCTCTGCCATGTTCTCGATTCTCGCACAGCAATTAGGAAAGAAGCGTTCCTATACCACCTCTAGCGTTGACGACATGGAAACCACAGCCAAAGACAGCACGACACGCACGGCCACGACGCAGTGGCTCGGGATGGCCGCCGTCCTGGCCGCAATCCTCATGAACCTTCTCGACGCCACCGTCGTCAACGTCGCAGCGCCGGTCATCCGGGCCGACCTCGACGCCTCCTACTCGCAGCTCCAGTGGATCGCCGCGGTCTACACCCTCAGCCTCGCCATGGGCCTGCTCACCGGCGGGCGACTCGGCGACATGTTCGGCCGGCGACGCATGCTCCTCCTCGGCGTCGCTGGCTTCACCCTCGCCTCCCTGGCCTGCGCCGCGGCGACCTCCCCCGAGGCGCTCATCGCCGCGCGGGCCGCCCAGGGGCTGCTGGGCGCGCTCATGGTGCCGCAGACCTTTGGCCTCATGCGAGACCTGTTTCCGCCTCAGGACATCGGCAAGGCCTTCGCCGCCCTGGGCCCGGCGATCGGACTGGCGACGATCCTTGGCCCGGTCGTGGCGGGCTTTCTCGTCGACGCAGACCTGTTCGGCACCGGCTGGCGCGCGGTCTTCGGCATCAACCTCCCGCTCGGCATCTTCGCGCTGGCCATCGGCCACCGGGTGCTCCCCCGCGTCGAGCCCACCGCCCGCGGCACCCGCCTGGACGCGACCGGAGCTGCCCTGGCCGGCCTCGGCATGCTCCTACTCGTCTACCCACTGGTACAGGGACGCGAGCGCGGCTGGCCGACCTGGATTCTCGGCATGGCCACCATCGCGGTCGGCCTCCTGGCCGGGTTCGTGGCACACCAGCGCCGCCGGGTGTCCTCGGGCCGGGTGCCGCTGGTCGAGCTCGGGGTGCTCCGCCGCCGGTCCTACGCCTCCGGCGTCGCCTTCGTGGTCGTGTTCTTCGGGGCCATCGTGGGCTTCTCCCTGGCCATGGGGCTGTTCCTACAGCTCGGCCTCGGGCGCACCCCGGTGCGCGCCAGCCTGATCATGGCTGCCTGGGCGATCGGCGCCTTCCTCGGGTCCGGCTTCGCCGCGGCGACCATGGCCCGGCTCGAGCGCCGGATCCTGCACGTCGGCCTCGCCGTGATGACCGCAGGGCTGGCCGCGGTCTATGCCGTGATCCGGTCCAACGGCGCCGAGCTGGGCGGCTGGAGCCTGTCGGTGCCGCTGCTCCTCTACGGCTTCGGCATGGGCATGATCTTCGTCCCGCTCTTCGACATCATCATGGGCGAGGTCCAGGACCACGAGGTCGGCTCTGCCTCGGGCCTCTTGGAGTCCATCCAGCAGCTCGCTTCCGCCCTGGGCGTTGCTGCCCTCGGGACGGTGTTCTTCTCGACGGTCGGCGCGGCCGCGACAGCAGGGTCGTTCGTGGCGGCCATCGAACGGGTCGCCCTCATCGCCATCGGGTTGGCCATCCTGGCCCAGGCGCTCGCCTTCCTGTTGCCCCATCGGGCGCGCAGGCATGAGTTCCAGACCGAGGCCGCAGACTACGAAGCGGTCCCCGCCTGATCGGCGACTGACGCGGCAAGGCGACTGGCCCGCATACCCCGTGGTGGTATGCCGGCCGGCCGCCTCCCTGCCTCATTTCGCCTCGGGCGGGGCGCTGGTCGGCGTACTTTGCTATCGGGCGGTCCTCCGCGGACCGTCACTGGACAGGAGCCGCCATGATCCGACCCCTACTGCTTGCTGTGGATCCGGATATCGACAGCCTCTCGCGCATCGAGGGCGAGCTCTCGCGCCGCTTCGGCGGCGACTTCCGGGTCTGGGGCGAGTCGGACGGTGCCTCGGCCCTGGCGCAGCTGGAGCGGGCGGCCGAGCGCGGCGACCCAGTCGCCCTGGTGCTCGCCGACCCCTGGCTGCCGGACGTCCCGGGCGCCGAGCTGCTGGGCCGGGTCCGGACCCTGCACCCTGACGCAGGCCGGGCGCTCATGGTCCCGTGGGGTGCCTGGGCCGACCGTGCCACCGCCGACGCCATCCTCCAGGCGATGGCCCACGGCGACATCAACTACTACGTGCTGAAACCGTGGACCTCGCCCGACGAGCTGTTCAACCGCACGGTCGGCGAGTTCGTCCAGGTGTGGTCGCGCAGCGTTGCGAGCGCCACCCGGGAAGTGGTCGTGGTGGGCGCGGCCCGCGACGCCCGAGGGCATGGTGTGCGCAGTCTCCTCACCCGCAACGGGATTCCGCACGCGTTCCTCGACCGCGGGACCCCGGAGGCAGCCGAGCTTCTCCGCCGGATCGGGGCGCCGGAGCCCGACGCCGCGATCGGGCCGCTCGTCGTATGGCTCGCCGCGCTGGGGGGCAGGGTGCTTCTCGATCCGACCGACGCCGAGATCTGCGAGGCATGGGGCATCCACACCGACCTCGAGGACGTGGACCGTGATGTCGACGTCCTCGTGGTCGGAGCGGGCCCCGCGGGACTGGCGGCGTCGGTCTATGCCTCCTCCGAGGGGCTGAAGGTGCTGTGCGTCGAGGAGCAGGCGCTCGGCGGCCAGGCCGGCACCAGCTCGCTGATCCGCAACTACCTGGGGTTCTCCCGGGGGCTCAGCGGCGCCGAGCTCGCCCAGCGCGGATTCCAGCAGGCCTGGGTGTTCGGGGCCCGCTTCGTGCTGACCCGGCGCGTGACGCACGTCGAGTCGGAGGCGGGCGTCTTCGTCGCCGAGGTCGGGGGTGCCGGGCAGGTGCGGGCCCGTGCCGTCATCCTCGCGGCGGGTGTCGCCTACCGGCGCCTCGGCGTGCCGTCCCTCGAGGTGCTCAGCGGCTCGGGGGTGTATTACGGCGCCAACGTGTCCGAAGCCCACGGCCTCACCGGCGCCCACACCGTCATCGTCGGCGGCGGGAACTCGGCCGGTCAGGCGGCCCTGCACCTGGAGAGGTATGCCGCGGACGTCACCCTCGTCGTGCGCACCCCCGACCTGTCGTCGAGCATGTCGCAGTACCTCATCGACGAGATCGAGGCGAGCCCGAGGATCACGGTTCTGCCCAATGCCGAGGTGGTAAGCGGAAGCGGCGATGGATGGCTGAGCGAGGTCGTCGTCGCCGACCGGGAGAGCGGGCAGCAGCGGACGATCCCGGCCGACGGGCTCTTCATCATGATCGGCGCGGCACCGCACACTGAGTGGCTGCCCGCCGAGGTCCAGCGCGACGAGCGGGGTTTCATCCTGACCGGCTCCGACGTGACGGACGCCGGCGAATGGCCGCTGGAACGCCCGCCCTTCCCCCACGAGAGCTCGCTTCCCGGACTGTTCGCCGTCGGTGACGTGCGGAGCGGGTCGGTCAAGCGGGTAGCCTCCGCCGTGGGTGAGGGCTCGGTGGTGGTCTCCCAGGTTCACCAGTACCTCGCGATGACGGCCGCTGCGGTTCGCGGCGTAGTCCAGGACTGAGGAAGTGGGGAACGTGACCGCGGTGGCGTCGGCTCGATCACGCGGCCGCACCCCGGTGTGGGCGTGGGGTGTGGTCCTCGTGCTGCCCCTGGCCGGTCTCGCCCTGCTGCGGGCCCGCCCACCGCTCGACGGGATGTGGCAGCACGACCCCTCCCACTTCTGGATCGTTTTCGGAGCTGCCCTGCTGAGCGCGATCACGGCCTACGGCACCGGCAGCGCCGCCTCGCAACGCGGTGACGCTCGGGTGATGTTCGTATCGCTCGCGTTCTTGTCAGCTGCCGGCTTCCTCGCGCTGCATGCCCTCGCGACGCCGCACGTCCTCCTCTCCTCACCCGGCGTCGGCTTCAACGTGTCGACCCCTGTCGGGATCGCCCTGGGCTCGCTCTTCGCGGCCGCGTCCACCGGCGACATCGACGGCGAACATGCCGTCGGTGCCATGCGACTCGCCCGCCGCCTGCGCGTGGTGCTCGTCGTCGTCATGGCCCTCTGGGCCGTGCTGTCCCTCTCACGTCTGCCGCCCTTCCAGAGTGGCATGGGGCCGGAACGCACTTCTGGGCCCATGCTGATCGTGTCCGTCATCTCGACGGTGCTCTATCTCGCCGCGGCGGTGGCCTACGTGCGCCTCTGGCGGCGCCGCGGCGGACTGCTGCCGGCCGCGATGGCAGCGGCCTTCGTGCTGCTTGCGGAGGCGATGGTCGCGATCACGATCGCGCCCAACTGGCATTTCAGCTGGTGGGAGTGGCACCTGCTGATGCTGTCCGCCTTCGTTCTCGTGGCCTGGGGCGCCCAGCAGTCCTGGCACGAGGAGCGCTTCTCCGACCTCTACCTCGACGAGACCGTCGCAGGCCATCGCGAGCTGAGCATTCTCTTCGCCGACCTCAAGGGCTTCACCACGTTCTCGGAGGGGCACGACCCCGCGGAGGTGGCGGCGATGCTCAACGAGTACTTCAACGTCGCGATCCCCGCGGTGGTCCAGAGGCACGGCGGCGACGTCGACCGGATCATCGGCGACGCGCTGATGGTCACGTTCAACAAGCGCGGCGACCAGCCCGACCACGCCCAGCGCGCGGCTCGCGCCGGTCTGGCCATCCAGGAGGAGACGGCCCGCATCGCCGCAGAACACGAAGGGTGGCCACGGTTCCGCGTGGGCATCAACACCGGCGCGGTCGTCTTGAGCCTGCTCGGGGGCGAAGGCGGGCGCACGCACACCGTGATCGGGGATGCCGTCAACGTGGCCTCGCGCTTGGAAGGCCAGGCGCCGGTGGGCGAAGTCGCCGTGAGCGCAGACACCCTTGCACTGCTTCCGGGTGCACGCACCGAGGCGCTCGGGACGCTCGAGCTCAAGGGCAAGGGCGAGCCTGTCGAGGCGTACGTGCTCAAGTCGCTGGCCAACGGCTGAGGCCACGGGCGAAGGCCTGCTCTGCCCTCGGGGGCGTGGCCCCCTTCCAGGGCGGGGCCCGTCTCCGCTCCCGTGCACCGGCCCCGCGTCTGCCGCTCCGCAGCACGCGTCCTGAGCGGCTTTGTCCACGTGTGGTGGAAGACTCGCGGCATGCCCGATATGGACTTCGCCTCGGCGTACCGGCATGGGTTCGCTCGCGTGGCGTCGTGCACGATGCACGCTGCGGCGGCCGATCCCAAGACCAACGCCCAGCGGGTGCTGGCCATCGCTCGGGAGTGCCATGACGAAGGAGTCGCGCTGGCGGTGTTCCCCGAGCTGGGGCTGTCGGGGTACGCCATCGACGACCTGCTGCTCCAGGATCCGCTGCTTGAGGCCTGCCACGAAGCGATCGCGACCATTGCCGAGGCGAGCCGCGACCTGCTCCCGATGCTCGTGGTCGGGGCGCCCTTGGCGCATGGGAGCCGGGTCTTCAACTGTGCGGTGGTGATCCACCGCGGGGCGGTCATCGGCGCTGCGCCGAAGTCGTACCTGCCTACTTACCGGGAGTTCTACGAACGCCGCCACTTCGCCCCCGGCGACGACCAGCGTGGCGCGTCGATCGAGGTGGCAGGCGCGACCGTGCCGTTCGGCCCCGACCTGCTGTTCCGTGCCGTTGACCTGCCCGGCTTCGTGCTGCACGTCGAGGTCTGCGAGGACTTCTGGGTACCCGTTCCGCCGAGCGCCGAGGCCGCCCTCGCCGGTGCGACTGTGCTGGTCAACATCTCCGGATCTCCCATCACGGTGGCCAAGTCCGAGGACCGACACCTGTTCTGCCGGAGCGCATCGGCGCGGTGCATGGCCGCCTACCTCTACTCGGCTGCCGGCGAGGGCGAGTCGTCGACCGACCTGTCGTGGGACGGACAGACCATGATCTACGAGGCGGGTGGGCTACTCACCGAGACCGAGCGCTTCCCCGACGGCCCGCGCCGAAGCGTCGCCGACATCGACCTCGACCTGCTTCGGCAGGAGCGGCAGCGGATGGGCACCTTCGACGACAACCGGCGCACCCTGGCTGCCCGCACCGATGACTTCCGGACCATCGAGCTGACCGTCAACCCGCCCGAGGGTGACATCGGCCTGCGGCGCAAGGTCGACCGCTTCCCCTTCGTCCCCGACGACCCGGACCGGCTCGCCCTGGACTGCTACGAGGCCTACAACATCCAGGTCTCCGGCCTCGAGCAGCGCCTGCGCGCCATCGGCCAGCCGAAGGTCGTCATCGGCGTCAGCGGCGGCCTCGACTCCACCCACGCGCTCATCGTCGCCGCCAAGGCCATGGACCGCCTCGAGCGCCCACGTGCCGACATCCTCGCATTCACGATGCCGGGCTTCGCGACCAGTGAGCACACCAAGGGCAACGCGATCGCCCTGATGAACGCGCTCGGCGTCACCTGGGCGGAGCTCGACATCCGCCCGGCGGCGACCCAGATGCTGAAGGACCTGGGACACCCGTTCGGCCGCGGCGAAGAGGTCTACGACGTCACCTTCGAGAACGTCCAGGCTGGCCTGCGCACCGACTACTTGTTCCGCATTGCCAACCAGCGTGGCGGCATCGTCCTCGGCACCGGCGACCTTTCTGAGCTGGCGCTTGGGTGGTGCACCTACGGCGTTGGCGACCAGATGTCCCACTACGGCGTCAACACGGGCGTGCCGAAGACCCTGATGCAGCACCTGATCCGCTGGGTGGTGTCGTCCAGGCAGTTCGATGACCACGTCGGCGAGACGCTCACCTCGATCCTCGGCACGGAGATCACTCCCGAGCTCGTGCCCACCAGAACGGGCCAGACTCCCCAGTCGACCGAGGCGTCGATCGGGCCCTACTCGCTGCAGGACTTCACCCTGTTCCACGTGCTCCGCCGGGGCTATCGCCCCAGCAAGATCGCGTTCCTCGCCGTGCACGCCTGGGCCGACAAGGACGCTGGTGACTGGCCGCCCGGCTATCCGGAAGCCAGCCGGACGGCATACGACCTGGCGACGATCCGGAGGTGGCTGGAAGTGTTCGTCAAGCGCTTCTTCGCCAACCAGTTCAAGCGGTCAGCGCTACCCAACGGGCCCAAGGTGGTGCCCGGAGGCTCGCTGTCGCCCCGCGGTGACTGGCGTATGCCGTCCGATGTCACCTCACGCGCGTGGCTCGAGGAACTGCACGCGAACGTGCCGGAGTACTGAGCTGGCGGCCAAGCCACGGCGTCACGGCTACATCGATGACTACCCAGTCCAGAAGTCCATGCGGGATGCTCGCGTCATGACCCGTTCTACGGACCAGCCCTCGACGCCAGCCCAGGGTTCTCGGACGCCGCCCTCGCCGCTAGGCCTGTTCGCGATCGAGGCCCTCATTGGCGAGGAGGAGCGCGCGATGCGCGACACCGTCCGCCGGTTCGTCGACGACCGGATTCGGCCGCGCGTCGCAGACTGGTACGAGACCGGCCGCATCCCTGCCCGCGACCTGGCCAAGGAGCTCGGCAGCCTGGGCGTGCTCGGCATGCACCTCGAGGGCTACGGCTGCGCTGGGACCAGCGCCACGGCATACGGACTGGCCTGTATGGAACTGGAGGCCGGTGACTCCGGCCTCCGCTCGCTGGTGTCTGTGCAGGGGTCGCTGGCGATGTTCGCGATCTGGAGGTACGGATCCGAGGAGCAGAAGCAGGAGTGGCTCCCCCGGATGGCGGCCGGGGAGGCGATCGGCTGCTTCGGGCTGACCGAGCCGGACTTCGGCTCCAACCCGGCCGGCATGCGCACCCGGGCTCGGCGCGACGGCGACGACTGGGTGCTCACCGGGAACAAGATGTGGATCACCAACGGGTCGGTAGCCGATGTGGCGGTCGTCTGGGCCCAGACCGACGAGGGCATCCGTGGGTTCGTCGTGCCGACCGACACACCGGGGTTCACGGCTCCCGAGCTCGCCCACAAATTGTCGCTGCGGGCGTCGGTGACCAGCGAGCTGGTGCTCGACGGCGTGCGGCTTCCGGCATCGGCCCTGCTGCCTCGCGCTCAGGGCCTTTCGGCGCCGCTCTCGTGTCTGAACGAGGCGCGCTTCGGCATCGTCTTCGGGGCCCTCGGCGCTGCGCGCGACTGCCTCGAGACGACGATCGCCTACACGCGCCAGCGCGAGATCTTCGATCGGCCGCTTGCTGCGTTCCAGATCTCACAGACCAAGCTCGCCGACATGGCCCTCGAGCTGGGCAAGGGGACGCTGCTGGCCCTCCACCTCGGGCGGCTCAAGGACGAGGGCACGCTGCGGCCCGAGCAGGTCAGCCTCGGCAAGCTCAACAGCGTGCGCGAGGCGATCGGCATCGCGCGCGAGTGCCGAACGCTCCTCGGCGCCGCGGGCATCACGCTCGAGTTCCCGGTCATGCGGCACGCCAACAACCTGGAGTCGGTGCTCACCTACGAGGGCACCTCCGAGGTGCACCAGCTGGTCATCGGACAGGCGCTCACCGGGGAGTCCGCGTTCCGGTGAGGCCACCGGCCGACATACCCCTTGGCCGTATGCCGGGCGCTCGCTGATCGCTTTCGGGCGCGACTCGTCCGCTCCCCGTGGCTGGGGTGAGGCGCGACCACGCCTTTTGGCGGAGGTATCAGGACGGGTCCGCCCCGACTCTTGACACGTAGGCCGCCTGGATTCGGGTGACCGAAGCCGTGGGAGGTGAGCTGCGTGGCGACTTCAGTGGCGACGAGGTATCGGGTTCGTGCCGGGGACACGCTGAGCGAGATCGCGGAGAAGTTCGGCACGACGGTCAAGGCGATCGCGCGGGCCAACCACATCCTCAACGCGAACCTCATTCGCATCGGGCAGGTACTGGTCATCCCCCGTCCGGGCGCCGTGCTGCCCGGACCGACGCCATTGCGCTACGTCGTGCGGGCGGGCGACACGCTGGGCGCCATCGCCGCGCGGTTCGGCACCACGATCAGGGCGATCGCGCGGGCCAACCACATCACCAACCCCAACCTGATCCGGGTCGGGCAAGTGCTCCAGATCGTCGGCAGCGCCGTGAAGCCGCCGGCCCTTGTGTCCGTCCCCGCGCCGGTCAAGCCGCACCCCGCGCCGCACCCGTCCCCGGTGCCGCCCGGCAAGGCCGGGGACCTGAGCAAGGCTCAGCTGCTGGCAATCATGCCGCTGGCCAAGCGAGTGGCCGCTGCGTACCTGCCGCACCTGAACTTCGCCATGCGCGAGGCGGCGATCACCACCCCGCTGCGGCGGGCGGCGTTCCTCGCCCAGCTGGCCCACGAGAGCCTGCAGCTGAAGTTCATGGAGGAAATCGCTTCGGGCGCTGCGTACGAGGGGCGCATCGACCTCGGCAACACGCACCCTGGCGACGGCAGGCGGTTCAAGGGACGTGGGCCGATCCAGCTCACCGGGCGCAACAACTACCGCGACGCCGGGCACGCCCTCGGTATCGACCTGCTCGCCAACCCCAAGCGCGCCGCCGACCCGGACGTGGGCTTCCGGGTGGCGGGGTGGTTCTGGACGACCCGGGGCCTGAACGCCCTGGCCGACAAGCGCGACTTCGACCGGATCACACGGCGGATCAATGGCGGCCTGAACGGCAAGACCGACCGCGACCGCTACTACGCGGTCGCGCGTCGGGTCCTGCGCGCCGGCTGAGCTGGCGCCAGGATCGCCTGGCGCCAGCCGTGCCCGCCCGCCACGGTCGAGCCGGTTCTGGTTGCCGACACCAACCCGAGTCGCTACCCGTCGAGCCGGAACCTAGGGGCCGAAGTAGGTCTGCACCCGGTGCATCAGGTCTGCCTTGTCGGCCGCGCTCCCGTACGCCTCGAACGGGAAGGCCAGGAAGACGACCTTGTAGGTGCCGGTGTCGACCGACAGCGCGTCAGGCGCCGTGCTGTCGTCGGTGAAGGCGGCCGTGGCCGGGGCGATCGGGGTGATCTGGTCCTCGAAGGCCGCGCTCAGGACGCTGTGGTCGATGGGCACGCTGCCGATGCCGTCGCTGACCGGGTTCCCGGCTACACCGTGGACCGCGTTGGTCGCCTTGTCGTTCTGGACCTCGGTGCCGTTCCAGTTGATGTGCAGGTAGTTGTGCACGAAGGCCGTCGTCCCGGCCGCCTGGTCGAGGATGTCCTGACCGGACATCAGCAGGCGTCCGCCTCCGTCGAGGAAGGCTTTCAGCTCGGACTCATACGGGGTGATCGGCCCGGGATAGGCATTGCCGGTGAACCACACGACCGTCTTGAAGGCCTTCAGGTAGGACTCGGGCACGGCCGGGTCTGTGGCGAGGTCCCACGTGGCGAATGCCGTGCCGTTCGCCGTCAGTGCGTCCGTGTAGTACGACTGAACGTTCGGCGCGTTGCCGTCGCCGTCAACGACCAGGGTGTCGACCGCGACAGCAATGGTCGTGAGCGTGGCGCTGTCGTGGACGCCGGCGTCGGCCGACGAGGTCGCGGTGAGGACTGTGCTGCTCCGAGTCCCGTCGTCAACGCTGGGCACGGCGACCTTCACGCAGACGTCGACCGACGCGCCCGCAGCCACCGTCGGAGTGCTCGTCATCGGGGTGGTGCAGCTCGCGTCATAGGTCGTCGCCGTCCACGAGCCAGTGGTCGACAAGGCGTAGCCGTCCGGCTGGTACCCGAGGTTGGTCACGTGCTCCGTGTACGTCGCCGACGTGCCGGTGTGTGCGCCGCCGAGCTGTTCCGCCGGCGAGACGGTCACCGCGTGCGCCGGGGCGATCGGCGTCGTGTGGGGACTTCCCGAGGCGTCCGGGCCCTCGAGCGACTTGACGAGCAGGCCGTCGTCGACGATCGACTGCACCGTCCCTGGAAGCGACGGCGAGATCATGGCGTCGAAGTGCACGTCGATGCTCCCGCCTGCCGGGACGGTCAGGCCGCTCCACTGCACCTTCCCGCCGCCGCCGGCCGAGAATGTGCCGCCGGAGTCGGCCGAGACGAAGCTCGTGTAGGCGGGCAGCGGGTCTTTGATCGTGACGCCCGTCGCCGCGGCGTTGCCGACATTCTTGACGGTCACGGTGTAGTGGACCGTGCTGCCGGGACCGACCGGGATGCCGCTGTCTTTCTTGGAGACGATCAGCGCCGGGGAGTTGACGCCGGTGTTCAGGGCGTAGACGCCGCGCCCATGCGTGCCTGCAGCGAGCATCGCGTGGCTGGAGTCGTAGTCGAGCTGCCAGATGGCCACCTTGGGCGAACCCGTGCCGAGCTGCTTCCACGTGGTCCCGCCGTTGACCGTCACGAAGGCGCCGACGTCGGTGCCGACGTAGAGAGCGTTGTCGTTGGACGGGTCGAGGACGACCGAGTTCATCGGGATGTCCGGCAGCCCTCCCGAGATGTCGGTCCAGTGCTGGCCGCCGTCCGTGGTCTTGAACAGGTGCCCGGTGTTGCCGGGAGTCGCTGCGCCGAAGCCTGCGTAGGAGATGTAGGCGACCCGCCAGTTGGAGCGGTCGACTGCGATCTGGGTGGCGGGCCGGTTGGGGAGGACATCAGTGCCAACGCGGGTCCAAATAGGGCTGTCCGAGGTGGCGGCGTCAGGGCTGACATAGATGCGGCCGTCGTCGGAGGCTGTGTAGACGCCGTCTCCTCCGTCGGCCACCCCGATGGCCGAGATGAAGCAGCCCCGGGCGCCGTTGGGCGCGCTGCCGGTGCAGCCGCTGGTCAGGTCGTCGCTGATCGGATTCCAGACGACGTCCGCCGACGAGGCCGCCCGTGCGGTGTCGGTGCGGTACAGCCGGTAGGTGCCGAGGAACATCTGGTCGACGTTTCCTCGGTTCTGGACCCACGGGATGTAGAACTCCGCGCGGTCCCGCGTGTTGATGCCGGTGTCGATGGCTTCGTTGCCGAAGAACGTGCCCACCTCGGAGGGGTCGAAGCGGTACGGGGAGATCCCGAAGTACGTGCCATACACGTATGCCGCGTTGCTCGGCGAGGCCTGGTTCAGCGTGGTCTGGTCAACGATCACCTGCCCGCCGTCACCGCTCGACTGGTCGAACCAGCGGTTGTTGAAGAGCGACTTGCGCTGGGTCCCGTTGTCCTGCGTGCCGCCCCAGTACTGGCCGGGGACCTGGGGCACGGTCGCGACGCTGGTGAACTGACCGATCACCAGATGGGTGCTGTGGCTGAGACTGCCGTTCGTCGGGTTGACGTCCCCGTTGAGGTTCTCCCAGTCCGTCGCACTCAGTGCGGGGCGGGGATCGCCGAGTCGTCCACCCTTGTTGAAGGACTGCCAGACCCCGCCGTCGTTGCCGACGACGACGTGGCTGGTGTTGTCCGGCTCGAACGCGATGGCGTGGAAGTCGGGATGCATGTCGTAGCCGAGGTTGCGCCACGTCGCCCCGCCGTCGGTCGAACGGTAGACCCCGCCGGACTGCGGCGAGTTGTTGTAGCCGTACGAGCCGAGCGCGTAGATCGTGTTGGGGTCGTTCGGGTCCGGCTTGACCACGTTGTCGTAGAAGCACTGGGTGCCGCAGTAGTTCACGACACTGTTCGAACCAGTGCTGCTGCCTCGCACGTCGGCCCAATGGGCCCCATCGTCCGTGGTCCGGAAGACGCTTGCCGGGTGGTAGTTGTCGCTGAGGTCGAAGTAGTCGAAACCGGCGTAGACCGTGGCATTGGCCGCCCCTGATGGATGGGAGATGCCCAGTGCGAACCGGGTACCACCCTCGGTGTAGTTGCCCGGCGGCAAATCGCCGAGCGCGCTCGCCCACGTCTGGCCACCGTCGGTCGAGCGATAGATGCCGTCGCCCCAGAACGAGGCCCACAGCACCTGGGGGTTCTGTGGGTCGGCAATGAGGTCGGTGGCGCCGTGGATCTCGTCGGCGGTTCCCTTGAGAAGGGTCCAGCTGGTGCCGCCGTTGGTCGACTCGTAGATCCCGAACTCGGCGTCGGCGGGGTGGGTCGTGCGCCGCGCTCCGCCGCGCCCGCGCAGCGTGGCAATCCACAGGTGGTCGGGGTTGGCCGGGTCGACGACGATGGCGCTGGTCGCCTGCCCGGTGAACTGCGTGCCAGACACATGGGTCCAGGTCACGCCGCCGTCGGCCGACCGGTAGACGCCGTCGCCGTAGTACGAGTCGCCCGACAGGGCGCCCTCGCCGGAGCCCATGTAGACGACGTTCTCGTCGCTCGGTGCGATCGCCAGGGCGCCGACCGACTGCGTGTCGGTGTCGTTGGTCCGTGACGTCCAGACCTTCGTGGCCTGGTCGTACGTCCAGACCCCGCCCTGCGCCGCCCCCAGCACGATGCTCCCGTCGCTGTGGACCGCGAGCGCACCGATGCGCCCGGTCACAGCCTGGAAGGTGTTGGTCGTCCGCCCGACCTGGACCGTGGGGTCGTTGCCAACGTTGGCCCAGGTTCCGCCACGGGCCGCACCGCCCGTCGTCGCCTTGGCGAGGGTCCGCGACTGCTTGCTCGCCTGGTCGCGCAGCGTGGCCGCCTGGGTCAGCGTCAGCTGCTCGTCGCCGGCGAGCAACCGGCTCCAGTAGTAGGCGTCGCGCAGCTTGTCGAAGTTCTGCTCGTCGGCGCCGGTCTCGCGCTCCCCCTTGGGGGTGAGCAGGACCGGGGTGTCGTCGTTGGCCAGGGCGTGAGCCGGGGCGAGGGCGACAGGCGCGAGAGCCGTGGCCGCGACGGTGGCTGCAGCGGCTAAGAGCTTGGTCAGGGACATCGCAGGGCGCACGGCGCTACCTCCACGCTGAGGGTCGGGACCCTCCGCGACCGGAGGGCCAAGCAGTCCGCCTGGCACTTTCCTCCCACGCGGGCGCGTCCGCAACATATTCGTTGCAGAGAGCGACCGTCTCGAGCTTTGTACGAGGGCTCAGGCCGTCACGACGTCGTTGTTGACGAGCTTGATGCCGCCCGGGGACGGGGTCGCCAGGCCGCAGCGACATCTCCGTTGACGAGATTGACGCCCCCGGCAGTGGATCAGGCCGTCACTACGTCGCCGTTCACGACCTTGACACTGACCTTAGCCAGAGCGCGGGGCGCGGGGCCCTGCACCACGGCACCGGTCGCCGCCTGGTAGACCGAGCCATGGCACGGGCAGTTGAGCTTGTCACCCGACGGTGCAACCGTGCAGCCCATGTGTGTGCAGATCGCGGAGAAGGCCACGGCCGTGCCGGCCTGGGGCTGGGCCACAATGATCGGCTTGCCGTCCGGGCTCTTGGCCGACACGGCACTTCCAACGGGCACCTTGTCCAGGGCGACGATGGGAGTCCCACTGGCGGCAGAGGACGAGCTCGACGACGACGCTCCGCCACCCCCGCTCGAGGCGCCACACCCGGCGGCCAGGAGGCCGGCGGCACCCACTGCTCCCGCGGCGATGGCGTGTCGACGGTCGATGGTCGGGTCAGTCATGACTCACTCCCTGGGCGTGGTCGGTGCGATGCGCGCTCCGAGCAGGCGCGCCTGCCCGTGACACGGACCGCTGGGCCGAGCGGTTCAACGAGCCGCTCAAGACCAAGCGTGCACCCAGCTTGCCGGAGCAGCCGGCGATTGCCCCATCTTCGACGACCCTGCGCCCTGAATCCGCGTCGCTGGGCGCAGGGCCGAGGATCAGATGGTCAGCGCGAGGAGTGGCGAGCCGCTCTCGGTACGCACCTCAACCGAGGCGATGTCCGTCGGCGAGAGCTGCGTTGCTCCGCTCAGGTGCAGCACCCGACCCGGCACGGCCCGCCAGGTGGCCACTTGCTCGCTGCTTCCGTCCTTCGCGTGCACGACCAGCACGTATGCCGGGCCCTGGCCTCCCGGGTAGTCCTCCCGAGTTGTGTAGCGGCAGGTCAGGTCGAGGCGAGTCCCCCAGGCAACCCCGTTGATCGACACCTGTGCAGTCAGTGACGTGCGAGTCAGGGCGGTCATGGAGCGGGCAGGCGCGGAGGTCGCCGAGGCCGTTGGGGACGTAGTGGATGCAGGGTGCGGGATCGCGCTCACGTCTGCGGGCCGATCGACCAGCGCCGCTCCGCCAAGACCCACGACCGCAGCAACAGCGGCCGCCGCCGCGCCGACGACCCAGCGCCGCCTGCGGCGCTCGCGCCGCGCCAACCGCACGAGCGAGGGCAGCAGCAGGTCAGGGACCGGTCCAGGCGGACCCAGCTCGGCCACCTTCAGGGGCACGGTGGCGAGAAGACCCGGCATACCTGCCAGCTGGCGGACAGCGTCCGAGCAGTCGTCACAGGTGCGGAGGTGCGCCTCGAACTCGCGCCTCTCGTCGCTCGATAGGGCGCCGAGGACATAGGACGCGTCCAGTTCGCGGAACGGGTCCTCGGTCACGTCAGCTCACCCATTTCACCCATCTCCTCCAGCGCCAGCCTGAGAGCGCGCAGCGCGTAGTGCGTGCGCGACTTGACGGTCCCCTCGGGGATTCCCAGCCGCATCGCGGCCTGGGCCACCGAGTGGCCGCGGTAATAACACTCCAAGACGACGTTGCGGTGCTCGGGCGAGAGCCGCTCGAGCGCCTCGGCCACGACCCACGACTGGAGCAGCCGGTCGGTGTTGTCCTCGACCGCCGCAGGTTCCGGGACGTCGGCCGTGGACATCTCTGACTGATGGTGTTTGGACCTCCATTCATCGATCACCACGCGCCGCGCCACGGTGAAGAGCCACGCACGGGCTGAGCGCTGCGACTGGTCGAGCACCTGTGGATGGCGCCAGGCGCGCATCAGGGTCTCCTGTACGACGTCCTGGGCGCGTGCCCGGTCGCCCGACGTCAAGCGGACACAGTAAGCCCACAGCGCCGCCGCATGCTCGTCGTGCAGTGCCTCCATCAACTTCACCTGATTGTCCGTGGAGCACCTCCTTCAACCGATGACACGTGGAACGGCGCCTATGGGTTCAGTGTGCGGCCCGGACCGCCGAATGCGTCGCCCGGTGCAGCGCCCGATCCTGGCGCGGGCCGTGCCGGGGGGAGGCCTCCGACCAGGGGAGTTCCTGACCAAAGGAGGCCTTGGACCCATGGATGTCGAAAGCCCGCCACGGCAGCGACACGCTCCTGGACGCGTGCCACCGGCTGGCTTCGCCGCGGCGACGGCCCTCACGGCGCCGGCGAGCTGCATCGCTGCGCCACATCCCCGAAGGTGCCCCGACCAGTCGCACGACCGCCCATCAGGAATCGCTTGGCTCAGGGGGTCGCCAGTGATACAAAGTGCTTGCGCCGCCCGGGCCGCTCTTTGACCCGGGCGGCTTACATGCCGGTACCCGTCGGCAATGCGACTATCTCTCGGTCGAGAACTCGTGGCCGTGACCTGCGTAACGTGACCTCTTCCCTGAAGCCATGCGTCTTCTTGGTTCTGCAGCCGGTGTGTGGACCTGCTGGTGAGGCGCCAGTGGACCTGGCCACCCAGCGCGCGACCTTCGTGATGGCGCACAACGAAGCGACCCTCGTGATGGCGCACAACAACCCGCTGGCAGCGCCGTTGGCGTGGCCTGTGCGTGCTGGCGACGGCCTCGGACGATCTGGCGGCGATCCGCCTCGGACCACCCCGTGGCCGTTACGAGCGTTCTGAGTGGGCGACTCGTGAAGGCAACAACCGATTGGCAATGAACACCGCCAACACGGCTAGGCCGATGGACATCGCAGTGGCGCCGGTCCCGCGCCGGTCGTGAACGGCCACTCGGCATCCGTGCTCCAGCCGGCCAGATGGTCGATCCAGTACCTGAAGTACCCACCAAGGACTCGGGCGAGAACCATTCACAGCACCCGATATGACGGGCGCATTCTCTCCTCGGAGGGTGACCCTGAGTTGGCCGTGTGGGGTGCGGGGCATGGTGGAGCAGCCGAAGGCGCTGCGCTACGCGGACTCAGCGGTAAGAACCAGCCGTCTGCGCGGTTTGCTGTCTTTCGGCCTCGAGTAGTCCGGGCGGATGAGTGCCAGCGAGCCAGCCGTGTTGCCTCCCGGGCAGCCGACATCGGCCGAGGCCAAGGCTTGGGAAAGCCTGTCGGGTCATGTCGCGGTTCGGCTGCGGCCGGTCGCGTCGCCCACGAGCCTCGGCCTTTTCGGGCTGGCGGCCGCCACGTTCACCCTGTCGGGACTCCAGCTCGGCTGGGTTGCGCCGGCTGAGGGCAAGCACGTCGCGATCGTGCTGATGGCGTTCGCCACGCTGGCCCGGCTCGTGGCCTCGCTCGCCGGTCGGCTCCCGGCAGGCCAAACGATGGTGGAGTCGGATCGTGAAACCCGCATATTCGCAGGTGCCCCCCGGCTGCGCCGGACCGGAGGTGAACTGGCAGGCAGGCGGAACGGTCAGGTCTCGCCCCCGATGTCGACCTCGTAGGCCTCGAAGACCAGATCGGAGCCGCGCTGCCGATGGCGCAGCAGTACCGAGATGAGCGCCGTGCCAAGGTCTCGGACCGTGTCCACGTCCTGCGCGCCTTCCGGAGTCTGCAGCCGGGCCAGAAGGTCATCGACGTGGCTGTTGATCAGCCGGTGTTCGCTGACCAGGCGGTTCACGGCACCGGACAGTCGCGGCGAGGTCTTGAGCACGTCGCGGTACAGCCCGTCCGGCCCCTCGGTGATGTCGATGTGCTCGCGGACATCGCCGGAGAGCTCGACGAGCGCCACGTGGACCCGCTGACCCCAGCGGGCCCGACCTGCCTGTGCCGGTGCCGCCATCGCCCGCTCGAGCGCGCCCATCGACTCGCGCAGCTCACCGCGGCGCAGCCGGAGCGCTTCCAGCATGGCCTGGTCTGTGGGGACCGACTCCGGATCCATCACACCTCCGTGGCTACCCGTCCGACAAGCGGACTCACTCCCAGTGTCGCGCACGCCACGACCTCGACGAGAGCGAAGCCACTGCGCTACACCACGCGGGTTTTGTGGGGCAGACCGGCGAGCTGAGAGCTGGTCGTGGGACCCGCCTGGGGGCGAGGGCGGCGGTTGGTGCGTGCGCGCGGAGGTGCCGGGGTCGCATGGAATCCTGCGGCGACTTACTGCGTCGCCGCAGAGGTGCATCTGGAGACAGGCATCGACGACGACTTGGTGTGCTCGTCAGAGCACACCAAGCGGCGATTCCGCAGGTGATCGAAGGCCGCCGCGGCTGCGCGCGAGCGCATCGCCACCTGACGCCGTCGAGTCTGGAATGGCCCAGCTAGCTACTTCGACCTGAAAAGGTCGGGGCGTGGCGGTGCGTGGGTGGCTGGTCCTGGAACGGAAGGATGGCCTCGAACCCTTGGGATAGAAGGGATCGAGGCGCCGGCAAGGGCGTCACCAAACAGGTCCTGGCGCACTCGCTGGCTGCCTACGACCGGATGCCCGGGCTGGACCTTGAAGACCTCGCGGTCGACGCGTCGATCACCAAGTCCCCTTGTGGCGGTGAGGTTTCCGGCCCTTCCCCGGTCGATCGCGGCAAGCAGGGAACGAAACGCTCGGTCGTGGTCGACGGGTCAGGCATCCCGCTCCACCTCGTCGCGGCAGCGCGAGCGCACACGACTCGCCCCTGCTCGAACCCACCCTGGCCGGCGTCCCGGACGCGCTCGGCCCCCTGCCCGAGGGCCCGTGCGTGCACCTGGACGCCGGCTCCGACTCGGGCAAGACCCTGACCTGCTGCAGACTCTGGGCTACGCCCACCGTATCGCCGCCAAGGGAAAGGCCGCCCCGATCCAGGCCGGCAAGCGTTGGCCCGTCGAGCGCACGCACGCGTGGATGAACGGCTTCGGGAAGCTGCGCCGCTGCACCGACAAGATTACGGCCGTAGTCGAGTTCTACCTCTTCCTGGCCGCCGCGCTCACTGTCATCCGCCGCCTGATCACCACCGCGCGAGCGCGATATCGATGGCACGCCCGCCCCACCACCCGGCGCCTCCGATGACCAATTGCCGGGGGCTCTAGCCTCCCTTGGTTGCGGTCCCTGGCCTTTCGGCGTAGCCGAAGCAACGACTTCCCAGAAATGATCACGCAGCAGGTATCGAGTGCCCTCGTCGATGTCATATATGCCAAGCCGGCCCGATAGCTCGACCAGCAGGGCGCGGTGCAGTTCCCGGGGGATGTACGGCCGCCCCGACAGCAGACTGGCTCGATCCACTTCGCTTGCCGTGCTGGTCCAGGTGTCAACCACGCTCCGGCATACCTGGTCGATGACCTCGCGCAATTCGTGATCCGGCTGCAACGCCCGGACAGGTCCGGATGTATCCGCGGTCCGGGTGGTGTACTCGACGCGGTCTTTCCCGGCGGGCGCCTCAACCGGTGGGTGCGGTAAGGGAGCGGATGGCTGCGGTCGGTGACCGGCGTGCCCAAGAGGTTACGATTGAGTTGAGGCACGGATCTGCAGCTGTGGGCCGGCGGGCGCGTTCTGCGGCGTCTGGTACGCACGGGAGGACACGAGCGCGATGACGATGAGCCCGACGGCGGAGTCGATGGGTCAGCCTCCGCCGCGGATCATCCAGGGCGGCATGGGGGTGGCGATCTCCAGCTGGCCGCTCGCCCGGGCGGTCTCCGCGGAAGGTCACCTCGGAGTCGTCTCCGGGACGGCGCTGGATGTCGTGTACGCGCGACGCCTCCAGGACGGCGACGAGGGGGGCCACGTACGGCGGGCGCTGGCCGCGTTCCCGGTGCCGGCTGTTGCCCAGCGAGTGCTCGACACCTACTTCCTGCCTGCCGGCAGGCCGGAAGGTACGCCTTACCGCAGCGTACCGATGTTCACCCTGCAGCCGCCGGTGGCACTACAGGAACTCACGGTGGTCGCCAACTTCTGCGAGGTGCACCTCGCCAAGGAAGGGCACCACGGGGTGGTGGGGATCAACTACCTGCGCAAGGTCGAGCTGCCGATCCCCTTCGCCTGCTTGGGGGCGATGCTGGCCGGCGTTGACTACGTCATCGTGGGAGCCGGGAACCCGTCTGAGGTGCCCGAGCTTCTCCGACGGCTCGCCCGACGTGACGGTGTCGCTCTGTCGGTGCGCACGCAGGGCACGACCAGCGCCGACGGAACCTTCGCTGTGCGGTGCAGCCCTCGTGCGCTGCTCGGCAGGGGGGCGCCGCTGCGTCGGCCACTGGCGCTCGCGATCGTCGCATCCACCGATCTTGCGGCTGGCCTGGCCGCCGACCCGGCAACCCGCCCGGACGGTTTCGTCATCGAGGGCCACACCGCAGGCGGTCACAACGCGCCGCCGCGTGGACCGCGGCGCACGACACAGACCGGTGAGCCGATCTACGACGATCGCGACATCGTGGACCTCGAGGCGGTTCGGGAGCTGGGACTGCACTTCTGGCTGGCCGGATCGCAAGGCAGCCCGCAGGGTCTTGCGTCGGCGCTGGCGGCGGGCGCCGCCGGCGTGCAGGTCGGCACGGCGTTCGCGTTCTGCGCGGAGTCTGGTCTCGCTGACAAGCTGAAGCGCCAGGTGCTGCGCGACCTAATCACCGGCGACGTCTCCGTGCACACCGACTGGCGGTTGTCACCGACCGGGTTCCCGTTCAAGGTGATGAACCTGGCCGGGACTCTCGCCGACTCCGACATCACCGCACGCCCACACGTCTGCGATATCGGCGCGCTGCGCAGCCCTTACCGTCAGGCCGACGGCACGATCGGCTACCGCTGCCCGGCCGAGCCTACGAGGATGTACGTCGCCAAAGGCGGCCGGGAGGCCAACAGCGAAGGCCGGCAATGCTTGTGCAACGCCTTGCTGGCCGCAGCCGACCTCCCGCAGCGGCGCCCACACGGCTACGACGAGCCTGCAGTCGTCACAGCCGGAGACGATTTCAGCGCCGTGACCGCCCTTGTCCAGTCACGTCGCGACGCGACGCCCTACCCGGCCAGCGCCGTCATCGACTACCTCTCCGCCGCGCCGTGACGGGCGGCCTCCTGCCAGCCGCGCGGGGGGAGACGAGTCCGGTGGCAGCACCGCTCCGTTGGCTGGCTCGGGGCGAGCACGAGCTGCCCGACGACACCAGGTGGTTGACACCGCGCGAGGCGGCGCGGGCGGCCGGCATGCGGTTCACCAAGCGGCGCAGCGAGTACCTGCTGCGCCGCTGGGTTGGCAAGCAGGCCGTCGCCGCGGCCATGGGCGCGCCCACCGGCGTACGGCAGCTTGCCCGTATCGAGGTGGCCAACCATGCCAGCGGCGCGCCGTTCGTGCTGCTCGACGGCAAGCCCGCGGGTCTGGACATATCGCTGACCGACCGGGCGGGGTGGGCGGTCTGCCTCCTGGGGCCCGACCTCACTCACATCGGGTGCGACTTGGAGATCGTCGAGGTCCGATCCCGCGGCTTCGCAAGCGACTTCCTGACCGACGCCGAACAGGACTATGTGGCAGCCAAGGCGGAAGGCGACGATCGCGACGCAGCTGCGAACCTGCTCTGGTCGGCCAAGGAGAGCGCGCTCAAGGTGCTGCGCACCGGTCTGCGCCGGGATACCCGCACAGTGGAGGTTGCCGTAGGGAGTCCTGACCCGGCGGCTTACTGGGGAAGGCTGACCATGTCCACCGTCGAGGGCACCACCCTGTCCGGCTGGTGGCGACGCGAGGGTGTCTTTCTGATCACCCTCGCCGCGGACTGCTCGGTGCAGCCACCGGAGAGGCTTCCGGGTTGCGCATCTCTGCGCGATGCCAGCCCCGTCCACTCCTGGGTCGACCAGCCGCTCGCGACCAACTGGCCAGTCGAGTCAGCGGACTGATGCGCGCATGGGAGCCGGCAGCGTTCAGGTCACCGGGGTCGAGGCGTGGGCCAAGCCGCGCTCGAGCGCATCGACGACGTACGGGCGCAGGTCGGCCGCGGGGATGATCCGGTCAACCGACCCGACGGACAACGCCCGTTGGATCGTGTGCTTCGCATCGAACTCGTCGGCGACCTCACCGAGCTTCTCCGAACGAACCTCGTCCATCACGCGTGCGAGTTCGGCTCGCAGCGCAGCTGCCGCCTCGCCGCTGGCCACCTGGATCGCGTCACGAAGACGCACCAGCCGCGGGTCCTTGTTGCTGCGCGCACTGACCTCCCGGGCGAACACGGTCGCGGCTGCAGGCGCGCCACCGATCACCGACGCGTAGGAACCCTCGATTGCCGCGATCTCCAAGCCGGGGTTGAGCCGTTTGGAGAAGACGACAAACGCCCCGCCGTGATAGCGCGAGATCACGACGAACACGATCGGGCCGTCGAAGTTGGTGACCGCCCGGCCGATCTCCGCGCCGTACTCCAGCTGCCAATGCCGCATCGACTCGGGTGAACCGTCGAAGCCTGACAGGTTCGCCAGCACCACCAGCGGCCGGTTGCCGCTGGCCGCGTTGATGGCCCGGGCCGTCTTGCGTGAGGACTGTGGAAACAGCGTTCCCGAGCTCCACGAAGAGGGGCCGTCAGCGGGGACGAACCCGCGGCGGATCAGCGTCCGGGACTCCAGGCCCAACATGCACACCGGGATGCCTCCGACGTGCGCGTCCCAGACGACCGAGGTTTCTGCTCCGCGCCAAGGTGCCCACCGCTCCAGCGGCTCGGCGTCGGTGTCGCAGACCGCTCGCATGACCGAACGTATGTCGAACGGGCTCTTGCGCTCGGGGTTGCGTGTTTCGGAGAACACGTCGCCGACGACCTGGAGGTCGCTGCCTGACCTGGACACGTGGGGTGAGTCGCACACGTCGCGGTCGATCGGATCTGTGGTCTTCGCCCGCCGCGGAAAGCGTTCTCCCGGCACGACGTAGCTATGGTCGTAATGCCGCATCAGAACCTGGCACGCCTCCTCGAAGGTCGGCGCCCAATACTGGGCCTGCCCGTTGGGGCCCATGACCCGATCGAAGCCACCGATGCCGAAGTTGTCTTCCGCAGACACCCCGCCGGAGAAGTCCAGTGCCTGTTTGCCCGTGAGCACCATCGCGCTCGTCGGGGTCATGACGAGGATGCCCTTGGTGTGCATCAGCATCGTCGCTTCGGCGTTCCAGTAAGGCTGGCCGCCGACGTTGACGCCGGTGACGATGATGTTCACCTCACCACCGCGCTCGGTGTACTCGATCAGCGCGCGCAGCACATGGGCGATCCAGTCCATGTTCTCGGTGCCGCTGTCCATCGCGATGAGCGCGCCGGAGGACACCGCAAACCATTCGACCGGCACACGCATCCGCTCGGCAAGGTCAAGAGCCGCGACGATCCGCCGGCACTCCGGTTCGGCCAAGGTGCCCAGGCCCCGTGTCGGGTCACTGAGCAGTGCGACCCGGGTCATTCCCTCTGGCACCTTGTCGGTGTAGCTGGTGAGCAGGCCGACGACGACGTTGGCGACGTTGAGCCCTGGCTCGCGCTCGACGCGTCCGAGCCCTCCGTCCGGTCCGATGTCGTGCTCGACGAACTGACCTGGACGGAACTCCGCCGACGTACCCGGCGCGGCGGCGAGCATCCGCACGATCTCATAGGGGTAGGGCACGCCAAAGCGTTCGGCGCGGAGGACTTTCTGCCTATACCTCGTCAGTGGACGGACCGGCTCGTCACCGGGCGGCTGCTCGCGTACTGTCACACCTCCACCGCTCATGCCCTCGAGATGGAGGACGGAGTCGCACAGCATGCCGCCGGGCTCGGGGATGCGGACTCGAAGCACCACCTTCTCCAGGCCGGCGCCGTCGGCCAGTGGAACGAAGGACTCTGCCAGTTTCGGCCAGTCCTCCTTCCGGATACGCCATGGTGGTCGCACATACAACACGATGCGGTTGGCCACCGGACGCTCCCGGGGACCGAAACCCGCCAGTGCCTGTCGCATGGCCGCCAGCGCCTGCAGCCCCATCCGTTCCAGCCAGGGGTAGGTGGGTGAGCCGGCAGCGCCGGGCACGACTGTGAGGTCGCGCACCTCGGCCAGCGCGAACAGGCGATGGTCCTTGGGGTTCCCCTCGGCCACCCCGTGGAAGAGGTAGACGTCCTCGGCCGAGGGCAGCCGGGCCAGCCGGAAGTTGGCCAGCCGCCACAAGTCAAGCCGCTTTGCCAGCATGGGGTGCAGGTTGCGGTAGACCTGTTCCTCGGCGAAGCCGCCGTCCTCGCGTGGCCGGTAGGTCATGTGCTGGGTCCGCAGGTGCTCCGGCCCCTCCCCCCCGGTGCTGGTCACCGTGATGTCCACCCGCCACGGCGCCCGGCCGAAGTTCGTGGCTTCCAGCAGCGCCAGCAGCTCAGCCGCAGTCAGGTCGGCGTCGGGCTGCTCCGCCAAACGCCAGCTCCCGACATCGATAACGACCTCGCGCTGCGGATCACTGCTCTCGATGTGTGACGCGATCTCGCGGAACAGGTCGGCCAAGTCATCGATGCGCGCGTAGGCGACCAGTAGGTGGATGTGCTTGTTGCCCAAGTCGTAGTCCGAGGCGCATAGCAGATGATCTCCCTGGGACGCGAACCGTAGGTCACGCAGGTCGCGAATGCGATAGAAGCGGCGGGCGTAGACCTCCAGGAGCACGCGGCGAAACCCCGGGTCGGTGGTTGCCATCCAGCGCCGCAACAGATCCCGTCGCATCGGCTGAGGACAATTGACGACCGCCTCCACATTCGCGTCTCGGGTGGCTCCTTCGGGATCCGCTGCGAGCTCATCGAGGGCATGCTGGGACTGCACGTAGGCCCTCGAGAGGAGGCCTTCGAGTACCGGCTCGTCAAAGTAGTGGAAACGCACGTCACGGGCCAGCTCAGCGACGGCTTGGTGGCGTCCCTGGCAGGCCGCGCCGAGCCGGTCCAGTCGATTCGACATTGCCTCGTCGGCCAGCGGCGCCAGGACGGCTCGGGCCTTCAACCGCCGTTCCAGGATCTGCAGGATGACGGGTGCGAGCGCGACCACTCGGGAGAAGGAGCGGAACATCCACACCACCGCCGCGTCGAGCTCGGGCGTACGCGCGAGACTGTGAACGCCGTAGCGGGTGAGTGCCTTCTCGAGATGCTCGACGAAACTGTCCGGCAGCCCGGCCCTGTCGAGGTCGAGCCACTGCAGGAACGCCAGCAAGTACTCCTGCGAACTGCCGGCGGTGAGCGCATCGTCGGGCTGGGGCTCGGTGCGTGGACGGTAGAGCGCGCCAACTTCGGCGAACAGGTCGAGCAGCGCGTCCTCGCAGGCAAGCATCCCCGGGTCACCTGGCGGCGCGATCTCACCCAACCGACGCTGCTCGACGAACAGTCGATCACGGGTGGCCGGGTCGAGGTCGTAGCCGAGGAGGTAGTTGTGCAACGCGCCGAAGACTCTCTCGCAGGGTGGGGTTCCCTCGGCTGGGCGGGCCACGAGTCCGGACAGGTCCACCGAGCTCATCACCGGCGCGGCGTAGGCGTCCGTGCCCGCGGCACGGACGCGGACGAGGGGGGCACCGGCATCGACCTGTGTGTTGGCGGCCACAGCGACCGAGGCAACCTCGCCCGCGAAAGGTGCGACCACGGTCGACTCCATCTTCATGCTCTCCAGCACCAGGATGGGGGTGTTCTCGACCACATGGTCGCCGGGCTGCACCAGGATGGAGACGACGAACGCCGGCCACCCTGCGCGCAGCACTCCTCCGTCGTCACGAACGACCCGGTGAGCCCTGCCGTCGACCTCGATCCGGAAGCCCGCGTGCTCAGTCACGGCGACGACGCGGTAGATGCGGCCGCCGCACCTGACGCGGCGCTCGTACTCATCGAGCCGTTCCACGGCCAGGTCCGCGACAGATGCGCCGTGCTTCACCCGGTAGGTGCCCGGCGAGGTGCGGAAGACGTCGAGCTGATAGGTGGCGCCGTAGTAGCGCAGCTGCACCCTCGCGCCGCCCTCGCCCGCCACCTCGGGCCGACCACGGGCCGCACCGACGTGAAACGCGGCCTGAACTTCGCTCTGGTCGGCGTCATAGGCCTCGACTGCCGCACTGAGCAACGCCACCGGATCCGGTGGCGGCACGTGCCCCTTGTCCGCGGTGAACCGATCCAGCCAGCGGTTGTCGACGCTTCCCGTGCGAACCTCCGGCTGCTCCAGCAGTGTGAGCAGGAAAGACCGGTTGGAGGTGCCACCGTCTACGACAACGGTGCACTGGGTCAGCGCCCGGCGGAGCCGGGAGAGCGCGTCGTCCCGATCGGCTCCCCACGCGATGATCTTGGCGATCAGCGAATCGAACTCGGCGGAGACGACGTCGCCCTCCCAGACGCCCGAATCGACCCGCACACCCGCGCCGGTGGGCAGGCGCAGCCGGGCGAGTCGGCCAGGCGCAGGTACGAAGCCCTGCTCGGGGTCCTCGGCGCACAGCCGGGCCTCGACGGCGTGTCCTCGCACCTGCGGTGGGCTTCCTTCGAGGCGGCCACCGCTGGCCACCAGCAGCTGGAGCTTGACGATGTCCAGGCCGGTTGTCGCCTCGGTAACCGGGTGCTCGACCTGCAACCGGGTGTTGACCTCCATGAACAGGAACTGCTGGGTGTTTGGGTCCACGAGAAACTCCACGGTGCCCGCGTTGCGATAGCCGGCCACAGTGGCTAGCCGCACGGCAGCGGCACGGATGGCTGCCTCGGTCGCCGGATCGATCGCGGTCGAGGACGACTCCTCGATCACCTTCTGATTGCGACGCTGGATGCTACAGTCGCGAACTCCCACCGCCCAGACGGTGC
Source organism: uncultured Actinomycetota bacterium (assembly GCA_963715025.1). Lineage (GTDB taxonomy): Bacteria > Actinomycetota > Actinomycetes > Actinomycetales > Dermatophilaceae > DASSJT01. Next base: position 1,077,786 of record CAVQQQ010000009.1, on the reverse strand, counting down.
CGTGGTCATCGGCGATGACCTGGACTTCAACGTGGCGCGCGGCCGGGACGAACGCCTCGAGGAAGACGGCCGGGTCACCGAAGGCCAGCTCCGCCTCGCTTCGGGCGGACGTGAAGGCCGCCGCCAGGTCAGCGGGCTGGTGCACGACGCGGATACCGCGCCCGCCCCCTCCGGCCGCCGCCTTGACCATGACGGGGTAGCCCAGTTGTTCCGCGTCCTCGCTGGCCTGCGTGACGTCGTCGACCGTCCCCCCACTCCATCGGACAACCGGCACGTCGGCCTTCTCGGCCATCCGCTTAGCCATGACCTTGTCGCCCAGCAGCCGGATTGTGGCGCTGTCCGGCCCGACGAAGATGATCCCTGCCTCCTCACACCGCTGCGCGAAGGAGGCGCGCTCGGACACGAAGCCCCAGCCGACCCAGACGGCATCCACGGCGGCCCGCACAAGCGCCTCCACCACGCCCGTCTCGTCGAGGTAGCGCGACTTTCGATGACCGTCGGCCGGGTCGAGGTAGGTGGTCGAACCCAGGCAGATAGCCTCGTCGGCCTCCCGGACGAACCAGGCGTCGGCGTCGGCATCGACATAGACTGCGACGGTGGTGATGGGCACCACGAGCGGCCGGTCGTCTCCGCCCCCAAGGTTGAGATCGGCAACGGCGGCGAGCGCTCGCATCGCGGCCTCGCCACGGTTGACGATTGCCAACCTGCGGATTTCGGTCATAGGCCTTCACCTGCATCGGCCATCGCGATCTCCAGCGGTCCGCGGATCTCATCAGGCAGCTCTCCCGGCAATGCCACGGTGCGGTAGTCCTCGACGCGCAGGATCACCCTGCCCTCATCGTCGAACACTGCGCAATCAAAGCCTGCCGGTTCGGCTGCCCCGCCGGTGACTGGTCTGGCGACCGCGACGAAAGTGCTGTTCATGTCCACCGGTGCGGCGCCGACCAGCAGGACGCCCCCAACGTGGGCGGGCAGCGCGAGCCGACCGTTGCGACCCGCCTCCCACAGCCCGGCCGCCTGGAAGCACAGCTCCACCAGTCGAGGCTCGAGCACCGTCGGCAGGTCAGCGGGCTCGTGGTTGGGCGGCAAGTCCGTTGCGAACCGCGCTACGGCTGCCTCGTCGCCCTGCCAGGCCTCGGCGACGACCTGGTAGGCCGGCCCGTGGAAGTACAGCCGGTAGACGTCGTCATGTGCCACCGAAGGTGTGTCATCGGCGCGACTCACGACCGTGGCGGTCTCGGCGTCCCTCGCTTGGGTGCTCAACCGCACCGAGCCGGTGAAGTAGATCCTGCGCTGGGGTTTGTCGCTGCCGGGTAGGGTCCGATCCGCCGCGAGGCTGCAGTCGGCGACCAGGTCCGCCCCGTCGGGCCGCACGAGCGCGGTGACCGTCAGCGTTCGGGGCTCGTCCCGGTAGAACTTCACCGGCGCCCGGAAGTCGACGTCGCCGACGTCAACGACATGCCAGCCAGGAGCCAACAACCGCGCAACTTCGGCAAAGGCCTCCATCCCCATCACGCCCGGAAGGACCGCTGTCCCGTCGATTCGGTGGTGATCGAGGAACGGCTGCGCTAACGGGTCCAGCGTGGTCTGCACAACGAGCCCGTGTAGTTCGTCCGCCCGGGCCACCTCCCCGACCATCGGTCCGGCACGGGCGGTGTCTACCGCTTCCAGGTCCAGACCACCGGACGCTGGGCCGTCGCCGGCCATCTGGCCCAGCTCACCGGCCACAACGACCTCACCCATGAATGCGTGCGCAGTGAGCTCCCGACGGATCCAGGCGACGCCTGCCTCTGGGGGCAACATCTCGACACCGGCCATCTCCATGATCTTGGGGATGGAGCCGCGCGTCGCCATGCCGATCCCGCCCCATGCCGTCCAGTCAAGGGCCAACCCCCGGGTGCCAGGGCGGGTCCGACGAGCGTTGCTGGTGATCTTGCAGAGCAGGTCGTTGGCTGCGCTGTAGTCGACCTGTCCGGCGTTTCCGAACCGGCCGGCAACTGACGAGAAGACGACCGTCGCGCCGATCGGCAGATCCCCCGCGCCACGTATGACGTTGAACCAGCCGTCGCTCTTCACCCCGAACACCAGGTCGAACTCTTCCGGTGTCTTGTCGGGAAGCGCCTTGCTGATCTCCAGCCCGGCGGCGTGCAGGAACAGGTCGATTCTTTCGCTGGTGCTTCGAACCTTGTCCAGCACGCGAGCGACGGCATCAGCGTCGTTGAGATCGACGCAGTGGTAGTGCGCGGTTCCGCCGGCGGCTTCGACGGCTTCGACGGCGGCCAGCCCCGCGGCGAGCCGCTCGAAGCGGGCCAGCTCCTTGTCGATGGCGACCGGCGTCGGCCGGTCACCTCGGTCCCTCATGCGTTGCGCAAGGTCGGTCTTGAGACCGTCCCGGTCCTCGAGGAAGCGACGCAGGTCGGGGTCAGCGGCGTCCGGCGCAGGCGTGAGGTCAAGCAGGTGGAAGGTCGCGCCAGAAGCCTTCGCCAGGTCCGCGGTGATCGCCGAGACGATGCTCCCGGCGGCCCCAGTGACGAGCACGACGCTGTCCGACCCCAGGGTTAACGCGCCTTCGGCCGGCTGGCCCTGCGGGGGGAACGGTCGCTCGACGAGCCCGACGCCCCAACGCAAGCCGCCAACATGCCCGACCTCGACGCAACCGGGGTCGCGCAGGGTCTCGTCGATCAGGAGCTGCGCCGGCTGCGCCGTCTGTTCATCTACGGTCAGGTCGACCGCCTTGACCAGCGCTTCCGGACGCTCCTTCTTGTACGACTTCGCAAATCCGGTCACGGCCCCGCCCATCGGTGCGGTGGCACCTGCGTCGTCGTAACCGTGCTGGCCGCCCAACCTCGTCCCGGTGACGAGGAACGGGCTGTCGTCGTAAAGCCTGCGCATCGTCACGTAAAGGCTCTTGACCCGTCGGCGCAGGGCTTCCTGCCAGCCGAAGAGGTCCAGCTCGTCGTGCGGACCTTCGTCATCGAGAGCGGGCAGCCAGAAGACACCGGTCACGGGGCCGTCGGCCCGCCAGGTGTCAATAGCCGAGAGCAGGGCGTCGGGCGTGGTTGCCGGGTCGAGCGCAAGCACGGCAACACTTGACTTGGCCAACTGCTCGATGAGCGCGTCAGCGACGCCGCCCTCGTCTCGCATCACGACCACCCGGGCGCCCTCGCCGAGGGTGACACCGGTGGGGAGACACATCGCAAGGGCCGGGCGCAGCGCTGGTACAGGGACCCGCCGGGGCAGCCGGTCGACGGAGTCGAAGTCGCCGGTGACTGTGCCAGGTGCCGCGGGGGCGGCCGGGGCCAGCGTCTCCGGCACGGCCGCGCCGGCTGTGGTCCCACCGGGCGCGGCGATGCCGGTCTTGTCCCGGATCCAGCCGATCACGTGGGCCAGCGTCGGGAAGTCCCGCAGCGCCAGGTTGTCGTCGCGTTCGACCCCGAACCGGGCCCGTACCGCGGCGAACACCTCGGCCTGCTTGACCGTGTCCACCCCGAGGTCGGCCTCCAGGTCCAGATCCAGGTCCAACAGCTCCGGCGGGTAGCCAGTCATCTCCGCCACGATCTCGACCACTGCGTCGACCACCTCGTCGGCGACCGCAACCGGCTCCGCACCAGCCGGTGCCGCACCGGCCGGCGCCGCGGGGGCGGCCGGGGCCAGCGTCTCCGGCACGGCCGCGCCGGCTGTGGTCCCACCGGGCGCGGCGATGCCGGTCTTGTCCCGGATCCAGCCGATCACGTGGGCCAGCGTCGGGAAGTCCCGCAGCGCCAGGTTGTCGTCGCGTTCGACCCCGAACCGGGCCCGTACCGCGGCGAACACCTCGGCCTGCTTGACCGTGTCCACCCCGAGGTCGGCCTCCAGGTCCAGATCCAGGTCCAACAGCTCCGGCGGGTAGCCAGTCATCTCCGCCACGATCTCGACCACTGCGTCGACCACCTCGTCGGCGACCGCAACCGGCTCCGCACCAGCCGGTGCCGCGGGGGCGGCCGGGGCCAGCGTCTCCGGCACGGCCACGCCGGCTGTGGTCCCACCGGGCGCGGCGATGCCGGTCTTGTCCCGGATCCAGCCGATCACGTGGGCCAGCGTCGGGAAGTCCCGCAGCGCCAGGTTGTCGTCGCGTTCGACCCCGAACCGGGCCCGCACCGCGGCGAACACCTCGGCCTGCTTGACCGTGTCCACCCCGAGGTCGGCCTCCAGGTCCAGATCCAGGTCCAACAGCTCCGGCGGGTAGCCAGTCATCTCCGCCACGATCTCGACCACTGCGTCGACCACCTCGTCGGCGACCGCAACCGGCTCCGCACCAGCCGGTGCCGCAACAGCCGGTGCCGCAACAGTCGGTGCCGCAACAGCCGGTGCCGCACCAGCCGGTGCCGCGGGGGCGACCTCTGGGGGTGACACCACGGGTACTGCGGTGATGCTGTCGGCTCCGGCGGCCGGTGCTATCACCGGTGGACCCTCGTCGACGATCCGCAGTCGGCGGGTTGCGATCTCGAGCCGGGCCGCGGGGTGGCCGCTGATGGCGTCGAGCCAGCGCTGCCACGCCTGCGGGTCGACGATTCGATAGGCATGGCCGAGCTCGCTCGGAACGCGTCGCGGCGAGTCCGGCGCCGGGGTGCGGCGCAACAGCGTCATGGCGATCTGCGACCCGAAGCCGGCGGCCAGCCGCAATGCGTAGTCCACCGGGTAGGACCCGCCTTGCGACAGGTTGAGGTCACCCAGCTCGGGGTCGGGTTCCTTGAAGTTGGGCACCGGCGGCACGACACCGGTCTCCAGTGCTTTGATGGCCACGATGTCCTCAATGCCGGCGCCCATGGCGTGGCCGGTGAAACCCTTGGTGTTGGTAATCACGACGGAGTCCGCCTGAGCGCCGAAGACCGTCCGCAAGGCGTTGATCTCTGCGGCGGCACTTCCGCCGCGGGCAGGGGTATACGTCTCGTGCGAGACGAAGACGGTCGATGCAGCGATCGCGTTGCGGTCGACGCCGCGGCTCTCAGCTTGGCCAACGACCTGCTCCATGACTTGCGCAATGTGGTCGACATCGAGCCGGGTGCCGTGGAAGGCGCTGTTGGCGATCACGCTGCCGAGGAGCTCACAGATGGGCTGAAGGCCGCGTTCGCGGGCGGCCTCGGCTGACTCCAGGACGATGGCCGCCGCACCCATCCCGATGATCATGCCGTGCCGACGCCGGTCGAACGGTGTGGCCGCTTCCTCCACCACGTCGTCGGTCGCCGCAGCCCCGGAGGCCAGGAAGCCGGAGGCCACCCACGGCAGCAGGGTATCGGTGGTCACGTCGTCTGCGGAGACCACGACCACGCGGCGGCACCTGCCGGCCCGGATCCAGTCCTCGGCAACCGCCATTGCCTGGGTCGTGCTCGCGCACGCAGCGTTCACCTGCGTGTTTGGCCCGCGCGCTCCAATGATCTCCGCGAACTGCGAGTGCCCCATGGACAGGCAGCGGAACAGGAACCGGCGGTCGAAGGCGAACCCAGTGGTGTCGATCAGGTGGCGTAGCTCGGCGATCCTTCGGTTGATCTCGGGGACGGCCGGCTCGTCGCCCTGCATGCGCGACCGCACGGCTTCGAGAGCCAGCAGTTGCTCGCGGTGACCCCGATCGGTGTAGTACTTCTCCAGGTCTGCGGCGAAGGAGTCGTAACCGGGGAAGGCGGAGGCGAAGATCACACCGGTGTCGTCTCGCAGCACGTCGGGCAGGCCCCAACGCTCGGGCAGGCTGGAGCCAACGGTTGTTGCCTTGTAACGCATGACGAGTGGGATACCGGCGTCGCGCAGCGCGTCGAACCCGGCACCGATGGCCAGGCGGGTGACCGAGTCCAGTGCGGCGTCTCGAGCCGGGTCGATGCCGTACTGCGCGACGACATCGAGCGGCGCGTGCCGGCCGGCGAGCTTCACGACATCGGCCTCGTCATCGATGGACTCGAAGGTCGGGTCGCCCGACTCCCGCTTGATCAGCCGGGTGATGTTCATGTCGACCATCTGCTGGCGGAACCGGTGCGGGATCGTGTCGATGAACTGTTGCCCGTCGAGTATGCGTTGCAGGTTCTCGTCGTCGAAGACCTGCTCGACACCGGGCAGCCCGAGAGCCGCACCGGTGATGACAACCGGCTCCGGCACCGCCGGAGACGGGACCGCGCGACGACCAGGGTCGGCAGTCGCGCGCGCTGTGTCGCCATAGGCGCGCAGCCCCTGCTCGATGACGTTGGAGACCAGCCTGCCGAGCTCGGCGTACGCGTCAGTGCTCATCGGGGTGCTCGCGGTCGCGGTCATGGTGGTCCTCTGTGTAGCGGCCGGTGATGCGGGCACCGCGTCGGTGACGCGGGTGGCGACGGTCGGAAGCTGCGACACCGGGGGCGCGGCCGGAACGCTCACGGCCGGGGTCGGCGTGTAGCCGAGACCGCTTGCCCACAGCCCGCACAGGGCGGCGTTCAGCGAGGGCACATCGCCGTTCTTGGGGTGGTTGGTGAACAGTGCGAGTACGTCGTCATGGGTGGCGCCGAGCACGTCCTCCACGAAGCCATGCAAGGCCTTCTTCGGGCCGACCTCGACGAAGACGCGTGCGCCCGCCTCGTACAACGTGTTCAGTCCGCGCACGAACTGCACGGGTGAGGCGACCTGGCGACCCAAGATGTCCAGCATGACCTCGGTGTCGGCACCAGCGGGATAGAAGTCGCCGGTGACGTTGGCCACGATCGGCAGCACGGGGGCGCGGACCTCGAGACGCCGCAGCGCGACCTTCAGCGGCTCGCTGGCAGGCGCAACGATCGATGTGTGGAAGGCATGGCTGACGGGAATGCGGGCGGCACTGATTCCAGCCGCCTCGAATGCCGCGATCGCGCTCATGACCGCCGCTGTCGCACCCCCGATGACCGCCTGGCTGAAGCTGTTGATGTTGGCGATGACGACGTTGCCGTCGATGGAGTCGACGATCCGCTCGATCTCCACCAGCGGACCGAACACGGCAGCCATCGCTCCGTTGTCCTCCATCGACAGGCTCGCCATCTCGTGGCCACGCGCGCTGACGGCCTCCAACGCGGAGTCGAAGGTCAGCGCACCGGCGGCCACGAGCGCGCCGTACTCACCGAGGCTGTGCCCCATCACCATGTCGGGGTTCACGCCGTAGGCGTTCAGCACGCGTGTCATGGCGAGGTCAGTCGCCAGCACGGCCGGCTGGGTGATCTCGGTCTGCAGCAGCTGCTGCTCCAGCGCCGCGACGGCCGCGGAGTCGTCGGCATCGATGAAGATGTAGGACGACAGCGGGCGTCCCAGCAGCGGGGTCATGATCCGGTCGGCTTCGTCGAACGTCTCAGCGACGATCGGTTCCAACGTGCGCAGGCCCGTGAGCATGTTGACGTACTGCGAACCCTGCCCGGTATAGAGAAACGCGACCTTGGGTGCGGGGCCGCGGCCGACAAAGACCCCTTGGGCCCGGAGCATCTTCCACCTGGCTGGAGCGCCAGAGCGAAACGCATCGAGTGCCTTGCCGGCCTTCGTAGCGAGGTCCTCGGCATCCGCGTGGTCGATGGCGACGCGCAACGCGGCGCCGGCCAGGCCCGGGTCGGGCGCAGCCAGCGGAGGCGTCCAGCCGTTGGCCGCATCAGCCGCGACCCGCTCGAGCTGGGCGATGACGTCAGAGTCGTCGACGCCGCCGACCACCAGGGCGCCGCGCAGTGGGGGTCGGGACGAGCCCGCTGCCGCTGCAGCGCCGGCCGATGTCGGCGCGGTCACCACGCTCGACCGGGGCACCTGTGCCGCGGCGTACGTCCGAGGGGCAGCCTCCTCGCGGTAGCGACCGGGGACGTACTCCTCCAGCACAGCGTGGAAGTTCGTCCCGCCGAAGCCGAAGGCGCTCACACCAGCCCGGCGCACACCGGCCGGTGACTGCGGCCACTCGCGCAGCTCCGTGTTGACCTGCAGCGGCGACTCGTCCCAGTCCAGGTTGGGGTTGGGGTCCGTGAAGTGCAGGCTCGGCGGCAGCACCTTTTCGTGTAGCGCCATGACCGCCTTGAAGAATCCCGCCGCTCCGGCGGCGGCCTTGAGGTGGCCGATATTCGACTTGACCGACCCAAGTGCGACCGTGCCAGGCGCCGCGCCCGCCTTGAGCAGCACCTCGGTCAGGCAACCGAGCTCGACACCGTCACCGACACGTGTGGAGGTGCCGTGGGCCTCGACCAGACCCATCGTCGAGGGGTCGAGTCCCGCGTTGTCCCAGGCTCGTTCGAGAGCCAGCCGCTGGCCAACGGGGTTCGGTGCGGTGATGCCCTTGCCTTTACCGTCGCTGGAACCACCAAGACCCAGCAGCACCGCATAGATCCGGTCTCCGGCGCGCTCGGCATCGGCGAGTCGCTTGAGCACGAACAGCGCCGTGCCTTCCCCCATGACGAACCCGTCGGCGCCGGCGTCGAACGGCCGCGTGCCGGTGGCGGAGAGCGCGCCGATCTTGCAGAACTTCACGAACGCGTTGACGCCCATGTTGCGGTCAACCCCGCCGCTGATGACAGCGTCGTAGTGGCCAGCGCTCAGCCCTTGCACGGCGGAGGACATTGCTGCCAGAGCGGACGCGCAGGCCGCGTCGGTGACGAAGTTTGGGCCGCGGAAGTTGAACAGGCTGGCCACCCGTCCGGCCATGATGTTGGAGAGCTCACCAGGCATCGTGTCTTCCTGGATCTCCGGCAGGTGCCCGATGGACTGCTCGTGCCACTCCTCGACGATCGCGGCGCGCACCTCGGCTGGGAGTGCCGCGAAGGACGGCGCATTGCCGAGGTCGCGCGCGAACTCGCGCAAGTGGATCCGCATCGTCGTCTGGTACTGCTTCTCTCCACCGAGCGCGTTGCCCAGGATGACGGCGACGCGCTCGGGGTCCACATCCCAGTCCGGCCAACCGGCGTCCACGATCGCCGCGCGCGCGGCCGACACCGACCACTGCTGACCCGTATCCATCTGGGCTGCGACTGTGGGCGGCAGCGGCAGGCGCCACGCCCGCGGGTCCCACACGAAGTCCCGGACCCACCCGCCGATGCGGCTGTAGGTCTTGTCGGGCGCGTTGGGGTCGGGGTCGTAAAACAAGTCGGCGTCCCAACGATCCGGCGGTACGTCGGTGATGCCGTACCTGCCCTCCCGGATGTTGCTCCAGAAATCGGGGCCAGTGGGCGCGTCCGGCATGATCGCGGAGAGGCCGACTACGGCGACCGGTTGGCTGGAGTACTCGGTCATGACAGATTCCTTCGTGTGCGTCAGGTGGTGACTCGGTCGTAGATAACGTCCGCCACGGCGTCCATGTCTGAGATCAGACCGGCCTGAGCAGCCCGCACTGCGTCGAACGGGAGGGCAGCGACGAGGGCGGAAGAAATGGCTCGGTCGGCTGCGCCGCATACCCAGCGCGCGCCCTCTTCGGCAACTCGCAGCGCCGCTTCGCGCCCGTAGACCCGGCTCATGGCAGCCAAGGCCGCGGCGCCGTACCTCTTGTCTGCCTTGTCGGGCAGCCGACCCTCGGCAGCCGCGACGGCTCGCTGAACCAGCGCGGCCGCGCCCTCGGCGTGAGCCACGAGCTCACCGAGCCGCAGGAGCACATGCTGGTTGCGCGTGAGCCGAGCTGCTCGGCACGCCTCGAAGACCATGGCCAGGGACTCAAGACCCAAGGCGGCGGTGTCAGCACCCACCGAGGGATGGGACGTGTGCAAGGCGCGCACGGTGCGTGCCGCGTCGGCGAAGTACGCACCACCGGTCTTCAGATGCAGTTGCCACCGATCCCGCGCGATGGTCATCTCCAGAATCTCGGAGGTGCCTTCATAGATCGTGGTGATACGCACGTCGCGCCGGATCTTCTCCACGATGTACGGACGCGTGTAGCCGTAGCCGCCGTGGGCCTGCACCGCTGCATCGGCGGCGGCCACGCCAGCCTCGCTGGCGAGGTACTTCGCGATGGCACCCTCGGTGTTGAGGGCACCATCGGTGCTCTCACCTGCGTCGAGGCGGGTCGCAGTCTGCTCGACGACGGCCCGCGCCGCTTCCAGACGCACTATCTGCGGGACTATCAGCTTGTGCGTGTACCCCTGCTTCTCGCTCAGCGGCGCACCACCCTGGACCCGTTGCGTGGAATAGCGGATCGCCCGCTCCATCGCCTCGCAGCCGCAGCCCAGACCGAACGCGGCGACCATGACCCGCGTGTAGCCGAAGACCTGTTGGGCTTGCACCAGCCCGAGGCCCTCGACGCCGCTCACAAGACGGTCGGCCGAGACCAGCACGTCGTCGAGGAACAGGGCCGCGGTGTCGGAGAGCCGAATGCCGTGCTTGTGCTCCTTCGGTGCGGCTGAGAAGCCCTGCGCGTCCCTCTCCACAATGAACCACGATGGGCCGCCGGGAGCCATGGCCAGGATCGTGTAGGCGTCGGCGATCGTGCCGTTGCTTATCCACTGCTTGCGACCGGTGATTCGGTATCCAGTGACCTCGCCGTCGGCCTCGACCGGCGTGGCGCTGGTCGTCATCGCGGCGAGGTCGCTGCCCGCCTCCGGCTCGGTCGCGCCATAGGCGAAAACCAACCCCTCCGCCGCGATCCGGCCGAGCCAGTTCTTCTTCTGCTCCTCGGTACCGCCCATCAGGATCGGGTCGCTGCCCAGGAAGGTGGCGAATGCCGAGGTGGCCAAGCCGAGGTCGATCCTGGCCATCCGCTCGCACACGCGGTAGGAGTCGAAAGCGCGGCCACCCAGCCCGCCGTACTCCTCTGGGACGAAGACCAGCTGTACGCCTAGCGCGTCGCTGCACATGGCGCGGACGGTGTCCTCAGGACAGACGTCCTCGTCGTCGAGCTCAAGCATCCGACTCTCGGGTAGCTCGGCCGCGACGAAGTCGTCGAGCGCCTCCAGCATCAGTTTGAGGGTGCCGATGTCAAGCCCGTCGCCGCTGGGGTGGCCGGACTGTTCGGTAGGAGTGCTCATGGCTAGGTTCCTTCCGCTGGTGAGTTGCCGGGCGGGGGAGTGGCTGGGCTGCCAATCGATCGCTGCAGCAACTCGGAGATGTCGATGACTTCGACGGTTTCGGGCGCCTGTCCCTGATGCTGGCGAAGGTTCACGCCGTCGGTGAGCGAGACGATGCAGAACGGACAGGCGGCGGTCACAATGTCGGGTTGGAGAGACAGCGCCTCGTCCGTGCGGTTCTCGTTGATCCGCTGACCGATCGTCTCGTCCATCCACATGCGTGCGCCGCCAGCGCCGCAACAGAAGGACTGTTCCTGGTTCCGTGGCATCTCGGCGACGCGGGCCCCCGGGATGGCGTCGAGGATGTCTCGCGGCGGGACGAAGATCCGGTTATGCCGTCCGAGGTAGCAGGCGTCGTGGTAGGTGATTGTCGCGTCGACGGGGAGAATCGGCCGGATGGCGCCATCGGCCACCAGCTTGGCCAGCAACTCGGTGTGGTGGACGACCTCATAGTCCCCGCCGAGCTGGGGGTACTCGTTCGCCAGGGTGTTGAAGCAATGCGCACACGTCGCGACAATCGTGCGGACGCCGGCAGCGTTGAGGGTCTCGACGTTCTGCTTGGCGAGCGACTGGAAGAGGAACTCGTGGCCCAGTCGGCGGGCCGGGTCGCCCGTGCAGGTCTCGGCCTCACCCAGGACCATGAACGACACGCCGGCATCGTGCAGCAGCTGCGCCACGGCACGGGTCGTACGCTGCGCCTTGTCGTCAAGGGCACCCGCGCAGCCGACCCAGAAGAGGTAGTCGACGTCGGCGGGGATCTGCTCGGCACCGTCGGCCCCGAACACGGGGACCTCGAACGGCAGGCTTGCGGCCCACTCCCTCCGGGCGCCTGGGCCGCTGCCCCACGGGTCGCCGGCATGCTCGAGGTTGCGCAACAGCGGGTTGGCCGACTCGGGAAACTGTCCCTCCACCAGCACCTGGTGGCGACGCATGTCGACGATGTGGTCGACGTGCTCGATGTCCACCGGGCACTGCTCGACGCACGCACCGCAGGTCGTGCAGGACCACAGCACGTCGGGGTCGATGACTCCGTCGGTGTCGACTGTGCCGATCAGCGGCAGTTCCGCTACGGCCCGCTGTTCGTCCGACAACGCCGCGCGCGCTTGCTCTGAACCGGCGAGCACGTACGGCGCCTTGGCCAGCGCGTGGTCGCGCAGGTTCATGATCAACAGCTTCGGCGACAGCGGCTTCTCGGTGTTCCAAGCGGGGCACTGAGACTGGCACCGCCCGCACTCGGTGCAGGTTGCGAAGTCGAGCATGCCCTTCCAGGTGAAGTCCTCGATCTTGCCCCTGCCCATCAGGTCGTCGTCGCCCGGATCCTCGAAGTCGACCGGCGTGCCCTCGGAGTGGATCGGCAAAAGCGCGCCGAGGGCGCGAGGGCGGCGGGACAACGCAACATTGACGATTGCGGTCATGATGTGCAGGTGCTTGCTGTGCACGACGAGCACGAGGAACGCCAGGATGATGGCGATCGCGACCAGGATCGCGACGGTCTCGATTGTCTGGTTGGCTTGCTCACCCAAGGGGTCGAGCACTCCGGCGACCCACTCCGAGGCAAAGGCTCCGGTCTCGTAAGGGAACACGCCAGCGTTGATCTGGGCGCCTCGGTAGAGCAGCAGGCTCCATACCACGTTGAAGATCATGAACAGGACGAGCCAGGCCGCAGCGAGGTGCGAGCCGAAGAACCGGGACCTGCGGCCCTCGCGCCTGGGCGAGTGGACCAGGCGGATGACGGCGAAGATCACGACTGACACAAGGACCAGAACCGCGACGAGGTCCTCCAAGAAGCCAAGCCAGGGGTAGGTCCCGATGATCGGGATGTGGAAGTCGCGGACAAACAGGGCGCCGTAGGACTCGACGAGGGTTAGCAGGAGCAGGATGAAGCCCCAGAATGCGAGGACATGCGCGATGCCCGGCACGGTCCAGTTGAGCAGCTTGCGTTGCCCGAGCACCTCGACCACCTCGGCGCGGACGCGTGATCCGACGTCGGCGGTGCGGCCGGGCTCAACGGGTTGGCCGCTGAGGCCGAGCCGTACGATGGTGACCAGTCGTCGCCCGACCAGCCAGAACGCGACAGCAGTTATCAACAGACCGATGACGAGCCGGGTAGTCACGGGTCCTTGCCCTGACCGGACGGACGGCTCGTCCATGTCTTGCGCTTCTCGATCTCCTCGATCAGGGCCGGGAGCACGGTGTGCACGTCACCGACCAGGCCGAAGTCGGCGATTGAGAAGATCGGAGCCTTCGGGTCCTTGTTGACCGCGACGATCGTGCGAGACCCCTGCATGCCGGCCCGGTGCTGGATCGCCCCCGAGATGCCGTTGGCGATGTAGAGCGTCGGCGCGACCGTCTTTCCGGTCTGACCGATCTGGTAGTCGCGCCCGCACCACCCCAGGTCGGTGGCTGCGCGTGAGGCCGCGGCGGCACCATCGAGGGTGTCAGCAAGCCGCTCGACGAGATGGAAGCCCTCCGCTGACCCCATCCCGCGGCCCCCGGCGACGACCACCTTGGCATCGGCGAGGTCCGGTCTGCCACTTTTCGTCTTAGCGGTCCGGTTGGTGATGCGGGCCCCTCGCGCGGCGTCGCTGAACACCACCTTGACGGGCACGACGGCTGGTTGCTCCAGCGCCGACTGCGCGGCGACCGCGTTCGGCCGTACTGCGATGATCGGTGTCCCCCGGACAACCTGGCTCTGCGCTGACCAGGCGCCAGCAAACGCCGACTGGGTCACTGTCGGGCCCCCGTCGCCGGGCGTCACGTCGATCGCGTCGGTGACGATGCCCGAGTCCAGGCGCACCGCCGCCCGACCCGCGATCTCCTTGCCCTCGGGTCCGGAGGTGACCAGCACGGCGGCGGGCAGTGACTGCCGCACCACGGTGACGAGCGCGTCCACCTTGGGCAGGACGAGGTAGTCGTCGATCTCGGCGCCCTCGACCACGTAGACCTTCGTCGCGCCGTAGTTGCCGAGCACCCCGGTCGTGGCGTCGTCGGTGCGTCCGCATACCAGCGCGGCGGCCTCGCCGAGCTGGCGGGCGAGGGTCAGCAGCTCGAGGCTTGCTTTACGAATGACTCCGTCCACTCGCTCGACAAGGACCAGAACCTCCGCCATGGGATTCTCCTTCGGCTCGGGGTGTGAAGTCGTTGGCTGGTGTTCGCCGGTGGTCAGAGCAGCTTCTGAGCAACGAGGAAGTCTGCTACGGCGGCGGCGCCTTCTCCCTTGTCGACGATGACGGTGCCGGCCTTCCGCGGTGGCCGCCGAGCGGCATCGCGGACGGCCGTTGCGGCCCCGCCCACGCCAACCTCGTCGGCGGACACGCCGAGGTCGGCCAGCGACCAAGTCGCGACGGGCTTCTTCTTGCCGGCCATGATGGCCTTGAACGACGGGTAGCGCGCTTCGTCGGTCTGGTCGGTGACCGACACCAAGGCGGGCAGGTCGGCAACCACCTCCTGCGTCTCGTCGTCGCCCTCGCGCAGCACGGTTACCAATCCATCGTTTATGGCGAGTTTCGCGGCGAAGGTGAGCTGCGGGATGCCAAGGCGCTCGGCGACCATTGCGGGGACGACGGACATGTCGGCGTCGGTGGAGGCCATCCCGCACAGCACGAGGTCGAATCCGATTCGTTCAATCGCCTTGGCCAGCACCAATGACGTCGCGAGGGCGTCCGACCCGTGCAGCGCTGCGTCCTGGACGTGTACGGCGTCGTCACCGCCCATGGCCAACGCCTTGCGCAGCCCGTCCAGGGCCTTGGCCGGTCCCATCGTGAGGTAGGTGATGGTCGCGGGAAGACCCGTCTCGACGAGCGCGAGGGCCTGCTCGACGGCATACTCGTCGAGCTCGGAGAGTCGGCCATCGATGTTTGCGCGGTCCAGCGTGAAGTCCTCGGCATAGCGCCAGGTGGCGGTGGGCTCGGGGACGTGCTTGACAAGAACGACGATCTTCATGCGTTCGTGGCTCCGCTCGTCGAATATGTCGACTTTACCTCCGCTGGCGATGCTAGGCCTGTCTGTGAAATAACAAGGTAGGCTGTAGATGTGCCTACTCCTGTTGCAGCACCTGCCCTTGAAGTCACCGACGAGGACCGTGTCGAGTTGGTGAGGTTGTCGCGCTCGACGTCGCTGCCGCACCGGGCGGTCGTTCAGGCCAAGGCCTTGCTGATGGCTGCTGATGGAGTCGCGAACGAGGAGATCGCTCGTCGTTGCGGAGTCGACTCCGACGCGGTGCGCCGCTGGCGCAGGCGGTTCACCGAGAAGGGCACAGCCGGTGTGGGCGTGATCGCCAAGGGACGCGGCCGGAAACCCTCCCTTCCGGAGGGGACGGTGGCCGAGGTGCTCAGACTGACTCTGCACGAGCGACCGGCGGACGGCTCCACGCATTGGACGACGCGGACGATGGCCGCGCGGGTCGGAATCGGGAAGGACTCGGTGGCCAGGATCTGGTCCGACCACAACCTCAAACCGTGGAAGGTCGAGGGCTTCAAGATCAGCAACGACCCGACTTCGAAGCCGAGCTGATCGACGTCGTCGGGCTCTACTTCAACCCTCCCGCGCGGGCAGTGGTGTTCAGCTTCGTCGCGAAGCCACAGGATCTTGAGCTGGGCGGGCGTGAAGAAGCGCATGGCTCGGCCAAGGTCGAGGACCTCGCCCTTGGAGCCCAGCACCGCGGGGATGATCGCCGCGTCGCAGGACAGGCGGCGGATCGTCTCCGGGGCGATCAGGGTGCCGGCGGCTGGACCGCCCAGAACCGTGGCGGTGCGCAGCCGCTCGGAGAGGTCGTGGTAGTCCATGGTCAGGATCAGCTGGGTCTTGGCGCTGGCCGGGACTGACTCGGCGGCGGCGACGGCTCGGCGCACGATCTCGACCCGACGATGGGACGGGCGCGACTGGTCGTCCGGGCACCTGTGGAAAGGGCTCCAGGGCGGCGTCGCAGCTGGTGGTGGCGCAGGGCGAGGATGCCGAGGCCTGCCGAAGCCCAGTTCACCGTTCGAGGGCGCCCCTACACACGGTGGAGGGCGAAGAAGTACCTGCGAGTGTCGCCCCGCAGCTCCATCACGGCCAGTACGGTCTGGTCGTCCACCCGCCGGAAGTAGTCCGTGATGGGCTGGTCCTGATAGGACATCGCCGCTGAGCTCACACCGCGGTGCTCAACCACCTCGAGCACGGCTCGACTCTCGGAAGTGTGAATGAACCGGCTCACCACCCGGAAGGCGAGCGCCGCCGCTGGCGTCCTCCGAAAGGGCACGGACATGGCGACGTGTATCGGCAGGAAGCGGGGATCGAGCGCCACCAACCCCGAACCGGACGAGGGCCCGGAACCCGCGGAGCGCCCGCCCCCGACGCGGAAGAGCAGGGGGCGCATCTCCGTATGGCTGGTGAACTCCTTACCCCACCAGCCGTACGCCTCCAAGACCCCGTCGAGCGGGTGCCCGGTGCGTATCCCACTGGCGCGCCACCGCCCGAGCATGAACTCGACGGAGACGCCCTCCAGCGCGTCGTATGCGGTCAGAGCCTCGTCCCCGGCGGCCTTCCCCGCCTCGATGATCCGCTGCGCCTCGCTCACGCGCTCTCGAGCCCGCCGAGGTATGCCGGGTGCTCGCCGTCCCGGGGAGCGCCCGGACCAGCGCAGCGCTCACCACCAAGGTCTCGGCGGATGGCCTGCTTCGGCAAGGCCTCGGCCGCCACCCCCGGCACCTGAGCGGGCGTGGATGGTGCGCTCACGGCATACCCCCTATCCGTGGTCGCCGTGGTGAGTGGCGTGTGGTCACGAAGTCTTGACCAATGTGCAACGCCGAGGTCAGAAGAGGCTGCAGTGTGCTCAGCGGGCCACGAGGTAGCCCACGGAGTCGAGCTCCACAGGGATCGGGTCGAGGATGTGGAATCCGTCGATGCCCTTGGGCTCGAGGTTGCGGAAGCCGATCAGGGCCCACGTACCGTCACGAAGCTGCACGAGGGGGGCAGCGAACAGGTCGGGCTCGGCGGTGAACGGCCGTGCCGCCGAGATGTCGAACGGCCCGAGGAGTCCGGGCGCGGGCAACGACCATGTGCAGTACTCGCCCGACTGTGCGATGCGATCCTGCGTCATCTCCTGCGGGTGGCAGGTGAAGACCAGGACCCAGCGGTCACCGATCCTCTTGCTCTGGAGCACCTCGAGCTGGCCGAAGCCGGCTCCCGGAGCGCACAACGGCGGTCCCACCTCCCAGGTCGCCAGATCCTTGCTGTGCGCATGGGCCACCACCCCGTCGTCGTTCTTGGCCGCCCCGACGGCGCGGGCCGTGGCAAGCAGGTGCCAGCCGTCGCCACCCGGGTCGGGTACCACCAGCGGGTCGCGCCAGGTCTCACTGGCGGTGGCGAGGTCGGGTCCGGTCGTGCCCGGCGGCGCGAGGTCGAGCGTCTTGTACCACCGCCGGTCCACCTCCAGCGCCGGTTCGCTCGACACGCGCCGCCAGTGGTGCAGGTCCTCTGACACCGCGGACCCCACGCGCTGGTCGAAGATGTGGTGTCCCGCGGTCGAGATGCCGGTGTAGAACATCCGCCACTGGTCGCTGTCCCGCACCACCGAGCCGGTCCAGATCGCCAGGTCGTCGAAACCCGTCTCGGCCGGCCCAAAGCACTCGCCGAGGTAGTCCCAGGTGACGAGGTCGTCGGACACGGAGTGTCCCACCCGGGCGTTGACGTGTCGCTTGCCCGGATCGCCGAGCGACCGTGGCGCCTGCAGGAAGAAAAGGTGGTAGCCGTCACCGTCGTCTGCCACCCAGGAATCCCAGATCCACTGGTCCTCGAGCCGAAGCATGGCTGAGTCTCGCATCACGACCGCGGTGTCGTATGCCGTCCGGGCCGGGTGGCGGTGCTCGCGTCGCCACTGGTGCCGGGGAAAGTCATCGGCCGACCGATGAGTCGGTACGACGAGCCTCGTTCTACGGGCATGGAACGCACACTTGCCGACAAGAACGCCATCATCTACGGCGCCGCCGGTGGCCTCGGCCGCGGCGTCGCCCGCGCCTTCGCCCGCGAGGGAGCCACGGTCTTCCTCGTCGGGCGCACCGAGTCCCGGCTCCAGCACCTGGCCGACACGATCACCCAGGAGGACGGCCACGCCGAAGTGGCCGTGGTCGACGCGCTCGACCCCGATGCCGTCGACGCCCACCTGGCTTCGGTGATCGCCGAGCACGGTCGCATCGACATCTCGCTCAACCTGGTCTCGCGCGGAGACGTGCAGGGCACCCCACTGCTCCACATGAAGGTCGATGACCTGCTCGCGCCCGTCATCACCGGGCTCACGGCAAACTTCGTTACCGCCCAGGCGGCCGCGCGCCAGATGCGCCACCAGGCGACGGGCGGTGTCATCCTCACGGTGACCAGCGGCTCGGGCTTCGTGCAGGGCCCCCACCAGCAGCCCTTCCATATGGGCGGGACCGGTCCAGCGGATGCGGCGATCGAGTCCTTCCTGCGGTACCTCGCCGGCGAAACGGGGCAGTACGGGGTGCGCGTTCTCGGCATCTGGACCGCCGGTGTCGCCGAGACCTTCGCCTCCGACGACGAGGACATCAACGCCGCCCGGCGCGCCAGTGGGCTGACTCCCCAGGCGATCGAGGCCACCATGGCGTCCATGTCGATGCTGAAGCAGGGCACGCACCTGCCCCAGGTGGCAGATGCCCTGGTCTTCCTCGCATCCGACCGTGCGGCGGGCATTACCGGCACCATGGTCAACGTCACCACTGGCCTCTTCGCGGGGTGAGCGGCACGATGACCCTGATGGACGAAACCCCAGCCTCTGGTCCCGCACCCGCTGTCGTCACGGAGGACGAGTTCGCCCAGGCCACCGAACGCCACCGGCGCGCCCTCCACCTCCACTGCTATCGCATGCTCGGCAACTTCGAGGAGGCCGAGGACGTCGTCCAGGAGGTGATGCTGCGGGCCTGGAAGGCGCGCGACCGCGCCGACTTCTCCGACGACGCGGGCATCCGGGCCTGGCTGTACCGGATTGCGACGAACGCCTGCATCGACGTCCGCAAGAGCGCGGCGCGCCGGATCAGCGCGCTCGGCTCGTTCGCCGAGATCCCCTGGCTGCAGCCCTATCCGGACCGGCTTCTCGACGAGGTCGCTCCCAACCCGGTGACCGCGAGCCCGGACGCGGTGGCTGTGGCGCGAGAGACCGTAGAGCTGTCCTTCATTGCGCTCGTGCAGCTGCTCCCACCGCGGCAGCGCGCGGTCCTCCTGCTGCGGGACGTGCTTGGGTGGTCGGCAGCGAAGACCGCCGCCGCTCTGGACATGTCCGTCGCAGCGGCCAACAGCGCGCTCCAGCGGGCACGGGCGACGCTGGCCGAGCAGCGCCCGCCTCGTGACATTCAGGCGGTAGCGGACATGGACCTCGAGTCCGAACTGCTCGAGGGCTTCATCGACACCCACGAACGGGCCGATGCCGAGGCGTCGATCGCGCTGATGCACGAGGACATCCGCATCACCATGCCGCCCCATCCCTTCCTCTACGACGGCAGGCACACGATTGGGCCTCTGCTCGACGCCGCCTTCGGCGAGAACAGCGAGGGCGAGTGGCGCCTCATCCGCGCCGACTGCAACCGCATGCCGGCGGCAGTCAGCTACCTCCGCCGTCTGGGCGACTCCGAGTTCCGGATCTTCAAGGTCGACGTGATCCGCGTCCAGGACGGCAAGATCCGCGAGGTCACCACTTTCGACGCCAGCCTGCGTGAGGCGCTCGGCGTCCCCGAGGTGCTCCACGGATGAAGCGGCCGGTTGGGCTGGACACGTCCAGCCCAACCGGCCGCTCGATCGTGCGAGTCGCGGCAGCTAGCCGACGCACTCGGTGAAGTAGACCTCGACGTTGGTGATCCCATGGCACGAGGGCCCGTTGAACTGGGCGAGCTCGGGGATCTCGTCGTCCGGCCCGACGATGTAGGTCTGGAAGTCGACAACGCCGTCGCCGTCGAAGTCGAAGCCGACCAGGCCGTGGAACCCCTCACCCGTGTCCGGGTCAACCAGCCCTTGGCCGATGCGGTAGGTCAGGCCTGTGGTGGTCCACTCGATGCCAGTGGGGCCGAGGACCACCTGGACCCCGGCGCTTGCCGGCTTGCTGGCGTTGACACACTCGTGCGCGAGGCTGGGACCAGCCGAGAGCAGCAGGGCGGCGGCCGCACCGAGGCCGATCAGGGCAGTTCTGCGGGCAGTTCTCATGCGCTTTCCCCTCTTGTCTGCAGGCGGCTCCCTCACCGCCTATGGCAGACACTGTGCCCGCTGAAGAGGCGCGGGCGCTTCCGTGCTAGCCCCCATTCGCGGGGCGAGGCCACCTGCTACCCGGTCCACTGCGCGGCGAGTCAGGCGAACCGGCGTGCGGCCGCCAGGCTCTGGGCGATGTACCCGCCGCCGAAGAGCACCGCGTGGACCATCAGCGGGTGCAGCTGGTGAAGCGGTCGGCGGCCAAGCCAGCCGGGGTCGAGAGGCGACACGTCCTGATACGCGCCGATGATGCGGTCGAGATGCGCACAGCCGAACAGTGCCAGCATCCCCAGGTCGGCCTCGCGGTGTCCGCCGTGGCTGGCCGGGTCGATGAGGACCCCGGTGTCGCCAGTCCACAAGATGTTGCCCGCCCAGAGGTCGCCATGCAGCCGCGACGGCGGCCCGCCGCTGTCGAACTCTCCTGAGGCCACCCGTTTCGCCACCGCCTCGAAGACCGCAACGTCACTGTCGTCGTAGACACCGCGGTCTCGCCCCAACGCCAGGGTGGCGAGGATGCGCTGCTCGGAGTAGAACGTGCCCCACGTGCCGCTGGGCCGCAGCTGGAGCGGGAGCAGCTCGACGAGCGGCCCGAGGAAGCCGTCGCCCTCCCAGCCCGGAGGCGGGCAGCCGTATGCCGGTGCGCCGGCCAGGTGCGTGCGCGCCAGGTGCCTGCCGAAGGACTCGGCGGCCCCGGGCGAGGCACTCGCGGGGCTGACCCACACCAGATCCAGGTGGTGCGCGCCGACATCGAGCACCTCGGCCGCTGAGGCCCCGCCGGCCGAGGCGGCATCCTCCAGCCAGGCGAGCCCGGCAGCCTCCCAGATGAAATAGCCCGGAGGGGCGCTCGCGCTCGTCTTGTGGAAGACCTCACGGCGTGCGTCTGGCACGCCGTCAGTCTGTCAGCCGGACCCGGCCAGCGGCCCGGTGAGGTAGCGCTGGACGGTCTGGCCCAGGTCGGCCACGATGTCCTCGCGGCGCAGGCTGACCACGGGCTCCGCGCGGATCACGTACCGCAGGATCGCCATGCCCAGCACCTGGGTCGCCGCCAGCGAGGCCCGGCGGAGCGGTTGGTCGGCCGTGACGTGGCCGGCATACCGCTGGATGATCTCCTTGGCCGCGAACTCGCTGAGCGCGCGGCGGGACTCCTCGCGAGCCGCAGCCCCCCGGAAGAGCGCTTGCATGGCCGGCCCTGAAGCGGGGTCCTCCCACACCCCGAGGAACAGGTCGACGAGCCGTGGCCCCGCCCCGTCGACGCCCTCGGCGAACGCGCGCTCGATGACTTCCCCGGGACTGACCGGCAGCTCCATGGCGGCGGCGAAGAGCTGCGCCTTGCGCCCGAAGTAGTAGGACACCAGGGCGACGTCGACGCGGGCCCCGGCGGCGATGGCCCTGAGGGAGGTGGCGCTGTAGCCGTTCTCGCTGAACGCTTTTCGCGCCGACTCGAGGATCTCCTGGCGAGTGTTGGCATCGCCCGGGCGGCGCCCCGCCCGCCGCGCGGCCTGCGCTGGCGCCTGGCCTGGCGCCTGGGCTGGCGCCTGCGTGACGGCTTGCGCGCGGGACGGCATACGTCGAGGATATCTGATTTCAATATTTGTTGAAATCAGATGGCAAGGGGTCTAGCATCTATTTCATCACCTGTTGAATCACGAGAGGGGAAGGCGTCATGAGCGCGCACGAGCAGCACACCGACCCAGGGGTCGCCACGGTGGATCTGGCGCCCGGTGGACCCGCCACCAGCCCGGACGCGCCGGCGCACAGCACCCGGCGGGAACTCGAGGCCATGGTCGTGGCGCCGCTCGTCATCGCGGCCCTCGTGACCCTGGTCCTCCTGGCGTTCGGCATCCCCGCTGTCAAGGGCGCCCCACACGATCTGCCGCTGGGCGTTGCCGGTCCCGCGGCTGCCACAACCCAGGTGTCGCAGACGCTGACCGCCCGCGAGCCGGGCGCCTTCGACGTCACCACGTACAGCTCGGCGGCCCAGCTGACCCGGGCCATCCGCGACCGGGAGGTCTATGGCGGCATCGTCGTTACGCCGTCCGGACCTCAGGTCCTCACGGCCTCAGCCGCGAGTCCCGTGGTTGCGCAGGCGCTGACCGCGATGGGCGCCCAGCTCGCCGCGCAGCAGGGTACCCAGCCGCGGATCACCGACGTCGTTCCCCTGCCGGCGGCCGACCCCCGAGGTGCCGGCATCGTCGCCTCGCTCCTGCCGATCATCGCGGGCACGATCGTTCCGGTCCTGGTCCTCGTGCGGCTGACCCGCCGCCGCAGCACCCAGATCGTGGGCGTCCTCGTCTCCGCAGCGGCTGCCGGCCTGGCCTACGCGGCGGTCCTGCACGGCTGGCTCGGCACCCTGCAGGGCAACTACCTCGCCGAGTCGGCGGTCTTCGCTGGGGCCCTGGCCGCCGGCGGCCTGGCACTGCTGGGACTCAACCGCGTCGCTGGGCTGCCGGGTGTCGGTCTCGGTGCTGCCGTCCTCCTGCTGCTGGGCAACCCACTCTCGGGCGCCGCGACGGCACCCGAGTTCTTCCCTCCGGCGTGGAGTGCGGCTGGCCAGGCCATCACGCCGGGTGCGACGATCCAGCTGCTGCGGTCGGTGTCCTTCTTCGACGGCGCCGCAGCAACCGGACCGATCGTGGTGCTCTCCGCCTGGGCGGCGGCTGGGCTGCTCCTCCTGGCGCTGCCGTCTCGACGCAGCCGTCAGGACGCGGCGTGAGCGCCTGAGCGCCAGGGCGCGAGCAGCCACCGGCGCCATCCGGTCCGCTGCTGCGCTCTGCGCTCCCGCCGCGCCCGGCGGGTGGCGGTTGCCTGGGCCTCCAGCCCCACCAGCTCCTGGTCGACCGGATATCCCGTTAGTCGTGGCGTCGAATCCATGTTTGGCCTTCCTGTCCTGCAACCCTCCCCGGGCCGTTCCTCAAGCGTCCGCCAACCCCGCGACGTGCGACATCGTGGAGGCCGGTGGACTGCTGGGGTGCCTGCACCACATGGAGCTGGCGCCCTCTGCCTGGCTCGGGACGGTGCGTCCTCGGCCCCTCTGGGTGTCCTAGAGTCGGAGCATGGCCCGACCTCATGCCGCCGCCATCGTCGAGGACGCGTGGCATCGGAGCCTGGACCGGGCGCTGCGTCGACGAGGCTGGAAGACGCGGATCATCAGCCATACCGGCTTCGGCTCCGAGTCCCTCGTCCGGGTAATGGGGCGCATCCTCCTCACCAATGACCCGAACACCCGCGGGTCGGCCGACGCGACCGCCAGTGCGCTGGAGCTGTTCCATGCTGACAACGCGCAACGCGGATGGCGGGCGTTCCTCACCGCGCCCGCGCTCGACGCGCCCGTCACCGTGACGATCGACGGCGTGCGCACCCATGGCCGCGCCGATCGCAGCGGACTGATCGACATCCCCGTGCGCGGCCACGGGCTCTCACCGGGCTGGCACGAGGTGCACATCACCTCTCCAGACGCCCAGCCCTCGACGGCTGCCGTCTTCATCGTGGGCGACGACGAGACCTTCGGCATCGTCAGCGACATCGACGACACGATCATCAAGACCTCGCTGCCGCGCCTGATGGTCGCTGCGTGGAATACGTTCATCCGCCACGAGGGCGCGCGCCGAGCGGTGCCTGGTATGGCCTCGCTCTACCGCGCCCTTCTCGGGGACCACCCCAAGGCGCCGATCCTGTACCTCTCGACCGGCGCCTGGAACACGGCGCCCAGCCTCACCCGCTTCCTGCGCCGCAACGGCTACCCGCCGGGCGCGCTGCTGCTCACCGACTGGGGGCCGACGAGCACCGGCTGGTTCCGATCCGGCGCGGACCACAAGCGCACCTGGCTGCACCGGCTGGCCCGCGAGCTGCCGCAGATCAAGTGGGTGCTCGTCGGCGACGATGGTCAACAGGACCCGGCGACCTACGGCGACTTCGCCGACGATCGCCCTGAGGCTGTCCGGGCGATCGCCATCCGCGAGCTGAGCTCGACCGAGCAGTTCCTGCAACACGGCATACCCCTCTCCAACGAGGAGCTGTCACTGCGTGTGAAGCACCAGGAGGGAGTGCCCGTATGCCGTGCACCCGACGGCTATGGCCTGCTCCGTCTGCTCCGGGTCGCCTTGGGCTGGGAACCCGTCCCGCAGGACTGAGGCACACTGGGGCACATGCCGGAGCTGCCTGAAGTGCAGGCCCTCGTCGACTTCCTCGGCGAGCGTGTCGTCGGGCTCGCCGTGACCGGCGTGGAACTGGGGTCGATCTCTGTTCTGAAGACGTTCAACCCTCCGCCGCAGGCGCTCCAAGGGCTTCCCGTCGACGCGGTCTCGCGGCACGGCAAGTTCATCGACCTCGACTGCGACGGAACCCACCTGATCTTCCACCTGGCGCGGGCCGGGTGGCTGCGGTGGTCGGACGCCATGTCCAACGCCGTGCTCCGGCCTGGGAAGTCCCCGATCGCGCTGCGCGCCCGGTTCTCCGACCGCTCCGGGTTCGATCTGACGGAAGCCGGCACGAGGAAGCGCCTCGCGGCATACATCGTGTCCGACCCAGCGCTGGTGCCGGGGATCGCGAGCCTTGGTCCGGACCCGCTCGCTGACGACTTCGACCGCGATGCCTTCGCGGCCCTCCTCAAGGGGAGGCGGTCGCAGGTCAAGGGCGTCCTGCGCGACCAGAGCGTGATCGCGGGAGTCGGCAACGCCTACTCGGACGAGATCCTGCACGTGGCGAAGCTCTCGCCATTCGCGATCGCCGAGTCGCTCAAGGAGGCGGAGGTGGACCGGCTCTATGAGGCTCTGCGGTCGACGCTGACTTCAGCAGTGGCGGCCGCCTCGGGCAAGCCCGCGGCCGAGCTCAAGGATGCCAAGCGGGCTGGCATGCGTGTGCACGGTCGCGCCGGCGAGCTGTGCCCGGTGTGTGGAGATGTGGTGCGAGAGGTGTCGTTCGCCGACTCCTCGCTGCAGTACTGCGCGACCTGCCAGACCGGTGGCAAGCCGCTCGCTGATCGCCGGATGTCGAGGCTGCTCAAGTGACCTGGCAGTGCGAGACCTGCGGTGCCGAGCACTCCGGGCTGGCGACCGTCTTCGGGTCGGACTCGCCGTGGGACTGGCACGAGGCGTCCCAGGCGCGTCGCGATGGGGGCGAGCTGACGCCTGACGTCTGCTTCCTCCCGGCCGAGGACCCCGGCGACGGCACCGGCTATTTCCTGCGCGGTCACATAGTCATCCCCCTGTCCCAGCCGGTCGAGCGGGAGACCTCGTTCGCCTGGTCGGTGTGGGTAGGCCTCGATGGGGAGGCGATGCAGCTGGTCTACGACCACTGGGACGACCCCGGCCGCACCTCGCTCCCACCGGCCTTCGGCTGGCTGCGGAGCAACCTGCCCTACCAGCCGAGCACGCTCGACCTGCGGGTGCAGGTGCACCAGCGCGAGCCGGGGCGCGTCCCGCTCGTGGAGGTCGATCCGACCCATGGCCACCCGCTCGGCATCGAGGAGCGCGACGGGATCACCCCACACCGGGTCGCCGAGCTCAACGCCCTCGTGCTGGGCACTGCTGACCGCTGAAGCGCCGCTGCCTGCGCGAATGTCAGGATGGTGCCCATGAGCGTTCCGACCGTCTTCATCACCGACCTGCCCGACCACGCCGTGCTCCTCGACGTGCGCGAGCAGAACGAGTGGGATGCCGGCCATGCGCCAGGTGCCCTGCACATCCCTCTCATGGAGCTCCCGCAGCGGCTGGACGAGCTGCCCGACGACTCGGAGACGCTCGCGGTGGTATGCCGCAGTGGCGGCCGGTCTGCGCGCGCGGTTGCGTGGCTGGTCCAGCAGGGCTTCGACGTGGCCAACCTCGATGGTGGGATGCGGGCCTGGGCGGCCGCGGGCAAGCCGATGGCTGCTGCCCCCGGCGGCGCGCCGCACGTTCTCTAGGGCAATACACGAGCCATTGCCGACGCGGCACGTTACCTCGTCTCCACGAACCCGGACAGCGTGTCATCGCTGCCAGGTCCGTGCGCGAGCAGCACCCCCAGCAGCGGACCCACGCGGCAGTCGGGTCGAAGTTGCCGTTCTGGCCGAGCGGGTTGGGCTCCTGCGCGACTAGGCAGGAGCCTCAGCGGCGGCTGCGCCGCACGACGAGGTGGCCGACCACGCCCGGGACCCAGCCGGTCTCGCGTTTCATCCACCTCGCGGCGACGAGGTTCGATGGCACGACCACGAAGTCGCCGCGGCCTCCTCCCGCGACGGCGAGATCCGTGCCGAAAGCGTCGGTGACCACCTGCCACGACAGGTCGGTATGGCGGTGGAGGTGCTCGCCGATCCCGATCGCGAACCGCTCCACGATGCGCTCGTGACCCTCCTCGACCTGTCCGCTCTCCCACTTGTCGAAGGCGTCGTCGTACGCAGCCCCCAATGACATCAGGTCGTCCAAGTCCACGCCGGCTGCGTCCAGCTGTTCCAGCCCACGGGCGATCCGCTCGGCCTCTTCGGTCCCCAGGCGCCGCGCCACGGGGCGCAGGGGGAGTTCCTCATCCTCGTCATTGTCAGCCGTGTCGAAGGGCGACGAGCTGACCCGAGGGTCGGCCTCGGGCGCCTCGTCGTCATGTGACTTCCGGTTGAACCACGCCACGGGAACCAGCCTAGTCGCCACTCGGCGTCATCTTCTGACTACGCGTTTGCCCCGAGTGGGAATGGGTGCGCGCCACGATGAAATGACTGTCGTCCCGGCCGCAGTCTCGTGGTGTGACCACTTCCGCTCACGGAAAGGAATACGAAGATGGCACGCATCACGATTCGCCGGGGGGCTTCCGTGTTCGGGGCTTCCGCATTTATCGGTCTGGCGCTCGCCGCGCCGGCCATCGCCAAGCCGATGCCTGGTCCCAATGCCTCGACCGGCACGGTGACCCATGGCAGCGAGTACATCTCGCCCGACCAGCAGCGGGCCTATGAGTTCCACTACGGCCCGAGCTCGGGACCCGGCTCGACCGCGTCGACACCCTCGGTCACGACGATCAAGGCCGACGACGGCGCGCTCGAGTTCCTGCAGATCGGTGCCGGGGCTCTCGCCGGCGTGGCGCTCGCGGGTGCTGCTGCCGTCGCCATGAGCAAGACCCGCCGCCAACAGGCTCTCCAGGCCTGACCACACACTCACCAAACAACACACTCGAAGAGGAAGACGAAGATGGCACACATCACGATTCGCCGGGGGGCCTCCGCACTCGGAGCAACCGCACTGATCGGGCTCGCGCTCGCTGGACCGGCAAGCGCGCGGCTCGACCCCGACGGTGGCAGCCCAGCGTCGAGCAGCTCAAACGCCACAGCTGGCGACGTCCGTCACCACGACAGCTCCGGCAGCGAGAGCCAGTTCAACGCGTCGCTGCTGCAGCGCGAGAAGGAGTACTCGTACACCATGACGCCGGAGGCGCCCAAGCCCCGGGTCAAGATCATCACGGTCGACACCAACACCATCGAGTACCTGCAGGTCGGGGCCGGCGCCTTGGCCGGCATGGCCGTTGTCGGCTCCGGCGCGCTGGTTCTGTCCCAGGTCCACCGCCGCAACGCCGCCGCTGTGTGACGACAAACCCCGAGAGCGGGTTGGCGACCCTCCGCGCCAGCCCGCTTTCGCGTGCATGCCGGCGACACGGCATACCGAACTATCGTCAAATATCGGGCCATCGCTAGAGCCGCCCATACGCTGCGATCGTGGACCCGATCCGGAATCCGTATGCACCGGGCGCCGGCCAGCGGCCGCCCGAGCTGGCGGGGCGTGACGAGCAGCTGCAGACGTTCGACATCGTGATCGAGCGCATCGCGCGGGGGCGCCCCGAGCGATCGATCGTGCTCACCGGCCTGCGTGGTGTGGGCAAGACGGTTCTGCTGAACGCACTGCGGTCGGCCGCGGTGCGGGGACGGTGGGGCACTGGCAAGCTCGAGGCTCGCCCCGACCAGCCCTTGCGCCGGCCGCTTTCGGCGGCGCTGCACGTGGCCGTGCGCGAGCTGGGCCACCCGCACGGCGAGGACGTCGACCACGTGCTGGGGGTGATCAAGGCCTTCGCCCAGCGGGAGTCGGCACCTGGTGCGAAACTGCGGGACAAGTGGAATCCGGGCATCGACGTACCTGCTGTGTCGGGGCGAGCCGACTCGGGCGATATCGAGATCGACCTGGTGGAGCTGCTGACCGACGTGGGTGGGCTCGCCGCCGACCTCGGCAAGGGTGTGGCGATATTCATCGACGAGATGCAGGACCTCGGGCCGAACGATGTGTCCGCCCTGTGTGCGGCCTGCCACGAGATCAGCCAGTCGGGGCTGCCCCTGATCGTCGTGGGGGCTGGGCTGCCGCACCTGCCGGCCGTCCTGTCCGCTTCTAAGTCCTATTCGGAGCGGCTGTTCCGCTACCAGCGGATCGACCGGCTCGACCGTGCGGCTGCCGACTTTGCCTTGTCGGCGCCCGCCGGCGACGAGGACGCCGCGTTCGCGCCCGAGGCGCTCAAGGCGATGTATGCCGCGACCGGCGGCTACCCGTACTTCATCCAGGCGTACGGCAAGGAGGTCTGGGATCTCGCCCCGCGCAGCCCCATCAGCGTCGAGGATGTCGCCGTGGCGGGGCCGGCCGCCGAGGCGGAGCTGGCGGTGGGTTTCTTCGGATCGCGATTCGAGCGGGCGACACCGGGTGAAAGGGAGTACTTGCGGGCGATGGCAGACGTGGCGCAGAAGATCGCCGAGTCGGGCGTGGAGGAACTCGACGAGATCGGGTCGGTGCCCACTGCCGACGTGGCTGCCATCCTGGGGCGCCGCCCGCAGTCGCTTTCCCCAGCACGGGATGCGCTGTTGAAGAAGGGGCTGATCTACTCGTCCGAACGCGGGCGAATTGCCTTCACGGTGCCCCATTTCGGCCGCTACCTGCGCGAGCACGCATAGCCCGCCTGCCTATGTCGAGAACCTGAGCGGGAGTGCCCGCCACGTTAGCGTTGACCGACTTGGCGCTCCATCTCGTGCGTGATTTCGCTTTCGGAGATGGGCTTCCGTAGGTAGGTCGTCCAGGCGCGCACTCCCACATAGAACCCCCACCCAAGCAGCGGGTAGAGGATCCACATGTTCCACACGTGCGGGATCGATGAGCTCTGACTGAATCCCTCGCTTGGCCAGCCGCCGGCGTTGTTGTACTCGGAGATCGCCCAGATCCCCGCGACCAGCAACATCAACATGGTCGACACTGCGACATCCACGTGAAAGCGGCGTTTGCGCTCGATCTGCTTGATGGCCTCCTGGCGCGCGAGCTGATCGCGGCTCCCTGGCCCTTCCGACTGGATGTCTCCGCTGGCTTTGTCCGCAGAATTCGACATCTGAACCCCTCCTTCGCGTTAGGGGCTGGGCTTTACTCCCTCCCAATTCCACCGTCGACCCAGAACCATCGCTGGGAAGGGGTATAGGTCCTGCCCGGCGCCTGGTCTTGCCGTCGAGGTCGCGCGGTTTGGCCAGCCGCCCCATCACGACCAGGCCATCGTGCACGTTGACCTGTCAAAGGTTCGGCGCATGCAGCGGGCCGGCGGTAGTCGTGCCGTGTCGATGTCCGCTCTCGGCGCGTACGTGCCCGTTGACTAGGACTTTGCCGCGTCGCCGGTCGGAGGCCGCCACATTGTGAACACCGTCGGTCCGTCCTCGGGCAGCGCGAAGCTCCCTATGGTGCGGAAGCCGTAACGCTCGTACAGCGGCACGTTCGCTGGGTTGCTTGCCTCGAGGTATGCCGGTGCGCCCGCCTTGTCCACCAGTCGCAAGTTGGATGCGAGCAGCGCCAGGCCATATCCGTGCCCACGTCGCGCAGGGTCCGTGCCGAGCAGGCTGAGGTAGTAGTGCGGCTCATTCCGTGGATGGGCGTGTTCGAACAGCTCGAACGTCCGCAGCACCCGGCCCGCGCCGGGGCCCAGTAGGCGTACCAGCATGGGCTCGAGGCTCGCCTCCTGCTCGTCGGAGAGTTCTGTGCCGCCCGGTGGCGTCCACACGCTGGTCGCCACGCCGCGCGAGTCGAGCCACACCCACGGGTATCGCAGTGCGCCCTCGACGAACAGCCGCCAAAGCTCGGCATGCTGAGCACGTCGCTGGGCGGCGTCCGGAAAGGCCCACGACCAAGTCGGATCCTCATAGAACGCGCCCACCAAGATCTCGGTGACAAGCGCCGCGTCTTCGACCGAGGCGACCCGCGGTCCGCCCGGGGCCCCGCCTACCCAGTCCGCGCCGGCCTCCGAGTCTCGAGCCATACCGCATATTCTGTCGATGGTGGATACGTTATGGGGCCGCGAACCTGTCCGGGATCGTGGCTGTCCTGTATCTGATCCTGCTGTATCTCGTGGCCCAGGCGGAGGCTGTGCCAGGGGCTACCGACGGCAGCACGTACGGGGGCTACCTGTTCCTGGCGGTGCCGTACCTCGTCGGGGCAGGGCTGTTGGCAGCCGTGGACCGGCGCGCCCTGTGGGTAGTTGGCGCCGCTGCTCAGGTGGTCGACATCGCCCTGTTCCTGATGTTCGGAGTCGGCCTTTTCGGGCCGGGGGTCTTCGAGTACGAGGCCCTGAGCGAGCTCCCGATGGAGTTGTGGGCCGCGGCCATCAGGGCGCTCAGGTGATCCTGTTCGGGCTGCTGTGCTACCTGGCCGCGACGCAGGCACGGCTCGGGCACGGAGCCTGACCGGGGCCCAGGCGTCGTGATGTAGGCGATGCCACGGGAGAGTGTGGACAGTGCCGACACGTCGACGCTCGACGTCGGCACGTCGCTCTCCCGAGTCAGCCCACCCGATCGAGGAACTCCCGCGAGCGCTGGACCACCAGCGCCGCCGCGTCCGCGGCGTACGACGGCAGCGAGCTATCCGTGAACAGGTGCTGGTCGCCCGGGTAGACGAACAGTTCTGCAAGCTCAGACCCGACCGTCTCGACCAGTTCGCGCGCGGCGTCAAGGTCGCCCTCCAGCGCGAAGATCGGGTCCTGGTCCATGCCGTGGATCTGCACCGGTACCCCTTCGGGCCAAGGCCCGAAAGCCCACTCGCCGGTGATCGGCATGCACGCCTCGTAGAGCAGCGCGCCGCGCGCGCCGGGCTTGGTCTGGGCGAATTGCTGCGCAACGCCGGCACCCCAGGAGAAGCCGGCATACACCAGGCCCTCGGGCAGGTCGGCCACCGCCTGTTCGGCGCGCTTGGTGAGCACGTCGTCCCCGAGGCTCCGGACGTGCGCGACCCCGTGGTCGATGCTGTCCGGACGCTCGCCGTCGAACAGGTCCGGCGTGTGCACGGTGTGCCCGCCGGCGCGCAGTTGCTCGGCGAATGCGCGCATCCCGTCAGTGAGTCCCTGCACATGGTGGAACAACACGACTTCGGCCATCTCTACACTCCTGTCATTGGACGACGGTGATCGAATGATCCATAACTCTAGAATGGTCCAGATATGCCGGTCAATGAGCAGGTCCCGGATTACGATCTTGACGAGATGGTCGTGGTGACCGCGCCCGAGCAGCTGCGCGCGCTCGCCGACCCGCTGCGCACCACCCTCCTGGAGCTGCTCCTCGAGCGGGCCGCCACGGTCACAGAGATGGCGCGGGCGGTCGACCGCCCCAAGAGCACTGTCGCCTACCACGTGAACCTTCTCGTGGACGCCGGCCTCCTCCGCGTGGTGCGCACGCGGCGGGTGCGGGCGATCGAGGAGCGCTACTACGGCCGGGTTGCCCGCACCCTCTACATCGGTGTGCTCAACCGCCCTGAGGACAAGGAGGTCGTGGCGGCCATCAACGGGCTCGCGGAAGCGGCCGCCGAGTCTGCCTCGGCCCATGCGGCCGACGAGCTCCGGTGCCTGCTCGTGCACGCCCGCATCCCGATCGAGGATGTGCGTAGCTTTTGGGCGCAGGTCCAGGAGGTCGCCCGCCGGTTCGCGCAGATCCCCCGGGCCGGAGACCAGGTCTACGGCTTCGTCGCCGGCCTGTACCCCACCGACGCCCCGACTCTTCCCGACGCCGAGCTCGACCCGACTGACTGACGCGACCGGGGCTGATGTCCTCACTGCGCGAACTCGGTCAGCCGCGGTTTCTGGAGCGTCGGGGGGCGGCGATAGGTCCCGCCGCGCTGAAGCGTGCGGCTCGCCGACGCAGGAACCGGATGGCAAGGTTGGTGGGGGCCCCCGCCAGTGGGGCGGCGGCGGGTCTGTAGAACCACCACTTGCCGGCCTCCACCAGCGCGAGATAGCCGACCACCATCGCGGCCAGCGCCGCGTAGAACGCACCGGGCAGCGCCTGGAACCCCAGGGTGTGTGCCAGCGGGGTGGCCGGGAGCAACGCGCCCACGGCGACGACGCCCAATGCTGCGAGCGTCAGAGGCAGGCTCGGGTGGCTGCGGAAGAACGGCACGTACCTGGTCCGGATCGCGAAGATCACCAGGCTCTGGGTGGCCAAGGACTCGACGAACCAGCCCGAGCGGAACTGGGCGGGGCCGGAGTGGAAGACACCCAGCATCACCGCGAACGTTAGGAAGTCGAACAGTGAGCTCAGCGGGCCGAAAAGCAACATGAACCGGCGGATGAAGCCGATGTCCCAGTGCGAGGGCCGGAGCAGCTGTTCGGGGTCGACGTTGTCGGTGGGGATGGCCAGCTGACCGGTGTCGTACAGCAAGTTGTTGAGCAGGATCTGCGACGGCAACATCGGCAGGAAGGGCAGGAACAGCGAGGCGCCAGCAGCCGAGGCCATGTTGCCGAAGTTGCTCGAGGTTCCCATCAGGACGTATTTGAGCGTGTTGGCGAAGATCCGACGCCCCTCGGCGACGCCGTCGGCCAGCACATGCAGGTCCTTCTCCAGCAGGATCACGTCCGCCGCGTCCTTGGCGACGTCGGCGCCGGAGTCGACCGAGATCCCGACGTCGACGGCATGCAGGGCCAGGGCGTCATTGACGCCGTCACCCAAGAACGCGACGCCTCCTTCGCCGTGCCGATGCGCGCGGACGATCTGGGCCTTCTGCTCGGGGCTCACGCGGGCGAAGACGGTGGTGGCCGCGACCGCGCCGACAAGCGCGTCGTTGTCGAGGGCGTCCAGGTCGGCGCCTGTGAGCACGGAGTCCCCGGGCAGCCCGAGGTCGCGACAGACCTTGGCCGCGACGGCGGCGTTGTCACCGGTGACGACTTTGACGGTGATGCCCAGCTCCGCGAGGCGGGCCAGTGCTGCCCCCGCATCCGGCTTGGGCGCGTCGAGGAACACGAGCAGCCCGCGCAGGTGCAGGTCCTTCTCGTCCTGCGGCAGCGGTGCGGTGTCGGTGTCGTGTGGCCGGGTCGCGACGGCCACGACCCGGTTGCCCGCGGCGAACTCCGCGTCCATCGCCTCCCGGGCCTGCAGCGGGACGTCCTCACAGCGTTCGAGCAGCATCTCGGGAGCACCCTTGGTCACGAGCGTCAGCGCGCCCGACGGCTCTCGCACGACAACCGAGACCATCCGACGCTCGTGGTCGAACGGCAGGACCCCTCGCCGCTCGTAGCCAGCCAGCGAGGTGCGCGCGGCCACGGCGGCGGGTGAGTCCCACAGCGCCTGGTCCAGCGGGTTGCCACCCACCCCGGCTCCTCCTGCGGCGGTCTCGGTGCACAGCAGTCCCCAGCGCAGCACGCTCTCTGAGCGCTCGGCGCCGATGGGTACGGCGCGGGCATAGTCGATCCGGCCGACGGTCAGGGTCCCGGTCTTGTCCGTGAAAAGCAGATCGACATCACCGAGGTCCTCGATGCAGACCAGGCGCTTGACCAGGACCTTGTGCCGACTCATCTGCCGGGACCCCGCGGCGAGGCTCGTAGACACGACCGCAGGCAGCAATTGTGGAGTGATGCCAACGGCGATCGCCAGCGAGAAGAGCAGCGCGTCGAGGATCGGCTTGTGGAGGAGCACGTTGATCACGAAGATCGTGGCCGTCAGGCCGCCGGCCACGTAGACCAGCAGCATCGAGAACCGGCGTAGCCCGACCTGGAACTCCGTGTCGACCTGGTGCGTGCTCAGCCCCGCGGCGATCGCGCCGAACTGCGTGCGAGACCCGGTGGCGACGACCACGCCCCTGCCGCTGCCGGCGTGCACGACGGTTCCCATGAGGGCGCAGCCGAAGAGGTCGGCCAGAGCCGCGCCCTCTGGCACCGGGGCGGTGCCCTTGTCCACCGGCTGGGACTCGCCAGTGAGCACCGACTCGTCGCAGGCCAGCCCGGTGACCTCGGTGAGCCGCACGTCGGCGGGAACCACCTCACCGAGACGGAGCTCCACCAAGTCACCTGGCACCAACGCGGTGACGTCGACCGAAGCGACCCGGCCGTCGCGGAGCACGACCGCTTGGTGGCTGATCTGGGAGTGCAGGGAGGCCGCCGCCCGTTCCGCCCGGTACTCATTGACGAACCCGAGGCTCACGGAAAGCACCACGATGACCGCGATGATCACCGCGTCGCTCCCCTCGCCGACGAAGTACGAGACGGCCGCCGCGACCAACAGCAGACCGAGTAGGGGCGAGCGCAGCTGGTGCCAGAGGACAGGCAATGCGCGCGCGTGGTGAGAGGCGACGGCGTTGGGGCCGTACCTGCTCCGTCGTCGCTGCACCTCTTCGCTGGTCAGCCCGGACACCGGGTCCACGCCGAGCGAGCCGAGCACATCCGCGGAGTTCCGGGATCCGGCTTGCACGATCCCGGGCTTGCTGCGCGCAGGCACGGTGGGCGGCGCAGAGATCACGTTTCCATGGTGCACTCTCTGGCTCTACCGATCCCCTCTCACGCGCGCATGGCCACCCAAAGCTCCTCGGCCGGCCATTTGGTCGCCCATTCGCCCGACACGATCTCGTAGAAGCGATGGTCACCATCGCCGGGCGTCGCATAGATCTCGTGCATGGCCTCGACGACGAAGCCGGAGCTGCGCAGCAACCGCACCCAGTCTCCGTGCGAGGGATGGAACTCGATCCCTCCTCCGGGCCAGCGCACCCGGTAGGCCTCACGCTGGGCGCGAACCAACCGCTCCCCCGCGACTCCTTCCTCGGTCGGGACGCAAAGCGCCGACAAGTGGCTGTTGGTCAGGAAGACCAACCGTCCCCCCGGCCGCAGGAGCCGGGCAGCTTCCGGCAGCCAGCGCTCGGGGTCGCACCACGCAGCGGCGCCGTGCTCGCTCACCACGAGGTCGAAATATCCGCTCGCCAACGGGACCCGCTCTGCATCCCCTTGGATCAGGGGGAATGCCGGACCGAGCTGGCGTTGCAGCCTTCGCGCAGTGGCCAACTGCTCGCCGGAGAGGTCCACCGCCACCGTGGTGGCCCCGGCCCGGGCGAGCCACGCCGAGAAGTAGGCGGTGCCGCACGCCAGTTCCACCACGTCGAGATCGTGGACATCTCCCAGGGCGCCGAGATCTCGTTCCCGAACCGCGAAGAGTCCCCACACCACGTCCGGTCGGGACCACATCTCGTCGGCCGCAGCATCGGTGAAGCGTTCGTTCATGACCGCCCACAGCGCCCGGTTCAGAGCTATCTCGGTGGCTCTGACATCGGTCACCCGATCATGCTAGGCCGACCCGGCCATCGGCTACGTCGACGGAGACTCGACAGCCGCGACCGTGACGTTCATGGGCCAGACCCTGAGGACCAGGCCGGCCATCCGGGGGTCGGTTCAGGGCGTCCCCCGATGTACCGGGACCTCCGGTGCGGCGCACAGTGGAGGTGTCAGGGAAACGCCCTGCACACCGACCGAAGGAAGTGCCCCAGCCATGAACGACATCCACCAGAGCTTCGCCCAGCAGGGCCTGGTCCGACCGCGGGAGGGCCGGGTACTGGGCGGCGTGTGTGCCGGCCTCGGCCGACGTTTCGGCATCGCACCGTGGCCCGCGCGAATCCTCTTCGTCCTGCTGCTCATGGTCATCCCCGGCAGCCAGATCCTGATCTACCCGGTCCTGTGGATCCTGATGCCGTCGGAAGAGACGGTCAGCATCCAGCCCCGGCACACCCCGCCGGCCTCCGCCGCCTGACCCGCGCGGGATGGCGATGCACGGTGGATCTCGAGGGCTCCCGGCTCGGGCTTGCTCAGTGCTCGCTCCACCACCCCGGCAGGTCGGCGATCGAATCGAGCACGCCATCGGGCGACACGTCGCCGGTGAGATCGGACGGGGAGAACTTTCCGGTTCGCACGAGGATGCCGGTCAGGCCGGCCAGTTGTGCGCCCTCGACATCGGATCGGACGTCGTCGCCGACCATCACGACCTGGTCGACGGGCACATCGAGATCGGCGACCGCGACCCGGTAGAACTCCGGATCCGGTTTGCCCAGCACGACCGCGGGCCGGCCGGTGGCGTACTCCAGTGCCCGCACGAACGCCCCGGCATCGAGCCGAAGCCCGTCGGCGGCCCGCCAGTAGCGGGTCAGCCCGAGGGCGACAAGCGGCGGTCCTGCGCCGCTCATGAGCAGCCGGAACGCGCGATTGAGCGTTGCGAAGTCCCACCCCTCGCCAAGGTCGCCGACGACTACCGCGTCAGCCCCGCCCTCTGCGCCGCCCGCGAGCGGGTCCAGCTCGTCGAACTCCGTCGCGGTGGCGTCGGAGACGAATAGCGCCGGATGCTGGAGGTTGTGGCGCCGCAACCAGGTCAGCGCCGCGACGGCCGGGGTGAGGATCTGCCCCGCAGTCGCGGCGATGCCCATGCCCCTCAGCTTCTCGACGATCGCCTGCCGAGGACGAGAAGTGGTGTTCGTCAAATAGCGGTAGGGCACCCGTTGGCGCTCGAGCCAGTCGACGACCCAGGCGGCGCCCGGCACTGGCTGATCGCCCACGTAGAGGACTCCGTCGAGATCCAACAGCACTCCGCGCACGTCTCCATCATGCGGGGGCGTAGCTATTCAGCGTGGCCCCCTCGCTCGCACGCTCCGCGGACGCGCTCTAGTCGACAGTCCCAGCAGGCGCTCCCGCGTCGTTGAGCGACCGAAGAGGTCGCGAGTCGAGGGTGGCGGGCGTGTTCTTGCTCCCCGCCACCTCGCCGGATGTCTATGCTTCGAGTCGTGCTGATCATTGGGATCATTTTGTTTGGGATGCTGATCGGGGCCGGCGCCCAGCTAATCGTCAAGCGCTCGGCGTCGGGCATCGAGTGGCCGATGGCGTTCGCGTCAGGACTCATTGGCTCGTTCGTGGGTGGACTGCTGTCGAGCCTGATCGCGGGCGACGGTCTCGAGCTCCGCACCAGTGGCGTCATCGGGTCGCTGGTCGGTGCCGTCATCGTGACCCTTGTCTGGCAGTGGTGGCGCGGACGCACTGCTAGCGCCGCCTGACCCCGGCTCCCACGCTGCAGTCGGCGATGTCCCACCCACGACCACGCTGACCAACCATGCCGGGCGCCTCGGCGAGCTCATCTCACAGGCGGTGACCCGAAGCCGGGCGTGAGCCTTCGCCCCCCATGGCCGGGTATGCCGGCTGTCCGCCACCCGGCATACTCAGAGGCAGTCTGTGGCTGAAGGACGGTGCCATGGCCGGAGACCTGGCTGTCGGAGGAGCGGTGGCCGACTCTTCGGTTCGCCGCGATCAGCCACGCGCCCAGCGAAGCCGCGCCCACGGCGGAGACCAGGCCCGCCAGGTACCAGCCCGTCGTCTCCGAGACCACGAGAATGGACCCCATAGTCATGAGCAGGGCGCCCAGGGTGGCGGCTCCAAGGGCGAGCCCACCTGGCCGCGTCGGGCCGGCCGCCCGATGGTGCAGCCAGGCCAGCACTGCGCTGGCGAGGCCGACGCCCGCGCTGGCCAGGTCGTTGACCGTCCCGAACGGTCCCCCCGGCAGCGAAGTAGACGGCGAGGCTCGCGACCGCGACCAGATCGACAATCGCGACGGCCAGGGCAGCCCTTCTCAGCTGTTCCCCCATGACGCATCACTCCGGCTGGTTTCTGGCGGTGCCGCCAACGAGGAAAGGCGTCACGATACCCTCGTACATGAGGTGCGCGACGAGCCCATCCGTCGCGTGTTTCAGGGTGTGGCAGTGGTCGCTCCAGATGCCGGGGTTGTCGGCGACGAAGGCGACCTCGTAGCTCTCTCCGGGACGGACGTCGAGCGAGTCCACCCACCACGGGCTGCCCGATGCCGCGACGCCGTCACGCTCCAGCACGACGGCGTGATGCCCGTGCAGGTGCATCGGGTGCACTTCGTCGGACTGGTTGACGATGCGCATGCGCACGACGTCACCTTCACGGACGTGGAACATGGGGACGTCAGGGAAGAGGTGCCCGTTGATCGTCCAGTAGCTTCCGGGCCGACCGTCGAGGAGGCCGAACCTGCGGCCGATGACGTAGTCGAAGCGTCGGTTCGGCCGCGTGGGGTCGAAGCCCAGTGAGCTGGGACTGCCGTAGGACAGCGGGTCGAGTGTGGCCCTCGGCTGCCGGACCGATGGAGGCGGGGCTCCTTCGCCGCCGATGACCACGCCGCGCGCACCGCCGACGTGCAGGCGAACGGCGGAGCCGTCGGAGGGCGCGGTCACCTCGACATCCAACCTGCCGCCGGCGGCGACGAGCGTCGTCCGACCGGTCACCTGAGCGGGCGCGTTGACGTCGCGACCGTCGATCGCGATGACGCGGTAGGGCGCCGAAGCCCAGATGGCCGCGGTTCCCATGTCCGTGTTGACGACGCGCACCCGCACCCGCGAGCCGGGGGCAGCCCTGATCTGCTCGTCGCTGGACCGGCCATTGAGGGTGTGCTGTCCCCCGTACACGTGGAGCAGGGCGACGACATCCGGGGCCGGCGTCTGGGAGCCGCTGGCCGGCTCAACAACCAGCGCGCCGAGAAGGCCCTGCTCGACCTGCTCGTGCGACATCTGGTGGGAGTGGTACCAGTACGTGCCGGCGTCCTGGACGACGAAGCGGTAGACGTGACGCCCCCCGACAGGAACCGCGTCCTGGGTGACCCCGGCCACGCCGTCGTTCGCGTTCGGGACATCGACGCCGTGCCAGTGCAGGGTCGTGCCCTGCAGCACGGACTCATTGACCAGGGTCACCTCGACGAGCTGGCCCTGGCGAGCGCGCAGGACGGGCCCGGGGGACGTGCCGTTGACGGTGTAGCCGTCCACGGCACGGCCGCCGGCGATCTGCACGCGGCCCTTCCGCGCAACGAGTGTGTACCTGACGTCGGCCGCGCGAGCCGGATCCGCGACCAGTGATGTCACGCTCGCCGTCGCCCCCTGGGGTTGCGCCGAGCCGTTTGGCGCCGAGCCTTTTGACGCCTGTCCGCCCGGTCGGCGGGCGGACAGGCCCCCGCTCCCGTGTGCGTGTCCGCCCGCTGCCTGCCGCGGCCCCCCTAAGCCGTCGTCGACGTATCCCATCGTCATGACCGAATAGTCGCCGAGGCGGCTCGAGGCCCACCCCGTCACCGCGAGACCCACGACCGCCACGGCCCCGCCGGCGGCCAGGAGGCGACGAGCGACCTCAGACCGGGACATCCGCAGTCGCGGGTTCTGCGACCGGGCTCGCCGACGTCGCCCGGGCGCGCCGCGCGGTGACCACTGCCGTGATCAGGACGGCTAGAGCGTTGGCGCCGTGCAGCAGGCCGAGGTACGGCATGTCCTTGATCGAGTAGCCGGCCATCACCTGGAGGAACACCAGGCCGAAGAGGATGGCGGCCCACTTCCTGGCTCCAGGCAACCTCACGAAGAAGGAGATGCCGAGCAGAACTAAGGCCAGCAGGGGCAGGACCATCCCGCCGACGATCTCGTGGATCGGGAACCCGAGATCGCCGGTGTAGGTCGCCTGCCGACTCTCGACCAGGGCCTTGTCGACGACGCCGCCCTCCTGGATGTAGTGCGCCATCCCGCCGAAGCCGAAGGCGATGGCCGCGGCCTGGACCACGACGCCACCTGCGATGGCCCAGGCGATCCCGGTGTAGGTCTTGCGCATGGGTGTTACCTCCCCGTCGCTGTGGGTGTGCGGGTCCGGGCGGGATCCGCACACCCACCGTCCCGTCAGAGGGCCGGCGACCGGAACAGGGGAATCCGCACACCTTATGGAGGTTTGCCCCGAGGCGCGAGTATGGCTGACCTGCTGTCGAGGACGCCCCCCCACGCGGATCATGGGGCTGTGACGTTCGCACGTGCGCGGGTCTGGCTGCTTGGCGTCCTCGGCGTGGGCTCGATGCTCTACGTCCTCGTCGCCCGCGTCGTCGGATCGGAGGATGAGGCGCTGCTGACAGCCCTCACGTGGCCGCTGCTGACCGTCGTGCCGGTCCTGGGTCTCGGGCTCTGGCTGGCGAGCTTCTCCGACAGCCGTCAGGGTGTCTACATCCTCATGGCGGGCACGGGCATGGCGGTCAGCTCTGCCTACGAGACCGTCATCGCGGCCAACCCCAACCTGCTCACATGGCACGCGTTCGCGCTGGTCAATGGTGTCGGGATCACAGCGGACGCGGTCTCTACGATCGGCGGTGCCCTCTCGATCGGCGCCTTCCCTGACGGAACTCTGGAGCGACCGTGGCAGTGGCGGACGCTGCGCCTGGTGTGGCTGGACCTGCTCGCCTTCCCGGTGACCCTCCTTGTGTCCCCGACGGTTCCCATCTCCCCTTGGCTCGGTGTGACAGCGACCATCCCCAATCCGTATGCCGTGCCGGCGCTTTCGTGGGCGGCTCCCCTTGCCCGCGCCCTCCTTGTCCTGCCCTGGGCCACGGTCGCCATCGCGCTCTTCGTCTTCGGAAGCCGAGTAGTTCTCGGCGATGCCGCGACTCGGTCGCGACTGCGCTTCATGGCAGTAACGCTCACGGGCACGACCGCGGCGTACGCCCTGTGGGCCCTAGGGCAAGTCGTTGGTCTTCCGAGCGGTGGCCCCGTGACGACGACACTCCAGGTCTTCGTCTACCTCGCGATGTTGGCCCTCCCCGTCGCCTTCATCCACGGGATCCTCGTGTACGGAGCCTTCGGTGTGCGTTCACAGGAGCGCGCAAAGGTGGCGATCAGGTCGTCGTGGCTGCTCATCACGGTGCTCTACGCGTGTGCGGTGGCTGCGCCTGCCGTCCTGTTCATCGGCCTCCTGTCGCCGGTCGAGGCGGTCATCGTCACGGCGATCATGGCACTCGCCCTCCAGCCGATCCGGGAGATGGCGGAGAAGTTCGTCCGCCGGCGGGTCCTGGGCGACCGCGAGAAGCAGCTCGCCCTGCTGACGGCCCTCGGGTCGCAGCTGGAGCAGACCGTTGGGCTCGACGACGTTCTTGCCAAGCTGGCCGACGCGATCCGGGAAGGGCTGCGGGCGTCCTGGGCCCGGATCCGGCTCGTTGACGCCGACGGAAACTGGTCGGCGGCGCCAGAAGGGGTGTCTGGCGCCCCCGACGCCGAGCCGGAGGTCACTCGCGACCTGTCGCCCGGCGGCCGGCGCATCGGTCGCATCGACCTCGGGCCGCGCCGTTCGGGTGTCTATTCGCCACACGAGCTCGAACTTCTGAGCACGATCGCCCGCCAGGCCTCGACGGCGGTTGCCAACGTGCGTCTCACTGCCCTGCTGGGGGAGCAGCTCGCCGAGCTCACGGAGTCGCGCAAGCGTCTCGTCGCAGCTCAGGACGACGAGAGGCGACGGCTCGAGCGCGACTTGCACGACGGCATACAGCAGAACGTCGTTGCCCTCATCGCCGGGCTGCGGCTGGCTCGCAACCGGCTGGCCCGCGGAGGCCTCACCGTCGCGGAACTCGTGGAGCTGCAGGACCAGGCCCGCGAGACGCTTGCCGACCTGCGTGAGATCGCACATGGCATCCACCCACCTGTGCTCAGCGACAACGGTCTCGTCGCCGCCGTCGAGTCACGCGCAGCACGCTTTCCCATCCCGCTCGCGGTCCACGCGGACGAGCTCGTTCGGGCCGAGCGCTTCGCACCGGAGATGGAGGCGACGGCGTATTACGTCGTGAGTGAAGCTCTGACCAACACGGCCAAGCACTCCGACGCCACGCAAGCCCGGGTCGGCCTGTCCCGAGAAGACGGCTTCCTGCGGATCGAGATCGAGGACAACGGCCGCGGTTTCGAAACGTTGGTGCGCATGGCGCACGGCGGGCTGGCCAACATCCGCGACCGGGTGGCCGCGGTGCGCGGCCAGGTTACGGTGACGAGCGGCGCCGCTTTGGGGACACTGGTCGCCGCCGAGCTGCCGGTCGCCAACGGGGAGGGCTCGCATGGCTGAGCGGCTGCGCGTCGTCATCGCCGAGGACAACTACCTCGTCCGGGAGGGCCTTCGGCGCCTGCTCGAGGACTCGGGCGAGGTCGACGTGCTCGCGTGCGTCGGCACGGCAACGGAACTGCTCGACGCCGTGCGGCGACTCGCTCCCGACGCCGTCCTGACCGACATCCGCATGCCGCCGGGGCACCACATGGAGGGCATCGAGGCCGCGCGGACGATTCGCAGAACTCATCCCGGCACTGGCGTGCTCGTGCTGTCGCAGCACACCGACGACAGCTACGCGACGGCGCTCTTCGCCGATGGGTCTGCGGGTCTGGGATACCTGCTCAAGGACCGGATCGGTGACCTGGAGGACCTCGTCCATGGGCTGAACGAGGTACGCGCGGGCGGCTCGGTCATCGACCCGCTCATCGTCGACGCGCTGGTGCGGCGCCGCAGTCAGGACGC
The DNA here is from genome assembly GCA_963715025.1 of uncultured Actinomycetota bacterium. GTDB lineage: Bacteria > Actinomycetota > Actinomycetes > Actinomycetales > Dermatophilaceae > DASSJT01. The sequence continues at coordinate 1,035,037 of CAVQQQ010000009.1, read as the reverse complement.
CGCCAGCCCGCTGGCGGCACTCAGCCCGCGCGAACTCGACGTCCTGCACGAGATGGCCCAAGGGCGCACCAACGCCGGCATCGAGGCATCGCTGCACCTTTCCGCCTCGACGGTGGAGAAGCACGTCAGTGCGATCTTCACCAAACTCGGGCTACAGGACTCACCCGTGCATCGCCGCGTCGCTGCCGTGCTGACCTTCCTGGAGTCGGGCTCACCGTCACCCCGGCCCCGCAGCTAGACGGCGGAGGCGTCAGACCCTGGCCCGGCGGCGAGCGCGCGCGCGCGCCCAATCGCCGTGGAGTCAGGCCGGATAGCGCGCCCCGGAGAACGTCACCCGCAGGGTGTAGACGGATCGGCCGGCGGTGACGAACAGGTGGTTGCGCTTCGGGCCGCCGAAGGTGAGATTCGCGACCGGCTCGGGCAGCAGGAGCTTGCCGATGAGATCGCCATCCGGTGCGAAGCAGTGCACGCCGTCCCACGCGGCCGCCCAGATCCGGCCGGCCGAGTCGAGCCGGAAGCCGTCGAACCTGCCATACGTGCATGTGCAGAAGATGTCGCCCCCGCTGAGCCTCCCCGACTCGGTGACGTCGAAGACGCGGATGTGGCTGGGCTCCTGCCGGGTGTCGGCGATGAAGAGCCGTGACTCGTCGAGGGAGAAGGCGAGGCCGTTGGGTCGGACGAAATCGTCTGCCACCACGCGCAGGTCGCCCGTGCTCGGGTCGAGTCGGAACACGAAGCACCCTCCCAGCTCGCTCTCCCCAGCGTTGCCCTCGTAGTCACTGTCGATGCCGTAGCTGGGGTCGGTGAACCAGATCGTGCCGTCGGCTCGGACCACTATGTCGTTAGGGCTGTTGAGGCGTCTCCCCTGGTACGAGTCGGCCAGGACGGTGATGGCGCCGTCGTGCTCGGTGCGGGTGACTCGTCGGTTGCCCTGCTCACAGGTGACGAGTCGCCCTTGGCGGTCAACGGTGTTGCCGTTCGCATGTCCCGAGTCCTCGCGCAAGACGCCCACGACCCCGGTGGTCTCGTCCCAGCGCAGCAGGCGTGATGAGGGGATGTCGCTCCAGACGAGATAGCGCCCCGCCGGGAAGTAGGCCGGTCCCTCGGACTTGCGGCTGCCGTTGTGAATTCGCTCGACGACGTAGTCGCCGTCCAAGCCCCGGAAGCGCTCGTCGAGGCTCTCGAAAGTGGTGTCGATGACGTCCATGCGGCGGATCTCCCCTCTCCACCTCGAAGCGCTCACTCGGGGTGGCTGGTGACGCGTCCCCGCCACTGCGGCGAGGTCGACCTCACTTTCCCTGCCCGGGGGCATTGCTTCGGCGGGCATCGACTCTACCTCCACATCTGCCGCCTGCCCGTCATGGATGGTCGCTGCCACGGCGCTCGTTCCCTGCAGGCGAACCTGGCCCGGAACGGCCGCGCTCGATCCTTGCGTCAGCGATGCTGGGGATGATGGCGATGAGAGGGGGACCGGTGCAGCCTGGGGGTCCCTCGATGACGCTCCACGCGCGGACGCGGGGCCGCGAGCTGATCGCGTATTTCCTGATGACCTTCGCGCTCTCCTGGGCCATTCAGGTGCCGCTGGCGCTGCGGGCGCTGGGCGTGCTGAGCACCTCGCCGCCGATGGGGCTTCACTACGTCGCCTCCTTCGGCCCTCTGGTTGCGGCGCTGGCCGTCACGCTTGTGTCCCGTGGCCTCGCAGGCTGCCGGGAACTCCTGGGCCGAGTCCTCCGCTGGCGCGCGCCGGTCCGCTACTACGTCTTCGCCGTCTCCCCGGTCGTCGTCTTCGGTGTCATCGTGCTCGGTGAGCGGCTGGTGACCGGAGAGCGACCGGCCCTCGGAGTTCTCGGGGAGGTCGACTACCTGGGCCCGCTGGGGGTGCTCCCGGCGCTCGCGCTGTGGATGGCCACCTTCGGCCTCGGCGAGGAGGTCGGCTGGCGCGGTTTCGCCCTGCCTCGGCTCCAGGCGACGCGCGGCGCACTGGGCGCCTCACTGGTGCTCGGGGCGTTCTGGGCCGTTTGGCACCTGCCCGCCATCGTGTACCGCGACACCTACCGAGAGCTCGGCTGGATGGTGGTTCCCATGCTGCTGTGCGTGGCAACGGTCGGCCCGGTGGTCTATACGTGGCTCTTCAACGGCACGCGCGGCAGTCTGGTGCCTGTCATCCTGTTCCACGGACTGTTCGACTTCTTCTCCGTGTGGCCGGCGGCCGGTGCCCTCGGACCTGGGTTCGTCATGACCGTGCTGCTGGTGTTCTGGGCGGTCCGGGTCTACAAGGTCTACGGCGCGGCCACCCTCTCCCCGGAGGAGAAGGTCGCCGTCTGAGGGTCCGCCGCCAGCCCGGGTCAGCGCCCGCGCCGCGAGCCTGCCCGGGTACCAGCCGAGAAGGCGGCCGCGCCACCTGGCGATCGCTGAACGCTCGCCGAGCCGGACTGGCGCCTTCCGGTGGCGGAGCCGGAGCGGCGCTGATCACTAGCCAACCCGGACCGGCGGCTCCTGGTCGCCGAGCCGCTCGAGGCGGAGCCTGTGCGCCCGTCGGAGCCTGTGCGCCGGTCGGAGCCTGCGCGTCGATCGGAGGCTGCGCGTCGACTGCTGCGCCGCGTGTCGTCCTGCCCGCCGTTCGCTGCCCTGCGCGCTGCGGAAGGGGAGGCTGTCGCGGCCGCGAACCCTCCCGCATACGCGCGTTCGCCGGGGGCAAGCTCGCGCAGCAGGGGGTGTCTGGCGTCGACCCTCGTCGTCGTAGCAGTGATGCCGGCCTTTCGGGTGAGGCTGCGGACGTCACCGACCTGGTCGTCGGTCATCAGCGTGACCACCGTGCCCTCGGCTCCGGCGCGCGCCGTGCGGCCGGAGCGGTGGAGGTAGGCCTTGTGCTCAACCGGAGGGTCCGCATGGACGACCAGGCCGACGTCCTCGACGTGGATGCCGCGTGCGGCGATGTCGGTCGCGACCATGGTGCGAGCGGCGCCACTGTGGAACGCCTCCATCGTCCGCGTCCGGGCTCCCTGGGAGAGGTTGCCGTGCAGCTCGACGGCCGGCACGCCTGAGGCGTTGAGCTGGCGGGCCAGCTTCTTGGCGCGGTGCTTGGTACGGGTGAACACGAGCGTGCGGCCGGGGGCAGCGGTGAGGTCGAGCAGTACTGGCAGGTGACCGTCGGAGGTCACGTGCAGCACGTGGTGGCTCATCGTCGCGACAGGTGACTGCGCCGAGTCCGCTTCGTGCGTCACAGGGCGCTGGAGATAGCGCTTGACCAGGACCCCGACGCCGGCGTCGAGGGTGGCGGAGAAGAGCATTCGCTGGCCGACCCGCGGGGTCCGATCCATGATCCGGCGCACGCCCGGGAGGAAGCCGAGATCGGCCATGTGGTCGGCCTCGTCGAGGACGGTGATCTCGATGGCATCAAGGGACACATGGCCCTGGCCGATCAGATCCTCGAGTCGGCCCGGGCAGGCGACGAGGATGTCGACGCCCGATCGGATCGCGCTGACCTGGGGACTCTGGCCCACACCGCCGAAGACCGTGCGGGACCTCAGGCGGAGAGGTCGGGCCAGCGGTGCGAGCGCCTCGTCGATCTGGGTGACCAGTTCGCGGGTTGGGGCGAGGATCAGGGCGCGCGGCCGCTTGGGGCCACGGCGGGTGCTGCTGGCGGCTAGGCGCGCGAGCATCGGCAGGAGGAAGGCGTAGGTCTTGCCCGAGCCGGTCCGGCCGCGGCCGAGGATGTCCCGACCGGCGAGCGAATCCGGCAGCGTGGCCGCCTGGATCGGGGTCGGGATGGTGATGCCGCGATCGGCCAGGACGGCGGTAAGGATGGCGGGCACGCCGAGCGCGCCGAAACTCGTGTCGGTGGACACAGGTAGTACTCCAATGCAGGAACGGTCGTTCTGCCCGGCGCGACAAAGGTCGCGGCGCTGTCGGCATCGACGCTCAAGAAGGCTTGAAAGTCTGGAAGTCCAGTTGCGGCAGCCTGCAGCAGACGCCTGCATGGACTCGGAGGCCCGAGGCAGAACTCTGCGGGCCTGTTGCCACAAGCCTATCCGAGTTCGGCTGCGCCGCTGACCACGACCCGGGACCCGTGCCGGAAGTGGCGGCGTCGTACGGGGCGACCGTTCGTTGCCCAGAGGAGACTTGTGGCATGACTGCGGTCGCTCTTAGCAGCACCGTCGTGCTCCTGGCGGCGATCGCCTTCTGGGCGTACTGCCTCCACGACTTCGCGACGACGGACGAGGACGAGATGCGCACCTACCCAAGGCAGGTGTGGCTGGTGCTGTTGGTCTTCTTCAATGTCTTCGGCGGGCTCATGTGGCTCTACCTGGGGCGGCCACAAGGGCCACCCCGGCGGTGAGAGCCGCTGAGAGCGCCCCCTCACTGGCTGGGCGCCCGCTCCCCCACGGCTCTCACGAGCCGGACCACGCCGGCCACGATGCCGAGGATGCTCCCGCCGATCCCGACGCCGAGCAGGATGCGCGCGAGGAGTGCCCAGTCGAAAGTGGTGTCGCCGAAGTCCAGCGGGAAGACCTGCCAGATCCGCACCATCGCCACGAGGCCGACGGCCGTCGTGACGATGTCGCCCACCGCCTTCAGCCAGGCGGGGTCACGCACGAGGTAGACGACGTTGGCGACCAGGCCCACCAGGATCGAGGTGTTGACCCAGGGAATGACCTGCGCGGTGTCGTCGGTCAGGAACGGCACGGCCTGCCACCCGGGCCAGGCATTGACGGCATACAGCATGGCGGCGTTCACCACCACGGCAACGGCGTAGCCGAACCGGTGTCCCACCGCCGGCGAGTGTGGTGCTGTCGTGATCGCCATGGCGACCTCCCCGATTGTGTGTCTCCTTCCCACGCTACGAGGGCCTGCCCTGCGCGCATGGGCCGAAGGTCACTCCCTTCGGTCCCAGGCGATACTGGGTGGACCTGCGGCGCCAGCGGGCCGATGATCGGTCACATGTGTCCCTCCCAGCCAGGTGTCGCGCGGCGGTGAACGCTACCCATGCAGCCGGGGCCGACCCAGCGGCCGAGTCGGGAACCCAGCCGCTCGAGATCGCCTGTGACGAATCGGGTTCGGAGGGGCTGAAACTCATCGCCGGGAGCACCGACGTTTTCGCCCACGCAAGTGTGAACATCGAGGTCGCCGCGGCGGAGGCTTGCATTGCGCGAGTTCGCGTCGACGCCCGATCCCCTGCGACGGAGGTCAAGGCCAGTGTCGTGCTCCGGGAGCGCAACCGCAGGGTGCTGGAGTGGCTGCTCGGGCCGGCTGGCCCCCTTTACGGACGCGCCCGGGTGCATCTCACCGAGAAGGTCTTCCGGCTGGTTCTGGCTCTGGTCGACTACTTTGCCGAGCCGGGCGGCCCGGCGACGAACGTCTCCCCCCAGGGGCGTCGCGCGCTGGCCCTGACGCTCTACCGGGAGGGCCCAGCGGCGCTCGAACCGGCTGTGTGGCGCGACCTGCTCGGGGCCTTCAACGACGTCGCGCGCGTCCGCGCGCGTGAAACCTCGAGCGGGACCGCGCAAGCCCTGTCTCGACACCTCGACCCGCTGTTTCCAGCCCTGTCCGCCGCCATCGCCTACTGGGCCAGCGCCGGCAGGCCCCTGTCCATCGTCCACGACCAACAGGTCTCGCTCACGCCCGAGCGCGTCCGACAAGTGACCGCGGCCTCCGACAACGGCTCCCATCCGGGTCCAGGGACGAGCGTGCGGCTGGTCGACTCCCTGGCAGATCCTCGGGTGCAGGTCGCGGACTTCCTGGCCGGGGCGGCGCGCCGGATCGCGTCAGAGGAGCTGAACGGCCGTGGCGACACCATGCTGACCGCGCTCCTTCGGCCCTACGTCGACCCCGCTTCGATCTGGGGGGACGCCGTGAGCTGGGCTCGCCTCGACCCCAGCCAGGAGTCCCCCGGTGCGGCTCAGGGGCGCGGACTCAGCACATCGGCATACGACAGCATGTAGGTCAGGTCGGGGGCGAGCTGCCGTGCGTACTGGACCGACGTGTGCAGGTAGTCGCTCTTGAGCACCGAGCCGGTGTTGGCGGTGAAGATCGGGCACCGGCCGTCGACGCAGTACCAGTGCGTGGTGTCGACGAAGGTCGCGTCCTGGATCTTCCGCTCGGCGTCCCGGGCGGTCTTCCAGAATTTGGGTATGCCGGTGACGCAGCGCCCGGGGGATCCGCCGGCCCGGTAGCAGTCGAGGAAGGCAACGCCAGGCATCGAAGGGACGAGGATGACGACGTGGTCGACGCTGGACTTGACGGAGTTGACGAAGGCCTGGTCCGCCTTGAGCCACTCGCGGCCGGCGGCGGCACCAGAAGCCCCGGACTTCAGCTTCAGCGACCAGGCGTAGTTCTCGATCATGATCAGCGCGACCGGCTTGACCTTCTTGACGTAGGCGACGGTCATCGTGCGGTGCTTGACGCACGGGATCGCCCAGTCGTCCTGGCCGAAGTTGGCGTTGACCCCGTTGACCGCGCAGGCGAGCTTGGTCATCCCGCGAATCTTGTAGTGCTTCCCGTAGGCGGCGACCACCGTGGCGAGCAGGGGGATCCCGAGCGAGTCGCCGTAGACGATGATCTCGGGCCCGTTGGGGTTGCCGAAGGTGCACGAGGCCGGGTCGGAGGCGTCGGTCGCGACGCAGCCCTTCGACTCGGCGAGCCGGTTCCCCGTGGTCTGCCACCGGTCGGTCGACGGGTCGAGGTCCGCGGGCCAGGTACCCGCCGCCAGCGCCTGGCTGAGGCCGCCCTGGACCTTGCGGCCTGTGGCGCCCAGCGGGATCACGAGCGGGCCCGTCGCCGTCGTGGTGGACGAGGGCGCCGTTGGTGTCGTCGTGGTGGCCGGGGTGGGGTCGGGCGCAGCGGGCGCCGCGACCGCTCCGTTCTCGGCGGCGGCCGCGAGGACGGTGCGCGGGGTGAAGGCGCCCGGGTCGGCGTAGGCGGCTCCCCCGACGCCAGCGACCAGACACACCAGGGCGGCCCCGGCGGCGACCATGCCCCGTCGCCTCGCCCGCCACCAGGAGCCCCACGCAGGGGCGCCGCCATGGGGCCGTGATTCCACTCGAAGGCGCGGGGCGTCGAGGATGGGCCGCTCCACCAGGTGGTAGCTGATCGAAGCGAGCACGAGGGTTGCGCCGAGGACGGTGGCCCACTCCAGCGGTGAGCCGGGCTCGATGAGGGCTGCCACGAACACCACGAGCGGGAAATGCCACAGGTAGAGGCCGTAGGAGATGTCGCCCAGGTAGCGGCTCACCGGGTTGGCCAGCAGGACCGCGCCAGGAGCCGGTGCGCCGGTGCCCGCGACCAGGATGGCCAGCGTCGCCAGCACCGGAGCCACGGCGGCCGGGTAGGGAGCGCCGACGCCTGGACCCACCAGCCCGAACGACGCCACCAGCGCGGCCAGCCCGGCCCACGAAAGGGCCGAGCGTACGGCGGCGGGGAGTCGCACGGCATACCTGGGGATCGTGGCCAGCAGCGCGCCTGCGGCGATCTCCCAGGCGCGGGTGAGCGAGGAGTAATAAGCCGTTGTGGCGTCTGAGGGAGTCTGGACGACGGCCCAGGCGACCGACGCGACAGCCACCAGCGCCGCCACGACACCCACCGCGACCCTCCCGCGCCTGGCCGAGCGCGCGCCCACGACTACCACAGCCAGGGCGAACACCCAGGGCCAGACGAGGTAGAACTGCTCCTCGACGCCAAGGGACCAGAAGTGCTGCACGGGTGAGGGCGTCTGGCCCAGCTGGAAGTAGTCGCTGCCGGCCTGGGCGAAATGCCAGTTGGCTGCGAAGAGCGTCGCCCACACCGCATCGGTCTGGATGCCGGTCGCCTTGGCTGGCGGGTACGCCCACCGCGCCGTGGCGAGGATCACGGCCAGCACGATCAGCGCCAGGGGCAGGATGCGGCGGGCGCGTCGAGCCCAGAAGGAGGCCAGCGAGGTGCGGCCGGTGCGGTCGCGCTGGCGCAGCAGGACGCCGGTGATCACGAAGCCCGACACGACGAAGAACGCGTCCACGCCGAGGAAGCCGCCGCGGGGCCAGGCGAAGAGGTGGTTGGCGATTACCCCTGCGACTGCCACGGCGCGGAGGCCTTGGATGTCCGCGCGGCGCTGGTCGTGGTGGGGTCGCTGACCCGAAGTCATGCGGGCCAGCATGCCATCCGGCGTTGCCACCCCGGGCGTCGGTCGAGGGGGTGTCGGGCCTGCCTGGCGCACGGACCCGGCCACAGGCGCAGGGAGTGCAGATCCATATCTAGGATTGCACATTCCGGCCTGACTGAGACCAGTCAGATATCGACATCGCGGTCGGCCCGCCATAACCTCCCGGGATGGAACTGCGTCATCTGCGCTACTACGTCGCCGTCGCCGAGGAATGCCACTTCGGGCGGGCAGCGGAGCGCCTGCACATCGCGCAGCCGCCCCTGTCGCAGCAGATCAAGCAGCTGGAGACCGAGCTCGGCGTCCAGCTGCTCACCCGCTCGACCCGCAAGGTGGAGCTGACCGAGGCGGGCGAGCGCTACCTCGACCGGGCCCGCGCCATCCTGGCCTCCGTGGACGCCGCCGGACGCGAGGCAGCGCGCGTCGCCGCTGGAGAGGTGGGTCGGGTCGCGATCGGGTTCACCGGCTCCGCGACCTACGAGGTGCTCCCCGTGCTGGCCAGAGCGCTGCGCGAGGACTTCCCGGAGCTGCAGCTCGACCTGCGTGGCGAGATGCTGACGCCGGACCAGGTGGCGGCCCTGCGTCAGGGCACCCTGGACGTCGCCTTCCTGCGGCCACCGGTGCGCGACGCGGCGATCAGCCTGCGGGTCCTGCGCCGCGAGCCGCTCATCGCGGTGCTGCCAGCGAGCCATTCCCTGGCCTCGCGCGAGCGGGTCCGCCTGGCGGATCTGCGCCACGAGCAGTTCATCACCTACCCGTCGCATCATCGCTCCGTGGTCTACGACGCTGTGATGGACGCGTGCCAGCACGCCGGGTTCACACCGTCGTCGACGCTGGAGGTGGGTGAGACCTCGACCCTCGTGGTCTTCGTCGCGGCCGGCCTCGGCGTGGCGCTCGTCCCCGCCTCGGTGCGCCACCTGAGCATCACCGGCGCCACCTTCCTGCCGCTGGCAGGCTCGACCGAAGTGGTCGAGCTGGCCGTGGCCACCCGCGCCGATGACGGCTCGCCCCACATCGCCCGCGTGCTCTCTCGCGTGCGCCGGCTGCTGGGGAGCACTCCCTCCTGAGTCATATCCCATAGGTCATAGTCGTGACGATCTAGGTACTTCACGTGACAAGATCTCAGGGTTGACACTCGACTCACCCCGGCCGCCGATGCGCGGGGCGAACGAGGAGGAGGCACAGTGTCAGCACTCACGTCCGCACTCGTCGCGGACGCCCCCCAGGGGCTCGCCTCCCGACTGGCCTCCCCAGCAGTCATCACCCAGGAGTCCGTTTCGGGCGGCACCGAGGTGCTGTTCGCCGGCACCGTCACCGGCAGCGGCGGCCGCCCCCTCGGCGGTGCCACGCTCCAGCTCCGGGGCATTCGCCTGGCCGCCGACCACGCGGGCCGCTTCGAGGTCCTCGCCCACAGGCACCATGAAGGCCCGCCCCACATCCAGGTCACCGTCACTGCCTCCGGGTACCACCCGCTGCGCACCGAGGTCACGCAACATCCCAGGCGCGCACGATGACGCCGTTCATGCTCGAGGTGCAAGCCCTGCTGGACGGCGAGCCAGCCCCCGAGCCGGAGACCGAGGCTGCCGCCCAGACCACGGTCGCCGCAGCCACCGACACCCAGGTGATCGTGCGCTCCCTGGCCGAGCAGCTGGTCAGCGAGGCCAATGCGGTCCTGCGCGAGCACGGCCAGGTCATCAGCCTGGTCGACGACTCCGGTCCGGCCGAGTTCGCCTTCACCCTCGGGTGCGGCGACCGGAAAGCCCGCGTCCAGACCTCGGTGTCCGGCCACACGGCGATCGGCAGGCTCGTGGTCGCCGGAACCGAGGCCGAGCAGCCACGCCGGCTCACCTCAGAGGACGAAGTTCGAGCCCTGGTGCTCAGCCTCATCGCGCCGCCGGACTCGCGACCCTCCGCCTGACGTGCCCAGCCCGGCATACCGCTCCACCCCTGCAGCCCAACGATCCCAGGAGACCACCGTGCAGTACGAGCTGCGTTACCAGGTCATCGAGCCGAAGCGGCAGACGTACCAGAACGTCATCGACCGGCTGGGGGACCAGCCGGCGAGCCGCTACCTCGAGGCCACCCTTGACGTCGAGCCCCGCGAGAACTTCCACTACCGGCCCACCTGGGTCAAGGACCGGGAGCTCTACGACGAGCGCTTCTCCGCACTCCGCCTGACCGATCCCTACAGCTACACCGACCCGCGGTCGTTCTACTACACGCCGTACGTGACCAACCGGGCGGCCCACCACGACGCGTTCGGCAAGACCTTGGCATACGTCGAGCAGCGGGACCTGCTCGGCCGGATGCCGCAGCCGTGGCAGAACGTCGTCGGCGACGTCCTCGTCCCGATCCGCCACTACGAGTCCGGCGCCCAGCTGGTCAGCGTGGCCGGCGCCCGCTTCGCCTACGGCACCTCGCTCGAGCAGTGCTGCACTTTCGCCGCGTTCGACCGGATCGGCAACGCGCAGATGCTCTCCCGCATCGGTATCGCAGCCGGCAGCGGCACGGCCGACGTCCTGAAGGCCGCGAAGCAGCATTGGCTCGATGCCGAACACCTGCAACCGCTGCGCCAGCTGACCGAGGAGGCCATGGTCGTCGACGACTGGGCCGAGGGCCTGCTCGCGGTCGACCACGTCGACGGCCTCCTCTACCCGCTCCTCTACACCTCGCTCGACGAGGCCGCGCTGCTCGGCGGCGCGGGTGCCTACAGCCTTCTGGCCCAGCACATGGCGTCGTGGTTCACCGACCAGCGCAAGTGGCTAGACGCGCTGCTGAAGGCCTGGGCCGGGGACCCCGAGCACGGCACGCAAAACCGCGAGACCCTTCGCCGGATCCACCAGGACTGGGCCACCAGGGCGCTCGAGGCCGCTGCGCCGCTGGCAGCAACGATCGACGCCGAGCTGCCCGACGCGCACGCCGGCCAGGCCTTGCGTGCCATCGCCGACCGGCAGGCCATGGCGTGGGCCGAGCTGACCGCCGAGAGCACGGCACAGCGGGCCGCCGAGCGGACGGGAGAGTCGGCATGAGCACCGGGACCATGCGCAACGTCGGGATCGACATCCAGGAGTCGGAGGAGAACCGGGGGCTGATCGAGGCCATCCGCAAGGACAATCCCGAGATGACCATCCGCCACCTGCCGGGGCTGGTGAAGCTTCAGGCCCCCGGCCAGATCGTCATCAACCGTCAGACCGTCGAGGACCGGCTCGGCCGCGAGTGGGAGACCGGCGAGTTCCAGCTCGCCATCGTCTCCTACGCGGGCAACTTCTCCGAGTGGGACGACGACCAGATCATCGTGAAGTGGGAGCACTGACATGACCATGCAGGACGCCAAGCCCACTGCCGCCAAGCCGGCCGGCCGCAAGCTGCCGCTCAAGGAGCGCTACTCGCTGCTGACCCGCGACCTCGACTGGGAGCCGTCGTACGTCGACCGCGCCAAGCTCTTCCCCTACACCTCGTACGAGGGCATCAAGGTCCACGACTGGGACGGCTGGGAGGACCCCTTCCGCCTCACCGTCGACGCGTACTACAAGTACCAGGCGGAGAAGGACAAGCGCCTGTATGCGGTGCTCGACTCCTTTGCGCAGAGCCAGGGCCACCTGACGCTCTCCGACGCCTCCTATCTCAACGCGATCAAGCTCTTCATCCAGGGTGTGACCCCGCTGGAGTATGCCGCGCACCGCCACTTCGCGTACCTGGCCCGCTACCTGGAGGGACCGGCACCGCGCTTCGCCGCGCTGTGCCAGAGCGTCGACGAGCTCCGGCACTGCCAGACGCAGATCCACACGATCTCCAACTACAACAAGTACTACGGCGGATTCCACTCGTGGTCGAAGATGCACGACCGGGTCTGGTACCTGTCGGTCCCCAAGTCGATGTTCGACGACGCCATGTCGGCCGGGCCGTTCGAGTTCCTCATCTCGATCTCGTTCAGCTTCGAGTACCTGCTCACCAACCTGCTGTTCGTGCCCTTCATGAGCGGCGCCAGCTTCAACGGCGACATGCCCACCATGTCGTTCGGCTTCTCCGCGCAGTCCGACGAGAGCCGGCACATGACCCTGGGCCTCGAGGCGATCAAGTTCTTGCTCGAGCAAGACGAGGACAACGTCCCGATCATCCAGGCCTGGATCGACAAGTGGTTCTGGCGGGCGTACCGACTGTCCTCGCTGGTCGCCGGGATGATGGACTACATGCTCCCCAAGCCGGTGATGAGCTGGAAGGAGGCGTTCGAGCTCTACTTCGAAGACCAGATGATGGGCGGGCTCTTCCCGGACTTGGAGTTCTACGGCATCAAGCCCCCGCGGCACGTCCAGGACGCCATCAAGGAGAAGGACAAGCTCTCCCACGAGGTCTACAAGATCCTGCACAACTTCTCGTTCGCGGCTGCCTTCACGACCCAGACGCCCGACGACCACCACCTCGACTGGCTCTCCGAGCAGTACCCCGACACCTTCGACCGCTACTACCGCCCGGTCTGGGAGAAGCACCAGCGGATCGAGGCCGGAGGCGGTCGCGTGTTCTTCCAGGGACTGCCGCAGCTGTGCCAGGTGTGCCAGATCCCGATGGCGTTCACCGAGCCGGACGACCCAGGGGCGATTGCCTTCCGCCGCAGCGAGTTCCGGGGCGAGACGTTCCACACCTGCAGCGACGGCTGCCAGTGGATCTTCGAGCGCGAGCCGGAGAAGTACGTGCAGGCCTGGCTGCCGGTGCACCAGATCTACCAGGGCAACTGCGGTGGCCCCACGGTGCCCGACGTGCTCGCCTGGTACGGCATCCAGGAGGGCGACAACGGCGAGTACAGGGGCTCGCTCGACAACCTGTCGTGGATCGCGTGGCACGAGTCCGCGCCGAAGCAAGGAGCCTGAGCCATGGCCGTCAAAGCCCTCTACGACTACGACTTTCCCTCGGCCGACCGGGCGGAGAACTTCGGCGACGACCAGCTGGTCTACGTGCACTGGGAGGGCAACCTCTTCCTGGTGGCCGCCGCCACGTTCCGGGCACCCAAGGCCATGCCGTTCAGCGAGTTCGTGGCGGCCATGGTGAACCCGTGGGCGTCGTCGGATCCGGACTTCGACCCGTCGTCGGTCACAGACTGGCGGGTCGACGACCGGCCTCTCGCAGGCCCGGACGGAGCCTCTCTGGCGGATCTCGGTATCGGGCACAAGTCGCTGGTGAAGTTCCGGACGTCCTGATGGCAGCCACCTACATCGTCCGGGTCGAGCCGATCGGCGCCGACGTCACCTGCCGGGAGGACCAGACCGTGCTGGACGCCTGCCTCCGCGAGGGGATCTGGCTCCCGCACGCCTGCACCCATGGCACGTGCGGGACGTGCAAGGCCCAGGTGCTGGACGGTGAGGTGGATCTTGGCGACGCGTCCCCTTACGCGCTGTTGGAGAGCGAGCGCGAGGAGGGGGCGGCCCTGATCTGCGTGGCGAAGCCGAGGAGCGACGTCGTGATCGAGGGCGAGGTCGACGTCGAGGAGGGGGTGGACATCCACCCCGTCCGCGACTACGGCGGCGTGGTGGAGTCGGTCGACGACATCGCGCCAAGTGTGCGCCGGGTGGTGATCCGGCTGGACCAGCCGCTGTCGTTCAATCCCGGACAGTACATCCAGCTCAATCTGCCGAACGGCGACGCCCGCCCCTACTCGGTGGCGAGCACGCCGGCAGATCCCCGGCTGATCGAGCTCCACATCCAGCGCTCCGACAACGGCGTGGCCACCGAGGGCTGGGTCTTCAAGGACCTGGCTCCCGGCGACCTGGTCGGCCTGTCCGGTCCTTATGGCAGGTTCTCCTTCCGCCCGAATCGCGACAAGCCGTTGCTACTGCTCGGCAGTGGCACCGGGCTGGCGCCGCTGAAGTCGATCGTGAAGCACATCGCGGAGACGGCGCAGCAGAGCGGCTGGTCGCATCAGGTCGCGCTGTACCACGGGGTCCGCACCCAGGCCGAACTGTACGACCGGGAGTGGTTCGAGGAGCTCGCGGCCGAGCACGAGTGGTTCAGCTATCGCCCCGCGCTGTCGCGCGGCGAGTGGCAAGGGCGCACCGGGCGCGTGCCCCAGCTGCTTGCGGAGGACTTCCCCAGGGCATCCGGCAACGTCGCCTACATCTGCGGCAGCCCCGACATGGTCGACGACACGATGAAGGCGCTGATGAAGGCCCGGCTGTTCCCCAGGGACATCTACCGCGAGGACTTCTTCGACGCTGCCGACCGTGCCGCGGGCGCCCATGTCGTCCGCAGCCCGCTCATCAGACGGTGAGGAGGGACCAGACCAGATGAAGGTCACGCACGTCGAGGCCATTCCCTACGCCATCCCCTACCGGAAGCCGCTGCGCTTCGCCAGCGGCGAGATCCGGGCCGCCGAGCACGTCCTGATCCGGGTCCACACCGACGACGGACTGGTGGGGACAGCCGACGCGCCACCCCGGCCCTTCACCTATGGCGAGACGCAGACCTCGGTGTGCTCCATCGTGGACACGGTCTTCGGACCAGCCATCCAGGGGCTGTCCGCCCTTGACCGCGAGGTCGTCCTGGCCCGGCTCAGCCGCACGGTGGGGAACCCAGTGGCCAAGTCCGCCATCGACATGGCGATCTGGGACGTCCTGGGGCAGGCCCTGGGCACGTCCGTCACGGAACTGCTGGGCGGCTTCGGCGACCGCATGCGGGTCTCGCACATGGTCGGCTTCGCGCCTCCGGAGGAGATGGTCGCCGAGGCGGAGCGGATGCGCGACGACTACGGCATCACGACGTTCAAGGTCAAGGTCGGCCGCAACCCGATCGATGACGACGTCGCGGCCTGCCGCCGGCTCCGCGCGGCGCTGGGCCCGCACGTGGAGATGTACATCGACGGCAACCGGGGCTGGACCGCCCGCGAGGCGGCCCGTGCCCTGCGCCAGATGGAGGACCTCGACCTCGCCTTCGCGGAGGAGCTCTGTCCGGCCGACGACGTGCTGGGACGCCGCTGGCTGGTCGCCCAGAGCCGGATCCCGATGTTCGCCGACGAGAGCGTGGCCCGCCCCGGCGAGGTCACCCGGGAGTTGCTCGGCGGGTCCGCAACGGGCATCAGCATCAAGACGTCGCGCACCGGCTTCACGGTGAGCCAGCGCCTGGTCGGCCTGTGCGAGGGGCTCGGCGTCGACGTCGTCATCGGCAACCAGATCGACAGCCAGATCGGCTCGCTCTGCGCGGCTGCGTTCGGCGCCGCCTACCCGCTGACGTCGCGTCGGGCCGGGGAACTGTCCAACTTCCTCGACCAGACCGACGACCTGCTCGCTGAGCCCATAGAAATCCGCGACGGCACCATCCGGGTGCGTCAGGGACCCGGGCTCGGCATCGAGATCGACGAGGAGAAGCTCGCGCGCTACCGCGTCGACACATGACCCGCGACGTCGCCGGCCCGGCCGGCATACCCAGCAGTTCTCATCCACTCACAGCCCATCGAGAGGCGGCAACGAGGCCGCCGCACCAGAGAGGTAACCGACATGACCGACCACCTGACCGAGCGCGACGCCCGAGCCGCCGAGACCGGCGCCAACGCCACCCGCACGTTCCAGGAGAAGGCCAAGGCGGGAGGGGAGGTCGACCAGGAGCGCGTGGCAGCAATCGCCGGCGACGCGTTGGCCGCCCTCCACGACGTGATCCGCAAGCACAACGTCACCTACCCGGAGTACGACGCGCTCAAGGCTTGGCTCATCCAGGTCGGAGCCGACGGCGAGTGGCCGCTCTTCCTGGACGTCTTCGTCGAGCACGTCGTCGAGGAGACGGTCAATGCCAGCCGCGCGGGCAGCAAGGGCAGCATCGAGGGCCCGTTCTACGTGCCGGGCGCCCCGAACCTCGGCTCCGAGGGCACGCTGCCGATGCGCGACGACGAGCCCGGTACCCCGCTGGACTTCAGCGGCACGGTCACGAACACGACCGGCGAGCCGCTCGGCGGCGCCACAGTCGAGCTCTGGCACGCCGACGACCTCGGCTTCTACAGCCAGTTCGCCCCCGCACTGCCGGAGTGGAATCTGCGGGGCGTGTTCGCCACCGATGCGTCGGGCTCGTTCGTGGCACACACGATGCAGCCGGCGCCCTACCAGATCCCGCATGACGGATCCACGGGCAAGCTCATCGAGGCCGCGGGATGGCATGCATGGCGCCCTGCGCACCTGCACCTCAAGGTGTCGGCTCCCGGCTACGAGCTCGTGACGACGCAGCTCTACTTCAAGGGCGGCGACTACCTCGACTCCGACATCGCGTCGGCGGTCAAGCCGGAGCTCGTCATCGACCCGCAAGACAAGGCGGACGGCTCGGGGCGCACGGTCAGCTACGACTTCGTGCTGCAGCCGCAGTGACCTGCCCGCCCCGGCCGGCTCTGCCCCCTGCGCTGGCGCCGGCCGGGCCGGGCCCTGACCCTGCCCGCTACCCAGCGAAGGAGCGCTCATGCTGTTTGCGGTCACGATGAAGGTCGACCTCCCCCGTGACCTCGACCCCGACGTGCGGGCGGACACGCTGGCCCGGGAGAAGGCCTACTGCCAGGACCTGCAGCGGGCTGGGACATGGGTAAGCATCTGGCGCCTCGTCGGCCAGTACGCCAACCTCAGCATCTTCGATGTCGCCGACAACGCGGAGCTCCACGACCTCCTGTGGAACCTCCCGCTCTTCCCGTACATGACCATCGACGTGCGCCCCCTCGCCCCGCACCCTTCGGCCCTTCGCCAGGAGTGACGACCACAGGTATGCCGGGTCGGCGGCTGCAACGCCTGCTCGCTGGGCCCCGGCCGCCACAGGCCGGAATAACGAGCAGACTCCCGGCGCTGATACTCCGGAGGGTATGAAGCCCACCGTCACGCACAAGGAGAGTCCATCCATGGCCACGCGCAACCTGACCGCTGCCGACTTCGCTGAGACCGTCACCCAGGACGGGATCGTGCTCGTCGACTTCTGGGCGGCCTGGTGCGGCCCGTGCCGCATGTTCGCACCCATCTTCGAGAAGGCCTCCGAGGAGCACTCGGACATCGTCTTCGGCAAGGTCGACACCGAGGCCGAGCAGGCGCTGTACGCGGCGGCGCAGATCACGGCCATCCCCACGCTCATGGCCTTCCGCGACGGCATCCTCGTGTTCAGCCAGCCCGGCGCTCTGCCCCCCGCGGCGCTCGAGCAGGTGATCGCGGGTGTGCGCGACCTGGACATGGACGCCATCCGCGCCGAGCTCGCCCAGAAGGCTGCCGCCGCCAGCTGACCTTCCTCCGGCCGGTCGGGGACCCCCGGCCAAAGTCTTCGGAGGATCTCCGGGATCCTAGCCCTCCCTCGGCGGCGTTCGGCCTCACCCGAAGTCTTCGGAGGATCTCCGGGATCCTGAGCCCCGAGGATCCTCCGAAGACCGTGCCAGTTGCGGCCATGACGTCACCTTCGTCGCCCGAGGCGCCCACCTCGACGCGATCCAGCGCGACGGCCGCCGCCTCCTCGAGGAGGCCATGCGCGAGATCGGTGCCGTGGCCCACGCCGGTGGGGTGCGGCTGCCCGACGACGTGGTCGAGGCCACGATGGCGTTCGTCGACCAGCAGCCCGAGGCGGCCACGTCATCGCTCCAGCGTGACCTGCTGTTAGGTCGGCCATCCGAGCTCGAGGCCTGGACCGGCGCTGTGGCTCGCCTCGGGGCGCGATCCGGCGCCGACACGCCGGTGCACCGGGTCCTCTACGACGTGCTCAGCCTGGTGGCGGCACGAGCCGACCACTCGCGGTCCTGACCGTGCCCGCCCTCGAGTGACGATGCCGCTCGATAGCGGTCTCTAAGGCTGCGGCTAGATATCCCTATCGTCGTGAATCGGCCTCGGCCTGGTGGCTCGACTCCAGTGCGAGGAGGTACTCCTTGGCGGCCAGCCCACCGGCATACCCGGTCAGGGCGCCCCTCGACGCGACCACCCGGTGGCAGGGAACCACCACGCAGAGGGGGTTCGCGCCCAGGGCAGCGCCGACGGCGCGCGAGGCGCTGGGGTGCGCGATCCACCTCGCAAGCTGGCCGTAGGTCGCGCGCTCGCCGTAGTTGACCCGAGGCAGCGCGCTCAGCACGGCCCGCTGGAAGGGGGAGGCGAGGGCCAGGTCGACGGGAACGCTGAACTCCCGCAGGCGCCCTTCGAGGTATGCCGCGAGCTCGCGTCGCATCTCGTCCAGCGGCTTGGGCTGCCGCAGGATCCGCGGCGAGACGTTTCGGCTGAGGCGGGACAGCACGCGCTCCTCGGACTCGTTGTCGGGGACGAACGAGCTGGCCACCAGCGCTCCAGAGTCCTTGCGAGCCAACAGCATGCGCCCGATCCGGGTGTCCTCGACGACGTACGAGACGTCGGTGGGGTCGAGCCGGGGCGGCCGGGCGGCGACCTCGAAGTGCGACAGCGCATCGATGAGCACGTCCTGGCGGTCGGGGACGGTCGGGCCGGACGGGTCGGTGGGTTCGAGGGCGCGGGAGCCGTAGTAGCTCATGGCAGGTCCTTCCTCAGGGTTGCGAGGGCGTCGCTGACGAGCCGGCGGCTCATCGAGGGGGTGGTGCCCAGCGAGGCGGCAATGGCTGTGTGGTCGAGGTCGGCGACGTACTTGAGGACGACGGCCTCGCGCTGTCGCTGCGGGAGTCCGGCGACCCGTGACCAGAGGCCGTCGTCGGGACGTGCCTCCTCTGGGCCGGGGCGCGTGGGGGCTTCGGCCAGGACGGCGGGATCGTCGTGGGGAACGGCCCGGCGGGCTCGGCCACGGTGCACATCCATCGCGCACCGATGCGTGATGGTGAGAAGCCAGGACCGCAGGTTGGCCGCCGAGCGGAGGCTGGGGTAGGCCGCAAGGGCCTGGGTCCAGGCCTGCTGGGCCACGTCGTCGCCGTCGACCGGTCCCGCGAGCGCATGGGCGAGCCGGGCCACGTCGCGCCAGTGGGCGTCGACCAGGCTCTGGAACGGAGGCAGCATCACACCCATGGAACGCCCAACCTGTCACACCTGTGAGCGCTTCACGCGGGAGTCTCGAACGAGTGAGTCCTAGCGCCTGAGTGCCGTGGCCTTGAGCACCCAGGGTCAGGGGGCGCCGACTCCGCAGGCAGCCACGCCCATGCGCTGTGTGATCGCGAAGGCGAGCAGGCCCAGGGCGAGCACTCCGCTTGCGGGAGCGGCGACCGTGCTGAGCGTCGGGTCAGACTCGCACCTGGGGAGACGACGCGGAGGGCCGTCGTGCCATCCATCCGACCCTGGGACACCACCCCGGCAACGGGACAAAGTCGGGCATTCGCACCGCACCGAGACCGGCTCGGGCCGGTCGCCTAAAAGCCGTGAGGATGGCGTGCCAGCATTGAGCCGTGCCCAGCGCCAGTGACAAGCAGGTGCCGCCCCACCCCGCCGCCTCCGCCCGGCATACCCCTTTGGTCTTTGCCCACCGCGGCGCCAGCAGCGCGGAGCCGGAGCACACGCTCAAGGCGTACATGCGGGCCATCGACCAGGGTGCCGACGGCTTGGAGTGCGATGTGCGCCTGACTGCGGACAGCCACCTCGTCTGCGTCCATGACCGGCGGGTCAACCGCACCTCCAACGGCCGCGGTCTGGTCTCGACTCTTGAGCTTGCCGAGCTGGAAGGGATGGACTGGGGATCCTGGAAGGCGGCACACCCCGATGACCTGGAGGTCCCTGACCGCGACCGGAAGCGCCTGCTGACGCTGCGCCGGCTGCTGACCGTGGCGGCCGCGACCGAGCTGCCGCTGGGCATGCTGATCGAGACGAAGCACCCAACCCGGTATGCCGGGCTGGTCGAGCGGCGCCTGGCCCTGGTCCTCGCCGACCTCGGCCTCGACGGCCCCCGCGTCGATGGCCGCATGTGGGCCTCGGTCATGTCGTCCTCGCAGATCGCCCTGTCGCGGATGCGCCAGCTGAGTCCGCACGTGTCGCTGGTCTTCGTGATGGAGAAGACGGTGCCTCTCCGGTTCCGGGACGGAACGCTGCCCCGGGGTGTGCACACGGCCGGGATCGACATCCACATCGTCCGGAAATGGCCCAGGACGGTCGCACACCAGCACGCGAGGGGGCACCGCGTCTACGTGTGGACGGTCGACGAGCCGGAGGACGTGCAGCTGTGCCTGGACCTCGGCGTCGAGGGCATCATCAGCAACCGACCGAGGGAGGTAATCGACCAGATTCGCCGCATTGGCTAGTGTGGCGGGCGTTCCGTCATGACACGAGACGGGATGAGGCCGGTTTCGGAGGGTCGATGAGCGAGGCAGGCGGGCCGCGCCCGCTGCGCGGTGTGCCGCCAGGCACAGACGAGTTCGGAGGTGCGCTGGGCGCTGACCCGGCGCGCACCATCCGGCCGGCCTGGAAGGCGGCGTCCGTCTCTCGCGTGCGCCGGGCAGTGGTCGCGGACCTGCAGGCGCGGGGGCTTCCCGAGGAGATCATCGACGAGGCCGAGATCGTCGCGTCTGAGCTGGTGGCCAATGCCGTGCGTCACGCTCGCCCCCTCGGTGACGGCACCCTGCGCGTCCACTGGAAGGTCAAGGCCGGTGTCGTCGAGATCGAGGTGACCGACGGGGGCGGCGAGACCACTCCGAGACCAGCGCCACGCGCGCTCTGGGCGCCCTCGGGCCGAGGCCTGCGCATCGTCCGCTCCCTGGCCCACGAATGGGGGGTGACGGAGGACCGGGCGGGCACCACCGTATGGGCCTCGCTGGGTGGCCCGTCCCGCCGACGCAGCAGGTGAGCACGGAGGACGCCAAGGGCGGCCACTAGGGTTTGCGCCATGGGTAAGGCATCGCGCCGCCGCAAGGCCGCCTCTGCACCATCGTCCGAGGCCGCGGGCACCCCTCGCCGGACCCGCGCCGCACAGGTGGCGTTCGAGCGCCGACCCTTCGAGGGACTACCGGGCGAGACGGACTGGGTCGCGTTGCGCGAGATCCTCCCCGCCGCGACGGCGATCGTGCGCTTCGCCGCCGGCCGGGCTCCTGAGGGCGCTCCTGCCGAGGCGACGGTCGCCACCGTCCTGCCCATGGCGTGGCCAGGCCTGCATCGCGCTGACGGCACGGTCTTCGTCGCCACGCAGACCGGCGGCGCCAGCGGCGATGCCTCGCGCGACCTCGCGGAGCAGCTCATCGCGGCCGCCACTGCGGAGGCCGGGGCGCCGCTCGTCACCGCGCCCATGCCGACCGTCGACACCCCGCGGCTGCAGGACCTCCTCGACTCGTCCGACCCGATCGACGTCACCGTGCACCAGGGCTTCGACTTCTGGGTCGGCGACCAAGAGCTGGAGGGCGAGGCGAAGGAGTCGCTCGAACGGGCCAACGAGTCGGTGGTGCCCACGGTCAAGATGGCGAGTGTCCCGTCGGCCTACTGGTGCCGCATCGGCGAGCGGGCCCACATCCGGCTGGTGCTGCCGGACGACGAGGACGCCGCCACCGATGCGCTCGCACGACTGCTAGCGGCCGGCACAGCCGGTCTGGGCGGCGAGACCCGTCTGCTGGGTGCCTTCCGGGCGTGCGGCCTGCTGGTGCCGGTCTGGGACCTCGACCCCGACCAGTCGGCGGCCGACTACGAGGAGGAGCTCGGCGCGTTCGAGGCGAGGTATGCCGCTGCGCTGGCTTCGAAGGCCAGCCTCACCCCCGAGGAGCGGCGGGCGCGAAGCGGGCTGCTCAGCCGGCAGGTAACGCTCCGCTGACATGCCGGACGACCCGCCCCTCGACGGGCCCGCTCCTATGCCGCCTGCGGGGCCTCCGCGGCGGGTGGCGGCGGTCATCCCGGCCAAGAACGAGGGCGAGCGCATCGAGGCCACGATCCGCGCTGTGCGCCAGATCGGCGGGGTGGACCTCGTGGTCGTGGTCGACGACGGGAGTGCTGACGACACCGCGCTGGTCGCCGCAGCATCCGGGGCCCTCGTGACCCGTCACCGCCACAACCGGGGCAAGGCAGCCGCCATGGCAACCGGGGCTGGTGTCGTCGCCGAGGAAGAGCGCAGGCGCGGCGACGCCCCGCGCGCCCTGCTGTTCGTCGACGGTGACCTCGAGGCGTCCGCTGCCAACCTGGGCGTGCTCATCCCCCCGGTGCTGTCGCGCGAGGTCGACATGACTATCGCCACGCTCCCACCGCAGAAGACCAAGGGGGGCGGCCGCGGTTTCGTGGTCCGGCTCGCGCGGAAGGGAGTTGCCGAGCTCACCGGCTTCGAGCCCGTGCAGCCGCTGTCTGGCATGCGCTGCATGTCCCGGCGGGCCTTCACGGCGGCTATGCCGCTGGCCCGTGGGTGGGGTGTCGAGGTCGGGCTGACCGTCGACGTGCTCACCGCCGGCCTTACCGTGCGCGAGGTGCCCTGCGAGCTCCATCACCGGGTCAGCGGGTCCGACTGGCGAGGGCAGGTGCACCGGGCCCGCCAGTACCGCGACGTGGCGCTTGCCCTGGCCATCCGGCGTGCGAGGCGGCGACTGCGCCGTGGGCGCTGACGGACGCTCTGGCGCCGGCGTGGGGGCCGGGGCGGCATCGGTGCCCGGCGGCGGTGGCCGCCCGAACCGCCCCGCGACAGTGCGCGCCGGGCTGCTGACCGCGTCCTTTGGCCTGCTCGTGCTGGTGGGCCTGCTCGGCCCGAGCGCCGCCAAGCCCGGCCTGGGCCCACGGGGCTGGGCGCCGGGTGAGCTCGCCTGGCAGCCGACCTCGGCGGTGGTCACCGTGCTGCTGGCCACGGCGTACCTCTTCGGCGCTGCCGGGGTCGCACTCGGTCTCTGGCGCCCCCCACGTCGCCACCTGGGCTGGCCGACCGTGCTGGTCCTGGCCGTCGCCGCGCTGGCGACCCAGCCATTCGGGTCGGCGGACCACACGAACTATGCGGCGTATGGGCGCATCCTGATCCAGGGCGGCGACCCCTGGGTCGTGCGCCCGGATCAGTGGCATGGCGGGGCCGATGCCGTGGTGAGCGCCGTGGAGCCGCCCTGGACGAGGACGCCGAGCATCTACGGGCCGTTCGGCACGGCGCTGCAGGGCCTGGCCGCGTGGATCGGTGGCGACAGCGTGCGCCAGGTCGTCTGGGTGTGGCAGGTGGTCATCGTGGTGTCGTGGCTGGCCGTGCGGTTCATGCTCATGCGCCTGGTCGAGGACCGCTCGAGGGTCGACGTGCTCTGGACGGCCAACCCGCTAGTGTTCGGCGTGGGAGTCCTGGGGGCACATGTCGACCTTCTGGCCACCGCATGCGCCTTGGCCACGATTGCCCTGATGCGGCGTTGGCCCCTGCTGGCGGGCGTGGCCGCGGGGCTGGCCCTCGGCACGAAGTTCACCTACGGGGCTGCGGCCGTCGGCGTGGTCGTCGCGTGGTGGCGTGTGGGGGACCGAAGCGTTCTTCGGCGACGGCTGCTGCCGTTCCTCGGGGCGCTCGTTGTGGTCACGGCAGCGGAGCACTGGTGGGCCGGGCCGCACGTCTTCGCCCAGCTCGAGCGGGCACGGCGCTCGATCTCGCTCGCGACACCATGGCGCCCGGTCCTCGAGGTGCTTCGGGGGCACGTCGACGAGTCGGTGATCCGCAGTGGCATCGTCGTGCTGTCCGCGGTGGTCTGCGTCGTGCTTGTCGTTGCCCTCTGGCGGATCAGCGCGCGCCTGGCGCCGGAGTCGCTGGTCGGCCAGGCGATGCGGGTGACCTTCGTGCTGTCCGCGGCGTACGCGTTCGGCGCGCCCTACTCGCTCCCGTGGTACGACGAGCTCGCCTGGGCAACGCTCCCGGTGCTGGCGGCCAGCGCCCTGGACTGGGTGCTGCTGGGCCGCCTGCTGGTCATGGCTTGGGCCTACGTCCCAGGCCGCGTCGTCGCGATGTCGCGGCGTGTCGAGAGCCTGACCCTCGGTTTCCGCCGGCTGGTGGCTCCGTGGGCGTCCCTGATCGCGTGGTGCGCTGTCCTCGTCGCTGTGCGGCGCGGCTCTCGGGGGCAGCAGACGGTGGGCCAGCCGACGGTGGGACAGCAGACGGCGGGGAAGTAGGCGGGACAGACGACGGTGGGGCAGCAGACGGCGGGCGCGCGGGCGCCGGGACCACAGGCTGCGGAGCCGCAGGCGCCGGATCGACCCGAGTAGGAGTGGTGCGCGTGGCTGCCCGGGTTGCGGCCCGAGTGCCTGGTCTGGTGCGCGACTCCTCCTCCAGGGTGCGTACGCTGACCGCCACGATCAGCGGCACTGCGACGGTGGCGCCCACGGCTGGGATGGCGGTGCCCGAGTCGTTGATCGCGAAGCCGATGGTCAGCGTGATGGCGAGCGCGACGAGCCCGGGGCGGAGCGTCGGCGCCCGGTCGAACGAGCGCTGGAGGGCGCGCGAGCCCCACGACGTGGGTCGGGCCAGGACGTAGATCACGAACGCCAGGGCAATGGGGACGAGCAGGGTCAGAGGGTAGTTGCCGAAGAGGATGGCCATGTTCTGCGCGAACTTGCGGGTGATGACGTCCCAGGCCCCCCCGTCGATCAGGGTCTGGAAGAAGCGGCCGAGGTGGGAGCGGCTCTCGACCGGGCGCAGCCAGTCGAGGAACCCCACGAGCAGGAACAGCAGGACGGTGCCGCCTGCAAGCGCGCCCCACCGCCGCCAGGTCATGCGTACTCCTAGGATGGTCAGCACGAAGTAGACCAGTCCGGGAATGAGGGCGGGCGGGCCGCCGCCATCGGCGCCCCAGAACGGTGCGCCGTCGACGAGGACAGCCGCGGACCCGACCACGCCCACGATGGCTGCCGCGAGTCGGGGTCGTCCGGCCAGGACCGGCGGGTGCGAGAGTGCGATGCAGAGCAGGATCGTGCACGTGCCGAACAGGGCGAACGTCACGTTTCCCATGCCGTAGAACCGGCCGCCCACGACTGGTTGCAGGCCCATCAGCGAGGACAGCTGGAGCCGTGACCCCGTCATCACGTCGACGGCGAGGACCGACATGGTCACCCCCGAGACGACGGCCAGAGGTCCCATGAGGGTGCGGCCGATCGGGGTCAGCAGGGCGAGGCAGGAAATCGCGGCCACGAACAGGCCCACGGAGGCCACCACAGCCACCATCGGCACGCTGAACCGCCACCACGGGAACAGATTCGCCAGGAACGTCGAGACCGGGACGGTCGCGGCAACGACGGCCACCGTCCGCACGACGCCGAGCAGGCGCACGCGGGTCGCGTCGGACCCGAACTTGCGGCGCCACACGAGCAGGACGAATGCATAGATCACGAGCTGGGAGTAGGCGAAGCCGTTGAAGAACGGCGGCACGAGCGAGTGCACCTCGTGGGACGCCTGGTCGTAGTCGACCAGGTCGCGGAGCCGCTCGTGGGCGAGCGCCTCGGAGTTGTTGGGCGCGGGATCACGCTGCAGGGCGGCTCCCCCGAGGGAGTCGGGAACGGGGATGGCGGCCTGCGCGAGCAAAGTCACGGTCAGGTCGGAGGCCTGCACGAGCCCGGGCTGGCGGGTCGAGGGCGACACCAGGGTGCCCGGCCCGAAGTGCGGTCCTTTGGCCGCCACCAGCCGCAGCCGCTCGGACTGGCCAGCGTCGGCGAGGCTCGCGACGACGATGTCCCAGCCGGCCGGGGCCGCATCCAGGACCTGTCCGATGCGGGCGTCGATAGCGCGCACCTGCTCGGCCCTCGACTGCTCCGGCCGTGGCTCGGCCGGGTCGACGTCTTCAGGGTCGCGTACCGAGCCGACGTCGACCAGCGTGATCGGGCAGTTGGTGAGGTCAGCGGTGAGGGCGGAGACCTTGAAGGCGTCATAGCGGCTGATGATGCCGGTAGGGAGCGCGGCGCCGATGGCCGCACCTGGTCCGACCGCCTGCACGCAGGCCCCCGACCTGGCCGCCCGCTCGGCGAGCAGCCCCAGCCTGGCGTCGAACTTCGTCGCGGCGGCTGCCGCCTTGAAGTCCAGCCAGCCCGCGACGCTCGTGCCGTCGGGGGGCTCGATGGGCCGGCAGGGAGGCTTGGTGTCTCCGCTGTCGAAGGTGCCGGCCGCCCGCTCGCCTGCGGAGAGGGCGAGCCAGCCGTCCACCGGGCAGGTGTTGGTGTTGACCGAGCGCACGGTGAGCGCCGCGCTGGACCCGTCCCGGAGGAACGACCACAGGTTGGGCGTAGCGCTCGGCGAGACATCGCTCCACGTGATGCCACCTGTGCCGATCAGGACGACCGGGCTGGAATCGACGGCCCGGGCCGGGGCGGCACGGCCGACGGCAACCGCGAACACCGAGCCCATCACCAGGGCGGCCATGCCGAGCATGGTCAGGAGGCGGCGGGTCACCCGTACAGGCTACGGGTCGCCCTCACGGTTAAATGTGCAGGTGAGTGCCGCCATCCTGGACGAGTCCCCTGCGCGTGCCCAGAGCCGCGGGAGCAGGGCGCTCCGCTGGGCCCTGGCCGTCCTGGTGATCGCACTGGCCGCGCTTCCGCCCGTCCTCCGCTACATGGTGTTCTGGCCGCTCGACCAGTGGCAGGTCGACGTCGAGGTCTACCGCGAGGCGGGAGTCTCGCTCATCACGGGACGCCCGGTCTACGGTGCGCTCACCGAGGCGCCGCAGCTGCTCCCGTTCACCTACCCGCCCTTCGCGGCCCTCCTGGCGATCCCGCTGGCCCTCCTACCCTTCGGCGTGGTCGGCTGGCTCTGGACGGCCCTCCAGATGGCTGCGACCACCGCCATCGTCTGGTATGCCGGGTGGCGGCTGATTCATCGCACCGGCGAGTGGGCGCCCCTCATGCTGGCGGCCCTCACCGCACCCATGCTGTGGCTGCACCCCGTCTCGGACGGCATACGGTTCGGGCAGGTCAACGCCTTCGTCGTCCTGGCGTGCCTCATGGACCTGCGCCGGCCGCGGCCTGGCCTCATCCGCTGGCTGCCCCCAGGGGTGCTGGTCGGTCTCGCGATGTCCGTCAAGCTCACTCCGGGCGTCTTCGTGATCCACTACCTGGTCAACCGCCGCTGGCGGGAAGCCGCGACCGCTATCGGGGCGGCCGTCGCCGCGACCGTGGGCACATGGGTGCTGCTGCCCGAGGCATCGTTCGCCTTCTGGGGCGGCGCGATCCAGGACCCGTCCCGGCTGGGTCCCAACATGGGCACGTCCAACCAGAGCATCCGGGGAGTCCTCCTGCGCATCGGGCCGTCGGGATTCGCGGGCACCGCAATCTGGCTCGTGCTTGTTGCCCTCGTCGGCTACGTCGGCTTCCGGCTCGCGCGCCGCTTCTACCTCGCCGGCGACTCGGTCGGAGAGGTGGCGGCCGTAGGGCTCATGGCCGTGCTGCTGTCACCCGTGGCCTGGATCCATCACCTGCACTGGGTCGTGGTGGTGGTCTTCGCGGTGCTCGGCGCGGACCCCCTGCATGACCGTCGGCGCCTGGTGGCGGCCGGCGTCGTGACCGCGTGGTTCCTGTGCCGCCTGCCCTGGTGGGGCATCAGCTGGCTGAACCACCCGCAGTGGCCGGAACTGCCGGGTCGGATCCTCCAGAACGCCGACACCATCGGTGCCCTCGTTGCGCTCGCTCTGCTCTGGTGGTCCTCAACCCGCCCCGACCCTCCTCGGGTCACCCGATGAAAGGACGCTGCGCCCGAGGTGCGAAGTCCGGGGAGGCGCATCTTTCTCGGGCCACCCGATAGGGCCCGGCACTCAGGCGGAGATCAGGCCGGCCATCTGGAGCCCACTCAGCAGCGCGAGGAGCAGGCAGACGCTCCCACCGATGCGCCGGATCGTCGAGAGCCGGATCCGGGTCAGCAGGGCGCGGCCGAGAAGGGCTCCCAGGGCGGAGACGGCTGCCAGGGCGGCGAACGCGCCCACGAAGACCGACAGCCAGTCGTGGTACTTGAGCACGAGCGAAGCCGTCAGGATCTGGGACAGGTCCCCCCACTCGGCCAGGAACAGCACCGAGAACGACACCGCAACGACCTTCCATCCGCGGGCCACCGCCGCGCCCTTGTGGGAGAACTCCGCCTCGGTCTCGGCCTCCTGCTCGTCGGCACGGGAAGCCCCGCGCAGCAGAAGGAACCCACCCGCGAGGAACATCACCGTCGCGAAGGCCTCGACCGGGCGCTTCGGCAGGTGGGCCAGCAGCCCGCCCAGGGTGACCGCGACCAGCGTCTGCACGAAGAAGGCGGCGCACACGCCGGCCCAGACCAGCAGGTGCGGGAAGCGCGTCGCCAGCACCAGCGTCGCGATGAACGTCTTGTCGGGCAGCTCCACGACGAAGATCAGGCCGAAGACGATGGCAGCGGTGACGATGCTGAAGGTCATAACGCATCGACTCTAGCCACGGGGTGCCAATACGCTGCACCGGTGTTCACGACCGGTCGAGAGAGAAGATGACCGCATGACGCCCACGTCCGGCGCGCCCGACCAATCCTCCGCTGCGGCTCGATTCGGCTTCTTCGGCCCTTCGGGCACGTTCACCGAGATGGCCCTCCAGGCGTGGGCCCCTGCCGCGGGGCACGAGTGGGTGCCCTTCCCCTCGGTCGATGCCGCCCTCGACGCGGTGCGCGCCGGGGATGTCGCCGAGGCCATGGTGCCCATCGAGAACTCCGTCGAGGGCGGGGTGAGCGCCACCCTCGACGCGCTCGCCTCCGGCGAGCCTCTGGTGCTGGTCGGCGAGGTCCTGGTCCCGATCACGTTCGTCCTGGCAGCACGACCTGGTATGCCGGTCAGCTTGGTCCGCACGGTTGGCACCCACTCGCACGCCTGGGCCCAGGTCCGCGGCTGGATGGGGCAGCACCTCCCCGAGGCGGTGTACGTCCCGACGCTCTCGACCGCGGCGGCAGCCGCTGGGCTCGCGAGCGGCGAGCACCCGGCATACGACGCCGCCGTGTGCGCGCCGGTCGCCGCCGAGAACCACGGGCTGCAGGTGCTGGCAACCGACATCGGGGACAACAGCGCAGCGGTCACGCGCTTCGTCCTGGTCGCACGACCCGGTCGTCTGCCGGAGCCGACGGGCGCCGACAAGACCACGGTGGTTCTCTACCAGAAGGATGACCACCCCGGCGGCCTGCTGGAGCTGCTGGAGCAGTTCGCCGTGCGTGGCGTCAACCTGACCCGACTGGAGTCACGGCCGACCAAGGAGGCGATGGGCAGCTACTGCTTCTCGATCGACGTCGAGGGGCACGTGCTCGAGGAGCGCGTGGGCGAGTCGCTCATGGGACTGCGTCGGGTCTGCCAGGAGGTGCGCTTCCTGGGGTCCTACCCACGGGCTGACGGCGCGGTGGCGGCGGTGCCGGCCTGGACGTCGGATGCGGCCTTCGGGGATGCCCGCTCCTGGCTGCGGAGCCTGCGCAACCACCGCGACTGAGGGGTCGCGCACCCGCGCCGCGCCGTCTCGACCGGCCGCGCTCGTGAGGCACCGCACACCGGGCGGGCTTGCAGGCCAGGTTAGGTAAGGCTTACCTTTGACACGAAACCCCGTGTCGAAATTTAGGATAGGCATGCTGTTCAGCAACGCGCTCATCGGGCTCCGCGAGGGCCTCGAAGCGGCCCTGGTCGTCGTCATCCTCGTGGCCTTCCTCGTCAAGACCGGACGCCAGTGGGCGCTCAAGTACGTCTGGGCGGGTGTCGCTACCGCTGCAGCCCTGTCTGTCGCCCTGGGTGCCGTCCTGACGTATGGGACGAGCCAGCTCTCGTTCGAGTCGCAGGAGCTCATCGGAGGCGTTGCGAGCATCGTCGCGGTCGCCTTCGTCACCGGCATGGTGTTCTGGATGCGCACGGCTGCTCGATCCATCTCGGGCGAGCTCAAGGGCCGGCTCGACCAGGCGCTCGACGTGGGCGCCTGGGCGGTGGCCCTGGTCGGCTTCCTGGGTGTGGGCCGCGAGGGCCTCGAGACGGCGCTGTTCTTCTACGCGAGCGTCCAGACCGCGGGGTCGGGCACCTCACAACCGTTGATCGGCTTCGTCATCGGCCTCAGCGCCGCCGTGGCGATGGGCGTCGCTATGTACAAGGGCGCGATTCGAATCAACCTGTCGAAGTTCTTCCGCTACACGGGAGTGCTGCTCGTGATCGTGGCGGCGGGCATCCTGGCCTACGGGGTCCACGACCTGCAGGAGGCTGGATTCCTCCCCGGTCTCGACTCCCTCGCCTTCGACGTGAGCACTGCCATCCCACCGGACTCGTGGTACGGCACGCTCCTGCGCGGCACGGTCAACTTCACCCCGGCCACGACGGTGCTCCAGGCCGTCGCCTGGGTCCTCTACACGGGCGTGGTCCTGACGCTGTTCCTCCGGCCGCAGTCGCGCAAGGCGCCCAGCGTGTCCACCGCACCGGCCCAGCCCGCTTCCGACAAAGCGGACGCCTCCAGCCCGGCCGCCTGAGCGGTCAGATCCTCGCCGCCAAGGGAGGGCGGCGACCCGCGCGCCGGCGAGGTCGGTGCACCAACCCACAAGGAGAACCATTGCGCACCAATGCGATTCGTGCTGCCCTCGTGCTGCCGATCCTGCTTCTCGCCACGGCATGCGGCGACGAGGGCGAGGTCTCGGACGGTGCCGGTGCCGCCGCCAGTGCCAAGACGGCCATCACGGTCGAGGCCACGGATACTGCCTGCACCCTGTCGGCCACAGAGGCGCCGACGGGAAGCATCGCATTCACCGTCACCAACAGGGGCTCGAAGACGAACGAGTTCTACCTCTACAAGGGCGACAAGGTCGTCGGCGAGGTCGAGAACATCTCGGCCGGCCTCTCCCGAACCCTGACCGTGGATGCCAAGGAGGCAGGCGGCTACGAGACCGCGTGCAAGCCCGGCATGAAGGGTGACGGCATCCGCGGCGCCTTCACAGTCAAGTGACCCGTGCGCTTCCGGTCGCCGCCGGCCTGGCGGTGGCCCTCCTGGCCGCCGCCTGTGGCAGCGCAGGTGAGAGCCTGTCAAGTCGGCCCGCGGCGTGATCACGGTCAAGGCCTCGGACACTGATTGCACGGTGTCCCGGACCACGGCCGACGCGGGGATCATGGAGTTCGCCGTCGCCAACACCGCACCACGGTGACCGAGTTCTACGTCTATGCCGAGGGCGGCCGGGTGCTGGGCGAGGTCGAGAACATCACGCCCGGCCTGAAGCGCACGTTCCACGTCGAGATCCTCACCGAGACAACGGCATTCGTCGGTATCGTCAAGGCGGGCAAGGTTGCCGAGGCCCGAAGGGGGCTGACGGACAACCCGCCATCCCGGCCGACGCGCACGTCCGGCTGGCACACTCCAGCAACCTCGGCGGCGTGCGAATCCTGCGCCGCGGCTACAACTTCACCGACGGCAGTGACGGCGTGGGGCATCTCGACGCGGGATTGTTCTTCGTTGGTTTCTGCCGCGACGCCCACCGGCAGTTCGTGCCGATGCAACGGGGGCTGGCCTCGCATGACGCGCTCAACCAGTACGTCCAGCACACTGGGTCGGCGCTCTTCGCCTGCCCGCCCGGGCTCAGGGTGGGCGAGTCCTGGGGGCAGCGCCTGTTCGCCTGAGCCGGCCACCCGGCATACCGCCGCGACGGCGTCGAAGGATTCGCTTCGTCCAGCGGCTCGGAGGCGTCCGGGGTTGCTGCGGAGAAAGCCCAGCAGCATCAGCGCCGAGGTCACGGTGTAGAAGCCGTGCAGCGCCCAGATCGGGCCGGGGGGCAGGGCGTAGACATAGAGGGAGTGCACGGCATTGCCGATATTCGCCATGACGAGGTTGCCGCGGCTATAGGACGAGAGGTCCCTCGTGCGGTAGGCCTTCGCCAGCATCGGCAGCATGCTGCCCGCGAATATCACCGTTGAGGTGATCCCCGCGAGCACCGGGATGCTGGCCATGGTCACGCTCCTCACGGTGGCACGGCCCACAGTGCGCGGCATCGGGGAAAGCCCGCGTTCCCCCTGGCCCCGATGGGTGGATTCACCCATCGGCTTGCGGGTTCGGCGTCTTCCCGACGGTGATGTCGGCCTGCCGCCGCGGCGCGTATCCTCCGAAGCGGGAGGCGTTGCGATGCGCGTGGTCGACGAGTTGGTGCGGGCCCGCGAGGCCTTCGACCGCCGCCAGTGGGTCACAGCCTACGAACGCCTTGCGACGACCGGCTCGGACGCCATGCAGGCGGACGACTTCGCGCGTCTGGCCACGTCTGCCTATCTCCTCGGCCACGTGAACGACTCCGTCCAGGCGATGCAGCGCGCCTACAGCGCGCATCTCAGCGCGGGGGACAAGGCCGCTGCCGCGAAGTGCGCCTTCTGGCTGGCGATGGTGCTGAACTCACACGGCGAGTGGGCAGTCGGGGGCGGCTGGGTCGGTCGCGAGGAACGGCTTCTGGCCGAGCTGCCCGGCGACACCGTCGACCACGGCTACCTGTTGATCCACCGGATGTTCCGGCACATCGTCTCCGGCCAGTGGCCGCAAGCGCTCGAACTGGGGCAGCGGGTCGCCGAGTACGGCCGCCGCTTCAACGACGCAGATCTCGTCGCCATGGGCCTCCAGGCGCAGGGACGCGTCCTCTTCTACGGCGGGCGGGTGCCGGAGGGACTGGCGCTGCTCGACGAAGCGATGGTGGGTATCGCTGCCGGGGAGGTGTCGCCGATCTTCGCCGGGAATATCTACTGCTCGATGATCGAGGCCTGCCAGGAGATCTCCGACTTCCAGCGAGTCGCGGAGTGGACCACCGCCCTGACCCGGTGGTGTGACGAGCAGCCCGGCCTTCTGACCTTCACCGGCCAGTGTGCAGTCCACCGGGGCCAGGTGATGCGGGCTCGAGGCGCCTATGGCGAGGCGCTCGTCGAGTTCGACACCGCGAAGGAGCGCTACAGCGCCCTGGGCAACGTGCAGTTCGCGGGTCTCGCGATGGCCGAGCGCGGTACGGTGCTGCGCATCCTCGGCCGGTATGCCGAGGCGGACGAGGCCTTCGATGAGGCTATCCAGTACGGCCAGGACCCCCAGCCCGAGCTCGCCACCCTCTGGCTCGCGCGCGGCCGCAGCCGGGCCGCAGTCGGGGCGGTCCGGCGCCTGCTCGCCGAACCCGTCGACGCCGTGCCCCGCGCCCGGCTGCTCCCTGCCGCCATCGAGGTGCTGCTCGCGTCGGGCCATCAGGAGGAGGCAAAACCTCTGGTCATCGAGCTCGCCGAGATCGCTTCTGCTTTCGGCTGCACCTCCATCTCGGCCCGGTCGGCGCAAGCGGCCGGGGCGCTCGCAGTGGCCCTGGACGACTTCGCCGGCGCGCTGCCGTTCCTGCGGAGCGCCCTCCGCCAGTGGACCTCGCTCGAGTCGCCCTATGAGGCCGCCCGCACGCGGGTCCTGGTGGCGCGGGCGCTGCGCGCTCTCGGCGACGAGGACTCAGCCGTGTCCGAGCTTGCCGCCGCCCGCCGCGCCCTCGCCGACCTCGGTGCCGGACCGGATGCGCTCGAGGTCGACCAGCTGTTGCGCCCCGCCGCGCTTCCCGGAGGTCTCTCTCCCCGGGAGGCGGAGGTGCTGCGGCTCGTCGCGGCGGGAAGGTCCAACCCCCAGATCGCGGCGGCGCTGTTCTTGAGCGAGAAGACCGTCGCCCGCCACCTGAGCAACATCTTCACCAAGCTTGACGTGGCCTCCCGCACCGCTGCAGCAGCCTTCGCATTCGAGCACGGCCTGGTGTGATCTACCCATCGGTACCCGGGCCGAATGGGCAACGAACCCGATGCCGGTGCTTCGGCTCGATTCCTACGTTCGATCCATGGCTACGACACTCCATGCCGCCTCGCGAGTCCACCGCCCCACCCCGGGGGTCGTGGGCGCCTTCGCCGGAATCTGCGGCCCGGCACTCTTCACCGCCGCCTTCGTCGCGCAGGGATACCTGCGTGACGACCACGATGCCATTGCCCAGCCGGTCAGCGCCCTGGAGGCCGGGCCGAACGGGTGGGTCCAGCAGGCCAACTTCGTCTTCTTCGGCGTGTGCACGCTGGTCTTCGCACTGGGCCTGCACCAGCACCTGGCTCGGGGCCGGCGCTCCTGGGTGCCCACTGCGCTCCTGGCGGTGTCCGGCTGCGCGCTGTTCCTGGCGGCGGCGTTCCCGCTGCGGCTGAACGCGGCCGGCCAGGTCTACGACCCCGGTCTGCACGCCGTGTCAGGTATCACCTACTTCAGCGCCAGCGGGCTGGCCCTGGTGGCCCTCTCGCGCCGAATGGCCGTCGACGAGGCCTGGCGTTCTCTGGCTGCCTACACCCTTGCGGCAGGGTCGCTCGCGGTCGCAGCCTTTGTCATGCTCGGCGGGTTCGTGATGCCCGACGGTGCGCCGCTCCACGCTTACGCGGGACTGCTCCAGCGGGCCACGCTCATGGTCATCACATTCCCGTGCCTGGTGGCCTGCGGCCTGCGGCTGTGGCGACTGTCGGCACCTTGACCGGTCCCGCCCGGCCGGCCCCGCAGTGTGCCGCGAAGCCGGCCCACGGCACACCTCCGGCTGTTGGGAGTATGTGGCGTCCCATCAAGCCCCCGCGGGCTCAGTGCCCGCCGACGCGAACGGTCAGTGCCCTCGGCGCGACCTGGATGGTGACCTCGAGGGCCTGGCCGATCGTGTCGCCGTCGAGCTGCACCTCCTGGGGGCGGTCCGCGGTGATGTGGAACTCCTGGCCAGTGCGGTGGTCGAGGCGCTCGTGCCCCTTCCGCTTCTGGGTGATCACCCGGCCGGCCACGGCGGCCCAGCCCACGATCCCCTTGGGCGAGATGATCACGGCATCGAGCTGGCCATCGATTACCGAGGCGTCCGGCATCAGGGTGAGGCCGCCCATGAGGCGTCCACAGTTGCCGACGACGACGGATCGCGTGCGGCGGACGACCGGAGGTTCGCCGTCTGCGGAGAAGGAGACCTTGAAGTGTTGCCCGCGGAGGTTCTTGGCGCCGGAGACGACGTAGGCCGGCCACCCGACGCGGGCCTTCAGCTGCTCGGAGGCGCCCGCCATGATGTCGGCGTCGAAGCCGAGCCCCGCCATCACGAGGAAGACCGTCCCTTCGTCGTCGCCGACCTCGTCGACGGACTCGGACGCATCCTCGGGTGCGGGCTCGGCGTCCAGCCCAGCGGCCGCCCGGTGCACGACCAGCCTGCCGACGTCGATGCGCAGGTTCTGCCCGGTCATCGCGACCTTCAGGGCGTCCTCGAGCGAGTCGACCGGCAGGCCCAGGTTGCGCGCCAGCAGGTTCCCAGTGCCACCGGGAAGCAGGCCCATGGGGGTCTCGGTGCCGACCAGCGCCTCGGCCACAGCGCGCACCGTGCCGTCGCCGCCGAGCGGGCAGACCAGGTCGACGCCCTCCGCGACGGCCGCCCGGGCCTGTCCCGCGCCGGGGTCTTCGACGGTGGTCTCGATGAACAGTGGTGCCGCCCAGCCGGCGCGCTGCGACGCCTCGGTGATGCGGCGCTTCACCGCCGCGAGGTCGTTGAACTTCGAGGGGTTGACGATGATGCCGGCGCGCTTGGGCGCGGTCTCCGCGTCACTCCTCCCCCCGAACGCTTGGCGTGGCGGCCGGCGCCGCAGGCGTGGGCGGTGGAGGCCGGGGGTCTCGCTCCGCGCGGAGGCCGCGATCGCCCACGTGAGAAGCAGCACCAGGGCAACGGACCCGATCACGATCCACCCGGCATAGTCGCGAAGCACAGCGAGACCCTACTTCACGGTAGGTCCCAACCATCGGCGACCAGCGGACACCGGTAGGTGACCAGCAGCATCCCGTCCTGTGGCTCCCAATCCCGCTCCGGCGTCCGGACGAAGCCGAGCCGCTCGTAGATCCGGTGGGCGGACCGCATCTGGGGCAGCGTCGACAGCACGATCGCGCGCAGCCCGAGGTCTGCAGCGCGGGCGAGGCAGTGGCGCACGAGGGCCTCGCCGACGCCACGGCCCCGGGCGCCCGGCGACACGGCCAGCATCCGGAACTCGCCCTCGTCGGGCGCCGAAACCTCCGCGTACGCGGTTCCGGGCCGGACGAAGGTCACGGTGCCGAGCACTTCGTCACCGTCCACGGCGACCCACAGCTCGGCGTTGGTGGCGCGGTGGGCGGCGTCGGCGAGTCTGGCCGCGTAGGGATCGTCGCGCCCGACATAGCCGGCTCCGACATAGGCGTCGACCGTGACCTGGGCGGCTGCGGAGATGTCGGCGGGAAGTGCGCGTCGAATGGCCGTGGACACGCGCCGATTCTCGCTGACCTGCCTATCGTGGGCACGTGACTTCCGAGGATGTGGACGTGGTCGAGGACCCTGGCGCCGACGAGCCGACGCCTGCTGCGCCGCCGGCGCCGCCGGCTCCCGACCCCGATACCAAGGACTGGACGTGGACGCTGCGGCAGGCCTGCCCTGACTGCGGTTTCGAGGCTGCGAGCGTCACGGCCGAGGACCTCCCGAGTGCCATCGCCGATGCCATCGCCCCGTGGTCCACGGTGCTGGCCCGGCCCGGGGCTCGCGAGCGGCCGAGGCCGACCGTGTGGTCACCCCTGGAGTACGCCTGCCATGTGCGCGACGTCTGCCGACTCTTCGACAAGCGCGTGCGGCTGATGCTGACCGAGGACGACCCGGCATTCGACAACTGGGACCAGGATGAAACGGCCATCCGCAGCCGCTACGACCTGCAGAACCCGGCGGCGGTGGCGCGCGAGATCTCCGACGCCGCGACCCACTTCGCCGAAACCTATGCCGATGTGTCCGGCGTGCAGTGGGAGCGCACCGGACGCCGTTCGGACGGATCGGCGTTCACCGTGCTCACCCTCGGGCAGTACGGCATGCACGACCTGATGCACCACCTCTGGGACGTCAAGGCGTCCTGACCGCGCATGGGCGCCCACGGGCTCTACCTCCTGCTGGGTCTGGCCCTGCTGCTTGCGGTCGTGCTGCCCCAGGCGCTTTCACGGGCCGCGATCTCGGCCCCGATCGTGCTCCTGGTGGTCGGTGGGCTGATGGGACTTCTGCCCCTGCCCGGGGGCGTCGA
The DNA here is from genome assembly GCA_963715025.1 of uncultured Actinomycetota bacterium. Taxonomy (GTDB): domain Bacteria; phylum Actinomycetota; class Actinomycetes; order Actinomycetales; family Dermatophilaceae; genus DASSJT01. Next base: position 998,087 of record CAVQQQ010000009.1, on the reverse strand, counting down.
GGTGGACCCGGTCGACCACCGTGGCGCATTGGAGCACCTCACCGAGTTCACCGTCCTGATTGCCCTGATGGGTGTCGGCCTGGCTCTCGACCGGCCGCTCAGCCTGCGCCATCGCGCGTCCTTCCGGCGGTGGTCGGTCACCTGGAAGCTGCTCGGCATCGCGATGCCGCTGTGCATCGCCGCCGTGGCCCTGCTGGCGTGGGGCGCGCTCGCCGTCGCCCCCGCTGCCGCCCTGCTCCTCGGCGCGGCGCTGGCCCCCACCGACCCGGTTCTCGCATCCGACGTCCAGGTCGAAGGCCCGGCTACCGGGGAGGCAGCAACAGAGGTCGACGAGTCGGACGAGGTCCGGTTCGCGCTCACGTCCGAGGCCGGCCTCAACGACGGCCTCGCCATGCCCTTTGTCTCCACAGCCCTGTTCGCCGCCACGCTCGGCCCGGTCCGCGAGTGGGGACTGCGATGGGTCGGCTGGGAACTGGTCGGCAGGACGCTCATCGGTGTCCTCGTCGGGTATGCCGTGGGGCAGCTCCTCGGCCGGGTCGCCTTCCGGGCGCGCAGCCGGCCGCTTCGGCTGGCAGAGACCGGCGAGCCGCTCCTCGCCCTCGCGGCCGTCCTGCTCGCCTACGGAGCAAGCGAGCTCGTGGGCGGATACGGCTTCCTCGCCGTGTTCGCCTGCGCGATGGCGATCCGGTCGGCCGAGCGCACCCACGATTACCACGCCCTGATGCACCAGGTGATCGAGCGGCTGGAGCGCCTGCTCACGCTCGTCGTCCTCCTCTTGCTGGGCGTCGGGCTGACGCGGGGCCTGCTGGCCGACCTCGACTGGCGGGGTGCGCTGGTCGGTGTGGCACTGGTGTTCGCGATCCGGCCCGCGTGCGCGCTCCTCGCATTCACGGTGGGGCGCCGTGGGGTCGGCCGCAGCGCCTCTCCGCATCCTCCGCTGGAGCGGCGTGAACGGCTCGTGACCGCCTTCTTCGGCGTGCGTGGCGTCGGCTCCATCTACTACCTCGCCTATGCGACGGGCCGCACGCACTTCGCGGAGGAAAGATGGCTGTGGTCCACGGTCGGGTTCACCATCGTCCTGTCGGTGGTGGTCCACGGCGTGCTGGCGACCCCGGCCATGCGCTGGCTCGAGCAGGCCCGAGCCTCGGCCTAGCCAGCGAGCGTCGCTATCCCACCCAAATGAAGAGTTGGCGACGCCCAGTGGAGGCTCGCCGACGTTCGCGGCCCGGTCGGCTGGGTGAGCTCACACGGAAACTGGCTGGACCGGCATACCCGCCGGGCGGCAGCCTTAGCAGTATGCCGTCCACTGCCCACCTGCTCGCCTTCACCGCCGCGGCGGCGGTGATCGTCGCCATCCCTGGTCCGAGTCTCCTGTTCACCATCGGGCGGGCGCTGAGTGTCGGACGGCGTGACGCGCTGCTGACTGTCCTGGGGAACGGACTGGGACTGGTGGTCCAAGTGGTCGGGATCTCCCTCGGCCTCGGTGCGCTCGTCGCGGCCTCGGCCGTCGCCTACACCGGGCTCAAGCTGGTCGGCGCTGCCTACCTCGTCTACCTCGGCGTGCAGGCGATTCGCCACCGCCCGAGCATTTCTGACGAGCTGGGCCTGAATCCGCCGGCCCGGCTCCCGGCCTGGCGCGTCCTTCGCACCGGCCTGCTCGTCGGCGTCACCAATCCCAAGACGGTGGTGTTCCTGGGCGCGCTGCTGCCCCAGTTCATCGATCGTCCCGCTGGCGGTGCGCCAGGGCAGATGTTGGTCCTTGGCGCGATGTTCGTGGCGCTCGCAATGACGGGCGACGGCTGCGTGGCCCTCGCGGCGAGCCGAGCGCGGGAGTGGTTCACCGGCTCGCCCCGCCGTCTGGAGCGCGTGGGCGGGACGGGTGGACTGATGATGATCGGCCTGGGCGCGGGTCTGGCCGTGAGCGGCCGGCCCGACTGAGTGGGCACTCAGGGGTAGAGGTGGCCGGCGGCCAACCTCGCCAGTTTCTCGACGAACTCGACGCCGTCCTCGTACTCCTGGTGACCGTGGCTGAGGATCGCGATCCTCAGGTCGACGCCCTTGCCGCTGACCCGGCCGATGCTGTTGGCGATCCACCGCCCCGCCTCGGCCGACCGGGGTAGCCAGCCGTTCTTGAGTGCGGTCCCCCCGTCGCGGCGCGCTGCCGCCGAGATGCCCCAGGCCTGCTCCGGCGCCACGGTGCGCATGAGGCCTAGGGCATAGGCGCTTGAGGCTGCGCTCAGGAGCCCAGGGGCGGGCTCGGCGATGCGGTCGATCAGCCGCACCTGGTCGCGAGGCGTGGTCTTGGTGAGGCCCCAGGTGTCGGACCGGGTCTGGGTGTGCGCCAGCCCCAGCCTGCGGTTGGCTCGGTCGAGGCCGGTGCTCCCGCCGATCGCCGACCACAGCTCCCAGGCCGCCTCGTTGGAGCTCACCCGGATCATCTGGTCGGCCTGGGATCTCTGGGCCGACGTCAGCGCGCCACCGCGGTCTTGGGCGTGGAGCAGCAGAGCGGCCAACATGTCGACCTTGACAATGCTCGCGGTCTCGAGGACGCGGTCGCCGTGGTGGGAGAAGTCGAGTCCCGCGACGGGATCTCGCAAGGCCAGGGCAAAGGAGACGTTGGCAGGGGTTCTCACGTCCTCCAGGTCGTCGGCGAGGTCGGCGTAGGCCCTGGCGTGGGAACGCTGTGGTTCGGTGGTCGGTGAGCTGGCCGTCGTTGCACTGCTGAGCGTCGTGCCCCCCGGCTGAGTGGCCGTCGATGTGGCCGCCGATGCCGTCGTCGGCCCTGAGGAGCCCGCCCCCTCGCGGCCGCACGCGCTAATGATCAAGAGGTCAGCCCCTACGGGAGCCCACTTCAGGACCTGGCGGCGGGAAAGCATGCGACATCGTTGCATCACGGCCTGCTGCAGCGCTCTCGGCCCCCGCCGACACGCCCGGTGGGTGGGGCGCCGCCGGTCGATAGTCTGTGCCGGTGATCGACATCAAGCTCCTGCGCGACGACCCGGACACCGTCCGCGCCTCGCAGCGCGCCCGTGGAGAGGACGCCGGCGTCGTCGACGCTGTGCTAGCGGCTGACGAGCGCCGCCGGGCGTCCCTGACCGAGTACGAGCAGCTGCGAGCCGAGCAGAAGTCCCTCGGCAAGGGCGTCGCGCAGGCCCAGGGCGAGGAGAAGCAGGCACTGCTCGCGCGCACGAAGGAGATCGCGGTCCGGGTCAAGTCGCTGCAGGCCACGGCCGACGAGGCCCAGGCCGAGCTGGACGGCCTGGTCAGGGACATCGGCAATGTCATCGTCCACGGCGTCCCCTCAGGTGGCGAGGCCGACTACGTGGTGGTCGACACGATCGGCGACGCACCGGCATTCGAGTTCGAGCCCAGGGACCACCTGGAGCTGGCCGAGGGGCTCGGCGCGATCGACATGGCGCGCGGCGCCAAGGTCAGCGGCGCCCGGTTCTACTTCCTCACCGGGGTGGGGGCCCGCCTCGAGCTGGCGCTGTTCACCATGGCCATGCAGCAGGCGATCGAGGCCGGTTTCGTTCCGATGATCACCCCCACACTGGTGACACCACAGGTCATGGGCGGTGCCGGCTTCCTCGACCGGCATGCGGAGGAGGTCTACCACCTCGAGGCCGACGACCTCTACCTCACGGGCACCTCCGAGGTGGCGCTCGCCGGCTACCACGCCGACGAGATCATCGACCTCTCACGCGGTCCGCTGCGCTACGCGGGGTGGTCCACTTGCTACCGCCGCGAGGCCGGCTCCTACGGCAAGGACACCCGCGGCATCATCCGCGTCCACCAGTTCAACAAGATCGAGATGTTCGTCTACTGCGACCCGGCCGAGGCCGAGGCCGAGCACGAGCGCCTGCTGGGCTGGGAGAAGGACATGCTCGCCAAGATGGAGGTCCCCTACCGCATCATCGACACCGCAGCCGGAGACCTCGGGCAGTCAGCGGCACGCAAGTACGACTGTGAGGCCTGGGTTCCGACCCAGGGGCGCTACCGCGAGCTGACCTCGACGTCCAACTGCACGACCTTCCAGGCCCGGCGGCTCGGCACCAGGTTCAAGACCGCCAAGGGCACCCAGGTAGCCGCAACGCTCAACGGCACCCTGGCCACCACCCGCTGGCTGGTAGCCATCCTCGAGAACCACCAGCTGGCCGACGGATCGGTCGTGGTACCCCAGGCGCTGCAGCCGTTCCTGGGGCTCGAAATCCTCAAACCTGAATCATGATGGGCAAGCCCACGGACCACGCTGCCTCCGCCACCCAGGCCGGGGGCTTGACCCGGCCCGGCGGGTCGACCCGGCCTGGCGGCTCGACTGGGACTGGCCGAAGCGCCATCTCGTCCGGCTCGACTTTCGAGGATGAGATCGGGTTCGCCCGAGCGGTGGTCGACGGCGGCTGGGTGCACGTCTCGGGCACGACAGGATTCGACTACGCGACGATGACCATCTCCGAGGACGTCGTGGAGCAGGCGCGCCAGGCGCTGGCCAACATCGCCGCCGCGCTGGATGCGGCGGGGGCGTCGTTCGCCGACGTGGTTCGCGTTCGCTACCTGCTTCCGGACCCGGCCGACTTCGAGCCCTGCTGGCCGCTGCTCCGCGAGGCCTTCGGCGGGGTACGGCCGGCCGCGACGATGATGGCCTGCGGTCTGTCCGACCCCCGGATGCGGATCGAGATCGAGGTCACCGCACACACCGCGCGAGGCCCGCGCTAGCCTCACCGAACGCAGGCGACGGCACGCGCGGCTGCCGTAGGTTCGGGTGCATGACCCCTCGTCCTCGTCTCGTCGCGCTCGATGTCGACGGCACCACGGTCGACCACAGCGGCAACCTCTCTCCAGCGGTTCGGGAGGCCGTGCACGCGGTGGTCGACGGCGGTATCCACGTCGTCATCGCCACGGGGCGCTCGATCGTCGCCACGCTGCCCATCCTCGAGGACCTCAAGATCACCACGGGGTATGCCGTGTGCTCCAACGGAGCGGTCACGCTGGGTCTCGACCCGGCTGAAGAGAAGGGATATCGCATCGAGGAGGCGGTCACCTTCGATCCCGGCCCGGCGCTGGCCCTGCTGCGCGGGTCGTGGCCGGACGCCGTCGTCGCCGTCGAGGAGCTCGGGGTCGGATTCAAGCTGAGCGCGCCGTTCCCCGAGGGTGAGCTGCAGGGCGAGCTGCGGGTGGTGCCCTGGGAGGAGCTGGTCGCCCATCCGGTGACCCGTGTGACGTTCCGCAGCCCGACCGGCACAAGCGAGGACTTCCTCCGGCTCGCGGAGCACATCGGCCTTCACGGTGTGAACTATGCCGTCGGCTTCTCGGCCTGGCTCGACATCAACCCCGAGGGCGTCTCAAAGGGCTCGGCGCTGGAGATGCTGCGCCGACGCCTGGGGATCGAGCCGATGGACACCGTTGCCGTTGGTGACCAGCGCAACGACATCGAGATGCTCCAGTGGGCGGCACGCGGAGTAGCCATGGGCAATGCCCCAGATGAGGTGAAGGCGTTTGCGGACGAAGTAACGGGGGATGTCTATGCCGACGGTCTCGTTCCCGTGCTCCTCTCTCTAGTTGGGTGAACCCATGGACAGTACTTCGGTCAAGGATGTGGCCATTGAGGCCCGCGACAATCGGTTCGTGCGCAAAGGCGCACAGCTTGGCTACGTCGTCAGCGGAGTCCTCCACCTCCTCATCGCGTGGATCGCGCTGCAGGTTGCCTGGTGGTCGAGCGGCAAGAACGCCGACCAGTCAGGGGCGTTGTCCTCCCTGGCGCAGAACGGGTTCGGTCGCGTGGTGCTCTGGGTGGCCGTCGCCGGGTTCGCCTTCCTCGCCCTGTGGCAGGTGGCCCAGGCGCTGTCCGGGCGCGGCATGCCCGGCCAGGAGTGGAAGAACCGCCTCAAGGCAATATCGAAGGCCGTCGTCTACGCCGCCCTGAGCTATTCCGCCCTGGCCTTCGCCCAGGGCCGTGGCACGTCGAGCAAGAAGCAGACCGTCGACCTGACCGCCGGTCTCATGTCCCACCCTGGGGGGCGGCTCTTGGTCGCGCTCGTGGGAGTCGTGATCATCGGTGTCGGCGTCTATCACGTCCACAAGGGGTACACGAGGAAGTTCCTCGCCGACCTCGTCGAGCACCCGGGCCGCTGGGCGACCTGGGCAGGGCGTTTCGGCTATATCGCCAAGGGGATCGCCCTGGGTGTGGTCGGCCTGCTGTTCGTCCTGGCCGGGCTGCAGGAGCAGCCGGCCAAGGCCACTGGCCTGGACGGAGCCCTGCGCACCCTCAAGGACCAGCCCTTGGGCCCGGTGCTCCTGTCGCTGATCGCCCTGGGCCTGGCGGCCTACGGCGTCTACTCCTTCGCCCGCGCGCGGTACGCCCGGGTGTAGCGGAGGGCGAGAGGTCGCACGGAAGCGACCGCGCTATGCCGCCTCGAGCGAGCTCCGCGCGTCGACGGCGTCCTTGCGGCTCGACGCAGGCGCTGCGTCGCGGCGCAGGTAGCCCCAGGCCAGCAGGGCGCAGAGGGTTCCATTGGCCACAGCAACGCCGACGTCGGTCGCGTGGTGCATGCCCCGGTAGAGGCGGCCGTAGATGACCAAGACGGGCACGAGAACGCACAGCGCCATGACCGGCCAGCGTAGGTAGGGCCGGCGGATGCGCAGCGCCATCATGAGGAACGTGAGGTAGAGCGCCGTGGCTGCGCTGACGTGGCCGCTGGGGTAGCTGGACGTGGGTGGCGCCGGGTCGAGGTGCTTCACCTCGGGGCGGGGGCGCCCCACGACCCAGGCAGCGGTCACGAAGATCGTTGACTGGAGGGCGATGGCGAGCGCCGGCACCAGGGCCCACCACCACTCGCGGGTTCGCCACCAGACGAGCGCCACGACGATGAAACAGACCCCGATGATGATCTCGGTGTTGCCCAGGTGCGACCACACGGCAGTGATGGAGTTCCACGTGGGAGTCCGGTCGCGCTCGAGGGTCTTGCTCACACTCTCCTCGGCATGGCTCAGACCCTTGAAGGGGCCCTTGAGCGCTAAGCCGAATCCGACGATCGCGAGCCAGATGATGACTGCGGGCAGGGCCGCACGCAGGGCAGCGTCGCGCAGTGCCGAAAGGAAGCGTGGCGCGCTCCGGTCCCGGTCGTAGCGCGAGAGGAACTCCGTCACTCTTCTGTCTCCTTATGAGAGGGGCGACGGGACATAGCGATGGGCCGGGCATCCTCGCGAGAGGGGCGGTCATCCTCGCCACCCGGCGTGCCGGGCAGCGACTCGGGGTGTGCCGTCGTCGGGTGGGTAGGTGTCCAGTCGGTATACCCGGCATACGACGCCAGAACCAGACCGAGCCCCAGCACCGTGCCCGCGATGACGTCCGATGGGTAGTGGACGCCCAGGAAGACGCGGTCGAGGTTGGTCATCACCATCACAACTGCCGCGGCCGCGACGGCGAAGCCGCGCTGCAGCCCCGGCTTGAGCAGCGGCCAGACCAACACGACCACGGTGGCCGTTCCAACGGCCGAGCCCACCGCGTGCCCCGAGGGGAAGGAGAAGCCTCGTGCATGCGACAGGGGGTCGGCGACGAAGGGACGCTCACGGTGCACGATCGGCTTGGCCAGGTTCGCCACACCCCACGCGACCATCATCGTGACGAAGGCCCACAGCGTCCGTTGCTTCATCTTCTTCACCAGCCAGAGGGCGAGGCACAGCAGGGAGGCCGCCGCGTAGATCCAGACCGGCTGGGACGCCTCCTGCCAGACCAGCAGGGCACTCCGGAAGGACAGGTGCCCCCTGGTGAAGTCAGTCGCCCGCCGGATCCCGCCCTCGTCCAGGCGCACAAGCGGGTTGAAGCGCTCTCGGATCAACAGCGCGAGGGTGACAAGCACGAGTCCGGTCACCACGGCATACACCGCGGCCCTGGTGAGTCGACGCAACCGGCTGGGCATGCCCCATTGTCACTGCGGGGCTGGGGACGCGCGACGCGGCGTGGCGGCAGGAGAGCCTTGCCGGGTGCTAGGGCAGGGTGGTCGCGGAGCCCGTGGGTGTCGACGTGGCCGTCGTGGAGCTCGCGCTGGTCGAGGCGCCCGGCGAGGTCGCGCTGCCGGTCGCGGAGCCCGTGGCGGCGGTGCTCGGCACGGACGCCGTCGAGGGTGTGGTGGAGGCCGTGGGCGTCGTCGCTGACGTGGTCGCGGCGGGGTTGGGGGTGGTTCCCCCAGACCCAGGCCCCGAGCCCTGCGGCGTCACCGCGCGCCCGATCGTCGTGCCCCCGCCCGAGGACGACGACACAGGATGCCCGAGAACCATCTCTGCCAGCGTGATGGCCCCGAGGGCGATCACGAACACCATCGCGACGCCGGCACCGAGCATCAGGAGCGGGCGACGCCGCGCGGGCCGATCCGCGCGCAGGGGGCCGTGGACCTCGCGTGCTTCTGTGCGGGCGCGGCCACTGATCTCGACAGGGGCAAGCTTCTGTCTGGGCGCGAGCGTGCGCAGTCGCGTGCCGGCGGTGTGCAACGAGTGCGAGTAGACGGCGGTGCCCACAGTGCCCACCAGGGAGCCGACGAGGGCACCCGCGATGGTGCCGGCGACGCCGAGGAAGGAGGCGGCGAGGGCGGAACTGACCGCGGCCAGCGAGCTCCCGGCGACCTGGGCGACGGTCAGGCCGAGGATGCTGCGGGGCTCGAGGGGCGGAGCCGGAACCGCCTCGGTAGCCGAGGCGTCGCGCGGGGCTTCGAGGTCGCCGTCACGCAGGATGTCCCGCTGGGTGTCACGCGGGCTGTTGCGATAGGTGTCGCGGTGGCTGTCGGTGGCGGGGCTGGAGTCGGGTCTGGAGTCGGGGGAGGAGTGCGTCGTTGAGGACGTCATCGGCAAGGCTTCGTGGTTGGTGGCGTTTGGGTCGTGTGTCGGTCCGGTTCAAAGGCGACCGAGCAGGCGTGGCGTCACTGACAGGCCCCACCTACCAGAGTACGCCGGAAGTCTGGACCCATGCTGAACGCCTGTGCCCGGCCGATCCTTCCCCGGTGCCATGCTGGTGCCGCCATGGCAGACCTTGTGATCACCTCGCCCGCAAACCCGCGGCTCAAGGCGGTGGCGGCGCTGCGCCGCCGGCGGGGGCGCGACGAGTCGGGACTGACCCTGGTCGAGGGGTTCGAGGAGCTGTCGCTGGCCCTCGATGCCGGAGCAGTTCCCCGCGCTCTCTACTACTGTCCAGAGCTCATGCGCGACCCGTCCGCCGAGCTCGAGGTCGTCGCTCGGGTTCGCCGGTCGGGCTCGGAATCGGTCCAATTGAGCAGGGCGGCGTTCGAGAAGGCTGCCTACCGCGAGGGACCCGACGGGTTTCTCGCCGTCGTCCCGGTCGTGACCGACCGCCTGGAGGCACTTCACCTGCCGGCGCGCGCCCTCGTTCTCGTCTGCCAGGCCATCGAGAAGCCGGGCAACCTCGGCGCCATGCTCCGCACCGCCGACGCCGCTGGCGTCGACGCGGTCATCGCCGCCGACCCGCTCACCGACTGGGGCAACCCCAACGTCGTCCGGGGCAGCAAGGGCACGGTGTATGCCGTGCCGGTCGCCTCCGCGACCACGGCCGACACCCTCGCGTGGCTGAGGGCGTCCGGGGTTGCGATCGTCGCGACCACCCCTGACACCGACCTCGACTACGCCGAGGTCGACTACACCGGACCGGTCGCCATCGCCGTCGGCACCGAGAAGCACGGGCTGGACGCCGCTCTGCTGCAGAGGGCCGACTACCGGGTCCGGATCCCCATGTTCGGCAAAGCGAACTCCCTCAATGTGGCCACGTCGGCCGCCATCGTGGTCTACGAGGCGGTGCGCCAGCGGCGCCGACGGCCGCATTCGCCCTGAGCCTGGCCGCCGCCATGGGCCACCGAGCGCCACGGAACGGGCGGTCGTCATGGCCATGCCCCGCGGCACCCCCTGTGTCAAGAGCACCCCCGAACGTGTGTCACGATGTTCGCTATGCGAGTTGACCATGTGTCCTACGCCGCCGAGCATGACGGGCTCCATGCCACGGCAGAGCGCTTGGCCAAGCTGATCGGTGTAGACCCGGTCGACGGTGGGGTCCACCCCCGCTTCGGCACCCGCAACGTCATCTTTCCCCTCGCGCAGGAGCGCTATGTCGAGGTCGTCGAGGTCCTCGACCACCCGGCATCCGACAAAGCTCCCTTCGGCCAAGCGGTGCGTGCGCGCTCCGAGGCCGGCGGCGGGTGGCTCGGCTGGGTCGTGGCGGTCGACGACCTGACCGAGGCCGAAAGGCGGCTCGGCCGTGAGGCGGTCGATGGCAACCGGCACCGTCCCGACGGCGTCGAGCTGCGCTGGCGGCAGATCGGCATCAAGGGCCTGATGGCCGACCCGCAGCTGCCCTACTACATCCAGTGGGAGAACATGTCCTGCCACCCGTCGGTCGGCGCGAGGACCGAGGTGACGATCGACTCGCTGCAGATCGCCGGCGACCCCGACCGCGTCCGCGACTGGCTGGGCCTGGCCCCCGGCGACATCTCCAGCGTCATCGACTTCAGTTTCGTCGCACCGCATGGCACTCCCGGTCTGCTGGCGGTCACCTTCGACACTCCCGACGGCAAGGTCACGGTCTAGCAGACCCCGACCAGAGCCTCCGACGGAGCCCTCGACCCGCGATCGCTGAAGTGCCGGGTCCATCGCGACAGGCGGTGGACCGCACTTATTCGTGCTCAGTGCACGTGCTGGGCGGTCAGCGCCGGCGCACGGAACGCAGACGCAGGCTGTTGGTGACGACCAAGACGCTCGACATGGCCATCGCCCCGCCGGCAATCATCGGGTTGAGCAGCCCGGCCATGGCCAGCGGGATGGCGGCGGCGTTGTAGCCGAACGCCCACGCGAGGTTCTGCTTGATCACCCGCAGGGTCTGGCGCGACAGGTGGATCGCGTCGCTGACCGCGGGCAGCTCGGTGCGCATCAGGACGATGTCGGCCGACTCCATGGCCGCGTCGGTGCCGCTGCCCATGGCGAGCCCGAGGTCGGCCTGTGCCAGCGCTGCCGAGTCGTTGATCCCGTCGCCCACCATGGCGACGACCCTCCCCTCGGCCTGCAGCCGCTCGATCGCAGCGTGCTTGTCCTCCGGCCGCACGTCGGCGAGCACGTGCTCGGGGGGGATGCCCACGGCCTGGGCGACAGCGCGGGCGCTGCCCTCGTGGTCACCGGTCAGGAGGTATGCCGTGAGCCCCTGGGCGCCGAGGTCTGCGATGGCCTGCCGCGAGGTGTCGCGAACTTCGTCGGCGACCGTGAGGGCGGCTCGGGCCGTGTCGTCCCACCCGAGAAAGACCGTGGTGCCGGTGGCCTTCGCCTCGCGCAGCTCCTCGGGTATCCGCGCGAACAGATCGGCTCGACCGACGGTGACCACCGTGTCCTTGATCGTCGCGCGGGCCCCACTGCCAGGCAGCGCCCGGAACCCGGTGGTCGTCGGCAGGTCGAGTCCCCGCTCGCGGGCCGCTCTGACAATCGCGTGCGCGATGGGGTGCTCGCTGCCGGTCTCGACGCCGGCTGCGGCCTGGAGCGCCGCCCTCTCGAGAAGGTGTCCGGCCGTGGCGATGTCGGTCAGGCGGGCCACTCCCGTGGTGACCGTGCCGGTCTTGTCGAGCACGATCGTGTCGACCCTGCGGGTGTCCTCGAGCACCTGCGGGCCTTTGATGAGGACGCCGAGCTGCGCGCCGCGACCAGTGCCGGCCAACAGAGCCGTGGGTGTCGCGAGGCCCAGGGCACACGGGCAGGCGATGATCAGCACGGACACGCCGACCTCGAGGGCGCGGGCGGGGTCGCCCGTCGCGATCCACCAGCCGGCGAAGGTGAGCAGCGCGAGGCTCAGCACGATCGGGACGAAGACCGCCGAAATGCGGTCGGCCAGGCGCTGGACCTGGGCCTTCCCGGTCTGAGCCCGCTCGACCAGGTCTGCGATGGCGGCGAGGGTGGTCTCGGCCCCGACGCGGCGAGCCTCGACGACAAGCCGGCCGTGGGTGTTGAGCGTGCCGCCGATGACCTCGGATCCCGGCTCGACGTCCACCGGCAGCGACTCGCCCGTGACCAGCGATGCGTCGATCGCGCTGGCCCCGTCGAGGACGACACCGTCGGTGGCGACCTTCTCGCCAGGGCGCACCACGAAGTGGTCGCCGATCTGCAGGTCGTCGATGGGGATCCGGACCTCTGTGGTTGCGCGGGTGGCCGCGTCGATGCGCTGTACCGCGACATCCTTCGCGCCGAGGCTCAGCAGGGTCTCGACGGCGGACTTGCCGCGGGACCTGGCCCGAGCTTCGAGCCAGCGGCCGAGCAGGAGGAAGGTGGTGACCACGGCGGCGACCTCGAAGTAGAGGCTGCCCATGCCGCCGCGCCCGAGGAGCACCGTGGCGGCCGACCAGCCGTAGGCCGCGATGACGCCGAGACTGACCAGGGTGTCCATAGTGGAGGCGAGGTGTCGCGCGTTGATGACAGCCGCGCGGTGGAACGGCCACGCCGCCCAGAAGACGACCGGCGTGGCGAGGGCGAACTGCAGCCACTCGCTGCCGGGGAACTCGAACGCGGGGACCATCGCCAGGAGGAGCAGCGGGACCGCAAGCGCTCCCGCAACCAGTGCGCGCCGGCCCAGATCCGTGGTGTCGACGACGCCATGGTCGTGGCCCGTTTCCGCGCGGCCGACGTGCTCGTCGGGGCGTCGGGGGGAAGGCGTGGCCGGCTCCGCGGCACGTCGCTGCGGAATGACGCTCGCGCCATAGCCTGTCTGGCGCACTGCGGCGACGATGTCCTCGGTAGTCAGCGGATCGGCATACGTCACGCTTGCCTTCTCCGTGGCAAGGTTGACCGTCGCCTGGACTCCGTCGAGCCGGTTGAGCTTCTTCTCGATTCGCGCGGAGCAGGAGGCGCACGTCATGCCGGTGATGGCGAGGTCCACCTCGTGCTCTGGCGTGGTCGTCGTTGTCATCGTCCCGCTCAGCTCCTGACCAGGCGCGCGATCGCCTCGGACGCCTCACGCACCTTGATTTCGGCCGCCTCGTCGGACTCGCGCGCGGCGTCGACCACGCAGTGGCCCACGTGGTCTTCGAGCAGACCCAGGCTGACGGCCTGGAGGGCGCGGGTCACCGCACTGACCTGGGTGAGGATGTCGATGCAGTAGGTGTCGGTCTCGACCATCTTCTGGATGCCGCGCACCTGGCCCTCGATGCGGCGCAGGCGCTTCAGGTAGTCGTCCTTGCTGCCCGTGTAGCCAGCCATGCTTGACCCTCCTGTCGTCGCTACTGACAACAGGTTACCCCTATGGGGTATTCCGGGAGGCTCGGCTTCCCGAGGTGCCGCTCACTCGCCAATCCGGCCTGCAGGGCCGGCGAGCTCCTCCTCGAATCGGCGGGCCAGCGTCTTCGGGGCGCGGCTCAGCCAGGCATCGGTGATGACCTCGGCCAGCTCGTCGTGCCCGATCCGGCCGATGTCGCGGAGCCGGATCAGGATCGCGGGGTAGCCGTTGAAGTGGGGTGTCGTGAACCACGGGCCGGCTGCCTGGGCCAGGGCGAACTTGTCTTCCTCGCCAGGAGTCCGGATCCCCACGACGTCGTCCATGGGCTGGCCAGTTTGGGCGTCGATCGCGTCCTTCCGCGGTCCTCGGAAGAAGATGAACGACTTGGCCCTCACCTGGTAGACGGGCAGGCCGCCGGGCGTGCCGTCAACGGTCACCTCGGGCAGGGAAGTGGCGATGTCGTGGATGTCATCGGCTCTGGCGGGGCGGTCACTCTGGCGCTTGCGTGCCCGTGTCCCGTCCCCGGCTCTCGCAGTGGCCATCGCACGACGGTAGCGCGGCCCGCTGACAGCCGCCGCTGAAGGGCAAAGCGCGCGATGCGCCGGCCGGTCCGGCTGGCGCGTCAGTCGAGGTAGTCGACCAGCTCGGCCGCGGCGCCGATGTAGGTCTGCGGGGTCATGGCGGCGAGCCGTTCCTCGACCTCGGGCGGCAGGCCCAGGCCCTTGATGAACGTCCGCAGGTCCTCGCCAGTGATCCGCCGCCCGCGGGTCAGCTCCTTGAGCCGTTCGTAGGGGTTCTCCATGCCGGGAAACCCTTGGGCGGCCAGCGCCCGCATGGCCGACTGCACCGGCTCGCCGAGGACCTCCCAGTTGGCGTCGAGGTCGGCCGCCATCTGCTCAGCCACGGGGTCGAGACCGGCCAGGCCGCGGCTCGCGTTGTCGATCGCGAGCAGGCTGTGGCCGAACGCCGTCCCGATGTTGCGCTGCATGGAGGAGTCGGTCAGGTCGCGCTGCAGCCGCGACTGCACCAGCGTCGAGCCGAGCACGTCGAACAGGGCGTTGGAGACCTCGAGGTTGGCCTCGGCGTTCTCGAAGCGAATCGGGTTGACCTTGTGCGGCATCGTGCTCGACCCCACCGTGCCCTGACCGCGCACCTGGGCGAAGTAGCCGAGCGAGATGTAGGACCACACGTCGGTGCACAGGTTGTGGAGCACGCGGTTGAACCGGGCCAGGTCGGCATAGAGCTCGGCCTGCCAGTCGTGGCTCTCGATCTGGGTCGTCAGGGGATTCCAGGTCAGACCCAGACCCTCGACGAAGCCGCGGCTGATCGACGGCCAGTCGGCGTCGGGCACTGCCGCCAGGTGCGCGCCGTACGTGCCGGTCGCCCCGTTGAGCTTTCCGAGGAACTCCGCGCCCTCGATCCGCCGGAGCTGCCGCTGGAGCCGCCAGGCCAGCACGGCGAGCTCCTTGCCCATCGTCGTCGGCGTCGCGGGCTGCCCGTGGGTGTGCGCCAGCAGCGCTACCGCCCGCAGGTCGGAGGCCATCGTCGCCAGCTGCTCGGTGAGGGCGATGGCCCGGGGGAGCCAGACCTGCCGCACCGCACCCCGCACCATCAGGGCATACGAAAGGTTGTTGATGTCCTCGGACGTGCAGCAGAAGTGGATCAGCTCGGCCAGGCCGCGGTCGTGCTCGCCCGGGGCGATGGCCGCGAGGCGCCGCTTGAGGAAGTACTCGACCGCCTTGACGTCGTGCTGCGTCTCGCGCTCGATCTCGGCGAGCTCCGCGATCTCGGCGCTCCCGAAGTCGCCCACGACCTGTCGCAGCAGCGCCTTCTCGTCGTCGGTCAGGGTCCGGACACCGGGCACCACCCGGTGGTCGGTCAGGTAGATGAGCCACTCGATCTCGACGTGGACCCGCATGCGGTTGAGCGCCGGCTCGGACAGGTGGTCGACCAGCTCGGCGACGGTTTCGCGGTAGCGCCCGTCCAGGGCCCCGAGGGCAATGGGAGGGGTCGCGTCAGCAAGCGAGGCCATGGCTGCCATTGTCCCAGAACCGCTCTGGGGCATGCCGCCGTGCCCGGCTTCCAGCTGGGCCCCCAGCCACCGGCTCCCAGCGGGCCCGTGCTCCTGGCCAAGTCCTGACCAACTCCATACGGACGGCGGATTGACGGCCTCCATGGGGTAAGCGCCACTCTTTGGTGGGCGGGCCTACAGATCCGTCAATTTCGGACGACAAGGGAGCAGTTCGATGCGTTTACGAGTTCTTGCCACTGTTGCCGCAGCAGCGACTACTGGGCGTGAACCACGCCTGGGTGCCGCTCCCGTGCGCTACCCCCTTGGGCCGTCGCCGTTGAGCCGCTCGGTGACGAAGTCGACGACACCGCGCGACGCCGCGACGACCTCCGCATAGGTCCGGTCGAAGGCGGTGGTGTCGCCATACCAGGGGTCGTCCATGTCGAGCTCGTCGGTCGCCACGGCCTCGGGGTCGAACTCGCGGAACAGCCGGATCTTCTCGCGCTGTTCCTCGCTGCGGGCGAGTCTGCGCAGGTCGCGGGCGTGGCCTCGGTCGGCGGCGAGCACCAGGTCCACCTGGTCCAGCCACGACCGCTGGAACTTCCGGGCGATGTGCGCTGCGCCGCCGTGGTCGGCGTGACCGTTGCGGCGCAGCACCGCGAGCGTGCGGGGGTCCGCCGGGTTGCCCTCCTCCCACGAGGTCGTCCCGGCGCTCTCCACCTCCACCCGGCCGTCCAGCCCCGCCGCCTCGAACATCTCGCGCAGCACGAACTCGCCCAGGGGGGAGCGGCAGATGTTGCCGGTGCACACGACGATGATGCGGAAGGGGTGGCGCACGGTGCTCCTCTCAGGTGAGGGTCCTCTCTGACGGCCCGCTCAGGTGAAGGCGAGCCACGACGGTACCTCTGCCCGGAACACTTCGGGAGCGAGGCTGCCGACGCCTTGGGGGATGCGGCCGAGCAGAGGCGCCCCCGCGACGCGCGGCAGGTCCTCGAGGTTGCTCTCCTCGGCAAGGCCCGGCTGGGTTGGCCATGATCCGATGATCACACCCAGGAGCGGCAGGTCGCGACGGCCCAGGGCCTCGGCCGTGAGCGCAGTCGTGTTGAGGGTCCCCAGCCCCGCCGCCGCCACGACCACGAACCCGGTGCCCACGCCCTTGTAGCGCAGCGCCGTGCCCAGGTCGGCCAGCGTGCCGCCTCGGCTGTCCAGGTGAACCAGCAACCCGCCGGCGCCCTCGACCAGTACGACGTCGAACAACTCTGACTGCTCGGCGATCGTGCGCGCGTGGCCGGCCACGGGCGGTATCTCGACTCCCTCCCGCCGGGCGGCGGCATCGGGCGCGAGCGGGTCACGCAGCCGCACCAGCTCGAGGGTCTCCACGCCTTCGTCCGGACCCACGCGCAGGCGCACCCAGTCGACGTCACCCGGCTCACCGGCATACAGGCCGGTCTGCACCGGCTTGACCACGAGCACACTGGAGCCGCGCGTCCGCAGGGCCACGGCCAGCGCCGCAGTCGCCACGGTCTTTCCGACCTCCGTGCCGGTGCCCGTGACCACGACGACGCGCGGGAGGGACAGCGGCTCAGGCAACCGACGACACCTTGCGCAGCATCTCGCAAGCGCGCAGGACGTCTTCCCGGGAGTGGTTGGCGTGGGCGCTCATGCGCAGTCGGGAGATGCCGTCGGGCGTGGAGGGCGGGCGGAAGCAGCCGATGCGTATGCCGTGCGAGCCCGCCCGCTCGACCGCCTCGACGGCCTCGTGCGGGCTGGGCATGGGCACCGAGAGGACAGCTCCAGCCGGCGCGGCCTGCCCGGTGGCGTCGGCGAGGAGCGCCGCGTTGGCCCGAACCCGTCCCACGAGGCAGGGCTGCTCGCTGAGGACGCTGAGCGCGGCCAGTGCGGCCCCCGCGGACGCAGGGGCGAGGCCGGTGTCGTAGATGAACGGCCGAGCCGTGTTGACCAGATGCTCGCGCACCCGCGGATGAGCCAGCACGGCGCCACCCTGGGCGGCGAGCGACTTGGACAGCGTGGTGGTCATCACGACATGGTCGGAGCCTGCGCAACCGCTCGCTGCGAGCAGACCCTCGCCACGCTCGCCGGCGGTGCCGATCGCGTGCGCCTCGTCGAGGACCAGAACTGCGCCGTACTCGGCGGTGAGGGCGACGAGCTCGGCAACCGGGGCCGCGTCTCCGAGGACCGAGTAGATCGACTCGGCGACCACCAGCGCCCGCGGCGACTCGCGCTCGGCGAGGAGGCGCTCGACGTGGTCGAGGTCGTTGTGGCGGTTGACCGCCACCGCAGCACGGCTCAGCCGGCAGCCGTCGATCAGGGAGGCGTGGGCGTGCGCGTCGGAGATGACGAGAGTCCCGGCGTCGGCCAGACCTGCGAGTGCCGAGAGGTTGGCGTGATAGCCGGTGGAGAACACCAGGGCGCTCGGGGCATTCGTGAACTGGGTGAGCGCCGACTCGAGCTCCTCGTGGACGTCGAGGGTGCCGGTGACCAGGCGGCTGGCACCCGCGCCGGCACCGTAGGTCTCAGCGGCCGCCACGGCGCCTGCGATGACGGCGGGATGCTCGCGCAGTCCGAGGTAGTCGTTGCCCGCAAGGTCGAGCAGCTCACCGGACTTGACCGGCCTCAGGCGGCGGGCGAGGCCGGCGCGCTCCCGGGCATCGGCCGCGTCGGACAGCCACTGGAGGAAGTCACTCACGGCCGCGATCCTCTCATCCCCAGCCGTCGGCCACCTGTCGAAGAAGGTCCGGTCCGGTCCACGCGGGGAGGTTGTCCGGACCGTCGGCCTCGGCCTTGCGGACGAGCTCGACGATCCGGTCGCAGGCCGGCGTGGGTATGCCGTGCTGGTCGCCGAGGCGGGCGACCTCGCCCTGGAGCTCATCGATCTCGGTGCGCCGGCCAAGGACGAGGTCGTCGGCCATGGAGGACCGGGCGCTGGCCTCCACCTTGAGCGAACTGGCGGCGAGGGCCTTGAACACCGGGTCGGAACAGCGCAGCAGCCGGATCGTCGCAGCGGGCGGAATCGGCCCAAGTCTGGCGGGGGCCACGCCCTCGCGGGCGAAGACGGACAGGCCCTCCTCCTGGCACAGCGCGAGCACCTTGCGGTAGTCGCGCTGGCCGAGCTGGTCCCTGAGCGGTAGCCCGGACAGGGCGTTGATGGCGTTGTTGAGGTTCATGAGCAGCTTGGCGTGCTGGACCTCGCGCATGTCATCGCGGGCGCGCATCGACATCCCGGCCTTGTCGGCCGCCTCCAGGAAAGCGGCCGTGCCGTCGTGGCGCTCGATCATGATCTCGCCAGAGGTCGCGCGGAGGTAGGTCGCGGGCGCCGGCTGCACCACGTTGAAGGCGACCATGCCGGGGAGCACCGGGTTGGACAGCATCCGGCTCTCCAGAGCCGCGCGGAGGCGAGTGGTGTTGTGCAGGCCGTTCTGAAGGCTGATGACGATGGCGCCGGGCGCCAGCACCGGGGCCAGATCGCGCCCGGCCCCCGACGTCGACGCCGACTTGACGGTGACCAGCACGATGTCGGCGCCATGGGCGCCGTCGACCGTGGTGGTGGCCGTGATCGCGCCCGGAGGGATGGTCTCCGGTGGCTGGCCCGGGCTCCCCAGGGAGACGCCGTGCCGGGCGATGGCGTCCATGGCCTCACGGCGGCCGATGAGCGTGACCTCGCAGGTCTTGGCGAGCCGTCCGCCGACGTAGCACCCGATGCTGCCTGCTCCCATGACCGCGACGCGGAGCCGGGGTCTGTCACCCGCCTGTTGACCGCTCACGCACGCATCCTGCCACCGGCACCGTGGCCGCGTCTGCAGGTGCCTGGTCGCATCCCCGCGAGAAGGTCGGCAGGGAGGACGTCAGCGCCTGCTGAGGGCCTCACGCCAGACGAGGGCGAGCAGGCTGGGACGCACCGCCGTGGTCGAGACGGCGACGAACCTGCCCAGGAACCGGTCGTCCACGAGTTGGTCGGCGATGCTGGCGGCCAGGTCGGCTCGTGCCGTGAACGGTGCTGGCGCGTGGTCGGTGCTGAGCTCGTATGCCGTCGCGCCGGCGTGGTCGAACAGGCCAGAAGGGCGCATGACGGTCCAGTCGAGTCCGCTCTCGCCGACGATCGCCTCCATGCGCTGCATGTCGGTGTACGTCGTCTTGCCGATCGTGGCTTTGACGAGGGGCTGCATCACCTTGGTCAGCAGGAATCCACCGGCAGGCTGGGCCATCTCGTGGGTAGCGCTGGAGCTCACGACGACGAGCCGCCGCGCGCCGTGACGACGCATCGAGTCGATGAAGAACGTCGCCGAGGCGGAGTAGATGTCGATGGGCGATCGCGTGTAGGGGACGCCGAGTGTCGACAGGACGGCGTCGGTGCCCTCGATTGCCCCGTCGACCGCGGCGGGGTCGAGCGCGTCCGCGGACACGACGGTGAGGCGCGGGTGGGTGATCGGGAACTCGGCGGGCCGGCGGGTCACGGCTCTTGCCTCATGGCCGGCGTCGAGGATGGCCTGAGTGAGCAGTCGGCCCGTGGGGCCGTTGGCTCCGAAGATGGCGGTGTTCATTGGTCTCCTTGGCAGTGCACCAGCGACAGCCGATGCTACGAGAATCATGTAATATGAGTATCATATAGTACGCAGATCAAAGGAGTCGACATGGGCGAAGCGATCTCGCGGGAGCGGGCCCGCCACCGGCGGCGGCTGGTGGCGGCCACGAAGCAGAGCCTGCGCGACCTCCGGATCGAGCTGGCCGTGCTCAACCACCGGGCGGGTCAGCGGGTCGAGCTGAAGGACATCGACTACGACTGCCTCGACGTCATCGCCCGCCACGGCCCGCTGAGTCCCACCGCCCTGGCCCGCCGGGTCGGCGTTCACGCGGCGACAATGACCGGCATCCTGGCCCGGCTCGAGGCGGACGGCTGGGTCGAGCGCACCCGCGCCCGGGACGACCGCCGCGCGGTCGAGGTGCGCAGCGTCCCAGACCGGCAGCGCGAGCTCCTCAAGGTGTTGGCAGGCATGAACGCGGCGATGGACGACATCTGCGCCGGTTTCACCGACGAGCAGCTGGCCACGATCCTCGACTTCCTCCAGAGGTCGACCGCAGCCGGGCGCGACTCGGCCGCCGATCTCGCCTGACCGGCGGATCAGCCGTGGACGTCCCCGACGGCCCCGACCATCGCCGCGCATACGGTCGCGAGGTCGTCCGGTCCGGTCACATAGGGTGGCATGGTGTAGACGAGGGTGCGGAACGGCCGCACCCACACCCCTCGCTCGATCGCGGCGGCAGCCACCTCGGCCACCCGCACGGCCTCGTGCAGCTCGATGACGCCCACGCCCCCGAGAACGCGCACGTCCGAGACGGACGGGAGGCCGTATGCCGGCTCGAGACCCGCGCGCAGACCTGAGTCGAGGGCGGCCACCTGGGTCCGGAAGCCGTTGTGCTCCAGCAGGTCCAGGCTCGCCAGCGCGACCGAGCAGGCGAGCGGGTTGGCCATGAAGGTCGGCCCGTGCATGAGTGCGCCGCCCGCAGACTCAGCGCTGACACCCCTGGCCACCTCTGACGTGCACACCACCGCGGCCAGGGTCAGGTAGCCGCCGGTCAGGGCTTTGCCGACGCACACGATGTCCGGCGTCACGTCGGCGTGGTCGGCACCCCAGAGCTCGCCGGTGCGGCCGAACCCGGTCGCGATCTCGTCGAAGATCACCAGGGCCCCGCTCTGGCGAGCGACGTCGGCAAGCACCTGCACGGCATACGGGCTGTAGAGACGCATGCCACCGGCGCCCTGGAGCACGGGCTCCAGGATGACGGCCGCGACCTCACCCGCGTGCTCGGCATAGAGGGCGCGCGTGGCGCGCTCCCACTCGACCATCGTGGGGTCGTCGGGTGAGACGTCGATCCCAGCCGGCGGACAGGGCGCGAACACGTGCTCGGGCAGGATGCCGCGGAACAGAGCGTGCATGCCGCCCACCGGATCGGTGACCGACATGGGGTTGAACGTGTCGCCGTGGTAGCCGCCGCGGATCGTGAAGAAGCGGGTGCGGCGCTCGCCGGCAGCGAGATGGAACTGCAGCGCCATCTTCATCGCGACCTCGACCGAGACCGATCCTGAGTCCGCGAAGAACACGTGCTGCAGTTCCTCGGGCGTGAGGTCGACGAGCCGCCGGGCCAGGGCGATGGCCGGCTCGTGAGTGAGCCCGCCGAACATCACGTGGCTCATGCGGTCGAGCTGCGCGCGGGCCGCCGCGTCGAGCTCGGGCACGCGGTAGCCGTGGATCGCGCACCACCACGACGACATGGCGTCGATGACCTCGCGCGGGCTGCCGTCGTGGTCCCGCAGGCGCAGCCGTATGCCGTCGGCAGACTCCACGAGGTACGGCTCGCTGGGCGCCAGGGCCGAGGAGTAGGGATGCCACAGGTGCTCGTGGTCATAGGCGATCAGGTCGTCATGGCTGGGGGCTGCTTCGATGTGCATCGCCGACGATTGTCGTCCACCGCAGCCGAGCTCGGCCGCCTACCGGGGGCGATAGGCAGCGAGGAAGACGTCGGTGCCCGCGTCGGCAGCCGCGTCGAGCTGCCTCGGGGACGGGAGGTGATCGGTGCCGCTGCAGGTCGCCGGCGCCAAGAAGCCCGAGACGCGGGCCGCCCGCATCGCCAAGTCCGTGGCCACGCTGCGCGCCGGGCGAGCGCGCTGATCGGGGCGCCCGGATGGGGACCCGGCCGTGTCGACCCCGTGCAGGGCGGCGCGTAGCCTTCGATCATGACCGGTCGCGTGATTGTGGTCGTCGCCGCGGGGCCGGGTGTTGGTGCGGCCGTCGCTCACCGATTCGGGATCAAGGGATATGCCGTCGGGCTGATCGGCCGACGGGCCGCGGCCATGGAGCACTTGGCCGACGTCCTGCGCGCCGACGACATCACGGTGGACTGGGCCGTGGCCGAGGTCGGGGACGACGCCGCACTCCGGGCCGCCGTGGCGCGGTTCGGGGCGTTCAGCGGCCAGATCGACGTGCTGCACTACAACCCGAGTGTCACAACGATGAAGAGTCCCTTGGAGCTGACTCCTGACGAGCTGCTGGCCGATCTGCGGGTGGGTGTGGCCGGCCTCCTGACGGCCGTCCAGGCGGCGCGCCCACTGATGCGCGACGGCGCACGGGTCATCGCAACCGGTAGCCGGGCCGCGGACGCTCCCTGGGTGGAAGCTGCTTCCGTCGGGGTCCAGAAGGCCGGCCTGCGCAACCTCGTGGCCGCGCTTGACGGGGCCCTCGCACCGGACGGCATCCGTGCTGTGTCGGTGACGGTCAACGGTGTGCTGGCGCCCGGAGGACCGTTCGATCCTGCTCACGTCGCCGACGCGCTCTATGCCGCCGCGACCCAGCCGGTCGAGTCCTGGCAGACCGAGATCCCGTTCAACGGCGCCCCCTGATCCGCACCCTCCCCGCATCCAGGTCGACCCCCGATGGCGGGCCGGCCGAGGAAGGCACTGGCTGTGTCGCCTGACGGCCCCCGCCGGTTACCCTCGACGATGACCGAAGACACAAAGCCAGCGCTTGAGGCTCCCCGCGAACAGCAGGAAACCGTACCCAGGCCGCTCGTCCTGGCAGCAGCGTGGTCCTGGCGGATCCTTGTGGTCGCCGCAGCGGCGGCAGCAGTGGTCGCTGCCCTGCGGGTGGCCAGCGTGGTCGTCGTTCCGCTCGCCGTGGCCGTGCTGTTCGCCGCCCTGCTTGCTCCACCGGCGCGGTTCTTGACGACCCGCACTCCGCTTCGACGCGGAGCCGCATCGCTGATCGTGCTCCTCATAGCCCTCGCTGCGGTGCTGGTCCTGTTCGGCCTGGTGGCCACTCAGCTGGCGTCCGGCGCCGGCAGCATGCGTGCCAGCGCGGAGAACGGTCTCGACCAGGTGGTCTCATGGCTGCGCTCTGGCCCCCTCAAGCTGTCCAGCGCCCAGCTTGCCGACGTCATCGACCAGGCCAAGGAGTCGATCCGTGGCAACTCGCGCCAGCTGACATCCGGCCTCCTGAGCGTCGGCACGTCGGCAGGGCACTTCGTCGCCGGCTTGCTGATCTGCCTGATCGCCACCTTCTTCTTCCTCGCCGAGGGCGAGCAGATCTGGCGGTTCTTCATCCGGATGCTGCCCAGACCGGCCCAGGACCCGACGTATCAGGCGTTCCGGCGGGGCTGGGTGAGTCTGGGCCACTATGCCCGGACCCAGGTGCTGGTGGCAGGAGTCGACGCGGTCGGCATCGGCTTGGGAGCGCTCGTGCTGCGACTGCCCTTCGTCATCCCCATCACCGTGCTCGTCTTCCTCTCCTCGTTCGTGCCCATCGTGGGTGCGATCTTCTCCGGCGCCGTCGCGGTGCTGGTCGCCCTGGTCGTCAAGGGCCCCGTGGCGGCGCTCGTGATGCTTGGGGTGGTGGTGCTGGTCCAGCAGGTGGAGACCCACGCGCTGCAGCCATTCCTCATGGGACGTGCGGTCGCGCTGCACCCGTTGGCCGTGATCGCCGCCGTTGCCACCGGCTCGTTCCTCTTGGGGATCGTCGGCGCGCTCTTCGCTGTTCCCGTCCTCGCGGTGGCCAACAGCGTCGTGCGCTACTACGCGGGTCAGGACACGGCGCCGGAACTCGGCCACACGCCCATGCCACCCGCGGGTGGGGACATCGTCGGCGAAAGCAGCCAGGAACATGCCGGGCCGGCCGACGGCTGAGGGCAGGAGCAGGGCCGCCGGCGAACGCCGGCAGGGCGTCTGAGGTCCCTGAGCGCGGCGCTGGCGGGTCAAGAGTCCCGGGACGTGAAGGGCGCCCAGGTACCGCGCTCGAGAACGCCGTGCTCGACGCACTCGGCCCGCCACGACCCCGGGACCACCTGCACCCTCATCCGGCGCCGGCACTGCGCGCAGTAGCGCGGTGGCTCCAGCTCGAGGGCGTGCTCGCACCTTGCGTGGTCTTCTGCGGCCACGGCCTCACCGCAGCGTGGGCACCAAGGGCGACTGTCCGGCATACCCGATGCTCTTTCAGAACGTCTCGTTGAGCGCCTTGACCGGCATCTGGAGATCGGCCAGCAGCGAGAGGTCCTCGCGGGGGTCTCGGCCCAGGGTGGTGAGGTAGTTGCCCACGATGACTGCGTTGATGCCGCCGAGCAGACCCTCGCGCGTGCCGAGGTCGCCAAGGGTGAGCTCGCGGCCGCCGGCGTAGCGCAGGATCGTGCGGGGCAGAGCCAGTCGGAAGGCCGCAACGGTGCGAAGCGCGTCGTTTGCGGGCATGACCGGCAGGTCGCCGAACGGCGTGCCTGGACGCGGGTTCAGAAAGTTGAGAGGTACCTCGTGCGGCTCCAGTTCGCCGAGCTGTGCGGCGAGCTCTGCGCGCTGCTGGAGGGTTTCGCCCATGCCGACGAGGCCGCCGCAGCACAGTTCCATGCCGGACTCCTTGACCATCAGGCAGGTGTCCCAGCGCTCCTCCCACGAATGGGTTGTGACCACGCTCGGGAAGTAGGTGCGGCCGGCCTCGAGGTTGTGGTTGTAGCGGTGGACGCCCATGTCGACGAGGTCGTCGACCTGCTCCCGGGTGAGCATGCCGAGCGAGGCGGCGACCTGGATGTCGACCTCGGCCTTGATCGCCCTGACGCCCTCGCGCATCTGCGCCATCAGCTTCTCGTCTGGACCGCGCACCGCGGCGACGATGCAGAACTCGCTCGCCCCGGTCTCCCGAGTCTGCTTGGCCGCGCGGACCAGCTCCGGGATGTTGAGCCACACCGCGCGGACGGGAGAGGTGAACTGTCCCGACTGGCTGCAGAAGTGGCAGTCCTCGGGGCAGCCGCCGGTCTTGAGGGACACGATGCCCTCGACCTCGACCTCCGGTCCGTTGTACTTCATGCGCACGTCATGGGCGAGCGCGAGCAGCTCCTCGAGCCGGTCGTCACCGGTGCGGAGGACCGCCACGACCTGCTCATAGCGCAGCGCCTCGCCGCGCTCCAGCACCTGCTCGCGCGCAACGTCAAGGATGTCGGTGGTGAGGGTCGCCTCGGCAGTCATGCCGTCGATTGTGGCAAAGAGGCGTATGCCGTGTGCTCGCCGCCCGGGTACCGGTCGGTCAGACGCTGGCCAGGAACGGTGGCACCCGCTCGGGCTGAACCGGGTGAGTTCCCAGCCGTGGCAGGCGGCCTCGATAACGGATCAGACACGAGCCACGGCGTCGAGACGCGAACAGCCCTCTCGGCGGGCTCGCTCCGCTAGTGTCCGCACGGCCCGTCGAACCGACGGCTGCGACAACCCAGTTTTCGCCCCAACCAAGGAGAAAGCCTTGTCCTTCGTCGACGCTGTCCGCAGCGCGCTTTCCAAGTACGCCACGTTCTCCGGCCGGGCTCGGCGCTCGGAGTACTGGTGGTTCGTCCTGTTCAACATCGTCGTGTCGATCGTCGCCCGGCTGATCGACTCGGCTGTCTCCAGCCAGTCGGTCGGCTTCGTGAGCATCATCGTCGGCCTGGCCCTGTTCCTGCCTGGCCTCGCGGTGAGCGTGCGCCGGCTGCACGACATCGGGAAGAGCGGCTGGTGGATCCTCTTCGGCCTGATCCCGATCATCGGCGTCATCATGCTGATCGTCTGGTACGCCAAGGAGGGCGAGTCCAGCGACAACGCCTACGGCCCCTCGCCCAAGGCGCAGGTCCTGCCGGGTGACGCCGGACTCGCCGAGGCGTAGTCGCGGGTCACGACCGTCCAGCCGCCCCTCCCGTGCATCCGCGCGGAAGGGGCGGCTGTCGTTGGTGGGGACCGTGGACGCGCTTGTCCAGGACGAATACTCGCCTCGCCAACCGGGGACGTTTGGCCCTGTGGGAGCCGGGGCAGGTGCGACAGCCTGAGACATGGGTCGGCTGCGTGCAGTACCGGTGCTGGCGGCGCTTGCGCTGGTCGCAGCCTGCGGTGGTGCCGAGAACGGTGGGCCAGGGGTGTCGCCCACGTCCTCGTCGCCGGCAGCGACGAGCACCAGCACGCAGCCGACCTGGCACCCCAGTCCGACTCCCTCGACCGCCTCGAAGCCGGGCACCACGTCGACCCCACGGCCCAGTGCGTCGACTCCCCGTCCGTCGTCGACGACGCGCAAGCCCTCGACCACCTCCCCCTCGGTGCCTCCGCCCGTGGTCAGCGGCCGCGTCGTCAGCGTGCTGCCGACCACGCGCAAGGTGGTCGCGCTGACCTTCGACGGCGGGTCGGGCAGCCAGGCTGTCGACTCCGTCCTCGCGACCCTGGCTCGTGAGCACGTCCCCGCTACGTTCTTCCTCACCGGCGACTTCTGCGTGGACCACCCCGGTGGCGCCGCGAAGATCGCCGCAGCGGGCCTCGTGGGCAACCACACCTACAACCATCCGCACCTCCCGAAGCTGAGCGACTCGGCGGTGAAGTCCGAGGTGACCCGGGCTCGCACCGCGATCCTCAGCGCCACGGGCGAGGATCCGCGTCCGCTGTTCCGATTCCCCTACGGCGACTACGACAGCCGCACCCTGAAACTGGTCAACGGCCTCGGCTACGTGGCGGTCGGCTGGACGGTCGACACGCTGGGCTGGAAGGGCACGTCCGAGGGCATCACGGTGGCGAAGGTGGTGTCGCGCGTGGTGGCAGCTCGCACGCCGGGCGAGATCGTGCTGATGCACCTGGGTGCCGCACCTGACGGGTCGACCCTCGACGCCAACGCGCTCCCCCAGGTCATCAGCAGCCTGCGCGCCTACGGCTACGGCTTCGTCACGCTCGACCAGCTGCGCGGCTGACGTTGTGAATCGTCCCTAGACTCCGATGCATGGCGGCGACCGAGACCCGATTGCTGCTGCTCGGTGCGGTCATGCTCTTCGAGCCGATCAACGGCTACCAGCTGCGGCGGGAGCTGCTGTCCTGGCAGGTGGAGGACTGGGCCTCGATCAACCCGGGCTCGATCTACTCCGGGCTCGCGACCCTGACCAAGCAGGGGTTCGTGACCCGTCACAACCTGCCGGAGGGCGCGCGGGTCGTGGCCGTCTACACGAGCACGCCAGAGGGGCGTCGGGAGTTCGATCGGCTGTATGGGGAGGCCGTTGAGGTGGTCGACCCCATCGCGCCGGTGGCCTTCCACACCGCAATCGCGCTGATCCCGCTGGTCACTCGCAAGCGCTTCCTGCGCCACCTGAAGTCCCGGCTGGAGCGGATCGACCAGCGCATGGAAACCGCGCAGGCCGAGGCAGTCGGCGTCGACCTGTCGACCATCCCGCCCCACCTTCCGCCCCTGATCAGGTACTGGGACCAGATGGCTGCGACCGAACGTGCGTGGGTCGCTGACCTTCTGAAAGAGGTCGAAGACGGCGGCATTTCCTTCCGTGGCGAGCCCTCGGCCTGGGCTCCGCCCGCCGACGACCCGGGGTGGCAGATAAGCGCCGACCGGGAGCGCTACCGGAAGATCCTGGGGCTCGACTGACCTGGGTTCGCTGCGCTGTCAGTGGGGACGTCCATGCTGGGTGAGTGACGCTCCCAGCCGGCCGGACGGCGTATCGGCAAGTTCGAAAAGGGACTTGACGGTCGCTGTTCAAATTTGAACAATGGTCACTGTTCAACCTTGAATACAGCGGATGTGGGGAATGATGATCCAGGCACGAGGGCTGGTCCAGACGTTCACGACGAAGTCGGGCCGAGAGAAGAGCGAGGTGCGCGCCGTCGATGGCGTCGATCTCGATGTGGAAGAGGGCGAGGTCGTCGGCTTCCTCGGCCCGAACGGCGCGGGCAAGACCACGACGCTGCGCATGCTGACCACGCTGCTGCGCCCGACGGCGGGCGAAGCCACGGTCGCTGGGTATGACGTGGTGACGCAGTCCGCGGAGGTGCGGCGCCGCATCGGCTACGTCTCGCAGAGCGGGTCCACCGGGAGCTACGCGCGGGCCGGCGATGAGGTGGTCGACCACGGCATGCTCTACGGGATGACGGCGACGGCCGCCACGGCGCGCGGCAGGGAGCTGTTCGACCAGCTTGAGTTGCAGGGGCTGTGGTCGCGGCAGCCACGATCTATGTCCGGGGGCCAGCGCCGCCGGCTCGACATCGCCATGGGGCTGATCCACGAGCCGACCCTGGTCTTCCTGGACGAGCCGACCACCGGGCTCGACCCGCAGGCGCGGGCCAACCTGTGGATCCACATCGAGGACCTGCGGGCGCGGCAGGGGGCGACGGTGTTCCTGACGACGCACTACCTCGACGAGGCCGATGCGCTCAGCGATCGGGTGGTCGTCATCGACCACGGCAAGATTGTCGCGGCCGATACTCCCGACAACCTCAAGGCGCAAGTCTCCGGCGATATGGTCGACCTCGAGCTGGCCGATCCCGAGTTGCTGCCGGTGGCGGCCGCCAAGTTCAGTGCCGTGCTGGGCAACGGGTCAGGCGTGGGCGGGACCGATTCCAAGGTCGAGATCCAGGGCAACCACGTCCGCGGGCGAGTGCACCGCGCCGGGGTCGTGATCCCCGGGCTGCTGCGCGACCTCGACCGCTCTGATCTCAACCTCACCTCGATCGAGGTGCGCCGTCCGACGCTGGACGACGTCTTCCTGACCCTGACCGGCCGTTCGCTGCGCGACAGCGAGTGAGGAAGGACCCACGACATGACGTTCCTCCGCGAGAGTTACATCGTCTTCCGCCGGCAGCTGCGCATGAACCTGCGTAATCCGGCCTGGGTGATCATCGGGCTGACCCAACCGATCCTGTACCTCCTTCTGTTCGGGCCGTTGCTCGAGCCGTTGACCAGGGAGCTCGGCGCGGCAAACGCCTACACGTTCTTCGTTCCAGGCATGCTGGTGCAGCTCGGCGTCTTCGGAGCGTTCTTCGCCGGCTTCGGCCTGATCGCCGAGTGGCGTGACGGTGTCATCGAAGCCGAGCGGGTGACGCCAGCCAATCGCACCGCCCTGCTGATGGGGCGACTCTGGCGCGACCTGCTCCAGCTGCTCGTGCAGGCTCTCGTGCTCATCGGCCTCGGCTACATCTTGGGCATGACGGCGTCGCTGCGCGGTGCCCTGTTCGGGGTGCTGCTCACCATGCTGATCGGTGGCGCATGCGCCGCGGCGTCCAACGCGCTCGCGCTCACGACGAAGAGCGAGGACGTCATGGCGCCGGTTATCAACATGGTGATGATGCCCGTGCTGCTGCTGTCCGGGATCCTGCTGCCGATGACGCTGGGAAAGCAGTGGTTGCAGACCGCCAGCGATTTCATGCCGGTCAAACACGTCACCAATGCGGTCCGGGCCGCCTTCAACGGTGACTTCAGTGAGCACGGGCTGCTCTGGGGCTCGGTGTGGTCGATATTGCTGTTCGCCCTTGCCCTCTGGTGGGGGACGGCGACCTTCCGCAGGGAAAACGCCTGACCAACGTGCGCTGCCTCCGGTGAAGGACGCGTGGCATGCCACGATCTGGTTCAGGCCCAGGCCAGAGCCACGAGCAACGCCGGAGCCGCCACCACCGAAAGCGCGAACCCGTACATCGCCAGTGCCAGCGCTCTCGGTGCCTCGGGGCGCGCCAACAGGTCCATTCGGACCCGCGTGGCCGAGGAATCCGTCGAGACGGCTAGCGCCTGGCTGGGGTGAACGGCTCCGGCCAGACTGACCAGAGCCCGGGCCAGCGCCACGTCGCCCGCGGCGTGGCGGGCCACCCGGTCGGCGAGCACCTCGACGAGCAGTCGGACCTCGCGCAGGGCTTCCGGAGCGCGCACCGAGGCCGGAGCGGCCTCGTGCAGCACGGTGAAGTACTCGACCACCAGGTCGTGCCGAGCGCGCAGGTGGGCGCGCTCATGTGCGAGCACGGCCGCGAGCTGGTCAGGCGGCAGGGCCTCGAGTGTGCCCTCGCTGAGGATGACGCGGCGACGCAGTCCAGGCAGGCAGTATGCCGTGGGTATGGGGTGGGCGAGCACGCGCAGCCGGGGGTCCGCTGGAGACCGGGACTCCTGGCGTTCGCCAATGAGGTCGACGAGCTCCCGGTGCTCGCGGCGGGCGGCCCGCAGGCGGCTTCCGACGCGGTGCCCCGTCAGGACGAGGCGCAAGGCGATCAGGCTGGTCGCGGCCCACGCCGCCATCGCTGCAGCAGACGCCTCGGGCCAGGCCCTGACCGCCGAAGGGCCGGCGGCGAGAACGCACAGTACGGCAGCCAGGGCAACTGCCTGCCACACGACCAGGGCCGGCCGGGGTGAGCGGCGGAAAACGGTGGCCCGCGCCATCACCCGGGGTGCGACCGTGGTGAGGATGACGGCCAGCGCCGCGAGGAGCAGCGGGGCGACCAGCGCCACGTTCAGCCGCGCGCCGTCCGGGCCGTGCGCGCCTCAACCTCCGCCAGGGCGGCCTTGAGGTCATCCAGCTCCTCCGCCGACACGGTGTCGAGCAAGTGCAGCAATGCAGCCCGACGGTCGACGCCGTCGAGCGCACCCAGCGGCTGCCGCATGGCTCGGGCCGTGAGCTCTTCCCGAGATGCCACGGGGCGGTAGCGCCACGCCCTGCCATCGCGCTCTCGGTCCACCAGGCCCTTCTTGGCCAGACGGTCGAGCACCGTCAGCACCGTCGTGTAGGCGATGTCGCGGGTCCGCGCCAGGCCAAGGTGAACGTCTTTCACGGTCAGACCCGGCTCGACCGAGCCTGACTGCACCGCTCTGGGCTGGCCGCGTGTGGCCCAGAGCTGATCCATGACGGCACGCTCGAGCAGGCCGAGGCGTGCGGTGGATCCGTCGGACATGGCCCCAAACTACCCACCAGACCTGTGAGCAGCCGAAGTGCCCGCCGGGGTCAGGTCGAGTACGGCGTCGAAGTGCTCCAGACCCTCCGGACGGTGGGTCACCATGACGACGCTGCGGGTCGACGCAGAGGCCGCGAGGTCTGCAAGGACAGCGGTGGCTGTGGCGTGGTCGAGGTGGGCCACCGGCTCGTCGAGCAGCAGGATCGGGCGACCCGACAAGAACGCGCGAGCCAGGCCGAGCCGCGCCCGCTCACCACCGGAAACGCCGCGGCCACCGGTGCCGAGCCGGGTGTCCAGACCCTCGGGGAGACGCGCCAGCCACTCGCCGAGTCCGGCCCGGTGCAGGGCCGCCACGAGTGCGGCGTCGGCCAGCGACGGATCCGGAGAGCTCGTGACCTGGTCGCCGCCGCTGACGATGGCGGCGTTACCGTCGGCGGGCGCCGGCTCCCCGGCACCGGCCAGCCGGAGGTTCTCGCGCAGCGTCGTCGCGAAGACGTGGGGCTCGTCGTCAACGATCGCGAAGAGCCCACGGACGTCGGCCAGGGACAGATCGCGAACGTCGCGACCGTCGACGGTGTAGCGGCCCCCGGAAGGGTCGAGGTGGCGAGCCAGCACCGCAACGAGCGTCGACTTGCCGGTGCCGTTGGCCCCCACGACCGCCACGCGGCCCCCCGGCGGGAGCTCGAGGTCGGTCGGAGGGAGATCGATCGCGGCAGACCCCACGGCAGACCGGAGCCCCGCGGCCAGCCACGACGCGCTGACCGCCTTGACCTGCAGGTGCGGCGCTGGGGTGAGTGGCTCTTCCAGACCGCCTTCCGCGGTTGTCACCGCGGCCGCCACCGCCGGGTCCTGGTCGAGCAGCCGCTCCAGCCGGGTGGCGCTGGCCCGGGCGCGGGCGAGGGCCCGGATCGCGTCCGGCAGCGAGCCCAGCGCTTCACCGACCGCGACGGGAACCAGCACCAGCAGGGCCGCGACCGGACGGCTCACCACCCCCTGGGCGGCGGCGCCGGCAACGAACCAGGCCGTCACCGCGGTCGCAGCTCCCGTGGCACACAGGATCCCCGCCGAGAGCAGGGCCCTTCCACGGCTCTGCGCTCGGGCCTCGGCGCTGAACCGCCCCTGCGCGTCCAGGAGCCACCGCTGGGCCGTGCCGCTGGCGCCGATGGCCTGCAGCTCGCCGGCCTGGCGGGCGACCAGCTCACTGACGTGAAGCACCTCGGCTCGAGCAGCAAGCAGTCGCTGCTGGCTTTCCGACTCAGCCACCCAGGCCACCCGGCACAGCACGGCGACCACGACGAGCAGACCAGTCAGCACGAGGCCAGCTGTGGGTAGCAACAGCGCGGAGAAGACACACGCGGCTACCGCGGCGCCGCCGGCGCCCAGGACCGGGGCAGTGACCCGCGCCTGGGACTCGACCACGTCCGTCAGGTCGTCGACGACCCCACCGAGCACTTCGCTCCTGGACCGGCGGCCGAGCCGGGCGGGCGTGAGCGGCACCAGACCGGCATACACCTGGGTTCGCTGCTCGGCGAGATCGCTCAGGGCGGCGTCGTGTGAGCGCAGGCGCTCGGCGTATCTCAGCACCGGCCGGGCCAGCCCGAAGGTGCGCACCGCGACGATGGCGACGAGGAGGGTGAGGATGACCGGACGGCCGCTGGCCCTCACGATGAGCCACCCCGATGTCGCCGTCAGAGCCAGGCCGCTGATCGTTGCCGCGGCGCCGAGGAGCCCGGCCGCGAGGACCTTCCGGCTGGGACTCAGCCGCGGGGTCCAGCGCACGGACGCGGCGCCTGGTCCTGGTGCGACGGTCAATGGGGAGGTCATGCGCGCGCTCCGTCCCGCAAAGTGTCGCCGACCGGGCTGAGGTGCAGGTGGTGGTCGGCCAGGGCGAGCAGCTCGGGCCGGTGGGTCACGGCGATGACAGCACGGTGGTCGGCCTCGTCCCGGATCACCTCGTGGACGAGCTCCGCGGTCGAGGGGTCGAGGTGGGCCGTCGGCTCGTCGAGGAGCAGGATCGGGGCCGAGGACAACAGCGCCCGGGCCAGCACCAGCCGGGCCCGCTGGCCCGCGGACAGCCCGAAGCCGTCGTCGCCCAGCCGGGTGCCCAGGGCATCGGGGAGTGCGGCGACCGTGCCGTCGAGCCCCACCGAGCGCAGCGCCTCCCAGATCTCGGCCCCCGTCGCGCCGGTCCCCAGGCCCACCGCGTCGCGAACCGACCCCGCGGGCAGGAAGGGCCGCTGGGTGACCAGGTGCGCCGGGAGGGCGTCCACGCTCCCTGCCGTGGGAGTGCGCAGACCGGCTATCAGCTCCAGCAGGGTGGACTTGCCGGCGCCGGAATCGCCGGTGACAACCGTCAGGCCCGGGTCGGCCCGCAGGTCGATCCCCTCCAGCACCGGGCGGTCGTGGCCCGGGTAGGCATACGCCAGCTGCCGAACCTCGACCATCGGCGATGCCGCGGCGGACGCGGCGGACGCTGTCGGCTCAGCGGCTTCGTCGGGCCGCTCCAGCTCCCTCAGCACATCCGCGATGGCCTCCGTGCCGTCGGCAGCAGCGTGGAACTCGGCGCCGACCCGGCGGATCGGCCAATATGCCTCTGGCGCCAAGAGGATCGCCAGGAGTCCGGTGTGGAGGCCGATCGTGCCGTGCGTCAGGCGCAGGCCGACCGTCACCGCGACGATCGCCACGGAGATCGTGGCGAGCAGCTCGAGGGCGGCCGAGCTCATGAAGGCCAGCCGCAGCGTGCGCATCGTCGCCGTGCGGTGACTTCGGCTCACTGTGGCGATGGTCCCCACTTGGCGCTCGGCGCGGCCGTAGGACACCAGCACGGGCAGCCCGCGCATGACGTCGAGGAAGTGCCCCGAGAGGGTCGCCAGCGATCGCCACCGCCGTTGGGTCTCGGCCTGGGTGGTCCGCCCGATCAGGGCTGCGAACAGCGGCAGCAGGGGCAGGGTGAGCAGCACTACCAGGGCGCTGGGCCAGTCGACCGCCAGCAGGGCGGCGATCGCACCTGCGGGCACGACGGCTGCGGCGACGAGCGCTGGGAGGAAGCGGGCGGCATACGGCTCGACCGCCGCGCACCCCTGAGCTGCCAGCGTCACGGCGGTATCAGGGTCGGGCCGCTGCTCGGCCCGGCCGCTGAGCCAGTGGGCCACCAGCCGGGTGCGCAGCGCAGCCGAGACCTCCGCTCCCGCATGGGCAGCCGCCTGCTCGGCCAAGCGTGCCAGCACGGCCCGCACGGTGAAGAGGCCGACCAGCCAAAGCGTCGGCGCCAGCAGCTGCGAGCCGTCGACGACCGCTGTCACCAGGCCCGCCAGAGCGAAGGCGAGCCCGATGGTCGCCGCACCCTGGAGCACGCCCACCGCAGCCAGGCCCAGCACCGGGCCGCGCGCCGCCGGGGCGGCGCGCAGCAGGCGCGGGTCGAAGGGCTTCATCGTGAGCACACTCGAGGGGTATGCCGGACGGCTGGGTCCGGTCTGCCGAGCGTCACCGCACCGCCACCGGGGCCGGGATGTGCTGGGTCGCGATGCGCTTGCGGAACACCCAGTAGGTCCACGACTGGTAGGCCAGCACGATCGGCGTGAAGACCAGAGCGACGACGGTCATGATCTTCAGCGTGTAGTCGGTGCTGGACGCGTTGGCCGTCGTGAGCGACCAGGCCGGGTCGGTGGTGGACGGCATGACATCGGGGAACAGCAGGATGAAGTACGTGACCACGGCCATCGCGATGGTGACAAAGGTGCCGGCGAACGCCAGGCCCTCGCGGCCCTGCAGATTTGCCGCCAGCGCGCCGACCAGCGCAAGGGCCGCGACCACTGTGGTGATCCACGAGGCGGCGCTGCCGCGGTCGGCACCCAGGGCCAGCAGCAGGACCACGGCGAAGGCTGCTGTGACCACGCCGATGCGGGTGGCGATGGAGCGGGCGTCGTGCCGGATCGGGCCGTCGGTCTTGAGGGCGATGAAGAACGCACCGTGGGTCAGGAACAGCCCGAGGGTGACGACGCCGCCGAGCAGGGCGACCGGGTTGAGCAGGGTGAACAGGTTGCCGGTGAACTCCTTTGCGGCGTTGATCGGCAGGCCGTGGACGAGGTTGGTCAGGGCCACGCCCCAGAGAACCGCCGGGATCGCCGACCCGATGACGATGCACAGGTCCCAGCGCGCCCGCCAGGTGTCGCTGTCGCGCTTGCCGCGGTAGTCGAAGCCCATGTTGCGCACGATGAGGGCCACGAGGATGAGCAGCAGTGGGAGGTAGAACGCGCTGAACATCGTGGCGTACCAGTGTGGGAAGGCCGCGAAGGTGGCGCCGCCTGCGGTGAGGACCCACACCTCGTTGCCGTCCCACACCGGACCGATGGTGTTGAGGAGCACGCGGCGGCGCCGCTCGGTGTCTGCCGCATCACGGCCGCGGCCGAGCACCGGCAGCAGCATGCCCACCCCGAAGTCGAAGCCCTCGAGGGTGAGGTAGCCGGTCCAGAGCACGGCGATGAGGATGAACCAGACGGTGGAGAGTTCCATGGTGAGTCCTTGTCTGTATGCCGCGGGGCAGGGTCACTGGGCAGGCGTCAGTAGGCGAACGCCAGGGGGGCGTCCTCGTCGGAGGGGGTGGCGGGCTCCTCGAAGGGCTCCGCGCCCCGGCGGATGTAGGTGAGCAAGAGCTTCACCTCGACCACAGCCAGTGCGCCGTAGAGCAGGGTGAAGACGACCATGGAGGTGATCACCTCTCCCGTGGAGACGGACGGCGAGACCCCGACGTCGGTGGTCATCAGCCCGTAGACGATCCAGGGCTGCCGTCCGACCTCGGTGAAGATCCAGCCGAAGCTGTTGGCGAACACCGGGAGCAGCGGCGTGATCGCCGCGACCCAGACCCAGGGGCGCGCACCCGGCATACGGCCGCGTCGCGTCGCCCACAGGAGTGCGAGGGCGGCGGCCATGGCCAGGAACCCGGCACCCATCATGAGCCGGAAGCTCCAGTACGAGAGCGGGATGTTGGGCGTGTAGGTCATGTCTGCGGTGAGCGCGTTGCCAGTGCCGTAGGTGGCGACGAGCTCCTTCTTCAGCGGGTTGATGCCCTCGACGGAACCGCTCGTGCTGCCGGTGGCGAGGAAGCTGAGCACGCAGGGCACCTTGACCGCGAACTTCTCCTGACTGCCGTCCAGCGAGCCGATCGTCAGCACCGAGAAGCCCGCACAGCTGCCGGCGTTCTCGTACAGCGCCTCCGCCGCAGCCATTTTCATCGGCTGGACTTCGGTCATGATCTTGCCCTGGAGGTCACCGCTGACCACGACGCCGACACTCGCGACGAGGGTGAGGATCGCGCCGACCCGGGCCGCGCGACGGTACATGGGGGCGTCGTCATGCTGGCGGTCGCGGCGCATCAGCCAGAGGCTGACGCCCATCACGAAGGCGCCGCCGACCATGTACGCGGAGAGGACGACGTGGGGAAAGGTCACGAGCTGGACCTTGTTGGTCAGCACGGCGTAGAAGTCGGTCAGCTCGGCCCGGTGGGTCTGGGGGTTGAACCTGAAGCCGACCGGATTCTGCATGAAGGAGTTGGCGGCGAGGATGAAGTAGGCCGACAGGACCGTGCCGATGTGGACCAGCCAGATGGTGGCGGCGTGGAGCTTCTCGGGCAGCTTGCCCCAGCCGAAGATCCACAGGCCCAGGAAGGTCGACTCCAGGAAGAAGGCCAGCAGGGCCTCGATCGCCAGGGGCGCCCCGAAGATGTCGCCCACGAAGCGGGAGTAGTCGCTCCAGTTCATGCCGAACTGGAATTCCTGGACGATGCCCGTCACGAGCCCGAGGGCGAAGTTGATCGTGAACAGCTTGCCGAGGAACTTGGAGATGCGCAGGTATTGCGGATTGCGGGTGCGCACCCAGGCCGTGTGGTAGCCGGCCACGACAGCCGAGAGCCCGATCGTGATGGGCACGAACAAGAAGTGGTAGACGGTGGTGATGGCGAACTGCCACCGAGCAAGGTCCAGGGCATCCATGTTTGCTCCCGCGGTCGAGCCGACTTACTACGTCCGGTGGTGGATACTACAAGGCGTAGTAGAACCGCGAGAGGCCGCGGTCTCGCGGCCAAGACTGTCGGAGCGGCAGCAGGCCAGCCACGGACCAAAGTCCCATGTCTGCCGCCCAGTTGGGCTTTCAGTCGGGGTAGCCGTACGGGTTCTGGGACTGCCAGTGCCACACGTCGCGGCACATGTCGTCGATGTCGCGCTTGGCCCGCCAGCCCAGCTCCGCCTCGGCGCGGGAGGGGTCGGCATAGGACGCGGCGACGTCACCGGTGCGCCGGCCCACGACCTCGTAGGGGAGGTCGCGGCCGACCGCCCTGGAGAAGGCGGCGAGTACCTCCAGCACGCTGGTGCCGTGGCCGGTGCCGAGGTTCCACGTGCTGACCGGCTGCTCGGTGTTGCCGAGCTTGTGCAGAGCAGCGAGGTGCCCGGCGGCGAGGTCCTCGATGTGGATGTAGTCGCGCAGGGCGGTGCCGTCGGGCGTGGGGTAGTCGTCGCCGAACACCTGCACCCTGTCCAGCCGCCCCACCGCGACCTGCGCGATGTAGGGCACCAGGTTGTTGGGGATGCCCTGCGGGTCCTCGCCGATCGTCCCCGAGCTGTGGGCGCCGACCGGGTTGAAGTAGCGCAGCAGCGCCACCCGCCAGGTGGGGTCGGCCGCCGCCACGTCGCGCAGGACCTGCTCGATCATCACCTTGGTCCAGCCGTAGGGGCTGGTGGCCGAGGTGGGGAGGTCCTCGCGCATCGGGACCGGAGCGTCGTGGCCGTAGACCGTCGCAGAGGAGGAGAAGACCAGCTTGTGCACCCCGTGCCGCCGCATCGCGCGCACCAGGGAGAAGGTCGAGTCAAGGTTGTTCTCGTAGTACTCCAGCGGCTTCTCGACACTCTCGCCCACGGCCTTCAGCCCAGCGAAGTGGATGACCGCGTCGAACGGCTCGTGGGCGAACAGGTGCTCGGTCTTGTCGCGGTCGGTCAGGTCGAACGAGGACACCGGCAGGTGTCGGCCGGTGATGGCCTCCAGCCGGTTGACCACGGCGGGCTTGGCGTTGGCGAAGCTGTCGACGATGACGACGTCGTGGCCCGCAGCCACGAGCTGGACGACGGTGTGGGAGCCGATGTAGCCGGCACCGCCGGAGACGAGGACGCGCATGGACACACCGTATGCCGTGGGGCCGGCCGCGATGGCACCCCACCACGCGGCCAAGCGAGAACCGGCCTCCGGCGAGGCGACCGGGCTGGGGCGAGGCGACCGGGCTGGGGCGAGGCGACCGGGCTGGGGCGAGCGACCGGGCTGGGGCGAGCGGCCAACCTCAGGCGGGGGTGTGGACCGCCTGGGTGCCGTTTGCCGGCTTGGCCTCGGCAATCTTGCGGATCAGCGGGTCGACCTTGTCGGCGCCCCCGCGCAGGACGATCAGGGCGCGGGCGGCCGACACCTGGTCTCGGCTGACGCGGATGATCCGGCTCATGGCCTCCCTACTCCTCCCATCTCGGCGGACCCGGACTCGCCGGTAGTCCCAATTCCATCCTCCTCCACGAGGGTGAGGTCGTCCAGCGCCGCCCCTCCGGTCACCTCCCGCAGGTCCTCGCCCTGCTCGGTCGACAACGCCGCCTCGGTCAGCAGGTGGTCGGCGAGCTCGCGCTCCTCGGCGGTGGCGAGGTCGCTCCGGGCCAGATGCGCGAGCAGTGCGTGGCCCAGTGCGCGTCGCCGCGGTTCGGCGTCGGCCATGTCGGTCAGCGCCAGAGTGAACCTGCGCCCCCACTCCTCACGTCGACCCGCCAGCTCGCGCTGCTGTGTGCCCCGCTGTGCGGCGCGGAACGCCAGCCCGGCGCCGAGGGCGGCGCCCACGAAGGACAGCAGCGGCGCCAGCCACAGCACGGGCGACATGGGCTCCCTAGGTCGGAGATTTTGGATCGGTGGTGCCGATCAGGCAGTGGTGCCGGTCAGAGCGGTGGTACCGGTCCAACCGGCTTGGTGGGACCGGACCGGGGCTTGTCGGTTTCTGACAGCATTCGCCGCAGGAACGTCCTGGTGCGCTCGTGCTGGGGGTTGTTGATGACGTCGCGGGGATTGCCCTGCTCGACGACGACCCCGCCGTCCATGAACACGACCCGGTCTGCCACCTCCCGCGCGAAGCTCATCTCGTGAGTCACCACGATCATGGTCATCCCGTCGTGCGCAAGCTCGCGCATCACGTCCAGCACCTCGCCGACCAGCTCAGGGTCAAGGGCCGACGTCGGCTCGTCGAAGAGCATGAGCTTGGGCCGCATGGCCAGGGCCCGGGCGATCGCGACGCGCTGCTGCTGGCCGCCCGACAGCTGGGCCGGGTAGGCCGAAGGTTTGTCCTTGAGCCCCACCCTCTCGAGCAGTTCCAGGGCTCGCGCCGTGGCCTCGTCCTTCTTCTCGCCCTTGACCTGCACCGGCGCCTCGACGATGTTCTCGAGCGCAGTCTTGTGCGGGAACAGGTTGAACCGCTGGAACACCATCCCGATCTCGCGCCGCTGCGCCGCGATCTGCCGGTCGGTGAGCCGATTGAGGTGCCCGCCGCTCTCGCGGTAACCCATCAGATGGCCGTCGACCCAGATGCGTCCGCCGTCGATGGTCTCAAGCTGGTTGATGCACCGGAGGAAGGTCGTCTTGCCGGAGCCGGAAGGCCCGAGCAGGCAGACGACCTCCCGTTGGCGCACGTCCATGTCGATCCCCTTGAGCACCTCGGTGCCGTGGAAGCTCTTCAGGACGTTGACGGCGTGAACGAGGGGCATGCCGTCCGGGCGTTTCCCCGCGCCACCCGCCTGCTGGACGGTGTCTGTCTCGGTTGCTGGTGCCATCACATGCCTCCTGCTCCGCCGCCGCCACGGAACGACATGAGTCGTCCCAGCGCGGATTGCCTGCCCGCCGGCTTGGTGCCGAATCCGCGGCCGAAGTACCGCTCGAGGTAGGACTGCCCGACCATCAGGACGGAGCAGACGATGAGGTACCAGGCCACGGCCGCGAGGTACGCGGGCATGATGCGGTAGGTGTTGTTGGCCACGACCTGGGCTTGGTAGAAGAGCTCTGCATTGACCGGCACCGCCGCCAGCAGCGAGGTGTCCTTGACCATGGCGATGGTCTCGTTCCCTGTCGGCGGGACGATGACGCGCATGGCCTGCGGCAGCACGATCCGGCGCATGGTCTTGCTGCTCGACATGCCGAGGGCTTGTGCGGCCTCGGCCTGGCCGCGGTCGACCGACAAGATGCCGGCGCGCGCGATCTCGGCCATGTAGGCAGCCTCCGACAGGCCCAGGCCGATGATGCCGACGAGGATGCCGCTGCTGATGGTCCGCACGTCGAGGGTCCAGATGGTCAGGTCGCTGCTCAGGCCGAAGAG
This sequence comes from uncultured Actinomycetota bacterium, assembly GCA_963715025.1. GTDB lineage: Bacteria > Actinomycetota > Actinomycetes > Actinomycetales > Dermatophilaceae > DASSJT01. The sequence goes on along the minus strand of CAVQQQ010000009.1, from coordinate 957,763 downwards.
GCTGGCGATCTGCTGCGCGAACGGGAGCCCGAAGTCCAGTTCGGGATAGAGGTACAGGAGCCCCACTCCGAGCAGGGTGAGGAGCACATACCGGGGCATGGCCCGGAAGAACCAGGTGTAGACGAACGAGACCCAGCGCAGAACCGGGTTGCTCGACAGCCGCATGATGGCGATCAGGACTCCGAGCACGACGCCGAGGATCATCGACACGACCGTGGCGACGATGGTGCCCCGGACCAAGCCGTTGAGCACGGGGTTGAACTTCATCACCTGCCAGGCAAACGGGAAGTCCCACTTGGCATTGGTGAGGAATGAGCTGATCCCCATCGCGACGAGGATCGCGATGATGGCGAGCATGACCCAGCGCCATGGGTGCGGGACCGGCCGGGCGTGGATCACGCCCGGCCGGTCCGCCTGGCCGACTCGCTCAGCGGTGTCCGCAGTCATCGGAGTGCCATCGTCTCAGCAGGTCACGGGTTGACCGCGAAGTCGGAGATGGCGCCGCTCTCGTTGCCCCAGTTCTTCAGGGCGGTGTCGTAGGCACCGGAGGTCTTGATCGCCTTGAGCGCGTCCGCGATGGCCTGCGCGAAGTCGGTCTCTGCCTTCGGGACCACGAAACCGTAAGGGGCCGAGTCGTAGATGTCGCCGAGCGCCTCGAGCTGGCCGTTGGTCTGCTGGACGGCGTAGAGGCACACGGGCGAGTCGGCGAGCATGGCGTCGGCCTTGCCCGAGACGACGTCAGCGGTGACCTTGCTCTGCAGCTGCTCGACGATCTGCTTGATCGCCGGCTTCCCAGCGTCGGTGCACTTCTTGGAGCGGGCTGTGAGGTCGTCGATCTGGACCGTGCCCTTCTGGACGCCGATGTTGAGCCCGCAGGCGTTGTTGAGGTCGACCTTGTTGGGGTTCCCCTTCTTGACCGCCCACTGTGTGCCGGCGTTGAAGTAGCTCACCATGTTGACCTGCTTCTTGCGCTCGTCGTTGATGGTGAAGCTGGAGACACCGACGTCGTACTTGCCTGATGTCACGCCGAGGATGATCGTGTCGAATCCGGCGTTCTGGTACTCGGTCTTCACGCCGAACTTGGCGGCCACGGCGTTGAAGAGGTCGACGTCCATGCCCTGCACCGTTTTCCCGTCCGCGGCGAGGAACTCGTTGGGAGCGTAGCTGGCGTCAACGCCAATCGTGATGACGCCGGCCGACTTGATCTTGGCGGGCAGCTTGGCGACCAGGGCAGGGTCGGCGCCGCCAGCTGCAGCGGTGCTGCTGGTGCTCGAACTCGAACTCGTCGATCCGGAGTCGAGGGTGTCCGATCCGCAGGCGGTGAGCGAGAGGGCCGCGGCGACTGAGCCGGCGACGAATAGGGCGGGGAGACGGCGGGTCATGGCGATCCTCCAGTGAGGTGACTGGGTGTGGCGATTCGGACTGTAGACCCGCATCGTCCCACCGGACAGCCCTTGGGCGATCCCGTGACAAGCACTTAATCGTCTGGGAACCGAGACAATGTCGTCTGGCCGTCAGAGCCATCCTCCGTCGCGCATGAGATCGCGAAGCGTCGCCGGGACCGATCGTCACGGCTCCTGGACGAGCCCGATCATGTTGCCGTCGACGTCCCTGAACGCCGCGACCAGCTTGCCGCCACCCACGTCGTGCGCCTCCTCCACCGTCTCGGCGCCGGCGTCCAACAGGCGCTTGGCGGTCTCGGCGAGATTCTCGACATGCCAAAAGGCGACCGCGCCGGTCCACCCCCGGGCGTGGCCGTTGGGGTCGAGGCCGATGTCCTGGCCGCCGACCCGGTAGCCGACGTAGTAGGGCTGGTCGAAGTCCGGCTGGGTGCCGAGGATCGCGGTGAGGATGCTCTTGGCCTGGGCCAGGTCCTTGACGGGGTAGATGACGGTTCCGATCGCCGTGGACATAGGTACTCCTTTTTCCGCTGTGGTGCAGCGCCGTCACATCAGGGCGCTGCCGGTGGTCAGATCAGTGCCGGTGGGCCGGCCGATGACTGGTATGACAGTCGACACGGAGGGAATGTGACAGATGGACGACGCAGAGTTCCTGGCTGAGCGGTTCGAGGCCCACCGACCTCATCTCCGAGTGGTCGCCTACCGGATGCTGGGGTCAGCGCACGAGGCCGACGACGCCGTGCAGGAAGCCTGGCTGCGGCTGAGCCGATCGGACACCAGGGAGGTGGAGAATCTCGGCGGCTGGCTCACCACGGTGCTCGCGCGGGTCTGCCTCAACGTCCTCCAGTCGCGGAAGTCGCGGCGCGAGGAACCGTTGGAGGCGCACCTGCTGGGAGGACCCGGCGCAGTCGGCGGCCTCGGCGCCGGGGAGGCCGGGATCGCGGGAGCCGGTCCCGAGGACGCAGCGGTGATGGCCGACTCGGTGGGGCTGGCGCTCCGGGTGGTCTTCGCCTTCACGGTCGGCGGAGGCACCATCCGGTCCATCGAGCTGATTGCCGACCCGGCCACGATCGCCCGTCTCGATGTCGTCCTCGACTGGAGGCAGCAATGACCCTCTCCGACATCGTCCTGCACCCGATCGGACGCGTGGAGTCCGTCCTGACCGACCTCGAAGCGGCTCCACGCCAGGCCGACGAAGGTGCGCCGGACGCGTGGCTCGTGCTCGACCCGGCCGTCGTCCCTGGCCTCGAGGGCCTTGAGCCGGGAGTGGAGGTCGTGGTGCTCACCTGGCTCGACCGGGCCAGCAGGGAGGTGCTGACGGTCCACCCGCGCGGCGATCGCACGCGCCCGGAAGCCGGGGTCTTCAGCACCCGATCGCCCCATCGACCCAATCCCATCGGCCTGCACGTCGTGCAGGTCCTGGGGATCGACGGCGCCAGGATCCACGTCGGCGGGCTCGAGGCCGTTGACGGGACGCCCATCCTCGACCTCAAGCCCATGCTGGGGCCAGTAGCCGATCGCTGACCTGGGCTGCGTCGATCAGTGGCGCGAGAGCAGCGCCTTGATGAACACGTTCTCCATGTCGCTGGGCTTGCGGGCGATGTAGGAGCTGCCGCCGGTGATGTCGGCGATCTGCTTGAGCACCTTCTCGTCCGTGGACGGGCCGATGCCGATGGTGATGATGCGCACCGGCTTGTTCTTGTCGGCGTTGCGCAGCGCCCCCAGGAGCTGGTTGAGCGAGATGGTGTGGGCGTCGTCGTTCATGCCGTCGGTCATGACCACGACGGAGTTGACATAGCGGGGGTCGAAGTTCCGCTGCTGCTGCTGGAAGGCGGCCAGGATGGTGTCGTAGAGGCCGGTGTCACCGCCCAGGCTACGGGGCAGCTTGGTGGCGGCGTCGATCAGCCGCTGCCGTTGCGACGTGCCGCCGATGACCTCCTCGAGACCGGCGACGGGAACCATCTGGCGATAGTCGCGGTGGTTCGGGCCCTGGTTGGTCGAGAAGAACCAGACGCCGATCTTCGAGCCGCCCGGCAGGATCCGCAGCGCGTTGATCGCGGCCTGGCTGGCGAGCACGGCACGGGTAGAGGACCCGGCTGGCTCCTTCATCGAGCCCGAGATGTCCATCACGGCCAGCATGCGCATGTCGCGGCGCACAGAGTCCCACTGCTTCAGCAGGAACGCCTTGTCCTGGGCCGACAGCCTGGCGGCCTGCTTGACCGCCCCGGGCTGCAGGCCGCTCACCGTGGGGGCGGCGGGGGAGTCCTGCGTGCGGAAGCCGGCCTTCTCCAGGTCCTTGCGCGCCTGGGGCCCCTGCAGCTCCTTGCCGAGCAGGTCGACCGACTTCGCCGCCTCCGGGGCCACTCTGGGCGAGGTCACGAACGGGTAGTCCAGCGAACCAGTGCCGCCCTTGGGGATGACCGCGGAGAGGGCGCTCTCGGGATGGGTGGCGTTGAACGCGGAGATCGCCTGCTCTGACGCAGCGAACGGCGGGCTCTTGTCGGGGTCTTCGGAGTACCAGTAGAAGAGCTGCCCGGAGTTGGCGGCGGCGGCGCGGGACAGGAAGATCAGCATGGCGCCGGCCTTCTGCAGGGCAGCGGGCGAGCTGCCGAGCGACGCCCGGGCCGAGAACAGAGCAAGCCGGCTCGCGGCGTCGACGCCCGGGTCGGCGAGCCGGGTGGCGTCGCTGCCCTGGAACATGTCAGCCCAGGACGGTTTGGTGCCGGCGATGCGGTCGGCCTGGTTCTTGGGGAGGGCGATCACGACCGGCGAGGTGGCCAGCGAGGTGCCGGACGGCCAGGCCTTCGCCGGCTTCGTGGCGTTGAGGGCTTCGACCCAGGCGCTGGACTCGGGGATCCAGACGTCAGGCGCCGTGCCCTCGGTCGCCTCCGTCACCACCTCGGGGCCTGACACGTCGCGGATGGTGTACGTCGTGCACGGGTCGGCAGTCATGAGCCTCGACGTGGCCGACCGGACGACGGCCACGACCTCCTTGGCAGCCGCGACGGTCAGGGTGCGCGTCGAGGCGCAGTCGCCGGACCCGGCACCGGTGGTGCCGTCGCCCCTGAGGGCGTACACGCCCCCTGCCGTCAGGGCCATGGCCCCGACGGCTACGATCGCCGCGAACATCGGTGTTCGCGACCGCCTCTCCTGCACTCGCGCGTGGCGACCCGCCATGTCTTCCCGACTCCTGTTGCTCATACGTAAGGTCTCGGCACGCCGAGACCACGAACAAGTATGCGGTGTGGTTAACGCTGGGTGAAAACCGCACCGCCGCCCGGTGTTGCCCGACCAGGCGTGGCAGACAGGGCCTCAGACGCCCAGCGAACGCGACCGACCGCGGAACTCGGCGATCACCGCTCCGTCGGATTCCCGTGTGACTGTACAGTCCGTGAGGCCCGAGCGGCCGAATCGGATCCGAGTTTTCGCCTCGGTCAGGAGGACGTCCCCGGAGCGCGCGGGTGTGACGAAGGAGATATCCGCGCCGGCCGCGACTGTGGTCCGCCCAACCGTGTTGCACGCCAGCGCGAAGGCCGAGTCGGCCACCGCGAAGATGAATGCCCCGTGGCAGATCCCGTGACCGTTGGCCATGTCCTCCCGCACCGCCATGCGCACGACGGCGCGGTCGGGTTCGACGACAATCGCCTCCATGCCCAGCGCGGCCGAGGCATCGTCGTCGGCCCACATCTGACGCGCGAAGTCCACGCCAGACACGTGCACTTCCGGTGCGCCACCCCCTGCGCCACCATCTGCGCCACCGCCCGTGGTCATCCGGTTGCCCCCGCGAGGCGGCCCAGTGCCGGGCTCGGCCGGTAGCGCCCGCCAGGGTAGGCCCGGTCGAGCGCCGCGAGCTGCTGGCGCACCACATCAAGCCCGATCTCGTGACCCCACGCGATGGGCCCGAGCGGGTAGTTGGTGCCCAGCACCATGGCTGTGTCGACGTCCTCGGCGCTCGCCTCGCCCCGCGCCACGAGGTCGACCGCCTCGTTGACGAGCATCGCCACGGTGCGCACCACGGGATCGGTCTCCACCGGCCCGCCGACCAGCTCGGCGAGCCGCGCCTCGTCCGGTACGGCGCCCACTGCAGTCCCGTCGGCGGCATACGCGTAGATCCCCTGCCGGCTCTTGCGCCCGAGGCGGCCGCTGGCGACGAGGTCCTGCTGGAGCCGGGTCGGCTCGTACCGCGGGTCGTGGCCGGTCTGCTCCCACACGGAGGTGCCGACGGCGAGGTTGACGTCCTGGCCGATGAAGTCGGTGAGCTCGAGCGGTCCCATCGGGAAGCCCGCGCGCCGCAGCGCCTCGTCGAGGGTCGCCGCGTCGGCCAGGCCGTCTTGGAGCATGCGCTGCGCCTCGCCGTAGAACGGACGGGCCACCCGGTTCACGATGAAGCCGGGGGTCGACGTGCACTGGACCGGCGTCTTTCCCCAGGCACTCACGAGCTCTGCGGCTGCCGCGAGGGTTTCGGGCGAGGTCGCCGTGCCACGCACCACCTCCACGAGGCGCATCAGCGGCGGTGGGTTGAAGAAATGCAGCCCGAGGACACGACCGGGGTATGCCGTGTGCTCGCCGATCGCGGTGATGTCCAGCGACGACGTGTTGCTGGCCAGCAGGGTCTCGGCGGGCTGCCGCTCGGAGAGCTCTCGGAACAGCGCCTGCTTGTCGCCGAGGTCCTCGCGGATGGCCTCGACCACCAGTCCGCAGGCGGGAAGGTCCGCGACGGACTCGGCCGAGTAGAGCCGGTCCGCGGCGGCCCGGGCGTCGTCGTCGCTGATCCGGCCCTTGGCCGCGAGCTTGCCGAGGGTCGTGGTCAGCCGGTCGACGGCGGTGCCGGCCGCCCCAGGGACGGCGTCGACGAGGTGCACCTCGTGCCCGGCCTGCGCGGCGACCTGGGCGATGCCCGAGCCCATCGCGCCGGCTCCGATGACCGAGACCGGGGTGCCTTCACTAGGCGTCGTCATGGCGCCCATCTTGGCACCGGCCCGGTTCGTCGAGTCTTCGGAGGATGGTCGATGTCCCAGCCCCCACTACCTTCCGAAGACCCGACGGGCGAGGGCATGTGACAGAGTCTTGCAGAATGGCATTTTGGGTGTAAGAGCGCCGCTCGTACGATGGCGGCATGACCACGGCAACGGCGCCCGCCTCCCCCCACCCGCTCGTCGAGAAGCACGGTGGCGTGCTGGAGGAGGCCGCCGCAGCGCTCGCGGCCCGCTCCTACTACTCGCGCTACCCCGAGTCACCCTCGCCGCGCGTCTATGGCGAGGGTGCCGCGGAAGCCGGCGTCACGGCATACGAGGCACTCCTCGGCAAGCCCTTCGCCGCCCTCGGAGACCAGCCCACCGACGGCAGCTTCGTCGGCAGCGAGGTCTCGCCGTACGGGCCGGCACTGAGCATCACCTATCCCCATCTCGACGTCGACCCCGCGGTCGCGGCGGCCCACGCGGCGGTGCCGGCCTGGCGCGACGCCGGCGCCCGCGTGCGTGCGGCGGTCTGCGTCGAGATCGTCGACCGCATCAACCAGCGCTCGTTCGAGATGGCCAACGCGGTGATGCACACGACCGGGCAGCCGTTCGTCATGGCGTTCCAGGCGGCGGGCCCGCACGCGCAGGACCGCGCCCTGGAGTCGATAGTGGCGGCTCTGGTGGAGCAGGAGCGGGTGCCGGAGTCGGTCGTGTGGGAGAAGCCCGGCAAGGCCAAGGACGGCACCCCGGCTCCGCTGCGCATGCAGAAGGACTACCGGATCGTGCCGCGCGGGCTCGCGCTCGTGGTCGGCTGCAATACCTTCCCGACCTGGAACGGCTACCCGGGCCTGTTCGCCTCGCTCTCCACGGGCAACCCGGTGGTCGTCAAGCCGCACCCGCGGGCGGTGGCTCCCCTCGCGATTTCGGTGGCGGTATGCCGTGAGGTGTTGGCCGAAGCCGGCTTCAGCCCAGCGCTGGTCCAGTTGGCTGCTGAGGCCGACGGCGAGGGCCTCGCGAAGGTTCTGGCCGAGCGGGACGAGGTCAAGATCGTCGACTACACCGGTGGGCCGGCGTTCGGTGCGTGGCTGGAGCAGAACGGCGCGGCCCGCGGCCAGCTGGTCTACGCCGAGAAGGCCGGGGTCAACTCGATCGTGGTCGACTCCACCGACAACCTGCGCGGCATGCTCGGCAACCTCGCTTTCTCGCTGTCCCTGTACTCGGGCCAGATGTGTACGACGCCGCAGAACATCTACGTCCCGCGGTCGGGCGTCGACACCGACGAGGGGCACCTGTCGTTCGAGGAGTTCGGGCAGAAGCTTGCGGGCGCGGTGCAGCGGCTCACCGGCGACGACGCCAAGGCGGTCGAGATCCTGGGGGCGACGGTCAACGACGGGGTTCGAGCCAGTGCCGGATCGCTCGCAGACGTGGCAGCCGGGTCCGGGGGCGCGGTCGTGCTGGATTCCCGGAAGGTCAGCCACCCGGCATACCCGGAGGCGGTGGTCCGGGCTCCCGGGCCTGGTCTCCGTCGACGTCTCGCGCGAGGACGTCTACAGCCAAGAGTGCTTCGGGCCGGTCGCCTACCTCATCGGCACGGCGTCGACCGACCAGTCGCTGGCGCAGTTCGCCGACACGATGCGCGAGCACGGGGCCATGACCGCGGCGGTCTACTCCAGCTCCGAGGATGTGCTCGAGGCAGCCCGCGAGGCCGCTGCCGAGGCGGGCGTGGCGCTCTCGGAAAACCTCACCGGCCAAGTCTTCGTGAACCAGACCGCCGCCTTCTCCGACTACCACGGCACCGGCGCGAACCCCGCGGCCAACGCCGCGTACGTCGACGCTGCCTTCGTCGCGAACCGCTTCCGTGTCGTGACCTCCAGACGCCACGTCGCCTGACTGCCTCCCCTTGCCGGTCGGGGTAGTCCGGCAGGCCAGAGCACTCGTGATCGCCACGACCCGCGCCGTTACCCGTGCGCGGCCTCGAGTTCTGCCAGAGTGACGCCATGAACATCCTGATCAAGATCGCGGTCAACGGCGTCGCCCTCTGGGTCGCGGCGTGGCTCGTCGACGGGATCACGCTGGGCGAGGGCACGTTCGGCTCCAAGTTCGCCACCGTCGTCCTGGTCGCGATCGTGTTCGGCCTCATCAATGCGTTCGTGAAGCCCATCGTCAAGCTCCTGAGCCTCCCGTTCATCCTTCTGACCCTCGGACTCTTCACCTTCATCGTCAACGCGTTCATGCTCCAGCTCACCGAGTGGATCTCCGAGCCGCTCGGCCTCAACTTCCACATCGACCACTTCTTCTGGGATGCCGTCTTCGGCGCCGTGATCATCACCATCGTCTCGATGCTGCTGAACGTGCTTCTCCCGGACCACGACGACTGACCTGACGACCGACCTGACGACTGACCTGACGATTGACCTGACGACTGAGAAGACGACTGGGTAACGCTTCCGGCACGGGCGGGCCCTCGGCCGCTGCGGCGGCTAGGCTCCGCCCGTGTTTGCGTGGACGGACCTGCTCGCCCCCGCCGCCGTACTGGTCCTGAGCGCGCTGACCGGCATCGGGTATGCCGTGTGGCGTGCCCGCCGCGCGGGGCGCTCCGCCGATGCGGTGCGCCAGGGCCGGTTCGTGGCCATTCCCGTGACGGTCGATGCCCAGGGGGTTGTCGCCGAGCGGTCGAACGCCCCGGGTGGAGCGACCTTCGGGGCGCTGAGCCGGAGGGCGGGGACGCACGGCATCTCCCGGGGTCACGCGATCCGCGACGACGAGGACATCCGCGTGGTCACCCCACGGCACCACCTCCTGGTGGACCGGCAGGCGTTCGCTCGAAGCCATGCCAGGCGCCAGCGCGTCGATGACAACCTCGCGGAGTTCGCCGAGCTTACGGGGCTGCGGGCCGAGGACGGCACCACGTTCTACGTCGGACCCCCGCTGGAGTGGCGCGATGGGTTCAAAGCACTGCTCGAAGCGCCAGGGCGGTCTTCTTCCCCGGGGCGCAGGCTCTGGGCCGCCGCGCCCCGACGGGTCCTCACCCTAGCGGGGGTGGCCCTGGCGGCTGGCGTCCTCTTCCAGGCGGTGTGGTGGAGCGGCCACGACGTCACGGCCCGGATGGTCCGCGCCCTCGACTCCCCGGATGGCGCCGCCTGTGCCGTCGAGTGGCGGGACAGCGGCCGCCAGTATGCAGAGGTCGACTGCTACCAGCCGCTTCCCCCCCTGGGCGCGCCGGTCACGGTCCGGGCGCTGGCCTTCCCGTTCCATGGCAAGGCCATGGACACCGAGGGGTCCTTCGGGGGTATCACCGCGCTCACCCTGGGGCCTGCGGTCCTGGCGCTCGCGGGATCGGGGGCGGTCGCGATGCGGCGAGTGGGCCGCACGGCGGTGCGCCTCACCGCGAAGCCAGGCTCTGCCTCGGCACGTCGCGATCTCGCCCCGGACGCAGCCGCCACGATGACCCTGCGCCAGCTGGCCAGCCGACTCGCCGAGTGCGAGGGCTGGGCGGAGTCCGCCCTTGAGGCCCCGCCGCCGCCCGCTGCCGTGCTCGACCTCAAGCTGGCGGTGGTGCCCGGGTGGTTCGTCGCCGCCGCAGTCGCCGCCGGGGCGGCCTGGCTGGCCGAGGGCATGCCCGCGGTCGTGCGGGTGGCCGGCTCGACCGCGGCCGCAGCCCTCCTGGTGGTGGGCCTCTTCCGCACGCTCACGGCATACCTCACCATCCGCTCGCCCTATCGTGAGCCGGTCACCAGTGAGTGGGACTTCCTCACGGTCCGGACGGTCGAGGACGAGTGGTGCACCATGCTCATGCTGGGCGAGACGCCGCACTGGGCGGTGTTCCTCGAGGGCCCGACGCACCTGCCCGTGACCGGGCGATGCGGGGTGCGGGGGAGGCTGGAGGAGGGCTTCGCGATCCACCTCCTGGTCGACGGTGACTACTGGATGCCGATCACGCCGGTCATCCGGGTGGACGAGGACTTCGTCATGGACGTGCGCGACGACCTCACCGAGCGACTTGGCGCGGCGGAGCCCGACCATGCCGGTGAACATGCCGATGAACATGACAATGAACACGGCGATGAGCACGCCGATGAGCACGACCACGACCACCCCGCCAGCGGGTCGCGTTAGCGGATTGGCTGGGCAATACAGTGGCCGGCATGAGCGACGACGATGTCCAGCTGCGCAAGGCGCTCGACGGGCTGCCGGCCTACAAGCCCGGCAAGCCCGCACCAGTGCACGAGGGAGTCACGGCCTACAAGGTCTCCAGCAACGAGAATCCCTACCCGCCGCTGCCCAGCGTGCTGAAGGTCGTCCAAGAGGCCGCAACGCGGATCAACCGCTATCCCGACATGGCGGTGACGGCCCTCACAGAGGCCCTCGCTGAGCGCCTGGGCGTGCCGCCCGAGCACATCGCCACGGGCACCGGCTCGGTCGGCGTTCTGGGCCAGATCATCCAGGCCACGTGCGACGCCGGCGACGAGGTGGTCTACGCGTGGCGCTCCTTCGAGGCGTACCCGATCGTCACTGCCCTGGCCGGTGCCGAGTCGGTGCAGGTCGGCCTCGACGAACACGCCCGCCACCGGCTCGACGCGATGCTGGCGGCCATCAGCGCCCGCACCAAGGTCGTACTGGTCTGCACGCCCAACAACCCGACCGGCCCGATCGTCACCCACTCCGAGCTGCACCGGTTCCTGGAGCGCGTGCCGCATCGGGTGCTGGTGGTCATCGACGAGGCCTACGTCGAGTTCGTCCGGTCCGACGATGCCCCCGATGCACTCTCGCTCTACCGCGAGTTCCCCAATGTCGCCGTGCTGCGCACCTTCTCGAAGGCCTACGGGCTCGCGGGCCTGCGCGTGGGCTATGCGGTCGCCCGCGAGCCGGTCGCGTCGGCCCTCCGCAAGACCGCAGTACCCTTCGGCGTCAACAGCATCGCGCAGGAGGCGGCCGTGGCCTCCCTCGCCGCCTATGACGAACTCGGGGAGCGCGTGGAATCCCTTGTGGGAGAGCGATCCCGGGTCATCGCCGGCCTGCGGGCGCAGGGCTGGGACATCCCCGACAGCCAGGCCAACTTCGTGTGGTTCGGTCTGGGAGAGCGCAGCGGCGACTTCGCCGCCGCCTGCGAGGACGCCGCGCTCATGGTGCGCCAGTACGGCGACGACGGAGTGCGCGTCACCGTCGCGGAGACCGAGGCCAACGACCGGCTGCTCGAGATCGCGTCCGCGTTCCGGTCCCAGCTCTAGGCGAGGTCAGGGTATGCCGGGAAGCCGCTTTCCGGCATACCTCGACAATGTGGTCGATGCGGTGCCTGACGGAGCCGGCTCGCGCTTGAATGGGTGCGAGGATCTGCGCGCCCCGGAGCCGAAGGGTCGAAGCCATGCCCAGTGCCAGGAACACCGTCGTCATAGCGCGTCCGCTCGAGGAGGTCTTCGACTTTCTCTCCGACTGCGAGAACGACCCGAAGTGGCGTCCGCTGGTGCGATCCATCCGGCGGGAGGGCGCCTACGGCAAGGGGGCGGTCTACCGGCAGATGATCGCGGGGCCAGCCGGGAGGTCGATCGCCTCGGACTTCACGGTCACCGCGTTCGAGCCCAACAAGGGTTTCGCGTTCGAGGTAATCGCCGGGCCGGTACGGCCACACGGGGTCTGGGCCTTCGCGCCGGTGGCAGGGGGCACCCAGGTGAGCCTGGAGCTCGGAGCCGAGCTGGGCGGTCTCAAGCGCCTGCTCCTGGGTGGCATGGTCCAGAGGTCGATGAACTCGGAGGTCGCTGGGCTGGAGCGGGCCAAGCAGGTTCTCGAGTCCCGGTAGCGAGACCGGACCGCTGCCTGGATTGTGAGGCGCGAACTCTCGGCGGGTAGTCTCCCTGTCGAGGCACAAAGGTGACCCCGGACACTCCCGTCACTGCAGACGGCATACAGGCTGGCCGGGGTTTGATCGCTGCGCGCGCACCGGAGGCAACCCCTTCCAGCGGGCGTGGCCCGACCCAAATCGGCCACCACCGTGGCCGCCGCGGATAAAGGAGTACCTGTGAGCGACAACGCTGTCGCAGCCGGGGCTTCCGTGGACGTCGATTCGTCCCCGGACTTCGACCGGCTGACTGCCCCCGTCCCTGAGGTCGGCGATGGTGGACCAGACATGGTCCAGCTCCTGACCCCCGAAGGCCAGCGGCTGGAGCGGCCGGACTACGACGAGTTCGTGCAGCACCTGACCGACGACGACCTCCGCGGTTTCTACCGCGACCTCGTGCTGATCCGGCGCGTCGACGCCGAGGCCACCGCCCTCCAGCGCCAGGGCGAGCTGGGCATCTGGGCCTCGCTGCTCGGCCAGGAGGCTGCCCAGGTCGGCTCCGGCCGTGCCCTGCGCCCCCAGGACTACGCCTTCCCCACCTACCGCGAGCACGGCGTCGCCTGGTGCCGCGGCGTCAACCCGCTGAACCTCCTCGGCCTCTTCCGCGGGGTCAACCACGGCGGCTGGGACCCCAACGAGAAGAACTTCCACCTCTACACGATCGTCATCGGCGCGCAGACGCTGCACGCCACCGGGTACGCCATGGGAGTCCAGCGCGACGGCGCCGTGGGCACTGGCGACGACGACCGTGACACCGCGGTGATCGCCTACTTCGGAGACGGAGCCACCTCGCAGGGCGACGTCAGCGAGTCCCTCGTGTTCGCGGGCGTCAACAACAGCCCGATCGTGTTCTTCTGCCAGAACAACCAGTGGGCGATCTCCGAGCCCAACGAGAAGCAGTCCCGAATCCCGCTGTACCAGCGCGCCCGCGGCTTCGGCTTCCCGGGCGTCCGGGTCGACGGCAACGACGTGCTCGCGGTATACGCCGTGACCAAGCACGCGCTTGACGCCGCCCGGGCCGGGCAGGGCCCGACGTTCGTCGAGGCCTACACCTACCGCATGGGCGCCCACACGACGTCCGACGACCCCACGAAGTACCGGGTCTCCGCCGAGGTCGAGGTGTGGAAGCACCGCGACCCGATCGCACGCTTCAAGGCCTACCTCGCCCACGAGGGCAAGGCCGACGCCGAGTTCTTCGACGCGGTGGACCGCGAGGCCGACGAGCTGGCCGCACAGGTCCGCGAGGGCTGCCTGAGCATGCCCGACCCCACCGGCGAGTCGATGTTCGACCACGTCTACGTCGAGGAGCACCCGCTCGTCGAGGCGGAGCGGCAGCAGTTCATCGAGTACCACGCGGGCTTCGAGGGGGAGGGGGCCCACTCATGACCCAGATGACGATTGCCAAGGGCATCAACGCAGGCCTCCGTGCGGCCATGGAGCGCGACCCCAAGGTGCTGCTCATGGGCGAGGACATCGGCAAGCTCGGCGGGGTCTTCCGGGTCACCGAGGGCCTCCAGAAGGACTTCGGCGAGGACCGCGTCACCGACACCCCGCTCGCGGAGGCCGGCATCGTGGGCACGGCAATCGGGATGGCATTACGCGGCTACCGTCCCGTCGTCGAGATCCAGTTCGACGGGTTCGTCTACCCGGCGTTCGACCACATCGTCAGCCAGGTCGCCAAGATGCGGGCCCGGTCGCTGGGCAAGGTGACGCTGCCGATGGTCATCCGCATCCCCGTCGGTGGAGGCATCGGTGCGGTCGAGCACCACAGCGAGTCCAACGAGGCCTACTTCACCCACACCGCGGGCCTGCGCGTCGTCTGCTGCTCGAACGCGGAGGACGCCTACTGGATGATCCAGCAGGCAATCGAGACCGACGACCCGGTGATCTTCTACGAGCCCAAGCGCCGCTACTGGGACAAGGGCGAGGTCGACGAGAGCGGTGCCCCGCGGGGCCTGCACGAGGCGATGGTCCTCCGGGAGGGCGAGCACGCGACCCTGCTCGCCTACGGGCCCATGGTCAAGACCTGCCTGCAGGCGGCCCAGGCGGCGGCTGAGGAGGGCAAGAGCCTCGAGGTCGTCGACCTGCGCACGCTGTCGCCCCTCGACATCGAGACGGTGACCAAGTCGGTCGAGAAGACCGGCCGGGTCGTCGTCGTCCACGAGGCGCCGACGTTTGGCGGCCTCGGCGCCGAGATCGCGACGGAGATCACGGAGCGGTGCTTCTACCACCTCGAGTCGCCCGTGCTCCGGGTCGGCGGCTACAACCTGCCGTACCCGCCGAGCCGCCTCGAGGAGGAGTACCTCCCCGACCTCGACCGAGTGCTCGACGCTGTCGACCGCTCCCTGGCCTACTGATCGGAGGGGCGGATCACCATGTCTGTCAAGGAATTCAAGCTGCCTGATCCCGGCGAGGGCCTGACCGAGGCCGAGATCGTCACGTGGCGGGTCAAGCCCGGCGACGTCGTCAAGGTCAACGACATCGTCGTCGAGATCGAAACCGCCAAGTCGCTGGTCGAGCTCCCCGTCCCGTTCGCCGGCACGGTCTCGAAGCTTCTGGTCGAGGAGGGCGCGACCGTCGAGGTCGGCACGCCGATCATCGCGGTCGACACCGCGTCGGCATCTCAGGCACGTGAAGAAGTCGCGACACCTCCACCGGCGCAAGGCGCCGTCGAGCCCGGCATCGAGGGCAGCCCGGCGCCCAAGCTGAAGCCGGAGGAGGAGGTCGAGGAAGGCAAGATCGGCGGTACGACGTCGACCGGACGCACGGCCGTGCTGGTCGGCTACGGCGTCAAGCAGACCGAGGCCAAACGCCGTCCCCGCAGGGCGAGTGCCTTGTCGGGTCAAGCCGCCCCGGCCCCGGCCGCAGGGGTCCCGGCAGCCTCGATCGCGCCGGCGGTGCAGGCGCCTCACCCCGCTCACGATGCGCCGGTCGCATCGGTCGAATCGGTCGCATCGGTCGCATCGGTCGCGCCCGCCGCGCCGGTCGCCCGGGCCGGTGGGGGCCGAGCGCTCGCGAAGCCTCCGGTGCGCAAGTTCGCCAAGGACCTCGGCGTCGACCTCAACGAGGTGCTCGGATCCGGCGAGGGCGGGATCATCACCCGCTCCGACGTCCAGGCGCACGCCGCGGGACGGGACAACGGCACGAGCACCCTGCCGGACGTGGGCACCCAGCCCAGCACGCCGGCATACGGCGGCGCCTTCGCCGCGGGCCCAGGCCTTCCCGTCAACGGCCGGGGCGAGACCCGAATCCCGATCAAGGGTGTCCGCAAGATGATGGCCCAGGCGATGGTCGGCTCGGCCTTCACCGCGCCTCACGTCACCGAGTGGATCACCGTCGACGTCACGCCGCACCATGGAACTGGTCGAACGGCTGAAGCAGGACCGCGAATTCGCCGACGTCAAGGTCACGCCGCTCCTTGTGCTGGCGAAGGCGATGTGCCTCGCCGTGCGCCGCAACCCCGAGATCAACGCCACCTGGGACGAGCAGGCCCAAGAGATCGCGGTGAAGCACTTCGTCAACCTCGGCATCGCGGCCGCCACGCCGCGCGGGCTCATCGTCCCCAACATCAAGGACGCCGACCTGCTCACCATGCGCGAGCTGGCCGAGGCCATCGGGGCGCTGACCGTCACCGCCCGGGAGGGCCGCACGCAGCCGCCTGAGATGACCGGCGGCACGATCACCATCACGAATGTCGGCGTCTTCGGCGTCGACACCGGCACGCCGATCCTCAACGCAGGCGAGGCGGCCATCATGGCCTTCGGCGCGATCCGGCGCATGCCGTGGGTCGTGACCGGGCCGGACGGCGCCGAGTCGGTCGAGCCGCGCTGGGTCACCCAGCTCGGGCTGTCGTTCGACCACCGGCTCGTCGACGGAGAGCTCGGCAGTCGCTACCTCGCCGATGTCGCCGCGATCCTGGAGGACCCGGCCAAGGCGCTCGTCTGGGGCTGAGCCAAGGCAAAACGAAGAGGCGGGGTATGCCGCGGACGTGAGTCCACGGCATACCCCGCCTCTGTGCTCTGGCCCGAGCGGGTCAGCCCCGCTCGGCGCGCGCGATCAGCTTGCGCAGGTCGGGCGAGAGCCGGTCCTGGACCGTGGAGCCCGTCCCGGTGGTGCTGCCTGCGGCAAAGCCCGGCGTGGGAGCCGGCTCGGGCTGCGGCACCGGGTCGCACTGCACGTCGGAGCGGTCGCCGGAGAGCCGGGTCGGCAGGGCCCCGGTCAGCAGGTAGTCGGCGATGCGGTCGTCGGTGCAGGCGACACCGGAGAGCGAGCCGGCGTGCGTGGTGCCGCCCACGCCCTCGATCAGAACCGCGTTGGGGTAGCGCTTGCGCACCTCGATAGCGCCCGCCCACGGCGTCGCGGCGTCGTTGGTCTCCTCGATCAGGAGGATGCCCGGCACGGTGGAACTGCCGACGTTGGTGGGCACGCCAGCCTTGGCCGGCCAGTAGCGGCACGGCGCGTTGTACCAGGCGTTGTTCCAGGTCAGGAACGGGTACTGCTCGTGCAGGCTCCAGTTGTCCTTGCTCCAGGTGCCCCATCCCTGCGGCCACTGGGCGTCCGTGCACTCCACCGCGAGGTAGTTGGCGTAGGTGTTGTCGGCGCCGGGGCCGGTCGGGTTACCGTAGTAGTCCCGCGCCGGCTGGAAGTCTCCGTGGGCCGCGGCGACCAGCACGTGGGCGACGTCCTCCCAGCCGTAGACGTAGTAGGCGGCGCTCACGAAGATGTCGTTCCACTCCGAGGGACCCAGGCCGTCGGCCGGATGGGCCCGCAGGTCCTGCTGGATGGAGTAGTAGAGGTCCTCGATCGCTGCGCCGTCGGTGCCCAAGTGGTACGCGTCGTCGTGCTTGGCGATCCAGTCGAAGTAGACCTTGATGTTCTTGTCGAACTGGACGTCCTGGTTGAGGTTGGCGTCGTACCAGACATCGACGGGGTTCACCACGCCGTCCCAGACCATGCGGCGCACCCGGTCGGGGTGCAGCGTGCTGTAGACCTGTCCGAGGTAGGTGCCGTACGAGAAGCCGTAGTAGTTGATCTGCTCCGCGCCCAGCGCCTTGCGGATGCTCTCCATGTCCTCGACCCAGTCGGTGGTCTTCATGTGGGCCAGAAGGGCACCTCCGGCCGCCTTGCAGTCTTGGGCGTACTGGCGGGTCTTGTCCCACCAGGCCTCCCGCAGCTGGTCGGTCTCGGGCACGTAGTAGGGCCGGTTGGTGGCGAAGTAGTCGCCATCGCAGGTAAGGGAGGGAATGCTCCGGCGCACGCCGCGCGGGTCGAAGCCGATCCAGTCGTAGGGGTCGCCTCCGTGGTTGGGGACGAATTCCCCGAGGCGGGAGAGCCCGAGTCCCGAGCCGCCCGGGCCGCCCGGGTTGACCAGCATGATCCCCTGGGCGTCGGCATCGGACGTCTTGTGGGCGATCTTCGACACGGCGAGCTGGATCTTGGCCCCGCCAGGGGCGGCGTAATCCAGCGGGACGGTCAGCATGCCGCAGGTGGCGCCCGCGTTGCGCAGGCTCACCGTCGGGCAGGTGCCCCAGTCGATGGGCGGTGGGGTGTAGCTGTTGGTGCTCGCACTCGTGGCGCTGCGGACGGCCGAACTCGTGGCCGCTTCCGCGGTGGCGCTGGTTGCCGCCAGCCCCAATCCCAGCGTTCCGACCGCGGCCACTGTCGTGACCAGCTTCCTCATGTCGAGGGTCCTCTCGTCGTCGTTGACGTAGCAGGCGCGGTGGGTGTCCGCGCCCCCGAGACACTCTGGCGTAAGGCGCCGACACTTGGAAGACCGTCCGTGCACCGAATCGCGGTAATCGCGGGCCTTGGAAGGCGTGGGACTACCCCGATTCGATCGCTGTCCTATGGCTGCGCGGTCGCATCCGCCGCTGCGTCGGCCCTGCCGCGCTCGGCGTAGGCCGAGGAGCCGCGCAGTTCGACGTGCGGCAGCAGCAGCATCACGAAGAACGCCACGAGCATCACGCCCGAGCCGACCAGGAACACGATGTCCATCGAGGCCGAGAACCCCTCGAGGAACGGCTTGGCAAGCCGGCTGTCGAGGTGGTTCAGGAATGAGCTGTCCTTGAGCACCCCGGTGGCCTGGCCCGCCCCGCCGGACGACTTCGCCGCTGCTAGCTGCCGGGCGAAGGCCGCGTTGGCGGGGTCGTGCAGGGCGGCCTGGAAGTCGGCCGTGCCAGCCGCGTCGGACATGGCTGCGGCGATGCGGTCGGGCAGCGTCGAGAAGAGGATCGACAGGAACACCGCGGTGCCGAGCGTGCCGCCGATCTGCCGGGTGAAGGTGGCCGACGAGGTGGCGACACCGATCAGGCGCGGGGAGACGGCATTCTGCACGGCGATCGTGAGTGGCTGGAAGTTGAAGCCCAGCCCGAGCCCGAAGAACACCATCACGATCATCGTCTGCCACAGCGGTGTATCGGCGTGGACCCAGTGGAAGACGAACAGGGCGAGGGTGAGCAGAGCGGCCCCGATGATGGGGAAGTGCCGGTAGCGGCCGGTCCGCGAGATGAGCTGGCCCGAGATCACCGAGCCGGACATGATCCCCAGGGTCATCGGCAGCAGCAGCAGTCCGGCCTGAGTCGGTGTCGCGCCCTTGACGATCTGCAGGTAGAGCGGAAGGCAGGCCAGGCCGCCGAACATTGCCATGCCGATCAGGACCGACGTTCCCGACGCGACCCCGACCGTGCGGATCTTGAACAGCCTCAGCGGAAGCAGCGCCTCCTCGCCCATGGCCCGCTCCACGAGCAGGAAGGCAACCACGCCAATCGCGCCGACCACGAAGCAGGCCATCGAGCGGCCCGATCCCCAGCCCCAGTCGCGACCTTGCTCGGCCACGAGCAGGAGCGGCACGAGCCCGACGGTCAGCATCGCGGCGCCCCACCAGTCGATGCGGTGGTCGAGGCGGGTGTGGCGCAGGTGGAGCGTTTGTGAGACGACCCCGAGGGCTGCGATGCCGACCGGCACGTTCACGAGGAAGACCCAGCGCCATCCGTCGATGCCCATCAAGGTGGACTGGCCGGCGAGGAAGCCGCCGATGACCGGCCCGAGCACGCTCGAGGTGCCGAAGACCGCGAGGAAGTAGCCCTGGTACTTGGCCCGTTCGCGCGGCGGCACGATGTCGCCGATGATCGCCAGGGCGAGGGAGAAGAGACCGCCCGCGCCGAGGCCCTGGAAGGCTCGGAAGAACGCCAGCTGCAACATCGACTGCGACAGCGTGCACAGCACCGAGCCGAAGACGAAGATCGTGATGGCCGCAACGAAGAACCTCTTGCGGCCGTAGATGTCCGAGAGCTTGCCGTACAGCGGGGTCACGATGGTCGAGGTGATCAGGTAGGCGGTGGTCGCCCAGGCCTGCTCGTCCAGGCCCTTGAGGTCGTCGGCGATGGTGCGGATCGCTGTGGCGACGATGGTCTGGTCCAGGGCTGCGAGGAACATGCCCATCATCAGGCCGGCCAGGATGGTCAGGATCTGGCGGTGGCTGAGGGCGGTATCGGGTATGTCGGTGCGCGGCATGCTGCCCGCTGGGGTGCTCATCGGGTGGTCTCCGGGGTCGTGGAAGTGCTTGGGGCGGCAGTGGGGGCGCCCGCGCTGCTGAACAGGGGCTTGCCCGAGCGCTCCCGCCACTTCTCGAGCTCGCCGGCAAAGCGCTGGAGGTATGCCGTGAAGGCGCCGATGTCCTCGGCGCTCCACTCGTGCAGGAGGGCCCGGAAGAACTCCGCGCGATCGGCGCGGATGCGGTCGAGAAGCTCCTTGCCGCTCGTCGTGAGGCTGACCATCTGGGCGCGGCCGTCCTGGGGGTCGGCGAGCTTCTCCAGGAGGCCCTCCCCCGCGAGGGCCGAGACCTGGCGGCTGATCGTGCTCGTGTCCGAGTGGACGCATTCGGCGAGGTTGGACACCCGACGCGGGCCGTCCTGGAGCGAGAACAGCATCGGGTAGGCCGTGGTCTCGACCGCCGGGTGGAGGCGGAAGGTCTGGCCCTTCAGAGATTGGAGCAGTTTCATGAGGCGGATGAGCTCGAACCCGAGCTCACCGGCCTCGCCCAGGACAACGCCCATGGCGACCCTTCGACGAAAAGGATGCTTGCGGCATACAAATATCACAGGTACTTGCATGCCGCAAGCAATCAATCGGAGCAGGGGGCCCGAACATCGGAGCAGGGGGCCCGAACGCTGCGGGTGGTGGACTTGACTCGGAGGCCACTGGACGTGGGTGCGTTGCCCCCACGTCTTTGGGCTGGGCGTGGCGTCAATCGACCCGCTCGGCGGCCGCCTTGAGCGATGCCAGACGCCGGTCCCACGCCGCCGCCGACCGGTCGAGCCACCGGGCCGCCGCGTGCAGCGGCTCGGGGCGGACCGCGTAGAGCACCTCGCGCCCGACCCGCTCAGAGCTCACCAGGCCGGCGTCCGCCAGAACCGCCAGATGCTTGGCGATGCCCTGCCGGGAGATGGGCACCTCGCGCGCGATAGCGCTTGCGCTCACGCGACCGTGACGCACGATGACGTCCAGCACATCACGGCGGGTTTCGTCCGAGAGGGACGCGAAGACTGCCGCAATGGCGCCCTGCTCGGTGGTCACTCGGTCTCGAGGTGCGCCCGAGCGGCGACGAGTTCGACCTCCCAGCCCTGCGTGTTGTCACTGTGTCTCGAGATCCGCACCTCGTCGGTGACGTCGCCGTTGTCAGCGAACCCGGTCTCGACGACGCGGACCAGAACGCCGTCACCCGTCGGCTGGAGGGTGAACTCGACGATCGTCGGGATGTGCTCGGCGGCATGCGCCGAGCCCTCGACGGCGAGCCAGCGGAAGGCGGCGTACTCAGGCTCGCGCAGTTCGACCACCTCGATCGGGTGGACGCCATGGTCCTCGTCGTGAACGAGCACGCTGCCGTCGCGCTCTTCGAGTGTGTGGGCTCGGATCTCGCCCTGGTTGATCCACCACCCAGGCTCGGAAACGAGCGACCAGACGCGCTCGACCGGTGCCGCGATGTGGATCTGGCGCTCGATGGTGTTGGGAATGCTCATCGTGTCTCCTTGGGTCAATAGGTGCAACCCAAGGGTTGCATGTGAGCGACCGATGCGCAACCCTCAGGTTGCATGTGAGTTTGGCCGTCTCGGGCCGACCGGCCCACGAAACCAGGCCTGGTCGCAGCACCGGAAAGCCCGCCGCCCGGGCTAGGGCGTGATGGGGAGGGCTTCCAGGACCCGTCGGGCGACGTCCTCGTCGCCGACCACTGTGTAGTGGATGTCGTCGAGGCCACCGCGGCCCGCGAGACGGCGCGCCACGGCCTGCGTCGACAGGATGATCGAAGTCGCCGTGACGTCGGGATGCTCGTGCTGTTCGCCGGTGAACAGCGGGAAGCCACGACGCTTGCCGTCGACCTCCTCGACCCGCGCCCCGGCCCGGCCCATGACCGGTCCGGTCACGTCGATGATGACGGCGTTGCCCGGCTCGATCGCCGCGTCCCGGGCCACGATCCGGGGCAGGGCGCGGAACAGCAGGTCGAGCACGACGCTCGCGGCCGGGGAGTCCAGGTTCCCGGGGCGCCCGAGCGCCTCGCGGATGTCCTGCTCGTGGGTCCACACGTCGAGGATGCGCACGGGCAGCGTCTCACGGGCCGGTCCCCGCCCGAACGAGCCCTCGACCTCGGAGTCGAGGTCGAGCCCTGGCGCTCGCAGCGCGGCAAGTCGCTGGGCGACGACGTCCTCCAGCTCGTCGACCACATCATCCCCCGGTGTACTTCGGCGGATCTCGACGGCCTTCTCGACGAAGGCGCCCATGTCGTTCCGGACGTGCTCGTACGCCGGAACCTCGACCTCCGGCACCTCGCCACCGGTCATCCAGTCCTCGAGCCCGACCACGTGGGAGAACTGGTCCTTGACAGTCCAGCCTGGGCAGTCGGTCGGCCGGTCGAAGTCCTCCTCGCGGCAGCCATGACCGAGATCGATGATCGCCTGGAGGCTGTGCGCGTATGCCTCGACCAGACCGTGGTAGTCGTCCGGGGCGGCCGGGTGGAGGGGCATTCCTGCAGCCTACTTAGGCTTGAGCCGTGACAGCACCTTCCGCGGACGCCTCGGCGCGCCCCGCCGGGCCTCCCATGGACTGGGCTCGGCCGGCGGCTCTCGCGGTCGTCGCTGGCCTGATGATGGCGGTGGCTGGCTCGCTCCTCACCGGCGCGAGTGCCCCGCTCGTCATCGGCGACCCAGGTCCTGTCGTGCGTTGGGGACTTCCGCTGGTGCAGGTCGTCCGCGATCTCTCGGCCGCGGCCACCGTGGGCCTCCTCGGGCTCGCCGCCTTCCTGGTTCCGGAGACCACGCGCACGACGCGTCGGGTCGATGCCACCCGCCTTGCCAGCCTCGCGGCCGCCGTCTGGGCGGCCGCGGGCATCGTCGGGGTGCTGTTCGAGTTCGCCTTGCTAGCCGGCATACCCCTCTCGAACCCCGCGTTCGTCTCACAGTTCATCAGCTTCGTCTTCGAGATCGAGGTGACCCGAGTCCTGGCCATCAGCGCCCTCGTGGCCATCCTGGTCTCCCTCGGCGCCGCGGTGGCGACCTCGCGCGCGTTCATGGGCTGGCTCGCCGTGGCCGCGGTCGCCGGCGCCGTCATCTTGGCGCTCACCGGGCACGCCGCCGGCAGCGCGAGCCATGAGGAGGCGGTCAACGCTGTGGCCGTACACCTCTTTGGCGTCGTCGTCTGGGTGGGCGGTCTACTGGCACTGGTCGCGATGCGCCCGCGGCTGGGGACGGACCTGGGCGCCACGGTCGCGCGGTACAGCACGGTCGCGGGATGGGGCTTCGCGCTGGTCGCCGTGTCCGGGCTTCAGAGCGCATGGATCAGGCTCGGATCGCTTGGGGCCCTGGGCACGTCTTACGGCGCGGTCGTCCTGGTCAAGGCGACAGCCCTCGTCCTCCTCGGGGTCGCCGGCTGGCAGCACCGGCGATACCTCGCTCGGCGGCTCACTCAGCGGGCGTCCGACTCGGCCGCGTTCGTGCGCCTCGCGTTGGGCGAACTCGGCGTCATGGGACTCGCCGTAGGCGCCGCCGTGGTCCTGTCCCGTTCAGCGCCGCCGGTGCCCGACCGGCCGCCCTCACCCGGCCGAGTCCTGGAGCTGACCGGCTACCCCGATCCCGGCCCGCTCACCGGTCTCGACTGGGTCACTGCCTGGCGGACCGACTGGCTGTTCGTCAGCCTCGCGGTGGTCATGATCGGCCTGTATGCCGCGGGGGTGCGCCGCCTCCGCCGGCGCGGCGACCGCTGGCCGCTCGGCCGGACCGTGCTCTGGGTCGCGGGCTGGCTCGTCTTCGCCTATGCCACCTGCGGGGCGCCGGGCATCTGGGGGCGGGTGCTCTTCTCGACCCACATGGTCATGCACATGGCCGTCGCCATGGTGGTCCCGCTCCTGCTGGTACCGGCCGCTCCAGTGACGCTGGCCCTGCGGGCACTGCCGGCCCGGAAGGACAAGACTTGGGGGCCGCGCGAGGTGATCCTCCACGTGGTGCACTCGCGGGTCCTCGGCGTGCTGACCCATCCGGTGGTCGCAGCCCCGCTGTTCTTCGTGAGCCTGGCGGTGTTCTACTACTCACCCGCCTTCGAGCTGGCCCTGCGAACCCACACCGGCCACCTGCTGATGGTCGCCCACTTCTTCCTCACCGGGTACCTCTTCACCTCGATGCTGGTGGGAGTCGACCCCGGCCCGAAACGGTGGCCGCCCCTCATGCTGCTGGTGGTGCTGTTCGCGACCATCTCCTTCCACGCCTTCTTCGGGGTCGTCCTGACCGGGACGCAGTCACTGCTGGCGCCGGACTTCTTCACCGCTCTGCACCTGCCCTGGATGACCGACCCCCTTGCCGACCAGCACACCGCCGGGGAGATCGCCTGGGGCGTCGGCGAGGCACCGACCCTGGTGCTGGCCTTGATGGTTGCCTTTGCGTGGGTACGTACCGATCGGGCCGAGGCCGCGCGCAGCGACCGCCAGGCCGATCGGGACGGCGATGCCGAGCTCGCCGCCTACAACGCCTACCTCGCGCAGCGGAAGGCGCACCTCGAGAAGGGAGAGCGCCGATGAGAGTGGCCCTGATCCAGCTGGCCTATGGAGACGATGAGACGGTCGAGGAGCGCACCGAGCGGGTCTCCGAGCTGGTGCTCGAGCAGGCCGGACACGACCTTGTGGTGCTCCCCGAGCTCTGGTCGGCCGGAGGATTCGACTACGTCCGCTGGAACGAGCGCGCCGAGGCCGTCGACGGGCCGGTTGCGCAGGCCATGGCAGCGGCCGCCCGTGACGCGGGGGTGCTCCTGCACGCGGGCTCGATCGTGGAGCGTCTGCCCTACGGGGGAGCCGAGGGCCGGACCCTGGCCAACACCTCGCTGGTGTTCACCCCGCAGGGGGAGCTCGCTGCGGCATACCGGAAGATTCACCGCTTCGGGTTCGGCGCCGGCGAGCCGGCGCTCATGGAGGCGGGCGAGCACTTGGTTCTGCTCGACCTTCCCGAGGGGCATCGCGCCGGTCTGTCGACCTGCTACGACCTGCGCTTCCCCGAGCTCTACCGGCGACAGCTGGATGCCGGGGCGACGGTCTTCATCGTGCCGGCGGCGTGGCCCGCTGCTCGCGTCGGCCACTGGACGCTCCTCGGAAGGGCTCGCGCGGTGGAAGACCAGTGCGTACTCATCGCGTGCAACACCGCAGGCACCCATGCCGACCACCAGATGGGCGGCCACTCGCAGGTGGTCATGCCGACCGGTGAAGTGCTCGCGGAGGCTGGGACGAACGAGCAGGTGCTCAGCGTCGACATCGAGCTCGGTTCGATCGCCGCCGTCCGGGAGGACTTCCCGGTGCTGCTCGACCGCCGGCTCTGAGACGGCAGAGCCGGTCGGGGCCAAGCCTCAGGCAGTCTGGCGGCGGTGCTGCTCGGCGACCGCGTGGGCGTCTTGAGCGTCGATGAACCCGGTGTCGCACGCACAGTCGTGGCACACCGCCGCAGCAGAGGTGCCGAGGCCCACGACCTCGATCACGTGAGGGTGGCAGGCCTCCCCACTGTGGAGATGGTCGCGACGATGTACGGCCGCTGCCGTGCTCGCAGCCACGACCAGGGCTGAGTCACTGAAATCCCTGTGCCTCATCCGTCACACCTCCTTGTGGTGCGGACGCGCAGTTCCTGCTGCAGGTTGACCGGGCAGGATGCCTACCGATGGAGCTGCTCCCTCCATGAGACTCCTCACCACTGACAGAGGGAGGGCGACGCGCCGGGGATCGGCCGAACAGGCGACCGGAGCGAGGGACAGGGGTGCCGACTCACGGGGGATAGGTACCCGGGACGACCGCCCGGCATACCTGCGATGGGCACGCTGTTGCGAGGATGTGATCGTGAACCGGACCCGCCTGCGCGCCCCGGCCCTCACCGGCCGCGGGTGGCTCAACACCGGGGGTCGCGAGGTCACGCTGGCGCAGCTGCGCGGTCGTGTCGTGGTGCTCGACTTCTGGACCTTCTGCTGCGTGAACTGCCTCCACGTGCTGGACGAGCTGCGGCCGCTCGAGGAGAAGTACGCCGACTCCATGGTGCTCATCGGGGTGCACTCGCCGAAGTTCGAGCACGAGGCCGACCCCGACGCCCTGGCGGCGGCGGTCGAGCGCTACGCCGTTCACCACCCCGTGCTCGACGACCCCGACCTCACGACCTGGAAGGCCTACACCGCGCGGGCGTGGCCGACCCTGGTGGTCATCGACCCGGAGGGCTACATCGTCGCCTCGATGTCCGGCGAGGGCCACGGCCACGGCCTCGCGGTGCTGGTCGAGGAGCTGATCGCCGAGCATGCCGCGAAGGGCACCCTCCGCCAGGGCGACTCACCGTACGTTCCGCCACCCGCGCCCGCGGGAGCCCTGCGCTTCCCCGGCAAGGTGGCTGCGCGCCGTGACGGCAGCTACCTGGTCTCCGACACCGCCCACCACCAGCTGGTCCACCTCGAGGCCGACCTGGTCACCGAGCGGACGCGCTACGGGGGCCCGGGCGAGCTCAACGAGCCTCAGGGCGTGCTGGCGCTCCCGTTCGAGGCCACCGTGCAGCTGGGGTATGCCGTGCTGGTCGCCGACAGCGTGAACCACCGCATCCGGGCCCTGCGACTGATCGACGGCACCTGGACCACGGTGGCCGGCACGGGGCGGCAGCTACGCCAGCGGTCCGGGGGTGGCCCTGCCCTGGAGCAGGACCTCTCGACACCGTGGGACCTGGCCTGGTTCGAGGGCCGCGTGGTCATCGCCATGGCGGGGGTCCACCAGCTGTGGGCGCTCGACCTGGCGTCCGACCCCGCCGAGGGGCGGATGAGCGTGCTGGCGGGGACTTCCGCCGAGGGCATCCGCGACGGCGCGGCCGGGCACACCTGGTTCGCCCAGCCGTCCGGGCTCGCCGTATCGGTCGACGGCCGCCGCCTGTGGGTCGCGGACTCCGAGACGTCGGCCCTTCGCTCCCTCGAGCGCGCTGACGATGGCCTCGTGGTCGCGACCCACGTAGGGCAGGGGCTCTTTGACTTCGGCCACCGCGACGGCCCAGCACGCGAGGCGCTGCTCCAGCACCCTCTGGGGGTGACCGTCCTG
Organism: uncultured Actinomycetota bacterium; assembly: GCA_963715025.1. GTDB lineage: Bacteria > Actinomycetota > Actinomycetes > Actinomycetales > Dermatophilaceae > DASSJT01. The sequence continues at coordinate 930,994 of CAVQQQ010000009.1, read as the reverse complement.
CCCGACGGTTCGGTGGCGATCAGCGACACCTACAACGGGGCGATCCGCCGATACGACCCCGTGGCCGACGAGGTCATGACCCTGTTCGACGGGCTGGCCGAGCCCAGCGGAGCAGTCGTCGACGCCTCACGCGAGGGCGAGGCGACACTGGTAGTCGTGGAGTCCGCCGCCCACCAGCTGGTGCGGGTTCCGCTGCCGGACAAGGCCACCCGGGTCGACGGCGATCCTCACCACACCCAGCGACCCCCCACAGAGCTGGCTGCCGGGGAGGTGCGGCTCAGCGTTGCCTTCACCCCGCCGACCGGGCAGAAGCTCGACGACCGCTGGGGCGAACCGGCCCAGCTGATGATCTCCGCAACGCCGGAAGGACTCCTGGCCGAGGGCGCAGGCACGGCGCCTGGCCTGGGCAAGGACCTGGTCCTCGACCGAGCTGTCGGCGAGGGGGTACTGCACGTGAGCGTCCAGGCCGCGACCTGCGACGGCGATCCGGTGACGGGCGCCACGCCAGCACATGCCGCGTGCCATCTCTACCAGCAGGACTGGGGCATTCCGGTCGTCCTCCGAGACGACGCGCCCAGTGTGCTCCGGCTCGACCTCAGAGGGGTCTGAATCGTCTGAACAGGTCGCCTCTGGCCATTGATGGAGTCGCGGCGCCCAGCGGCGCTACCGTTTGTCCTGAGCGGCCGAAGGAGGTGTGTCGTGGCATTCATGGTGCTGGTCCTGTTCGTGATCGGAACGATTGCGGTGGTCGTCCTCGGCCTTGCCGCCTCCGGCGGCAGTGCGCTCAAGGGCAGGCGGCGCAGCTACCCGGCCCCAGTCGACCGGGGGCACGCCGGCCAGGCGGCAGGCCCGTTGCCCGAGCCACCGGAATAGCCCGCGTCCCTGGGTGGGCGGCCAGAGCCCGACGCCCTGCGTTACCTGGCCACCACATCCCCGATTGGTGCGGCTGCTGGGCGGGTAATGCGATCCCATGACGTCCGCGCGCACGTGTGCGGACCTTGGAGAAGGAGCACGACATGGGCCTCGGCCTTGGCATCTTCCTCATCGTCGTCGGCGCGATCCTCAGCTTCACCGACCTGATCGACAATGCGGTCAACACCAACCTCGACACGCTCGGCTGGATCCTGATCATCGGTGGCGTGTTGTCCCTGGTGGTCGGCCTGGTCATGAACGGGCAGCGTGCCAACACCTCGCACACAGCCGTCGTCGAGCGCCGGGAGACGGGCGTTCCGCCGGAGGAGCGCATCTGATCATTCTGGGTACGACCCAGGCAACTGCGTCGAAAGCGCCTGTCCCGCGCTGGGCCGGCGCTTTCGAGGTATGCCGGCCGGCCGGCATACCTCAAGGACCATGCAGGGGCTCAGAAGGCGGACTCGGAAACATCCATGAGCGCGTTGTCGGTCGCCTCGGCGATCGTCCGCTCTGAGGCGAGCCGCGGCAGGACGTTGCGGGCGAAGAACGACGCGGCCGCCACCTTGCCCTCATAGAAGTCCCGGTCCTTGGGGGACACCTCGCCCTCGAGGGCGTTCAGGGCCACCTCGGCCTGGCGCAGCAGCAGCCAGCCGACCACGAGGTCGCCCGCGCCGAGCAGCAGCCGGGTGGTGTTCTGGCCGACCTTGTAGAGGTTGGCGAGCTCGCCGCCTTCCTGGCGCGGGTCGGACTTCATCAGCTCGCCGACCATGTACCCGAGGATGCCCTGCACGTCCTCCAGACCCTTGCCGAGCAGTTCGCGGTCGCGGTCCAGCCGGCCGCCGTGGGCGCCGAGGTTCTTGGCGAACTCCTGGATCTGGAGAGCGATATGCGAGAGGGCTTGCGCCTTGTCGCGGATGATCTTGCGGAAGAAGAAGTCAAGGCCCTGGATCGCGGTCGTGCCCTCGTAGAGGGTGTCGATCTTCGCGTCGCGGACGTACTGCTCGATCGGGTACTCCTGCAGGAAGCCGGAGCCGCCGAAGGTCTGCAGTGACTCGGTGCCCAGGAGGGTCCAGGCGCGCTCCGAGCCGAGGCCCTTGACGACCGGGAGGAGCAGGTCGTTGACGCGGCTCGCGAGGTCGGCCGCCGAGCCCTTCTCGGGGGTTTCCGCACCTGTCCGCAGAAACTCGGCGTCGACGATGTCCTGCTGGGTGGCCGTGAACAGCACCAGCGCGCGCAGGCCCTCGGCGTAGGCCTTCTGGGTCATCAGCGAGCGGCGCACGTCGGGGTGGTGCGTGATGGTGACCCGCGGAGCGGTCTTGTCGGTCATCTGGGTCAGGTCGGCGCCCTGCACGCGGTTCTTGGCGTAGTCGAGCGCGTTGAGGTAGCCAGTCGACAGGGTGGCGATGGCCTTGGTGCCGACGAGCATCCGGGCATGCTCGATCACCCGGAACATCTGCGCGATGCCGTCGTGGACGTCGCCCAGCAGCGTGCCGACGGCGGGCTGCTTCTCGCCGAAGGTGATCTCACACGTCGTGCTCACCTTGAGGCCCATCTTCTTCTCGACGTTGGTGACGTAGGCACCGTTGCGCTCGACCAGCTCACCGGTCTCCAGGTCGACCAGGAACTTGGGGACGATGAAGAGCGAGAGGCCCTTGGTGCCGGGGCCCGCACTCTGGGGGCGGGCGAGGACGAAGTGGACGACGTTGTCGGTCAGGTCGGACTCGGCCGAGGTGATGAACCGTTTCACGCCGCTCACGCTCCAGGTGCCGTCGCCGTTGTCGACGGCCTTGGTGCGCCCGGCCCCCACGTCGGATCCGGCATCGGGCTCGGTGAGCACCATCGTGCAGTGCCACCCCTTCTCGATGATCCAGCGGGCCATCTTCTTCTGGTCGTCGGTGCCCAGGATGTAGAGCAGCTTGGCGAAGGAGTAGCTGGCCGCGAACATCGCGATCGCCGGGTTGGCGCCCAGCACCATCTCGTTCATCGCCCACTTGAGCGAGGGCGGGGCAACCGTGCCGCCGAGCTCGCCGGGGGCGTCGATGCTCCAGAAGCCGGAGTCGACGTAGGCCTGGTAGGACTTCGTGAACGAAGCCGGCATCGCGACGGAGTGGCTCTCAGGGTCGAAGACCGGCGGGTTGCGGTCGGCGTCGGCGAAGGACTCGGCGAGCTCGTGCTCGGCGAGGCGCGAGACCTCCTTCAGCATCTCGCGCGCCGTGTCGGCGTCGAGGTCATCGTAGGGGCCGCTGCCCAGCACCTCTTGGCGGTTGTACACCTCGAACAGGTTGAACTCGAGGTCGCGCAGGTTGCTCTTGTAGTGACCCATGCCGGGTTTCCTCCGTAGACAGTGGGGGTCGGCGGTCTCGCTCTCGGGAGTGCCGCCATCCATCTTCCTACTCACCAGTAACAAATCGCAAATCCGGTGTGAGGCAGGCCACCTCGGCATACTCGCCCCATGGGTTCGCGACCGGTTCCGTGGCTGCGGCCGATGACCGGTCGCGACCCCACCGAGGCGCACCGGGCGTCCGACCCCGCTCGAGCTGTTCTTCGACCTCTCCTTCGTGGTCGCCGTGGCGGCGGGCGCTGCCGAGCTGCACCACGGCCTCGCTGAGGGTCACCTCGGCACGCTGCTCGGCTATGCCTTCGTGTTCTTCGCAGTGTGGTGGGCGTGGATGAACTATTCGTGGTTCGCGTCGGCCTATGACACGGGCGACGTCGTGTTCCGCCTGCTCACATTCGTGATCATGGCGGGCGTCCTGGTCCTTGCGGCGGGAGTGCCGGACCTGTTCGACGATGGGGTGTCGGGCGTGGCTGTAGCGGGCTTCGCCATGATGCGGTTCGCCATGGTCGCGCTGTGGCGTACGCGCGGCGCGGGGCCATGTCGCCCGACGGCAGACGGCGCTGGCATATGCGGTGGGCGTCGGTGGGCTCCAGCTGCTCTGGATAGCGCGCCTGGCCGCGAGCCCCGCAAGCTGGTCTCCGGACTCGCGATCGCCGTCGTCGCCATCGGCATCGCCTTCGCCGGACTCGATCTCGGACTCACCGTGCTCCTGATCGGTTTGGTGATGGTCGGCGCTGTGGCACACCACCTGACCCGTTCGCCTGTCGCCAGAAGGTCGGCGCGGGCCTAGTCTCGTAGATGGGCGAAAGGAGCACAGCCATGAGCAAGAAGGTCATCGTGCTCGGCTCCAACTTCGGCGGCCTGACTGCAGCGCTCGCCGTCAAGCACGAGCTCGGGGGCGACGTCGACGTCGACGTCATCTCTCCGAGCGACCGCTTCGTGTTCAACCCCAGCCTCATCTGGCTGCCGTTCGGCAAGCGCAAGACGAAGGACATCACCTTCCCGGTCGAGCCGACGCTCAGCAAGCGCGGCATCGGCTTCCTCCACGCCGAGGCCACCGAGCTCGACCCAGAGCACAAGCGGGTTCGCACCGGGGAGAGCACCTGGCACGACTACGACTACCTGGTCATCGCGACCGGGTACCGCAACCGGCCGGACCTGGTGCCGGGCATGTCCGACAACGCGGTGACCATCACGACGCTGGAAGACGCCATCAAGGCCGGCGAGGCCTGGCAGCAGTTCCTCAGGGATCCCGGTGACGTCGTCGTCGGAGCAGCGCCGGGCGCGGGATGCTTCGGGGCGGCATACGAGTTCCTCTTCAACCTCTCCTACCGGCTGCGCAAGGCGGGGCTCAAGGACCAGGTAAAGGTCAACTACGTGACGTCCGAGCCGTTCCTGGGGCACTTCGGCATCGGCGGACTCCCGCACGGCGAGACCCTGTTGGGCATGTTCCTCGCCAAGGAGCACATCAATGCCGAGGTGGGCGTGGCCATTACGCACGTCGACCAGGGCGCCGTGGGGCTCGAGGACGGCAGGGAGATGCCGTTCACGTATGCCATGATCGTGCCCGCGTTCCACGGACAGATCGTCGTGCGCGACACGCCTGGTATCGCGGACGACAAGGGCTACGTGGCGGTCCGCCCCACATACCAGACCCAGAAGTACGAGGACGTGTATGCCGTGGGCATCGCTGCGGCGGTCGACGTCCCGTGGCAGACGGCGGTGCCCGTGGGCATTCCCAAGACCGGCTACCCCACCGAGGTCCAGGCGCATGTGGCAGCCACGAATATCGCTGCCCAGATCAGGGGCGACACGCCGAGCGAGACCAAGGACTTCGCCAACATCCCCGCGGTCTGCGTGATGGACGCCGGCAACAACGGCGTGGTCATCCTCGCCGACAAGATGCTGCCGCCGCGCAAGCACGGGGTACTCATCCCGGGCCCGCAAGCCCACGTCATGAAACTCGGCTTCGAGAAGTACTTCCTCTGGAAGTTGCGGCACGGGTACGTGCAGCTTCCCTGAGGGACGGGGTGGGCCGGGTCGGATGTCCGGCCCACCGTCGTGTGCCCTGCCTAATACGCCTACGGGGCTCGTACGCCTACGTGGCTGGTGAAGTCCGCCTCACATTGTCGACAGGGCGAGCCCTCGCGGATTCACTCTCACAGAAACAAGCAGGCATGATTGCTTTTTTCCGGGCTCGCTGCCATGCTCGTGCCGGCACGAAGGAGCGGCAGTGGCAGATCTCTCGGCACTTCTCCTCGACCTCCGAGCGGAGGCGGACAGCCTCGACGTCCTGGTCGGCGGGCTGAGACCCGAGGAGTGGCAGCGCGCCACCCCGGCCCCTGGGTGGACCATCGCCCACCAGGTCGCCCACCTCGCCTGGACCGACGAGGTCGCCCACCTGGCAGTGTCCCAATCCGAGCGTTTCGCGACTGACGTCCTGCAACCGGTGGCTACGGCATACGCGCAGGGGCGGCAGCCCGTCGACGAGGCGGCTGCCGCGGGCGCCGCCGCCCAGCCGGCCGAGGTCCTCCAGCGCTGGCGCGTGGCACGCGCCGCCCTCTCCGCGGCCCTGTCCGACCACGCCGCCGCCGGTGCGGGTCGCATCCCCTGGTTCGGGCCACCGATGAGCGCCGCCTCGATGGCGACCGCTCGGCTCATGGAGACCTGGGCCCACGGCCAGGATGTTGCTGACGCGCTGGGGGTCGTGCGCGAGCCGACCGGCCGACTCCGGCACATCGCCTACCTCGGCGTGCGCACCCGCGATTTCGCCTACGCGGTCAACCAGGTCGCTCCACCCGCCCAGGAGTTCCGGGTCGAGCTCGAGGCCCCGGACGGAAGCGGTGTGTGGGTCTGGGGTCCAGAGGACGCCGCCCAGCACGTCCGCGGGCCGGCACTGGACTTCTGTCTTCTCGTGACCCGGCGCCGGCACCGCGCAGACCTCGGGCTCGTCGCGGACGGACCCGACGCCGACCGTTGGCTCGACCTCGCCCAGGCCTTTGCCGGCCCGCCCGGCGAGGGGCGCAGGCAGGGGCAGTTCGCGTGAGCCGGCAGCCCCTGCGCATCGGCAACGCCTCCGGCTTCTACGGCGACCGGCTCTCGGCCATGCGCGAGATGCTCGAGGGCGGCGAGCTCGATGTCCTGACCGGCGACTACCTCGCGGAGCTGACCATGCTCATCCTGGCCCGCGACCGTGCGAGAGACCCCGGCTCCGGCTACGCCAAGACCTTCCTGCGCCAGATGGAGGACACCCTCGGCCTGGCCCTCGACCGCGGGGTCGCCATCGTCACGAACGCTGGAGGGCTCAACCCCGCAGGCCTGGCCGAAGCGCTGCGCACTCTGGCCGCGCGCCTCGGCCTCCAGGCGAAGATCGCGCATGTCGAGGGGGACGACCTGCTGAGCCGGGCCGCCGAACTCGGCCTCGGCGCGCCGCTCGCGGCCAACGCCTACCTCGGCGGCTGGGGCATCGCCGCCTGCCTCGAGGCCGGTGCGGAGGTCGTGGTCACCGGTCGCGTGACCGATGCCTCGCTGGTCGTCGGGCCCGCCGCCGCCTACTACGGGTGGGCACCGACCGACTACGACCAGCTCGCGGGAGCGGTCGCCGCCGGGCACGTCATCGAGTGCGGGACGCAGGCGACAGGCGGCAACTTCTCCTTCTTCACCGAGATTCCCGACCTGCGCCGCCCGGGCTTCCCGATCGCCGAGGTAGCCGCTGACGGTTCGAGCGTCATCACCAAGCACGACGGCTCGGGCGGTGCGGTGACCGTCGAGACGGTCACCGCGCAGCTGCTGTACGAAGTGGGTGGCGGGAGGTATGCCGGTCCCGACGTCACGCTGCGCCTGGACTCCGTGCGCCTCCAGCAGGACGGCCCGGACCGTGTGCGGCTGTCGGGCGTCCGCGGCGAGGCCCCGCCGCCGGACCTCAAGGTGTCGCTCAACAGCCTCGGCGGCTTCCGCAACGAGGTGACGTTCGTCCTCACCGGCCTGGACATCGAGGCGAAGGCGCGGCTGGTGAGGGACCAGCTGGCCGAGACCGTCCCCGCCGACACGGTCTGGACCCTGGCGCGCACCGACCACGACGACGCCGACGACGAGGAGCGGGCCAGCGCCTTTCTCCACTGTGTGGCACGGGGCGCCGACCCCGCGAAAGTCGGCCGCGCGTTCTCCAGCGCCGCAGTCGAGATCGCGCTCGGCACCTACCCCGGCGCCCACCTCACGGCCCCACCCGGCGATGCTTCGCCGTACGGCGTCTTCACCGCGGGCTACGTGCCGGTCGGCGAAGTGCGCCAGGTGGCCGTGCTGCCCGACAGGCAGCACGTCGAGATTGCCCCGTCGGCGGAGTTGGCGCCGCTGACCGACGCTCCCGAGCCCGACGTCCCGCTGTGGGCCGGCGGCAGCCCGACGCGCCGCGTTCCCCTGGGGCTGGTTGCCGGGGCCCGCAGCGGCGACAAGGGCGGGAGCGCCAACCTCGGGATCTGGGTCCGGTCGGAACATGCCTGGCCGTGGCTTGCCAACACGCTCACCGTCGAGCGGCTCCAGGAACTGCTGCCTGAGGCCAAGGGCCTGGTGGTCCGCCGCTTCCTCCTCCCCAGCCTGCTAGCAGCCAACTTCGTGATCGAGGGGCTGCTCGGCGAGGGGGTCGCCTACAACGCGCGTTTCGACCCCCAGGCCAAAGCCCTCGGCGAGTGGCTCCGCTCCCGCGTCGTCGAGATCCCCGAGGAGCTGATCCCGTGACTGCGCTGCAGACCGCGGTCGACCTCCGCAGCGAGGACTTCGCCGCCAACCGCGACGCCATGCTCGCGAAACTCGCCGAGGTCGAGGCCGAGCACGCCAAGGCGCTGGCCGGAGGCGGGGCGAAGTACGTCGAGCGGCACCATTCACGCGGCAAGCTCCTGGCCCGGGAGCGCATCGAGCTGCTCCTCGACCCTGACTCGGCCTTCCTCGAGCTGTCCCCCCTGGCAGCCTGGGGCAGCGACTTCCAGGTCGGCGCGAGCGTGGTCACCGGCATCGGCGTCGTCGAGGGGGTGGAGTGCCTCCTCGTAGCCAACGACCCCACAGTGCGAGGTGGTGCCAGCAACCCGTGGACGACGCGGAAGGTATTCCGCGCCAACGACATTGCGCTCCAGAACCGGCTGCCCGTCATCTCGCTGGTCGAGTCTGGCGGTGCGGACCTGCCGACCCAGAAGGAGATCTTCATCCCAGGCGGACGGCTCTTCCGCGACCTGACCCGGCTGTCCGCGGCCGGCATACCGACCATTGCCCTGGTCTTCGGCAACTCCACCGCGGGTGGCGCCTACGTGCCGGGCATGTGCGACCACGTCGTCATGGTGAAGCAGCGGTCGAAGGTCTTCCTGGCCGGGCCACCGCTGGTCAAGATGGCCACCGGAGAGGATGCCGACGACGAGGAGCTGGGCGGCGCGGAGATGCACGCGCGCACCTCCGGGCTGGCCGACTACTTCGCCGTCGACGAGCTCGACGCCATGCGCATCGGCCGCGGCATCGTCGCGCGACTCAACTGGCGCAAGCAGGGGCCCGCGCCGATGGCCGAGCCGCCCGATCCGCTCTTCGACACCGAGGACCTGCTGGGCATCGTCCCGCCGGATCTCAAGGTCCCGTTCGACCCGCGCGAGGTGATCGCCCGGATCGTCGACGGGTCCGACTTCGACGAGTTCAAGCCGCTCTACGGCGATTCGCTCGTCACTGGCTGGGCCCGCCTGCACGGCTACCCGGTCGGCATCCTGGCCAACTCCCGCGGCATCCTGTTCAGCTCCGAGTCGCAGAAGGCGACGCAGTTCATCCAGCTCGCAAACCAGGCCGACACCCCGCTGCTCTTCCTCCACAACACGACCGGCTACATGGTGGGCAAGGAGTACGAGCAGGCCGGGATCATCAAGCACGGCGCGCAGATGATCAATGCGGTCTCGAACTCGACGGTCCCGCACATCTCCCTGCTGATCGGCGCGAGCTACGGGGCCGGCCACTACGGCATGTGCGGCCGCGCCTACGACCCGCGCTTCCTCTTCGCCTGGCCATCCGCCAAGTCGGCCGTGATGGGCCCGCAGCAGCTCGCGGGGGTGCTGTCGATCGTGGCCCGAGCTGCCGCGGCAGCCGCCGGCCGGCCCTACGACGAGGACCAGGACGCCGCCATGCGGGCGGCGGTCGAGGGCCAGGTCGAGGCCGAGTCGCTTCCGATCTTCCTCAGCGGCCGGCTCTACGACGACGGCATCATCGACCCACGCGACACGCGCACCGTGCTCGGGCTGTGCCTGTCGGCCATCCATTCCGCACCGGTGGAGGGCGCCGCGGGCTACGGCGTCTTCCGGATGTGAGGGCAGCGATGTGATCACGACCGTGCTGGTCGCCAACCGCGGCGAGATCGCCCGGCGGGTCTTCCGCACCTGCCGCGACCTTGGCCTCGCGACGGTGGCGATCCACTCGAGCGCCGATGCCGGCTCACCGTACGTGCGCGAGGCCGACGCCGCAGTGGACCTGCCGGGCAGCTCGTCGACCGACACTTACCTACGCGCCGACCTGGTCATCGAGGCGGCCAAGCGGGCCGGAGCCGACGCCATCCACCCCGGCTACGGGTTCCTCTCCGAGAACGCTGACTTCGCGCGGGCCGTGCTCGACGCCGGCCTGGTCTGGATCGGCCCGTCACCCGAGGCCATCGAGGCCATGGGCTCCAAGGTCGGGGCCAAGCGGCTCATGGTCGCCGCCGGCGTCCCCGTGCTGGCCGAGCTCCAGCCGGAAGCCATCACCGAGGCCGATCTTCCGGTCCTGGTGAAGGCCTCGGCCGGAGGCGGTGGCCGCGGGATGCGGGTGGTGCGCGAGCTCGCTGACCTGCCCGCGCAGCTCGAGGCCGCGCGTGCGGAGGCGGCGTCGGCGTTCGGTGACCCCGCCGTGTTCTGCGAGCCGTACCTCGAGACGGGGCACCACATCGAGGTGCAGGTCATGGCGGACCGGCATGGTGGTGTCTGGGCCGTCGGCGAGCGTGAGTGCTCGATCCAGCGACGCCACCAGAAGGTGATCGAGGAGGCCCCCTCACCGCTGATTGAGCGGCTGGAGCAGGCACCCGACGGCGCGCCGGCAGAGGGTCGGGCCGGGCTGCGCCAGAGCCTGTATGCCGCGGCCACGAGTGCTGCTCGGGCCATCGGGTACGCGGGAGCGGGCACTGTCGAGTTCCTGGCCGACGCCAGCGGCCGGTTCTTCTTCCTGGAGATGAACACCCGCCTCCAGGTGGAGCACCCGGTGACCGAGCTGACGACCGGCCTGGACCTCGTGCGTTTGCAGCTCGACGTCGCCGACGGGCATCCCCTGCCCGACCGCCCACCGACGGCCAGCGGCTTCGCGATCGAGGCCAGGCTCTATGCGGAGGACCCGGGGCAGGGCTGGCAGCCGCAGAGCGGCACCGTTCACCGGCTCCACGTGCCTGGCGTGAGGGCGACGTTCGACGGGCTGTCCGCGCCCGGCATACGACTGGATGCTGGCGTGGTGGACGGTTCGGAGGTCAGCGTGTTCTACGACCCCATGCTCGCCAAGGTCATCGCATGGGCGCCGCAGCGCGACGACGCGGCGCGGGCCCTTGCCGCCGCACTGGCTCGGGCCGAGGTCCACGGCGTGCGCACCAACCGCGACCTGCTGGTGCGGGTCCTGCGCCACGAGGCATTCCTCGCGGGGGAGACGGACACCACCTTCTTCGACCGGCACGGTCTGGACGCGCTCGCCCAGCCGCTCGCCGACGCCGAGGCGGAGCGCCTTTCCGCGCTCGCGGCGGCGCTGGCCGACGCCGCGGCCAACCGGGCGGGGGCGCCGGTGCAGGGCGCGCTGCCGAGCGGGTGGCGCAACCTTCCGTCGCAGCCGCAGCACAAGGAGTACGCAGGGCGCGGGGGACCACACGCCGTCGCGTACCAGCTGCGGCGTGGCGAAGTGGAAGCACCGGCATACCCTGGTGTGCGCGTGCTGGCGCACGCGCCGGACGAGGTGGCCCTCGAGGTGGACGGCGTCCGGAGGCTCTTCTCGGTCCGCCGCTACGGCGACCTGGTCTGCGTCGACTCGCCTCTCGGGCCGGTCGCTCTGACCGCGGTGGAGCGCTTCCGCGACCCCTCGTCGCATGTGGTCCCCGGATCGCTGGTCGCCCCGATGCCGGGCGTCGTCGTCGCCCTCGCCGCAGCGCTCGGCGACTCCGTCGAGCACGGCCAGCCGCTCATGGTCCTGGAGGCCATGAAGATGCAGCACCCCATCACTTCCCCCGCCCACGGCAGGGTCACCGAGCTGAACGTGCACCGTGGCCAGCATGTCGAGGTCGGCGCCGTGCTGGCCGTGGTCACGGCCGAGCCGGAGAACCCCGAGAACCCCGAGAACCCCGAGAACCCGCCCCAGGAGGAGTCATGAGTTTCGTCGAGAGCGAGGAGCGCCAGGCCCTGCGATCGGCCGTGGCACAGCTGGCCGGCAAGTACGGCTGGCAGTACGCGGACGCCCGGGCGCGCAAGGGGGAGGCCCTCACCGAGCTGTGGCAGGAGGCCGGTCGCGCTGGCTTCCTCGGGGTCCACATCCCCGAGGCGTGTGGGGGCGGCGGGGCCGGCATCTACGAGCTCTCGCTCGTGCTCGAGGAGCTGGCCCGGGGCGGCTGCCCGCTGATCATGATGGTCGTGTCGCCGGCAATTTGCGGCACCATCATCAGCCGGTTCGGCACCGACGAGCAGAAGAAGGACTGGCTGCCAGGGATCGCCGACGGGTCGATCACGATGGCCTTCGGCATCACCGAGCCCGATGCCGGCTCCAACAGCCACAACATCAGCACGACGGCCCGGCGCGACGGCGACGACTGGTTGCTCACCGGCCGAAAGGTCTTCGTGACCGGCGTCGACCGCGCCGACGCCGTGCTCATCGTGGGGCGCACGGCCGACGCCCGCACCGGCCGGCTCAAGCCGGCGCTGTTCATCCTGCCGAGGGAGACCCAGGGCTTCGAGTACACCCCCATCGACATGGACATCATCGAGACCGAGCGCCAGTTCATGCTCTTCCTCGACGACGTGCGGCTGCCCCGCCAGGCGCTCGTGGGCGAGGAGGACGCGGCGCTGGCCCAGCTCTTCGCCGGCCTGAACCCCGAGCGGATCATGGCGGCGGCGATCGCGGTGGGCTTGGGCCGGTTCAGCATCGCCCGCACGGCGGGCTATGTGGCGGAGCGCAGCGTCTGGGGTGTTCCCATCGGTGCCCACCAGGGCCTCGCGCACCCGCTGGCCAAGTGCCATGTCGAGGTCGAGCTGGCCCGGCTCATGATGCAGAAGGCGGCGACCCTCTACGACGCGGGCGACGACGAAGGTGCCGGCGAGGCGGCCAACATGGCCAAGTACGCCGCGGCCGAGGCCAGCATCGCGGCGCTCGACCAGGCGATCCAGTCCCACGGCGGCAACGGCCTCACCAGGGAGTACGGCCTCGCCGCGCACCTGGCCTCAGCGCGGATCACCCGGGTGGCGCCGGTGAGTCGCGAGATGATCCTCAACTTCGTCGCCCAGCACTCTCTGGGTCTGCCAAAGTCCTACTGATGAACGCCGCCACGAGCACCGAACCCGGGGCCGAGCTGGTCCACTACGACGTGCACCGCGCCATCGCGACGATCACGCTGGACTCGCCGCACAACCGCAATGCCCTGTCGAGCGCACTGGTCGCCCAGCTGGGCGCGCGGCTCGCCCAGGCGGGCGCGGACGACGGGGTCCGCGCGGTGGTCCTCACGCACACTGGCGGCACCTTCTGCGCTGGCGCGGACCTCACCGAGGCCCGCGCGGGCTCGATGGCTCAGGGGGCCGAGGACCTGCTCGGCCTCCTGCGGGCCATCGTGGAACTGCCCAAACCGGTCGTATGCCGGGTGGCCGGCCACGTGCGGGCCGGCGGCATGGGGCTGGTCGGGGCCTGTGACTTTGCCATCGCGTACACGCGGGCGACGTTCGCGTTCACCGAGGCCCGACTCGGGCTCGCGCCCGCGGTGATCTCGCTGACCACGCTCCCGCGCATGCCTGAGCGAGCCGCCAGTCACTACTTCCTCACGGGCGAGGTCTTCGACGCGACCACGGCCGCGAACATCGGGCTGGTCACGCAGGCGACGGGCGACCTCGAAGCTGCGCTGACCGGCATCCTCGACAGCCTGCGCACGGTGTCTCCGCAGGGCCTCCGCGAGACCAAGCCCCTGACCACCCGCGCGGTGCGGCGCGCCCTGGCCGAGCAGGCTGCTGACATGGCCGGGCTGTCGGTGCGTCTTTTCGGCTCCGAGGAGGCCCGCGAGGGCATGCAGTCGTTCCTGGAGCGGCGCGCGCCGATCTGGGCCGTCCTGAGCGAAGACGAAGGGGAGAGACGATGAGCACTCTGACGGACCGGACGATCCTCATGTCCGGCGGCAGCCGCGGGATCGGGCTGGCGATCGCGCTCCGCGCGGCCCGCGACGGGGCCAACGTGGCCATCCTGGCCAAGACCGACCAGCCGCACCCGAAGCTGGAGGGCACGATCCACACCGCGGCGGAGCAGATCCGGGAGGCTGGCGGCCAGGCGCTGCCGATCTTCGGCGACGTGCGAGACGACGAGCAGGTCGCCGACGCAGTGGCGCGGACCGTCGACGAGTTCGGCGGGATCGACATCGTGGTCAACAACGCGAGCGCGATCGACCTCTCGGGCACCGACGCGATCTCGATGAAGCGCTACGACCTCATGCAGGACATCAACTGCCGCGGGGCGTTCCTGCTGTCCAAGTGCGCGCTGCCCCACCTGCGGAAGTCGCCCCACGCCCACATCCTCACGCTCTCGCCGCCGCTCAACCTCGACCCCAAGTGGGCGGGCGCCCACTTGGCGTACACCATCGCCAAGTACGGCATGAGCCTCACCACCCTCGGCCTGGCCGAGGAACTGCGCGGCGACGGCATCTCGGTCAACTCGCTCTGGCCGCGCACGACGATCGCCACCGCAGCCGTCCGCAACCTGCTCGGCGGCGAGCGGATGGTCTCGCAGTCGCGGACGCCCGAGATCATGGCCGATGCGGCCCACGCCATCCTGACCCGGCCACCGGGCGAGGTCACCGGACAGTTCCTCATCGACGACGAGGTGCTGGCCGGAGCCGGAGTCACCGACCTGTCGGGGTATGCCGTGGGCGACCCGGGCGGGAAGCTCCAGCTCGACCTGTTCCTGGACTGAGGCCGCCATGTCTGTACCGACGTCTGCATCGACCCGCACGTCGGTCGCCCGGTCGCCGGTAGCCGCCCGGCAGCCCCAGCAGGACCGCAGCCGGGCCACGCAGCAGCGGCTCCTGGAAACGGCCGTCGAGTGCCTGGCCGAGCTGGGGTGGTCAAACACCACCGTCGGGGTGGTCGCCGAGCGGGCCGGGGTGTCCAGAGGCGCGGCCCAGCACCACTTCCCCACCCGGGAGGCGCTCATCACGGCGGCGCTCGACCACATGGCCGACGCCCGCGTGGTGGAGTTCCGCCGGGAGGTCGCCGCCCTGCCGAGCGGGCCGGACCGCACCCTTGGCGTCCTGGAGCTGGTCACCGGGATCTACCTCGGCCCCCTGTTCCGTGCGGCCCTCCAGCTGTGGGTCGCCGCCTCTACGGACGAGGCACTGCGGGCGCAGGCCATCCCGCTCGAGACCCGCTTCGCTCGGGAGGTGCACGCCGTGACCCTCGAGCTCCTCGGCGTCGACGAGAGCCGACCCGGGGTCCGGGAGGCGGTCATGGCCACTCTCGACCTCGCCCGCGGACTCGGCCTCGCCGACATCCTCACCGACGACTCACGGCGGCGGAAGGCGGTCCTGGCCCACGCCGCCGCCACCCTCAACCAAACCCTCGGGCTCGCGAGCTGAGCGGCCCACCCTCGCCCGGCACCCGGCATAGGCCCTACATCAGCAGGGCCCACCACCCAGCCTCCGCGCACCGCAGTGGAGCCATGACGACCAGGAGCACGCAATGCAGGACCTGACCCTTTCCGCCGAACCCATCACCAGCGACCGCCTGATCAGCGACCGCGTCGAGAAATGGGCCGACGAGCGGCCCGACGCCCTGGCCATCACGTTCCGAGACCAGGAGTACACCTGGGCGCAGTGGCGCGACCGGCTGCACCGCGTGGCGGGCGGGCTGCGGGCCCTTGGCATCGGCCGTGGCGACCGGGTGGCCACGCTCGACATGAACAGCCTCGCGTGCCTTGAGCTCACCTACGCCGCCTCGTCGATCGGGGCTGCGCATGTCATCGTGAACTGGCGGCTGATCGGCGACCAGCTGGCCTACGTCCTCAACGACAGCCGGCCGAAGGTCGTCTTCGTCGGAGCCGATCTCGTGGAGGCGTTCGAGGGGGCAGTGGGACAGGTGCCGGACCTCGACCGCAGCATCGAGCGGGTCGTCGTCGTGGGCGGCGAGGCCGACGAGTACGAGCCGTGGGTCGAGGGGGCCGGATCTGTCGAGCCGGCTGCCGACGTCGAGGCAGACGACGCCTGCCTGGTGATGTACTCGTCCGGCACGACCGGATTCCCGAAGGGTGTCGAGCTGACCCACCGCAACATCAACACCCACAGCGAGGCGGTCGACGACCTCTTCAACTTCGACTCCTCCACGGTGAGCCTGGCATGCATGCCGCAGTTCCACGTGGGCGGCACCTGCTACGCCATCGCCGGCCTGCACCACGGAGCGCCCACGGTGATCCTGCGCGAGGTGGATCCGGCGCTGATGTTCGCGGCCATCGCCCGCGGCGCGACCCACATCTTCCTCGTGCCTCCGGTGGTCGGCGCGCTGCTGGCCGCGGGCGACCAGGCCACCGCGGCCTTCTCGCGCATCCAGTGCATGGCCTACGGTGCGGCGCCGATGCCGCTGCCGATGCTCAAACGGGCGCTGACCGCCTGGCCGGACATGCGGATCTCGCAGGTCTACGGGATGACCGAGATGGCTGGGGTGACCATGGCGCTGTCGGCAGAGGCACACCGCGACGCCGAACACCCCGAGCGGCTCACGTCGGCGGGGCTGCCGATCCGAGGGGTCGAGATGCGGGTGGTCGACCCGCTGTCGCTGCAGGACGTGCCGGTTGGCGAGCCCGGCGAGGTGTGGTTCCGCACGGCGCAGACGATGCGCGGCTACCTGGGCAGGCCCGAGGCGACGGCCGAGGCCAGGACGGCTGACGGCTGGATGCGCACGGGTGACTTGGCGCGGTGCGATGCCGACGGGTTCGTGTACATCATCGACCGGCTGAAGGACATGATCATCAGCGGCGGCGAGAACATCTACTCGCCCGAGGTCGAGAACGTGCTGGCCACGCATCCCTCGGTTGGCGAGGTCGCGGTCATCGGGGTGCCGGACGAGCGGTGGGGCGAGGTGGTCAAGGCGGTGGTCGCGCCGGTCGCCGGAGCGACGATCGACGCGGAAGAGATGATCTCCTTCGCCCGGGACCGGCTCGCTCACTACAAGTGCCCGCAAACGGTCGACGTCGTCGAGACGCTCCCGCGCAACCCCGCCGGGAAGGTGCTGAAACGTGAACTGCGGCGGCCCTACTGGGAGGGTCACGAGCGGGCGGTGGTCTGAGAGGAGACGCCATGCCGCGGATCGAACAGACCTGCGAGGGCCCCGTGGCGACGGTGCGGTTTCACAACCCCGCTGCCAGGAATGCGATTTCGGCCGAGATGGCGGCCGAGTTCGTGACCGTATGCCGTGAGCTCGCGTCCGATGCGAGCATCCGGGCCGTGATCCTCACGGGTGACGAACGGGCCTTCTGCGCCGGCGCCGAACTTGACGCAGTGGCGCCGTCGGGCGACTTCCTGCCTGTCATGAAGGGACTCAACGAGGTGCCGCGGGCACTGCGCGCTCTGCCCCAGCCGGTGCTCGCCAAGGTCTCAGGGGTCGCAGCCGGGGCCGGCATGAGCCTGGCGCTGGGGTGCGACCTCATCGTGGCGTCGACGTCGGCGCGTTTCGTGCCCGCGTTTCCCGCGATCGGGCTGTCGCCCGACTTCGGGGGCAGCTGGCTCCTGTCACGGCGGGTGGGCAGCCACCGGGCCGCCGAGATCTGGCTTCTGGGCCAGGAACTCGGGTCGGACGACCTCGAGCGGCTGGGGCTGGTCAACCGGTTGGTTCAGCCGGACGAACTCGACGCGGCCGCCGCGGAGCTGGCTGCCCGGCTGGCGAACCTTTCGCCCCGGGCAGCCGCCCGGACCAAAGCGCTCCTCCAGATGACGTCAGCCGTCACGTTCGACCAGGCGCTCGACCTCGAAGCCGAGGCTCAGGCCCTCAACATCGGCGAGCCGGCTTTCGCGGAGGCCCGGGCGCGCTTCCTCGCCGCCCGCTCGGCCAAGAGCCACACGTGACGTGTGACTCGGGGGTGAGCCCCCGGCATACCCCTGCGTGGCCTTAGAGGTGCTTGTCCAGCCAGGTGACGACGTCGTCGAGGACCTCGTCCTGCTCGGGTTCGTTGAAGATCTCGTGGTAGAGACCGTCGTAGACCTTGTAGGTGAGGTCGGTTGATCCGGCCTTCTCGACGACGAGCTCGGAGCCCTTGGGGGAGACGAGGCGGTCGGAGCCGCCGTGCAGGACCAGCATCGGGAGCGTGACCGTTGGCATGAGGCGGCTGACCCGAGCGACGGACGTCAGGACTTCGGCGCCAGTGCGCGCGCGGATTCGTCCGTGGTAGTTGAGCGGGTCGGCGTCGTAGGCGGCCACGACCTTTGGGTCCCGGCTGACGGTGGTGCTGTCGAGCGGGGTGACGGCGAGGTTGGGGGCGACGCGGGACAGGACTCCGGCGAGCGCCCGTTCGACGGGGGAGCCGACGCTGGGGTCGATCGCGGCACCGGACAGGACCAGGCCGTTGACGTGGCTCTGCCCCTTGGTCTGGACGTAGTCGAGGGCGATCAGGGCGCCGACGCTGTGGCCGAGCAAGAAGACGGGCAGCCCGGCATGCGTGCTGGCCGCGCTGCGCAGGATGGTGTCGAGGTCGTCGATGACGTGCGACATGCGGTCCAGGTTGCCCATGGTGCCGTGGCTCTTGCCGTGGCCGATGTGGTCGAGGGCGTAGACGGCGTAGCCACTCTGGGCGAGGCGCTCGGCGACGTGGGCGTAGCGGCCGCTGTGCTCGGCGAGGCCGTGAGCGACCACCACGACCGCCTTGGGCGCCTCGGGGATCCATGACTGCCAGAAGATGTCACCGCCCGCGGCACCGGTGATGTGGCCCTCGATGTGCTGGGCGGTGTCGGACATGCGGTCTCCTCGCTGGTGGGCTCGCCAACTGTTCCGGCGGCTCATCGTTACAGCGGGCTCACCACAAGGTCAACGAACCGCCCGGGCCAATCTGAGTGTGACGCGTCACGCCTGGACGTTGGTGTGGTCACGGCGCGAGCCGGGTCGCTCAGAGCGGGCCGGGTCGGTCAAGGCTCGATGACCTCTTGGCCGATGGCGTGATCGGTCGCTGGGTGCTCGACCAGGGCCAGGACGCGGCTGGACATGAAGCGCGCCGTGCGGACGGGAGTGCCCCCGCGGGTCACCTCGGTGACCTCGACGATGCCCCGGCCGGTGTTGATCTCGACGCGGCGCCCATTGCGGGTTGCGACCACCTCGTACGTGCGGACCTCGCCGCCCGCATCGATGACGATCTCCACCCGGTCACCCCGCACATCTCAACCGTAGTCCTCGGCACCGACGCTGGCGGCTCGTGACGGCACGGGAGACGTTTGCCAGCCCCTGCCGAGGGTAGGGGCCTGAGGTCCTCGGCAGATGTGTACCTCCGGCTCACGGCGAGCGGGGCGCGAGCCACTACGAGCGGATCCGCGCACTGAACGGCGCCATCAGCGGGCTGGCGTACAACGACTCGGTGTCCGGGGCGAAGATGAACGCCGCGCCGACCCAGGCGTCCAAGGCGGTCGCTCAGGGTGCGCAGTACGTCACGATGCTCATGGGCGCCAACGACGTCTGCACGTCCTCGCCGTCGACGATGACCTCGGTCGACGTCTTCCGCTCGCAGTACCAGACGGCCCTCGCCACGCTCGATGCCGGCCTGCCGCGCCGGGCGCACATCTTCGTTGCCAGCATTCCCGACATCTACCAGCTGTGGCAGATCTACCACACCGACGCCACCGCAAAGTTCGTGTGGGACACCGCCAACATCTGCCAGTCAATGCTGTCGAGCGACCGCACCGAGGACCAGCGTCAGGCGGTTCGGCAGCGGAACATCGACTTCAACACGGTCCCCCAGCAGGAGTGCGCCAAGTACACCCGCTGCAAGTTCGACGGCAACGCGGTCTTCAGCTACCAGTTCAGCCGCAGCCAGGTGAGCAAGCTGGACTACTTCCACCCGAGCCTGTCCGGCCAGGCGAGCCTGGCGAGCGTCACCTGGGGCCGGAGCTGGTGGAGCTAGACGACCAGCGGAGTCCTCGGGGCAGGTTAGGTGCTCTCTAGGTCGGCAGGCGGGCCGCCAACCAGCCGGCATACCCGCCGTGGAGTGCCCGCGGCATACCGGACATCTGTTGGTGAGGGCATAACGCCGGCGCTCGGTGAGCGTGCCGCACGGCGCGCGATAAGCAACTGGGACCTCCGGCTCTAGCCGGCTCTAGTCGTGGCCGGTATGAGCGAGGAATGAAGCGTCGCTCCCTCATGCTGGCCGCAGTCCTTGGACCGCTCGTGGCCGCGGGCGCTTGCAGCAGCGGGAAGGACGTCGAACGAGCCCGCCCAGGCGGAGCGGCCACGGCGCTGCCGAGTCCCGACGTGGGGACTGGCGTCACCTTTGCTGCGGCGCTGGCCCGTCGGCGATCCCGGCGTGAGTACGATGACCGGCCGCTCACCCGAGCCGAGTCCAGCCAGCTGATGTGGGCAGCGCAGGGCATCACGTCAGATGGGGGACTCAGGACTGCACCGTCTGCCGGAGCGATCTACCCGCTCACGATTGGCGTTGCGCTTCCGGATGGCCTGTACCGCTACGCGGCGAAGGGCCACCTCGTGGATCGAGTCTTCGATCAGGACGTGCGCGTCGCGCTGGGCAAGGCGGCCCTCGGCCAACAGTGGGTGGGCCGGGCTCCGGCGATATTCACTGTCACCGGGGACGTGTCGCGGTCGGCGGCCAAGTACGGTACGCGCGCCGAGCGCTACGTCTTCCTGGAGGCGGGGCATACGGCGCAGAACCTCCTGCTGCAGGCCGCCGCGCTCGGCCTCGCTGGGGTCCCGGTTGGCGCCTTTGACGACGATGAGGTGCGCAGGCTGTTGCAGCTGCCCACCCGCGAGCAGCCCATCTACCTCATTCCCGTGGGCCAGCCGATAGCCGCTTAGCCGTCCGCTGCTGCGACGACGCCGTAGTGTCCGTCGTATCGCAGGTACAGCACGCGGCCGCGACCCGTGTCCGGGTCCAGATAGAAGACGAACGGGTCGCCAGTGAGCTCCAGCCGCTCCTTGGCCTCGGACTCGGCGAGCGTCGGCGCCGCCCCCGCCCGGACGAGAAGGGCAGCGTTCTCACCGTCCACCACGACGTCGCCGCGAACGGAGAGCGTGCCCAGATCGTCGCGGTAGACCACGGCGTCCGTGCCGGAGCGGAGATCCGTGAAGAGGTAGAAGTCATGCCCCAGCAGGTCCATGTCGAAGGCCGCTTCGTCCGGCGTCATGGGTTCGAGCGCGAACGTCTTGCGACGCACCACTTCGCGGTCCTCGGGCGCCCTGGGGAAGAACGCCTCTCGATGGGTGGCCATGTCTCCGTGGCGCCACTCATGCTCCGACGCCACGCCGATCCACCGATGCCTCGTCCGCACGCGATCGCCGAGCTGGACGAGATTCTGGCGCAGCCGTTCCTCGAGCAGGTCGACAGCCTCAGGCAGGTCAGGAGCCGCCGCATGGGCCCGGACCGGGGTTCCGTCGACATCCAAGGATGCCTCCGCCCGCGCCGGGCGGGGCACAGTGGAATCCTCGGCAAAGGTGAGAACCACGTGGGCAGCTAGCGCGTGCTTGCCGGCATGCCTGAGGACGCGCTCCACCGTCCTGCGGGCGTCATCAACAGCGTCGGAGGGCACGTCCCCGCGTACCGTGACCGCGATCGTGGTGGGCCCAACTATCGGCCGATTCGTCGTCATCCTGAATCACCCTCGCATTCGGCGGCCAGGCGCCCCTGTGGCTCCTGTCCTTGTCTGACTGACGCTAGGCGCCGCCTCAGGCAACGACATGAGCCGATGGTCCCGACTGGCGCTGACCCGGCTCGACTAGGAGGTCGGCACAGCACGGGCCGAGGAGCGCCGCGTTGAAGGCGTCGGGCTCGCGGCGCTCGTCTATCTGTTGGGGCTGATCTAGGAGGCCCAGCCATCCTGCATGAAGTGACCTTAACCACCCGTCTTGTGCGGGAGGGCGACACTCCCTCGCGCCTCGGCCGCTTTGTCGTCTGGGCGTGTCACCCTCGAAGCATGGAGAACCTTCAGGACGCGCTTCTCCTGGACGCGGTTCAGGCATGGTGTGACGTGTGCGCTGGCATCCGGATCCTGCTGCCGGCTGGCAACGACGACGGTCTGCGTGGCTATTGCTGCACCGTCTGCGACGCGGCAGTGTTCCTGTGCTGGGATAAGGCGATGCTGCCGGAGGAACGGCACCACCGCTCTGCTTAGGAACCGCGCGGCAGTCTCACCGAAGAAAGTGGCTGTCACGCCCCTCCCCGAGGGGTGTCCTGCCGAGGAGACGGTGGCGTCGTAAACGGGAAAACGCCGCCCGCGCTGACTTTTTAACCCGGGCGACGCCACCTTGTGGTGACGCGGCAGGGTCCGGGCCTTGTCTCCCTCAGTCTAACGATCGGTTCATTCCGGAGGAAGTTCAGCGTGCTTGACGGGCCCTCAGAGGGCTGGGCGTTGCTGGGCGGGCACGGCGGTCTCAAGTACCTCGTCGGCTGACAGTTCTCGCTGCACGATCATCGTGGAGACGACGCCAAGTTTGCGGTTGTGGCTGCGGCAGAAGGCCCGGAGCTTGGCGAAAGCTGCGTCCATGTCGACCTGGCCCCGCTCGGCCAGCACGCCCTTGGCCTGCTCGACTGCGATGCGGGTGGTGAGCGCTGCCTGGAGCTGCTCCGCCAGATGCGATGCTCGATGTACCGATCGCTGCTGCAAGATGCCGATGGTCGCTATGTCCGCAAGGGCCTGCCCGATTCTCTGCTCGCTGGAGCTGAGAGCTGGTCGTTCGTCGGAGTTGAAAAGGTTGAGCGCCCCGATGGTTTCGTCGCGGAGTCGCATCGGCACCGCATGGACGGAGCGGAAGCCGGCCAGGGTGGCGGCCTCAGCGAATTCAGGCCATCGGTCCCGAGCGGTTTCCAGGTTCTGGACCGTTACCGGACGGCCGCTGCGGACGCACTCGACACACGGGCCCTGCTCGGTCTGCACCTGCAGCAGTTCGAGGAGCCGGGTCTCCTCGCTGGAGGACGCGACGAGGTTGAGGCTCCCTCGCTGGTCGACGAGCAACAGTCCGACCTGGCTCACGTCGAGGAGCTCGACGCAGGACTCGACGAGGTGGTCGAGGAGGTCGACGACGTCGTAGTCGTCGACGAGGGTGTCGGCAAGGACAACGAAGCGCTGTGCGAGAACGGCATACCGTTGCATATCTGCGGGGCTGGTTTCCGACTCGTGGCGGATGTCGCTCATTCTTCCTCCTTCGAGAGTCGGCGTCGGCGGCCGACAAGGTCGGCGGCCAGGTCGTTGATCGGCAGGCCCTCTACGTACGCAATCGCGCGAAGACGCAGCATGGCCTCCTCGATGGTTGTGCCCAATTGCACCATCGCCATGCCGGCCGCTTGGTGCACCACCATGCGGTACGTCGTTTCGGGCACAGCACCGTCCAACTCGTCGGCGGTGACCACCATCAGGAGTCCAGCGGCCTGATCCACGGTGGTCAGCGCGTGCGTCAGCTGGTTTTGGCTCAGCTGTCCGGGCGTGCGACGGTGCAGGTCCAGCGTGCCGAAGGAGATGGCCCCGATCCTGACGGGGAAGGCGAAGACAGCGGCCACCCCGGCTGATGCGGCGTGTTCCCCAAAGGTCGGCCATTGTTGCCATGATTTGGCGTCGAGCCTGGGCACCAGTACGGGGAAGCCGGACCGTGTGGCCTCGACGCACGGGCCTTCGCCGAGGGTGAACTGCATGTCCTCGAGCTGCGCGGAAAGGTCGTTCGTTGCGTACACCGTCTCTGGGGTTCCATCCCCTGTAACCACGATGAGCCCTGCTCCGTCGACACCAGCGGCCTCAACGCAGGAGAAGCACAAGCCTTCGAGGCGACCGCCCACGTCACTGAATCGGTTCTGGGCCCTGCCCAGCCATCCGTCTGTATGCATTACTCACCGTCGACCTTGCCGCGCTAACACCTGCCAGAGCGGTCAGGGGCCGTGTGACCACGTTACCGCTGAACGCCGCCCTGAGACCGGTTGCGTGGTCGGCATACGAGGGGCAGAGTGGCGGTGAACGGCCGTGCCCATCGCCCAGACCTCGCCTTGCCTCGGTCACCGTGCTCACAGAAGTGGTCAATGCCATGACTGAGCCCGACCCGTGGTCGTATCACGCAGCCTGGCCCCCAGACGCCCGGCACGTCGCAGATGCCCGCAACTTTGTGGGTCAGCATCTGTATGAGAACGGCCTGTCTCGCCAGGCTGACGTCGTCAGGCTGGTCGTCAGTGAGTTGGCTACTAATGCCGTGCTCCACGCAGTCACTTCGTTCACTGTCACGCTCGAACTCGGGAAAGGGTCGCTCCTGCTGGCGGTGCGGGACCGCTCGCAAGCGTCTCTGTTCGGCCCTGTGGCCCAGCCCGTCACGCGGCCTCGGGGGCGGGGTCTTTGCATCGTCGAGGCGCTCAGCAGCTCTTGGGGCGTAACGGCGCAGGCCGACGGCAAGTCCGTGTGGGCCCTCTTCGCCCTTTCCGGCCTGGATGAAGCGGCCGAGTCGGTCGTCTGACCCTCCCGGGGTGAGCTCGCCTGACTGGTCGAGGCGGCCACGCATGCGAAGGCTGCAAGCCGTAGGGCAAGGTTCTCTGGCCCTGGGCCTTCGGAGTATTTCATGCACCTATGAGGTCAGGGCGCTCGAAGGCAAGGATGCCCGCGGCTGCGAGCGTGGACGCGATGGCCGCGCCCTGCCTCAGGGCGCGGCACCAGCTGTGCCCCAGGCTGCGGGTCAGCGCGGGCCGAGGATGGCCCAGGCCATCCTCCCGCCACCTTTGGTGGGCAGGGTGCCGGTGAGGTCAGCGAGGGTGTCGACGACGCGTGGGCCGTGTCCGCGGGGGTTGTGGAGGGTGAGGCTCTGCCCGCCTGGCGACGAAGGGTTTCGGTCACGGACGGCGATGCGCAGTCGTTCGCCCGAGAGGGCTAGGAGGACGTCTAGGGCGGTGGCGGCGTGCTGGACTGCGCTGTTGGTGAGTTCGCTGGCTATCACCACGGCGGCATCGCGGCGCCTGGCCAGATGCCAGTCCAGACAGATTCGGGCCACGAATTGCCGCGCGACCCTGGAGGCGCGGGCGCTGGGCACAAGCCGCAGATGTGCGGTGGGGGCGGGGTCGGTGTTCATGATCTCGGCCCAGCCCTGGAGCATTGAGGAGCACTGCGTGAGGTGCCTGCCGTAGGGGTGGTGCTGGAGCCGAATTCTCAGGTCGGTGTCGCTGCTGAACAAGGCGACCGGTGTCGCGGGCCATGCCCATGGGTGACGGCCGGTGGCGGCCAGCAAGTCCAGCTGGTCTGGAGTGATCGGGGTCGGCGGCACAGTGAACTCAAGAACCACCCCGCGAGGGCACTCCGCGAGCGCCTGCCCCACCGCGTAGTCGACCTCCTGGGCCACGTCCGTGAAGGGCGCAGCTACCTCGATCAGCCAGATGTCACGCATCGGGTATGCCGTGATGGCATCGCTGGTCGTGGGGCGGAGCCGCGCAGTCCAGTCGGCATGCGTCCAGGTGCCGCCGTCGGGGCCATGTACTGCGGACTCGCCACGGGCAAGGGTTGCCTCGTCGAATCTGGGATGGTTCCGTTTCTCGCGCGACGTGTATACAGACATGGCGGCGTCCTATGCCCTGTTGTTCGCCTTGGCCGGGTAACTCGTGTACCCGCGAGGTCTGGGCGGTGGGGTTGCCGTCGGGCGGACTGCCTTGCATGTGTCACGGTACGCCTCCGACCTGCAACGCACTATGGGCGTGAGCCGCGCGGTGCCTCGGAGCGGCTCCGAGGACGGGAACCGTCGGCAAGTGGTCGCTCGCGCCTCGCCCCCCGCCTACTCCCGGTTCCCCACTCTGTTCCGTCAACGGACAAGGCCACCGACGGAAGGCGTGTCAGAGGTCCGTCGCAGCCGGTGACGGGAGTCGAAACCGCTTGTCCAGCTTGCGAAGTGGGCCAACCTGAGCATGCGTGGTGTGGATCGCGATCACGAAGCGAGCTAGCCGCCACCCACCACAGTCAGCATCTGGGGCAGGACGGTGGCCCTCGATCATCGGCACCAGATCCAGCGCGCTTCTATCGGGAAGGGGCTGGTGTACCGGTTGATGAGTCCGGCACGACGGGCGATCGGTCGAGCAAGGCGTATGCCGACGGCGATGACGACGAGTGAACCCAGCAGGATCGGCCAGACGAAGAGCCGGTTGCGCCAGACCGCCGCGGTGTTGTAGTACGGCACACCGTCGAAGGCGCCTGCCCGCCAAGAGATGGGTCGACCCCAGCCGCTTCCTGCCTCGCTGAGGACCTGACCCGTTCGCACCGCGTGTCCAGCTTGGCTCATGGCCAGTCCGGAATCGTCTCAGGCGACGTCCTCCGCGCCGCCGGCATGCTGTACCAGCAGCGGGAGTGGTGGTTTGGGGCCCTTGAAGCCTTCGATGGTGACGAGGGTGCCGCTGCCAGCCGTTGGCAATTGAACTCGATCTTGGCCGAGGCTGCTGACGCCGAACGGACAGTCGTGTTGGAGGCGCGTCGTCAGGGCGAGGTCGCCAGTGAGGCAGCCGACGAAGCGCTCGAGGAGATCGAGGGCCGTGCAGCGCGGTGGAGACCGCTCCTGAACGCTCGATTCTCGAGCCGTACGAGGCGGTGATCATTGGCCCCTTCGCCCGTTTCCGGCGATGTTGTGGCGGCAGTTCACCAGGCTCCCGCGATCTTGGAACATCTCCCTAGTCACGTCCTGCTGCCCAGACACGAGGCGCTGCGGGTCGGAGCGGCGGGGGCGTCGCTCGGGTGGGTCTTGCGGCCGGCAGCTTCGGCTGTTAACGTAAGTGTATGTTTACTAACAAACCGTGGATCCTGTACGGAGCGACCGGCCGAACCGGGACGCTGATCGCGGAGCAGGCGGTCGCCCGGGGGCACCGCCCCGTGCTGGCCGGCCGTGACCCGAACCGGCTCCGCAGCTTGGCCGAGCGGCTCGACCTGACCTGGGTCGCCGGGCCGGCGACCGAAATGGCCCGGCTCATCGCCGACGCCCGCTTGGTCCTGCTGGCCGCGGGCCCGTTCGGCTCCACCGCGCCGGCGGTGCGGCGGGCCAGCCTGGACGCTGGGGTGCACTACCTGGATATCGCCAACGACATCCCCGTCGCCGCTGCCACACTGGCCGCCGATGATGAGGCCCGCCGGCGCGGCATCACCGCACTGCCGGCGGTCGGCTTCGGGACGGTGGCCAGCGACGGGCTGGCCCGGTACGTGGCCGACCAGGTGCCCGGAGCGGTCCGGCTCGACCTGGCCATCCTGCTCGGCACCGATGGGTCGAGCGCCGGAGCGAGAGCAAGCACCATGCAGGCGCTGGCCGGCGGTGGACGGATCCGGCACGGTGGTCGACTGGTGCGCAGGCCGCTCGGCGCCGGGTCCCGTCGACAGCACACACCGATCGGCGAGCGCACCCTCGTGCCGGTACCTACCGGCGACCTCGTCGTGACCGGCCACACGACCGGTATCCCGGACATCACGGTGTCCTTCCCGGTCCCGATGCCACCGGTCGCCGCCAAGCTCGCGATGCCGGTGCTCCCAGTGGTGGCGTGGGCCGCCGGAAAACTGCCTCAACGAGCCACACCGTCCAGTACCGCCACCGAAACGCCGGCGACGGTCAACAGCTATCTCTGGGCGCAGGCCACAGCCGCCGACGGACGAACCGCGCAGGCGTGGGTACGCACCGGCGAAGGGTACGCGTACACGGCCCGTTCGGCGGTCCTCGCGGTGGAGGCCACGCTCCAGAGCGAACCACTCGGCGCCACCACGGTGGCCCGGGCGTTCGGCTCCGAGCTGTCCTTCGAAGCAGGCGGCGAGCTCCTTGCCGCGGCCTAGCCAGAAACACAAGATCCGCCAGGCGGCACTGGAGTGCTTCGCCGAGCTGGGCTACGACGCCACGCGGGTGCGCCACGTCGCCGACCGGGCCGGCGTGTCCGAAGCCGCCCTGTACCGGCACTACCCGTCGATGCAGGCGCTGGCGCAGGAGCTGTTCACCCACCACTTCGCCGGCTTCGCGGCACAGATGGATGAAGCCACCTCGGCCGGCACCACCGAGGAGCGGCTGCGCCGCGCGGTCCGAACCACACTCGCCGTCTACCGGGCCGACCCGGCGGCCTTCACCTTCGCCCTGCTGCGCACGCCCGCGCTCCTGCCGAACCTGCCCGCCGGCACCAGATACCCGATCGAGATCCTCGAACACGTCATCGTGGCCGGGCAGCACAGGCAGGAGTTGCGAGCCGGCCAGCCCAACCTCCTCGCCGCCATCTTCCTGGGCTGCATGCTGCAGCCGATCTTCCTCGCCAACCTCGCCGCGCCCGGCGCAATGGTCCTGATCGGCGAGACGAAGCACGACCAGGTGATCGAAGACGCCGCCATCGCCGCCCTGAGAAATGAACGGGTGTGAAATGACAAACACCGAATCGCACAGCACGAACAACCCGATCCGGACAGTCTCGCTGGTCAGCACCGGGACGGTGGACATCCGGCCGCAGCACGTGTGGTCCAACGGACACCTGCCCAGTGGTGGCTGATGACGACGCGCCGCTGGACCGGCCCGCGGCCGATCAAGCTGGACGTGATCGAACGGCCGGACGGTCTCGTCCTGTTCGACACCGGGCAGGACCGCGCCTCGGTCGCCGACCCGGGATACTCCCCGCGGTCCGGCCTCACCGGCCTGATATACCGGCGGCTGGCCCGGTTCGACATCGACCCCCACCAGACCTTGACCGCCCGGTTGGCCGCCATCGGCCACGACATAGCCGACGTGCACACCGTCGTGGTCTCACACCTGCACACGGATCACATCGGCGGTCTGCCCGAACTCGGCCACGCCGAGGTCGTGCTCGACCAGCGAGAGTGGCAGACCCTCGACGAGCGGCGCCCCGAGGCACGCGGCCTGCTTCGCGAGCACATCGACCTGCCCGGCCTGCGCTGGCGGCCGGTGACGCCGCAGCCGACGACCGACCCTGACCTGGCCCGGTTCACCACCGCACACGACCTGTTCGGCGAAGGCAGCCTGGTGCTGCTGCCCACTCCGGGCCACACCCCCGGCTCGCTGTCCATGCTGGTGCGCCAGCCCGGCGCGACGCCGCTGCTTGTGGTCGGTGACACGACCTTTGACGTGCACCTTATGCAGGACGGGTACCTGTCCGGCCAGGGCGAGCGTGCGCTACTGCGCGAATCAACGCGCACCATCAACAGGCTGCGGAGCAGGCATCCAGATCTAGCGATCCTCCCAGCACACGACCTGGCGGCCGGCACGCGCCTGTCCGCATCGTCCTGGGGCGGAGCGTCGTCGCCGGCGTCACCCGACAAGCAACCGAGTGCATGAAAACTGAGGAGCAGGGATGGAAATCGACACGCTTGAGGCCGTTCAGATCGGCGGCATCACACAGTGGATCCGTGTTCGCGGGACAAACGTGTCCAACCCGGTGCTGCTACTCATGCAGCAGGGTCCGGGGCTGCCGATCATCAACGAAGCGCGCGGCTTCGAGCGGCTATTGGGGCTGGAGAAGGACTTCACCGTCGTCTACTGGGACCAGCGGGGCACCGGCCTGTCATCGCCTCCGTTGCGCAAGAGCTCGAATAAGATCGAAATCGGCGCGGCGCGGATGGTCGACGACACGGTGTCAATGCTGGAACTGCTTCGCGACCGTTTTGGTGGCAAGTCCTTCGTCGCCGGGTTCTCCTTCGGCGCGACCTTCGCCGCCCAGGCCGCTGTGCGCCGCCCGGACCTCGTAGCGGCACTGGTGGCAACCGGCATGGACATCGACATTCCCTTCGCCGAGAACCACACCTACGACTTCGTCCTCAACACTGCCCGCCGGCGGGCCAACCGGCGCGCGATCCGGCAGCTGGAAAAGATCGGCCCGCCCCCGCACCTGGACGCGAAGCGGTTTTCCACCCGGGCCCGCTGGGCCGCCAACTTCGGCGGCGTCACCGCCCACGCCACCTTCGGCACCGTGCTGCGCGCGCTGGTCGGCAGCCTGCTCCGCTCGCCGGACTACTCAGTCACAGACGTCATCCGCGCCGTTCGAGGCGTCACCGCGACACCGGCCGCGCTGCTGCCCGAACTCGCCAGCACGGACCTGGTTCGCACCATGCCCCGCCTTGACGTGCCCATCGTCATCGCACAGGGCCGCCTCGACCAGGTCGCACCCGCCGAACCCGCACAGCGGTTCTACGACTCCCTGACCGCACCCAGCAAACAACTGGTGTGGTTCGAAAAATCGGCGCACACACCCCAATATGACGAGCCCGCCAAGTTCCGCGACCTACTCATGACCGTGCGGGCCAGCCATCTCGCCAACACCTGAGGCTCCTGGCGACCAGGACAGCCACGCCCTCCTCGACTTCTACACCTACCAACGCGACGTCATGACCCGGGTGTTGCGCGTCACCGAGGGAGTTCGATCTCAAACAGCCATCCGCCGCACCCGTGCCGGCCGAAGTCGCCGTCGCTAGGCCGGAGCCATGGCATTTGCTCGTCGTGACGCCCGTCCTTGGGCTGCGGCGTGCGCCCGCGCGGCGAGGGCCCGGAACGGGCCCGTCTTGAGGTGTCTATGCCGAAGAACAACCGGACCAGGACCGTCGCCATACCTTCGGTGCTCGTCCGGGAATTGTGCGAGCACGTGCGCGGGCTGCCAGAGGATCCCGACGCTCCCGTCTTCACCGGAGAGCGAGGCCGTGTGCCTCGCCGAGGGAACTGGCGTGCGAACGTCAGGTGGAAGGAGGCCGTCAAGTCAGTCGGCCTCCCAGATGGGTTCCGGTTCCACGATCTGCGGCACACCGGCAACCACCTGGCGGCGCAAACCGGCGCATCGACGCGCGAGCTGATGCAGCGGATGGGGCACTCGACCGTGCGCGCCGCGATGATCTATCAGCACGCCACTGACGCTCGCTCGAAGCAGCTTGCCGATCGCTTGGACGAGCTCGTCCGGTCGGAGCGGTGGCTTCCGAATTGAGGGCTTGCGAACGCGACTGTTGCTCAGATGTTGCTCGCGACACCAAGGGTTTGGTGCTGAGGACCGGAGAACGCTCACCTGGCAGGCCTCTCACCTGCGGCTTTGGTGCGGAGCCGGTGACGGGAATCGAACCCGCGTGTCCAGCTTGGGAAGCTGGCGCTCTGCCATTGAGCTACACCGGCATACGCCGCCGTCAGCTCTCACCGCGGCAGCGCGCGAGGAAGTCTAGCCCACCTCCCGCCATGCCCGGCGCCGCACTGACTGGCTCGCTGCCCCTGCCTTCCCTGCCGGGAAAGCCATCTGCCTGAGGAGGCGTCGTGCACCGCGGCGCCGATCCTGCCGCGATCTCTGACGTGGTGGACCGCGTGCATCCAATCGTGCCCGAATGCAGGCCGGCATTCCGGCGGTGGTCTGCCTGCTTGGGCAGAGCGGCAGTGACCGCTCGGACTCCACGCCGGCCGCCCCCGCGCAGATGCCGCCCCCGCGGCCCCTGCCGATGCCACCCGGCGGGTATTTTGAGCCCGTGCTGCTCTCCGACCGCGACATCAGGGCCGAGATCGAGATCGGGCGCGTCCAGCTCGACCCCTGGGACGCGGCCATGATCCAGCCGTCGAGCGTCGACGTGCGCCTCGACAAGTACTTCCGGCTGTTCGACAACCACAAGTACCCGGTCATCGACCCTGCGCTGGACCAGCCGGATCTCACCCACCTCGTCCAGGTCGAGCCCAGCGAGGGCTTCGTGCTGCACCCGGGCGAGTTCGTGCTCGGCTCGACCCTCGAGGCGGTCACCCTCCCCGACGACCTTGCCGCCCGCGTCGAGGGCAAGTCGTCCCTCGGCCGGCTCGGTCTCATGACCCATGCCACCGCGGGCTTCGTCGACCCCGGCTTCTCCGGCCACGTCACCCTCGAGCTGAGCAACGTCGCAACCCTGCCGATCATCCTCTGGCCCGGCATGAAGATCGGCCAGCTGGCCTTCTTCCGGCTCAGCAGCCCCTCCGAGAACCCCTACGGCTCGGCCAAGTACGGCTCCCACTACCAGGGCCAGCGCGGCCCCACGGCGAGCCGCTCGTTCCAGAACTTCCACCGCACCGAGGTGTGACATGTCCGCGCTCGAGCTCATCGAAGTCCGCATCGCCGCTCCCGACCAGGAGACTGCGGAGTCGATCGCCCGGGGGCTGGTCGACAAACGCCTGGTCGCCTGCGCGCAGGTGCTGCCGCAGATGACCTCGCTCTACCACTGGAAGGGCGAAGTCGAGCAGGCCCGCGAGCACCTGATCCTCGCCAAGACCACCGCGGGCCGATTCGAGGCCATCTGCGAGCGCGTCGGCGGCGAACACCCCTACGACACCCCCGAGATCGTCGCCGTCCCGATCACCCACTCCAGTGCGGCGTATGCCGTGTGGCTCGCCGACAGCGTTGCTCTCGACTTCGAGGACGAGCCATCGCCGGAGGAGGCCGAACGTTGAGCACGGGCACCTGGCAGCTGACGTGGACCTCCGAGCCGGAGCATCCCGCGGCCGCGGTGCTGGTGCTGCACGGCGGCCAGGAGCGGAGCCATCGCAGGGGGAGCTGGCGCCAGACTGCCGCTCTGCGGATGGTGCCCTTCGCCCGCGCCATCGCCACCCGCGGCAAGGGGCAGGTCGCCGTCGGGCGGCTGCTGCATTCGGTGCGAGGCTGGAACGGCGACGAGGCCAGCCCGGTGGCCGACGCCCGCGAAGCCCTCGCAGAGATTCGCAGCCGGTATCCCGGCATACCCCTGGGCCTCCTGGGCCACTCGATGGGCGGCCGAACCGCCCTCCACCTGGCCGGCGAGCCCGACGTGACCGTGGTCGTGGGTCTGGCCCCATGGGTCGCCCGCGGCGACCGGCCCAGCGGCGGGCCGGGCCTCCGCGCGCTCCTGATGCACGGCACCCGCGACCGCATCACCTCGCTGAAGGCCACGCGCTGGATGGCCCGCGAGCTCGGCACCCTCGGCGTTGACGTCACGTGGCGTCCGGTCCTCGGCGAGGGCCATTCCCTGCTGCGTTTCGCTCGCCTGTGGCACCGCGAGGCGGCTGCCTTCGTCGTGGACAGTCTCGTCGGCCCCCCGGTGGCACCCGCAGGCGCGGACGCTCGCATCGACCAGGACACTCCCATCGGCCAGGACCCCCGCATTGACGATCACGCCGGCCCTCACCTGGATCCCGGCAGCGAGGAGGGCACCGAGTCCCGGGAGCCCGACGCCACGAACTGCGCCTAGACCAGCTCCGCGAGCCGTCCGAGCTTCGCCTCGGCTGCATCGAGGTCCGGCCCGACGTCGCGATCGCCAAGGTCGCCGGTCAGGTCGAGGCAGTCGTCCAGCACCTCACCCAGGTGCCCGGCAAGGCGCGTCCGGGCCAGCGTGGCGGCACGCGCGGCCGTGAGCAGCTCCACGGCCATGAGGCGGCGGTATGCCGGTACCGCGCCTCCCAGCCGCAGCGCACCCAGGTTGGCGAACCCGGCGTCGTCCTCGACCCCTTGCGACAGCCAGGCGGTCTGGAGGGAGGACGGAGAGGCTGCGTGCTGTCGCACGAGCGAGAGGGCCGAGGCGGCCACGAACTCGCCGGCCATCAGGCCTGACGCCCCTGGCGTGCCGTCGGTCAGGAACCTCGGCAGGCCCAGCTCGCCCCCGCTCACCATGTGGGTCACCCGCGACATGACCGCCTGGGCAGAGCCGGCCATCGCAAGCAGCACGTGGTCCAGTGCCAGGGAGAGGTATGCCGTGTGGAAGCCCCCGTGGTGAATGACGGTTCCGGTACGGCCGCTTTCTGCGAAGAGCGGATTCTCGGAGGCGGTGTTGCTGGCCGTCTCGATGATCTCCACGAGCGACACCAGGGCGTCGTGAAGGGGTCCGTGGACCTGGGGCCATGCGCGGAGCCCGAAGAAGTCCTGGATGTGAGCCGGTTCGTACTCCTGCGGCTCGAGCAGGGAGCGGATCATCGCCATCGAGGTCTGTGCGCCCGCTCGCGGTGTCGCTGCCGCCGCCAGGAGGCTCACTGGTTCGGGGCTCCCCCTCAAGACGGCCCACGAGAGCCCGCAGACGATGTCGGCGACCTCAGCCAGCTCGCCCAGTTCTGCTGCGGCCAGACCAGATTCGGCCAGGGTGAAGGCGCTGGACGACATGAGGGGGAGAGCATCCGCCCCGGTCAGGGGCACCCGGCATACGACTTCTCCTGAGGCGCGCGGGTGCTGTCCGGTGAGGGCCAAACCCACGTCGGCCAGAGACGTGAGGTCACCCATGCCCAGCGATCCGTGTCTGGGCACCACGGGCAGCAGCCCCGCGGGTGCGCCGACCAGTTCGGTCAGGGCCTCGACCAGCTCTGCACTCGCGCCCGACCCGCCGACGAGCAGCTGGTTCGCGCGGATCGCGCAGGCCGCTCGGACGACCGGCGCCGGTAGCGGGTCCCCCCAGCCGACTGCGTGGGACCTCAGCAGGCCCGGCCCCGGGTCGCCCTCCCCCACCAGCTGGTCGCGATTGGCGCCGACACCGGTGGAGCGGCCGTATACCGGCTGGTGGCGGGCAACCTCGTCGGCCAGGGCGCTGTTGTGGCGCACCCGCTCCAGGGCCTCGGGCAGGGGGTGGACCGCCACGGCCCCAGCGGCCCGGGAGATGTCCTCGAGCGTCATCGTCGTGCCGTCGAGGGTGATGCCACGGTCGTGGGTAGGCACGCGACCAGTATTACCCCCGCGTGCGGGCGGTTCACGGACCGGGTTCGCCGGGACCGCCGTCAGCGGACTGGGTTACTTTAGGGCGCAACGACACAGGAGCAGAGCCCGGCGAGGCCGAGAGTGGGGCGCATGATCCGGTTCGACAGCGTCACGAAGCAGTACCCCGATGGCACCGTTGCGGTCGACGCGGTGACCCTCACCGCCCCGACCGGCCAGATCACCGTGCTCGTCGGTCCGTCGGGGTGTGGAAAGACCACCACGCTGCGCATGGTCAACCGGATGATCAAGCCCACAGCGGGGGCGATCTACCTCGACGGCCGCGACACCGCTGACATGGACGAAGCCGAGCTGCGCCGCGGCATCGGCTACGTCATCCAGCACGCCGGCCTGTTCCCCCACCGCACCGTGCTCGACAATGTCGCCACCGTGCCCCGGCTGCTGGGCTGGAACCGCGCAAAGACCCGGGCCAGGGCGATGGAGCTGATCGAGCGCGTCGGGCTGCCGGCGAGCTTCGCCAAGCGCTACCCCTCCCAGCTCTCGGGCGGCCAGCAGCAGCGCGTGGGCGTCGCCCGGGCGCTCGCGGCCGACCCTCCGGTGATGCTCATGGATGAGCCGTTCAGCGCGGTCGACCCCGTGGTGCGCGAGCAGCTCCAGGACGAGTTCCTCCGCCTCCAGGACGAGCTCGGCAAGACCATCGTCTTCGTCACCCACGACATCGACGAGGCGATCAAACTGGGCGACCAGGTGGCCGTTTTCCGCGTGGGGGGCCACCTCGCCCAGGTGAGCGAGCCGGCATACCTGCTGGCCCATCCCGCCGACGACTTCGTGGCCGACTTCGTGGGCCGAGACCGGGGATACCGCGCTCTGAGCTTCCAGCCCACCCCCAGACTGCCGCTCCAGCCGGAGCGCACGGTGCTGCTCGGCGAGTCGCCCTCGGGCATCCCCAGCGACTGGGTCCTCGTCGTCGACGACAACCGCCGGCCGCTCGGGTGGGTCGAGCCGCGGCGCGTGGGAGACCGGGCGGTGACCTCAGACATGCTGCACCGGGGCGGCACGGTCGCCAGGTCCGACGGCCCGCTCCGAGCCTCCCTCGACGCGGCTCTGTCGTCACCCAGCCGCCGCGGTGTGATCGTCGACGACACCGGGGCCCTGGTCGGCACCGTGCGGGCCCACGAGGTGCTCACCGCGATCGAGCAGGCCGAGCGGCCCGAGCTGGCAGACCCGGCCCATCCGGGGGCCTCCGTCTCATGACCTGGCTGCGCGACCACGTGCAGGACGTGCTGACCCTCGCGGTGCAGCACGTCTACCTGGCCGGCCTGCCCCTCCTGCTTGGCCTGCTCATTGCCCTGCCGCTGGGCTGGCTCGCGCGTCGCTACCGCCCGCTCTACGCGCCGTTCACGGTTGGCACCGGACTGCTGTACACGATCCCGAGCCTGGCCCTCTTCATCCTGCTGCCGGGCATCCTCGGCACCCGCATCCTGGACCGCAACAACGTGCTCGTGGCCATGACCATCTACACGGTCGCGCTGCTGGTGCGCACGGTCGCCGACGGCCTCGGCGCGGTGCCTGACGACGTCGCGCAGTCCGCCACGGCGATGGGGTTCCGCCGCGTCCGCCGGTTCTTCTTGGTCGAGCTCCCGCTGGCCGTGCCTGTCATCTCGGCCGGCATGCGGGTCGCAGCGGTCAGCAACGTCAGCATCGTCAGCGTTGCCGCCGTGATCGGCATACCGCAGCTTGGGCAGCTGTTCACCGACGGGTTCAAGCGCAACTTCTACGACCCCATCGTGGTCGGCATCCTCGCGTGCATCGTCCTGGCCCTGGTCTTCGACATCGTCATCCTGCTGGTCACCCGCCTCGTCACACCCTGGGAGCGGGTTCGGAGGGCCAGGGCATGATCAGCAACGTCATCGACTGGCTCTCCGACCCGGCCCACTGGCAGGGCAGCGACGGGGTGATCCGCCGCCTGCTCGAGCACCTCGGCTACTCCGCACTGGCCCTGCTCATCGCCGGGGTGATTGCGATCCCGATCGGGCTGGCCATCGGCCACACCGGGCGGGGGAGGTTCTTCGTGGTCAACCTCGCCGGGGCTGCGCGGGCCATCCCGAGCCTGGGCCTGCTCTTCATCATGGTGCTGTTCCTGGGGCCGCGACTGTCCGGGGACGCCGCGTTCCTCTGGCCGAGCCTGATCGTGCTGATCGTGCTCGCCATCCCGCCGATCCTGTCGGGCGCGTATGCCGGCGTCGAGGGTGTCGACCCCGACGCCCGGGATGCTGCGAAGGGCATGGGCATGCGGGGCTTCCAGGTGCTGGCCTCGGTCGAGCTCCCGTGCGCCCTCCCGCTGATCTTCTCCGGCCTGCGCTCCGCAGCGCTGCAGGTGATCGCGACAGCGACCATCGCCGCGGTCGCCGGGCTCGGTGGCCTGGGGCGCTTCCTCATCGACGGGCAGTCGGTCCGCGACTTCCCGCAGATGGCGTCGGGCGCGGTTCTCGTGGCCCTCCTCGCGCTGCTGGTCGACCTCGGCTTCGGGCTGGTCCAGAGGTATGCCGTGTCGCCGGGGATCACGGGCCGGCGCACCCGCCGCACTCCCGACGCCCGTGACCTCGCGACTGTCGGTGCCACGGCGGACACTCGGGAGGGTGCTGTCCCCGAAACCTCCTGAATCCCGTCCACCTGACCCTGAAGCCCTGCTGAACTCCGGCACTTGAACCTGCCGAACTCCGCCCAACCACAAGGAGCACACAGTGAGAACGTCCAAGATCGCGCTTACGGTCGGCACCCTGCTGACCTCCCTGGCGCTCGCCGCCTGCGGCAACAGCGGATCCGGGTCCGACCCGTTCGCGACCAACAGCTCGTCGTCATCGTCCGCGGGCGGCGGCTCGATCACGATCGGCTCGGCCGACTTCCCGGAGAGCGCCCTCCTTGCGGAGATCTACGCGGGCGCACTCCAGGCCAAGGGCGTCACGGTCAACGAGCCGCTCAAGCTCAACATCGGCAGCCGGGAGGCCTACATCCCGGCGCTGCAGGACGGCTCGATCGACCTGATCCCGGAATACACGGGCGTCCTGACGCAGTACTTCAACAAGAACGCCAAGGCGACGGACGCCGAGGGCGTCTACACCGAGCTCAAGGCATCGCTCCCCGACACACTGACCGTGCTCGACAAGTCCGCTG
Organism: uncultured Actinomycetota bacterium; assembly: GCA_963715025.1. GTDB lineage: Bacteria > Actinomycetota > Actinomycetes > Actinomycetales > Dermatophilaceae > DASSJT01. Next base: position 893,544 of record CAVQQQ010000009.1, on the reverse strand, counting down.
CCGAGGACAAGGACGCCGTGGTGGTGACGAAGGCGACCGCTGACAAGTACTCGCTGAAGTCGATCGCCGACCTGGCCGGCAAGAGCCAGAACCTCACACTGGGCGGCCCACCGGAGTGGAAGACGCGGCCCACGGGCGTTCCCGGTCTGAAGAAGGTCTACGGCTTGACGTTCAAGCAGTTCCGGGCGCTGGACGCCGGGGGACCGCTCTCCGTGAACGCGCTCAAGAACGGCCAGGTCGACGCGGCCAACCTGTTCACAACCGATCCCAACATCGTCACCAACGGGTTCGTCGTGCTGGAAGACCCCAAGAGCCTGTTCGCGGCCCAGAATGTCGTGCCCCTCATCACCAAGGCGAAGGTGACCCCCGACATCGAGGGCGCGCTGAACGCGGTGTCCGCCAAGCTCGATACCCCCACCCTGGCGGCACTGCTCAAGGAGGTTGTCACGGACAAGAAGGACCCGCAGGCCGTGGCCAAGGAGTTCCTGAGCAAGAACGGCCTCGGCTGACCGTGACCCTGTGAGCCGCGACGAGACAGGGCCCGGAAGGCGCGCCCCCTGTGGCGCCGACCAGGCCCTGTCTCGTGGCCGGCGCTCTCCCGAACACCAGCCTGGCTCCGAGCGGGCGACGGGGCCTCGCCCCTCCACGGGGCCCATGTCCGGGTGGCCCGCCGCCTCGACCCCCCAGGTCCTCGTCGCCGGCCCACTCGTTGTTCTGCTCGCTGCCTTGCAGACAAGGATGGCCGGTGCCCTGCAGTCCCACATCCGTAGGATCACGGATCTTTGTCGGACCTTGGTGTGGCGACCAAAGGTTCGGTCGATACGCCAAGGTCCGGCGGGTCTGGCCGTCGGCGCGCGGTGCGGCTGAGGTGGGGTCCCAAGGGGTGCTCCCCACACTCAGGCACCCGGCGGTGAGCGCTGTGCGAAGGTGTCCGGCGTGACCGCCGAGCCCGCACCTGCCTTTGCCCCCGGACTCATGCCGATCGACGAGGTGCTGTTTGCCCGCGACGGCGCTCTGGGGCGCGTGCTGCTGAACCGGCCACGGGCCATCAACGCGCTGACCGACGAAATGGTGGCGTCGATCACTGCGCAGCTCGACGCCTGGGCCAGCGATCAGGGCATCCAGTCGGTCTCGATCGAGGGCGCGGGCGATCGTGGGCTGTGCGCGGGAGGCGACATCCTCCAGGTGCGGCGCGCGGCGCTGGGCGAGGGCAACCCGGCGGAGTACTGGGCCCGCGAGTACGACCTCGACGAGGCCATCGCCCGCTACCCGAAGACCGTCGTCGCCGTGATGGACGGCATCGTCATGGGTGGAGGTGTCGGGCTCTCCGGGTACGCCGGCCTGCGCCTCGCCACCGAACGGTCCCGCATCGCCATGCCGGAAACCAGGATCGGCTTCTTCCCGGACGTGGGCGCGCGCTACCTGCTGTCGCGGGCGCCCGGCGAGCTGGGCACACACCTCGCGCTGACCGGCATCACGATCGATGGCCCGGACGCCGTGGCGGTGGGGCTAGCTGATGCCGTGGTGCGCTCCGCCGAGATCCCGAGCGTGCTTCGGAAGGTTGGTGCCGGCGAGGAGGCTCTCGATCTCGGACCGTCACTCAGTGCGAGCGCGCTCGCGGCCCAGCGCGAGTGGATCGATGAGTGCTACGCGGGAGACGACCCGGCAACGATCGTGGGGCGGCTGGCGGAATCGGCAGTGCCTGGGGCTCGGGAGGCCGCGGCCGTCATCCGGCAGCGCTCGCCCCTGTCGGTGGCGGTCACGCTCGAGGCGATCCGCCGGGCTCGGCGGATGGGCTCCCTGCGCGAGGTGCTCGACCAGGACCTCGTCATCGGCCCTCACCTGGCCCGCCACGGCGACCTCGTGGAGGGCGTGCGCGCGCTCCTGGTCGACCGGGATAACGCCCCGCGCTGGAAGCACGCGTCGGTCTCGGACGTCAGCCGCGCGGAGGTGCTTGCCGCGTTCGAGCCCTGAGGTTGAAAGCGGGAGGTATGTCGGCCGGCATACCTCCCGCGTCAGCGCGCCCGGTGCTCGGCCAGGGTCAGATCACGGGGGCGGGCTCGGGGTCGGGTGTGGGCTCGGCCTCCTCCATGGCGGTGGGGGCGTCGCCGCCGCCGCGCCGCACGGCGGCGAGGAGCATCTGGGCGACGTCGACGACCTCGACGCTCTCGCCGACTCCTTCGGCCTGTTTCTGGGTGAGGCCGTCGGAGAGCATGACCCGGCAGAAGGGGCAGCCGATGGCGATGCGCTGGGCGCCGGTGGCGAGGGCCTCCTCGGTGCGGTCCAGGTTGATCCGGGTGCCGAGCTTCTCCTCCATCCACATGCGGGCGCCTCCGGCGCCGCAGCAGAACGACTTCTGCCCGGTCCGCTCCATCTCGGTGAGCTCCACGCCGGGCAGGGCGCCGATCAGCTCGCGGGGCGGGGAGTAGACGCCGTTGTGGCGGCCCAGGTAGCAGGGGTCGTGGTAGGTGACGGTCGGGGCGCTGGAGGCGGCGTCGGCGGCGGTGGACTTGCCGGGCGCGTCGGCAGGGCGGGCCACCGGGACCAGCTTCCCGTCCCGGACCAGGCGGTTGAGCAGCTGGGTGTGGTGCAGCACCTCGTACTTCCCGCCGAGCTGGGGGTACTCGTTCTTGATGGTGTTGAAGCAGTGGGCGCAGGTGACCACGATCCTGGTCGCCCCGGCCTCGTTGAGCGTCTCGACGTTCTGCTGGGCCAGCATTTGAAAGAGGAACTCGTTGCCGGCGCGGCGGGCGGAGTCGCCGGTGCAGGTCTCGCCGTCGCCGAGGACCGCGAAGGAGACGCCGGCGGTGTCCAGCAGCTCGGCGACCGCGCGGGTGGTCTTCTTGGCGCGGTCCTCGTAGGCGCCGGCGCAGCCGACCCAGAACAGATAGTCCACTTCGTCCAGCGACTCGACGGCGGACGGCCCCGAACCGCCGAGGATCTTGACCTCGAAGGGCAGGTCCTTGGCCCAGTCGAGGCGGGCGCGGGCGGCCATGCCCCAGGGGTTGCCCTTGTTCTCGAGGTTCTTGAACAGGCCGCCCAGCTCGCTGGGGAAGGCCGACTCGATGAGGTTCTGGTACCGCCGCAGGTCGACGATGGCGTCGACGTGCTCGATGTCGACCGGACACTGCTCTACGCACGCCCCGCACGTGGTGCAGGACCACAGTACGTCGGCGTCGATGACCGCGTCGGGGCCGTGCGGGGTGTAGGCGCCCAGCGGGCGGTTTGGGTCGTAGCCGGTGGCCCCGATGAGCGACAGGTCGGCCAGGGCCTTGGTCGTCTCGGGCAGCCCGCCGCGGTCCTCCTCGGCCGCCAGCAGGAACGGGGCCTTGGCGTGGGCGTGGTCGCGCAGGGCCATCACCAGCAGCTTGGGCGACAGAGGCTTGTCGGTGTTCCAGGCCGGGCACTGCGACTGGCAGCGGCCGCACTCGGTGCAGGTGGTGAAGTCGAGCAGGCCCTTCCAGGTGAAGTCCTCGACCTTGCCGACACCGAGGGCGGTGTCCTCGGGCAGTTCCTCGAGGCTCTCGAAGTCCAGCGGCTGCCCGTCGATGATGATCGGCTGCAGCTCGCCCAGGGAGGTGCGCCCGTCGGCGTGGCGCCTGAGCCAGATGTTGGGGAAGGCCAGGAACCGGTGCCAGGCCACGCCCATGGTCGGCACCAGCGAGACCGTGATCATCCAGGCGAACGAGATCAGGATCTTGACCGTGGCCACGATCACGACCAGGTTCTCGATGGTGCCCGTGGACAGGCCGGTGAAGAAGTTGCCGATCCACCCGGTCAGGGGGAAGTGCAGGGCATTGTCGTACCCGGTGCCCAACTGGCGGGCCAGAGTCCACTCGAACGCGCGCAGGAAGCCGATGCAGATCGTGACCCCGAGGATGGTCAGCTCCACGTAGTAGGCCTGCCAGAACGTGGAGCCGAAGAACCGGGACCGGCGCCCGCCCGCCCCGGGGGCCGAGCGCGGGTGGTTCCGCTGCCGGACCGCCATCAGCAGCAGGATCGCGAAGAACCCTGCGAAGGCGAACAGGTCGGTGATCCACTCGTACAGGAAGAAGTGACCGATCACGGGCAGCGCGAACTCCGGGTCAACCAGCTGGCCGAAGGCGTTGACCAGGGTGAAGAACAGCACCCCGAACCCGATCATGGTGAACCAGTGCGCCACCGCCACAACCGGCAGCCGCGCCATCCGCGTGTGCCCCAGGAACTCCCGCACCAGCGTCGCCCCCCGCTGGCCCTTATCCCCCGAGCGCGACCCGTCCGGCCGGCCCAGCCGGAACACGCTGACGAACTGGCCGATGGCCCGGGCGAAGAGCGCGATCGCCACCGCGGTCACAGCAACACACACAACAAGCGCGACGATCTGGAGCGCAGACATGGTGCGGAGTCTAGTAACGGGTAAGCGGGCGCATACCGATCTGTGACCTCGCTCGCTCCGACCCGGGCGCACGGGATCGTGGGGCATCATTTTCGAGGGTGGGTTGAACTTCAATAACTAAATGTTGGATGATGCATAAGCGATTGTTTGTTGAAGCTCGTGAGGAAGCGCGCGCGGCAGTCGCACGTTCCACGAAGCGCAACCACCCGGCATACCAGCCCGGCAAACCCAAGGCGGTTAGCAGTGCCCATCTATGACGACGTCACCAAGCTCATCGGCAACACCCCGCTGGTGCGGATCAACCGCGTCATCCAGTCGCAGGCGACAGTTGTCGCCAAGCTCGAGTTCTACAACCCGGCATCCTCGGTCAAGGACCGCATCGGCGTCTCGATCATCGACGCCGCGGAGGCCGCCGGCGAGCTCAAGCCCGGAGGCACCATCGTCGAGGCGACGTCCGGCAACACCGGCATCGCGCTGGCGATGGTCGGCGCGGCACGTGGCTACCGGGTCGTTCTGACCATGCCCGACACGATGTCAAAGGAGCGGCGGGCCCTTCTTCGGGCATACGGTGCGGAGCTCATCCTCACCCCGGGCGCCGAGGGGATGAAGGGCGCGGTCAACAAGGCGGAGGAGATCGGGGCGCAGGAGGGCAACGTCCTGGCCCGGCAGTTCTCAAACGAGGCCAACCCGGAGATCCACCGCAAGACCACCGCCGAGGAAATCTGGAAGGACACAGACGGCCAGGTCGACATCGTCGTCTCCGGCATCGGCACCGGCGGCACGATCACTGGCGTCGGCCAGGTGCTGAAGGCGCGCAAGCCCGGGGTGCAGATCATCGCGGTCGAGCCGGAAGAGTCGCCGATCCTCAACGGCGGCCAGCCAGGCCCGCACAAGATCCAGGGCATCGGCGCCAACTTCATCCCCGAGATCCTCGACCGGACGGTGTACGACGAGGTGATCGACATCAACGCCGAGACCTCGGTGGACTATGCGCGGCGGGCCGCCAAAGAAGAGGGCCTGCTCGTGGGCATTTCCTCCGGGGCTGCGCTCGCTGCCGCCGACAAGGTGGCGCAGCGCCCCGAGAACGCCGGCAAGACGATCGTCGTGATCATCCCGAGCTTCGGTGAGCGCTACCTGTCGACCATCCTCTTCTCCGACCTCCTGGACTGAGCGCAGCCATCCTCATGACACTGCGCTCGGCACTGGCCTCCGTCCGGGAGGACATCGACGCCGCGATCGCCCGTGATCCGGCGGCGAACTCCCGGGTCGAGGTTGTGCTCACGTCCCCGGGCCTGCATGCGATCTGGGTCCACCGCCTGGCCCACCGGCTCTGGCTCCGCCCGGGCACCAAGCTGCTCGCCAGGGTGATCGCGCAAATCGCCCGCGCCGTCACCGGGGTGGAGATCCATCCGGGTGCCACGATCGGCCGCCGCTTCTTCATCGACCACGGCATGGGCGTCGTCATCGGCGAGACTGCCGAAGTTGGCGATGACGTGATGCTGTACCACGGCGTCACCCTGGGCGGCCGTTCGCTCGCCAAGGTCAAGCGACACCCGACGATCGGCAACCGGGTCACTATCGGCACGGGCGCACGGGTCCTGGGTCCCGTCTACGTCGGCGACGACGCGCAGATCGGTGCCAACTCCGTCGTGGTGAAGGACATCCCCGCCGGCGCCATCGCGACCGGCATCCCGGCCATGATCCGATTCCCCTCGGAGCGGGGCGAAGACCCATACGAGTCGTTGTTCCGCGAGCCGGCCCTCTTCATCTGACCCAGCTGTCGCGGCGACTGCTCCGCCCGTTCGCAGACGCGGTTGGCAGTGCTGGGAGGGGCGGGCCGTGCTTCCGGGCACGCGCGGTATGCCGTGCGGCCGGCTCGCCCGGCGCCCATCCCTCCGTAATTCCCCGGATGTCCACGCGCGTGTGTATCAGAAAGACTGGGCACGGCTCTTGCCGAGTGGGACCTGAGGGTGTGGCCCCGCGAAAGGGGTGGCAGAGATGAGTGCTCAGCCCGTTCCAAGCAGCGCCTCGCGTGCGCTGACCGCTGCGGCGGTCCTGCTCCAGGAGGCGGTCGACCGCTGTGCCGACGCCCTCGTCGACTCCGCGCCGCCGCGCCGTGTGCACTCTACGGTCTACGACGGCGACGCCGGCACCGCCCTCGCCTTGGCCCACATCGCGATTGCCACAGACCGGTCAGACCTCATGCACGCCGCGCAATTGGGAGCTGCCGCTGCTCTGGGCCGGCTCGACCGAATGACTGCGCCCGGTCTGCTCCACGGTCGGGCCGGAGTGCTCACCGCGGCAGCCGAAGTCGAGCAGCTCGGCGGCGAACGCCTCACCATCGGCCGTCGGCCGCCCGCCCCTCCCGCCACGGCTGGGACGGGAGCCGACCTGGCGACCGGAGTGGCCGGCATACTGCTTGGTCAGCTCGCAACCGGAGCTGGCGTCGCCGAGGTGACCGACAGTGTGCGAGCTCTGGCCCGTGCGGCCAAGGCCACCGGAGACGGGTTCAGCTGGGCCAGCGGGCCACTGGCGTCGGGTCCCTACGGGCCGGCCCTGTGCGGAATGGCCCATGGCGCCAGCGGCATCGCGCTGGCCTTGTCTGAGACCGCCTCGCGCCACCCGGACCTGGCCCGCCCCGCGGCTGGGATCGCAGCCGAGGCGGTGCGCTGGGAGTCGGCGCAGTTCGACCGGCGCCGCGCCGGGTGGCCCGACCGGCGGGACACGCCGCCTAGCTGCTCGGTCACGTGGTGCAACGGCGCGGCCGGCATCGGCGCCGTCCGGCTGCGGATGCAGCAGCTGGCCGGCCACGGGGTGGCCCTGGACGGGGCCGTCCTCGAGGCCGACGCGCTGCGCGCCGTGCGGGCGTGCATCCTTGCGGTCGGCCAGCTCGAGCGCTCCGGGTGGGACAGCCGCAGCGTCGCGCTTGCCGGCGGCCTGTGCCTCTGCCATGGGCTGGGCGGCGTCCTGGACACGCTGGCCCTGGCCACCGAGGTCTGGGGTGATGACCACTACCTGGGGGTGGCCCAGCGCGCCGCCGTCGCGCTGGTCGCGGCTTGGGACGATGACCCGTTGGCGTGGCCTGGGCAGGTCTCGGGCCCGCCGGCCTCAAGCCTCTACCTAGGCCTCGCGGGAACCGCGCTGGTGCTGGCGCGGCTCGCATACCCGGACTCAGGGATCACGCCGGCATCGCTGCTCTTCTAACACCGGAGTCGTCTGATTCAGGCTCTCCTGACACCAGGCTCTCCTGACACCAGGCCCTCCTGACACCAGGCTCTCCTGACGCCAGGGACGCCCAGGCCCGGCTTATGACCCGGGTACCCGGCCGCCAACAGCGGCCGGGTACCCGATCGCTCAGCTGATGCGCTGGTCGCTGGTGCCGTTGGTGCCGCTCGTGCCGCTGGCACCGCCGCTGCCGCCGGTGCCAGAGGAAACCGGCGACCGGTCGCGCATGGCCTTGCTGGCTGCCTTGGCGGCGTCGCCGAGCTTGTCGGTCACGAACGGCGCGGCCTTGGTCTTGGCGACGTTGGTGACATCGCCCACGCGCGCCTGCACGGGCTCACTCGACCACACCTTGGTCGCGCTCGCCTTGATCTGCTCATAGCGCTGACGTCCGGCCTTTGCGCCCAGGACGTAACCGAGTGCCGCTCCGGCAACGAAGGACAGCTTGCCCATGCGGGGCTCCTTTCGTGGATTGAAATCGACCCTATCGCGGGTGCTCGGAGGATGGGCTTTCGCTGACCGCGCGCATGCCGAGCGGCAGGACGAGCCACGCGGCGGCGTACAGCACCAGCGTGGCCCCGCCGGCCATCAGCCCTGCACGCTCGCTGAAGACCATGGTGAAGATGAGGGTCGCCACCGCCGAGATGGCCAGTCCCAGTACTGCCAGACCACCCTCGGCCAAGTGGTCGCCGAGGTCGACGAGGGTCTCCTTGCGCCGCTGCCGGAAGAGTAGCCGGTGCATGCTCACCGGGGTGATGAGCAAGCACGTCGAGATCAGGGTCAGGACCACGGCTGCGATGTAGACGCCGACCCCAAATCGGGTCAGCTCGCTGAATCGCTGCTGGAACGGCATGGCAAGGAGGAACCCGGTCAGGATCTGTACGCCGGTCTGCGTGACCCGCAGCTCCTGGAGCAGCTCGTTCCAGTTACGGTCGAGTCGCTCCGCCTCGGTCTCGTGGTTCCGGGTGTAGTCGTCCATGTGCGCTCCTTCGGCCCAAAGCGCATTCAACCGCAGGCGCACGTTGGCTATACGGTTGGTGCGTTACTGGCCTACCCCCCCAACGCATGGGTATGCCGAGTGGCCCAGGAGGGCTCGCATAGTGGCCTAGTGCGGCGGTCTTGAAAACCGCTATGTCGGCAACGGCATCGTGGGTTCGAATCCCACGCCCTCCGCAAACGGGCGCCGAGTCTTCGGAAGTCTATGGGTGCCAGGACGCGGCAAAGCTCCGAAGACTCACGCCCACCCGGGAGGCTGGTCTGGCGCGCTGCCGGGCCAAGGCGGGCCGTAGGTCCCTGCGCCGGACCGGTTGGGCTTCCTAGGGTCGGAGTGAACGTCTGGTCTGTGCACGACAGGAGGCCCGCATGTCGACCACTCTCCGCCCTGACCATGCGCCGACGGCCCGGGCGGCCGGATCCCTGCGCAGGTGGTATGCCCTCATGGTCGTGGGGGGCGGTCTCGGCATGGTGTCCGCGGGCTGGCAGACCGTCGAGCGGATCAGGTGGGCGGCGAAGCCGAGCGCGTCGTCGCTCTGCGAGATCAACTCAGTGCTTTCGTGCAGCAGCGTCTACTCGCACTGGCAGTCGTCAGCGCTGGGCATCCCCAACTCGATCATCGCGCTGGCGGTCTTCGCCTTCGCGGCCTCGGCCGGACTCGCAGGCCTTCTGGGCAGCGCGCTGTCGCCTGGCTATCTCGCGTCGGTCTTCGGCGTCACGGTGTTCATGGCGGCCTTCGTGACGTGGTACCTCGAACAGTCGGCGCTCTCGATCCGCGTGCTCTGCCTGTTCTGCGTGGCCTGTGCGGTCAACATCATCGTGGTGGGGATGGGGGTCACCCGCGTCGCGTCAGCGGCGGGCGCACTGGGGCAGGGACAGTTCGGACGCGGGGTTGCTGCCCTGGTTGGCTCCGGCGCCGACCTGGTCGTGTGGTTCGGCTTGGCCGCCCTATTGGGCACGATGCTCTGGCTCGGACTCACGTTCTGAAGACGCCAGGTGAGTCTGTGAGATCTCCCCGACACGCTCGGACACCACCCCCGCGATTTGACCCCGAATTGCCCGGGTGAAACGGGCCCGGTGGTGCGTTCGGTCCTGGACGCACCACCGGGTAAGGCTGCAGTAGGGCCCTGAAGTCTGGGCCTAGTGCTCAGTCGACCGCGGGCTCCCTTCTTCGGGGCGCTCCTTGGCTGTCCAGCTGCGTTGGCCGCGGCGGGCAGTCGTCGTGAGCACCCGCGGATCGGGGAAGTCCTCGCAATATTGGTAGCGATAGGAGAGGCGAACGAGTCCATCGGAGCCGATGACGTATTCCGCCACAGCGCGCCATGGGTCGTCGACGGGGGGTCGGCCCTGTTCGCGTCTTGCGTTCTGGAAACTCACCCCCAGGTCGTGGGGATGGCTCCAGAATTCCTCGGGCGCGTCATACAGGACCTGCTGGACTGACCACTGACCGATCCCGTAGGCGCGATAGGCCACGTGGCTGGGATCGCACAGGATCGGGCAGGGCAGGTCATGCCGGGCGCGATAGGCCGCGGCACGGGCGGGCTCGCCCTGGGCGATGATCACCGGGTTGAGACCGGCCTCCAGATAGGCAGTCCATTCGGCCTTCAGTCGGTCGCCGCGACCAGCGCCACAACCGCAGCCGAAGTGGCGCCAGAACATGAGCAGGGCAGGCTGGCCGCCCCAGAACTCCGACAGCTGGCGCTCTTGACCGGAGTGGTCCTCGAGCGCGAGGTCTGGCGCTTCAGCGCCGACCGGCAGGCCCGCCCCTTCCTTTTCCGTCGGGCCTGCCGTCCACCACTGCAGCCACTTCGCCTCGGCTGCCCTCGTCAACTCGTCCGTCGAAGTGAGCGCCGTGCGCTCAGGCATGTTCGCTGACTGGGTAGATCTCGTCTGCGACGAGGCCGTGGGCTTCTCTATGCACCGACTGGGCGGCCTCTGCGTTTGGCGATTCGACCAAGCAGAAGATCTTCCCTGCCTGCTCGTCCACCCAGTAGCGGATGTAGTTCACGCCGTGGGCTCCCTGGGTCGCGAGATCGGCTTCGTGAGCGGCAGCGACATCACTCGCCGCCACCCCACCCTCGATGTTGTGCACGTCCATGAAGAGTGACATTCGGTATTCCTAACGGTTGCGAGTCCGATGCGTGATCGCGTGAGGACTCTGTATTCATCAAGCAAACCCCGCGTGTGTTTGATGCGATGTTTGACTTTGCTTCAGGTCTTCTGCGCCGTGATCCTCTGAGCGCCCGGCTGCGGAGCGCTTCGCGCCCCAGGCTGGCTCAAGGCTGAAGGTCAGTGGCGGTCGCACTGAGCAATCGTGCCAACGCCGGGTTCTCGACACCATCCGCCAGGAGGTGCGCTGCGATGGCGTCGCCATCATTGCCCACGCCCGCACCGTGAAGCATTGCGCGGAGCAGGAGCTCCCTCATTCCGGTTCTGGCAGCCAGCTCCTTCAGTGCCTCGACCCAGAGTTCTGTGTTCATGTGCCCATGACGTCGGCCGAGGTCACACTGCGCATCGAGGATGTAGCCGTCGAGCCAGACGTAGGGGTCTGCCAGCCGATTGTTGCGCGCCCGGGCGTCCGAGAGGATTTCGAAGGCGCGGACCGTGTCACCGGTGGCCTCGGCCACCAGGGCGAGCCCGCGGGCCGATATGCCTTCCCAGCAAGGATCGCCGAGTTGGCAAGCCCGTGCGAAGGCCTGCTCCAGAAGGTCAGAGGCACCGCCCGGATCGGCGCGCGCGAGCTGAACCTCGCCGCGAAGAGCCTGTGGCCACGGCAGAAATGCCTGCCAGCGGTCTCTTGTGGCCAGATCGATCGAGGCGTCGAGTTGCTCGGCAGCGAGGTCCAAGTCGTCACAGAGAAGACTAATACGGCCGAGCATGGAAAGGCTGAATGCCTCGCGTCTAAGATCGCCCGCTGCCTGGGAAGACGTGATTGACTCTTCGAGAAGGGCTGAGGCTCGGCGATAGTTGGATCGATCGCTTTCGACAGAACCGAGATAAGTCGTGGCTTTCGCCCTAATGGAGGGCGATCCATTCGCGTATTTCAGCGCGTCCCTCAGCCAGAACTCTGCCCTGTCGTATCGGGCACGAAGGAAGTCCACGTAGCCCGAGTTCGGATCGAGCTTGGGCCACCGCGTCGAGTGAGGTCATTGGCAATGCGATTTCGTCGGCTTCATGCAGTGCGGCAAGGCCATCTTCGTCCAAGCCCCCAGCGAATGGATCAGCGCCTCGGCAAGGACCAACCTCGAGCTGACGCGCAGCTGCGTCGCATCGAGCACCGTCAGCGAGCCTCACCGCCGCCCGCAGAGAGTCGACGCCAGCCTCGAGTGCGCCTGCCGAGACGGCCGCTGACCCGGCTTCGACGATCGCCTCGATCGTGGTGTCGTCGGCGACCTCGTCGCGCGCCAGCAGGTTCCTGTACATGGCCGCCAGCACAGCCGGACCGGGCGACACGCCCAGTTCTCGTTCGAGGCTCAGCGTGAAATCAGCAAACTGCCTCGCCGCGCGAGTCATGATCTCCGGTCAGTCGATAGAGGCGGATCAGCAGGGCCTGATGATTCTCGTCGAGCGGACTCATCGCCGCTGCGCGAACGGCATACTCCAGAGCCGCAGTCCAGTACGCCCCGCGACATCGACCCGAGGGCGGCCTCGTGCAGAATGGCCTCAGATGCGGCAGCAACTTGGCGTTGCTCCGATAGCAGCCACGTCTGAAAGGCTGCGGCTCCTCGGAGCACGATGCCGTCCAGCAGATCTGAACCCAACCCGGGGAGGTCTGACTGCCTCCCTCCATGTCCCCCTCCTGACGACTTCAACGTCGACAACCGTGTCCGCCGGCAGCCGGATCACGACGGGATCGCCAGCGATGGATCCGTCCGGGCCGAGACCCTGCCGAAGTTCTGAGAGACTCCACCGCAGCGCTCGGATGGGGTCGTCGGCCTCGGAGAAGAGCAGAGAAGCAAGCTGGCGTCGGGTGGGCGCGCGTTCACTCAAAATCAGATACGCCAAGCAGGGCCCAGCTCTTACGACTCCGGAGCTGGTGGGCATCGCGCGAGCCTCGCACGAATCTCGGGCGGCCAAGAAGCTGAATGGTCAGCCGCATGTCAACGCTCCGATCCTCGTGTTCGCCCGACGACGCTCCACACCATCAGATCAGCGGGCCGGTCAGCCGTGGGTTACATCTGACGATGCCACCGCCGGCGAGGCGGCGGCATAGCTGGCCGGCTGGCGATCGACAAGAAGTCGCTTGCAGTGACCGAGTTTTCCATCATCGGCCGTCCCATCGCGCGACGACGGCGTCAAGGACGCCGATCGGCAGCGGTGCATTTCTGAGAACCAGGTCATGGAACGACCGGATGTCGAAGCGGCATCCTAGGCGTTGCTGGGCTTCGTTCCGGATCCGCTGGATCTCCAGCCTTCCCGTCATGTACGAGAGTGCTTGGGCGACATGGGCGATGTATCGGTCCACCTCTCGGTCGACGTCCAGTGGCGCGAGCGGAGTGTTCTCGCGGAGGTAGCTGATGGCTTGCTGACGTGTCCAGCCCTTCGCATGCAGCCCTGTATCGACGACAAGCCTGCCAGCTCGAATCGAATCCATCGCGAGCATGCCGAGCCTGCCGACATCGTCGGAGTACAGCCCCATTTCATCGGCGAGCCGCTCGCTGTAGAGGGCCCATCCCTCGATAGTGGCGTTGACATCGGCCAGTCGACGGAGGAGTGGCAGTTCTGTCCGCTCAATGGCGATGGTCAATTGCAGGTGGTGCCCGGGGATGGCCTCGTGGAACGCCGTCACCTCCGAGAGGAATCTGTCGCGCTCGTGGGCGTGGAATGTGTTGGCGTAGTAGACACCCGGACGCCGACCGTCCAAAGATGGCTGGAAGTAGTAGGCCATCGGGGCTCCTGGGGCCTCCGCTGCCGGCACGGGCTCGACCTGAACCTGTTGCCCGGGCAGTATGCCGAACCACTTGGGCATCTCGGCCTCCGCCCGAGCGATGGCCGCACGAGCATGCGTGAGCAGCTCCTCACCGTCGCGCCAGCGCATCGCATGGTCGGTCGCCAGCCGTCTGAAGACCTCAGTGGGATCTCGCGTCCCGAACACCCGCGAGCCAATCTCCGCATACTCGTCGCGCAGGCCTGCGACGACGTTCAGCCCGATCTGATGCAGCTCATCGGGCGTGAGGTCGGTGGTGGTGTGTACACGGGACAACGCCGCGTACACCGCCTCCCCCTCGGGCAGCCAGCAGAGCCCTGGTTTGGAGTCGTCGCGTGCTCCAGCGCTGACTTCCTCGGCCAGCATCTCCCGGTAGGCGGCTAGCGCGGGCCTTGCTGTGTTCTCGACCAAGTGCGCCTTCTCGCGTGCAAAGTCACCATTCCGCCCCGCGGTTTCGGCCCGAGCAGCGGATCTCCGACTGGGTCGGCGAGGTAGCGGTCGAGATGAGCCACGGCCGCGTCCACGAGGCGGCGCACCGGCATCCGTCCGGCGGAGGCGCCTATGCGATGGCGATCGGCTACTGCTTCGAGGTATGCCGGGATGGCGCGGAGCCGCGCTAGGTACGCGTCCGTGTCGGCCGAGTCGGACACGGTGGCGACCGGCATCAACGTCAACAGGGTTGCTGCTGCCCCAACATAATTGAAATCGGTGATGCTGTACTCGACCATCCGGGCATCGATTTTATCGATCAAAGCACTCGCCTGCTGAATAACAACCGCGGCCGTGAGCGCCTCGTCTTCGTCCAGTCCGGATTTGTCGAGCCGCAGTGCGCTCCAAGACACCCGTCGCACGCCCCCGGAGAGTTTGCTCCGCATCGACGGTCGGATCTGCCAGCCTGTCGTCGAATCCCGGAACACCCAGCATGGTGGCATTCAGCGGATCGAACGCGGATTGGAGGTCGAGCAGATCATCTGCGAGTGCCCGGATCATCGTGGAATCATCTTCTCTCCTATTATCTGACCGACCTCAGCCGAGGATCGGGTTTCTTGAACGGGCTTCGTCGCCGAGCGTGCTCCGACGCAGATAGACAATGACGGCGAAGGTCCCTCCGAAGAGCGCGGCTATCAGGTAGCTGGCGCTGATGCCCGCTTGCTCTATGACCTGTCCGCTGACGGCGTGGCCGAACCCGATCCCCAGGGTCGCAGCGGTGATGACCCATCCGAATGACTCAGTAATCAGGCCATTTAGCGCGACACTTTCGACAGATTCGGCATGCGCGGAGGTCTGTGGCGTGATAAGCGTCCCGGCAATCAGGAGGCAGAATGCAGAGCCCCGGCAACGAATCGGGAATCGTGAGCGGTAGAACGAGTAAGGCGAATCCGCCGAGGAGCGTCGGGATGCGAAGCCTAGCCGCCCTCGGCCACGGCCGGATCCCGTAGAAGATGCCGAAGCCCGCGGAACTGATCGACCAGAGTCCGAGGAGCACGCCGCCGGCCGCGTAATGACCAGTCCTGCTTGTGGCCGCCGGGACGGTTACCTCCACGAAGCCAAGGACGATGCCCATACCGACCGAAGCAAGTGCCACTGTCCGCAGACCTGGGCTGGCGAGGGCGCCGAGTAACCGCCTGCTTGCGATTTGTCCTGCGGCGGGCCGGAATTCGCGCACCGTCGGAGTGAACGCGTACCAGAAGGTCCCCGTGATCATCAAGGTCGCGCCGACGATCACGCCAGAGCCGGGCCAAGGTGCCGTGACGAGGAGGCCGGACAGGGCCGGTCCCAGGACGAAATAGACCTCAGTGACGATTGCCTCGTCGCTCTAACGCGGCATTCCGGGTGGCGCCAGGAGGCAGCAGCCTCGTCCACATCGCACGCGAGGCGGCGCCGATTGTCGGCTGACTGATGCCGACGCTCAAGGCAAGAGGAACCAGCGCGACGATCGGGGCGCCGTGCTCGATCGCGACAATGATCGCGATGACGAACGCGGCGAAGAGGATGGTCACTCCAACGAGCGGCCGACTTGGTCCGACCCGATCCATCATGCGGGCCTGCACGATCGAGCCAAGAGCGACGCCGATGAGGACAGCAGCCGATACGACCCCAGCCTTCGCATAAGAGCCTGTGACTCGCTGAACGTACAGCAACAGGGAAAACCCCACCATTGCGATCGGGAAACGGCCCAGCATGGCAGCGATGACAGGGCCACGGGCTCCGGCCGTAGCCAAGGCCGCTCGATACTCCGCCAAGCCCTGTGAGCGAGTCATCCATCTGCTCCAAACCGGTCGGCCGCGAAAGGCCGCGAACGTCGACCTGTGATGACTGGAGGATCAGGGCCGCTTCTCTCAGATGACTGTCAACTGGCTCTCATGTGGAACCGATCGCGGAGCATGTGCCCGCTGTTGCTGCTGGCGGACCGGGTGGGCCGCTACCCGTCGACGCGGTCTGCTCGGTGACGAGGCTGAGGGCAGCGAAGACAAATTGGAGGGTGGCGTCACGATCGAAGCGCTTACCTCGCCGAACCGCGTCAGCGAAGGCACTCGGCCCAAGCTCGCGCTGCGCGTCGCTCGTGGATGTAGCGAGCAGTTCCGTGATACGCCGGTCGACGGCGAAGGCGATCATCCCCTCCTCGGAAGGGATGGCGCCGCTCAGGACGGCTGCCTCCAGGTGGGCCCGTGCATGCACGAGGAGTATGACCACGCCTTGGAGTACGGCGAAGAGGGGGGCATTGCGCAGCAAACTGCTCCATTGCGTCAGGAGTGACCGGAATGTCACCGCGGCTAGATGCTTCTCGCCGTAGATGAGCTCGCCGAAGGCGGCACTTATGACGGCCTGATATTCCTGATATCGATTGCCGGTCCGCCTGTTGTCCTCGGCAAGACACCAGTAAGCGGACAATGCCTCCAGTGGCTCAACATCGAGAAGGGCATCGGCGAGAATCAGTTCGGCTTTGGCTACGAGGTCAGGCGATCCCAACTGCCGGGCTTCCCGGGACAACCCCTTTGCCTTCTCGCGCCCATCACGCTCATGCCCGGATTGCAGCATGCAGCTCGCGCGCGCTAACTCGGCAATGATTCTGTGCGGCTCCGTCTGCACATCCTCTGCGAGGACAGCCGCTTGCCGATATAGATCGGCCCGGACCTCGAACTCGCCGATCTCGCGGCTGCCAAGAGCGTTGGCCAATGAAATCAGTGAATATCGAGCGGCGGGATGCCCGCTCTTCTCCGCAAGAGCGACGCCGTGACCCGCCAGCGTTCGACTCTCCTCAAGGTCTCCGGAGAGCCATGCGCCGTCAGCAGCAGTGGCATACGCTGCAGAGACTCGGGGATCGTCATGGGCGTCCGGCAGTGCGATCACATCCCTCGCCCAGTCGAAGACTTCCGGACTTAGCGAGTACCTTGCGTAGTAATGCAGAGATTCCATAAGCTCCAGCGATGCCGGGATATCTCTACGTTCGACCAGCCGCCGATGAACGACTCTCAGGTTAGGGATCTCCTCGTCCAGGCGCCTTAGCCAATCGGATCCTCCGGCTCCGCAGGAACGGCCGAGCGTGTCGGCGAGTCGCAGGTACCACGAGGCATGCCGATCGTTGAGATCTTCTAGGTAGCCCCGCTCGGCCAGATGGCTTCTGGCGTAACGTCGCAGGGTGTCCAACAATGTGTAGCGGCTGCGCCGGCGCTGGGCACTGTGTTGAACCAGCGAGCGATCAACCAGGCCGAGAACCGCAAGAGCAACTTCGGGCATTGGCAGCTCAACATCGACGACACCGAGCGCTGCATCCAGCGAGAAGTCAGCCGGAAATACCCCCAGCTGGTCGAAGATCGCCTTCTGGACAGGATTGAGGAGCTGGTAGGACCAGTCGACCACGCTATGCAGGGACTGGTGCCTGCTCGGAGTCGCGGGCCGATCGGATCGCAGCAAATGAGACTGTCCCTCCAACCTGTGGAGGATCTCCACCACTGTCATGGTGGCGGTCCTGGCCGCTGCCAACTCGATCGCGAGCGGTAGGCCGTCGAGTCGCCGGCAGAGTTCGGCCAGGGCTGGTGCGGGCTCGAAACTGGGATTGACGGCACGTGCGCGGGCGACGAACAGCTGCACCGATTCGGTCTCGAGGTCGTCGTCGACAGGCACCGGGAGCGGGTCGACGGTCCAGACTTGCTCATCGTCGACTCCCAGCCGCTCTCGGCTCGTGGCGAGGATCTTGATGTCACCGCCGCGGCGAATGATTCGCTCGACCAATTCCGCGGTTTTTGGCAAGACATGTTCACAGTTGTCCAGGAAAAGCAGCGATCGTCGGGTGCTCAACGTCTCCGCCAACTGCTGAGCCAGGTGCTGACCTGACTCTGGAATGACGCCGGCTGCTGTCGCGAGGACGTCCGCCACCTGACTCGGATCAGTGATAGCTGCCAGGTCACAGTGGATGATCCCGTCGGGATATCCGTCCCGCACCCTGTCGGTGAGTCGCCACGCGAGGTGTGTCTTTCCGACCCCGCCAACTCCGACCAGGGTGAGAACCGGTCGCGCTCGCAAGAGGTCCTCCGCGACTCTAAGATCCGCGTCTCGGCCGACGAAGCTTGCTCTTGGCGATGGTTCGCGTCCCACAGTAGCCGATACGGCCGTCGTCATGGCAGCGTCGGCAGCCGGTTCCTGGACCACGGCATTGCCGACCGGAAGGGCTAACGATCTGTCGCGCTGGAGTATGCGTCGCTCCAGGTCGGTCAACAGCTCGCTGGGCTCAAGGCCCAACTCCTCGTCCAGGGCCGTACGGTAGCTCCGGTACGACGAGAGCGCCTCGGCCACTCGCCCGGACCGGTACAGAGCAATCATGAGCTGCTCACGCGGCCGCTCCCAAAGGGGCTCGTCAGCAACGATGCTTTCCAGGTCGCTGATCGCCTCGTCGTTGGCACCCGCAGCCAGCAGCCGGCTTACGCGATCCTCCCGGGCGAGCTGTCGCAATGCGTTCAGGCGAGCAGCTTCAATACGCGCGAAGTCCTCATCCATGAACTCCGCGTAGGCTGGTCCACGCCAGAGCGAGAGAGCTGCGCTGAGCTGCCTGGCGGCCTCCGCCGGCTCAGACACCAGGCGCGCTGAGTGGATCCAGTCCTCGGCGACCGCCGAATCGAGCGCATTTCGAGCCGCGTTCAGAATGTACCCCGGAGGTCGTGTCACAACCTCAAGACCGTCCACCGTGCCGAGCAATGTGCGCAGCCGCGATATCAGGTTGTGAATCGCGGCCCGAGGATCGGATGGCTGAGATCGTCCCCACGCAATCTCAGCCAGCCTGTCAATCGAGACCAGCTCGCCTCGATGGATCACCAATACGGCTAGCACCTTTCGCAGCCGGGAGGATCGGCCGAACTCCAGATCTTGTCCGTTCGAACGCAGCACGAGACTGCCCAACACGCGAAGCTGCGGGTCATCTTGCAGGTCCGCCTGCATCTGTCGTCGCGCTTCCTTCACGCGACCCTCCTCGGCCGCAAGGCGGCTGCCACAGCGAGGAACCCTCGCTCTGGCAGCCTACGCTTCGACGGGTTCGCTTCCGGTGACATGCCGCTACCTGCCGGTGTCAGACGCGACGACGCTGACCGGCCGCACGCGCCGCCAAGTGGATCTCTTCAGGCTGACGGGCCGGTACCGAGAAGAACGATCGCGAGGGTGCAAGGCTGGTCCGAGTTGTTGCGCCATGCGTGTCGAGTGCCGTTCTGAACAAGGCAGTCGCCAGCCTTCAGGTGGACGACTGCGCCATCGTCCAGCCCCAGAGAAATCCCCCCGGATATGACGATGATGAGATCGACGCTCGGGGTCCGATGCATTCCAGCCTGGTCGGACTCCATCCTCGTAGTCCTGCCGGGTAGCTTCGCGTCAAGCTCACGTTGCGCCTCGGGGGTGAGAGGCGGCCTGGCCGTCGACGCAGGCGGGATGGTGAACAGGTTGAACCGGGCTCCGCCCGGTGGCGGGAAGTGGCTCTGGTCGCTGGACACGATCGCATCCGCGGGATCCACCGGCGGCTTGTCAAAGCCCCACAGCTTGCACCAGGAGTAGCCAGGAAGAGCCGACACGGTCACCGGCTCGAGAATGTCGTCGAGCGCAACGAACGATCGTCCATGGGTCGTCGTTCCGGTTGCGACGCGACGAGTTGGCACTACGGCTCCAAAGGTGGCGGCGCCCTGCGGGGCGGTGGGGTTCGAGGCTGATGCTGGGCGCCTCATCCAAGCGATGCCGGCAAGCCGTCCCGGATCAACCCGCCAGCTGGATCGCGTCCAGTCGGCGAGTCGATCCGGGAGTGCGGCCTGGTGCGGCGGGCCGGAGGCAGCAACCCGTGGTTGGTGGTCAGAGGACGGTGAGTCCGATGGTGTCCGGTGCCAGCCGGTGGCTTTCGACGATGTCCTTGCCGGACCGCGTGTCCACAATCAGCTGGTCGGCGGGCTCCGCGTTGGTGATCCGGACCTTCGGCTTCAGGCCGTTCACATTTACGCTGCCGTCGGATCCGGAGACGCGGACGAAGTCGTTGCCAGCCGTACCGTTGACGGTCGTCACGTCGGTCGCACCGTCGCCCCCGCCGCCCGGCCCGCTGAGATCGACGTCAACCCTGCGGACGTCGGTGCTGCTCAGGTCGTCGATGATGGTGGAGTCGGCGCCCTCCAGCGCGTTGACCACGACTCGCTCGACGCCGTCCGTGTCCATCACGATGCTGCCGAGGTCGCGGGTGAAGCGCAGCCGCCCTCCGCTGGCGGTGGCGGCGAACTTCTCTGCACCGCCGCTCCCGTTGAAGAGCATCCGGTCATCTCCGCCGCCACCCTCGATGACGTCGCTGCCGTCGCCCGGGTCCCACACGAACGCGTCGTTGCCGTCGCCGAGCAGTGCCGTGTCCGTGCCGCGGTTGCCGTCGACGAGGTCGTTGCCGGCTCCGGTACGGAGCAGCTCGTTGCCGCTGCCGCCCGCCACGACGTCGTCGCCGTCGCCGGTGTCGACGACGGTGAACGGCTGAACCTGGTTCCCGAAGTTGATACGGACCTCGTCGTTGCCGCCGAGGCTGGTCACGCGCAGTTGACCGAAGTCGGCGAGCTTGACCGTTTCGTCGGCGCTGCCGTCGTTGCCGAAGTCGACATCCAGCACCGTGGGATCGGCAGCAGGCACCAGCAGGGCGATGTCGTCCGCCTGGTTTGTTCCGGTAACGATCAGCTGCCGGGTGTCGATCTGCACGGTCCCCTTTGGATCCGCCGCGGCGGCGGGACCGGCCAGGCCTAGCGCGATGCCGGTGGCGACGCCGGCGACGGCGGCCGTGCCCAAGCCCCGTCGCAGTCGAGTTGCGTGATTCATGTGTAGTTCCTCTGTGTCGGGCCACGGCCGCTGTCGGTGTCCCGCGCTCCGTGGTTGGTTGAACTGTCAACGTCTACACGGTGCCCGCCCACTTCCGGTTCAAAGCCCTCCGGGGCGATCCGCACAGGGGCGCGGCTGGCGGCTACGAGATGCATCTCCTACGACGTCGATCCTGAGGACTTCCTCGACCCGGCGCGTCTGGTCCGCCAACGCACCCGCCGCGGAGTCCGCGCAGGCTCCATCGTGAGCCTGCACCTCGGGCACCCGGGCACCGCCGAGGCCCTGCATGCGACCGGCCGCGTGGCGCACCGGATCCGAGTCGACGCTGGGCCCCACGGCCTGTGCGGCTGGCCCCAGCCCGGGACCTACTCGCTCGGCCACACGGGCAACCTGCGCTGAGCGGGGAGCTACATCATCAGTGGCGTCGGGAAGAGCTGGGTCTGGCGGGGTCGGGGCGCGGTCCCGAGAGTCCTCGCTGGCCCGCGGATCTGCGGCTGGCCCCGGACACGCAGTGGCACGATGGCGGTCGTGGACGAGCCAGCTGTCACCCCCGTGGATCTGGTGCGCACCCCGCCACTCGTCCTGCGGGGTCGCAGGTTCGATGCCGCGCGGCCGGCCGTGATGGCCATCATCAACCGCACCCCCGACTCGTTCTGGGCGGGAAACCGTCACGCCGACTTCGAGTCGGCCAAGCGCGCCCTCGGCCACGCCGTGGTCCTCGGCGCCGACATCGTCGACGCTGGCGGTGTGCGCGCCGGCCAAGAGGGCGAGCAGGTCAGCGCCGAGGAGGAGATCGACCGGGTCGTCCCGTTCCTCGAGCACGCCCGCCGGACCTACCCCGACCTGGTCCTCAGCCTCGACACCTGGCGCTCCGAGGTCGCCCGCGCGGCGGGCCCAGAGCTGATTGACCTCGTCAACGACACCTGGGCCGGCCATGACCGCGACCTCGTCCACGTGGCCGCCGCGATCGGCGCGGGCTATGTCGTGTCGCACACCGGGGGGCTGCCACCCCGCACCGACCCAGTGGCGGTGACATACCCACCCGAGCCGCTCGGCGTGGTCGACGACGTGCTGCGCACCCTCGGCGAGGGGGCTCGCGCTGCTCAGCAGGCCGGCATACCCGACCAGCGCATCCTGCTCGACCCGACTCTGGACTTCGGCAAGACAACCCTCCACTCGCTCGCCGTGCTCCGCCACACCGGCGACGTTGCCCGCCTGGGATTCCCGGTGCTGCAGGCCCTGTCGCGCAAGGACTTCGTGGGCGAGAGCCTGGGCCTGCCGGCTGACGAGCGCCTGGAGGGAAGCCTCGCGGCGACCGCCGTTGCGGCGTGGCTCGGAACGACGGTCTTCCGGGCTCACGACGTGCGGGCAACCCGGCGGGTCGTCGACATGGTGGCGACGATCCGAGGCGACCGTGCGCCGAGCGTGAGCTTGCGCGGAATGCCTCGCGAAACCGGCGTGGGCTGACCCACCCTTGCGCTCGTTTGTCTGCTAGCGTTCAACGCGGTTGCAGTTGCAGTTCCTCGCACGTCGAAGAAGTGCCCGCCCTGTACCAGCGGAGCGGGCTTTTGTTTGCCATGGTGGGGGTAAGTGGTGCAGCCAAGATGCCGCGCTGTGCGGCAAACGAATTGGCTCCAAAGGAAAGAGTTACCCCAATGGCACAGGGCACCGTTAAGTGGTTCAACGCTGAGAAGGGCTTTGGATTCATCGCCCAGGACGGCGGCGGACCCGACGTGTTCGTTCACTACTCCGCCATCGACGTCCAGGGCTACCGCACGCTGGACGAGGCCCAGCGCGTGGAGTTCGAGGTCACCCAGGGTCCGAAGGGCCCGCAGGCCGACCAGGTCCGCCCGATCTGATCAGAGGTTCGACGGCCGACTGCCCACAGTCTGAGCAAGGGCCCCTCCGGAGCAATCCGGAGGGGCCCTTCGTGCTTCACGGCCTCAAGGTATGCCAGCTCTGCTGGCCTTGCCCTCGCGTTCCCGGCCTGGTGGTCGGCCCTTGGCCGGCGTGCTGAACCTTCGGCAGCCCAGGAAAGAACAGGACACCTTGCCTGACTTGGCTCAAATTAGTCACCTAGGCTCTGGTCGGGCGGCCCGTTCCGGGCTGCAAATGGGGCTCCGGGCTCCGGGCTCCGGGCTCCCGGCTGCCGGCTCCGGTTGACGTCGTCGCACTATGGTCCGTTCGAGGCCGGAAACTAGTTGGCGCTGGGGACCGTGCTTGCGGGCCCCTCCGTGGTGCTTCGAGCCCGAGGACTAGATTCGCTCGGCCCAGCGGCCCCCACGGGCGGCGCCGGGGCCTGCAGTTTCTCGCGTGGCAGGAGGTGGCTGGGATGGAGCAGGCGCTCGAGGACGGGGTGGTCATCGCACGGGTCGCGGCGATCGATGTGGGCAAGGCGGCGGTGGTGTGCTGCGCCCGGGTCCCGTCGCCGACGCGCACGGGCCGTCGCGCTCAGGAGGTGCGCAGGTTCTCGACGATTGACCCGTTCGCTGATGGAGCTGGCGGACTGGCTGGCCGGGCTGGGGGTGACCCGGGTCGTGATGGAGGCGACCAGCGATTACTGGAAGCCGGTGTTCTACCTGCTGGAGGCCGCCGGGTTCGAGGCCTGGCTGGTGAACGCGAAGGACGTCAAGCACCTGCCCGGCCGCCCGAAGACCGACACGCTGGACGCGGTGTGGTTGTGCAAGGTCGCCGAGCGGCAGATGCTCCGGCCCAGTTTCGTGCCCCCGGAACCGATTCGGCGGCTGCGGGACCTGACCCGGTACCGGATCGACTTGGTCGGCGAACGTCGCCGGGCCAAGCAGCGGGTCGAGAAGCTCCTGGAGGACGCGGGGATCAAGCTGTCGGTCGTCGCCTCGGACATCTTCGGTGTCTCCGGCCGGTCGATGCTGGATGCCCTGGTGGCCGGGCAGCGTGACCCCAAGACGTTGGCGCAGCTGGCCCGCCGGACGGCTGCGGGCCAAGATCCCGGCGCTGGAGGAGGCGTTCACCGGGCGCTTCGAGCACCACCACCGGTACCTCCTGGGCCGGATGCTCGCGCACGTCGACGCGATCGATGCCGACATCGCCGCCGTGGAGGGGAACCTCGAGGAGCTGACCAGCCCTTTCGCTGACGCCGCCGAGCGGCTCGATGCGATCCGAGGCATCGGACCGTTGGGCGCCGACATCACCGGGATCGAGGAGCGGATCGACGCTGAGATCGCCCCTTTCGCCGACGCGGTGGCCCGGCTCGATGAGATCCCCGGGCATCGGCCGCACCGCCGCCTGCGTGATCATCGCCGAGGTCGGGGTGGACATGAACCGGTTTCCGACCGCGGCGCACCTGTGCTCCTGGGCCCGGTTCGCCCCCGGGGTCAAGGAGTCCGCCGGCTGGAAGAAGGGCAACGGCTCCACCGGCCACGGCAACCGCTACCTGGCCGGGGCGCTGGGCGAAGCGGCCGTGTCCGCAGCCAAGACCGACACCTTCCTCGGCGAACGCTACCGACGGATCGCCCGACGACGCGGCAACAAGAAGGCCGTCGTTGCGGTCGGCCGCTCCATCCTGGTCATCGTCTGGCACCTGCTCTCCGACCCCGACACCCGCTTCGTCGACCTCGGCTCCACCTTCTACGACACACGGCTGGGCACCGAACGCGCGATCCGCAACCACATCCGCCGGCTCCAAGACCTGGGCTACAGGGTCACCCTCGAACCCGCAGCCTGACCCTGGGCCTGGTCGATCGTCCGGCTCCGCTGCGCCCGCCGGACGCTGTCGCCTGCCCACCACTCACCCCCCATTTTCGAGTGAGTGCGCACCGGCCGGTCAGTTCATTGGCGTGAGCGCGTCGCCTGGGTCATCCTCCGCGTCGATCGTCGCCAGCCCCGCTCAACTCGGGGCGGATGTTCTTGTTGTGGTGGAAGGCGTTGTCGGGGTCGTACTTGGCCTTGACCTCGGCGAGTCGCCGGTAGATGTGATCGCCGTAGGCCTCTCGAACGCGGCTGGTGTCGTCGTCGGAATCCAGGAAGTTGACGTAGACGCCGCCGGCGCGGTGCGGTTGGAGGGCGTCGAGGAACCCCCGCGCCCAAGCGGTCTCGGCCGCGGCGTGCTCGCCGGACTCGTCAGGGAGCCACACGGCGTCGATGATGATGTTGTGGGCCACGTCGCGACCGGCGTAGGCGGTGGCGTCGTGGGGGACTCGGGCGACGGCGCCACCCATGTGGAACATCGCCGCGTACGACCGGGGCGAGTTGGCATTGTAGGCGTGATCGGCGATGACGGCGATGGCGTCGTCGGAGAGGCCGGCGAGGTTGGTGGACTTCCAGTAGTAGTGCCACCCGTGGAGGACGGTGTCGTCGATGCCGCCCTGGAAGGCGGCGTAGGGCGTGGGTGAGAGCAGGTCCACGAGCGGCGTCCCGAACCGGCGGAGGGCCCGCACCGCCCGCTCGCCGTCTTCGACGGTGCCGGCGTAGCAGCAGGCCACGGCGATGGCCGGTCGCCAGTGCAGGTCCTCGGGGATGTCCGGCAGTGGGGGGACGGTGCCGAGCCTGACGACGGTGCCGAGCTCGTCGGGCGCTTCGGCGGCGAAGTCCCGGTAGAAGCGCAGCACGTCGATGGTGTCGTCGGCCGCCCAGAAGACGGGTCCGGCCATCACGGTCGGGCCGACGGGGTGCAGAGCGAACTGGAACGTGGTGACGACGCCGAAGTTGCCGCCGCCGCCTCGCAGCGCCCAGAACAGATCGGGGTGTTCGTCGGCGGACGCCCGGACGATGCTGCCCTCGGCGGTGACCACCTCGGCGGCCAGCAGATTGTCGACGGTGAGCCCGTGTTTGCGCATGAGGAAGCCGATGCCACCGCCGAGGGTGAGCCCGGCGACGCCGGTGTGGCCCACGATGCCGCCGGTGGTGGCCAGACCGTGGGCCTGCGTCTCGTGGTCGACGTCGCCCCACAGCGCGCCACCCTGCACCCGGGCCGTGCGGCCGGCGGGGTCGACCCACACGGCGCGCATCGCCGAGAGATCGATGACGATCCCGTCGTCGCACACCGCGGTGCCGGCCACGTTGTGGCCCCCGCCCCGTACGGCGATCTCCAGGTCGTGGTCGCGGGCGAAGCGCACGGCCGCGGCCACGTCGGCGGTCCCGCTGCATCGGGCGATCAGCCGGGGGCGCCGGTCGACGGCGCCGTTCCACACGGCTCGGGCGGTGTCGTAGTCGGCGTGGTCAGCGGTGATCAGCTGGCCCCGGAATCCGTCGATGCTCCATGGCGGTTACCTCCTCGCTCAGATGGCCGACACGCTCGGTGGTCGGTGTCGTCATCGGTGCTCCTCGACAGCCCGATCGCACCACCGTGGACCGCGGCCGTGAAGTCAAGAATCTGGACTTCACAGCCGAAGGCAGGCTGCGCGACACTGGCGTCGTGCGGACCTACGGCCAGTACTGCCCCATCGCCCGTGGCGCCGAGATCTTCGCCGAGCGCTGGACGCCAGCTGATCATCCGCAACCTGTGGCTGGGCTGCGGAAGTTTCAGTGAGATCCTGGAGGGCGCGCCTGGGCTCTCCCGCACCCTGCTCTCGCAGCGGCTCAAGCAGCTCGAACGGCTCGGCATCGTCGAGTCGGCACCCAAGCCCGACGGGCGCGGGTGCCACTACGAGCTCACGCCCGCGGGTCACGACCTCTTCAAGGTCTGCGTGTCGCTCGGCGAGTGGGGTGCCGCCTGGCTCGAGATCGCCCCCGAGCACCTCGATCCCTTTGTGGCGCTGTGGTCGATGTGCAACATGCTCCGCCGAGACCGGCTCCCGGATCGCCGCGTCGTCATCCGCTTCGACTTCACCGGCCGCCAGCGCCCCGAGCGGTACTGGCTGCTGATCGAGCACGGAGACACCGAGATCTGCAAGAAGTACCCCGGCCTCGACGAGGACCTCTACATCACGGCGGAAGCCGAGGCCTTCGTCAAATGGCACGCCGGCCAGCTCCCCTGGGCCGAAGCCACCCGCGACCGCCGCATCCAACTCCACGGTCCCTCGTGGCTCGTACGAGCCTTCCCCACCTGGAACGCCCGCAGCGCCTTCGCCCACATCAAGCCGATCTCCCGAACTGCGGCGAACTCGGCAGCCTGACATCTTCGACGCACCCTTTTCATTGCGGCGCCGCACCCCAGCCTGGATCCCGCAACCGGCCGCATCCACCGCAGGTCAACGCGATGCGACCGCTCCGACACCTCAATCGTGAGCCAAGCCAGGTGGGGTCGGCCCTTGGCCGGCGTGCTGAACCTTCGGCAGCCCGTAACAGGACACCTTGGTGGCGTGGCGCCGGCCTGCCCGCGCCGCCTTCGGCCGTAGCGGCGCGCGGGTCAGTTGAGGTTCTGGAGGAAGGCCTTTGCGATGGGTGCCGCCACGCTGCCACCGCTGCGCCCCTCCTCCACCAGCACCGCGAACGCCAGGCTGCCCTCGTATCCGACGAACCAGGCATGGGTCTGCGGGGGGTTCGCGCTGCCGTGCTCGGCGGTGCCCGTCTTGCCGTGCACCGGTCCCCCTGGCACGTTGCGCAGCACGGTCGCTGTCCCGTCGGTCACGACCAGGCCCATGAGGTCGCGCAGTTGCCCGATCGCCCGGTCGTCGAGCGCCTGCGGGTCGCGACTCGCCTGGTCGTCCACCACCAGGGCAGGCGGCACGTAGCTGCCGCGAGCCACCGAGGCCGCCATGACTGCCATGGAGGCGGGCGAGACCTCGTCGCGGCCCTGGCCGATCGCCGCCGCAGCCTTGTCGGTGGCACCGGTGTTGGCCGGGATGCTGCCCCCGAACACATCCGCGACGCCGATCGACTTCTCCCAGCCGGCGCCGACGCCCAGAGCCTTGGCGGCGTCGGTCAGGTCCTGGTCGCCCAGCTTTGCCGCGAGCTGCACGAACGCGGTGTTGCACGAGTGGGCGAAGTCCATGGCGAACGTCGGCGCTCCCAGGGTCTCGCCCTCGAAGTTCTTCACAACCATGCCGTCGACGGTGAACGTCTTGGGGCAGGTCACCCGGGCCGAGGGCGTCGTCACACCATGGGTGAGGTAGGCGTAGGTCGTCGCGACCTTGAACGTCGAGCCTGGCGGGTACTTGCCGGTCAGCGAGCGGTTGAACCCCGAGGCCGGGCTGTTCGCAGACGCCACGATGTCTCCTGAGGGCACGTCGACAGCGACGATTGCCGAGGGCACGGCGCCCGTCCCCTCGAGCGCCTTCTCCGCGGCCTCCTGCACGTCCGGGTCCAACGTGGTCTTCACGTCCGAGCCTTTGCCTGGCTGCTGCTCGAACAGCGTCGCACCGGTGCTGCTCGTGACACTCACACCCGGCGTGCCAGCAAGCTGCTCGTCGTACTGGCCCTGGAGCCCGCTCAGCCCGGCGTAGTCGCCCGCGGCATACCGGCCCTTGCTGGACTTGACCACCTCGGCGGTCACCGGACCGAACGAGCCGAGCAGGGGCTGCCCGAACGCACGGGTTCGCCCCAGCGGCTGCTCGCGTTTGGGATAGATGACGCCCTTGAGGGCGTCGAGGGCGACCTGGCGCTGGAGGAAATCGGATTCGCGGTAGGTGATGACGGGGATGGGCCCAAGCGATTTGGCCTTCTTGGCGTCGGCGAGCTTCTTGACCAGGCTGCCCGCAGGCTCGTCAACCAGCTGCTCGAGCTTGCGGGCGGTGTCCTCGGTGGCGCGTCCCGGGTCGAGCTGGACCGGATAGACGGTGCCCAGCGGCATGAGCGGCTGCCCACTGCGATCGAGGAGGTCGGCGCGGGTCGCGAACGTGTGCTTCGCCGCCATGGTGTCGCCCGCCTTGAGCTTCGGATGAGCGAACGAGCCGTTGGACGGCGTGTTGACCTTCCAGACATCTTGCCGGGTCGTGGTCTCGCGCACCGGGAGCGTGTACGTCCAGGTCACGCCCTCCCCGACCTGCCAGCGGGCCACGAGCTTGGCCGTCGCAGTGTCGCCACTGCGCCGGACGTCCCGCACGTGCACGGTTGCGGTGCTCGTGCCCATGCCTGCGATCGCGGTGCGGAACGCGGTGGCTGCGGAGGGGTCCGTGAGCGGCGCCTTGGAGAGGTCCTTGCCGGCCCAGGCGGTCGCCAGCGCGGAAAAGGCGGCCTCGGCCGCCCGGTCTCGTTCCGCCTCCTGCTGCTGGCGCCACCACCACAGCCCGGCGCCGGCAAGTCCGAGCACGAGCACGGCCACGGCCGCGATCACGACCCCCTTGCTTCTCATGACCTCATCCAATCAGGCGTTGAGTCCGCGGCCGCTGGCGGCGCAGTCAGCGAAGCTGTCGGCGAAGCTCAGATGGATCGCGGGTATGCCGGTGAGCTGGCGAATCGCGAAGGCGCAGTGGGCGACTCGCCGACTGACCGGCATACCACCGGAGAGTTAACACGTGTGATATCCGTTTGGCCCCGTTTGGGGGTTAAACTCGTGCGCCATTGGGCCTCACGAACTGGCTCTTGATGCCGATCGCCACCGAAAGGACCTCCGTTGTGACGCTGCCCCGTGGGGACTACCCGGCCCAGGGACTCGCGTCATTCGACGATCCCCGACGAGGCCGCCCGGCCCACGAGTTGACCGCGGCGGATTTCCTGGAGACTCGGTGGTCGGAGTACCGCGAGCGTCAGCGGGCTGCGGGAGACCGGCACGAGTCCTCGCGCCGGGCGCTCGGGCCGGAGGGGCAGTCCGACTGGCACGACGGCCCTGCGGCGGGTGACGCGGATTCGGCGCCGGACCAGTCGGGTGCGTACTCCTCGCTCGGCGACAATCGCCAGCCGCCAAGCTACGACTCGTGGGGCAGCTACGACTTGGGCTTGCGCTCCGGAGAGCCGTATGGCACCTCTTCGACAGGCACCCCGTCAGCGGACACCTCGTCGACGGACACGTCGTCGCCTGACACGTCGTCGCCTGGGGTTTATGGCGCGGACTCCCACGCCGAGGGGGACTGGTCCACGGACCCGTGGTCGTCGGCCCCGACTGCGCGGCCTTCCGGCTATCCGACCGACGACTCGTCCGAGAGTTCCTACGACGCCTACAGGGCGCTCGCCCCGGAGACGCGGGCGCATGACGTGCCCGTATCGTCCGCATGGGACGCCGCTCCCAGCACGACCGAGGAGATTGGCTACTCCGGTAGCGGCTACTCGAGCGCTCGGTACGCAGGTGGCACTTACTCGAGCGGTTCGTCTTCCGCCGGTGACTACTCGACGGGCACCTACTCGGCGGGCGCGTACTCGGGAGGCGCGTACTCGGCGGACGCGTACTCGAACGACACCTACCCTGGCAGCGACGATTCCAGCGCCTACTCCAGCGGCGGTTGGACCGGTGACGGCTATTCGGACCCGGGCCACTCCACCGATGGCTACTCCGGCGAGCGCTACCCCGATGCCGGGGAGACTGCGGCGGGCTATGCGGGTTCGGCGGACTACGCCACGGCCCCCTATCCGTACCCCTCTTCCGATCCGACATCCGGCGCCTCCTCACCAACGGGGGAGTCGTCCGCCCAGGGCTACCCCCTCGCGCCGGAGACGCGAGCTCACGACGCGGTGCCCTACCCGGGGTACCAAGTTGGAGGCGGCGCAGAGGCGTACCTCGCGCCTGAGACGCGCGCGCACGAGGTGCCGGCCACCCCCTACGGGGGCTATTCCACGGACTACCCGACGGCGCACCAGTCGGAGGCTGGGTCCGGCCACCAGACGCAATACTCCGGCGACTACGCGGGCCAGTACTCGAGCGAGTACCCAAGTCAGTACTCGAGCGACCACCCAAGTCAGTACTCCGGTGATCCCTCGGCGCAGTACCCGAGCCAGTACTCCGGTGATTACTCCACGCAGTACTCGAGTGACAACCCCCTTCCGTACTCGGATGGCTCCGCCGCTCAGGACCCGACTGGCTACCCGACCGAGCACTCCACTCAGGCGTACTTCCTGGCTCCGGAGACGCGAGCCCACGAAGCGCTGCCATACCCCGGCTACGCGCCGGCGAGCGGGGCGGAGGCATACCTGGCGCCCGAGACGCGAGCCCACGAGGTGCCGGGCAGCTCGTACGAGGGCTATTCCACGGACTACGCCTCCCGGGACGCCACCGGCTACCCGACCGACAACCGGACCGATTACCAAACCCAGTACGGCGTCGAGTACCCGGTCGAAGACTCGTCTCAGGCGTACTCCGTCGCACCGGAGACGCGGGCGCACGGGGCTGTGCCGTACTCGGGCTACCTGTCGGGAAGCGCCTCTGAGGCCTATGCATTGGCGCCCGAGACGCGGGCACACGATGCGGTGCCCTATCCCGACTACCAGTTGGGGAGCGTTACGGAGGCTTATGCCCCCGCCCTGGCACCGGCTGAGTCGGACCCCTATGCCTACCCGCTCGACGACCCGGGATATCCCTATTCCGACAGACCCCAGGACCCCGCGACGGACCTGGACGCAGACGGCGACGACGAGCCGCCGTCAGAGACGCCCCGCGGGTCTCGGCGACAGGGCGGAGGTCGAGGCGATGGCGGCGCAACGTCTGCGCCGGGAAGGCGGCGAGGCGTCATCGCGGGCCTGACGGTGCTGGTGCTTCTCGCGGGGCTCGGCGGCGCTGCCTACCTGAAACTCAGCGGGAACTTCAACCGGCTCAGTCTCTCGGGCGCACTCGGCGACCAGGGGTCGGGGGCCGGGGCAGCGTCCCACTCGGCCATGAACATCCTCGTCCTTGGGTCGGACACCAGGACGGGCATCGGACCCACAGGCAGCAGCACGGCGACCGCCGCTGGCGCCGGCAACGCAGACACCAGCCTGCTGGTCCATCTCTCCGCCGATCGCGGGTCGGTCACGGTCGTGTCCATCCCAAGGGACTCGATGGTTCAGGCGCCTCGGGACTGCAAGGACCCGAACTCGACCACCGCGGATGGCGCGATCCGCCAGTGGAACGCCAACTTCAACCGGGGTGGCCCTGCCTGCGCGATCCGGGCGTTCGAGGGCAACACCAGCATCAACGTCGACCACTTTGTCGTCGTGGACTTCGGAGGCTTCCAGAAGGTGGTCGACGCGCTGGGCGGCGTCGACGTGTGCACCCCTGCCGCCATTCACGACAAGGACGGGCTGCTGGACCTGGCGGCAGGCCGCAACCACCTCGACGGCAAGCAGGCACTCGGGTACGTGCGGATTCGCAAATCGCTGGGCGATGGTTCGGACCTGGGCCGGATCAAGCGCCAGCAGGCCTTCCTGTCGTCCATCGCGCAGGAGGCGACAAGCTCCTCGCTGCTCAAGCGGCCCGACAAGCTCTACCGGTTCCTGCTCACGGCCACCTCCGCGATGACCGTCGACTCCGGGCTGAACGTCGGCGCCCTGAAGGACCTGGCGCTGAGCATCAAGAACGTCGGCCTGGAGAACGTCCAGTTCGTAACGGTTCCCACGGAGCCCTACCCGTTGAATCCCAACCGGGTGCAGTGGACCCCTGCAGCTGACCAGCTCTGGGCAGCAGTCCGCGACGACGCGCCGCTGCCCGGCACCAAGGCCGCTGCCGCGCGTGGTGTTGGCCAGACGGCACCCTCGTCCGCCGACCTCACCGTCTCGCCCGCCGACATCCGGCTCCGCCTGGTCAACGACTCGGGTGTCTCTGGCCTGGCGCGGACCAGCGCCGATCCGCTGCAGGTGCAGGGTTTCAAGATCGAGTCCTGGGTGAGCGGCAAGACTGGCTCGGTCAACGGGGTGGAGGTCCGCTATGGGCCATCGCAGGCCGAGGCGGCCAAGACCGTTGCGGCGGCCTTCCCCGGCGCAAAGCTGGTGGCAAGCCCGGTGCTCGGCACGGTCATCGAGGTACACCTGGGCGCGGGTGCGTCGAGAGTCGTCGAGGTCCCCAACCGCCTCGGCACGCAGCCGCTCCCCAAGCCGTCGATCACCGCCCCGGCCGCCCCGAAGGCCACGGCGACGTTCAAGCCGCGGACTGCCGCACAAGACATCTGCAAGTGACCCGCGTCCCACGCGGTAGCCATTTTGCTACGAGCCGGTCTGTCCAGATAACCTGTGCGGGCTGTTCTGGAGGCGTCGCCTAGTCCGGTCTATGGCGCCCGCCTGCTAAGCGGGTTTGGGGGTAATACTCCATCGAGGGTTCAAATCCCTCCGCCTCCGCCAAACGAACCGCCTCTGACGTGCGGAAACGCAAATCGGAGGCGGTTCGTCGCATTTCCGCTCCACATCTGGTCCACATCAGGTTGCACGATGGCCCTCATGGCGACCATGCGGAAGCGTGGGACGAGCCGCGGCGACAGGTGGCAGGACGGCAAGGAGGTCTCCGAGACGGGCATGACAGCGCCCGCCCACGCAGGGATAGGGCGGGTGCTGCCAGGGGGAGGGAAGCCGCCTACGCTACTCCGCCTCGCCACGCCTCGATAGCGATTGGGCGAACCGATGGCACGAGATCCGCGCCGCGGCAACTGCCGTGCACGTCACGTGTCGTGACTTTTCCCGGGTGGCGCCACCGCGTCCCCTGCGCGCGGTGGCGCCCGGCGCATGAGACGGTGCAACACGGTGGGCAGACGCCTCAGCGCCCGACCCGAGGTCTTGGGGACGGAGGCCCCCGTTTGGGGAGCGTAGGGGACACTACTCCGTTTCACCTCTCCCGTGGGTGTGAGGGCTGGTTCCTTCGTTGTCGCCGTTCTGGTTGCCGGCATCACCCACCAGTCCTCAGCGCCTCGACGATCCTCTCCACGGTGATCCAGAGCACCAAGATGGGCGACTGCCCAGCGTTGCCAGACGGCTTCGCGGCCAGGGGCCGGTCCTGCCGTTCGGCCTGGCGCAGGACATGATCCAGTTCGGCGCCAGATGTGGCGGAACCTGCGACTTCCGCACGATCACCCTTCCTCAGGTTGTCATCTACCTCGATGAGACCTTCAGCGACCTCGCGTGCCCGGGCTCCTGCATACCCCACCTCACGCCATGCTCCGAGTGCCGCCTCGGCTCCCACACCTACTTCCCGGGAGTCGGGGCGGCGCTTGTGCATGTGGACCGCGGTCCACATTCAGCGCCACATTGAACGTCATTGGACTACAGAGGACCGTGGTTGTCTGAGGCCCCGGGGCTTCGTCCTGCCGCCACCTACCACTCTCAGCGCCTGCACGGCAGCGGATGGATCATCCGCTGCGGGTAGTTCGGGTCCCGCATTCCCTCCGTAGGCTCGAGATGCCAGAGGATCCAAGGGGGCATGACGCCCCGAGGCCACCGCTGGGTTGTTGTACACCAACCACTATCGAAGGAGTCCGACGATGACCAACCAGGACGAGACCCCTGTGCTCGACACCATCGCTGCCATGACTGCGGCCTCGATCGGGCGCTGCGACCTCCCGGAAGACGCCCTGCTGATGGTCCGGCTGGCCGCGTTGGCTGCAGTCGACGCTCGCCCCATCTCCTACCTCGCGCATGTCGGTCCGTCCATGGAGGCGGGAGTGACCATCGAAGACGTCCAGAACGTTCTCGTGGCGATCGCCCCCATCATCGGTACGGCTCGCACGATGTCGGCCGCGACCAACATCACCGAGGCTCTAGGCTTCGCGGTCGCCGTCATCGAAGCTGCAGCAGAGTCGGAGTAGTCCCCTCTGACCTCGGAGTCCGCGTTTGCCGCTCGAGCGGATTCGGGAGCATACGCACCATCCAGCCAGGCGGGTGAGGAGGCTGAGGCAGCCGGGCCTGCGCTGAGACACGAAAGGCGGACGTTCGTCCCTGTCCTGTGAGTCCGCTGTGCGTGACAGTCGAGATGCCAGATCAGGCAAATCGACCCATGCAGAACGGAGACAGGGTCATGAGCACGGTGTATCAGAACCAGAGAGGGCGGCACACCACAGTGCCCGTCGTCACAGAGAGCGCAACAGGCGCGGTAGGCGAGCCCGTGGGGACACAGGCCTTCCGGTACACCGCAGCGGCCTTGCGCATCGGTCTGGGGTGGGTCTTCCTTTGGGCCTTCCTGGACAAACTATTCGCGCTCGGTTTCTCGACCGGGCGCAACGCCACGACCGGCGTCGTCGACCGCTTTGGCGACGCGGCGTGGATCAACGGTGGCTCCCCCACCCTCGGCTTCCTCAAGTTCGGCACGAAGGGGCCGCTGGCGGACTTCTACCAGAGTTTCGCTGGTGCGGCGTGGGCGGACTGGCTGTTCATGATCGGCCTCCTCGGTATCGGCCTCGCGCTGATGCTGGGCGTCGGCATGCGCATCGCCACGGTCTCAGGAGTCGTGCTGCTCGTCCTCATGTGGAGTGCAGCGCTGCTTCCCGAGAACAACCCGATCATCGACGAACACATCATCTACTCCCTTGCCCTGCTCGCCCTGCTCTTCGCAGGCGCCGGCAAGACATTCGGTCTAGGCAAGGCGTGGGAGCGCCTCGGCTTCGTACAGCGCTTCACTTTCCTGAAGTAGCACGGCCCTGCTGGCTGGAGGTCCCATCCGGGCCTCCAGCCTCTGCGTGTCCACTCTGCACGCCGCGAATCAGCGCAGCTCCTGGACGAGGCCATAGGCGAGGGCCTCGTCTGCGGTGAGCAGCCGACCAGCCTCGAGATCGGCGGCTACCTCGCCGTCGTCACGTCCGGTGACGCTGACCAGCCGGGCCCGCAACTGGGCGACCTGGCGCACGTGCTGTTCGGCTCTCGCGGCAAGCGTCTCGGTCGCGCCCTCCGCGGAGCCGGATGGCAACGACAGCACGAACAGCGCATTCCGATGGGCGACCCGCCGCTGGGCGGCGCAGAGGACCGCGATGGCGGGGCCCTTGAGAATGCCGCGCACCACGGCGTGGACCGGTGCCGCCACGAGGTCGACGGCGTCGGCAACAGACAGCGCGGCGCTGAGGTCCGATTCGGGGCAGGAAAGGTGAACTTCGATCGGCTCGTGGGAGGACCGCCCCAGCAGCAGCAGTTGCGCTGCCACGCGATCGGCCACCGCGTCGTCGAGTGCGCCGCCAACGATGATGATCCGGTGCTCAAGGAGCTGCTCGGCGAGGTCACGCTCCCGCACTCGAGGGTCCGGCTCGTCCCAGGTGGGCAGCATCCGAGAGGGGCGCGACGGCTGAGGCCGAGGAGTCGGCGGCCCAGGCTCGGTTGGTGGCACGGGTGGGTGTAAGGGCGGCACTTCGGGCGGCCACTGCCCGGTGGGTGTCGGCGGGTACCCGTTCATGGTGGCGACCTCCTAGGATGTTCACCTCCAGCGTGCGCCTGCCTCGCCCCAGGGTGAAGTCCTTCCCGGATCTTGCGGGGACGAGAGCCCACGGCTGCAGGGCTCGGGCTGAGGCGGAAGGCGATCTTCGCGATGCCCGGTCGGTCGAGGGAGGCGAGCTGGCCCGAAGCCATGGGGGGCCGAGCTTCTTGGTGAGCCGGCGGCCCGGCATGCGTCAGGTCCTTGGCCTCCCTTGGGTAATCACTCGGCGAGGGGCGACGGTCTCGCCGCACCTCGCCGATGATTACCCAGGTCAGGCGTGAGCGGCAGTGCCCTCATGCGCGTGCACAAAGCCAGCGTGATCCGCCAGCTCGAGTGCCCACACGATGAGGATCGATGCCATGAAGATGGCCAGCAGAACCTCTGCTGCCCCGGTCTCGGCGAACGCCAGAGCGGCGAACCCTAGAAGCAGGGACACGATCGCAGCACCTGTCTCGACCTTTCCGACCCGGTCAAAGGCGTCACCCGTCCTGAGGACGAGGAAAGCCGCGGCGCCCAGAACCAGACCGACCGCAGACATGCCCCGGGGGTCCTGGATGAACGGCATTTCACCGTTGATCAGATAGCCCACGTACGGCACGCCGATTGCTGCGACAAGGATCGTCGCTAGGTAGTCTCGAAGTGTCAGTCTCATAATTACACCTCCTTCCACGCCTCACCCTGCTCGGGTTGGGACCGCCGACGCAGTGCCGAACGTCCTGCCACCCGGACCGGGTTGGCTGAGCGCGAAGGCCTCCCCAACCCCTATCGTGGGCCGCCGGTCCGGCGGTCAGCCAGACAGGACGCCGCCCTCGGCGAGCATCTCCGCCCATACTTCGGCGCGAGCGATCTGCATCGCCCCCACCACCACAGCGTCCTGGGCGTGACCCGACAGCTCGACCGAGGGGCAATGGAGGGTCAGCTGGCGCAGGTGCCTGTGGATGGCGCGAGTCAGGACCTCACCGGCACGGGCCACGCCACCGGCGATGACGATGGTGTCGGGGTTGAGCGCCAACACGATCGGGGCCAGGGCGCTGGCGAACTCGCGGGCGACGCCGTCGACCACGGTTTGCGCGATCAGGTCCCCGTCCGCCGCCTGGGCGAACACGACTGCCGCCGCACTTGGTCCGGTGTCACCGGCCAGGGCACGCGCCAGCGCAGATCCCGGCGCGGCTGCTGCTGCTGCGGTCGCACGGCGCACGATGCCGGCGGTGCCGATGCTCGCCTCCAGCGGTCCGCGCTCGCTTCCGAAGTGGACCGGCGCGCCTGCCAGTGAGATGAATCCGATCTCGCCTGCGCTCGCGGAAGTCCCCCGATGCAGGCGACCCTCGACAACGAGGCCGGCTCCCAGGGCCTCACCCCACTGCACGCCGATCACGGTCGGCGTGGAACCCGGTGTGACTGCCGAGATCGCGACGAGGTTGGCGTTGTTCTCGATCGTCACGGGGCACTCGAACTTCGGCTGGAGCCGCTCCCGCAGGTTGAAGCTGGACCAGGCACCATCGCCCAGCGCCAGCCGCACCTGGTCGGTGGTGCGATCGACGATGCCTGACGTGCCCGCCACGACTGCCGCAAGGTCCTCGGGCCGAAGGTTCGCAGCGGCCAGTGCCTCGTCGACAGCAGAGTCGAGTGCCGCCAGGATGTCGGACCCCTCCGAGCCCTCGACCGCACGCCGCGACACCGCCAGGGTCTCCCCGCCCAGGTCGCCCACGGCGACGGCCACCGTGTGCACCCCGAGGTCCATTCCCAGGACGGGGGCGGCGTGACTGTTGATGCGATATCGCGCGGCTGGTCTGCCGACGAGGCCGCCCTCGGCGCTCGAGTCCGAGGTCAGGAGTCCCTCGGCGACGAGGTCCTCCACGGCCTGTGACACGGTGGGCCGGGTCAGCCCGGTCGCAGCCGTCAGGTCGGCGATGCGCTGCGGCTCTGGCGCCGCCCGCCGCACCGCGTTGAGGACCGAGCGCGTGTTGAGCCGGCGCAGCACGGGAGTGCCCGTGGTAGCGCGCGACGCCGCCTGGCCGCTTCCTGGCCCTCGTGTGGTCGACACAGCACCTCCTTGTCGACCCCAGTCTGCCGTCTTGGAGGACGACCGCCTTACAGCCAGGCGCCGCGCCGCATCACGCGGCGGAGCCCCAGACCACTGTCCACGACCAGAACGTCGGCCCTCCCGCCCGCCTCGAGCGCGCCGACGCCATCGAGGGCGAGCGCGCGTGCGGGTGTCGTGGAGGCTGCTGCCACGGCATCCACCAGGCCGATGCCGAGGTCGGACAGGCACCAGCAGACCTGCTCCAGCAGGGTCGATACCCCTCCGGCCAGGCGAGCCGCCCTCGGCCAGCCGGGCAGCACGGCCGGAAACCTGCACGGCGAGCCCGCCGAGGGAGTAGTCACCGTCGGGCAGGCCGCCAGCGGCCATGCTGTCGCTCACCAGCGCGATCGATCCCGGCGCCGCGATGTCGAACAGCATCTGCACCGTCCCCCCATCGAGGTGGACCCCGTCGGCGATGACCTCGACCACCGCCGCGCCGCGGCCGAGTCCCGCCAGTGCAGCCCCAACCGGCCCCGGGGCACGGTGGTGCAGTGGCGGCATACCGTTGAAGAGGTGCGTGACCAGCGGCCGCCCGCCCCGTGTCGGGTGCGATGCCAGGGCCGCCAGGGCCCTCGCCACCTGCGTCATCGTCGCGTCGGTATGCCCGATGGCACCCAGGATCCCCTCGCGGGCAAACGCCTCAGGGAGGGTGGCAGCCCCAGCCAGCTCGGGGGCCCAGGTCACTTGGGCGACGGCCCCCGGACCGGCCTCCGCGACCAGCATCTTCAGCAGCCCCAGGTCGGGGTCGATGAGAGCAGCAGGGTTCTGCGCCCCACACCGAGCGGCGGACAGGAAGGGACCCTCAAGGTGTATGCCGGCCAGTTCGCCGTCGGCGACCAGCGGCGCCAGGGCGCGCACCCCCGCGCGCATCGTGCTGGGCGGTGCAGACACGAGGGAACCGACGACGGTGGTGGTGCCGGCGCGGTGGTGGTGGGCCGCCGCGGCCGCCGCGGCCGAGGGCTCCGGGCCGAACTCGCCACCGGCGCCCCCGTGGCAGTGGATGTCGACCAAGCCCGGAAGGAGTGTCGACCCGGGAAGCCAGCCCTCCGGCATACCCGCAGACGCCCATTCGGGTGGCAGCGAGGCGCGGGGTCCGGCGAAGGCGATCCGGTCGTCCTCGATGGCCAAGGCGCCGTTGTCGATCGCACGCTCAGGGGTGACGACCCGCCCGGTGAGCAGGGTCCGCGAGCGGACGGTGGTCGGGCTGGTCACGTAAGGATGATGGACCGTGCGAGGTGGCGTGGGCTATCCGGGTCGACTCCGGCGCGCGCGGCCTTGAGCAGGCACAGGCGGTGCAGCCGGACGAGGTCAGCCAGGGGGTCGATGTCGCGGTGCTCGAAGTGCGCGCCGGTGGCACGCACGTCCTCGGCAAGGCCGTCCGGGACTTCCCCGAACCCCCAGACGGCTCGGCCTGGGGAGGCGATGCTGATGGGGCCGTGGCGGTACTCCATCGCCGGGTAGGACTCGGTCCAGAACTGCGCCGACTCGCGCAGCTTGAGCGCCGCCTCGTTGGCGAGGGCGACCGTCCAGCCGCGGCCGACGAAAGTGATCTGCTGTGCGTCGGCGATGTCGGCGAGCGCGCTCGCCTCGTCCTCCGCCAGGACCCCCTCCGCGTCCGCGATGGCAGCCCCGAGGTCCTCGCCGAGGCTGGCACGCAAGAGGGCCAGAGTCGTTGTGGCG
Source organism: uncultured Actinomycetota bacterium (assembly GCA_963715025.1). Lineage (GTDB taxonomy): Bacteria > Actinomycetota > Actinomycetes > Actinomycetales > Dermatophilaceae > DASSJT01. Next base: position 853,808 of record CAVQQQ010000009.1, on the reverse strand, counting down.
AACCGCGTCTGCACCACCGACCGCTCGTCGACTTCGGGGAGCGTGAGGCTCTGGTCGGCCAGGGCGGTGATCGGAGTGCCCTCGGTCGCGACGATGGCGGTGGTGTGCTGGCCCCGCTCCCGCAGCTGGTGGAGCAGGTCGATGACCTCGGTGGTGGTTCCGGACCGGGAGATCACGACGACGCGGTCGAAGCTGCGGTCCAGCGGAAACTCGCTCGCTGCGTGGGCCTCGCTGCGGCCCTGGCCGGCCCGCTCGCGCAGCACGGCGAAGGCCTGGGCCATGTAGTAGCTGGTCCCGCACCCGGCGATGGCGACGTTGTGCCCGGGACTGGGGAGCAGGGCCGAGGCCTCCTCCACCCGGCCGAGCACCGCCTTCCAGTTCGACGGCTGGGTTGCCATCTCGGTCGCCAGATGGCTGGTGGTCGTGGTCATGGGCCAGATCCCCTCGGTGATTACTTTGGACTGATATTCATTCTGCGCAGTCATAAACGAGCGAGTCAAGTGCGGCCAGGAATTTCGCAAAGACTTTTTCAAAACTCTTGACTCCGTGCCCGTCAGCCGTCATTGTTGGCGGCTAGGTTCACGGTTCGTGATCGAACGAGGCAGGAACCGCTAGTAATCAATCACTGCCGCTCTGGGCAGAGACACCAGGAGTGCACTATGACGTCACGACACCTAACAGCCGCCCGGCTGGTCGCGCTCGTAGCGGCCGCGGGCCTGTCGATCACCGCGTGCGGCGGTGGCACCGGGGCCGGCACAGCCGACGGGGCCGGCAACTCGGGCAAGAAGGTCACGAAGATCAAGCTGGTCGCTGCTGAGTACTCGAAGGACCACACCGCAGCGTTCTGGAACCAGTTCGCCACGAAGTACAAGGCGAAGACGGGCGTCGACCTCGACGTGCAGGTCGTCAGCTGGGACGACATCGACCAGCAGACAAGCACGATGATCCAGAACAACAACGCGCCCGACATTCTCAACCTCAACGTCTACGCCAGCTACGCCAAGGACGGCCTGCTGTACTCGGCCGACGACGTCCTCTCGCCGAGCGTGAAGTCCGACCTGCTCGACGCGTTCGTCAAGAGCGGCACGTACAACGGCAAGATGTACGGCATGCCTGACCTTTCGTCGGCCCGTGCGTTCTTCTACAACAAGACCCTCTTCGAGAAGGCCGGCATCGCGGCCCCGCCGAAGACGTGGGCCGAGTTCGAGGCCGACGCGAAGAAGATCGCGGCGCTGGGCAACGGCACCGTCGGCTATGCCCTGCCGCTCGGGCCCGAGGAGGCCCAGGGCGAGTTCTCGATCTGGACCTTCAACAACGGCGGGGACTGGAAGGAGAGCGGCAAGTGGGCGATCAACTCTGACAAGAACGTCGCCACCCTGACATTCCTCAAGAAGCTTGCCGTGACCGACAAGGTCACCCAGAACAACCCCGGCAAGACGAACCGCCAGGACGCCTTCGACCTGTTCAAGTCGGGCAAGGCCGGCATGGTCGTGGGCTTCTCGCCGCTCGCGGCCGCCCTCGACGAGGACGGCAAGGTCCAGTACGGCGTGGCGCCGATGCCGACCCAGGATGGTGGCACTCCCCAGACGTTCGGTGTCACGGACTACCTGATGGCCTTCAAGAAGTCGGGGAACCAGGACGCCGTCAAGGCCTTCTACGACCTCTACTACCAGAAGGACCAGGTCAACGAGTTCATCAAGGCCGAGGGGTTCCTGCCGGTGACCAAGTCGGGCCTCGAGGTCTTCGGCTCCGACCCCAAGCTGGCGGTCTACCTCCAGACCCTGCCGAACGTGCACCTGACGCCCACCGACGACCCGACCTGGGACAAGGTGAAGCTGGCGGTCCAGCAGAACATCGGCGCTGGCGTCGCACCGGATGGCGACCCCAAGGCCGTCCTCGACACGCTCCAGAAGACGGCCGAGAACGGCGGCTGACATGAGCCAGCCGCGTTCCAGCGGCGGTGGGCGCGACCGGTCAGCCGGCCGTGCCCACCCCGCCGGATTCAGGTGTCGAGGACTCCGCCACCGGCAGGCGACAGGGCGGCCCCAGGACCCGTCGTCGGGGCGGAGTCGGGTCGGGCCGCCGGGCCAGCCCCGTGGCCGCCCTGCTGTGGCTGGGCCCCGCGCTGGCGCTGATCCTCGGCGTGGTGGTCTACCCGGCCATCGAGCTCGTCCGGGCTTCGACCTCGGAGTACTCGATCACCGGCCTGCGCCGCGGCCCGGCGGGCGGCCGCAACTACGAGAAGGTTCTGGCCCACGAATCGCTCGCAACGGTCCTGTCCAACACGGTCGTCTGGGTCGTGGTGGTGGTGGCGCTCACGGTCGTCATCAGCCTGGGCCTGGCGCAGTTCCTCGCCAAGGAGTTCGCCGGCCGCCGCGTGGTCCGGTGGGCGATCATCGTCCCCTGGGCGGCCTCCCTCGTCATCACCGCCCGGCTGTTCACCCTGATCTACGACTACTACCACGGCGTGGTGAACCACGTCCTCGTCTCCCTCCACGTCATCGACCAGCCCATCGACTTCCTGGGAGACGACCGGTGGACCATGGCCTCGATGATCGCCGTGGGGGTCTTCGTGTCGATCCCGTTCACGGCGTACGTCTTCGTCGCCGGGCTCAACGCCATCCCGGAGGACGTCTACGAGGCGGCCCGGATCGACGGGGCCTCGCCGTGGCAGATCTGGCGCCGAATCACCCTGCCACTGCTGCGCCCGGCGATCCTCGTGGCCAGCGTCCTCAACATCATCTACGTCTTCAACTCCTTCCCGATCGTCTACACGCTGAACGACCGCAACCCCGGGTTCGCCCACGACACGACGATCACCTTCATGTACAAGCTGGCCTTCAAGAGTGCGGAGAAGGACGTGGGCATGTCCGCAGCCGCCGGCGTCTTCAACGTCGCGCTGATCCTCGTCGTTGTCCTGGTCTACCTGCGCATCGTCAACTGGCGCGAGGCGGAGAGCTCATGAGCACCCTCACTGCATCTCCCGCGACCGCCACAGCCCCGCGACTGCCACAGTCCAAGCCAACCGGGTGGCGCCGCTGGCGGTCCGTCGTGCTCCCGCTGGCCGGCGCATTCGTCGCCTTCGCGTTCCTCTGGCCGTACCTCGTCATGCTGCTGGACTCGCTCCGCTCCAGCAGCGACGTGGTCACCACGCCGACGACCATCCTGCCGAGGGAGTGGAAGCTCTCCACCTTCAGCGAGGTGCTCGCCGACGAGCGCTTCCTCAACTGGCTCAAGACCTCGGTGCTGGTGGCGGTGTCTTCCACGGTGATCGTGATCCTGGTCGCCATCCCCGCGGCATACTTCACCGCCCGCTTCAGGTTCCCCGGGCGCCTGGCGTTCCTGTTCGTGGTGCTGGTGACCCAGATGTTCTCGCCGACGTCGCTGGTCGTGGGCCTGTACCGCGAGTTCTTCCAGTTCAACCTGGTCAACACCTACCTGTCGATCATCCTCACCAACGCGGCGTTCAACATGGCGTTCGCGATCTGGATCCTGCACGGCTTCTTCTCCTCGATCCCCAAGGAAGTCGAGGAGGCGGCCGAGCTCGACGGCTGCGGCACGGTCACGCGGCTGCTGCGAATCATGCTGCCGCTCACCCTGCCCGGGGTCGTGACCGCAACGATCTTCACCTTCATCGCCGCGTGGAACGAGTACGTCGTCGCCCTCACCTTGATGCACGACGACGCACGCAAACCCCTGACCGTCGGCATCAACTCCTATGTCACGGGCTACGAGCAGCACTGGGACCAGCTCTTCGCGGCCTCCCTCATCGCTATCGTCCCCGTCGTGATCCTGTTCGCCGTCATCGAGAAGCACCTTGTGGGCGGCCTGACCGCGGGGTCCGTCAAGTGACCGACGCGACCGGTGCCGCCCCGGGGTCCGGACCTGAGGCCGCCCCGGGCACGGGACCGGCCGCCGCCCCGGGCGCGGGCACGGCCGCCGCTGGCTCAGGCCCGGCCGCCCCCGGGCCCGCCCGGGCGATGGACCGCGGAGCCCGCTGGAGCGCCCTGCTCGGCCTGCTGGCCGAGCACGGCCGGCTGACGGTCGCCCAGGTGGTCAACGAGCTCGGCGTCTCCGAGGCCACGGTGCGCCGCGACTTCGGGGAGCTGGCCGCGCAACAGCTGGTCACTCGAACCCACGGCGGGGTCGTCGCGACGGCGGTGGCGTACGACCTGCCCGCGCGCTACAAGTCGACAGCGGGTGACCTGCCGAAGGAGCGGGTCGCCGCCGCTGCTGCGGACCTGGCCGCGGAGGGCTCGGTGGTCGGCTTCAACGGCGGCACGACGACGAGCGCGACCGCTCGGCGACTGGCGGCGCGCTCCGACCTCTCGATGTCGTCGGAGCGCCCCGCGATCACCGTCGTCACCAATGCGCTCAACATCGCCACGGAGATGGTGCTGCGACCGTTCATCCGATGCGTGTCGCTCGGGGGCGTCGCCCGACCCGAGTCCTACGAGCTGTCCGGGCCGCTCGCGTCGATGGTGCTCTCCGAGCTGTGGCTCGACACGGTCTACCTCGGCGTCGACGGAGTCTCGGCTGCGGGCGGAGCCACATGCCGACATGAGGGTGAGGCGGGCATCAACGCCCTGATGGTCCAGCGCGCCGACCGCGTCGTGGTCGTCGCGACCGGCGAGAAGGTCGGCCACCGCGCGTTCGCCCGCATCTGTGCCGCCCCGGCCATCGACGTGCTCGTCACCGACGGATCCGCGCCCCCCGCCGCTGTCGAGGAGCTGCGCAGTGTCGGGGTCGATGTCCACGTCGTGTAACGCCACCTCGCCGCCACGTCTGACCTCCGCCACTCCGACCTCCGCCACTCCGACCACTGCCCATCCCCCAACACACCTCGAGGAACCCGTCGTGCCAGACTTGACCGTCGACCTGGTCGCGGCCGTCGATGTCGGCGGCACGCGGATCAAGGCGGCCCTGGTCGACCGCACGTGCGCCGAGGTCGTGCGCACCACGGTGCCCACGCCACCGGGACTGCACGAGCCGGGTGTTCTCGCCAAGGTGCTCGAGGCCACGGTGGGGGAGCTCCTGGCGCAGGCCGACAAACAGGGGTATGCCGTCCGCCTGGCTGCGTGCGGAGTGGTCGTCCCCGGACTGGTCGACGAAGAGCGCGGCGTGGCAGTCTTCTCGGCGAATCTCGGCTGGCAGGACCTCGAGCTGGTCGCGCCGCTCGAGCGGAACCTCGGCGTGCCCGTGGTCCTGGGGCATGACGTGCGGGCCGGCCTTCTGGCCGAGTGCACGGTCGGCGCGGCCAGGGGCGCCCGGCACGCGCTCTTCGTGCCGCTCGGGACCGGCGTCGCCGGGGCCCTCATGCTGGACGGTCACGTGGTGCGGGCCGACGGCTGGGCCGGCGAGCTGGGTCACGTCGTGGTCGAGGCCGACGGGCCATTGTGCGGATGCGGCGGCCGGGGGTGCCTGGAGGCGGTCAGCTCGGCGTCGGCCGTCGAGAAGGCTTACGCCGAGATGACGGGTGGCGCCTCCGATCGCGCGGGCCGGCTCGGTGCGGAGGGCATCGCGGCACTGGTCGCGGACGGGGACCCGCACGCCCAGGCGGTCTGGGCCCGCGCGGTCGATGCCCTTGCCCGGGCGATTGTCATGGCCATCACACTCACCGGGGTGGATCGTGTCCTCATCGGCGGCGGGCTCGCCCAGAGCGGCGAGGTGCTGATGGCGCCGCTGCGCGCGCGGATCCTTGGTGCGCTGACCTTCCAGCGCCCTCCTGTCCTGGCCCTGGCAGCGCTCGGCGATCGAGCTGGGTGCCTCGGCGCAGCGTGCCTGGCCTGGGACATCGCGTGATCGTCACGGTGACCCTGAATGCCGCGCTCGACGTCACGTACGCCGTGGCCGAACTCCGTCCCGGGACGAGCCATCGGGTGACCTCCGTCATCGAGACTGCGGGGGGCAAGGGTGTCAACGTAGCGTCGGTGCTCACGCAGCGTGGCGTTGCCGTGGTTGCCACCGGGCTGCTTGGGGGTGCGGTTGGGGCGCGGATCCGGAGAGACCTCGACGCTCGGGCGGTGCGCCATGACTTCGGCGAGTTCGCCGCGGAGTCGCGCCGGACCCTCACCGTCGTGTCCGGGCGCGACGGCGATGCGACCCTGTTCAGCGAGCCCGGTCCGCTGGTCGGGGCCGCGGAGTGGGAGAGGTTCCTGGTCCATCTCGACCGGCTTGTCCGGCATACCTCGGCAACCGTTGTCGTCGCCTCTGGAGGTCTTCCGCAGGGGCTGGCCGTCGACGCCTATGCGCGGGTCATCGAGGTGGCCCGCAGGGCCGGCTGCCGGACGGTGCTCGACGCCTCGGGTGAGCCGTTGCTCGAGGCACTCGCCGCCGCTCCAGACGTCGTCAAGCCCAACCGCGACGAGCTGCTGGAGGTGACCGGGACTGGCGATCTGGCCACCGGCGCCGCACTCCTGCAGCGGCTGGGGGCCCGGACGGTGCTGGCCTCGGCGGGAGCGGATGGCATGCTGCTGGTCCAGGAGGACGGAATCGCCATGGCCGCGCGGATCTCCCAGCCGGTCTCGGGCAATCCCACCGGTGCCGGGGATGCAGCGGTCGCTGCGGTCGCCGCCGGCCTGGCCGCGAGTGCCCCGTGGACCGACACGCTGGCGGTGGCCGTGGCCTGGTCCGCCGCAGCAGTCCTCCAGCCCATGGCCGGGACCGTGGACCAGGCGGACGTCGAGCGGCTGCTCCCGGCCGTAGTCCTCCGTCGAGCCGATTCACCAAGGAGCTGAGCCGTGCTCAGACCGCTTCGCGACGTCCTGACGCACGCTCGGGACCTGGGCCGGGGTGTCGCCGCCTTCAACGTGATCCACCTCGAGCACGCCGAGGCCCTGATCGCAGCCTCGGAGCAGACCTCCTTGCCCGTCGTGCTCCAGATCAGCGAGAACACCGTGGCGTTCCACGGGTCACTCGCGCCCATCGCCACGGCAACACGTGTGCTGGCGGACCGGGCGAGCACCCCAGTCGTGTTGCACCTCGACCACGCGGTCAGCGGGTCACTCGTCGACGAGGCGCTCGAGCTCGGTTTCACGTCGGTCATGTTCGACGGCTCGGCCCTGGACGACGCGGCGAACCGGGCGGTGACCCGCAGGGTTGTCGAGCGCTGTCATCGCGCAGGCGTCAGCGTGGAGGCCGAGCTGGGCGAGATCGGCGGCAAGGACGGCGTCCATGCGCCGGGGGTGCGCACCGGCCCCGAGGAGGCTGCAGCGTTCGCTGGGGACACCGGGGTCGATGCCCTCGCAGTTGCGGTCGGCTCGTCGCATGCCATGACCGAGCGCAGCGCCCGGCTCGACGTGGAACTGATCGCCGCACTTCGCAGCCAGGTCTCCGTGCCTCTCGTGCTGCACGGCTCCTCCGGAGTGCCTGACGAGGGCATCGTCTCCGCGGTCCGGGCAGGCATGACGAAGATCAACATCGCGACCCACCTGAACAGCGTGTTCACGCGCACGGTCCGCGGCGTGCTCGATGCGCAGCCGACCGTCGTCGACACCCGGAAGTATCTCGGCCCGGCGCGGGCGGCGGTGCAGGCCGAGGCTGCCAGGCTGCTGGAGCTGGTCGCCTTGCGGTCCGCAGCCGCTGGCTGAGCCCGGCAAGTCGGGTCAAGTCGGTCGCCTGTGGCGGCCGAACTGACATGCTGGGTGCGGGTCTCGGTGAGGAGGGCGACATGGGCGACGACATCGAGCCGGACGTCTCGCAGCCAACGCAGGATTCGATCGCAGGGCCGGGGCGGGGGACGACCCCGGAGCCAACGCCAGGTACCGCGCCGCCGCCCGGGTGGCAGGGTGAGCATCCGGCATACCCGGCCCAATGGCCGCCGCCACCGCCGCCGGCGTCATCCGTGCCGCCTGAATGGTCGGCACCAGGAGCCGGGCCGCCCGCGCCGGGTCATACGCCCCCGGGGCCGGCACCCGGAGCCCCGCCATGGGGCTACCCGCCGCAGCCGTACGTCATGCCTCGGCCGCGTGGCAGGGGGCTGGCGATCGCCGCATTCGTCATGTCGTCGATAGCACTGCTGGCCGTTCTCCTGATGGTCGTTGTGGCGTTCGCGATCCCGTACACGGGCACCGCCACAGGAAAGGTGGTCTCGGTCGGAGCGGGCGGCGGCCTCGACGGGGGCAGCCTCGAGCAGGCCGTGCGGTCAGCAATGAGCAGCAACGGCGGCGAGGTCACCTCGATCGACTGCCCGGACACCGCGAAGGTCGACCAAGGAGTCGTGTCGGTCTGTCACGGCACGATGGACGGCTCCGACGGGCCCTTCGTCGTGTTCTTCGAATCCCCAAGCGGCGACTTCACCGTCACCGCGCTGTGAGCCGTCGGCCCGGCGAAGATCCACGACTTCATCGCGAGGAACCGCAGAGCCGTCGAGACGACGTTGGCCACGGCGATCACCGTGGTCTGCACCCACGTCGGCGGCGCGCTCGCCACCATGTTGAGGAGGGCCAGACCGACTGAGGACATCGCCCAGGTGATCCCGAAGACGGTCAAGGCCTGGAGCTGGTGCTGCACGGCGCGTGCCCGGCCACGGACACCGAAGGTCCAGCGGCGATTGGCCCAGGTGTTGAAGACCGTGGCGATCACCAGGGCTGCCGTGTTGGCGAGCTGGACCGACGCGAGGCCGGTGGCGAGGAGGGCGAACAAGCCGAGGTGGAGCAGCGTGCTGAGCGCGCCGACGCCGGCGAAGCGGGCGGCCTGGCGGACCACGCCGCCCTCGCGAAGACCCCGGCCCATCCGGTCGGCGATGCCATCGAGGGGAACGGCACGGCGCCACAGGGCTCGCCGCAGCCGCCAGACACCCCGCAGGTCGTCCATCGCCGTGGAGACGATGTCGACGCGGGAGTCGGGGTCGTCGTACCAGTCGACCGGCACCTCGTGGATCCGCAGCGAGGATCGCTCGGCCAGCACCAGCAGCTCGGTGTCGAAGAACCAGGTGGGGTCCTCGACCAGGGGCAGGAGCTCGTGCGCCACGTCGCGCCGGATGGCCTTGAAGCCGCACTGGGCGTCCGAGAAGCGAGCGCCGAGCGCAGCCCGGAGCATCACGTTGTAGCCGCGTGAGATGACCTCCCGTTTGAGGCCGCGCACCACTCGTGAGCTGGGGTGGAGCCGCGTGCCGATGGCCAGGTCGGAGTGGCCCGACATCAGCGGCGCCACCAGGGGCCAGACGGCGTCGAGGTCCGTGGAGAGATCCACGTCCATGTAGGCGAGGATCGGCGCGGGGGAGTCCAGCCAGACCCGCTTGAGGGCACGCCCGCGGCCCTTTTGGTCGAAGTGCACTGCGGCCACGGCCGGCAGGCGGTCGGCGAGGTCCATGGCCTCGTGCCAGGTGTTGTCCGTGCTGGCGTTGTCAGCAACCGTGATCTTGAACGGGTAGGGAAACGTGTCGACGAGCTGGCTGTGCAATCGCAGGACGCAGGCGGCGAGGGTTGCCTGCTCGTTGTAGACCGGGATCACCACGTCCAGGACCGGCTGGGTCATGGTGCCCACCTCAGGTCGTGGTGGCTGTGGTCGCCGAACCCGACGTGGCGGTGCCGGTCAGGGGCTGGGTGAGGTCGTAGAAGGTCGAACCGCCGATGCTCACCGAGGTGAAGTTGGCCGCGACCCACTGGCTGATCTCGCTGCCGTGGCCGCTGCCACCACCCGGCCCGCCACCGAGGCCGCCGAGCCCGGCTCCGCCGAAGCCGCCGCCCGGCAGGAAGTAGTGGATCTTCCCGGCCGCCACGTACTGCTGGAACTGCGCCAGCGTCGGCGAGGGATCGGAGCCGTTGAACCCGCCGATCGCCATGACGGGCAGCTGCGTGCCGAGCTGGAGTCCCGCGGCGTTCTGCGAGCCGATCGCAGCCGCCACCCAGGTGAACCTGTCGGCGTTCTGCGACAGGGCCGCCACGACTTCGGTGCTCGGGGTCGACGCGTCGAGCAGGCCGCCCGCCCCGCCGCCCCGGCCGCCCGTCTGCCCGCCCGTCTGCCCACCGGGGAGCCCTGGGGCGCCCTGGCGAGTGGACCCGGCCGTCGGGCCACCCGGCATACCCCCTGGGCCGCCTCCGAATCCGCCGCGTCCCGTCGCAGGCCCTGCAGTCACGATCGAGCCGGTGTGCGCAGTGGCGACGGTATTGGCCGAGTAGGCCAGGGGTCCGAGCAGTGCGGCCACGAGCGCGCCCGCCGCGACCACGGGAACAGCCCGCCGGTCGAGCCGCGCCAGGACCAGGAACAGCACGGCCGAGGCCAAGCCCACGACGAAGACGACGTAGCGAAGCCAGGGGTGCCAGTCGGTCGTGCGTGACAGGAGGACGAAGGACCATACGGCAGCGGCAGCCGTGGCGGCCGCGAGGGTGACGGCGCCGATGGCACGCCCGCGGTGCTCCCATGCCTCCTGCGCGCCCATGCCGACGAGCGCGCCGACGGCGGGCGCCAGGGCAACCGTGTAGTACTCGTGGAAGATCCCGGCCATCAGGGAGAACGTCAGCCCGGTCACGAGGAGCCATCCGCCCCAGACGATGTATGCCGCGCGGCGGCCGTCCGTGCGCGGCGCGCGTCCGCGCAGCACGAGTCCCATGACGAGCAGCAGCAGGGCGCTCGGGATGAGCCAGGAGATCTGGCCCCCGATGCTCGAGGAGAACATGCGGGTCAGCCCAGTGGCGCCCCAGCCGTTGCCGCCGCCGACAGACCCCGTCTCGTTGCCGGTGAGGCGGCCGAACCCGTTGTAGCCGAAGGTGACGTCGAGGAAGGAGTTGGTCTGCGAGCCGCCGATGTAGGGACGCATTGCGGCCGGGACGAGCTCGACGATGGCCACCCACCAGCCGGCCCCGATCACCATGGCAACGCACGCGCCGAGGGTGTGGAGAATCCGCTTGCGGAGGGTGGTGGGGGCCGCGATCAGGTAGGCAAGTGCCAGAGCGGGGACCACCAAGAGAACTTGGAGGGTCTTGGTGAGGAAGCCGAGGCCGATGAGCAGGCCCACGAGAGCCATCCAGCGCGGGCTCGCCTTCTCGATCGCCCGGACCGTCCCGTAGGCGGCCATCGCCATGAGCAGGGTGAGCAGCGCGTCCGGGTTGTTGAAGCGGAACATCAGGACCGCAACCGGCGTGAGGGCCATGACCGCACCGCCGATGAGCCCGGCGGCTGCGCCGAACTGCCGCTTGACCGTCGCGTAGAGCACTCCGACCGTGGCCACTCCCATGAGCACTTCGGGCAGGAGGATGCTGAACGAGCTGAGCCCGAAGACGCGGACGCTGAGGGCCATGACCCAGAGGGAGGCCGGGGGCTTGTCGACGGTGATCGAGTTCGCGGCGTCGGAGGAGCCGTAGAAGAACGCCTCCCAGCTCGCGCTGCCCGCCTGCACCGCCGCGGAGTAGAAGGAGTTGGCCCAGCCGCTGGCGGTGAGGTTGTAGAGGTAGAAGATCGCGGTCGCGAACAGGAGGCCGACGAATGCCGGACGCGCCCAGCTCGGGTCGCCGTCAGGGCCGCGCCAGAGGGCGGCCAAGCGGGCCCGGTGGCGCGAGCGGGACGTACGGGCCGGCAGGGTGAGCTCCGAGGACGGCGGCGTGGCCGTCGGCTCGGTTCCTGGCGTGAAGGTGGCGGTATCCATGCCAACCACAGTTGAGTTGCCGACTGTGCACAGGCTGTGGCGCTGCTTTTCCCGCTCGATGAGGTATGCCGTGCGCCCCCCTGCCCTTGCCCGCCAGCCCGAGCGCAGCCGGGATTGGGCCGCACCGGCTGACGCGCGGGGACAGGCCCACGTGACCAGCACGATCTGCGACCTCTGACGGGATCTGAGAGACAGGAGGCGCCGGCGTCCATAGACTTTCCCCAAGGCGACGCCCTAGACGAGTGGCCAGCGGCGGGTCCCGCTGCCATTGACGCGATAGCGAGGCGGTTTCCATGACCGACCGTCCCCGGAACTCCGACAGCGACTCCGATGCTGTCGCGCCCCAGGAAGCCCTGGTCAGCCTCCACGCCCGTTCCGGCGCGTTCGGCGGTCTGGACCTCGGCCTCATTCCGGGGTTCCGCCAGACCTCGCCCAGCACCGCTCTGCGAGCGGTGGCCGAGGCTCCCGAGCAGGACGCACCCATCTCGGCGCGCATTGCTGTGCTCTACGACCTGGCGAAGGCGCATTTCCCTGACTTCGAGGCGTCCGAACGCGAGTACCGCCTGCTGGCGGAATCCGTGGCCGACGCGCGAGGCCTCGACGCCGGTCAGCTCCTCACCGACGTGAAGCAGTCGTCTGGCGGGGTTCTCCCCTTCCGGGAGACTCCCAGCGGACGGGCGCTGCCGCATCACGAAAGCGCGTTCATCGGTGAGGACGTCTGCACCGTGAAGTCCGTGAAGGTCGGGGGCCTCACCGGAACGTGGATCTTCTCCGAGTTCGAGACCGACGCGTCCTTCGATGCGGTGGCGGACTGGGTCGACCCCCGCAACTGGCCGGAGCGGGGGCCGCTGCTGTTCAAGCGAATGGAGATCGTCGGGGCGAGTGCCCCGGTGGACATCCATCCGCGCGGGGACGGTCACTGGCACAGCGTGTTCCACGAAGAGGTACAGCTCGTGAAACGCCTGAACACGCTGCTTCATTGCGACTACTGGCGGGACGGCGATCAGGCCGCGGGCATGACCTATGAGCTCGACGTCAGTCTGGACGGCGAGCTCGACGTCGACCGCGGCTTCCTCCTCGTGAACGACGCAGGGCCGGTCCGCAGGGTGAAGGCGCTCAAGATCGTCGGCTTCACCACTGACGTATGGGATCGCGTGGCTCGGATCGTGTGTCCGTTCTGGACGGACTGGGTGCGGGGTGCCGTCCGGGGTGGCAGCACCAGCGTGCCGAAGACCGGAACGCATGCTCCTGCAGGGAAATCCGGTTCCCGGACCTCGTCATGGGGTGACAACGTCGAGGCGTGGGTCGAGTTCTTCGGTGATTCCGCGCGCACCTACCTGGACCTCTTCGACGACCTGACGTCCAAAGTCACCTCTCAGGGGTACTCCACCTCCGACTTGCTGTCCGACGGGACCCGGTATTGGTCTCAGCTCGCCAAGGACTGGGCCCGAGCATGGACCTACGGCCTGGACACGCTCAACGAGGTCGCTCGCGAGGGCCTCGACGTGGGGTTCATCCCTCCGGGCCGCGCCCCAGAGGGTGCCCGAGGGGCATTCCCAACGATGGCGAGGGACGTCCCCCTGGAAGCGGAGGGCATGACCATCCCGGTGCCCGGGCTGGCCCAAGCCGACCGTCCGGTGATCTCCGACCTCATGTCGATCGAAGCCGGCGGCGCGATGCTCGCCGCCAGGGAAATCGCCGTCAGCGTGCAGCCTCTCGACGACGGGACGTACGGCGTGCGGCTGGAGACGTCGAACACCACGGTTCCGCCAGGCCTCTACGTCGGTCAGCTGAGGATGCCTGAGGGCCAGACACTGGCACCAGTTCAGCTCTACCTCTCCCGAGCCATCGGGGTGTGAGCCGTGACCAACGCGGCGACGTCGGCCGAGCAGAGGCTCAACCGTCTCCTCGAGCGACTGCTGAATGCTGCAGAAGACTCTCTGGCGGGGGGCGACCTCGAACCGGCTCGCGCCACTGCCGAGGAAGTGCGCGCCGTCGACCCCGACAACCGGCGCGCCGCCGTGATCCTGGAGCGGGTGGCAGCGCGCTCGCTGGGACCGCTGGGTGAGCGGGCCCTGATGACGCTCTTGTTCTCCGATCTCGTGGGCTCAACCCTGCTCTCCGAGCGTGTGGAGCCGGAGCAGCTGCGGGACTTGTTCTCCTTCTACCGCGTCGCAGCCCGGGAGGCCGTGACGCGATACAGCGGTTACGTGGTGCAGTACTCGGGCGACGGCATCCTGGCAAGTTTCGGCTATCCCGACCCGCACGAAGACGATGCTCGTCGTGCCGTGCTGGCGGCTCTTGACCTGGTGGTGGCGATGCGGGATGCGCGCGCAGAGCTGGAGCGACGCCTTGGCATGGCTCCCGAGGTCCGGGTCGGGATACACACCGGGCGGGTGGTGATCACGGATCTGAGCAGCGATCGCTCAGTTGCCGAGCGGGACTCCATCGTCGGTGTCGTCCCCAACCTCGCGGCCCGGATTCAACAGGCGGCGGAGCCAGGCATGGTGGTGATCAGCGACGTCACGCAACAGCTGGTGGACGCCGATTTCTACATGCATTCGCTCGGTGAGCGCGAACTCAAGGGCATTGTCCGCCCCGTGGAGATCTTTGCCGTCGAGCGGCCCCGCTATGCCGCCGCTCGCTTTGAGGCAGAGCGGTACCGGAAGGCTGGACTGGTCGGCCGGGATGAGCCGAGAGACCAGCTGTTCTCTGCGTGGAAGGACGCCCAGGAGACGGCGGGGCAGCCGACCGGCGGTACCACCTTCCTCGTGGTCGGCGAGGCGGGTATCGGAAAGTCGCGCCTGGTGGCTGAGGTCGTCGATCGAGCGGAGGCCACCGGAGGCAAGGTGCTCGGTGTGGGTTGCCTCCCCTACTACGCCAACGTCTCGCTGTGGCCGATAGCACAGACGCTCGAGCGGGTGCTCGGCATCGTCGCCGAGGACACTGATCGACTCCGTCCGCTGGTAGTCCACCTCACCTCGCTCGGGTTGGATCCAGCGCGCTCGGTGCCCTTCCTGGGCGCCCTCATCGGGGTTACCGAGGCCTCCGACTATCCCGCTCCCGAGCTCGACCCGAGCGCCTTCCTCGAGGAGACGCTCAGCCGGCTGGTCGAGTGGCTGGCCGCTCTGGCGGAGCGGACCCCTCACCTGTTCGTCGTCGAGGACCTCCACTGGGCGGATCCCTCCACGCTCGGACTGCTGGGTCGTCTGGTGGAACGGCGGCTTGGTGGCGTCCTCACGGTGGCCACCACACGCGACGACTCTGCCGTCGCGTGGAAGGGGGCAGCCTCCGTGCTCGAACTGGACCGCCTCGGCGAGGGCGCAGCAGCGAGGCTCGTAGACAACCTCGTGTCCGGAAGAGATCTTCCCGGCGACGAGCGCGCCTTCATCATCCAGCAATCGGAGGGGAACCCGCTGTTCATCGAGGAGCTAACGCGTTCCTGCCTCGCCAAGGAGCGCTCCGAGCCGATGCCCTTGCGGCTCCAGGAGCTGTTCACCTGGAGGTTCAAGGCCCCGCGTGTCGATCTGCGTGTCGTCCAGGTCGCCGCCACCGTAGGCCCCACCTTCGATGCTGGAACCGTCGCGGCGGTGCTCGGTGACGAGGACACCGTGGCTCGACAGCTCGGCATCCTGGTCGACGCGGGAATCATCGAGCCTGGCGACCCATCAGCTCACACCTACCGCTTCCGCCATGCGCTGATGCGCGACGCAGCCTACGAGACCCAGGTGCTCGATGTCCGCCGCCAGACGCATGCCAGCGTCGCGGAGACGATTGCCCTCCGTGGCGCTGAGCCGGCATTGATCGCCGAGCACTTCGACCTGGCCGGAGCCGGCGAGCGTGCCGTCGGCCTCTACCTCGTCGCGGCCCAGGCGGAGCAGGGTCGCGGAGCGCACACCGAGGCCACCAAGCTGCTCTCGCGCGCCCTCGAGCTCCTCGATTTCCTGCCCGAGTCGGACGACCGCGACCTCAGCGAGCTGACGGCACGGATGCTGCGCGGCTTGAGCGTCAGCTCGATGCAGGGTTACGCCGCTCCCGAAGTCCAGTCGGACCACCGGCGGGCCGAGGTGCTCACCACCCGGCTTCGGACACGACCGGAAGTGATGCCATCGCTGATCGCGATTTGGTCGTACTGGCTGGTCAGCGGAGAGCTCTCCACGGCCCGGGGGCTGATCGACCGGCTCGACGGCATGGTCCATCAGGCGGCATTCTCCTGGTTCGAGCCGGAGGTACAGTCTTGCGCGGGCTGGCTGGAGTTGTACCAGGGGAACCTGGGATCGGCGCAGGCGCATCTGGAACGCGCCATGAAGGGCTTCCTCGCTCGTCCCGCCGATCAGATGGTCTCCCCCTTCTGGCCCCTTCCCAACGATCCGGTCGCCGTCTCCGCGATCGCTCTCGCGTGCGTGAGCGCCGTCAGAGGGGAGCCGGGCACAGCTGAACGCTGGGAGGGCGAGGCTCTGCGGAGGGCGGAACAGATCGGCTTCCCACGCGGCCCGTTCAGCCTCGCCTTCGTCAAGACCTACGCCGCCTGGATTCGTGGCTTCCTCGGTGACCATGACGCCTCGCGGTCCCTGGCAGCCGAGGTGGTAGCCATCGGGAAGGAGCACGGCTACGCCTACTGGACCATGCTGGGCTCCGCCTACCTCGGAAGCCCCACGCCCGGAGGCGAGCCGGACCGCGATTTCCTCGGGCAGACCATCGCCAGCCTGCGACTCATGGGACAGGAGGCCTTTGCCGCCGCCAACTTGGCTTATCTGGCCCGGCTCAATGCCTCGGCAGGTGATGTCGACCGGGCTCACGAGCTGGTTTCGGAGGCGATCCAAGTGGTTCACAAGAGTGGTGAGAACATCCATCTCCCCGAACTCCTGCGTGAGCGTGCTGTGTACGCGCTGGCCGGCGGACGTGACGCCAACCACGCGGTGGCCGATCTGACCGAGGCGTTGCGGGTGGCGACCGAGCAGGGGGCCAGAGTGGCACGGCTCCGGTCCGCCCTCGAGCTGGCCCACGTCCCTGTCAGCTCACAGCCCGGCAGCTGGCGAACTTGGCTCGAGGAGGCGAGAAGGGAGATGCCGCCATCTCTGGTGACCCACGAGACAGCAGCTGCCGATGCGCTGCTCGCCCAGTGACGTGGCTGGTCAGCGCGTTGTCATCCTCGGCGGCGGCATGGCCGGGCTCGCGACCGCTTGGGAGCTGAGTTCAGGCGATTGGAAGAAGCGCCTGGACTCGATCACCCTCTACCAGCGAGGTTGGAGACTGGGCGGAAAGGGAGCCAGCAGTCGAGGGCCGCACGGACGGATCGAGGAGCACGGCCTGCATGTTCTGCTGGGGTACTACGACACCACCTTCCGGGTGCTCCGCGAGGTCTATGCCGAATTGGCTCGGGACACCACCGATCCTGCGTGCCCCATCCGCAGCTGGCGGGACGCCGTGGTGCCGACGGGGGGCGTCGGTCTCGCGGAGTGGGACGGCTCGGCCTGGAGCCACTTCGTGACCCAGTTCTCCGGTAACGAAGCCCTTCCGGGAGAACCTGGAGCGGAGGATCGCCCGCTGCGACCTCTGGACGTAGCCTCACGCGCCCTGCGGCTGTTGGCCGACTTCCATCGTGCCGTGGCCTCACGGCCCGCCAGCGCGCAGGTCTTTCTCAGCTCGTCCCCGCGGGGCAGATCCGCAACTTCCGATCTCGGGACGCTCGTTCGAGGCGCCGGCTTGACGGGTTTCGCCACGCTTCTGGAGGGCCTTGAGCGTGCCGCGCGCATGGCTGCCGACCCACGGTTCGAAGGCCCCGTCGCGGAGGCCATGAGTACGGTCCTGCGGGCCTGGCGCGACGGCACCCGCACCATCGTGTTGGCTGATCCAGGCGCCCGACGGACGTGGCAACTCGTCGACCTGGTGGCGACGAACCTTCGGGGCATGATCGTCGACGGACTCCTCTCGGGCACGGGCTACGAACGCATCGACCATCTTGACTACCGTGAATGGCTCGCGATGCACGGCGCGGCCACGGAGACGCTTGACTCTCCGATCGTTCGGGGAATGTACGACCTCACCTTCGCCTACGCAGAGGGCGACCGCGCCAAGCCCCGGTTTGCGGCGGGGCTGGGTCTCCAGCTGGCCGGCCGCATGCTGTTCGACTTCAAAGGATCGATCTTCTGGCGGATGCAGGCCGGGATGGGCGAGATCGTCTTCGCTCCGATCTACGAGGCTCTGGCTCGTCGTGGCGTCGAGTTCCGCTTCTTCCGCCGTCTAGATCGCCTGAGCGTGTCCGGTGACCGCTCGATCGAGTCGATCCACCTCACCCGCCAGGCCGATCTGGCGCCGGGCCGAAGCCGCTACCAGCCGCTGGTACGGGTGCAGGGGCTTCCCTGCTGGCCCAGCCGCCCCCTCCTGGACCAGCTCGACGAGGATCCTGGTGACCAGCTCGAGTCTCACTGGGACGATGCAGGCGGCACCGGGGTTGAGAGGCTTGTCGCCGGCGCAGACTTCGACGTGGCAGTGCTGGCGGTGTCGCTGGGAATGGTGCCCTACGTCGCCTCCGAGCTGGTGGCTGCCGACCGCCGGTGGCGCTCCATGGTCGAGGGAGTCGCCACGGTAGCGACCCGCTCGGCGCAGCTGTGGCTCAACGGGACCGAATCCGAGCTGGGCTGGCCGGGCCCGCCCGGGGTGACCCTGAGCGGGTTCGGCAGCACCTTCGACACGTGGGCCTCGATGTCGCACCTCCTTCCGAGGGAGACCTGGCCCGCTTCGGGGCCGCCGCGCAGCATCGCCTACCTCTGCGGCGCCATGCCTGACGCCGATCCGGCCCGAGGAGATGAGGTCGTGCGGACTACCCTGACGCGCTTCCTCGAGGACGAGGTGGGGGCGCTGTGGCCGGGGACGAGAGACTCCTCCGGCTTCGCGTGGGAGATGCTCTGGGACGATCAGGGGCGCAGCGGCCGGGATCGGGTGAGCGGGCAGTACTTCAGAGCCAATCTGGATCCGTCCGACCGGTATGTCCAGTCGCTCCCGGGTTCCGGAAAGCATCGGCTCGCCCCCGGGCGAACGGGATTCGACAACCTCGTCGTCGCCGGCGACTGGACGGCGTGCGGTCTCGACGCCGGGTGTGTTGAAAGTGCGACTCGCTCGGGAGTCCTGGCGGCGCGTGCCATTCTCTCGGGCGCGGCCGGCCCGCGTTCCCGCCGAGAGGGAGCCGCGTGACCGCCGGCGAGGACGCCGCCCTTGGAGGGCGACACCTCGTCGGCGAGGTCCAGCGCTTCGGACTGCTCTCCGCCGCTGCCGTGGTGGACCGTTACATCGGGGCGGTGGATCGCGCCGTCACCACCGACCGGCTCACGCCGGCACGTCTGCGACCCGACGAACAGGACGCCGGCCGGCTGGCGGACAGTGCTGCTCGGATGGCAGAGGCATGCCTTCGGCTGCTCGACTCCGCCGCAACGCTGATGTCGGACACTGCTGCACCCGGAACGGAAAGGGTTGTCCTGGCATCGGCGCGGTCAGGCTCCAGATCCGAGACGTCGCTATGGATTCACAACCCCACCTCGTCCGCGACAGCCGTGGCGGATCTCCATGTCACGAACCTGGTTTCCTCGCAAGGCCTGAGCGTTCCCGTCAGCGCCGTCTCCTTCTCGCCCCCGAGGGTGAGCCCCGTGGAACCAGGCACCTCCCGGGAGGTCCGGCTGCGAATAGAGGTGCCAGCGCACCAGCCAGCCGGGCAGTACTACGGTCTGGTGCTGAGTTCAGCGGCTCCCGATGCGCCGATCATGCTCCGGCTTGACGTGGAGGCTCAAGGAGTCCCATGACTGGCCAGAGTGGGGTCTTCCTCAGCCAACTCGAAGGGTATGGCGAGATGGCGCGTCGAGCCGCCCTTTCCTATCTCGCCGGCGACGGGGTGTCACAGTACCTGGCGGCCCCTGCCGCCGAGTACCTCGAACGGGGCGGCAAGGGTCTGCGCCCGGCACTGTGCCTCGCCACGTGCGTGGCCTTCGGGGGTGATGTGGAGGACGCCTTGCCCTCGGCTGCCGCCATCGAGCTCCTCCACACCGCGTTTCTCGTCCACGACGACGTCGAAGACGACAGCGAGTTGCGACGAGGCGAGCCCACGCTCCACCGCCGATATGGTCGAGCGCTGGCGATCAATGCCGGTGACGGGCTTGCCGTGCTCGCCCTGGGCGCTCTGCGAGACAACGAACAGAGGCTGGACCGCCGTCTGGCCGCCCGGATCTGGTCGGAGTTCGACTTCATGGCCCGTCAGACTGTCGACGGACAGGCGCGAGAGCTGGGATGGCAGCGGGACGGTCGCACAGACCTCACACCAGATGACTACCTCGACCTGATCATCAAGAAGACCTGCTGGTACACAACGCTGCTGCCATTGAGGGTCGGGGCGTTGATCGGGGCCAGGAAGGCCATCGACCTCGAGCCGATGCTGCGGTTCGGGTTCTTTCTCGGTGCGGCCTTTCAGATCCGCGATGACATTCTCAACCTCACGGGCTCGCAGGAGGTTTACGGGAAGGAGCTGCTGGGAGACCTCCGGGAAGGCAAGCGGACCCTGATGTTGATCCACCTGCTCGCTGCCGCCAGCCCCGACGACCGCGACCGCATCGCGCGGTACCTGGCACTTGACCCCTCCGAACGCTCAGGCGTCGTGACCTCCGACATCATGGCCATGATGCAGAGCCATGGAAGCGTGGCTTTCGCGGACGAGTTCGCTCGCGGCATCGCCCGATCCGCCTTCGTCGCCTTCGAGGAGGCCTTCGCGGGCGTACCCGATTCGCCTGCCCGACGCTTCGTGGGCGACCTCATCCCGTACATGGTGGACCGCGACCGCTGAACGGCAGGCACCCGTCCGGGCCGTCTCTCGTCGCGTGCCGTCCGGCTCGTCGCGACCCAGGCGAGGACGGCCACGGGCGAGACCGAGAGTCTCACCCTGCTGACGGCACGGGTCGGAAGAGCGAGGCGATCGTGGGCCACACGACGCGCTGCGCGCTCTTCTCACTGAGGCGGTTGGCGGCGAGGTCGTCGGCCGCGGCGTGAATCACCGAGAAGAAGCATGTGATCATCCAGGCCTGGGGAAGGTCGCTGCGGAAGACGCCGGCCTTGCGACCGCGGTGCACCAGGGTCTCGATGCGGGCGAACGGCTGGCCATGGTGTCCGCGCACCGCCTCGGGCCCCAGCTCGTCGACGGCGGCGCGGAGGATGAGCCGCGAGGTTCCGACGATCTGCCATGACGCCTCGACCAGCCGGTGCAACGCCTCCCAGGGGTCGCCATTGAGATCGAGCTCGTCCAGGCTCTGGTCGGCACGGTGCATGGTGCGCGTGAAGACCGCTTCGATGAGCTCAGACCGGTTGGCGAAGTGGCCGTACATCGTGACCCGACCGACCCCCGCAGCCGCGGCGATGTCGACCATGCTCGCGCGCGAGTCAGCCGTGAGGCACCTGACGGCGGCATCCAGGATTCCCTCGCGGTTGCGCTTCGCGTCCGCGCGCCTGGGCCGAAGGTTTCCGGTCATGGCCCACATCCTCGTCTGACCTTGCGCATAACTCAAACACGAGTGTATAAATTTCGAAGAGACGAAATCATACATGCGTGTACGAGTTAGGACTTCATCCATGTCTCATCCAAACACCCGGCAGGCTCGCGCCGACCTCTCGGACCCGCCCGCCCCGCCGGCCACGACAGGAGCATCGAACTGGCTCCTTGTTGCCCTTGCGCTCGGCCAGCTGATGCTCGTCCTCGACGTCACTGTCGCGAACGTCGCTCTGCCGGACATCGCCCGTGACTTGGCCCTCACGGGCGGGGCCACGCCCTGGGTCATCACGACCTATGCCCTCCTGCTGGGCGGTTTCATGCTGGTGGGAGGGCGTGCTGCCGACGTGTTCGGTCCGCGGCGCGTCCTCCTCGCCGGTCTGACCACGTTCACTGCCGCCTCGCTCTTCGCTGCGTTGTCGTGGGACGCGCCGTCCCTGCTCGCGGCGCGTGCAGTCCAGGGCCTCGGGGCGGCCTTCCTGTCACCCGCCGCCCTTGCCGCGGTCACCAGGGCTTTCACCGGCACGGCTCGTCATCGCGCCCTCGGGGTCTGGGCGGCCGTCGGAGGGGCGGGCGCCAGCGTCGGTGTCCTCCTCGGTGGACTCCTGACCTCGGGCCCGGGATGGCGCTGGATCTTCCTGGTCAACGTACCGGTGGGCCTAGTGGTCCTGGCGGCGGTGACGCGACTCCTCCCGGCTGGGCGGACGATTCGCGTCGGTTCCCTTGATATTGTCGGCGGCGCCACCATCACGGCCGCAGCGGGCGCGGTGATCTTCGCGCTCACCCGCATCGGCCGGGAGGCCTCGCTCACGGCGACCACCCTGTTCGCCCTTGCCGCGGCAGCCATCCTCTTCGGCGTCTTCGCCGCGCGGGAGCGCTGGAGTGCGCGACCGCTCGTCGACCCGACCCTGTTCACGAAACCGCGAGTGGTCACGGGCGCTGCCGTCATGCTCGCCGCCAGTGCCCTCCTCGTGGGCGCATTCTTCCTGCTGTCCTTCTACTTCCAGCAGCAGCTCGGGTGGTCGGCCCTGCGCACCGGCCTGGCCTTCCTGCCCATGGCGGTGGGCACGGTCGTGGGAGCACACACTGCCTCACGGGCGATCCCGAACCATGGTCCGAGGGAGGTAGGGCCGGCAGCCTTCGTCGTCGCGGCCGCAGGCCTTGGCCTTGCGGCATGGCAGGTTGATCGGACTGGAGTCCTGGTCGCTGCAGCCGGCCTGGCGGCGGCTGGTCTGGGGGCCGGGTTCGTGACCGCCACCACTACATCACTTGGCGATGCCGACCATGTACAGGCGGGTGCCGTCTCGGGCGTGGTCAACACCTTCCACGAGATCGGTGCGGCAGTCGGTGTGGCTGCGCTCTCGGGCGTCGTGACCGGCGGGGCAGCGGCCCAGCTCGGCACGCGACTGGCGGACGGCCTGGCCTGGGCTGCCATCACAGCGGCAGCCGTGGCCGCCGTCGGGGTCGTCGCCATCCCGCGGGGAAAGCCAGCTGCGGATGCGCCCCGCTTCATGCACTGAGCTGAGTGCGGACAGCATGCGGTCACGTGCCGACTCCGTCGCGGCGTCGTATGCCGTGAGCCTGCAGCCACCCGCATTGGCGCGTGTGAGCGGGGTGATGGCGGGCGTGCCCCCGCTCAGCTCAGGCGGCGGGGAGCAGAACCGAGAACGTCGTGTCACCCGGGTGGCTGGCCAGCTCGACGCGCCCGCCGTGCGCCTCGGCGACGGCGGCCACGATGCTGAGTCCCAGGCCCGTGGAGCCCGCAACGCGCGAACGCGAGTCGTCGCCGCGCGTGAAGCGCTGGAAGACCCTGCGCTGCAACGGTTCTGGGATTCCCGGGCCGTTGTCGCTGACAGTGACCCTGACCCACTTGCCCTCGTGGTTGACGGCAGTCACCACCTTGGTACCGGCAGGGGTGTGGGTGCGCGCATTCGCGAGAAGGTTGGCCACGACCTGATGCAGCCGGGCCCGGTCGCCGGTGACCTCGACCGGTTCGTCGGGCAGCTCGAGCTCCCACACGTGGTCGGGGGACGCGGCATGTGCGTCGCCCACGGCGTCGACGGCCAGGTGGGACAGGTCTACGGGATGGCGGTCCAGCGGACGTCCTGCGTCGAGCCGGGCAAGCAGGAGCATGTCCTCGACGAGGCCTGACATCCGCACGGCCTCGGACTCGACTCGGCCCAGGGCGTGGGTCACCGAGGCGGGAACCGGCTCGCGCTCGCGGCGGGACAGCTCGGCATACCCCCTGATCGAGGCCAGCGGCGTCCGCAGCTCGTGCGAGGCATCCGCAACGAACTGCCGCACTCGCATCTCGCTGTCGTGGCGCGCGTTGAGTGCGGAGCTCACGTGGTCGAGCATCTCGTTGAGCGCGGCGCCGACCTGGCCCACCTCGGTCCGTGGATCAGTGTCGACCTCGGGCACCCGCTCGGCCATGTCGACCACGCCGGAGTCGAGCGGCAGGTGGGACACCCGGGTTGCGGTGGCGGCAACGCGCTCGAGCGGAGCGAGGTTGCGGCGAACGAGGTAGGTACCGCCCACGGCCACGACCCCAAGTCCGATCAGGGCGCCCAATCCCACCAGGGTGGTCAGATTCCGGACGGTGGCATCGATCGCGGAGGTGGGAAGGCCCGTGACGATGGTGTAGCTCTTGTTCGTGGACGCCACGAGCCGGTAGCTCCCGGCGCTACCACCGAGATTGACTGTCTTGGGGATGGGGCCGAGCTGGGCGGCGTTGAGAGTCGCGATCTGCTCGGTGTCGAGGGTGTCCCACTCGTTGTCCTCGTTGAGGAATGCGTTCTGCGGCAGGCCGTCCGGGTTCGTGGCCACCGACCCCCCAGACAGCACCAGGCGGAGGACCGGTGACGCGCCGCCAGGCGCACCGGGCGACGCGTCGTCGTCATAGGTGGGCCGTGGCCGATCCGGCCCGAGTCGTTGGGTTGCGGCCGTGAGGTCCCGGTCGAGCTGGTTCGTCATCGACCTCTTGAGGGCCAAGATGGTCGCGGCGCCCGTGGCCAACGTGATCACCACGAAGAGGGCCACAACCGACGCCACGAGCTTGGTCCGCAGCGTCCATGCCGACACTGGCGTCACCGGTGGCAGCACGGAGAGGGGAGTGCGGCGCTCGGCCACGTCAGTCCGCCGGTTTGAGGACGTAGCCCACGCCCCGCATGGTGTGGATCATCGGCGCGCGGCCGGCATCGATCTTCTTGCGCAGGTAGGAGATGTAGAGCTCGACCACGTTGGCCTGGCCGCCGAAGTCGTAGTTCCAGACACGGTCGAGGATCTGGGCCTTGGAGAGCACCCGCCTCGGGTTCCGCATGAGGTATCGGAGAAGCTCGAATTCGGTTGCAGTGAGGCTGATCTCGATGCCGCCACGCTTGACCTCGTGGCTGTCCTCGTCCATGGTCAGGTCTCCGACGGCCAGCACGGACGATGAGTCCGTCGCGACGACGGCCGTCCGCCGCATGAGCGCACGCAGCCGTGCCACGACCTCCTCGAGGCTGAAAGGCTTGGTGACGTAGTCGTCGCCGCCCGCGGTCAGCCCCGCGACGCGGTCCTCGACGGCGTCCTTGGCGGTGAGGAACAGCACCGGCACGTTGGGGTCGAAGGCTCGGATCTTGCGGAGGATCTCCATGCCGTCGAAGTCCGGCAGCATCATGTCCAGCGCCACCGCGTCGGGCTGGAACTCCCGCGCGGCGCGTACTGCAGCGGATCCGGATCCTGCCGTGCGGACGTCCCAGCCCTCGTAACGCAGTGCCATCGAGAGCAGTTCGGTCAGGTTGGCCTCGTCATCGACCACCAGCACGCGCACGGCTGAACCGTCCGCACGCTGGAGTTTCGCTGCGGGGCTGATCTGCTTGGTCATGGAGCCAGTGAACGCCGCCTGTCTGGGAGAGTGCCCGGGCTTTCCTGTGTCTTCCCTGTGAAGTGTCTATGCCGCAGCGGCACGTTGTCGATGCCCAGCGGCAAGCCTCAGCCAGCCCATACGACGGTCACAGGGTCCCCACAGGATGCGAGACCAGCGTGACTGCAGCGTCAAGTGAGCAGCCCACCCAGCAGCAGGAGTGCGCATGAGCGAGACCCCGTCCCGACCCACCGGCACCGAGCCGACCGAGGGCTGGTACCGCGACATCACGGCGGGTATGCCGGTGACTCCCGTCCCCGGGCAGAACCCGGTCCCCGGCGCCCCCGACGGTGTCGATGCCGCAGCCCCTGGTGAGGGGCCGACCGCCGCCCCTGCCCTGCGCCAGGCGCACTGGTCGGGGAAGAAGACCGCGGTCGCAGCAGCGCTGGCGATCGGCCTCACCACGGTCGGCGTGGTCGGCGCCGCGGCGGTGATTCGAGAGGGAAGCGGCACGGCGCTAGACGGCCCAGGTGCCGGCTTCCGCCAGGGCCAGTTCCCCGGCGGCCAGCCGCCGAACGGCCAGCTGGGTCAGTCGCCCGGGCAGCTCGGGCAGTCGAACCACCAGCTCCCGGGCCAGCTGACCCGGCCGCTCAGCCCGTTGGGCGACGACCTCGACGACTCCGCTTCGGATGACGACTCGTCCGACCGCGCGACGGACACCTGAGGAGGCGCACTGTGAGCGCGATGACTGTCCTGCTCGCTGGAGCCCACTGGCTGGTGCGTCCCCACCGAGGTGACCGAATCCGAAAGGGCCGCCGAACGGCATACCCGTTGGTGGTGAAGGGGAAAGACCTGTCGGCAATCCCGGTGTGCGGGCAGGCAGTCCGTCCACTCAGCAGCCAGTTGCGCCAGCAGCGCTAGCCACGCCGGTCGCTCGGGGGGATCTCGCCGGAGCCGCGGACGATGAGCGCCGGCTCGACGACGACGTGCCGCGGGGCCGCGTCGTCGCCGTCCAGCCGGCGGAAGAGCATCTCGGCGACCTGGTGACCGATCTCCGAGACGTTCTGGCGGATCACGGTCAGGCCGGGGTCGAGTAGCCCAGCGAGGGGGAAGTCGTCGAACCCCACCAGGGCGACCTGGCGCGACAGCCCGCGGATGCGCAGGGCCTGAACCACCCCGATGGCCAAGGAGTTTCGCGCGGCGAAGATGGCAGTGGGCGCGCCGGGTCGTGCGAGGAGGCCGAAGACGGCAGCTTCCGCCTCGTCGACTGAGCGCAATCCCGTCACCGTAAGGTCGTCTGCGAGCGACACGCCAAGCCTGGCCAGTTCTTCGGTGAACCCGGTGAGCCGCTCTTCTGCGGTCTGGATCCGGGGGAGGTCGCCGAGGAACGCGATCCGGGTGTGCCCCTGCGCAGCGAGGTGTTCGGCGGCCAGACTCGCGCCCTTGACGTTGTCGGTGGTGACCCAGTCGGTGTCGATGCCGTGTGGGCGCCTGTCGACGAAGACGATTGGCAGGCCGCTGCGAAGCTCTTCGGCCAGGTAGTCCTGGCGGTCGGTTGCGGGCATCATGACCAAACCATCCACGCGCCGTCGCACCAGGCTGGCGACCAGCGACCTCTCGCGCTCGGGCTCCTCGTCGAGACTCGAAGCCAGGATGGCGATGTCGCGTCGGCGTGCGTAGTCTTCCAGGGACCGGAGCAGACTTGCCGAGTAGCTGTTGCTGACGTCCTGGAGCAGCGCGCCGATGGTGGCCGTGCGGGCGTTGCCGCGACGCAAGTTGCTGGCGGCCAGGTTGTGCCGGTAGCCGAGTTGCGCGACGGCCCGATCCACCCGCGTGCGTACCTCCGCGGACACGCTGGGTTCGTTGTTGACCACGCGCGACACCGTCTTGAGGCTCACGCCCGCCAGCGCTGCCACATCACGCATGGTGGCGCGAGGGCGGCGCGTCTCACCTGCTGACAACGATGTCACATTCACGAGGAGATGTTTAGCAAACTCTTGACACTGAGTGGAAGAGTGCTCTAGAAATTTCGCTGACAACGTTGTCAAGGGCGGCTGGTGCCGCCCAGAGAGGGAGCCCCACAATGCCTCGCATGACTCTCAGCACGTCTCTGCGGCGGTCCATGGCCATCACCGCCGCGGTCTCGACTGCCCTGGCCCTCGGAGCGTGTAACCGCGGCAGCTCCTCCGACTCGAGCAGCGGTGGCGAGGCCACCGTCGGCGTCAGCCTTATCACCAAGGACTCCACGAACCCGTTCTTCGTCGCGATGCAGAAGGGTGCGAAGGCGGACGCTAGCAAGAACAACGTCAAGCTGACGGTCGCGTCGGGCAAGCAGGAGGGTGACGACCAGGGTCAGATCACGGCGATCGAGGACGCGATCGCTCGCGGCGACAAGGGCATCCTGATCACCCCCATGAGCACCGGGGTCAACGCGGCGATGAAGAAGGCGCGGGACGCCGGGCTGTTCGTCATCGCGCTCGACACCCCGCCGGACCCGCCGAACACCGTCGACATCACGTTCGCGACCGACAACCGCGAGGCCGGCAGGCTCGACGGCAAGTGGGCAGCGGGCACGTTGGACGGCAAGGCCGCCGTGATCGCCCTGCTCGACCTGTTCAACGACAAGATCGTGTCCGTCGACTACGACCGCGACCAGGGCTTCCTGGAGGGCATGGGCATTCCCGTCAAGGACCCCAAGAAGAACGGGGATGAGGACAAGACCGGCAAGTACACCGGCGGCAAGGGCGGCGACTACACCATCGTCTGCAACGAGGCCGGGCAGGGCGCCGAGGACGGCGGTCGGACCGCGATGGAGAAGTGCCTCGCCAAGAACCCCAACATCAACCTGGTCTACACGATCAACGAGCCGACCGCCGTCGGCGCCAACGCCGCGTTGCAGGCTGCCGGCAAGACGGCACTCATCGTGTCTGTCGACGGCGGCTGCGCCGGCGTCGCGAGCGTCAAGAGCGGGGTCATCGGGGCGACGGCGCAGCAGTACCCGTTGAAGATGGCGACTCTCGGCATGGAGGCCATTGCCAAGATCGCCCGCGGCGGTGAGAAGCCGCAGACCTCCCAGGGCCTCGACTTCTACAACACGGGGGTTGCCCTCGTGACTGACAAGCCGGTCGAGGGCGTCGACAGCATCACCTCAGACGAGGGCGCCAAGATCTGCTGGGGCAACTGACCATGACAACCCAAGTCACGTCTGCTGCCGCCGAGTTCGCTCGGCGGCAGCACTCGCCCCTCCAACGCGTGCAGCACCAGCTGCACGCCCGGCCATGGCTGAGCCCGCTCTTCCTGCTGTTCGTCGCGTTCGTCGCGTTCTTCATCGCCACGCCCACGTTCCTCACCGCAAACTCGATGGGCATCCTGCTCCAGCAGACAGCGGTCGTCGCGGCACTCGCCGTCGGGCAGACGCTCGTCATCCTCACGGCGGGCATCGACCTGTCGGTCGGGGCCATCATGGTGCTGTCGATGATGGTCATGGCCTCGCTCTCGAGGGACGGCGGGATGCCAGGATTCCTGGCCCTGGTGGTCGGCCTCCTGCTCGCGGTGGCGGCCGGCGCGCTCAACGGCTTGCTGGTCACGCGGCTCAACCTGCCGCCGTTCATCGTCACGCTCGGCACCCTGAGCATCTTCACCGCGATCGCCCTGCTCTACTCCGGTGGTGAGAGCATCCAGGCCTCTCACCTGCCCGCGCTGATCAACTTCCTCGGCGACGGCTTCGGAATCGGCAATTTCCGGTTGACGTGGGGCATCGTCGTGGTCGTGATCCTGTATGCCGTCGTTGGTTTCGTTCTGTCGCAGACGGCCTGGGGCCGCTATGTGTACGCCGTGGGCGACGACCCCGAGTCCGCGCGTCTTTCGGGTGTGCCGAGCAAGCGGATCTTGCTCGCCGTGTACACCGTTGCTGGGCTGATCTACGGCATGGCGGCGTGGGTGCTCATCGGACGTGCGGGGGCAGCGACTCCCAACGCCGTTCCTGACGCGAACCTCCAGAGCATCACGGCTGTCGTCATCGGGGGTACGAGCCTGTTCGGCGGCCGCGGTCGCCTCATCGGCACCCTCATCGGCGCCCTCATCGTCCAGACGCTGCAGTTCGGATTGTCCCAGATGGGTGTCGACCAGCAGTGGCGCGTGCTCGCGACTGGCATCCTTGTCATCGTGGCCGTCGCCGTCGACCAGTGGATCAGGAAGGTCAAGGCATGACCGCGTCAGAGCTCGAGGTCGCCCACGGTGGCATCCCCGCGGGCAAGGAACACATCTACAGCGAGGAGCCGATTCTGTCGGCGCGTAAGCTCGTCATGACCTTCGGCCGGGTCGTCGGCCTCGACGGGGTGGACCTCGACCTCTATCCCGGCGAGATCCTCGCGGTGATCGGTGACAACGGTGCCGGCAAGTCCACGCTCATCAAGTGCCTCACCGGGGCCTACGTCGCGGACGACGGCGAGATCCTGATGAACGGGCAACCGGTCCACTTCAAGAAGCCCCAAGACGCCCGGGAGGCGGGCATCGAGACGGTGTACCAGCAGCTCGCAGTCATCCCCGCCCTCGACATCGCGAGCAACCTCTACCTTGGCCGCGAGGAGCGTCGAAAGGGTCCGCTCGGCTCGGTCTTCAGGATGGTCGACAAGAAGGGCATGGAGCGCCGCGCGGGCCAGGCGGTGCAGGACCTCGGCATCCAGACGATCCAGAACATGGGTCAGGCCGTGGAGACCCTGTCCGGTGGTCAGCGCCAGGCCGTCGCCGTGGCTCGCGCCGCGGCGTTCGGAAGCAAGGTCGTCGTCCTCGACGAGCCGACGGCGGCCCTGGGTGTCAAGGAGTCGAGCGCGGTCCTCGAGATGATCAAGCAGCTGCGCGACAAAGGTCTGTCGATCATCCTCATCAGCCACAACATGCCCCACGTGTGGGAGGTCGCCGACCGCATCCACATCCAACGGCTCGGTGGCCGGGCCGGGGTCATCACCCCGCAGTCGCACGACATGGGTGAGGGTGTGGCGATCATGACAGGCGCCAAGAGGTTGGAGGAGGCTGCGTGACCGAAAGTATCGTGGTGGGCTACATCCCGAACCCCGAAGGGATCGCCGCCTTCGAGCGGGCGAAGGACGAGGCGCTGCTTCGCGGCGCCCGACTGGTCGTCGTCAACACCGGGCACCAGGGCGACTACGCGAACCCGAGTTTCGCCAGCCCCGAGGACATCGACGCCATCGACACCGAGCTGACCCGGGCCGGAATCCCGCATGAGGTCCTCCAGCCCACCTCCGGTCGGCCGGCTGCCGTCGAGATCCTCGAGGCGGCCGCCACCGAAGAGGCGACGCTGATCGTCATCGGGCTGCGGCGCAGGTCACCGGTGGGCAAGCTGCTCACCGGCAGCACGGCCCAGCAGGTACTTCTCGACGCCCCGTGCGTTGTCCTCGCCGTGAAGGCCGCCGAGTCCTGACCCGACGACACCTCTGGTCCGGCTGGTGCCGGTTGCCACCATCAGGCACCGGCACCAGTCACCACACCGCTGAAGGGGCGTGGGTGTGGGTCAGTCCGCCGGTGCGTTGACGGCGACCCACTCGGCGAACGGCCTCATGGCCCGCCACGTCCCCCGCACCTCCTCGAGCGCGCGCGGGGACTCGAGCCAGTCCGGTGTTCCGAACCGCCGGAACACCATGAGCTCCTTGTAGCGCAGGAGCCCGATGCGGGGGTGGTCGGCGGAGTAGCCGCGCGGCGCGGTTTTGACTTGCTCGCCCTCGACGTCGAAGTCCTGCTCGACCAGGTCGGCCACGATCGACTCGAGTTCCGGCCCGGTCCGGTCGGCGGCGACAGCCGCGCGGTAGCGCGCGGTCTGACCGCTGGAATGCGCGTGGAACCCGCCACCGGCCAACAGCCCACGTGCGTTGATCTCGACGTAGTACCCGGTGCCCGGCGTCGATCCGGTGCCCGTTGCTGCGCCTTCGACGAACGCGCCCTGGTGCGTCTTGTAGGGGGCCTTGTTGGCGCTGAACCGCGTGTCGCGATGCGGCCGGAAGACCTTGCCAGGGCCGAACTCCCGCTCCAGCTCCTCCAGCAGGTCCTCCATCGGGTCGCGGACGAAGTGTTCGTATGCCGTCTTCTCGGCAGCCCAGAACTCGCGCGAGTTGTCGCGCTCGAGCCGCTCGTAGAAAACAACGGCGGCAGGGGAGAAGCCGGAGAAGGTCGCCATGTGATCGACTCTCGCATCGCAGACTGCATGCGACAAGGAGAGCCAGCCCCTCGGCATACGGAATCGGGCGTCGTCCCGCCACCAGGGCGCCTCGCGAGGGGATGCCTGAGATCTAGTCAGTGTCCTGCAGGTCCACGAACGTGAAGCCGCCATCGGTGTCGTCGAACACGACCACAAACCGGTGGTCGCGGAGCTCCACCTCGACGCGACACACAAGCGAGAGGTCAGTGGTCGCGTGGGGCACGTCCGGGCACGTGAGCGTGCCGACAGACGGGTACCGCTCCGTCAAGGCGGGGCGGAGTTCGTCTGCGAGCGCGGTCCCGGCGACCGAGCCACCCGGCTCGACGGCCACGTGACCGCTGCCCCGGCCGGAGACGCCAGGCTCTGCCCAGCCGGGGTTCTCGCTGAGCAGGCCCGAACCGAACAGACCGAGCCCGATGAGCGCTGGCCCGAGTACCGTCCCGACGCCGGTGAGAATGGAGATGGCCAGAGCACCGACCGCCAGCCCGACAGCCAGGCTGGAGCGGTCCTTGGGCGGAGCCGCAGCCGGGTCAGAAGGGAGCGGACCGTAGCCGGGCCGGCCATAGGCAGGAGGAACGTAGCCGGGCGGGCCGTAGACAGGCGGGCCGTAGCTGGGCGGGCCGTAGCCGGGCGGGCTGTAGCCGGGCGGTGTGTCGCTGGGCTGACCCGCGACCGCGGGTGTCGTGGGCTGAGGCGTGTCCATGGTCGGCTCCTGGCGGCTCGCGTGGGGTCGGCACATCGTGCCACGGCCTCGCACAGCCACGGGCCAGGCACGCGGCTCAGGCCCGCGCGCCGCCGAGCCCGAGGACCACGGCCAGCCCCAGCGCGCTGCGCGGGTAGTATGCCGTCCTCCACAGTCCACCGTGAATGGCCCCTTCTGCTTCCTCGAGCCACGGCGCACGGAGCGGCGGAGGAGTGGTGCGCAGGTCGTGCACGAGCAGAGCCGCCATCATGGTGTTGCTGGTCGCGGGCTCAAAGACCTCGATCCCGAACCGGTAGGCACCTGCATATGCCGAGGCCAGGGCGCGGTTCTTGAGCACCGAGCGCGTCCGGGTCGGAGGGGCCACCCGCAAGCACACCTTGACGCCGTCCCGGCGCGCAACGGTCGCCCGCCAGCGCTGGAGCCGCTTGGCGAGGGCGTAGTTGGGTCCCTGCTGGGGCACGAGGCTGTCGTTGAGCCCGGGATCCTCGCCCGGGGCATAGTTGCGCCGCAGCAGACGGCCGCCGGACACCGTCCGCAGGGCGGGGCGCACCATCCGCATCCCCCTGGACGGACTGCGATAGCTGCGGGTGGCGTGCTCCACCGCCTCCGCCGGCACGGCGAAGGCATCGGTGGGCGTCGCGAGGAACGCCAACCCCATGTCAGACCGCCGGCGCAGCAGCTCCTGCGTCAGGACGTCCACCGCCATCGAGACCCGCAGGTTCGTCGCGCCGTCGGCGTACACGTAGTTGCCCAGCACGAGCGGCCCGTCCATTCCCGCGAGCCACTCCGCGATCGGCGGCAGGTGGTGGACCAGGTCGGCGCCGGCGCGGTCGAGGTCGGCGCTCGCGCGGTCGAGGCCGGCGCGGGCGGGTCGTCCGTTGGCAGTCACGGGGAACCGCAGCGTTCCAGCCGACTGCCGCGCCGTTTCGCCGAGGCGCCGCCAGATCTCGGGGCGGGGCAGGTCCACGCCGACCACGTCACCGCCCCACGCCAACACCGCCCGGAGCGGACCCATCTCCGCGCCGGCGCCGAGCACCAAGAGCCGCTGGTCGGAGAGGTCGAGCCAGTCCGGGTTGGCGGCAACCTCGCGGAGCTTCTCGGCCGCGGAGGGCTCCATCACCCCGGCCTCGGTCCACGTGTCCAGCTGCCGCTTCAAGCCGTCGCCGCGCAGCCGCTCGCCACGCAGTGGGATCGACAGCTCGCGGGCGGGACTGCCGGTGCCGCGCAGGACCGCGGTCTGGAGGGGCTCGTGCCCCTCGGGGTGCTGGAAGACCTCGTCGACCGGCACTTCGCCCCCCTCCGTGGTGGCCCGCATCCGCCGGTGCAGCGACTCGAGGCCCGAACGGGCGATGGTGACCGCGGCCGCCTCCGAGGTCAGACCCGCCTCCACCAGCCGCCGGAAGTGGGCGATGTAGCCGTGGCGCCAGTTTGTCTCCCGCTCGGCGGCCTGCGCGCCCACCTGGTCCACGGGCCGCAGCGCATCCGCCACGACGGAGCGGCCCAGCGCCGACGTGCTCCGCCGGCCGTTCACCTCGGGGAAGACAACGCCGGTGGGAGCCATGGCTGCGAGTATGCCGTGTGGCCGGCGCAAGCGCGGACGGCCGGAGCCCACGCATCTCTGACCGTGATACGAAGCAATGTCCGAAGCTGGGGCTACCGTGCCCGGATGGACACCACACAGACACCATGGGAGCCGCCCATCGCGGGAACCGAGGCCGAGGCGCTCGTCGCGGCCCTCGACCGGCTGCGGACGACTTTCCGCTGGAAGGCGGACGGCATGGACGCGGCCGGGCTCGGCCTGCGGGTCGGCGCGTCGAGCCTGACGCTCGGCGGGCTGCTCAAGCACCTGGCCGCCGACGAGGACCACAAGTTCGCGGTCAAGTTGTCTGGGGAGCCGATGGACCCCGTGTGGGACGACAACGGCTGGGACAGCAACGACGACTGGGAGTTCGATTCGGCCGCCGACGACAGCCCCGAGCAGCTGTACGACCTCTACGACGGTGCGGTCGCCCGAGCGCGGGCCCGGCTCGACGTCGCGATCGCCGACAGAGGGCTCGACGGAGAGGTCGCTGTGACCGACGGTGAGGGCCACCATGCGAACTTGCGTCGCCTCGTCTGCGACATGATCGAGGAGTACGGCCGGCACACTGGACACGCTGACCTCCTGCGCGAGGCGGTCGACGGCAGGGTGGGCGAGGACCCACCACCCGGTTGGCAGCCCGAGTCGGGCGACGGCTGGAGGTGGCCGCGGCGATGAGGCTCGAGGACTACGACGCCACCCACAAGGACACCACTTACCACGGCGTCGACTTCGGCGCCGCGACGTTCGACGACTGCCTCATGGAGGGGGCGCGGTTCAAGAACGTCGACCTGCGCGGGGTGCGGATTCGCGGCTCGCTGCTCATGGACGTCGAGCTGAGCGGCGAGGTGGAGCGGCTGCTGGTCAACGGCGTGGACGTCACCGCGTACGTCGAGGGCGAGCTGACCAGGCGCCACCCCGAGCGCACGAAGATGCAGCCCAAGGATGCCGCCGAGTTCCGCGAGGCGTGGGACATCCTGGAACGCAGGTGGGCCGAGGCGGTCGACCGGGCCAGGAGGCTCGAACCCGAGCTGCTCCACGAGCGAGTCGACGGCGAGTGGTCGTTCATCGAGACGCTGCGGCACCTCGTCTTCGCCACCGACGCCTGGGTTCGGCGGGCCTTCCTGGGCGACCCGGCGCCGTGGAGCCCGCTCGACCTGCCCCACGACGACATGGCGGACATCCCGGAAGTGCCGCGCGACCGTGAGGTGCGCCCCACCCTCGACGAGGTGCTCGCGCTGCGCCGCGATCGGATGGCGACGATGCGGCGCGTCGTGGAGGGACTCACGGAGGAGCAGCTCGCGGGGCGGACCAGACCGGTCACCGAGCCGGGGTACCCCGGGTCGGAGTCCTTCCCGGTCAGCGACGTGTTGGGGACCGTCGTCAACGAGGAGTGGCAGCACCTCCGCTACGCCACGCGCGACCTGGCCGTCCTGGAACAGCGCGGCACGGCGACGCCCAGCGACGCGTGAGGCTCAGACCTGGCGAAAGGGCCCGGAACCGTGTGGCTCCGGGCCCCTTCGGTGTTGGCCGTCGTATGCCGGCCACGCCGGCATACCAGCGAATCGTGGGTCAGGCGACGCCGAGGCGAGCCTTCAGACCGTCGAGCTCGACCCGCAGCTGCGTCGGCAGGCTCTCGCCGAACTTGGCGAACCACTCCTCGATCTGCGGGATCTCGGCCCTCCAGTCCTCGACATCGACCGTGAGCGCATGGGCCAGCTCCTCGTGACTCATGTCGAGGCCGTCGGTGTCGAGCGACTCGGGCGTCGGCACGTGGCCGATCGCGCGTCTCGACGGCTGCCGCCTTGCCCTCGATGCGCTCGATGGCCCACTTGAGGACGCGGGAGTTCTCGCCGAACCCGGGCCAGACGAACTTGCCTTCCTCGTTGCGCCGGAACCAGTTGACATAGAAGATCTTCGGCAGCTTCCCGGCGTCGGCGTCCTTGCCCACGTTGATCCAGTGCTGGAAGTAGTCGCCGGCGTTGTACCCGATGAACGGCAGCATGGCCATCGGGTCGCGGCGCACGACACCGACCTCGCCGGTAGCGGCGGCGGTGGTCTCCGAGGAGAGCGTCGCGCCCATGAAGGTGCCGTGGACCCAGTCGCGGGACTCGGCCACCAGCGGGATGGTCGTGGCGCGGCGGCCGCCGAAGAAGATCGCCGAAATCGGCACGCCCTTGGGGTCGTGGTACTCCGGCGCCAGGATCGGACACTGCTCGATCGGGGTGCAGTAGCGGCTATTTGGGTGGCTGGAGAGCTCCTCGGAGTCGGGGGTCCAGTCCTCGCCCTTCCAGCTGGTGGCGCGGGCCGGGCTGGTTGGCCATGCCCTCCCACCAGATGTCGCCGTCGTCGGTGAGCGCCACGTTGGTGAAGACCGAGTTGCCCTTGGCGATGGTC
Source organism: uncultured Actinomycetota bacterium (assembly GCA_963715025.1). Lineage (GTDB taxonomy): Bacteria > Actinomycetota > Actinomycetes > Actinomycetales > Dermatophilaceae > DASSJT01. The sequence goes on along the minus strand of CAVQQQ010000009.1, from coordinate 817,967 downwards.
TCCATCGCGTAGGGGTTGGTCTTCTCGTTGGTGCCGGGGGCGACGCCGAAGAAGCCGAACTCGGGGTTCACGGCATACAGCCGGCCGTCGTCGCCGAACTTCATCCACGCGATGTCGTCGCCCAGGGTCTCGACCTTCCAGCCCGGGATGGTCGGCTTCAGCATGGCAAGGTTCGTCTTGCCGCAGGAGCTGGGGAACGCCGCGGCGATGTAGTAGATCTGCTGCTCCGGGGAGGTCAGCTTGAGGATGAGCATGTGCTCGGCGAGCCAGCCCTCGTCGCGAGCCATGACGCTGGCGATGCGCAGGCTGTAGCACTTCTTGCCCAGGAGCGCATTGCCGCCGTAGCCGGAGCCGTAGGACCAGATCGTGCGCTCCTCAGGGAACTGCACGATGTACTTGGTCTCGCTGCAGGGCCACTTGACGTCCTGCTGGCCGGGCTCGAGCGGCGCACCGAGGGAGTGCAGGGCGGGCACGTAGTTGGCGGCCTCGCCCAGCTCCTCGATGCGGCGGAGCACGTTGACGCCGCAGCGGGCCATGACTCGCATGGAGACGACGACGTACTCGGAGTCGGTGATCTCGACGCCGAACATCGGGTTCTCGGCGTTGAGGTGGCCCATGACGAAGGGGATGACGTACATGGTGCGGCCCCTCATCGACCCCCGGTAGAGGTCCCGCATGATGTCCTTCATCTCTTCCGGGGCCATCCAGTTGTTGGTGGGCCCGGCGTCCTTCTCGTCGACGGAACAGATGAAAGTGCGGTCTTCGACCCGGGCCACGTCGGTGGGGTCGGAAGCGGCGTAGAAGCTGTTGGGCTTCTTGTCCTCGTTGAGGCGGACGAAGGTGCCCGTCTCGACGAGTTTTTCGGTCAGTCGCTTCCACTCCTTGTCGGAGCCCGTCACCCACAGGACTTGGTCCGGGTTGGTCAGCGCGGCGACCTCGTCGACCCACGCCTGCAGTCCGGCGTGTGTGGTGCCGCCCACGGCTGTATCTGCTTCGGTCAGCGTCTTTCCGGTGGTATCGCTAGTCATGCTGTTCGGCCGTCCCTTTCGCCCGAGTCGGCGATGACTCGAATCAGTGAGGTAGATACCCACCGGACTCTGTTGTCCACATGGTGGGCGCCTGATGTTTTCTCAAGGTACGCCCGCGTTACCGGTGCCCGATACCGGAGAGGGTGTTGGCCCGGGTGAAACTCCTCACAGCCCGGGGCTCTGACCTGCGAAAACAGCAAGTTCTTGCAGGATTCTGCAAGTAGCCAACAGGGTATGCCGGTGGCCCGGCAGGCGCCGCACCTTCCTCTGGCGACCCGAGAAAGGCGCTTCCCCGAGCACGCACCTCGGTTGAGATGGCTCTTTGTTGGGTTCAGCAGGGGGCGATCAGGCCGCCGAGCACACGGCGGCGCCGTGCTTCTGGGGAGACCGTGGGGTGGGCGCGTTGGGCGTTGTTCGGCCGTGTCCGCGGATTTCGCCCGAGGGGCCGTGAGCCGGTAGGCTTTGCCGTCGTTGCGCTGGGCGATCGTCCGGCGTGATTGTGCGCCCGTAGCTCAACGGATAGAGCATCTGACTACGGATCAGAAGGTTGGGGGTTCGAATCCCTTCGGGCGCGCACTGTGTTGAGACAGAAACCAGCAGGTCACAGCCCCGCGCCGCCCCACGCGGCCGGGGTTGTCCGCTTCCGCGGGGTCAATTTGTTGGGCCCATTCTTGGGCCCACAGTTGCGTGAGTCGCCGGGAGTCGTCTTCAGTCCGGTGATGAACCTTCTGATTCCGTGACGGTCAGACGACGTGAAGCGACCCCACGCGACTGGATCTCGGCCAACCGACAGGCTCAACGCCATAATTCGGAGGTGTCCTCCCAAGTCGTTGTGAGCGCCCGCTGGAGCGCGCGCGATGTCAGTCCGGGTTCGACGTGAGGATGCGCAGCGCGGCCTCGGCGTTGGCGCGGTGAGCTTCGGGCAGTTGCCGCCAGGCGGGGTGTCCCTCGGGTAGTGCCTTGTGCAGGGTCGCGAGCCGTCGTCGGTCGGAGCCGCTGAAGTCCTCGCATTCCGCGAATGGGTCGTCGATGCAGGCCAGCAGTGCCGCCGCGTCGAAGAGGTGGCGGTCGCGGTCGTGACTGTCGGTGGTGTAGGCGGCGGCCTTGAGGACGAGTGCGCCGAACGCGCTGGGCACCGAGATCGAAGTTGGCTTGCCTGTTGCGACCTCGAGGCGGGCGTTGATGGTGCGGCGGAGGGCCTGTGTGCCTCCCTCGATGCGGCCCATGTCGCGGCCGCGGGCCGTTCGGCACCGGCCTGGGTCGGCGCAGCCACAAGAACCTGGCCCAGCTCGGATAGACCATCGGCGCCAGGAACCCCGCTGCTGCGATCCTGACCGTGCATGGCCTCGACCCAGTTCAACTCCGGGCCCAACTGTCTGCCGACCTGGGAACCGCGTCCTGAGCCTTGGCGCCACGAGGTTCTGTTCGCTTGGAGTTGCTCAGGCTGGCGTTGCACCGATGTGACGTGTCAGGACCTCGGCGACAGCCGGACCCACGGAAACGTGGGTTCGTCTGTTGTCATTTTCGGGGTGGGCCTGGTGGTTGTCCGGTGGGCTGGTAGTCGGGGTCTTGGTCGATGGTGAGTTCTCTAAGGAACTCGCCCGCGACGGCGTTGACGACTCTGACGTCGAGCCCTGGACAGGATGGGCGGCTGACCGTGACCGAACTGGCCGAGCGAGTCCAGCTCAGCGTCTCTCCGTGCCACCGTCGGCTGCGGGCCCTGGAACGCTCCGGGGCCATCAGTGGCTACCGCGCGTACCTGGATGCCGAGACGTTGGGCCTGACCTTCGAGGCGCTGGTCTTCGTCACCATGCGCGCCGCCGACCGTGACACCGTCGAGGCGTTCGAGGAGGCCGTCGACGCCGTTCCGCACGTCCTGCAGGCCCAACGGCTCTTCGGAGACCCCGACTACCTCCTGCGCATCGTGGCCCGCGACCTTCCTGCCTTCCAGAACCTCACGACAAGCGCATCGCCACATGCCCGGCGTCCAGCGCCTCAGCTCCACACTCGTCATGAAGAGCGTCGTCGAGAACCGACCCCCTACCGCTTTAGCGCGCTAGTGCCCAACAGGCAGGACACTCACGCCCGCGAGGGAGCCGTCGGCTCATCGGCTTTGCGCACAACGATCAACGCGTCCCTCTCCATCTTGTGCAGTGCATAGTCCACACCCCGGAAGAGACTGAAACATGGGAACGGAACGGACCACTCCTCCAGAAAGGTCAGATAGTCATCGATTCGGTCGTTGTGGACGTGGACGCGGCACGTTCTGGCGACGGTCATCGTATGGCTGGCCTCCAGGATCGCCTGCTGATTAGGCACCAGGATTGCCTCACTCCTGGCGCATCGTGGCCGCGAGCACCGTGGTGACAGTTGCCACGAGATCCCGGATGGCCCTGCCGTCCGGGTCGTGGTCGGGGTTGGCCTCGGTCACGGTCAGCCCGGCAGCGTTGCCAAGGCGGAGCGCGGCACCCACGCCTTCGGCGGCGGCGGCCAGCGGTATGCCTCCGACCCGGGTGATCTCCTCGCTGAGCGGCAGCTCCAGGAAGTTGACAAGGTCGATGTCGAGGTGGACGAGCACCGCGTCGTAGCCCTCCGCCCATCCGTCCAGCAGGGAGCTCATCGAGCCCGCGGGATGGGTGATCGCGTCGGCGGTGTCCACCACGCGCAGACCCAGCCGGTCAACAGACGCGCGCTCCCCCGCGGTGATCCCGTTGAGGTTCACGCCCCAGTACGCAAGGTCCCCCGGCTGCAGCAGCGGCCTGCGCGGGCCGACGGAAGCCAAGGCGTCGACGGCGCCGGGTACGTCGAGCAGGTGGGCGGTCACCATCCAGTCGAGCGCGCCCTGCTCGGTGGTCTGCGGGGTGTTCAGGTCCGTGTGGAGATCGGCGTACACGACGCCAAGCCGCTCGAAACCCGCGGCAAGATACCCGGCAACCACCCCGATCTCGATCGCGCAACTACCCCCGAGGACGAGGTGCCGCTGGCTCGCACCAATGATCTGGCCGATCCGGTCGCGCACCCCGAGCACATCGTCGACCACCGCAGCGACATTCTGCGCGCGGGTGTTCATGTGGTCCGGCGCCCATCGGCGTAGCGGAAGGTCGCCGTGGTCTTCGACCTCGACACCGGCCGACGTCAGCGCCTCGACAATCCCGGCCTCGCGTAACGCGCGAGGCGCCTTCTCCTGGCCCGGCGCGAACGACGCCATGCTGGTCGGGGCGCCGAGAAGCCCAAGTCCTGCGACAAGAAGCGGCCGCGACATTCCGCCACTGTATGCGCCCAGCACGCCCCCTCGCGCGCGCGTCTGTATGCGCCATTGCCGATGGCCCTTCACGATCCGTCTCAGTCATCGATTCATCGCTTCTTCCCACGTTTCGTTGTGGGCCCCTCGCCAGCCGCGTACCGCCGCCCGCTGAGCGAAGGTCAAGTCCTGAGCGTCCTGTGCATCGTTGGCCTGGTGATCACGCGGCGGCTGCCGCCCTTTACGGTCGTTCTGTCCGTTGTTTGCCGCTGGCGGGGGCAGCGTACTTCGCCCCGACGGGAGGAGGCATGGACTTCACCGCCTGTGCGCTGGGTCCTGTTCCAACACCACACCGGTGCCGTCGGGCGCGGCTCGCTGCAAGCACGCCCGCAAGTCCCTTGACCGGCGACGGTGAGGCAAAGGCGCCTTCAGCCAGCGGCGTCCGTGCTAGCGGCGGGCTCGTCGCCCTGCTCGACGGTGCTCCCCGAGATGGTGCGGCCAGCGCCGGTCGCATGCGTGATCTCGACCCTGCGCGGCTGGCTCCGCGGTGACGCGGGGATGGTCACGTGCAGGACACCGTCGGCATAGTCGGCAGTAAGGTTCTCCGAGTCCACGCCCTCGCCGAGGGAGAGTTGCCGGGCGAACGACCCCTGGGACCGCTCGGCGACAATGACCTGCTGGCTCGCCCGGTAGGGAGGGGTGCGCTCGGCCTGGATCGTCAAGGCGCCGGAGTCGACGGTCACCTCGATGCTGTCAGGGTCGACGCCGGGTAGGTCGGCCTCGACGTGGTAGCCGCCGTCATCGCCGCGGTAGACATCCAGCGGCATCCCGAGAGGCGCGCGCGTCCCGCCAGTGGCCATCGACATGAGCCGGTCGAACTCCCGCACAGGGTCACGGAAGGGTTCAAACCTGAACACTGACATCGCTGCCTCCTCCTCGTGAGGTGTCGGCTTCGGGGACCACATACCGCCTCCGGCGAAGCTGTTCCCCTCCGACATGGTAGTCCTCCGGGGGTCTCCTCATTCCAGTGCGGTGCCCCCCGTTTATTGGTCCATCTCGGGTCTGAGTGCTCGTCCCTGACGAGAGTGCTGATGGAGCCGCGAATAGGAGGTGGACGACCGAGCAGATCGTGGCGAGACCGCAGACAGAAGGCGATCGGCCAGGACGGCAACTCGGGGTGGGGGCTGTCGGCGGCCCGGCCAATGCACGTGTGGTCCTACGACTTCGTCCCGGCGCGGACCATCTCGGAGGCGCGGGCCATCCGGGTGGACTTGGGCATGGGCTGGCTCGCTTTCAGGCGAGCGGACGGCCCGGGTGCCGGCCTCGTGTGGTGTCGATGGGTTGATCTGCTGCCACGGTATGCCGCGAGGCGGATGCTGGGAAGCGAACCACATCCCCGTAATTCCCGGGGTCCGGGCCCACACGATCAACGTCGTATCAGCGCAGACACCAACGGAACTACCATCCGTATAGACAGCGAGATTGGTCCTAATACCGAGGAAAGGCCTGAGGATCGGAAGGCCAAGGGCCCTTATGGCACAGCCGCAACCCGGAACTCGCCGCTCATCGGCGACAACACCCGACGCGAGAATCGGCGCTAACGTCTCGGCGACTGGACCAGGAGGTGCGGATGGTCACCGAGCCCGGAGACGGCACCGCCGACCACAGGTCCGGCAGACCTGACCGAAGCGAGCCAGCGGAGGCCGCGCAGGCGCAGACCGGGTCCACTAGCATGTCGGGACCTGAGCCGGCGCCGGTGCCGGCTCAGCCGGCGTGGTCCCAGGTCTGGCCGCCGTGGACGTACTGGGTGCGGACCGCGCTGGCCGTCGTCGCCACGCTGCTCGTGGTCGCCGCGGCGCGGCGGATCTCCCACGTGCTGCTCCTCGCGCTGGTCGCGTTCGTGCTGGCCGTCGCCCTGGATCCGGCCGTCCAGTGGCTCGGCAAGCTGCGGATCCGCCGGGGCTGGGCGGTGGCCATCGTCTTCGTCGGGCTGGTCTGTTCCTGGCCTTGTTCGTGGCATTGCTGATCCCGCTGCTGGCTCGGGAGGTGCCGCAGTTCGCCGCAGCGCTGCCGGGCTATCTAGCGTACCGAGGCACCGACGGACGCTGGCACGCCCGGGTCACCGTCGGGCGGCGGCTCGACGGGGAGCGCGACCGCCGGCACCTCAGCCGGGCCACCAAGCCTGAGCTCGACGCCGCCATCCGCGACCTCGAGAACGCCCGCGACAGCGGCCAGCAGCCCTGGCTGCTCGACAACGTCACCGTCGAGGACTGGCTCGAGCACTGGCTCGAGGAGATCCTGCCGCTGTCGGTGCGCTCGAAGACCCGCTCCGGCTACGCCAGCCACCTGCGCGTGCACGTCATCCCGGTCATCGGCGCCGCGCGGCTGACCGAGCTGCGGCCCGAGACCTTCGAGCGGCTCTACCGCCGGCTGATCGAGGACGGCCGGTCCACGCACGTGGCGCAGGGCGTGCACCGCGTGCTGCGCTCCAGCCTCAACGAGGCAGTCCGGCGGCAGCGGCTGCTGACCAACCCGGCTGCCCTGGCCCGACCGCCGCGGGTGGAGAAGACCGAGATAGAGCCGCTGACCGCGCAGAAGTGCCGGGCGATCCTGCGGGCGCCGCGGGGGCGGCTCAACGCGGCCCGGTGGTCGGTCGCGCTGTCCCTCGGGCTGCGCCAGGGCGAGGCCCTCAGGCTGATGTGGGACGACGTCGACCTGGACACCGGGGTGCTGCGGGTGCGGCGGCCCGTGCAGCGGCCCACCTGGAGCCACGGCTGCGGCCCGCGACGCCGCAAGGAACCGGCCTGCGGCCACCTGCGTGGTGCGGAGTGCCCGCAGCGCCGTGACGGCGGGCTGGGGTGCTGGTCGAGCCGAAGACCCGCTCGTCACGACGCTCGATGGCGCTGCCGCCGCCGCTGGTCGCCGAGCTGCGCGCCCAACCGGGCCGCCCAGCTTCGGCTCAAGCTGGCGCGAGCCAACGTCTGGGACCACACCCACGACCTGGTCTTCTGCACCGACTGGGGCACGCTCATCGACCCGCACGCCGACTACCGCGACTGGAAGAACATCCTGCGCGACGCCGGTGTGCGCCAGGTCCGCCTCCACGACGCCCGGCACACCGCGGCCACCCTGGTGCTCCTGCAGGGCGTCCACATCCGCACCGTCATGGCGATCATGGGCTGGACCGAGCTGGCCACCGCGCAGCGCTACGTCCACGCCGTCGACGAGTTGCGCCACGAGGCCGCCCGCCGGATGGGCGCGACCCTCTGGGTGACCTGCCGGCGTCTCCTCCCGGGGCGCGGCGCCTGCCCTGAGCCTGCCGATGGCTCGGACGCGGGGGGACGGACGAATCCGGGGACGTTCCCTCTGAGGTGCTCAGGTCGGTCAGCGGTGGCGCCGGTTGAACGCGGCGACCAGGGCAGTCATCGCCGGCATCAGCGCGGCGACGTCGCGGTCGTAGATGCGTCCCTGGTCCAGGCGCTCCGCCAGGTCCTCGAGGTGCTCGGCCCACTCCCGAGTCGACCTGGGTGAGGCTGGCCGCGGGACGTCCACGAGGACCCGCTGCACCTTGGTGACGGCGCGCACCACCTCGACGGGGCGCTCGACGACGTCGATCGCGACCAACCCCGAGGCCGCTGCCCGGCGCTGCTCCCACGCCCTGTGTCGGCAGGTGGCCGAGCACCTCTTCGGCACCCGGCCGCGTCTGGGCACGGTGACGGTGGCCCCGCACCAGCCGCGCACGACGACACCGCGGTCGGTGGGCGTGGCGGTCAGTGCCCGGTAGCGCTTCTCTGCCTCGCGAGTGTCCGCGGCCCGATGCGGGGGAGGCGACAGTAACCTGGCCCGGCGGTTCGCCCTCTCCTGTTCCCGCTTGCCCAGCTTCCGTGTCACGACCCACCTCCCGGTGTTCCGCCTACCTCCCTATGCCACCCGGAGCTGCCTTGGCGGCCACCCGGGCCTGAAGTAATGCGTCACAACGATTTTCGAGGCCGGCAATGCATGAGGTGTGCTGCGGAGGAGAGATGTTCGATTCTCGGAGAAGGGCGAGGCGGGGAGAGGGGTGCGATTGCCGGGAGGGAGTAAGGATGCTCGCGTACGTGGGGCAGGTGTGAGTGCGGGGGGAGGGGCTGGCGGCGAGTGGTGGTGCGTTCGCGAGCGGTGCCGAGGCGGTGTCCGGCAGGTCAGTGGGTCAGCGGAAGTACCCGTACGTCGGCGTCGCGGCCGTTGCCGGCGAGCTTGGCGTCGCAGGTGAAGAGGGGTGCCTCGAGCGCTTCGGCCAACGCCAGGTAGCACGCGTCGTAGGTGGTGAACTGGTGCCGCAGCTCCCAGATGCGATCGGCATACGGGGACAGCTCATGCCGCGTGATGGTGAGGGCCAGGTGGTCGCGGCGGGCGTCCTCGGCCGCATGGGGGTCCAGCTTGCCGCCGAGCAGGAGCCCGCGCAGCACCGAGAACACCTCGACGTCGAGAAGGTGGGGCGCATCCACCTCACCCGCCAGGGCGTCGAGCAGGTCGGGGTCGGCCTCACGCCCGACCAGCGCCTCGACCATCGCCGAGGCGTCGACCACGATCACCGACGGCCGGCCTGAACCGCCGCGACGATCTCGACCGACGTCGGGCCGGTGCTCCGATCACGAGCCTTGAGCCTGTCGACGATCTGCGCATTCGTCGGCCGGGTCGCGATCTTGGTCAACTCCGCGCCGACGTACGCCGACAGGGACTTACCCTCCGCCGCCGCGCGCTCCTTGAGCGTTTCGGCGACCTCCTCGGACACGTCGCGGATGTACAAAGTCGTCATGCGCAAGATGCTAGCACTGTGCAAGCAACGATTGAGAATGCCCGCTGACCGCAGCGGTCACCGCCGCTTCGGTGCGCCGAGCTCCCACCAGTTGGTGGGTGGGTCATCACGGATGATCGCCGCTGCGAGCTCTACCGACGCCAAGTTGCAGAACTTCCACAGCTCCTTGGCCGCGCGGGAGTACTGGAACAGCACCTGGTCGACGTCAAACGCGTCCAGTTGGCCGGCGCGGTAGCGGTCGATGGCTTCGCCGACCCGAGCAACGAGCTCCACCTGCTGGGCCGCGTGGTACGCGCCAACGGCCTCGCGGGCAGCCCGCCTCTCCGACTTGCCGGACACGCCTCCAAAGTACTCGGCTCATCCGACGGACATCGTTACGCCGCCGACCCGAATCAGCGGACGCACTACCTGCGGCTACGTGCGGACGTTCGATCCAAATCTTCTGTGCGTCCAAGACGGTGTCGGACGGCGCCGCGTCGTCACATTCCGGAGCTGACTGCCTGATTCCCAATTGTCCACTGCATCTGTCAAGCGTCGAGCGGGGACGATCCGCCCCCTCGCCCCGGCGAGCTTTGACGGGCTGACTTGTGCCCCGGCCTCAACCAAGGGGCAGCGCGGCTCCCCACAGCGCGTTCGGAAAGGGCCCGGTCACCGGGATTCTTGGCGGACGGGCCATCCGGGACGCCCAGCCAGCGGCACGGTTGCTGACCTGCGGTGTCGCCGCAAGAGGTTCGTCAATTGGTCCGGGTGCGGAGGCTCCGCGCCAGGGCGGGGATCATCACCGCCGCGGCGACGAGGTGCAGCCCGATGAGGGCGGTGATGGTGGCGGTGTCTGCCCCGGAGAGGAGGGGCGGGACCAACGAGAGGGCAGTCAGCGTCACTGCGGTCCACACGAATCGCTCGGCGGGGCGAGCGCTCCAACGAAGAAGAGCGGCGGCAATGACGATGCCCACGACCGAGAAGAAGCCAGTCACCACGGCGAACCCGGGCAACGGGATCGTCTCGCCACCATCAGGGACCTCGAAGTCGACGCCAACGGCCTGGGCAAGCGCAGCGGCGAGGGTGGTGGCCACCATCGCTGCGAGCGTGGCAATGAAGCCGGTGCCGGCGAGCCGGCGGAGTCGGTGGGTGTCGCTGGTCTGGCCCGATGCCAGGCCTGCGACGACCCCGGTGCCATTCATGCTGTTCATGTCGTTCCTCCAACATTCGGTAACTGGGGTGCGGGGTGTGTCGGCCGGCACGTGACGGTCCTGGGGTCTCGGTATCGGTGTGCGACGAAGTACACCGGCGAGATGCGGGTACACCCGTCCTCGTCGATCGTGCCGAGCACCATGTGGCGGATCCGGTCCATCACGTGGGGGCGGTCGCGGTCAGGGCGGGGGCTGCGGTGTCGGCGGTCACGGGGCTGGGGTCTCGGGCGGAGTCCTGCTGGGCCGGCTGGCGGTGTGCTGTGGCGTCATGGGCCCAGCGCCCCGGCCGCGGAGGCGGTTCCGCGCAGAAGATCAGTCCGGACGGAGAGCCTCCTGCAGCCAGGCCTGCCAGGCCGGCTCCTCGCGCCGCACGTAGTCCGCCGCGTCCGGGGAGAACAGGTAGGCCCGCACGCCTGCGGTCGCCTTCCCCTCGCCTTCGGCGTGCGCGAAGGCGGTCAGCATCCCGGGCACCGGCGCGGTGAGCCGGACCAGCGTCTGCCGCTCGCTGACGCGCTCGACCGTGCCGGTGACGCCGCGTACCTCGACCGTGGCGCCCTCGGCGCCGAGGTCGAGCGCGTCGCGCAGGGCCGCCCAGACCGACTCCGCGTCGCCGGGGTGTGACGCGGTGACCTCGAGCTGGGTGGCCTCCTGTCCCGGGAAGTGCGACAGGTAGAGTCGCAGGTTGTCGAAGAACGGCATCCAGCTGGCGCCCATGTCGTCCCAGAACTCCGACTCCCAATCGGCGCCGGTCCCAAAGCCGCTGCTGGTCACGCGCACGACGCAGGTGCCGCCGGACTGCGCCTCGACGAGGAACTCTGAGGTCAGCGGGCTGAGCGCGTCGGGCTCCTTGCCCATGAGGGCGGCCCAGTCCTCCTCGTAGACGATGCGGTGCGGCGGGTCCCAGTCGGTCACCTCGCCGTCCGAACCCATCTCGGGGCCTATGGTGATGTGCAGGGAGCCGCCCTCGCGCTCCTCCATCTCGGTCGGCAGGTACCAGGCGCTCATGCCCTTGGCGGTGGCGATGGCTTGCCAGACCTGCTCCGGGGTGCCCGGAACCTCGACGCTGAACTCCAGGCGGTACGGGACGTTCGGGGTCGTGCTCATGTGCTCTCCTCAGGAAGTGGGTGGGCGGCGACGACGAGCCGGTGCGGGCGCCCGTCGTCGTGGTGGTAGCGAGCGGCCAGATCGAGCACCGCGGCGGTCAGGTCGTCCGCGAAGGCAGCCCGGTCGGCGGCCGACCGGAAGCCGATCTGCGTGTCGATGGTCAGCGTCGGCAGGCGCTGGCCGGACGCGCCGGCCCGGCGCGCCAGGGCGCCGACCTCGCGCACCAGCCGGCCGGCCAGCGCGACGAGATAGCCCGCCGACAGGTGGTCGGCGTTGGCGTCCGGGTCGGCCGCGGACGCGCTGACGGCCGCCGGCGACACGACGTACGACACCGCCGACGCCTGGAGCACCCGCTCGGTGATGCCCCCGTGCCGGCGCTCCTCGGACAGCTCCACCAGGCCGTGCGCCTCGAGCGCCTTGAGGTGGTAGTTGACCTTCTGGCGCGCGATGCCGACTCGGGCGGCGAGTCCGGCGGCGGAGGCCGGGACGGCCAGCTCGCCGAGCAGCCGGGCCCGGACCGGATCCAGCGCGGCGGCGGCTGCCTGCGCGCTCTCGATGACCTCGACGTCCTGCATGACGCCACCGTGCCATTGACAAGAAATCTTGTCAAGGGTCGATTTGCCCTCGGCATGGTGACGAGGACGTACGAGGTGCGCACCCATCGTGTTCGCGGCAGTCAGGCATTCTCCGGTCGGGTGATGCCAACCGCGCGGCATATCGCGCCCTTGGCATCACGGGAGACGTGATGGTCTGCAGCTCGACGCCGATCGAGGGTCAGCGGGCCACCAAACAACCGCGCCGTCACTGTGATGGCGCGAAAAGTCAGGCTTGGTGCGCGGATTCGCAATGATCGCTCATCGGCAATTGAGGGCGCTTGTGCGGTCGTCCGTGGACCTGGTTCCGGAGAGCTCCCTTCGCCCGGCATTGCGTAACGAGGCCTCGCTGAGGCGGTCACGTTGCGACGAATCGGCTGCCGAGACATAGGGCCGGGACCGACTGCCCTGACTCGTCCCAGGGAGCGCCCCAAGGGTCCGTCACCTGGGCCCCAAAATTCGCCCAAGATTCAGTTTCGGTATCGATACCGTAACGATGCGCCAGTGTCCGACCAGAGCCGTCACAAGCCCTCCTACCTGCGGAAACGTGTTGTTGTGAGTCGCGTCAAAGCATCTGGATTCGGGTCGATTCGGACTCCTGGTGTGCCTACGGATCAGAAGCCTGGGGGTTCGAATCCTGTCGGGCGCGCTCGACCGCCTCGGCGGTCGCGAGTTCTGTGTTGAGACAGAAAACCGGCAGGACGCAGCCCCGGCCACCCACCTGGCCGGGGCTGCCTGCTTCTCAGGCCTCTGCCGCCTTCAGGTGCCCTCCTCGCGCCCCAAGCCCCAGGTCCTGCCCCCAGCGCCCAAGCCACTGAGGGTCGAGGGTTTGGCCCCGCTACCACTTACTGCGCCGGTGACCTCCTGCGGAACCTGTGTGCCTCCACCGACCCGAGCAGCGCCAGCGGCGCCATGGCCTCCGGGGCCGGCCGACCGGCATACTGCACCCACGCGCACGGACCGACGGCTCACTGGCGGTGTGATTTTGGAACCGCCGGGTGCGAACCCTCCCAGTGGATGACGTGGTCGACATAGCGGCCCGGCACGACCGTGGTGGCCGCGACGAAGTCGGCCCACTCGGCGTCGGACACGGCCGAAGGCTTCACCTGTGCGAGGCCGGTCTCCGCGTCCAGGACCCGTCCCTTCGTCTTCTGCTCGAGCCGGGCGAGCAGCCCGGGAAGGGGCATATTCCAGCGCTGCTTCCTGGCTGTCTCGCGGTTCACGGGCAGCATCGCGACGAGGTCGCCGCTGGTCATGAGCTCGAGGCCCTTGTCGCGCAGGGTGGCGTTGTGGCTGCCGTGGTGACCCACCTTGTAGAGCCGGGTGCGGGCCAACACCTCGGGCGCGGTGAGCTGACCGGACGGCGTCGTCCACGTCACCGTCTGCCAGCTCAGCCAGTTGCCCACCTGCGCGTCCCCGGGGAAGAGCAGGAACTGCCCGTCACCGGTCTCGAAGGCGAGGACCAAACTCGTGTTGTTCGTGTTGGAGTCGAGGTTCAACGCGAGAACGTCAGCGGCGCCGAGCCAGTCATGGTCGATCCGGCGCCACGCCTGGTCGGGGTCGCGATACTCCGCGCCGATCAAGGGGAATGCTGTCGCAGTGTCTTCCTCGTCGAGCCGGAAGAAGGTGTCGAACGGCTGCATCGGGGGCTCCTCGCCCGTCCCCAGTGCCTCAGCGGCGGCGAGAAAGCCCTCGTCCTCTCCGATCCCGCTGATCGTGTAAACGTTCGCCACGGCCGTCGGGTCGCTCATCCGGATGTACCTGCGGTCTGTGGGCGGGCCTAGCACGTAGACCTGGAGACCGAGCGCCGCCACCTTCTGCCCGGGGCGCAGGTAGCGCACTGTGGTGGACCGTCCGCGCACCCACTCCAGTGCGGCGTGGGTCGTGCCGCCGCTGGCGCTCCCCGGGCTCGCGCCGCCCGGGCTCGCGACGCCCGGCACCGCGGCTGCGCCGAAGAACTCGAGCACCCCGAACAGCCGGTCGGCATGGTCACTGTTCGCATCGCGCAGCGCCGTCGCCGCCGCCGTGGCCGCCCGCACCCCACGGGCGGTCGCCGACTTCAGGTCAGCTGCCGCGGGGTCCGACGGATTCTCCGTCCAGGCCAGCCACACCTCCCCGACACTCAGCCTGGCCAGCAGGTCCTGGGCGAGGGTGAAGCCCCCGACGTGGTCCCAGTGCTCGTGGGTCGCCGCCAGGACGTCGAGGTGACCACCCGTCGTTGTGAGCACATCCTGCGCGACGTCCTGCATCCGCGCGGTCGCGTCCGGCGTGCCGAGCAGGACGCCGCAGTCGATGAGCGCGTGCCGCTCAACGCCTCCCGTCGTCGCGGTGACGAGGAAGCAGTCGCCCAGTCCCTGGCTGTACATGCGCACCCGCACGCTGTCCATCGCTCACTCCCGGTGCAGCATCGCGAAGGGCTCCAGCGCGTTCTGTTCCGGCCCGCCGAAATACGTGGCGGCCAGGCTCTGAACGCCGACGCCGAGCAGATAGTCGCGCTGCCGCCGAAGCCGCGCCTCGTCCAAGGGCTTCTTGATGCTGTAGCGAATCTGACCGGTCCGGCCGTCGATCAGCAGCGTGCACCCGCCCCGGAACGTGAAATCGGCCGGCGCGTCCGGCGGCTGGGCCGCGTCGAAATAGGCCGGCACGGACTGGACGAGTTCTACCACCCAGGTCAGCTGGGGCCGGCCAAGCCAGTCGCTGCCGACGCTCGGGCGCACCGAGTGCACCTCGAACTGCTGCCGCAGGTCCAAGCCGCCGAGGACCGGGGGCGCCCCAGATGCCCGCTTCAGCAGGTGCGCGTGGAGGGCGTCCCGATAGCGGCACATGAGCTCGAACAGCTCTCGGCGGTCATGCGTCAGGTGCCAGGAGTCGATGTCGACGGCCCAGCGACTGACGATCGACACGACGACGTCCTCGTCCTCGTCCGGCGCGGCGGACGAGGGCCGCCACAGCAGGCCGTCCACCGACAGCGACCGGATGTTGTCGGGGACGATCCCGTAGCGCCGAAACGCCTCGACGAAGGCGACCCGGTCGTGGTCGGCGTCCACGGGGTCGCTGTCCTGGTCGGCGGTGACGATCGCCCGCAGGTAGTCCCCGAAGGTGATGTCGACCGGCGGGCAGTAGTCCAGCGCCCGGATGCACATCCTGAGGACCTTCTGGGCGCTGTCCGCCGCGGTCTGTGCCAGCCGGCCGACGAGGTCCGGGTGGACGGCGCCCTCGGGAAGTATCCCGGTGCCGGCGGTGGCGATCCGCAGCAGGTCGGCGATCGCCGCCTTGTAGATGGTGAGGAAGGCGTCGAACACCGCAGCGACGAGGATCGCCCCCCGCTCGTGCGGCTCGGTGAGCCGCCGGTAGGCGGTGGGGTCGGGGGCGGCTGGTGTCCACCGGCCGGTTTCCGGGTCCACCGAGCCGATCGCGCTGCGGAGGGCGCCGCGCTTGCCGATCGCCTGGCCGAACTGCTGGGCGAGCTCACCGAGCATGTTCTGCGCCGCGAGGTCACCGCGGGTCGCCACGATCTGCTCGCGCAGGGCACCGGGCAGCGAGAAGTGCTCGAAGAGCGCGACGAGGTCGGCGAAGGCCTCGTGGAAGGCGAGGACGTCGGCGTTGGTCGGCTCGTTGAAGTGCCGGTGGATGCCGTCGAGGAGGGCGTGGGTGACCTCGTGGGCGACGATGTCATGGGACACGCACGTGAACACGGTCAGCCCCCGACTCGCGTCTCCCTGTTGGGAGGGGAAGTAGCCGAAGAGCAGGGCCTTCTTGTCCGGGCTGTAGTACGCGTTGGCCTCACGCAACGCGTGCGGGTGCAGCCGCAACCGCGGCACGTACGTCTCGATCTCCTCGACCTCGCCAGCGACCCCGCTCCCGGCGGCGTACAGCCACGCGCTGCTGGGCGCGCCGGCAGGCCGCGTGGCTTTGACGAGCCGCGGTGACCACAGCGCGCGCCGGCCGAGCGCCCGCTCGAAGTGCTCGATAACCCGCATCGTCACCGCGTAGACCATCTGCTGGTGGAACTGAGGGTTGCTCTCCGACGGCGTGAGCCCGTCCTGGGAGACAATCCGCGGGTCGTTGAGGTCCACCGGGGCGTAGAAGCAGCGGCTGGCGGGATCGTGGTCGATCACCTCGACGTACTCCCCGGCAGGACCCGGCGAGAGCGGCCGGCCGTCCGGGGCCCGCTCCCACGGCACCGTCACGGTGACCTCGTTGATGGCTGCGGTAGCCATGCGTGTACCAAGGCTGGGGTCCACGGCATACACCCGCAGCCGGCGCCGCGACGGGGGTCGAGGATGACTGGTGTCTGCCCTGGCGAGCAGGTCGGAGGCGTCCTGGGTCGGGTCCGGCCGCGGGATAAAGTACCGGACCTCCCCGGACTGGGCATCGACGAGCATTGTGACGCCGACGCGGTCCCGGATCCCGCCCTGCACGACGGTGACCACCCAGTCGAGAGTGAGGCTGCCCGCAGTTCCGGTCCGCTGGCGCAGGTCGAACGTACGCACGGAGAAGCGTTTCCGGACGTCGACCGGGCCGAGGGGATCCCCCGACCTGCGCAGCCGGGCCGCCAGCCCGCGCCTCCAGCGCTCACGCAGCCGCCACAGCTCCGCCCGATCGGTCGGCAGGCTCCAGAAACTCGTCGTCTGCGACAGCTCGCGCACGTATGCGGCGACGGCGGCGCCCGCGTCGGCGTCAGGCGGCGGCGACCACACCAGCGTTTCCGGAGACAGGGTCATGCGTTCAGGCAGGATCCCGTAGCCGCGCAACGCATCGACCACCATCAGGCGATAGCGCTGGTCGTCCTCGGGGAACAGGTCGACGTCGGCCGTGACGAGGGCGCGGACCACGTCGGGAAAGCCGGTCCCGGTGGGTGGCAGGTAGTCCAGCGCCCTGATGCACATCTGCTGCATGACCCAGGCGCTGTGTGCCGCCTCGGCACTGAGCCGAGCGACGAGATCGGGATGCAGGTGACCGGGCGGCAGCACGCCGGTGCCCTGGCTGGCGATCCGGAACAGGTCGGCGACCCGGGCCCGGTAGATTCGCTTGAAGCCGTCGAACAGCGCCCGGACGAGAACGCTGCTTGCCGCGAACTTGATCGTGCGATCGGCGTCCCGCAGGCTCCCTGGGTCCGGGGTCCACGGGTGCCACCGGCCCTGGTCGTCGGTCCAGCCGAGCGCATCGCGAAGTCCGTCCGGGCGGTTGAGCGCCAGACCGAGCTGCGGAGCCACCACTCCGAGTGGTGTCCGGGCGTCGATGTCGCCGCGGACGGCTCTGATCTGCTCGCGCAACGCCTCACCGTCGGCGAAGTGCTGGAACAACGCCACGATGTCGCCGAACGCGTATGTCACCTCGGGGTCTCCGAAGGGGCTCAGGCGATAGTCAAGCCCCATGCCGTCCAGCACCGCCCAGGCCAGGGTGAAGGTGATGCAGTCGCGGGAGTGGCTGGTGAAGACGACGGAGCTCTCGAACGGGCTGCCGTCGGCGCCCCGGTCGTAACCGAAGCAGGCCCCGGCATCGCGCTCGTATGTAGCTTCCAGACCCACGAAGGAGTGCGGCCGCATCGCGAGTCGCCGGCGATATCGCGAACCCGAGCTGCCGCGGCCGCGGTGCGGCCGCCAGTGCACCCGCCGACCGAGTGCGGCTTCGACGTCGTGGATGAGGTCCATACCGACGGCGTAGGTCATCTGGTAGCGGAACTGCGGGTTGCCGTCTGACGGCGCGAGCCCGCTCTGCGCGAGCAGAGCGGGGTCATCGAGGTCGAGCCGGTCGTACCGGCGACGCCCGTGCTCGTCGTCGTCGACGATCTCGAGGTACTCTCCTCGAGGACCTGGGGACAGGTCCTCCCACGGAACCTCGAACACCGTCTCGTTGGCGACCCTCGCGCCCAACTCGCTGTCCATACCGGGGTCGACGGCGAACACGCGCAGCGCGCGGAAGACCGGCGGTGGCACATGCAGCCCGTCGGCGGTCACGGCGCCAATGTAGACCCGCGTGGAGTCGGGCCGGGACCACTTCGGCCCCAGTCATGTTGAGGCCCGTCGGTTGAGCGTCGTCGTGTTCAGCCTCGGTCGTGTTCAGCCTCGCTGCTGCGACCGTGGGCCGAGGATGCAGACCCGCCGCCGGGACCTTGTCCATGGGGTAGCCGGACGTCTCCAAGGGCGAACGCAGGAATCGGGATTCGGCCTTCCCCGGGCACTTCGGCCGCCTATATTGCGTCTGACGGACCCGTGACGGCCGACGGACTCCGTCCAGAGTCGGCGACCGGCACCCCGTAGCCGCTCCGCGGTTGGCTCATCCAACGACGTTGTTCCGGCCGGGGGCAACTGCGGCCGACCCGACAGCTGCCCCGGGACTTGACCAGCCGCGGAGGCCGAGATGAGCAACTACGGACCGACGACGCCGCCCCCCTCGCCAGACTACGACGGCGGTGCCACCCCTCCGGACCAGCCGCCAGGTCCGCCCGGCTACGGCAGCGGTGCCACCCCTCCGGACCAGCCGCCAGGTCCGCCCGGCTACGGCGGCGGCGCGACCCCGCCGCCGGAGGGGCCTCATCGGGACCGGTGGCGAACCCTCGGCCTGCTGTTGGTGCCGCTCGCGCTGATCCTGCTGATCTGGTTGATCCTGGTCGGCACAGTAGGCGCCTACCCGGCCCCGAAGAACGCCGCCGCCACCACGACCGTGACCAGCACGGTGACCGCCACCATGTCCACCGGCACGACGGCGCCCGGCCCGACCACGACCGTCACCGTGCCTGGCCCGACAGTGACCGTCACCACGCGGGTCCCGGGCCAGAAGACCACCACGACAACGACCGTGACCGCGACGCCCAAGGGTCCGGTGGAGGCCGGTGGTGGCAGCACCGCGGCACGTACGAACACGCCGCTGGTGGTCGGCGGCGGCCTGCTCCTCTTGCTTTCGGTGCTGCCGCTCGGCTGGGCGTTCCGGCGGCGGCAGCAGCGGTCTGGTGCAGCGCGACACCGGGTCTGACCCGAACCGCCGCCGCACCGTGTCCGAAAGGATCGCGCCGGTCCTGCTGAGCGTCCTGCTGGCCTGCATCGGGACGGGGACACTCGTCGCCGGACTGCGCACCGCCGACCCTCCTCCGCAGCCGCCCCAGTCGGGGACCACGCTTGCCGTCACCCACAACCCATTGCCAGACCAAAGCTTCACCGCCGCCCCGCCCACACCACGACCGGTGTCGCTGACCCGCTCGCGCCCGGTCCGCCTGGACATCCCCCGGATCGGGGTGCACACGCGCCTGGCCGAGCTGGGGCTGGCCGGGGACGGTTCGTTGGCACTGCCCCCGCCGTCGGCCAATGCCCCGGCCGGCTGGTACCGCTACCTAGCCTCGCCCGGCGAAGACGGCCCGGCCGTCATTGTCGGGCACGTCGACTCGGCCCGGGACGGGCCTGCGGTGTTCTACCGGCTCGGCGTCCTGCGTGGCGGCGACCTGGTGGACGTGGAGCGGGCCGACGGCGTGGTGGCCCACTTCGCGGTCACCGAGGTGGTTAGCGTGCCCAAGGCCAGGTTCCCGTCAGCCGCCGTGTACGGCCCACTGCGCTATCCCGGGCTCCGGCTGATCACCTGCGGGGGATCGTTCGACCGCGACGGTGGCCATTACCGCAACAACGTCATCGTGTTCGCTCGGCTGATTGGCGCGACGACCCCAGCGGACGATCGATGAATAACCCTGCGGCCGTGAGGTCATCGACCATGAGGTCAGGTCCGGCCGCCCACTCCACATGGCCGGGGCTGCCTGCTTCCCCCAGGCCTGATTTGTTGGGCCTATTCCTGGGGCCACCGGCTTTTGCTAGTCGCGACGTGTTCGCTCCGGTCGTCTCGCAGACAACATCCTTGTGAGTGCACCAGTCACGACCGACCGCGACGCGCGACGACTGGGACGTAACTTTGTGGGTCCTGAGCCACGCCGAATGGGTGCCCACGTCAGCCGAGCGCGCGTCGCACGGCCGGCTCGGCGCGGTCCGCCACCTGCGCGAAGAAGCCCCGTGACCGAAGGCGTGTGATGGCGCTGGCGGCAATCACGGTGGCGGGAACCGCAAGGATGAGCCCGACGATGCCGCCCACCAGGCCACCCAGCGCCGTGACGACAAGCACCATCAGCGGATGGATATCCAGGGTTCGACCCATGACCTTGGGCTCCACGAAGTTCTCGAGCAACAGGTTTGCGGCCAGGACCACGGCGAGCATGACGGCAGCCTTCCCCAGGCCACCGTCCCCGAGGGCGACGACCACCGCCAGCCCGCCACCGAGGAAGGCCCCGATGTACGGGATGTAGCCGCCGATGAAGTTCGCCACCATGATGGTGAACACGAGCGGAAGCCCCATCAGGAGGCTGACCAGGCCGATGACGGCGGCCACAATGGCGGACAAGACGGTGCGGCCTCGACCATAGTCGCGCAGGGTCCGGCACGAGTCGCCGATGAAGCCGTCGACGTCATCGCGCAGCTGGGGGTCCATCCAAGTGACGACTGAGCGCCGCAGAGCGGCACCGTCTTTGAGCAGGTAGTACATGATCAACGTGCCGAGGATCAGACCGCTTGCGATGCCGACCACTGTGCTCACGCCAGAGACCAACAGGGTCAGAAAGCCGTCCTCGACCGCTGGGGCGAGCTCCGCGGCTGCCGCCCGCACAGTGTCCAGCGAGCTCTGGTCCAGTGCCAGCGAGGCGGCAGCCTCGTCCACGGCCGCGTCGACGGAGGCCCCGATCTGATCCACCTGCTCGAGCACACCTTGGACCGTGGCGACGGTCACCCCCGTGACCAGGGCCAGGAGGCCGAGCACGACAGCGCCGGCTGCGACGCTGGGCTTGAGCCCGCGCCGCTGGAGCACACCCACCAAGGGTCTGAAGACCACGGCGAGGACCGCCGCGAACGTCAGCGGAAGCACGATCTCGTTCACGGCCGCCAGAGCCGCGACGACGATGACAGTCGCGGCCACGAACCCGACGAAACTCCACGCCCAGACGCCGAGCCTGGGGATCCAGCTCAGGACATCCGAGCTGTCTGCCCGAATCGTGACCTCGTCGGCCGGTCGCTCAGGCAGACCGATGCCCGGCTCGGGGGTGTCTGGCGCAGCATCTGGCGGGAAGGGCTCAAGGGACACGGCTCAACCTCCTGGTCAGCGGGTTCAGACATGGTGTCGCTCAGTCCATCGAACCCTGATGAGCTCTGCGACGGACCACGCCTGAAACGGGCAGCCGGTGGCGGCATGGGGTGCATTCCCGTCCAGCGTCTCCGACACCGACCCGAGCCCGAATTCGGACAGGTGCAGGTACAGCCCGTCGAGCAGGGTCGTCACGTCGCCACCAGCGCGACGCACCACGTCGGCATACGGACCGATCAACCACGGCCACACCGTTCCCTGGTGGTACGCCTGGTCCCGCTCACGGGGGCCGCCGTGGTGACTGCCGCGGTAACCGGGCTCCCCAGAGGCCAGTGTCCGCAGGCCCAGGGAGGTCGCCAGCTCCGTACGACATGCCGTGAGAATCTCCGCAATCGCGGTCGCGTCGGTCACAGGGCCGTGTGGCAGCGAGGCCGCCAGCAGCTGGTTCGGGCGCAGGTCCGTCCGTGCGATCCCCGCATCGTCGACCACGTCGGCCAGGCCCCGTCCATCAGTCCGGAACAGGCGGCCGAAGGCATCGGCTGCATGCTCCCTCAGCGCGACCCACTCATGGTGCGGGCGGCCGACGCGTGCCAGCAGGTCGGCGGCCGTCCCAAGGCCGTTGATCCACAGCGCCTCGACCTCGACCGGGAAGCCAGCCCGAGGGGTAACCGGTCGGCCGTCGACTCGGGCGTCCATCCAGGTCAACGCCCACCCTGCGGCGCCGCCGCGAAGCAGTCCCGTAGCCCGATCGACACCGATGCCGAAGCGGGTGCCCGCCCGGTGTGCCGAAAGGATCTCGACCACGGTGCCAGAGAGTTCGGCCGCGACGTCGAGATCACCCGTGTGCGCCACGTGACGGCCGAGCGCGTGGAGGAACCACAGGGTGGCGTCAATGGTGTTGTACTCCAGCGTCCCGACATCAGCGGTGTTGGCCAGCATGCCCTCTGAGACGGTGCCAGCGGCCCGAACCAGGACCGAACGACCCTCGTCCGCGCGACCCGTGCAGAGGAAGAGCCCCTCGTACGAGGTGAACAGGTCGCGCGACCACTCGCCGAACCACGGGTAGCCTGCCACCGCCCCAGGGCCGCGCGGCGTCTGGACGACGAAACGGTCTGCTGCGACAGCCAGGATCCGGTCGATGTCATCGCCCCGTCCGTCCGGCAGGTCAGCCAGCGCCTCAGCCCGTGCGCGAGCCGCGGCGACGATCGAGGCGGCGTCCGGAGGCGGCATACCAAGGCCGGTCGTCGCCGTCACGCCGAGCACCTCCCCGGCCACCAGCTCAGCGGCGAACGTGCCCGCGGCCCAGTGATCCTCCGATGGACCCAGTCCTCTGGCCGCCTCCTCGCGATGGTAGGCGCCCCGGTACCACGCCCCGCCGGGCTGGTAGCCAGGACCGTCCACTCGGTATGCCGACTCGAAGACGAAACCCGACTGCGTCAGCTCCACCTCGGGGTCAGCCCCGGCGAACCGCTCACCGTGCTGGTCACGCCACGTGCAGAGGGCAGTCACCTCCAGACGTGCCTCGCCGGCCACCACTCGGTGAACCACGCCGACGGCATTGACGCCGTGGCCCATCGCGACCTCGGTCTCGATCTGCACGGCGCCGAGGTCGTAGCGCCAGCGAGGCACCCCGTCGTCAAGATCGAAGTACGCCAGGTGCTCATGTCCGCGCGGGTCGATCGCACCGCTGACCCACTCGTGGGTTGACAGCGGGATCCGACGGTCACCGATCACGACAATGGTGTCCAGCGCTGCCAGGCCAAGCATCCGCGAGGCTGCTGCGGGTGCGGTCGCAGTCACCAGGAGGCCGTGGTAGCGACGGGTCCGGAGCCCAGCCACCGTGCCAGACGCGTAGCCGCCCAGTCCGTCGGTCACCAGCCACTCGCGCGCTGTCGCCTCCTCGAGGGAACCGCACACCCCTCGGCCGAACGCGATCCTGAGTCCAGCAGTCACAGTTCCCACGGCTCCGTGTCACCGACGAACGGGTTGGGCCGGCAGATCAGGTCGGCCACGAGCCCGGTCCAGCCCGTCTGGTGACTCGCACCCAGCCCCGCGCCATTGTCGCCATGGAAGTACTCACTGAACGTGATGCTGTCGCGCCACAGTGGGTCGTTCTGCAGTTTCTCGACCCACCCATGACAGGGTCGCCGCCCGTCGGGCTGCCTCAGGAACAGCGAGATCAGCCGCCCACGGAGGTCGTCAGCGCAGGCATCCAGCCGCGACGTGTGGCCGCTGCCGGTGGGGTACTCGATCTCGGACGCGGCGCCGAGTGATCGGGCATAGCGCTGGAGGTTGCGCACCACCAGGTAGTTGACCGGCATCCACACCGGACCCCGCCAGTTGGAGTTGCCGCCGAACATGCCGGTGTGGGACTCCGCGGGCTCGTAGTCGACCGAGACCTCGGTCCCTGCGAGATCGACCCACACCGGGTGGTCCTGATGGTACTTCGACAGCGCGCGCAGCCCGTGTGGCGAGAGGAACTCGTTCTCGTCGAAGACCCGGGCCAGGACTCGGCGCACCGCTCCGGGCGGGATGACGCCGACCCCGAGCGCGTCGCTGTCGGGCACCCGGACGACCCGCGTTCGGCCCGTGGCCGGCATACCCAGTTCGTCATGCCCGAGGAATCCCGCGAAGCGCTTCTGGAGGGTCCCGAGGAACTCCAGCAGGCCGGGCCCCAGGATGACCATGCCCAGCAGCGGCAGCACACCGACGATGGACCGCACCCTGATCGGGACGGCCCGTCCGTCATCCGTGTGGAACACGTCGTAGAAGAAGCCGTCCTCCTCGTCCCACAGGTCCTGCGAGTGCATCGCATCGACGATCAACACGAAGTGCTCGATGAACTTCACCTCGATGTCCGTCCAGGCGTCATCCTTCTCGGCCAGGATCCGGGCGATCTCAAGGAGCGTCAGCGAGTAGAACGCCATCCAGCTGGTGCCGTCGGCCTGCTCGAGGCGGCCTCCTGGGGGAAGGTTCGACCGGTCGATCGCGCTGATGTTGTCCAGGCCCAGGAACCCACCAGCGAACAGGTGGTCGCCCTCGGGGTCCATCCTGTTGACCCACCAGGTGAAGTTCATCAAGAGCTTGGGCATCAGGCGGGCCAGGAAGTCACTGTCACGACGGCCGTCGATATCCCAGACGTGCAGTGCGGCCCAGGCGTGCACCGGTGGGTTGACGTCACCGAACGCCCACTCGTATGCCGGGAGCGCCCCGTTGGGGTTCTGGAACCATTCACGGCACAGCACCAGCAGCTGGTACTTGGCGAACGCAGGGTCGAGATGGGCGAGAGCGACGGTGTGGAAAGCCATGTCCCAGGCCGCGAACCATGGGTACTCCCAAGGGTCGGGCATCGACATGATGTCGCGGGCGTCCACGTTGAGCCACCCGGCGTTGCGACCGGTCCGGCGCTCGGGCGGGGGCGGCGGCTGCGTCGGATCACCGTCCAGCCAGCGCTTCACGTCGTAGCGGTAGAACTGCTTTCCCCAGATCATCCCCGCGAACGCCTGGCGAGCCACCATGCGCGCGTCGTCATCCACGTCGGTGGGGATGACCTCCGCGTAGAACTCGTCTGCCTCGAGGCGCCGCTGCGCGAGCACCGCGCCGAACGGTGCGCCGAAGGCAGGAGAGGACGACGGCGCGCGGAGGCGAGCCCGGACGACCTGCGTCTCGCCCGGCCTCACGGTGAGCTGGTACCAGGCGGCGCACTTCGTCCCGGCCTGGTCCGGGTTCACGCTGGGCGCACCAGCCACGACATGGTCGTTGATCCCGTCCTTGGGGTATTCCGGCGACCCGTCGGAGCCAAACAGCCGCCGGAGGTTGGTGTCGTTCTCGCAGAACAACAGCCGCGGTGACGAGCCCTCGGGGCCAGCATCGAGCTCCCACGCCAGGTCGCCGAACCGCGGGTGCTTGACGGCGAGCCGGTCAGGGCCGGTGGCCCGCAACGACGGCCTCGCGGCCCCAACGTCCCAGGACCACGTGTTGCGAAACCACAGGTGCGGCAACACGTGCAGGGTCGCCTCATCGGGTCCGGCGTTGGTGACGCGGATCTCCATGAGGAGGTCGTGCGGGTCCGCCTTGGCGTGCACGACGTCGACTACCCAGTAGGCGTCGTCGTCGAACACACCCGTGTCCAGGAGCTCGTACTCGGGTTGGCTCTGGTCGCGCCGGCCGCTCTCGGCCACCAGGTCCGCGTAGGGGAACTCGCCCTGGGGATAGTGGTAGCGCCAGTGCAGCCACGCATGGCTGGGCAGGGCGTCGAGATACCACCAGTACTCCTTGACGTCCTCGCCGTGGTTGCCCTGCGGACCGGTCAGGCCGAACATGCGCTCTTTCAGGATGGGGTCGCGTCCGTTCCACAGGGCAAGCGCCAGGCAGAGGTCCTGGCCGACGTCACTGATGCCCGCCATCCCGTCCTCGCCCCAGCGGTAGGCGCGCGATCGGGCATGGTCGTGGGGGAAGTAGTCCCAGGCCGTGCCGTCCGGGCTGTAGTCCTCCCGCACGGTGCCCCACGCCCGCTCCGAGACGTAAGGGCCCCAGTGGTACCAGGGCGTTGCCTCGTCCAGGCCGTCCTCTGGATGACCGAACGACGCCACCCGTTCTCGCTCAGTGCTGGGCATGACAACTGCGCTCCTCGGTCGGCTGCCGGGCTACCGGAGTTCAGGCGAGCGCCTTGGCCTTGAGCGCGTCGAACTCGGCCTGGGTGATGGCTCCGGAGTCGAGCAGCCCCTTGGCGCTGGCGATCTGGTCGGCCGGGGCCGGCGAGGTGCTCGCGACCTGCTTGATGTACTTCTCCTGCTCGGCCCGCTGCTGCGAGACCGCCGCCACCTGCCGCCCGGTCATGCTCCGGCCTCGGACAATGAGGTAGATCAGCGCACCCAGCCACGGCACGAAGATGAGAACGATCGCCCAACCGGCCTTCCCCCAGCCGCTGAGCGAGCTGTCGCCGAACAGGTCGACGAGGCAGCGGAACCACACCATCAGCGCGGCGATCCAGATGAAGAACCAGAAGCTCCACAGGAGAACTTCCCCGAAGTCGGTCGTGATTGCGTCCATTGGTCATCCCTCTCGTGTCGGGCAAAGGTGCCGTCCGAACCAAGTTGGACACACACACCGGCCGGGGCGCCTCATCTACAACGGATGACCCCGTCACCTGCCGGTCTGAGATGACGGGAAGTGTGCGTGCCCTGCCCATTCCAGATGGGGAGTCAGCCGATCAGGCGTTCACCGGCTCCAGACGGGCTGACGTCAGGCAGCCACCGGCACGCCGACGACGCGCGGGGCGTCCTCCGGACCGAAGTTAGGAGCACGGAGCGGCCCACGGACACGCAGGCTGCTGTCCGGCGAACGCGTGGACGCTACGCCAAGACGGCTGCCCGCTGGCTGGAGAACGAATCCCCCGGCGCGGCAGGGCTGCTCAGGTCCGACGTCGACCCTGCCAAAGCCGCCCGCTTCAGCATCGCTCTCATGGATGGCATACAGCTCTAATGGCTGTGCGCGCCGGCCGAGATCGAGCGGGCCGCCAACCTAGCGTCCTACCTCGACCACACCCTGAATGCCCGTGGTCGGCCGGAGGAGCCGGCGCCCGGAAGCGTCGCATCCAAGCGCTGTCTGCGTTGACCCAATGCGTGGCGTCCAGCGCTGCAAACATGATGGGAGAGCCGGCGTAGATGACCTCGATCACGATGTCCGGGCGCTGATCACGCGTCAGAAGAGGAATGTCGGGTTATCCTCGGACCGATGGCCGCTGGTATCCGAGAGACACAGTGAGAGCGCTCTACAAGGGCGCAGCCGGACCGGGTCTCGTCCTGACCGAGCGGCCGGAGCCGACGCCGGGCCACGTCGACGTCAAGATCCGGGTCGCCCGGACCGGCATCTGCGGCACCGACTTGCACATCGAGTCCTGGGACTCCTGGGCAGCCGGCGCCATCAACGCGCCCCTGGTGCCCGGGCACGAGTTCTCCGGCCATGTCGTTGAGGTGGGCCGCGATGTGAGCAGCGTCGCCATCGGCGACCTGGTGTCCGGGGAGGGGCACGTGGTGTGCGGACGCTGCCGCAACTGCCGCGCCGGCCGAAGGCACCTGTGCATCAACACGTCGAGCGTCGGGGTCAACCGAGACGGCGCCTTCGCCGAGTACGTCGTCATCCCCGAGAGCAACGTTTGGCGCCACTCCGACGGCATGGACCCCGACCTGGCCGCCGTCTTCGACCCGTTGGGCAACGCGGTCCACACCGCCCTGTCGTTCCCGCTCGTCGGCGAGGACGTGCTCATCACGGGGGCGGGCCCGATCGGTCTGATGGCCGCCGCGGTGGCCCGGCACGTCGGTGCGCGGTTCGTCGTCGTGACCGACGTGAACGAGGGACGGCTCGAGCTCGCCAAGCAGATGGGCACAGACCTCACGGTCAACGTCGCCACCGAGCGGATCAGCTCTGCCCAGCGGCGCCTCGGCATGAAGGAGGGTTTCGACATCGGTCTGGAGATGAGCGGATCTCCGGACGCCCTCCCCGAGATGCTCGAGAACCTCAACCACGGCGCGCGGGTCGCCATGCTCGGTCTGCCGACCCAACCCATCACGATCGACTGGGCCAAGGTCGTCACGCACATGATCACCATCAAGGGCATCTACGGCCGCGAGATGTTCGAGACCTGGTACGCCATGAACGCCATGGTCAGCACAGGGCTCGATATCTCGCCCATCCTCACCGACCGCTTCCCTCCCGAGCGCTGGCAGGATGCCTTTGCCCTCGCGCGCCGGGGAGATCGCGGCAAGATCATCATCGACTGGACCTAGGAGCAGGCCATCTACACCAACGTCCGTTCCGAGCTGCAGACGTCCCTCGCAGAGATCCGGTCCGCCGGGCTCTACAAGACGGAGCGCCGGCTCGACTCGCCACAGTCGGCGCATGTCCGGTCCGGCGGCAAGGACGTCCTGAACTTCTGTGCGAACAACTACCTGGGGTTCGCCGACGACCCACGGCTCGTCGAGGCGGCCCGGGCAGCGCTCGACAGATGGGGCTTCGGGATGGCCAGCGTGCGTTTCATCTGCGGCACGCAGACCCAGCATGTCGAGCTCGAGGAAAAGTTGTCCGGGTTCCTCGGCACCGAGGCCACGATCCTGTTCCCGTCGTGCTTCGACGCCAACGGCGGCGTGTTCGAGGTGCTGCTCGGCGAGGAGGATGCGGTGATCTCCGACGAGCTCAACCACGCCTCGATCATCGACGGCATCCGGCTGTGCAAGGCACAGCGGCTGCGCTACCGCAACCGGGACATGGCCGACCTCGAGGTGCAGCTGCAGGCGGCTAGCGGAGCGCGGCGACGGCTCGTCGTCACCGACGGCGTCTTCTCGATGGACGGCTACTACGCTCCCCTCGACGAGATCTGTGACTTGGCCGAGCGCTACGACGCGCTCGTGATGGTCGACGACTCGCACGCGGTTGGCTTCGTCGGGTCCACCGGGGCGGGCACGCCCGAGCGCTTCGGCGTGCGGGACCGCGTCGACATCGTCTCCGGCACGCTCGGCAAGGCGCTCGGCGGTGCGTCTGGCGGTTACCTCAGCGGGCACGCCGAGATCGTCGATCTGATGCGGCAGCGGGCCCGGCCCTACCTCTTCTCCAACGCAGTCGCCCCCGCAGTCGTCGCCGGCTCGCTGGTCGCACTCGACCTGGTGGCCGACGGCGCCGAGCAGCGCGCGACGCTGTGGCGCAACGCTGGCAGCTTCAGGGAGAAGATGGAGGCAGCCGGCTTTGACCTGCTGCCGGGGGAGCACGCGATCATCCCCGTGATGTTCCCGGACGCGCACGACGCCGTGGCCATCGCGGACGCGCTGCTCGAGCGCGGGGTCTACGTGATCCCGTTCTCCTACCCCGTCGTCCCCATCGGCAAGGCGCGGATCCGGGTCCAGATCTCCGCCGGGCACTCCGCCGAGGACATCGAGACGTGCGTCCAGGCCTTCGTGGACGCCCGCGACGCGGTGCTGGCGGGCCGCGCCTAGCCACGGCCGGCCCGGCCCAGACCACCAGCGGTTACCAGCGCCCCCGCAGCTGCGTGACCTATCGGTGGAGCACGGCGAAGATGTCGTAGATCATCCACGCCGGCCAGAAGAGGCCCTGGATGATCGCGAGCACGTACTCCAAGAAGGTGTCGGCCTGCTGCCAGAAGTACACCAGGGCACCGAAGATTCCCAACCCGTAGATGGCGCCGCCGCCGGCCGCCGCACCAGAACTGCCACTCACCTGCGACCCCTCTCACTCATCAGGCTCCCCTTCTCCTGTGTGGCCGACGGCGCGTCACGAGCCGTCGTATCGACGAGGGTCCCGCACGCGCAAGAAGGCCGGCCAGGCCGAAGGTCCCGTGTTCGCTCGCGCCGAGCCCGAAGCGGCGCTCTGCGTCTTCGGACCGCTGCCCCACGTCACGTACCGCATTCCGTCGCGAAGGCCCCGCTTCCGGTGTGGTGTTCGATCTACGACGCATCCGCCATGGGAACCGCCTCCTGGCCCCGAGATCCATGGGCATCCCGCATGGCTCGCTTCACTGTCAACCTGTTTCCCGGCACGCTCGTGTCTCCGTCAGCTGTCTGGAAAGTCGGGCGGCCGGAGCGGGGGCGGGCTTGGCTTGGACGGCTACGGAGACGGCACCTGTTCCCGCCAACTTCGTTCGGCGCGCCGTTTGATCCCCAGCATCTCGCGTCGCATGAAGATGAAGTCCCCGGGATCGAATGCCAGCCAGAATGCCCACGAAGCGAGCCGATGGGCGAAGCTGGCGCGGAATCGGATGACCAGCCTGGTCGCGTTCTCACCGGTGGGCTCGAGGAACTGGGCGACGCTGACCTGGCCGAGGTCACCATCGATGAGCCCGACCCAAAACCGGCCTGGGTCGACTTCCTTCACGGTGAATCCGCCCTCCTTTGCTGTCTTCAGGACGTCACCGACCACCAGGTGTTGGAGCTCCGGAACGATCCGGTCAGGGCTCGGGCGCCAGGCATTGTCGATCCAGTACGAATACCAACCCGCTCGGCCATATCCCTGCTGCACCAGCCACGGCCACACCGCCTGGGGTGGGCAGTCGATGGTGATGGCGCGGGTACCGGCGACGATGGGCGTCGCCACCAGCTCATCGCCGGGAAGCGAACGTCGGGCTTCCTTCTCTGTCGCGCCCCACCGGAGGTGCCACGGTCGGACCACAATCCCGTAGGCGGCCACAACCCAGCCACTGCCCAAGAGAAGGCGCCGCTTCCTCGCTGGACGAGTCACATCTCTCTTTTGCCCGACACGGGTCGACGGGTCCAGAGGCCTTGGTCCCCGCGCGGTGCTCCGTAGGCGCCCCCACTCAGGTCGCGCGCCGATCCGCCTCCATTGTCGCGGGCTGGATCCACAGGCTCTCGGTGTGACCGCGAGCCAGACCCTCGGAGCCCGCCAACCGGCATACCCAGGGGGCATTTTCGTGGAAGCGCCCGTGTCACATCGCACACAGAAGGTCTGCGTGGGGCAGACTGGCGACGCGTTTCGCGCGCGTTTCACACGTGGCGCCGCATCGGCGCAGGTCACGCCATCCTGTAGGGAGGTCCGTCATCGCCCTGCGGAATCATCCTCATCGTTGCCCTGGTCGTCTCCGCGCCGAAGGCGCTGCGCTGGGTCGGCCCTGGATGGACCTGGGGCGTTGACGCGCGCGGAGCACCGTCAGCCGGTGAAGGCCGCCGCGCGGCTCGGTGTGTGCGCGCTCTGTGGGGCCGTCGCGGGAATCATCGTCGGACTGGTCGCCAGCTGGCAGGTTGCGGTGCTCGCCGGCTGGATGCCTGGTGCAGCGGTCTTTGTGGTGTGGGTGGCCCTCGCGATCCTGCCGTTGGACGCGCAGCGCACGCGCAGCCATGCCGGCCGCGAGGACAACAGCCAGGCGTGGTCTGACGTCGCCCTTCTCATTGCCTCAGTGGCCAGTCTGGGAGCCGTCTATCTCCTGCTCACGAGCGGCAGTGGTGGCGGCAGCGGCGGCAAAGCCCTCGAGGGTCTGCTCACACTTGCCAGCGTCGTATTGGCGTGGGGCACGATCCACATGCTCTTCACCACCCGCTACGCGCTGATCTATTACGCGGGGGAGCCCGGCGGCATCGACTTCAAGACCAAGGACGCGCCCCGCTACACGGACTTCGCCTACGTCTCCTTCACGGTCGGCATGACGTTCCAGGTCTCCGACACCGATCTGCAGACCGCAGAGCTGCGGGCCACGGTGCTCAGGCACTCCCTGCTGTCCTACCTGTTCGGCGCAGGCATTCTCGCCGCGACGGTCAACCTGCTCGCCGGGCTCAGCAAGTAGCCAGTACGGCCATCCCCTCGGGAGGTATGTTGCTCGCGGTGGCGACGGCGAGCAGCTGCGGGCTTCCGCTCGGCTTGGCTGGGGGGTCGGGCAGATCTGAGGGGCCCGAGCTGGGGCTGCGGGCCTCAGGGGACCTTGACGACGAAGCGCACGATGGTCGTGCGGAACGAGCTGGTCACCGCCCAGCAGCCGGGCTGGGAGAAGTCGATCCCGGTCGGCCAGAACTGCAGCGTGTCGGTGTATCCGTAGCCGCCGAAGCCCACCGTGGCGGTGCCGGGCCCATCCAGGCGCGCTGCCTGGACCACGGGCGGGCCGAACCGGGAGGTGAGCCTGCCGTGGTCAAGGGTGACGGAGCCGTACTTCAGGCCAGGGGAGCCGCCCTGGCGGGCGAAGCTGGACGGATCGGGCCGGGCGAACCACAGCGAGACCCACAGGTCGTCCTTGCCGTACCAGTCGCCGCCGGCACGAGCCACGACGGGCGGGACGGCGGTGGCGTCTACGGGGACGGTGACCGGGCAGGGTGCGCCGGCGGGCAGGCCAGCGGGCCCGCCCGGGGCGCCCTCAGGGGAGCGTGAGGCTGCGGCGGCCGTCGGGTGCCCGCTGTCGGCGCGCCGCGCCCGGCCAGGCTGTGCTGAGCACGAGACCACGGCCACGGCCAGGACGGCGATGGCCACCAGGGAGGCCACCTGCCGGACTCCGCGGGACACGCCAACGCTCCTCTCCCGAGACGCTGTGCTACTCCCAAATACACCACACCCCGCAAGCGAGGATGCCGACGGGATCGCAACCGGATGGCGTATGCCGCGCCTCGTTGGCACCGCGCCGCTAGTGCCCGGCGCCGCTGTCGCGGGCATCGGCGGCCGCACGAGCCATGAGACCGGCACCGCTCGCAGCTGCTCGCCGCCATGGCAAGATCCCTTCGATCTCAACCTCGAGCGAGAAGCTGAGGAAGGTCCGGATCAGCACGATGAGACCCAGCACGGCGACGTTCTCCAGGGTGGTGGCCACGGCAACGGTCTTGACCAGGTCCGCAGCGACGAGAATCTCCAGCCCCAGAAGCAGGACACCGCCGAAGGCGGAGCGCAACACTCGGTAGGCGTCGGAGCCAGTTCGAGACCGCCGCCAGACCGTGACCGCCAGGCCTAGCGACCAGAGCAGGCCCACAACGAGCACGGCCGCCCCGAAGGCTTCGAAGCCCTGCGCTACATGCTCCATGACGTCGGAGAAACTCATCCTCCTCCTGCTCCGCGTTGATCGACCACGTCCCCTGACAGGGTTCCACGGACAGCAGGCCCAGCGGCGCAAATCGCCCAACGGTCGACGAGTGGGCGGCTCAGGAGAACCTCAGGACTCAGCACGGATGTGGCGGGGCAGCAGGGACGTCAACCGCTGGACGTACGGACTGTGAGTCGGTCAGCTGTGGCAAACGCGAAGCAAGGACGGTGTGAGCGTGGTATCACCGCAGATCAGAGGCCTACTCGTGGATGGGTCGGCCGTAACCTGGGGGTATGCCGGTGGGTCCAGCGAGTTCGAGCCGCGCCCCCGCAGGTCCTGAGCGCCGCGGGCTGCTGCCTTCCGCAATCGGCAGCACGGTCTTCTTCTTCGTGGCGCCGTTCGTGGTGGCCGGCGTGCTGCCCTGGTGGATCGGCCATGCTCGCCCTTCCGATCCGCCGGTCATCCTGCAAGTGCTTGGCGGGGTGTTGGTGCTCGCGGGCTTCTCGGTCGTCATCCACTCCTTCGCCCGGTTCGTCGCCGCCCGAGGCACTCCGGCGCCCATCGCCCCGACCCAACGGCTGGTCGTCGACGGCCTCTACCGCTACGTCCGAAACCCGATGTACCTCGGCGTGGTCAGCGCCGCGACCGGACAGGCCCTGTGGTTCGGGTCTGTCGAGGTTCTCACGTACGCCGCAGCGGTGTGGACGGTTGTCGCCGCCTTCGTGCGCTTCTACGAGGAGCCGACGCTCCACGAGCAGTTCGGGGACGATTACGACGACTACCGGCGAGGGGTGCGCGCCTGGCTTCCCCGGCTGTCGCCCTGGCGAAATGGCAGGGCCTAGGACCCTTGTGGGCTGCGGGTGGACGCCCGAGTCTGAAGTTGTGGTCAGGGGCCTGGCTGCTTCATCTCGGCCAACGTCAGTTGTGCGCGGCTCCACGGTCGAACGCTGGGCTGGGGGCCGGCGTCTCTACCTTGACAACCTCAAAGTGCTCCTGATCGGTGCGATCATCGCGGGCCACGCCGTTGCTGGCTACTCCGCCCTCGAACTCTGGGCCTACGGGGACGTCCGCGAGGCAACCCTCTCGCCGGTGACGGATGCGGTCGTCATGGCAGTCTTCGCTCCCTTTGGGCTGTTCATGGTGCCGTTCCTGTTCCTCGTCGCAGGTCTGCTGACCCCCGCATCGCTCGAGCACAAGGGCAGGCGGGAGTACACCCGGGACCGTCTGCTGCGGCTCGGCATCCCGTTTGCAGTATTCACACTGCTCATCTGGCCGGCACTGCTCTACGTGCTGTACCGGCCGCTGGGCAACGCGCCAGGCTCCTACTGGGCTGAGTTCATCGGCACGTCCGAGGAGGCTGTGGACACGGGCTACCTCTGGTTCGTCGGCGACCTGCTGATCTTCTCCCTCGGGTATGCCGGCTGGACGGGTCTGCGGCCTGTCCGGCCTGATGGCCCACGACGACACGAGCTCACGGTCCGCCACCTGCTCATCCTCGCCGGCGCGGTGGCCATCGCGACGTTCTTCCTGCGCCTGGTGTTCCCGTTCGACAGCCAGAAGTACCTCGACCTCAACCTGTACCAGTGGCCGGAGTGCCTTGCCATATTCGTGCTGGGCGTCGTCGCCTCGGGTTCGGGCTGGCTGACCGCGGTTCCTGACCGGCTGCGCAAGCAGTGCCGGACCCTGACTTTGGTGGCCGTCACTGGGTTTGCCGGGTTCGCGCTGCTGGGCGTCCTCAACGGGAGTCTGGCCCAGGACACCTGGACCGGGGGGTGGCACGTTGACGCGCTCGCACTTGCGCTGCTGGAGAGCGCTCTCTCGGTCTTTGGCCCCGTGTGGATCTTGGGGGCGGCGCAGCACCACCTCGACCGGCCACTGCGCGGGGCTGGCCCGGCCGTGGCCCGCAGCGCCTATGGCGCGTTCTTGCTCCAGGGGCTGGTCCTGATCGGGCTCGCCGTTGCGCTGAGGCCCCTGCCATTACCGGCCGAGGTGAAGGCGCTCGTCGTGGCGGCCGGCGGGGTCACCGGATCGTTCACCCTCGCCTGGTTCCTGGTCAACCGCGTGCCCGGTTTCAGGCGCATCCTCTAGCGGGCGCGCCTCGCTGCGAAGACCCCAAGCCGGCGCAGCGCCTACTCGAACAGCGACGTGCGTCCGCGATCCGAGCGGTGTCGCGCGCGCCGGCGCAGTTGGATGACCGCGAGGTCGACAACACCCCCCGCGGCGAGGGCGATGGCCACCCAGGCGACGGGCAGGAGGCCGCGCTGCCAGAAGAGGACCGCTGCGACGACGGACGCGATGACGCCGAATGCCGCCAGGGCGAGCCGCAGGTTCAGCGCGCTGTAGGGGTGCGCCACCGTGCCGTTGGCGTGGGACGGCTGAGGTTTCATCGGCACCCATTGTCCTACTCATCGCGGCTCGAGCGACTCCCCGAGCGACCACGAGCGCACGCAATTCACACCACGGTCATCCGGACGCGGTCTGGCGACAGTTCCGCTGTCGGCTACCGTGGGTAACCTAGATGTCGGTACTGTCGGTACCTAACAGTTCCTGCCCGCTTACGAAGGTCCAAGCCCATGCCCTCGATGCTCCCCCTTGCCCAGCGCGCCCAGCGGCTCGGCCTCCGGATGCTCACGCGCGCGGGCGGCCTGCGGGTGATGCAACGCGAGGGGGTTCGCGCGAAGGTCGAGCGGATCCTCCGCCGCGCGGCGAAGCAGGGGTTCCGGACCGAGTTGGCAGCCCGACGCGCATTCGCCCACAAGCCCGGCAGCCGCCCCAGCCGCGCGGCACTGGTCCGTCCCGGGAGCGAGTTCGACCTGACTCCCAGTGAGGACCAGCAGATGCTCCAGGCGGCCGCACGCGACCTCGCCGACGAGGCCATCCGCCCGGCGGCCGCCCAGGCCGACACTGACCGTGCCGTGCCCGAGAAGGTGCGCGCAGCCGCGGCGGACATGGGCCTCGGTCTCGTAGGGATCCCTGCTGAGCTCGACGGGATTGCCGAAGAGCGCTCGGCCCTCACCACGTGCCTGGTCGTCGAGGAGCTCGCCCGCGGCGACATGGGCATTGCTGTGTCCGTGATGGCCTCGGCCGCAGTTGCCACCGCCCTCGCCGCTTACGGCTCCGCCGACCAGCAGGCGACCTTCCTCCCGGCTTTCAGCAGTGGTCAGTCCCCCGCGACAGCTGCGCTTGCACTCATGGAGCCCCAACCGCTGTTCGACCCGCTCGCCCCTCGCACCGCTGCCACCGCAGACGGCGACGACCTCGTGATCGACGGCGTCAAGGCCCTGGTGCCCGGGGCCGAGGTGGCCGACCTGTTCGTCATTTCCGCGAGCGTGGACGGCACACCGCGCCTGGTCATCGTGGAGCCGGGCACGCGGGGACTGTCGTCCAAGGACGATCCGGGTATGGGCCTGCGCGCCGCAGCCACCCGGCGCCTCAACCTTCAGGGTGTTCGCGTGCCGCGAGCCAACCTGCTCGGCACGCCAGACGACCTGCGCGACGCGGTCCGTCGGTCGCGTCTTGCGTGGGCCGCCGCTGCAGTGGGCACGGCCCAAGCCGTGCTTGACCAGTTGGTCCCTTACGTGAAGGCGCGGAAGGCCTTCGGCGAGCCGATCGGCCACCGCCAGGCGGTTGCCTTCGCCATCGCGGACATCGCCATCGAACTCGCGGGCCTCCGCTTGCTCGTCTGGAAGGCGGCCAGCCGGCTCGACCGCGGCGAGGACGCCAGCGCGGAGATTGCCCAGGCACGCCAGCTCGCGGCCACCTACGGCCCCGAGATCGGCTCCCACGCCGTCCAGCTGCTCGGTGGCCACGGTTTCGTCAAGGAATTCGACAACGAGCGCTGGTACCGCGACCTGCGCGCTGCAGGCGTGTTGGAGGGCACGCTCCTCGTCTAGTCGGCCTGAGCCGGAAGGAACGCCCATGATCAACCTCGAAATCCCCCGCCGGTTCCGGCCGCTCGTATCTCAAGCGCGCGACATCGCCGAGGAAATGTTCCGCCCGATCTCGCGCAAGTACGACCGGGCGGAGCACGAATACCCCAGAGAGCTCGACCTGCTCGCCGCTGTCATCGACGGGCTGGGGGACGCGGGCGCCGGCCACGGGGCGGGGGCAAGCGGTTCGACCGGAGCGAGCGGCTCGGCGCGCACGAGCGGTCCGGCCGGCATCGGCGCCGGCGAGCGCGCCCGCAGCGCCGCTGCCGACGGGGCCAGCGAGAGACTCAACCGCAACGGCGCCAACCTCTCGTCGGTGCTGTCGATCATGGAAACCTGTCGCGGTGACGTCGGGCTGACCCTCTCGATCCCGCGCCAGGGCCTGGGCAACGCCGCGATCGCGGCCGTCGGCACCGATGAGCAGAGGAGGCGCTACGCCGGGCGCTGGGCGGCGATGGCGATCACGGAGCCCGACGCTGGCTCCGATGCCGGGGCGATCCGCACCACCGCCACCCGGGACGACGACCACTACATCCTCAACGGCGAGAAGATCTTCGTAACCTCCGGCCAGCGCGCCGAGCTCGTCGTCGTGTGGGCCACCCTCGACCGCTCGCTCGGCCGGCAGGCGATCAAGTCCTTCGTCGTCGAACGCTCCAACCCTGGGCTCAAGCTGGTCCGCCTCGAGCACAAGCTCGGCATCCGCGCCTCCGACACCGCAGCCTTTCACCTCGACAACTGCCGCGTCCCCGCTGAGGACCTCCTCGGTGACCCGGAAATCCGCACCGACGGCGGATTCGGCGGTGCCATGCAGACGTTCGACAACACCCGTCCGCTCGTGGCCGCGATGGCGGTCGGCCTGACCCGTGCCTGCCTCGACACGACAACCGCGCTGCTGGCCCAGGAGGAAGTCGGGGTTGACTGGGACCGGCCCGCCAACGTCCAGTCCGCCGCCGCTGCTCGCCTCATCCAGATGGAGGCCGACTACCAGTCCGCCTACCTCCTCACGCTGCGCGCCGCCTGGATGGCCGACAACGGCGTCCCCAACTCCTGCGAGGCGTCCATGGCCAAGGCAAAGGCCGGCCGCACCTGCGTCAGCGTCGCCCTCGCCTGCGTAGAACTCTGCGGCGCCACCGGCTACGCCGAGACGGAGTTGCTCGAGAAGTGGGCCCGCGACGCCAAGATCCTCGACATTTTCGAGGGCACTCAGCAGATCCAGCTCCTCGTGGTGGCCCGGCGACTGCTCCAGCTGAGTTCCACCGAACTCCGATAACAGCCGGGGTATGCCGTCGCGCGCCTAGGTAAAGGGCGCATGGCTTGCGCCACGCCCGGGCAGGGGAGATACCGCGTCAGCTGGGCTTGGCGGCTGAGTTTGCGTCTATGTGCGAATTTCGCCCCGGCCTAGCCCAGCCACCGGCCGGTTTCGTCGGCCGCCCAGCCGAGGCGAGCATCAAGTTCTGTTTCGCCAGGACTGAGCAGCGGTACGGTCGCGAGGTGTGGAGCAGACCCTACACACGGCATACCCCGTGGCGCGGCAGCGCCGCCGACCTGCACAGGTGAGCTGAGTGCGGGCCCGGGCACTGGCCAGACCCTTCCCCACCGTCGGGCTGGATACCGACGTGCTGGACGCCGCGCGTGTGCTTGCCGAGAAGCGGCTGCCCGGGCTGATCGTCCTCAACGAGGAGGGCCAGCCGTATGCCGTGGTCCCAGGCTCGCAGGTCCTGCGCTTGATGGTCCCGACGTACGTGCAGGAGGACCCGGCCCTGGCGCGTGCCTACGACGAGAAGGCTGCGGATGCCCTGTGCCAGAAGATGGTCGGGCGCCAGGTCAGGGAGCTGCTCCCCGAGCCGCCGCGGGATCCAGACGACATCCCGGTGGTGGACGGTGACGCCACAGCAATCGAGGTTGCGGCCGTCATGGCCCGGTTGCGCAGTCCTGTCGTGGCGGTGGTCGAGAAGGACGAGATGCTCGGCGCGATCACCGTGTCGGCTCTGTTCGACCACCTCCTCGGGTCGGCAACGACGGTATGACCACCCTCGTCGTCCTGGTCTTCGTCGCTGCCTACATCCTCATCGCCACCGAGTGGATCCACCGGGTTGCCGCCGCCCTGATCGGGGCCGCCATCATGGTGCTGCTCGGGCAGGCCAACAGCCATACCGCCTTCTTCAGCGAGAACACCGGCGTCGACTGGAACGTCATCTTCCTGCTCCTCGGGATGATGATCATCGTCAGCATCGTCAAGCAGACCGGTGTCTTCGAGTACCTTGCGATCTGGTCGGCCAAGCGGGCCAGGGGGCGCCCGTTCGCCGTCATGGCGATGCTCGTGGTGATCACGGCCGTCGCCTCCGCGCTGCTCGACAATGTCACGACCATTCTCTTGGTCGCGCCGGTCACGCTGCTCGTCTGCGACCGCCTTGCCGTGCCGCCGGTGCCTTTCCTGATCGCCGAGGCCATGGCGTCCAACATCGGCGGCACCGCGACCCTCATCGGTGACCCGCCCAACATCATCATCGCCAGCCGATCCGGCCTGACATTCAACGACTTCCTGGTCAACCTGGCGCCGGTCGTCGTCGTGCTCGTGGCCGTGTTCGTGCTGATGTGCCGCGTGCTCTTCCGCGATGCCCTCCGCTACGACCCGGAACGTGCGGCCGATGTCATGTCGCTCGACGAGCGGGAGATGATCCGCGACCCGGCCCTGCTGTGGAAGTGCGGCGGCATCCTCGTCCTCGTGCTCGGCGCCTTCGTGACGCACTCGGCGATCGATGTCGAGCCCTCGATGATCGCGCTGCTCGGAGCAGGCGCCCTCGTAGGGGTGTCTCGGACGGAGCCCAGCGACTACCTCGAGGACGTCGAGTGGGCGACCCTCGTGTTCTTCATGGGGCTGTTCGTCATGGTGGGTGGCCTCGTGAACGCCGGCGTGATCGAGTCGGTGGGCCGGTGGCTCGTCGACTCCGTCGGGAACCGGTATGCGCTGGCCGGCAGCATCCTGCTCTGGGCGTCGGCCGTGCTGTCGGGGATCATCGACAACATCCCCTACGTCGCCACGCTCAGCCCGCTCGTGCAGGACCTGGTGTCGGCCGGGACGGGTGGCGATCAGGCGCGGTCGCTCTGGTGGGCGCTGGCTCTCGGGGCCGACCTCGGCGGCAACGCCACGGCGGTTGGCGCCAGTGCCAACGTCGTCGTGCTCGGGATTGCCGCCCGCAACGGACACCCGATCTCGTTCTGGACCTTCACGAAGTACGGCCTTGTCGTGGCACCCGTAACGATCGCGATCGCGTGGGG
Source organism: uncultured Actinomycetota bacterium (assembly GCA_963715025.1). Taxonomy (GTDB): domain Bacteria; phylum Actinomycetota; class Actinomycetes; order Actinomycetales; family Dermatophilaceae; genus DASSJT01. Next base: position 778,176 of record CAVQQQ010000009.1, on the reverse strand, counting down.
GTACTACCTCCTGCGCTACTTCGTCATCGGCTGATGAGGGCGGCCCGCCGGGCCACCTTTGGCTGACGAGTCAGTGGCGGACGTATCAGGAGGACGAGTCAGCGGCGGACGTGCCGCCGCACGAAGGGGATGCCCAGCGCCAGCGCACCCGCACTCACGGCGACCATCGCGAGGAGGAGCCCGCACACCAGGGCGAACGTGACATTGGTCAGCACGCCCAGAAGTGGATTGGCCAGGGCCGGCCCTGGCACATGTCCCATGCCCCAGCGCAGCCCGGTCACGAAGGCGAGCGCGGCGACGACAATGGCTACCAGGGCGATGCCACTGGTCACGGCCACCGACCGACTGCTCTTCGCGCGGGACACCTCAGCCGTGGCGACCTCGCCGTGCTCGACCGAGGTCCCGAAGGCCTCGAAGACATCCAGGGGTTCGTTGCTGCGTGGGGTGCGCATGACTCAGCAGCATGTCACAGCTTGCCGACCACTGTCCGCACCGCCGCCCGGCGGGGGCGGGCAGCCCGCTCGCCCCTGTCCGGCCGGCATACGGCGGATATTCTCTGGCGATCCGGCGGAAAATCTTCCCTTCTGCCTCGAAGCCCCCTAGATTCACGGAGATCCGCGGGCACAATCGGGCGCCCCTTGGAGGAGGGAACAACCAGACATGCGCAGAGGCCGAATCCTCGCCGCATCGACCGCCGTCGCACTGGCAGCCACTGGGCTGGCTGCTGCGGCCGCGGGTGCGGTACCCCTGAGCGGCGACACAACCGCCGCCCAGTCCAGCACCACGGCGACCAACTACGTCGTCCTCACAGACCGGGCATCTGACGCGACCGCCGTGGCGGACTCGCTCCAGAGCGCGGGCTACACCGTCACCTCGGTGAACAAGGCCATCGGCTTGATCTCGGTGACAAGCACTGCGAGCAACTTCGCCAGCGCGGCAAAGACGATTTCCGGGGTCAAGGGCGTCTCCGCCGAGCATTCCATCGGCGAGGCCGGCCAGCGGGTCAAGGGGAAGGACGTCGTCGAGAACGAGGCGAGCTTCGAGAAGAGCCGGGCCAACGGCACTGGCAAGAAGGTCCCGCCACCCCCGCCCGGAGGCGACCCTCTCGACGGGCTCCTCTGGGACATGAGCATGATCAACGCCAACGAGGCCCATGCGGTCGAGAAGGGCGACAACCGGGTCACCGTCGGCGTCATCGACACCGGCGTCCAGGGCGACCACCCGGACCTCGCGCCGCACTTCGACGCGGCCAAGTCGCGTAACTTCACAACCGACATCGAGGCGATCGATGGGCCGTGCGAATACGCCGGCTGTGTCGACCCAGCCAACGTTGACGACAACGGACACGGCACCCACGTCGCCGGCACGATTGGCGCCGCGAGCAACGGCCTCGGCATAACCGGCATCGCCCCCGACGTGACGCTCGTCAACGTCCGGGCCGGTCAGGACAGCGGGTACTTCTTCCTCGCCCCGACCGTCAACGCGCTCACCTACGCCGGTGACGCCGGCATCGACGTCGTCAACATGTCCTTCTACGTCGACCCGTGGCTCTACAACTGCCAGGGCGGCGCTCCGCAGGACAGCTCCGATGCCGCAGCCGACCAAGATGTCATCATCGAGGCGATGAACCGCGCGCTCACGTATGCGCACGGCCACGGCGTGACCCTGGTGGCAGCCCTCGGCAACAACCACGAGGACATCTCCAACCCGCGGCATGACTTCTCCAGCCCCGACTACGACAACCCGGCCAACACCTGGGATAACGCCGCGTACGAGCGCACCATCGACAACGACACCTGCTTCGACCTCCCGGTCGAGGGGCCGTTCGTGATCGGCGTCTCAGCCCTGGGCCCGTCGGGGATAAAGTCGGACTACTCCAACTACGCCTCCGACCTTGTCTCGGGTGAGTTGGAGGTCTCGGCACCGGGCGGCTACTTCCGCGATGGCTTCGGCACCGACTCCTACCGCACCAACGGGAACGAGATCCTGTCCTCGGCGCCGACCCACGTCCTGCAGGCCGAGGGTCTCGTCGACAAGAACGGCACCATCACGAAGCCAGGCCGCGACCTCGGTGTGATGAAGCAGTGCGACGCCGGCGGCACCTGTGGCTACTACCAGTGGCTCCAGGGCACGTCGATGGCCTCACCGCACGCAGCCGGTGTCGCTGCCTTGGCCGTGAGCCGTCACGGAGCCCTGGACAGTGACGCCAGCCGGGGCTTCACGCTCGCTCCCGATACGGTGAAGTCGCTGCTCCAGAGCACGGCGACCGACCACGCCTGCCCCGAGGGCGGCCTCGTGGATTACACGATCGTCGGCCGCCCGGCCGAGTTCAACGCCACGTGCAACGGCACGCCGGAGTTCAACTCCTTCTACGGCGCGGGCATCGTCAACGCCCTCGGCGTGGTGCAATGAGGCTGAAGCCTTGAGCTGAACACTGCTCAACGGCCCTGGGGGAGTGATCCCCCAGGGCCGTTGTGTTGGGTTGATGCCGTATGCCGTATGCCCGATGCGGGATGCCGGCCGCTGCCGCCACGCTTTGCTAGCACGGGTTAGGGGCAGATGCACATGGTGCAACGTGTCCACATTCGCCTAACTCGTGCTAGCAAAGCTTCGATGTTCGGGCCCCGGGTCAGATGGTCTCGGCGACCTCGCCGCCGAGGTCGGCCGAGCGTACCGGCAGCGAGGCGAACACGTCCGGTGGCTCGCGCCAGGGGTCGGCCTCGCCGCGGGCCGCCGCCTGCATCGCGGCCCAGACCCGACCAGGGGTGCACGGGAGGTCGACGTGCCTCACCCCGAGGTGGCTGAGGGCGTCGACGACGGCGTTCTGGACCGCAGGGGTGGATCCGATCGTCGCTGACTCGCCGATTCCCTTGGCGCCCAGCGGGTTGAGTGGCGTCGGTGTCTCGGTGTTGGAGGCCGCGAGCGGCGGCAGGTCCGCGGCGCTCGGGATCCCGTAGTCGGCGAAGGTCGACGTCATCGGCGTGCCGTCGGGGCCGTAGAGGAACTCCTCCCACAGGGCCTGTGAGATGCCCTGAGCCGCACCTCCGTGCTGCTGACCGGCGACGATGAGCGGGTTGAGGACCGTCCCGCAGTCGTCGACCGCGACATGCCAGAGCGGAGTCACCTGGCCCGTCTCGGTGTCGACCTCCACGACTGAGACGTGGGCGCCGAAGGGGAACGTCGCCCCCTCGGCCTTGAACTTCAGTCCAGCCTGGAGCGGGGCGCCGCCGTCCGTCGTGGCTTGGGTGGCGACGTCTGCCCAGGTGACCATCACGCCGGGCACGCCAGCTACGTGGAACATCCCCTCCTCGGTCAGGGACACGTCCGGCGGGGCCGCCTCCAGGAGTGCCGCGGCGACGTCACGTGCCCGCACGAGCACGGCGTCGGCCGCCTGCCCGACTGCGGTACCGCCCAGCTGGAGCGATCTCGAGCCGCCGGTTCCCCAGCCGCTGGGCACCAGGGCGGTGTCCGACTGCACATAGCGGATCCGGTCGAGCGGAATGCCCAGTCGGTCGGCCACGATCATCGAGAAGGACGTGGCGTGCCCCTGACCGTGTGCGGAGGTGCCCGCCATGACCGTGGCCGTCCCGTCCTCATGCACCTCGACCGAGCCGAACTCGCCCGACCCGCCGCCGGTGACCTCCACGTAAGCGGAGACCCCGATCCCCAGCTGAAGCACGTCGCCCCGCTGGCGGCGCCCATCCTGCTCGGCGAGGAGGCCCTCGTAGTTAGCGATGCGCAGCGCCTCGCGCAGCGGCAGGTCGAAGTCGCCGTTGTCATAGAGGGCGCCGGTGCGGGTGGCGTAGGGGAACCGGTCGGACCGGATGAAGTTGCGCCGCCGGATCTCCACCGGCGAGATGCCCGTCTCGTCTGCGGCGAGGTCCATGAGCCGCTCCAGCATGGCGGCGGCCTCGGGCCGGCCAGCTCCGCGGAAGGCGCCCACTGGCGTCGTGTTGGTCATCACTGCGACCCCGTCGAACGAAACCCGAGGGATCTCATAGACGCCTTGGGACATGAAAAACGTTGGGCCCTGAGGGAACTCGCCGCTGAAGCCGGCATACGCACCACAGTCGCCCAGCACCCGACAGCGGAGCCCGGTGATCAGTCCGTCCGAGGTGAGCCCCAGCTCGGCGTACTGCAATTGCCCGCGTCCGTGCATGGAGAGCATCGCCTCGCTGCGCGTCTCGGTCCACTTGACCGGCCGGCCCAGCTGACGGGCGCTCGCGACCACGGTCCACTGCTCAGGGGTGAGGCCGACCTTCCCGCCGAAGGCGCCGCCGACGTGCGGAGCGATCACCCGAACCTGGCTCCGCTCGAGTCCCAGCCACGCCGCCACGAGGTTGCGCGACGTGTGGGGCATCTGCGTGGAGTGGTGGATCGTGAGGACGTCGCCGGTCGGGTCGACGGCGATGGCGTTCGTCTCGATCGGCGCCACAGCTACCCTCTGGTTGACCATGCGGGCGCGCACAACGACGTCCGCACCCTCCAGGGGATCGTCGTCGCCACCGTCGCGCTCACCGGTGGCCACGTTGCTGCCGAGCTCCTCGAACTGCAGGGGTGCCCCCTCTGCCACGGCCGCTTCCACGTCGACCACAGCCGGCAGCGGGTCGTAGTCGACGTCGACCAGGGGAACTGTGTCGGCTGCCGCGGCCGCAGACTCGGCCAGCACGACGGCCACCGGGTCTCCGACGTACCGGACCCGGTCGGTGGCCAACGGAGGATGCCCGCAGGCCTCGTTGGCGATGGCGAACACGGGAGTCGGCGGGAGGTCCAGATCAGCAGCCGTGAAGACCGCCACGACTCCCGGTGCCTCTCGCGCCTCGGCCACCTCGATGGCGGCGACCCGCGCGTGCGCGAAGGGCGAGCGCACGAAGGCGGCGTACAGCGCGCCGTCCAGTCTGAGGTTGTCGACGAAAGTCCCCTCGCCGCGCAGCAGCTCGGGGTCTTCGACGCGGCGCACGGCATTGCCGAGGATGGATCCGGGCACGTCCGCACCCTACTTCGGAACTGGTCTGGGTCGTCACAGCACCGAGCCCGGTCGCGAGAACACCGAAACCCGGACGGCGCTGTCCCCCAGCGAAGGGGTGCCTACGCGAGAGCCAGCCCCACGGCATACCCGATGAAGCACGCCAGCCCGCTCAGCGCCAGGCTCAGCCCCACGTTGGCCGCCGCCTCCTGCCAGGAGCCGTCCTCGATGAGCCGCAGCGTCTCGTAGCCAAAGGTCGAGAAGGTCGTGAGCGCGCCGCACAGCCCGGTCCCCACAAGGGGGAGCAGCCAGCTCGGCGCGCCGGGCGCGGTCGACGCAGCAGCGACGACCCCGAGCACGAGCGAGCCCACCACGTTGACCGCCAGGGTCCCGAGTGGGAGCACGGCGTCGCGCCGCGACTGGACCCACACGTCGGTGAGGTACCGCGCCGGGGCCCCGACCGCTGCCCCCAGCGCCACGAGCAGCACCATCATCCCGGGAGCCTGCCCTGGACTACTCGGACCTCGTCGACTGTGACGAGGGCGTCGGGCGCCAGCTCCCCGAGCTCGGGCAGAAAGGCCTCGACTCGCGCCGCGACATCGACGATGACGATCGCCACCGGAAGGTCCTCCGAGAGACTGAGAATCCGGCTCGTGTGCACGTGGCTGGAGACGCCGTACCCCTCCATCCCACGGAACACGCTCGCTCCGGCCAGGCCTGCCGCGTGCGCCCGGTGCACGATCTCGGCGTACAGCGGTCGGTGGTGCGCCTGGTCGTCCTCACCGACGTAGATGCTCAGTCGGAGTCCCTGCGTGACGGTCATCTGCTGCCTCCTGCTGGGTGGGGCCGCGCGAGTGCGCGGGCGAGGGCGAGGCCGAGCCAGACCGCGGCCAGACCGAGGACGAGCGTGCCGATGACGTATGCCGCGGCCACCAGCAGGTGCCCACCGGCCAGAAGGGCGCGGGCATCGAGCATGTAGGCGGAGAAGGTCGTCCAGCCGCCGAGCACGCCGACCCCCAGGAAGGGTCGCACCAGACGGTGCGGTGGCCAGACCTCCAGCACGTAGTGCATGAGGGCGCCGATCAGGAATGCCCCGGTCACGTTCACCCAGAAGGTCGCCCACGGGAAGGCGCCCGCCGCGTGGCGAAGGATCTGGGCCAGCTCCCACCGCCCGATCGACCCGACCATGCCGCCCAGGGCGATGACGGCGACGATATCGCGGCGGCCGGTCAGCACGAGTCGATCATGGCACTGCCGCAGCGGGCAGGCTCAGTCGCGGAGGGTTTCGAGGAAGGATGCGATCCGTCCGATTGCCTCGGTCAGCAGCTCGGTGTCGGGCAGCGTCACCAGGCGGAAGTGGTCGGGGTCGGGCCAGTTGAACCCCGTGCCATGCGTGACGAGGATCTTCTTGGCCCGGAGCAGCTCGATGACGAACTTCTCGTCGTCCTTGATGTCATAGACGTCAGGGTCGAGGCGCGGGAAGCAGTAGAGGGCGCCCTGCGGCTTGACGCAGGTCACCCCGGGGATCTGGGTGAGCAGCTCGTGTGCCGTGTCGCGCTGTTCCAGCAGCCGCCCCCCGGGGAGGATCAGCTCGTTGATCGACTGGTAGCCGCCCAGGGCAGTCTGGATGGCGTGCTGCGCGGGGACGTTCGCGCACATGCGCATGTTGGCGAGCAGCGTGAGGCCCTCGAGGAAGTCCACCGCCCGCTCCCGCGGACCGGTCACCGCGACCCATCCGGAGCGGTAGCCGGCCACCCGGTAGGCCTTGGACAGGCCACTGAAGGTGAGGCAGAAGACGTCGTCACCGGCATACGTCGCGGTGTGGTGGTGGACCGCCCCGTCGAACAGGATCTTCTCGTAGATCTCGTCGGACATGAGCACGAGGTGGTGGCGGCGGGCGATGTCGACGAGCCCCTTGACGATCTCCTCGGAGTAAACGGCGCCCGTGGGGTTGTTGGGGTTGATGATCACCAGCGCGTGGGTGTGCTCGGTGATCTTCGCCTCGATGTCCTCCAGGTCCGGGCTCCACCCGTTGGCCTCGTCGCAGCGGTAGTGGACGGGCGTGCCGCCGGCCAGGGTCACGGCGCCGGTCCAGAGGGGGTAGTCCGGCGCGGGGACAAGGATCTCGTTGCCGTCGTCGACGAAGGCCTGCAGGACCATCGTGATCAGCTCGGAGACGCCGTTGCCGATGAAGACGTCGTCGACCGTGACGTCGGTGAGACCCTCCTCCTGGTAGAACTGCGCGACCGCGGTGCGGGCCGAGTAGATGCCCTTGGAGTCGCTGTAGCCCTGGGACGTGGGCAGGTGGTGGATCACGTCGGCGAGGATCGCCTCGGGCGCCTCGAAGCCGAACGGCGCGGGGTTGCCGATGTTGAGCTTGAGGATGCGGTGGCCTTCGGCCTCCAGCCGGTGGGCCTCGACGAGGATCGGCCCACGCACGTCGTAGCGGACGTTCTGCAGCTTGCGCGACTGGATGATGGGCCTCATGGGCGCTCATCTTCCCACCGGCGCTCGTGTGCGCCTTGGTCAGGTGACGTTGGTCTCCACTGTCGAGACGACCTTGGTCACGGTGGGGATGCGGGGCGTTGACGAGAAGCCGAACCGGGTCGGCGGGTCGACCGGGGCCAGCGAGCCCAGGCTCTTTCCCGCGAGGGTTCCGGACGCCTGCTCGATGCGGTGCAGGTCGACAGGGCTGTACCACGCGCGCAGCCCGGACCGGCCGGTTCCCCGCGTGTGCACACCCCGCATCACCATGGTCGCCACCGGGTCGACGGCGCGGGCCCACTGCGTGCGGGAGGCCAGGGCAACCGGAACCGCCCCCAGCAGGCGGCCGACCGGCATACGCCCACCGGTGGTGAACGTGAGCCGGAATCCCGCCGAGGAGACGTTCCAGGTTGCCCCGGCGCCGTCGCCGGCGTCGTCAGCGTGCACCGTCACGGGGGTGACCCGCACGTTGTCGAACTCGTAGGTCTGGCTGATCAGGTGGGCGATGCGGACGCTCGGCGCCAGCAGCACCCGATGACCGTTGGACTCCTCGATCATCACGTCGGAGAACGGTCCGTACGGGGTGGTCGTCCACCGCCCGACGACGATCCGCGTGCCACTCGTCGTGCCAAGTCCGGCGATGTACCCGTAGAAGCGCTGGCGTTCCCTCACGCGACTACTGTCGCAGGCCCACCGGCGCGGTCAGGCGACCTCGACCTCGATGTCGACCGGGACGCCGTTGGTGATGACGTCGAAGACCGCCGAGCGCTGGCGGGACTGCTCGACGATCTCGCGCAGCACCTCCTCGGGCGCATCGCCCTTGACGACGAACTTCACGGTCACCTGCTGGTAGCCGTTGCGGACATCCTGGAGGCCGAGGATGCCGTTCAGGTCGATGTCGCCAGAGACCGTCGAGCGGACCTCGGTGAGGGTGACCCTCCGCGCGGCGGCGACGTTGGCCAGTCCGGCCGTCAGGCAGGAGGCTAGGGCGTGCAGCAGGAACTCGACCGGCGTCGGGCCGTTGTCCCTGCCCACCAGGACGGCTGGGTGGTCGCCGTCGAAGACGAACTCGCGCTCGTGGGCCCGCTCTTCGCCGACTCCGAAATAGTCGGAGATGGTGGAGCGGCTGTGCGTCCCGTTCACCCACTCGTTGTGGGCCCGGAACTGGAACTGGGCGGCGGCGGGCATGGCCTGGACCGCGTCCAGGGTGGCGAACAGCGTGGCGGTGTCCACGCCGTTGCGGTGTGCGGTGCCAGTTGTCATGGCAGTACTACCTTTCGGGTTATGGTGCCGGGGGTCCGGCTGGTCCTCGGGTGAGGTATTTGGGGTCACGCGGCCGTGATGGCAGCGTGTCGGAGGGGGAGCGCGGCGAGCTCCTCGGCCTGGGCGTCCACGGCGCGGGCGGCCTGTCTCTGGAGCTCGAGGAACCGCTCTTCATCGGGGAAGGCCGCCAGCTGGCAAGTGAGGTCGAACAGTCCGGCGGCCATGCGGTCGCGGTTCAGCTGGTATGCCGAGAGTGCCTCGCCTTCGGACGTGGCCTCGCGAAGCGACCGGTCGAGGGCTCCGGCGAGGAGCTCGGCGTCGCGGAAAGCATCGCTGATGCCATGCCCGGTGATGGCGTCTCGGTGGCAGCCGGCATCGCCGACGAGTGCCCACCCGGGGCCGACGGCCCGGCGGAAGTGGTTGGGCATGCGCAGCATTCCGCGAACTGGTGAGGTCGGGGTGGCGTCGCCAAGTCGCTCGGCGAGGGACGGCGCAACGTCGTTGAGCAGGCTCAAGAGCGCCCGTTCCGCCGACCCCCTCAGACGTCGGTAGCGGCGAGCGCTGCTCTCCGGCGTGCACACCCAGATACACGCCTCGCCCCCGTGGGTCGGGAAGACTCCGGCGAAGCCTCCGCCCCCTAGGTGGTACTCGAGGGCCGGCCAATCGCCGCTGAAATAGGCGTACTGCGTGGCCCCCGAGGACGGCCGCACCACCGTGAGAGGAGCGCGGACTGCGCGAGCAACGCGCGAGCCCAGGCCGTCGGCTCCCACCACATACCTCGCACGGACTTCCACTGGCCCATCCGCGTCGCGGCCAACGACGCCGACGACCCGGCCGCCATCCCACCTGGCATCGTCAACGGTCACCCCGGTCCTGATCTGCGCCCCGGACTCGATGGCCGCGCGCTGCAGGAGGTGGTCGAGAACCGAGCGCCGGGGGGCGAGCAGGTGGTCGACCCCGTGGCGGTCCTTGACCTCACGCGAGGTCACACCCTCGCGGCTGTGGAACTCGATGCTCCGAATCGGTGGCGCTCCAGTGGCCAAGACCGCCTCAAGGAGGCCCCATCGGTGTAGCTGCACCATTCCAGATCTGGCGATGACATGGGTCGAGAGCGTGTCGCTCGGGAAGGCGGCCCGGTCGAGAACCAACACGGAATGTCCGGCCCGCGCCAGGAGGAGGGCCGTAGCGGCGCCGGCGCAGCGGGCGCCGACCACGACGACATCTGTCTCGATGGTCTTGGCGGGCGAGCCGGCGGCTCGGTGTGGGAAGGTCACGGTTTCTCCTCATCGGCGGTGCGATGGGGACAACGGTGTCGCTCTCCGGCGGCTCAGACGTGGAGCAGTTGTGGACGTCCTGTGGACAGGTCGTGGAACGACGGCTACTCCGGATCGCCTTCCGCTGCGAGGAAGGTGTCGATTTCGCGCATGAGATGGGCCCAGGCCGGCTCGTCGGGCCGCAGCAGATGGTTGCGTGTCGCCAGCGGCACCAGGCGGCTTCCGCGGATCAGCGCCGCCAGCTCGCGGCTCTGGTCGAAGGGGATCCGGAGCTCGTCCCGCGCATGCAGAATCAGCGTGGGCAGGTCGAGCTGGGCCGCCGCATCTCGGACACTCATCCGGGCGCAGGCGTCGAAGATCCGCAGGGCGTTCTCTGCCGACGTCGTGCGCCGCATGAGCTCGGCGAAATCGGTCCACAGCTGTGGTGGTGCGTCAGGCATGAAGGTCGAGGAGAAGTACAGCCGGAACGAGTGGTCGTCCCGGCCCCAGCCCATCCGGATCATCTCGCGCTGCATCTCGTACTCCCGGAGGTCCTCGGGCGTCTTCGCCCGGCGCGCCCTGCCCTCGGCGTAGGCGCCGACCAGGATGAGCCGGCTGACCCGATCAGGGTGCCGGCGGGCGTACTCGACGGCGACCGGGCCACCCTGGGACACGCCGAGCAGCGGGAAGCGCTCCAGGCCCATCTCGTCGACCACGACCTCCAAGTCGTGCACGAACGAGTCAAGTGACACCTTGTACGGGTCGTGGTCGGAGAGACCACATCCTCGCTCGTCGTACCGGACGAGCATCCGCCCGCGGGAGAGCCCCTCGATCCAATGGCGCCAGACCGGGCTTTGCCACTCGAAGTCCAGGTGGGTCATCCAGTGGGCGGCGCGCACCAGTGGCGGGCCATGGCCCACGGTCGCGTAGGCGACCCGGGCGCCGTCCGAGGTGCGACAGAACCTGATGTGCTGCTCAAGCCGCCGGTGATCGACGGGCGGGGCAGCCACGGTGCCGCCGTTGGGCGGCTCGGAGTCCACACCGACGTCGGCCACCCACCGGTAGCCCCGGCCGTGGACCGTCTTGATGACCGTCTGGGCGATGCCGTCGTCGCCCACCACCCGACGCGCGGCCTTGATCCTGCTGGTCAGCGTGGACTCGCTGACGAACCGGTCTCCCCAGACGGTGTCGAGCAGCTCGGTCTTCGGTACGACGCGCTCCCGGTTGCGCACGAGGAGGCTGAGAACGTCGAACACCTGCGGCTGGACGTGCAGCGACTCGCCGTCCCGCTCAAGCAGGAACCGGTCGGTGTCCAGGACGACACCCCCGAACGTGAACCGCATGCGACAGATGGTCGCACAAGGTCAGCGCCCGCTCTGGAGTGTTTGGTCTTGGCGCCTGCCCGCCAACGCGTCACGCCAAGGCTGCGACGGTGAGGCCGGCTGCCAGGACGGCCATCCCCGCGAGCACCGCCCGGCTCGCCGATGAGCGGCGGGCCACTGCGATGGTCGCCAGGGCGGCGAGGAGCAGCGGAAGCCCTTTCCACGCCCCTGCGGCCATCGGCTGCGCCAGCGCGCTCGCCGCCAGAGCGGCGAACGCCGCGGGCATCACGTACATGGAGGCCCGCCCGACCCATGGCGGGGGCGTGAACCGCGCGAGGGCGACGACGGCGCAGATCCGGAAGGCGTAACTTCCGGCACCCGCGAGCAGTACTGCGACCCACGCGCTCATGGCCGCCTCCGCTCGACGGCGACAGCGCTCGCGACGCCAAGGAGCACCGCTGCCAGGAGGCTGCTGTGCAGGGGCAGACCGGCGCCGAAGACCGCGACGACGGCCGCCACCAGAGCGGCGGTGAGTGCTGGGCGGGTCGCGGCGGCCTGGGTGACCTCAGCCAGCAGGAACAGGGGGACAACTGCTTGCACGGGCACCCAGTCGGGGATACCCCCGCCCATCCCCCAGCCCGCCAGCATCGCCGCATGCCAGGCGATCCACAGCGTGACCGCGGCACCCACGTAATAGGCGTGGCCACCGCGGCGAGGCACGGCATACCGGCGCAGGCCGACTGCATAGGAGGGATCCACGAGAAGGTATGCCGCGAGGGCGCGGAAGCCGCGCCCTGTGCCCGTCCAGTGGGGTGCCATCGCGCCGCCGTAGAAGAGCAGGCGGGCGTTGATGACCAGCACCGACGCGACCACGACGGCGGTGCTGGCGCCGGTGTCGAGGAGCCGAATGGCGGTGAGCTGCGCGCTCCCGCCGTAGATCGTCGGGCCAGTGGCCAGCCCCATCAGGGGGTCGCGTCCGGCCGCCGCGGTCATGCCGACCACCATCCCGAACGGCACGACACCGCCGAGCCACGGCAGCATGGCCCGAGCGCCGGCCAGGGCCTCGCGGTGGGCCGGACCCTGAGGGCTGCCGGGCGCCCGGCCGGGTTTGTCGCGCTCGCCGGAGAGGACTCTCGCTCCGGTCACGTGCTCGTCGTTCATGGCACGAGAGTCGCGCGGTCGCTGTGGGCAACCATGGAGCGGACGTGGACTTCCCGTGGAACCAGCCGTGAAGCCGCCGACGGGGACCCGGCGCCACCCGTCGCGAGCCGCGGTTGCATCCAGGCGTGAGCGCAGCCCTGCGGCCCCCCGTAGGCTCCCGGTATGTCACACCGGTCCGCGCTCGGCGAGCTGGAAGTCGAGCTGACCCGACTCTTCCGGCGCGCCCGCAGCGCGCAGCAGCGAACGGCCGCGCAGGTCCACCCGGACCTGGACGCGGCCGGGTATGCCGTGCTGGTCGCCGTCCGAGACCTCGCGGCTCACGGTGGTGCGCGGGGTGGGGACATCTCGGAGACCCTTGGCCTTCACAAGTCCACGATGAGCCGCAACATCTCAGCCCTGGAGCAGCTCGGCCTGATCGAGCGGGTGCCGGACCCCGCTGACGCTCGGGCGCGCCAAGTGCGGCTGACGTCGGAGGGCTCGGATGCGCTGGAGCGGTCCTTCGAGGGCAGGCGCGAGCGGCTCAGGTCCCAGCTCAGCAGCTGGGACGCAGATGATCTGGAGGCCCTTGCCAGGCTGCTCCGGCGGCTCAACGACGCAGGGTAGGTCGCCCGGTACTTGCCTTGAGCAACTAGGCCGGGGTTCGCGGTGGTGGCCCTCCTCCGGCCGACCAAGGACCGCGAGGTCCCCTCCGTCACGGGCCGATCCGGCTCCAGGGCAGCCCCAGGTAGCTGACCGCCACGGCCCACTGCGCGTCGAAACATCCTTGGGCTGCACAGGCCGGCATCACGGGTGTGAGCCGGAGGGTCGTGCCGTCCGTGATCGTGTAACGGAAGGTGACCGAATGGTCGCCGCTCCCGATCTGGATGGCATTGCTGCCCACGAGCTTGTAGGGACCGTCGTCGACCTGCTGGCCCTGGTCGTCGCGCGAGCCGAACTGCCCGTCAGCGGTGAAGAAGTGCGAGTGCCTCAGGGGAACCGCTCCGGCGCAGGGGTGCTTCGGGTCCTTGAGCTCCTTTGCCGACGTCACGCCGGGGATGAAGCCGTCCCCGGCCACGCTCTCGGCGGCGTACTTGGCCAGGCCCGCCTTCGTGAAGGCAGCCACGCGCTCTTCGCACGTCGTGGTGCGCTGCCACTCGCCCACGATCTGAGGGGCGGCCGACGACGTCGTTGCGGTGGCTGTGCTCGTCCTGGGGGTGGCCGTCCGGGCGCCCGCCGTCGACCCCGCTGCTGTTGTCTGGGGGGACCCGCAGGCGGCGAGGGCAAGGGCGGTGGCAATGGCGATCCCGAGAGAGAGGCGTTGTGGGTGCATGGCCGGACCTTCCTCTGCGCGCCCGGCGCCTCAGCAGCGCCCGGCTTCTTGGATCGACGGTAGTGACGGGAGCGCCCAGCCACATGCGAGTCAGCACGGAAATCGGGCGCGCCGGCGCGGACCCTCGGCTCGCTTCACTGGGCACCGCCGCTCTGGAGGGTTGCCGGCGGGACGCGAGCAGGGTGGGATGAGGTGACCCGCCCCGACACAGGAGGACGACGATGTCCGCTCCGGCCCTCGACCCCACGCTCTCGCACACCATCGGCGAGTCGGTGCCGCCGCTCATCGAGCAGACGATCCCGGACAACCTCGATGCGACCGTCGCACGCTTCCCGGACCGGGAGGCGCTGGTCGACGTCCAGCAGGGGATCCGGTGGACGTATGCCGCGTTCGCGGCCGAGGTGGACGAGCTCGCCCGTGCGCTGCTCGCCGCGGGCCTGGAGAAGGGCGACCGAATCGGCATCTGGGCGCCCAACTGCGCGGAGTGGACGGTCGTGCAGTACGCGACGGCGAAGCTGGGCGCCATCCTGGTCAACATCAACCCCAGCTATCGCTCGCACGAGCTCAAGTACGTGCTGAACCAGGCCGGCATCCGCATGGTGGTGGCTGCGTCCTCGTTCAAGACGTCCGACTACGCGGCCATGCTCGACGAGGTCAGGGACGAGTGCCCTGCCCTGGACCAGATCTTCGTCATCGGGGCCGACAGCTGGGCCGACCTCCTGGCCCGAGCCAAAGGGACCTCACCTGACCAGGTCGCCGGGATCCAGTCAGGGCTCAGGCCGCACGATCCCATCAACATCCAGTACACCTCGGGCACAACGGGATTCCCCAAGGGCGCAACGCTGAGCCACCACAACATCCTCAACAACGGGTACCTGGTCGGTGAACTGTGCCACTACACGGAGCAGGACCGCATCTGCATCCCGGTGCCCTTCTACCACTGCTTCGGGATGGTCATGGGCAACCTGGCGGCCACCACTCACGGTGCCTGCATGGTGATTCCCGCTCCCGGTTTCGAACCGGCAGCGACGCTCCAGGCCGTGCAGGAGGAGAAGTGCACCAGCCTGTACGGCGTCCCCACGATGTTCATCGCCGAGTGGGCACTCCCTGACTTCGCGGCATACGACCTGTCCTCCGTTCGCACCGGCATCATGGCCGGATCGCCCTGCCCCGCCGAGGTGATGAAGAAGCTCATCGCGGCCGGCATCGAGGAGATGACCATCTGCTACGGCATGACCGAGACGAGTCCGGTCTCCACCCAGACCCGCACGGACGACGCCTTCGAGCGCAAGGTCGGCACGGTCGGGCGCGTCTGCCCGCACCTGGAGATCAAGATCGTCGACCCCGTGACCGGCGAGACCGTTTCGCGCGGTGTGCCGGGGGAGTTCTGCACCAAGGGGTATTCCGTGATGCTCGGGTACTGGGAGCAGCAGGACAAGACCGACGAGGCCGTGGTCGACGGCTGGATGCACACCGGCGACATCGGCGTCATGGGCGACGACGGCTACGTCCAGATCACCGGCCGGATCAAGGACATGGTGATCCGGGGTGGGGAGAACATCTATCCGCGCGAGATCGAGGAGTTCCTCTACACCCACCCCGACATCCTCGACGCGCAGGTGGTAGGCGTGCCCGACGAGACGTATGGCGAGGAGCTCTGCGCCTGGATTCGGATGAGGGAGGGCGCGGAACCGCTGACGGCAGAAGGGGTTCGGGAGTTCGCGAGCGGCAGGCTGGCGCACTACAAGATCCCCCGGTACGTGCAGATCGTCGACGAGTTCCCCATGACGGTCACGGGCAAGATCCGCAAAGTCGAGATGCGGGAGAAGTCGATCGCGGAGCTGGGCCTCCACCGGCCGTGAGGCCGACCGCCTGACAGCTCGACTGTGGCGCGGGTCGGGGAGGCGCAGGTAGGTTGCCCCTGTCCATCTGCTTCTGCCTGCTTCTGTCTGTCGACACGAAGGGTGCGTCGATGAAGTATCTGTGGGTTCTCCTGATCCTCCTGCTGGCCCTGGTCCTTCTGCTGTGGATCGTGGCCCGATCCTCCCGACGACGCTCGCTCGCGTCGCAGTACGACGACCGTGCGCTCGGGGCCCGTGACGACCAAGACGTGGCCGCGGCAAGGCTCCAGCAGGTCACCGGGATGGGGGCGGCCGCTCCCGCGTCAGCCGAGCAAATGCCCGAGGAATCACCCGAATCACGGCCCCAGACGCTCCCTGAGCAGCCGGTCGCCACGCCTCCGGTCGCCACGCCGCTAGGTGGCGCACCGGTTCCCGAGGAGCGGCCGACCGCCACCCAGCCCTCCGCTACCGAGGCCATGCGGGAAGTTCCACAGCCTGGAGCCCCGGGATTCGCGGAGGTCGACTACCACACCGATGTGCCTGCCGCCGAAGCTGTCGCCGCGGACATTCCTGAGTCGTATGCCGGCCAGTCAGCTTCGGAGTCGGCGACCACTGACTGGGAGGCCACCGACGAGGGTCCCGGCGACGCTGTGCCCCCGGCGGACCCATGGGGGCCCGAGCCGGGTGCGATAGCAGAGCCTGAATCCGAAGCCCAGCCACCCCAGGAACCTGAGTCGCCTGAACGCGCCGAACCCGCCGAACCCACTGGGTCGCCTGCGTCCGCTCATTTCGCCCAACCCGCCGAACCCGCCGGGTCGCCTGCGTCCGCTGAGCCGGCGGCGGGTCCCGCGTGGGAGCCCGTCTCCGTCTACGGCGCGCAATGGACGCCACCTGCTGCGGGGGCCGAGGTCGAGCCCCGACCCGGCCCGGTCCCCGGACCCGGTCCGGTTCCCGAACCCGGTCCCGTTCCCATTCCGGAGCCCGGGCCTGTGCCTGTGCCGGAGCCAGGTCCGGCTCCCATCCCGGAGCCCGGGCCCGTTCCCCTGCCGGAGCCGGGACCCGCGCCAGTGCCGGAGCCGGGACCTCTGCCGATCCCGGAGGGTGGCCCGGCGAGCATGCCGGAGCCCGGTCCCGTTCCTGCCCCAGAGTCCGGTCCAGCGCCCGAGCCAACGCCTGCCCCTGGGTCGGCTCCGGCGCCGGCTCCCGGGCCAGAGCCGGGGCCTGTCTTCGTCCTGGAAACTCCCCAGCCGGAGTCGATGACGGAGGCGGAGCCCGAACCGCGGTCCGAGCCCGAGCCGGAGGCAGAACCGGCGCCTGAGCCGACCTGGGAGGAGCCCGTTGCTGCCGTTCCGGCCGAAGCTGCGCCCGTCGGACAGACCTGGGACGACTCCGAACCGCCGGCAGCAACCGAGCCAGAGCCCGAGCCAGAACCCGAGCCCGAGCCCGAGGCGGAGGCGGTTCGCGCGGTGCGCATCTCGTCCCTGGAGGAAGTCCGTGACGGCGGGTTCGGCATGGGCTCCGCGGCACCGATCGACGATGGCGCACAGCCGCTCGGCCACGCGGTCAAGGGCAGCCGCGACGCGATGCAGTACCACGAACCGGGCAGCCGCTGGTACGACGAGGCGACAGCGGACGTCTGGTTCATCAACGCCCAGACCGCCGAGCGCTTCGGATTCACCCGAGCGGGGGAGTGAGCTCGGGACACGGTGACGACTTCGGAGGATGTCCGGGGCCGGTACACCTGCGCGCTTCCGAACTCTGCGCCGTGAGCTGACCGGCATACCCACCGCTGGCGCTCAGGAACCGCACAGGTGCGGTCAAGGCTGTCCCGGCACTGTCATGGCCAGATGACAGTGCCAGAGGACAAGGAGCGGGACATGAACGCGGCACGCGAGCGGGGCCGACGACGCATCGAGAAGGCCACTGCGGGACTGGCGGCTCTGGGCGTCGTCGTGACCGGGGGCGCCATGGCCCTGGCCTACAGCGACGTGGCGTCCAGCGTCACCGCCAACAACACCACCACCGCCAGCACTGACTCGGGAAGCAGCACCTCCGCCGGACTCCAAGTCGGCTCCGGTGTCGGCTCCGGCAGCGTCTCGGCGCAGTCGAGTTCGTCATGAAGATCCAGGCGATGCTCCACGGCCCCGGGATCGAGTGGAAACTCTGGTCGACCACGATGCGCCTCGTCGTCGCCCACCCCCAGGTGCTGCCAGCGGCGAAGCAGGTCGTCGACAACACGCTGTTGAGGGTCGAACGTGCCGTGAGCCGGTTCGACCAAGATTCGGAGATCCGACGGCTGCGGCCGGCCCGTCGCACCCGGATCAGCGCCGAGTTCGCCGCGATTCTGGGCGCAACCCTGGACGCGGCGCGTCTGACCGGTGGCGCGGTCGATCCCACCGTCGGAAGTGCTCTGGTCCGGCTGGGCTACGACCGCGACATCGTCCAGGTGCGCCAGCGGGCCACGGGGATCTCCGTTGTCGCGATGCCGGCGCCTGGCTGGCGGCGGCTGCAATTCGACCGCGAGCGGCGGTTGCTCACGATCCCGGATGACACGGTGCTCGACCTGGGAGCGCTTGCCAAGGCCTGGGCCGCAGACCAGGCAGCTGCCGAGGTGCTCGAGCTCACCGGCTCCCCGGTCCTGCTCAGCCTCGGCGGCGACATTGCGACGGCCGGAGGAGAAGGTGTGTGGAACGTCCTGGTACGCGACCTCGACGTGGGACCCGCCGCGCTCATTGGGCTCCCGGCGGGAGCGGCTGTCGCCACGTCAAGCACCCGTTCCCGGGCGTGGCTCGCCGGCCACCATCAGCTGCACCACATCCTCGACCCTCGTCGCGGCCTCCCCACCCAGCCGCCCTGGGAGACCGTCTCGGTCGTCGCCCGCTCGTGCGTCGAGGCAAACACACTCTCGACCGCACTCCTGGTGGACCAGGACCAGCGTGCGCTCCTCCTCCAGCGACGTCTCCCGGCACGGCTCGTGGGCCATGGCGGATCGGTCGAGCACCTCGGCGGCTGGTCCTCCGACACCGAACTCGACCCCGGCTGTGCCGTTGCCGGGTGGGATGCCGCATGAACGAGTTCCTCTGGCTCGTCGGTCGTGGCACCGGCATCGCCGCGCTGGTCTTCCTGACCGTCTCGGTGTCGCTCGGAATCCTCACAGCGCGTCGGTGGGGTAGCCGCGAAACGCCGCGCTTCGCCGTCGCCGAGATCCACCGGCGCGCGTCGCTCGGCGCCTCGCTGCTGCTGATAGTGCACGTGGTGACCCTGGTCCTCGACTCGCGATCGGGGCTCGGCTGGCTCGACGTGCTCGTGCCCTTCGTGAGTGCTGGCAGCGCCCTCTGGTACGGCCTCGGGACGCTTGCCTTCGAGCTCATCGCGGTCCTGGTCGTCACCAGCCTGTTGCGCAAACACCTGCCGTATGCCGTGTGGCGTGGCCTGCACTGGCTCTCCTACCTCAGCTGGCCGGTCGCGCTCGCTCACGGCATCGGTGCGGGCAGTGACGCCGGCGCGGTGTGGATGTTGCTGGTCTCCGGCGCATGTCTGGTGCTGGTGATGTGGTCGGTGGCCACCCGCTTGCTGGGAACGGCACCCACTCTGCAGCCCGCGCGGCGACGCGGCGAGGACGGCCTGCGTCGTGACGAGTCGGCACCGCCCCGCGGCGAGTCGGTGCGGTCGCGCACCGAGGCGGGAATGAGTTGACCTGCGTGCCTGTTCTCTGAGAAAGTTGAAATTGAAACGATCTCGGAGGAGGCAGCCATGCCTGCTGTCACAGTTCCCGACCTGACGGTGCTCCCCCGCGTGGCCGAGCCCGCGCCGGACCTGGCCCAGCGCCCCGTGGTGTCGATCACAACCGCCCCGCACGGTCTGGAGGGCGAGGGCTTCCCGGTCAAGCGGGCCTTCGCGGGTGTGGATCTGCGGCTGCTGGACCCATTCATCATGATGGACGAGATGGGTGAGGTCGACTACGCGCCCGGCGAGCCCAAGGGCACACCGTGGCACCCCCACCGGGGCTTCGAGACCGTTACCTACATCATCGACGGCATCTTCGACCACCAGGACTCCTATGGTGGCGGCGGCACCATCACCAATGGTGCGACCCAGTGGATGACCGCCGGCTCCGGGATCCTCCACATCGAGTCGCCGCCCGAGCACCTCGTCGTCAGCGG
Source organism: uncultured Actinomycetota bacterium (assembly GCA_963715025.1). Classification (GTDB taxonomy): domain Bacteria; phylum Actinomycetota; class Actinomycetes; order Actinomycetales; family Dermatophilaceae; genus DASSJT01. The sequence goes on along the minus strand of CAVQQQ010000009.1, from coordinate 758,414 downwards.
TGGCCTGTTCCACGGACTCCAGCTGTGGGTGAACCTGCCGAAGAGCGACAAACTGGCCGTGCCGCGTTACCAGGACCTCACGGCCGACCGGGTCGCGCTGCTGTCATCGGCCGACGGGGGCGCGTTGCTCCGGGTCATCGCGGGCGAGGTCGCGGGTCATACCGGCCCGGGGTCGACGCACACCCCGATGGCCATGATGCATGCGAGCGTGAGCCCCGGCGCCGAGCTGGCCATGCCGTGGCGGCCGGACTTCAACGCCCTCGTCTACGTGATGAGCGGCAACGGGTTCGTCGGTCCGTCCCAGTCGCCGATCGGTACCGGACAGCTCGCGGTCCTCGGCGCTGGCCGTGCCCTCCAGCTCTCCGCGGCCGCCTCGCAGCAGTCCAACCATGCCAGTGGTCTCGAGGTGGTCATCCTCGGCGGCCAGCCGATCCGCGAGCCCGTCGCCTGGGCAGGTCCTTTCGTCATGAACACCAGGTCCGAGCTGGTCCAGGCGTTCGAGGACTACCAGACCGGGCGCCTCGGCCAGCCGGTGCCGCATGCCGGACAGGGTGGGCTCGCCGGCTGAGAGCCGCCACCTGTCGACATCACGAAGGCCGGGCTACCCGTGGACCGGGGCCCGGCCTTCGATCTGTGCTGCCGGCACCGCTCAGGGACGGCGACGGAATCCGGACTTGATCCGCTCGCCCATCTCCTCGAGGCTGCTCTGGTTGTCGGTGCGCTCGCGGACGTCGACATCGTCTCGGTCCTCGACATCGTCGCGCTCCTCGACATCGTTGCGGCTGTCGAGTCCCTCGCGGTCGGTCACCGTGCCGTCGGAGCGATCGACCAGGTTGCCTTGGTCGTCGAGACGTCGGCCCTCGCCGTCGACCCGGTGCCCCTCGCCGTCGAACCCGTGGTCCTCGTCATCGAACCCGTGGTTCTCGCTGTCGACCCGGTCGTTGGCGCTGTCGAAGCCGTCCGCGTCCGTAACCCCGTCACGGTCACGGTCGGCGTAGAGGTCAGCGTTCAGATCCGAATGGTCCACCTCATCGCGGTCGAGGTCGCTGCGCTCCATGCCAGGGCGATCCAGGCTCTCCCGGTCCATGGGGTCGTGGTCGAGGTCGCCGCGATCCGGGTCGCCGGCCGTGGCGACGGTGGCGGCGCCCGCCCGCGCTGCCCGGTCCCCATCATCGGCCGTCTCCTCGGAGATGCGGTTACCCTCCTCGTCGGTGTGCACCTGCGGATCCCGCAGGTCGGCCTGGCGCAGCCAGTCCTCGTGGCCGGATCGAGCGTCGCGGGCACTGGCAGCGCGCGTCTCGGCCTCAGCCTGGAGACGCTGGGCCTCAGCGGCGCGTCGCTCGGCGTCGGCCTGGGCCTGGCGAGCAGCGGCCTCGGCTGCGATGGCCTCGGCCTCCTGGGCGCGAACCTGCGGCTCGCGCTCGATCGCGCGCTGCCTCATCTCCTCGGCCTCCGCGTGGTGTGCGGCAGTCCGCCGACTCCGCGCCATGGTGATGAGCGCAGCGATGACAAGGACCACCGCGATGGCCGCCACGATCCACGTGACGATGGTGATGGTGTCCATTTCTCCTCCTTGCGCGCGAGAACCGCGCTCTTGCGGGGTTCCCCACTGCGCCTCGGAAACCGGTTCTGGCAGGCGCCAGACGGGACTCCCGTCCGATACCCTTCAGCGCAGTTCGGAAACAGCGTTCGTGAGACGCTGCCGTGGCCCGTGGTACCCGCCTATGCGAGTCGTCACAAAGGCTCGCATCACGGCATACCAGCCCCTAGGTTGCAGTTCACGGGAGCAGGGCGTCTCTTCGCGCGCCCGCGGACCGGCCGGTGATCGTCAGAGGAGCTGTCGTGCGGATTGGTGTGCCAAAGGAGTCGCGACCCGGGGAGACCCGGGTGGCCGCTACGCCCAAGACTGTCGGGCAGATCATCAAACTCGGGTATGCCGTGTCCGTCCAGACCGGTGCCGGGCGGGCTTCCTCGTACCCGGACGAGGCGTACGCCGCCGCCGGTGCGGACATCGTCGGGGCCGACGTGTGGTCAGGCGACGTCATCCTCAAGATCAACGCCCCGAGCGATGCCGAAGTGCGGCTTCTCGAGCGCGGCCAGACCATCGCCTGCCTGCTCGCGCCGGCCCTCAACCCCGCCATCATCACGCGGCTCGCCGATTCCGGGGTGACCGCGCTCGCCATGGATGCGGTGCCACGGATCTCTCGAGCACAGTCGCTCGACGTGCTGAGCTCGATGGCCAACATCGGCGGCTACCGCGCCGTGGTCGAGGCAGCGCACGAGTTCGGGGGACTCTTCACCGGGCAGGTCACGGCGGCTGGCAAGATGCCGCCGGCCAAGGTGCTCGTCGTGGGCGCGGGTGTGGCCGGCCTGGCCGCGATCGGAACTGCCAACAGCCTTGGCGCCATCGTGCGGGCCTTCGACGCACGCCCCGAGGTCGCCGAGCAGGTCGAGTCGGTGGGCGCCGAGTTCCTGCGCATCGACGTCGAGGCCGAGGGCCCCTCGGCCACCGGGTACGCCAAGGAAATGGGCGAGGACTTCAACCGCAAGGCCGCCGGGCTCTACGCCGAGCAGGCCAAGGACGTCGACATCATCATCACCACGGCCCTCATCCCGGGGAAGCCGGCCCCTCGCCTGATCACCCACGAGATGGTCGCCTCGATGAGGCCGGGCAGCGTGATCGTCGACATGGCCGCCGCCAACGGGGGCAACGTCGCCGGCGCCGTGGCGGACGAGCTCGTGACGACGCGGAACGGGGTCAAGATCATTGGCTACACCGATCTCCCGGCCAGGCTGCCCACCCAGGCGTCGCAGCTGTTCGGCACGAATCTGGTCAACCTGCTGAAGCTGGGCACGCCGGAAAAGGACGGCAAGTTCGTCCTCGACTTCGAGGACCCGGTGCAGCGGGGCATGACGGTCGTGCGGGATGGCGAGGTGACCTGGCCGCCGCCACCCGTGCAGGTGTCGGCTGCTCCCGTTGCCTCGGCCCCGGTCGCCCCGGCGGCGAAGCCCGAGCCCAAACGGCCCCACCCCGGCCGCCGCTACGCCGGCATGGTGCTCGCTGCCGCCCTCTTCGCGCTGATTGCCGCGAAGTCGCCGCAGCCCTTCCTCGGGCACTTCACGGTCTTCGTGCTCGCGGTGATCGTCGGCTTCTACGTGATCTCCAACGTGGCCCATGCGCTGCACACGCCACTGATGTCGGAGACGAACGCGATCTCCGGCATCATCCTCGTCGGTGCCCTGCTCCAGGTCGGCAGCGAGGACATGGTCGTCCGGGTCCTCGCCTTCGCAGCGACGCTGGTCGCCAGCATCAACATCTTCGGCGGGTTCGCCGTCACCAACCGCATGCTCAAGATGTTCCGGAAGGCGTGAGGCGAGTGACTGAGAACCTGGTCCAGGCGGCATACATCATCAGTGCCGTTCTCTTCGTCCTTGCTCTCGCCGGCCTCTCCCGGCACGAAACGGCCAGGCGCGGCAACGTCTTCGGCATCATCGGCATGGTTCTTGCCCTCGGCGCGACCATCTGGCTCGCGGCCAGCCAGGCCCAAGACGCGCTCGCGACGCTGATTCTGATCGCGATCGCGATGGGCCTCGGGGCGGTGATCGGGCTCTGGCGCGCCTACGCCGTCGAGATGACCGGCATGCCGGAACTGGTGGCCATCCTGCACAGCTTCGTGGGGCTGGCGGCCGTGCTGGTGGGCTTCAACTCCTTCGCGTCGACCACCGGCCTCACCGGGTCCGAGGAGACCATCCACCTCGTCGAGGTCTTCCTCGGGGTGTTCATCGGCGCGGTGACCTTCACCGGGTCGATCGTGGCGTTCCTCAAACTGAGCGCCCGGATCTCCTCGAGGCCACTCATGCTGCCCCACCGGCACAAGCTGAACTTCGCGGCGCTCGTGGTCTCCGCCGCCCTGCTGGTCTGGTTCGTCCAGAGCCACTCGGTGGTGCCGCTGGCGCTCATGACGGCTATCGCCCTGGCGTTCGGGTGGCACCTCGTGGCATCGATCGGCGGTGGCGACATGCCGGTCGTCGTCTCGATGCTGAACAGCTACTCCGGCTGGGCCGCGGCGGCCGCCGGCTTCATGCTCGGCAATGACCTGCTGATCGTTACCGGCGCTCTGGTCGGCTCCTCGGGTGCGATCCTCAGCTACATCATGTGCAAGGCGATGAACCGATCCTTCATCTCGGTGATCGCCGGGGGCTTCGGCTCCGACGGGGGGATCACGGGGGAGGAGCGTGACTACGGCGACCATCGCGAGACCAACCCCGGCGACGTGGCCGAACTGCTGAAGAACGCGAACTCGGTCGTGATCACGCCCGGGTACGGCATGGCGGTGGCGCAGGCGCAGTACCCCGTGGCGGAGCTGACCTCACAGCTGCGCAAGAAGGGTGTCAACGTCCGCTTCGGGATCCACCCGGTCGCCGGGCGCCTTCCCGGCCACATGAACGTCCTCCTGGCCGAGGCGAAGGTTCCCTACGACATCGTCCTGGAGATGGACGAGATCAACGAGGACTTCCCCGAGACCGACGTGGTGCTCGTGATCGGTGCCAACGACACGGTCAATCCCTCCGCCGAGGAGGAGCCCAGCTCGCCGATCGCGGGCATGCCCGTGCTGGAGGTGTGGAAGGCGCACGACGTCGTGGTGTTCAAGCGGTCGATGGCCACGGGCTATGCCGGGGTGCAGAACCCGCTGTTCTTCAAGGACAACAGCGCGATGCTCTTCGGCGACGCGAAGGACCGGGTCGAGGACATCATCAAGGCCCTCTGACACTGCTCCCCTTTCTTGGGTCACCCGATGAAGGGCAGGTCGGGGAGGGGGTGGCCGGGGTCGGCGACGAGATCGAACTCGTTGCCCTCGGGGTCGGCCATGGTGATCCACCAGATCCCCATCGCATCGTGCAGCTCGGTGATGGGCTCGCCGAGCCGGCGCCCGCCGAGCGCCTCGAGCCGCTGCGCCAGGGCAGGCACGCCTGGGTCGAGGGGAGCGTGCAAGTCCAGGTGCATGCGGTTCTTGCCCGACTTGCGCTCGGCGACCTGCTGGAGGATGAACACCGGCCCGCGCTGGCCCTCGGGTGGTGCGAGAACGACGAACGTCGACACCTCCCCCACACGCTCGTAGCCCAGGGCAGCGGACCAGAACAGCACCAGTCCCGCGGGGTCGAGGCAGTCGAGCACCACCGACACCCGGGGGATCGTCCCACCAGCTATCCGGACCACTCCTCCCGCGGGTAGATCGGAATGGGACCGGTGTCGGCCTCGCGGTCGACCGGGACCTGTCCGCGCCGCGCCTTGCGCCGCTCGTCGCGCTCGAGGTCAGCGCTTCGGTAGATCGAGTCGGTGTACGAGTAGTCGTGGATCCGCCCTGCCTCGTCCTCGGGACGCTCGGTCTGCTCCTCCGGCATGGCCGGTCGGTGGATCGGGATGGCCGTGGAGTAGCCGCTCGAGCTGGAGCCGGGTGGGCGCGTCCCCCCAGCTCCCGGGCCCGCAGAACCTGTGGGGCCAGATCCGCCTGGCCCTCCAGGCCCGCGGCCTGACCCGCCAGCACCGCCTGGGCCGCCCGCCCCGCCTGGCCCGCCGCCCCCGGGCCCCATGTCTCCTCCGCCCGAGGCGCCGGAGCCCCCGGGCCCAGGCTCACCGGCATACGGCAGGTCTACGTACTCCATGACTCGCTCGGAGTCGTCGACGCCGAAGATCTCCGCGCAGATGGCGCGGTAGTGGTGGTCGGGCTTGGGAACGAAGTTGACCTGGCTGAGCGCCTGGTCCTGGCCGGCGCTCTCCATGATGAACCGCCCGTAGCCCGCCAGCCGGCCGGGGATGGTGCGCGTGTACTGCATGTCGGTGACCTTGATCAGCGGCATCATCGACACCTTCCGGGTGATGAGCCCGTGGAAGAGCAGCAGCCGCTTGTCCGTGGCAACGAACCAGTCGCGCTGCCAGTTGATGACGTGGAAGGCCGCCCACAGGAGGACCGCAAAGAAGAACCACCACGCGAACGTGCTCAGGGCCTGCGCGTCGCGGGGAAGGTTGAAGTCGAGGAACAGCGCGAGAAGGAAGGCCCCCAGCGCCGCGGCGATCTGACCGGAGACCTTCGCCCAGTGCTGGTGAACCGCTGCCACCAGCTTCTCCCCATCGAGGAGGTAGCGGTCGAGGTCCTTGCTGCCCCGCCTGCTGCCCAGCTCCATGGGCGCCATGCGCTAGCCCCTCAGCAGCGCGTCGAAGAAGTCCGCAATGCTCAAGATTGCGGACCAGATGAGGTCCCAGATGGTCTTCACGATGTCAGCAGCCTTCTCGGGCGAGGTGATGACGGCGTATATGGCAAAGGCGACGAGGATAAACACGATGATCTTCTTCACCATAGACGTTTTCTCCTGTCAGGCACTGTGTGTGGCCGAGGATGGCCGAAGCAAGGCACAGATCTGGTTGCAGCATGCCTGATGTGACCACTGTGACGGATGAGGCGCGCCGCCGCCTCTCGAGACGCGGGGTCACACCACCCCGTAGAGGCGATCCCCTGCGTCGCCGAGACCCGGGACGATGTACCCCTTCTCGTTGAGCCTCTCGTCGACCGCACCGGTGACGATCGTGACGGGCACCTCCTGGCTGCCGACCTCTTCCTCGAGGTGCTTGATGCCCTCCGGAGCGGCCAGGAGCGTCACCGCCGTGATGTCGTCGGCGCCGCGCTCGACGAGGTAGCTGATGGACATGGCCAGGGTTCCGCCGGTCGCGAGCATGGGGTCGAGGATGTAGCACTGGCGCCCGGACAGGTCGTCGGGTAGGCGGTTGGCATACGTGATCGCCTCGAGCGTCTCCTCGTTGCGCTGCATCCCTAGGAATCCCACCTCGGCGCTCGGCAGCAAGCGCACCATGCCCTCGAGCATGCCCAGACCGGCGCGCAGGATCGGAACCACAAGCGGCTTGGGGGAGCTCAGCTTGATCCCCTTCGTGGGAGCCACGGGTGTGACGATGTCGATCGGCTCGACGCGCACGTCGCGGGTCGCCTCGTAGGCCAGCAGCGTCACCAGCTCCTCCGCGAGCCGGCGGAACGTGGGGCTGTCGGTCCGCTCGTCGCGCAGGTAGGTGAGTTTGTGGGCGATGAGCGGATGGTCGGCGATGTGGACGCGCATAGGCGAAACTTAGCGCGTGACAGTCCGCCGCGGCCCAGCGACTGATCCGGCGTATGCCGTGTGGATGGGGCTCGCGCTCAACCTCGCCGCCGCTGCGGCTGGGACCGGTGACGTGCCGGTCGGGGCGGTGGTGATCTCGCCCTCTGGACAGGTCATCGGCGAGGGCTGCAACACCAGGGAGGCCGAGGGCGATCCCACGGGGCACGCGGAGATCGTGGCCCTGAGAGCCGCCGCACGGCATACCGGCTCGTGGCGGCTGGAGGACTGCACGCTGGTCGTGACCTTGGAACCCTGCCCCATGTGCGCCGGTGCGCTCATGCTGTCGCGGGTTTCGCGACTGGTGCTCGGGGCGTGGGACCCCAAGCTGGGGGCGTGCGGTTCGGTGTGGGACATCGTGCGCGACCGCCGAGCGACCCACCGGATCGAGGTGATCGGCGGCGTTCGCGACGAGGAGTGCTCGCAGCTCCTGCTGGACTTCTTCGCGGCGCACCGGGAGTTGGCGCCCGACTCGTGAGGCTGGCTGGCGGCGAGTGGCGGCGAGCCGGCCTACCTCACGTCCATTGGGTATGCCGGATGGCCGCTTGGCTGCGTTGACGGACTGATTCCTGCGGTTGAGAATTGAGCTGTTGGCCCGCCATGGATCGACGGACCACCTAACCGAAAGGTGGCTGAACCACATGAAGCGATGGACCCATCCTCAGGACTTCATTGCTCTGCTTGCGGGCATCTACGCGATGCTCGCCCCGATCTGGACCGACACGACCACCAAGGCGACCTGGACCATGATCGTCCTCGGTGCCGTCACGGCCGTGCTTTCGCTTGTCGACCTCGCGCGGCCCGACCTGCTCGCCACCGAGGGGCTCACCGCTGTGATGGGTGCGCTCTTCTTCATCGCCCCGTGGGTCATGGGGTACGCGGACATCCGGGCGATGGCCTGGACGTCGTGGATCGTCGGAGTCGTCGTTGCCGTGGTCGGGCTTGCCGACCTCCAAATGACGCGGACGCACCGGCACGCGATGGCAACGCCGCACTAGGCCGCCAAGGAGGCACATGAGGGCATGTCGGTGGGCTGGCCCGCCAACATGCCCTCACCTGTGTCTGACGCGATAGTGGTGCTTTCCGCCGGGAAGAGCGGGATCCCGGTGGGCACTCAGGGAGCACTGTGGGGCGGCTCCGCCGGATTTCTCTGCCGGGAGGGGCTCTAGTACCCTGCTCGGCGGTGGCGTGTCCGAGCGGCCTAAGGAGCACGCCTCGAAAGCGTGTGAGGGGGCAACTCCTCCGTGGGTTCAAATCCCACCGCCACCGCCAGTCACCTGCGCAAACGCCGGCCGGAGCCCCAGTGCACCGGCCGGCGTTTCCCGTCTAGTCTCAGTCAGTCTCATTTCGTGGTTCGCGAGGGTTCGCCGGGGTTCACCCCGGAGCAGCTGCGTTCACGGGACTGACACCCTGGTGGCGAATGAACGGCGACGAACGCGCGATTCACGTATGGGTCAAGGCCCCAAGCGGCGCACGCGGTCTGGCTGTATGTCATGCCGGCGCCTCACTTGCGGCAGTCGACCGTCACGAGCATCGGGCCGGCTCCGAACTGTCCTTCGTCGACCTGCGCCGCGCCGACCCGTGTCTCGCGACCAACAGCAGTTCCGGGCGTTCATCGCCCAGGGTCAATGGCGGCGGTATGCACTGGCAGCGTCGACCGGGACGGTACGCGGCGGTGTGACGCAACTTCCCAGACCGCTGGTCCGAGAACGTCCTCCGACCGTGGCGGTGGTCGTAGTCGTCCGGCAGCATGTCGTCGACGGAGGTGAAGGCCGAGCCATCGACGTACCGCTCGCTGTGCGGGGTCGTTCTGGTGCTTGGGTGTGCCAGGTCCTCACGGGCGAACGCGGATGATCGTCTTTCCCTTGAGCCGCTCGGTGGAGTTGAGGGCTGCGACGGCATCCTCGAGGGATGCGGTGGTTCCGATGTTCGTGCGCAGCCGTCCGTCCCGCACCCGCTGCACGATCTCACCCAGCTGGGCGCGATCGGCTTCGACAACGAAATCCACTGCCAGGCCGTCTGCGGGGCGGGCCTCGACCGGGCCGACGACGGACACCAGCGTTCCGCCAGCCTTGATCAGGGCCGCGGACCGCTTCTGGACGTCGCCGCCGATGACATCGAAGACCAGATCGACTTCGCCGACGCCTTCGAGGGCGTCGTTCTCGAGGTCGAGGAACTCCTGTGCGCCGAAGTCGAGTGCCTTCTCACGGTCGGCGGCGCGTCCGGTGCCGATGACGTAGGCGCCGGCCTCGCGTGCGAGCTGGGTCACCATCGTTCCGACTGCGCCGGCCGCGCCGTGGGCGAGGAGGCTCTGCCCCGGCTGAAGGCGGCCGTGCTGGAACAGTCCCTGCCAGGCGGTCAGACCTGAGATTGGCAGGGATGCGCCTACCGTGAAGTCGACGTCGCCCGGCAAGGGCGCGAGGTTGCGTGCCTCGATCGCCACATACTCCGCCAGGGTGCCGTCGCGGTGCCAGTCGGCGAGGCCGAACACCCGCTGTCCCACCGACAGTCCCGTCGTGCCGTAGCCGAGGGCGGTGACCACTCCGGCCAGCTCGTGGCCGGGGATCGACGGTGTTCGGTCACGGCCGGCGCGATCGGTCCAGGTCGAGGGCCACCCCAGCTCAGTCGAGACGAATCCCGACGCATGAATCTGAACGATGACGTCGTTGATCGCTGCCGGCGGCTCGGGCCGCTCGGTCAGCGTCATCCCGGCCGTTCCCGCGGCCTGGTCCGTCACCACAATCGCCTTCATCCGGCGCCTCCCTGTATCCGGTCTTTGCCCGCGCTGCATGTGCGGTCCAACCATAACTGGACGACTTCGTCCATACTAGTGCCGAGTCGCATTGCCCGGCAAGCCGGAGCGCCTGGCGGCGAGATCGCAAAGGTCGTTATGCCTTCGAGCGGTGTGTGCACTCGATCGCCGAACGGGACGCCCTCCAGGGACATCGACGGTTGATCAACCGAGACGATATCGTCCAGATGTGCACCATGGGGGTGTGGAGGACTCGCAGACGGCCGCAGCCGCGCGGTTGACGGCGCGTGGCGCGAAGACGCGGTCTCGAATCGTCGCCACCGCTGCGGATCTGATGCGCGTGCGAGGAGTTGGTGGAACGACTCTGGACGACGTCGTGTCAGCGAGCAAGGCCAGCAAATCGCAGTTGTACCGACATTTTGACGACAAGCCAGCGCTGGTGCGGGCAGTGATCGAGTTTGTGGGCGAGCGAACGATAGCCGGTGAGCGGGAACGCCTGGAGAACGTGAGGACTTTTGCGGGCCTGCGACGTTGGCGGGATGCACTTGTCGAGCGCAATGCCCTGCAGGAGGGCCGGTACGGGTGCCCCTTGGGCTCACTGGCGAACGAGTTTTCCGACCAGGATTCGGTCGCCCGCAAGAAGCTCCACGACCTGTTCATGGCTTGGCAAGAACTATTCGAAGACCTCCTTCGCCGGTTTCAACGGGAAGGCGTCATTCCGCCGGACGCCGACGTGGCCCAACTTGCTACGGGATTCGTGGCGGCTGTACAGGGCGGCTACCTGTTGGCGCAGACCTCCCGCGACGTCACCCCGATGGCTTCCGCGATCGACATGGCGATAGCACATCTGAGCCTGCTCGGCCGTGTGAGGGATGGAGCATCGTAGGGGGCGCACCGGAGAGTACGTGTTCGCTCGTGCGGTCGTGCTGCCGAGGACCACGACTAGTGCGCGAGCACGCTGTCCAGAAGGAACTAAGGCCCGCGGATCAGACCGACTTCATCCACAGGGCCCAGGCGGCGCAGTGACGCACCTCGAGGACTCCTGATCGGATAGCAGGTCACCTGGGCGATCTTCACTCACCGCTTCCGCGGACGGGGCTGGATCCGGTTGCGGGCGCGGGCAGCCGCAGTTGCACTCGTGAGTGACGCCGCGTCGAAGGCGCCGTACTCGCGGCGGCCGTCGACGAAGAACGTCGGCGTCCCGGAGACACCGCTGATGTCCGCAGACTCGACATCCTGTCCCACGCGAGCGAGGTGCGCGTGCGAGTACAGCTCCTTCTGGAACCGCGGCACGTCCAGGCCGAGCTGCTCGGCGTACGCGAGCAGGTCGGGTTTCTGCAGGTGGTCCTGGTGGGCGAGCAGCAGGTCGTGCATCTCCCAGAACCTGCCCTGGGTGCCCGCGGCCTCGGCTGCCTGTGCGGCGAGCTCTGCGTCGGGATGCACGTCGGTGAGCGGTAGGTGTCGCCAGGCGAACCTCACGTCGGCATCACCGAGGATGGCGCGCACGGCTGGCTCGGCCTGGCCGCAGTAGGGGCATTGGAAGTCGCCGTACTCGACCACGGTGACCGCCGCGTCCTGCGGACCACGCAGGTGGTCCCGCTCCGGATCGACGTCGACGGCGAGGTCGACGAGCTGCTCGGCACGGCCTTGCAGCGCCACGGTACGGCGGTCCTCACCCAGGAGCGCGGTGACCTGGAAGACGATCCACGTCGACGCCGCCGCAACAGCCGCGGCGAGGAGCACGCCGAACTTCGCCTCGGCAAGGCGGCCACCGTCGAAGGCGAGGGAGGCGATCAGGAACGAGACGGTGAAGCCGATGCCGGCGATGGTGCCGCTGCCGGCAACCGCCGCCCATCCGACCGCCGGCTGCACGCGGCCGTGGGTCATCCGGGAGATCGCCCAAGACGCCGAGATCACCGCAAGCGGCTTGCCGACGGCGTACCCGAGCACGATGCCGAGGGTGATCGGCGAGCTCATCGCCCTGTCGACGAAGGAGCCGTCGATCTCGATCCCGGCATTCGCCAACGCGAACAGCGGCACGACCACATAGCTGCTCCAGGGGTGGAAGAACCTCTGGAGCCGGTCGTTTGGAGACAGCGTCCGGCGCAACCCGACCACCGCGGTGCGGGCGAGATCTGGCGTCGGCTCCTCACGGAACTGGCGGAACAGGCCGCTCGCCTGCTCGAGGTCCTCGCGAGCCGGGGTGTACGCCGGGGCGACCAACCCGATCGCGAGCCCGGCGACGACCGGTTCGATGCCGCTGCCGAGCAGGCTCGCCCAGACGGCGAAACCGATCACGACGAGACTGGCCGGCGTGCCGAGCCGGAGCCGCATGATGAGGAGGAACAGGCCGAACAGCGCCACCGCCAGGGCGAGGTAGCGCAGGGAGACATCGTCGGCGTACACGACCGCGATCACGAGCAGCGCAACGAGGTCGTCGACGACGAACATGGTCAACAGGAACGTCCGGACCCGGTCCGGCACGTCTCGGCCGACGACGACGAGCAGCCCGAGCGCGAGCGCGGTGTCCGTCGACATCGCGACGCCCCAGCCGCCGGCCGCGTCTCCGCCGGCGTTGACGGCGAGGTAGAGGCCGACCGGCACGGCCATCGCGAGCAGACCCGCAGCGACCGGCAGGAGCAAGCGCCCGCGGTCACGCAGATCGCCGAGGTCGATCTCCCGGCGTGCCTCCAGCCCGACCACGAGGAAGAACAGCGTCATCAGGCCGCTGTTCACCCACGTCCGCAGATCCCGCGTCACGCTCGCGTCCCCGAGGCGGATGCCGAACGGCGTGGTCCACACCGACTCGTACGACGAACCGAGATTCGCCCAGACAACAGCGACCACGATCGCCCCCGTCAGGATCCCGGCACTGCCCGACGCAGTCTGAAGGAAGGCACGCACCGGCGTGGCGAACTCCTTGGACCAAGGCGTGCGAAGCACCGCGGCATCGCCCTGATCTGCACTCGTCACAGGCCACCTCCGAGCTCTGGCGCGGCCCCATCCATCGACCGCGCTGGTCGGTGCACGGTACAACTCCGACGGCCACGCCGGGCTTCCCGCCGCCGGCGCGCACCCTAGGACCGTGCGGCGTCAAGAAGTTGGGTTGAAGTCGCGGCTAGCTGCCAGAAAGAGCACGCGAACTTCGAGCTCATAGCGGCGATAGCGGCGGAATGGGGCAGGTCACCGCGAGGACGACCGTGTAGCGGGCCTGTTCGCAGCAGCAATACAGTCGATGGATGGCAGCAGTGATCGACGCACTTTTCGACCCGTACGCGGCGCGCTACTCCGCACAGAATGCGGCCAGCCTTGCGGGCCTGTGTGAAGCCCCGTTCCTGGCGATTCGCACGGCGTCGCCATCCATCTACCCGACAAAGATGCGGTACGTGAGCATTTCACAGCGATGATGCGTACCTATCGCGAACAAGACGGCGCCGCCGCGTGGGTTCCGCGAGAGGTCGAACCACATGCCCTCGGGGAGTTCTCCAGCTTCGCCACCGTTCATTGGAACGCTCGCAATGAGGCGGGTGAAGTCATGCGTGACACCTACACGACCTACCACCTACTTGAGACTCCGCGGGGACTGCGCTTCCTGTCGTACACCAACCACTCCTGACTCCAGCCGTCGCCTCTCGATGCCCCTCGATCCCGACTTGAGGCGCAAGGGCGTGACTCGGCCGCTTCGCGGCCTACTTGAGACTTCTTCTACGGCAGCGGCCCGGCCAGGCTGTTGTCGAGGTGCTCGGTGGGACGCTCTCTATCGCGGCTGCCCAGCCTCGTGGTTGTGGCTCTTTTTCGGACTGCGCTCCCGCCGGGCACCGCTGGTGAGGTCCCTGGCCCAAGAGGGGACTGCCCTGCTCAAAGTAGCTCTGCCCGCCCTCGCTGACACATGACACTCGAGGGTGAAGGAGGCAGGAGCATGAGTGATGTGATCGTGGGGGTGGACCCCCACAAGAAGTCGGTGACGATCGAGGTCGTCGACGGCCAAGACAAGAAGCTGGCCACCGGCAGGTTCGGCACCACCACCCGGGAGTACAAGGCGATGCTCGGGTACGTGCGGCAGCAGTGGCCACGCCACCGCTGGGCGATCGAGGGCGCCCAGGGTGTGGGCCGGCCATTGGCACAACGGCTGCTCACCGACGGCGAGAGGGTGGTCGATGTCCCCGCCAAGCTCGCCGCGCGGGTGCGGGTCTTCGACACCGGCAACGCCCGCAAGACCGACGCGACCGATGCGCATGCGGTCGCGGCGGCGGCGCTGCGCACCCCGAACCTGCGGGTGCTCGCGTTTGATGAGGAGCTGGTCGCGCTGCGGCTGCTGGCCGACCGGCGTGATGAGCTGTCGGCGCGGAGGGTGCAAACCGTGAACCGGCTTCATCGGCTGCTGGCCGAGCTGACTGCCGGTGGCGCCGGGAAGGACCTCACCGCGACCAAGGCAAAGCGGTTGTTGGCCACGGTGAAGCCGAGATCTGTTGTGGGCAAGACGACTCGGCGGATGGCGGTCGAGGAAGTGGCCGACCTGGTGGCAACCGATGCCAGGCTCAAGGCCCTGACCAAGGAGCTCGCCGCCGCGGTCCGGGCGCGCGGGTCACACCTGATGGACCTGCCCGGGATCGGTCCCGCCGGCGCCGCCCGGATCCTGGCCGACGTCGGCGACATCGCCCGGTTCCCCGACCGCAACCACTTCGCGTCCTGGACCGGCACCGCACCCCTGGACGCCTCCTCCGGTGAGCTGATCCGACACCGGCTGTCCCGGGCCGGGAACCGGCGGCTGAACCACGTCCTGCACATCGCCGCCATCGCCCAGATCCGCCTCGACACCGAAGGCCGGACCTACTACCGGCGGAAGCTGGGCGAGGCCAAGACCCGCAAGGAGGCCCGGCGCTGCCTGAAGCGACGCCTCTCCGACCTGGTCTACCGGCAGCTCGTCGCCGACGCCAACCTCGCCGAACCCACCGGCACCCACGCACCAGCGTCCAGCGCCGGGGCGGGTCCGGGAGGGCACTCGGGGGCGTCACTCGCATCCAGCGCGGCCGACCTGCACACCCCGGTCATCGGCTCTTCGGATCAGCCACAACCCGGACCCGCAGCACCGACGCTACCCGCCCACAAGCGCCCCCGGACACCCCGCGCGGCTTCGGCTCCCCAGCCTCCGCGCCGGCGCGCCGGAGCCGTCAACGTGGAGCGCCCCACCGGACGAACGACGTTGACGGCGACAAGCGCCGACGCACACTCGGCGGCGCCGAAACCGCGTCCTTGACACAGAGGGGAACCGAAATGATGCATGGCGCCGCTGCTGACTCGTGACGAGGGAGTGGGGCCCGTTTCGCGCGTCCGGTCCGATACCGGCTAGGGTCACGAGCGTGGCCACCGGGTCCTCCATCGGTTTCGCGGCGTCGATCGGCGGCCTCGCGGGAGCATCGCTGGCCGCGCACCGCGGGCTCAGGTCAGCGGCCGGCGCCGCGATGGTCGGCGCGGTCGGCCTGGGTACGTCGGAGGCGGTGGCTCGGGCCCGGCAGCAGGAGGGCGAGATCCCGGCGCTGTGGCAGCGCATCGCGGTGAGCACCGCGCTGGCAGCGCCACTCGGGTGGGCCTCGGAGAAGGTGACCGGTGCGGGTCCGCTCGCGGTCGGCACGGCTACGGGCGCCGTGGTCGGGGCCATGGGGTTGCGGCCACAGAAGGTGGCGATGGGCCCGGTCGTGGGTGCCGCCGTTGGGCAGGCACTGTCCCTGAGGCCAGCCCCGGCGGCCGTGGTAGCGAGCAGCACCGTCCTGGCCTGCCGCAGCCTGTCCGCCCTGTTCTTCCGCGACGCACAGGTCAGCCTGCTCGCCGACCGGGTCAGCGCCACCGAACTGCCGTTCGTGGTGCCCATGCCGGCGCGGTCGAGGTACGTCGGCACCGCCTATGTCCGGGACCTCGCCGAGGAGCTCGGAGCCCACTACACCGCCGACGCCCAGGAGACCGGGATCGTGGCCTCCCTCGACGCGCTGGCCGGACCGGGGCTCGACCCGGCGCAGGTCGACCCGCTCGTGCGGGAGTTCTACGAGCACACCACCCGGTTCGCTCTCGACATCGTCCCGCAGTGGCGGCTGTGGGTACGGCCCGGCTACCTGCTGTACCGAACACTGGTCGCGCGTCCCCTGGGACAAGCCAGCGTCCCGATGAACCAGCGCGAAGCCCAGCGCGGGATCCGCAGCCGCATCGACACGGTCACCGGGGTCGACGGCACAGTGTCGGTGCGCGGTTGGATCCGGTCGTTTACCGACGACGATGAGCCGATCATGGTCGGCATCTACACCACCTACACCCACAGGGACTGCGGCTACGTCAGCGTCGGGTTCCCCGTTCCGGAGGGCAGCTTCACCGCCACCCTGCTCCCCCGGTCACGGCCCGACCGGGGCCTGACGCTGACCAGCCGCGTCCACGACGGCCAGGCCGGGCACTACCTCACCTACGTCGACACAGCGGCAGACGAGCTCACTGCCCTAGCCGTGCACGGCTTCGAGGAGCAGCTCGACGTCTTCGTCGATGACGGCGCGCTGCGCGCGGAGCACGCGTTCTGGGTCTTCGGTTTCCCGTTCCTGACCCTGCACTATCGGATCGCACGCAAGCCCGCCAGATGATTCCCCGCGGTTGGTCCCCGGCCCCCATATCCAGGTTCTGCCAGCTGGACTTCTCACGCTGCTCCCCGTCGCGGGCCTAGCCCTTATGTCAAGGGGCGGCGAACGCGGCTAAGACGCGATAGCGGAACGGCTCGCAGGGAGCACCGGCTCCGGAAGCGGCCCGCACGTCCCGGACCGCCACCAGCAGCTGACGCCCCAGCCCCGGGTCGTCCACAGCCCGGCCCTTCGTGCGCCCTCGCCTCTTGCTGGGTTAGCTGTGATGTCCACGCAGATTGTCCCGTGATACGGCCTGTCGTTGGAGGCGAACGGAACTCAGAATGAGGTTGCAGAGGAAGGCGGCCCGTTCAAGCTGGGCCGGGAGGGCTCAAGCTTCTGCCGAGACCTGCGCCGGGCCGGCCGGCGCCGGCGGAGTCCGCCGCGCCACGCGC
Organism: uncultured Actinomycetota bacterium; assembly: GCA_963715025.1. Classification (GTDB taxonomy): domain Bacteria; phylum Actinomycetota; class Actinomycetes; order Actinomycetales; family Dermatophilaceae; genus DASSJT01. Next base: position 741,453 of record CAVQQQ010000009.1, on the reverse strand, counting down.
AGCACCCCGATGACGGCGCCGATGAGCCACAGCGCGAAAGCCGCGGACCCCGCGCCCGCGGTCCAGAAGCCGGACAGGCACAACACGGCTACGACGTAGGACACCCAGACGGCCCACGTCGGCACGGCACGCGCCTGCTGGGCGATCCGCGTCGTCACGGCGACCAGCACTGCACCGCCGACCAGCCCGGTGAGCCCGGCGATGGCCCCCGCCGTGCCGAGCACGCGGACGGTGTCCGGGTCCGGGGTGAACTCGTCCGACAGTGCCGTGACCGCGCTCGACACGTCGAGCGAAACCCCGGTGATCGCCAGCCCGCCGAGCAGCGCCGCCGCCGGCACGATCGCGTGCGCGAGCGAGTCGCCGCCGGACAGCTGGTCCAGCACCTGACGCAGCCCGGTGGCAAACCAGAGCAGCAGCGCGACCCCCACGGCGACGACTGGCAGCCCGATGCCGGCGGCGGTCTGCCGCGCGTCATCGTTCAGCCTCCCGAGGATGGTGGCGTCCGACATGCTTGGGTCGTCGACGCCGACCAACGCGGCCAGCGCCACCCCGACGGCGAGAAGCACGACCGAAGCGCCGCCCGCCCATCCCGCCCGCTGAAGAACTCGTGACTCCTCCATGCTGCCTCCCTCGGTGGCATTCGGCCCGCGGCGCGAAGCAGGGCCAGTCGAGCATGCACCCGTGCCGGGCCGCCAGCAAGGGGCCGCGGCGCGCGTGGCGTGACGGCCGGATGGCTGTGCGCCCCGTGCGCCCACACTTAATCCCGAACTGGCGCACTATCTGGGCGGAAAGATGCTTGCACCTCGGCAGAGTCGTGACTTTGGTAGCCGTGTCGGGCGGCGTCGACGACGGCCGGGTCAGGTCCGCGGAGTGAGGTGGAGGCTGTGGCCTTCCACAGTCTTGGTAGCGGCGGCTGGGGTCGATGGTCAGGCGGCGGATGAGCTGGCCGGATTTCCGTGTGGTGATGCGCACGTTGAGGCCGTGGATGGTCATGGTGACCCCGGTTCCGGTCCAGGCGCGGGCGAGCGCATGGACAGCTGCCCGCCGTGGCGCAGGGTGACCTTGCCGACCTTGTCGACGCGGTTGTTGCGGATCCGGGCGAGGGTTCGGTCCGCAGGTTCGGTGCCGGGGGTGGCCCTGGGGCGGGCCGCGTAGGCGGCCTCGGGGGTGGCCCGGTTCGTCACCGCCTCGCCGACGGCGAGCTCGAGTACACCCTCGGCGACTGCGGCGCCAAGCCGTTCATCGTCGGCTCCGAGTTCATCCGACCAATCGCCATGCATGACCCCGCCTCACTGCCCTGGCGACCGTCCTCGGGGACAACCGGTCGACCGGATCAGACTGCGGTCGGTATTCCTGGCGCCAATCAGGACACACTCGAGTGCGACCTGGGGCGGGGCCGCTAGGTTCTGCCGCGAGACCTCGGGCCGTTCCGAGAAGTGGAACCAACCCTCCTGGTGGACTGGAACGGCGACCCGCGGTCGGGCGGGGCCCAGGAGCTCGACGGCATCGCGACTGCTCATGGAGCAGCGCACCGGTCCGGTTACGGGGAACCTTACCGATGCCGAGGCGCGTTCGTTGCGACGAGGGTTCCGTCGAGGGGTACGGCCATGCCCCTGACTCAGCCCCGAACCTCGACCGCGACCAGCACATCGGCGCGCGCGCCCGCAGACCCAGGCCGCGCTCGCTCAGCCAGTGACCGACGGCGTCGGGGTCAGCCGGGGAAGGTCACCTCGTAGAACAGGTCGCTCCGCCGGTCGAGCGTCGAATGCACGGTGGCGCGCTCGGCGAGGCGCGAGCTCGTCGGCGGGTCGGGGATGCCGGGGTAGGTGTCCTCCCACGTCGAGATGACGGCGTGGCGCGGGCGGGCATCGGGCGGGTTCGCCGGCAGGATCGCATCGAAGATATCGTCGGCCGGCGTCCCGTTGTGGCTGCCGTGGTGCGACACCTTGAGGAAGTGGACTGGCTTCAGCACCCCCTTCTGGTTCATCGTCTTCCAGCTGCGGATCTCGGCGTCGCCGGAGAAGACGAGCCGCCACCCGCGCCACTCGAGCGCGAAGACGATACTCGTGTTGTTGGAGGCCTTGTCGATCTCGAGGAGGTTGTCGACGGCTCCGCCGCGCCGGGCCTGGAGGAGGCCGAGGAACGCACCCACGTCGACACCCGGAGGCGGGAGCGGGTCGGCACTGGGCGGCATACGCCGATTGTTGGCCGCGGCTGTTGGCCGCGGCACCGCTCCGGCATCCAGTGGTAGGAACCGCCCGTAGTAGGTCGACGTGTCCTCCTCGGGCGCCCAGATCGAGAGCCTCGCCTCCTGGAAGTTGTGGGTGCCCCGCAGTCGGGCGCCCCGGAAGAGGTAGTGCGTCTTGGAGGGGTTGAGCTGGCGCAGGAACTCTACGCACTGGGTCGTCTTGGTCGGGTCGTTGTTGGCGAGCAGCTTGACGAGGTCCTTGGTCGTGGCGGTCGGTTGCGCGGCCATGAGGGCTGCCACGCGGCGGTACATCGTGTCGACCTCGAGCTTCTTCTTCACGGCGTCGGGGAACTTGCCCTTCACTGGGTCGTAGTAGTCGGGATGGGCGGACGCGGTCAGCCACACGTGCCTCACCTTGAGCCGGTTCGCGAGGTCGAGCTCGGGCAGTTCCGTCGACGCGAAGAACAGGCCCTGGGCGTGGTCGAGGTGCTCGTGCGTCAGGACGTAGAGGTCGAGCGGCTCGCCGTCGAGCTGGTCGAGGATGTCGGCCATGACGCCCTTGAAGACGGCGTCGTCACCGCCCTCGCCGGTGCCCGCGACCTTGGGCGCGTTGCCGACGTCGATGAGGATCCGCCGCGTCGTGGTCCGACCGGTGGCCGGGTTCTTGTCTGGGACGGTCACGAGGATGGCGTCTCCGAAGTGGATGTTGTACATCCGGACGACGAGGGTCTCGGCCATCAGCGCGACTCCCCTGTCACGTGCAGCATGCGCGCCATCCCCTGCACGCGCAGCACGCCGGAGCCGACATCGGCCTCGACCGCCCCATGGAGCACGGGCGGACCGGCGTGCGCGACCGAGGACACGCGCAGCTGCTCCTCGTCGATCAGCTTCCTGAGCATGGCGTCCGTCGCCCGGCGGTCCGGGTCGCCCCGCCGCGACGTGATGAGGGCCCGGACATAGGGCTTGGGCCGGTCCAGGCCGATGGCGAGGGTCGTCCCGGCGCGGTAGCGGCGCTTGCGCGGCAGACCCCCACCCGAGTCGTTGTCCTCGAGCTCGGACCACGAGACCTTGAAGAGAACCTCCCGCACCTTCTGCTCGCCGTCCCGGTGCCAGTAGAGCTTCGTCAGGTCCAGTCGCGGACGGACCTCGAACGGCGTGTTGGCGGGGATCTTCAGCCACGCGCGGTTGCGCTGGGCAAAGGCGTAGGCCGCGAAGTCCGACACGACGAGCTCCGCGATGTCGGCCGCCTCGAGCCGCTTCGACGGGAGGTTGGTCCGTACGTCGAGGTCGGCCGGGCGGGCCACGATGCCGCGGGTGACGAACTCCTGCACGAGCCAGGCCCGGAGGGTGGAGCTGTCGGGGTGCGACGCCTCGTCCGAGGCGAGCACGGCCCGGGCCAGGTCGGCGAAGTTGACGTCGCCGGGCGGCAGGTAGTCAAGGCCGCGCAGGAGGGTCCGCTTGATGCGCTCGGCGGCAACGAACAGCGCCTTGGCGTCGGAGCCGACCGCGCCGGGTCCCGGCTCGTAGGTCGACGCGACTCCCTCGTCGGTCGCCATCTTCTGCGCGTGCTCGGCTTCGGGCTCGGCCACGATGGTCGGGTCGGGTCGGGATCGCGTGGCATAGTGGCCGCGAAGCTCGTTATAGGTCATGACGAGCAGACGGTAGAAGGATCCGGAGAGAACCGCCGACAGCTCGTGCGGCTCGTGGTCCGGGACGTCCAGCACCCGCGTCGCGTTGTTGAGGTTGCGCAAGTAGTGGCGCTCGCGGTCGAGCCCCTGGGCGAACTGCTCGGCGAGCCCGCTGAAGGCGTTCGAGTTGTCGATTCGCCCCCCGGTGTCCGCGAGCACGCGGCTGGTCAGCTCCCGGCAGCGGAGCGAGACGAGGAGGGCGCCGAGGTCCGCGACCGCCTCGTGGATGGCGAGCGACTGCGGTGAGATCGCCGAGTACAGGTCCGGGGCGATGCCGTCGAGCAGGGCGTGCGCCGTCTCGTGGGCGACGATGTCCTGCGAGTTGGAGGTGTGGACGACGCGGTCGTCCCCCGGCGGGGTGAAGAAGAAGAACTGCAGGCTGTGCGACTCGCGCTCGTAGTACGCGTTGGCCATCTGCCCGGCCCGCGGCACGACGAGCAGCTGGGGGGCGTCGAACGCCCACTCGACCTGCCGCCCGAGCGCGTCCTCCTCCTCGAACATCGCGATCGTCTTGTGCACGGCGCCGAACACCGAGACCGCGCCGGTGACCGGGTGCACCTGGTCGCCGATGCTGACCGGGTGCCGGACCTCGTAGGAGCCGATCTTCGCCCGGCTGGTTGGTGCGACGTAGCGGGCGGGGTCGCCCAGCTTCCCGTTGTCCGGCACGAAGTCGAGCACGGCGACGCGCGGCGAGATCGGCCCGTCGAGGAAGGCGTCCGCCTCCACGGTGATCGTCTCCGTCGGGTCCACGTCTTTGTACTGCGTGACGACGGGGTCCTTCACGATGACGGGCACACGCACCTTCACGGCGACTCACCTCACGGGATCGGCAGGCGGCTCGGCCTAGCGAGGGCGCTGTCGACCCAGCGGCGCAGGGCGGTGTCGGCGATGACGTAGCCCCAGTTGATGAGGGATCGCTGGGTCGCGTCGTCGAGCCGCGAGAGCCCCGTCTTCACCGAGCGGGCGCGGGCCACGTCGACGTCTGGGATCGCGACCGCGTCCTCGAGGTGGTAGTCCGCCACCTCGGAGCGGATGCCCCAGTACGTTCCAACCCTGAGGTCGCGCTGGTAGCAGTCGACGAGCTGGCGCTTCCGCAGGGCCCGCACTTGGCTGTCTATGACCTCGAGGACCCGTATGCCGTGCCGCGCCCAGTCCCGCTTCGGGCCCGGCTCGGCGTCGAGCTGACCGCCGCCGTCGCTGACGAGGATGCGGCGGCAGCGCTTCCAGGTCGTCTCCAGGCCGAGGTTGTCGTAGACCCCACCGTCCGAGAGCCAGACCCTCTCGCGGAAGGACGCACCCTGGTGCTCGCCCGCGGTTTCCGGGTCGAACGTCCCCGAGGGCCTGATCGTGTGCGGCGACAGCACAGGCGGGAAGGCGCTCGACGCGGCGACGGCATCCGCGACGTTGGTGACCGGGTCACGCCACAGGCCCACGGTGTAGTCGCCCTCGTAGGGCCGGGAGAAGCGGAAAAGCTTGCCGGTCTGCACGTTCGTCGCGTTGATGACGAAGCGCGGTCCCTTGTCGTCCGACGGCAACGAGCGCAGGGTCGCTCCGTGGAACAGGTGCTTGTCGTAGGCCCTCGCGACCGTCTCGGCGATGGTCCGCCTGGGCAACAGCACGCCGCCGAGGATCGACGACTTGTCGATCGACCGCGTCGCCATCTCGCGCAACGGGTCGACCACGCACTGGGTGAGCCGGCGCGCGACGCCATCCGGGCCGAAGTCCAGATCGCGCCAGGCGAGCGCGAGCACCGCCGAGGTGATCGACCCACCGGACACGCTCGAGATCCGGTCGAGGCTGCGCAGCATCCCGGCCTCGTTGAGCCGGATGAGGCCGCCGATGTGGAAGAGCATCGCCCGGTAGCCGCCACCGGACAGGCACAGGCCCGTGCCGGTCCTCGGGTCGCCCAGCTCGCGGGCGTCGTTGACCGGCTGCGAGACTGGCACTTGCTGTCGCGGTTTGTCCGGCATCTCATCCCCTTTCCGCCAGTGTCCCGCTCACCGGCCTCCCTGTCCGGGAAACGGGGACAGGCCCGGCGTGGTGATCCCAGGGCTCTGGACGAGCCCGTCCATCCTGCGCATGAGCCGGTTCGGTGCCCTCGCCGACGAACCCGAGCTGCCGATCGGCAGAAGTGCTGCTCGGACAGGTCGACCGTCGCGCTGACGGTGAAGGGGCCTAGGCGTTTGCACCGAAATTTGCACCGAAATACGACACGTCGAGAAATGGGTACTGCTTCTAGCGACGTGGTCCAGAAACCGGGCGCTGCAGGGAGGAGGGGCCGCCGTGGCTCCGTCGGAGAGCGGAAACGAGGCTGAGCCATGAAGTCGTGGCGGAAGTCCGAGGTTGGCCTTCTCACCAGGATGTACGCCTGGCTGGTGGTCAAACTCCGCTGGCTCGTTGTGCTCGGTTGGGCGGTGGGCGCGTTCGCGGCGGCGACGTGGCTTCCGGCCTCGATGCCAAATGCCGAGTTGAGCGGCTTCGCGCCGCCGGACAGCCGGGCCATCAAGACGGAGACCGCGTCGACCAAAGCGTTCGGGTTCCCGGTCACGTCCCGCACGATCCTGGTGCAGCACGATCCGCGCGGCCTGTCGACAGCTGCTCAGCGGCGGGTGGTGGAGCGGGCAGTCGCGCTCACCAAGGGCACACTGAGGGACACCGGTCCGATCGCGGGTGCCGTGCCGATCACGAACACGCTCGGCGTCTTCCGACCATCCTCGGAGCGGGACACAACGGCGCTGACCTACCTTGTCGCCAAGCCAGGGACGACCTTCGCGGAGGAGGCCGCTGCGGCGCACCGGGTCGGCACGCAGCACGTGAACCAGCCGGACGACCACTTCGTCGGGGTGACGGGGACGGTCCCCGCGCAAGTCGAGCAGTCGGAGATCCTGTACGGCCACCTGTTGCTTCTGGAGGGCGCCACGCTGGCCGCGGTCATTGCCATCGTGGCATTCAAGTTCCGGTCGGTCATCGCACCGCTCGTGGCGCTCGTCACGGCGGCGGCGTCGTATTTCCTGGCGGTGCGGGTGACCAACTACGTCGGCGGGTTCGTGCACGGCGGGGTACCGGAGGAGCTCAAGCCCTTGGTGCTCGCGCTCGTGCTGGGCATCGTCACCGACTACGCGATCTTCTTCCTGTCTCGCATGCGCAGCGGCCTCGACGAGGGCTTGGACCGGCTGACGGCGGCCAAGACGGCGACGGCCCAGACTGGGCGGATCGTGTTGGTCGCCGGGATTGCGGTCGCGGCCGGCAGCGCGGCGATGCTGGTCGCGCGGTCCAGCTTCTTCCGGGCGTTCGGACCGGTGCTCTCCCTGTCGGTGCTGACCGCGGTGGTGGTGTCGGTGACGCTGCTGCCCGCTCTGCTGGCGATCTTCGGCCGGGTGCTGTTCTGGCCGACCGGGCTGAAGGGAGAGACCGCTTCGCGGTCGGTGCGCCTCGCTGCCCGAGTCCTCACCGTGCGGGTGGTGGCACTGGTTCTCGCAAGCGGCTGCATCGTCGGCCTGGTCATGCTGGGCACCGCCGCGAACCGCCTGCGCCTGGGAGTGTCGTTCGTCGCCGCGCTGCCCGCTACCAGCGAGCCGCACTCGGCCGCGGAGGCCGCGGCCGAGGGGTTCGCACCGGGCATCGTCTCGCCAACCGAGCTGCTGCTGCAGGGCACCTCCGTGGGCAGGGACCAGCGGAAGCTCGCCCGTCTCGGTCGCGAGCTGGAGCAGCAGCCCGGGGTGGCGGGTGTGCTCAGCCCGGGCGCCCTGCCGGCAGAACTGGCGCGCGGCGCGCTGGTGACCCGCTCCGGGGACGCCGCGCGCTTCGTGATCGTGCTCGACCATGAGCCGCTTGGCGCCACGGCGATCAGCGACCTGAACCGGCTGTCCGCGACCACGCCCACCCTGCTGCACCGGGCGGGGCTGGACGGCGTCCACTTCGGTCTGGCCGGGGACACCGCTGTGGCCGGCGAGCTCGTGGCTGCGACCAATGCGGACCTCTTGCGCATCGGGGTGGCAGTGCTGGTGATCAACCTGATCCTGCTGATGGTGTTCCTGCGCGCGATCGTCGCGCCGGTGCTCCTGCTCGGCTGCAGCGTGCTGGCGCTCGCCGCTTCGATGGGCTGCCTTATGCTCGTGTTCCAGGGCCGGCTCGGCCACGACGGAGTCACCTTCTATGTGCCATTCGCGGCGTCGGTGCTGCTGTTGTCGCTGGGGTCGGACTACAACATCTACGGGGTCGGCCACATCTGGAGCCGGGCGAACCACACGACGCTGCGGCGGGCAATCGCCGAGCGGATCCCCGAGACCTCCGACGCGATCACCGCAGCCGGCTTCACGTTGGCGGCGAGCTTCGGGATGCTGGCGATCGTGCCGTTGCGGCATTTCCGTGAGCTGGCGTTCGTCATGGCTCTAGGGGTCCTGCTCGACGCGCTGGTGGTGCGGTCGATCCTGGTGCCGACGGTGCTATCGCTCCTGGGCCGCTTCAGCGCCTGGCCGCGGAAGCTGCCGGGGCAAGATGCGACCAGAGCCCGGGAGCCGGTGAGCAGCGCGGCCGATGGGCCGCGGGAGGAGGTCGAGACCTCCGGACGGCGGAAATGACCGCGGACTACCCGCCTGTGGAGCCGCGACGGCACCGCGGCTTCGTCGTGCCGCCCGCGACCTTCCTGACACCCATCAACTGCAGAACTCGGGACCTCGTCCGTCCGTCGGGGTTAGGGCGTTTCGGCCCCATCACTCGAACGCCCGACGCCGTTCGGAGGTGATGGTATCGGCGACTAGCTGCACGAAGTGGGATGTTGCATCGAAGGTGGCCGCGTGACCGGCACCTTCAATTTGATGCGTTTCCGCAGTGGGGATGGCAGAGGCGAGCGACCGGGTCAGACGGACGATGTTGCTTGGGCTCCGTGCCCCGTAGGTGCACACAACCGGAACCGCGACCGTCGCGAGGTCCGTTGGTGATGGATAGTTGCCGATCGAGTTCCGGAAGTCCCGCAAGGCCGCCCGAGCGTTCTCCCTGCCGGCGCGCCGCCACTCGTCTGGAAAGGCGTCCCACGCAGATCCTCCGTCACGGTAGGAGTAGGCAGCGCGCAAGAGCGTCTCGGCGGCGTCGCCATATCGGCCGCGGAGCGTCAGCCATCCGATCTTGGCCACGGCTGCGAGCTGCGACCCGTTCGGAAGGTGACGGTTCGCCCGCCAAGCCGCCTCGTGAGCGATGACGGCCTCCACGAGATCCGGACGACGGACCGCGAGGTCGACCGCAATCGTCGCCCCGGCGCTGGTACCGACAACGACGGCGGGCTCGGCGCCCAAGTACTCCAAGATCGCGGCGGCGTCGGCCGTATGCGTGGCAATCGAGCGGACCGGTTCGCTGCCACTCCGGGCGTAACCGCGACGGTCGTAACTGACCACGCGCCCGATGCGGGCGAGCTCTTCGGTCAATGGACCCCACGTTGAGGCCGTCGCGCCGGACGGCGGAATCAAGAGGATCGGTATGCCGTCGCCCGCCTCCTCGTAGTAGAGGTCGCATCCGTCCTTCCTCACGAAACCCATCGTTGGCCTCCTTCGATCGATACTTCGCCGACGGACTGCCGCAACGACTCTGCTGCACCAGCCCGACCGCCCGTCTTGAACCCAAGGACCGATCGCTCGAGGTCGTCGAGTGCGCTGCGAACCCCTTGGGCGAAGACCTCTATGTCCGGACAGCTGTCCCGGTCGGCGGCTGCAGTGAGGTTGAGCTGGCCGGCATACGACAGGGCGGCGACGACAAGTGTCAGGTTGCCCATGGGCGGCAGCAGGGGGAACACCTCCAGCAGCGGCGCACCGGCGAGGTACAGCGGCATCGGCGGACCCGGGACGTTGCTCACGACCAGATTCACTGACCGCTGCCGCGGAAACAGCCGGTACCAGATGCGCTGGCCCGCGACGAACCTGAAGATCCCGCTGCCCGCCTCGGGGCGAGCCTTGTCCTTCCGTGCGCCCGTCTCTGCGGCGATCACCTTGAGCCGGGCCACCGGGTCCGGCTCACTGACCGGCAGCGGCACCATCATCCACCCGGGCTTGTTGCCCTGCGCTGCCCCAGCTCGCTCGTCGCGGTGGGAGATCGTCACCATCGCGCGCTGCACGAGCCCTTGGGCATCCTCGCCGCGGCTGGCGAGCAGCTGGCGCAGGCCGCCCGCGACCGCGGCCAGAACCACGTCGTTGACCTTGGCCTGCTGGATATGGGCGACTCGTTTGGCGGGGTCGAGGCGACCTCGGACGATGGCCAGTCGGCGCTCAGGGCCCACGGGGTGGTTGAGGCTGGTCCGTGGGGCAGGCTTCTCGGTGAGCACCTCCCGCCACGCCGGCAACGCGCGTCGCGCCAGGCTCAGCGTCCTGCTCGGATGGACAAGGCCCGACCACCCGCGCCGTAGTTCCTGTCGGCGGCGTCGCAGGTTGTCGCGCAGCAGTTCGCCGTTGGACGGGGAGGGCGTCGGCGTCCACGGCGGTGCACCCGGGTCGGGCGGGTCGGCGGTCTGGTCAAGCAGCGCCCCGAACGCGGCCATCGCAGCGGGACCGTCGGCGAGGACGTGATGCAGTTTCAAGAAAGCGCCGAGCCGTCGGTCTGGCAGGCCGGGCAGCAACCATAACTCCCATAGCGGGCGGGCGGGATCGAAGGTCTGCCCGGCCAGCTGCTGGCATGTCTGCAGCAGCTGGACCTGGTCGGCGGGCGCGGCAAGCGGGTGTACTCGGATGTGGTCGGCGAGATCGAACGAGGGAGCGTCGACCCAGAGGGGCCAGCCCAGCCCGAGGCGAGGCCGGTACAGCAGCTGCCTGAAGCGAGGCACCAAGTGCAGTCTCGGCTCGAGGTGTCGCCGGATCGCGTCGACTCGGACGCACCCGTCCTCGTCGAGCAGGCTTGTGCCATCGAGGATGGCGAGGCCGCCGATGTCGGTGGACCAGCCGTAGTCGTCCCAGAGAAGGAGGAACAGGTCCGAAGCGGTCAGCCGTTCCAGGAGACGGGTCTCGACCATGACGTCACGCCCTTGCCTCGTCGCCTAGACCGCTGCTGCGGTTTCGAGGCCTTGCATGAACGAGTACACAGCGATCCCTCCGGCGTGCTTGTTTGCGATTTCCCTGAGTTCCTGGGAGACATCGCCGAAGGCGGTCATGCGGTGGTCGTAGGCGTACTTCTCGAAGAGGATCGCCCGCGCGTCCATGACGTGTGTGTTGTGCTCGATCAGTCCCTGTCCGCGCAGGTACGCTTCGTGCACCTCGCACTCGGTTCCGGCCTCGTTGATGAACCAGTCGTAGCGAACGGTCTGCTTGTCTTTCTCTCGGGTCAGCCGCATGATCTCGGCCGCTTGGGCCTTGCACCCTTCCAGGTGACCTGCGCGGATCTTCAGGTGAGCGTGCAGTTCCAGATGTTCCGTCGCTCCTCCGCTCGTGGCCTGCGCGCGCGGTCGTTCTGATCGCAGGGCTGGACCGCTGCCGTCTTGTTCGAGTCCCTGCAGGAACGAGAAGACGGCTGGCGCCGCCCCCATCCGCTCTTGGACGAGGTTGAGGAAGTTCTCTGAGACCTCGCCGTAGAGCGACGACTGGTGGTCGGACGCGTGGTCGCGGAAGAGGCGATCCGTCGCCTCCATCGTGTGCATCTTGTGCTCGATCAGTCCTTGTTCGTCGGGGAACATCTCGTGGACCTCGCACTGCGTTCCGGCCTCGTTGATGAACCAGTCGCAACGCAAGGTGTGCGTGTCTCGCTCTTGGGTCAGCCGGACGATCTCGGCCGCTTGGGCCTTGAACCCCTCAAGTTGGCCCGGGCGCACCTTGGCGCGAGCGATGACTTCCAATAGGGCCATGACTTCCTCCTCTCGTTGGGTGACCGACATCGGCTGAACGCGCGTCAGCGGTCAGACGGTCTTGGGAACGTGCCTCCTGTAGATCACCCGCATGACCTTGTGCCCCAAATCGGCGGTCGGTTCGAACATGAGCGGACACCCACCGTCGATCACGGTGATGCCACGCTCACGCCCGTATGCGGTGGCCGCGTCGCTGACACTGCCCGCGCCGTAGGAGCGGTGCATCCACACGTGCTTGATGCCGAAGCCGCTTCCTGCATCGTCAGCATCGTCGACACGTATTTCTCCATGGTTCTCTCCTCTCTTGCCGTCACACGACGGTCAAGACCCTGTGCGGGACACGCCCGCATCACCTACGCCGGCGGCGTGACGGTGGTGTCTGTCGACTCGGGAGCGTCTCGCTCGACTTCGATCGAGTAGTCCGCGGAGAGCGCGGCGAGCGCGCCGACCGCGGCCATGGTGGGCGCCACGAGGAAACCGACCACGCCGACCGTCGCGGGGACCTCAACAACGGTCCTGCCATCGGAGTCCTTGATGACGATCCGACGAACGTTGCCTTCGTGGACCAGCGCTCTGACCTTCTGCACGAGGTGGCCGCCCTTGACATCGATCTTCTCCGTCGATGTCGTCGTTTGGTGATTCATTCCGTTCACCTCCTCCGTTGTGCTGTCGGGCAGTCCGGGTCCTCGTCCGCTCGGGGCGCCAGGCCCGGAGCTGCTACGGGGGACACGTCCGATATCGACTTGTCCAACCCGGACTGGGGCGAGCGGTTTTCGCGGCGGATGGCGCGTACGAGAGCCCACGCCGCGATGAACCCCGCGGCTCCGCCGATGATCAAGAAACCACCGGCAAGCCACGGCAAGACCGGGAGCTTCGCGCTCGCGTCGCCTCGAACGTCGACGTTGGCGCTGGCGTCCGCGTTCATCATCACGACGCTCCAGTCACCCCCACGCGGCGTCCACAGCAGCGTCTGCAGGCCGGTGCCTTGTGTCGACGCCGCCCAGATCGTCCCGCGGGACGGTGGAACGGACGGTGCCGCACCCCGGTGGGTCGTGTCGGCCCGCACCTCGAAGCTGTCGATCGTCGCGTACCCGGCTCCTCGCAGATAACGCAAGACGTCGTCCTTGCGCGCGATCCCGATGAACAGCGGCTGCTCGACCTTCGACATGGCACGGACGCGGGCATCTCCTAGCACCGTCGACCCGTAGAGCCAGCTGGGACCGTCGCCCCGCAAGTCTCCGACGATCGCGTATTGCTCGGCCCGCAGCTCGGTCGTCCCGAAGGTCACGAAGCCATTGCCGTCACGGTCTACGCGGTCCTTCCACAACGCCCACCCGCCACCCGCCAGGAACACCAGCGCGACTACGCACAGGAGGCTGGCCGAGACCAACGACAAGAACCGCGGCCGTCGGCTTCGGCCAGGGCTGGAGCCGGGTGCTTGGCGGCGCTTGAACCGTCCGCCTTGACGAACTGGCGCATCATGCCGGTGGCCCGCTCCATAGCGGGTCGTAGTCTGGCTCATCGCCAAGCCCCCTCTCCATCGCGATCACCTTCAACGGGTGCCAGGGGCACGGAGCGTCGGCCACTGCATGGTCTGCTGCTGGGCGATGACGAACTCCGCAGCGTTTGCGACCTCCCAGACCACCAGCCCCGCGGTGAGCCAGCTGAGCAGCGCTTCGGCGAGCTCGCGAGCTGGGGCTGTGCGCTGCGGGTCATGGGATCTCGACCTCGCTCACGCGGGTGGCGGTCGTGCGCTGTCCGATGAAGAAGGGCAGGAGTTGGAGTGCGTCCGCTTCCGTTGCGGCATCCACGGTCCACCAGATGTCGTGTCCGCCCGAGCGGCAGGAGGCGAGCGTCCCTCGGTGGCGGAGTGGACTCTGTTCGCCTTTGAAGGAGGCGAATGCGAAGCCGCACTCGTCCGGATGGTGGCGGTGGTGAAGGACGTAGCGGGACATGAACCGATATTGCGGCTGGGCGGCCACGACAACATCGGGCAACCACCCTGATCTCGCACCCTGAATTTCGGTCCGGTGACCCTGACGTCGCCTGCGGTCGAGGGACAATGCTGTGGTGGCCGGGTACCTGGTCGGCCGCGCTGTTGAGCTTGCACTCATCGACGCGGCTCTCGCTGAGCTGGATCTGGGTCGCTCTGGCGCCGTCGCTCTCGTGGGCGAGCCCGGGATCGGCAAGACACGGCTGCTCAAGGAGCTCGCCGGCCGTGCGGAGGCGGTCGGGCACCTGGTCCTGTCTGGGTCTGCGTCAGAGCTCGAGCGGAATCTGCCGTTCTCGGTTTTCATAGACGCGCTGGACGAGTACATCGGGAGTCTCGATCCGAAACGCCTGGCGGTGCTCGGCGACGACGTTCAAGCAGAGCTCGCGAACGTCTTCGCGTCAGTGGCCGCGCCCGTGGTCGAGCGCGAGGTAGCGCTTCGGCACGAGCGCTACCGCAGCCATCGCGCTGTGCGCGCACTCCTTGGGCAGCTGGCAGCGAGGAAGCCGCTCGTGCTCATCCTCGATGACTTCCACTGGGCCGACTCCGCGTCAGGGGAGCTGCTCGGGACACTGCTCCGCCGGCCGCCGGCCGCAGCGGTGCTTATTGTGCTGGCCGTGCGTCCGCACCAGTTGCCGGAGCGGCTGGTAGCCGCGTTCGAGCGAGCACAGCGCGAGGATGGGCTGACTCGGATTGAGATCGGCCCGTTCAGTCACGGTGAGGTGCGAGAGTTCCTGGGCGAAGGAGTCGCCACCACCCAGGCCGCTGCTCTGTATGAGGAAAGTGGCGGCAACCCGTTCTATCTGCAGCAGCTTGCCCGGGCACCGGGCCGCCCGGCCAAGTCTGGTTCCGCGGTGGCCGAGATGTCGCTGGCGATCGGAGTTCCCACCGCGGTCGCCGCGGCGATGACCGGGGAGCTTGCGTTGCTGACCGAGTCCTCACGGCTGGTGCTCGAGGGTGCTGCGGTGGCTGGCGACCCGTTTGAGCCGGAACTGGCGGCGGCGGCCGCGGCGACGTCAGAGGACTCGGCGATACGTGCGATTGACCAGCTGCTGCGCTTCGATCTCATTCGCCCGACCGACGTGCCGCGGCGCTTTCGCTTCCGGCATCCGCTCGTGCGACGCGCGATCTACGAGGCCGCGCCGGGCGGCTGGCGCCTGGGTGCGCACGAGCGGTGCGCAGCAGCGCTCATGGCGCGTGGAGCAACCGCGGCGGCCCGCGCGCACCATGTCGAGCGCTCCGCGCGCGAAGGCGACCTCGCCGCAGTCCGGATTCTCCGAGAGGCCGGAGAGGCGGCGGCCCGGCTCGCTCCGGCAACCGCCGCACACTGGTTCGCTGCTGCCCTGAGGCTGCTCCCGCAGACCGCGCCGGAGCAGCAGCGTGCGGAGCTCGTGCTTGTCCATGCCGAGGCGTTGGCCGCGACCGGCCAGTTCGAAGAGAGCCACGAGAGGCTGGTGCACGGCCTGGCGAGCCTCCCGGACGTGTCGGTCGCCCTGCGCATCGCACTCACGACGGCGTGCGCCAGCATGGAACACCGCCTCGGGCAGTATGAGCACGCGCACGCGCGTCTCAAGAGAGCGCTCGGCAGCCTGCCAGAGCCGGCCTCAGCCGAAGCCGTGGATCTGATGATCGAACTGGCGGTGAACGAGTTCTACCGCTCGCACTACCAGTCCATGCACGCCTCGGCCGAGCGTGCGGTGAGCGCCGCCCAATTGCTGGGAGATCCGGCCCTGATGGCCGCCGCGCTGACTATGCCTGCGCTCGCCGCGGCCATGACCGGAGCGGGTGCACGAGCGCGCGGCCACCACGCCGACGCTGCGGCGCTTGTGGACAGCCTCTCCGACGACGAGCTCTCCCGCCGACTCGACGCAGCGGCCTGGCTCGCCGCAGCCGAGCTCTACCTCGACCTTTACGCCGAGGCCGACGCGCACGCAAGCCGTGCGCTGACGCTCGCCCGCGCGAGCGGGCAGGGTGAGCTTTTCCTTGTCCTCAATCAGATTCTGGGCAGGGTCTGGTACGTGTGCGGCAAGCTCGCCGAAGCCACTGAGCTGCTCGACGGGGCAATCGAGGCGGCGCGGCTGGCGGGCAATGTGCAGGCTCTCGCGGGGAACCTCTTCAACCGCTCGGTCGTCGCGTTGGCCGTCGGCGATCTGGACATCGCCGTGACCACCGCCCAAGAGAGCGTCGACCTCGCGCGCGACCTCGACGCAGGCTTCGTCGTGGCGTGGGCGGCTGTGCGGCTCGCCGAGGCTCTGCTCGCAACCGGGCAACCGGACGAAGCCGTCGAGCTACTCCTCGGCTCGGCAGGCGGCGAGGAACTGGCCCTCATCCCCGGCGGGTGGAGGACCTACTGCCTTGAGGTTCTGACGCGCTGTTGGCTCGCGCTCGGACGGCGCGACGGCGCGGAGCATGCAGCCGCCCGCGCCCAGGCCGCGGCCGCGGCCGTGCAGCTCCCACTCGCAGCCGCGTGGGCAGAACGAGCCGCCGCGGCCGTTGCCCTGCATGACGGCGACCCGGCTCGCGCCGCCGCGCTCGCGCTGGCATCCGCCGCTGCCGCCGAGCAGGTCCGGGCTCCGATCGAGGCGGCGCTGTCGCGCACACTCGCGGGCCGCGCATTCGCCCAGGCCGGCCAGCGCGATCCCGCTATCGCCGAGCTACAGCGCGCAGCCACCGCACTCGACGCATGCGGCGCGCTGCGCTACCGGGACGAGGCGGAGCGGGAGCTGGGAAGGCTCGGCCACCGCATCCACCGGCGCACGCGTCCAGGCAAGGCCCAGGCAAACGGCATCGAGTCCCTAACCGAACGCGAACTGCAGGTGGCACGCCTCGTGGTCGACCGCAGGACCAACGCACAGATTGCCGCGGAGCTCTACCTCAGCCAGAAGACCATTGAGACTCACTTGCGGAACATCTTCCACAAGATCGATGTCTCATCACGGGTCGGGCTGGCGCGTGCCATCGAGCGCGCAGACCGAACGGCGAGCCCGCCACCGACCTAGCCCACGCGACCCATCACTTCTCACGGGCGCCCGGACGGTCTCAACCGGCTTGAATGGCAAGGAGTGATCAAGTTCGGGGGCGGCACGGCGTCGTCGAGTCAAATTGCGCAACACCCGCAGCTGTGCGGCCGTTTCTTGGGCTGGGGGCTGACCCGGCCGTGGTTGGCCAGGATCCGGGCGGGGCCGGCAGTCATTCGTAGCGCAGCGCCTCTACGACGGGCGCGCGTGCAGTGAGCCACGCAGGCCCGCCTATGGTGATCACCACGGCCGCGGCGGTCGCGAAGGGCACCAGTGCGAGCCACCACCACGGGGCCAGGAGGAGGGCGGCGGCATCGCCGCCGACCATGGCATATACACCCCGGTACAAGCCGATTCCCAGCGGAATCGAGATGACGGCGGCGACGACCGCGACGGTTAGATGCGAGCCAACCAGGCCCGAGGTGACCTGTCCCGGGGTGAACCCGAGCGTGCGCATGACGCCGACGTCCCGCACCCGCTCGCGGACCGCGAGACTCGCGACCGCGACGAGAGTCGTCAGCGCGATCATCAGCAGCACCCCGTCGAGGGTGTAGACGAGGACGGGGAGGCTGTCCGGCACGTCGCTGGCCTCGCCGGCCGGTCGCGCGTCCAGGGTGGCCTTCATGCACAGCGCGAACACAACGGCCGCGGTCGTGACGGCGATGGAGGCGGCGAGCAGGAGGGCTCGGCCACGCTGGGCTAGCGCGTCCTTCAGGCCCAAGGCCACGGCGAGCGGGAGGCCTGTCGTCTGGGCGAGCCGAGCCAGACGTGAGGTCGCACCGGGTGTGCCCACGCCGGCACGGATTGCGTCGACGACGGTGAGTCGACTGCGCCGCCGGGTCGAGGCCCACGCGCCGACGGCCATGATGACGAGGACCGGCACTGCCGCAACGCCGAGGTCGCTGGGGTTCGGCGCGATACTCGGCGCGCCGAGGAGGGTGGCGAGCGTCGGCGCCGCCAGCGTCGGGGCCAGGAGCATGCCCACGACGAAGCCGACGAGAAGCCCCGCCACTCCGAGCGCAACGGTCTCGATGGTGAAGGTCAGCGAGACCTGCCGTGGGGTGAGTCCGACGGCTTTCGCGAGCCCGATCTCGCGGCGCTGCTGGCTGGCCCGCGCCCCGATGAGGATGGCGATCTCGGCTAAGACCACGGCGAGGAGCGCGACCGTGTATGCCGTGAGGAGCACGATGGTGGGTTGGTTCTCCGTGAGCACACTGTCCCGTTGGTCGTCCGCAGTGAAAGCCATGACCGTCTGCGGCGGGAAGGAGTTCATGACGCCCGCGGCGAAGGCCGCCGCTCCTTGGGGGTCGGCCAGACGCACCGGTTGCACCCACGTCCACCGGGTCAGGTCCGGCTGGACCGCCTCCAGAGTCGAGCGCGACACCCAGGCCAGGCCGGGTGTCTGGCGGGGATACCGGGACTGGCTGGGGATGATCGCGGTGCCGACGACGTCGAGCACAGCGGGTTGACGGGCGGAGTCGAGCTGTACGACGTCGCCGATGCCGATTCCGAGCACCTCGGCGAGGCTGCGTTCGAGCACAATCCCGGAACCTGGTCTGCTCGTGCCGGCGACCGCAAGGGGGGTGTTCAGTCTCGGCTGGTCGGCGAGTCCGGCGATCTGGATCGTCTCGGACCCGCCGGGCAGGTGGATCTCGGTATTGGTGACTGGCGTCGGGTCGTCGGACTCCGCGACGTCGCTCCGCCCGGCGATGGCTCGTGCGTCGTCGACCGTGGGGACGACGGCCAGCACGTCTGCGCCGCGTGCGGCCTGGAAGGTGTGTCGCCACGGGTCGTCGACGGTGCGGCCGACCTCGAGTGCCATAACGATCGTGGTGGTCGCCGTTGCGGCGAGGAGCACAGTGAACAGGCTCGCGAGGAGCCGGGTCCGGATCCCACCGAAGGCGAGCTTGAGCAGCGTCAGGGTCATGACCGTTTCGGCGAGTCGAAGGGCAGCGTGACCGGGCGCGGAGGCTGCAGTTGCGCCTCCTCGACGACGAGACCGTCACGCAGGGTGACCATGCGGTCGGCCGCGGCGGCGACCCGCGCGTCGTGGGTGACCACCAGCAGGGTCTGGCCGCGGCCACGTGCCGCGGCGAACAGGCCGAGCACTTCGCGGCTCGTGACCGAGTCGAGATTGCCGGTGGGCTCGTCGCCCATCACGATGTCGGGGCCGTTGGCGAGCGCTCTCGCAAGGGCAACTCGCTGCTGCTGCCCAGCGGAGAGCTGCGAGGGGGCAGCGTCCGGCCTCGCTCCGAGGCCCAGGTCGTCAAGGAGGCCGGTCGCCATCCTTCGAGCCGTTCGCTTGCCGCGCCCGGCCAGAAGCAGTGGGAGCTCGACGTTCTCCACCGCGGTGAGGGTGGGGAGCAGGTTGAACGACTGGAACACGAAGCCGACCCTCGTGCGGCGAAAGCGGGCGAGGGCGGTCTCACTCATGGTGTCGACCCGCTGGCCGTCGAGCCAGACCTCGCCCGACGTCGGTCGGTCGAGGCCGGCCAACGAATTGAGCAGCGTCGACTTGCCACTGCCGCTCGGGCCCATGATCGCGACGAACTCACCCCTCTCGACGCGGAGCTCAACGCCACGGAGCACCTCCATTCGCGCGGAACCCTCGCCATAAGCGCGCGTCAACCCGCGCGCTTCAAGTAGCGCCCCCATCAGCGGCCACCTCCGACGTTCCCGACGTGCACTTGATGCTCGATCAGGTCCAGCCACTCCAGGTCCGCCTTCAGATGCAAGACCGCGCCTTCGATGAGCAGCTCACCGGCGACCTTGTCCACGCCGGAGGCCAACCGGGCGTCCAGGTCGCGGAGCGACTGCAGGTGCTCTCGTCGCTGCAGCTCGATCAGTCGCGCGGGTTCCGCGAGACCGACCGAAGTCGCGATCGCCAACTTCATCAAGAACTCGTCACGAAGCCGGACCCCGCGGACCGGCGTCTCCAGCCACTCGGCCAGAGCCACGCGGCCCCGGTCGGTGAGTTCGTACACCCGCTTCCCGCGGCCGTCGCCGTCGACGTCCTGGCCGGTGACGAGTCCTTCGCGGTCCAGACGCGCCAGGGCCGAGTACAGCTGACCCGAGTTCAGTGCCGGCATCGCCGACCCGAACTCCTCTTCCAGTGCCCGCTTGATCTCGTAGCCGTGGCCGCCGGCACCGGCCAGCAGGGCCAAGAACACCTCTCTCATGCAAGCGAGTATAGATATCGGATATGTATTGCGGCTACATCCGGCCGGCTTGGCATCCCAATGACCCCGGGCTGGGCCTCAACGGCGCCCACCGCCGTGCGAAGTCGCTTGGCATCGATCTGCACGCCGTCGGTCGGTGCCCCAGCGCAGTGCTGAGCGCGCGGGGCCTACTTCGCCTCCGGTCGCCACGCCCGCTTCAGGGTCTCCTCGATGCGGCGGGCTCTTGTCGGTGGCCGGCGCGCGGTGCTGATCCACCACAGGGCCTGCTTCTTCGCCGACGGAGTCAGGGCATCCCAACCGGCGCGAGCCTGAGGGTTTGCCGCCAAGGCTGCCTTGAGATCCGATGGGACCTTGATGGCCTCGATGTCGTCGAGAAGTGCCCATGACCCGTCGGCTTGAGCGCGGTCGATGGCGGCTTGGCCTGCGGAGGTCATCCGCCCCTCCGCCGCCAGCCGCGCGACCCGCTGCTTGTTGGGCTGCGACCAGGTGCTGCCTGGGCGCCTCGGGGTGAAGCGCACGGCGCTGCGCCCATCGCCGAGTGGCCGAACCGTGCTGTCGATCCAACCGAAGCACAACGCTTCCTCCACCGCCTCCGCCACGCTGAGGCGCCGCTGCCCCGGCTCGTGGTGGTGGATGGCCACCCACACGCCCCGACCGGTTCCGTGATGCTCGAGCAGCCACGCCCGCCAGCCACCCCGATCAGTGGGGTGGATCATCTCCTCCCCGTTGGCGAGCACCACGGCCTGTCTCCTCGGTCTGCAGATGCCAGGTCTGGCCAGGTCACAGGCGGGACCTTCAAATGAGGCTCGGTTCATGGGTGACAGTCGCAGCGTATGCCGAGAACCCAAAGCTCGACACAAGAGGCACGCAGTGCATTCTCGTGCGGGTGGGCCTGTCAGGCTCCCTGCTGGCAGTGGGACCTAGGAGCCCGACCGTGACGTAGACCTCGGACGCTCGCACCGGGACTTCCCCCCGAGGTTCCATGACGTATGCCGGTGAGCGGCTCACTGAGCCGGCTCACCGGCATACGTTGCCTTCGGTGTTGGTCCTAGGCCGCCAGCCACCTCGCCGGGGGAGTCGCCCGTACGGGGGGGACTTGAGCGGGAGTCCGCGGAGCTACTCGCCATCGGTGACGGCGGCCGGGACGCCGGCGGTGTCTGCTTCGGATGGCCGGAGTTGCCGAGCCAGCACCAGGCTCGGCGTGACGGCCCCCACGGCATGGAGACCGATCGCGACAGCACCGACGGCAACCAACCCGATGGCCACGGCCCCGACGGCGACCAGGCCGAGCGCGACGCCGGCCATGGCCACGAGGCCGACCGCCACGCCCCCAATCGACACTGGTGCGATCGCCACGCCGCCGACGGCTACGAGTCCGATGGCAATGTCCCCCAACGCGAAGATGCCCCGTGCGACGCCCGGGCGATAGCGATCGCCCTGATCGCGGCCGCCGATCGCCACGTGGACAACGGGAATCCCGTTGACCGTGGCAGGCGATCGGTACTCCCAACGTGCCCTGGGCACGTTGGGAGGATGAAGCTCAAACATCGCAATCGCCTCCAGATCTAGGGGTTCTCCGACAATGGCGGGAATCCGCAGAGGCCGACAGTGTGGTGCTCCGTCAGCATGTGACGTGAAGCACCGCGTGCACCTCGCTCGGGTCAAGGCTCGCGATCAGGCGGCAAGCCTCCTCTGTCGGCACGGCGTCGAGGTCCACTCCCCGACGGCGGGCCTCCTCCAGAACCTCGGGCATGACCGGCAGTGAGCCGTACGCCCCCGTGCCTACGATCAGGCGGTTTCCGCCCCACGGGAGGTCCTCGTCGGCCGACAGAGGGGTGTGCCCGAATTCTCCGCGGTAGGCCTTGGACGGCTTCTTCTTCCGTTTGCGCACCTCACCACCGTCGATGATGACGTCGTGCGAGTAGTCCCGCCCCTCGACCTCGATGGCGCCGAACCCAAGCAGGCGCACGTCCATCCCGTCGCCTCCCAAACTCAATCCGCGTCCTTGCCAGGGCTACACAGCGGATCGCCCTGACTCCTACTGCTTCAGTGTGTGCCTTCGGCACACCTCAGGTCATCCCCGACCTCGAATGGCAGAGTTCGCCCGACGCTGATTCAACTGAGACTGATCGCGATCTCGGGCGCCGTCGTGATGGAGTTGTGCACCGTGCAATGGCTGGCCACAGCCAGCAGGCCCTCGCGCCGTTGCTCGGGGATCTCGTGAGCCACCTGGATGGAGATGTCGACTGCTGCCACGCGGGCCGGTTTACTGCCCATGCGGTAGGACGTCTCGACGACGAGGCCGGTCGCGTCGAGCTTGTGGCGGCGCAGGTAGCGCCGCGCGTAGAAAGCCACGCAGGAGGCGAGGCCGGCGACGAACAGCTCGGTGGGTGTCGGCCCGACGTCTTCGCCGCCCAGGTCAAAGGGCTGGTCGACGGTGACCCGGTGACTCCGGATGGCGATGTCGAACCGATCGCCTGTTCGGTACTCGACCCGCATGGTGGCGTTGTCAGCTGCTGATGCCGGGGCTGGCGTGCCCTCGCGGGCCGCCGTGGTCGGGGGGTCCGCGCGCCTGAGCCAGCGTAGGTGCTCCTCGTCGCCGAGCAGTTCGAGCCGACGCCACAGCACGCTGGTCGGGACCGCCTGGCTGGCGTGCGCCAGGCTCGCCATCCGCTGACGATCCCGATCCACGCGCAGCGTCAGGTCGATCTCAGCTGGGTTGTGGCCGACGAAGCCGGTGTCGAACCCTTCGTTGAGCCGCTCCGCGACCGCTCGTGGGATGGTCCAGGCGAGCACGGGAAGGTCGGCCGCGGTGGCGGCTTCGAGCGCGGCCGCGGTTGCCGCGATGTGGTCCCGGTGCCCGGTCACGCCGGAGGGATCGAAGACGATCAGGCCCTGAGCTCCCGACCATTCGACCGCCTGGACGACCTCCCGGGCCACATCCGCCGTCGACGCGCCAGCCAGAGTCCGATCCGGGTAGGCCCGCAGCTCGGCCCGGGTCAGTCCGAGGGCCTTGGCGGCACTCTTGAGCTCCGCCGCCCGGAGCGCGGCAAGGTCACCGGATACACCGCCGACCGTGGATGCCTCGCCCTGGGTCAGGCAGAGAACGGATACCGCAGTTCCGGAGCGAGCGAAGGCGTCCAGGACCGCTCCCAGCCCGAAGGACTCGTCATCGGGGTGTGCCACGACGGCGAGTAGCGCGGACCAGGCTGGCAGCGTGCCGGCTTCCCTGGATACGGCGCCCACGTCAGTCGTCATCTCGTACTCCCCTTCGCCCCGTGGTGGCCCCGCCACGGCGAGGTCCTAGTGGATGCTCACCAACATACCCTTAGGGGTATTTCTCAGTGAGGACCAAGGTCCCGTATCGCCCATCGGCCGCACGAGCCGGCGTGCCGCCATCGACAACAGGCGACGGCGACGAGGGATCCATGCTGACAACTTGCTGGGAGTTGCGTCGATCCAACGGCACGACAACAGCGCGCAACTTACGTTTGGCCTGACGTCACCTCCCGCCCGTTCCGCAAGGGGACCAACCGCCATGACGAACTCCGCTGTCCACACCGAGCACGAGGACCAGCCGTGGACCATCGAGGTGGGTGACCATCCCGGACGCACCGACAGCCCGGAGTACGTCCGGAGCAGATCCCTGATGGTCAAGCTCGTCCAGCAGAGCCAACCCTGGTGGTTTGGCAGCCCGCCCTACCAGGACCACCACGGCGGTGGGATCTGGCTCAAGGACGCCACGGGCTGGCTCCTCGTCTTCGGCTTCGCCGGCATCGAGTGGTCAGCGCAGTTCTGCGCCGACCCCGCCAAGGTCGACCTGCTCCGGCAGCAGGCCAATCGCCTGGTCGCGGCATTCCCCGACACCGTCGCCGCCTACGAGGCGCTGGGATACCACGACGCCAGCGCCCTCCTCTCCACCCCGATCACCAACGCGGACCAGGTCGCCGCCTGGACCGACGGCATCTTCAACGCCTCGGTGGCACTGCCCGCGGGGGTACACACCGGCGTGCTCCCGCACGCGGCCGGCTACCACCACTACCCGAAGCCCATCATCGACATCGAGTCCTTCAAGTACGACGACTTCAACCTGTTCGTCACCGACTCAGAGGGCAACCCGGTCGCCGTCACACCCGTAGACCGGCGCGGCAGTGGAAACAAAGCCGTGAAGGTGGCATGGGCAGACCCGCACACTCCCCTCGGCCGGCAGAAGCTCCAAGCCGAACAGGCTGGAGGTCACCTCGTCCTTCCCGACTCCCACCCGGTCGCCCAGGCGGCCTTCGCCAACCAGTAGCGGCCGACGACTGCATGAGGCGGGCCGGCATACCCGCTGGCTTCTTTCCCAGCACTCGCCCAGTCCCTCGCGATCGCGCCAAGTCTGGGGTCCCCTCGAGTCGGACACGGAGCCGCTAGCCGGATGCCTGCTGGCTGGTGTCCACGGCGCGCTGATATCGCCCCGCGAGCTTGCGCAGCGCGTCCATGAGCTCCGGCGAGTCCACGACCTCGAAGTCCGCGTCCAGCATTCCCAGATAGAGCGCAAGCGTCTCTGGATGGTCTGAGCCGGGCTCGAAGGCGCACCGGTCGTGGGCAAGCGGCTCGACGCTCACCGGGATCGGCAGCCGAGCCTGCACGTACGACGCGGGCGCATGCACGATCACGCGTGCCCGGTACCGCCAGGTTGCCTCGCCGACCCCACGTGCCACCTGAGCCGCCACCTCGTCGTCGGATGGCAGCGGACGCGGGGTGAAGCGGGCCCCGGTCGGAGTCCGCAGCTCGATCCGGTCGACCCGGAAGGTACGCCAGGCGTCTCGATCCACGTCCCAGGCCAATAAGTACCAGCGTCGCCGGTCGTTGAGAAGGCGGTGCGGCTCCACCGAGCGCCGACTGGTAGCCCCCGAATGGGCCTGGTACTCGAACCGCAGCCGCTCATGGTCTCGACACGCGCTGGCGATCACGGGTCAGCACGTCCATATCCACCTGCGGGCCCCGCGATGGCATCGGCAGCGTGTGCGACTGGAAGGCGCTGACCCGGTGGCGCAGCCGCGACGGAAGGACCTGCTGCAGCTTCGCCAGCGCACGCACAGAGGTCTCCTCGATGCCGGCGATGGAGCCGCTCGCGGCGGTGCGCAGCCCGACCGCGACCGCCACCGCCTCCTCGTCATCGAGCAGCAGCGGCGGCAGTGTGCCGCCGGCGCCGAGCCGGTACCCGCCGGCCACGCCCGGTCGCGCCTCGACCGGATAGCCGAGTCCGCGCAGCCGGTCCATGTCCTTTCGGATGGTGCGGGTGCTGACGCCGAGTCGGGTTGCGAGCTCGCCGCCGGTCCAGTCGCGCCGCGTCTGCAGCACGGATAGCAGGCGCAGCAGCCGCGCCGAGGTTTCCAGCATCCTTCGATCCTGTCCCGATATCTAGGAACGAAACGTGCCGCTATTGTTCCTAGATTCTCCTTGTGAGCGCGAGAGCTTCCGGCCGAAGGCCCGGCCCAAAACCCGTTCACGAGCGTTAGATGCCGGCCCGGTGCCGGTCCGTCACAAGGAGAAGCGCGATGAGCCACGAGATCCACCCCTTCCGCATCGAGATCCCCGAGGCCGACCTCGACTACCTGCACACCCGACTCGCCGGCGCTCGCTGGCCTGGCGAGTTGCCCGACGTGGGGTGGGCCCGCGGCGTACCGCTGGGGTACCTCAAGGAGCTCGCCGAGTACTGGCGCACGCGGCACGACTGGCGCGCCCAGGAGGCGACGCTGAACCAGTACCCCCAGTTCACGACCGAAATTGACGGCCAGCGCATCCACTTCCTGCACGTCAAGTCCGACCAGCCCGACGCCAAGCCGCTGCTCATCACGCACGGCTTCCCGAGCTCCGTCGCAGAGTTCCTCAACCTCATCGAGCCGCTGGTCAACCCGGCCGACGGTCGGGCATTCCACATCATCGCGCCGTCCCTGCCCGGCTACGCCTTCTCAACCCCGCTGAGCGCCACCGGATGGTCGATGGGCCGCACCGCGCGTGCCTGGATCGAGCTGATGCGCCGACTCGGCTACGACCGGTACGGCGTGCACGGCGGCGACATCGGCGGCGGCGTATCCGGCATGGTTGCCAGCCTGGACGGCACTCACGTGATCGGCGTACACGTGGTGACCGACCCCCTGACTGCCGCGAACGTGGCCACCTTCTTCCCCGGCATGGCCGAACGGCTCGACGAGAACGACCCCGTCGACAAGGTGATCCTGCACCGAATGAACGAGTTCACGAAGGAGGGCTCCGGCTATCTGGCGATCCAGAACAGCCGGCCGCAGACCATCGGCTACGGCTTGGTCGACTCGCCGCTGCTGCAGCTCGCCTGGATAGCGGAGAAGTTCGAGGCGTGGACAGACCTGCCGATCGACCGTGACCAGCTCCTCACC
The DNA here is from genome assembly GCA_963715025.1 of uncultured Actinomycetota bacterium. Taxonomy (GTDB): domain Bacteria; phylum Actinomycetota; class Actinomycetes; order Actinomycetales; family Dermatophilaceae; genus DASSJT01. Next base: position 715,174 of record CAVQQQ010000009.1, on the reverse strand, counting down.
ACGGTCAGCCTGTATTGGTTCACCGGCTCCGGCGCTACCGCAGCGCACACCCTGTACGAACAGGCGCACTCATCGGACTGGGGAGCGCCGCCGGCGGTACCCCAGGGGTTTGCGGTCTTCGGCGCGGACGAGACGGTGCGCAGACTGGTCCCGGCGCCCCCGGACGCACACTGGACTGAGTTCGAGCGTGGCAAGCACTTCCCGGCGATGGAGGCCCCGACCCAGCTGGCAGCGGACCTGCAGGTGTTCTTCGGACCGCTGCAGTGACGGAGATACTAGGCCCGCGCGGTTCCTGTCCGCGTACGGCAACCTAGCGGTATGGAGGTGCCGATCCCCGCCGAGCAACTGACCATCGTGCCCGCCAGCCAGGCGTCGTGGGATGACCTGATCGCGGTCTTCGGCACCGCCGACTATCCGCACCAGTGCCAGTGCCAGCGGTTCAAGGTCCCCGGATGGATCTGGCGCGACTCCACGCAGGAGGAGCGGACCGCAATGCTCCGGGCTCAGACCGCCTGCGGCGACCCGAACGCCGCCGCCACCAGCGGGCTGGTCGCCTACGTCGGCGACGAACCTGCGGGCTGGGTCGCGGTCGAGCCCCGGACGGCATACCCCAAGCTGCGCAATTCTCCCGTCCCCTGGAGCGGCCGGGACGAGGACAAGGACGACGACGGCATCTGGGCGGTGACCTGCTTCGTGGTCCGCAAGGGCTACCGAGGACGCGGCCTCATGTACCCCCTCGCCCGGGCCACGATCGACTTCGCCCGCGAGCGCGGCGCCCGGGCGCTCGAGGCCTACCCGATGATCACCCAGCCGGGCAGGGAGATCACCTGGGGCGAAGTGCACGTGGGAGCCCGTCAAGCCTTCGAGGACGCGGGCTTCCACCAGGTCAGCCACCCCACCGTCCGGCGAGTGGTCATGCGGGTCGACTTCGACCATAGGAGCCACGCACGCGCACAGAGATGACCGTCTTGGCATGTCGTTCTCGTGCGTGCTTAGCCGGAGACACGCCTCGCCGATCTGGGCTCTGATCACGCCAGGAGCCTTCAGGACCTCGGGGAGCAGAATCGGGTCATGAACCAGCGAGAGACGGGCCGCATCGATAGGGCCGCCCGCCGGGTCCTCGAGCGGAACGATCTCGGCGCCATGGTCGCTGCGGCACCCCGGCTATACCCCCATCAGTGGTCGTGGGATGCCGCATTCATCGCCATCGGCTTGGCCCGGATGTCGGTGCCTCGCGCCCTCACGGAGCTGCGCAGCCTGCTCGCTGCCCAGTGGTCGACCGGGATGATCCCGCACATCGTCTTCTCCTCCGGCACGGACTACTTCCCCGGCCCCGAGGTCTGGGGCACCGACGAGGTGGCGGCCAAACCACCCAACCTCCAGACCAGCGGGATCTGCCAGCCTCCGGTCCATGCACTGGCCCTCGGTCGGGTGCTCGAGATCGCCGAGCGGGCCGGTGGGTCGGCCGCGGACGAGGCGCGCGATTTCGCCCGCCAAGCGGCGCCGCGTCTCGCAGCCTGGCACCGCTGGCTGGCCTCGGCTCGTAACCCGGACGACACGGGGCTGGTCGAGATCCACCACGGCTGGGAGTCCGGCATGGACAACTCGCCTCGCTGGGACGCGGCCTACGCCGCCGTTGCCGCCGGGCAGGGGACCGAGCTCCGCCGGCACGACGTCTCTGTCGTCTCTGACGCCTCGCAGCGCCCGACGGACGCCGAGTACCAGCGCTACCTGCACCTGGTCGCGCAGATGCGATCCGTCGGCTACGACGACGCCCGGGTCGCCGACGTGATCGACTTTCGCATGGGCGATGTCTTCATGACCGCGGTGCTGGCCGCGTCGGCGGAGGAGCTCGCCGCCATGGGGCGCCGGCTCGGGCTCGACGGGGCCGTGGCCGGCCAGGACGCGATTGCCGACCGTGCAGCTGTGGCCGTGCGGTCCACGGTCGACCCGGAAACCGGCCTGTGCCGTGACTGGGACGCCCGCCGTGGCGAGTGGAGCCCCGCACAGTCGCTGGCCTCCTTCTCAGCCCTCCTCGGTGGCGGCGATGACAGCCTCGTCCAGCGCCAGCTGGCGATCATCACCGGACCACGTTGGGCCGGCCATCCTGACCTGCGCTTCGGGCTCCCGCCGACGCTCTCGCCGGACGACCCCGGCTACCGCCCCAGGGCCTACTGGAGGGGTCCCATCTGGCCGGTCATGAACTGGCTGTTCTGGTGGGCGGTCGAGCATCACGGCAAAGTCGACGTGGCCCGGCAGTGGCGAGAGCAGGGTCTGGCCCAGCTGGGCGACCTGCGGTTCGGCGAGTACTACGAGCCGACGACCGGCGACCCGCTGGGCAGCCTCGACCAGTCCTGGTCGGCTGCGGTCGCCCTCGACTGGATCGCATCGGACTCAGACGCCTGAAGGACCGGACGCCGTTGTGGTGCCGGCCTTCGCCGTCGATGGATCAGGCGAAGCGGAAGATGCAGAACGTGCCCGCGGCGAGGCAGTAGACAGCGAACGGGGTCGTGGTGGGTGCGCTCGCAGCCGGCATCGCCGCATACGCCTCCGTCCGCTGGCTCACCAAGTACTTCGAGACGCGGACACTGATCATGTGAGCACCCAGGAACCGTAGGGGCACCTTTCTGAGTGAATTCTGAGAGATCACTCGGTTGGTGTGGCTTCGGTCAGTCGCGGGACGCGAGCGCGCCCGTGAGGCGCCGGAGGCCGAACTCCCAGGCTTCGTCCACGTCGCCGCCGAGCCGGAAGGCGCCTGCCAGCTCCATGCTGACGAATCCGTGCGCCCACGCCACGACCGTCCGGGCCGCAGAGAGTGCCTGGTCCGGGCCGGCGAGCGCAGAGGCGGTGCGCAGGACCGCGTCGCTGGAGCGCTCGAGCGCTCCCTGGGGCGGGCCACCCGCGATGCGCGGGGAGAAGAGCAGGGCGTATGCCGCTGGCCGGGCATGCGCGAATCCCCGGAAGGCGGTGGCCAGTGCGCGCAGGTCCTGCCGTGGCTCGCCGGAGCTGGCTGCCGTGTCGAGGCCTTCGGTCAGCTCCCGCGCGACGTCCTCGAGGATCAGCCTGATCAGGTCGTCCCGGTCCGCAAAGCGCTTGTAGAGGGAGGGGGCTCGCACTCCCACCGCCGTTGCGACCCGCTGCATGGTCAGTCCGTCGATGCCATCCTGTTCGAGGATGCGCCGCCCGGCCATGACGACCGCGGCCACCGACGTCTGTGCTGGTGCGGGCATGTCCGAAGCTCCTTCGTCATGGCTATTGACATTAGCCTTCAAGGCTAATTAGTATAGCCATGAAGCCAAGCACCGAACAGGAGAAACGCCATGAAACTCGCGCCCGGCCTGCACCGCATCGGGTCCGACCTCGTCAACAGCTATCTCGTCGCGGACGGCGACGGCGTCACTGTCATCGACGCCGGTCTGCCGGGCTACTGGAGCTACCTCGAGTCGGAGCTCGCCTCGATGGGCCGCAGCATCGACGACGTCAGGGCCCTCGTCCTGACCCACGGCGACACCGACCACATCGGCTTCGCCCAGCGTCTGCACGACGAGCGGGGCGTCACGGTCTACATCCACGAGGCCGACGTGGAGCGCGCCCGGCTCGACGTGAAGAAGCCGAACTCGGGGTGGGGTCCGGTCAAGATCCGGCCTCTCGCGGGCTTCCTCTGGTACTCCGCCCGCCACGGCGGGCTGCGGATCCCGCCGGTGACCAGCGTCCAGACCTTCACCGACGGCCAGACCCTCGACATCCCGGGCCGACCGCGCATCATCCACGTGCCCGGCCACACGCCCGGCAGCGTGGCCGTCCACGTGCCGGCGGTGGACGCGCTGTTCCTCGGCGACGAGATGACCACGCGCAACGTCCTCACGGGTATCGAAGGCCCCAAGCCCGCCCCCTTCACGCTCGACCCCTCGCAGGCCGTGGAGTCGCTGGCCAAGGTGGAGGCCGTCGACGCCACCTGGGCACTCCCGGGCCATGGCCCTGCCTGGGACGGTGGCGTCCCCGAGGCGGTGCGCCTGATCCGCGAGGCCGCTGTCCCTGTGTGAGCAAGGCCCGCCGACGGCGCCTGGGTTCCACTGGCAACACGGGAGCGGCATACCGGCGGCTCGCTTGGCGGCAATACCACGGCCCTGTGCCGCTACTCTTTCCCGGGCAAGCCCGCCGCAGGTCGCAGCGGACGACCGCAGGGTGGTAGCAGGGGAGAGACATGAGGCGACTGCTGGCATCGGGGCTGGGATTGGCGCTCGCCGCGGCGTCGCTGCTGACGGGCGCGGCGCCGGCACACACCGTCGAGGCGACGCGCTACCTGGTCGTCGGCGACAGCATCAGCCAGGGCTCCTCTGGCGACTACACGTGGCGGTATCGCTTCCGACAGTGGCTCACCGAATCGGGCACTTCTGCGGAGCTGGTGGGCACGCGGACCGACCTCTTCAACCCCGTGAAGCAGACGACCGGCTCGCAGTACTACGCCGACACCTCCTTCGCCGACCGCGACCACTCCGCGCTCTGGGGGGACAGCTACTACACGCAGCGGACGAAGATCGCCGACGAGGTGGCGGCATCGGCTCCCGACGTCCTCGTGGTCCAGCTCGGCACCAACGACCTGGTCTTCTTCACGACACCGCAGGACACCATCGAGAGCATCCGCGAGTTCGTGGCGCAGGCCCGTGCCGTCACCCCCGCGCTGCGGTTCGTCCTGGGCGAGGTGCCGACCCGGTACGACCCGTGGACCGACTCCTACTCACTGGTGGACGAGAGCGCCGAGTTCAACAGCCGCCTTGCGGCTTTCGTCGGTGAGAACTCGACCGAGTCCTCGCCGATCGTTGTCGGCCACACCACCCTGGGCTGGGACCCGAAGATCCACACGTACGACGGCACCCATCCCAACCCCTCGGGCGAGGCAGTCATCGCGGGAAACATGATGCGTGCGGTCGACGAGCTGGTGCATCTGCCCTCCCTGCCGAGCATGCCAGCCAGCTACTCCTGGAATGTGCCGGGACCCCGACCCTGCGTGCGCGCCTACCCCGGACGTGCGGTGCTCAGCTGGACCCGTGAGCCCACCGGGAGCTCGGGGATGCTGCTGCGCTACCGAAAGTCCGGTGGCGACTGGCAGGAGCTGCCGAGCGCCGTGGGATCCGAGGACACCTATACGTTCACGCACCTCAGCCGGGGAAAGCGGTATGACTTCGCCCTGCGGCCGCAGAAGGTGTTCATGGACGGGGTGCCGGGTGCCACCGTGTCCGTGCTGATCCCGACCGTGATGGGCTACAGCCGCGCCGCCTCTCTCTGCCTGGCCAATCCCTTCACATCGGGCGCGACGGTGTCGGCTGCCCAGTCAGACGCCGAGCTGCTCGACCCGATCGGCTGGATCGCGCCCAGCTCGATCCGGGTGCGTTGAGCAGGGCTGCCGCGATAGCCCGGGCGCAAGTCGTCGGCCATTCAGGCCACCGGAAAGTCACCCGAATGGGCGATCACAAATGGCAGCAGCGTCGAGCAAACTCAGGGGTTGTCAGGCCTCGCCGACGCACCGGTCGCCGCTACAGCAGGGGGTAGCGGCGCTCGATCGGAGGTGAGGCCCCGACTGCACGGACTCCTGTGGGGGACGGGAGATGTTGCCCTGGTGCCATTGACGCGCCAGGGCAATATCTCTGGGAGCCCGCGCGCCCGAACCCACCCCGCGCGCCCGAACCCGCCCGGCGGGCCCCTAGCCGCCCGGGAGGCCGGTGCTCGCTCCGATGCACCACGGCTCTCGGCCGGTCTGCGCGCCACCCGCCGGACGTCTTCCAGGAGCGTCTCAGACGCATGGGGGAGACTGGCCGCAACCATGAACGCTCTCTTCGACCACGTCCTTGCCGCGCCCCCCTGGCTGGTCTACGCCATCGTGGGGCTCATCGTGTTCGCCGAGGACGCGCTCTTCGTCGGGTTCGTTCTGCCCGGCGAGACCCTCGCCATCCTGGGTGGTGTGACCGCCAGTCTGGGCCACACCTCGCTCGCCGTGGTCATCGGCGTCGTGGTCCTCGCAGCGATCGTGGGCGACAGCGTGGGCTACGAGATCGGGCGGCTGATCGGGCCGCGGATCCTCGGTCATCGGGCGTTCGACAAGCGCCGCAAGCGGCTGGAGGACGCCCAGGGCTTCCTCCGGCGGCGTGGCGGGGCAGCAATCTTCCTCGGCCGCTGGACGGCCTTCTTCCGCGCGGTCATGCCAGCCCTGGCTGGTGCCTCCCGCATGCCCTACCGCAGCTTCCTGCCGTGGAACGCGCTCGGCGGCATCGCGTGGGGGACCACGGTGGTGGTCGCTGGGTATCTCGCAGGCGCGTCCTACCACCGCATGGAGCACCTCATCGGCCGCGGCGCCGCGATCGTGGTCGCGACGATTGTCTTGGGTGCCCTCATTGTCTGGCACTTCCGGCGGCGGCGGGAAGCCGCTGCCAGCGCCGACTGACCGGCAGACTAGGTCGTATGCCGGTCGCAGCCTCCCTGGAAGACCTCGCCTCGCGTGCCCGCGGGCTCTGCCGCGGAGGCCGGCGGGCCATTCTGGGGATCGCGGGACCGCCCGGTGCCGGGAAGTCGACGCTGGCGCAGGCGCTGGTCGACCTGCTCGGAGCCCAGGAGCCGCCTGACGGTGGCAACACGCCGTGGGTGGCGCTCGTGCCGATGGACGGCTTCCACCTCGCCGACACCCAGCTCGAGCGTCTGGGTCTGCGGGACGGCAAAGGGGCGCCCGAGACCTTCGACGTCCGCGGGTACCTTGCGCTGCTGGGACGGCTCCGCTCCGAGGTGGGCGAGACGGTGTACGCGCCCGGATTCGAGCGCACCCTCGAAGAGCCCATCGCGGCGGCCGTGGCGATCGAGCCGAGCGTCCAGCTGGTGGTCACCGAGGGCAACTACCTGTTGCTGGCGGACGAGCCGTGGTGCCGAGTCAAGCCCCTGCTCGATGACGCGTGGTACGTCGACCACGACGAGGAGGACCGCGTGCCGCGGCTCATCGCGCGGCACGTCGAGTTCGGCAAGTCGCCCGAACAGGCCCGCGAGTGGGTTCTGCGCTCCGACGAGGCGAATACCCGGCTGGTCGCGGCGAGTGCCGTCCGCGCCGACCTTGCGATCGCGCTCAACTGGGACGATCAGGCCAGGAGGAGCAGCGCCTTGGCGTAGGCGCACTCCGCGTCAGGGTCGGCCGCCTCGAGAACGGGACCGTCCGGCACACGCCTGACCTGGACCCGCCATGCTCCGTCGGCGGGGGTCAGGCCCACGAACCGGTCGCCGATCAGCTCCCGGAGCTGGTCCTCGCGGGGAAGCCAGAGCGCGACCTCGAGTGGCACCGAGTCCAGCGCCCACTCCGTAGTGCCGTTGAAGCCGAGGATCGTCTGGTCGTTGTAGTGGTGGACCTCGATGGTCAGGTCACTGATCCAGAACACGTCGCCGGACAGCTGGCGCTCGTCGATGGTGAAGCGGTCGCCGGGCTGGGGCTGCCAGAGGACCCCGGCCGCCGCCAGGTCACGGGCCAGCTCGAGGCCGATCACGCTGGCCTCACCGCTTCGTCACCGTCACGTCATGCCCGCCCGCCACGTCACTGGCACCCCTGTGAGCCGCCTGTGGCCGTCGACGTCGGACTGGCCGCCAGGGCTTTGAACGCGTTGCCGAGCACGATGTCCACGGTGCCGTCAGGACGGCCGTCCTGGACCCGCTTGGCGCCCGGCACCAGCGGCAGCACCGCCTTCGCCGCAGCCAGCCCGGACTTGCCGTGGCGCACCTCCGCGGTGCCCTTGATGGTCTTGTTGAGCGGGTCGTTGCCGATGGTGGCAACCCGGATCCCGCGGTCGCGGAGGGTCCTGGCAGTGGCGGCGGCGAGCCCCGTGCGGCTGGTCGCGTTATAGACGTTGATCGTCACGTCCTTGGCCTTGACTCCGGCGATTGCGGTGTTGCACTGGGGGCTGGCCGTCCGGGCGGGGTCGTTGCTGGCGTTGTAGTAGGAGAGGGCATACCAGAACGCGAAGAAAAGGACGAGCACGGCGATCGAGATGGTGATGGCAGCACGGCGGCGTCGGCTTCGATACGTCAGAGCGTCCGGCTCCACCATGTAGCTCACGGCACCCCACCTCCGAAAGTCGCATGCGGTCCCTCACATGCAGTCCCAGGGGCACAGCCGTCATGGCTGCATAGGGCTAGTCAAGCACGAGGACCCGTGCGTGCAAGGTAGGACGTTGATGGAGGGCAGCGCGCAGTGCACGGTGGAGCCCGTCCTCCAGGTAGAGGGTTCCTTGCCACTCGACGACGTGGGCGAAGAGATCGCCGAAGAAGGTCGAGTCCTCTGACAGGAGGTGACCCAGATCGAGGGTGCGCTTGGTGGTGACCAGGTCGTCGAGGCGCACCATGCGCGGCGCCACCCCGGCCCAGTCACGGGCATTCTCCAGGCCGTGGTCGGGGTACGGACGCTCGTCGCCGATGGCCTTGAAGATCACGCAGGACACCATAAGGGCAACGCACCCACGGGCGGCGGCTCAGCTGAGTGCGGGGTTCACCGCAGCGCACTAGAGTCCGCTTCCGTGACCGAGAACACCGCGCCGTCGACCTCGCAGCTCGACGAGATCCGCCAGGGCTACGCATTCCAGGGGTCGGCGCTCGACTTCGGCGCTGCCGTCGTCGACGGGCAGGCACACCCCGACGTCCCCGTGCGCATCCCCCTGGGCGTCCTCAACCGGCATGGGCTCGTGGCCGGGGCCACGGGCACGGGGAAGACCAAGACCCTCCAGCTGATGGCCGAGCAGCTCTCGGGCCAGGGCGTTCCGGTGTTCCTCGCCGACATCAAGGGCGACCTGTCCGGCATGGCCACGGCCGGGCAGTCCAACGACAAACTGGCGGCGCGCGCCCAGGAGGTGGGGGAGCAGTGGGTCGGCACGGCATACCCGACTGAGTTCCTGTCGCTGGGCGGCCTGGGCAACGGGATTCCGATCCGCGCCACCATCACGTCGTTCGGGCCGACGCTGCTGTCGAAGGTCCTGGGACTCAACGACACCCAGGAGTCGAGCCTGGGCCTGGTCTTCCACTACGCCGACAAGAACGGTCTGGCGCTGCTCGACATCAAGGACCTGCGCGCGGTGATCCAGTACCTCACCTCGGACGAGGGCAAGCAGGACCTCAAGGCGCTGGGCGGTTTGTCCTCGGCGACGGCTGGGGTGATCCTGCGCGAGCTCATCGCCTTCTCCGACCAGGGCGCTGATGTGTTCTTCGGCGAGCCTGAGTTCGACACCGCCGACCTGCTGCGCACGGCGTCCGACGGCCGCGGCATGGTGACCTGCCTCGAGCTGCCTGCCGTCCAGGACCGTCCGGCGCTGTTCTCGACGTTCCTCATGTGGCTGCTGGCGGATCTGTTTCACGACCTGCCCGAGGTGGGCGACCTGGACAAGCCGAAACTGGTCTTCTTCTTCGACGAGGCCCACCTGCTGTTCAACGACGCGTCGAAGGCATTCCAGGCGGCGATCGAGCAGACCGTGCGGCTGATCCGCTCCAAGGGCGTGGGCGTGTTCTTCGTGACACAGACTCCGAAGGACGTGCCCGGAGATGTCCTCGCCCAGCTCGGGAACCGGGTGCAGCACGCCCTCCGCGCGTTCACCCCGGATGACTCCAAGGCACTCAAGGCGACCGTCTCCACCTACCCCCACACGGCATACGACCTCGGCAGGCTGCTCACCGAGCTGGGCACTGGCGAGGCCGTGGTGACGGTGCTGTCCGAGCGGGGCGCGCCGACCCCCGTCGCCTGGACCCGCATGCGGGCGCCGCTGTCGCTCATGGCGCCCTCCGACGATGCCACGATCAAGGGCATCATCTCTGCGTCGAGCCTCTCCACGAAGTACGCCGGGGTGGCCGACCGGGAGTCGGCCTACGAGAAGCTCCAGGCGCGGCTCCAGCAGGCGCCGACCCCCGAGCAGGCGCCCGCCCCGACGCCTGCCCCCTCCGGCCCTGCGCCCGAGCGGGCGCAGAAGAAGGAGCCGGGCCTGGTTGAGCAAATGGTGACCTCGAGCGCGTTCCGGTCCGCAATGCGCTCGGCCGGCACCGTCATCGGGCGCGAGATCACGCGGTCCATCTTCGGGACGGCTCGTCGCCGCCGCTGACCAGCGAAGTCCCCCTCATCACGCTGAGGCGGGCGTGCCGGCGGACGACAAGCCGGCGACGTCGGGGGCCGAGGTGAGCGCGCGGCATACCGGACCAACAAGTGGTTTGTCGTCCGCCGGTCAAGTGTCGGCGTCTACGTGACCGTGGCACGGCCACCTGAGGTCGGTGGGGTTCCCACTTGCGGCGCCAGCTCCAGTGCGAGGCCGCGCTGAGCAGAATCGCGGTCCCGGTCATCGCGTGGGCCGCCTTCTGCGCATCCACCCCGGTAGGCAGCGCGTAGCGTCCTCTGGCTGGCCGAGTTACCGCGCCACATGAGACAGCCACTTCAAGCTCGTGGCGCGTGACGCTCTGCAGGACTTCTCGCCGAGTCGCGATGCCGCCACAGTGGGCGATCGCCGTTGTGACGTCCACCCGCGCAGTCTGCCGAGTGAGCCGAGCGTCGGCGCCCCGTTATCCACAGTGCGGCCGGACGACAAGCCGGCGGCCTCGGGCGTCGAGGTGAGCCCGCGGCACACCGGACGCACGGGCGGTTTGCCGTCCGGTAACTGGGCTCCGGCCACTCAGCCCAGCACGAGCGCCAGAAAAAGGATGACCGGCACCGACAGCGCGGTCGTGATCAGGATGGTGTCCCGCGCGAGCACTTCGCTCCGCTGGTAGCGGGTCGCGTGGACGAAGATGTTCTGCGCGGTCGGGAGTGCCGAGGTCACGACGATGGCCAGCAGCGCGTGGCCCCTGACCCCGAGCAGGAGCGCCGCGACAGCCCAGGACGTCAGCGGCTGCGCGAGGAGCTTGAGCGCCGAGGTCGTGGCCAGCTCGGTCACGGAGCCTGCCTTGCCCAGGCCCGGCCCGAGCCGCAGCGCGATGCCGTATGCGATGAGCATCGACGGGACGGCCATGTTTCCCACGAGAGCAAGTGGGTCGTGCACCCAGGCGGGGAGGGTCCAACCGGTCAGGGCGAGCAGCAGGCCTACGAGCGAACCGACGGTCAGCGGGTTGCGCAGCGGTCCGGTGGCGATCTGGGCGAAGGACGGACGGGAGCCGCGGGCGTCATGGTCGAGCAGAGCCAGCGCGAGCGGCTGGAGCACGATGAGCTGGAGCAGCAGGGTCGGTGCGACCAGGGCGGCGTCCCCGAGCACATAGGAGGCGACCGGGATGCCGAGGTTTCCGGCATTGACGTATGCCGCGGAGAGGCTCCCGATAACCCCCTCGCCGAGCGAGCGGTGCCAGACCCACCGGGCCAGGACGGCATACGTCCCTCCCGCGACCGCCACGCCTGCGACGGAAGCAACCAGGTTGGTCGAGAGGACCTTGTGGACGTCCGCCCGGCTGAGCGTCACGACCATGAGCGCGGGACTGGCGACGAAGAAAGCCAGCCGGGACAGCAGGCGCTGCGCGCTCTCGTCGACGACCCCGAGGTGCGCGAGCAGCGCTCCGAGGGCGATGACTGCGGCGATGGTGGTGAACCCGTTGAGTGTGTTTCCCCAATGCATTGAGAAGGTGCTAGCCCCCCTCCTATGAGTACCGCAGTCGCCTACCTCCAGCCTCCAAGGGCCGCAAGCAGGAGAGCGCGTGGTTCCAATGCCTTCAGACCGTCGAACACCAACGGCTTGACTACCTCCTGTGTTTCACGCAGGACCGGCTGGGCCGCAGGCTCGCGGACATTGAAGGGCTCGAAGAGTTGTGTGCCAAGACAGGCACAAAGGTCGTGGCGTTCGAGGGCGGCGAGGTCTCCAACAATGCTGCGTGGCCGGTACTGGCAGCGGTGCCCAAAATGGAGGCGCGCGCCACGAGCATGCGCGTGAAGGCTGCCAACCGCGTGCGCCGGGAGAAGGGACTGCCGCCTGCTGGTGGTCGAAGGGCGTTCGGATTCGAGCAGGACGGCGTGACCTTGCGCGCGTCCGAAGTCTCCGTGCTGCGCGAACTCGCGGAACGCGCCATCCACGGCGAGGGCCTGTACCAGTTGACGCGCTGGCTACAGGACACCGGCGTGCGACCGTCTGGATCCGACAACGAGTCGTGGCGGTCGTGATCCGCCCGACCGGTCAGGGGCGACATGGCATCCGCCCGGGCGACGTGGTCATCGAGTACTCCGAACCATCGATGCCGTCCCAGAGGACCTAGCATCGGTCCCCTCCACGGTCCGTGAGAGCAGTGAAACTGTGCCGAGCCCGTGAGTGCCACGACACGCCCAGTCGGCCCCCATCGAGTTGGTGCTCCTGCAACTCCTGTCCACGCGTTTGGTCCATGGGCACGAAATGTATCGGTGGCTCCAAGGAACCCTAGGAGGTGCGCAGGCCGCTGGCCCTTCATGCTGCGGCCGGGCAGTGTCGTGGTGCGGCACGCGACCGACCCTGGTCTGGCGCCAGCCCGCAGCCGGCCGCATATCAGGTCGAGGCCGCACCCTGACGTCAGCCACGCCAGGCATTGGATCAAACAAGGACCGCTGGCCGTTGGGTTCGGGACGCCTTCGCCACTTTCGGCGCGAGGGCGTCCACCCGAGCTGCCAGGTCGGCGTAGGCTGCCTCGAAGGCGTCCTCGGCGCCGGAGGTGACCGGGTCCGGTATGGACCAGTGCGCCCATCCGAGTTTCCCCAGTTCCTCGTGGGCTCGATCGCACACCGTGATGATGACGTCGCCCTCGCGAAGGGCATCGGCGAGCAGGCGAGGCGCGACCTCGGGGACCGCCAGTCCGTGACGCTCCGCGACTGCCACCGCGCCTGGGTTGACCCGGTCTCCGGGATGGGTCCCGGCTGAGGAGGCGCGGACACGGCTCACCCGGCGCCACAATGCCGCCGCGAGGTGGGACCGGGCCGTGTTGGCAGTGCAAACGAACAGCACGCGCTGCGGGGTGACCATCACCCCGGGGTTTCCGGCAACATCACGCACTGCCACGCGGTTCCGAAGCGACACGTAGGAGCGGCGCGCGTCTCCCTGCGACCTGCGCCGCGTCACCAGCCCGGCACGCTCGAGGACTTTGAGGTGGTGCGCGAGCAGGTTTGACGCGATCCCCAGTGCAGGGCCCAGCTCGGACGCGGAGGCGTCACCGACCGCGAGCAGGTCGACGATCCGCAGGCGGGTGACGTCGGCCAAGGCGCCGTGGACCCCGGCCCGGCGCTCCAGCTCCGCGCTTTGCTCAATGTTCATTGACTCAAGTTTGACTGAACTACTCAGGGGTGGTCAAGATGGCCGTGTGACCACGACCCCACAGCCACCGCTGAGCCGACGCCTGCTTGCCGAGTTCCTGGGCACCGCCCTCCTCGTGGCGGTGGTTGTCGGCTCGGGGATCGCCGCCCAGCAGCTCTCCCCGGGCAACCTCGGGCTGCAGCTGCTCGAGAACAGCACCGCCACCGCTCTCGGGCTGACCGTCTTGATCCTGCTGTTCGGGCCGGTCTCGGGTGCGCACTTCAACCCGGTCGTGTCGCTCGCCGACTGGTGGCTGGGTCGCCGGACCGGGCATGGCCTGACCTTCCCGGACACCGGCGCATACACCCTCGTGCAGGTCATCGGCGCCGTCGGTGGGTCGCTCCTCGCGAACACCATGTTCGCCGTCGGAAACACCATCTCGAGCAAGGACCGGGCGACCGCGGGTCACCTGCTCGCCGAGGTCGTCGCGACCACCGTCCTCGTGGCGCTGGTCTTCGCCCTGGCGCGCACCGGCCGGGGCGTGATCGCCGCCCCCGCCGTCGGCGCCTACATCGGCGCCGCGTACTGGTTCACCAGCTCGACGTCGTTCGCCAACCCGGCGGTCACCATCGGCCGGGTCTTCTCCGACACGTTCGCCGGCATCGCCCCCGGCTCCGCAGCCGCCTTCATCCTGGTCCAGCTTGTCGGCCTCGCCGTCGGCGTGGCCGTGACCCTCGCCCTGTACCCCGACGTGAGCGACCGAGCCGACGATGTCGTGCTTCCCCATGCCACCAGTCCCGCCCCGGGCGCCAGCCAACGGAGTCAGTGATGCCCGCTTTCACAAAGGATCCCTACGCCGCGATCGTCGCCGACTTGGCCTACTCCTACGACGGCGTGTTCTCCCGGGAGACCGTCGCCGCGGCAGTGACCGCGGCCCGTGACGTCCTCGAGCCGGTGTCCACGATCCAGACCTACCTGCCGATCCTCGTCGCCCGCCAGGCAAGGGAGCAGCTGATGTCAGCAGCCCAGGCCGAGGGACTGGTGGCCAAACAGGTCCCCGAACTGCTCTTCGTCTGCGTCCACAACGCCGGCCGGTCGCAGCTGGCGGCCGCGCTGGCCGAGCACCTGTCGGCACGCCGCGTCCACGTGCGCTCCGCCGGCTCCACGCCAGCCGGGCACGTCAACCCCCTGGTGATCGAAGTCCTGGCCGAACGCGGCATCGCCCTCCAGACGCCGTACCCCAAGCCGTTGTCCGACACGGTCGTTCGAGCCGCCGACGTCGTGGTCACGATGGGCTGCGGGGACGCCTGCCCGATCTACCCAGGCAAGCGCTATGAGGACTGGGACGTCGCCGACCCCGCCGGCCAACCCATCGAGGTGGTCCGCGACATCCGCGACGACATCCAGGCCCGAGTCACCACACTCCTGCGCCAGATCCTCAGCTGAGAGCCCACCCGAGCAGGAAGCACCCGATCATGACCACCGAAACCACCCACCGCCCGTCCGTGCTCTACGTGTGCGTCCACAACGCGGGACGCTCCCAGATGGCCGCCGCGTACACCCACCACCTGTCCGGAGGCGCCGTCGATGTCCGCTCCGCCGGCTCCGCCCCGGCCGAGGCGATCAATCCCTCGGTCCGCGACGCGATGCTCGAGGAAGGAATCGACATCTCCGCCCAGAAGCCCAAGGTCCTGACCACCGATGCCGTCCAGGCCGCTGACGTGGTCATCACCATGGGCTGCGGCGACGCCTGCCCCATCTTCCCCGGCAAGCGCTACGAGGACTGGGAACTCGACGACCCCGCCGGCCAGGGCGTTGACGCCGTCCGAGCGATCCGCGACGAGATCAAGAACCGTGTCCGCACCCTGCTGAGCGAGCTTGGCGTGGAACCGATCGAGGTCGCCCAGTGACAAACGGCAACATCACACCCCCTGCACGTCCGCAAGGTCACCAAGGCCATCGCCATGTCGCTTGAAGCAGAAGCCGAACCAACGGACGGACCGAACCAACGGACGGACACTGCGCCGCAACCTTCCGGCCCACTTGGGTGTCGCCGGGACGATGAGCCGGTCTGCAATGCTGCTTCCCCAGAACGCCGCCCCGACAGGAGCACGATGCCAGAGTCGGCCGAGTTCACCCGATGGGTACGCGATTACAGCGGGTTGGCCTTCCTCCACCCCGGGTGGAGGCTCCTCTACATCTCGATCCCCAAGGCGGCTGGCACATCGCTGAACGTCGCCCTGACCCGTACAGCAGGCGTGGCCTTCCCGGGCACCTTCACCCAGTCCCTGGGCGAGGAGTCTCTGGTCAGCCAGACGATCTGGGACGGGGCTGCTGGTGGCCGGCCCATGGTGAGTTCACTAGAGTACGCGGCCTTCGAGGATCTGATGCGCCAGGGCCTGCGGCATGTGTTCACCGTGGTACGCCACCCGGTCGAACGGCTGCTCACGACCTGGTCTAGCAAGTACCTGGTACGCGCCCCGTACTACCGGTCGCGGTTGGAACTTCCCGAGCCGGGCTTGCGGCGCTTTGACGATGTCGAGGAGGTGCTGGCCGACCTCGATCAACTCGTGGCGCACCTTTAGCCCATGCCGGCCTTGGTGCACCGAGACGTGCACCTGGTCCCACAGTTCGAGCTTCTGCGGCGAGACCTGAGCCGTTTCGACCACGTCGGCCGCACCGAGGCCCTGTCCGAGACGATCGACTGGCTACGCACCCGGCTAAGCGGGGAGGAGGCGGAACTGCACCCCGTCGGCCACGACAACGACTCCCCGCTCGATGTGGACCCCGCCATGGTGGACCCGCGCACGTTGCGGAGGGTCCACGAGTTGTATGCCGCCGACTACGCGTTCCTCGGCTACGACCCGAAGGGTCACGGATGCACGGCACCCTGAGCGCGGAGCGGCTCCCGGTACTCAACCGCGAGATCGAGCACAATGTGCGGGCCGAGGTTCTGCACTCGGCCGCGGCCGGCGCCCGCGGGGCCTCGGGTCCTGTGGGCGCCTTTGCGGGGATCCTCCCGCGGCTCCGAGCCGCGCGGCGCTGAAGTCGGCTGCGCCATGCGCCCAAGGATGTGAGTTTCGTGAAGTTCACGGGAGTCCGGCGACGAGGCACAGGACGGATCGCACCCAAATCGGCACTCGCGGAGTTCGGTCTAGCCGGGGTTGCGTCCCGGTGTTCCCCTGTGGAGGGGTATCACACGGAGTAGGCGGGGGACGTGGTGGCACTCCAGCAGTGGAGCCCCCGCTCCTCCGACGCTCGGCACCAGGGCAGGGGTCAGGACCTTGTGTGCCCTTGACAGACCCGGCCCTCATGGGTGCGGTTTTGGTGGTGGCCAGGGGCGGGGTCGAACCGCCGACCTTTCGATTGACAGGCACGTCAACCACGGACCACTAGAGTGCTGACGACTGCGCGGATTGCCCTGAGCATGGCGGCCACGCTCGAACCTCTGAGCCCAAGTGGCAAACCGTCGCGATCATCGGCAGTGACCGAGAGGAGACACGGGATGCCCGCCGCCGATGTCTTACATCAGTCGTCGCGTCGGGCGCTCCGGTTCGGGGTGATCGATGAGTCGGGGCCGCAGCCCACCGCTTGGCTGGACATCGCGCGGCGGGTCGAAGACAGCGGCGTCGACGTGCTCCTCATGCGGGACCATTTCGTGCCCGGGCCGTTCGGCGCGCAGCTGGCCCCGATCAGCGCCCTTTCCGCCGCCGCGGCGGCCACCACACGACTGCACGTGGGGACGATGGTTCTGAGCAACGACTACCGTCACCCGGTGCTGCTGGCCCACGAGGCGGCGACGCTGCACGCGATCTCCGGCGGGAGATTCGAACTCGGCCTCGGCGCTGGCTGGTATCAGCCCGAGTATGCGACGGCCGGAATCCCGTTTGACCCCCCGGGACGTCGAATCGATCGGCTCGAGGAGACCCTGGAGATTCTTACTGGCGTATTTCGTGGTGGGGTCGTCTACCACAAGGGCACCGCGTACGAGATCGACGGATTCGACCTCAGCGTGGTCCCGAACTTTGCCGGCAGACCGCCTATCGCGATCGGCGCGGGCGGCCCGCGGATGCTACGGCTGGCCGCCCGTTATGCAGACATCGTTGGAATACTCCCCGCGCCGATCCGAGGCCCCGACGACCCCGACGACCCAGCTGACCGGCTACCCGCCGCATTCGACCAGAGGCGCGACATCCTCCAGTCGGCCGCCGGGGAGCGCTTCGTGCAGCTCGAGCTGAGCGCGTTCGCCAGCTTCGTACTGACTGACACCCGCCGTTCGAGCACCGAGGACCTGATCTCCGCCCGCGGCTGGTCCGGTGTCACTCCGGAAACGGTCTGGCAGATGCCCACGATCTTCATCGGCAGCGCGGACCAGATCCTGGAAGACCTCGCTGCGCGGCAGGATCGGTTCGGCCTCAGCTACCTCATCACTGCCAGCGACGATCTGAACACGCTGGCCAGACTTGTCAGTCGGCGCTAGCACGGTCACGTACAGCCGGACGACACAGAGGTTGACCGTGGTGCCCTGCCTGGAGATCCGACGAGGTGCGTTGCCATCGACTACTGCCATCAACGACCCCCGGATGCCAGCAACTGCAGGCCGCGCATCGCGCTGACCTGACCCGCAGAGCCGCTGCCAGACGACACCACCACCGCAGGGACCGCGCAGGAACCCAACACGTCTGACAAGCCCCCTGCGCTCGGTCGACGCTGAATTTCTCGACTTTCGCCCAGGACAGCGCGCCGGCCGGCATGCCACGAGACTGTCCGCTGCCGCACCCAGAATAGGCAACATCATTCCGGCCCAGATTGACGCTCCTCGGTGGATGCGAATGGCTGCGCCGGACCATGTGATCGCCACCGCGATGCCGTGGACAAGACGTCGGCGAACTTGCTGAACTCCTTGGTCGTCATCGTCTGGCCGAACTGGTACGGGTACGGCGCCAGAGGACGCGATGTGGCGGGTGTGGTGCAGCCTCACCTGCGCCGCCTAGGAGAGTCGGTGGGTCGTTCGCGAGCGCGCACGGTGTCGTTCCGGTCCGCGGGGACGATCAAGTGAGTAGCGTTCGGACTATGTTCGCTGGCCGTGGAAGGCTCGTCGTGCGCGCGCGCTGGTGGGTAATCGCCGCCTGGATCGTGGCCGCCGTGGTCATCGCGATGACTGCCCCCGCCCTGCAGTCCACGCAGGACCAGTCGGAGTTCCTGCCCGGGCACTATGAGTCCGTGAAGGCTCTCACCGTCCAGCAGGAAGCCTTTCCCGAGCGCGGTGAGGTCGGCGCGATCGTGGTCTTCGACCGCCAAGATGGCGGCAAGCTGACCGAGGACGACCAGGCCAAGGTGTCCTCCATCGCCGAGCAGCTCAACACCAAGGTCTACGACAACCTGGGCACTGCGGCCGCTGCCCCGGCTTCGGACAACGGCTTGGTGCAGGCGATCTTCGTGCAGGTCAAGCCGGGCAAGAACGCCTTCGACCCGGCTGCTATCGAGGACGCCCGGGACCTGCGCGCCGACCTCGAGCCACTGGTTGAGGGAACCGACCTCCGCTCGGGAGTGACGGGCCCGGCGGCCCAGTCCCTGGACTCCCAGGAGTCGTCCGAGCGGGCGCTCGTCGTGGTCAGCATCGTGACGCTGTTGCTCATCGTGTTCCTGCTCGCGCTGATCTTCCGTAGCGTCATCGCGTGCGCCCTGCCCATCGTGACCGTCGCCCTGGTCGGGACGACCGCCACCGGGCTCATCGCGGTGGCGAACGAGGCGTTCGACCTCAAGGCCGACAGCTCCATCTCAGTGATCTTGTTCATCGTGCTGTTCGGCATCGGGACCGACTACATCCTGTTCTTCCTGTTCCGTTACCGGGAGGCCCTGCGGCTGGGCTTGGACGGTCGAGGCGCGGTGTCCCACGCGGTCGAGCGGGCCGGTCAGGCGATCGCCTTTGCCGGCGGCGCGGTCATCATCGTCTTCATGGCGATGGTGCTGTCGTCCCTGAGCATCTTCCGCTCGATCGGACCCGCGCTGGCGATCGCGGTCGCGCTGGCCGTGCTCGCGGCGTTGACGCTGGTCCCCGCCGTCGTCGCCGTCCTGGGGCCAAGGGTCATCTCCTGGCCGTCGAAGAAGTGGATGGTCGAGCCCGAGGCCTCTCGGTTCCGCGCCATCGGGCGGTCGGTTGCCGCGCACCCGGTCCGCTACGCAGTCGTCTCGGCGGGATCGCTGGCCGTCCTTTCGCTGTTCGCGCTGGGCTTCAACCCGACCTTCAACTTCTCGGACAGCAGCACCGAGAAGACCGAGTCGGGCCAGGCGCTGATCACCTTCCAGAAGGGCCAGCCCGGTGGTGCCGCCGACCCCACGACGGTGCTGTTGCGCTCGACGGGCGGCCAGCCGCTCGACGTCGCCGAGCTCAACACGTACGCCACCGAGCTCGGCACAGCGAGTGGGGTCGCGTCGGCGGCGCTGGCCGCCCGCACCGACGACGTCGCGGTCTTCACCGTCGTCCTCTCCGACGACCCCGCGTCCGACGCGGCGCTGGCCAACGTCGGGGGGCCGGTGCGCGACACGGCGCACTCGGCGGCGCCGGATGGGACCGAGGCCTTCGTCGGCGGCTCCACGTCGATCTTCGTCGACCTCGACGACGCGATGGCGCGTGACTACTCGATCGTGTTCCCGGTCGCGGCAGGGCTGATCATGATCATCCTGGCGCTGCTGCTGCGCAGCCTCGTCGCGCCGTGGTACCTCATGCTGTCGGTGGGCCTCGGCTTCACCGCCAGCCTGGGCGCGACCGTGCTGGTCTTCCAGGGCCTGCTTGGACAGCAGGGGCTGATCTTCATTCTGCCGATCTACATCTATCTCTTCGTGGTGGCGCTGGGCACCGACTACAACATCTTGATGGTGGCGCGCCTGCGGGAAGAGGCGCGGCGAGGGCTCGAGCCGCGGCCCGCGGCGGCCAAGGCGATCGAGCATGCCGGTCCGACGGTCGCGGCCGCCGGCTTGATCCTCGCCGGCACCTTCGCCTCGCTGATGTTCGCCGAGGGTACGTTCTTCAAGTCTTTGGGCTTCTCGTTCTCCGTCGGCATCGCCATGGCTGCGTTCGTGATGGCGCTCATCCTGACCCCGGCGCTCACCGCACTCATCGGACACGCCGCGTGGTGGCCCGGCCACGGGGACCGGGCCACTGACACAGTCGAGGAGCCCGCCGAGGAGCGCGTCCTCGAGAACTGATCCGACCGGAACGCTCAGGGCATCTGTCAGCGGTCGGCGACAAGGGGAGCCCCGCCGCTCCAGGTGCCGTCTGCTGCTTGGTTGACCAGGAAGTCGGCGAGTGCTGCCCGGGAGAGTCGCCGCTCGCGTGTGCCGAGCTCCCGCCAAGTCACAGGGGAGCGAGCGAAGCGTGCGCCCAAGCCGCGATCTGCGCGGCAAAATGAGGCGTCATACCGGAGCGAGCGAAGCGTGCGCCCAAGCCGCGATCTGCGCGGCAAACGGAGGCGTCATACCGGCCGCGTACGGTCCCGGTCGGGACGTCCGTAAGCGGATCCGCCAACGGGCAGGGATCGGGCCCGCGCGGGACAATGAGGTGCATGCCGAGTCGAATCGCCGTCATCGCCATCGACGCCGTGGATACCCGATTGGTGGCCGACTTCTGGTGCACAGTCCTGGGATGGCACATCGTCGACGAAGACGGAGAGGTGATCAGCCTCGGCCCGCCCGAGGGCGCGTGGCCGACGATCGACGTGGTACGCGTTCCTGAGCGGAAGGTCGTCAAGAACCGGCTGCATCTCGATCTGCGCGCCGACGGCGTGTCCACTCGTGACGAGATCGACCGACTGCTCAGTCTGGGCGCCCGCCGGGTCGAGGTCGGCCAAGGGTCCGATGTGAGCTGGGTGGTCCTCGCCGACCCTGAGGGCAATGAGTTCTGCCTCCTGGCCCGATCGGTTCAAGAGGTCAACCAAGCAGAGCACGCCCCGCCCACCAGCCGCAAAGGGAGCCCCGAATGAGACCGCCGCAGGTCAGGAGCCCTGCCTGTGCTCGGGCGTCGCGTAACATCCGTCCGATTTCAGATTCCGCAAAGGCACCCTCTTCGGCCTGCGGCCCGTGCACCACATCTCAACGCATACCACCGGTATCGGACCACAGCCACACTCCTCCGCACCCCGTCAGAACCGCGTCATTTCGGTTCCCCTCTGTGTCAAGGACGCGGTTTCGGCGCCGCCGAGTGTGCGTCGGCGCTTGTCGCCGTCAACGTCGTTCGTCCGGTGGGGCGCTCCACGTTGACGGCTCCGGCGCGCCGGCGCGGAGGCTGGGGAGCCGAAGCCGCGCGGGGTGTCCGGGGGCGCTTGTGGGCGGGTAGCGTCGGTGCTGCGGGTCCGGGTTGTGGCTGATCCGAAGAGCCGATGACCGGGGTGTGCAGGTCGGCCGCGCTGGATGCGAGTGACGCCCCCGAGTGCCCTCCCGGACCCGCCCCGGCGCTGGACGCTGGTGCGTGGGTGCCGGTGGGTTCGGCGAGGTTGGCGTCGGCGACGAGCTGCCGGTAGACCAGGTCGGAGAGGCGTCGCTTCAGGCAGCGCCGGGCCTCCTTGCGGGTCTTGGCCTCGCCCAGCTTCCGCCGGTAGTAGGTCCGGCCTTCGGTGTCGAGGCGGATCTGGGCGATGGCGGCGATGTGCAGGACGTGGTTCAGCCGCCGGTTCCCGGCCCGGGACAGCCGGTGTCGGATCAGCTCACCGGAGGAGGCGTCCAGGGGTGCGGTGCCGGTCCGGGGACGCGAAGTGGTTGCGGTCGGGGAACCGGGCGATGTCGCCGACGTCGGCCAGGATCCGGGCGGCGCCGGCGGGACCGATCCCGGGCAGGTCCATCAGGTGTGACCCGCGCGCCCGGACCGCGGCGGCGAGCTCCTTGGTCAGGGCCTTGAGCCTGGCATCGGTTGCCACCAGGTCGGCCACTTCCTCGACCGCCATCCGCCGAGTCGTCTTGCCCACAACAGATCTCGGCTTCACCGTGGCCAACAACCGCTTTG
The DNA here is from genome assembly GCA_963715025.1 of uncultured Actinomycetota bacterium. Taxonomy (GTDB): domain Bacteria; phylum Actinomycetota; class Actinomycetes; order Actinomycetales; family Dermatophilaceae; genus DASSJT01. The sequence goes on along the minus strand of CAVQQQ010000009.1, from coordinate 692,947 downwards.
CCTTGGTCGCGGTGAGGTCCTTCCCGGCGCCACCGGCAGTCAGCTCGGCCAGCAGCCGATGAAGCCGGTTCACGGTTTGCACCCTCCGCGCCGACAGCTCATCACGCCGGTCGGCCAGCAGCCGCAGCGCGACCAGCTCCTCATCAAACGCGAGCACCCGCAGGTTCGGGGTGCGCAGCGCCGCCGCCGCGACCGCATGCGCATCGGTCGCGTCGGTCTTGCGGGCGTTGCCGGTGTCGAAGACCCGCACCCGCGCGGCGAGCTTGGCGGGGACATCGACCACCCTCTCGCCGTCGGTGAGCAGCCGTTGTGCCAATGGCCGGCCCACACCCTGGGCGCCCTCGATCGCCCAGCGGTGGCGTGGCCACTGCTGCCGCACGTACCCGAGCATCGCCTTGTACTCCCGGGTGGTGGTGCCGAACCTGCCGGTGGCCAGCTTCTTGTCTTGGCCGTCGACGACCTCGATCGTCACCGACTTCTTGTGGGGGTCCACCCCCACGATCACATCACTCATGCTCCTGCCTCCTTCACCCTCGAGTGTCATGTGTCAGCGAGGGCGGGCAGAGCTACTTTGAGCAGGGCAGTCCCCTCTTGGGCCACGACCTCACCAGCGGTGCCCGGCGGGAGCGCAGTCCGAAAAGGAGCCACAACCACGAGGCTGGGCAGCCGCGATAGAGAGCGTCCCACCGAGCACCTCGACAACAGCCTGGCCGGGCCGCTGCCGTAGAAGAAGTCTCAAGTAGCCGCCTGCCGGCGCGCTGTCATTCGATGAGAGTGTGGTGTCCTGCGACGGCTGCCAGCTATGGGCGACGTCATTGACCGAGCTCGAATTTGTGCTCGGGCTGTCGCGAGAGGGACCTAGATCAGGGTTATGGTCAGGCGGCGCGCGGGCGTTCGGCATCCCTCTGGATCGACGACCGCGGCCCTCGGCTTCGGGCACTGTCCCGGGTGACCGGGTCATCTGGCTCGGGCAGCCGGGACATGGGCAGCTCCACGTTGATAGCGCAACAGCAACGCTCTCGACCAGGAGGCAGCCATGACCAGCAGAACGATGAGGACAGGGGCGGCGGCCTGCACACCCCAGCCGGGGACGGTGAGCACCCTTGCGGCCGTGGTGGTGCTGACGGCAACGGCCGTGGCTTGGTGTTCGCCCGGCTCTCCCTCGGCGCCGACCAGCACGAACTGCCGCTGCGGCAGGGCCGAGCCAGCTTGGTTCAGCGAAGCGCTCGAGCCACTCCGGGGCGAGCTCGGCGACGACGCCGTGAACGACCTCGCCCTGGCCCTGCGCAGCGTCTGCGGCATCGAGACGCGGGTCTGGCTCGGCGAAATCGCCGGGCTCGGGCCCGGGGGGATCCGGGCACTGCAGCTCTGGATGACCCGAGCCCTCGTGGCCCGGAGACTGACGAGCCACCGCGCTGATGGGGGGCCCGGCGAGGCGGATCTTCGGTCATCCCACCACCGCTACCTCACCGACGTCTCCGACACGATCGGTTCATGGCGCGGACGGGCGGAACCGAGGGCTCATCCGAGTTGCCGGTCAAAGTTGCTGGGCCAAACCGACAACATGACCCTGAGGGTCGGCGATGAGCGCAAATGACACTCCGGGAACGGTGACCGGCTCCTGTACGACGCGTCCGCCGAGGCGGGTCGTGTCGGCGATGGCGCCGGCCATGTCCTCGACGCCAACGAAGAACGTGACCAGGTCGCCGTCGCCCTGAAGCGGGCTGATCGCGGTGTACAGCGCGCCGGGCACCCCTGTCTCGACGAAGGTGTAGCCGGGGAAGGCGCCTTTGGTGGGGTAGGTCCAGCCGAACAGCTCCCCGAAGAAGGCCCTTGTTGCGTCGGGGTCGCTCGAACGGATCTCGGCGTGCACGATGGGGTGGCTCATGATGACCTCCGGTTCTGCGGGGCCACCGGGCGTGGCCTCCAACCAGATGACGTGCGAGCCCGTCCCCAATCGACAGCGGTCAGCGACCAGTTCGGCCTGGCGCCTTGGCCCTGGTCGAGCATCGGCGAGCTACCGGAACGTAGGCGAGGTGATGAAGCCGCACCAGCTGCACGTCGCGGACTGATCCTGGAGTCAGGCGACAGCGAGGGTGACCTGCATGTTGCCGCGGGTGGCGTTGGAGTACGGCAGACCTGGTGAGCCTGCGCGACCAGGGACTCGGCGGTCTCCCGGTCGAGTTGGGGCATCGAGACCTCGAGGTGGGCGGCCAGCCCGAACCCACCCGTCGGGCGGGCGCCGAGGGCGCGAACGAACGCACCAGCGGACCTTCGCCCAGCTGGCGCAGAACCTTCCTGGGAGGTGGGCATTGCCCACGTCGCGGTCGTAAATCGCGGTCGCAACACCTTCACCGGCGCGGGGACCGACATCGGCATCGCCGTGGCAGGCGGCAGCACCGGCATCTCCGTCAGGACACGCAGCGCACCTGTGCTTCGCATACGCCGTGCAGTACAGCCCTGAGGACCCGATGGTGATCGTGAAGGCGGCAGACACGATGACGACCCTGGCGCAGTACTCGGTCTTCAATGGCCGCTGCGACAAAGGCTGACGCCCCCAAATCGCCCGTTGGTCGACTGCGGCGCGGAGCTGCCCCAGCGGGCGCAGCTCGCGTAAACCGCGGTGGGCTCTTGACCGACCCGACCGGCCACGACCACACCGTCTCCGACCCGACCGTAGAGCCGCGGCCCACCGCGCCGGGGTAGCCGCCTTATGCCGTCGCCGCCGGCGCGCGGGACGAACTGGGTGAGTGTTCGCCAGTTGTACATGCCCCGGAGGCGATCGAGGAGGAGATGCTCGGCAGCCGCTAGCCGAGGCGCGTCGGAAGCCAGCCGACTAAGGGAAGCGCCGGACACGCGAGATCAGCGGCCCTGCCCTGACTTGGCCCGGGCCTGGCCACCATCGCTGGTTGCGTACAGGACGATGGCCTGCACCAACCACGCGCTGCAGGCCAGGGTCGCGACGCTCAGGTCGAAAGCAACCACAGCTTGAGCGCGTTTGCCGCGGCCCGCTGCACCAAAGGTGCCGTCCCGATGGGACCCAGTGCGACGCCCGAGGAGGTGGCGGCGGCGGTCACGTTCCTGTGCACCCCAGGGGCCTCCTATGTCACCGATCAATACCTGGTAGTCGATGGCGGCAACTCGGTGGCCGAAGAGTGCGGCCCTTCGTGCCGGAGACCTGACTGATGGGTCACTAGAGCTCGTGCCGACCGCACTCGGGAGTCGCTGAGACGCTCGCACCGGCCAGCCGGTCACCAGGTGCGGCCGTCGCGGCGATCCGGGAGGTTCATGTGCCCCCTCGCGCGCGTCTTTTCGCCGCATGCCGGCCGCACGGTTGCGCCAACCAGCGATGGGCGGTGCGTGTTGCTGGCGCTATCGGTCCTGCTGCTTGGCCTCCCACTTGGCGTGAAGCCAGTCCCAACCTGCTCCCGAACGCTTCGTTGGGTCGATGTCGACGTGCTCGGGCTTTCCCTTCAGGAGGCCGGGGTGCGCGAGCGCCATCCATTCAACGTGATGACCGTTGACGGTAAGCCTGCCAGGCCGGCCATAGTCGTCGCCGTAGCGCTGGGTGATCGTCTCTGCGGCAGGTTCGGGGTCTAGCGGGCGGATTCTTCTCATACTTGCAGCGCCTCGTCACCCAAGGTGACAACTCGTGGTGCGTCAGCAGCCTCCAAGTCCTGGACGATCCGGCTCGTAAGGCGAGTCAGCGCGTCCTGAACGAGCCGCCTTGCGGTCGGTCGTGCGGGAATGGAGGAACGGGGCAGGCCGAGATTCTCCGCGATGCTGTCGTACTCGACTCTGATGGCGTCCCCTTGCTCCCGTCGACCACGGCCTGTGCCCCCAGTGCCCTTGATGACGAACACCGGGTAGACGTCAGTGAAGGCAGCCGAGCTGGCCGTAACGCCCAAAGGCCTCAGGTACCGCTCCTCGACCTTGGTGCCGGACGACCCATTTGCCGGCGGGGACGTCGGGCTGATCCAGCCGTGGGCACCGGGCTCGTCACCTTCGATGAACCCTGCGGCTGTCATCCACGCCTCGAGGATGCGTGGGAAGCCCAAGGGGTCGCCGTTCCAGAACACCGTGGGCTCAACGTTGACAGCCAGCGCGGCTATAGACCCGCGACGCTCGGCGGAAGCGAGGTAGGCCGGGGCCTTCCACGAAACGTGCCAGGCGCTGGGATACACGCCGACCACCATCACCTCGGCTGTCCCTCTTGAAGGCAGCCGCGCTGGACGCTCCGTATTAGGACAACCGAACGGGAAACGACCGAACGCTTTCATGGGACCCAAGGGTCCCAGAACCACGCTCAGGGCGTCCGAGGTTCAGATTGCAGCCGTGACTTCGTCGTTCCGCGGCGAGCCGGCGACGCTACTGATGTGCTTCACCGGATCTGCTTGTTATGCACGTGATGTTGCAGGACATTTCGATCATCCGGTGTGGCTGTGTGCTCCTGATGTCGGAGGGCCTGAGATGTCTGTCTTGTATCCGTGCCTGATCCGTTCTCGTCGGCCGTCTGGCGAGGTGGTGATCCGCCTCGGGGTGCCGCTGGTGGACGACTATCTGGAGTTCCTGGCGGGCCGGTGCCGGCCGAACACGGTGCTGGCTGCGGCGTACGACCTGAAGGTGTTCTTCACGGTCGTCGCGAAGGATCCGCAGGAGGTTCTCCCGGCAGACGTGCTGGCGTTCATCACGTCCCAGCGGACCGGCAGCCGCGACGCTGAGGTGGTCCAGGCGGTGGGCGCGGACGGCGAGCCGGCGGGGGTCGCGACGAGCACGGTGGCTCGGCGTCTGTCGATCATCTCGGGGTTCTTCTCGTACTTGCAGGCCCGTGGTGTGTGGCCGCGAACCCGGTGCCGCGGGGACTGCCCACGCGTCGTGAGCGTCAGCGGCCGAGCCAGGGTGTCCCGTTGACCCGCCGGGTGCGGCGGCTGCCGAGGATCCTGATGCCGGTGGAGGTCGACGCGCTGACGGCGGCGCTGCGCACTCACCGGGACCGGGCGATGGTCGCGGCGATGGTGCTGGGTGGACTGCGTCGCTGCGAGGTCCTCGGGTTACGGATGCAGAACGTGCGCGCGGCCGAGCGTCGGCTGTTCATCGCCGAGGGCAAGGGCGGGCACCAACGCCTCGTGCCGGTGTCCTCGAGGTTCTTCACCGAGCTGGCCAGCTACCTCGACACGGAACGACCGCGCACCGCGGACACCGACCGTGTGTTCGTCGTGCTGAAGGGACCCAACCGTGGAAATCCCTTGAGTGTCAGAGGAATCGATGAAGTGTTGGCTGGTGCCCGGCGCCGCGCCGGACTGGTGCACGCGACCTGCCACGAGCTGCGGCACACGTGCCTGACCCGGTTGCGGGAGGCCGGGATGGCGCTCGAGGCGGTCCAGGCTCAGGCCGGCCACGCCTCGATCGAGTCGACCCGGATCTATCTGCACCTGGCCGATGACTGGCTCGCCTCGCAGTACCGCAAGGCCGCCGAGGTCATCGACGCGCAGGTCTTCGCCGGACAACCGACCGTCGCGGGCTGGAGCCTGCCATGACGACCACGACGAGCGCGCGCAGCAGACCGGCGGGGACGCCCGGGCCATTGCCCGGACCGCCGACCGGCAACCCCCGCGGCCGCAACGGGATGGCGCCGATGCGGGCCTGGCCGGATCTGAGCGGGGCGCGCCCGGAGCTGGCCGCCACGATGTGCCGTTACCTGGAGCAGATCTCCTGTGTGCTGCGCCCGGGCAGCGTCCGCAACACCGACCAGGCGCTGCGCTCGTTCGCCGGGTTCCTGCTCGAGCAGGCTCCCGAGGTCACCAGCGTCGCGCAGGTCACCCGCCGCCACATCGAGCAGTACAAGCCGTGGCTGGCCGACCGGCCCGGGCAGCACCAGCCGCGGCGTCGACCGCGACCCTGGCGCACCGGCTCGGGACGCTGCGGATGTTCTTCGTGCGGATCGACGAGTGGGGCTGGGACCAGGCCCCGCCGCGGGTTCCGATGTTCCCCGGGGACCTGCCCCGCCAGGACCACCCGCTGCCCAAGGCCCTGGACGACGCCGCCGCGGCGCAGCTGCTGCGCGCCGCACACAACGACAATCGACTGCTCGTGCGGGTCACCGTCGAGATGCTGCTGCGCACCGGGCTACGGGTCGGCGAGTTCACTGGACTGCGCTGCGACGCCGTCGTGCTCATCGGCGCCGGCCCGTGGCTGCACGTGCCGGTCGGCAAGCTCGGCCAGGACCGCTACCTGCCGCTGCACCCGCAGCTCGTGCAGCTGATCGACCAATACCGCCGCGAGCACGTCCCGCCAGAACACCCGCTGCTGCTGCCCAGAGAGAACGGGCGGCCCGCCGACCGGTACTCGGTCACCCGGATCCTGAACAACGTCGCCGCGGCCGCCGGGCTGCCGCACATCCACCCCCACATCCTGCGGCACACCCTGGCCACCCAGGCGATCAACCGAGGCATGTCCCTCGAGGCCATCGCCGCGATGCTCGGCCACCGGTCCCTCGACATGACGCTGCGCTACGCCAAGATCGCCAACCGGACCGTCGCCGACGAGTACTTCGCCGTCACCGACAAGGTCGACGCCCTCTATGAGCAGGCCCGCACCCTGCCCGCCGACGTGCTCGGGCCGAACATGGCGCGGCTGTCCCGCGAGCACCACCGGCACCTCGGAAACGGCTACTGCACCAGGCCGCCCGCGCTCGACTGCGCCTTCGAGTCGATCTGTGAGACGTGCACCTTCTTCCAGACCAGCATCGAGTTCCGGCCCACCCTGCAAGCCCAGCACGACGACGCCGCCGCGAAGGGCCAGACCCACCGCGCCGAGCTCTTCGCCACACTCCTCGACCGCACCCACGACGAGGCGTCCTGACATGAACACCACCCCGACCCGATCACCGGCCCAGCCACAGATGGCCCTTCCCCGATCCAGGCCGCCCCATGCCGGTGCGCCCGAGGCGTCAACGTGGAGCACGCGCAGCGCAGCGAGCATGAACGACGTTGACACCGACCAGCACCGGCACACACTGGCTAGCGAGGAAGCGCCCCACCCGGGCACACCGAGCCCCCACCACCATCACGTGCATAATGCCGATGAGCGGATGCCGAGTGCCTCCGCTTGTGCGGGTGATGCGGGAGCCACGGGTCAGCGACGTGGTCGAAGTCAGCTTCCTCGACCACGTCGGGGCGACCGTGCAGACGTGGCGCGCCCGGACCGACGGCTCGCTGACGGGGTTCCGGGTCAGCGGGTGGCGAGGACCTTGCCCGCCGCGGCGGCCGCGTCATGGGCGGTGGCCTTCATCGCGGCGGCAAGGTCGGTGAACTGGTCGAGTGCCGGGTTGATGCCGACCAGGGTGAACTCGCGTTCCACGACCGTGAGGTTGGCGCCCCAGATGTCGACGAGGATGCGCCGCAGGTAGTCGGTGTTGTGGTCCCAGCCCTCACGCGGGGTGCCCGCGCCGTAGGCGCCGCCGCGAGTGGTCAGCAGGACAACCGGCTTGCCGTCGAGCAGTTTCTCGCCGCCCCGGCCGCCGGCGATGGTCAGGTCGATCCATGTCTTGACGTGCTGGGAGACGCCGAAGTTGTACAGCGGCAAGGCCAACACGGCGGCGTCGGCGGCGCGCAGCTCGGCGGCCAACTCTCCGGCCAGGGCGAACGCCGCGCGTTGGGCGTCGGTGCGCTGCTCGTCGGGGGTGTACGCAGCACCGACGGCGGCGGCCCAGGCGTCGGCGGGCAGCGGGTCGGCGGCAAGGTGGCGGCGCACCACGGGCCGCTCCGGGTGGGCGGCGGTCCACTCGGCGAGGACGAGGTCGGCCAGCTCGCTACTGGCGGACCGGGGGCCCTGGATGCTGGCGTCGACGCGGAGCAGGGTCATGGCGGAGTCTCCCCAGACAGGCTCAGGTTGAATGTTCAACCCAGCATGCACGACCTGGATTGAATGTTCAACCCCAGGTCTCTAGGCTGGTTAGGTGACCAAGGACACGCCCTGGCTGTCGAACGAGGAGCTGGACGCCTGGGTGAGCCTGACCTCCCTGCTGGTGGCGCTGCCGCAGGCCATCGACCGGCAACTCAAGCGCGACTCGGGCCTCAACTTCTTCGAGTACTCGATCATGTCCGGCCTGTCCCGGGAGAAGGGGCACGCGATGCAGCTGAGCACCCTGGCCCACCTGGCGGCCGGCTCCCTGTCGCGCATATCGCACGCTGTCTCCCGGCTAGAGCAGCAGGGCTGGGTTCAGCGCCGCGCCTGCTTCGGCGAGGCGCGCGGCGTCGAGGCGGTCCTCACCGAGGCCGGCCTTGCCAAGCTGGTCGAGGCGGCCCCGGCCCACGTACGCGAGGCCCGGCGCCTGGTCGTCGACGTGCTCAGCCCCGCCGAGCGCGAGCAGATGACCGCCATCTGCGGCAAGCTCGTCCACAAAGCGTCCCCCGACACCGCCTGCCAGCTCGACCGCATCCTGGCGCGCGAGCTGCCCTAACCGGCGAAGCCGTTTGCGAGCGTGGCACCCGCGCAAGTCGACTGGTGCAGTTCGCCATCACAAGGGTCGCCGTCCCGCGGCGCGCCAACGGTTCCTGATCCAGAACCACCCTCGGTGTCCACGCGCACGAGGGTCGCTTCTTTAGCCGACCCGGAGGTGGCGAACCATCCGGCGGGAGCACGGCGTTTGGGGCCGACGGAGTCGTCTCTGCGTAGGCGGATCGCGATTGGCGGAACGTGCCGGGCCCGTTCTACGGCGCACGGACTGACTCCTGCTGGGTGGGCGCGAGTTGGCACCAGGACATGTGGTCGATGAGGACGAGCTCGGCAGCGAGGTCGTGTATCGGCAGCCGAGGAGTGCGAGCGAGATTCACTTCCTCACGTCGGCCGCCCATAACCGGCCATCCGGCAATCATCCGCACATGCCGCACGCAGTGAATTCGTTTGGGTCGCCGGCTGGTCAGGCGTCGACGGTTGGGCGGCCCGTGATCATGTCGTCTTGGTCAGGCCGGTTGGCAGTCTTGTCAGACCGCGACGGTCCGCGCCGACCGGGGCGGGGTGCCGATCGCGGAGAGAGGGCGATCGGGGCACGCCCTGCGCGTGGGGGTGGCGGCGATGACCCGGTCGAGCCGGAACCAGCGCACGTCCTGACGCAGCCGGCACCACCCGACGAGGAACCATCGGCCGTCGGTGAGCGCGAAGATCATTGGTTCGACCTCTCGACGGGTCACGGTGCCGGCGGCGTCGGAGTAGCGCAGGTTCACCGTGACTTGGTCGGCGAGGGCGCGCTCGAGAGCCGACACGATGCGCCGCGGCGCCTGGGGTCCGACGTCGACCCAGACCCGGCCCGTCAGGGACCTGACACGTTCACGCGTGCGCGGATGCAGTGCGTCGATCACCTTGCGGGTGGCCGCCCTCGCCGAGTCGGCGAACGGAGCGCCACGCGAGGCCGCGACCGCCGCGCACAGGGCGACCGCCTGCGCGGCAGTGAAGTTGACCGGCGGCAGGGTGGTCCGCTCGTCCAGCACGAACCCACCGCCCGGGCCGGTGCGCGCCCACAGTGGCAGGCCCGCCGACATCAGTGCCGCGAGGTCGCGCTTGACGGTCCGGACGCTGACCTCGAACTCCCCGGCGAGGCTGTCCGCGGTGCGGCCGTGGCGGCCGGCCCGGCGCAGCGACTCGGTCAGGGCGTGGAGTCGCTCAGTGCGGTTCATGCCGGCATCGTCGCACACATTAGGGGCCGGAAATAGTGACATGCGGTTGACCGTCGACTTCGCTACCGTCGAGGACATGGACAAGCCCACCGGATCCACCTTCTTCCTCGTCCCCGGTCACTGGCTGGGCGCCTGGGCCTGGGACGAGGTCGCCGCCCGGCTCACCGAGCTCGGCCACCCGGTCGAGGCGGTCACGCTGCGCGGCGCGTCGTCACCGGACGAGCTGCCGGTGTCGCTGTCGGATCAGGCCGACGACCTGGAGGTGGTCATCGCCCGGCAGGCCGCACCTCCTGTGCTGGTGGCGCACAGCGGGGCGGGGCGGGTCGCCACCGCGGTCCTCGATCGCCGGCCGGACGCGGTGCGTCGCGTCGTCTATGTCGACAGCGGTCCAGCCGCCGACGGGTCAGTCTTCGACGAGTCCGTCGCCGACGACGTGGAGTCCATCCCGCTGCCATCCTGGGATGAGCTCAAGGCCGGCGGGGCCAGCCTGGACGGCCTCGACGATCAGCGGCTTGCGACATTCCGCAGCCGCGCGGTGCCGGTTCCCGGCGACCTGGCCCGCGACCGCCTGCACCTGCGCGACCAGCGGAGACTGGATGTCCCCACCACGATCATCGCGTGCTCGCTGCCGTCGGCCCGGCTGCTCGACCTGGCTCGCGGCGGGCACCCGATGTTCACCGAGGTAACCCGCCTGCGCGACCTCGAACTGGTCGACCTGCCGACCGGACACTGGCCGATGTGGAGCCGGCCAGCCGATCTCGCCGACGCCATCGCGGCAGCCGGACAAGCAGACTAGCGGCCCCACCGCGATCGGTCGGAGCTCGGCCGAGCCGGACGCCAGGAGTCGAAGGTCGAGGCGTCGTCGAACGCCTACGAGATGCAACATCAAACGACTCCAGCGTCTGTTGCCGCGTACACCGATCATCGCTTGAGTCAACGGCGCCACATCCTTACCGGATCTGCCGCGGAGAGGTGAGCGGAACTGCCGAATTGAGTGCGCGGGGTCAGTCCCTGGGCCGGCGAGCCTGCTTGGCCTCGCGGGCAATCGCCCAGGCGTCCGCCACGGTGCCCAGGTGCCCGAGCTTGTCGGGGTTGACCACCGAGCGGATCGCCTGGATCCGCCCGCCGAGCACGTCGAGGGTCAACGTGCCGACCACCTTGTCGTCTCGATCGCGAAGGATCGCGCCGGGCTGGCCGTTCAACTCGTGTGCCTCCACTCGCGCGTCGATCCGGGCGAGCACCGGGAAGATCGAGGCGAGCACGCGGGCCACGTTGTTGGCACCGATCACGGTCCTGGCAAACGCGGGCGCCTTGCCTCCCCCATCCCCGACCAGCTGGACGTCGGCAGCCAGCAGCTCCCTCAGCCCCTGGATGTCGCCATCCCGGAGCGCATCGAAGAACCGCGCCGCCAGCTCCTGGCGTTCCCGGCGGTCGGCCTCGAACCGAGGGCGCCCGGCGTCCATGTGGCGTCGCGCCCGGGCCGCGAGCTGGCGGCACGCCGGCTCCGAGCGCCTCACCGCCGCCGCGACCTGCGGGAAGCCGAACCCGAACACCTCCCGCAGCACGAAGACCGCCCGCTCGAGCGGGGTCAGCCGCTCGAGCAGCAACAGGGCCGCCATCGACACCGAGTCGGCCAGCTCCGCCGACCGCTGCGGGTCCGCGTAGGGGTCGGTGAGCAGCGGCTCGGGGAACCACTGCCCGACGTACTCCTCCCGCCGCACGCGGGCCGAGCGCAGCACGTCGATCGAGACCCGGGTGACCACGGCCGACAGGAAGGCCTCGGTCGAGGTGGGCTGGGTCGGGCAGGCCTGGTAGCGCAGCCAGGTCTCCTGGACCGCGTCCTCGGCCTCGGCCACGCTGCCAAGGATCCGGTAGGCGATCGCGAACAGCAGCGGCCGCAGCTCCTCGAACTCCTCGCCCCGGGTCACGTCAGCTCTCTTCCTTGAAGCCCTCGCGCCATGTGGGGTAGCGCAGCTCCCAGCCGAGCTCCCGCTTGGCCTTGGCGTTGGAGAAGGGGCGCCCCTCGGTCATGATCGCCACCCCCATTTCGCCGGCCAACGGCACGGGTGCAGCGCGGCGTACTTGCCAGAATGCGAAACCGCGGCCAGTGCGGAGGCCCGGCGGAGGGAACCGGCGGGCGGGTCGGCGATCAGCGTGCCGTGGCTGCCAGCATCGGGCTCGACTAATACCGCTGCTGCCTTCGACCGCAGCACTGGCTCCACACGGTGCCTGTGGGTGCCGCGGCGATCTGGCAACGGGTCTACCGTCGATCGAACCCCCACCTGCCGAGGCCGTGGGTGCGGCGCCGTTGGCCCACCCGTGCGGGTGGGAAAGTGTGCGGATGGAGATCCAGCTCAGCATGCTGATCCTCGAGGTCCGCGACCTTGCGACGTCGATCGCGTTCTATCGCGACCTTGGTCTCGACCTCCCGGATCCAGTGTCCGGTCGACCTGTCGTCATTCATCGAATGGGCAGCGGCGTCAGTCTGCTGCTGACGACATCGTTCGCGGCCACCTACGATCCAGTGTGGACCCGCCCGGCTGGGGGCTACCAGCAGCTCCTCGAGTTCTATGTGGGCGAGAAGGCCGTCGTCGACCAGCGTTGGGCTGACCTCGTCGCCGCCGGCCATCCCAGCCGTATGCCACCCACGCAGACCGCGGGCCCGTACGCCGCAATGGTCGACGACCCCGATGGCAACGTCGTGCTTCTCACGTCCGACGAAGCGGCCCGGGTCGACAAGCACCTGCCCGCGACGGGTCCCTAAATGCCCCTGACGTCGGCGGCGGCTCCACCAGCGTCCGCATGGCATCCCGGGTCCGGGGCCCGCACGACGGATGGGTCTTCGCCGCGATCAGATCGCCGTCGCAGGCACATCCGAGGCCCGCGTCGATCCAGCCGGGTTCAACGTCGCGTGTCGAGTGAATGTGGCTGGCGCCTGGTCGGGCTTTCGCCGCGCGAGGTGACTTGGTCACGCTTTCGTAGGCCGAGGATTGACCGCGAACAGCTGACCGCTGATCTCCGGGTAGCGCCCGTGTGCGTTCTGCTGGATCGAGACATGCCCCGCGACGCAGCGCTCATCATCAGGAGACAGGTGCACGACTGCGCCGCCCAGGTGGAAAGGTGAGCCGGGGAATAGCGGACCGGGGCCGTCGGTCCGGACGAAGCGTTCGATGTGGGCCCCGGACGGGCCGGGCATCTTTGCTCCCAGCCGGGCGGCCAGGATCGCGGCCACCTCGGAACGCGGGTCGGCCGCGTGGAAGGCCGCGATCACGCCGTCGATGAGCGGCTCGCTCATCGCGGGTGCGGAGCGGGGGCCGGTGTGGGTGGCGTGCACCACGAGGCGGACGCCAAAGCGCTGCCTCGAGCTGAGTAATCCCCTAACGGCGACCAACCCTCGGTCGGCGGCGGATCTCATCGCCAACCAGGCGGGTCGTGCCGAGCCGTCGTCGGCGAGTCGGCGAGGCGCCCTGTTCCAGGTCGCCAGCAGCTGGTCCGGCTCCCAGCATCGCCAGCCATCGCCGAGGTCATAGCGGTAGTCCACCGGCCCCAACAACCGATGCCGCCTCCCATCCGTGACCGACAGGGCCACGGTGTTCTTGCCGACATCGACAGCAACCACGACCGTCGATGCGCGATCATCGATAGACATAGACCACCTCCGGAGGTCAGCCAGGAGAAACCGGCGCGCCAACGCCAGCTCCTCCAAAGAATCGGATGGATCCCTTCTGGCACCTCCGGAGGTGTCTTGTGAAGACCCTCGAGCTATATCAGCCGAGGAATCGGGACGGCACACGAAGACCGTAGACGACGTATTGACCCTCGCATCGAAGGCGCCTCCGGTCAGGCCTGAGCTGCGGATCTGACGCGGGTCCAGCAGATAAGGGGGTTGCCATGAGGCGGCTAATCGGGTTCGTGACTGTCTCAGGGATGATGCTGTTGGGGCTCGTCGCTGCGGCAGGACCTGTGCAAGCGAAGGTGCCAGGCCCGGCGACGCGCGCGGCGAACACCGCCTGGAGGCGCTCGGTGACCGGCAACACGTCCGGCGTCGTGAGCGACTGGGCGTGCCGAAGGTCACCTAGTGCCGCTGGCAGTACCAGCAGCGCCAACGGGTTGCCACGGGCATCGTCGAGGATCCGTCGACGAACTCGGCCCGTCAACGCGGGGAAGGTTTGCTGGAGCAGAGTCTCGGCCGCAGCCTCCTGCAGCGGGGGCACCGTGAGACGCGGGAAGTCGACCTCGTCAAAGACGCCTGCCTCGCCGGTCCGTGCGGCACCAAGGAACGCGATCGGGCTGTTGGTCACACGTCGCGCCACGAACGCCAACACGCGGGCGCTGGCCTTGTCCAGCCACAGGAGGTCGTCGACCACGAGCAGGAGGGGTTGACGCTCGGCCCCCTTCCGCAGCAGCGCGAGGGTGGCGGTGGAGACCAGCGTCGGGGTCGCTGGGGTGGCCGCCGCCCAAAGCCGTCGCTGCGCCGAGCGCCTCCCAATGCGCCGGCTCGAGCTGGGGCAGCAGGCCCATGAACGGACCCAAGAGCTGGTTGAGCGTGGCGAAGCTGACGTCGACCTCGAACTCGGCGCCCGCGGCAGGCACCACCTGGAGGCCCAGATCGCGAGCGGGCGCGACGGCAGCCTCCAGCAGAGCCGTCTTGCCGACCCCCGGTTCCCCCGCAATCACCAAAGTGCTGCCGCGGATAGCCGCCTCGCCGAGAAGACTCCGCAGCCCCTCCAACTCGACCTGTCGCCCACTTCGATGAAATTGCCACTGCCACAACGGAATCGCGCGAAGGGCCCGAGACTAGGCATCATGGTTAAGACGCATCTGTAGGGAACCCGTTGAACACCCCAGTCACGGGGCAAGTCTGGCCCATGCCCGAGCGGTGCCGTGGCGACGCCCATGTCGCGCGTCGGTGTGACGGTCAGGTGTCGCGCAGCACCGGCGCCAGCGCGTCGAGCACCGAGGCGTCCTCGATCGTCCCGGGCACGACTGGCGTCTTGCCGTCGGCCATCTCGCGCATCGTCTTGCGCAGGATCTTGCCGGATCGGGTCTTCGGCAGCGCGTTGACGATGTCGACCTGGTGCAGCGACGCCACCGGGCCGACCTCGTCGCGCACCCGCTGTACGAGCTCCTTGCGGATCCGCTCACCGTCGGCCGCGGCGTCGACGCCGCCCTTGAGCACCACGAGCCCGCGCGGCACCTGCCCCTTCAAGTCGTCGGCCACCCCGATGACGGCACACTCAGCCACCGCCGGGTGCCCGGCCAGAGCCTGCTCGATCGAGCCGGTCGAGAGCCGATGCCCAGCCACGTTGAGCACGTCGTCGGTGCGCCCCATGACGAACAGGTAGCCGTCCTCGTCGACCAGCCCGCCGTCGCCGGTCAGGTAGTAGCCGTCGAATGCCGAGAGGTAGCCCGCGACATACCGGTCGTCATCGCCCCACAGGGTGGGCAGCGTCCCGGGCGGCATGGGCAGCTTGATGCAGATCGCCCCCTCCTCGCCGGCCGCCAGCTGCTGGCCGTTCTCGCCGAGGACGTGGACGGCATACCCGGGCACGGGCACCGACGGCGACCCCGGCTTGATCGGCATGGGCTCGAGCCCGCGCAGGTTGGCGGCGATCGGCCACCCCGTCTCGGTCTGCCACCAGTGGTCGACCACGGGGACGCCGAGGATGTCGGTCGCCCACTGGTAGGTGTCAGGGTCGAGCCGCTCCCCGGCCAGGAACACGGTCTCGAGCGTCGACAGGTCGTGCTGGCGCATGAGCTCACCAGCAGGGTCCTCGCGTTTGATGGCGCGGTATGCCGTGGGGGCGGTGAACATGGCCTTGGCGCCGTAGGTGCCGATCACCCGCCAGTAGGCGCCGGCGTCCGGGGTCCCGACTGGCTTTCCCTCGTAGAGAACGGTGGTCGCGCCGATCAGCAGGGGGGCGTAGACGATGTAGGAGTGGCCGACGACCCAGCCCACGTCGGAGGCCGTGAACCATGTGTCGCCCGGACCGACGTCGTAGATGTTGCCCATCGACCAGTGCAGCGCCACGGCGTGGCCGCCGTTGTCGCGGACGATGCCCTTGGGGCGACCGGTGGTGCCAGAGGTGTACAGGATGTAGAGCGGGTCGGTTGCCGCGACCTCGACGGGCTCGACGGGCTGGGCGGCGTCCGAGGCCATCAGCTCTGCCCAGTCGAGGTCGCGCTCGCCCATCTCTGCGGCGGCCTGTTCGCGCTGCAGCACCACGCACCGCTCCGGCTTGTGGCTCGAGCGCTCGATCGCATGGTCGAGCATGGGCTTGTACTCGACGATCCGGCTCGGCTCCACGCCACACGAGGCCGACAGGATCACCTTCGGCTTGGCGTCCTCGATCCGCACCGCGAGCTCGGTCGCGGCGAACCCGCCGAACACCACCGAGTGAATTGCCCCGAGCCGGGCGCACGCGAGCATCGCCATGACCGCCTCGGGCACCATCGGCATGTAGATGACGACCCGGTCCCCCTTCTCGACTCCCAGCGAGCGCAGCGCGCCGGCGAGCCTGGAGACCTCGTCGAGCAGAGCGGCATACGTATATGTCTTGGTGGTGCCGGTGACCGGGCTGTCGTAGACGAGTGCGGTCTGCTCCGCCCGGCCGGCGGCGACGTGCCGGTCGAGCGAATTGAAGCAGGTGTTGAGCGTGCCGCCGGTGAACCACCGGTAGAACGGCGGGCGACTGTCGTCGAGCACCTTCGCAGGGGGCTGGATCCAGTCGATCGCCTTGGCGGCCTCGCCCCAGAAGCCGTCGGGGTCGGAGAGGCTGTGCTCGTACGCCGTGTGGTAGTCGCCGTTGCTCATCCCGCCATGGTTGTCGGCCGACCGGACGGGCGCCATACCCAAACGGGTGGTTTGCGCTGTGAGACCGCTCTCGGTCGGCAGGCGGTCGCGGCGCGTTCAGTGCGGGTCGGCTAGCCGCCGGTGTATGCCGCGCGCGTGCGGTCCGCGGCAGCCTGCGCCTTCTCGGGTGACTCGCCGCTGGCCACGTGGGCGGCGCGCCACTCCTCGCCGCTGCGGGTCATGAAGGCCTGGCCCTCGTCGGAGGCGGTCCACGCCATGGCCTTGTCTGGAGTGACGATCGGCATGCCGGCCAGGTTCTGGGCGAGGCCGAAGATCATCATGTCCCAGCCGATGCCGACGGCCCCCGGCCCGAACTCCTGCCAGCGCGGGTCGTCAGCGCGAGCGGCGTGCTCGATCGTGACCGTCGTCGGACCGGCGTCAGGGCCTGAGAGGCTGAGGTCGACCCAGCTGACCTCGTCGCCGTACTCCCAGGTGATGGAGAAGGCCCGACCGGGCTCGCACGAGAGGATCGTGCCGCCGGCGTTGCCCTCAAGCTGGTAGGTGCCGCCGAGACGCAGGTCGCCTGAGACCGGCATGAGCCAGCGCGGGATGCGCTCGCGGTTCGTGCAGGCGTCCCAGACGTCGTCACGGGACGCGGTGTAGGTCTGCTGGATGCGCACGACGTTTGCGGCTCGCCCGTCAACCGGTCGGCTGGTGACGGTGCGCTCGACGGCGTCCAGCTGTGCAGTGGTTTGCGCAGTGGTTTCCATTGGTCCTCATCCCTTGTCGTGGTCAGTCTCTGTGCGCCGCGCGTTCCGCTGGCCGCGGTGCAGTTCGGTCGCCAGGGCGTCGAGCTTCTGCTCCCAGAAGCCGCGGAACTGGCCCACCCAGGTGTCCAGCTCTTCCAGCGGGCCGGGCGACACGGCATACACCCGTCGGCGCCCGTCCGGGCGCACCGTCGCGAAGCCGCTGTCGCGCAGCACGCGGAGGTGCTGGCTGACGGCCGGCTGAGAGATGCCGAACTCCTCCTGGACGACAGCGCCAAGCTCGCCCGCGCTCTGCTCGCCGCCGGCCAGCAGCTCCAGGATCCGCCGGCGGACCGGGTCGCCCAGGATGTCGAAGGCGTGCACGGACCCATTATTTGCTCTGCCACTTATATAAGTCAAGGTGCATTCAAATCGGAATTGCGTTGGCGCGGGGTCGGCGCGGGTGGCAACGTCGCGTCTATGTCACAAGAACCCGAATACCCCGGGCGGACCCCATCGGACCAGCAGGCCTCGGACGAGCCAGACCCCCTGACCCGCCGCTTCGGGTGGTGGGACATGTTCGTGGCCCCCGAGGACGACCCGCGCACCGACGGAGGGTTCGTCGGCGAACGGGACACGCTCACTGGGTATCTGCGTGATCAGCGACTGACGCTCGAGATGAAATGCGCCGGTCTGGACGCCGAGGCCCTGGCCCGCCGGTCGGTGCCGCCCTCGACGCTGTCGCTACTCGGCCTGGTTCGCCACATGGCCGCGGTGGAGCAGTTGTGGTTCCGGAACCATCTCGCCGGCCAGGACCAGCCGCGCCACTACCGCACCGACGAGGACCGGGACGGCGACTTCAACGGTGCCGTCGCCGACCCTGCTGTCGTCGAGGAGGCGTTCGCCCGGTGGAGGGGAGAGATCGCGTTCGCCGAGCAGTTCGTGCGAGACACCGAGGATCTGGGCTTCGTCGGGCCTCGCGGGGATGCGCTGCGGGAGGTCCTGGTGCACATGATCGAGGAGTACGCCAGGCACAACGGACACGCGGACCTGCTGCGCGAGCGCATCGACGGGCGGATCGGGCAGTAGGGAGGCTTGCGCCCGGGGCTACGTCTGGCGGAGGATGCGGGATTTGAACCCGCGAGGGGTTTCATCCCCAACACGATTTCCAATCGTGCGCACTAGGCCACTATGCGAATCCTCCAACGGAGGAGGGTACCGGACGGTCGGCCGGCTCTCGAAATCGGACCGCATGGGCTCGTCGGCGGCGCAGCGCCATCCTGGACGGCGCAAGAATGAGCACGACTGTAGGGACCTTTGGCACTTTTTGGGCCTGGTCACCTGAACTGGCGGCGCTTTGCATTCCCGTGTGGAAGGCTCTATCTTCGTGGGCGGTCGCCCTAGGGGAAGGCCGTCACACGCGTCCGGGGTGAGGGCGCACTGGTCTTCGGGGGGCTTTCATGAAACGCAACGCACGCACCGCGCCGTTCTCGGCGGCCATCGCTCTCGCCCTGCTCGCGGCCTTGGCCCCGGCCGCAACGCACGCCAGCGCCGCACCAGCCGCCGCACCAGCCGCCGCACCAGCCGCCGCAACGCTGGCCGCTGCGGCCGCCCCAGCCAACCCCATCGTCCTGGAGAACCGCCATCCGGGCACGGCGGACTGGAAGATCCCGTGGTCCGGAAAGTCCGTCGCCAACGACACCAGCCAGCAGGTGAAGGGCTACCTGTCCGACACCAGCGTGCTGCGCGGAGAGTCCATCGGACTGCACGTCAAGGCGACGGCCGCCAGCACCTTCACCTGGCACGTCTTCCGACTCGGCTGGTACGGCGGCGCCGGCGGCCGGCTGATGCTCAACGGCAGCGCGTCGTCGACCACCCAGCCCACCTGCCCCACCGACTCTGAGACCGGCGAGATCGCCTGCGCCTGGAGCCGATCCGCGACGATCCAGACGGGAAGTGACTGGACGACCGGGGTCTATGTCGTGGTCCTGACCAGCGGCGCGTACCAGAACTACGCCTTCTTCAGCGTTCGCGACGGCCGCGAGGGTGCGCTCCTCGCGCTGTCGCCGGTGAACACCTACCAGGCATACAACAACTTCCCGGCGGACGGGCTGACGGGCAAGAGCCTCTACGACTACAACTCCTACGGCAAGCTCACCGTCAACGGAACGCCGGCCGCCGTCAAGGTCAGCTTCGACCGGCCATACGCCACGACCGGCGTGAACTACGTGCTGCGCGATGAGCTGCCCTTCATCCGGTATGCCGAGTCGCGCGGGTTCGACCTCACGTACGCCACGGATGTCGACCTCCACCGGACGCCCGGGATCGCCGCCGGCCAGCGCGCCATCGTCAGTGTCGGCCACTCGGAGTACTGGTCAGGCACCATGTACACCGCGGCTGAGAACGCCCGGGACGCCGGCATAGGGCTGGCGGCCCTGGGCGCGAACAACGTGTACTGGCAGGTCCGCTACGAGAACGCCGCCAACGGCACGCCGAATCGGGTCCTGGTGTGCTACCGCATCGCTGACCTGGACCCGGAGCCGGTCCTCGCCCAGAAGAGCATCCTGTTCCGAGACGCTGGTCGGCCCGAGCAGAGCCTTCTCGGACAGATGTATGCCGCCCCGGGCGGTTTGGTGCCCGCCTCCCATCCGTGGGTGGTCACTTCCGCATCGCACTGGTTCTACCGCGGCACAGGCGTCGCGAACGGCGACTCGATCCCCCTGATGGTGGGAGACGAGACCGATCAGCGGCAGCCCGGCTACCCGCTGCCGGACTACACCACCTTCTCGGTTCTGGCGCACTCCCCGACGGTTGACCGCTACGGTGACCCGGCCATCGCCGAGGCGACTCTCTACGCCGCTCCATCGGGAGCAGCTGTCTTCGACGCCGGAACGCTGAAGTACACCAGGGCCTTGGGTCAGAGCGGCTACATCGACCCCCGTGCGCAGGGCATGACGACCAACCTCCTGGGCCGTGACTCGAGCTTCAAGTCCACCGTCACAACCGCTCGCCTCGGTGGGACCGACCGTTACGGGACTTCCGCCCTGATCTCGGCGAAGACCTTCGCCGCCGGGGTTCCTGCGGTCTACCTCGCCACGGGTGCGACGTATCCCGACGCGCTGGCCGCCAGCGCCGCGAGCAGAGGGCAAGCGCCGATCCTGCTCGTCCACAGCGACTCGATCCCGAGTGTCGTGGCCACCGAGCTGGCCCGCCTCGCGCCGCAGGAGGTCCGTGTCGTCGGAGGCGAAGGCGTCGTCTCCACCAGTGTCGCGACCCAGGCCGGCACTCTGACCGGTGCGCCGGTCGTCCGGATCGCGGGCGCAGACCGCTACGCAACAGCCGTCGCGATTTCGGCCGCATCGTTCGCGCCGGGCGCGCCGGTGGCGTACGTCGCGACCGGCACGAACTTCCCGGACGCCTTGGCCGCGGGGGCCGCAGGTGCCCAGCTCGGGGGCCCGGTCCTCCTGGCGCGCTCGACCGGTCTCGACTCGAAGACCATGGCCGAGGTCAAGCGGCTCGCCCCCAAGCGCATCGTGGTCGTCGGCGGGGCCGATATCGTGTCGACCAGCGTCGAAGCCACCCTCGACACGATTGCGCCCACGGTCCGCCGCAGCGGCCCCGACCGCTACGAGACGTCGCGGGAGGTCGCGCGAGACCTGCACCAGGCGGGGGCTGGTCCGCTGGTGGCCCTGGCGACCGGCGCTGACTTCCCCGACGCGCTTGCCGCAGGCCCGATGGTTGCGCACGCCGCCGGCACGCTCGTCCTGGTCAAGGCCTCGCTGGACCCGGCTGCAGCCGAGGAGATCGTGCGGAACGACCCGGCCGACCTGCGCTACGTCGGCGGGTCGTCAGTCGTCACGTCCGCCGTCGTCACGGCGAGCAAGAAGCTGTTCGACTCGGTGGACGGCGTGACTGCGGCCCCGACGGTCGAGTCCACGCCGCCGATGGCGAAGTCCCAGGTCACCCCGTCCAGTCCGAGCGACGAGCCGGTCGTGAAGGACAACTGGCGCGACCAGCTGCCGTGGCTGACCCCGGCTCCGTGATCGTGAGGCTGCTCGGGGCCTAGCCGGTTTCTCGGCCCCGAGCGGCGACCCGTACACTGGCTGCCGGCACCCCGCGTGGTGGTACCTCACCGAACTCCCCCAGGGCAGGAATGCAGCAAGGGCAGGTGAGCTCTTCCAGGTACGCGGGGTGTCCTCGTGTGGCCGTCCACCATGGTGGGTATGCCGGGTTGCCGCCGACGGGGACTGCCCGGCAACCCCGCGTTGCCACGGCCGCGGGCACACCGCATACCTCCTGTCGCTGGCGGCGGCTAGGGTCTATCGGGTGAGCACCGCGCTGTACCGCCGCTACCGGCCGGAGATCTTCGCCGATGTCATCGGCCAGGAGCACGTCACCGAGCCGCTCATGCAGGCGCTGCGCACGGGCCGGGTCAACCACGCCTACCTCTTCTCCGGGCCGCGCGGCTGCGGGAAGACCACCAGCGCGCGGATCCTCGCGCGGTGCCTCAACTGCGAGCAGGGGCCGACACCAGAGCCGTGCGGCGAGTGTGACTCGTGCGCAGCGCTCGCGCGCGGCGGGTCGGGGAGCGTCGACGTCATCGAGATCGACGCGGCCAGCCACGGCGGTGTCGACGACGCGCGTGACCTGCGCGAGCGCGCCAGCTACGGGCCGGCGCAGAGCCGCTACAAGGTCTACATCATCGACGAGGCCCACATGGTCACGCCGCAGGGCTTCAACGCCCTGCTCAAGATCGTCGAGGAGCCGCCCGAGCACGTGAAGTTCGTGTTCGCGACGACCGAGCCGGAGAAGGTCATCGGCACCATCCGGTCGCGGACCCACCACTACCCGTTCCGACTGGTGCCCCCGCAGGTGCTCCACGACTACCTCGCGAAGCTGTGCCAGGCGGAGGGGGTCGCCGTCGAGCCGGGCGTGCTGTCCTTCGTCGTGCGGGCGGGGGGCGGCTCGGTGCGCGACTCGCTCTCAGTTCTCGACCAGCTCATCGCCGGCTCTGGCGACGCAGGGCTGACCTACGAGGGCGCGGCTGCGCTCTTGGGGTTCACCGACGCGGAGCTGCTCGACGCCACCATCGACGCGCTGTCGGCGGCCGACGCAGCGGGGGTGTTCAAGACCATCGACCGGGTGATCGAAACCGGGCTCGACCCGCGGCGGTTCGTCGAGGACCTGCTCGAGCGGCTTCGCGACCTCATCGTGGTGGCCGCGGTCCCCGACGGAGCCTCATCGGTGCTGCGCGGGCTGCCCGAGGACCAGATCGAGCGCATGCGCCAGCAGGCTGCGGCGTTCGGTCCGGGCGCGCTGTCGCGCGCCGCCGACGTCGTCAACGCCGGCCTCACCGAGATGACCGGAGCCACCGCGCCGCGGCTCCAGCTCGAGCTGATCGCCGCGCGGGTGCTGCTGCCGGGGGCCGCGGGCGAGAGCGGGTATGCCGCGCGGCTCGACCGCCTGGAGCGTCGCCTCGACGTGGGGGGCGTCCCGTCCACGGGGAGGATCCCGTCCGCCGCCGCGGAGCCCCCAGGTGCGCCAGCGCTCGCAGAGTCTGCTCCGCCCGAGGTGGAAGTCCCGCCCCATGCATCGGCAGCGTCGCTCGGTGCACCTGCGGTCGATGAGTCGGCTGCTGCGGTCGAGTCGGCGCCGCCGCATGCGGTGTCTGCGACAGTGGAGGAGACGGCGACCGCTCCGCCACCGAACGCAGAGGGCGCGACGCCCACCGAGACGGCCCGCGGTCCGGGAGGGATCGACACCGCGGCCATTCGGCGGTCTTGGCCAGACATCCTCGGCTGGATCTTCCGGCACAAGCGGACCACGTGGACGCTGCTCTCGGAGCACGCCACCGTTGTCGACTACGACGGCTCCCGCGTGCTCTTGGGCATCTCGACCGTGGGCATCGCCAACACCTTCCGGGCCGGGCCCCACGCGGAGCTGGTGCGCCAAGCCATGATCGATGTCCTGGGCGTCGATGCCCGGGTCGAAGGCGTTCCCACCCCAGACGCCCAGGCGGCGGCCATGGCAGCTCCCCGGCCCGCGCAGCTGCCCGTCAGCCAGTCCGCCTCCCCGCACGCACCCGATCCCTGGTCGCCTCCCAGCGAGCCACCCCGCGACCGCCCTGCCCCGAGCGGCCCAACGGAGTCTTCGCCGTCCGGGTCCCCACGCGGGGCATCTCCAGCCCTTTCCGCCGCCCCCACCGGACCGGCCAGAGGTCACCCGGAGACGGGGGGAGACTGGGCCAGTGGGCCGTCGGCTCCCGGTTCCGGGCCGTCCTGGTCCCGCGGCCCTGTAGCCACCGGTGAAGACGGGCCGGCCGGCTACGCCGATCCGGAGGCGGCAGTCGCACCCGACCAAACCCGGCTGGGCCGCCGCGACGGGCCGGGCAGCCCGTCCATCCGCTCGCCGCTGAAGCGGGCCCTGGCCGTGGTCGAGGCCGAGGGCGACCCTCGTGACGAGTCGGGGCCTCGGGCCGCCGACGACAGCGCGGTCAGCCACGACGACGAGGACATCGAGGCCGCTGGAGAGGTGGGCCGCCCGGTGATCGAGCGCCTGCTCGGCGGTCAGGTGATCCACGACGGGCCTGAGCCCGGCTGACGCGTCCGCCCTGTTGGCGGCCAGCTCCGCCGCGGATCGGAGTGATCCCGCCGGGACGTGGGACGGGGATGCCGACCGGTCGACGTCCCACTACGGTCGGGGCATGTACTACAGGGCTGGGCGCGCCATCTTGCGACCGCTGTCGCTAGCCCTCTGGCGCCCCGCCATCACCGGTGAGGGCAACGTGCCTGCGACAGGTGGCGTCATCCTCGCCAGCAACCACCTGTCGTTCATCGACTCCTTCGCCATCCCACTGGCGGCGCCGCGCAAGGTCAGCTTCCTCGCCAAGCAGGACTACTTCACGCAGACGGGCGTGCGTGGTCGGCTGCGGCGCTCCTGGATGCAGAGCATGGGCGCGATCCCGGTCGACCGTCGCTCATCGCGGGCAGCGCAGGAGTCACTCGACGCCGCGCTCGCGCTGCTCCGGGCGGGTGGAGCCTTCGGCATCTATCCCGAGGGCACCCGCTCCCGCGACGGCAGGCTCTACCGCGGGAAGACCGGCGTCGCGTGGCTCGCGCTGACTGCCAGCGTGCCCGTTGTGCCGGTGGCCCTCAAGGGAACGCAAGACCTCATGCCGATCGGGGCATCTCTGCCGCGCCTGGCCAAGGTCAGCGTGCAGTTCGGCAAGCCCATCCAGGTGGCTGGGCGCTTTGCCGGAGTCCCGCAGGGCCGGGCCCGTCGCGAGCTGACCGACGAGGTGATGGATGCCATCGTCGCCATGTCCGGCCAGGAGCGCGTCGACGGCTTCAACGAGCTGCCCCCCGACGGAAGCGATCCAGACGGCTGACGGACAGCTCTCCCACGCGTGACCGGAGAGCATACCACCGGGGGGTATACTGTGGAAATGACCAACCAGACAGTCCAGGTGTTCGAGGTGACCGGCATGACCTGCGGGCACTGCGTCAGCGCCGTCACCGCGGAGATCAGTGCCCTCCCGGGTGTGTCCGAGGTGAGTATCGCGCTCGTGCCGTCCGGCACGTCCTCCGTGGAGGTGACCGCCGACCGCGCACTGACGACCGACGAGGTCACGGCGGCGCTCGACGAGGCCGGCGGGTATGCCCTGGCCCCGGCACGCTCGCGCATCTAGGAGCGCGGCGTCGGGTGGCGGGGGCGCAGCCGTCAGCCGCAGGCCGTAGGCTCGTCGTGTGTATGAAGGCGTGGTCCAGGACCTCATCGACGAGCTCGGCCGGCTTCCCGGCGTGGGGCCCAAGAGTGCCCAGCGGATCGCGTTCCACCTGCTCCAGGCCGACACCGTCGACGTCAAGCGCCTGATCGACGCGCTCGCGGAGGTCAAGGCGAAAGTCCGCTTCTGCGCCACGTGCGGCAACATCGCGGAAGGCGACCTGTGCCGCATCTGCGCCGACCCCCGCCGCGACCCGACGGCCATCTGTGTCGTCGAGGAACCCAAGGATGTGGTGGCGATCGAGCGCACCCGCGAGTTCCGCGGCCGCTACCACGTGCTGGGCGGTGCGATCAGCCCGATCGAGGGAATCGGGCCAGACGACCTGCGCATCAAGGAGCTCATGACCAGACTCGCCGACAGCGAGGTCCAGGAGATCATCATCGCCACCGACCCCAACCTCGAGGGGGAGGCCACGGCGAGCTATCTCGCCCGGTTCCTGGGCAAGATGGGCTTGAAGGTCACCCGCCTGGCCTCCGGGCTGCCGGTGGGCGGTGACCTCGAATACGCAGACGAGGTGACCCTGGGCCGAGCGTTCGAGGGAAGGAGACTGCTCGATGTCTGACGAACTCCACGCACTCGCTGACGACTCCGCGCGCGATGCGCAGCTGTACCTCGACACGGTGACCGAGGTCGCCGCGGGCACGGCTCCCGACGCTGCCATCCCGATGAGTCTCTTGGCCATCTCCCAGGTCCTGGTGATGGGGGCCCGGCTCGGCGCGATCCAGGACATCGTCCTCGAAGAGCGCTACGAGGCCGATGCCGGGCCCGACCCCGAGCTTGACCCCCTGCGCGAGAGCCTCGCCAACCTCTTCGACGGCCTCGACGAATACGCCGACCTGGTCGACCCGGTCACCAGCCCCGAGCTGGCATCGGGCTCCTTGTCCAACGACCTGGTCCAGATCGCCGCAGCGCTCGCCCACGGCATGCGCCATTACCAGGCCGGCCGCATCGCCGAGTCTCTGTGGTGGTGGCAGTTCAGCTACCTCTCCGACTGGGGGGAGCGGGCGGCCATGGCCCTCCGGGTCCTCCAGTCGCTGCTGTCGCACATCCGCCTCGACGCCGACGAGGAAGTCGTCGCGGAGGCGGAGTTCGACGCACTTCATCCCTGAGGATCGCGACAGAGCCCGGCACCACCCGTGGCATGGTGCCGGGCTCTGTCGCACCTCGAGGACCTGGCAGGCCGCTGCAGCCTGGGCTAGGCGAGGGCCTTCTGCTTCAGTGCTTCGAACTCGCTCTGGCTGATCGCCCCGCTGTCGAGGAGCTGCTTGGCCTGGGCGATCTGGTCGGACGGAGAGGCGCCTGTGGAGGCGACCGAGCGAATGTAGTGCTCCTGCTGCTCGCGCATGTACTGGGCAGAGCGCTCGTTGCGGTCAGCCATGCTGGAACCGCGGGCAATGAGGTAGACAAGTGAGGTGATCAGGGGAAATACGATCAGGCAAACGATCCAGACGCCCTTCAGCCAACCTGACGTCTCCCTGTCTCGGAAGAGGTCACCGATGATCATGAACAAGATCATGAGGTAGGCCACGAAGGCGAAGGAAATGAAAATGAACCAGATGATGTCCCAGAACGACATGAGTTGACGACCTTTCGACAACGTGAGCTGGCGAGCTACGGCTCCATCCTATTTCGCAGACGGACCCGCACCACGCAGAATCGCCCGGACCGCTATCGCTGAATTGCTTTTTGGGCCAGTGTTTCGGGCCACGGCAAACGCAGAGCCGGCGATACCAACAAGGACGCCAGGTTGGTCCAAATCGCCTGGGGGACATAGGCGATGGCCAGGTGGTAGACGTCGTGCGCTTTGTCTAGCCCTGATAGCTGTCTTCCCCAGCGGGCCCTGCGACCGGCATACGGCATACCGCCGTCAGCTGCCGGTCTGCGAGCTCAAGCGATGCGAGTTCCGTTGGGGAGCCTGCGAATTGGCGTGCGGGTCCGCAGCACGCTGATGCCCGTGGCGGCGACGCCGCCGATGAGCAGGAAGGCCAGGCCGAAAGGCCAGACCGGCCCGGAGGCTGGTCGGGTGGAGCCGGGGCTCTGCAGCGGCGTGTCCTGCGGGGGCTGGCCCGACACGTCCCCGAAGTAACACTCCTCACGGGGCGTGGCAAGGTCCGCGCCCCGACGGGCCGCCCTCGCGCCGTCGCTGATCCACAGCATCGGCGTGAATGCGCTGAGGAACATGTCCGGGGTCGTGTCCGACTGTCGCGGCGGCGCCGCGTCAGCCACCACGACGAACGGGTTCAGCGGGAGGAGCCACCAGATGCGCTCCGTGTGGGCGACCTCCATCGGTCGGGTGAAGATCAGGCAGTCGGCCTCAGTCGGCGTCACCGGGTTGCCGTTGACGTCGAACTGCCCCTGGTGAGACTGGTACCAGACCTCGGGCACGCCGTGCACCTTGACCTGCTCGATGTTCATGACCACGAAGGCGGTGAGGCCGAAGGCCACAACCGTCCCGAAGACCAGCCCGGCCACGGTCAAGTAGGTCAGGACTGCTGAGGACACTGGCCGCGCGGTCAGGGACGAGAACATCAGCCCTGTCGCGCACACGACCGAGAGCACCAGCACGAGCACCAGGAGCGACAGCAGGATGCGCCCGAAGGAGAGCCCTCCGGCGGCGTACGCGAACGCGAGGAACGGGAGGGCGGTCGCCAGGAAGGTCAGCGCCACCGTGACCGACGCCACCAGCTTGCCGACCACGATGTCGGCAGGGCTCAGGAGCGTGGTCTGGAGGGTGGCCAGCACGCCATGCTCGCGGTCGCCGTTGATCGACGTGGCTGTGAGCGAGGGCATGATCAGCATCGAGAGGCCCAGCACGAAGAAGGTCAGGACGTCGTAGAGGGTGCTGCCCGCGGCGCCCTCCGTGGTGTGGACGGCGCGCCAGGTCAGCACGGTGACCAGGGCGATCAGCACCACCCATGCGCTCAGCACGATCGGCCACCTCGACGTGCGGCGTCGCTGCTTCAGCTCGAGGGCCGCGACCGTGCGGATACCGTGCAGGCTCATCGACGGTCCTCCGTCGCGGCGAGGTAGGCGGTCTCGAGGGCGCCCTGGGTGGGTGCGAAGGCGGTGACCCGGATGCCGGCCGCCACCAGGTCGGCCAGCAGCCGGGCGGCGTTCTCCTCGCCCGCGACCTCGATCTCGAGGCCCCCGGGGACCGACTGGTTGTGGATCGCCCGCTCGTGGAGGAACGCATGCAGGGCCTCCGCATTCAGCGCGGCGACGCGCCAGGCTGCCGCCGCGGTCCGGACTTGTGCGCTGTCGAGTGTCTGGGTCTCGATCGTGCGGCCGCGAGCGACGATCACGGCTCGGTCGGCGACCTCCTGGAGCTCGGTGAGGATGTGGCTGGACACGAGGATGGTCTTCCCCCGCCCGGCGAGGTCGCGCAGCACGTCACGCAGCTCGATGCGGCTGCGCGGGTCGAGGCCGGACGCCGGTTCGTCGAGCAGCAGCACGCTCGGGTCGTGGATCAGTGCGCGGGCCAGGCCCAGACGCTGCTTCTGGCCGCGTGAGAGAACGCGGGCCCGCCGGTCCGCGAGGTCCTCGAGGTGGACCGTGCCCAGCAGCTCGTCGATGCGCCCCTCGGCAATGGCGCGGGGGATGCGGTATGCGGCGGCGATGGTCTGGAGGACCTCCCTCACGGTCAGCGCGTCCCAGGTCCCGAAACCGTCGGGCATCCAGCCGATGCGCGCGCGGACCTCGGCGTGCTGGCCGACCGGGTCGAGCCCGTCGATGCGAAGGCTCCCCCGGTCGGGAACCAGGAGGGACGCCAGCATCAGCAGGAGGGTGGTCTTGCCGGAGCCATTTGGCCCGATGAGCGCGGTCACCTCGCCGGGCGGGGCCGTGAGGCTGATGTCGTCGACCGCCAGCACATCGCCGAACGCCCGGCGCACGCCCTCCACCTCGATGCCGCCCCCAGAGACCATCGGGCCCGCCGCCTCCCCCTCCGTGACTGCCAATGTCATGGTGGGACAGTAGCCTCCCCGCCTGCGCCTGGTGGAGGAGGCGCGGCCGCCCAGGCAGGCTGACCGGCATACGGGCGCGCCGTCCACGAACTGGACCCCTGGCTAGACTGGCCGCTCCGCCCCCAGCCAGGCCCGGGAGTTCCAACGTGCCCATTGTCGTGCAGAAGTACGGCGGCTCATCGCTTGCCGACGCCGCCAGTATCAAGCGGGTCGCCCATCGGATCATCGAGGCGAAGAAGGCCGGCAACGACGTGTGCGTCGCCGTGTCGGCGATGGGCGACAGCACGGACGAGCTGCTCGACCTGGCCAACCAGGTCAGCCCGATGCCGCCGCCGCGCGAGCTGGACATGCTGCTCACCGCTGGCGAGCGCATCTCCATGGCCCTCGTGGCCATGGCCATCGCCGATCTCGGACATACCGTGCGCTCCTTCACCGGGAGCCAGGCCGGCGTCATCACCGATGGCACCCACGGCAAGGCGCGGATCATCGACGTCACCCCGGGCCGGATCACCCAGGCCCTCGCCGATGGCCACCTCGTGATCGTGGCGGGCTTCCAGGGGGTGAGCCAGGACACCAAGGAGATCACCACCCTGGGCCGGGGCGGCACCGACACCACGGCCGTGGCCCTCGCGGCGGCACTCAAGGCCAGCGTCTGCGAGATCTACACCGACGTCGACGGCATCTTCACGGCCGACCCCCGCATCGTGCCCGCGGCCCGCAAGATTGACCGCATCTCCAACGAGGAGATGCTCGAGATGGCCGCATGCGGGTCCAAGGTCCTCCACCTGCGCAGCGTCGAATACGCCCGCCGATCCAACATCCCGATCCACGTGCGCTCCTCTTTCTCCGCGAAGGAGGGCACCCTGGTCACCGACACCCCTATCGAAGGAGACGACGTGGAAGCCCCGATCATCGCCGGCGTGGCCCACGACCGGAGCGAGGCCAAGATCACGATCGTCGGCGTTCCTGACCACCCGGGCAAGGCGGCCGAGATCTTCCAGGCCTGCGCCGACGCAGAGATCAACATCGACATGATCGTCCAGAACGTATCGGCCACCGACACGGGGCTCACCGACATCTCCTTCACCCTCCCCAAGACCGACGGGCAGACGGGGGTGCAGGCGCTGAAGAAGATCCAGGACAGCGTGGACTTTGCGTCCCTGCAGTACGACGACGAGATCGGGAAGCTCTCCCTCGTGGGCGCGGGCATGCGCTCCCACCCGGGCGTCTCCGCGACGTTCTTCAAGGCGCTCGCCGATGCCGGGGTCAATATCGAGATGATCTCGACCTCGGAGATCCGCATCTCAGTGGTGACCCGAGCCGAGTCTCTCGACGAGGCCGTGCGCGCGGTGCACACCGCCTTCGGCCTCGACTCGGCCGAGGGCGAGGCTGTGGTCTATGGCGGCACCGGGCGGTGACTCTGACGTGACTTCAGCCAAGGGCGTCGTCAAAGGCGACATGCCCAGGCCCGCACTGGCCGTGGTCGGCGCAGACAGCGCTATCGGGAAGGTCGCCCTGCACGTCCTGTCGATGCGCGAAGACACCTGGGGCGAGATCAGGCTGGTCTCCTGCCACCCGCAGGAGGGGGCCACCGGCCTGGTCCGCGGTGAGCCCGTCCCGATCCAGCCCCTGGTGCCAGAGGTGTTCGACGGCGTCGCCGTCGCGATGTTCGCGGTCACGCCCGACCAGGCACTCACGTGGGCGCCGATCGCAGCCGAACGCGGTGCGGTCGTGGTCGACAAGAGCAAGGCCTACCGCCACGACCCAGACGTGCCGCTCGTCGTGCCGGAGGTCAACCCAGCCCAGGTGTCGAGCCGCCCCCTTGGCATTGTCTCCAGCCCCAACTCCACGACGCTGGCCTTCATCGACGCGCTCGGCGCGCTCAACGCCGGATGGGAGCTCACGAGCGTTGTGGTCTCGTCCTACCAGGCCGCCTCGGGCGCGGGCCAAGACGGCATCGACCGCCTCTACGACGAGCTCAGCCTCGTTGCAGGCGACCGGACCCTGGGCCAGCAGCCTGGCGATGTGCGACGTCTGATCGAGCATGAGCTGGGCGACGCCTCCCCGTTCCCCGGCCCGCTCGCCCTGAACGTGCTTCCCTTCGTCGGGGACCTCGGCGACGACGGCTGGACCTCGGAGGAGGAGACCGTTCGCCTCGAGGTCCGCAAGATCTTGGGCAAGCCCAGGCTCCGGGTCGCCGCGACCTGCGTGCGGGTTCCGGTGGTCACGACCCACTCGGTGGCGGTCCACGCGTCGTTCGCCCAGAGAATCACGGTCGAGCAGGCTCGGCAGGCCCTCATAGAGACCCCAGCCGTGGTCGTGCTCGACGACCCCGAGAGCCGGGAGTTCCCGACCCCCGCTGACATCGTCGGGGCCGACCCGCGCTTCGTGGGTCGGATCCGCCAGTCTCCTGACGACGACCACACCATCGACTTCTTCATGTGTGGTGACAACCTGCGCAAGGGCGCGGCCCTCAACATGGTGCAGGTCGCAGAACTCGTATGCCGGGAGCTGACCTCTGCCTAGCCCGACCAGCCCCGGCTCGGCCGAGTCCGGCGCCCGAGCGTCTTGGACTCACGAGCCTTCCAGGGGCCTGTTAGCAGCATCGGTGCCGAAATGCGCGCTACCTCATCCGTTCGTGTCCAAATCGGGACCTTTGGACGCCGTTATACCCCGTCTCGGCCGTAGAATTGGAGCGCACTTCTTCGCGCTCGCGCGACTCGAGATTGCCGGCCGGGGGGCGGTCTGTTCGGCCTGTTGGCCTGGCCCGTCAACCAGAGTCGCGTCCCGCACGTCTGATGTGCTGCAGCCTCATATCTCCTGCCGGGCCAAGGAGTCTCTCGACTCTCGCGGGCCGGTGTGGCTTGTGTGATTCATGTGGTTGGTGTTGTTGGTGTTGTCAGTGTGATTGATACGGCACTATTACTGGTGGAAACGACCGTGCAGGGGAGGTGTCAGCCCAGATGACAGGCCCAGAGCGCGAGACGTCAGTCGATGCGTCCGAGCACGGTGGCCACCAGCTGACCCCCGAGCAGTGGTGGAAACGGCATCGGCGCCGCCAGTTGTTCGCCTTCGTCACCCTCCCAGGGCTCATCCTCGGCACCGGAAGCATCGCGACCGCATTCTCAGCGGGTCTTTTCGACCACTCACCAAGCCGGTCAGCGTGTGCCCCTCAAGTCGTCAAGGCCCCGGCCAAGAAGTCCTTCGAGGTCAGCGTCATGAACGCCACCGGGGAGTCGGGCAAGGCGACCGAGGTGGCGCGTGAGCTCGAGCACCGCAAGTTCTTGGTCGACAACGCCTCCACAGCGCCCGACTCGCTCCTCATCCGCGAGCCTGCCCTCGTCTATTACGGCAAGGAGGGGCGCGACCAGGCCCTGCTCGTCCAACAGCAGGTCACCGGCTCGGTGCTCTTCTTCGACGGTCGCGGCGGCAAGAACGTCACACTCGTGATCGGCCTGGGGTTCAAGAAGCTCGTCGACGTTCCCCCGGACCCACCGCCACTCCCGCGCGAGATCAAGGTCAACGTCTTCAACACGACCTTCCGCGGTGGCCTCGCCAAGACGGTTGCCGACCAGCTCAAGGCGCGCGGCTTCCGGGGCGGCAAGGTCGGCAACGACCCGCAGCTGTCGTTCCTTCCGAAGAACACCGCCGTGATCCGGTTCGGTCCGGACGGGCAGCAGGCGGCCAAGGTGCTCGCCCAGCACGTGCCGAGCGCCCAGCTCAAGCTGGTCCAGGGCCGGGCCGGCACGACGATCGACCTGGTGATCGGCAACCGCTACTCCCAGCTCGTGCCCCTGGTAGACGTGCCGGTGCCTCCCCCGCGGCCCACCCCTCCGGCGCCGACCGTGACCCGGCCCTGCTCCGGCAACTGACCGACACGCCGGCTCGGCTGGCGCCGCGTCCGGATGCCGGGCGGGCGTGAGGGCCGACAGGTTTTGCGCTGGACAATAAAGGCGCAGTATGCCTGTGCGAGCAGGTCCACGTCGATCCCGGAGGTTCCCATGGCGGTGCGCACGGTTGCGATGCTGACGGCAGGAGGGCTTGCCCCCTGCCTTTCGTCGGCGGTCGGCGGCCTCATCGAGAAGTACTCCGAGGTGGCGCCTGACGTGAGGCTCATTGCCTACATGGGAGGGTATGCCGGGCTGCTCACCGGCCGGTCGGTCGAGGTCACCCCGGAGGTGCGGGCCGGAGCCCACGTGCTCCACCGCTTTGGCGGCAGCCCCATCGGCAACAGCCGGGTCAAGCTCACCAACGTGGCCGACTGCCTCAAGCGCGGGCTCGTGGAGGAGGGCCAGGACCCCCTGCGCGTGGCCGCGGAGCAGCTGACCAAGGACGGAGTGGACGTCCTCCACACGATCGGCGGCGACGACACGAACACCACGGCAGCCGACCTCGCAACCTACCTGCATGAGCACGACTACGAGCTGACCGTGGTGGGGCTGCCGAAGACGATCGACAACGACATCGTCCCGATCCGGCAGAGCCTCGGGGCCTGGACCGCCGCCGAACAGGGATCGCTCTTCGCCCGCAACATCATTGCGGAGCACACCTCCAACCCGCGGATGCTCATCGTGCACGAGGTCATGGGCCGCCACTGCGGCTGGCTGACCGCGGCCACGGCGAAGGCCTACCACGACTGGGTGGTCGCGCAGGAGTACCTGCCCGGCATCGGCAACGACCAGCGCGGGTGGGACGTCCACGGGGTCTTCGTGCCAGAGTCGCCCATCGACATCGCGGGCGAGGCGGGTCGCCTGCGCGCCGTGATGGACGAGATCGGGTGCGTGAACCTCTTCCTGTCGGAGGGGGCCGGCGTCTCGGAGGTCGTCGCGTCGCTCGAGGCCGCGGGGGCCAAGGTGCCCCGCGACCCGTTCGGCCACGTGCAGCTGGACAAGGTCAATCCGGGGGCATGGTTCGGCAAGCAGTTCGCCGCCGAGCTCGGCGCAGAGAAGGTCATGGTGCAGAAGAGCGGCTACTTCAGCCGCTCGGCCGCGGCCAACCAGGCCGACCTCGACCTGATCCGCCAGTGCACCGATCTGGCCGTGGACTGCGG
Source organism: uncultured Actinomycetota bacterium (assembly GCA_963715025.1). Taxonomy (GTDB): domain Bacteria; phylum Actinomycetota; class Actinomycetes; order Actinomycetales; family Dermatophilaceae; genus DASSJT01. Next base: position 658,939 of record CAVQQQ010000009.1, on the reverse strand, counting down.
GCTGCGCGGCGAGGGCGGCGTGATCGGCCACGACGAGGAGCGCGGCGACGAGCTGCGCGCGATCGAGTTCGAGCGGATCAAGGGCGGCAAGGCCTTCGACCCCTCGGTGCCATGGTTCGCCGACCTGCTGGCCGACATCGGGCAGTTGCGCGCCTGAGCCGGCCCTCCGGCATACCCGCTGGCATTGCCCTCGAGGCAGTCGCGCGGCAATAGTGGACCCGTGGCTGACGACATTGACATCCAGAACCGGATCAAGGGCCTGATCGACGAGGAGCACGGGCTTCGTACCAGGCTCAGCAAGGGCGAGATCACGGTCCAGGAGGAGAACCAGCGGCTGCGCACCATCGAGGTCGAGCTGGACCAGTGTTGGGACCTGCTGCGGCAGCGGCGGGCGAAGCGGCAGTACGGCGAGAACCCCGGGGACGCGCAGGTCCGCGATGCGTCGACTGTGGAGAACTACCTCGCCTGACGATGCCGGCTGACCGAACTGCCGGCCGTCACGCCCGGCCGTCGAGCAGCGAGAGCGCGGGCCCGAGCCGGGAGATCGAGTCCTCGGTGATCGGGTCGACCACGAGTTGGACATGGGTGGCGCCGGCAGTGGCCATGCCTGCAAGGTGCTCGGCGACATCGTCGGGCGTGCCGCGCACCGGGTTCACGTCGGCGTTGTAGGTCTCGCCCATCAGGCGGCCCGTGCCGCCCTCCATGTTGACGAGCACGGCGGCCGTCGCGGCCACATCGCCGGGGGAGCGCCCGGCCGCGCGTACCGCCACGTTGACGCGCTCGACGAGCTGCGAGAAGCCGTCGGCACTGTTGCCGTAGTCGCTCCACCACACGTTCCAGGCGTCGACGTGGGGGAGGCCGATCTGGAGCATGCGCGGGCCCACCGACCCGAGCATGAGTGGTGGCCCGCCAGGGCGCGCGGGCCGGGGGTCGAGGACGCAGTCGTCGACCTCGTAGTAGGTGCCATGGAAGTCGGATCGTCCGTCACGCAGAAGTGAGCGGATGATCGTGAAGGCCTCCTCGAAGCGGGAAACCCTTCTGTCGTAAGGGAATCCGAACGCGCGATATTCGCGTTCGTTCCAGCCGGCGCCCAGACCGACGATCAGCCTGCCGCCCGAGATCGCATCGACGGTTGCTGCCTGCTTGGCCAGCATGGCCGGGGCGTGGAAGCTGGTGGAGGCGACGAGGGGCCCGATTTCGACACGCTCGGTGACCGCCGCTAGGGCTGCGAGCGAGGTCCAGCACTCCCAGGGCCCGCGCGTGATGCCGCCGGGCAGGTCGTAGAGCAGGTGGTCGCCGAGCCAGATCGAGTCGAAGCCGACCTCCTCGGCGGTCTTGGCCATGCGGATCAGCTCCGGCCACCCGACCGGACGCTCGACCTCCGGAAGCTGGACACCCACCTTGAGCGGACGCGACATGGCGGCAATCTACCGGCGCTGTCCTCGACCGCGACCGCGCGTCGTGGCCGCCAGGCTCACGGCAGGCTCACTCCACGATGATCACCACGAGGTTGCGCGGCCCGTGGACGCCCTCGACGCGGCTCAGCTCGATGTCGCTCGTGGCGCTGGGCCCGCTGATCCACGTCTGCGGCCGCTGGGCATCCAAGAGGGCAACCGCCTCAGGTACCCCCGCGACCACCTGGTCGGACCGCACGAGGCAGACGTGCCGGTCCGGGACGAGGCTCAGGGCCCGCCGCCCCTGGCCCGCCTGGTGGTCCAGGACGATGGTGCCGGTCTCGGCGATGCCCACGGCACAGGTGGTCACCACGGCATCGATCCGGTCCAGCTCCGCCGGGGACTGGCCGGTGTCGGCGACGGCGCCCGGGATGCTGATGCCGAGGTCTGCGGGGACCACCACCGAGCCCGCACCAGCCAGAGCCGAGACCACGGATGCCTCCACGTCGCTCTGGGCGCACCGGACGACCGTGGCCCGGTAGTCCGCGACCCGCTCGGCGAAGAGGTCCACCAGCCCGTCAGGGGTATGCCGGTCGCGATAGGAGCGGGGTACCTCCAGCTGCTCTCGAGGCGCGTCCCTGAGGGCCGCGCGCACCGCGCTGAGGATGGCGTCGCGGGCGCTCATCGGGCACGCCCCTCGCGCCGCCACCACTGCCGGAAGGACTCGCGCGGTGGCAGGGGCAGGTCGCGGGACTCGGTCCACTTCGCCCCGAACCACGGCAGATGGGCCAGGACGCCCCGGCCTCCGGGGACCGAGCGCCGTGTCGTCAACGAACCCACGCGGCCCCCGAGTGAGGCCAGTCGCTCGCCGAGTGCCATCCGCCGCGAGTCCCCGAACGCCCACGCGGTCGCCTTCATGGCCAGGGCCTCAGCCTTGGGGACCCGCTCGGTCCGGTGGGCGTCGACGACCTGCGCCCGCAGATCGACCAGCACCGAGGGGATGTCGATCAGCACCGGGCACACCTCGAAGCAGGCCCCGCACAGGCTCGAGGCGTAGGGCAGCGAGTCGGTCTGGGAGTCGGTGCCGACGCCCTTGAGCAGCGGGTTCAGGATCGCACCGATGGGGCCGGGGTAGACCGAGCCATAGGCGTGCCCGCCGGTCCGCTCGTAGACGGGGCAGACGTTGAGGCAGGCCGAGCACCGGATGCAGCGCAGGACCTGGCGCCCCATCTGGTCGGCCAGCGCCCGGGTGCGGCCGTTGTCGAGCAGGACGACGTGGACCTCCTGGGGGCCGTCGCCGGGCGTCACGCCACTCCAGGTGGACGTGTAGGGGTTCATCCGCTCGCCAGTCGAGGAGCGCGGCAGCAGCTGGAGGAAGACGTCGAGGTCCGACCAGGTCGGAACCACCTTCTCGATCCCCACGACAGACACCAGCACCTCGGGCAGCGTGAGGCACATCCGCCCGTTGCCCTCGCTCTCGACCACGACCAGCGTCCCGCTCTCGGCCACTGCGAAGTTCGCGCCCGACACTGCCACCTTGGCCCGCAGGAACTTCTCTCTCAGATGGAGCCGAGCCGCGCCGGCCAGGGCCGGGGGGTCGTCGGTCAGGTCGTCCGGCGCAGGGCGACCCGCCCTGCCCATCTCCGCGCGAAAGATCGCTCGGATCTCCGCGCGGTTGCGATGGATCGCCGGCACGAGGATGTGGCTCGGCAGGTCGTGGCCGAGCTGCACGATCAGCTCCGCGAGGTCGGTCTCCCAGGCAGCGATGCCGTGCGCCGCGAGCGCCTCGTTGAGTCCGATCTCCTGGGTGGCCATCGACTTGACCTTGACGACCTCGTCGACACCATGGGCACCCGCGACCTGCGCCACAACCGCACACGCTTCGGCTGCGTCGCGGGCCCAGTGCACGGTGGCGCCCCGGGCGGTCAGGGCCTCCTCCAGCCGGACGAGGTGCTCGTCGAGATGCCGAAGGGTGTTGTCCTTGATCGCGGCTCCGGCAACCCTCAGGGTCTCCCAGTCCTCCACCTCGGCTACGACCGCGGCGCGCTTCGCGCGGATGGTCGTCGTGGCGTGGCGCAGGTTCGCCCGCAGCTGGCTGTCCGCGAGGGCGGCCTTGGCCGCCTGGGGGAAGGCCGGCATACCCACGAATGTGCTGCTCATGCTGCACCCCCCTCGGTAGCGGCGAGTACTTCGGCCAAGTGCATGGTCTGTATGCCGCTGCGCTGGCGTGAGAGCAGGCCACCGATGTGCATCAGGCACGAGTTGTCGCCGGCGACAAGGACTTCCGCGCCGCTGGCGCGCACATCGGCAACCTTGTCGGAGCCCATGGCCACGGAGGTCTCGGAGTTCTTGACGGCAAACGTGCCGCCGAATCCGCAGCACTCCTCGGCGTGCGGGAGCGCGACCAGCCGGAGCCCGTGTACGGCTCGGAGGAGTCGTAGCGGGCGGTCGCCGACGCCGAGCATCCGCAGCGAGTGGCAGGTGGGGTGGTAGGCCACCGTGTGCGGGAAGGACGCTCCGACATCCGTGACGTGCAGGACGTCGACGAGAAACTCGGAGAGCTCGTAGACCCGCGGGCTGATGGCTGTCACGGCCTCGGCCAGGGCGGGGTCACCCGCCCTGCGGGCGACGATGGAGTGCTGGTGGCGAACCGAGCCCGCGCAGGAGCCGGAAGGCGTCACGATCGCGTCGTAGTCCGCGAACGCCTCGACGAAGTTGCGCACCACAGGGATGGCCTCGTCGACGTATCCGGTGTTGACCATGGGCTGCCCGCAGCAGGTCTGCGCTTCGGGGAAGTCCACATCGATACCGAGCCGGCGCAGCAGGGTGACCACCGCCTTGCCGGTGTCTGGGTACATTGCGTCGTTGATGCACGTGACCATCAGTGCGACCCTCACGGGCGTCACCCCTTCGCGGCTTGGTGGACGGCGAACACCCGCCACTCTGCCGCATACCCGTCGCTGGCGGGGATTCACGCGGACCGCGGCGTCGGATGGCCTCGCAGCGGCCCCGAGGGTCCCGGCATACCCGCCGTCAGGGTGCGTCCGGGATCAACCACACTGCCGCGTCCGGCAGCAGGCGACTGTCGCGGAGCCCCTCGCTCGCAAGGAGCACCTCGCCGGTCAGTCCGAACGGCTGGTCGGACAGGTTAGCGATGCACCGGGTGCTGGCGCCGCGGTCGAAGGCCAGCACACCGTGGGGTGTGTCGATCCACTTCAGCCCTCCCTCGAGGCGGCCGAACCGGGCCCGCCTCAGCTCAAGGGCCTGGCGGTAGAAGGCGAGCATCGAACTGGCGTCGGCAGCCTCGGCCTCGGCGGTACGGTCCCGCCACTCGGCCGGCTGGGGGAGCCACGGCTCGCCTGGCCCGGGGGTGAAGCCGAACGGCGGCGCGCTCCCCGACCAGGGGAGCGGCACGCGGCACCCGTCGCGGCCGCGGATGGTGTGTCCGGAGCTCTCCCACACGGGATCCTGGATCGCCTCGTCGGGAAGATTCTCGACCTCCCACAGCCCGAGTTCCTCGCCCTGGTAGAGGTAGGCCGAGCCGGGCAGCGCCAGCATGAGCAGCAGCATCGCCCGGGCCCGGCGCTCGCCGAGCGCGCGGTCGGAGGGGTCCGGCGGGTACTTGGGCGGCAGCGGCACGCCGGTGAACTCGCGCCCGTAGCGGGTCAGGTGCCGGGTCTCGTCGTGGTTGGACAGGGTCCAGGTGGCGGGTGCCCCCACCTCGGCGAAAGCGGCCAGGGTGGTGTCGATGGTCTGCCGCAGCGCGCCGGCATCGACGGGGCTCTTGAGGAAGTCGAGGTTGAACGTCGTGTGCAGTTCGTCGGGCCGCATGTACCGCGCGAGGCGCTGCGGCCCGTTGACCACCACCTCGCCGACGTAGACCCGGTCGCCGGCATAGCTGTCCGCGATCGCGCGCCACGACCGGAAGATGTCGTGGACGCCCTCGACGTCCCACAGGGGAGCGCCGGTCCACTTCACGGGTGTGAAGATGTCCTCGGCGAGGAACCCGAAGTCGGGCAGGTCGGGGTCCTTGGCGAAGCCGGACGCGGCGTCGACCCGCAGTCCGTCGAGCCCTAGGTCGAACCAGAACCGCAGCACCGCCTCGAACTCCGCCCGCACGTCGGGGTTGTCCCAGTTGAGGTCCGGCTGCGCGGGCGCGAAGAGATGTAGGTACCACTGTCCGGGGGTGCCGTCGGGCTCGGTGACCCTGGTCCAGGCCGGGCCGCCGAACGCGCTGATCCAGTCGTTGGGCCGTTGGTGGCCGCCCGGCCCGCGCCCGTCGCGGAAGTGGTAGCGGTCGCGCGCACGGCTTCCGGGCAGCGCAGCCAGGGCCTCGCGGAACCACTCGTGCTCGTCGGAGGTGTGGTTGGCGACGAAGTCGACGATGACCCGGAGACCGTGGTCGTGCGCGTCATCGATGAGGGCCTTGGCGTCGTCCAGCGTGCCGAACAGCGGGTCGATGTCGCGGTAGTCGGCCACGTCGTAGCCACCGTCCTTCATCGGCGACGTGTACCACGGCGTGATCCAGATGCCGTCCACACCGAGATTGCGCAGATAGGGGAGCCGGGCCCGCAGCCCGGGGAGGTCGCCGATACCGTCCCCGTTCCCGTCGGCGAAGCTGCGCAGGTAGACCTCGTACATGACGGCGTCCCGCCACCACTGCCGGCCCGTCGTTTGCTGCTCGGCTGAACCGGCCATGGCGCACTCCGTCACGTCGTCGTTGACCTGCCGGCCCCAGTATCGGATGTGAGGGCGCCTTCGGGGATCTCGCACGCTTGACCCGGCTCTGGTGTCGCGGAAAGTAGGGGCGGCGGCGGGAGGTGAGCGTGATGGATCAGGCCACGCAGGAAGAGCTGGCTCTGCCCTACCGCGAAGTCTGCCTGCAGGACGACTGACTCCCCGCGGCCATCCGATCGGGTGGCGGCATGCGCGCTCACGCGACGAGCCCGGCATACCTCTCGGCTCCCGGAATGAATGTGGCCCGGGGCGGGGTCAGCCGTGGCCGCGTCCCTTGCCCTTGGTCTTGGTCTTCTCCACCGGCGTCGGCGTGCTCGACGAGGTCGCGGTCGAGGTCGACGGCTTGGGAGGCGTGGCCTGCGGCGTGGCTGGCGCCAGGGCCTCCAGGCCGTTGGCGACCTTCGCCGCCGCCGCGTCGATCTCGGCAGCCCGCGAGGTGCTGAGCTCGCCCGACTGCTGGAAGGTGAGGACGTGCGTGTGCAGCCTGATCAGGGCAGCCGCCGCCGCAGCAGCATCCTCGGCCGCCGCTGCCTCGGTCACCGCGAGGACGTCCAGCCGCAGCTGCCGGCTGGCCTTGTCGGAGATCGCGGTGGCGGAGCCGCCGCAGCCGGTGACCAGCGTGAGCGCAGTGGCGACGACGACCGCCAGGACTCGGGACCGCCTCACGGTTCCACTGCTTTCTGGAGCTGGGTCAGGTCTTCGCCGAGCTGGCCCGGGACGCTGGGGTAGGCCGGCTGTCGCTCGGCTGGAGGAGCGGACGCGGTGGGCCGGAGCATGAGGGCGACGGCCAGGACCAGCACGGCCGCGATCGCCAGAATGGCGATGCGCGTGGCTAGCGAGAGTGCGTTCCAGCGCTGTTTCAGGGGGTATGCCGTGGGCTCCCCGTGACGAGCACCTCTCCTTTGAGGGGTAGGCAGGATCGGAAGGGTGGGCAGCACCTGCGTGGGCGGGTCGAGGCCGAGGCGCTCGGCGGCCAGCATGGAGCCCAGAGCATCGGTCACCTGCTCGCTCGTCGGCCGGTATGACGGGTCCTGCGCCGTCATGGCGCCGAGCAGTTGGTGCCACTCCTGGCCGAGGTCCTCGGGGATGTCGGGGTCTCGGTGCACGCGGGCGAAGGCTGACTCGACCGGCGTGCCCGGATAGGCCACCACTCCGGTGAGCGCCTGCAGCAGGACGAGGCCGAGCGAGTACACGTCGGACGGCGGGCCCACGTCCTCACCCTGGACCTGCTCCGGACTCATGTAGGGGGCGGTGCCCAGGGTGGTGCCGGTCAGGGTCAGCCGGGTCGCGTCGATCAGTCGGGCGATGCCGAAGTCACCCAATTTGGCCACGGGTGCATCTGCGTCATCCTCGACCTCCCCGGCAAGCATGATGTTGCCTGGTTTGACGTCGCGATGGATCAGGCGCTCGCTGTGGACGTAGGCGAGGGCTGCCGCGATCTGGCGACCGATCCCGGCAACCTGCCTGGGCGGGAGCTTCCCGGTCTTGCGCAGCTGATCTGAGAGGGTGGGCCCCTCGAGCAGTTCCATCACCATGAAGTTCGTGCCGAAGATGCCCTCGTTGAGGCGGGCGTCGTGCACGGCGACCAGCCCTGGGTGGCTCAGTGACGACGCGAGCCGGGCCTCCTCCTGGGCCCGCAGGTCTTGGGACTCCTCGAGCGCCTCGGGGCGGAACATCTTGACGGCGACGTCACGGTCGAGGAGCTGGTCGTGGGCCCGATAGACATCGGCCATGCCGCCTCGCGCCACCAAGTCACCCACCCGGTACCGACCGGCCAGGAGCTGTCCATTGATGACTGCATGTGTTGCCGGCATTGCCCCGGTCGGCATGTCGGGCAACTCCATATGGCCATCCTTCCCGGACTACTACGCCACGCTTCCAAGGCTCTCCCGGCAGTGTGCCCCCTTCGCGCCGATAGATGCGTCGAGCGCTCTCACATCTTGGACAATGCGGTGACGCACCTGCCGCGGTCACCCGGTCCTGGAGCCGGAAGGGCAACCGTGCCGTCAGGGCCGCCCGAAGACCACGGCATTGTTCGAGTGCTACGCCAGCGTGGTCGCCTCGCTCAGCGACCCGTGATGTAGAGGCGGCCGTCCCGCCCGCATCGGACCCCCGCTCCGTGGGCACCGCTCTCGCGGTCCAGGACCCGGGCCAGCCACTGTGCGTCGTCCTGAGGTGCTCGCTCGAGGCTGAGCCGCCTCGCGCGGAACGGGACCATTCGCAGGCTCGCCAGCATGCCGGACTCCGGGTCAAGCAGCGCGTGGTAGAGCAGTCGCAGGTCGCTGCGGAACTCGGCGTGTCCGCCGATGCCCTCGTAGTCGTTGACCAGGTCGCCGCACCCATAGATGACGAGACGACCGCGGTAGACCTCGACCGGGCGCGGGTGGTGCGAAGAGTGGCCATGCACGACGTGGATGCCGGCGTCGACAAGGCGGCGGGCGAATCGCCGGTGCTCGCCAGGGATCGAGTAGCCCCAGTTGCTGCCCCAGTGGATGGAGACGACGCGGATGTCTCCCGGCCGCTCGGACTCGCGCAGGCCATGCGCCACGGTTTCAGCCATCGCCGACGAGAGGTCGGGGAGCAGCGCGACCCCCGCCCGGCCGGCGGCTGCCCTCCATCCTTTGGGGACGCCACTGGACACGTCGGCCACGGACGCGACGAGGACGCGATGGTCACCCTTGGCAGGCGTCACGACCGCGGGTCGCCATGCCTCGGTGGTGTCGCGCCCCGCGCCCGCTGCCCGCAGCCCCGCGCCGGCGAGGGTGTCAAGAGTCTCCAGCAGTCCCCCCGCGCCGAAGTCGAGGACGTGGTTGTTCGCCAGCGCCCACGCGTCGACCCCCGCGACCTGCAGCACGTCGACATTCGCAGGAGCCATGCGGTAGTTGACCGCTTTCTCCAGGGCCGCATCGTCGCTGGTGGTGACGCTCGTCTCCAGGTTCATGACCCGCACCGCCGGGCCGAGGTCCGCCATCTCGTCGAGCACTGAGCCCCACGGCCAGGCCGGGTCGACTGCGCGTGGGATCGGGCCGTTCACGCGTTCGGCCAGCTCGACGTACCTGCGCGCGTCGCGCACGTAGCCCTCATGCAGCTCTGGCGCCCCGGGGCTGGGCAGGATCTGGTCCACGCCCCGGCCTGTCATCACATCGCCGGCCAGCACGAGGCCGATGCCGTCGTCCACCACTCCAGCCTAAGGATCCGCGAGGGAGGGCATGGCCGGATTGCGGCCAGAGGCGAGGTGCCTGGCGTCGACGGCGACGTGCTGCAGACCGATGTCGTGTCAGTGGCAGAGACCAGCCGGTGGCGCACGGTGCACACGAGAGCCTACTTCTCCAACCTGCCCGGCCTGGCGGCGCACTACGCCACCATGCCCCTTCCGGCCAGGCGAGCCTCGTCCGTGCTGACACCTGTGTGACGGTGCGCGGCGACGGCATTCGGCGCTGTTGCTCTTTTCGCTCTGCAGGGCCACGCTCGGTATGTCGGCGGTGATGCCATCCGCGCGTAGGTCTTTGGGGTTGGAGGAGAAATGAAGCGACTCCATGCAGCGGCGATTGCAGCCTTCCTAACGGCTCCGCTGTGCCTTGCGGCCGGCGGTGCGTCGGCCGCACCACCCGGCGCCGGGTGGGCATCGACTGTTCCGTTCACCAATGTCGTCGCCAGTTCCCCGACCACGGGAGGCGGCTATCCCGTGCCGCCGGGCTCCCGGGTCCCCCTGGCCGGGACGTGCGGCCTCGGCCCGTTCAACGCGAACCACTCCGAGTCCTGGCTCGCGGTGAAGCCGGGCACCGAGGACCTCGTCGGCACGTCGAAGTTCTTCTTCGACAAGTACTCGACGTTCTACATGTTCTATGTCGGCGCCTACCAGATTCCGGGCGGGACGCCGTCCAGCAACAACCAGGTCCAGGGCTACGACTGCATCTCCACCGGCACGCAGGAGATGCCGCCGAGCTGGACCGACACGACCGACCCCAACGCCGACTTCGACACCCAGGGGCGCGTCTACCAGACGATGCTGCCGTTCAACTCCTTCTTCGACGCCAGCCAGGCTGCATCCGGACGGCGAGATCGACATGTCCTACAGCGACGACATGGGCCGCCACCTGGGTGAAGGGCAACGGCGGCGTGCCGCTCGAGCCGCCGAACAACGCCTCCGCGCTGCAGCTCGGGCACGTCGAGGACAAGCAGTGGGTCGCCGTCAACCACATCGTCGGGAACAAGTACCAGGACCACGTCTACGCGGCCTGGGCGGTGTTCAACGGCCAGTCGATCAAGGTCCGCATGGCCGTCTCCCGCGACCGGGCGCAGACCTTCGACAAGGCCGTCACCATCAGCGCGCCGTCCCAGGTCGGCCCTGGCGCCACGTACGTCTACCCGGTGATCGACGCGACCGGGACCCTCTACGTCTCCGTCGTGTCGTTCCCGCCGAACGGCGGCCAATCAACCGATCTACGTCGCGCGCTCGATCGATGACGGGCGCACGCTTCAGCGCGTTCGTCCCGGTCACGACCGTGACCATCCCGCCCGGTGAGGTCTATCCGAACACGCGCTTCCGCAGCGGCATCGTCGAGAGCTTCGCCGCCAGCCCGACCTACCCCGGCCACCTCTACCTCGCCTACGAGGACTGGGACACGGCTGCCGGCCAAGCGGACGTGAAGTTCACCCAGTCCACCGACGGCGGGGCGACATGGGCGACCGTCGGTCGTGGTCAACGACAACGTCGACACAGCCGGACGTGCCCACCGACCAGTTCCAGCCCACGATCGCGGCTGGGCCGAACGGCGCCGTGGCCGTCGCGTTCTACGACCGGCGCGAAAGCCTGCCCGAACGACACGAGCATCCTGCCCGCCGACGCGGTCGCACGAACTTCTGCATCGACACCTCGTTGCAGGCCTACAAGGACAGCGGCAGCGGGGCCGTGCCGGTCGCGGCCAACGTGCGGATCTCGCAATTCACCTGGGATCCCGAGCAGCCGGGGCAACACCTGGGTGGTCTGTCGCAGTACCCCTGCGCCGGAGCCACGGATCCGTGCCAGGCCGGGGCCGGCTTCATCGGCGACTACTTCGGGCTCGCGATCTCGGATCACAACATCTACGCGCTCTCGGTCTCGACGCACTACCCGTCGGGGGTGACCGCAGACGAAGGCGGGCTGGATCTACTACCAGCAGCAGGTGCTGGCCACGGTGCCACGCGCCGGCTTCGGCACGGGCTATTGATTCGGCGACTCGGACGGCGGCTTCGGGCTCGGCCCTGGCTGCAGCGCTCGCCTGTACGTGAAGGACCGACCTAGCAGGAGGCGACACGATCGGGGAACTGAGCTCCTGCGCTCAGCGGAGGCTCGCCAGCGCTTCGAGCAGCCGCTCGACGTCGGACTCGTCGCTGTAGGGCGCGAGCCCAGCCCGGATTCCGCCTGTTTCGCCGAGCCCGAGGTGGCGGGAGCACTCGACTGCGTAGAAGGCACCGGCGGGCGCGTTGACCCGGCGGTCGGCAAGCGCCCGGCACACCTCTTGGGAGTCGCGCCCTTCGAGGGTGAAGAGCAGGGTTGGCGTGCGGGCCGCTGCGTTGCTGTAGACACGCACCCCCGGCAGCGCCCGGATCCCGTCCTCCATGCGGGAGAGGAGCACCTCCTCGTGCTTCTCCAGCGCAGCCATTCCGGCGACCACTCGCTCGCGTCGCGTGGCTGCGCCTGCGGCGTCGGCAGGCGACCACCCCGCCGAAGGCGGGGGCACGGCATACGGCATGGGGGTGACGCTGGTGTCGGCGAGCCAGGCCAGGAAGTCGATGGCGGCGGTGGTGCCGGCCATGAGCTCGTACGGGAGCGTGCCGAGCTCGAAGCGCAAGGGGATCTCGTCGCTGGAGGGCAGCAGCTTGTCGGGACGGAGCGTTTCGAGCAGCTCGGGGCGCACGGCCGCGACGCCGCAGTGCGGGCCCAGGAACTTGTAGGGCGAGCAGGTCCAGACGTCCACCCCGAGATTGGCGACATCCACGGTCGCGTGCGCGGTGGCGTGGACGCCGTCGACCCAGTGGATCGCACCGACAGCGTGCACGACCTCCGCGATCCGCTTGACCTGCGGTCGCGTGCCGATCAGGTTCGACGCTCCTGTGGTCGCGACGAGGCGGGTGCGCTCGGTGACGGCGGCTGCCACCGCCTCGACGGGAAGCTCACCCGTCTCCGGGTCGAAGTCGACGAACTTCGCGATGGCGCCTCGCCCGTGGGCGACCTGGAGCCAGGGCCTGACGTTGGCGTCGTGGTCGAGGCGGGTGACGAGCACCTCGTCGCCTGGTTCCCACGTCTTGGCGATCGCCCGCGCTAGGTCGTAGGTGACCTGCGTGCTGCTGCGCCCGAAGACGACGCCTCGTGGGTCCGCGCCGAGCAGGTCTGCCAGGGCGGCTCGGCAGGCGGCAACCGTGTTCGTCGTCCGGTGTTCGGCCAGCGTCACGGCTCCGGCATTGGCGGAGGCGGCGAGCATGGTCGCACGCACCGCGTCGGCCACCTGGACGGGCGTCTGGGAGCCACCGGGCCCATCGAAGTGGGCAGCGCCCTCGGCGAGTGCGGGGAAGTGGGAGCGGACGGCGGCGACGTCGTAGGCCATGTGTCACATGGTGGCAGCCGCCTATCTTCTCGATTACGGGGCGGGTGTCGGCTCCAGGTGGAGGGGGCGGCGCCATGCCGGCACCGGCAGGACCAATCCCGCCCGACGGAGGTGCGGGGCCATAGGTCCCTGCACCTGCGAGCACAGGTGCTCGGAGACTGAAGGTGACTCCGTAGGGCGAGGTGACTGGTCATGAGCACGACAACAGCCCATCCCGTTGAGGAGAGCGCCAGGCCCTCGACGGTGTCACCTCCTCCAGGCCCTCCGACTCCTGTGATGCCCGAGGTCCCGCCGCGACGGCCGCGGCACGCTGGACGCCGACGGCCGTGGGCGATCCTCGTTGTGGTCGCGGTCCTTTCCCTGGTCTTCGGCGGGGCCGGGGGCGGCCTTGCTGGATGGTGGGCCGCCTCGAAGTCAGCCACCCCGGCCGTCCAGACGCCGCCACCCTCGCCGGGGCAGGAGCTCTCCAAGCTGTTCACCCGCGTGTCGGCCTCGGTCGTGGACATTGAGACCACAATCAGGTCGTCGAACGGCCAGGTGGGCACTGCCGCGGGCTCCGGGTTCGTCTACAGAGCCGACGGGCTGGTCGCCACAGCAGCACATGTGGTCAAGAACGCGGAGACCATCACGGTGACCTTCGCCGACTCCGACAGTGTGCGAGGCGAAATCGTCGGTCTCTCCACCGCCGAGGACCTGGCCCTCGTGAAGGTGCCGGTCACTGGACTTACCGCCCTGACCCTCGGCAACTCGGATGCCCTCAAGGTCGGCGACCTCGTCATTGCCATCGGCAACGCGCTGGCCCTCAAAGGGAGCCCGAGCCTGGCCGTCGGCATCGTCTCCGGCCTGAACCGTACGATCTCCACCCAAGAGGCCACCCTCACCGGCCTGATCCAGACGAGTGCCGGCATCAGCTCGGGTGACTCGGGTGGACCTCTGCTCACCCCCAATGGCGAGGTGGTGGGCATCAACGACGCGGCAGCCGGGGGCAACGAGGAGACGGTCGCGCAGAACATCGGGTTCGCCATCCCGTCCAACACGGCCCAGACAGTGTTCAGCGACATGCTGACCGGTTAGGCGCGACCGGCGACCGCGATGCCGGCAGGTGAGGCACCCACCGGTTGGCTGCGAGCCTGTAGACGAGATGGCCTCACACGATGAGTCCCACGAGAGCGATTCTCGCCAGGGTCCTGCGCGCCCGTTGCGCAAGTCAGCCGGGGGAGCCGGACAGGCCTATCGTCAGATGGGGCCGGACACAGCAGCAGGAGGAGGCCGATCGTCGATCTCCTCCTCCACACCACGTCCCTTCCGAAACTCCTCGACCCGCACAGCCCAGAAGCGCAGCCCGAGAGCGGCTGCACCTGTCATGGACAGCAGGATCAGGTCACCCGACAGGTACTCGCCAAGTGAGCCGGTCGCTACGTCGATGAGGGTACCTGCGATGACCACGACTGGCAGCACAAGGACGGCGTAATAGAACCCTCGGATGACTCGTGCGGAACGCCGCGTGAGCGGATACAGGAGCAGCAGCCGTTGCGGCATCGGCCGGGTCTGCTCCATCGGGGCCACAGCGGGGACGGAGGCGACCAGCGAACTCGCCTCGGCCACCAGGAGGGCGGCCCTGGCCCTTGCGTTGGTGAGCGTCTCCTCATCGGCAGCGATGAGCTGGCAGGCCTTCCACCATTCGGTGGCGAACGCAACCCGCATCGTGGCCTCCTCCATCGCTACCCTGCGCCGCACGGCGAGGTCGCGGCGCGCTCGCCAGTCCTGAAGGAGGATGCCCAGCGCGCCCACGATGCCCGCGATAACCGGGACCGAGAGGAGGGCGACGAGCTGCAGGATCTCAGGCCTTGACATCGAACCCGCCGATGACCGACGTGCTGCGGTGACATGCTCGTCATGGGCGTAGCACCGACGCCGTGGCAGATGTACGAGCAGAGAAGCCGTGCTCACGTCACAATGCGGATGATGCCCGCGGGTCCCCTGCATGCCTCGGTCCAGAGTTGACGATACAAGGGAGAGGCGGTCGAGTCCCGAGTCCTCGATGCGCGTCACGGTGTCTGCGAGCGCATACGCGATCGTGACCGATGCGCGTTGGGTCGGCCCGGCCATCAGATCTTCACTGTGGCCCGGCAGGCGCGAGCAGTTCCATTCCGGTATGCGCAGCGCTGGGCGGCTGAGACGCCAGTTGACACTTCTCGCTGCACGCGAGTCCCTGGTGCTACTTGGCGGCGGCGCGATGAGTTCGCGGGCGGAGGACAGTCCTACTGTGTGACGGCCCGAGGAGAGGACCCGGTATGCCCGCAACGCGAAACTTCCTGCTCGTCCCCGGAGCCGGTGGATCGGCCTGGTACTGGCACCGCGTGGTCGCGGCTCTCGAGGCTCAGGGTCACGACGCCGTCGCGGTGGACCTGCCTGCGGAGGACGAGTCGGCCGGCTGGCCCGAGTACGTCGCCACGGCGGCCGCCGCCGCTGGGGACCGCACAGACCTGGTGGTAGTCGGCCAGTCGATGGGCGGCTTCACCGCCGCGCTGCTGCCCGACGTGCTCCCTGTGTCCCTGCTAGTGCTGGTCAACGCGATGATCCCCGCTCCCGGCGAGACCGGCGGCGACTGGTGGGGTAACACCGGGCAGGCGGAGGCGAAACGCGAGAACGACGTGCGCGAGGGCCGACCGGCCGACGCCGACTTCGACGTGATGACGCTGTTCCTGCACGACGTGCCCGATTCGCTGCTCCAGGCTGCCGCCGAGCACGACCCCGACCAGTCGATGACGCCGTTCACACAGACGTGGCCGCGGGACACCTGGCCCGACGTCCCGACCAGGGTCATCTCCTCCCGGGACGACCGGTTGTTCCCCGTCGGCTTCCAGCGCCGGGTCGCCCAGGAGCGGCTCGGGATCACCCCCGACGTCGTACCGGGCGGGCACTTGGTGGCGCTGAGCCGTCCGGAACCGCTCACCGACCTGCTGGTGTCGTACGTCGCCTGAACCAGCCCTCGGAGTCGAGGGTGGGGCTGGTGTCCATGGTGCGAACCCCGTTGGCTGGTCCAGGGCGTTGTCGAGGTGGGCGACCAGAGCGACTCCTCGACTGGCAGGCGCACACGCCCCGATCTGTCGGAGTCAGGGCACGCCCCGATCACTCGAGTGGGGCGCCGCCGAAGCCGATCTCGTTGCCGTCGGGGTCGCGGTAGATCACCTTGCGCACACCGTTTCCGTACGTCTCCCGTGAGGCGGGCTCGATTCCTCGGGCGCTGATCCGCTCGATCCGCTCATCGAGGTCGTCGACGAACACGGTGTGCAGTGCATGGCCGGCGCGCTCGGGCAGCACCTCGATGTAGAGGTACCGGTGCTCGGCGAGCTCCCACACCGCCTCGGTCGCGTTCGCGCTCTCTCCTATGCCGGAGGCCGACCCGCAGGCTGAAAGGGGGTCTCTCAACGTCCGCCGGAGAAGAGGTCCCGTAGGTGCTCCCTGCGGGCCAGGTGGCGTTCGCCAAATCGTTCGTTTGCCCTCGCCATCTTCGGCTCAGAGTAGAAACGTCGGGCCCAGAAGGACGAAGGCTTGGCAAGACGGATGGCGCCCACGAAGGCGATCAAAGGGATCGGAAGGCTGATGAGCCCGGTGGCGATCTTCCCCTTGAGCAGGCAGATGATCGTGTACGAGATGTGGAAGACAACGCCGATCGAGGTGGCGACCAGGCCCCGAGACGCCACCGTGTTCGGGTCGACCCCGAACGGTGACGTGCTTGCGAGCAGGGCCAGGCCGATGACGCAGGCCACCATCACGGCGTCGATGGATTTGCGGCCTTCCTCGGTCCAGTAGACGTCCTGAAGGTGCAGCCACAAGGCGAACTCGTCGAGCGCAAGCGCTGCACCGGCACCGAAGAGGGCAGCCAGCACCTCCTGCCACGGGGATTGTGGACTGAAGCGGAACTCCAGCAGGCCGACCACCAGCACGAGCAGGATTCCCCAGACCTGGTGGTGTATGTGGACACCACCGATGTAAACGTCCTTGACCGCCGATCCGCTCTGCCCGGGATGCCTCGCCGTGCGGGCGTGGATCCGCAGCGTGATCCACCTGGTGGCTGCGTACGTGATCACGAACCCGG
Organism: uncultured Actinomycetota bacterium; assembly: GCA_963715025.1. Classification (GTDB taxonomy): domain Bacteria; phylum Actinomycetota; class Actinomycetes; order Actinomycetales; family Dermatophilaceae; genus DASSJT01. Next base: position 642,119 of record CAVQQQ010000009.1, on the reverse strand, counting down.
CGACGACCCACAGGGTGGCTGACCGGTCCGTGTCGACCAGATAGCGCTGGTACCAGTCGGACAATTCAACAGCCTCTAGTTGTGGTCCTGGAGCTTGGAGGTGAGCCCTTGGATGAGGGGCAGGCTGCTGCGGGTCTGCAGCCAGACCCCGCAGTCAGCGGCTCGTCAAGCCCACGACAACCATATCGACCTTCCGAAATCAACGCGCTCTTGTCGACGGCGCGTGAAAGCCAACGCCCTGGCGGCACTTGGGTCTGCACCTTGTCGGAACGCCCTTGGAGGAGAAGGGCCGGCAGATGGGACGTCGAGGACGCAAACGCCAGCTGGCGGTCGAGGATGAGTACGGAAGTCTGATCCTGCGCGCCCGCGGCTTGTCGGTCCGGGAGATCGCCGCCGGCCGGGCGGCCGGTCCTCACACACCAGGGTGTTGACCCGCTCGTTTGGCGGGGCCAGCATGAGCCCGTGGTGGCTGTGTTGGAAGCCGACTATCTGGTCGTGGGCGCCGGGGCTGCGGGAATGGCGTTCACGGACGCCCTGATCGACCATGCGGACGTCAGCGTTGTCATGGTCGATCGTCGGCATGGTGTCGGTGGACATTGGCTGGACGCGTACCCTTTTGTCCGCCTTCACCAGGCATCCGCGTTCTACGGCGTGACCTCGATGCTGCTCGGCGATGGGCGCATTCAGCAGGAGGGGCCCGAAGCCGGCCTGCATGAGCGAGCGACGGCGCCGGAGGTCTGCGCGTATTACGCCCGGGTGCTGCGCGAGCGGATGCTTGGGTCGGGAAAGGTGTCCTTCTATCCGAACTGTGACTACCTCGGCGAGGGTCACTTCGTGTCGCGCCTATCCGGAAAGCGCTATGAGGTTCGCGGCAGGCGGCGCGTTGTTGACGCCCGCTACCTCTCGCCTCAGATACCGGCAGTAACGCCGGCGCCGTTCGGTATTGCCGACGGGGCGCACGTCGTGGCCGTCAACGATCTGGTCAGGCTTGGTGGAGCGCCTTCGCAGTACGTGATCGTCGGTTCTGGAAAGACTGCTACCGATGCGTGCATCTGGCTGCTTGACAACGGAGTTGATCCAGGCGCGATCTGTTGGGTACGGCCTCGTGAACCTTGGATGCTCAACCGCGCGGTGGTCCAGCCAGACCCTGCTGTCTTCATTGGAATGGCGGCGGACACCGTCGAAGCAGCGGCCGAGGCAGCATCGCCGGACGATTTGTTCTGCCGCCTGGAGGAGGCGGGGGTGATGCTGCGCATCGACCGGTCCGTGACTCCCACGATGGCCAAGACTCCTACGCTCGCGCAGTGGGAGCTCGACCGATTGCGCACGATCGATCACGTCGTCCGGCTCGGACACATCCACCATGTGGAGCCGACCCGGTTGGTGTTCGGCGAGGGTGAGGCTGCAACGGCGAAGGACGCTGTGATCGTGCACTGCGCCGCATCGGGGCTGCAGTACCGGCCGTTAGTGCCGATCTGGGCTGACGAGGCGATCACCCTGCAGCTGATCCGTACTGGCTTTCCCTGCTTCGGCGCGGCGCTAGCCGGATATGTGGAGGCCATCGTCGAACGCGACGACGAGAAGAACCGGTTGTGCCCGCCCTCGCCATACTCCAACACGCCCGCCGATTGGGCGCGGATGCAGGTGCTGGGCAACAAGGCATCGATGTCGTTTGCATCTCACCCGGACATCAACGCCTGGGCCGATCGCGTCTCGCTCAATCCGGCTCGCATCCCCCCGGACACGGCCCGCTCCGTCGAACTGACTGCCGCCGTGGAGCGCTTTCGTACGTACGTCGGGGCGGGGATGGCCCGGATGGCCGAGCTCGCTGAAATGTCGTAGGTGATCCGTCCTGCAGGCCAGCACATCGGGGAAGCCGTCGATATCGAGTCCCGCCGGTTGAGGGGGCCGTTGAACCCCTGCCAGCCAGTGCCGACGCACCCGATGAAGAAAGGTGCTGCTGACCGCCCTTTGGCCAGAATCCGCTGAGTCAGCCCTCCGTGGCAGGCACTCCAACCTGCTCCAGCCCTGGCTCGTAGGCGCCGCGTCTGGCGTAGCCGTTGAGGCGGGCCCGGTGCAGCAGCGCCTCCTGGGCCTTGGCAATGTTGGCCGACCTGCCGCCCCACATTGCCAGCGCCGTCTGCTGAAGAGCCCGCCCGAAGCTGAAGCTCAGCTGCCACGGCAATCCCTCGATTCGGTTGAGGGCGCTCAGGTTGGCCGTGGCCTCGCTCTCGCTTTGGCCACCGGAGAGAAACGCGATGCCCGGGACGGCGGCCGGCACATGCCGCCTGAAGCACCGCACCGTCGCCTGAGCGATCTCCTCGGCGCTGGCCTGCTCGGGGCAGGTGGATCCCGAGATGACCATGTTGGGCTTGAGGACCATCCCCTCGAGGTGGACCCGATGCTCTCTGAGCTGGTCGAAAACCGTGGCCAGCACCAGGCCGGTGACCTCCTCGCAGCGGGCCAGGGTGTGGTTGCCGTCCATGAGGACCTCGGGCTCGACAATGGGAACCAGGTCTGCCTCCTGGCACAGCATGGCGTAGCGGGCCAGGGCATGGGCATTCGCCTCCACGCCGAAGGGCGAAGGGATGCCGTCACCGATGTGGATGACTGCGCGCCACTTCGCGAAGCGGGCCCCCAGCCCGCGGTACTCCTCCAGCCGCTCGCGCAGACCGTCGAGACCCTCTGTCACCGTCTCACCGGGATAGCCGGCAAGAGCCTTGGCCCCGCGGTCGACCTTGATCCCCGGAAGGATGCCCTGTCCCTGTAGAACCTCGGGAAAAGGCGCACCCTCGTCGGTCTGCTGGCGGAGTGTCTCATCGAAGAGGATGACGCCGCTGATGAAGTCGCCCAGCCGCGCGGTGGTGAACAGCAGACCCCGGTAGGCGCGCCGGAGGTCCTCGGTGGACTCGACCCCAATGGCATCGAACCTCTTCTTGATGGTCCCCGAGGATTCATCCGCAGCCAGGATCCCCTTGCCAGGGGGCGTCATCGCCCGGGCAACGTTCTCAAGCTCACGCAGGTTCATGGGTGCCTCCGACCTCTCGATGTGGCTCACTACCCGAAGCCCAGCATCGACCCGAGTCCGCGACCGCGGACAGGGGCAAAGGTCCATTCGCGCAGACCGTCGAGCCCGGGATGCTCGGTCGGTCGTCGGTTCAACCCACCTGCCCACGGGACGTTCGGATCTCAGTGTCCGAAACGGCGTGACCACGGTCTCCTTTCGGAGGCTCGAGGGCGTCGCTGTGGCGCCTTGTGGCACATGCGAATCGAACAGAGCCGGCGCAGAGTCCAGTCCTCACCCAAGAAGCCGGCATAGACGTCGATCGTTATGGCCGCCGAGGGGTGGCCCAGCACGCGCTGGACGGGCTGAACGGTACGCGCCTGGAAGCGCGACTGCGTGACGTGTCGGCAGCCGCGCCCGCGAGAGCACGGTCACTTTCCAGGCGGTGGCTAGGATCACGGCGTGATCAATGGGATGCATGCGATCGTGTTCTCACCGGAAGCTGAGAAGGTCCGTGCGTTCTTCGCGGACGTGCTCGGCCTGCCATCGGTAGACGCGGGCGGCGGCTGGCCCATTTTCGCCCTGCCCCCGGCCGAGCTTGCTGTTCATCCAGCCGACGGTGAGAGCCGTCACGAGCTTTACCTGATGTGCGACAACATCCACGCCACCCTCGCCGAGTTGAGGGGCAAAGGAGCCGAAGTGGCGGGGGATGTCTCCGATCAGGGCTGGGGGCTACTGGCTGCAATCCGCCTGCCAGACGGCTCAGAGCTTCCCATCTATCAGCCGCGGCACCCATCGCCCCTTCAACCCTGACCCGAGTGCACTCATCTGCCGCCGGCGGTTGACGTCGTGGAGCGGTTGACACGCCCGCATCTGCGTTCGGCACTGGACCCCGCCCTGGTGCGGCGCGAGGCTCTTGAGGCGAGGGTCGACGCGCTCGAGGCCCTCCCGGATTGGATCCTTCCGATCGTCGCGGAGAGCGGTCCTCGTCGAGGAGGCACCCTGCTTCGGAACGCAACCGGTCGGCCAAGGCAGGTCGTGGGTCCCGAGGTCGGACACGCGATGGGGCCCTCGGAGTCAGCGCTCCGGGAGCTCGGCTGGGCTGAGAAACGCCACATTGCCTGGCTCTCCTCAACCACGCGCACGCATGATGGAACCGAGTCGAGAGGTGCAACGCATGGATCCCGCAAACCAGCCCTACGAGAGCCGACGAGCGACAGAGCAGGCTTTCGCCGACCACGTCAACAGGGGCAAGGTCACGCTGTACCGGAGCCTCGGACTGGGGCTCGTCATGGGAGAGCGCCGCGGGGCCGGGTTCGCTGACGCTTTCGCCCCGGAACCCTGGACCGACGGGTATCCGCCGTACTTCAACTGCCACTGCAACGGCGGCGTGTTCAATCTCGGTCACCGGCACGAGGCCGTGGTCGCTGCAGTTCGGCGCGGACTCGACCACCTTGATGTCGGCAACCACCACCTCGTCTCGGGCTGGCGGGCGGCCCTTGCCGAACGGCTCTCCGCCACGACCGGCGGGGACCTGCCGGGAGTGGTGTTCGGGGTCTCCGGCGGGGAAGCCGTCGACCTGGCCATCAAGCTGGCCAGGGCGCACACCGGACGCCAAGGGGTGGTGTCCGCACTCGGCGGCTACCACGGATGCACCGGGCTGTCGATGAGCGCCGGCTCTCCCCAGTGGCGCGACCCGTTCGGTCCAACACCGGAGTCGTTCACCCAGGTGCCCTACGACGACCTTCCGGCACTCGAGATCGCGTTTCGCGACGCCGAGCCGCCGGCTGCCGTCCTCCTCGAGGCGATCCCGGCGACGCTCGGCATGCGCATCCCGTCGCCGGGCTACCTCACCGGCGTTCGACGGCTATGCGACCAATACGGCGTCCTACTGATCCTCGACGAGGTGCAGACTGGGCTCGGCCGCACCGGCACGTTCTGGTTCTACGAGCAGGAGGGAGCGGTTCCGGACCTTCTGGTCACCGGCAAGGGCCTGTCGGGCGGCATCTACCCGATCACCGCCACCTTGATGAGCCCTGAGCTCTTCGCGTTCTTCGACGAGAACCCCCTCGCCCACATCTCCACCGGCGGCGGGGCCGAGCTGGGGTGCGTGGCGGGCCTGGCCATGCTCGACGTGGTCGAGGCCCCCGGTTTCCTCGACCACGTGCGCGAGCTCGGCACGCGCCTCGAGCGGGAGTTGTCGGACCTGCCTTTCACCATCCGGCGCAAAGGCATGTTCATGGGCCTCGCCTTCGACGACCCGATGGGCGGGCTCGCTGCCACCAAGACGATGATCGAGCACGGTGTCTTTGCCATCTACGCCGGCAACGACCCGTCCGTCCTCCAGTTCCTCCCTCCCCTGGTGCTGACGGACGACGAGTGCGACGAACTGGTGGCCAGGGTCCGTCGAGCCTTCCGTGCCTGACAGCGACCCGACCGCGCCCGGCTCCCCCCAGGGCGGCCTGTTGGCCGCAGTGGAAGGCGCCGTCCAGGAGGCCCTCGCCTCGGGACGCGAGGACCACCTGTGTGTTCTTGGCCACGGCGAGATCAGCCTGGTCATCGGCTGGCCCACCGACGACCCCGTCATGGCCTGCAAGCGGCTGCCGGTATTCCCCTCCACCACTGCTGCGGAGCGCTACGAGGACGTCTTCTCCCGCTACGTCGCACGCCTTGAGCAGCGCGGCCTGCACGTGGTGCCGAGCAGCCTGAACTTCCTCAGCCCCGGGCGCGACGGCCGCAGGGTCGGCTACGTCGTCCAGCCGGTCCTGCCTGCGGGGAGCCTGGGTCCCGACATCCTACGAGCGGCCGTCCCCGACCCCGACCATCCCCTGCTCACCGCCGTGGTCGCCGGTGTACTCGCCGCGGTCGACGCGCGCACCGGGCTCGACGCCCAGATCTCAAACTGGTCGATGGTCGACGAGACGACGCAATACCTGGACGTCACCACCCCGATCCTCTACGACAACGACGGGCTGGCGCTCGACGTCAACGTGCTGATCGCGTCCTACCCGTGGGTGCTGCGCCCGCCCCTCCGCCGCTTCGCCGCCCCGCCGATCGCGGCGGCATACTGCGACCCGCGCACGGTTCTGCTCGACCTGGCCGCGAACCTGCACAAGGAGCGCTTGACGGGGTGGATACCCGCCGTGCTGGAAGCGGCCAATCGTGAGCTCAGCTCGCCGATCGCCCCCGACGAGGTGGACAGGTACTACCGCTCCAACGCCCGGCTCTGGGAGGTCATGCTGCGACTGAGGCTGGCCGACCGTTGGTGGCAGCGCAGGGTACGCCGCCGCACCTATCCGTTCTTGCTGCCCGGTCCGACGCGTCGCTGAGGCCCCCAGAACGACGTCGAACGACCGGGGTCTCGACGTCCAGAGAAGCGAGACAGATCACCGCTTACAGAGCCCAGGGGTTTTCAGGTTCGGCGGAAACGGCTCACGCGTCTCTTTCGTCGCTGCGAGAATCCAGACAGGCCGAGAGACAGGGGCTGCGGATGGCCGCGGATGGACCTGAGGTTCTTGTCGTGGGCGCTGGACCGGCGGGGGTGGTCGCAGCACTCCTGCTCGGCGACCGCGGTGTTCGTACCCTCGTGATCGACAAGCGGACCGAGGTGTCGACGCTGCCGCGCGCTCGCGGCATCCATGCCCGGGCCACTGAGATCTTGCGCCAGCTCGACATCGAGGCCGACATGGTCGCGAGCGCCCTTCCTATCGACCCGCGGCTGGAGGATCGGACCACGTTGGGCGCCGAGCCGGTTGCCGTTGTCTCGACAGGGGGCTCGTCGTGGACCGAGGTGAGCCCATGCGACGGGATCGCCATCGCCCAGGACGTCTTCGAGACGGTGCTGCGCGCGCATCTGGCTCCTCGTCCCTCAGTGGAGCTGCGGCTGGGAGTGCAGCTGACGAACCTCGAGGTTGATGCCGACGGCCGTGTCTCGGCAACGCTCACGGATCTCTCATCCGGGCAGGCGACGACCACCACGCCGGCGTTGGTCATCGGAGCCGACGGCTGGCGCAGCGACACCCGCCGGCTGACCGGCATCCACATGCTCGGCACCGAGGACCTCGGCACGAGTCGCTCGGTGCGGTTCCGTGCCGACCTGAGTCCATGGCTGGGTTCGCCACCGCCGGCGTTCGTGCGCCTGAAGTCGTGCAAGGGAGTCTTGCTACCAACGCATCCGGATGACCGCTGGGTTGTCATGCGGACCGGTGTCGATCCAGAAGCCCAGCCTCCCAAGGGTTTCGTGAGCCACGCCCTGGGCGTGGACGCCGAGGTCGAGGTGTTGGGGGACGACACCTGGACCGCGGCCGTGCAGCAGGCGCAGGAGTTCCGCAGGGGCCCGGTGTTCCTGGTCGGTGACGCGGCCCACCGGGTGACGCCTGCCGGCGCCACGGGGATCAGCTCGGCGATGGCGGACGCCCACAACCTCACCTGGAAGATCGCAGGGGTCCTGGACGGCTGGGGCGGGCCGGCCCTGCTCGACACGTATGCCGTGGAGCGCGCACAAGTCGCCCGCGTCATCGGCGCCGTGAACCGCCGGGTCTGGGACGACATGCTGGCTGACCGGATGACGGTCGTGGATCTGCGCCTGCTGGACATGGGCTACGTCTACGACTCCGACGTGATCCTGGGGGCGCCACCGTCCGGCGCTGAGACCGCGTGGTGGCAGCGGGAGGCCGGCGGCGGGGAGTCGGCGTACGCGCCGACCGCCCGCCCCGGAGCCCGGGCGCCGCACGGGTGGATCCGCTCCGAGGGCCGGCGCATCTCGACGATCGACCTCTTTGGCCGCGGCTTCGTCGTGCTGACCGACGGCCTCGGGGCTGCCTGGGTTGACGCCGCAAGCCTGGTGGCGCGCCGCCGCGGGGTGCCGATCTCCACTGTGTCGCTGAGCCAGCCGGCCGCAGCCCACGCCTACGAGCTGTCCCCCGGCGAAGCGGTACTGGTCCGCCCCGACGGCCACGTCTCGTGGCGCTCCGGCCCACCGCCACACGGCGTGGCGAGGGATGACGCGATCCGCAGTCTCGAAGGTGCACTCGCCACCGCGACCGGCGACGTGCCCCGGGAGAGCGGCCGGTAGGCAGGGCCTAGGACGCTGTGGGAGGACTTTCCTCGCCGTCCGCCGTTAACAGCACGATCCCGGGCCGCTGCGCCAGACCCGCCTTCACGCTCCAGGACCGCACCAGCCGGTCAGCATCGTCCCAGCCCAGCGAACGGTGAAGAGGTAGCTACCCACCGCACCAGTGGTTCTGGTCGAGCTAGCGCCAGGCGCGCGTCGCGGTCTCGAGGGCGTCGATCTCGTCCTGGGCCAGGTGGAACGTCAGCGCGACGGCATTGGCCGTGGCCTGCGTGCGGTTCTTGGCTCCCGGGATCGGCAGCACCGTGTCGTTCTCGACCAGCCAGCGCAGGGCCACCTGCGCCGGGGTCTTGCCGTAGCCCTCGCCGATCTGCCGAAGCAACGCGGTGACCGGCTCCAGCGCCGCCAGACCCCGACGGCCGAACGGCCTGACGAAGCGCCGCAGGCCCCTGGGCCGGTTGGTCGAGGGTGTACTTGCCGGTCAGCGCGCCGCTTGCCAGCGGCTGGTAGGCGATGAGGGTGACGCCGAGCTCACGGCAGGCATCCAGCACCCCGTTGGTCTCGGGCCGGCGGTGCAGCAGCGAGTACTCCACCTGGTTGGACGCCAGTGGTATGCCGCGCAGCGCCAGGGCGGCATGCGCCTGGCGCATCTGGTCGGCCGAGTAGTTGCTCACCCCGACGGCACGGACCCGTCCGGCCGCGACGGCGTCGGCCATGAGGTTCATCAGCCGCGGAATGTCCACCCGCCGGGAGGGGAAGTGGTGCTGGTACACATCGACACGGTCGCGTCGCAGCCGGGCCAGGCGACGGCGTCGGCTGCGACTGATCGGGCCAAACCAGGTGATTCCCGAGGCCCTGGTCGGTGTTGGCGCACCGGCCGGGACCGCTTTGTGGGGCGATCCGACGCGTATCCGACACGAGCCGGACCGGGAGCGACGCAGGAGCGGGCGAGGCGGGCGAGCGGGAGCGGCACGGAAACGACCTACTCAGCGCTCGGGCGCGTCGCGGCCGAGCACCCACTCACCCGCATTCACCCGACTCCACCCGGACTCCCCCCGAGCCAGCCCGGTGCCCGTGCCCGCGGCGCTGAGGCCGGCAAGCGTTCAGGCAGGGTTGGGACCGCGGCCCACGGCGACGATGACGACGGACGCTGCGACCAGGAGCGGCCAGCCGATCCACGGGTTGTCCACGACAGCATCAGGCAGTCCGGACAGGACGATGGACGTGGTGATGAGCGGGAGGCCGCGGACGTTGATGACGAGGTTCTTGCGCTCGCCTCGCGAATGCGGGTCTGTCTCCCGCCCCGGGCGTGCGACCTACGTCTCTTTGGAACCCGGCCTGCTCAGCCCGCGTCCGGCGTCGTGCACGACGCTGCGCAGGAAGTTGTACTGCGTTGTGACGAGCCTGTCTGCCATCTCCAGCGCGGCGTCGATGACCGTCTCGCGGCGAGACGGTCGGTCGCCGATCGCAGGAATCGCCTCGTCGACGGCGTCGACGAACTTTCGCACCGCCGCGATCGCGGCTCGCTGGCCGGCTTCGACCGACTTGAGCACCTCCTCCGACACGTCCACTGTCCTGTCAACGGCGCTCTTCTGCTCGGATGCCGCCCTCTTCTTGGCTTGAGCGCTCGTGCGAGGCGTGGGCACCTTCGCTTTCTTCGCAGTCTTCTCCGCCATGATTGGCCTCCTCAGTGCTCACCCACGGACTTTCCGTAGGCCTTCGACCCGGGTTTCAGCCTGGGCCACCGCAGCGAGGTCAGGGCAGAGGCTTTCGTCCTGCAGCGGGTGGACGTCCCGCCGGCGGAGCACGTCTTCACCCACCCTGACGGGTGGACGGCCAAGGTGTCCGTGGATTGGGAGACCTTCCAGTGGGAACGCGAGGCACTGACGTCATGACCATCGATCAGTCCCTCGCCATCGTCGAGGCACTCACCGACCGGGGGTGGTCGGGATGGCGTGGCCACAGCGCGGTGACGGCGATCACGAGGTCGTCGGTGGTGACGCCGACGTAGCGGGCGATCTTCTCGAGGTCGGAGCGCAGGACGCGCATGGCGGGGTCGCCGTCGAGTCGGTGGGCCTCGTCCAAGAGGTCGGCGGCCCTGCGGCGCAACTCCTAGCCGGCGCGGCGGCGCCGGCGTTCTTGTTCGGGGGTAGGTTGCTTGGTCACGATCGGTTGCCTCCTCGTTAGGCGATCGGTCCAGGCCCTGGTCGGTGTTCTCAGCACCGGCCGGGGCCGCTTTGTGTGTGGAGGCCGTGGCAATCTCGTGGCAATTCCGTGCCATGAGAAAGGCCCCTCACGTTGCGTTTCCGCAGGTGAGGGGCCGTTTATGCCATGAGTCGGGGTGACAGGATTTGAACCTGCGACCTCTTCGTCCCGAACGAAGCGCGCTACCAAGCTGCGCCACACCCCGTGGCATGTCTGCCACCCATGGGCAGCGAAGCAAGAGGATAGCCCACCGCCCGCACCCCCCTGAAATCGGTATGCCGGTCGGCATGGAGCCCAGTGGGTGGCAAGTCGAAGGCCGGTCACCGCGCCAAGCCAGTGGGCGGGCCAAAGCCTTTGGGCAACCGCTCAGGACGTGCGTGACCGCAACGTCAAGAGAGTCGCCTCCGGCCGGCACGCGAACCGCACCGGCGCCCACGGTGACGTCCCGAGACCGGCCGACACGTGCAGCCACGCCGCGTCGCGAGGGGCTATCGAAGACGGAGCACCGTCGGCACCGGGCCACCACCGTGACAGCCCCTTCGCGCGCCGGGTGTCCAAGTCGCAGTTCGTCACGAGCGCGCCATAGAACGGCACAGCCAGCTGTCCGCCATGCGTGTGCCCGGCGAACATCAGACCAGCTCCGTCCGAGGTCATCGCGTCAAGCACCCTCTGGTACGGCGCATGCATGACCCCGACCGTCAGTGCAGCCGAGGGGTCTGCGGGACCGGACACCACGGCATACCGGTCAAGCTCGATGTGTGGGTCGTTCACCCCGATGAACTCCAGGGGCAGCCGGCCCACCATCATGTGCGCCCGGTGGTTGTTGAGGTCCAGCCAGCCGGCCTCCCGGAAGCCGCGCACCAGCTCCTCCGTGGGAAGCAACAGCGACCCGCCCAGGTCGCGGCGGTGGTTCCGCCCCAGGTATCGCGCGGGGTTGAACGGCCTCGGGGCGAAGTAGTCGTTGGAGCCCATGACGAAGACCCCGGGCAGCTCCAGCAGAGGCTCCATCGCCTCCATCACGCCGGGCACGGCCGCCATGTCGGCGATGTTGTCGCCCGTATTGACGATGAGGTCGGGCTTCTCGCGCACGAGCGAGCGCACCCACGCGATCTTGCGCCGCTGCCTCGGCACGAGATGCAGGTCGCTCAGGTGGAGCACCCGCAGCGGCCGCGACCCGGGGGGCAGGACGGCCACGTCAAAACGCCGCAGCGCAAAGGCATTCCGCTCTATCAGCCCCGCGTACGCGACCCCAGCAATACCGGCGGCAGCGAGCCAGCCCATGGCGGTCGTAGCGGTCTTCCCGTGTGCAGTCATCGGGCACATCCTCGCAAATACCCGGTGGTGCTCGGGTGCCACACTGTCCCCATGACCAGCGAGAAGAGTCTCAAGGAGACCGTCCAGTCAGACCTGCACACTGCGATGCGCGATCGCGACCAGGTCCGTGCCGGCACGCTGCGCATGGCCTTGACCGCGATCACCAACGAGGAAGTGGCGGGCAAGCAGGCGCGCGAGCTGAGCGACGACGACGTGCTCAAGGTGCTGGCCAAGGAGGCGAAGAAGCGCAAGGAGGCGGCGACCGCGTACACCGATGCCGGCCGTCCCGAGCTGGCCGACCGCGAGAACGCCGAGCTCGCCGTGCTCGAGGGCTACCTCCCCGCGCAGCTCGACGACGCCGAGCTGGAGCGGCTGGTCGCTCGGGCGATCGATGAGACAGGCGCCACCGGTATGCCGCAGATGGGCCTGGTCATGAAGGCCGCCCAGGCGCTCGTGGCTGGACGTGCCGATGGTGGCCGGGTTGCCGCCGCGGTGCGGGCGGCACTGGCCGCCCGCTAGGAGCCAGCCGAACGGCACTACCGCCGAAGCAGCCGGCCGAACGGCATACGGCCAAGAACCCGACAACCGCGAGCGCGGGGCAGTCGCACTGCCGCCCCCTGCGCCACCTACCCCCTAGTGCCCTTTGGTCCGTGTGGGCGAGGGGAACGGGAATGGCCAGGTGGTGGACTGCGGGTTGGGCTGTTGCTGAAACCCAGAGGAGAGAATCAGCCCAATCGACGAGCCCTTCGGCGCCTTGTTGCTCGGGCTGGTCCCCGCCACGCGCCCCGCCGGAACGTTGCTGGCGGTGAAGCCGACGACGCTTGAGTCGAAGCCCGCCCCCTTGAGGATGGCCTTCGCCTCGTCAGGGGTCCGGCCGACCACGTTGGGGATGTCGACGAGGTCGCCGTTGATGGTCTTGTCGTTGGGGCCCGGGAAGTTCTTGAACGCCAGGCCCTTCATCGCCGAGTTCATGATCTCCCCCCACAGCGGAGCCGCGATCGTGCCACCGAAGATCTCGCCGTAGTGGCGTCCGCCCAGGGACAGGTTCTTCATCGTCTTCTGGCTGTAGGGAGTGCCCACCCAGACGGCCGCGGCGCGCTGCGGTGTGTAGCCGACGAACCACGACTCGGTGTGGCCGTCGGTGGTGCCGGTCTTGCCAGCGGCCGGGCGTCCGCCTGCCAGTTTGGCCCCGACGCCCGTGCCGTGGTCGATAACGCCTTCGAGCAGCTGCGTGACACCGCGGGCGATCTGGGGGTCGATCACCTGCTTGCAGACCGTCGGTGGAACCTTGATGTCCTTCTTCTCGCTCGTGGTGATCGACAGCAGCGGGTTGGGCGTGCAGTACTTGCCGTCAGCAGCGAGCGTGGCATAGGAGGAGGCGATGGTGAGTGGCGTGACCGAGTCCGAGCCCAGGGTGATTGCCGAGGGATACGGCTGGATCGACGCGCCGCTGCCCTGGTGGAGACCCAACTGGCCCATGGTCTTGAGGACGGAGCACCCGCCGAGCTTGACCACCAGCGACGCGAATGCCGTGTTGATCGACTTCGCCGTGGCGGTCTTGAGCGGGATCTTGCCGCCGCCGATCGACTCGTCGTTGCGAACCTCCCACGGCACGCCGGCCTTGCACGAGTCATGCATCTCGCTGGGCAGGTAGACGGCCGGCTTCTTGGTCGTGGCGAACTTCGCGTAGATGTCGGAGTTGATCGGCATGCCCTGCTTGAGCGCCGTGACGAGGGCGAACATCTTGGCCGTCGACCCGAACGCGAACCCCGTTGTCCCGCCGTACTTCGTGTCGACGTTCCAGTTGACCTGTGTGGTGCCCTTGCGGGCCGCCTGGGCGTTCGTCTTGACCAAGCCGTACTTGGAGGCCTGCGCCATGGCGAGCACCTTTCCGGTGCCGGGCTCGATCACCGTAGCTGCGGCTCCGACGTGCTCTTGGTTGGCGATCGGCACCCGGCTGGTCACCTCCTGGCGGGTCTTGCGCTGGAGGTCCGGGTCCAACGTGGTGCGGATGGTGAGGCCGCCGCGGTTGATCGTGTTGACCCGCTCCGGCAGGGACTTGCCGAGGAAGTCCAGCGCGTGGTTATTCATGTCCTTGAGGTAGGCGAGGATGTACTCGCAGAAGTACGGCTCCTTCGACACGCCGCACGTGTTGGCCCGGTCATCGGTGACGTGGAGCATCTTGGTCATGGGCACGGCCATCGCGTCGTGCTTCTGCTTCGACGTGATCATGTGCAGCTGCTCCATGCGGTTCAGCACGAGGTCGCGCCGGGCCTGGGCGGCTGCCGGGTTGTTGCGGGGGTCGGTGCTGCCGGGCTGCCTGACCACGCCGGCGAGCGTGGCTGCCTGGGCGAGGGTCAGCTTGGAGGCGTGGACATTGAAGTAGTGGCGAGCGGCTGCCTCGACACCGTAGGCCTTGTCGCCGTAGTAGACCAGGTTGAGGTATCCAGCCAGGATCTGGTCCTTCGTCAGCGTCTGCTCGAGAGTGATGGCGTACTTCATCTCCTGGAGCTTGCGCGTGTAGTTCTTCGCCGCGGCCGCCTTGGCGGCCTCACGGTCACCCTCGCGCAGGGCGTTCTCCTGGAGTGTGATCTTGACGAACTGCTGGGTGAGGGTCGAGGCGCCCTGGGTGATCTCGCCGCCCTGGAAGTTGGAGATGAAGGCGCGGGTGATGCCCCGGGGGTCGACGCCGCCGTGCTCGTAGAAGCGGGCATCCTCGATCGCGATCTGGGCCTTGCGCATCCATGGCGAGATCTGGTCGAGCTGGACGATGATGCGGTTCTCGTCGTAGGGCGTGCTGATCAGGCCGCCCTTGGCGTCGACGATCCGCGACTGCTGCGACAGGGGGCTCTGCTGGAACTCGCCAGGCAGGGAGTCGAACAGGTTGACTCCCTGCTTGGCCGCCGCGCCGGCGGCACCGACAGCCGGAATCATGATGCCGGCAGCCAGAAGCCCCATGACCATCGCCGTGGCGACCAGGGCGCCCAGCAGGCTGAGCACGTTGGTGGTGTCGCGATCGCGTCGCTGCATGCGGCCAAGGGTAACCGCCGGCCCTGTAGCGACGGCGCGAACGCCGCCCGCGAGACAGCACGGGCGGGTGTGAAACCACAGGTCTCCCCCGCATGACCCTCCACATGCGGACAAATCGCCGCATCCCGCCCGCCGCATAGTCACAAGTAACTAGTCACTTGGTCCGGACAACTACACCAACGGGTCATGTCGCAGGCAACCAGACCTTTCTAGGGTCGAACAAGGCGCCGCGCTTCTCTCGGCAGCGTCCACAGGAGCAGGCAGGAGGAGCCAGCCATGACGATCGCGCCGGAGCGCCACGCAGCCGAACTCGCACCCGGGTGGGTGCGCGACTGGCCGGCGCAGGGGGCCTGCGTGAAGTCCGACCCGGATGCGCTCTTCGTCCAGGGCAAGGAGCAGCAGGTCGCCAAGATCGTCTGCCGCAGCTGCCCGGTCGTCGCCGAGTGCCTCGCCGACGCGCTCGACAACCGCACCGAGTTCGGTGTGTGGGGCGGCATGACCGAGCGCGAGCGCCGGGCGCTGCTCCGCCGTCGCCCGGACGTGCGCTCTTGGTCAACGCTCTTCGCGAGCGCGCGCGCTCACGCGTCCGAAAGCGCCTGATCGACCGTCGCCTGGTCTGCCGGCGACTGGTGTGCCTCCGCCTGGTCTGCCTCCAGCGACCTTCCCACCTCGCGGAGTCCGTCAAGATCGTGGATGTCCTGAGCCGCTGACGGCACTTCCACCATGGGTATGCCGGGGTGCCCGGCGGTGAACCGCTCCGCGTGGGCGCGGTGGCGGGCCGCAATCCGCGCGATGTCCGCGTGCAGGAGCATCAGCCCCTGCGTGGTGTCCGAGGTCGCGGACTCCACCCCGCTCTCGGCAAGCTGCTCCGCGGCGGCTGCCGCCCGCGAGCCGCTCAGGGACGGCGCCTCCACGCGCTGGATCCGGTTGATGACAACGCCGGCGAGCGGCATACCCTCCTCCTCCAGCCGGTCGACGAAGAAGGACGCCTCCCGCAGGGCGTCGCGCTCGGGCGCGGCGACCACGACGAAAGCCGTCTCATCATCTTTGAGCAGGGCGTAGGTCAGGTCCGCGCGCTCGCGAAACCCGCCGAACATCGTGTCGAGCGCGGCGACGAAGGTCTGGACGTCGGTGAGCACCTGGCCGCCGATGATCTTGGTCATGGTGGAGGTCACGAGGTTGACGCCGGTCGAGAACGCCTTGAGGTAGGCCCGCCCGCCAGCCTTGGCCGGCGCGGTGAGGATCCGGATGAACCGCCCGTCGAGGAAGGACCCGAGCCGTTTCGGCGCGTCGAGGAAGTCGAGGGCCGAGCGCGAGGGCGGAGTGTCGACGATGATCAGGTCCCAGTCGGGGCCGCCGTCACGGCCGATCATGGCCCGGAGCTGTCCGAGCTTCTCCATGGCCATGTACTCCTGCGTCCCGGCGAAGGAGCTGGAGACGGCCTGGTAGAAGGGGTTGGCCAGGATCTGGGCTGCCTTCTCAGGGGTCGAGTGCGCCTCGACGACCTCGTCGAAGGTGCGCTTCATGTCGAGCATCATCGCGTCGAGCGACCCGCCGGCGGAGTCGTCGACACCCTTGACCGGCCGCGGCGAGTTGTCGAGCGAGGTGAGGCCGAGCGACTGCGCGAGGCGCTTGGCCGGGTCGATGGTCAGGACCACGACGTGGCGCCCGCTCTCCGCGGCCGCGACACCGAGCGCCGCCGCCGTGGTGGTCTTGCCGACGCCCCCGGCACCGCAGCAGACGATGATGCGCACCTCGCGGTTGGCCAGCAGAGCGGCGACATCGAGGAACGGGTTTGAACTGCGCGTCGTCATGGCCGTCCCCCTGCGAGGAGCTGGTCGTGGATCTCGTCGGCGAGGACCCGGATCCCGCCGCCCTCGATGCCGTCGGCGAGTGCGGAAAGGCGCACCACCGGCAGCCCAAGACCGGTGATGACCTCCTCCTGCTCGCGCTGGAGGGCGACCCGGTCGGCGTGCTCGGCCGCCTCGGCGAGGAGGCCGCTGACGAGCGCCGAGGTGGCGCCGATGCCCACCGAGCGCAGGTCGCGGGAGATGCCGGTGGAGACCTTCCCGGTGCGGCCGGTGACGGCCTTATTGAGAAAGCCGTTGGCGAGCAGCGGCTCGCGCACCTGGTTGACGATCACCGCCCCCGGCCGCAGCGAGGCCCGCCGCAGATCGGCGAGGGTGTCGACGGTCTCCTGGACCGGCATCTCCTCGAGCAGCGTCACGATGTGCACGGCAGTGGAGCCGTGCCTCAGCATGCGGGTGATCGAGTCGGCCTGCGAGCGGATCGGCCCCACCCGGGCCACGTCGGCGACCTCGGCGTTGACGTTGAGGAAGCGCACGACGCGCCCGGTCGGCGGGGCGTCGAGGACCACGGCGTCGTAGACGAGCTCGCCGGACTTGTCGTGCCGCCGCCCGGCCGCCTCGTAGACCTTGCCGATCAGCAGGACGTCGCGGACACCGGGAGCAATCGTCGTGGCGAAGTCGATGGCTCCGAACCGCTCGAGCAGGGATCCGGCGCGCCCCAGGTGGTAGAACTTCTGGAGGTACTCGAGCAGGGCGGCCTTCGCGTCGACGCTCAGGCCGTGCAACTCCCCGCCCGAGCGGTCGGTGAGGATGCGCACCTCCTCCTCGGTGCTCAGAGGTGCGATGTCGAAGGTCTGCGCGATGCCCTGGCGGCCCTCGACCTCGGCCAGGAGGACCCGCTTCCCGTCGCGGGCCAGCGCCAGGGCCAGCGCGCTCGCGACGGTCGTCTTGCCAGTGCCGCCCTTGCCTGTGACGATGTGCAGCCGTAGCGACGCCATCGGCAGCCTCGCCACTCGTCGCGACGGCGTCTGCGGAACCTCGCTCACTCCGGACATCGTGCCAGCCTAGGCTGCGAGGCTTTCGACGGCCTCGAGGGCGGCGGTGAACTCAGGCGCCTGCGGCTCGATGAGCTCGTAGTGCCTGCCGCCCTCGATGCGCCGGAGCGGGACGTCCACACCCGCGCGGGCCATGGCGGTGGCGTACGACTCGGAGACCTCGATCGGCACCTCCTCGTCGTCGGTGCCGTGCACGAGGACCACCCGGGCGAGGGGGCGCAGGAGTGCCGGGTCCGCCATGGCGAACACGTCGGGCAGTTCGTCGGGTCCGCCGCCGAGGAACTCCTCGACCGCGCCGGACCCAGACCGGAGCCGTGCCGTCATCGTGAGGTCGACGCAACCGCCCAGCGAGACAGCGCCCGACAGCGGCGTCCCCGGCTGGCTGGCGGCCCAGACGGCCAGATGACCCCCGGCCGAGTGCCCCACGGCGATGATCGGTCCGTCGAAGGCCGGGTCGGCGGCAATGGCTCCCAAGCCGCGCCGCACGTCCTCGAGGGTCCCGGGGAAGCCGCCACCCGGCATACCGACCCGTCTGTATTCCAGCACGGCCACCCCGAATCCCAGGTCGGCGAACCGCTGGGCCTGCGCTGCAGCGTGCTCGCGGTCCCACCGGGCGCGCCAGAAGCCTCCGTGGATGACGACCAGGGTGACTCCCCGCGCAGGTTCTGCAGGTCGCCGCACGTCGTAGACCTGGGCCGGGTCGGGGCCGTATGCCGTGGTGCGGGCCGGTGGGGCGGCCGGCTGGATGCTGTCGTCGGGGTCGGTTCGCTCAGCCATGCCCGCCATCCTGCCAGCGGCTAGGGTGGCGCCCATGACCACACCGATTCGGCCATGCTCCTTGGCCCTCCGGGCCGCCCACGCAGAGCGTGGGACCCGGCTCCTTCGTCGCTCGTGTCCTCAGGCGGTCGTCGCATGACCACACCGATTCGGCCATGCTCCTTGGCCCTCCGGGCCTCGCTCCTTCGTCGCTCGTGTCCTCAGGCGGTCGTCGCATGACCAAGTGGGAGTATGCAACCGTGCCGCTCATCGTGCACGCGACCAAGCAGATCCTCGACCAGTGGGGCGAGGACGGCTGGGAGCTCGTGCAGGTCCTGACCGGCCCCGACGGCACCGGCCTCGTGGCCTACCTGAAGCGACCCAAGGCCTGATCCCGGCCCGTCCTGTTCCCTGCCAGCCCTGAACTGGTGTCTGGCCCCGTGTCGCTATCTCGCCCAAATGAAGAGATAGCGACCGAGACGCCACCGACCGCAACCCCTGGAGGAGCCCGCATGTCTGCAGTGGAGGACCGCATCGCCCGGCTAGGGCTCAGCGTCCCTGATGTCGCGCCGCCTGCTGGCGTCTATGTCCCGGCGCTCCAGGACGGCGACCTGGTGTTCACGTCCGGCCAGCTCCCGATGATCGGCGGCCAGCTCGCGGCGACCGGCAAGGTCGGCCCCGGAGCGGGTCAGGTCAGCCCCGAGGACGCGAAGGGCCTGGCCCAGACCTGTGCCCTGAACGCCATCGCGGCGGTCAAGTCCGTGGTGGGCGACCTCGATCGCGTCACCCGGGTCGTCAAGGTCGTGGGCTTCGTGGCGAGCGATCCAGGGTTCACCGGTCAGCCCGGCGTGGTCAACGGCGCCAGTGAGCTGCTCGGGACGGCGTTCGGCGACGCCGGTGTGCATGCGCGATCGGCAGTCGGCGTCGCCGTGCTCCCGCTCGACTCGCCCGTGGAGGTCGAGATCGTGGTGGCCGTCCGCTCCTGATGCCCCGGTCAGCGGCGGCGGCGCCGGTTCAGCGTCTCGCGGAACACTGCCGTCGCCGCCTCGATGAGCGCCGGGTGGAGGGTCTCGTCCAGCGCCTCGTTGTGCAGGTGCCGGGCAATGGACTGTGCCGCCTCGTCCGCGGCGCGCGCGACGTAGAGCGCGAACGTGGCGATCTGCGTGGCGGTCAGGCCCTCGTTGAGCAGCTCGCCGATGAGGGAGAGGGACAGCGCGTCGGCGTGGGTGCGGCCGGTCTCGTCGACGTTGATGATCCCGATCCGCTCGAGCTCCTCGTGGACCCCCGGCGCGGTGCGTTTCAGCTCGTCGACGGCCTCGGAGTCGAGGTAGGTGGGCTCGCGGTTGAGGTAGTCGCCCTGCGGCGCGGACGTGGCGAGCAGACGCAGGAGGTCGGTGCGGGGCAGCCGGCTCGCCTGCAGCTCGGCGATGACGCCCAGCGGGAAACCACGGTCGGACAGAGCCTTCACCATCCGCAGCTGGGTGAGGTGGTTGATGCCGTAGTACCCCACGCGGCCGCGGACCTCCGGCGGGTCCAGCAGGCCCTTCGTCCGGTACAGCCGGAGGGTGCGCTCGGGCAGACCCGACGTCTCGGACAGCTCCGCCAGCGTGTACTCGTACATCGCCCGATTCTGCACCCCCCGAGCCCAGCCGGCCACCTCCGGACGTCCGCGAGAACCCCGGGCGGGTCAGCGAGACCTCAGGCGAAATCCGCCCCAGCCTGGGCGAGCAGCTCGCGGAGCACCGACCGGTGGCAGCGGGACTCGTCCTCGCAGTAGCACCCGACTGCCAGGTCGGTCTGGCGGGACAGTGCCGCCAACAGGTCGATCGCATGCCGGGCCTCCGGGCGCGCCATCTCCCTGCGAAACTCCCGCAGGAAGGCCGCCCACTCCCGGTCGCCGGTCGCATGAAGGGCCTGGGTGACCAGAGCCTGGCTGGGCGACAGCTCGGGCAGCCACACGTCGTAGTAGTCGCGGGTGGCGAACTCCGGCTTGGGCACCCCTCGCGGCGGGCGCCGCACGGTGCCGATCCGCAGCCCCTCGCCGGGCAGCCTCGGAGTGCCGAGCCGGACGATGCGCAGCGCCATGGCCAGATCCTGCCACCACCGAAGTCGGCATAGCATCGGGGCGTGATCCGCGACTTCTCCCTGGACACCACACCCACGCTGGTCCGGCGGGCGACCAGCTGGCTCGAGGAGCCGGGACGGATCCCCGAAGCCCACCTGGCCGCGACGGTGATGTTCGTGCGCGACGGCGACTCGGGTCCCGAGGTGTTCATGCTGCGGCGGGTGGCGACCATGAAGTTCGCCCCGTCCGTGTGGGTGTTCCCGGGCGGTGGGGTCGATCCCCGCGATGCGGCCCACGACCTGCCCTGGGCGGGTCCCGCGGCGGCCGAGTGGGCCGCCGAGCTGCAGACCAGCGATTCCGCCGCACGCGAACTCGTCGCGGCCGCCGTGCGTGAGGTGTTCGAGGAGTGTGGGGTCCTCCTCGCCGGCCCCGGCCCGGACTCGGTGATCGGCGACGTCAGCAGCCCCGAATGGCACGAGCGTCGCCGCGCCCTGCTGGCCCGCGAGTCCTCGCTGGCGGAGGTGCTCATCGAGCAGGGTCTGGCCCTCCGCAGCGACCTGCTCTCCTATCGCGCCCACTGGATCACGCCCGAGTTCGAGCCCCGGCGCTACGACACCCGCTTCTTCGCTGCCGCCGTTCCCGAGGGACAGCGGGCCGACGACAAGACCACCGAGGCCGACACCTCGGACTGGGTCCGGCCGCCCGACCTGATCGACCAGTTCCGGGAGGGCGAGGCCCTCCTCCTTCCCCCGACCCTGGTCTGTCTCGAGGAGCTCGCCCGGGCGGCCTCGGCCGTCGACTTCCTCTCGGAGCGCCCGGCGATCGCCCCCGTGATGCCGGTGCTCCAGCTGGTCGACGACGGCGCAGTGCTGCGGGCCGAGCTGCCGTGACCACTCAGCCACCGCCCGTTCCGGCGACCTGGGCAGGCGGTCAGATCACCCCCCGGGCCTATTGCGTCCTCGCCCCGAACCCGGGGCCCATGACCCTCGACGGCACCAACACATGGGTTCTCCTCGAGCCGGGCGCGGAGGAAGCCGTGGTCATCGATCCGGGTCCGCTCGACGAGGCACACCTCCAGCGGGTATGCCGTGTGATCGCCGATGCCGGGGCCCGCGTCACCCAGACGATCCTCACCCACAGACATCTGGACCACTCCGAGGCTGCTCCGCGCTTCGCCGAGCTCACCGGGTCGCCCGTGCGTGCGGTCGGTCGTGGCCACGCAGACCTTGCAGACGGCGACGTGATCCGTGCTGGCGCGCTCGAGCTGAGAGTGGTCGCCACGCCCGGCCACACCAGCGACTCGATCTCCTTCGCCCTGGAGGCCGACCATGCCCTCCTGACCGGCGACACGGTCCTGGGCCGGGGCACCACGGTCGTGGCTCACCCGGATGGCGAGCTCGCGGCATACCTCCAGACCCTGGAGCGGATCCGCGCTCTGACCGGCCACGGGCAGGTGACCACCATCCTGCCCGGGCACGGTCCGGTGGTACCCGACGCCGAGGCGATGGTGGCGTTCTACCAGGTGCACCGCCGCGAGCGGCTCGAGCAGGTCCGGCAGGCGCTCGTCGAGGGAGCAGTGACGGTCGATGACGTGGTCGAGCGGGTCTATGCCGATGTGCCCCGGGCGGTCTGGCCGGCGGCGGCGCTGAGCGTGGCCGCCCAGCTGGAATACCTCAGGCGATAGCGGCCGCTCAGCGTGCTACCTGGCCATGAGCGCCTGGCGCCTTGGCGACCTGGTGTCCTCGCTACCTGGCGCGGCGCTTGAGGCGTTCGACGTCCTGCAGCAGCACCGCGCGCGCTTCGAGTCTGAGCCAGCCCCGGCTGGCGAAGTCCGCCAGCGCCTTGTTGACCGTCTCGCGGGAGGCGCCGACCAGCTGGGCGAGCTCCTCCTGCGTGAGGTCGTGGCTGACCATGATGCCTTCCTCGGTGGGCCGGCCGAAGCGGCTGGCCAGATCGAGCAGGGCCTTGGCCACGCGGCCCGGCACGTCGGTGAAGACGAGGTCGGCGAGGCTCTCGTTGGTGCGCCGCAGCCGTCGCGCCAGGGCGGCGAGCAGGGTGGCTGCCACGCGGGGGCGCTGGGTGAGGTACTCCTGCAGCTGGTCGTTGCCGATCGCGAGGAGCTGCGTCTCGGCCACTGCGGTGGCCGTCGCGGTGCGCGGCCCGGGGTCGAAAAGGCTGAGCTCGCCGAACATTTCGCCCGGGCCGAGGATGGCCAGGAGGTTCTCCCGGCCGTCGGCACTGGATCGCCCGAGCTTGATCTTGCCCTCGGCGATGACGTAGAGCCGGTCGCCACGGTCGCCCTCGTGGAAGAGAACGTCGCCGCGCTCCATGCGCGAGGCGGTCATGGAGGAGACGAGGGACTGCGCGGCGTCATCGTCCAGGCCGGCGAACAGCGGGGCTCTTCTCACCACGTCGAGGTCCACGCCCGACAGTGTGCCACGGGTCCGTCAGCCGCGCGCCGTACGCTTGTCCGGTGTCTGCCCACGTCCGCGAGGAAGCGCCGATCGCGCTGAAGCGCCGCGCCCGCCGCATGTATCGCGCGCTCCACGACCGCTATCCCTACGCCCACTGCGAGCTCGACTTCGAGTCGCCGCTCCAGCTGCTCGTCGCCACGATCCTGTCGGCCCAGACCACGGACGTCATGGTCAACAAGGTGACGCCGCAGCTCTTCGCGAAGTACCCGACGGCGGCCGACCTCGCCGGCGCCGACCGCGACGAGATGGAGGCGATCCTCAAGCCCACCGGGTTCTTCCGGGCCAAGACCAACTCGGTGATGAAGCTGGGCGCCGACCTGGTCGAGCGTTTTGACGGCGAGGTGCCGCCGCGTATGAAGGACCTCGTAACCCTTCCGGGAGTGGGCCGCAAGACCGCGAATGTGGTGCTGGGCAACGCGTTCGGCATCCCGGGCATCACGGTCGACACCCATTTCGGCCGCCTCGTGCGGCGCTTCGGCTGGACCGACGAGCAAGACCCGGTCAAGGTCGAGGAGATCGTCGGCGAGCTCATCCCGCGCAAGGAGTGGACGATGCTCTCGCACGTGGTGATCTTCCACGGTCGGCGCACCTGCCATGCCAAGAAGCCCGCCTGCGGCGCCTGCCCGGTGGCGCGCTGGTGCCCGGCCTACGGCACTGGTGAGACCGATCCCGAGAAGGCGCTGAAGCTGCTGAAGTTCGAGCTGGCCCCCCAGGTGGCGGCAGTCGAGCTGCCAGCGGAGAGCGGTATGCCGTCGTGACCGATCCGCGCCCACCCTGGCTCGAGCAGGTGGCCACGATGGCGCAGCGCCAGCTACCGGAGTGGTTCCGCGAGTTCGCCCCGCCACCAGCACCGCCGCGCCGGTCGGCTGTGCTGGTGCTCTTCGGCAGCGCCGGGGAGGGGCGCGGCGAAGACGTGGTGCTGACCGAGCGTTCCCGCGACCTGCGCTCGCACGCGGGCCAGGTGTCCTTCCCGGGCGGCGGCCTCGACGATACCGATGAGGGCCTCGTCCACGCGGCTCTACGCGAGGCGCAGGAGGAGGTCGGCATCGACCCCGGCACGGTCGACGTGGTCAGCGAGCTGCCGACGGTCTACATGTCCTTCTCGGGCCAGGCGATCACGCCGGTGCTCGGCTGGTGGCGGGAGCCGCATGCCATCGGCGTCGTCGACGAGCGCGAGGTGGCACGCGTGGCGCGGGTGCCGGTCGATGACCTCGTGGAGCCGTCCGCCAGGTTCACCGTCTACCATCCGGCTGGGTTCATGGGACCCGGGTTCGAGGCCGACGGAATGTTCATCTGGGGTTTCACTGCCACACTGTTGGCCACGGTCCTCGATGTCGCCGGGATCTCGAAGCCGTGGGATGCCCAGGTGCGGCGCGAGATCCCTGATCACGTCGCCTCGGCGTGGATGAAAGGACGCGTGTGATCGGGTCGCTCCCCCTGCTCGACATCTTCCTGGTGCTGCTCCTCGCTGGCTACGCGGCTAGCGGCTACCGGCAGGGCATGGTCATCAGCGTTCTGTCGCTCGCGGGCTTCCTCGGCGGTGGCGCGATCGCCATGGCCGTGCTCCCGGCCCTGCTCGACTCCTTCGACGTCTTCGACAGCAGCCCGCTCCTGCGCGCCCTCGTCCTGGTGTTCGGCGTGTTCTCGATCGCCTCGATGGGACAGGCCATCGCGGTGGCGCTGGGCGGCCGGGTCCGCGCCCGCGTGCCCGCGGGTCCGGGCCGGGTGGTCGACTCGGTCCTCGGCATGGTGGTGGTGCTCGTCTCCGTGTCGGTGCTGGTCTGGTTCGTCGCCGGCGCGCTGCGCGGCGGGGCGCCGGCCCCGGTCGCGAAGGCGGTGGGCGAGTCCCGCGTGCTGCGGGCCATCGACTCCGTGGTCCCCCCGCAGACGTCCAGGCTCTTCGCCGGGTTCCGGCAGGCCCTCGACCGGGAGGGCTTCCCGCGCGTGTTCGAGGGGATCCAGGCCGAGCCGATCCGGCCCGTCGACCCGCCAGACCCCAACGTGGTTCGCACCGCCGGTGTCGAGGCGGCCGCCAGCTCGGTCGTCAAGATCACCGGCGTGGCGGCTGCGTGCAACCGTGGGCAGGAGGGCAGCGGCTGGGTCGTGGCACCAGGCCGGGTCGTGACGAACGCCCACGTCGTGGCCGGCCTCGGCGACGTGACCGTGCGGCCTCGCGGCACCGGGCAGTCCTACACCGGCCGGGTGGTCATCTTCGACCCCGAGCGCGACCTAGCCGTGATCGCCGTGCCCGACCTGCCCTCGCGTCCGCTCCCGCTCGGCAGCGTCCTCAAGCGCGGTGACGCAGGGGTGGTCGCCGGGTTCCCCCTCGATGGTCCCTACCGCCTCGACGCCGCACGCATCCGCCAGGTGATCGACGCCCGCGGCGCCGACATCTACGGCGACCCGGGCACGGTCCGCGAGGTCTACTCGATGTACGCCCGCGTGCGGCCCGGCAACTCGGGTGGCCCCCTGCTGGACCCGAACGGCCGTGTGGTCGGCGTCGTCTTCGCCAAGTCCCTCGACGACAACGTGACTGGGTACGCGCTCACCCTCGACGAGGCTCGAGCGATCATCCACGCGGCAGGCAGTGCGTCCAAACGCGTGTCGACGGGTGGCTGCGTCTCGGGCTGAGGTCGACGACCGGCTGTTCGCGTGACTCACCAGCGGCCCAGTTTCAGGGACCTCCGGCCCTGCCGAACCGCATTCCGACGGCGCACCGTCAAGACATGCCCCGCAGAGCCCTCTCGCCGGTCGACTCCATCTGGCTCACGATGGACCGTCCCACCAACCCCATGGTCATCGAAAGTCTGATGATGCTTGAGGGCCCGGTCGACTGGGACCAGTTCCTCGATGTCCTGAGCGGCCGCGTCGTCAATCGCTACCCGGTCTTCCGCCAGCGCCTGGTGCCGTCGCGGCTCCCACTGGTGGCGCAGCAGTGGGAGGACGACCCCGACTTCTCCCTGTTCCGGCACATCCACCGTGCCGTACTCCCCCCGCCGGGCGACGACGCAGCCCTCCAGGAGTACCTCAACGGCGGCATCAGCAGACAGCTCCCCCGGGACCGCCCGCTGTGGGAGGTGCACCTCATCGACGGCTACGGCGTCGGGTCCGCGGTGTTCTGCCGCTTTCACCACTCCCTCGCCGACGGCGTCGCGCTGACCCGTGTGCTCCTCTCGCTCACCGACGATTCCCCGGAAGGGAGGAACGCGGATGCCGGGCCCGACGAAACGCCCGAGCAGGATCTCAGCCTTGGGCTCGTGGGGCAGGCTATGCGGCTGGCGGGCACTACCGGCACCGCCCTGCTCGACCTCCCGCGCGCGTTCACCCCAGGCCAGGCCGGCCGGGTGCTCAGGCTCGCTCGGCAGACGGGAGACGTCGCAGCGAAGCTGCTCTTCACCCGGTACCCCGCGTCGCCCATCGCGGGCCTGCCCGGCGCTGGCAAACGTGCCGTCTGGGCGCCGCCCATTCCGCTCAGTGACGTCGTCACGCTGGCCCATCGCACTGGTGTCACGGTCAATGACGTGCTCGTGGCTGCCCTCGCGGGCGCCCTGG
Source organism: uncultured Actinomycetota bacterium (assembly GCA_963715025.1). Lineage (GTDB taxonomy): Bacteria > Actinomycetota > Actinomycetes > Actinomycetales > Dermatophilaceae > DASSJT01. The sequence goes on along the minus strand of CAVQQQ010000009.1, from coordinate 615,785 downwards.
CCAAGTACGTCGAGGAGCACGAGGGCCGGAGGGTCGACATCCCCGCCATGGTTCCCGTCGACGTGCGGGACCCCGACGAGCCGCTGCCCCGCGAACTGGGCAACCGCTTCGCGCTCGTGCTGCTGATCCTTCCGACCAGCCTCGGGACGACGTTCGCGAGACTGGCCGAGACCAAGCGCCGGATGGACGTCATCAAGCACTCGCCAGAGCCAGTGCTCACCTTCGGGCTCATCCGCATCATCGGCACCGCAGGACCGGATGTCGGCCGGCTGCTCGTCGACTTCTTCGCCAACAAGGCGAGCGGCGTCATCACGAACGTGCGCGGTCCCGCACAGCCCCGCTACATCGTCGGCACGCGAGTCACCAGGCTGCTCGGCTGGGTCCCCGAGTCGGGCAACCAGAGCCTCGGCACCTGCATCTTCACCTACGACGGCACCGTGCACATCGGCTTCAAGGTCGACGCCGAGCGGGTCCCCGACCCCGAGTCCCTCGTCCACGCGTTCGTCGCGGAGCTCGACGAGCTGGAACGCCTCGGGATCGCGAAGCGGAGGGCAGCAGGATCCCGGAAGGCACCGGCGTCCACGTCGGCCCGCCGGGCACGCCCGCGCCGCACCGCCAAGGAGGGGCCGGTCAGGAAGCAGAGGCGGCCCGCGCCAGCCAGTTGAGCAGGTATCCGTTGACCCGGCCTGGGGCCTCCTCGGACAGGAAGTGGCCGGCACGCTCGATCAGGTGGCGCTCGAACCCGTCGGCCGCGTAGGCAGCGCACCCCTCGATGGCCTCCGGGAGGATCATGCTGTCGTGCTCTCCGTGCAGCTGGAGCACCGGGACTTGGATGGGCGCGGACAACTGCCGCGCGAAGCGCCAGCCGTCGGGGCGCATCTGGCTGCGCACCAGCCAGCGGTAGTACTCCGCCGCCGAGTGCCCGACGAAGGGAAGCGCCATGGCCTCGGAGTACGTCACGGCCTCCTCCGGACTCGGCCAGATCCCCTCCGGCGACGCCCATTCGCGCAGCACCCGGTGGACGAAGCCGCCGTGGACCGTCATCTGCCGCTCGGGCACGAACGGCCGCTGCAGCCCGAGCAGGAAGCTGTTGGCCTTCAGCTGTCCGGCGGAGTGGAAGGCTGCGCGCCGGAAGACCCGGGGGTGCGGCATGGCCAGGGACGCGATGGCGCGGGTCACCGCGGGCTGGAGCGACGGCATACTCCAGGCGATCCAGCCGCCCCACCCTTGGCCCACCACGACACCGGAACGCTCGCCGAGCGATCTGATCACACTGGCGACATCCCGTGCCGAGGTCCAGGTGTCGTAGCCGCGCGGTGGCTTGTCAGACGCGCCGTAGCCGCGCAGGTCGAGCGCCACTGCGTGGTAGCCGGCCTCGGCGAGCGCCGTCATCTGGTGCCGCCACGCCCACCAGAACTGCGGGAATCCGTGCAGCAGCAGCACGAGGGGGCCGTGGCCCTGCTCGGCAATATGGAACCGCGCGCCATTGGCGGCGACGAAGCGGTGCTGCCACGGGCCCTCGATGAGGACGGACGCGGCGTCAGAGGTCACAGCGGCCTTCCAGCGGTGTCGGCTGCTTCAGGGGTATGCCGGTCGGCCCGGTGGGTGCCCGGCGGGGCTCAGCGGGACTTGAAGGTAGCGATGGTCTCCTGCGCCTGGGCGATGGCGCGCTCGGGCCTGGGGTTGGCCTTGGAGATGGCCCGTCGACCAGCGAGGGCGAGAACTCCTGCGAGCAGGAACAGGAACCCGGTGGTGATGGCGTAGGCGGCCCAGAGGGGCAGCCAGATGTCGAGCACCTGGGCCATGGTGTGGAACAGGAAGATGAGCCCGAGCAGCCCCAGGAATGCCGCCCCGCCCAGGAGGCCGGCGCCCATCCCCATGACCTTGGCTCCCGAGGTCACCTCTGCCTTGGCCAGGGCGATCTCGCCCTGGACGATGGTCTGCATGTCGCGAGTGGCATCCGCGACCAGCTGGCCGAAGGTCCGCTCGGTATCGGGAGTCGTCTCAGGGGTGCTGCTGGCCATGGCTTTCACCTCGTCAGTGACGTCTGCGGGCGTGCGTGGTTTGCTCAGCAAGACCTTACCCAGACGGACGGTCCTGCGTCCCCGTCTGACCAGTCCCCCCGGCTGCGGTCTGGAAACAGTCGGGGATGCCGTCGCCATCGCGATCGCTGGTCTCGAGCTCTTCGATGCGCCGGTAGATGGCATTGCGGCGGCGCAGGACGACGGCGGCCAGGGCCGCTGAGACGAGCGAGCCCACGAGGATGGCGAGCTTGACGTGCTCATCGCGCGCGCTGCCGCTGCCGAAGGCAAGCTCCCCGACCAGCAGCGACACGGTGAAGCCGATGCCGGCCAGCAGAGACAGGCCGAGCACGTCCCACCACGAGAGGTCCTCGTCGAGCTCGGCCTTCGTGAATCTCGCGAAGGCCCACGTCCCGCCGAAGACACCCACGAGCTTTCCGCCCACCAGACCGGCGACGACACCCAGGGCTGCGCCATCCCGCAGAGCCGCGCCAAGCCCGCCCCCGACGACGGTCACCCCTGCAGACGTGAACGCGAACACCGGCACGGCGACGCCCGCGGAGAGGGGGCGCAGGCGGTGCTCGAGACGGTGCGCCACGTCCGTCTCCGGGCTCAGCGTGCTGATCCGGGAGGCTGATCGGCGCGGGCGCACCGGCACCGTGAGCCCGAGGAGAACACCCGCCACGGTCGCGTGAACGCCCGAGGCGTGCACCAGCGCCCAGGCCGTGGCCGCGAGCGGCACGAGCAGCCACCAGCGGGTGTTGCGCCGCTGCACCAGCGCGGCGAAGGCGGCCAGGGGGAGCAGGGCCAGGAGCAGGAAACCGACGCTGAGGTGGTCGGTGTAGAAGAGCGCGATGATCGTGATCGCGATGAGGTCGTCCACCACCGCCAGGGTCAGGAGGAACGACCGCAGGGCCGCCGGCAGGTGCGTGGCGAGCACGGCCAGGACTGCGAGCGCGAAGGCGATGTCAGTGGCGGTCGGTATCGCCCAGCCGCGCAGCACCCCGGCGCCGCCCACGGAGGCCGCCACCACGGCATACACCAGGGCGGGGATGGCCACCCCGCACACCGCAGCCGCCACGGGCAGTGCCGCCTTTGCCGGGCTGGTGAGGTCCCCGACGAGGAACTCGCGCTTGAGCTCCAGCCCCGCCACGAAGAAGAAGAGGGCGAGGAGGCCGTCTGACGCCCAGGCGCCGAGGGACAGCGAGAGGTGCAGAGGACTGGGGCCGAACGTCAAGTCAAGCAGCGCCGAATAGCCCTCGCGCCACGGCGAATTGGCCCAGATGAGTGCGGCAACGGCAGCGGTGAGGAGCAGGGCGCCGCCTACGGTCTCGGTGCGCAGTGCATCGGCGACGAACTGGGTCTCGGTCCAGGTCGAGCGGTGGAACAGCCGCTCGCGCGGCGACGGCGTGGACGGCAGCGGGTCGGGTGGACGCGGGCCGGGCGTGGGTGAGGGTGAGCCGGGTGAGCCGGGTGTGGGTGAGCCGGGTGGGGGCGAAGTCGGCGGCGGGCTGGACACGGTGTTGACCCCCTCGGTTGGGCCTCGTCTGTGGGACACCTGCCCCTCGACCTGGCAGGCGCTGCCGACCAGACTTCCCGGCACACCACGGTCATCCTATCGACGCACCCGATTCGGCTCTTGACATCTCTCTAGTCGGGAGCGAATACTCTGAATCGAGTATTCGTGACCGTGTACCCGCGCCGTCACCACCAGCCTCAGGAGAGAGATGTCCCGCCGCCGCGTCAACAACCCCCTGGCACTCGCCGTGCTGGGCTGCCTGGGCGAGCGGCCGATGCATCCCTATGAGATCTCCAGCACCCTGCGCAGCCGCGGCAAGGAAAAGAGCATCAAGCTCAACTACGGGTCGCTCTACTCCGTCGTCGAGTCGCTCCAGAAGCACGGGCTGATCGAGCCCCGGGAGACGATCCGCGAGGGCCGGCGGCCCGAGCGAACGGTCTACGGCATCACGGCGGCCGGGCTGGCCGAGTTCGAGGACTGGCTGGCGGAGATCATCGCAGTGCCCAGTCAAGACCCCTCGCAGCTTGAGGCCGGGCTCAGCCTGCTCCCGGGCCTGCCCCCCGACGAGGCCGCCCGACTGCTCGAGGACCGCGCCCGTGCGCTGGAGGTGGAGCTGCGCGGCCTGAACGTGGCGCACACCATGGCTCGCGAGCAGGGCCTGCCCGAGCTGTTCCTCATCGAGGGCGTGTTCCGCGAGGCGATGCTCCATGCCGAGCTGGCGTTCGTGCGCCAGCTCGCCCAGGACATCCGCACCGGCTCGCTGCCCGGCACCAAGGGCTGGCGGCGCATGCACGAGCTCGTCGAGTCGGGCATGACGTTCGAGCAGATCATGGCCGACCCGGTCGCCCACCTGGGGGAGGAGGGCCGAGCCCTGGCGCCACCCGACCCCCAGCACTGAGACGACCCCCGGCAGGCGCAGCAACGCCTGGCCGGGGGCCCACCCTCGAGATCGGTCCAAGCGGACCTGCCGTGTGGCTTCTCAAGGCGCACTTCCACCATACGGCAGCCCGCTCGGCCCGACTCCTCATCCAGCACCAGACAAGGAGTCACCGTGAACAGTCGATCGATGCCGTATGCCGTCCAGTCACCTCCCAGCCCAGGGTCGCCACCCGGCTCGAGCGGGTTCGCCATCAACGCCACCGAGCTCGTCAAGACCTACCCCGGTGGCAGGGGCAAGCCGCGAGTCCAAGCCCTCGACGGGCTCAGCCTGAAGGTCGAGGAGGGCCAGGTCTATGGGGTCCTCGGCCCCAACGGCGCCGGCAAGTCCACCACCGTCAAGATCCTCTCGACGCTCTCGCGTCCTGACTCGGGCCAGGCCCGGGTCGCCGGCCGCGACGTGGCGCGACACCCGGATGCGGTACGCCGCTCCATCGGCCTGGTCGGTCAGAAGTCCAGCGCGGCGCCGATGATGACCGGCCGGGAGAGCATCGTCATGGCCGCACGGATCCAGGGGCTCAGCCGCCGGCAGGCCAAGTCCCGCACGAGCGAGCTGCTCGAGCGCTTCGGCCTCGTCGAGGCGGCCGACCGGCTCACCAAGACCTACAGCGGCGGCATGCAGCGCAAGCTCGATGTCGCCATCGGCCTGGTCAACCGGCCCGTGGTCCTCTTCCTGGACGAGCCCACCACCGGGCTCGACCCGGAGGCGCGCGCCGAGATGTGGGCCGAGATCGCCCGGATGGCCTCCGCCGAGCGGATGACCGTGCTCCTCACGACCCACTACCTCGACGAGGCCGACCACCTTGCCGACCGGCTCGCCATCGTCGACGCCGGCCGCATCGTCGCCGAAGGCACGCCCGAGGAGCTCAAGAGCGAGCTGCGCGGCGACGCGGTGGTCGTCGAGCTCGCGGACGCGGCCGACGCTCCGGCTGCCCTCGCCCGGCTCGGCCATGTAGGAGAGCTGCGCGACCTGTCCCACGAGGGCCGCACCCTGCGCGCCCGCGCCGACGTCGGCGCGCGCGCCATCCCGAGCGTCCTCGCGGCGCTTGAACAGGGCGGCCTCGCGGTCGCCTCGGCGACGGTCGCCCGCCCGTCGCTGGACGACGTCTACCTGCGCCACGCCGGGCGCGCGTTCGAAGGAGCAGCCCGATGACCACCCTCGCCACCCACTCCGTGCTCCTGACGAAGCGCTCGCTCACCGCCCTGCTGCGCCAGCCGGCCTTCGTCCTGATCACCCTGATCCAGCCGATGTTCTGGCTGCTGATGTTCGGGCAGCTGTTCCAGAAGGTGATCGAGATCCCGGGGTTCAGCGCCGAGGGCGGCACGTTCCTCGAGTACCTCACCCCTGGAGTCGTCGCGATGACCGCCCTGTTCTCGGCGGCATGGGCGGGCACGGTCTACATCGAGGACATGAACCTCGGGGTCATGGACCGCCTGCTGGCCTCGCCGGTGCGGCGTGGGGCGATGATGAACGGCACGGTTGCCTACCAGTCGATCACCTCGATCGTCCAGACGGCGGTGATCTTCGCAGTCGCGTATGCCGGTGGCGCCAGGTTCGACAACCCGGTCAACGGCGCCTTGCTCACCTTCGCGGCGGCGATCCTGCTCACCATCGTGTTCGCGGCCATGTCCAACGCGGTGGCGCTCCTGGCCCGCCAGCAGGAGGCGCTGATCGGCATCAGCCAGCTGCTGAGCCTGCCGCTGACCTTCCTCTCCTCGGCGATCATGGACCTCAGCCTGGCACCGTCCTGGATCCAGACCGCCGCCCGCTACAACCCGGTGGACTGGGCCGTCGTGATCAGCCGTGAGGGCCTCTCGGCCACGCCCGACTGGTCGGTCATCGGTCCGCGGCTGGGCGCCCTGGCCGCCGTCGCCCTGGTGATGGGATGGCTCGCCACGCGGGCCTTCGGGGCGTACCAGAGGTCGGTCTGATCGATTCGCTGATTCTGGGCCCTGCGGCCGAAGCTCGGTCGCAGGGCCCAAGAATCAGCAGGGTTGTATCACTCACGGGTGCGAGCAGATCCCGGCCCGACGCCGGTCACGACCGGCTGGGTGCGGCGCTCAGAGCGGCTGGTCGACCGGCGGCGTCAGGGTCCCGCCGGCCGCGCCGGTGTTGACCGTGCCGGCCGCCTCCAGCAGGGCGATCGTCGTGCCCGGGTCGGCGACGGGGCAGTGCTCCACCCCGCACGGGACCACGAAGAAGTCGCCGGGCGCCATATCGAGGGTTCGCTCTCGCGGTGGCGAGCCGTCCCGGACCTGCAGCCGAAGGCGCCCCGACAGGACGAGGAACGCCTCGTCGGTCGCCGGGTGGTCGTGCCAGACGAACTCGCCCTCGATCCTGACCACCTTGACCAGCACGTCGTTGACCTGGCCTGCGACCCTGGGACTCCAGGTGTCAGCCAGAGCTGAGGCTGCCGCTCCGAGGCTGGTCGCCTGGGTCTGCTGGGACGTGACGGGCTCGCTCATGGGATGTCCCTCCAGTCGGTCTCCTGCAACCATCGTGCCCCCGCCCAGGGACGGCGGATCCCAATGGCGACGCAGAGCCCAGCTGGCCACGCCCCGTCGAGTCTTCCGTGAACAGTGACCTTTCCGGCCCCATAGCCCCCGTAGACCCCACCGACTGCTGGATGCTGGGGTGCACCAAACCATCACCCACCGTCCACACCTGCTCCGCGAGACGCTGATCGCCGGCGGCGGCTGGTCGCGGATGCCTGGGCGGGGTCGCAGGCTTCCCGAAAGGGTGACCTTTGGCCCGTTGACTTCCGGACACCAGAAGATACTATCCACGATACAGAAAAACGCCATCGAGGAGGATTGCCATGCCCGCACCCAGTCCCGGCTACTCGATCACGGTGCGGGTGGAGGCGCCCGCAACGGTGGACACCACAGGCATCATCGCGTCGGCGGTCAGCGCAGCCGGGGGTGCGCTCACGGCGCTCGACGTCGTGGAGAGCCGTAGCAACCACTTGGTGATCGACGTCACGTGCAATGCGGCCGACGCCGAGCACGCCGACGACATCACCCAGCAGATCGAGGACCTGCCGGGCGTGACGGTGCGCAAGGTCAGCGATCGGACCTTCCTGCTCCACCTGGGCGGCAAGCTCGAAGTCGTGCCCAAGGTGCCGCTGAAGCACCGCGACGACCTCGCGCGCGCGTACACCCCGGGCGTGGCGCGGGTCTGCCTGGCGATCGCGAAGAACCCGGAGGACGCCCGCCGTCTCACCATCAAGCGCAACACGGTCGCCGTGGTGACCGACGGTTCGGCGGTGCTCGGCCTGGGGAACCTCGGCCCGAAGGCCGCGCTGCCAGTGATGGAGGGCAAGGCGGCGCTGTTCAAGCAGTTCGCCGGTGTGGATGCGTGGCCGGTCTGCCTCGACACCCAGGATGTCGACGAGATCGTGCGTACCGTGATCGCCATCGCGCCGGTCTATGGCGGGATCAACCTGGAGGACATCTCGGCACCGCGCTGCTTCGAGGTGGAGGCCCGGCTGCGGAAGGCGCTAGACATCCCGGTGTTCCACGACGACCAGCACGGCACGGCGATCGTGGTCCTGGCCGCCCTCACCAATGCCCTCCGGGTCGTGGGCAAGAACCTGGCCGATGTGCGGATCGTCGTGTCTGGGGTCGGTGCCGCCGGCCACGCCGTCATCCAGCTGCTCGCGGCCCAGGGAGCGCGCGACATCATCGGGTGCGGCCGGCATGGAGCCCTCGAGCGCGGCGAGCCGAACGCCGACGAGTTCCGGTCCTGGATCGCCGAGAACACCAACCCCCACGGGGTCCGCGGCGCGCTCAAGGAGGTCATCGAAGGCGCCGACGTCTTCATCGGGGTGTCCGCGCCCAACCTGCTCGACGGCGACGACATCGCCCGCATGGCGCCGGGCGCCATCGTGTTCGCCCTGGCCAACCCCGACCCCGAGGTCGACCCGGTCGCCGCCAGCAAGCACGCGGCGGTGGTCGCGACGGGGCGCTCCGACTACGCCAACCAGATCAACAACGTGCTGGCCTTTCCTGGCTTCTTCCGGGGGCTCCTGGATGCCGGCGTCTCGCAGATCACGGACGCCATGATGATCGCCGCGGCGCATGCCATCGCCGACAGCGTCAAGCCAGAGGAGCTCAATGCGGCCTACATCGTGCCGAGCGTGTTCGACGCAACGGTGGCGCCCAGGGTCGCCGCAGCGGTGAAGGGCGTCGCGAGTCCCGACCCGGAGGGAGCGGAGGAACCGGCCACGGCCGTGGGGGCGCACTCGTGACGCTGCTGGCCCAAGGAATCGTGGACGACCTCGCAGACCGGCTGGATACAAGACTGGCCGGCGCCGACGCGGCGCTCGCCAACGGCTACCCAGGGGAGCGCGCTACCCGACAACCGGTGCACACGGTCTACGTGCCGGCGGACCGGTTTCACGCCGGGCTGGTGCCCGAGTGGGGGAGCGCCGCCCTGGGCGCGGTCGACGCGGATGTCGAGGGCTTCCGGCAGGTCCTCGGCGAGGCCGCCGGGCTGGAGCAGCCGGTGCGCGACAAGCTCGCCGCCGAGCCGATCGAGGACCTGCGGATCGACTTCGAGGACGGCTATGGCCAGCGCGGCGATGCCGACGAGGACGCCACAGTGGTGGCCGCGGCACGGGCCCTGACCCAAGCGATCGGCGAGGGGACCGCGCCGCCGTGTCACGGCATACGGTTCAAGAGCTTCGAGGCACCGACCCGGCGCCGGGGGCTGCGCACCCTCGCCAGGTTCCTGGAGGCCCTCGCGGGTTCGTCCGGGACGCTGCCGGAGGGATTCGTCGTGACGCTGCCCAAGGTGACGTCGGTCGAGCAGGTCGAGGCGATGGTCTTCGCAGCCGGCCAGCTCGAGTCCGCACTGGGGCTGGCGCGCGGCTCGCTGGGCTTCGAGATCCAGGTCGAGACCCCTCAGGCGATCCTCGGTCCAGACGGGACCGCGCTGGTGGCCCGGATGGTCCATGCGTCCGAGGGCCGGTGCACGGGGCTGCACTACGGGACGTACGACTACTCCGCCTCGTGCGGCGTCCCGGCCGAGTTCCAGAGCATGGAGCACCCGGCGGCCGACTACGCCAAGTCGGTCATGCAGGTCGCCGCCGCGGGCACTGGGGTGCGGCTGTCGGATGGCTCGACGAACGTGATCCCGGTGGGAGAGCGGCAGTTCGTGCGCAGCGCGTGGGCGCTGCACCACCGGCTGGTCCGGCGGTCCCTGGAGCGGGGCTACTACCAGGGCTGGGACCTCCATCCGGCCCAGCTGCCGACGCGGTATGCCGCCGTATTCGCCTTCTACCGGAGCGGATTCGAGCAAACGGCCGACCGATTGAGGCGGTACGTCGAGCAGACCGGCTCCGGCTTCCTGGACGAGCCCGCCACCGCCCGGGCGCTCGCCGACTTCATCGTGCGCGGTGTGGACTGTGGCGCGGTGTCGGTCGACGAGGCCACCGCCGCGACCGGTCTGGACGCGTCCCGCCTCTCGACGCTGGCGTGGCGCACGGTTTAACCATCGGCCCCGCGACGACCTTCGATCAGGGACTTGCCCATGGGGAACACCCCTGGCGAGGCGGGACTACCTTGGTGCCATGCGGGTGCGCGTCGAGTTCACGACCGAGCCGTTCCACGGCGAGGGCGAACTGCCCCAGCACGTCACGGCTGCTGCCGACCGGCTCAGCGAGGCCGGCTTGGAGCCAGACCTGGGCCCGCTCGGCACGTCCGTAGAGGGTGACGCGGTCACTGTCCTCGCCGTCCTGGGCGCGGCGCTCGGCGAGGCCCTGGATGCGGGAGCAACTCGCGTAACCCTGCAGATGGAGCGTGCCGACGGCCATGCCTGACCAGACGCGTCGAGCGCGGCAGGCACGGACCGGGGTGGCTGGGCCAAATCGGTCCGCCCGCAGGGAAGCTCGCACCGCGGCGCTGGCGGCGGCGCAGTCGGCATCCCTCCAGGCTGCCCTGCGCCCCTTGCTGGACCGGGTTGGCGGCCACGTCGTGGATGGCGACCCCAGACCGGGCGACATCCCGATCCAGTGGCTCGGCGATGTGCTCTTCCACGTGCGCCTGCCACCGCTCGCGCCGCTGACCGCTGTCCCCCGTGAGGGAGTGTCCACAGACCTGTCCGACGGACTGGCACGGCTCATCGCCGGCGTCGAGGCCGAGCTCGGCGGCCCGCTGCACACCCTTCCGCGGGCCGGCAAGCAGCGGGCGGTGCGGCTCCTCGAGGAGCGCGGCGCGTTCGAGATGCGCAAGTCGGCAGAAACGGTGGCCGAGGCGCTCGGGCTGACCCGGTTCACTGTCTACAACTACCTCAACCGCAGCCGCGCCGACGCTCCCTGAACCCGGGGGGCCACGCGCCTCGACTGGCAGGTCCCCCGGCGGCCGCGGAGACTGGTTTTCAACAAACTGTTGACGTGACTCAGGTCACGCCCTAACCTTCCGTTATTCGTAAATAGATTTCCGCATCTTGGAACGCCGTAGCTGGGTTTCGAGAGCGGCAGGAGGGCCTTCGGCACACCGGACACCAAGCCGGCCCCAAGACCCGCCAACCGGCATACCGGCGTGACCGCCGAGGCCGCACCTCCACCCGACCGCCGTTGTCCGCGGCCATCGCAGAGGAAGCACCCGCACCCATGAGCATCGTTCTCGGACCCAACCAGTACGGCAAGGCGGAGAACCGCGTCGTCCGCGTCTACCGCGACTCCGCCCGCCACGAGATCCGCGACCTCAACGTCTCGACCTCGCTGCGGGGCGACTTCACCGCGGCGCACACGGCGGGCGACCAGACGAGCGTCCTGCCGACCGACACCCAGAAGAACACCGCCTTCGCGTTCGCCAAGGAGAAGGGCATCACCTCGCCCGAGGACTATGCCCTCAGCCTGGCCGACCGCTTCCTCGAGGCGGCGGACGCCGCCACCGGCGCGCGCATCGAGGTTGAGGAGTACGCATGGGATCGCATCAAGGTGGGCGGTCAGGGACATGACCATGCCTTCGTGCGCCGCGGCGGTGACACCCGCACGACCGTCGTCACGGTCGACGGCACTGGCGAGCATCGCCGCGCGTGGGTGGTCTCCGGCCTGAAGGATCTCGTGGTGCTGAAGTCGACCGGCTCGGAGTTCAAGGGCTACCTCAAAGACAAGTACACGACCCTCGCCGAGGCCGACGACCGTATCCTCGCCACCTCGCTGGTGGCCCGGTGGCGCTACGAGGGAAGCGAGTTCCCGAAGAGCACCGACTGGAACAAGTCGTACGACGACATCCATCGGATCCTGCTCGAGACCTTTGCGGTCACCTACAGCCGGGCGCTCCAGGAGACTCTCTACGCCATGGGCCGCGCCGTCCTCGAGGGGCACCCGGAGGTGGCCGAGATCAAGTTCTCGGCTCCGAACAAGCACCACTTCCTGGTGGACCTGGCGCCGTTCGGCCTGGAGAACAACGGCGAGGTCTTCATCGCCGCCGACCGGCCCTATGGCCTGATCGAAGCCACCGTGACCCGTGACGACGCATCCGATGCCGGGGATGCGTGGCTCACCGTCCCGGGCTTCTGCTGACCATCGTCTGACCGTCCGCTGAGCGCGGGGAGACGGGGAGACCACGATGAACTCGACCACGGTGTCGGAGTCCATGCGGCCCGAGGACGAGCGACTGCCGCTCGGCCCAACGTACGCCTACGGCGTCCAGCACATCCTCACGATGTACGGCGGCGTCATCGCGCCCCCGCTCATCGTGGGAGGCGCCGCCGGTCTCACCAGCGTGCAGATCGCCCTCCTCGTGTCGGCCGCGCTCTTCGTGAGCGGCCTGGCCACGATCCTGCAGAGTGCCGGCCTGCCGCTCTTCGGCTCCCAGCTGCCACTCGTGCAGGGCACGTCGTTCGCCAGCGTCTCGACCATGACCACGGTGGCGACCGGAAGTGGCGGCCTTCGCGCGGTCTTCGGGTCGATCATCGTCGCCGGACTCGTGGGCCTGGCCATCAGCCCGTTCTTCTCCCAGGTGGTGCGGTTCTTCCCGCCGGTGGTCAACGGCACGATCATCACCGTCATCGGCGTCTCGCTGCTCCCCGTGGCGGTCCGCTGGGCCATGGGCGGCAATCCCACGGCGCCCGGCTACGGCTCAGTCTCCACGATCGGCCTCGCCGCCTTCACGCTCGCCGTCATCCTGCTCCTCACCCGGCTGGTGCGGGGCCCGGTCAGCCGGCTGTCCATCCTCCTGGGACTCGTCGTCGGGACTGCCTTCGCCGCCCTGGTCGGCCAGGCGGACTTCTCCGGCGTCGGCACCGGCTCCATCGCGGCCTTCCCCAGGCCGTTCAGCTTCGGCGCCCCAGTGTTCCAGGCCGGCGCCATCGTCTCGATGGTGATCGTGATCGTCGTGATCATGACGGAGACCACCGCCGACATCATCGCGGTCGGCGAGATCGTCGGCACCGAGATCACCCCCCGCCGGGTCGGGGACGGCCTGCGCGCCGACATGCTGGCGACCACTGTGGCGCCGGTCTTCAACAGCTTTCCGGCCAGCGCGTTCGCCCAGAACGTGGGAGTCGTCGCGATCACCGGTATCAAGAGCCGCTGGGCCGTGGTCGCAGGCGGCTCGGTGCTGGTGGTCCTCGGACTCCTTCCGGTGCTAGGCCGGGTCGTCGCCGCAGTGCCGCTGCCCGTGCTCGGCGGCGCCGGCATCATCCTCTTCGGTTCGGTCGCCGCCAGCGGCATCCGGACGCTCTCCAAGGTCGACTTCGAGGGGAACCTCAACATCGTCCTCGTCGCGACCGCCCTGGGGGTCGGCGTTGTACCCATCGCCGTCCCCACGTTCTACGACGCCTTTCCCGAGTGGTTCGCCACCATCTTCGACTCGGGAATCTGCGCGGCGAGCATCGTCGCCGTCCTGCTCAACCTGTTCTTCAACGAGCTGCGGGCCGCGCACCGGCACAGACCCTCCGTGCCGTCCGCGGCGCCGCCCGTGGGCGTCACACCCGACGAGTCGGGCAAGACCGCCGAACGCCCAGCTCCCTGACCCAAGACCAGCACGAGGTATGCCGTTAACGCGGCCTGGCCGGCCGGCATACCTCCTGTTCCCCACCAGAAAGGTTCCCGCCATGTCCGCCACTGCCACCGTGCGCGCCGGCAAGCGCACCCATCCTGTCGACCAGATGCTCCCGGTCCCCAAGCTCGCCGTCTATGGCTTCCAGCACGTCCTCGCGTTCTACGCCGGCGCGGTCATCGTGCCGATCCTGCTGGCGAGCTCGATCGGGCTCACCACCCAGCAGCTGATCCATCTCATCAACGCAGACCTGTTCACCTGCGGTATCGCGTCCATCATCCAGTCGATCGGCTTCTGGAAGGTGGGGGTGAAGCTGCCGCTGCTCCAGGGCGTCACCTTCACCGCCGTGTCGCCGATGATCGCCATCGGCACGGCCGCCGGTGGGGGCACCGACGGCCTGCTCGTCATCTATGGAGCGGTCATCGTCGCCGGCCTCTTCACCTTCCTGATCGCGCCGTACTTCAGCCGGCTCATCCGCTTCTTCCCGCCGGTCGTCACGGGGACGGTGATCACGATCATCGGCATCGCCCTGCTGCCGGTCGCGGCTGCCGACGCCACGGGCGGGGCAGGCCCGACGTCCGATCCCACGAGCGGGCGCAACATGGCGTACGCCCTCGGGACGCTCGCCCTCATCGTCGTGATCCAGCGGGTCTTCAAGGGCTTCATGGCCACCATCGCGGTGCTCGCCGGCCTGGTCATCGGCACGCTGGTCGCCTGGGCGCTGGGCGATGCGCACTTCGACGCGGTCGGCGGCTCGAGCTGGGTCGGCGTCACCCAGCCGTTCTACTTCGGCTGGCCGAAGTTCTCGGTCGCCGCGATCATCTCGATGATCGTCGTCATGCTGATCACCGCCGTCGAGACCACCGGCGACGTCTTCGCGACGGGCGAGATCGTGGAGAAGCGGATCGTCCGCGAGGACATCGCGCGGGCGCTGCGGGCCGATGGCCTCGCGACGACGATCGGCGGCATCTTCAACTCCTTCCCGTACACGTGCTTCGCCGAGAACGTCGGGCTGGTGCGCCTGACCCGGGTCAAGAGCCGCTACGTCGTTGCTGCGGCGGGGCTGATCATGATCGTGATCGGCCTGATCCCCAAGGCGGGCGCCATCGTGGCCGGGATCCCGCACCCGGTGCTCGGCGGGGCCGCGCTCGCCATGTTCGCCACCGTGGCCGTCGTGGGAATCCAGACGCTGACCCGGGTCGACTTCCACGACCACCGCAACGTCGTCATCGTGGCGACCAGCCTGGGGCTCGCGATGTACGTGACCGCCCAGCCGGAGGTCGCCAAGGCGGTGCCCGAGTGGGCGCAGATCATCTTCGGCTCGGGCATCACGCTGGGCAGCATCACGGCGATCCTTCTGAACCTCGTGTTCCACCACATCGGCAAGGACTTCGGGCCTGCCGTGGCGGGGCAGCCAGGGGACGGCCTGATCCGGCTCGACCAGGTCAACGCCATGGACCGCGACGAGTTCGTGCGGACCTTCGGCGGCCTGTTCCAGGGCCCCGACTGGGTGGTCGAGGAGGCGTACGAGCTCCGGCCGTTCGCGGACACCCAGGACCTGCGCCGCGCCTTCCAGGAGGCCCTGTTCGCGGGACGAGACGCCGACCAGCGGTTCCTCATCGAGTCCTACCCCGACCTCGGCGCGACCAGCGTCGCGGAGGGCGAGGAGGGGCCCAGTTCGCTGCGCGACCAGTCCTCGCTCGGGCTGACCCACCTGGCCGAGGCCGAGCACGCCGAGCTGGCGGCACTGACCAGCGCGTACCGGGAGCGGTTCGGCTTCCCCCTCATCGCCTGCGTGCGCGACGAGGACTCGTTCGAGCAGGTCATCCGCCACGGCTCGGACCGGCTCAACAACTCGCCGACGCAGGAGAAGGCGGCTGCGCTGATCGAGATCGCCAAGATCGCCGGGCACCGGTTCGACGACCTGGTGGCCGGGGCCAACCCGATCCACACCGCGCGGGCGCGAAGCCTGGGGGTCGACTGATGGCCGTGGAGGCCTTCAACGCCCTGCCCGAGGAGGAGGCCCGGGCACGCCTGGCCTCCTGCCTCGCGGTACCCCGCTGGGTGGACGACATCCTGGCCGGCCGGCCCTACGGCGACCTCGAGTCGCTGTGGGGCCGGGCTGACCAGGCCGCCCGGACGCTGTCGGATCCCGAGCTGGCCGCGGCGCTGGCACGGCACCCGCGGATCGGGGAACGGCCGTCCGACAACGGCCACGACGCCGCGTTCTCCCGGCGGGAGCAGGCGGGTGTCGAAGGGTCCGACGCCGAGGTGGCCCGACGCCTGGCCGAGGGCAACCGCGCCTACGAGGACCGCTTCGACCGGGTCTTCCTGATCCGCGCCGCGGGGCGTTCCGCGCCCCAGATCCTCGCCGAGCTCGAGCGACGGCTCCAGAATGACGACCAGACCGAGCGCGGCGAGACGGTGACCCAGCTGCGCGAGATCGCGATGCTTCGACTCAGGCAGGTGGTGTGAGCGTGGGAACCCTGACGACACATGTCCTCGACACCAGCAGGGGTATGCCGGCTGTCGGGCTTTTCGTGCAGCTGCGGTCGGTGTCGTCCCCGACGGTTCTGGGCGACGGCCTCACCGACAGCGACGGCCGCATCGGCGACCTTGGTCCAGACCGGCTCGATGTGGGCGACTACGCGCTGCGGTTCGACACCGGCGGCTACTTCGCCCAGAACGGTGTGACCGGGTTCTACCCCGAGGTGGTCGTGTCGTTCACGATCACTGACCCGGATCAGCACTACCACGTGCCGCTGCTCTTGAACCCGTTCGGCTACGCCACCTACCGGGGCAGCTGAGCGCACCACGCCGTTGGGCCCTACGCCTCCCCGGGGCCGCGCCCCGTCTCGCCAACCTTTGCTAGCAGGCCTTGGTGCTTGGCGGACACGCTGCAGCATGTCCGCGATGATCGATCGCTTGCTAGCAAAGGTTCGGCGCGGGGCAGGGGCGGGGTCGGGGCGGGGTCGGGGCGGGGCAGCGGCTGGGTCGGGGCTGGGTCGGGGCGGGGGTCGGGTGTGCCCGGCCGATGCGGGAGGTCGCGGATATATCTGCTCGTTCTTCCGAGAAAAGGGCCCCGCCCGATTGACGCGCTGCTCGAGATGCCTCTAGTCTCCCATGTAGCGGAAATTGAATTCCATAGAACGGAAAACAAGGAGGCGACGAATGACCGAGCACACCCTGCGCTGGACGGTGAACTGCTCGATGCTCTTCACCGAGCTGCCCCTGCTGGAGCGCCCCGCTGCGGCTGCGGCCGAGGGCTTCGGCGCCGTCGAGTTCTGGTGGCCCTGGCCCGACCAGCCGGTCCCCTCCGACCGCGAGGCCGACGCCTTCGTGGGGGCGATCCAGGACGCCGGCGTCCAGCTGACCGGCCTCAACTTCTTCGCCGGCGACCTGGCCGGGCCAGACTGCGGCGTCCTGTCGATCCCGGCCCGCTCCCAGCAGTTCCGCGACAACATCGAGGCCACGGTCGAGATCGGCCGGCGGCTCGGCGTCGGCGGCTTCAATGCCCTCTATGGCAACCGCGTCGACGCCACGCCCGAAGCGCAGGACGCCCTCGCCCTCGAGAACCTAGCCCTCGCGGCAAAGGCGGCCGACCGCCTCGGCGCCACGGTGCTGGTCGAGCCGGTCAGCGGTCCCAAGCCCTACCCGCTCCGCACCGCCGACGACGCCGTCCGGGTCGTCGATGCGGTCCGAGCCCACGGTGCGCCGAACGTCGGGTTCCTCTGCGACCTCTTCCACCTCGCCAACAACGGCGACGACGTCCTGCGCGCCATCGAGACCCACGCGGACAAGGTCGCGCACGTCCAGATCGCCGACGCGCCCGGCCGCGGGGAGCCCGGCTCAGGCCACCTGGACATCGCCGGTTGCCTGCGCGCGCTGGAGCAGCGGGGGTATGCCGGCTGGGTCGGCCTTGAGTACAAGCCCACCACCGCTACCACCCCCGAGAGCTTCGGCTGGCTGCCGCGCGAATGCCGCGCCGCCGGCCTCTGACATCCGCAAGACCTCCAAGGAGAACGCACATGAGCACCATCGCCTTCATCGGACTTGGCATCATGGGCAGCCCGATGGCCGTCCACCTCCAGAACGCCGGGCATGACGTCGTCGGCTACAACCCCAGCCCCGAGAAGGCCCAGCCACTGGTCGAGGCCGGCGGCCGTGCGGCCCAGTCGATCGCCGGTGCGGTCACGGACGCCGACGTCGTCGCGGTCATGGTGCCCGACAGCCCTGACGTGCACGATGTTCTCGCCAGCGAGGGCGGTGTGTTCGCCAACGCCAGGAAGGGCACCCTCGTCATCGACTTCTCGAGCATCCGCCCGGACGTGACAGCCGAGCTCGCGAAGACGGCGAAGGCCAAGGGCTTCCGGCTCCTCGACGCGCCGGTTTCCGGCGGCGAGGCGGGAGCCAAGAACGCCACACTGTCGATCATGGTCGGCGGCGAGGCGGCCGACTTCGAGGCGGCCAAGCCCGTCCTCGACGCGGTCGGCAAGACGATCGTCCACGTGGGCGGCAGCGGCGCCGGCCAGACGGTCAAGGCCGCGAACCAGCTCATCGTCGCCGCCAACATCCAGGCCCTGGCCGAGGCCGTGGTCTTCCTCGAGGCCTACGGTGTCGACCTCAGCCCCGCCCTCGACGTTCTTGGCGGTGGCCTCGCCGGTTCCAAGGTCCTCGACCAGAAGCGCGAGAACATGACAAGGAAGAGCTTCCAGCCCGGCTTCCGGATCGACCTGCACCACAAGGACCTCGGCATCGTCACTGCCGCCGCCCGCGAGGCCGGCGTCGTCGTGCCAGTCGGCGGCCTCGTCGCCCAGCTCATGGCCTCCGCTCGCGCCAACGGCGACGGCGGTCTCGACCACTCGGGCCTGCTCCGCGGCGTGGAGCGGCTCTCCGGCCGGCTCACCAGCTGAGCCGTCCCACCTGACCCAGCACACGGGATACCGGCACGAAGGCACCAGGAGCACCACGATGGCACGCATGACCGCGGCCCAGGCCGCCGTTGAGATCCTGAAGAGGGAAGGGGTGACCCACGTCTTCGGCCTGCCCGGGGCCGCGATCAACCCCTTCTACAAGGCAATGAAGACCAATGGCGGCCTTCACCACACCCTGGCCCGCCACGTCGAGGGCGCCTCGCACATGGCCGAGGGCTACACGCGCGCCAAGGCGGGCAACATCGGCGTCTGCGTCGGCACCAGCGGCCCGGCGGGCACCGACATGATCACCGGGCTGTACTCGGCGAGCGCCGACTCGATCCCGATCCTGTGCATCACCGGCCAGGCGCCGGTCGCGAAGCTGCACAAGGAGGACTTCCAGGCGGTCGACATCGCCTCGATCGCCAAGCCGCTGACCAAGATGGCGGTCACCGTGCTGGAGCCGGCACAGGTGCCGGGCACCTTCCAGCAGGCGTTCCACCTCATGCGCTCCGGCCGACCCGGGCCGGTGCTCATCGACCTGCCGATCGACGTGCA
Source organism: uncultured Actinomycetota bacterium (assembly GCA_963715025.1). Taxonomy (GTDB): domain Bacteria; phylum Actinomycetota; class Actinomycetes; order Actinomycetales; family Dermatophilaceae; genus DASSJT01. The sequence goes on along the minus strand of CAVQQQ010000009.1, from coordinate 596,826 downwards.
GATGGCCGAGATCGAGTTCGACGTCGACACCTACGAGCCGCTGCCGGTCTACAAGCCGGCCGCGACCCGGGCACAGGTCGACAAGGCGCTGGACATGCTGGCCGCCGCGGAGCGGCCGCTGATCGTCGCCGGCGGCGGGGTCATCAATGCCGACGCTGCCGACCTGCTCGTCGAGCTCGCCGAGCTGACCGGCGTGCCCGTCATCCCCACCCTCATGGGCTGGGGCGCCATCCCCGACGACCACGAGCTCAACGCCGGCATGGTCGGCCTCCAGACCAGCCACCGCTACGGCAACGCCACCCTGCTCGCCAGCGACTTCGTCCTGGGCATCGGCAACCGCTGGGCCAACCGGCACACCGGAGGGGTCGAGACCTACACGCAGGGGCGCACCTTCGTGCACGTCGACATCGAGCCGACCCAGATCGGGCGGGTCTTCGCGCCCGACTACGGCATCGTCTCCGATGCCGGCGCAGCGCTCCGGCTGTTCGTCGAGGCCGCTCGCGACCGCGACGCCGCCGGCACCCTGCCCGACCGCTCCGAGTGGGCCGCCTCCTGCCAGCACCGCAAGGCCACCATGCTGCGCAAGACCAACTTCGACGTCACGCCGGTCAAGCCGCAGCGGGTCTACCAGGAGATGAACCGTGCGTTCGGCAAGGACGTCCGCTACGTCTCGACCATCGGGCTATCCCAGATCCAGGCCGCCCAGCTGCTCCACGTCTACAAGCCCCGGCACTGGATCAACGCCGGCCAGGCCGGCCCGCTGGGCTGGACCGTTCCCGCGGCCCTCGGCGTGGCCAGCGCCGACCCCGACTCGACCGTCGTGGCGCTCTCTGGCGACTACGACTTCCAGTTCATGATCGAGGAGCTCGCCGTCGGGGCGCAGTTCAACATCCCCTATGTCCACGTGCTGGTGAACAACGCGTACCTCGGACTGATCCGGCAGTCCCAGCGGGGTTTCGACATGGACTACTGCGTGCAGCTGTCGTTCGACAACGTCAACGCACCCGAGCTCAACGGCTACGGCGTCGACCACGTCAAGGTGGTGGAAGGCTTGGGCTGCAAGGCGATTCGTGTCTCCGACCCCGAGGAGATCCGGCCCGCGCTCGAGAAGGCCAAGGGACTTGCGCAGGAATACCGTGTCCCTGTGGTCGTCGAAGTCATCCTCGAGCGCGTGACCAACGTGTCCATGGGTCTCCAGATCGACGCCGTCACCGAGTTCGAGGAGCTCGCCGAGTCGGGGGCCGACGCCCCCACTGCCCTGTACGCCAACCTGGACTGAGGCCCACCGTGACCCGGATCCTGATCGCCCCCGACAAGTTCAAGGGCACGCTGTCGGCCGCCGAGGTCGCCGCGCACCTGGCGGACGGCATCAGGTCGGTCCTCCCCGACGCCGAGGTGGTCGCGGTGCCGGTCGCCGACGGAGGCGACGGCACGCTGGCGGCGGCCGAGGCGGCCGGGTTCACCCGGGTGCCGGTGGAGGCGAGCGGGCCGACGGGTATGCCGTGTGGCACCGCCTTCGTGCGCCGCGGCACCGAGGCGGTGGTCGAGCTGGCGGCCATCTCGGGGCTGGCGCAGCTCCCCGGCGGGGAGCTCGAGCCCTTGACCGCCTCCAGCCGCGGCACCGGCGAGCTCGTCGCGGCGGCGCTCGAGGCCGGCTGCCGCCGGATCGTCGTGGGCATCGGCGGCAGCGCGTGCACCGACGGGGGCGCCGGCCTGGTCGAGGCCCTCGGCGCCCGCGTGCTGGACGCGTCGGGATCGGAGGTGGGCTCCGGCGGCGGCGAACTCCTCGATGCTGCACGCGTTGACCTCTCCGAGCTGGACCCGCGCCTGGCGGAGGCCGAGGTGGTCGTCGCCTGCGACGTCGACAACCCGCTGACCGGGCTGCGGGGCGCGGCGGCGGTCTACGGGCCGCAGAAGGGCGCGACGGCCGACCAGGTCGCGCTCCTCAACGGCGCCCTGTCGCACTGGGCCGACATCGTCGCCGTCGCCACCGGGCGCGACCTGCGGGAGACGCCCGGGGCGGGCGCGGCCGGAGGCGTGGGCTTCGCAGCGGTGGCCGTGCTGGGTGCCAGCCTGCGACCGGGAGCGGAGCTGGTCTTCGAGCTCAACGGGTTCCGCGACGCCCTGCGAGGTGCCCACCTCGTCGTCACTGGCGAGGGCTCCCTGGACGAGCAGACCCTGCACGGCAAGGCGCCCGCAGCGGTGGCGGCGGCCGCGCAGGACGCCGGCGTGCCCGTCGTCGCCGTGGCGGGACAGGTGACCCTCTCCGTAGCCCAGCAGGCAGCGGCAGGCATCCACACGGCATACTCGCTGGTCGACGAGGCAGATGACCCGGCCGACGCGTTCGCACGGCCGGGCGAGCTGCTCGAGCGCATCGGCGCCCACATCGCGACGACCCTTGCCACCCCCGGTCCCGCGAGCGTGGCGCCGTGACTCTGGACGTGCTGTTCCGGGCGCGGCGGGTCGTCACCGAGGGCGGCGAGGCCGCCCGGTCGGTGGGCGTGAAGGACGGCCGGATCGCCGTGATCCGGCCTCTGGAGGACGACCTCGGCGCCCTTACAGAAGCCGACCTCGACGCGGTGCGAGTGGTCGACCTGGGCGACGACGAGGTGCTCCTGCCGGGGCTGGTCGACACCCACGTCCACGTCAACGAGCCGGGGCGCACGGAGTGGGAGGGGTTCGCCAGCGCCACCCGCGCGGCGGCTGCGGGCGGCGTGACGACGATCATCGACATGCCGCTCAACAGCATCCCGCCCACGACCACGGTGGCCGCGCTGGAGACCAAGCGCGCCGCAGCCCGCGGCCAGGTCTACGTCGACGTGGGCTTCTGGGGCGGCGCAGTGCCCGGCAACCTGGCCGACCTGCGACCGCTGCACGATGCGGGCGTCTTCGGCTTCAAGTGCTTCCTGCTGCACTCCGGGGTGGACGAGTTCCCCCACCTCGAGCCCGAGGCGCTCGAGGCCGCCCTGCGCGAGACGGCGTCGTTCGGCGCGCTGATGATCGTCCACGCCGAGGACAGCCACGCGATCGACCACGCCCCCTCGCCGGACGGCAGTGTCTACTCGCGCTTCCTCCACTCCCGGCCCCGCGGCGCCGAGAACCTCGCCATCGCCCAGGTCATCGAGCTGGCCCGCTGGACCGGTGCGCGGGCACATATCCTGCATTTGTCCAGCTCCGACGCGCTGCCCATGCTCCGGTCCGCGCGCGCGGACGGTGTGCGGCTCAGCGTCGAGACCTGCCCGCACTACCTCAGTTTCACGGCGGAGGAAATCCCTGACGGCGCAACGCAGTTCAAGTGCTGTCCGCCGATCCGCGAGGCGGCCAACCGCGAGCTGCTCTGGGCCGGACTGGCCGACGGCGGCATCGACTTCGTGGTCAGCGACCACTCGCCCTGCACTGCCGAGCTCAAGCGCTTCGACACTGGCGACTTCGGCCAGGCCTGGGGCGGCATCGCCTCCCTCCAGCTGGGCCTGCCCGCGGTCTGGAGCGAGGCCCGCCGCCGCGGCCACGGCCTGGTCGACGTCGTCAACTGGATGGCGCGCCGCACGGCGGACGCTGCAGGGCTCACCCGCAAGGGCCGCATCGAGGTGGGCGCCGACGCCGACCTGTGCGTCTTCGCGCCCGACGACGCCTTCGTGGTCGACCCCGCCCGGCTCCACCACAAGAACGCCGTCTCCGCGTATGCCGGCCGCGCGCTCACGGGAGTCGTGCGCCAGACCTGGCTGGCCGGCATACCCATTGATTCTGACGAGCCGCGCGGGCGGCTCCTGACGAGAGGACAGCCATGACGGCCACGAGCAGCGGCAGACCGCGCTACTACGCGCCCACCGGCGGCCTGCCGGGGCAGACCGACCTCACCACCGACCGCGCCACGTTCACCGAGGCGTATGCCGTGCTGCCGCGCGGCACGATGCGCGACATCGTCACCAGCGCGCTGCCGTTCTGGGAGCGCACCCGGCTGTGGGTGATCGCCCGGCCGCTGTCGGGGTTCGCCGAGACCTTCTCGCAGTACATCGTCGAGGTGAGCCCGGGCGGTGGCTCCGACCGGCCCGAGCTCGACCCGGGGGCCGAGGGCGTGGTCTTCGTCGTCGAGGGCGCCCTGACGGTGACGATCCGCGGCGAGGCCCACGACATGGGGCCTGGAGGCTACGCGTTCATCCCACCGGGCACCGACTGGCAGGTGCGCAACGCGGGCTCGGAGGCGGCGCGGTTCCACTGGATCCGCAAGGGCTACGAGCGGGTCGACGGGATCGAGGTGCCGGAGCCGTTCGTCACCAACGAGACCGAGGTCGAGGGCGGCGAGATGCCGGGCACCGAGGGCCGGTGGACGACACAGCGCTTCGTCGACCCGCTCGACGTGCGTCACGACATGCACGTCAACATCGTCAACTTCGAGCCCGGCGGCGTGATCCCGTTCCCGGAGACGCACGTCATGGAGCACGGGCTGTACGTCCTGGAGGGCAAGGCGGTCTACCTGCTCAACAACGACTGGGTCGAGGTGCAGGAGGGCGACTTCATGTGGCTGCGCGCCTTCTGCCCGCAGGCCTGCTACGCCGGCGGCCCGGGGCGGTTCCGCTACCTGCTCTACAAGGATGTCAACCGGCACGCGAAGCTGAGCCGCCAGTTCGTCTGACCCATGAAGCCTGATGCCGTGTGGTGGGCGGTCCTGCTGTGCAGCCGCGAGAGGTTGCGGGGGCGGGCATGATGTTCGAGGGGCGGGACGACATGATCACACGTACGAGTACCGGGGAGGGTCTGCCGGCCGGGTTTCCCTTCAGCCTCCCCGCAGAAGCCAGCGGGGCCTGGAAGCCCACTGAGCACACCAACACCACCGACCCAGTGGATGACTCGGTGCACTCGCCCCGCTCCTACGACTCAGCCTTGCTTCTGCTCCTGAAGCTCCTTGCGGACGATGGCGGCACCGTCTGCCAGAGCGCGCAGCTTGCTCGCGGCGATCATGCGCGGCAGGTTGATCAGACCGCAGTCCGTGGACAGACCCACGCGATCGGCGGGGACGTACTCGAGGACCTGCCGGATCCGGTCGGCCACCTCGTCGGCGGTCTCGGTGATCGTGCTCTTCACGTCGATGACGCCGGCGACGAAGTCCTTGGAGAACTTGTTGTCGATCAACGGCTTGAGGTCGTCCGGGCCCATCCGGCCCACCTCGTAGTTGAGCGCGTCGATGTTCGCGTCGTTGACCTGGGGGAACAGCGCGAGAGCGCGTTCGGGTGATGGTGCTGCGGACGGTCGCTTGTCGAGCACCCATGCTCCGAACTCGGTCTCCTCCTCGTCGGGGAAGTAGCCGGGTGTGCCGGAGTAGTTGCCCCAGCAGGTGTGCACCCATGACTGCATGTTGACGCCCTCGAGGGCGCTGTTGAGCACCTCGATCTCCCAGTCGCCCATGCCGTAGGGCCAGACGAACTCGTCGAACTGGACGATGTCGCAGCCGTTGTCGGCCAGCTCCTTGAGGTCCTCGTTGTACGCCTTGGCGATCGCGAGCGCGAGCTCCTTGGTCTCCTTGTAGTACTGGTTGTTGGTGGCCGCGGCCAGGACCTGGATGCCGGTGTAGGAGATCTTCACCGGCTTCTTGGTGGCCTTGCGGACCGCGCGCAGTGTGGCCAGGTGGAACGGGTGTTCACGGGTCACTTCGCCGTTGCAGGTGGGGGCGAACAGGGTCGAGTAGATCGGCAGTCCGATCGGCGGGCCGGACAGCTTGTAGCCGGCCATGCGGGCGACGTAGTGGTAGAGGATCTGGCCGTACGGCGAGTCGCCGCCGTACACGCGGCCGTCGCTGATGATGTCAAGCCCGGCGTTCTCCTGGTCGTGCACGATGGCGCCGACTGCGTCCTCCAGAGCCTCGCGGCTGATGGAGTCGTAGACGAACTCGCCGTGGGGGTAGACCGCGAACGCCTGTCCGTCGTACCAGCGGGGGTTCGGGTAGTTCCCGACCATGGTGGTGGGAAGCAGTACGTCCTGGGATCCGACTCGCATGATGTGGCCCTTTCGTTGAGGGAGGCGACTGTCCGAACGCTACGAAGGTGGGGCCTTGGTTTCTCCGGCATGCGGGGGTGAATCCGAGGGCTGCGTCTGGTCCCCCGAGGACCGATTTTGAGCCTTCAGCCGCCAGTCGGCGGCGACAGCGGTGCTGGATGTGCACAGCACGGGATTGAGGTCGAGCTCGTCGACCTCGGGCGCGGCGACCAGGAGGTCCCCCACCCGGCTGACCAGCCGTGCCAGGGCAGCCAGGTCCACCCCTGCACCGCCCCGCACTCCTCGGAGCAGCGGGTAACCCCGCAGCCGAGTGAGGAGGGCCCGCGCCTCGCCCTCCGAGAGCGGCGCGGGCGCGACCAGGGTGTCGTCAAGGACGTCGACGAGCACGCCGCCCATGCCGACGAGCACCGCCGGCCCGAACCGCGCGTCACGGAGCCCCCCGACGGCGACCTCGAGTCCGTCGCCCTGTCGCTGCACGAGCACGTGGGCTCCTGCCCTGGCCGACAGCAGCTCCCGGGCGGCCGCTCGGACCCGCTCGACGTCGCCCAGGCCCAGCCGTACGCCGCCGACGTCGCTCTTGTGCGTCACCTCGGGATGCAGGAGCTTGGCGACCACCGGGAATCCCAGCCGCACGGCGGCCGACACTGCCTCGTCCACCGTGACGCACACCTCGGCGTCGAGGATCTCGATACCCGCGGCAGTGAGCAGCTCGGCGGTGCACGCTGCGTCGATGACACCGTCCGCCAGCTGGGGCAGGGCCGGGAGGGGCCGCGGCTCAGGGACCGGTCGCACGTCGGAGCGTGCTGCGGCGTACCTGACGACATGGCCGACCGCCTGCGCGGTCCGCTGCGGCCAGTCGAAGCACGGGATCCCCGCCTCCTGTAACAAATCCGCTCCCTCGCGATTGGCGCGCTCGGCCACCCAGCACACGTACACAGGGACAGTGATGCCGTCGGCCCGGAGGCGGTCCACCGTCTTGGCCACCGCGGCAGCCACGGCACGGTCGGCGGAGCGCTGCAGCAGGACCGGGATGACCAGATCGACCTCACCCGAGCGCGCCAGCCGGTCCAGCACCGCCGGATAGAGCTCGACGAACCGGCGCCAGACGGTGGTCAGGTCGACCGGGTTACGCGGGCTGCCGAGCGCGGGAAGCACCGCGTCCAGCTGCTCCATCAGGGCCGCCGACAGCTCCGGCACCAGCACGCCTTCGTCGGACAGCAGGTCGGTGAGCTCGACGCCGGTGCCACCGGAGTTCGTGACGATGGCAGCCCGGGTACCCGCGGGCAGCGGCTGCGAGTCCAGGGCGCGCGCCACGTCGAGCATCTCCAGACCCGAGTCGACCACGATGACACCGGAGGACTCCAGCGCTGCCCTGGCCAGCCGTGGTGGCGACGCCAGCGCGGCGGTGTGGGAGAACGCGGCACGGGCTCCCGAGGCGGATCGGCCGGTGGTCGCTACGATCACCGGCTTGTGCGGCGTCACCCGGCGTGCGACCTCGACGAACGCCCGCCCGTCCGGCATGGACTCGCTCAGGAAGCAAAGGGTGCGCGTCGCCGGGTCCTCGCCGAGGTATGCCAGCAGGTCGGCATCGGCGACGTCGGCCTTGTTTCCGGTCGCGCACATCTTGGCGAAGCCGACGTGCTCGTCGCGGCCGAGCGTGTGGATGGCCATGCCGTAGGCACCGGACTGGGTCACCAGGCTGATCCCTCCCCCACCTCGAGCCAGCCCGGCCGCCAGCGAGGCGTTGAGGGGGAGATCGCAATTCTGCACACCGAAGCTGTTCGGGCCGATGACCCGCACGCCGCCCTCACGCGCAGCGGCCAGCAGCTCCTCCTGGCGCCGTGTGCCGTCGGCGCCAGACTCGGCAAAGCCACCGCTGATCACCACCACCGCCGGGACCCCCTTGGCGCCGGCGTCGGCGACCACCCCCGTCACCGCCTCGGCGGGCACCACCACGACAGCGAGATCTACGTCGCCGTCCAGGTCGGTCAGGCGGGCAGGCGGGGCCGGCCCGTCCAGGTCCGGTGGGCCGCAACCCACCCGAAGCATCTCGCCGGGGAAGCTCTGCAGGTTCTCCCAGAGCAGCCGCGCCACCGTGCCCGCCCGGTCCGAGGCGCCCACGAGCGCGACCCGACGCGGTTCGAACACGGATGTCAGCACGCGCAGGAGGCTCGGGATCCGTGCGTGAAACTGCGCCGCAGCTCCTCGGGCGCGAACTCCGAACGGCGTACCCCCAGCGGGTCGATGCTGCGCACAGCGGCGATCTCTGAGGCACTCGGGGGGTCGACCGGTCGCAGGTCCTTGGCCACCCGTAGCTCGAACCCGGTGGCAGCACGCACGGTGTCCAGGTCGACGTCCGGGAAGAGGCGCCGCAGCCGGGCGTGACCCTCCTCGTCGTAGTCGAAGACGCCCAGCTCGGTGACGAGCCACTGCGGGCCGCCGCCGGTGAACTCGAGCTCCGCACGGGTGCCCTCACGGGTCCGATGGCCGAGGTCGGTGATGAAGTCGCAGTCGGCCACCAGGGTGCGGCCGGAGCGGTGCCGGGTCGTCCACAGGGTCAGCTGCTTGACCGTCGCCGAGAGGTTGCACCCTCCCCCGCCACCACCCAGCTTCACCTTCGGGGCACTCACCGGACCGATCGCCGTCACGTTGGTGCTGCCGTAGCCGTCGATCTGGCCGCCGGAGAGGAACATCCGGTTGACGTCCCCGCGTAGCGCGGCGTCGAAGAATTCCTCGAACCGCATCCGGTACGCCGCGCCGCGCTGGAGGCTCTCGTCGTTGCCCGTGGGCGGGATGAACGGCGGGTCGGGGTTGACCGCGTACGTCGCGCCCTCCACCAGCAGCATGTTGCGAGCGAAGCACCGCCGTGCCACGTGCATGGCCACCTGGGCGCACGGGCTGCCGAAGCCGTGGAACACGACCTCGCGGTCCCGAATGGTCCGCGCCAGCGCGACCACGAACCACTCGTCGATGGTGAAGCTCATGCGAAGAGTCCCTTCCACTGCTCCAGGGACCCCGACCACGACCGGAGCGTCTCGAGACGTTCCTCACCGATCGCCTTCCGGTAGGCCTCCTCGGTGGGGACCCCGGTGACGAAGTCCTCCAGGTAGCCGGCGAGAGCGGCGCCGCCGTCCGTGGCGGCTCGCACGTAGGTCCCGAGGTGTGCCCGGTCATAGGCGTAGTCCGGGTAGCAGGACGTCGGGTGCGCACCGAAGGGCACCTCGCTGACCGCGCTGACCTGGTGTGCCGGGATGGTGACGCCCGCCGCCACGACCTCCTCGGTCGACGTGATGCGCTCCACCGTGGCGATGACATCTTTCGCGGCGGCGGCGAACCTCTCGTCGAGGACGTAGGGCTGTTCGAGGTGCAGGTTGCCGTGCCGGTCACCCAGCGGCGCGTGGACGAGTGCGACGTCCGGCCGGAGGGGCGGTACGGCGACCAGAGTCTCGCCGGTGAAGGGGCAGGTCACCTCGCCGTACTCGGGGTGGAGCCGGCGGATGTCGGAGCCCTTGATGCCACGCACGGGAAGGAAGGGCAGCCCGAACTCCGCGGCACGGAGCTGGGTCAGCATTGTCCCGCAGCAGCTCTCCCTGATCTCGACGCTGCCGTCTTGGGCGGCACGTCGGAAGGCGGGCGCCAGGCCGAAGTCCTGCTCGAAACCGACGTAGCTCTGCTCGCACACTGCTAGCGCTCCAGTTGCGATGAGCAGGTCTACATCGATGCCGTGCGCCGAACCGATCACGTGCAGTCCGCGCCTGCCCTGACGGAGCAGCTCACGGACCAGGGCCATCGGAAGTCGCGCGGACAGGCCTCCGCCCAGCGCGACCAGAGCGCCGTCGCCCACCAGCGCTGCTGCCCGGTCCAGCTCGACGAGCTTGTCGCTGTCGGTGTGGAATGCCATATCCCGCCCCTACTGCGCCGTCATGCCGCCGTCGGCGGCGACGATCGAGCCGGTCATGAAGGACGACTCGTCGCAAGAGAGGAAGAGCGCCACCTTGGCGATCTCCTCGGGCGTTCCGAGCCTGCCGATGGGGTACTTCACCAGCGTCTTGGCCAGCCCCGCCTCGAGGTCACCGTCGCCGCGGGCCCGCAGCATCGGTTCCATCAGCGGCGTGAAGACGGTTCCTGGACAGATGGCGTTGACCCGGATCTGGTGCGGCGCCAGGTCGATCGCCATGGACCGGGTCAGCGAGACCACCGCACCCTTGGCGGCACAGTAGGCCGCGAAGCTGGGTACGCCGACCAGGCCGGCCACCGAGGCCTGGTTGACGATCTTCCCGCCGGACTCGCGCAGGTGCGGAACCGCTGCTCTCGAGCAGAGGAAGGTGCCCTTGACGTTGACCGCGAAGCACCGGTCCCAGTCCTCCTCGGTCGCGTCGACGACGGACCCGCGGCTGTCGATGCCGGCGTTGTTGTAGAGCACCTGCAGCCCGCCGAGCTCGGCCACGGTCTGCGCGACCGCAGCCGCCACCTGGTCGGCTCGGGTCACGTCTGCCGCGACGGCCAGTGCGCGACCTCCGGCGCTCGCGATCTTGTCGACGGTCTCCTGGGCGGCGTCACCGCGCAGGTCCACGACGGCGACGGCGGCTCCCTCCGCCGCGAACAGCTCTGCGGCGGCGCGGCCGATGCCCGAGCCTGCGCCGGTGATGAGCGCCGTGCGCCCGTCCAGTCGTCCTGTCATGGTTTCCTCCTGGGTTGTCACAAGGCGGTCCAGCCGCCGTCGACGACGAAGGCGTGTCCGTTGAGGTAGGTGAGGTGGTCGGAGGCGAGGAGTGCGACGGCGTCAGCGATCTCGTCGGCCTGGGCCACGCGGCCCATCGGGATCTTGCCCTCCACCTGGGCGCGGAGCTCGGGAACGTCGAGCCGCCACTGGGTCATGGGGGTCTGCACGAGTCCCGGGCACACCGCGTTCGACCGGATCCCGTGCGCCGCGTAGTCCACCGCGATCGACTTGGCGAGCTGCAGCGCGGCGCCCTTGGAGGTCGTGTACGCCGACCGGCCGGGGAACGCGACCAGGCCTGCCACCGAGGCGATGGTGATGATGTGGCCGCTGCCCTGTTCGAGCATGATTGGCAGCACCGCTCGGGAGCAGAGGAAGGGCCCCCGCACGTTGACCGCGATGACCCGGTCGAACTCGGCGACCGGGGTCTCGTGGCAGGTGGTGGCCTCGGCCGATCCAGTGATGCCGGCGTTGTTGACCAGCACGTCGATCCGGCCGAACTCCGCCCACACCCGGGCGACGGCCTGCTCGACTGCGCCAGGATCGGTCACGTCGGCGTGCACGGCGAGGGCGGCCTCCGAGTCCGGGTCGGTGGTGACGTCGACGACGGCTACCCGGAAGCCGTCGGCGACGAGCCGGCGGACGGTCGCCTGGCCGATCCCGGAGCTTCCTCCGGTGACCGTGGCGAACCGCGTGCCGGCCATCGCTACACCGCCACCGCCGCACCGGCTTCGGCGACCGATGCGACGGCGGCCTGCGCCGCCAGGAGCATCGGCTCGTAGACCGGGGCGTAGGGCGGGGCGTACGACAGGTCCGCAGCCAGCAGGTCGGCCACGCTCATGCCCGCCTGGAGGGCGACCGCGACCGGGTCGATCCGTTTCGCCACACCGTCACCCGGCCCGACCAGCTGCGCGCCGAGCAGCCTGCCGTCGATCGTGTGCACCAGCCGGAACGTCACCGGCCCGCTTCCCGGGTAGTACTTGGCCCGCGACTTGCCCACGGCGTCGGTCGCCCGCGCGGGAAGGTCTGCGGCCAGCGCCTCGGTCAAAGTGAGACCCGTGCGCGCCACGGCCTGGTCGAAGACCTTCACGACCGCCGTACCGACGACACCCCCGAAGGACGCTGTGCCGCCCGCGGCGACGGTGCCCGCGACCCGCCCGGTCTTGTTCGCCGCGGGCCCCAGCGGGACGAACGCCGGCCGGCCCAGAACCAGGTGCTGCGGGGCGACGCAGTCGCCTGCGGCGTACACGTGGGGCAGCGACGTACGCATCCGCTCGTCGACCGTCAGCGCGCCCGACGGGTCGGTCGAGGCGCCGGCCTCGCCGGCGAGCGAGGCGGACGAGCGCACCCCGGTCGCCAGCACCACGGCGTCGACGCCTAGGCGCTCGCCCGCGAAGCCGGCGACGAGCCGGTCGCCCCTGCGCCGCAGCCCTTCGAGTCGCGTGCCGAGACGCAGGTCGACACCGTGGCTGCGGACCTCCTGCTCGACCACTGCCGCGACCGGCGGGTCGAGGTTCGGCATCACCTGGTCCAGCGCTTCCACGACCGTCACCGCGGATCCTCGCGCGACCAGCGCCTCGACCATCTCCAGACCGATGTAGCCGGCGCCGACGACGAGCGTGCGGCCGATGCGGCCGGCGTCGATCAGGCTCCGCAGCCTGATCGCGTCCTCGAGGGTGCGGATCGTGAACACCCGCTCGTCGTCGAGGCCGGGGACGGGCGGGCGGAGCGGCGCGCCGCCGGTGGCGACAACCAGGTTGCCGTACCCCAGGCGGCGCTCCCGGCCGTCGTGCATGTACGTCACGGTCTGGCGGTCGACGTCCAGGTGGTTCACGCGGCAGGCCAGCCGCAGGTCGATGCGCCGCTTCTCCCGGAAGTACGACGGAGGGTAGGCGACGAGGTCCTCGGCGGTGTCCACCAGGCCGGCCAGGTAGTAGGGCAGCCCGCAGAGCCCGTACGCCGCGTGGCCGCCCGCCTCGAGCACAACGATCTCCAACGCGGGATCGACGCGGCGTGCTGCGGACGCCGCCGACATCCCGGCGGCGCCGCCACCGACCACCACCAGTCGAGCATGCACGGTCCGCTCCTCACGTCGGGTACCTCCGAACGCTAGGGAGCGCCGTCCCCGCGACCCATGTCCTGAGGGGGTGAACCCTCGGCCGAGGTTGGTACCTGGAGGACAGCGCCACCCAACCGGTGGACTGCCTACCGTCGAGGGCGAACCGACCACAACCGGAGGCACTGCCATGTGGGACTCCCCCTGCTTCCTGGACCTCCCCGACCGTGCGGTCAAGCCGCGCGCCTCGGGCCTGACCCATGTGCTCGACAAGGGCATGTCCATCCCGGCGCTGGAGGCGCAGCTGAGCCATACCGGGCACCTGGTCGACGTGATCAAGATTGGCTGGGGCATCGCCTACATCGACCCCGACCTGAAGCAGAGGGTCGCCCTGTGCCAGTCCGCCGGCGTCGTCAGCAGCCTGGGCGGCACGCTCCTGGAGATCGCGGAGTCCCAGGGCCGGGTCGCACAGCTAACCGAGTGGGCGGAAGAGAACGGGATCACGGCGGTGGAGGTCTCGGACGGCCTGCAGGCGCTGCCGCCGGGACGCAAGACGGAGTTGGTACGCCGGCTGGCGGAACGGTTCGTGGTGCTCGCGGAGACCGGATCGAAGGACGGCCGGGTGCCCGTGGTGGCGAGCGACTGGGTCGACGAGATGACCGCCGACCTCGACGCCGGCGCTCGGTGGGTCGTCGTGGAGGGCCGCGAGAGCGGCACGGTAGGGCTCTACCACGGTGACGGCTCGCTGCGGACTGAGCTGGTGGACGCGATCGCGCGCCGGCTGCCGCTGGACAAGGTGATCTTCGAGGCACCCCGCAAGCCTCAGCAGGCATGGCTGGTCCACCATTTCGGTGCCGACGTGAACCTCGGCAATGTCCCACCCGACGAGGTGATCCCGCTCGAGACCTTGCGCCTGGGCCTGCGAGCCGACACCGCCGTCGTGCGAGGGGCCGTGGCGAGCCAATGATCCCCGACCCGCTCCCGAACCTCATGACGCGGCCCTACCGTGGGCTGTCCGTGCAGGAGACCGACGTACCACTCACCGAGGCGGACATCGTCCCGTTCCTCCTGGGCCGCGAGGTCTACCGGCGCACCGAGTACCTCGTCCTCCGCAACGGCCAGGACTTGGCGGTGGTCGCGGTGCGTAAGGTGTCGTACGAGCCGCTGTTCTCGCCCGTCGTCGAGGCGAGGGTCCTGGCCGGCCCTGACGAGGTGGTCTCCGTGCACGCGCCGGAGGCCGATGTCGGGAACGCCACGGCACTGGCGAAGGCAGCGCTGGCGCAGGCCCGGCCGGGTGCCAAGGCGTACGTCGTCCGGGGACGGTATGAGCACATCAACTTCATCTGGGAGCCCTCGCCGGTGCGCATCAGGGTCACGGAGGTGATCCCGCCCGAGCCGCCCAAGCTGCTCGCCATGGCCGAGCAGGTCGTGGCGTTCGACGAGGACCTCCCTCCGATCGAGCTGGTGCCGGACCTCGTCGACATCCGCGCGCTGACCGCCGAGCATCCTGCCGCGGCCTACCTGCTGCCGTGCCGCGGCTCGGGCGTCCAGGTGGCCGGAGAGCTGGCTTTCCTCGACACGCGCCCGGCCGAGCGCCTGAACTGGCTGATGGTCGGTTGCGAACGGTCGTTGCAGTTCCACCGGCACTTCTACGGGAACGAGCCACCGAGAGTGGACCTGTGCCCCCGGCGTACGCGCGACCTGAGCAGGCCGACGCTCGCCAAGTGCTGCCTGCTCGAGCGCGGCGTCGAGTTCGAGGAGGCCTCCGTTGTCGTGCCCTGGGGCTCGAACCTGGACGAGATCCGGCTGGCGCTCCGGACGCTCACCGGCGTGGACGCCGCCGAGCCCCTGTCCGTTGGGTGAGGGGATCCCGGTGAGCGCGCACATCTCCGACTCGGTCGTCTACGGCCACCTGTGGGGGACCCCGGAGATCCGGGCTCTCCTCGACGACACCGGCAAGGTGCAGTCCTGGCTCGAGATCCTCGCGGCTCTCGCCGCCGCCCAAGCGGAGGTCGGCCTGGTCCCCGAGGAGGCCGCGAAGCTCATCGCCGCGCACGCCGACGTCGGGCTGCTGGACCTCGAGGAGGTCGGCGCCGAGACACGCGCCTGTGGCCACTCCACCCTCGGCCTCATCCGCTGCCTGCGCAGGGTGCTCCCGGAGGAGGCCCGCGAGTGGGTCTACTACGGCGCCACCGTGCAGGACATCACCGACACCTGGACCGCCACGCTGATCCGGGAGGTCTGCCGGGTGCTTGGGCGCGACCTCGCCCGAGCCGAGGCCGCGGCCGGCGCCCTCGCCCGGCAGCACCGCGACACCGTGCTGCCGGGTCGGACCCACGGCCAGCCTGGGCTGCCGATCACGTTCGGGTTCAAGGCCGCGGTGTGGACCGCGGAGCTGCGCCGCCACCGCGCCCGACTGGCCGAGGGCCGGCCCCGCTGGGAGGTCGCCCAGCTGGGCGGTGGCCTCGGGAGCATGGAGTTCTGGGGCGAGGACGCCCTGCCGCTGCTCGATGCGTTCGCCCGCCGGGTGGGCCTGCGTGCGCCGGACATCCCCTGGATCACCGCACGGGACGGCATCGCGGAGTTCGTGAACCTGCTGGCGCTCGTCACCGCGACCCTGGCCAAGATCGGCCAGGAGGTCTTTGAGCTGCAGCGCCCGGAGATCGCCGAGCTGGCGGAGCCCTCCACACCCGGACAGGTCGGCAGCATCACTATGCCGCACAAGCGCAACCCCGAGCTGTCGGAGCACCTCGTGACGCTATCCCGGCTGGTCCGTGCGAACGCCGCCGTGGCCGTCGAGGGCATGGTCGCCGAGCACGAGCGGGATGGCCGCGCGTGGAAGGCCGAGTGGGTCGTGCTGCCCGAGGCCTGCCTCTCGACCGGCCTCGCCCTGTCGCTGGCCTGCCGGCTCCTGGAGGGTCTGGAGGTCGACGTGGGGCAGATGCGCGCCAACGTGATGGCGGGCGGCGGGTACGTCATGTCCGAGCCGGTCATGCGCGCCCTCGCGGCCAGGATCGGCAAGCACAACGCGCACGAGGTGGTCTACGAGGTGGCGGCAGTCGGTCGCCGGCAGGGCGTCGACCTGCGTACTGCGCTGCTGGGCGACGCCCGGGTGACCGCGCACCTCGACGCCGAAGAGCTGGACGCGTGCCTGGATCCCGCCCGCGCGCTCGGTGCCGCTCCCGCCTTCGTGGACAGGGTCGTCGGAACGCCGTGAGCCGGCTGCCGGAGCTGCCGAGAGTGCGGATGGCCGCACTGCCCACCCCGCTGCAGCCGGCGCCGCGGCTGTCCGAGGAGCTCGGGGTCGAGGTCTGGCTCAAGCGTGACGACCTGACCGGGCTGGGGCTCGGCGGCAACAAGGTCCGCGGCCTGGAGTACCTCGTCGGCGCCGCACTGGAGCAGGGCTGCGACTCACTGGTCACCGGCGCCGGACCCCAGTCGAACTGGGCGATGCTGGCCGCCGTCGCGGCCCTGCGCAACGGGTTGGAGCCGCACCTGGTCTTCTACGGCTCTCCCGGCCAGGCGTCGGGGAACCTCCACCTCGACCAGCTCATCGGCGCGGAGATCCACTACACCGGTGACGACGACCGGGCATCGGTGGACGAGGCGATCGAGTCGGTCGCCGACAAGCTCCAAGCGTCGGGCCGCCGGCCGTATCGCCTACCCCGGGGAGGTGCCACGGGCCTCGGCTCGGTGGGTTACGCCCACGCCAGTCTCGAGCTGGCCACCCAGCTGCTCGACCGGGCCCTCGCGCCCAGGCAGCTCTGGCTCGCGACCGGGTCGTGCGGCACCCAGGGCGGCCTGGTGGCGGGGGCGCGGTGGCTGCAGCCGTCGTACGACGTGGTGGGGGTGAGCGTGAGCAGGTCCGTCGATGAGTGCGTCCGACGTGTCGCCTCGCTCGCCGACAGGGCGGTGACGGTGCTGGGTCTGCCCCGGGTCGGCGACACCGACGACATCACGGTGCTCGGTGGCCATCTGGGCCCAGGGTACGGCCGACCGTCCAAGGAGGGCGACCATGCGACCGCGGTCGTCGCTCGGAGCGAAGGGATCTTCCTCGACCCCGTCTTCGGCGCCAAGGCCATGGCCGCCCTGGTCGGCTCGGCCCGCCAGGGGGCCGTGGAGGGCCCCGTCGTGTTCCTGGTCAGCGGCGGCGCGCCGACCCTGTTCAGCGGTTCGAAGGGAGCCATGTGACCGACACCGTCCCCGAGGGCTACCTCGGTGCCCAAGCACGGATCACCAGCGGGCCGGCCCCCGAGCTCGTGGCCGCCGGCTACGCCGTGGAGTTGGCCGACGCGCCGCTGCTGCACCACGGCCTCGGCATCGCGGACCTGGCGCACGTGCTCGCCCTGCTCGAGGCCGAGGTTGTCCCGCGCCGAGAGGCCGTCGTGCTGCTCGGTGCGCTGCTCGACTTCCTGGACACGCCCGCCGCGGAGTTCCCCTACAACGCCGTCTACGGCGACGCCTACAACAGCCGGGAGCGGGAGCTGGAGCGCAGGATCGGCAGTGTCGCCGGATGGCTGCACACCGGCCGGACCCGCCGGGAGGCGGGACGGATCGCCTTCCGGCTGGCGATGCGGGCCCAGGCGCTGCGCCTGCACCAGGCCGTCTCCGGCTTCGTCTCCGCGCTCGCACACCTAGAGGAGGCCGAGGCGGCGACCGTGTGGGCGGACACCACCTACCTCCAGCCCGCGCAGCCCTCGACCTTCGGTCACTACCTCGGCTGCTTCGGCGAGGAGGCGTCGCGCCACCTCGACCGGCTCGAGGTTGTGCACCATTGGGCGGACCGCAGTCCGGCGGGGGTGGGTGGCGTGGCCGGCACCAGGGTTCCGCTCGACCGGGCGGACCTCTCCCGGGTCTTGGGCTTCGCGGCCCCCGGTGCCCACACCCGCGACGTCATGTGGGCCGTCGACGGGCTCGCCGACGCCGCGATGGCTGCCACGCAGGCCGCGACGACAGTGGACAGGCTGGCCGAGGACCTCGAGATCTTCACCAGTCCGGGCTTCGCCTACGTGACCCTCGATGCGTCCCTGTGCCGGGCCTCGGTGCTGCTGCCGCAGAAGCGCAACCCGTACGCCCTGGCGGTGATCCGCTCGGGAGCCGGCGTGCTGATCGGTCGGACCACGGGTCTGCTGGCCACGCAGCGCAGCCCCTCCGCACGCACGGACAACTGGCTGCACGGGTACGGCGAGGTGAGCGGCGCACTCGAGCTGGCGCGACAGGTGGTGGCGCTGGGCGCGGAGGTCGTGCGCACCCTCCACATCGACCGGGACGCGCTCACCGCAGCGGCGGGCGCGCACTTCGCCGGGGCAGGCGACCTCGCCGAAGAGCTGGTGCTGAGCCACGCAGTGGACTACCGGTCGGCCTATTGCGTCGTCGGCCGGGCCGTTGCCGTCGCCGTAGGGGAGGGTCGGACCGGCCTGTCCACGGGCGACCTGCACGACGCGGCCGCGCAGCTGCTGGGCAGGACCCTGGACGTAGACCAGGCACTGGTCACCCGCGCTCTGGACCCCGTGCGGTCCGCGCTCAGTCGTCGTGCGCTAGGAGGCAGCGCGCCTGAGCGCGTGCGCGAGCACTCCCGGGCCCTGGAGGAACGCGTGGTGGCCGCGGATCGGTGGCGGGTCGAGCACGAGAGGGTCGCCGCGGACGCTGAGGCGGCCCTGGTGGCGAAGGCACGGCGCATCGCCGGACGCTGAGATCCGGGCACCATCTTGCGACTACAGGTTGGCCAGTGTCTGCCTGCCCGCCCGCAACCGCGACAGCTGGATGAAGTGCTCCGGGTTGAGGAACAGCTCGTTCATCCAGCCAAGCTCGTCGATCGTGAGCCCGTCCGGGCGGTGGATCAGGTGGTCGAGGTACTGGAACGCGTCCTTCGCGCCGTACCCGACGTGGTGTGCGCCGAGCACCCGGCGCGACGTACCGTCCACGACGAGCTTCTGGAAGCCGCTCAGCTCCGGCTTGCGGAACGCGTACAGCATGGTGCCTTCCGCGCAAGGCAGCGGAAGGTTGGGGGTGTCGAGCCCTTTCACGTACGGCGGCATCTGGATGATGATCACGTCGTCGTAGGCCGCCCGTGCCTCCGCCTCGGTCAGGCCGACCCAGGTGACCTCGTAGGTGGTGTGCAGGAAGTCGGGGAACTCGGTGAAGTCGAACTCCAGGTCCTCACCCATGATGTTGCGCGCCGCCGTCACCCCGGACTTGCGGGCCTTGAACATCTCCATCGGGCCGTCGATCATGTCGCCGATCGCGTAGACACCCGGCACGTTGGTCCGCATCCGCTTGTCGACGACCACCCGGCCGGTCGGCCCGACCTCGATCCCGAGCGTGTCTTGTGCCTGCGCCACGCTCGGGCGCTCGCCGGTGCCGAGGAACACGAAGTCGGTCTCGAGGTCCATTTCCTCGCCTGTCTCCAGGCGCACCGTGACGCTGGCAACCCTGCCGTCGCTGCCGTTCACCGAGACCGGGTGCGCGCCCTCGAGGACCTCGAGCCCGCGCTTGCGCATCCCTCCGACGACGTACTGGCGCAGGTCCTCGTCCACGTGGTGCAGGGTCCTCGTGCGCATCAGGGGGGAGCGGGACACGATCGTGGTGTCGCAGCCGGTCGCGTGGAAGAAGGAGCCGTACTCCATCGCGACCTTGCTGCCGCCGATGATGACGCAGCGGGTGGGCTCGTAGTCCAGCTCCTCGACCAGGCTGACGAAGTCGTACACGCCCGCGAGATCGAGCCCCGGGATGTCTGGCCTGACCGGGCGGGCACCCATGCCGAGCACGAGGTTCCTCGTCGTGAACGTGCGACCGGCGGCCTCCACGGTGTTGCGGTCCACGATCGTCGCCTGGGCGTTGAGGATGTACTCGACGTCGAGCTGCTCCTTGGTCTGCCAGTTCATGAACGCGTGCGCGCTGCCCCGCCCGGCGACGAAGACCTGCACCATGTCCAGGATGCTGGCCCGTGACTCGTCGAACTTCGGGAAGAACATCTCGTCGGAGAACCACCGCATCCGGTCGAGCTCCTCGGCTGCTTCCGAGAACAGGTGGTGCGGCACACACGCCTGATGCGGGCAGGAGCCGCCGAGGAAGGGCCAGGCGTCGACGATCAGGGGCCGGCCACCCATCGCCTTGAGATACGCGGCGCCGAAGCGGCCACCTGCACCGCCTCCGACGAAGACAGCGTCGTACTCGTCGTCGGAGCCGGGGGCGAGGTTGAGCAGCGGTTCCGAGCCCGGGTCGGCCAGACAGCTCTCGATCAGCTCGTTCCACTCCGCGAGGTTGAAGTGCTGGTCCCGGATGTCCACGTGGCACCGTCCGTTCGTCATGTTGGCTGCGACTCGACGATATGAGCGCGTGCTCGCCCCGGGCACCGTCCTGGCCGGACAGGTTCCGGCCCGGACTTCACCCCGCGGTGCCGAGGTCGCCCAGGGCGCGTTCGGTCACCGTGGGGGCATGAGCTCCCAGACTGGAGACACCACCATGCGGGACGTGACAGAGACCGTCGCACGCGCCCGCGCCGCACAGAAGGCCATCGCCGACTACACGCAGGAGCAGGTCGATGACCTGTGTGCCGCGGTGGCGTGGGCGGTGGCCCGGCCCGACCGCGTCGAGGCACTGGCGAAGCTGGCGGTGGACGAGGGCGGCTTCGGCAACTACGCGGACAAGGTGACCAAGATCAACAAGCGCGTCCTCGGCGTCCTGGCCGACATGCAGAGCGTCCGAACGGTCGGCGTGGTCGAGGAGGATCCGGCCCGCGGACTGGTGAAGATCGCCAAGCCGGTCGGTGTCGTGGCCGGGCTGATCCCGACCACGGGTCCGGACGCGACCCCGCCGGTCAAGGCCCTGTTCGCCCTGAAGGGCCGCAACGCGATCGTGGTTGCCCCTCACCCCAGGACAGCGGAGACCACCGCCGCCGTGGTGGAGTCGATGCGGGAGGCCTGCGAGCAGGTGGGCGCTCCGGCAGATCTGGTGCAGGTCCTGGAGCGTCCGTCGCTGGCCAAGACGCAGGAGCTGATGCGCCAGGCCGACCTCATCGTCGCCACGGGCGGGGCAGGCATGGTCAAGGCGGCGTACGGCTCGGGGACGCCGGCGTACGGCGTCGGCGTGGGCAACGCCGTGCACGTGGTGGACGAGACGGCGGACCTGGCTGATGCGGCGGCCGCCATCATCGCGGCGAAGACGTTCGACTGGGCCACCAGCTGCCTGGCCGACAACGCGATCGTGGTCGAGGACCGCGTGTACGACGACCTGCTGGCCGCCCTCGTCCGCGGCGGCGGCCACCTCTGCGACCCGCAGGAGAGGTCCGCCCTCCAGGTCGCGATGTGGACCGCGGGCAGTCACCTCCCGACCCTCGAGGTCATCGCCAGGCCCGCGGCCGACATCGCCGGGAGGGCCGGCTTCGCCGTCCCGGAGGGGTGCACCTTCCTGATGGTGGAGGAGGACGGCGTGGGCCCGGAGCACCCCTTCTCGGGGGAGAAGCTGTCCGTCGTCCTGGCTGTGTACCGCTACCGGGGCGGCATCGAGGAGGCCGTCCGGCTGGTCAACGACATCACCGGCTACCAGGGCCTGGGGCACACGTGCGGGATCCACACCGGCTCCGACGACCACGTCCGGCAGCTGGCCGAGGGAACCCGCACCGCACGCGTGATGGTCAACCAGAATCTCAACGAGGGTGCTGGCAGCGTCCGCAACGGCCTGCCGTTCACACTGAGCCTCAGCTGCGGCACGTGGGGCGGCAACATCACCACCGAGAACGTCAACGCCCGGCACTTCGTGAACCTGACCTGGGTCTCGCGGCCGGTCGAGCCCCATCCGGTCACCGAGGACCAGCTGTTCGCACGGCACTGGGAGCGGTACGGCCGGTGAGGGTCAGCTCCGGAGGGCCTGCAGCGTGCGCCAGGCGCGGGTGGCCAGCTGCAGGTTGAAGTGAGTGTCGGGGTCGGTGAGGTCGAGGCCGGAGATCTCCCTGATCCGCTGGAGTCGGTACTTCAAGGTGCTCCGGTGGACGCACAGGGCGTCGGCGGTGGCGTTGTAGCTGCCTCCGCACTCGAGGTACTGGCTGAGCGTGGCCACCAGCTCGGAGTGCTTCTTCGCGTCGTAGGCCAGGAGGGCGCCCAGCCAGCGCCGGATCAGGCGTTCGACCGTAACGACGTCGTCGACCTCGCCGAGGATCTGGTAGACGCCCAGGTCCTCGTAGGCGAGCGCCCGGTCTTCTCCGCGTGCCGTCCGCTGCATCTTCAGGGCGAACGCGGCCTCGCGGTAGGACCGGGGGAACTCCTCGGGACGGTCACCGGGACCGCCGACACCGACCCGGCACCTGCCGCCGCCCAGCTCGGTCAGCACGGCGGTGCGGAACTCCTCCCAGGACGCCTCCCGATCTGCCAGCAGGACCACCGTGTCACCGCGCGTCACCATCATCGAGCCGACGGACATGGACTTGGCGGCACGGCGTACGGCGTGGAGGAAGTGGTCCTGGTCCTGTGCCCGGGCGCGTCCCTCCACGACGATCACGCGGTGAGTCCGCTCCAGGTCGTAGCCGAGCGCGGCGGCTCGGGCCAGCGCGCTGTGCTCGTCGGTGCCGGAGAGGAGCTCCTCCACGAGGTCCCGGCGCAGGCGCAGCTCGCTCTCCGCGATGCTGCGCAGGCGGACCAGCTCCATCGACAAGACGATGCCGCCGTACTCCAGGGCCAGCAGCTCCGGGTCGCCTGCGCTGGCCGCCGGGTCCACGAGGGCCAGCACTCCGAGGACATCGGGACGCGGACTTGCCACGGCCAGCAGCCGGCCGCCCTCACGGATCGGTTTGCCCTCGCGCAGCGCGCGTCGCAGCATCTGCTCGCGTCGAGCGGGCGGATCCTTGGGGTAGGGCTGAGGCTGGTTCGCTCCGGCCCAGGCCCGGAGGTTGCCGTACCGGT
Organism: uncultured Actinomycetota bacterium; assembly: GCA_963715025.1. GTDB lineage: Bacteria > Actinomycetota > Actinomycetes > Actinomycetales > Dermatophilaceae > DASSJT01. The sequence goes on along the minus strand of CAVQQQ010000009.1, from coordinate 574,163 downwards.
CCTCCACGGCGACGGGGTAGCCGGTGAGCTCGTGCAGCGCGGTGGCGATGCCGTCCCGGCCCTCGTCGGCTACTGCGACGCGCGTGAACCGGTCGTGGATCGTGGTTGCCCGCTCCAGCGCGTGGACGGTCTTCTCGAGGGTGAGGTTGGTTTCCCGGAGATCCGCGGCGGTTGCCCGTTCCTGGGCGTGGATGCGGGCGTTCTCGACGGCCACGCCGGTCTGCTGGGCGAGCGCCTGGAGCAGGAACAGCTCGTCGGAGGGCGGTTCCTCGTCGGCACTGACGACCATGTGTCCGACGTACCCGCGGATGCTCGGCAACGGGAAGGCCCAGGCCCAGGGCCGGCCGGACATCGCCACGTGACCTCCGCTCCGACCGAGTTGCGCGATCTGTTCCTCCAGGTCGGTTCGGGCAACTCCGGCAGGCAGGGAGTCCGATGCCGCGTGCCATCCGGTGGCCGCGATGTAGACGCCCTCGGCCCGGCACCGACCGTACGACGGGACCGACGTGGTGGCGAGGTGCAGGATCGGCGCCTCCTCGGAGGTCTCGGTCATCAGCATTGACAGGAGCAGCAGTCCACGGAGGTTGGACAGCTGCTCGCGTAGCTCACGCTCGGACAGCGCTGGTCTGACTAAGGGGACTGCCGTGGCGTTCACGGCCTCCCCGCGAGGAACTCGTCAGGGTCGAGGTAGAAGGGGTTGGCGACGAGCATGCCCCCCACCAGGACCTTCGGGTGGGTCTTGAGCACGTCCATCAAGATGTTGCCGGAGAAGCGCTCCAGGTCGTAGAGGCACAGGATCACCTGCGGGTAGCGAGGCAGGAAGCGGTTGAGCTTGGACTCGTAGCTGATCAGCCCGTCGACCCCCGGCATGTTCTGCATCGACCACGTCATCTCCCCCACGGCACGGGTGAACCGGTACCCGCCCGCCACCGCGGAGTCCAGTGCCTCCTCCCAGAAACCAAGCATCGAGTCGGCCGAGAACCGTCCGCCGCGGAGGTAGGTCTCGCGGGAGCCCTGGACCTCCAGCCTGCCGTCGGCAAGCAGGGGCTCATCGTCGACCTCGGCGGCCAGCGCTGCGAGCACGGCCTCCGGGTCCGTGGCGTCCACGACGCAGATGCACTTGTCGCCGCTGCGCAGCCCCTGGCGGAGATATGGGATCAGGATGTCGTCCCGCTCGGCCAGGCCGCGGTAGAAGGCACAAAGATGGTCACCCGAGGCGATGCGGACACCAGGGACTCCGAGAGGAACCGTCGAGAGGGCGGAGTCGAGCATGGTCTCACCTTTCTGTGACATGGATCATAGACCGCGCGGACGACCTCAGGCATGCCCCGTCAGGACCAGAAGCGACGCAAAGTTCATCCCGCCAGGGCAGTGATGCCTGAGCAGGGAGTGCCCCAGTACAAGGCAAGAAATAAGACCACGTCCTCAAGGCGCTGGCCAGCCGACACTGCGACGTCCTCTTCTTGACTTGCCTAGGCCAACCTGCCTTGGAATGAGGGGCGGGATCAGGGGTAGTTTGCGGGTACGGGGCCGTAGCTCATCCCGGCGGGCTCGCTGAATCGACCGGGGGTCTCTGGGGTCTTCAGGGCACAGATGGGACGAATGCGTCGAAGTGGACGTTGGCGGGTCGCACGCCGCGGTCGGTCAGCAGTGGGACAGTCGCCTCGATCATCGCGGGGGGACCGGCGAGGTAGGCGTCGTAGCCCTCGATGGTGGGGAAGCGGCGAGCGATCAGCTCGGTGACCAGACCTGTCTCTCCCGACCAGTCCTCCCCGTCGGGGTCGGACAGAACCGGGGTGAAGACGAGGCTGGGGATTGCCGCCGCCAACCTCTCGATCTCTTCGAGCCGGTACAGGTCTCGCCGCCGGCGCGCCCCGTACAGCAGTTCCACGTCCCGGGGCCGACCTCGACGCTCCATGTCGCGGAGTATGGACAAGAACGGGGCCAGCCCCGACCCGCCGGCGACCATCAGCACCTTGCGGTGCGACAGGCGGAGCTTGAGTTCGCCCAGCGGACCGTGCAACCGCAGCCGGTCCCCCACCGCGACCGCGGACTCGAGATACGCCGAGAAGCTGCCGCCGGGCAGTAGTTTGATGACCAGCTCGACCCGCCCGTCGTCCTGCGGGGCGTTCGCGATCGAGTAGCTGCGCACCTGGGTGGTGCCGGGGACCTCGACGTTGACGAACTGCCCCGCGCGGAACGTCATCGACGGCGGCTCCCTCAGCAGCAGGGCCAGACCGCGGATGTCGTGGGTGAGCGCGTCCACCTCGACGACCTCGGCCTCGAACGTCCCGACCTGGTCACCGGCCCGGAAATCGTCCTCTGTGAGCTCCATCGACGTCACGTCGACGACGCAGTCGGCGACCGGTCGCGACGAGCACAGCAGCACCCATCCCTCGGCGCGCTCGCCAGACGAGAGGGCGAAAGACGAGCCGATGGCAGCCACCTCACCGTCGGCGAGAAGAGCCTTGCAGGTGCCGCACCCGCCGTGACGGCAACCGTAACGGAGGAACAGCCCCTGACGCAGGGCCGCCTCGAGGACCGTCTCGCCCTCCTCGCATGCGATCTCCTGCGCGAACGGCTGCACCGTCACACTGTGCGTCAAGGTCTCCTCGGCGGCGGGGAGCCCGCCTGCAGTCTGGAGCGAGGTCATGAGGCGGCCAGCGGGTCCTCCACCTCGTAGCCGATCCGTCTGATGTCATCGATCGTCCAGAGCCGCTCGAGCGAGACGCTCGGCTGGCCGATCAGTGTTTTGCCGTCCGGACGGACGTAGCCGAGGTCCAAGATGACGTCGGCGAGGTCCCAACCGTGGTATCGCTCCCAGAAGCTCCGGCGGCCGGAGTAGGCCTGCGGCCAGCGGTGGAAGGCCCAGAAGCAGCCCTCGCTGCACACGGCCATCTGCCGACCGTCGTACTCGAAGACCCGGATCTCGCTCTTGTCCGGTCGCGGCATGATGCAGGGCAGCTGGCAGACCTGGCAGAACGGAGGCAGCGAGGGGAGTTCCTGGAGCATCAGCCGTCCCGAGGACGGGTCCGCCATAGCAGCGTGCCCTTCCCAGAACGGACCGTACACCTGGGCCCAGCCGGGGTAGTGGGAGTCGAACCACTCCGTATCGGCGGGCCCCATCACGTCGGACCGCCAGAAGTTCAGCGGCCAGATCGCAGCTAGGGCGAGCGCCGTGCTGTGGTGGATCCACGGCACATCCTCGGCTACCTTGCCCAACCGCGTGGGTGGCTCCACGCCGAAGTCGGTGAGCTTGTCGATGTAGGAGCCGATGAAATCGTCGGCCACCCACTCCTGCCACATGTCCTTGTAGCACCACGGGCGCACCACGGCGCCATACTCGGACTGCCACCCGACCAGGGCGTCCAGACCGCGGTGGGTGTGCCAAAAGTGCCGCTCGAGAGCCTCGTTGATCAGCGGCACGTTGTTCTCGTCCTGCAGGACGGCGAACAGGGTGCCGTAGCCGTTGGCCATGTGCCGGGCCTCGTCGGACTGAATGGACAGGAACGTCGTGGCCAGCGCGTCGTCGCCGTTCGCGGCCGCGGTCTCGGGCGTCGCGACCAGCAGGATGTTGGTGTACGCCGTCTCCACGACGATGTTGAGGTTGATCACCGAGTCGATGACGTCACCGGTGTTGAAGTTTTGGAACAGCGCCAACGACACGTGCCCACCGGGGTGCTGGTACAGGGCCCTCTGGGCGATGTCCCAACCGGCCGGGTCGGGCGCGTGCTCGACGTAGTAGCGGCGGAGGCCCATCTCGAGTTGGGTGTGTCGCACCTCATCGAGCATCTGTGCGTAATAGCCCTGCCGAAGTTCTTGGTTGCGGATGCCCAGAGCGATCATGCCGACGCCCGCGACCGCCTGGAACTCTGCGTTGGTGAGATCGGGCAGGGTGAGCTTGAGCGCCTCCATGAATCGAGGCTCCGTCCTCTCGGCCACGCCCATCCGGAGGGCGCCGTCGAGAAACCCATAGGTCCGGGCGTCCTTCTCCTCCTCCATCTTCACGTAGTCGCGCACCAGCATCCGGAAAGGGTCCTTGCCGGTCTTGGGGACGATGAAGCGGGTCGGGTACTTGGGCCGCGGGTCGGGGAACTCCCAGTCGTAGCTCTTCGACTTCTCGTGCACTTCCACAAGGCTCTTGGGCATGGCGAGTCCCTTCAACCGCTTCTGAATCGCTCTGGCTGGATGTCGGAATAGATGCTTACCTTGCCGTCGGAGACGACCATGCGTCCGTAGTAGGTGCTCATGTTCACCAGGAAGATGTCGGTGTCGATGGGGCGCCCGAGGCGCTCACTCAGCTTCTCCATGTCGAACTCGAGCACGCCTTCGGCCTCGATCTTGTAGGAGACCCCCCGGAAGCGAACTCGCGCGTCGGGCTGCTCCTCGCGGATCAGCGCTACCGCCGCCTCCGTGTCAGCGCTGGTCATCAGGGTGATGCCGATCATCTCCCGGCCGCGGTCTCTGGCTTCGTGCAAGTCTTGGGTGGCAGCCACGGTGGTTCTCCAGATCAGATAGCGAACTCGGCGCGGATCTCGGCGGCCTCTTGGCGGACCGCCTTCAGTGCCTCGTTGGCGTCGGGGGCATCGATGTCGGGGAGGTCGAAGACCGTGGAGAGGGCCTCCGCTGCGGCGTCAATTGGAGGCGTCCAGGCGTCGAGCCATTGGGTGAACACCTGACGGTTCGCGGTCCCGTGCTCGGGGTCGTTGAGCAGGGCGAGGGTCAACTCCTTGGTCGCGGTGCGGTGCCGGGCGGTGTTTCGACGCGTACCGGCGAGGATGATCGGAGTGACCGGGTCTCCGTTGCGGGGCGCCGATTTGGCCAGGAACTCGGTGGTCATCAGGTCCCCGACGAGCGGCTCGAAGATCAGGTTGATGACGGTCACGATCTCCATCCAGTCATCTGTGGTGATGATCTTCTCCAGCACTTCCCGGGTGGGGACCAGTGCCGGGTCGGTCATCCAGGCCCCGCGCGCACCGCTGTCGTCGTAGCTCGGCAAGGCGTCCTTTAGGTCGAAGGAAAGGTGGACGATGTCCTGGAGGTGCCGCATCTTGTCGGAGGCTTGGAAGGCCAGCGTGAACATCACCGAGTCCCCCAATGCCTGCCGGATCGGGTGGCAGAGGGCCATGAACAGGCCGTATTCGACGAACGGCCAGGCGGCGTAGTACTTCTCCAGCACCTGCTGCACCCACGCTGTCCGGATTCCCCCCGCAACACCTCCGGACAGGGCCTCGCCGACCAGCCGCTCCAGTGTCTGTTCCTCGTGGTTGGTGCCGGACACGTAGGGGCGGTACCACAGTTGGGCGGGATCGCGAAAACTCTCCCAGTCCGAGCTGCGGACCTCCGTCGAGAGCTCGGTGTACGGCGGACGACCGTCGTCGAAGCGCAACGGCCAGTCGACGTGAAGCCACTGCGACGGGCTGGACTGCTGGCCTATCGTGAACATCTCGTACTCGGTGGGGAGCCGGCCGGCCGGTGTGAACCAGACGAACCGACGGTTGCCCTGGAGCGTAGGTGTCTGCGACGTCATCGACTGCATCCTCTCTGCCACCCCGAGAAGGCCGGACTCCACGGAGGCCTCGAGACGGAGGCCCCGAAGCTCTGGACTCTGGACGCTAGGCTTCCTCGCGGATCCGGGCACCGTCCCGTGAGGACAAAACCGTCGCGAGTCCTTGTTCGTTCAGGGCGACGGTTGATCTCTTTGAAACCGACCAATGACGCTTCGGCCCCCGCGGCGCCGCGCGGACCGCACACCGCGGTGACGCGCAATACCCGAGGGTCGTCGTCCACTTCACTCGAATGCCACGTGCGTACCGTGGCTGCTGTTGGTGCCCCGAGGATGTTCGGGTTCGGGGGACGGAGGAGACATCCTGTCCGGTGAGGGAGGCGTGGAGGCGGTGGTCACGAAGACCTCCTGGTGCTGGAGCCGGTTCTTCGAAGGAGATGAAGCCACCACCAACGAACAGGATCCGCGGCGGGAGCACCTGGATGCCCAAGAAGTCGGTGCCGTCGACCATGGCTCGTGCCCGGGAAAGTCCAGCGGCCACGGGCGGGCACCGGTGGCGATCACGAAACGTGTCGCCTCGTACGGGGTGCCGACGATCTCGATGCTGTTCTTGTCTGTGGCCGGGCTACCCCGTGGAGGGTGTCGATGCCGTTGCCGGTGAGGCTGTGATCCATGTTCTGCGGGACCGGATCGGTGAAGCGGTGCTTGTGCTTCATCAGGTCGCTGCAGTTGACTGACAGACCGTCGTCGTCGATGCCCTTGCCGCGCATCGTTCGGCCCTGTCGGTGATCTCGGCGCCACGGCGCAGGACCTTCTTCTGGTCGCGCCCGCGCAACGCGCACGTGCCGCCGTACGGCAGCGTGTGGACGATCGCGACTTTCCAGCCCTGCGACGCGCACTTATTTTGCCGCGGAGACGCCGCCATGCCGGCGCCGATGACGATCAAGTCGTGCAACGGGTCATCGCACAGTCCTGCCTACGACGGTGAGCGCTGCTCGGAGTTGTTCCACCGTGGGCGCGCCCGCCGGGCCGTCAGGTGTTCGGTAGACCCGACACGACAATCCGATCCCGGCGTCGGGCTTGGCGAAGACGTCGACGCCATCCACGAGGATGCTCGGTGAGCCGTGGAAACCAACCCGCTCGGCTTCCGCCAGCGTATCGACCAGGTGACGCTTCACCGTGAGGTCGGCGCGTTCGGCGGCGATCGCGGCAAGACGCTCGTCGGCGACCTTCCAGCTCGGGCAGCCATCGAAGTACAACAATGTGATGTCCATGCGCACGACCGTAAACCTTGATCAACGCTGCAAGGTCAAGAGCTAGGGTGGAGAGATGCTCATCGGAGACGTCGCCGACACGGTAGGCCTGCCAACCCAGACCATCCGGTTCTATGAGCGCAGGGGCCTGCTGCCCGCACCCGTACGTGGCGCCAACGGCTACCGCATCTACGACGAATCCACGCTCACCCGGTTGAACTTCATCAACGCCGCACAGGCAGCGGGCCTCACCCTCGCCGAGATCGGCAGCATCATCGATCTCCGCGACGACGGCAACGTCCCATGCACGCACGTAGCGAGCCTGATCGACAGCAAGCTCGCCGGCATACGTGCACGCATCAGCGACCTCACCATTCTGGAAGCAGAACTCGAGGAACTCATTGAACGCAGCCAGGGCCTTGATCCCGCCGACTGCACAGACGCCGAGATCTGCCACATTCTCTCGGCACACGAGTAGCCAAGCCCCCGCAGGGTTCAAGTCGTCTCGTCCAGTTCTTAGCGATCCCCTATCTTGTGGACGCGCGTCACGCCACGAAAGGTCGACGACGCTAATCCGGTGGCTGAGGGGTGTTACCCCTGGTCCTCGAAGCTCCATGTCGCCCGCGTCATTATGGGCCGGAATGAGGCGACACCTCGAGCTGTCCATCGACGCCCTGGGAGAGGTTCATGACCGCACCCTCGTCGGCATGTCAGGCCGCTGCCCGGCGCCCTAAGCGTGTGGCGGACAGGCAAATCCACCCAAGAGGGGCAGCGTGTGCAACCGCCAGCGGCGGTGAGGGTCTCCGTGGCGCCTATGGCACGTCGAGTTCACTCGGTCCGCTGGCTGCCCTGGGCGTACCGGATGTCGACGCCGGCTTCGCGGTGCCCGGGGCTTCTGGACCGGCATGAACACCATCCGCAAGTTCATCGACTTCGCCGGGCCCCGCGGTCTATGTCGTCATGGTCGCGCTCGGCGTCTACCTCCTCACGAAGGCGCACTGGAGCGTTAACCTCAACCTGGCCGACCACGACCTGAGCGGCACGAAGGTGATCACCACGATGCTGGCGGCGACGGCCCTGGTCGTCTCCTACTTCTCCGGCCCGATGCTCAACTTCGGCGACTTCTCCCGCTACGGCAAGACCTTCAAGGCGGTGAAGAAGGGCAACTTCTGGGGCCTGCCGGTCAACTTCCTGTTCTTCTCACTGCTGACCGTCCTCACCGCTGCCGTGACCCTTCCGGTCTACGGCAAGCTCATCACCGACCCGGTCGAGACCGTGGGCCACATCGACAACACCTTCGCCCTGGTCCTGGCGGCCCTCACGTTCACAACCGCCACCGTCGGCATCAACATCGTCGCCAACCTCGTCTCCCCGGCCTTCGACTTCTCCAACGTCAGCCCCCAGAAGATCAGCTGGCGCACCGGCGGCATGATCGCCGCGGTCGGGTCGGTGGTGCTCACGCCCTGGAACCTCTACAACAGCCCCGAGACGATCCTTTACACACTGGACACCCTCGGCGCCTTCATCGGCCCGCTGTTCGGAGTCCTCATCGCCCACTACTACGTCGTGCACCGCAAGCGGGTCTGCGGCGACGACCTCTTCACGCTCGATGAGGCCGGCGCCTACCACTACCGGGGCGGATACAACCCAGCGGCCATCTACGCCACCGTCGCCGCCGCCCTGTGCGCGCTGTCGTCGGTCTTCGTGCCGGGCGTCAACCGGCTGGACGACTACAGCTGGTTCATCGGCTGCGGTGTGGCCTTCGCGGCCTACAGCCTGATCGCCCCCCGCCTCGGAGTCTCCGACCGCGTGCTCGACGCCAAGACCTGCGTGAAGTGAGCGAGACCACGGCCACGGCAGCGACGGGCGGGGCGGGTGCCACCGTCCGCCTCACCCTCATCAACCCCAACACCACCGAGTCGATGACCCGCCTCATCGAGGCGTGCGCCCGCCAGGTGGCCGGGTCGGGAACCGAGGTCATTGGCCGCACACCGGCCATGGGGCCAGCCTCGATCGAGAGTCACTACGACGAGGCGCTCGCTGTCCCGGGTCTGTTGCAGGTCAACCGCGAGGATCCAGCCGCGGACGCCTTCGTGCTCGCCTGCTTCGGAGACCCGGGTCTGGACGCGGCACACGAGGTCGCGCGAGTGCCGGTAGTCGGGATCGCCGAGGCGGCGATGAAGACCGCCTCGCTGCTCGGCCGAACCTTCAGTGTGGTCACCACGCTCGGCCGCACCGTCGGCCGGGCGTGGGACCTCACCCGCACCTACGGGCTCGAGCGCCAGTGCGCCGGGGTCCACGCCTGCGAGGTCCCCGTCCTGGACCTCGAGGAGGACAAGGACCGGACATATGCCGCGATCCTGGACTGCGCGAAGGCGGCCCTTGCCGAAGACCACAGCGACGCGATCGTGCTGGGCTGTGCGGGGATGGCCGGCCTCCCCGAGTTGCTGACCAGCAAGCTCGGCGTGCCGGTGGTCGACGGCGTGGCGGCCGCGACGGTGATGGCGGAGGGCTTGGCCCGGCTCGGCCTGCGCCCCAGCGACCAGGGCGAGCTGGCGGCCCCGCCGCCCAAGCCCTACACCGGCATACCGTCCGGCTTCGGCACCCCCTGACCCCCCGACTTTGTATGCCGCGCGAGCGGCGAAGCGGCCCCATAGGCGCCCAACGCGCTCGCGCGGCATACAAAGTCGACTGGGCGGGCCGGCGCAGGGTCGCGTGGACGCGCGCCCATGTCCGCAATACGGAAACGACTTTCCGAACCTCTTCACAAGCAGGCCGCGGAGCGGTACGATCTTCGGCAACCCAGCGGCCTGCTGTTCGGCATGGATAACCAGCAGACCGCCGTCGAACCGCTCCAACCATGCCCCTGCAGCCATGTCGGCGCGGGGCGCATGATGGAAGCCACGACGGCGTGGACAGGAGCTGGACATGGACCCGCTGCAAGTCAATGTCAACGGCCACGCGCAACCCCTCGCGGGAACTTCCCCGCACCAGAGCGCGCTCGACTTCCTCCGGGAGCGTGGCCTCACGGGGGCCAAGGAGGGCTGCGCCGAGGGGGAGTGCGGCGCCTGTTCCGTCCTGGTCGCCCGTCCGGCGGCCGATGGCGCCCCGGGCACCTCCGAGTGGACCGCCATCAACGCGTGCCTGATCCCGGCCGCGTCCCTCGACGGCCAGGAGGTGGTCACGGCCGAGGGGCTGGGCAGGCCAGGTGCCCTGCACCCCGTGCAGCAGGAGATGGCCGTGCGCGGCGGCTCGCAGTGCGGCTACTGCACGCCTGGCTTCGTGTGCAGCATGGCGGCCGAGTACTACCGCGAGGGGCGCGCCCTCTCCAGCGGGAACGGCCACGCGTGCGGCCCCAACGGGTTCGACCCTCACGCGCTGAGCGGCAACCTGTGCCGGTGCACCGGGTACCGCCCGATCCGCGACGCCGCATACGCCTTGGGTGTGCCGGGTGCCGACGACCCGCTCGCGGCTCGCCGAGCGCAGGCCGCACCACCTGCGGCCGCCACCCGCTTGGCGTCAGGGGACGCGGAGTTCGTCCGTCCGGACAGCCTCGCCGAAGCCCTCGACATCCTGGGCGAGCGGTCGGATGCAACCGTGGTCGCCGGCTCCACCGACTGGGGGGTGGAGGTCAACCTGCGAGGCTCCCGGGCTGCGCTCACAGTGGCGATCGACCGGCTGCCCGAGCTGCGCGAGTTCGTGTGGAGCGACGACACGGTCGAGATCGGCGCTGCCCTGAGCCTGTCCGAGGTCGAGCGCCGGCTGGCCGGCCGGATCCCGCTGCTGGACCAGATGCTCCCGCAGTTCGCCTCACGCCTGATCCGGAATGGCGCGACCATCGGCGGCAACCTCGGCACGGGCTCCCCCATCGGGGACACGCCCCCGGCGCTGCTTGCGCTCGACGCCACAGTGGTCCTGGTGTCGCGTCGCGGCGAGCGCGAGGTACCGCTGGCCGACTACTTCACCGGCTACCGCCAGACCGCTGTTGCGGCCGACGAGCTGATCCGCTCGGTGCGTGTCCCGCTCCCGCTGGCTGGGCTGACCGCGTTCCACAAGATCGCCAAGCGCCGGTTCGACGACATCTCCTCCGTAGCGGTCGGCCACGCGCTCGTCATCGAGGACGGCATCGTCACTCGCGCCCGCATCGGCCTCGGCGGGGTGGCGGCCACCCCCCTCCGGGCTCGCGCGACCGAGCAGGCGCTGGAGGGCCGGCCCTGGGCGCAGGCGACGGCACGCGAGGCCGCTGCCGTGATGCGTGGCGAGGGCACCCCGATGGACGACCACCGCGCCAGCTCCATCTTCCGCTCGGCGATGCTCGGGCAGTCCCTCCTGAAGCTGTTCGCGGAGAACCCCCCGGCGCGCGCCGACCAGCGAATGGAGGTGGGAGCATGAGCGCCTTGTCCGACCGTCCGGCCAATCCCATTGTGGGACTGGGGATTCCGCACGAGAGTGCCGACCTGCACGTCAGCGGTGAGGCGCTCTACACCGACGACCTGGTCGGGCGCGTGCGCGGCGTGCTGCACGCCTGGCCGGTGCAGGCGCCACATGCGCACGCCCTGGTCACCCGGCTCGACACCCGCCCCGCGCTCGAGGTCCCCGGTGTCGTGCGGGTGCTGACCGCCGAGGACGTCCCGGGAGTCAACGACGCCGGCGTCAAGCACGACGAGCCGCTCTTCCCCAGCGAGGTCATGTTCTACGGGCACGCGGTCTGCTGGGTCCTCGGCGAGACGCTGGAGGCGGCGCGGCTCGGCGCGGAGGCGGTCGAGGTCGACTACGAGCCGCTTCCGTCGATCATCACACTGACCGAGGCGATCGCCGCCGAGTCGTTCCAGGGCGCCCAGCCGACGGTGCATCGGGGCGACCCGGAGGCGGGACTCGCGCGGGCGGCGCACGTCTTCTCGGGCGAGTTCGAGTTCGGCGGGCAGGAGCACTTCTACCTCGAGACCCATGCCTCGCTCGCCCTCGTCGACGAGGGCGGTCAGGTCCTGGTCCACTCCAGCACGCAGCACCCCACGGAGACGCAGGAGATCGTGGCCCACGTCCTCGGGCGGCAGAGCCACGAGGTGACCGTCCAGAGCCTGCGCATGGGCGGCGGCTTCGGCGGCAAGGAGATGCAACCGCACGGGTATGCCGCGATCGCGGCTCTGGGCGCGACGCTCACCGGGCGCCCAGTCCGGTTACGGCTCAACCGGACCCAGGACATCACGATGTCCGGCAAGCGCCACCCCTTCCACGCGGCCTGGGAGGCCGGCTTCGACCGGGACGGCCATCTGACCGCCGTTCGCGCGACGCTCACCTCCGACGGCGGGTGGAGCCTGGACCTCTCCGAACCGGTGCTCGCCCGGGCGCTGTGCCACGTCGACAACGCCTACTGGATCCCCGACATCGAGGTCCACGGGCGGATTGCGAAGACCAACAAAACCTCCCAGACGGCCTTCCGGGGGTTCGGCGGACCGCAGGGGATGCTCGTGACCGAGGACATCCTCGGCCGCTGCGCCCCGCTTCTGGGCCTGGCCCCCGAGGACCTGAGGCACCGCAACTTCTACCGGCCCGGCCAGACCACGCCCTACGGCCAGGCCGTCCGGCATGCCGAGCGGCTCGAGCGCATCTGGGCCCAGGTCATCGACTCGGCCGAGGTCTCCCGGCGCCAAGGCGACATTCAGGAGTTCAACCGGGCACACCGGCATACCAAGCGGGCGTTGGCTGTGACGCCGGTGAAGTTCGGCATCTCCTTCAACCTCACGGCCTTCAACCAGGCCGGCGCGCTGGTGCACGTCTACAAGGACGGCTCGGTGCTGGTCAACCACGGCGGGACGGAGATGGGGCAGGGGCTGCACACCAAGATGCTTCAGGTGGCCGCCACCGCCCTGGGCCTGCCGCCCTCGAGCGTCCGGCTCGCGCCGACCCGCACCGACAAAGTGCCGAATACGTCTGCGACTGCGGCGAGTTCGGGGGCCGACCTCAATGGCGGCGCCATCAAGAACGCCTGCGAGCAGATCAAGGGCCGACTCGCGCAGGTCGCCGCCGGGCAGCTGGGCGTCAACCCCTCCGACGTGCGGTTCGCCGACGGCAAGATCTCCGGGCTTGGCTCCAGCGTCGAGGCACTCGACTTCGCCGACGTGGTGCGGGCGGCTTACCTGCAGCGGGTGCAGCTGTCGGCCGCGGGCTACTACCGCACCGAGGGCCTGCACTGGGACTCCGTCCGCATGCAGGGTGAGCCGTTCAAGTACTTCGCCTACGGCGTCTCCGCCTCCGAGGTCGAGGTCGACGGCTTTACCGGGGCCTACCGGCTGCTGCGGGTCGACATCGTCCACGACGTGGGGGACAGCCTCTCCCCGCTGGTGGATCTCGGGCAGATCGAGGGCGGCTTCGTCCAGGGCGCGGGCTGGCTCACGCTGGAGGACCTGCGCTGGGATGTGGCGGATGGGCCGACGCGCGGGCGGGTCGCCACGCAGGCCGCCAGCACCTACAAGCTGCCGAGCCTCTCCGAGATGCCCGAGGTCTTCAACGTCGCGCTGTTCGAGCAGGCCACGGAGGACGGCGTCGTGTACGGGTCCAAGGCTGTCGGAGAACCGCCGCTCATGCTCGCCTTCAGCGTGCGCGAGGCTATCCGCGGGGCGGCAGCGGCGTTCGGCCCGGTCGGCCACTCGGTGCACCTTGCCTCGCCGGCGACGCCAGAGGCCGTCTACTGGGCCATCGAGGGTGCCCGGGGGGCTCAGCGGACCGCTGGCGCGCCAGAGGCATCAGGTGCCCCGACCGAGCCCGCTGGTGCAGTCGCTCGAGACGGGGCTGACGGCTCGGCCGTGACTCGCGGAGCGTCCGAGGCCGACCGTTCCGACGGGGACGCCCAGCCGGCTGCGCGACGCGCGGCCCACGCGGCGGGGTCCTGACATGGTGGGCCACCAGGCCGCGGGTTCCGCTGGCGACTGGCTTTCCGCTGTCGCCGCTCTGCGCCGCGAACGACGCCCCGGGGTCATGGTGACGGTCGCTGCGGTGCGAGGCCATGCCCCGCGGGAGGCGGGCGCCAAGATGGTTGTCGCCGCCGACCGCGAGTGGGGCACGGTGGGCGGCGGCAACCTCGAGGCGACCGCGGTGGAACGCGCGCGCGAGCTCCTGGCCGGGCCACCCGGCATACCCGAGCTGCTGACGGTCTCGCTGACCGACAGGGCGCCCGCCGAGCACGGCGTGCAGTGCTGCGGCGGCGAGGTGACCCTCCTCTTCGAGCCCGTGGCCGTCGTGCCTTCGGTGGCGATCTTCGGCATGGGGCACGTGGGGCTCGAGCTCGCCCGCATCCTCGCGCGCCACGACCTAGAGCTGCACCTCGTCGACTCGCGGGCGGACCACGTGGCAGCGGAGCGGCTCTCCGTGCTAGCCGACGCACTGGCGGCGGTGCACGTGCATCATGCACCGGTGCCCGAGCTGGTGCTGGGGGAGGTGCCCGCGGGCACTCACGTCCTGGTCATGACGCACGACCATGCCGAGGACGCCGCACTGTGCGATGTCGCCCTCCGGTGCCGTCACCTGGGGTCGATCGGGCTCATCGGCTCGGCCGCGAAATGGCGGCGGTTCCAGAAGCGGCTCGCCGACGAGGGGCACAGCCCGGAGCAGATCGCGCGGATCACCACCCCCATCGGCGTGCCCGAGATCTCGGGCAAGGAGCCGGCGGTCATCGCGGTGAGCGTGGCGGCCGCACTGTTGGAGGTCTTCGCCCGCGAGCGGGCCGACTCGCGGGTGGGGTCGTGAGGATCTACCGGGCAACCGTCTTCGACACGCCCACCAGCCCGTTCGAGGGGAACGGCCTGCGATCCGACGCGGATGCCGGGCTCGCTGTGCAGGACGGTGTGATCGTGGCGCGGGGCCCCTTCGTCGACGTGCGCACGAGCCATCCCGACGCCGAGGTGGTCGATCTGCGCGAGGGCCTGCTGCTGCCCGGGCTGGTCGACACCCACGTGCACTACCCGCAGGTTCGGGTGATCGGGGCCCTGGGCATGCCGCTGCTGGACTGGCTGGAGCAGTGCGCGCTGCCGGAGGAGGCCCGGCTGGCGGAGGTCGACTACGCGCGGCGGGTTGCGGCCGATTTCGTCAGCGGGCTCCTGCTGGCGGGTACCACGACGGCGATGGTGTTCGGGTCCCACTTCCCCTCCGCTATGGCGGCCTTCTTCGAAGAGGCCGAGCGGATGGGCCTGCGGGCAACCGCCGGGCTGGTGGTCAGCGACCGGGTGCTGCGGGAAGACCTGCTCACGACACCAGACCGCGCATATGCGCAGGGTCGGGCGCTCGCCGAGCGCTGGCACGGAAGCGGGCGACTGCGGTATGCCGTGACGCCCCGCTTCTCGCTGTCCTGCACTGATGAGCTGCTCGACTCCTGTGCCTCGCTGCAGAAGGACTTGGGTGGGCTGTGGCTCACCTCGCACATCAACGAGAACCTCGCCGAGGTGCTCCAAGTGAGGGAGCTGTTCGCCGGCTCGGTCGACTACCTAGACACTTACGACCGCCACCGGCTCGTCGGCCGGCGGACCGTGCTCGCCCACAACGTCCACCCGACCCAGCGGCAGCTCGCCCTACTCGCTTCGCAGCAGGCCAGCGTGGCGCACTGCCCCACCAGCAACTCGGCGCTCGGGAGCGGGCTGTTCCCCCTGCGGACCCACGTCAGCCAGGGTGTTCGGGTGGCGCTCGGCTCCGACGTCGGGGCGGGAACTGGCTTCTGCCTGTTCAAAGAGGGGCTGCAGGCCTACTTCGTCCAGCAGCTGCTCGGGGACGCCGGGTGGCCCCTGACGTCGGCCCACCTGCTCTACCTCGCCACAGCCGCAGGTGCTGCGGCCCTGGGTCTCGAGGACCGGGTGGGCGACCTCTCGGCAGGCAAGGCGTTCGATGCGGTATGGGTGCGGCCCGAGGGCGGGAGCACGTTGGAGGTCGGGCTGCGGCATGCCAGCGGCGACGCCGACGCTCTGGCCAAGGTGTTCGCGCTGGCAGGACCGGCGCACGTGGCAGGCGTGTGGATAGGCGGCGACCAGGTGTCGACCCGGCAGGGCACGCCAGCCTGACCGCGCCCAGCGGCGAGTCGGGGCGGCTCGACGGGCGGCTCGTGGGACGGATCGAAAACCCGTAGGCCCTGTCAGTGACGGTGGCTAGGCTATTTCGCGGCGCTCTCGTTGCACCGCGAGAGCGGTTCCTGCAACTCTTCCGACGGGGGTCCCATGTCCGCTCAAGCCCCAGCACCTGCACAACTCGACTACCCGGACAACATCGACGCGGCGGTCCTCAAGGTCGCTGGTGTTGTCGTCCTCGGCGCCGTCATGTCGATCCTCGACATCACGGTCGTCAACGTCGCCCTCCCCGTCTTCCAGGTCGAGTTCGCCGAGTCGCCGACCCAGCCGCTCCCGTACTCGACCGTTGCCTGGACGGTGACCGCATACACCCTGGCCCTGGCCACCGTCATCCCGTTGACCGGGTGGGCTGCTGACCGCTTCGGCACCAAGCGCCTCTACATGATGGCCATCACGCTGTTCACCGCGGGTTCGGCACTGTGCGCCACGGCGACGAGCATCAACATGCTGATCGGATTCCGGGTCCTGCAGGGCCTCGGCGGCGGCATGCTGATGCCCCTCGGCATGACGATCATGACCAAGGCAGCCGGCCCGCATCGCATGGGCCGGCTGATGGCGGTTCTGGGCGTGCCGATGCTCCTGGGCCCGATCTTCGGCCCGATCCTCGGTGGCTGGCTCATCGAAGTCGCCAGCTGGCACTGGATCTTCCTGATCAACGTGCCGCTGGGGATCATTGCGGTCATCTACGCGTACTTCGCGCTTGCGAAAGACCACACCGAGCCGAGTGAGTCGCTCGACTTGCTAGGCGTGGCCCTCATGTCGCCCGGACTCGCGCTCTTCCTCTACGGCGTCTCGTCCATCCCCGGGAAGGGGACGTTCAACGACCCCAAGGTCTACGTCAACATGGCGATCGGTGTGGTCCTGATGCTGCTCTTCGTGTG
Source organism: uncultured Actinomycetota bacterium (assembly GCA_963715025.1). Classification (GTDB taxonomy): domain Bacteria; phylum Actinomycetota; class Actinomycetes; order Actinomycetales; family Dermatophilaceae; genus DASSJT01. The sequence goes on along the minus strand of CAVQQQ010000009.1, from coordinate 557,416 downwards.
GCACTCGTTCCGGCCGAAGCACCCGCTGCTTGACCTGCGGCTGTTCAAGAACCGCAACCTGACGGTCTCGATCATCACGATGTTCATCTTTGCGGCGGCCTTCTTCGGTGGCCTGCTCCTGGTGCCGACCTACTACCAGCAGGTGCGCGGCGAGTCGACCCTCGCGGCCGGGTGGCTGGTCGCCCCACAGGGCTTCGGCGCCATGCTCACCATGCCGCTCGCCGGCTACCTCGTCGACCGAGTGCCGGTGGGGCGCATCGTGCCGTTCGGGCTGCTCGCCATCATCGCGGGGATGTTCGGCATGACTCAGATCGAAGCCGACACGTCCAAGTGGGCGATCAGCGGTCTGCTGTTCGTGATGGGCCTCGGCATGGGCGGCACGATGATGCCAATCTTCACGACCGCCCTGCGAACCCTGACCGCGCACGCTCTGGCCCGTGGTTCGACCCTGCTGAACATCACTCAGCAGATCGCCAGCTCGGTCGGGGTCGCGGTGATGTCGGTCATCCTCACCAACAACCTGAAAGAGTCGCCGCTGGCCATTCCGGCCATTGCGAGCTGGAAGGATCCGGCGCTGGCCGACCAGATGGGCCAGACCGCGGTGACCCAGGGACTGTCCGACGCGGCTCAGGCCTTCGCCGACACCTTCCTCGTGGCCGCCATCCTGGTCACCCTGACGCTCATCCCGGCATCCTTCCTGCCGCGCAAGCACGAGGAGTCGCACCTGCTCGACGAACAGGGTGTGCCGCCGGTCCCCATCCACTGACCGGCTTCCACCGCATTCACAGAGCCACCTCAGTCGGTCCCCGGGGTTCGGCGACGAGCCCCGGGACATGGACTATGCTCTCGCAATACGGAAAATTGTTCTCGCGACGAGAGAATGCCCTGGTCGGGACATGCTCAGCGAGGCGCGGAAGGCAGGGCACGTGGTCGCAGAGTCAGCACTGAAGGCCGATCGACGGGGGGCGAAATCGGGCGGGGTCCAGTCACTCGACCGCGCCTTCGCCATCCTCGAGACCATGGCGGACGCGGGCGGTGTCATCAGCCTGTCTCAGCTCGCCGCTGACGCCCAGCTCCCCCTGCCGACGATCCACCGGCTGGTCCGCACCCTCGTCGATCTGGGCTACGTCCGGCAGGAGCCCTCTCGGCAGTACTCGCTCGGGCCGCGACTGATCCGCCTCGGCGAGACCACCTCGCGCATGCTCGGCACGTGGGCCCGGCCCCACATGGCCAAGGTCGTGGCCGCCCTGGGTGAGTCGGTCAACCTCGCGATCCTCGACAGCGACCAGATCGTCTACGTGGGCCAGGTCATGCCGTCCCAGAACTCGATGCGCATGTTCACCGAGGTCGGCCGGCGCGTCGACCCGCACAGCACCGCGGTGGGCAAGGCGATCCTGGCCCGGGAGGACCCCTCGGAGGTACGCGCGCTGCTTGGGCGCACTGGGATGCCCGCGCGCACCGAGCACACGATCCGCACGCCGGATGCCTTCATGGAGGAGCTCGACCGAACCCGGCAGCGTGGCTATGCGCTCGACGACGGCGAGCAGGAGATCGGTGTGCGCTGCGTCGCCGTCGCCGTTCCTGATGCGCCCCAGCCGATCGCGCTGTCGATGTCGGGTCCGCTGCCCCGCATGACCGAAGAGGTCATCGAGAAAGCCGCGCCCCTGCTCGCCGACGCCGCCGAGGCGATCTCTCGGGAACTGCGCGCCGGCCCGCGGTAACTGTCTGCGCGAAACGGCCATGAGGTCGCGGGACGGGGGTAGCCTCGCCTGGTAGATCCCTGAAACGGGAGTTCCGGTTTCGTCGTGGCTGCCGGAGGCCGAGATGCGACTCTTCCGCCCGCTCCCCATCGCCCCTGTCGTCATAGCGCTGGCGCTCGTGGGGTCCGTGCTGGCGGTCGCGCCACCGTCGCAGGCGGCGACCGCCCCGGTCAGCATGACCGGCCTCGATCACGCCGCCCGGCTGGTCGTCGACGACAACGGCGTCACGCACATCTCCGCGGGGTCAATGCACGACCTGTTCTTCCTGAACGGTTGGGTACACGCCCGCGACCGGCTCTTCCAGATGGACCTCAACCGGCGCGCCCCGAGCGGCACCGTCGCCGAGCTCGTCGGCAAGTCGGCCTTGCCGGACGACGTCAACGCGCGGACCATCGGCCTGCGGCGGGCCGCCGAACGCACCTGGACGGCTGCCACACCCGAGCTCCGGGGGATCCTCCAGGCCTACGCCGACGGCGTGAACCAGTACGTCGACAGCCACTCGCTGCCGGCGGAGTACGCCGCCCTGCAGGTCGACCACTTCTCGCCCTGGACGCCGGTTGACAGCCTCACCGTCGGCAAGGCGATCAGCTTCGGGCTCTCCTTCGACCTCGACATCTCCCCGACGATCCAGCTCCTGAGCTATCAGCAGAAATATGGAGTGGCGGACGGCACGAGGTTGTTCAGCCAGGACGTGATGCGGTCGCAGCCGTTCAGTGCCGCCTCGACCGTCCCGGACGCCACCGCCGTGGGCGCGCTCCAGACCTCCCCCGGACACAGGATCGACGTGCCGGGCCTGAGCGAGGCGGCCCGGCTGGGTCGTGCCTACCTGAGCGGGATCACTGGAGACCCGTTCTTCGCCCAGGCGGTTCACCGAGATGGCACGCAGGGCTCGAACGAATGGGCGGTCGCCGGCTCGCACACCACGAATGGCCAGCCGCTGGTCGCCAACGACCCGCACCTGTCCCTGGGCTCCCCGTCGACGTTCTACCCGATCGGGCTCAAGGCCGAAGGGATGAACGTCGAGGGAGAGGGCTTCGCCGGTGCGCCGGGCGTGATCATCGGCCACAACCAGTGGATCTCCTGGGGTGCCACCACCAACCCGATGGACGTCACCGACACCTACTTGGAGAAGGTGGTCGCCGACCCCAGCTCCCCGAGCAGGCTGGCCACCGTCCACAAGGGATCGCTGGAGCCGGTCGTGCCGATCCCGGAGCTCTTCCGCTACAACGACGGCGGGGTGCTGCAGACCGCCACCGCGGCTGACAATGTGCCGCCGGCGACCCTGATCGTGCCACGCCGGAACGAGGGTCCGATCATCCAGCTGGACCTCGCACACGAGAGTGCGCTCAGCGTGCAGTACACCGGCTTCAGCCCGACCTTCGAGTTGCAGACCTTCCTGCTCTGGGACCAGGCCCAAAACCTCAGCGACTTCGAGAACGGGCTGAGCTACTTCGACGTGGGCTCGCAGAACTGGGCTTACGCCGACGTGCACGGCAACGTCGCCTACTTCACCAGTGCCGAGATGCCGGTCCGGGAGGACCTGCAACAGGGCAAGGTCGACGGCGCGCCGCCGTGGTTCATTCGCAACGGCCAGGGTGGCAACGAGTGGCTGCCCATCCAACACCCGCAGGTGCACCAGGCGGTGCCGTACGAGATCTACCCGCCGTCGGAGATGCCGCACACCGTCAACCCATCAGCGGGCTGGTTCGTGAACGCCAACAACGACCCAGCGGGCTCCACTCTCGACAACGACCCGCTCAACCAGGCCCGGCCCGGCGGCGGCATCTACTACCTCAACCCCGGGTACGACGGGTTCCGGGCCGGCCGGATCACCGAGATGCTCCGCCATCGCCTCGCCGACGGCCAGAAGGTTTCGACGGCCGACATCCAACAGATGCAGGCGGACACCACCCTGCTCGATGCCGAGTACTTCGTGCCGCACATCCTCCAGGCGCTCCAGGACGCGCAGTCAAGCGAGCTGCCGCAGCTCGCCGCGCTGGCGAGCGACGCCGCCGTCCAGGAGGCGGTGGGCCGGCTGGCCGACTGGGACTTCACGACTCCGACGGGGCTCGAGGAGGGCTACGACGCCCACTCCTCCGGACCGCCCAGCCAACCCGAGATCGACAACAGCGTCGCGGCAACGATCTACGCCATCTGGAGATCGCGGGCTGTCACGGAGATCATCGACGCCCCGCTCACATCGCTGCCGTTGCCCGATGGTGCCGAGGCGGTCACCGCAATCAGGCACCTGCTCGACACGTTCGAGACCAGCCACGGGGTCGGCGCTTCGGGAGTGAACTTCTTCAGCGTGCCAGGCATCAGCGACCCGGCTGCAGCGCGGGACTACCTGCTGCTGCACTCGCTGCGGAGTGGACTGAGCCTGCTCGCGAGCCCGTCGTTCGACGCGGCGTTCCACGGCGCCACCGACCAGAGCACCTACCGGTGGGGTCTGCTGCACCGGATCGTTCTCGCCCACCCGCTCGACGGCCCGTTCAGCACGCCGCCGGCGTTCGGGCACTTCCCCGCCCCCCTGGCCGGGCTCACAGGAATCCCGGTCGACGGTGGGTTCGAGACCGTGGACGCGGCTAGCCACAACGCGCGCGGCGCAACTGTAAACGGGTTCATGTTCGACAGCGGGCCGGCGCGACGGTTCATCGGCCAGCCGGCACCGGGCCACAACCTCGCCGTCTCCGCACTTCCCGGCGGCACCAGCGCAGACCCTGGCAGTCCCTTCTACCTGAACCTGCTCCGCCCGTACCTGCACAACGAGTACTACGCGGCCCTGCTCGCAGCAGAAGTCGGACCGGGTGAGACATCCAGCACCACCCTGCTCACCCCGACCTCGCCCTAGACCCTGGGTGAACGAAGGAAGCCGCAGGCCCGACGAATCTCAGCCTTGCGGCCTCCCGTCGCCGCCAGGCAGCGCGTCCTTCCCAGACTTCAAGGAGAACGGGTGGCGGCAGTCCCCTCGAGGACAGCGGCAGACAGAACAGCCTGATGATGGTGCTGGCTAGGACGGTGCTGGAGAGGAACGAAGGTGACGTACGCGTTCCGGCGGATGCCAGAACGCGACCCCGACCGATCGCCGGCAGGTCCAAGTCCGTGGAGGACGCCGAGTCCCCCGGTCAGGCTGGCCGCGCATCTGCGCAGAGTCAGCCCCACCACTCGTGCGGCAGGTCAGCCACGCTGATCCGCCGGCCGGACACCTCATCCGGGAGGATCCGAACGTAGTGCGGCTTGGCGCCCGGCGCCAACGGCACGAGCGGAAGCCGACGCAGCCGCTCCAGGTCCCTGCGGTCCGTAACCAGCTCAGCACTGCCACGGATCAGCACGCTCCACCCGGTCCGGTGCTCGTTGTTCACACCGTCGACCTCGAAGGCCACGGGCGCTCCGCGCAGGGCGGCGTCGAGTTTGCTGCCCTCTCCAGTCCGGAACACCACGTTCGCCCCGTCGACGACGTAGTTCACGGGCACGATCATCGGCCGGTCGCCCTCGACCAGGCCGATCCGGCCAAGGTGGTTCTGGCCGAGCAGTGCGTGGCACTCGTCCTCGGACAGCACGTGCCAGCGTTCATTCGACATTTGGGTCCATCTCCTCGGGGCGTCGCGACTCATTGTGCCGTCGAAACATCGTCCGTCACCTGGCAGTCTCAAAACCCCGAATGCCCCCCTGCGCCAGCACCGCGTCCAGGGTCGCCACGGACTTGGGCGCGCAAAACCCAAGGGGTATGCCGGGTGATGACTACCCGGGACACCCCTCTCCCAAGTGCGTCAGTCCTCTCCTTGGCGCTTCTCGGCGACCGGTGCGGCCAGCCGCCACGGGGCAGCTGGGAAAGGCCATGGGGATCATCCTCTCGACAGCAATGGGAATCCTTGGAACTCGTTGTCGCGGACCCACGTGAATGCCACACTGGAAATCTGGTGAGGGGGTCTTGGCACACCCGCCCGGAGAGCGTCGCCGATGGACACCGTCACTGACAGGTGGTCGGGCGCTGGGGGTCAGCTCGGAGTTCTTCGGAAGGGGGAACATCGTGAGCTCGGAAGCTTCCTTCATATTCCAGGGGACGGTCGTCGCGATCGGCGCGGCCACGCTCTCGATGGTCGACGTCAATGAGCTCACGGCCATCGTTCGTGTGGACCGCGTGTTGAGGGCCCCCGAGCAGATGGAGCACATCACGGGTCGCGAGATCACGGTCCAGCTTGGGGAAACGATCGACGTCGGCACGACGGCCGTGTTCGAGGCCCAAGGATGGCTGTACGGCGACAGCCTGGCGGTCATCGAGACCGGCCGACGGCCTGTGTCCGACGAGGAACGCCTGGCCATGGCCGCGGCCGAGCCGGAACGCGAAACCTCGGCGGCCGCAGATCGAGCGGCAGCCTTCAGAACCGCGCTGAAGGAGCGGGCGGACGAGGCATCGGCCGTGGTCATCGGCAGGGTTGTCGGTGTCAGGGAGACGGCTGCTGTGACCGAGGAACGCCTGAGCGAGCATGCTCCGCACTGGGCGGTCGCGACGGTCGAGGTGGAGGAAGCCGTCAAGGGCCGGTCCTCGGGGACCATCGAGGTCATGTTCGCCAACAGTGACGACGTGATGTGGCGCAGTGCACCGAAGCTGGTTGTGGGCCAGAAGGCCGTGATGATGCTGCACAAGGGCGCCCCCGAGGTGGCGGACAAGCGTGCGAATGCCGTTCTCGACCAGCTTGACGTGCAGCCCGCGGACACCGCCGGGCTCGTCGCCGAGCTGCTCTGAGCGCGCTGGGGTGAAGGCGACGACGCGGAGGAGGCAGCCATGAGTTTCGTGGTCAACATGATCCCGAACATCTTCAGTGGGGAGTCGAACCAGGACAGCGAGCCGAATCTTGCGATCGACCCGTCAGACCCACGGCGGATCGCGGCTTCGGCCTTCACGCCCGATCCGTTGGGCGGCGCCAACGCACCGATCTTCGTCTCGACCGACGGTGGGCTGACCTGGGCCCTCAACAACGTGGTCCCCAGCCAGCCCGGAGCGGCGACCGGGGACATCACCCTTGCGTTCGGGTACCAGGGGCGTCTCTACAGCGGGATCCTGCGCCGCCCTGGCGGCCTTCGCCTCAACATCCTTCGAACCACCAACTTCACCTCCCCCACCGTCATGACGGTGCTGGTCGACAGGACGGGAGCCGGAGTCGACCAGCCCTACGTCGAGGCGTCGCGCGTGTTTCGAGGAACCGGCGTTGGCCTTGACCGTGTCTACGTGGGCAACAACGACTTCAATGCCGGTTCGCAGACTGCCACCGTCGACGTCTCGCTCGACGGAAGCGTCGGCAATTTCGTGGCCCGTCGCATCGAGCCCCGAGCCACGAGCGGCCAAGACCTCCCGCCGATCCGGCCCGCTGTCCACATCGACGGCACCGTCTACGCCGCCTACTTCGGCAGGCGTGCCGGTGGCCTGAGCGATGTCGTCGTCGCGCGGGACGACAACTGGGCAGCCGGGGCCACGCAGTTCACGGCACTTGTGGACTCCGGCGACGGCCTGGCCGGCCAGCGTGTCGTGACCGGGATCAACGTGCCATTCGAGAACTTCTCGACGATGGGAATGGAGCGGCTGGTCGCGAGCGACCTGTCCATCGCCGTGGATCCGCGGGACAGTGGGCGGGTGTGGGTCGCCTGGGGTGACCGGCCTCCAGGAACGGCGAACCTGACGCTGCATGTCCGCCGCTCGACCGACAGAGGGCAGACCTGGTCGAACGACCTGCGCACTGTCGCCAACGCGAAGGCTCCCGTTCTCGCTGTGAACTCGCGAGGCCGGGTCGCCTTCCTCTACCAGCAGCTCACCGGCAGTGCTCCGAACCAGCGGTGGGTCACCCAGGTGGAGCGCACCGGATCCGCCTTCGGCGCGTTCACGACCACCCAACTCGCCAACGTCCCGGCGACCGCGCCGCCACCCCAGTTCCTGCCCTATCTCGGCGACTACATGGACATGAAGGCGACCGGCAAGGACTTCTGCGGGATCTTCTCGGCCAACAACACTCCTGCGCTGGCGAACTTCCCGATGGGGGTGACTTACCAGCGCAACGCCAACTTCGACACCCAGACCCTCTTCGCGGCCGACGGGGTTACTCCCGTTCCGGTCTCGATCGACCCGTTCTTCTTCTGCCTGACCGAGCTGGCACCCGAGCAGGATGTGTACGTAGCTGACTGGACCGACAGCGCCACCTCTTTCGACCGCGGTGTGGAACCGTCCGCAGAGCCGGTGTTCTACAACCGCAGCGATGTGTGGAACCGGCTGGCTAATGCGCCGGGGTCCTTCGACGCGGCTAACCGTCCCGTGAACGAGTTGCCTCGCAACGGTCCTGGGGTGGCGGGGCGCAACTTCGCCTTCGCGCGCATCCGCAGGAGGGGGACAGGGGCCCCGGTGGCGGTGACGACGCATTTCCTTGTCTCGCGGTTCGGGACGGGCAGCAACTATGTTGACGCAGGCGCCACCCCCGATGTCGTGGTGAACTTCGGTGCGCCTGACGACGCGATGACGATGTCGTCCGGGTACCGCTGGCAACTGCCGGCCACGACCTCGTCCCACCTCTGCCTCGCGGTTGAGGTGTCGACGCCGCAGGACCCGATCGTCGCCCCCAGCCTCCTCGGCCGGGCTCCGGGCTGGCCGACGACGGATCTCCTCGTGATCAATGACAACAACAAGGCACAGCGAAACATGGGAGTTGGGCCGACCACCGCCACGGGCTTCCTGACGTGGTACGCGCTCATCCACAATGCTGCAACCATTCGTCGCGACATCGTCCTGGAGTGGGAGCGCGGCGAGGGGAAGGTCGCTCCTGGGGATCGGCTCCAGGTGGTTGGTGGCAGGGCCCAAGAGCTGAAGAGCTCAGGACAGCTGCTGGTACGCAACCTGAAACCGGGCGAGAACCGCTTTGTGCGGGTGACCTTGGCGGGAACCAGGGACGCAGAGCAGGACGCCCTGGTCGTCTTCAGTGAGATGGTCGGCAACACCGCGGTGAACGGCTTTGCCGTCTCGGCACAGGTCCGCTCGCCTGCCGAGGTGACCCGGTTCCTCCTGCAGCGCGCGCTGTCGGTGTACACCCGGGCTGGAGCGTTCGGTGCACCTGAGGCGGCAAGGCTGGCGAATGCTGCCCGGGGGATGTTGAAGCAGGGCTCTCCCGACACCTCGTATGTCGAGTTCGTCCATAGCTCTCAGGAAGTGGACGCACGGCTCGCCAAGGAGTTTGCGGGACGGTTGGGCGGGCGCGGAGATCCGCTCCGCCTGACGGCGGCACACAAGGAACTGCTCAAGGCCCTGGACTCGAATGACGTTTCGGCGATCCAGTCGAGTCACGGCGCCTTCCTCGAAGGGCTGGACGCCCTTCTGACCATGCTCGACCTGCGCGAAGGGGATCTGGCGGACCTGTGCCAGAACCTTCGCTGGCAGGCAGACCTCTACCGGTCTGACAAGCTCTCGGCCCTCAAGTCCAGCAAGGGAGTCGTCTCGCGCTCGGAGGAGTTCGTCGAGGCCTTCACCTCCCGTCAGGCGAGCGCCGACGACTACAAGGGGCTGATCACCAAGCTCCTGCCCGCGCTGAGAGAGCCTGCGAAGGCGCTGCCGAGCGATGCGCTCCTTGAGCAGGTCAAGGCCATGCGCGACGCCACCGACCCAAGGGCGCTCCAACGGCGCCACTGGGAGTACCTGGACACGTTGGCCGGACTGGTTGAGGGCTGAACCGAACTCGAGGAGGCGGAGCAGTGGGTAGCGAGCTGGTTCCAATTGTGGGCGGACTCATCCTGGGTTCCATGCTCACGCTGATCCGGAGCCGAATGAGGCTCGTGACCGGAGTGGGGATATCCGTCGTGCTCGGAGTCCTCGCCACGATCGTGAGCGGCGAATACAAGATCGGCTGGGAGTTCCTCCTCATCGACATTCCGCTGGTCGCGGTCTGCTCGGCGGTGGGCTTCGCCACGGTCCGCGCCGTACGGAACCGGAGGTCGGCTCCCGGACGCCCAGCGAGCTGAACGACCTGGATTCCACGACGCTCAGCGTCAGCTCCCAAGCCGAGGGTGGGCACGGAGGCGGAGGCGGGCCGGCGGCGAGCCCTTCCCGGGCAAACGGAAGGGGTATGCCGGGTGGTGACCACCCGGCATACCCCTTGCCTCTGTCGCGTCAGTCGTCGGACCTGCCGCTGGACAGTCCCTCCTTGATGAGGTTCATGACCGTGGAGTCGGCGAGCGTCGTGACGTCGCCGACCTCGCGGTTCTCGGCGATGTCCTTCAGCAGACGGCGCATGATCTTGCCGGACCGGGTCTTGGGCAGCTCGGGCACGACCATGATCTGGCGCGGCTTGGCAATCGGGCCGATCTCCTTGGCGACGTGGTTGCGCAGCTCCTGCACCGTCGCATCGCCGTCGTTGGCCGCGTCGCCCCGCAGGATGACGAAGGCACACACGGCCTGACCGGTGGTCTCGTCCGTGGCTCCGACAACGGCAGCCTCGGCGACCTTGGGGTGCGAGACGAGGGCAGACTCGATCTCGGTCGTGGAGAGGCGGTGGCCCGACACATTCATGACGTCGTCGACCCGGCCGAGGAGCCACAGGTGCCCGTCTTCGTCCTTCTTGGCACCGTCACCGGCGAAGTAGTAGCCCTCGAACCGCGACCAGTACGTCTCCTGGTAGCGCTCGGGGTCGCCCCAGATGCCGCGCAACATGGCGGGCCAGGGCTTGGTGAGCACGAGGTAGCCACCGGAGCCGTCGGGCACCGGGTGGCCCTGGTCGTCAACCACGTCGGCACCGATGCCGGGCACCGGCACCTGGGCCGAGCCCGGCTTGGTGGCCGTGACGCCCGGAAGCGGGCTGATCATGATGGCGCCGGTCTCGGTCTGCCACCAGGTGTCGACGATCGGCGCCCGGTCGCCACCGATCACCCGGCGGTACCACATCCAGGCTTCGGGGTTGATCGGCTCGCCCACGGACCCGAGCAGACGCAGCGAAGACAGGTCGAACTTGCCGGGGATGTCCTCGCCCCACTTCATGAACGTGCGGATCGCCGTCGGCGCCGTGTAGAGGATCGAGATCCTGTACTTCTCGACGATCTCCCACCAGCGGCCCTGGTGCGGCGAGTCCGGCGTGCCCTCGTACATCACCTGAGTCGCGCCGTTGGCGAGCGGGCCATAGACGATGTAGGAGTGCCCGGTCACCCAGCCGACGTCGGCGGTGCACCAGTAGACGTCGGTTTCGGCGTGCAGGTCGTGGACGACGGCGTTGGTGTAGGCGCACTGGGTGAGGTAGCCGCCGGTGGTGTGGAAGATTCCCTTCGGCTTCCCCGTCGTGCCCGAGGTGTACAGGATGAAGAGCGGGTGCTCGGCGTCGTGGGCGACGGCCTCGTGGGTGTCGGAGGCAGCTTCCAGCGCCTCGTGCCACCAGATGTCGCGGCTGTCGTCCCAGTCCACTTCCTGGCCGGTGCGCTTGACCACGAGGACCTTCTCCACCGGGCTGTCGTCGGCCGTGACGGCGGTGTCGACCGCCGGCTTGAGCGCGGAGGGGGCGCCGCGCCGGTAGCCGCCGTCGGACGTGATGACCACCTTCGCCTCGGCGTCTGCGATGCGAGTGTGCAGTGCCTCTGCCGAGAAGCCGCCGAACACCACGGAATGGGGGGCGCCGATCCGCGCGCAGGCAAGCATCGCGATCGCCGCCTCCGGGATCATCGGCAGGTAGATCGCGACGCGGTCGCCCTTCTTGACGCCGAGGGTCTCGAGCGCATTCGCCGCCTTCTGCACGTCCCGGTAGAGGTCCGCGTAGGTGATCGACCGCGTGTCACCGGGTTCGCCCTCGAAGTGGATGGCGACGCGGTCGCCGCGCCCGGCCTCGACGTGCCGGTCAACGCAGTTGACCGAGGCGTTCAACTCGCCGCCGACGAACCACTTCGCGAACGGCGCGCCGCTCCAGTCGAGGGTGGTGTCGAAGTCCTTGCCCCACGTGAGGTACTTGCGCGCCTGCCTGGCCCAGAACGCCTCGAGGTCTGAATCGGCCTCGGCGTAGAGGTCGGCGTTGCCGTTGGCCTGCGCGGTGAACTCCGGGCTGGGCTCGAACTTCCGGTCCTCATGCATGAGGTTCGACAGGGTTTCCTCAGACACGCGCGCTCCTCCTTGAGTGACAACTCCGGCGGGCATGGCAAATCCCACCACGTCCAAGCCAACCCCGTATGCCGTCCGCGGGCAAGGTCAGGCACGCGGACTGGCCGTTCGGCGGGGGTCCGCTGCGCCCAGCGGAGGGCGCTGCGACCCACCCTGCGGCGAGCGGCAGCGGGTCGGCAGGACGACTGGACAGTACCGAACCGGCGGCACCGACCGTGGCACAAGACGGGCGCATCCTTCCTCGCCCTGGTGTGTCGCGTGTCGGGTGGCTCTGCCAGTGTTGCCCTGAAACCGGGCTTGAGAGGAAGGAGTCAGCATGGGGGACACGATCGACCAGCTCGCGAGGGACTACTTCGAGGCGCTGCTCGCGCAGGAACCCACCTGGGCGCACATGATCGGGGAATACCGGCACGCCGGCTCCTACGAGGATGCCTCCCGCGAGGCCGAGGACCGCGAGATCGCGACCCTCCGAGGCCTCGCGGCCCGCGCCGAGTCCGTGGACCCGTCCGGGCTCGGCGAGCAGGATCGGATCACCCGGAGTGTGATCGTCTCCGACGCCACGACTCGAGCCGACCTCAAGGACGCGCGCCTGCGCGAATTCGGCGCGAGTTCGATCTTTGGCGACCAGGTGTCGCTGCCCGTCATTGTCGGCATGCTGCCACTGCCCGACCCGGGAGTCGCCGAGTCGCTGGTCGGCGCGTTCCACGCGATCGGTTCCTACTATCGACAGCTCGCCGAGCGCCACCGCCAAGGCCTGGCCCACGGGCGCACTCCGGCAGAGTTCAGCGTCAGCGCGACGATCGCCCAGCTCGACGCTGCTCTCGCGACCCCCCTCGGCGACGACCCGCTGCTCGAGACCAGCACACCCCCCGAGGGCCTCGACGCCGAGGCGTGGCGCGGCCGCCTCCAGCGGGCCATCGAGGAGTCCATCCGACCCGGCATGGCCGCCTATCGCGACGTCCTCCGGGACGAGGTGCTCCCCGAGGCACGCCCGGACGACCGCTGTGGGCTCACCTGGCTCGCCGACGGAGCTGAGTCCTATGCCACCACCCTGCGCTTCCACACCACGACCGGCCTCGAGGCCCGGGAGATCCACGACCTCGGCCTGGCGAAGGTCGCCGACCTGGCCGAGGAGTACCGCGTGCTGGGCCAGGCGGTCTTGGGCACGAGCGACCTCGGCCGGGTCCTCGCCGCCCTGCGCAGCGACCCTGCACTCCACTTCACCGAGGCTGACGACATCGTCGCGGCCTGCCAGGCTGCCTTCGCGAGCGCCGCGGCCGCGATGCCCCAGTGGTTCGAGGTCCTGCCGAAGGCGCCCTGCGCGGTCGAGGGCGTCACCACCGGGCCAGCGGCGTACTACTTCCCGCCGGCGGGCGATGGCAGTCGTGGCGGCACCTTCTTCGTCAACGTCTCCAACCCCGCGGCCTGGGGCACCTTCGAGATGGAGGCCCTCGCCTTCCACGAGGGGATCCCCGGCCACCACCTCCAACTGGCGGTCGCCGGCGAGCTCAGCGGGGTGCCCGACTTCCGCAAGCACGTCCACGCCAACGCCTACGCCGAAGGCTGGGGCCTCTACACCGAGCGACTGGCCGACGAGATGGGTCTCTACAGCTCCGACCGCGACCGCATGGGGATGCTCAGCATGGACTCGATCCGGGCCTGCCGCCTCGTGGTCGACACCGGCGTGCACGCCCTCGGCTGGAGCCGCCAACAGGCGGTTGAATACATGGTCGCCAACTCGGCCATGAGCGAGGAGGGGGTCCGGCGTGAGGTCGACCGCTACATCGAGTACCCCGGCCAGGCAACGTCGTACATGATCGGCCGCATGGAGATCCTGAGGATGCGGCGCGAGGCAGCCGAGCGCCAGGGAGAGTCGTTCGACATCAAGGCTTTTCACGCTGCCGTGCTCGACTCCGGCGGTCTGCCGCTCGACGTCCTCGACGGGGTGGTCAGACGCCGACTTGCCTGACGCATGGCGTCCGATTTCGTCGGCGCACGATGCAGGCGGGGGTCGCGGCGCCGGTTGACCGCAGCAGAAGGCGCCCAGGAGCGGTGTGGCTCCTGGGCGCCGTGTTGCCGCGCACTGGTCAGGGGGTCAGTGCACAACCGCCTTTTCTGCTCCGTGGCCGGTGAGGGAACGGACTTCCATCTCGGCGAACTTGGCAGAGTTGGACTCCTTGCTGGTCACGGTGCCAAGCCAGCCCAGCAGGAACCCGACCGGGATCGAGATGATGCCGGGGTTGTCGAGCGAGAACCAGTGGAAGTCGACGTCCTGGAGCATCGAGAGGCTCTTGCCCGTGGCCGGGTCGACCGGCTTGCCGGATACCACAGGCGAGAAGACGATCAGCGTGACCGACGTGATCAGGCCGCCGTAGATGCTCCAGAGAGCACCGCGGGTGTTGAACCGTTTCCAGAACAGCGAGTAGAGGATCGTGGGCAGGTTCGCACTCGCTGCCACGGCGAAGGCCAGGGCCACGAGGAACGCGATGTTCTGGCCGTTGGCGAGGATGCCCCCGAAGATCGCGAGGATGCCGATGACGACAGCGGTCATCCGGGCGACGCGCACTTCGTCCTCCGGGCTGGCCGTGCCGTCCTTGATGACCGAGTTGTAGATGTCGTGCGAGAGGCTGGCACTGGCGGTGATCGTGAGCCCGGCCACCACGGCGAGGATCGTGGCGAACGCGACCGCCGAGATGAGGCCGAGCAGTAGCTCGCCGCCGAGGTGGAAGGCCAGGAGGGGTGCTGCGGAGTTGGCCTTGCCGGGTGCCGCCTTGATTGTGTCCGGGCCGACCAGAGCGGCCGCGCCATAGCCAAGCACCAGCGTGAACAGGTAGAAGATGCCGATCAGCCAGATCGCCCAGACCACCGAGCGGCGCGCTTCCTTCGACGACGGCACGGTGTAGAAGCGCATCAGCACGTGCGGGAGGCCGGCGGTCCCAAGCACGAGGGCCATCGAAAGGGAGATGAAGTCGAGCTTCGTGGTGCCGCTCTTGCCGTACTGCAGTCCGGGGTTGAGGACGGCCTCCCCGGCCTTGGAGTTGTCGACCGCGCCGCCCAGGACCGACGACAGGTTGAAACCGAACTCGCCGAGCACCCAGACCGTCATCACGCCCGCGCCGGCGATCAGCAGCACGGCCTTGATGATCTGGACCCAGGTCGTGCCCTTCATGCCGCCGATCAGGACGTAGGCGATCATGATCACGCCGACGACGCCGATGACCAGTGACTGGCCGGCCTTGTCCTCGATGCCCAGGAGCAGGGCGACCAGACCGCCCGCACCCGCCATCTGGGCGAGGAGGTAGAAGAAGCACACCGCGAGAGTCGAGATGGCAGCTGCCATGCGCACAGGACGCTGCTTCAGGCGGAAGGACAGGACATCGGCCATCGTGAACTTGCCCGAGTTGCGCAGGAGCTCGGCGACGAGCAGCAGTGCGACCAGCCAGGCCACGAGGAAGCCGATCGAGTACAGGAAACCGTCGTAGCCGGTGAGCGCGATGGCCCCGGCGATGCCGAGGAACGACGCCGCCGACAGGTAGTCACCCGAGATGGCGATGCCGTTCTGACGCCCGGTGAACGCGCGCCCGCCGGCGTAGAAGTCGGTGGCGCTGCGGTTGTAGCGCGACGCGCGGATGACGATGGCAAGGGTGATGGCCACGAAGACCGCGAAGATCGTGATGTTGAGGGTGGGGTTGCCGACGTCAGTGGCGGCTGGAAGCAAGGCAGGAACGGACAGCGCAGCCATCAGAGGTCGACCCCCATCCGGTCGTGCAGCGTCTCGGCGCGCGGGTCGAACTCACGGTCCGCCCAGCGGGCGTAGATCATCGTGATCACAAACGTGGAGAGGAACTGGCCGAGGCCGAAGATCAGGCCGACGTTGATGTTGCCGAAAACCTTGGTGGACATGAAGTCGGGCGCGTAGGTGGAGAGCAGGACGTACAGGAAGTACCACGCCAAGAACAGCGCGGTCATCGGGAAGACGAACGACCGGAATCGCCGCCGCAGGTCGGCGAACTCCTCCGTGTTCTGCAGGTCGACATACCTGTCGACCTGCTCAGGAGCGTCATGGCTCACGGGACACCTCCGTTGGTCGACCGGACGGCTCTGTCCGGCTCGTGGCCACGATGGGTCCAGGCGGTATGCCGGGTGAAGCCTTCGCTGCGCCCCTCTCGGCGGGCGGAGGTCGGCATCGGTGTGCGGGCGGGCGTCATGCGCTGAGCGGCACGTGCCCTGCGCTGAGCGGTGCCCCTGTCCGGATCCCGAGGGCGCCGATGGGAGGCCTAGACCGGGTCGGGGACCCGGCTGGCGAGCACGGCCTCGGGGGTGTGCAGTCGCACCAGGGTGCGTCCGGTGTGGCGGGGGATCCGCCCGGGTGTCATCAGCGACACCAGAACTGCCGACACAAAGGCGAGGGGCGTGCACCATGCGGCCGGCTGGGCCAGCAGGGCGCCGGGCCAGCCGGGCAGCGAGCCGAACACGAAGTTCGTGATCACAGCGAGCGTCGCCGCACCGCCCCCTATCACCAGCCCGGCGGCCGCGCCTGTGGTGCTGAGCCCAGGCCACCAGACCCCAAGCATGAGCAGCGGAGCGAACGTAGCCGCCGCGAGGGCGAAGGCGAGGCCGACCGTCGTCGCCAGGCCGAGCGGCTCGATCACCCGGCTGGCGAGGTACGGCACGACCACGGCCAGGCCGGTCGCGAGCCGGAACCCCTGCACGCGGAAGGCGTCGTCGCCGGTGACCCGGGCGATCCGCCGGCGCAGGAGGTCCTGGTCGAGCACGCCCGACACCGACATGACCAGCCCGGACGCGGTGCTGAGGAAGGCCGCGAACGCGCCGCCCGCGAGCACCGCCGCCATCACCTGCGCGAGCTCGCCATGAAGCACGGCCAGCGGGAGGTTGAGCACGATTGTGTCCGAACCCGTGCCGGGCGCGAGGCGAGGCATGTACACGCGGCCGAGCACGGCATACACCGGCGTGAAGACGTAGAACAGGCCAAGGAGGGCGATCACGAACACCGTCGTCCGGCGCGCGTCCTGCCCCTCGGGGTTGGTGTAGAAGCGGACCACAACGTGGGGGAGGCCCATGGTGCCCAGGCTGAGCGCGAGCAGCGTGCTGTAGTTCGTGTAGACCGGGTGGTCGTGCTGCGAGAAGCCCCACAGGGGCTGGTGCCAGCCGGGGTCGACGTGCGCAGGCCCGGGATGCCCAGCCTGCAGCCACACCCACAGCAGGACGAACGCGGGCACGGCGATGGCGGTCAGCTTGAGCCAGTACTGCATGGCCTGGACCACCGTGATCGAGCGCATGCCGCCGGCGGCCACGTTCGTGAAGACCACCACGACGACGATCAGCCCGCCGGCCCAGGTCGGCCAGCCCGTCACGTGGTGCAGCGCCAGGCCAGCGCCCTGGAGCTGCGGCAGCAGGTAGAGCCAACCGATGCCGACCACCAGGGCCGAGCAGAGCCGCCGGATCGCCGTGGACTCCAGCCGCGCCTCGGCGAAGTCCGGGAGCGTGTAGGCGCCGGAGCGGCGCAGCGGCGCAGCGACCAGGACGAGCAGCACCATGTAGCCCACCGTGTAGCCCACCGGGAACCAGAGCATGTCGGCCCCACGCTCGTAGATGAGGCCAGCGACACCGAGAAACGAGGCAGCAGAAAGGTACTCGCCACCGATGGCGCTGGCGTTGCGCGCGGGGGACACCGTGCGCCCGGCCACGTAGAAGTCGCTCGTAGCGCGCGACAGCCGCAGTCCGAAGGTGCCGACGCCCAGGGTGGCCAGGCACACCAGGGTGACGGACACCAGCCCGTAGACCTCGTTCACGACCGGCCCATCACCTCGCGGAACTCAGCCTCGATGCGCTCGGCATGCCGCACGTAGTAGCGGGCCGCCAGGACTGCGGAGGGGTAGACGGCGACCCCGAGGGCGAGCCACGGGAATCCGATGCCGAAGACGGTGAGATCGCGGGTGGTGGGGACGAACAAGAAGAGGAGTGGGAGGCCGCCCAGGCCCAGGGCGCCGATGGCCAGGACTGTGATGGACAGGCGCAGCTGTGCGGCCATGAGCCTCCGCAGGTAGACCTCGCCGAGCCCGGTTTGCTCGCTGAGGTCACTGGCCAGCTGCTCCCGGCCGGGCGACGCGGCACCGCGCCGCGAGCTGGTGACTCGCACCCGGGCCGGCGCGTCGGCCTTGGGCTGGGTCGGGCTGGTCATGGGGCTGGCACCCCGTTCACGACGGGCTCGTGCGCGGGCCCCGGGGCACGGCGGTGCCAGAGATGGGTGCCCGCAGGAGTCGGTCGCGCAGCTCGCGGGTATGCCGCCTGCTCACCTGGAGCTCTATGGTCTGGCCGGCGTCGTGCAGCACCACGACGCAGTGGCCGTGGTCCATGTGCACCTCGCGCACGTGGGGCATCGAGACCAGGGTCGACCGGTGGATGCGCAGGAAGCCGGCAGGGCCCCAGCGGTCCTCGAGGGTCGTCAGGGGGATTCGCACGAGGTGGGAGCCGGTGGCTGTGTGGAGCCGCACGTAGTCGCCCTGGGCCTGGACGTGGGTGATCTGGCTGCGGCTGATGAACCGGGTGACGCCGCCCAGCTCGACCGGGATGGTCTCGTCCTCCGACTCGGTCCGGGCGGCATGGGGATCCGCGGGCGGGGTGCCCGCGTGTGACGGCATACCTCCTCGTCCCTCGGCGACCCGGCGCACCGCCTCGGCGAGACGGTCGGGGCGCACCGGCTTCATCACGTAGTCCGTTGCGTCGATGGCGAAGGCGTCGACCGCGTGCTCGTCGTACGCCGTGACGAAGACCACCTGAGGCCGATCGGCGAAGCGCGCGAGCACCCGGGCAAGCTCCATTCCGTCGAGCCCGGGCATCGAGATGTCGGAGAAGACCACGTCGACCGGGTGGGACTCCAGGGCGCGCAGGGCGCCCGTGCCGCTGGCTGCGGTGAGGATCTCGCCAATGCGGTCGTCTTGGCGCAGCAGGTAGGCGAGCTCGGAGAGTGCGGGCGCCTCGTCGTCGACGACGAGAGCGGTCAGCCCCCTGGGCTCAGCGGCGCTGCTCTCGGGCATACGGGGGAGACTACGACGAGGCGTGGACGCCGGGCGAGTACTTCGGAACGCGGAACGACACCTTCGTGCCCGCCCCCTCGGCGGTCTCGACGACCAGGCCGAAGTCGTCGCCGTAGACCGAGCGCAGTCGGGCGTCGACGTTGCCGAGCCCGACGCTGTCGCCGTCGGGCTGGCCGTCGAGGGCCCGCCGGATCTGCTCCGGATTGGCGCCGACCCCGTCGTCCTCGACGGTGATTTCCGCCTCGGAGCCACGGTCGGTGGCGGTGAGGGTCACGCGGCCCGCGCTGGGCTTGCCGGCCAGGCCGTGGCGTACGGCGTTCTCGACGAGGGGCTGCACGATCAGGTACGGCAGGGCGACCGGCAGTACCTCCGGGGCGATGAGCAGGGAGATCTCGAGCCGGTCGCCGAAGCGGGCCTGCTCGAGCACGAGGTAGCGCTCCACGTTGCGCAATTCCTCCGCGAGGGTGGTGTAGGCGCCGCCGCGGCGCAGCGCATAGCGGGTGAAGTCAGCGAACTCGAGGAGGAGCTCGCGGGCGCGGTCGGGGTCGGTGCGCACGAAGCTGGCGATGGCGGCCAGGGAGTTGTAGATGAAGTGCGGGCTGATCTGGGCCCGGAGGGCGCGCAGCTCGGCCTCCATGGCCCGGGTCCGCTCGCGGGACAGGTCGGCGAGCTCGATCTGGCCGGACACCCAGGCCGCGACCTCCTCGGTGGCGCGCGCGAGTCCCGCAGAGGGATTGGGGCCGTATGCCGCGAGGGAGCCGACGACCCGCTCCTCCGCGACCAGCGGAGCGATCACTGCCGACCGGATCGGGCAGTCGGGGTCGGCGCAGTCGACGTTGCGGTGGTCGAGGACCACCGTGCGCCCGCCCTCCAGGACCGCTTGGGCGTCGAGGAACGACTGGCTCCGGTGGTGATCTCCCTCGCCGTCCCAGACCATCAAGCCGCCGGTATCGCAGAGGGCCACGGAGGCTGCTCCCAGCATCTTGCGCAAATGCTTCGCGGCCCTGGCGGTGCCGTCCGGGGTGAGGCCGTCGCCGAGCCTGCGAGCGGCGAGGGAGGCGGTGTGGAGCGTCTCGTAGGTCGCGCGGTCCACGTCGGACACGAACGCCTGCGGGCGCCGGCGGCTGCGGCCACGCAGCCAGGCCAGCGCCCAGACGAAGGCGAGGGTCCCGCCGACCAGGATGGCGGTGGGGAGGTGGATGCCGCCGGACACGGGTCGAACTCTAGGCTTCAGGGATGTCTGACGTCGCTGCATCTCTGCGCTCGCTCGCGGCGATCGCCGGAGTGGACGAGAGTGTCGAGGCTGCGCGCGAGGCGTGCACCCGGCTGCGGTGGCATGAGGCACTCCGGCGCCGGATTCCCGAGGCGGCGGCCGAGTCGCGGGTCCGGGGCGCCTGGGCGAGCGCCGAGCTCGACGGGGCCCGGAGCACGACGGAGCTGGTGCGTGACGTGATGCGGGGCGCCCGGTCCTGGCCCGACCAGCTCGACCCGGTGGAGCGGGTGCTGCGGGGCGCCGTGTCCGCCACTGCCGAGACCGAGCACATCCGTCCGCTGGTGACCACTGCCCCGCTCCAGGCGCTGGCGCGGCTGCACGTGGCCGCCGCGGCAGACCTGCTGCCGGCCGACCAGCTGGGCCGGCCTCGCGTCGGGAACGAGACGTCCGGGGAGTTCACAGACCTCGGCCCGCCACCTGCTGCCGACCAGGTGGCGGCCCGGCTGGAGGCCCTCATGCGAATCCTGATGCAGCACGGCGAGATCCCGACCGTTCTCGTGGCTGCGGTTGTGCATGCCGAGATCGCTGCACTGCGGCCCTTCGTGCGAGGCAACGGCCTGGTGGCCCGGGCGATGGAGCGCGCCATCGTGCAGGCCTGCGGGCTCGACCCGACCGGTGTCGCCGTGCCAGAAGTCGGGCACGGCAGCCAGGGTGGACCCGCCTACCTGGGTGCGCTCACGGCATACGCCACGGGCTCCCGGCAGGGAGTTGGACTGTGGCTGACCCACTGCGCCGACGCCATCGCGTCCGGTGCCGCAGAGGGCGCGCGAATCGCGGATGCCGTGCTTGCTGGGCGTTTGGCCTAGCTCCAGCCGCTGGTGCGGGGCGGCGCCCGGCCGCAGCCGCGCCGCCCGGCCCGCAGCCGCGCCGCCCGGCCCGCAGCCACGCCACGCCCGACGCCCGCCTCGGGCAAAAGTCAAGACTTCCGTTTGGCCCGGGATGGGGGTAACAAGGTAGGCAGACCCCTCGGGGCCTCCGGCCCCGGCGAGTCACTCAACAACCGCAGGACAATCGAGCACCCACGCGCGGGCAGTCCACTGGTGGACTGATCGTGGCCGGGCTTGTCCCGGTGCGACAACAACAGGATGCACGCCTGGTAACCCGAGCGGACTGCGGCTGATGGCACCCCGTCAGGTCGGGGTGCCATCGTCGTCTGACGGCCCTTTGGTGCTGGTTCTGCCCGTTTGGCAACAGACGGTGATGCGGCATGGCGGATGTGCTCTGGGCCTGCCGCGAATGTCGACACACCGACTTGCAGTTTGAAGGGTGGATGGTCCACGATAGAGGTGATCGCTCCCCCTCGGGGTTGAGCGACCAGCGCACCGGCTCCTCCCCCCCGGAGCAAGGCGCGCTGACGGCCCCGGTTGTCCCCCCGACCGGGGCCGTCCCCTTTCCGCTTCCGGTTCGAGCTGGTTTCCGCCGACCGTCCACAGGCACGGTCACAGCAGTCACGTCATCCACAGGCCCTCAGCGCGGTATGCCGTCGGGTCGTCGAGGCGGCGACGGTTGAGCCATGCAGTCAGTCAGAGCTGTCATCGGCGTGCTGGGCGCATCGGGCGGGCTGGGAGCCTCGACCCTGTCGGTGGCCATCGGTGCGCGCAGCGTCCGTCGCGGGCACCGCACCGTGGTGGTCGACGGACACCTCGGTCGGGGTGGCCTCGATGTCACCGCCTGCATCGAGCACGTGCCCGGCCTGCGCTGGGCCGACCTGGTCGACGCCGAGGGGCCCCTGGATGGGCCGCGTCTCCGTGACGCCCTCCCGCACCACGGGGACCTTGCCATTCTGTCCGCAGGGCCGCCAGGTTCGCAGGCTCCGCGTCCGCCCGTCGTCGACAGCGCCGTCGAGGCACTGGCCTCCTGCTGTGACCTGGTCGTGATGGACCTGCCGATGTCGATCTCCGAAGTGCCGGGATGGCTGCGCCCGTGCACCTCGGCGATCGTGCTCATGGGGCTGGGCACCCGGGCCCTGGCCGATGCCGACGCCGCGTGCCGCGCCACAGCGACAGCGGTCACGGGCAGCTGGCTGGCTATTCGTGCGCAGCCGCGCCAGCGTCCGCTGGTGGAGCGTGTCGCGGCCCATCTGGATCTGCCGCTGGCGGCTCAGATACCCACCCTGCCAGAGCTCGCCGTGGAGGCCGACCGTGGGCTCATGCCCGGTGGCCGCGACCGTGACCAGCTGAGCGCCGCGGCTGACCAGGTCGTGGAGCGTCTCATCCGGGCTGACACTGCCACCGCCGGGGGGCTGAGGGCCTCGTGAGCGTGGCAGAGCGCACCGCGCGCATCGACCGGCTGATCCGCGCCGGTGCCGTGCCCAACAGCTCGGCTGTGGCGGAAGTGGTGGAGGCGGAGGCACTGCGGCTCGGCTCGACCGGCGTTGCCCAGGCGCAGGCCGAGCTGACTGCCGAGGTGCTTGGCCTCGGGCCGCTTGAGCGCCTCCTCGACGATGCCCGCGTCACCGATGTGCTGGTCAATGGTGATGGGCGGGTGTGGCTGGACCGCGGCGAGGGCCTCGAGACGTGGTCAGAGCGCCTCCAGGGCAGTGAGGCCGTGCGCCGCCTTGCGGTCCGACTGGCGGGGCTTGCCGGTCGTCGGCTCGATGAGAGCCAGCCGTGGGTTGACGGGCTCCTGCCCGGCGGTGTCAGGCTGCACGCAGTCCTTCCGCCGCTGTCCGACGGTGCGCACGTGAGCCTGCGCGTGCCACGTCGCGCCGGCGCGAGTCTGGCCGACTTGCAGCGGGCAGGCATGTTCGCGCCGCAGATCGGCACGATCCTGGGCGCCCTGGTGGCTCACCGGATCTCCTGCGTGATCTCGGGAGGCACCGGCACCGGCAAGACGACCTTGCTCGGCGCGCTGCTCGCCGCCGTCCCACCGGGAGACCGGATCGTTCTGGTCGAAGACGTCCGCGAGCTGGCTGTGGCCCATCCCCACGTGGTCCGCCTCCAGGCCCGGGGGCGCAACGTGGAGGGCCGCGGTGAGGTGACCTTGGCCGAGCTCGTCCGCCAGGCGCTGCGGATGCGGCCTGATCGCCTCGTCGTGGGCGAAGTCCGCGGAGCCGAGGTGCGTGACCTCCTCGCCGCCCTCAACACCGGCCACGAGGGCGGATTCGGAACTCTCCATGCCAACCGTCCGGAAGACGTGCCTGCACGATTCGAGGCCCTCGCGGCCCTTGCAGGCATGGGCCGCGAGGCCTTGCATGCCCAATTGCTCAGCTCGGTTCAGGCAGTCATCCACCTCAACCGGTCGGCCCGGCACCGGCGGGTCGCGTCAGTAAGCGTTCTTGAAGGAGCCCCCGGCGAGGTTCGAGCGGTGACCGCGATGTCCTGCATTCTGGGAGCGGTTCGAGCCGGGCCCGGAATGCCGCGGCTCGAGGAGCTCACGGGTTCGCTCGGAGCACGTTCGTGATCAGGCCAGCGATGCCGGGGGAGGTCGAGCGGCTGCTCGTCGTCCTGTCCGACGCGCTGCTCGACGTACTCCGCGGGCTGGACTTGCCGGCGACCCTGCCGGCGATGGAGCCGCGCCTTGCCGCCCTCTGCGCCGCCGTGGCGGTTGTCGCCTGGCCGCAGCGCCCGTTCTTTCTCTCCCGATCCCGCAGCGGCCCCGCCACACGGACCCGATCGCCGCTCGCCACCACGGCAGGACACCGACGGACGAGAGCGGGTGCCGGTTCTGGCTCGGCGGAACTCGCCGAGGCCCTCGTGCCCTGTCTGGCCGCCGGGCTTCCGCCCGCCTCGGCCCTGGCCGTCGCAGCCGGCTCGATG
Source organism: uncultured Actinomycetota bacterium (assembly GCA_963715025.1). Classification (GTDB taxonomy): domain Bacteria; phylum Actinomycetota; class Actinomycetes; order Actinomycetales; family Dermatophilaceae; genus DASSJT01. The sequence goes on along the minus strand of CAVQQQ010000009.1, from coordinate 533,459 downwards.
GCCCCGGACAGCCGGGTTGCCCTCTGCGCGCGCTCGGCGGCCGAGGAGGCCGCTCGCGGAGTGCCGGTGGGCCCCGGGCTGCAGCGGGAGGCGGTGGCAGCCCGGGACCAAGACCTTGCCCACCTCGCTCGAGCCTGGCAGCTCAGCGAGTCCCTCGGCGCACCCCTCGCCGATGCCGTCGCTTCCAGCGCCCGGGTTGCGCGCCAGCGCCAAGCCGCTGCCCGGAGACTGGGCGCGGCCACAGCCGGGGCGCGCACCTCCATGGGCGTCCTGGCCCTGCTTCCCGCCGCTGGCCCCCTGGCAGGGCTGATGCTCGGCGTCTCGCCAGTGCGCCTGTTCGCGTCCAGGCTGTCGGCAGTCTCGGCAGCGATCGGCCTTGCCCTTGCCCTTCTGGGCTGGGTCTGGGCCCGTGCCCTGGTCCGTCGCGCAGCCCAGCCGAAGGCGCTCTGATGTCGCCCGGGCTCAGCGCCACCGCGACCGTCCTGGCGGTCTTGCTGTGGCCGGAGCGTAGGGCGCCGGCCCTTCCGATCGCATGGGCCCGGCGACGGGCCGGCGTGGCAGATGCGCCTTGCGCCTCGATCCTCGACCTTGCCGACACGCTGACCCTTCTCGCGCTCGCGATGCGCTCTGGCACCGGAGTTCTCGAGGCATTGGACTGTGTTGCGGCGGTGGCGCAGCCGGTGGTCCGAGAGCACCTGCGGGCCGTTTCCGCGGCGGGACGGTGGGGCGTGGACCACACCCAGATGTGGGACTACGCGCCCGACACCTGGGAGCCTGCGCGGACAGCCTGGCGGATCGCGACGGCAGCCGGTGCCCCGCCGGCGGACTTTCTGGAGCAGGCGGCAGACCGGATCCGCGATGTCGAGGTCCGTCGCCTCGAGTCGATGGCCGCTCGCGCGGGATCGCTGCTCGTGCTGCCCCTCGGCTGCGCGTTCCTGCCGGCCTTCGCCTGCACAACGGTCATACCGATCGTTGTCGTCCTCGCCTCCTCCCTGCTTGGTGCGTGAGCCGGTTGGAGAGCGACCAGAACCTGCGCGCACCAGAGGTCCATAGGCCGCTCCAGGGCGGCTCCGATTGAAAGGGAAGAACGATGAAGTCTCTGTTCAGACGTCTGACGAAGTGCGTTCGGTCGCGGTGCGCCGCGGTCCGCTCGACAGCGTCGGCTGGCATGACGACAGCGGAGTATGCCGTGGGGACACTGGCGGCGTGCGCTTTCGCCGTGGTGCTCATGGCCGTGGTCCGGTCTGGGCCGGTCAAGGCGGCACTCGCCAAGGTCATCACCTCCGCCCTCGGCCTGCGTTCATAGTGCGGAACCCCGCCCAAGGCGCCGATCGCGGCATGGCGAGTGCCGAATTGGCGCTCGCCATGCCGGTGCTCGTCACGATTCTGGCCCTCGCCCTCGCCGGAATCGAGCTCGGAATGCAGCAGGTGCGATGTATCGACGCGGCGCGCTCGGCCGTGCGACTGATGGCCAGAGGAGAGTCTCCCCGACAGGTGCTGTCCGCGGCCGAGCTCGCGGCACCTGCCGGGGCCACGGTCTCGACCGACAGCTCAGGTGGCCGCGTGTCGGTCACCGTCTCGGCAGCCCCACCCACGCTTCTGAGAGCTGTGGGCATCACCCAGAATGCCAGTGCCACGGCGGTCGCGGTCGTCGAGGAGGCGGGCTGGCGTGAGGGGACGGACTGGCGTGAGGGGACGGACTGAGTTGGGGAAACTGACGTGCGGGAGTGCGCCGACGTGAAGGAGCGGGGCTCCGGCTCGGTTCTGGCCATGGGGGGAGCTGCGGTCATCGCGCTGACCCTCGTGGGAGCACTGCAGCTCGAGGCGGCGGTGGCATCCGAGCATCTTGCTCAGGCTGCGGCCGACCTCGGTGCGCTGGCGGGAGCAGATGCTGTCCAGAAGGGCGCCGGCCGGGGGGCGGCCTGTGCCGTGGCGGCGCGGATCGCCGAAGCGAATGGCGCCGCCCAAGAAACCTGCGTGGTCGGAGGCGACGGGTCCGTGCTCGTCACGACGGAGAAGCCTCTGCCACCTGGGCTGGCCGCCGTCGTGGGCCACACAGCCGAGGGCATCGCTCGAGCCGGCCCAGGTCCGCGCTGAGTCGTCCGCGACCCTGCCGGTCCAGCCCGCTCCAGCAGGCCCGTCCAGTCCGGCAGGTCAAGTCCCGTCCGGCAGGTCAAACCCCGTCCGGCAGGTCAAACCCCGTCCGGCCGGCCAGTCCGGCCCGGTAGGTCCAAGCGCGAATTCTGGCTGCGCAGCTGGGCGTGCTCGGGCTAATAGCGCGTTGGCCCGTCTCCAAAACCGCGGTCCCGGCGTGGGTCATAGGCCCGCTCGTGCTGCTGCGGGTAGTACCCCTCACGTTGCGGGTAGGACCCCGGCTGCGGATAGGAGCCATCTTGCGGCTGGGAGCCCTCCTGCACCTGGTCGCCGCCCGGCTGTGTCTCGTAATAGCCCTGGCTGCCGGTCTCGCTGGCACGACGCTCGGCCATTTCAGCACGCTCCCGGGCCGCCTCGGTCGCGCGCTGCTGCTCGGCAAGGCGCTCCTCGGCCGCCCGCTCGCGGGCGACGCGCTCCTCGTTGGCCAGCCGGTCAGCCTCTCGCGCCTCCCGGCGGCGCCGCGACCGCCGCCGCGAGCTGCTTACGAGAATCGCCCAGCCGAACCACAGGAGCAGCATGCATCCCGCACCGGCAAGGAGCAGGTTGAGGGGCTGGAATCCGACGGTGAACCCATAGGCCTCGAGGTCGAAGGTCTGGGTGAGGGCGCTGGCAGCAATGAACAGCACGGCGCCGGCTCCGATGGCAAGAACAATGAGGATCAGTCCTAAGAGGATCACCGCGAGCCCTTTCCGGTTGGGGACATGCGCTGAGCAGCCCAGATGTGCGCCCTAGGGGCGATTCCCGGCATTTCCGACCTTAGCCAATGGGAACCCCTCGTGTGCTTCTAGCGTTCGTCGGATTTGGCCGCGAGCGCGACGACCTTGGGGAAGTCGGGAGAAGGCGCGGCAACGCTGCTACGAAGGGACGAAGGTTCAGCGGGCGGCGCGCTGGGGTCAGCGGGCGGCGCGCTGGGTCAGAGCGCTGGCTTGGAGTCCAGTACGACGTCGAGGAGCACCACCGCCCCGAGCTTGGACAGGGGCTCGTTGCCGTTGCCGCACTTGGGGGACTGGATGCAGGCCGGGCAGCCCGTCGCACAGGTGCACGACGCAATCGTCTCCTTGGTGGCTCGGAGCCAGGTCTCGAACGCCTCGAAGGCGCGCTCGGCAAAGCCAGCTCCGCCGGGGTGGCCGTCGTAGACCATGATCGTCGGCCGCCCGGTGTCTGGGTGGTGCGCGGTCGAGACACCGCCGATGTCCCAGCGGTCAGAGGTCGCCACGAGCGGAAGCATTCCGATCGCGGCGTGCTCGGCGGCGTGGGCAGCCCCCGGGATGTCGGTCTCCGCGACCCCGGCGTCCTCCAGCAGGTCCACGGGCATGGTCCACCACACCGCCCGCGTGGCCAGGGTGCGTGCTGGCAGGTCCAGAAGATGGGTGCCGATCACCTCACCACCCGGCAGCCGACGCAGGAACGACGTCACCTGGCTCGTCACCCGCACCGGGCCGAAGCTCACCCGGACCGGTCCCCACTCGAAGCCGAGATCCTCCCCGCAGATCTCGAACGAGCTCACCGACTGGGCATGCGTGCTCCACCCGGGGTCGCCCCGCACCACGCTGGCCGTCTGCGACTCGAGGTCGAGCTCGGTCACGACGTAGGTCTCGCCCTGGTGCACGTGGACCGCGCCGGTGTGGACCTGTCCGTGCGATGACGCCTCATCGATGGTGCCGAGCACCCGCCCCGTGCGGCGCTCCACGATGCTGACGACCTCTCCCACACCCCGCAGGCTGACGTGCTCGCTCGCCCGGTCGTCGCGCGCCCAGTACCAGCCGGTCGGCCTCCGCCGAAGCACCCCCTTGGCCACCAGGATGTTGACCAGCTCCCGGGCCGCGCCGCCAAAGAGCACGAGGTCCTCCTCACGCAGCGGCAGGTCGGCCGCGGCGGCGGCCAGGTGCGGCGCGAGCACGTGGGCGTTCTCGGGGTCCATCACCGTCGCGTCCACCGGAGCCCCGAAGACCGACCCGGGGTGATTGACGAGGTAGCTGTCCAGCGGGTCGTCGGCAGCGACCAGCAGGGCCAGGGAGCGGCGGCCCGCCCGCCCGGCGCGACCGGCCTGCTGCCACAGCGACGAGCGGCGCCCGGGCCACCCGGCCATGAGCACGGCATCGAGGCCGCTGATGTCGACCCCGAGCTCGAGCGCGTTGGTGGCCGCCAGGCCCATCACCTCTCCGGCACGCACGCCCTTCTCGAGCGCCCGGCGCTCCTCCGGGAGGTAGCCGCCGCGGTATGCCGCGATGCCGGCTTCCAGCCCAGGGCTCGCCTCCGCGACCCGCCGCCGAGCGCTGGCGGCCAGGGCCTCGACGCCTGCCCGGGAGCGCGCGAAGGCCACGGTCTGGACACCCCCGACGACCAGGTCGGAGAGGAGGTCGGCTGCCTCCGTGGTCGCGCTGCGCCGCGGTTGGAGGCCCCCCTCGGCTCCGGACGCAGGGTCCGGGGCGCCCGGCTCCCAGAGGCCAAACGTCATGGCCTCGCGAGGCGAGCCGTCGCGGTCGACCGGCGTGACCGGCATACCGATGAGGCGTGACGCGTGAGCGGCGGGCGAGCTGACCGTCGCCGAGGCGAGGACGAACGTGGGGTGGGAGTTGTAGCGTGCCGCGACCCGCCTCAGCCGGCGCACGAGGCACGCGACGTGGGAGCCGAAGACCCCGCGGTAGACGTGGCACTCGTCGATGACGACGTAGCGAAGCGCTCGGAGGAAGGGCGCCCACTTATCGTGCATCGGCAGCATCGAGTGGTGGACGAGATCGGGGTTGGTGAGCACGACGCTGGCGTGGTCGCGGATCCAGCGGCGCTCGTCGGCGGGCGTGTCGCCGTCGTAGGTCGCGGCTCGGACCTCGGGTATCGCCAGGGCGTCGAGCCGCGAACGCTGGTCGGCGGCGAGGGCCTTGGTGGGGGAGAGGTAGAGCGCGGTGGCGCCTCGCCCGGACGGTGCCTCCGACCCCTCGACCACGGCCGTCAGCGCGGGAACGAGGTAGCCGAGGCTCTTGCCCGACGCCGTGCCGGTGGAGAGGACGACGTGCTCGCCTGAGTGCGCGAGCTCGGCCGCCTGGGCCTGGTGTGACCACAGCTCGGTGATACCGGCTGAGGTGAAGGCCGAGTAGACCACCGGGGCTACCCACACGGGCCAGGGAGCCGGCTCGGCATCGCGCCGCGGCAGCTCCGCGACATGGCGCAGCACCCCCCGGCCCGGCACCTCCGCCAGCCGCGCCAAGGTGGCCGCGGGGTCAAAGGCGCCGGTGCGAGAATGGCTGGCACTCGCGGGCCGGGCAGATTCGGGCGGCCCCGACTGCCGAAGGGTGGTTGCAGTATCCGACATTGCGGCTACGGTATTCCGGTCGTACGACAAACGGGAGTGGCAGGCGGCCAAGCGGCCGCTGGCAGGAAGGAAAGGCCGTGGACATCTCGGTGACCTCGAGCGAGGGCGCGAACGTCACCGTGGTCAGCGTGGGGGGCGAGATCGATGTCTACACGGCCCCCATCCTCCGGGAGGCGCTCGACAAACAGATCGCCCTCGGCCACGGCAACCTCATCGTCGACCTCGACGACGTGTCGTTCATGGACTCCACCGGCCTCGGGGTGCTGGTGGGCCGGCTCAAGCGCGTGCGGGGGCAGTCCGGCTCGCTCCGACTCGTGTGCACCCAGGAGCGGGTCCTCAAGGTCTTCAAGATCACCGGTCTCGACAAGGTCTTCGCCATCTACGAGTCGCTCGTGGAGGCGCGGGCGGCCGCGACCAAGACCCCGACGTGACACCATTCACACGCACCCGCGCTGACCTGTGACACGCATCACCGGGTACTCTCGGCGGCGACTGTTTCCTCGGATCCAGCCCCTCTGGCCCGGACCGATCTCGTGCCCCCCGATGGGCGCACCCCATCAAGGAGGATGGAATGTCTGGCTTCGCGCATGCCAATGCGCCCATCAAGGCCGCCGCGAGCGGCCTTGAGCTCACTGGCACCAACCTGACCCTGGTCATCACCGTGGCGGTCGTGGCTGCCATCGCGCTGGTCATGGGTCTGGTCTTCCGTCGGCAGGTGCTTGCCACCGACGCCGGCACCGAGAACATGCAGACGATCGGCGCCGCCGTCGAGGAGGGGGCGCAGGCATACCTCGCGCGCCAGTTCAAGACGCTGTCGATATTCATCGTCCTGGTCTTCGGGCTCCTCCTCCTGCTGCCCGCCGACACCGCCGGGGTGCGCTGGGGCCGCTCCGGCTTCTTCGTGCTCGGCGCGCTGTTCTCGGCCTCCATCGGCTACCTCGGCATGAGCCTGGCGGTCAAGGCCAACGTCCGGGTCGCCTCGGCGGCGCGTCACGGCGACCGCGCCCTGGGCATGAAGGTCGCGTTCCGCACCGGCGGCACAGTCGGCATGGCGACGGTGGGCCTGGGCCTCCTGGGCGCCTCGGTCGTGGTCCTGCTCTACAAGGGCGATGCCGCGAAGGTCCTCGAGGGCTTCGGCTTCGGGGCGGCTCTGCTCGCGATGTTCATGCGTGTCGGTGGCGGCATCTTCACCAAGGCCGCCGACGTGGGTGCCGACCTCGTCGGCAAGATCGAGGCGGGCATCCCCGAGGACGACCCACGCAACGCGGCGACCATCGCCGACAACGTGGGCGACAACGTGGGCGACTGCGCCGGCATGGCGGCCGACCTCTTCGAGTCGTATGCCGTGACGCTGGTTGCTGCACTCATCCTGGGCTCCGTGGCGTTCGGCGCCTACGGCCTGGTCTTCCCGCTTCTGGTGCCGGCGATCGGCGCCGTCACCGCCCTGCTCGGTGTGTTCATCACACGGGTCCGGGAGACCGAGAGCGGCCTCAACGCGATCAACCGCGGCTTCTACATCGCGGCGGTCTTCTCCGCGGTCCTGTCAGCCATCGTCGCCTTCGTCTACCTGCCCGACACGTTCTCGGCGCTGGGCTCCAGCGACCAGACGGTCAACGCCCTCCAGGGCGACCCGCGCCTGATCGCGCTGGCGGCCGTGGTCATCGGCATCGTGCTTGCGGGGGTCATCCTGTGGCTGACCGGGCACTTCACCGGCACACACAAGCGTCCGACCATGGACGTGGCCCGCACGTCGCTGACCGGGCCGGCCACGGTGGTGCTCTCGGGCATCGGCGTCGGCCTGGAGTCGGCGGTCTACAGCGCGGTCATCATCGCTGCCGCGGTTTACACGGCCTTCCTGCTGGGCGGCGGCTCGATTGCGCTGTCCCTGTTCTTGGTCGCCCTTGCCGGCTGTGGCCTCCTCACCACGGTGGGCGTCATCGTGGCCATGGACACCTTCGGCCCGGTCTCGGACAACGCCCAGGGCATCGCCGAGATGTCGGGTGACGTCGACGAGGAGGGCGCGAAGATCCTCACCGACCTCGACGCGGTGGGCAACACGACCAAGGCCATCACCAAGGGCATTGCGATCGCCACTGCGGTCCTCGCCGCCACCGCACTGTTCGGCTCCTTCACCGACGCCTGGCAGTCGGCCGTGGGCAAGCTCGACACGAGCACCCTGACGCAGCAGCAGATCGAGGAGGGTCGCAGCTACATCCAGAACGCCACGGCGCTCATCACGACGCCCTCCACCCTGGTCGGCCTGCTCATCGGCGCGGCCGTGGTGTTCCTGTTCTCCGGCCTGGCCATCAATGCCGTGACGCGCGCCGCCGGCGCCATCGTCTTCGAGGTGCGCCGGCAGTTCCGCGAGCACCCGGGGATCATGGACTACTCGGAGAAGCCCGAGTACGGCCGTGTGGTCGACATCTGCACCAAGGACTCACTGCGCGAGCTGGCTACGCCCGGCCTCCTGGCCGCACTCACGCCCGTGGCCGTCGGCTTCGGACTGGGCATCGGCCCGCTCGCCGGGTTCCTTGCCGGCGCGATCGGCACCGGTGCCCTGATGGCCGTGTTCCTGGCCAACTCCGGTGGCTCCTGGGACAACGCCAAGAAGATCGTCGAGGACGGCAACTACGGCGGCAAGGGCTCCGACGCCCACGCGGCCACGGTGATCGGCGACACCATCGGCGACCCGTTCAAGGACACCGCGGGCCCGGCCATCAACCCGCTGCTCAAGGTGATGAACCTCGTGTCCGTGCTGATCGCCCCTGCGATCATCATCCTGTCGATCGGTGCGGATGCCAGCAAGCCGCTCCGCTACGGCATCGCAGGCGCGGCACTGATCATCATCGTCGGGGCGGTGGCTGTCTCCAAGAATCGCGACATCGCCATCGGCGGCGATGACGTGGACGCCGAGAGCACCCCCCTGACGACGCCTGACGCCGACGAGTCCGTGGTCCCCGGGGAGGTCGAGGGCGAGGACGTCACGAAGGGCGCCGACTCGGTCGAGGAGCCGATGCGCCACTAGGCGACCACACGGCATACCTGCATCGCGACGCGGCCGGCCCACCAGCCATGGTGGGCCGGCCCTCGCATTTCCCGGGTGGCTCTGCGGCTGCCGGCGGCAGCCCTCCCCCGTAGGGTCGCGGACATGGCCAACGCACTGCCAGCCCCGACTCGGTGGCGGCGTTTCCGGCGCCGTCAGGCATGGCTGGCGGTGCTGTTCCTGCTGTTGGCGATCACCGGGCTTGTGGCCGCGGCCGGAGGGGTGTGGCCGGGTCTGGTGTTCGTGGTTCTGTTCGGGCCGCTCGGGCTCCTGTGCGTCGTCAACGCCCGCACCGACCGCCGGGGCGGGCGCTCCGCGCGTCCGGCGGCCCGGGACGGCGTCGCGCAGCTGGAGTTCCCCACGCACTGGCTGGGCACGGTGTCAGTCATCCTCCTGCTCGCCGTCTCCCTGGCCGGACTGGTGCTCATCGTGCTGGTCTATTCCTGGGATGGCGTCCATGGGTCGATGGCGGCTGCTGCGGCTGCCGTCTTCTTCGGGGCAGTGACGGCGTATGCGGTGTACAGGCTTTGGGCGAAGGGCAGCAGGGCGAAGGCGACCCGTGGTTGGCCGGCTGTCTGGCTGGGCGCCGAGGGAATCGAGATGGTCAGCCCGTTCGGCGGCTGGTTCATGCCGTGGGACGTGCATCCGGTGCCAGTGCCCCAGCCCGATGGCGTCCTCCGACTGGTGCCGTTCTCGGCGCTTCACGAGCTGTCCCAGGCGTTGCCGCAGGGGCGGTTCCACCGGTTGCTGGCACTCCCTGGGTCCATCCCGGTCGCGACCATCGACGCCGATCTCGCCGTCGTGGCGGCCACGATTCTGCTGTATGGCAGGGAGCCCGAGCTGCGCGCCGAGCTCATGTCGCCGTCGAGCGTCCAGCGTGTACAGAAGGGCGACCTGCCCATGCCGTGGCCGGATCACTTGTAGATTCCGGGGGCATGGACATCCGCCCGGCCGCCGAGGACGACCTGCCGGCGCTGCTGCCCCTGATGCGCGCGTACTGCACCTTCTATGGCCGAAGCCCCGCCGACGAGGCCCTGGAGGAGATGGCGCGGACGTTCCTGCGGGAGCCCGACCAGGAGGGTCGGCAGTTCGTCGCCGTCGGCGGCTCGGGCGGGCTGCTGGGCTACGCGACGCTGCTGTGGTCCTGGGACACCACGCTCGGTGCCCGCATCGCTGTCATGGAGGACCTGTTCGTCGACGCGGGGGCACGGGGGCAGGGGGTCGCACGCGCGCTGATCGGCGTGCTGCGGGAGGCGGCGCGGGAGGCCGGCCTCGTCGAACTCGTGTGGGAGACGGCACCCGACAACACCACGGCCCAGCGGCTCTACGACACGACCGGCGCCGAGCGCTCGTCTTGGTACGCCTACCGGATGCCCACGAGCTAGCCGGTCTCCGGGCAGTCCGGGTTGCGGGCGCCCTCAACGGCGCAGACGCGCGTCAACAGCGCAGAGCCGCGTGGCCGGCGCTGCTGTGGGTGCGCGCCTGAGGGATCTCTGCGCCGGTGTGAGAGTGTCCATCTGGGCCTGTGGAAGCAGCGGCTATTCATCACCGGGGGAGTGGCAGGCTATCGGCGTGCTTGGCCCAGCGCCCTCGACGCCTTTCGACCCCGACACCCTGCGGCTTGGCGCCGAGCGCCGCCTCGGCATCGACCCGGCGCGCATGGACCACAGGGGCGCTAACGGGTGGGTGCAGGTCCGCCATGGCGTGTGGATCGCCTCCACTGAATGGCACAGCTTGACCCCACAAGCCCGCCACGCGGCACTGGTGCATGCCACCGCACTGCGGTGCGACCCCGAATCGAGCCAGGTGTTCTCCCACACCTCGGCCGCAGCGGTGTGGGGGATGCCCCTCACCGAGGCATGGCCGACCACCGTTCACGTCATCACGCCCGGACGTCGCACGAGGTCCTCCGGCTTGGTCGTGCGCCACGACGTTTCTCACGGAGAAGCGGTCATCCGCCGAGGTCTCCGGGTCACGCCTCCGGCGCGCACGGTGATCGACTTGGGGCGCACGTTGAGCCTCGCCAGTACCGTCGCGGCTGCCGACTACGTACTTCGACACGGACTCTGTAAACGCCAAGAAATCGCCGCCGAGGCTGCGGCTCTCCCGCGAGGCGCCCACGGCCGAGCGCAGGCCACTCTCGTCTCCAACCTCGCCGACGGCCGCGCCATGTCGCCCGGCGAGAGCCTGTCCAGGGTGCAGATGTTCGTCATGAACATCCCCCGACCTGACCTGCAAGTCGAGTATCGAGATGACGAGGGGATCATCGGCTACGGCGACTTCGCCTGGCCGGGAGTTGTCGGTGAGTTTGACGGCAAGATCAAGTACGGCGTCCCGGAGGGCGCCTCCCCTAGCCAGACGACGGACGTGCTGTGGCGCGAGAAGAAGCGCGAGGACCGGCTCCGGGCTCAGGGTGAGCGCGTTGTGAGATGGACGTGGGCCGACGCCCTCCACCCACAGCGCCTGGCGACCCGGCTGGCCGCGGCGGGCGTGCGGCGAGAGCCGCGAAACACGTGGATCTTCCCCGCTGCTGAGTCGGTCTGATCTGGCCTCGGCGCAGATCTGCGTCAATGGCGCTGCTGTACCTGCGCCGCTGAGCGATCCCGACGCCGGTCGGCGCGGCTGGTCGGGGCGCTCGGTCGGCGCTGGAGCCGGTCCCGGTGGCGGTTCGACGTGGCCGCGGCGTCATACGCTGGGCCACATGCAGTCGTCACTCTTCGAGCAGGAGAACCTCGAGGTCCAGGTCCAGCAGCGGTTCGCCGTCCAGAACCCGCAGATCCTGCGCGTCCACCTGGGAGGTGACGTGCTCGCAGTCAAGGGGGCGATGGTGGCCTTCCAGGGCAGCATCCGCTTCGAGCACGAGCGGGCCGGAAGCGTGGGCCGTATGTTCAAGAAGGTCGTTACGGGCGAGGATGTCTCCCTGATGCGGGTGTCGGGCGAGGGCGACGTGTTCTTCGCGGCCGAGGCCGGCTTCGTCTTCCTCATCGAGCTCACCGGCGACGCGCTGTCCGTCAATTCCCGCAACCTCCTGGCCTTCGACTCCTCGATCGAGTGGGACATCAGGCGGGTGCAGGGCGCCGGAACGCTCAGTGGGGGGCTGTTCAACACAAGCCTCCAGGGGACCGGAACCGTGGCCGTCCACACCGTTGGCCAGCCGGTGATCCTCGACTGCAGCGAGCAGCCCACCTATGTCGACGTCCAGTCGTGCGTTGGCTGGTCAGCAAGCCTCGTCCCGCAGGTTGTCTCCAGCATGAACGTACGATCCATGCTGCGCGGTGGATCGGGCGAGGCGTTCCAATACGCTTTCCACGGGCCGGGATTCGTCGTCGTGCAGCCCAGCGAGTGGGCCGCCCCGACGGGAGGCTCGGGTGGCGGCTTCGGCCTCGGCGGACTGCTCAATGGGTGAGGCCAGGTGAGCTCGGCCGAGGCTCCACACGCACCTGCGCCGGGCACTCCCCGCGTCGACGCCATGCTGCTCGAGGCACTCCGCACGGACTTCCTGGCGGCGGGGTTCACGGTCGACGGCGTGGCGCGCTTCCTCGGCCCCATGGCCACGAGGGCGCTCCACCGAGAGCAGACCGTCCCAGCCCAGCGAGTCACGGCTTCCTCCCCCGAGCCGGTGGCCACGCTCATCCGGCTGTTCACCCTCGGCGACGCCGTCGACGAGGACGAGGCCATTGCGGCCTTGCCTTCGCTGACCGTGCCCGGTGCCCTCGCACTGGGGATTGTCACCGAGGAGGGCCCGGGAGTCGTGGCACTGTGCGACCTGCGGCCTTACGGCGATGGCACCCGTCAATGGTGGGTCGCTTCGGACCTCTCCGAGCTCGCGACCCGGCGGCCGCTGCGGGTCGACCACGTCCTGGGCATCGGAGGGGCCTCTACGACCCTCTCGTCGTGGACGCCGCGGCCGGTGGTGGACCGCGCTCTCGACATCGGAACCGGCTCCGGCGTCCAGTCCCTCCACCTCGCCGGGCACGCGGGCCACGTCGTCGCGACCGACCTGTCCGAGCGCGCCCTGGCTTACGCCCGGTTCAACGCGGCCCTCAACGAGATGCACTGGGACCTGCGGTCCGGCTCGATGCTCGATCCCGTGGCGGGAGAGAGGTTCCAGCTCATCGTGAGCAACCCGCCCTTTGTCATCACTCCACGCAACGCAGGCGTCCCGCGCTTCGAGTACCGCGACGCTGGTGCCGCTGGCGACGCCGTCGTGGCCAATCTCGTGCGACGCATCGGCGACCACCTGGAGCCAGGAGGCGTAGCCCAGATCCTGGGCAACTGGGAGGTTGCCCAGGGTGCCGACTGGCGAGACCGCCTGCATGGCTGGATCGACGGCACGGGCCTCGACGCCTGGGTGGTGCAGCGCGAGGTCCAGGATCCGGCCGAATACGCCGAGACCTGGGCGCGCGATGGCGGACACCACAGTGCCACAGCCGAATTCACGACGATGTATGCCGCGTGGCTCGACGACTTTGCGTCCCGTGGCGTAGGGTCGGTCGGCCTCGGGATCATCACCCTGCAGCGCCCAGCCACCGACCGGGAGCCGTTCGTCGACCTGGTCGAGGTGGTCGGTCCAACCTCGTCGCCCATGGGCCCTCATGTCCTGACCGGCCTGCGGGCGCGCACCTGGCTCACCGAGCACTCCGACGACGAGGTCCTCGACACGGCGTGGCTCTGCGCCGAGGACGTCACCGTCGAGGAGCACCGCCATCCGGGCGCCACCGATCCTGCGGCGATCCTGATCCGCCAGGGGAGGGGGCTGGGACTCAGCGTTCGGCTCGACACCGCGGCAGCGGCATACGTGTCGGTCTGCGACGGAGAGCTGACCGCACGACAGGCCCTCACCGCCATCGCCGGCCTGCTCGAGGAGGACGCCGAGGATGTGGCAGACCGGGTGCTGCCCGTGATCCGCGCGTGTGTGGCTGACGGCATCATGCTCGGTTGGTCCCCAGCGCAGTGAGCGACGAGGTGTCCCGGGGCGACTGATCACGACATACCGGCAGGTCAGCAAACCGGTTGTGAGTGAGCCCTCACTCACTTACGCTATGAGGGTGAGTCCGCGAGCCCCAGCCATGAGCGCCGACGACCGGCGCACCGCCTTGGTCGATGCCACACTCCCCCTGCTGCGGGAGCGAGGCCGTGACGTGAGCACGAGGGAGATCGCCTCTGCTGCCGGTGTGGCGGAGGGGACCATCTTCCGCGTCTTCAACAGCAAGGACGAACTCGTCGAGGCGTGCGTCCAGCGCACCTTCGACAACAGCCAGGTGCGTGCCGCGCTCCGCGACGTCGACCCGGCTCTGCCCCTCGCGGCACGGTTGACAGCCGCGGTGGGCATCATGCAGTCCCGGCTGAGGGACATCTTCGCTATGTTCTTCATGCTTCAGACCACAGGTCGCGGCTTCGGGCCGCGCGACGCCAAAGGCGACCACTTGGCGCGCCAGCGGGCGAGCGAGGACGTCGACGAGGACTTCTTGGCCCTCATCGGTGCCGACGCAGCGCTCCTGCGAGTGGAACCCCAACAGCTCATCGACACTCTGCGCATGCTGACGCTATCGAGCGTCCACCCGCTCATGGGGGGACGAGACCACTCGCCCGCCGAGCTTGTGGACATCGTCCTCGAAGGGGCGCTCCTGCGTCCCACCCGACTCCAGAACACGACCACCAGGGGGAAGTAGTGCTCGTCCGACTCATCCGCACGTACCTCGCGCCCTATCGAAGGCCTGTCGCCCTGCTGCTGCTCCTCCAGCTGGTGGGCACCATCGCGTCGCTCTACCTCCCGAGCCTCAACGGCAAGATCATCGACCAGGGCGTGGCCCGCGGCGACACGGCATACATCATGCGCACCGGGGCTGTCATGCTGGCCGTCTCCGTCGTGCAGATCCTCGCCACCATCGGCGCCACCTACCTCGCCGCGCGCTCTTCCGCCGGACTGGGCCGGGACGTGCGCGCGGCCGTCTTCGCGCGGGTGGGCCGGTTCTCCGAGCAGGAGCTGAACCGGCTCGGCGCCCCCACGCTGATCTCCCGCAACACCAACGACGCGACCCAGGTCCAGACGGTGGTCAACATGGGCCTGACCATGCTGGTGGCGGCGCCCATCATGATGGTGGGCGGTGTCATCATGGCGCTTCGCGAGGACGTCGGGCTCTCCTGGCTCGTCGCGGTCTCGGTGCCGCTATTGGGGGTGTCCGTCACCCTGGTGGTCCGGCGGATGATCCCACAGTTCAAGGTCATGCAGACCTCTGTGGACTGGGTGAACCGGGTGCTGCGCGAGCAGATCACCGGCATTCGGGTAGTCCGCGCCTTCGTCCGCGAGCGGTACGAGCGAGAGCGGTTCGCCAAGGCCAATACCCAGTACACCGCGACGGCTGTGGCGGTCGGACGGCTCATGGTTTTCGTCTTTCCGATCGTCATGCTGATCTTCAACTCCTCGACGGTTGCGGTGCTCTGGTTCGGCGCCAAGCGCATTGACAGCGGCGACATGCAGATCGGTGCCCTCACGGCCTTCATGGCCTACCTCATGCAGATCCTCATGTCGGTGATGATGGCGACCTTCATCTCGATCATGATTCCCCGGGCCGCTGTCTCGTCCGGACGCATCATCGAGGTGCTCGACACCGAGAGCTCCGTGGTCCCGGCGGACAACCCGGTTTCCCTGGCCGACTCGCCAGCCGGGGTCGAGCTCCGGGACGTGCACTTCCACTATCCGGGTGCCGAAGCGCCGGTGCTGCACGGAATCTCGCTGCACGCTCGTCCGGGTCAGACGACCGCGATCATCGGCTCCACGGGATCGGGCAAGTCGACCCTCCTGTCCCTGGTGCCCCGGCTCTATGACGCCACCGGAGGATCGGTACTGGTGGGAGGAGTCGACGTGCGAGATGCCGACCTCGACGAGGTATGGGCACGCATCGGTCTGGTCCCCCAGAAGCCCTACCTCTTCACCGGCACGGTTGCCAGCAACCTGCGCTACGGCGATCCGCACGCCACAGACGAGCAGCTGTGGGAGGCCCTGCGCATCGCCCAGGCCGACGGCTTCGTGCGGAGCATGCCCGAGGGCCTCGACGGCCCGATCGCCCAAGGGGGCACCAACGTCTCAGGCGGACAGCGCCAGCGCCTGGCCATCGCCCGGGCGCTCGTGCGCCGCCCCGACATCTATCTGTTCGACGACTCGTTCTCGGCGCTCGACCTGTCCACGGACGCGAGGCTGCGCGCGGCCCTCCGTCCGGTCACCCTCGAGGCGGCGGTGATCATCGTGGCCCAGCGGGTCTCGACCATCGTCGACGCCGACCAGATTCTGGTCCTGGACGACGGCCAGATCGTCGGCTCCGGGACCCACGACCAGCTGCTCGCGAGCTGTCCCACCTACCAGGAGATCGTCGAGTCGCAGGAGTCCGCGGAGGTGGCAGCATGAGCGAGGGCATCAAGACCGCGGAGGAGAAGGCCGCTGAGGCAAGGCGTGGCCCGGCCGCGACCGCCGGGCGCAGGCACGGCCCCGGCATGGGTGTGGGCGTGCCGACCGAGAAGTCGAAGAACTTCGGCCCGTCGGCCCGCCGGCTGCTCGGCTTGCTGCGTCCCGAGCGCGCCTACCTGTACGCCGTTCTCGCTCTGGCGGTCGCCAGCGTGGTCCTCACGGCCGTGGGGCCGAAGATTCTCGGCCGCGCGACTGACCTCATCTTCGCCGGCGTCTTCGGGAGCCGGCTGCCCGCGGGAGTGACCCAGGAGCAGGCGGTGGCGGCGCTGCGGGCGCGCGGCGAGTCCAACCTCGCGGACATGCTGGCGGCCATGGACCACCTCGTGCCCGGACAGGGAATCGACTTCGCCGCCGTTGGCCGAGTGCTGCTGGTGGTCCTGGGCATCTACGTGGCGGCGGCGGTGCTCTCGTGGCTCCAGGGCCGGATCCTCATCGGCGCCGTCAACCGCAGGATCTTCGCCCTGCGCCGCGACGTCGAGGACAAGCTCGGCCGGCTGCCCCTGCCGTACTTCGACAGCCAGCCGCGCGGTGAGCTCCTCAGTAGGGTCACCAACGACATCGACAACGTGGCGCAGAGCCTTCAGCAGACGCTGAGCCAGCTGCTCACCTCACTGCTGACCGTCGTCGCGATGGTGACCATGATGTTCGTCATCTCGCCGCTGCTGGCGCTCATCGCCCTGGTGACCATCCCGATCTCCATGGGGCTGACGGCCGTGATCGGCAAGCGGTCACAGCGCTACTTCGTGCAGCAGTGGAAGAACACCGGCGAGCTCAACAGCATCATCGAGGAGACCTACACCGGCCATGGGCTGGTCAAGGTCTTCGGCCGACAGGGGGAGGTCGAGGCGATGTTCGGCGCCAAGAACCAAGACCTCTATACCGCAGGATTCGGGGCGCAGTTCGTGAGCGGCATCATCATGCCGACGATGATGTTCGTCGGGAACCTCAACTACGTCGCGATCGCGGTCGTAGGCGCCCTCCGAGTGGCCTCGGGCTCCATGAGCCTGGGCGACGTGCAGGCCTTCATCCAGTACTCCCGCCAGTTCACTCAGCCGCTGACCCAGGTGGCCTCCATGGCCAACCTGATGCAGTCCGGAGTCGCCTCCGCCGAACGGGTCTTCGAGGTCCTCGACGCGCCGGAGCAGGAGCCGGACGCGGTCGACTCCGTGGCGCTGCCCAACCCGCACGGCCGGGTCGCGTTCGAGGACATCACCTTCTCCTACAGCCCCGACGAGCCGCTCATCGAGAATCTCAGCCTGGTCGTCGAGCCAGGCCATACCGCAGCCATCGTCGGGCCGACCGGCGCGGGCAAGACCACCCTGGTGAACCTCATCATGCGGTTCTACGAGCTCAACTCGGGGCGGATCACGCTCGACGGAGTCGACATCACCCGCCTGACCCGCCATGGGTTGCGCTCCCAGATCGGGATGGTTCTCCAGGACGCCTGGCTCTTCGCAGGCTCGATCCGCGACAACATCGCCTACGGCCGCCCGGATGCGACCGATGACGAGGTCATGGCCGCGGCCCGGGCCACCTACGTCGACCGGTTCGTGCACGCCCTGCCCGATGGCTACGACACGCTCCTCGATGCGGAGGCAAGCAACATCTCGGCCGGCGAGAAGCAGCTCGTCACGATCGCGCGCGCGTTCCTCAGCGACCCTGCCCTGCTGATCCTCGACGAGGCCACGAGCTCGGTCGACACGCGGACCGAGCTGCTGGTGCAGAAGGCCATGGCCGCCCTCCGGAGTGACCGCACGAGCTTCGTCATCGCCCACCGGCTCTCGACGATCCGCGACGCCGACATCATCCTGGTGATGGAGAACGGGCGCATCGTGGAGCACGGCACGCACGCCGAGCTGCTCGAGGCGGGCGGTGCCTTCGCCCGGCTGTACGCGGCCCAGTTCAGCGGTGCCGCCGTCGACATCGACGACCCGACCGGGGCATCCGCCGGCGCCGGGGCACTCGCGGGGGCGGTCGGCATACCGGCGGCTGCACGCTCGTGACCGACTGCTGACCGGGGGCCCGCGCAGCCGCGGCTAATCTGCCCTTCATGGGGAAGGCGATCCTGCCGCGGCTGCGCAAGGGGACCGCCGGCGGCCCAGTGGCCCAGCAGGTCACCACGCTGGAACTGTTCTTCGACCTCGTCTTCGTCTTCACGATCACCCAGCTCACGGCCACGCTCGGGCACGACCACGGCTGGAGAGGTGCCGGCCGAGCGGCGCTCCTGCTGGCCCTGATGTGGTGGATGTACGGCGGCTATGCCTGGCTGACCAACGCCGCGCCCCCGGTGACCCCGAAGCGACGCGCGTTCCTCATGCTGGGCATGAGCGGCAATTTCGTTATGGCGCTGGCCATCCCGCACGCCTACACGACCGACCGGGTGGTCTTCGCCGTCGGCTACCTGCTCGTGGTGCTCGTGCACGCCTTCATGTACGTCACCGAGTCAGCCCGGGTGACCGCGGGGATGGTGCTCCAGCTCCTCGTGTGGAACACCATCGCCGCGGTCCTGGTCGTCGTGGGTGCGGTGCTGGGCGGCCGTGCCCTGGTGGCGCTCTGGATCAGCGCGGTGCTGGTCGACACCGTCGTGCCGCGCCTGGCCGCCCGGACGCCCTTGCGCCGCCTCGATCCCGGCGAGACCCCAGCATTCACCCTGGTGCCAGCGCATTTCGTCGAGCGCCACGGGCTCATGCTGCTGATCGTGCTCGGCGAGTCGGTCCTGGCGATCGGTGTCGGGGTGAGCAGCGGCGTAGCGCACATCGGGGTGGCACAAGTGGCGTATGCCGTCATCAGCCTTGCGCTGGCGGCAAGCCTCTACTGGGCCTACTTCGGAACGCGTGAGGACGAGGCGGCGGAGCGGGCGCTCGAGGAGACGCCTGAGCAGCGGCAGCAGGCAGTTGCCCTCAACTCCTACGGCTACGCGCTCGTCGTGATGCTGCTCGCCGTGGTGTTCGCCGCGTCTGGTCTCCACTACGCGCTCGCGCACCCGCTCGCACCGGTGGCGGCGGAGTGGGCCGCCCACCTCTCGTTCGGCGTGGCCGGGTTCTGGGTGGGTCTGGCGCTCTTCCGCGCGGCCATCGGGCGCCGCGACCTGGGACTGCGGCTCGTCGCCGGCCTGGCGCTCGCGGTGACCACCTGGCTGGGAACCCAGGTGTCCGGGCTCGTGCAGCTGGTGGCGCTGCTGCTGGGCAGTGTGGCCATCCTCCTGGTGGAGCGCCGTACCCAGCCGGACGGTGAGCCGGCCGCTGCCCCGCACTGAGGCGAGTCGACAGCCGGGCCCCGGCTCACCGGCATACCAGGTGGTCTCGGGGACGTGTCGAAATGGGCGACGCCCATTCGTCGTGGGGGTGGAAGGCTGGTCACCTGCCCCGGGCAGTTCGGGGCGCAGCCTGTCGAGGAGGAGACGGACCAATGCGATTTCTCGCGATGCACCGAATCAGCGAACAGGCCCCGGAGTGGGACCCGAGCTCTGAGTTCATCGAAGCGATGGGCGCGTTCATGCAGAAGGCGGCAGACGCGGGCGTGCTCATCACGGCCGAGGGCGTCCACAAGAGCGACCGCGGCGCCCTGGTACGCCACTCGGGCGGGAAGACGAAGGCCACCGACGGCCCGTTCACCGAGGCCAAGGAGGTGATCGGCGGCTTCGCGCTGATCAACGCCAAGGACCGCGCGGAGGCAGTCGAGTGGTGCTCCCGCTACGCCGAGCTGTTCGAGAACGTCGAGGTCGAGGTGCGCGAGGTGTTCGAGTTCGAGGGCTGAGCCCAAGACCGCCCCGACATCTGGACGGTGGTGCCGGAGCACTCGCCAAAGCGGCGCCCACCACGCTCCGGCACCACTAGCGTGAATGAGGGCGCGCCGCGAGGTAGGCGCCAGGCGTGACGCCCACGGTGTCGGCGAAGTCTCGGGTGAAGTGAGCCTGGTCGTACCAGCCCAGCTCGGCGGCCAGTGCCGCAAGGTCGATCTCTTGACCGGAGTCGAGCACCGTGACCGCGTCATGCAGCCGGAACCTCCGGAGCACCCACTTCGGGCCAACGCCGACGTAGCGCCGGAACAGCCGCTGCAGCGTGCGCGGTGACACGCCGCATCGCTCGGTCACGGCGTCAACCGTGGTCAGCGACGGCTCGGCGAGCATGGCGGTGACGATGTCGAGCAGGCGCTCGTAGCGCGGGTCCGGCACCGGGGCGTGGTCGAGGAGGAAGGCCTCGACCACGCGGGCCCGCCCGGCGTCCGACGGCTCGTCGAGCACCGCGGCCAGGAGGCGATCCGTCGCGGGCCCGAAGACCTCCGCCATGGGCACCACCCGGTCGGTCAGCTCGGCGACGTCGCGTCCGGTGAACGCGCCGAAGCCCCCCGGCCGGAACTTCACACCGAACACCCGGCCTTCACCGGTCAAGTCGACGTCGAAGCGCGTGGTGACGACGCCATGGACCAGCGCCGCCGGCATCGAGATGCCGTGGTGCCGCGCGGTGCCGGACTCGAAGGTCAGGTGGACTGCGGGGTGGGTCAGAACCTGTGAGGGGTATGCCGTGGGGTTCGGCAGTGCCCACGCCACGGTCCAGTGGTGCTCGACCCATGCCGACAGGTCCGGGCAGACGACCGGACGGCTGAGCGTGAACTGCTGGGCGCCCTCCTCCGGGTGGAGCACGCCGGCCCGAGTCGCGGTGGCCGGCCGGGGCACGTCAGGGGGCAGCGAGCGCACGCTCGGCCGCTGTTGATTCGCGGCCGGCATACCTGTGGCGTCGGTGCCGGGCCGGCTCGCTGCGCCCGCTGACACCCTCGCTCCTTCGCCAGCCACTGTCGGCTTTGTCCAAGACCCCACGGCGCCACCCTAGGCACCATCGACGACATGGCCACAGACACCACCACGAAGGCGAGCGAGCGGATGAGCCCCGTTCCGGCTGGATACACCACACTCACGCCGTTCTTCTGCGTCGACGGCGCGGCGGCAGCGATCGACTTCTATTGTGCCGTCCTCGGTGCCAGCGTCGTGAGCCGCTTCGACGGTCCGGACGGGCGCGTCGCCCACGCCGAGCTCCAGCTGGCGCACGGCCGCCTGCAGGTCAGCGACCCGGCGCCCGACCACCACCTGGTCGCCCGGGACGTGCGGGACGAGGTGAGCAACTCAACTGTGGCCTACCTCCCGGACGTCGACGCAGCCCACGCACGGGCGGCCGAGCTCGGCGCCAAGAGCTACGGAGCTCCCGAGACCTTCGTGACCGGTGACCGGTTCGTCGCGATCCTCGACCCGTGGGGGCACCGTTGGGCCCTGATGACCCGGGTCGAGGACGTCGACCCCGCGGAGGCTGACCGCCGGGTGAGCGACTGGCTCGCGGAGGAGGGCAGCTGACCGCCCACGTCAGAGCACGTGCGGCAGCGGCCAGACCTCGCCGGTCGAGCTGTCGATCATGGCTGCGCGGTCGGCAACCAGCCTCAGGGGCAGGGCGTCGGTGATCGCCTTGACCACGAGGGGAAGCGCCACTCCAGTGGCGCGGGTGGCGACGGACACGTGCGGGACCCACTCCCCGGGGGCGTAGTGCCGGTGCAGGTCAGCGCCCGTGGCGGTAAGGACCGCGGCGACCCGCTCCTGGCGCACTGCGACCTCCGCCCCGATGGAGGGCAACAGGGCGGCCCGGCCGCGGGGGAAGGCCACGGTGCCGTGGAAGGCGAGGTGGACGGGTTCGCCGGGCGGCAGGGCGGCGAGGGCACTGTCCACCCGCCCGGCGTCCCACGCGCGCAGGACGGCATACGAGAGGTGCGGGTGGTGGCGTCCGTGGGTGTGTGACTGGAGGGTGCGGATGCCCTGCTCCTCCAGCCGTGCCCAAAGCTCGCGCACGAGTCGCTCCCCTCGACGGTCGAACAGCAGGCACACCGCCAGGGCCATAGGCCCAAGCGTCCCCGACCACGGGCCCCGCGCCAAGCAGGCGCGGCTGCCGGGCCTGCCACGCCTCAGCCCCAGGTGATCCGGGCCAGTTCGCGCCAGAGCGCCAGCACGGCAGCGTCGTCGCCCGTGATCTCGTCGCCGCGGTTCCACAGCCCGAGGTAGAGCTGGGCGGCGCTGCCCCGGAGGGCTACATCTGCGGCAGGCACGTCATGAGTGGTATGCCGGGCGGTCACCACCGGCCCCGTGCCCACGTCGAGCAACCAGGCGGCGTCGGAATCGCTGGGGCACACCGCGATTCGCAGCGGAGGATCTGAGCGAAGCCGCGCCTTCCCACGTGTGAGGAAGCCGGTGACGAGTTCGTCGATCCCGTCGACGGCCAGGTCGGCGGGCAGGGCGGCGTCGGTGGCGGACGGCATACGACCCAGTTGTGCGGCCAACGCGTCGACCGCGTGCACCGTCGTCTCATGGCACTGGCGCCGTGCCCAGAACTCCCGTGGCGCCGGCGGATCCTTGAGGAAGACGAGGGCCATCAGGTCTGGTGGGGCAGACTCCAGGGCAGCGGCCAGGGCGTCGGCACCCTCGCGCAGCCAGGCGATCGGGTCCGGCTCGGTCAGCCCCGCAGCCTCGACCGAGTCAGTGTCGCGCTGCCCCTCCCCGTCGCCCGTCACGTGCGCGGTCGCCCACCGGTGCACCATGCCCTGGTGTGCGAGCAGGTCGCGCACCGTCCAGCCGGGACAGGTCGGCACGACTGCGTCGAGGCCTGCGGACTGCGCCGACTGGCACAGGCGGGCGGCGGCCTCGCGGAGCCCGGCGACGTGGTCGTCGAAGCTTAGGTTTGGCATGGGCCGACTCTCCCATGCTTCGAGGCGCACTCATCGCCCCTGGATGATGGGCGCTGGGGCGAGCAGTCGCCGTCGGGGGATCAGTTGAACTGCCAGGACCGCTTGCTCAGGCCGAACCAGAAGCCGTCGATGACGCTCTCGTTGTCGAGGGAGCCGGACTCCTGCGCCGCACCCAGTGCCACGTACAGCGGCGCCCAGTGCTCCGTGCGGGGGTGCGCCTCGTGCGCGGCCGGAGCCCTGTGCACGAAGTCGAGGATGGCGTCGACGTCCTGCCGCTCGAGGGCCTCGGCGGCCCAGTGGTCGAACTCGCTCGAGGCGACCGGTGGCGTCGCGTCGGAGCCGGCCCGCGGGTTGAACCAGCGCAGGTTGTGCGTGGTGAATCCGGAGCCCACGATCAGCGTGCCCTCCTCGCGCAGCGGCGCCAGCTTGCGGCCGAGCTCGAAAAGGCGACGCGGGTCCAGCGTCGGCATCGACATCTGCAGCACCGGCACGTCCGCGTCGGGGTACATCTCGACGAGCGGCACGTACGCTCCGTGGTCGAGGCCGCGGCCCTCGTCGCGGTGCACCGGGCTATCCAGGTCGGAAACGAGCCCGGCGACCTGGTGGGCGAGCTCAGGGGCGCCGGGGGCGTCGTAGGTGACCTCGTAGTACCTCTGCGGGAAACCCCAGAAATCGTAGACGAGCGGCGTGCGTCCCGAGGTCGAGCTCAGCGCTAGGGGCGCCTCCTCCCAGTGGGCCGACACCATGAGCACGTTGGCCGGCTTGCCGAACCGGGCCGACCAGTCGGCGAGCTGGCGGGTCCATACGGGGTCGTCGGCCAGCGGGGGAGCGCCGTGGCTGAGGTACAGCACAGGCTGGCGCACGGAAGTCGCGTCGGTCATGCACCTAGGGTAGTCCAAAGTTGTTTAAGATTCAATCAAATGCGGTATCGGCGGCCGGGCGGACGAGAGGGCCACGTCATCCCTTGTGCTCGGTGACTGGCCGGCATACGAGGTGCTTTGCCCCATTTCGACCGGGCGCCAGCGTCCGCTGGGCAGACCCCTCGCCCGTTCGCCAGCATCACCGGCTACCGTCTACGGCGTTGCCACGTCGGAGCAGTGACGAATCCGCTGCACGTGGTCGACGGAAATGAAGGGTGAGCAGTGAGCGAAACGGGGCGCAAGCTCGTCATCGTGGAGTCGCCGGCCAAGGCGAAGACGATCGCGGGCTACCTGGGCAAGGACTACGACGTCGAGGCGTCGGTGGGACACATCCGCGACATCCCGACGCCGTCGGAGATGCCGGCGGCGATGAAGAAGGGGCCGTTCGGCAAGTTCGGGGTCGACATCGAGGGTGGTTTCGAGCCCTACTACGTGGTCGACGCCGACAAGAAGAAGAAGGTCTCCGAGCTCAAGCGGCTCCTCAAGCACGCCGACGAGCTCTACCTCGCCACCGACGAGGACCGGGAGGGCGAGGCCATCGCCTGGCACCTCCTGGAGACCCTGCAGCCCAAGGTGCCGGTCAAGCGGATGGTGTTCCACGAGATCACCAAGGAGGCCATCCAGCGGGCGGCCAACAGCACGCGCGACCTCGACACCCGACTGGTCGACGCCCAGGAGACCCGCCGCATCCTCGACCGCCTCTACGGCTACGAGGTGTCCCCGGTGCTGTGGCGCAAGGTCAAGGCCGGCCTGTCCGCCGGCCGGGTGCAGTCCGTCGCGACCCGGATGGTCGTGGAGCGGGAGCGCGAGCGGATGGCCTTCGTGCGGGCCTCGTACTGGGACGTCGAGGGCGACTTCACCCCGGACTCCGAGGCGAACCTGTTCACGGCCCGGCTGACGTCTGTCGACGGCTCGCGGGTTGCCACCGGCCGCGACTTCGCCGACGACGGCACCCTGACTGCGAAGGCCGTGGTGCACCTCGACGAGGCCGCGGCGCGTTCGATCGCGGAGGCCGTGCAATCGGCCGAGGTCCGCGTGGCCTCGGTGCAGGAGAAGCCCTACACCCGCCGCCCGTCAGCGCCGTTCACCACCTCGACCCTCCAGCAGGAAGCCTCGCGCAAGCTGCGGCTCTCGTCGAAGAACGCCATGCGAGTGGCCCAGCGGCTCTACGAGAACGGCTACATCACGTATATGCGCACCGACAGCACCACGCTGTCGGACGCCGCGCTGACCGCGGCGCGGCAGCAGGCCCGCGACCTCTACGGCGCCGACTACGTGCCCGAGAGCCCGCGCCGCTACGAGCGGAAGGTCAAGAACGCCCAGGAGGCCCACGAGGCGATCCGTCCCGCCGGGGATCGCTTCCGCACGCCGGCCCAGGTGGCCGGTGAGCTGCGCGGCGAGGAGTTCGCGCTGTACGAGCTGATCTGGAAGCGCACGGTGGCCTCGCAGATGGCCGACGCCCGGGGTTCTACCGCGACCGTGCGGCTCGGCGCGACGCTGGCCGACGGCCGCCGGGTCGAGTTCTCCGCGAGCGGCACCGTGATCACCTTCCGCGGGTTCCTCGCCGCCTACGAGGAGGGCCGCGACGAGGAGGCCTCGGCCCGGGCCCAGGCCTCCGAGGAGGAACGGCGCCTGCCCAAGCTGAGCGAGGGTGTGGCCCTCACGGTGGTCCGGGCCGAGGCCGATGGCCACGAGACGACCCCGCCTCCGCGCTACACCGAGGCCACCCTCGTGAAGGCCATGGAGGAGAAGGGGATTGGCCGCCCTTCGACCTATGCCGCGACGGTCGGCACGATCCAGGACCGCGGCTATGTCCACACTCGGGGGTCGGCGCTGATCCCGACGTGGCTGGCCTTCGCGGTAACCCGGCTCCTCGAGGAGCACTTCACCGAGCTGGTCGACTATGACTTCACCGCCTCGATGGAGGAGGACCTCGACCGGATCGCCAACGGCGACGAGCACCGGGTGGAGTGGCTCCGCCGGTTCTACTTCGGCGACGAGGCGCGCAGCGCTGAGGGCCTGAAGCACCTCGTCGACGACTTGGGCGAGATCGACGCCCGCGACATCTCCACGATCCCCATCGGCGACGGCATCGTCGTGCGGGTCGGCCGCTACGGCCCCTATGTCGAGGAGGTCGCACCCCCGGGGGGCAGGCCCCCCGGGACCCCCCCGAACGGCGCGGACGCTGGCGTGACGCCTTCTGGTTCGGCTGAGCCAGGCTCCTCCGTCGCGCCTCGGCGGGCCACGATCACGGACGACATCGCGCCCGACGAGATGACCGCCGAGAAGGCCCGCGGCATCCTCGAGGCCTCGGCCGACGACGGCCGGGTCCTCGGGCAGGACCCGGCCACCGGGCGCGAGGTCGTCGTCAAGGCGGGCCGCTACGGTCCCTACGTCACCGAGATCCTGCCGGAGGAGAACGGCGCCCCCAAGGCAAGGGGAAGGGCCAAACCCAAGCCGCGAACCGCCTCCCTGTTCAAGGACATGGACCTCTCGACGATTGACCTCGAGACCGCGCTCCAGCTGCTCTCGCTGCCGCGCACGGTCGGAGCCGACCCGGCGACCGGCGAGGAGATCACCGCCCAGAACGGCCGCTATGGGCCGTACCTCAAGAGGGGCAGCGACTCGCGGACCCTTGCCTCCGAGGAGCAGCTGTTCGACATCACGCTCGAGGAGGCCCTGGCGATCTACGCCCAGCCCAAGCACCGCGGCCGGGCCGCGTCGGCACCGCTGAAGGAGCTGGGCAGCGACCCGGTCAGCGGCAAGCCCATGGTGGTCAAGGACGGCCGGTTCGGGCCCTACGTGACCGACGGCGAAACCAACGCCACTCTGCGCAAGGACGACGACCCTGAGTCGATCACGCCCGAGCGCGGCGCCGAGCTGCTCGCCGAGAAGCGCGCCAAGGGTCCGACCACCCGCAAGCGCGCGGCGACGAAGTCTGCCGCCGGGACGACCGCGAAGAAGGCGACAGCCAAGACCGCCGCGAAGAAGACCGCCAAACGGGTCGCGACGGCGCCAACCAAGAAGGTGTGACGCCGGCGGGGTCCGTACCGCCGGCACGCAGGCGCGAGGAGGCGAGGTCAGCATGGCGTGGTGGGGCTGGGTCGGCGACTCGGTGTACGACGTCGTCACCCTGGGCCGCTGCGGCATCCTGACACCCGGCAACCCCATCCGGATGGCCCGGCAGGTGCTCAGCCTCACGACGTGGGGCCTGGGGCTTGCCGGCGAGCTTCGACAGGCGGCCGTGCGGAGCCCATCGTCGGTCGCCGTTCTCGACGAGGTCATCGGCCCGGTCACCTATGGCCAGCTCTATGACCGGGCCCTGCGCGTCGGAGCGGTCCTGCGCAGCCACGGCCTCAGGCCGGGCAGCCGCATCGGACTCATGGCGCGCAACCATGTCGGCGCCGTCGAGGTGATGGTTGCGGCCAGTGGCCTGGGCGTGGACCTCGTCCTGCTCAACACCGGCCTGAGCGCACCGCAGCTCGCAAGGGTCGTTGAGGAGCAGGACCTGACCGAGGTGGTCTATGACTCCGAGTTCTCGGGCCTCGTCGAGGGTCTCCCCCAAGACCTCGGCCGCCAGACGTGCGAGGAGCTGGCTGCGACGAGTGCGGGCGCCGCCGCGAGCGAGCCCGTGCCCCCACCCCACCCTGGCCGCACCATCATCCTGACGTCGGGAACCACCGGCATCCCCAAGGGCGCCAGGCGCCGCACGCCGCGGGGACTGAGCCCGCTCACGACGGTCGTCGGCCGCATCCCCGTCCGGGTGGGCGACCGGTTCCTGGTGAGCGCGCCGATCTTCCACACCTGGGGATTCGGGGCCGTCCAGCTGGCCCTGGCCATGCGTTCCACCATGATCTTGCAGCGCCACTTCGACCCGGGGGCAGCCCGCCGGGCCCTCGACACCTACCAGCCCCAGGTGCTGTTCGCCATCCCCGTGATGCTCCAGCGGCTGATGGAGCTCCCGGGCGGACCGTCCGAGCGCGCCCGCCGGGCGCTGCGGGTCGTGGCCACCAGCGGATCCGCTTTCCCCAGCGGCTTCGCCACGCGCTTCATGGACGTCTACGGCGACGTGCTCTACAACCTCTACGGCTCGACCGAGGCCTCGTGGGTGTGCATTGCCACGCCAGCCGACCTGCGCCGTCACCCCGACACGGCCGGCACCCCGCCGCGCGGCACGCGAGTCGCCATACTCGGCCCCGACCGCCTACCCGTCCCGGACGGCGCCATCGGACGGATCTTCGCCGGCAACGACCTCGTGTTCGAGGGCTACACCTCCGGCGAGGCTAAGGAGTTCGTCGATGGCATGGTCTCCACGGGCGACCTGGGACACGTCGCCGATGGCCTGTACTTCGTCGACGGCCGCGCCGACGACATGGTCGTCAGCGGTGGCGAGAACGTCTATCCCGGCGAGGTCGAGTCGACGCTCATGGCCCACCCGGCGGTCCGCGACGCCGCCGTCATCGGCGTCCCCGACCCTGAGTTCGGCCAGCGGTTGGCTGCGTACGTGGTACTGGCCCCCGGCGCGACGATGACCGCCGCCGACGTCCGCGAGCACGTCCGGGCCACCCGGGCCCGTCATTCCGTCCCCCGCGACGTGCTCTTCGTCGACGAGCTCCCGCGCAACATCACCGGCAAGGTGCTCAACCGCCACCTGCGCGAAAGTCACCAGCGCGAGCCGTGACCGCCCTCCTCGGCATCGGAACGGGGTTATCCTGCGCGCGAGAAGGCTCGCCATACCCGGATCAGGGAAAGAGCGATCTCAGGACGGGGCAGACGCCTCCACGAGGCCGTCCTTGAAGGCGCCTCTGCGTCCGACCACGCTGTGGATGTGGTCGGCCGCGCGCTGCCAGGCGCGGCGCGTTGCGTCCGGGACGTCAGGGTCGTCCACCGCCGTGAGCAGGTCCCGCCAGCGGTAGGGAGGCGTCAGCGGCATCAGGCCGGGGATGTACTCCGCCTTCGCCACGGCATACCTGCCCTTGCTGTTGCGGGCGAACGTGAACCGGACCATGATCTGCTCGGTCGTCACCACGTTCGATGCCGCAGCCGTGCGCGCCAGCGTGTTGCCCAAGCCGTAGACCACCCACTTGCCGTTGACCTTCTCGATGGGCTGAACGACGTGCACGTGGTGGCCGTAGACGAGGTCGATGTCGGGCGAGGCGGTCAGGACACGCGCCAGCTGGCGTTGCTGCGCATCGGGGTTCTGCTGGTATTCCGTTCCCGCGTGGAGCGCCACCATGACGACGTCCGCACCCGCCGCGCGGGCGCGTTTGGCGTCGCGGAGGATGCGCGCGGGGTCGATGAGGTTGACCGAGTACGGCTTGCCCGAGGGCACTGGTATGCCGTTCGTGCCGTAGGCGTAGGCGAGCAGGGCGACCTTGGCGCCACCGGCCGTGAGCAGGAGGGTCTTGGCGCCCTCGCGCGTGGTGCGGGCGCTGCCCGTGTGCTTGATGCCTGCCGCGTCGAGGGCGTCGAGGGTCCGCTTCACGCCGGCCGAGCCCTGGTCGATGGTGTGGTTGGAGGCGGTCGTGCAGGCGTCGTAGCCCGTCGCGGCGAGAGCCTTCAGGACCTGGGGTGGGGCATTGAATGTCGGGTAGCCGGAGAAGGGGCCATCGGCGTCGGCGAGCGGCGTCTCCAGGTGGCAGATGGCGAGGTCGGCGGGCCCGACAATGGGCTTCTGCTGGGCCAGCATGGGCCGGAAGTCGAGGGCTCGCCCGGGGGCGTCGCGGTCGGCCTGCGCCACGAGCGGCAGGTGAAGCAGGACGTCGCCGCTCATCACGACGGTGAACTCTGGCTGGGCCGCCGTCGTCGAAGCGGAGGGGGCCGGGGATGCGGTGGCGGTCGGCACCTGAGAGCCCCGGCCAGCGGTCGTGCCCGTGCCAGTGGCGGCGCCGCCGCCCGAGCAGGCTGTGATGGTCAGTGCCATCAGCACCGCTGCGGCGGTGGTCGCCGAGGGCGAGCCAGGCCTGCCTGTGCGCACGTGACAACCGTAGGGGACGCCCGCTCCGTTTGCCGTGCGGCCCGAGCAGGGGTATGCCGTTAAGCAGACGAGGTGCCTCGTGATCGGACTGTGATCGCTACGAGTTGCGGCGCCCCCTCGGCTGGGTGATTCTCGCGGAGTATGTGTCATACCGGATGGGTGGTCGAATGGAAGAGAATCGCAGGGATGGCGTCAGCCGATCCACCCTGCCGGAAACCGGCCCGGAGGCCGCTTTCTTCAGCGTCTACCCAGATGCCCCGCTGCCGGTGCCTGCCAGGGAGGTGCTTCCAGGTGCCCTGCCGCTGTCCGCGGTTCGCAAGTGCCCGCCGGTTACCACGGCCAGCTCCCTCGGCTGGCTCCTGAACCCCCCGGTGTCCTTCGCCGTTCGCTGGCTGGAGGAGCAGCTGTGGTGGGCTCACGTCGACGACGACACCGACCAGCTCGGTGAGTGGGAGCCAGTGGTCGGCAACGGCCCGCGGGTTCCCGCCCTCGCTGCTGCCCTCGACGAGGTCGCGGGCGACCGGCGTGCCGAGGTCGAGGCGACCGGGCTCGCGGCAATGCCGCTGCTCGACCCGAGCCCCAACGGCGACCCCCGCGAGTTCCAGGTCATCTCGGGCATGGTCGCGAGCACCGCCGCCGGGTGGGCCCTGCTCATCCGCGGGGTGCCGAACCGCCCGCGGCCCTCTGGTGCCTACGACGTGATGGAGGGAGTCGTTGAGACGGCCTGGTCCGGCCACGTCCTCCCAGTGATGGTGCGCCTGCGCACCGAGGGCCGAGTCGTGCGCTTCAGCCGCCACGAGGCGATCGCCGCTCTCCAGCCGGTTGCGGTGGCGTCGTACTCACGCGAGGCCTCCTGGGTCCGCACCTCCGGCCGTGGGGTGAGCAGCTGGCCCGACGACATGTGGGAGCGCTTCGTCCGCGGCCGCGTCGAGCGCATGGGCCCCGAGCCCGCCAGCTATCGCCGGGCGCAGGCCTCCTACTACCGAGAGTCGCTGCCGGTGGCCGATGACCATGACTGAGCGGCCAGCGCGCGCGCGCCTGCGTGACTACCCCGACGGCTTTCGCCTGGCGGTGGCCAACGTCATCGACGGGCTGGGCACCTACGTCGGCCTGGCCGCCCTTCTGGTGCTTGTCTACGACTCAACGGCCCTGCTCGGCACGGCACTCGTGCTTGCTGCCCACGTGCTGCCCGGCCTGCTCGTCACCCTGTTCGTGGCGCCGCGGCTCCAACACCGCAGCCGCCGGCGCGTGATGCTGGCGCTCAACATGGTCGGAGCGCTGGCCCTGGTGCCGGTGATCGTGGCGCCCAACGGGGTGACGGCGGTGGTTGCCGCGGCGCTCCTCGGCGCCTGCGGCGTCACGACGCGAGGCGTCCAGATGGCTGCCCTGGCCGAGGCGCTTCCGATCGACGTGCGCGGGCGCTTCTACGGGCTCGTCGGTTCCATCGGACAGGTGGTCCAAGTCGTGGGCCTGGCCACCGGGGGCGCGCTCGCCTCCGTGGTCAACCCGCGCGCTGCCCTCGCGCTCGACGCCCTCAGCTTCCTCGTGGCGGCGGCTGTGGTCGCGACGGTTCACTTCCCTCCCGTTGCAGCCGCGGAGGGCGGTGCCTCCCAGAAGCCGGGCGTCGGCAGCGCGGTCCGCGTCGTCTGGGCGTCCCCGCTGCTGCGGACCCTCGCCGTGATCACGTGGGTGGGAGCGCTTGTGGCCACGGTCCCGGAGGCGGCGAGCCCGGCGGTCACCAGCACCCACCTGCTGCCCTTCGTCATGGCGGCCTCCCCGGCTGGTGGAGCGGTGGCGGCGCTGATCGGCACGCGCCTGGGCGTGTTCAGCACAGTCCGGAGCACTCTGCGACTGGCAGTGGTCTCCGCGCTCTCGCTCGTTGTGCTCGGGGCTGGCATGTCGCTCGCTTTCCGCGAACCCCCGGACTCGCTGGTCCGCGGTCTCTACGGCGTCGGGGCCCACGCGCTCATCGGCGGTTTGGGCGTCTGGTTCATCGGCATGATGGCGGCGTTCACCGAGCACACGCCGCCGACCGAGACCGTGCCGGTTGGCACGTTCATGTCGTGGTCCGTGGGTGCGGCGGGCGGCCTCGGCGGATTCGTCATCGCTGCCCTGGGCGTCGCTGGCGGGTATGCCGTGCTGGGCCTCCTGCTGATGCCCTTCTCGCTCTACGGCCTGAGTCTGGTCAGCGCGCGGCGCGCTTCGCGCAGCGCCGGGCCCGCTTCGCGCAGCGCAGGGCGCGCCCCGGGCCGGGGGACGGTGCAGGGGTCCGAGCGCCGGCAGCCATCCGTACCCGCGCCCGCGCCGGAGCACGCCTCGGCGCCCCAGGATGTAAAGCGGCGGCTGAGCGGGAGCGACCTCTGACGGGCTGTGCCACCAGACGACTCAGCATTATCCGCACGTGCGCGACTTGACCCGATCTGGGCCGGTGCACGTCGCGCACTTGTCCGGCGGGGCGGTCACGGGCACGGTGGCGATCACGGGCGCGGTGGCGACTCCGCGGCATACCGTGGCTGTGGTCTCGCGGTGCGCGGACTTGACCCTCACGCGGCGTGAGGCCCCATGCTCTCTCCCATGACCGGAGGAACGCTGTTGCAGCCTGTGTGGACCGTGGGACGGGTGTCCGAGGAGCTCGGCGTGACGGTGCGGACCCTGCACCACTACGACCAGCTCGGGCTGCTCCGGCCCAGCGGGCGCAGTCGCGCCGGCTACCGCCTCTACACCGAGGCGGACCTGGAGCGGCTCCAGAGCATCGTGGTCTACCGGCGGCTCGGCTTCCCCCTCGACGAGGTGGCCGAGCTCCTGGAGGCTGACGGTGCCGACCTGGCCCGACATCTGCGCCGGCAGCGGGAGGCGGTCAAGACCCGGCTGGACGAGATGAGGGATCTCGTGGCGGCCATCGACCGAGCGCTGGAGAAGGAGGAGAGCGGAGTGAAGCTCACGAAGGAAGAACAGCGGGAGCTGTTCGGGGACGGCTTCTCGGAGGACTACGCCCGTGAGGCTGAGGAGCGTTGGGGCGAGAGCGAGGCATGGAAGCAGTCGCAGGCGCGCACCCAACGCTACGGCAAGGAGGACTGGGTCCAGGTCAAGGCCGAGATGGAGGCCGTGGGCCAGGCGTTCGTCGAGGCGAAGCGGGCCGGGCTTCCGGCCGACTCGCCCTCGGCGATGGACGCCGCGGAGGCCCACCGCCGGCACATCCACGAGCGGTTCTACGACCTGTCCTACGAGGCGCACCGGGGGCTCGGGGACATGTACCTCGCCGACCCGCGGTTCACCAAAACCTACGAGGACCTGGAGCCCGGCCTGGCGCAGTACGTCCGGGACGCCATCCACGCCAACGCCGACCGGCACTCGGCCTGACACTCCTCTGGCCTAGGCTCGCTCCGTGACTGAGGGAGCGGACACGGCCGGCCCCCCCGGGCTGTTCATCGCCTTCGAGGGCGGCGACGGCGCGGGCAAGACGACCCAGGTGCGCCTCCTCGCCGACGCGCTAACGGCGGCCGGCCGGCGGGTCCTGGTGACCCGGCAGCCGGGGGGCACCCCGCTGGGCCAGCAGATCCGCGACCTGGTCCTCCACGGCGACCACGTCGCGCCCCGGGCGGAGGCGCTGCTCTACGCCGCTGACAAGGCCCACCATGTCGAGATGCTCATCCGGCCGGCCCTGGGGCGCGGCGAAGACGTGGTGACCGACCGCTACGTCGACTCCGCCGTCGCCTACCAGGGCGCTGGCCGCGAGCTCGGCGCCGACGAGGTCCGCGAGCTCAACCTCTGGGGCGTCGCCGGCCTCCTTCCCGACCTGACCATCGTCGTCGACATCTCGGCCGAGGAGGGCCGCCGTCGCCGCGGCGAGGTTCATGACCGGCTCGAGAAGGAGGGCGACGAGTTCCACGAGGCGGTGCGAGCACACTTCCTCGCCATGGCCGTGGCGAGTCCCGAGCGCTACCTCGTGGTCGACGGCACCCTCCCGCCCGACGAGATCCACCAGCTGGTGCGGAAGCGGCTGGCTGTCCAAGGGTTGCTGGCATGAGTGTCTGGCACGACGTCATCGGCCAGGAGCCCGCCGTGGCGACGCTGGAGCGGGCGGTGTCCGATCCAGCGACGATGACCCACGCCTGGCTGTTCACCGGGCCGCCGGGCTCCGGGCGCTCGGTCGCCGCGCGGGCCTTCGCCGCGGCGCTCGAGTGCCCTCAAGGCGGGTGTGGCGAATGCCACGAGTGCCGCACCGCGCTCGAAGGCACCCACGCCGATGTGGATGTGGTTGCCACAGAAGGGCTTTCGATCAAAGTCGAACAGGCCCGCGAACTCGCTGCCCTGGCTGCCCACCGGCCCTCGGTGGGCCGCTGGCGGGTCATCGTGGTCGAGGACGCCGACCGTCTCACCGAGCGCGCTGCCGACGCCCTGCTCAAGGCCCTGGAGGAGCCGGCGCCGCGCACCGTGTGGATCCTGTGCGCCCCGTCGGTCGAGGACGTCATCATCACCCTGCGCAGCCGGTCGCGGCACCTGCGCCTGCGCACCCCGTCGGTAGAGGCGGTGGCCGGGCTGCTCGAGCGGCGCGACGGCGTCGACCTGCCCATGGCGATGTATGCCGCACGGGCGGCTCAGAGCCACGTCGGCCTGGCGCGCCGGCTGGCACGCGACGAGTCGGCGCGCATCCGCCGCCGCGACGTGATCGCACTCGCGGGCAAGATCCGCGGCGTCGGCGACGCCATCGGCGCCGCGGCAGACCTCGCCTCGATCGCCGACGACGAGACGAAGGCGTCATCAGCAGAGCGCGATGCCGCCGAGCGGCAGCGCCTGCTGGAGATCCTCGGCGCCGACCCCGCCGCGCGCACCCAGCCGCCTCACGTCCGGGCCCAGCTCACTGCCCTGGAGAAGGAGCAGAAGGCTCGGGCCACCCGCTTCGCCCGCGACGTGGTCGACCGCGCCCTCATCGACCTGCTGTCGATCTACCGTGACGCCCTCATGCTGCGCACCGGTGCCCCTGTTGCCCTGGTCAACCAGGACCACTACGCCGAGGTCGACCGGCTGGCGCATGCCATGACGCCTGACCAGGTGCTCCAGGCCATTGACGCTATCGGCACAGCCCGCGAGCGGATCGACGCCAATGTTCCGCCCCTCCTTGCCCTCGAGGCCATGGCGATCTCGCTCCGGCTGCCGCATTAGCGGACTCCACGGACCGGCGTAAGGCGGTCGCGAACTGGCGCGCACGGCATACACCCAGCGTCGTTGGGTAGCGTGCCCTGCCATGACCCGACTGCGGCGCGGACTTCTGGCAGGCACGGTCGCGGGCAGTCTCGCGCTCGGCGGCTGCGGCCTCTTCGATGGCGTCGGCGCAGAGCCGGCCCCGACCGTTGCGCCCACCAACCGCACCCCTCCGGCGGGGGAGGATGCGCTCCAGCCGTTCTACGAGCAGCAGCTGGACTGGAGGAAGTGCGAGGGCGGCTACTGCGCGACGCTGAAGGTGCCGCTTGACTACGACAACCCCACCGGCCAGACGATCTCGGTCAGCCTGCTCAAGGTGCCGGCCCGGCGCAAGGCGACGCTGGGGTCGCTGGTGGTCAACCCTGGCGGGCCGGGGGCATCCGGGATCGACTACGCACGGTCGGCGGACAACATCGTCGGGGCGTCGGTGCGGGCGCGCTACGACGTGGTGGGCTTCGACCCCCGGGGGGTGCAGCGGTCGGATCCCATCAAGTGCCTCGACGACGGCCAGCTCGACAACGTCTTCGCGGCGGACCCGACGCCCGACGACCCGGCCGAGGAGCAGCACTTGGCCGAGGAGGGGAAAGCGCTCGCGGACGGCTGCCGAGAGCGCAGCGGTGCGCTGGTGGCGCACGTCTCGAGCCTGGAGGTGATCCGCGACATGGATGTCCTGCGGGCGGCCCTGGGAGAAGACCAGCTGAACTACCTGGGGAAGTCCTACGGTACGTACCTGGGGGCGCTGTATGCCGGGATGTTCCCCAAGCGGGTGGGCAGGTTCGTCCTCGACGGCGTCCTGCCACCGGACCTCGGCACCGAGGAGGTGCTGCTCGGGCAGGCCGAGGGGTTCGAGCGCGCGACGCGCGCGTGGGCCGCTTCCTGCGTCCAAGAGGGGAACTGTGCGCTCGGAGACTCGACGGACGCCGTCATGTCCGGGCTCAGGGACCTGCTGCAGCGGATCGACGAGGTCGGCGTACCGGTCGGCTCGGACGCCCGGGTCCGCAGCCTCACCGAGGGGTGGGCGTCCTACGGAGTCGCCTACGCGATGTACGACCAGGGCCTGTGGGGGTACCTGGACGATGCGCTGCAGCAGGTTGTTGTTCAGAACCGGGGCGACAAGCTCATGGACCTGGCCGACGGGTATGCCGACCGGTCGTCCCACGGGAGTTATCTCACCAACTCCATGGAGGCTTTCTTCGCGGTGAGCTGCCTGGACAGCCCGGACACCAACGACGTGTCCGTGCTCCGCGCCCGGGCCGAGGCGTTTGCCGAGAAGGCGCCCACGTGGGGGCGGTTCCTGGGCTGGGGCTCGATGGCGTGTGGCTACTGGCCGGTGCAGTCCGGGAACAAGCCGGCGCCCGTGACCGCCGAGGGGAGCGGGCCGATCGTCGTAGTGGGCACGACGCGAGACCCGGCGACTCCCTACGAGTGGTCGGTGCACCTGCGGAAGGAGCTGTCGAACGCCGTGCTGATCACCTACAACGGGGACGGCCACACGGCATACCAGCGCTCCAACGCGTGTGTCGACAAGCCGATCGACGCCTATTACGTGAGTGGAACAGTCCCCAAGGACGGCCTTCGCTGTTGAGGCGGCGCAAGCCGGCGCAGCGCGGTGTCGCCGATTTCGAGTCGGGCCCGCCCGTCCGTATACTCATCCGACGTGCCCTCGGGCACTTGCCGCCTTAGCTCAGTCGGCCAGAGCGATTCACTCGTAATGAATAGGTCATCGGTTCGATTCCGATAGGCGGCTCGGCAAACGCCCCTGACTCCGGTCGGGGCGTTTCCGCTGGCCAGGGGCCTGTGAGTCAGGTCGCCGCCCAAGCGCATCAGCGAGATACGAGCGGCAGGAAGGGCTTCGAAACGGGTGCAGTGGGCACATCTTGGCACATGGTTTCGGTGCCGGATCAGGTCGCAGAGCGGCGAGGCGCCTGCTCGGTGTGCTGAGAGCGGACGCCGACCCGCTCGCGACGACGCGTTCACCCCAGCCAGGGCTCGACGACCTGGTCGAGCTGGTCGACGGAGCGCGCATGAGCGCCAGTGGTGCCAGCACGAGGCGCATCGTGTCCGGGCAGGTGACCCAGCTGGAGCCGGGGGTCGAGCTAACGGCATACCGGATCGTCCAGGAGGCCCTGACCAACTCGCGACGCCACGCGCCTGGCGCGGCCGTGGACGTCGAGCTGGACTACGCCGACACCGCCCTCCACGTCCGTGTCCGGGACAATGGTCCCGGAATGTCACCCAAGGCGAGGCCACCCAAGGGCACGGCCTGCTCGGCATGCGCGAGCGAGCCGCAATGGTCGGTGGTGCGATCACGGTCGAGTCAGGCCAGACGGGCTTCCTCCTCGAGGCGACCCTCCCGCTCGAACGTGCCGGTCTGCCGTGATCCGCGTCGTGGTCGTTGACGACCAGCAAGTGGTCCGAGCGGGTTTCGGCGCACTGCTCGCGACACAGCCCGACTTCAGTGTCGTCGCGACGGCGCACAACGGTGCCGAAGCGGTGCGGCTGTGCACCACTGAGCATCCCGACGTCGTCGTGATGGATGTGCGCATGCCGGTAATGGACGGCATCGAGGCGACCCGACGGATCACGCAGGCCCTCGCGGATGGTGGCCCGAGGATCCTGATGTTGACGACGTTCGACCTCGACGAATACGTCTGCGACGCACTCAGTGCGGGAGCCAGCGGTTTCCTGCTCAAGGACGTGACGGCAGAGCGCTTGTTCGACGCCGTCCGCGTGGTCGCTGCCGGCGAGGCCCTGCTCGACCCCGCAGTAACCAAGCGCCTGATCGACGAGTTCGCTCGACTGCGCCCGAGGCCTGCTGCTGCCTCCTCGCTGTTGGCCGAGCTCACGCCGCGTGAGGTCGAAGTGCTCACCCTAGTGGCCGAGGGTCTCTCGAACGCCGAGATCGCCGAGCGGCTCGTCGTTGGCGACGAGACGGTGAAGACCCATGTGAGCCGGGTGCTCGCCAAGCTCGGCCTTCGCGACCGCACCCAGGCGGTGATCACGGCGTACGAGTCCGGACTCGTCGTGCCGCGGTCCGCCTCGCAAGCCGTGAATCCGCCGCCTCGGTATTCCGCCTAGGTGCCAAGCCGTCTGAGCAGAGCGGCCTGGGTGGGCTTGGACGATTTCGTGGCGCCGGACCGACCCGCCGTGCGGCTCAGCGGCGGCTGCCGAGCACCGCGTACGCGAGTGTCCCGGCGGCAGCGAGGGCGATGGCCGCCACGGTGGCCGGCCGGGCTTCGGTTGGCTGAGCCATCCAGGTGAGCATCACCTTGTACGCCGGGCGGGTGGGCGGCTCGCCCATCGGGGGGGCCCACCACAGCACGAGCACCGTCCAGAGCACGGGCAGCAGCGGCGCGCGGGCCGCGCCAAGGAAGACCGCCCCCAGCGCTACCAGCCCGGTCAGCCCGGCGACGTTGCGAGCGAGCTGGCCCGTGGCGGCCTGCGGCTCGGCCACGAGTGCGGTGGCGGCCAGCAGGCCCGCTACGGCTGCGCCGGCCACGATCACGTGTGCGGCCCGGCGCGGCGGCCAGGCGATCGCCGACGCGCGGT
The DNA here is from genome assembly GCA_963715025.1 of uncultured Actinomycetota bacterium. Classification (GTDB taxonomy): domain Bacteria; phylum Actinomycetota; class Actinomycetes; order Actinomycetales; family Dermatophilaceae; genus DASSJT01. The sequence goes on along the minus strand of CAVQQQ010000009.1, from coordinate 495,119 downwards.
CCAGATCCGGGTCGGCGCCGGCAAGGCCCTGCGCGACAGCCGTCGTCGCAGCCAGCGCCACGAGTAGCGCAGCGAGGGCGCGGCCATCAGGGTGGTCGATGGCCAGGTTGAGGGCCCAGAGCGACACCGCGCTGCCCAGCACCGCCGCTGCTGTGGCGGGTACCGCCCGCGAGCGAAGGTAGAGCGTCAGCGGTCTCACCGTATGCCGCTGGGGCCGGTGAGCAGGTCCAGCCGGTCGCCCGGGGCGCAGGTCCGCTCGGCGTCGCGCAGCGCAGCGACGCGGGCCTGCTGCTCGCCGGCGGGCATTGCGCGCAGTGCCGCCAGAGCCTGTGGCGCCAGCGTCTCCTCGGACTCCTTCGCACCTTTGGACGCCTGCGGCAGATCCCGGTCGAGGAGCCAGGCGGTGGCGGCGCTCCGCGCCGCCAGGTAGCGGATGTCCGGCTCCGGTTCCGGTGCACCAGGCTCCAGCCTGGTCGGGTCGAACCCCAACAGGTTCACGCAGGGCGGGATGCCGGCGCCGTCGAGCAGCTGGGCCAACATGTCGCTGGATACGCCCGCCCGACCCTCACGACGTACACCCGCTACGTCATTCTCGTCCGCGACGGGCGAGACCCACATCAGGAGCGTGTCCGCTGCGGGCAGACCTGGGTTGCCGCGGCCGCCTATCTGCACCACGACCCGGGTGGGTGCCGGTGGCAGCTTCGCCGCCAGGACGGAGAGTGCCTGGCGGGCCGGTCCGCGCAGCTGGTCCAGGGTGTGGGAGTACACCCGGGCGATACACACCTGCGGCTGGTCGGGGGTGCAGACCAGCTCGGTGGCTCGGTCGTCGGCCACCCAGGCGTCGGCGAGCTGCCGTGGCATCGCCGGCACCGCGATCGCGGCGCCGAGCAGGAGCGGCAGGAGCGCGGCGACACGGGTACGGGGGCGGGCTGCGGCGAACAGGGCCAGCCCGGTGGCGGCAAGCGCCGCCAGCCACAGCGCCTGGGACAGGTTCGCCCGGGCGGACAGCTCCTGCAGCGCGTACAGGCCGTCGCGCGGACCCTGCAGGTGGGGAAAGAGCAAGTAGGAACCCGGCCGGCCCTCGTTCGGGGAGACGAGCAGGGGGGGTAGCAGGGCGAGCGAGACGAAGCCGACCACCACGAGGATCGGTGCGGTCAGCGGCGAGGGCAGCAGCGCGCCGATGGCGAGGCCGAGCCAGACCGCGGCGACCAGGGCCAGCGCCCCGAGGGCGATGAGCGGGACCGCGCCGACCGGGAAGTACCCGTCGAGGTGGCGGAGATGACGGGCGGCGCCGGCAAACATGACCAGGTAGGCGGCAACGGCGGCGATCGCCATCGCGGCAGCGAGCGGCAACACCCGCCACCGGCGGGGGAGCGGCGTCGTGGCGATCACCTCCTCGACCCGACTGGCGCGCTCGCGGCGGGCCTGCCAGGCGCCCGCTGCCAGGGCCAGCGGCCAGGTCAGCTGCATGATGTCGCGCTGGAAGACTGTCAGCTCCATCCACGACTGGTAGGGCGGGTTGCTGGCGAAGAGCACGAACACGCCGACCGCGGCGATCAGCAGTCCGGCCCACAGGGCCACCGAGCGGCGCAGCTCGATGCGCAGAATCCGGGCGCCCATCACTGCTCCGTCTCGCGGTGGCGGCGCAGGATCGCGGAGTAGCCGCGCTCGGCGGCGCTGTCCCCAACGCCCGTGTCCTCACCGGCTGCGGCGGGCAGGTCGGCCGGCACGCCCTGGAACACCAGCCGGCCGGAGTCGATGAGCACCACGTCGGTGCAGGCGGCCGCCACGTCCTCGACGAGGTGGGTCGCGACCAGCACGCAGGTGTCCGTGCCGAGCTCACGCAGCAGCGCCCGGAACTGCAGGCGCTGGTCGGGGTCCAGTCCGGCGGTGGGCTCGTCCAGCAGCAGGATGCGCGGGTCGTTGACGATGGCCTGGGCGATCCCGGCCCGGCGCGCCATGCCGCCCGACAGCGTTTTCATCCGGTCGTCGGCCCGGTCGGCCAGCCCGACCCGTTCGATCGCGCGCTGTACCGCGCCCGGCGTCTCGGCGGGCGGCATCTCCTTGAGCCAGGCGATGTACTCGACGAACTCCCGCACCGTGAACCGGCGGTAGTAGCCGAACTCCTGCGGCAGGTACCCGATCTGGCGGCGCAGCGCGCGCAGGTCGAGGCGCCCGTTCACCTTCTCGCCGAGTACTGTCAGCGTGCCGCCGGCCGGGCGCAGCACGGTGGCGATCGAGCGGACCAAGGTGGTTTTGCCGGCACCGTTCGGGCCGAGCAGGCCGTGTACGCCGATGTCCATCGACAGGTCCAGGCCGTCGACGGCCATCCGCCGGCCGGCCCGTACCCGGAGCGCGTCGGCGTGGATCGCCCAGCCGTAGGTCGTCGGCGTGGTCTCCGCGGCGCTCACCGCGCGAACCATGTGTCACTCCTCCCGGTGTACGCGTCGCGGCGCAGTACCAGCGCGGCCGCGATCATGCAGATCAGCCCGGCCCAGTAGGGCAGGCTGGCAGGTTCCAGAAGCAGGGGGGTCCGGGCGGTCAGCACGCTCGGGGTGATCACGCCCGCGGTCCACGCCAGCGCCAGGACGGCCGCCGCCCACCGCAGCCCGATCAGCTCGCCCAGCGCGAGAGCCCCAGCAGTGAACGCCAGGCACGGCAGCAACCAGCGGGCCGGCGAGGCGCCCGCCAGCCAGCCGGCCACGGTCAGCGCGGGGATGACCACGGCCAGCACTGCCAGGGTCCGCCGCAGCACGAGGAACAGCCCGGCCCGCGGGCTGGCCACGACCAGCTCATGGGCCGGGTCCGGGCCGGCGGACCAGACTGCGGCCACACCGAGCAGCGGGGCGACGGGCGCCACCAACAGCACCAACGATGGCGGCAGCCCGCTGCCGCCCGCCAGGTCCATCCCGAGCGCCGCCGCGAGCACCAGAATCGTCATGGCCAGTCGCGGCCACAAGCCCGGCGGGGCCCATCGCGCCACCCGGCGGGGCAGTCGCCGCGCGGGCATCTGCGGGCTGCGGGCGACCTGGGTCGCCAGGTTCGCCTGTACGAGCGCCAGCAGCGACGCCGTCTCCGGGCTGCGCCGGGCCACCGCCTCGCCAAGGCGCTCCCGGCAGGGCGCGCACCACTCCAGATGCGCCTCGACCGCCCACAGGGCGTCCACCCGGATGCCTGGGTCGCCGGTGGCGTACCGCTCCAACACGGCCGCGGTGACGTGGTTCGAAGATCTCACGACAGCGCCTCCCGCAGCGCGATTCGCGCCCGCCGGGCGCGGGTCTTCACCGTGCCCTCAGGCACGCCCAGCAGCACGGCGGTCTCCCGAACCGTGAGCCCGTCCAGCACCATGGCCTGCAGCACCTGCCGCAGGTCCGGCGACAGGCGGCGAAGCGCCCCGCCCATCTCGTCGCCCAGCACCGCGTCGAGCACCTCGTCCTCCGCAGCGGGCGCGCCTAGCGCGGCCAGAGCCGTCGGCGGCAGCCGCGCCTCGCGGGCCCGCCGGCGCAGCGCGTCCACCAATCGCCGGGCGGCGATCGTCCACACCCAGCCGACCGCACTGCCGCCCACGCTGGCGCCCGCGAATGACGCGGCGGCCCGCCACACCGCCAGATACGTCTCCTGCATCACCTCGGCGACCAGCTCCTCGTCGGCGCACCGCCGGCGCAACCGCACCGCCAGCCACGGCGAGGTGCGCCGGTACAGCTCGTCGAACGCGTCGCGGTCGCCGCGCGCAATACTGCGGACCAGGTCCTCCTCGTCCATCGACATCACCGCGCCATCCTGCCCTTCACACCAAGACAGACGACGGAGGACCCTGCCCAGGTTCTCGCAGCCACGAGAAATTCTTGGGCACCCAACACGGCTTCTGGAATCGCGATGGCCAGCATGCCAACTCTCCACCGTACGAAACCGGCGATGAGGGTCAGGCCTGTCGGCGATCCTTGACCCAGAGGCTGAGCTCGTGTCGGTTGGACATCTGCAGCGTGCGCAGCACGGCTGCGGCGTGGGTCTCGACGGTGCGCGGGGAAATGGCGAGCCGAGTCCCGATTTCCTTGTAGGTGTAGCCGGCGGCGATCAGGCGCAGCACGTCCCGTTCTCGACGAGTCAGTTGGCCGAGGTCCGGGTCCGAGCGAGAGAAGACCGGTGACTTCGCGTCGAAGTCGCACCGCCTAGTGCTGAGCCGTGGCGGTGCGCCTGTGGCGCACGACGAGGAAGACGACTGCGATCGCGCTCGTCGTGATGGCCCCGGCGATCACCACGGACGCCAGGGGGAACCCGGCCAGGGCCGTGCCCACGACGTAGGCGAGCCCGCACGTGTAGACCGACCAGAGGGTGCCACCAATGGACGACCACAGCAGGAACTGACGGTAGGGGTGGGCCGCAAGTCCCATCGTGACGTTGATGACGAAGCGCAGGCCAGGGACATACCGTCCGACGACGAGAAGAAGCGGGGCGCTCGAGCCGATGAGGTCCATGGCGGCCGCGACCTGCTTGTTCCTCATCGCGTCGTCCATCCGCTTCTGGAACCGGTGGCGGTTGAGCCGAACCAGCCAGTACAGAGCCGAGTCACCCAGCACCGCGCCCAAGGCCCCAGCCAGCATGACCAAGCCGAGTTCTAGGACGCCCTCGGCGGCCAGCGCCGAGGCGGTGTTCAGCGTTGTCTCGCCCGGCAAGAGCGCACAGATGGCGTCCCCGAACACGAGCAGGAAGATGGCCAGATAAGCCCCGTCACCGCTCGCCTCCGAGACGAGCGCGAACTGGTTCTCCCCGCCCAGCACCTGGATCGCGATGATCAGGATGATGAGGGCAGCAACGGCGATCATGACGAACGCGATCGTCATCCGCCTGCCTGGGCGGCTCCCGCTCGCTTCAGGCTCGGGGACGGTGCGGTCCTTCACCATGTCCCCATCATGGCCTCACATCGGACCACGGCGATCATCCTCTCGGGAGGATCCCGAACCTCCTCGCCTCGGAAGCGGGTCGCCACGGCATACTGCCGGTCGGGGCCGCCACCCTATGAAGGTGCAGGGCGGCGATCCCTTGCCTCCCAAGGTGATCGGGGGGCAGCCTATTGCCGCGCCATGGCCGCTCGCAGCTCGCCTTCGCTGTCGGTGATCAGCTCACCGGACACGTCGACGGTGACGGTGCGCAGAGTGCCGGTGAACCGGAACGGCGACGGATAGTCCGGCGTCACCGGTGAGCCGGGGTTCGCGCCGCAGGTGAGCGCGCCGGGGTTGAGGAGGAACGGTGTGGTTACCGGCGCCTCCGCCTCGGCGACCAGCGTCCCGTCCAGGTAGAGCTGGAGCCGTCCCGGAGCTCCCCGCCCGTGGGCCATGTCCGGCTGTCCCGTCGGCTCGAACTCGAAGCGCAGCTCGTGGGCACCGGACGGGATTGGCTCGCTCGTGGAGACCTTGTAGACGGCCCTGCCCACGTAGTTGTGGACGTAGTGCAGCCTGCCGTCCTGGATGAAGAGCGAGTAGCCGCCAGCGGCCGAGCCCTGGCACAGCAGGACACCCTCGGCGCCACCCTCGGGCAGATCCACGTCCGCGGTGATGCTGTGCGGTCGGTTCAGCACCCTAGGGGCGGCGTTGAACGGGATCGACTGCGTGTTGGGCACGTACACGTAGCGGTCCCGCGGCGTTGCCGCCAACGGCTTCTCTGCGAGGAGCCGGTCGATGCCGCTGCCGTCGACGGGAAGGACGCCGTACTTACCGGCCTCGGCGTACCACATGCCGATGAGCTCGATGAGCTTGGAGCGGTTGTCCTCGGCGACGTTGCGGGTCTCGGCGAAGTCCTCAGCCACGTGGTACAGCTCCCAGCCCCTGGCGTCGAGCTCGCTGAGCTTCTCCGCTGAGATGGGCTGCCCGAAACCGACACCCGCCTCGGTGAACGACGGACCTGGCCACGGGCATACTGCCCGCCATCCGTCGTGGTAGATGGCGCGGTGGCCAAGCATCTCGAAGTACTGCGTGCGGTGGTTGCTCGGGGCCTCCGCGGCGTCCAGTGTGTGGGCGAAGCTCACCCCCTGCAGCGGCGACTGCGTGACCCCTCGGATGGTGGCAGGTGGCTCGACGCCGAGCAGGTCGAGGATGGTGGGCACCATGTCGATGATGTGGGCGTACTGAGTTCGCACCTCGCCCCTGGACCTGATCCCCTGCGGCCAGGAGACGATGAAGGGATCGCAGGCACCGCCCCGGTAGGTCTCCCGCTTCCAGCGCCGGAAGGGGGTATTGCCGGCCCAGGTCCAGCCCCATGGGTAGTGGTTGAAGTGCCTGGGCCCACCGATCTCGTCGATGAGCGCGAGGCTGTCCTCCAGGGGCTCCTGGGCGTTGTTGAAGAACTGTGCCTCGTTCGTGGTGCCCGTCGGGCCGCCCTCCGCGCTAGCGCCGTTGTCGGAGATCACCATCACGATCGTGTTGTCGAGCTGTCCGGTCTCGCGGAGCACGTTCAGGAGTCGTCCCAAGTGGTGGTCGGTGTGGCTGAGGAATCCGGCGAAGACCTCCATCATCCGGCTGTACAGCCTTCGGGCGTCCTCGGGCTGCGCGTCCCAGTCCGGGACGTCTGGGTCGTGGCGGGACAGCACCGCGTCGGCCGGGACGATGCCGAGATCCTTCTGCCGGGCGAAGACCTTCTCCCGGTAGGCGTCCCAGCCGTCGTCGAACGTGCCGGCATACTTGTCGGCCCACTCCTTGGGCACGTGGTGCGGCGCGTGCGTGGCCCCGAAGCACAGGTGCAGGTAAAAGGGTTTGCCCGGGTCGACCTGCTTGGAGTCGGCGATGAACTCGATCGACCGGTCGACCAGGTCCTCGGTGAGGTGGTAGCCCTCCTCTGGCGTGGCCGGCGGCTCGACCTGGTGGTTGTCGTACACGAGGTCCGGATACCACTGGCTCGTGTCACCGCCGAGGAATCCGTAGAAACGCTCGAACCCGCGAGCCAGCGGCCAGCGGTCGTATGGTCCGGCAGCGGTCTCCTGGTTGCTGGGCGTCAGGTGCCACTTGCCGACCATGAACGTGTTGTAGCCCTGCCCCAGGAGCATCTCGGAGAGGAAGCCGTTCTCGAATGGCACGATGCCGTTGTAGCCGGGGTACCCCGTCGCGAACTCGGTGATGCAGGCCATCCCGTTGCTGTGGTGGTTGCGCCCGGTGACGATGCACGAACGGCTCGGCGAGCACAGCGCGGTCGTGTGCATGTTGTTGTAGCGCAGCCCGTCAGCGGCGAGCGCGTCGAAGTTCGGTGTCGAGATGGGGCTCCCGAAGCAGCCGAGCTGCCCAAAACCGGTGTCGTCGAGAACGACGATCAGCACATTCGGTGCCCCCGGGGCAGCGCGGGTCGGCATGGGCCACGCCGGCGCCGACTCGTCCGCCGTCCTGCCAATCGTGCCGGGAAAGGCCGACCCCGATTCGTACTCTTTGAGTGCCATGTGAGCACCTCTCCTCGCGAGACTTTCTTGCAACCCGGTTCCGATTACAGCGCAGTGGTCGAAGGCGGTGCGTCACCCTTGAAGGATGACGCCGGCCTCAGCTAAGGAATAGAGACTCGAAGGAGGCAACGGCGGGACTTGCCCCGATGGCACCAGCCGAAAAGGACGGACCGTGAACAGGAGTAGGACAATGTCGCAGCAGATGACCGACCAGGTCTTCGAGGACCTCGATGAGCTGGGGCCCGTCGACTGGATTGTCGTGGAGTTCCCGGGCAGCCGATTCAACGGGGAGATCGCACCGGCGCTTGAGGACCTTGTCCAGAGAGGCATCGTGCGGGTCCTGGACCTGCTGATGATCAAGAAGGGCGATGACGGCGCACTCGACTTCTACGAGCTCAGCGACCTGGACGACACCGAAGTCGGCAGCCTGCGCGCCTACGAGACGGCGCTCGCGACACTTCTGAGCGAGGAGGATGTCGAGGCAGTCGCCGCGGCCGTCGAACCCGGCAGCAGTGCCGCCCTGCTCGTGTGGGAGAACGCGTGGGCCGCACCATTCGCGTCGTCCGTGCGCCACGCCGGCGGACAGCTCGTGGCATCCGGGCGCATCCCCATCCAAGCGCTGCTCGCGGCCGTCGAGGCCGATCTTGACAATGCCGACGAAACGACCGACGGGAACCAGGGAGAGGATGACTGACATGCCACTTGCAGCACGAAGGGCACGCAGGGGCGGTGTCATCGGGCGTGCGCCTGTTGCACGCACCGCCGCCACGGTCGCGACGGTGGCCGTCGTAGCCCATGGAGTCAACCGCCGCAGTGACCGCCGAGATGACCGCCGAGATGACCGCAGGGACAGGCGCCGTTGACCCTGACCGCACCCGCCGCCTTCCATGTGATGGCGAAACCCACCGGCGCCATCTGCAATCTCGACTGCGAGTACTGCTTCTTCCTCTCGAAGGACCAGCTGTACCCGGACAGTGCCTTCCACATGGACCCGGCGGTGCATGAGGCGTACATCAGCCAGCTCCTCGCGGCTCACAGGCAGGCGGACGAGGTGGTCGTCGCCTTCCAGGGAGGGGAGCCCACGCTGATGGGTCTGGAGTTCATGCGCCAGACACTGGAACTTGAGGAGCGGTTCCGGCTGCCCGGGCAGCGGGTGCTCAACACGTTGCAGACCAATGGGACGCTGATTGACGACGAGTGGGGCGCCTTCCTGAAAGAGCAAGGCTTCCTCGTGGGTGTGTCCATTGACGGGCCGCGTGAGATGCACGATGCCTACCGCGTCGACAAGGGCGGCAAGCCCACCTTCGACCGCGTCCTGCGCGGGCTGGAGGTCTTGCAGCGGCACGGAGTCGACTGGAATGCCCTCACGACCATCAATGCTGCCAACGGCGACCATGGCCGGGAGGTTTACGCGTTCCTGCGCGATGAGCTTGGCGCGCAGTTCATCCAGCTCATCCCTATCGTGGAGCGGGTCACGGCCGACCAGCTCCCCCTGGCAGAGAGCGGCTGGGGGCGACGCAGGGGCGAGCGCCCGCTCTATCGCCAGGAGGGTGACCACGTCACGCACCGCACCGTGGGCGCCGAGCAGTTCGGCCAGTTCGCCGTCGAGGTCTTCGAGGAGTGGGCGCGGCACGACGTCGGGGACGTCTTCATCCAGATGTTCGACACCGCACTGGCCCACTGGATGGGCATGGACCAGGCGGGGATGTGCGTCCACGCCAGGACGTGCGGCTCCGCCCTTGCCCTCGAGCACAACGGCGACCTCTACTCCTGCGATCACTATGTCGAGGAGGGCTACCTGCTCGGCAACATCAGGGAGGGACGCCCCCTGCTGCAGCTCGCCACCTCAGCACAGCAGCAGGCCTTCGGGAACGCCAAACTCGACACTCTCCCCCGTACTGCCTGCGGTGCGACGTGCGCTTCGCCTGCAACGGTGGCTGCCCCAAGGACCGGTTCCTGACCACGCCCGAAGGCGACCCGGGATTGCACTACTTGTGCGCCGGCTACCAGCGGTTCTTCCGGCACGTGGACGAGCCGATGCGGATCATGGCCGGACTCATTGCCCGCGGGTCGGATGCCACCGGCATTCGCGACTGGTATGCGCTCCGAGACCGACAGCGCTCCGCGGACGAACCCTGCACCTGCGGCAGCGGCCGGGCGTGGCCGGCCTGCCACGGCGCACCAGTGCATATCTCTGTCAGAACGAACCTCAACTCCGCTACCCGGCTCGGTTGGTCGGGCGGGTGAGGAGTATGACGATGCTTAGGAGCAGAACCCAGGTGGGGAAGAGCAGCGGTGTCCAGTCGCGCTCACCTGAGGCGACGAGCAGGATCAGGGCGACCGCATACCCGAGGTAGAAGATCCAGCGCGGTATGGCGGAGGTTCGCAACCCGACTGTGCTGACGGACAGGGTGAAGACCGCCGCCATCCGCATCGCGTACACCGAGATGAGCGTCTGGGTGTTGCTGAGGCCGAACGCCCAGATGTTGGCGTTGACGTCCTCCCCGGCAAGCATCTCCAACAAGCGGCTGGTCGTCACGGCGCCGATGAACAGGGTGGCGCGAAACAGCACGCCACTACCCAGGAAGACGGTCGAGAACAGACGATCCTCGATCTCCGCCAGTTGTTCGCGCACCACGCCGATGAACCACAAGAAGGCGATGCCGGCAAAGGGGACTAGTCCGAGGCTGTACCCGACAAGGGCCTCACTTCTCCTCGGGACGCGGAATAGGCGTCCTTCCAGGAGCGTGAGCCGGCGTCGCCTCACGGGCCAAGCCGCGGCTGGCTGGAGTCACGTCCACGGGGCCTCCGGGCTCCGGTCCGGCCGCGGCGGCAGCCCTTCCGTAGCGGTTGGCCAGCGGTGCGGCGCTGAGCCCGTGGGCTAGGACGCTGAGCAGGACGGTAAGGGTGACGATGGCCACAGCCTCGTCGGCGACAGGCCCCAGGGCTTCCAGTGCGAGCAGCGCGAACACCAGCGACGCCAGGCCGCGCGGGCCGAACCAGCCCACGAACAGCACGGTGCCCCGGTCAAGGCCGGCCCCGATCGAGGCCAGCGCGACTGGAAGCATGCGTACCAGGGTGAGGCTGAGCACTGCATACGCGACGGTCAGGACGCCGATGTGCTCGAGCATGATGGGAATCGCGATGGCGCCGAAGGCCAGCCACACCAGCAGCGAGACCAGGCTGCCCATCTGCTCGAGGAAGACCAGCTCGGCCGGGCCGCGGCGGCCAGCGCACGCCCCGAACGCCGCGCCCCCGCAGAATGCTGCGACGAAACCGTTGCCGCCCAGCGCGAGGGCACCGGCATAGGCGAGCAAGGCCAGGGCCAGAACCGCAATGCCGGCGAAGTCCTCGGCCGCGGTACCGCGCCGGCGCGCCCTTCGCAGCAGCCATCCGCCGAGGGCGCCGGTGGCCGAGCCGATCAGGACGCCGAGGAGCAGCTGCACCACGGCGTGACCGGCCCCTTCGGCGTTCTCCAGGCCGGCGGCGGCGCCGGCGCCGGCGATCGCCAGCATGACGACCGGGGTGGCGATGCCGTCGTTGAGGCCGCTCTCGACGGTGATCAGCTGGCGAATCCGTGACGGCACGGCAGGGTTGGTGACCACAGGGACGCCGAGGGCGGAATCGGTCGGCGCGAGCGCGGCGCCGACGAACAGGGCCAGCCACATTCCGAGCTGGGGGAAGAACCATGCGGCCACGGCCCAGCCCAGGACGATGGTCAGGGGTAACCCGATGCCCAGCAGCCGGACGTACCGCCCCACGTCGCGGCGCAGCTGCTGCACGGGCAGCCGGGCGGCATCCGAGAACAGGACCCACACCAGGGTGATCTCGACGAGCGGGGTGAACGCCTGTGACTCCTCGGGGCCGTTCACCATCCCGGTCCAGGCCAGCGCCGCGCCGAGGGCGACGAACACGACCGGGGCCGTCAGGTCGGCCCGCTCGAGCCGTCTCGAAACCAACCCCCACGCGAACAGCGTCGCGGTGATCAGGACGATGACGGTCGCGTCCACGCCGGCCCCCTAGCCCGCGGGTCGGGCGGCCGGGTCGGTCCGGCGCGCTGAAGCGTGGGCGCTGGTGTGCTCCGTGGCAAAGGGACCGAGCAGTGCCACCTCATGCTCGTTGGGTGTGGCGACCGTGAGGGTTTCGCCACCACCCGCGGACAGCACCGCGACCGCCGGATCCTCGCCCAGACGGTGCAGCTTCTTACGCTCGGCAGAATCCAAGGCCCGCACCCGCATGGCCACCACAGGCACCAGGTCCTCGGTCCACGCCGCGGGGCTACCCCGCCAGGCGAAGACGGTAGACACCCAGACGGCCTGCCCGCGGGTCCACCGGTTGGAGCCGGGCCGCAAGACGCGGACCGGGATGTTGCCGGGGCGTTTGCGCAGGGCGCGCGCCCGGAACACCAAAGCAGTGATGCCCAATGCGCACAACCAGATGGGGACCCCCACCAGCACCAGAATTGCCCAGATCATGTCGACCTCCTCGACGGTGCGCGGTCTTCCCACATCCGCTCTGGGCGAGGCCGGTTCACCGCGCTTCATGCTGGCCGGAGGGCCCAGAGTCAGTGGATGTCTAGTTGTGATGTCCAGCCAGGGTTGCCAACCTGGTGATGGGTGCAGTCCTGCCCGATGGCTGAGTGGGGCGGGTGGGTGGTGGAGGCCTCACTGATCGTCAAGGACCCGGAGTCGGCTTAGCCCGAGCCCGAGGTCCTCGAGCGCCTTCAGGACATGGGTGAGGTCATCGGATGACGCCATTTCGGCGTGGAACACTGTGGTCGCGGCGCCGGGCGCCCCAGGGGGCGCCTGGGTGATGGCGGTGGCGATGGCATCGAGCTCGGCGACGACGCCGTCATCGAGCGCGCCCTGCACCACGATCTCGTAGTGTCTCATCGACATCCCACCTTCACCTCCGATCCAGCCGGGGGTGGTGGCGTCGGGCACCACCCCCGGACGGCTCAGATCCCGGCATACTCGTGATCGGTGACCGGCAGTCCGGCTGCCATCCAGGCTGCGAGACCGCCCTCGAGGATGGCCACGTCCTGAAATCCCATGTCCTGCAAGGTGGCCGCGGCGAGGGCGGCGCGCGCGCCCGAATGGCACACCACGATCATCCGCCGGTTGGCATCGAGCTCCTCGTTGTGGCGAGGGCTGGTTGGGTCAGCGAAGAACTCGAGGATTCCTCTGGGCGCCGGGACCGACCGGTCGATGTGACCCTGTTCCCACTCGGAGGACTGGCGCACGTCGACCAGCACGGCCCTGCCCGACGCCAGCTCCTCGGCCGCATCCGCGGGCGACACGGAGCCCACCCTGGCTCGCGCCTCCCCGATCATCTCTATAACGGTCTTGGTCATCTCGTCCTCTTCCTTCCTTGAGCTGGTGGCTCAGCCGAGCCGCGTCCCTTCGACCTCGAGCCCGCCTCCGGCGGGGAGCTTGCTCCAGCTCCGGCGTTCCCACTCCTCCTTGAGGACTTCCTCGGCCGCCTTCTCCAGGAAATCCGGGCGCGCCCACTCGTCGACGTCGAAGTCGTTCTTGATGTAACCGTGGCTGAACATGAAGTCCTTGCCGACCTTGACGCACTCGAGGTTCCGCGCACTGAGGCTCGGCACCATGTCGACGTCCTTGATGCCCTGGTAGGTGTCCTCGGCATCGAGGTAGAACGTCTGGCGGTTGAGGATCGCGCCAGCGGCACGCTTGTTTTCGTTCGCCCAGCGGCCGACCTTGATCATGGCCTTCATGTAGGCGATGACGAGCTCGGGGTGCTCATCGGCCATCACCTCCGTGCAGGTGATGACGGCCGGGGTGTTGGCTACCTGGATCGTCCAGTCCGGGTACCTGGACAGGTCCTCGATCATCTTGATCCGACCCGTGGCCTCCTGCAGGTGCTGGAAGACCTTGCTCTGGGTGTAGATGGCATCGACGGTGCCGTTCAGGAGTGCTGTCTCCAGCGGGCGGAAGGCCAGGTCGTGCTTGTGGTCGCGGCGCATCCACAGCTCCGAGGGGTTGTTCATCGGCGGGACGAGCATCTCGGGCTTGTCGTACCAGTCGTCCGCGTACGGGAACTCGACGAGCTCGATGTCGTCCATCGTCAGGCCGTGGAGCTTGAGCATGTTCTCGATGCCCATGTGCTCCTGGATGCGCCACCAGTCGTTCTTGATGGTGTTCAGGCTCTTGCTGATGCCGATCTTCTTGCCTTTGAGGTCCTCCATCCGGAAGACCTGGGCCCGGGCCCGCACCGCCATGCAGCCGCCCTCGTAGACCCACGTCGCGCCTAGCAGCACGGTGCGGCGGAGATCCGCGTTGACGTGGATCGGCGGGTACAGGCCGCCGAAGCGGATCAGGTTGTCGAGGTTATGGATGTAGTGGGGGTACCAGTTGTTCTCGGGGGCGTGTCGGAAGTAGGCGTACTCGACTCCGATCTTCTTGTACTCCTCTCGGCACCACCCGAGTTCCTGGTCCACGTTGTTGGCGGAGACCATCGGGCAGTTGGTGAACCAGACCTCATTCCAGTCCAACGGCACGGTCGTGGCCACTCTCGGCGTGTCCGTGGCGGTCATGATGGGCTCCTTCCAGTCCGGCTCGACCGGCCCTTGTGGTCGGTGGCTCAGTCACCACGCTTCCTCCCGCACCGCCCCCCGGCGTCATTCTTCCGGTATGACGTCTCGCATCACCCAGATCGCCGTCAGCGGTTGGGCGGATCGACCTGTCCACCGACCGACTCGACCTGGAGGATCTCGGCGCCTGCGCCGACCAACATGAGCAGCAGGCCGACGAGGTCGTGGCTGTCGTGCACCGTGACGGTGACTACACCGTCCGACCCGCTCGGTTGGTAGTGACCGTCATATGGCCACAGGTCACCGGGGTCCGCGTCGCCGCGCAGCCACACCAGCACCTGCATGGCTCGCCCCCTCACTGACGACGGGTGGACACGTTTACGTGTGGACGTGCCGAGCCTGACCCGATCGAGACGAACCGGCGTCACCTCATGGGAATGAGATCAGTGCGCGTTTCAGCGGATGCCCAGCTCGGCCGCCCGGCGTACAGCCGCACGCCGGTTGGCCACCTCGAGCTTGCGGAAGATGTGCGCGACGTGGGTCTTCACGGTGTTGACGGAGATGCACTCGGCCTGGGCGATCTCGGTGTGGGAGAGGTCTGTCGCTAGGAAGCTCAGGATGCTGCGCTCCCGGCGGGTCAGAGTCTCCCCCCAGTTTGCAGCGGCCGGCTGCAGCTCGGCCGACAGCCGCCGCACGACCTGCGCGGCGTGGTCCCGATGCCGGGTTCCGGTGTGGAGGTGATCGGTGAGGAGGGGCAGCAGCCGGATGCCGACCAGGCGGTAGGGCTCGAGGAACCCGAATGTCTCCGACGTTCCGAGCGCCCGCTCCAAGGCGACCTGGGCAGCCGCGCCGTCGCCCGTCTCGGCGAGGCCCTGCGCCCGCAACGCCTCGACAGTCCCCGCGACGTGGGGGTACATGCGATCGGGTGGGATCGTATCCAGGATCTCGAGCGTCCGGTCCGGGCGGTCAGCCCTCAGTTGAACGATGGCCCGATAGCACGTCGCCAGGTGGAAGTCCGGACCGTCGGAGGGGCGCTCGACCAAGAGCCGCGCCTCGTCGACATGACCTCGTTCCGCAAGCACCATGGCGTCGAGCGAGGTGAGCAGCGAGGGCCACCACTCGGGCATCCGGCCGTGCTCCGCCAGGTGGCGTCCCTGCCTGCAGTCCCGCTCCGCACCATCGAGGTCCGCAGCGCTCAGGCAGGCCTGGGCGTGCACCGTGGTCACCAGCCCCAGCATTCCCCAGTCGTTGGGCAGGAGGTTGTCGGCGCACCGCGCGAGAAGGCGCAAAGCACGTCGGGGCTTGCCCCTCCAGAGCGCCAGCCAGCCGAGGTAGCCGTAGGCGGTCGCCGTGCCGGGGAGGTCCCCCCAGCCCTTCGAGTTCGCCTCGGCGATGACCTGCTCCGCGATCTGCCTGGTCTCGTCGATGTGGCCGAGGGCGATCGAGGGGATGCAGGACTCGGCCCGCGCCATCAGACCCAGGGCCGCGTACCCGGCGTGGTCGGCGGTCGCCCGCGCCTGCCGCAGCAGCCGCACCGCTTCCAGCGGATTGTCGAGGAGCCGGGCCTCGCTCATCCCAACGTAGAGCCTGACGAGCGCCACGGTGGGGACGTCGACGTCCACGGACCCAGACGCGGCCGCGTCCAGCAGCCGGTGACCCCGCGCGAGGGACTCGGTCAGGGCGGCGCGGTCCCGGACCACGAACAGCTCGATCACCGCCGCCCGCATCTCGAAGCGCGCGAGATCCGCGCCCGCCAGCCTGCCGGACAGACGTCGTGCCGCAGCGAGCTCCGCGCGGGCCACGTCGATGGCCCCCTCCTCGGCGGCGACAAAGGCCAAGGCGAGGTGCGACTCCGCTGCCGACCTCACGTGGTCGGGGACGGCAGCGGCCATTCTCTTGCAGGTGTCCGCTCGACCGCCCAGAGCGACGCCCAGCCATGCCGAGGCGACGATCTCGCCCGCCAGCTCGTCAGCGTGCGCGGCGAGCGCGTGGGTGACCGCGACATCGGCGTCGACGTCACGCCACCAGAGCGCGGCCCTCCGTTCCAGCTCGGCGGCCCGGACGGTATCCGCACTGCGATGGGCACGCATGTGGGTAGCGAAGAGGCCGTGCCACCGGAACCACGGCTCCCCATCGGCCCCGCTCTCGGGGGTGAGGAACAGGCCGTCCTCGACACAACGCTCCAGCAGCGTCCCCGAGTCGAGGGCACCCCGCACGTCGTCGACCAACGAGGGGCACACGACCTCGTCCCCTGTGGCGTCGACGACGAACTCACGCAGCTCGGGCGCCAGTGAGCCCAGCACCTCGGTCGTCAGGTAGCCGGCGAGGGCGTCGTCCTTGCGGAGGGCCATCATGACATCGCGGCGAGCACCGGCCCGCATCGCGAGAACGGCCATCCGGACAGCTGCCGGCCACCCCTGGGTCAGGGCGTGCAGCTCCGCGACGACGTCAGCCCCGAGCTGCACGCCCCAGGACCGCACCGCCGACGCGGTCTCCTCTTCGGTGAAGGCCAGGTCAGCGTGACCGATGAACTCCAGCCGGTCCTCGAGCCGAAGCCGCTGGAGCCTCAGCCCCGGCATCGAGCGCGACGCCAGGACGACCCTGGTCGAGGGCGGCGCCCACGCGATGAAGTGGTCCACCACCGCCAGAGCCCGGGCCGAGCCAGCGAGGTGCTGGACGTCGTCGAGGACCAGGGTTAGAGGGATCTCCGCGTCGAACAGGCCCTGGTGGATGGAGTCGATGAACGCAAGGTGGTCGGCGAACGCGGGAGGCGCCTCCAGGGCGCCCAGGGAACCACCCAGCGAGCCCGCCACCGGCGTGCGCAGTGCCGCCAGCAGGTCGGCGGCGAGGCGGCCCGCGTCCTGGTGGCTGGCGCCGAGCGCCAACCACGCCACCACGCCCGCCGGCGGCATGGCATCCAGCCACGACGCCAGAAGCATCGACTTGCCGTACCCCGCACTCCCCAGGACGAGCGCAGCAGGACGGACCGCCAACCTGTCGTACAGCCGTTCCCGGCGAATGATCTGAGCGGTGACGGGCGGGGGTGCGAACCGGCGACCCTGATGACCGTTCACCGTGCGGCTCCTCGCTCCCAGGCGATCGTGCTCGTCACCATGCCGGCACGTCGCGCACTGGTCAGTCGACCATTCCGTGACTGTCGGAGTGAAGGGACTTCCGTCACTTCGGATCTAGCAGCACGCCAAACAGGCACGCGGTACGGCCAGATTTCATTGACCTCATCAACGCTAGGGCCGGATTCCCTGGACGTTCTGGGCCGGTGAGGCCGCAAGCATGCCCAGCACGGCGAAAGGGTGGGGGTGGTCGAGGGCTGCAACGGCATCGGCAAACACATCGCACACCGGCTCGTCCACGACGGCGAGACCGTCCTGGACGTGCCGCCGAAGCTGTCGGCGCGGGTATGGGTGTTCGCGACCGGCAACGGCCGCAAGACCGACCCGGTCGACGCGCACTCGGTCGCCTGGCGGCCCTTCACGCCCCAGCCGATCATGAGCTGTGGCGGGTCCTCGTCGACGACGACCTGGTCGTGCTGGGCATGATGGTCGACCGCCGCGACGAGCTCGGCCGCGCCCGCACCCAGACGATCAACCGGCTGCATCGTCTTCAGCTGGAACTGATCCCGGGAGGCGCGAAGCAGTATCTGTCCGCGCCGCAGGCCTGCGCACTGATCGCCACGGTCAAACCGCGCGACATCGTCGGCAAGACGAGACGCCGGTTCGCGGTCGAGCCGATCGCCGAGCTCGAGGCGATCGACAAGAAGATCAAGGCCGCGGAGAAAGACCTCTCCGCCGTCGTCCTCGAGCGCGGCTCGATGCTGCTTGAGCTGACCGGCATCGGCTCCACCGGCGCCGCCCGGCTGCTCGCCGACGTTGCATCCACCGCTTCCGCGACCGACCAGAACCGGCGCGACGACGCCCTGGAGCAAGCCCAGGCGACGGGCCCGGGAGGGCAACGGGGAAACGACTCTGACTCCAGCGCGACCGGCTCACAACCCCACGCCCGGCTCTTCGGACAAGCCACTTCCCGGACCCGGCACCAGCCAGCGTAAGACCCTCGACCCGGCGGTGTCTTGACCTAGAGGGTTGCCAGATGCGGGTGCGCGGTCGATCGGACGCCAGCTGTCAGGGCGCGGACGCGGCCCAAGTACCGGCCCACGTTTCCAGCGGTGCGATGGCCGCGCCCAGCGAGCGTCCGATCCGGGTCAGCTCGTAGCGGTCGTCGGCGCGATGGTGCACCAGGCCGGCCGCGCTCAGTTCCTTGAGCCGTTCGTACAGGACGCTGCTGGACATGGCGTCACAACGTTCACGCAGGTTCCGCGCGCCGACCGGTCCGTCGCGGAGTTCCCACACGATCCGCAGCGCCCAGCGGCGGCCGAGCAGATCCAACGCGGCCATCAGCGGCCGCCCGGTGGTCGAGCCCCGTACCGGGCGACCTGGCCGGGGAGTGCTCTCCATCGCCACCCCTTGCCGTTTCTGAATCCGTAACGCTACCATGGAGCCAATTCGTTTCTGAATCAGAAACAGGAGGTCGCGTGACCCGCATCGCTCCGCTCCAACCGCCGTACGATCCCGAGGTCGAGCAGCAGCTTCAGCTGATGGTGCCGAGCGGCGTAGCTCCGATCGCGTTGTTTCGGGCATTCGCCAAGAATCTTCCGATGACTCGGGCAATGCATCCCTGGGGAACCTACGAGCTCGGCCGCCACTTCACGCTGACGCTGCGCGAACGCGAGATCGTCATCGACCGGACCTGCGCCCGAACCGGCTGCGAGTACGAGTGGGGTGTACACGTGGAATTCTTTGCCGCACGGGCCGGTCTTACGCATGACCAGGTGGCTTCGCTGACCAACGGAGAGCCGACCGATGCCTGCTGGCGGACCGCTCGCGACCGGCTGCTGATCAAGACCGTCGACGCGCTGCACGACACCTGCGACGTACCCGACGAACTCTGGGCAGACCTGGCCTGCACATTCGAGGAGCCACAACTACTTGATCTGCTCCTGCTCACCGGTTGGTACCACGCCATCAGTTACGTCGCGCGTGCCGCCCGCATCCCCCTCGAACCCGGCAGCCCCACCTTCGCCTCAGTCACCACGACCGAATCCGCAAGCGGCTGACACAGCGACAAGGCTCGACAAGACGCCGACGCACTCAATTCGGCACGAGCGCGCGTATCCGACAACCACAGCAGCGAGGGAGACCGCGCTGCAGGTCCATGGCGTGCGACTGCGTGCCCCGTGGTGCCCCCCGCACGGCCGTAGGTACGCGCCAACGACCCTCAACGGCCGAGGACGTCCGCCCACATTTCCGGGCACGTCCGCACTTGACCGAGCCAAGTCTCCGATCTCGTAATGAATTCGTCGTCGGTTCGATTCCGACAGGTGGCTCCACGGACGCCCCCGACACCAGTCGGGGGCGTTTCCGCTGCGCTGAGGCGATACAAGGCGGCTTATCAGAAGCCTGGTTGGGCCGCGATCCGGCCCGCGTTCACCGCATCCACCAGTGCCTGGTAGTCGCGTTCGTTCTGGTCGGCGTAGGCGCTTGAGAAGTCGGCAATGGCCCGGTCGAAGACATCGCCGTTGCCAAGGTAGGCGGCGATGGCGATCCGGTCGCCCGAGCGGGCATGGGCCCGGGCGAGGGTCGCGCCGCAGACCTGCGCGTAGAACCCCATCACCGCGGGGGCCATCGAGTCGATGTCCGCCGATCCCTTCCAGTCCCGCAGCTGCCGGATGTAGAAGTCACGGACCTCGCCATCGAGGCCCTTGACCCGTTGCCAGCCGAGGAAGATGTCGCTCGACGCCTGCATCAGGTGCTGTCCGGCCACGACGCGTTGGCCGTGGTTGGCGTACCGACTCCTCCCGACGAAGCGCTCCAGCACCGACTCCTGGGCCTCCTTCGCCTGCAGGAACAGTGGGTCCTGCGCGTCGCGGCCCTGCATGAGCAGGATCCAGGCTCGCGTGCCGACACTGCCAACCCCGACCACCTTGCGCGCGATATGGACGAACTCGAAGTCCTCCAGCAGTTGGCGTCGGGAGGACTCCAACGTGCGCCGATATGACCGGATGATGCCGCGGAGCTCGTTCTCGACCTCGTCTCGCTCTCTCCCTGCCGGCAGTAGGTCCTCGATCGGGACGATGAGCGGGGGGTCTGCGACGATCCTGCGCCTGCCGTCGACCTCGTGGGTGAGCTTGGAGAAGGCCTGCATGCTGTCGCGGGTCCTGGCCCTCGCGACATTCGCCTTCGCCTTGGCGCGCTGCTTGGCGTCGGCGCCGGCCCGCTTGAGCTCGTTGAGCAGTCGTTCCACCGGGATGTGGGCGTACCAGATCTCCAGGTTCCGCATAGCAGCGGCTTGGTTCATCCGCGACCGGTACTCCCTGACCCCAGCCAGGACGACCTCCCGTCGCTGCGCGGCCGTGAACCCACGATCACGGCCGGCGATCTCCAGACTCGCCGCCAGCCGCTTGACGTCCCACTCCCACGGGCCGGGAAGGGTCTCGTCGAAGTCGTTGATGTCGAACATCAGCTGCCGTTCGGGGGAGGCGAAGACTCCGAAGTTCGACAGGTGGGCGTCACCGCAGATCTGGGCCCGCAGGCCCGACCACGGCGTGGCAGCCAGGTCGGCAGCCATGATCAGCGCGGCGCCACGGTAGAACGTGAATGGGGAGACCAGCATCCGGCCGTAGCGGATGGGCACCAGCTCCGGGACCCGGCTCACTGCCTGTTCCGCCAGCAGCGCCACCGGGTCTGGGCGATTCACCGCCGGTTCCCAACCGGCGTGGCTCGAGCGGGGAACCTCGTTCCGTGCCGCCCTCCCCTTGGCCACGCGTTCCTCGGGCGTGAGGTGGGCAACCCTGCGGGCGCCGGCCGCACCCTGACCTCGCGAAACATCCGTCTGCTGGGCCACGTCCCCCGCTCGTATGGTCTTGCCCCTAGTGACTGGCTCATCCACATTGCTCTTGCCCACGGCCGCACTCCTCGATTCACCGGTCTCCGCTCGCCATGCCTCGCGTGCATTGCCAGCCCGCCTGCGCCCAATCCGCTTTCCGCGTGGGGAGGCATCGTGGACGCATCCACATCTAAGCAGCCCTGTTGTGACCTTGAAGGGTCAAAGGTCACAACAGAGGCGGGTGTGACGTCGTGGGTGGTGCCTCAGGCGTCGCACCTCACCGGTGCGCCAGCCTCCGTGGGAGGCCGATTCCGTGAGGAACGCTGAGCAGACGCCTACGAGGCGGCACGGACGCTGGGGGTGCTCCTGGCTGAGGTCGGCCGCTGTGCCGCATGCCCGCAGACGACTCACTGCTCGACGCGGTGCGTGCGCTGCCGGCTGCGGCCCTCCTGAACGGCGCCGACAATGACCCGGGCAATCACACCCACCAGAACCAAACCCGCGAGCATCTGTACCGTCGTCACGGCGCGCGCCACCTCGGTCTTCGCGACGATGTCACCGAAGCCGACTGTCGCGAACGCCGTCACCGTGAAGTACGCGGAATCCATCTTGGTCAACGGCTCCGAAAACGAGCCCGGATCGTTCGACGACATGAGGTAGTACGTCATGGCGAACACCGCGAGGAACAACGTCGTCGTCGACGCCAGAGCACTGATCGCCTGGAGGCCGGGATACGGCGAATGCAGGATCTGCCTGATCTCCAGGACCAGGACCACCGAGACAGCCAGCAGGCCCCCGCACAGCGCGAGGATGCCCGCCGCAGCATGTGGCTCCAACGGGACCAGGAAGTACCCGAGGGCGATGGCCGTCGTGACCAGAAGGGACCGCGCCAGGGACGTCAGGGCTAGCCGCCGACGCTCTTGCCGCGAAAGCAGCTCGGCCCTAACCTCCTGCATTCTCTCCACCTCCGGTTCGCTTTCGGTCCTGCGACAGGCGGCCCCTGGGTTCCTCGTCCGGCCCTGATGACGTGGTGGCCATCACATCTCCGTTGGTCCGACCGCCGGGGTTGCGGGAATTCGCAGTCGATCGTTCCAAGTCTCGCTGCACGGGCATGTCAGTGCCTCACCCCGCGGGAATGATCCCCCTCCGGCGCGCGGTGGTGCGCCACGGGATCGTCACATTGGCAGGTATGGCACATGCCGCTGGCTCGCGCACTCCCGTTCTGACCGTGTGTCTCGAGGACCTGCTCCTCAAGCCGTGGAAATGCCTGGTAATGCAGTGCAAGACATCAGGTTCCTGCGACGGGCCGGCCTACGATCATGGACTCGAGCTGAGCCGGCGGAAAGGTCTGCGCAGTCTGGGGGTCCAGCTCCGCCCCCAGGCTGTCCAGGACCGCGGTGAAGAAACAGCGAGCGGATGCGGCGAAGACGACGTCAGCGATGTCGGCATCGGAGAGCCCGACGCCGCGCAGCCGGTCCACGTCCTGCGGCTGGATCGAAGCCGCGTCGGCGGCGACCTTGGCGGCGAACTCATACACCGCACGATCCTCAGGATCGAGCCCAGAGCCGTCGGGCTGCTCGGCGATCGACCGCATTGCGGCCTCGTCCCCGCAGATATCCCTGAGGAACTTCGAATGCGCTGCGGTGCAGTAGGTGGACCGTCGAGCGCGGGCAGCCGCGATGGTGGCGATCTCAAAGCGCCTTCGATCCATCCCGTCACGGATGGCGGTGTTGAGAGCGTTCCACGCCCGCGCCACGTCCGGGCGAGTTGAGAACGCGCCGGCGTAGTTGGGCAGGAACCCCCACGCCGCATGCTGGCTCCGGTAGTACTCGGCGAGGTCGCCCTCGGCAGCGTCCTCGCTCATGCGGGAAATGAACATCCGGCCATTCTCGCCCCGCTCCCAGCTCCTAGAGAAGAACCAGCGCGGCCCTCCTTGAGGTTGCGCCGCGTCCAGCCGCCGCTCCACCACCGACAGGTCAGCCGGGTCAATCCCTGCGCAAACCGGGGTGGCATGGGCTGACACTCAGTCTCAACCGCGGGTCAGGTCCATGACACCTAGCTGGCCCCCCGCCTGCAGTACGGCAAGAATCAGCCGAACAATGCCATCCATCGAGTAGAACCTTCCAATGGATACCCCCTCAGAGGTAGTTCTTGGAAGCACCTTCCAGCCCATCGCAGATATTCTTCCGAGCAAAGCCACCGAAGAAGAACCTGCCCATGGACACCAGTTCCGTCGTCGCCTTCTGGGCCGTCGCCGCCCTGCTCATCATCGTCCCGGGAGCCGACTGGGCGTTCACTATCAGCGTTAGCACCCGGGGTCACCACGTCATTCCCGCAGTCAGCGGAATCGCCATCGGCTACGTGGCCATGACCGCCGTCGTCGCAGCCGGGGTCGGCTCGCTCGTCGCTAGGACCCCCGCCGGGTTGACCGCCCTGTCCGTCATCGGCGGGCTGTACCTGATGTGCCACGGCGCCACCACCTTCACCCAACACTCGGGACCCGACCCGGTGACAATCCCCGATGAAGCCACCCGGTGGCGCACCCTGGCCAAGGGCATCGGCGTCAGCGGGCTCAACCCCAAGGGACTGCTGATCTTCATCGCCATGCTTCCCCAGTTCACCAACCCCAAGGGGGACTGGCCCGTAGCCGCACAGCTCGGCCTCCTCGGACTCGTCTTCACCGTCAGCTGCGTCGCCTTCTACCTCGGCCTCGGTCTGACCGCAGGGACCGTCCTACACACCCGCCCAGCCGCCGCCCGGGCCGTCTCCCGCCTCTCGGGGGCGGCCATGGTCGCCGTCGGCGGGCTTCTCATCGCCGAACGCTTGCTCACATAGCCTGACCTGCGGCTGCGAGAACATGGGCGGCGTTGGAGTCTAGGAGAGTGGCCAGTTCGTTCTCTCTGGGCGGTGCGGACCACCACATCGTTCGTATGCCGTGAGCGAAGTCCAGGCGGCTCTGCGCAAATACGGGTGACCCCTGTGATGACTGGATTCCCTGCCGGTGGTCGCGCCATGGCCGGAACCGGTATCACACCGCCCATGTGGACCTCTTTCCCATTGAGCGAATCGGAAAGGGGTGGGACCGGTGATCGACCTGACCTATTGCCCAGAGTGCGGCCAACCGGCCGAGGTGCAGGACCGTGCCGTGTTCGAAAGCACCGACGGTGCCGTCGAGCACGCCAAGATCATCTGCTTGCGCAGGCACTGGTTCTTCCTGCCCGTCTCCATGCTCGTGGCCCGCCCCGACGCAACAGCTTCGGCACCTTCGGCGCCACAGAGGATGGCCCGCTCGATGCGCCTGTCAGACCACATCTCCTGGTGATCGCCGAAATGGGCGGGCGTGCCTGATCGCAGGGCAAGAGCGGTACTCTCGCGGGCGTGTTCCACAGTCCGCAAGTCGTCCTGTTCAGCGACGACCTGCCGCGGGCCGTCTCCTTCTACGGACGTCTCGGATTCACCGAGGTTTTCCGGGTCCCCGAACATGGCGTCCCGATCCATATCGACCTCGCGCTCGACGGCTACAGGATCGGCATCGCGTCAGCAGCCTCCACGCGCGAGGACCACGGTCTGGACCCGGTGACCGAGGGGCAGCGCGCGGCAGTAGTCCTCTGGACGGACGACACTGCCCGGGCGTACGCACAGCTCACCGCTGACGGTGTACCAGGGCTGGCGCCACCGCATGAGTGGCTCGACCGCCTAGTGATCGCGTGGGTGGCGGACCCCGACGGCAACCCCATCCAGATCGTGCAGACTCGCTGACTCGGGGGTAACAGATGCCCCAGTCGAGCCAGCCTCCCGCAGCGGCCGAGTGCGGACTGACGAGCGCCGAGGTCGCACAGCGGGTCGAGGCAGGGCTTGTGAACCGCGCCGCCGCACCGCCCAGTCGCACCATGGCGGAGATCCTGCGCGCCAACCTGTTCACCCGATTCAACGCACTGCTGGGTGCTCTCCTGGTCGCGATCCTCATCGTCGGCCCGCTCCAGGATGCGCTCTTCGGGTTGGTGATCGTGGCCAACAGCGCCGTCGGGATCATCCAAGAGCTCCGGGCCAAGCGAACCCTCGACCGCCTCTCCCTGCTCAACATGCCAACCGCAACCGTCATCCGCGACGGGACACCAAGCCAGATCGCCGCCGCTGACGTGGTTCGCGACGACCTCCTCGTCATCGGCCGAGGCGACCAGCTCGTCGTCGATGCCGTCGCCATGGCCACTGACGGACTCGAGATTGACGAGTCACTGCTCAGCGGTGAGTCCGAGCCGGTCGACAAACGCCCCGGACAGGAGCTGCTCTCAGGGAGTTTCGTGGTCGCTGGCCATGGCCGGATCCGCGCCACCCGGGTCGGCGACGAGGCGTATGCCGTCGCGCTCGCCAGCGAGGCGAGGCAGTTCCAACTCGTGCACTCGCAGATCCGGGACGACCTCAACCAGCTGCTCCGGTGGATCACCGCAGTTCTGGTCCCCACCGCGGCACTACTGGTCACGACTCAGCTGCTCGTCCACCAAGAGTCGGTCTCGGAGGCCGTGCGCGGGTCCGTGGCCGGGGTCGTCGGGATGGTTCCCGAGGGCCTGGTGCTCTTGGCCAGCGTGGCCTTCGCCGTCGCGGTGGTCCGGTTGGGCCGGCGCGGTGTACTCGTTCAGGAGCTGCCAGCCATCGAGGGGCTGGCCCGGGTCGACATCGTGGGGATCGACAAGACCGGAACGCTGACCGAGGGGGCAATGACCGTCGACGAACTGGTCCTCCTACGCGATGGAGCCGGCTCCGAGTGCGCCGACGCGCTGGGCGCCATCGCCCACGCCGACGACCACCCGAACCCGAGCCTGCGGGCGCTGGCGGGCGCCTACGCCGCCCCAGCCGGGTGGCGGCCAACCGGGGGTGTGCCGTTCTCCTCAGCACGGAAGTGGAGCGCCACGACCTTCGACGGCCGGGGCACCTGGGTCCTGGGTGCTCCCGACGTCCTGCTACCCGCCGGTGCCCCGGCCCGAGCGGAGGCCGAGCGGCGAGCCACGACGGGTGGCCGGGTCATCCTGCTGTGCCAGGCAGCCGGCCCAGTCCTGCCCGACAAGGACCTGCCGCCGCTGGAGCCGACCGCGCTGGTGGTGCTCGCCGAGCGGCTGCGCCCCGACGCCGCGGACACGCTCCGCTACTTCGCTGACGAAGGGGTGCAGGTGAAACTGATCTCCGGCGACAGTGCGCGCACCGCCGGCGCCGTGGCTGCTGCCCTTGGTATGCCGGGTGCCCACCATCCGCTGGATGCTGCGGCCCTGGGGGACGACCGGGCTGCCATCGAGGGCGTGGTCGAGGAGACCACCGTCTTCGGCCGGGTCAGGCCCCGCCAGAAACGGGCCATGGTCGCAGCCCTCCAGGATCGCGAGCATGTGGTGGCCATGACCGGGGACGGCGTCAACGACGTGCTCGCCCTCAAAGAAGCGGATCTCGGCGTGGCCATGGGCAGCGGCGCACCGGCCGCTCGGGCGGTGGCGGACATTGTGCTGCTGCGCAACCGGTTCGACGTCCTGCCGGACGTGGTGGCTGAAGGACGCCGGGTCATCGCCAACATCGAACGAGTCGCGCACCTGTTCCTGACCAAGACCGTGTATGTCACCGTCCTGACCATCGCCGTTGGCGTGGCGCAGCTGCCCTTCCCCTTCTACCCGCGCCACCTGACCATCGTCAGCACGCTGACTATTGGCGTTCCGGCATTCTTCCTCGCGTTGGCTCCCAGCCAGCGGCGGGCGCGGCCTGGGTTCCTGCGGCGCGTGCTTCAGTTCGCGGTGCCGGCAGGTGTGGTCGCCTCGGCGGCCACGTTCGCGGCATACGCGATCACGACGTGGGAGACGGACCTGGGCGTTCCGGCCGCGCGCACCGCAGCCACGACAGTGCTCTTCGGCGTCGGGATAGCGGTGCTGACGCTGATCGCCCTTCCGCTGACCCGGATGGTGACCGTGCTCCTCGCAGCGCTGGTGGGGGTCTTCGTCGCGCTGGTCGCGACCCCAGCGCTGCGGGAGTTCTTTGCGCTGTCCACACTGCCGCTGCTCGCCTGGGCCAGCACCCTCGCCCTGATCGCGCTCGCGGCCGCTGCCCTGACCCTCGTCTGGAGGCTCACGCTCCGCCGCAACGCCTACCCCGGCTGACCGCAGACCGGCGGCCCAACGGGGGGCGGCCATGGGTCGACGAGCGGCCCATGGGGACCTTTGCCTCTGCAGCAACCAGCCGGAGGTCGCACGGTGGGGTGTATGAGTGCTGTGGTCAAGACGGTTCAGGGCGAGCTGCGTGGCAGCGTCGCCGATGGTGTCTACAGGTTTCTGGGCGTGCCCTTCGCGGCGCCGCCGGCGGGGGTGAACCGGCTGCGCCCGCCGCAGCCGGTGGAGCCCTGGAGTGGCGTGCGCGAGGCAACCAAGTATGGACCGGCCCCACCCCAGGTGGCCCCACCCGAATCCGCGGGGCAGGGATGGGACACCGCTGCGACGGGGGAGGACTGCCTGACACTCAACGTCTGGACTCCCGACCCGGGTGCTTCCGGGCTGCCGGTCATGATGTGGATCCAGGGTGGGGCCTTCGAGATCGGGTCGACGGCGGCCTACGACGGCAGCCACTTCGCCCGGGACGGCGTCGTCTGTGTCGTCATCAACTGGCGGCTGGGGGCGGACGGATTCCTCTACCTGGGCGAGGGAACGGGCAACCTCGGGCTGCTGGACCAGGTAGCGGCTCTGGAGTGGGTGCGGGAGAACATCGCCGGGTTCGGCGGTGACCCCGGCAGAGTCACCATCTTCGGCGAGTCCGCCGGGGCGATGTCCGTGGGCACGCTGGTGTCCATGCCGCGCGCCGAGGGCCTGTTCCACAGGGCGATCCCGCAGAGTGGCGCGGCTCACGCCGTGCTCTCCGCCGAGACCGCTTTGGGGATCGGGCGCCGGCTGACAGCGAAGCTCGGCGTTCCATCGACCCGCGAGGCGGTCGCCGCGGTGCCCGTCGAGCGACTGCTGCGGGCGCAGGCCGAGGTGCACGCGGAATTCCTCGCCCAGCCGGATCCCTCCGGCTGGGGGGCGGATCTGGTCCCGAGTCTGATGCTGTGGCAACCCGTCGTCGACGGAGCGGTTGTTCCCGCTCCTCCGATCGAGCGGATCGCGGCCGGCGCCGGGGCCCACGTCGACCTCATGGTCGGCACCAACACCGACGACTGGAAGCTGTTCCTGGCCATGACCGGCGCACTGGCCCAGATCACCGACGACGACCTCACGGGTCCCTTCAAGGTTGGGGTCTCTGGGAACCAGTCCCTCGCCGGCTACGGGCTCCCGGTGGACCGGGCGCTGGCCGACTACCGAGCTCGGTACCCGGGCGCGACTCCGGGTGACCTGCTCGCGGCGGTCCAGACTGACTGGTGGATGCGCATCCCCGCCATCCGTCTTGCCGAGGCGCATGTCGGCGCGACCGGCCGCACCTACATGTACGAGTTCGCCTGGTCCGCACCTGGGCTCGGGGCTGTGCACGGGCTTGAGATCCCGTTCGTCTTCGACTCGGTGAGCAAGGACGCCACGCTCTTCGGGCCGATGCTGGCGGATCACCCGCCGCAGGAGCTCGCGAAGACGATGCACTCCGCATGGGTGTCCTTCGCCGCCAACGGCGACCCGGGCTGGCCGGCATACGACCTCGTCCGCAGGGCCACCATGCGGTTCGACACGACCTCCCAGGTGGTGGACGACCCGCGGTCATGGGAACGAGCCCTGTGGGAAGGCGTCCGATAGAAGGGATGGGACACATGGGCTACACCGTTCGACCGGTGCCGCGGGACCGCCTGATCGTGCTGGACATGCTGCGGGGAGCGGCCAGGCGGTTCCCGGTGCACGGGCTGGTCGAGTTCGACGTGGGGCGCGCCAGCGCGCTGATCGCCGTGGCAGAGCCGCCCGTGTCGTGGACCGGTTTCGTGATCGCGAGCATCGGTCGAGCGATCGCCCGGCACCCCGAGCTGAACGCGCGGCGGGCGGGCAAGCGCATCGTGCTCTTCGACCGGGTCGACATCGGGGCGACGGTGGAGCGCCACGAGAGGGGCGCGATCGTCCTGGACGTCGCGACGATCCGGGGAGCCGACCAGAAGTCCGGCGCCCAGGTCTCCGAGGAACTGCGCCAGGCCAAGCAGGCACCGGCGCCACACTCGGCGACCATGGGGGTGACGGCGCAGCTGTGGCGGCTCCCCGGCCCGGTGCGAAGACCCCTGTCCCGGGTGATCAGCACCCGTCCCCGGGTTGCCGCCGCCTACGGGCCGACGATCGGGGTCACGTCGCTGGGCATGTTCTCCCGCGGCGGTGGCTGGGCCATCCCGATCCCTCCCCTGACCGTGATCGTTACCGTCAGCGGCGTCGTGGACCGCCCCGTGGTGCGCGATGGCCACATCGTGGTGCGCCCCATGCTGCCGCTGACCCTGAGCTTCGACCACGGCGTGGTCGACGGCGCGCCGGCCGCGCGCTTCGTGGAAACGCTGCGCGACCTCATCGAGCAGGCAGCCGTACTGGACGGTGGCTCCGAGTTCAGCCGCGATCCTGTCCTGAGGGAGGTCCCGTGAGCGGCAGGGCTCGGGCAAACCGAACGCTTGCATTAGCGCTGGCTGGGGCCGCGGCGGGCGCAGCCATCCGCGTCGCATTCCGGTCAGACCTGCGGGCCGCACATGCTCGCCTGGCAGGGCAGAGCCGTCTGGTGGCCACCGCCTGCGGTCCGGTCGAGCTGGGCGTGGCCGGCACCGGGCCCCCTGTCCTCGTCATCCACGGGACGGCGGGCGGGTTCGACATGGGGCTGAGGCTGGGCAGTGATGCCCTCGGGGAGGACTTCCGAATCCTGGCACCGTCCAGGTTCGGCTACCTGCGCACGCCCATGCCCGCGAACGCCTCCCACGCCGACCAGGCCGACGCACTCGCCGCCCTGCTGGACGCCCTCGACTTCTCCCGGGTGGCCGTTGTAGGCGTGTCCGCCGGGGCCCAGTCAGCAACCCAGCTGGCGTTGCGCCACCCTGAGCGAGTGCAGGCACTGGTGCTCGTCTCGCCCGCGCTCTACCTTCCGTCGAAGCCTGGATCCCGACCTGAGCCCGGGCCGCCCGCCTTCGTTTTCGACCACCTGCTGGCTTCGGACTTCCTGGCCTGGGCGATGGTCCGCCTGGCGCCGAAGGCCTTGGTGCGCGTCGCAGGCGTCCCGCGGTCGCTGGACACAAAGGTCACGCCGGAGATCCGCAGGCACCTCGCCGACTGGTTCCTTCCTGCGAGCGCCCGGGCAGTGGGGCTCGCCCACGACATCCGCACGGCCACGCCACGAGCCCCCGACCTGCCGATCGAGCAGCTCCAGATGCCGGTAATGCTGATCGCGGCGACCGACGACCCCTACAAGACGGGGGAGATTGTGCGCTACTCGGCCACCAGGCTCCCCACGGCTGAAGTGGTCGTCCTCGAATCGGGTGGGCACATCCTGCTGGGTCAGGACGCCCGCGTCCGGCAGGAAGTCCGGGCGTTCCTTCGTGCCCACCTCGCGCGTGCGGAGCCGGCGATCAGGTGACTTTGGCCCTCCCGTAAGCGGTACGTCGGCGAGACCGGCCCGGCCGTCATCTCGGCCCCACCCCGATCGCGTCGCGCTCAGGCCGTGGGGACGGAGCGCTGGGCCATCACGTCTGCCAGCCAGACGGCGGACTTCTTGCGGCTGCGCTGCTGGGTGTCGAAGTCGACGTGCAGCACCCCCCAGCGCTGGGTGTAGCCGCGGGCCCACTCGAAGTTGTCCATGAGCGACCACGCGTGGTAGCCGACCACCTCAGCACCGTCCCCGAGGGCGTCGTGCACCGCCAGCAGGTGGCCGCGCAGGAAAGCGATGCGGTGCGGGTCGTCCAGTGGTGCCTGGCCCAACGCGTCGGGCACGCCGTTCTCGCAGACCATCAACGGCAGCCGGTAGTCCCGGTGCAGCCGGACCAGGACATCGCGAAGCCCGCGGGGATAGATCTGCTGCCAGCCGTTCGATGCCACCGCGTAGCGCAATCGCGGCTGCCCGGAGTCGTCGACCAGCACGGGCGAGTAGTAGTTCAGGCCGAGCAGGTCGATCGGCTGGGAGATGAGGGCCAGATCGCCGTCCCGCTGTGCTGACCGAAGGCCCGCCACCATGGCCGGATCCTGTCCGTCGAGCGCTGGGTAGCGCCCCCGCAGAAGGGGGTCGAGGTAGAGGGTGTTCTCGGTGATGTCCGTGGCTGCGACCCACTGGCGGGTCTCGTCGGTGTCGGTGTACGGGTAGACCGGGCTGACGACCGGACAGGCACCGATGCGGCCCCGGTGTCCCGACGCCCGGAACGCCTGCACGGCGCGGCCGTGGGCGAGGTTCAGGTGGTGCAGCACGCGGCCCGAGAGGTGCGCGTCCTGAAGCCCCGGCGCCATCCAGCCCTGCTGGTAGCCCTGCTGGACGATGATCTTGGGCTCGTTGATGGTCAGCCAGGTCCCGACGTCAGGGAGAGCCTCGAACAGTATGGCCGCGTAGTCGGCGAACCACTCTGCGGACTCGCGCGTGCCCCAGCCGCCATCGTCCTGGAGCGCCTGGGGCAGGTCCCAGTGGTAGATCGTCGCCACCGGCTCGATACCGCGCCGGCGCAGGCCGTCGACGAGCCTCCGGTAGAAGTCCAGCCCCTTCGCGTTGGGCTGCCCCCGCCCCTCGGGCTGGATCCGCGGCCACGCCACCGAGAAGCGGTAGCTCGTCGCCGAGAGGCCTTTGAGCAGGTCGAGGTCGCCCTCCCACCGGTGGTAGTGATCGCAGGCGACGGCCCCCGAGCTGCTGTCGTCGATCTTCCCCGGCTGCTCCGCGAAGGTGTCCCAGATCGACCGTCCCCTGCCATCCGCCGTGGCCGCACCCTCCACCTGGTAGGCCGAGGTGGCCAGTCCGAACGTGAATCCCTCGGGGAAGCTGACTCGCTCGCCGCCACGCCGCCTATCCGTGGAGGGGGAGGAGCACGCGGCACCTGCCACCGCCACAGCGGCGGACCCGGCTGCTGCCAGGAACTGACGGCGACCCACGTCACCAGGCGTCACGGCATACCCTCCCAGGGGTCTTCGCGCACCCAGACCCGCGGTAGCCGAAGCTCCACCCCGTCGCCATCGGCCAGCGGCGTCAGCACGGCCATCGTCGCGTCCAGGTCATCTCCCATCCGGGAGATGGCCCGCAGCGGCCGGTCCAGCGGGCGGAAGAAGTCGTCCCAATGGATCAGCACCACGCGCCGCGCACGCACGGCACGCACGGTCTCGTCCCAGTACTCCCGGATGTACGCCTCGTCCTGGAGGCCCAGCTGGCCCACCCCCAGGTACGCCACCTCCACATGCTCGCCGACCAGCGCGCCACGGACGAAGCCGGCGCTGCCCTGCACGAGGAGCCGATGGCCGGACGGTCGGTGGGTGACCAGGAGCGACCACGCCTCACCGCAGCGGTATGCCGTGACTCGAGCAGGCGGTACGAGAGGCTCTGCGATCACCCCGGGGTAGCGGTCGGGAGGGCAGTGCTTCGAGGCCACGTGCCGCACGGTGAAGGGGCCGAACAGGGAGTCCTGCCCAGGCGTGACGACGTGGATCGATGAGGACGAGAGCCCATGTCCCCGGCCGATATTCGCGCACGACTCTCCTCCGACAAGCATCGCCCCGGTCGTCGAGGCCACGACAGCGGAGTCGAGGGCGTGGTCGAAGTGCGTGTGCACCGGGAGCACCGCAGCGAGGTGGTCGACCGCGGCTCGCCGCAGGCAGGCAGAGACTCGGGTGTCGTCCGGCGCAAGCTTCCCCATGAGGACCTGCCGCAGGCCGGGTCGGCTGAAGAAGCCGTCCGTCATCAGCGCCGCTTCGCCGTCGTCGACCAGGAGCGTCGACACCCCGAGGAACGTCACCGTCACCGCAGCGTCAGCCGAGGCCACGGGCACGCTGAACCGGCCGGCATACCGGCGCAGGTGGGGGCGCCCGAGCCGCAGCCTCATGCCGGGCGTGTCGCTAGGGGTGCCTCCGGGGGCATCTGGTTGGCGACGACACTCACCACAGCCACCAGCTCTCTGCCGATCCTGGTCTCGGTGCGGATCGGCATGCCGGGCAACGACTTCGCGAACCACAGGGTCTCGACCTGGTTGTCCTCGACCACCGTGTAGCGCAGACAGTCCAGCGCGCCCATGGGGGTCTCGAGCAGGGCCGGCTCGATCATGGTGCGATCCGACGGCGTGGACGCGTGGCCCTGCATCTCGAGCCACGTGGCCCACCCCGACTCCGGGGGCTCGAGCGGGGTGCCGTCCATGGCCGTCCTCGTGCGCTCGACCAGGGCGCCCTCCTCGTTGCACTCGACGAACCGGTTGGTGCGCCGGTGTGGCGCCGCGCCGCTCACCTCGACCACCAGTCCGATGGTTCTCCCCGCAGGGCACCCGGCACGAATCTCACTGGCAGTGAAGGGCGTTGGTGCATGGTTGGGATCAAGGACGTGCGGGTCGCCGGGCACCTATCGGACCGTCCGCTTCGACTGGCGGTAGCGCCACAGCGCAAAGCCCATGACGACGAGCGCCAGGACGCCCACGGCGATGTCGAAGCCGCTGCCGTTGGCGAACGCCAGCCGCAGGACCGCGATCACGGCCATGGCGCCGGCGAGCCAGAGGTACTGGCTGGAGGGTCGGGGTGGCTGCGCTGCCATGGTCCGAGTGTACGAGTGCAGGCCGGGCTCGCGTTGCCGCCGGAGGATTGCCCGTCGAGACCGCGCTCGTCGGTACAGAACAGGTGGCGGAAAGAGTTCGGCGCGCTGGCGCTCGGTCGCATTCTCGACCGGGGTCTGCAGGGGACCGACCCCGGTCTAGCGGCCTGCGCCAGCGCGCCGACGGCCCAAGCTCCTCGCCGTCAGGGGCGGTGAGAGGAGCCTGGGTTGCTGGTGGCCTCGGACGGCAGTGACGGGCGGCTCGAGGGCTCGGGCGTCGACGGCGCGGTGGTCGGGCGCTCCGCGGGGCTGGGCGAGGAAGTGCCACTGGGGTGGGGGACCTTCGCGCAGTAGTCGGCGATCTTGTCCTCGCCACCCGCCGCCGCGGCCAGGTTGCGGAAGGCGACAGCCTTCTCGGCCGTCTTGCCCGAGTCCTTGACCTGCTCCCACGCGGTGCACAGCCCGAACGCGGCGGGTCCGGAGGCGTCGGGCCCGACGGGGGTGCTGCTCGGCGTCGCCTTGTGCTCCTCGCTCGCGCCCGGCGCCGCAGGGGCACCGATGGCATGGTGGGCGAAGTCCTGGGCCACGTCGGGGAGTGACCCGGCGTACGCGGCAGCAGCAAGGCCACCAAGGCTGACGACGCCCGCGCCTACGGTGGCGGCGAGCTTCGCAGTGAGGGCAGGGACGAGCATGGTTGGTCTCCAGCGGTGTGGTCGGGATGTGTCGGACATGACCACGCAGGCGCGGTACGCGGCAAGGACCCGCGACTCGGCGCGCAGCTCGCCGGGCTCGGCCGGCGCGCTTGCCAGCAGGGAGAGCAGCCCCGAGCCGGCATCCAGATCCTGGTGTTCACTCATGTCATCGGGTAAAGCGTCGGCCGACCTCATGGCGTTACACCCTGTTGGGCAAGTTCTTCGGCGAGTCTGCGGAGCCCCCGGTGGGCCGCCACCCGGACTGCGCCCGGGGAACTGCCCACCAGCCGCGCAACCTCCTCGACGGAGAGGCCGGCAACGCTGCGCAGCATGACGATCTCGGCCTGCTGGGGAGGCAGACGTCGGACCGCGGCGATCGCCGCGCTGATGGTCCAGGAGCCGATCGCCAGGTCGGCCGGGTCGCGGGGGCTCTGGTCGGCCGGCCTGACCGACTCGGGAACCTCGGCCACCGGCACGTCGCGCATCCGCCCCCGGCGGCGGCCGTCGTCGATCGCGCGACGCCTGGCCGTGGTGAACAGCCAGGCGCGCCAAGCGTGCTCGTCCCCCCGAAAGCGCCGCAGACCCCGCACGATGGTCGCCCAGGTGTCGGATGCGACGTCCTCCGGCTCGTCTCCCGCCACCACGCGGAGGTACCGGAGGAGCGCCGGGTTCGCATCGCGCCACAAAAGGGCGAACGCCGCCTCGTCGCCGCGCTTCGCCCCCGCCAGCAGCCGCGCGAAGTCCTCGCCGATCACCCGCCCGAGTATGTCGCGGTTTGGCAGGCCACGGGGTGCCGGGGGCCACGGATCATGCCGGTATGCCGGTCAAGCGCCGGATTGCGGTCCCGGGACTCAGGCGAAGGCGGCCACCACTGGCGCCAGCGCCAATACTTCGGCGGCATCGCCGAGGTCGGGCGGGGCCACGAAGACGGTGCGCACCCCGAGGTCCACCAGCCGGCGGTAGCGCTCGGTGTGGTCGGCGATGGTGCCGGCGTGGTGTCGCGCCGCATACGCCGCCGCAGGCGTCCGGCCGCGCAGGCGCTCGACCCGCCGCCACACGTCGTCCCGATCGGTGCCCACAACCGGCAGGTCGAGCACGGTCACGGCCGCGTCGTCGGTCTTGCGCCCGGCCGCTTCGACGAGTCCGCGGAAGAGGGGGATCTTGGCGAGCCCGGCATCATCGCTGGGGAGGTTGCAGGCATCGCCCAGGCGCGCGGCGATACCGAGAGTCCGAAGCCCACCGCCGCCCACGATGACGGGGATGTCGCCGACCGGCCTCGGGTAACAGGTCGTCTCCGGCAGCGAAGCCGACTCGCCGGCGAAGGGTTTGGTGCCAGCAGCCCAGAGTGCCCGCATGGTCTCGATACCGGCCTCGAGCCGGTCGAGGCGCTCGCCGGGCGGCGGGAACGCGAGACCGAAGGCGGCATGCTCCCGAGCCCACCACCCAGCTCCCACGCCGACGAAGGCCCGACCGCCGGAGAGCGCCGACAGCGTGGCCGCCGCCTTGGCGGTGATGCCGGGTGAGCGGAACGTCACCGGCGTGACCAGTGTCCCCAGCCGCAGGCGGCCCTCGAGGGCGGCCAGGGTGCCCAGCGTGACCCAGGGCTCGGGCATCGGGTCCCACGCCCGGCCAACCTGGGGAATCTGGATGAGGTGGTCCATGAGCGACAGCCCCTCGAAGCCCGCTTCGGCGGCAGCCAGGGCCATGGACCGCAGCCAGGCCAGGGGCTCCTCGCCCCAGGGGAATCGCGACAGCTGGAGGACGAAGCCGCACTCGCGCCGGCTCCCCGCGGCAGCGGGCTCACCCCGGTCACCGCGGACGCCGGGCCCGGTGGCAGGCGCCGGCCCGTCGCGACTCTGCTCCACGACGACGACGCGGTCCCACCCCTCGCCACTGAGCTCGGCCGACACCGCGCGCGCCCGGGCGACCTGGGCCGCCAGGACTCGGGCCGGCACCGGGCGGTCACGCCGGGAGTTGCGCTCGCGGCATACCTCCGCAGGGGTGGGGAACCGGACCACGACGGCAGGAACCTTGGCCTCCCGCGCCTGAGCAAGCCATCCCAGGCGGCGAGCCGGATCGAAGCCCAGCGTGTCGACCACCGTGGTGAGGCCCCGACCGAGACGGGCGGCTACGACCTGGTCCAGCAGGCGGAACGCATCGGCCGAGGCGTCGAGGTCGTTGACACCGCTGCCGACGATGCCCCGCAGCTCGTCGGACGAGACCACCTCGGCGGCCCGGTAGCGAGCGGAGGCCCACGTCGACTTGCCCGAGCCCGAGGCGCCCACCAGGACCACCAGCGCAGGATCGGGGAGGGGCGGGCCGGGATCCCCTGGGTCGGCAGCCAAGTAGGTCTACCGCGAGCGGACGACCACGTCGTGCTCGCCGGTGCGCGCCTCGATGTCGCGCCCGGCGGCGTCGAGCAGCTCGTCGGCGAGCTGGCGCAGGGCCCTGGCCACCGCCACTTCGTCGCCGATGGCGGCGTCGGCGGAGTCGCGCGCGCTGCGGTGGCTGGAGCCGAGCGCGCTCAGCTGGTGGGGGGCGTCTGCGATCAGGGCCACGCGTGCCTCGGTGTCGTCGCCGGTCTCGAAGATGGAGATCCGGACCTGCCACTCCCGGGTCGGCCCTGCTGCGGGCGTCGCCGTCCCCGGCGCTTCCCCGGGTGCAGCGCCTGGTGCTCCCCCTGCTGCTGTGGCCGCGGGGGAGGCGCCTGCTCCAGCGGCCTCGACCCTCAGGACCGAGCCGGGTCCTGGGTAGATCAGGCCCTCGTGCCCGTCGCTCCAGCGCACGACATACGGCGGACCGCCCGCAGGTCCACGCACCTCGATGACCTCGCCGACCCGAGTTGGCCGGTCCACTTGCTCGCCGGCGAGAATGATCCGGTCTCCCAACTGCGCCTTCATGCCGCCACCTCCGAGGGTTCTGAGTTGTTCCCTCCCACATTCCCGCGCCGGAGGCCTGCGCGCCACCCCCGATCGGTCCACTATCGGTGGGTGCCCCGACCCTTCCGGTTCGACCACGCCTGGTCACTGCCCGTCGCCCGCGCGCGGGTCTTCGCTGTGCTCGCCGATGTCGAGCAGTATGCCGTGTGGTGGCCTCAGGTGCGCCGCGTCCAGCGGGTGGACGAGAAGTCGGGCTGGGCCTGGGTGCGCAGCGCCCTGCCCTACACGCTGGCACTCCTCCTGACTCGCGAGGTCGAAGACGAGGAGACCGGCGAACTCCGGGTGTCGATCGACGGGGATCTGCGCGGGTGGTCGTCCTGGCAGGTCGACGCTGCCCCGG
Organism: uncultured Actinomycetota bacterium; assembly: GCA_963715025.1. Taxonomy (GTDB): domain Bacteria; phylum Actinomycetota; class Actinomycetes; order Actinomycetales; family Dermatophilaceae; genus DASSJT01. The sequence continues at coordinate 457,621 of CAVQQQ010000009.1, read as the reverse complement.
GTGGGGGCACCCTGGCCCGGTATGCCCAGGAGGTCACCGTCGCCAGCCGCGCGATGTCGTTGCTTCCCGCGCTGAGCGCTCCCGTCCTGCGGGCGAACCACTCGTGGATGATGCGCAACGGCGAGCGGGGTCTCGTTGCGTACCTGACTCCGCCCGCTCAGTGAGCGGGCGCGTGGCCCATTTCGTTACCAGATCGTGACCTTCGGCGGCCTGTGATGGAGCTGGCTCCTCGACCTGCTGAAAGACATCGATGTGATTTCCGAATGACATCAATGTCATTTTGTGTGACGGCTGATAACCCGTGGGATTGATGTGGCCGGTGTTTTGCGAGTGAAAAAGGAGTCGTAGATTTCGAACCGCTTGATCATTCCGCAGCTGCCCCCGGGGCCGTCAGCAGAGAGCGAGCTTCCCGTGCCGCACCGCCCGCGCCCACGAGCCATTCGCCTGGTCGTCGGAGCCGCGCTTGCGACCGGTCTGACGGTGGCCACCGCCATCGGCGCCTCCGCCGACAACCCGGTCTATCCCTCACAGCGGCAGGTCGACGCGGCCAAGGCGGCGGTCAAGACCACGGCCCAACAGGTGAGCGACCTGGAGAGCCAGTACGCCGCAGCGTCGAGCCACTTGGAGGCCGTGCAGATGGCTGCGGCAGCCGCTGCCGAGGCGTACAACGGCGCCCGCTACCAACTCGAGCTGCGGACCCGCGCCAGCGCAGACGCCCGGGCCAGGGCAGCGGCTGCCCAGCAGAAGGCGGACGTGGCATCCCTTCGGGTTCGGCAGTACGCCGCACTCGTCTACCAGCAGGGCGGCAGCCTGGGTGAGCTGGAAGCGTTCGTGAGCAGCAGTGGACCGCAGGACCTCCTCGACCGCGCCGCGTCGCTCGATGCGGTCGCCGAGGCGCGGCAGCGCATCTTCAAGGACGCCGCAGCGACCTCCTCGCTCGCCGGAGCACTGAGGCGCCAGGCCGCGGTGGCCGAGGCCCAGCAGCTTGCCGCCGCGCAGGAGGCCGAGAAGGCCAAGAATGCTGCGCAGGCGCAGGCCGACCGGGCGCAGGCCGAGGCGACCCGCATCCAGGGCGAACAGCACCGGATGGCCCAGCAGATGGCTACCCTCCGCAAGACTTCGGTGCAGGTCGAGCAGGCCCGCCAGGACGGCCTGAGGCGGGCCGCCGAGGCCCGAGCGGCCGCGGCCGAGGCGGCCAGGCAGGCGAAACTGGCGGCCGAGCGGGCAGCCAAAGCCCAGGCTGCCGCCGATCGACGTCGAGCCAAGGCGGCCCAGCGGGCCGCCGAAGAGGCAGCCAGGCAGGCCGCCACAGCTGCGGCCGCGGCAGCCAGGGACGCCGCCAAGCCCTCCAGCAGTCCCGCGCCGCCACCACGCTCATCAGTCTCCGGCGGCGTGGCCGCGGTGATCGCGTACGCGCGCGCCCAGATCGGCAAGCCGTACCAATGGGGCGCCGACGGGCCGAGCACGTTCGACTGCTCGGGGCTGACCATGATGGCCTGGCGCCAGGCTGGCGTGTACCTGACCCATTACACCGGCGCCCAGTGGGCCGAGACGAGGCACGTGCCGGTCAGCGAGGCCCGGCCCGGTGACCTTGTCTTCTACGGGAGCTCGGGCGCCACGAGCCACCACGTGGGCCTCTACGTCGGGGTCGGCCAGATGATCGAGGCGCCGTACACCGGCGCATACGTCCGGTACGCATCGATCTGGCGGTCTGACCTCATCGACTACGTCGGACGCCCCTGAGCGCGGAAACGGCGCTCAGGCCACTGGAGGTGCCGCCTGAGTCTCCGACTGCGTCGGGGGCGCTGTGTCGGTCATCGGATCCGCATGGATCTCGGGCATGCGCCAGCGCGCTGTGGTCAGCCCGACGGCGCGCGCCCGCTCGATCGCCTCCCGGACGCACTGCTCGGCTTCCTCGCGACCGGCCCAGTGCGCCCCCTCGACGGACTTGCCGGGCTCGAGGTCCTTGTAGGTCTCGAAGAAGTGCTGGATCTCCAGACGGTCGAACTCGCTCACGTGCTCGAGGTCGGTGATGTGCGCCTGGCGCGGGTCGCTGGCGGGGATGCACAGGATCTTGTCGTCGCCCCCCGCCTCGTCGCGCATGTGGAACATGCCGATCGGGCGCGCCCGGACGAGGCAGCCCGGGAAGGTCGGCTCGGCGAGGAGGACGAGCGCGTCCAGGGGGTCACCGTCCTCGCCGAGGCTGTCCTCGACGTAGCCGTAGTCGGCGGGGTACCTGGTGGACGTGAACAGGAGCCGGTCGAGGCGGATGCGACCGGTCGCGTGGTCGACCTCATACTTGTTGCGGTGTCCCTGGGGGATCTCGATGGTGACGTCGAACTCCACGGTGGCGACCCTCAGCTTCCTTCGTGCATGACCTAGGCTCGCGCCCAAGTGTTCCGTATTTGCCGCTTCCGCGGGTGAGGGGGTGTCGTGCGCCGCGCGATCGCGGGAGTGCTGGGCGTCGTCGTCCTGGCCGGGGGCTATGCCACCGCCGATGTGCTCGACGCCGTTCCGGGGGTGCTCACGCGCGACCTGCCGGCACCCGTCCCGTCCCGAGGGGTCCTTCCTGTGGAGGCGGCCACGGCTGCACCGCTGGGGCCTCTTCTGGACAAGGCCGAGGAGCCGACTCCTGCCGGGCTCTCCGCTCATGTCGCGGACACCCTGGCCAGCTCTGCGCTCGGGAGCTCCGTGGGGGTCGACGTGCGCGACGGCCGGACGGGCACGCCGCTCCTCGCCCGAGCCGTCGAAACCCCGCGCACGCCGGCCTCCACCGCCAAACTGCTGACCGCGGCGGCGGTGCTCTCGGCGATGGACCCCCACGCGACCCTCACCACCAAGGTCGTGCGGGGCGCGGCTGACGAGATCGTCCTCGTGGCCGGGGGCGACACCATGCTCGCGCGGGGCCGCGGCCGGCCTGTGGCGACCGAGGGCCGTGCTGGCCTGGCCGATCTCGCTGCACAGGTTGCCGCCCGGCTCAAGCAGGCTCGCACCACTTCGGTGCGGCTGCGGCTCGACACGAGCTACGCAGCGGGGGACCCTTACGCGCCCGGCTGGAACATGGCAGACGTCTCGGCCGGCTACACCCAGGGCGTCTTCATGGTGGGTCTGGCGGGGCAGCGGCCGCATCCCTTCAGACCGTCGCCGCGCGACCCGGCTCGCGAGGTAGCCCTCGCCTTCTCGAAAGCCTTGGCCAGCAAGGGAATCGCCGCACAGCTCCAGCCGGAGGACGCGTGGGGCAAAGCGGTCAACCCCGGCGCCGAGGTCCTCGGCAAGGTCGAGTCGGCTCCGCTGGTCGACATCCTGTCGCTGGCGCTGGACGACTCGGACAATGCCCTGACCGAGAACCTCGCGCGCCAGCTCGCGGTCCACCTCAAGAGGCCTGCGACCTTCGCGGCCGCCTCAGAGGCCGTCCGCGAGGGCGTCGAGGGGCTCGGGATCGACCTTGGCTCGGCGCATCTTGTCGATACCTCCGGCCTGAGCGCTGGCCAGCGGCTACCCGTGCGGGTTCTGGCCGACATCATCGCCCTGGCCGCCAGCGGCCGGCTCCCTGCACTCCGGGGCGTGGTCGCCGAGCTGCCGGTGGCTGGGCTCGACGGCACCCTCCACGACCGCTTCCTCACCGGTCCCACTCACGCGGCCGCGGGTTTGGCCCGGGCAAAGACGGGCACCCTCACCGGCGTCAGTGCGCTTGCGGGCACTGTCGTCGACGCCTCGGGGCGGCTGCTGTCCTTCGCCGTCGTCGCCGACCGGGTGCCCGGCGGCCCCGCGGGAACGCTGCCTGCCCGCGCGGCGTTGGACCGCTTCGTGGCCGCCCTCGCGACCTGCGGGTGCGGCTAGCCTGTCGAAAAGGACTCCCGTGACCATTCCAGAGCCGACGCAGCCGTCTACCCAGCCACCGCACGTCGACTGGGCCTTCGCCAAGGCAACCGGTCGGCGGCTCGTACCGGCCGGTCCGCAGGTCACCCCTGGTGAGGTAGCCGCCGCGGTCAGCTCGATTCGTGACAGCGCCATGCGTTCCCGCCAGCCAGTGGCCGACACGGCGCGGCTGCACGCCCCCGGCGACGCCCCGGCACCCCTCGTCGTCGACCGCCCGACCTGGATCGAGGCCAACGCCGACTCGATGTCGGCGATGCTCGACCCGGTCTTCGCCAAGCTCAGCGAGCGCCGGGGGGCCGCTGGCCCGACGCAGACCTCCCCCACCATGACGGCGTTCGGGGGGAAGGTCACGGGGGCCGAGGCCGGCGCCCTGCTGGCCTTCATGTCGTCCAAGGTCCTGGGGCAGTACGACTTGGCTCCCCAGGGCACCCCGCGGCTGATGCTGGTCGCACCGAACCTGGTGCAGGCCGAGCGGGAGCTCGGTGTCGACCCCGCTGACTTCCGGCTCTGGGTGTGCATGCACGAGGAGACCCACCGCGTTCAGTTCACCGCTGTGCCCTGGCTGCGCGACCACATGGTCAACGGCGCCCAGTCACTGGCCTGGGAGATGGTGCCGGATCCCGACACCCTGGCCGAGCGCGCCCAGCAGCTGATCGCGAAGCTTCCGGAGGCACTGCGCCAGGGCGGCGCCGGCATCGCCGAGCTGGTGGCGACGCCCGAGCAGCGCGCGCGACTCGCGCAGCTGACGGCGATCATGTCCCTGCTCGAGGGGCACGCCGACGTCGTCATGGACGAGGTGGGCCCTGGGGTCATCACCTCGGTCGCCGAGATCCGGGCCAAGTTCACCGAGCGGCGCAAGGGCGTGGGCGCGTTCGACCGTCTGCTGCGCCGCCTGCTCGGGCTCGAGGCCAAGATGCGCCAGTACCGCGACGGCGCCGTGTTCGTCCGAGGGGTCTTCGACCGCGTGGGCGTCGACGGCTTCAACCGCGTGTGGGACTCGCCGGAGACTCTGCCAACACCTGCCGAGATCGCCGACCCGGGGGCGTGGGTCCGCCGCGTGCACGGCTGACCCAGCCACCTCTCGGACATGGCCGGCCCACCACCCCCCGTCGCCGCGACGCGGGTCGCGGTGCGCCAGGCCCTGGCCGACCTTCCCGACGGCGTCTTCGTGCTCGTGGCGTGCAGTGGGGGCGCCGACTCGCTCGCCCTGGCCGCCGCCACCGCCTTCGAGGCTCTCCCGCCAGTCATTGCGGGCCGGTGCTGTCGTGGTCGATCACCAGCTGCAGGAAGGATCCGCCGCGGTCGCCGCCGGTGCTGCCGAGCAATGTCGCCGCCTGGGTCTCGATCCCGTTCAGGTCGTCGCGGTCCGCTGCGCGGCGGGTGGGGAGGGACTTGAGGCGGCCGCCCGGGCGGCCCGCTACGCCGCGCTCGACCAGGTGGCCGAGCGGCTTGGGGCAGCAGCAGTGCTCCTCGGCCACACACGTGACGACCAGGCCGAGCAGGTGCTCCTGGGGCTGGCGCGGGGCTCGGGTGCCAGATCACTGGCCGGTATGCCGGCCGAGCGGGGCCGCTACCGCCGCCCGTTTCTGAGCGTCACCCGCGAGCAGACCGCGCAGGCCTGCGCAGCCGAGGGACTCCGGCCCTGGACCGACCCGCACAACAGCCATCCGGCATACGCCCGCGCGCGCGTACGCGCCCTCATCCCGGTGATGGAGGAGGCGCTCGGACCTGGCCTCTCGGCGGCCCTGGCTCGGACCGCGGAGCAGCTCCGCCAGGACGCCGACTACCTGGACGCCCTGACCGGGGAGGCGATCGCGGCGCTCGGGCCGGGCCCCTGGGAGGTGGCGCAGTTCGAGCGCATCCCCAGGCCGCTGCGGCTGCGGGTGTGGCGGCGTCTCCTCGTCGCTGCAGGCGCGCCCGCCGGCCAGGTCTCGGCACGGCATACCGATGCCTGTGACGCACTGGTCACCCGCTGGCGCGGGCAGGGGCCGGTGAGCGCACCAGGCCCCACGTCCGTCGCGCGCAGCGGTGCCCGGCTATCCATCACCGGAGTGGCTCGGGTTGAATAGGCGTCGACGACCAGCCCCTCCCGACGAGAGACGGAGACAGCAGTGGACTCTGCCGATATGGGAGCAGACTTGGAGCGCGTCCTGATCACCGACGGCCAGATCCAGGCTCGGCTGGCCGAGCTGGCCCAGGAGATCTGGGCCGAGTACCGGGACAAGGACGTCCTGCTGGTGGGGGTGCTCAAGGGTGCCGTGATGGTGATGGCGGACCTCATGCGGGCTCTGCCGGGGAGCGTGCCCGTCGACTGGATGGCCGTCTCGTCCTACGGCTCGGGCACCAAGTCCTCGGGCGTCGTGCGCATCCTCAAGGACCTCGACACCGACATCAGCGGCAGGCACGTGCTGATCGTCGAGGACATCGTGGACTCGGGGCTCACGCTCAGCTGGATCAAGAGCAACCTCGAGTCGCGAAACCCCGCCTCGGTGCAGATCTGCGCGCTCCTGCGCAAGCCGGAGGCGGCCAAGGTCGACATCGACGTCAAGTGGGTGGGCTTCGACATCCCCAACGAGTTCGTAGTGGGCTACGGACTCGACTATGCGGAGCACTACCGCAACCTGCGCGACGTGGCGACCCTCGCGCCGCACGTCTATTCCTGACGGCCGCCGCCTCCTGGGCGCTGCTGGTGGCAGGGTGTGACGCGCACCGCACCCAGGTTGGAACATCCCAGGCCCCCGACTCGTTTCACATGCGGCAAGAGCCCGCTGGGCCGTGCCATCTGGCACCAGTGGTCGGTGTACCGTCGTGATTGCGTCAGGTACGCATCGGGCCGCTGACGACTGGCTTCACGAGCAGGAGGACCGGGGCAGGCGCCCCGCACACACATGGACTTCAAGCGCATCCTTCGAACCCCGCTCTTCTGGGTCCTGGCGGCGGTCGCCATCGCGGTGATCCTGTTCTCGTTCAATGACACCGGCGGCTTCACTCGTATCGACACCTCGGCCGCCGAGCAGCTCATCAAGGAGAAGAAGGTCGAGTCGGCCGTCCTCACCGACAACGAGGTGCTGGACCTCACCTTGAAGAGCGGCTCCGAGTACAGCAACCCCGACCAGTCGATCACCGGCGCAGACAAGGTGCGCACGCAGTACGTCGAGGCGCGCGGCCCCGAGATCGTCCAGCTGCTCAACGACAACCCGCCCACCAAGGGCATCAACGACAAGATCAACGACCCCAACCCGTTCTGGTCGATGATCCTCTCGGTCTTCCCGCTGCTCCTGCTGCTGGGGCTCTTCTGGTTCATGATGAGCCAGATGCAGGGCGGTGGCTCGCGGGTCATGCAGTTCGGCAAGTCGCGGGCGAAGCTGGCTTCCAAGGACACCCCGAAGGTGACCTTCGCCGACGTGGCCGGTGCTGACGAGGCGGTCGAGGAGCTGCACGAGATCAAGGACTTCCTGGCCGAGCCGGCGAAGTTCCTGGCGGTCGGCGCGAAGATCCCGAAGGGCGTCCTGCTCTACGGTGCCCCCGGCACCGGCAAGACCCTGCTGGCGCGGGCGGTCGCCGGGGAAGCCGGGGTCCCGTTCTACTCGATCTCCGGCTCCGACTTCGTCGAGATGTTCGTCGGTGTGGGTGCCTCGCGAGTCCGCGACCTGTTCGAGCAGGCGAAGGCCAACGCTCCGGCGATCGTGTTCGTCGACGAGATCGACGCCGTCGGGCGACACCGCGGCGCCGGCCTGGGCGGCGGTCACGACGAGCGCGAGCAGACCCTCAACCAGCTGCTCGTCGAGATGGACGGCTTCGACGTCAAGACCAACGTCATTCTCATCGCCGCCACCAACCGGCCCGACATCCTCGATCCGGCGCTCCTGCGACCCGGCCGCTTCGACCGGCAGATCTCCGTGGACGCGCCCGACATGATCGGCCGCCACCGGATCCTCGAGGTCCACTCACAGGGGAAGCCGATGGCCGCAGGCGTCGACCTGCTGGCGGTCGCCCGCCGCACGCCGGGCTTCACCGGCGCCGACCTGGCCAACGTCCTCAACGAGGCGGCCCTGCTGACCGCGCGCAGCAACAAGAAGCTCATCGACGACTCGGTGCTCGACGAGGCCATCGACCGCGTCGTCGCGGGCCCGCAGAAGCGCACGCGCATCATGTCGGCCAAGGAGCGCAAGATCACGGCCTACCACGAGGGCGGCCACGCCCTGGTGGCCTCGGCCATGCGGCACACCGACCCGGTGACCAAGGTGACGATCCTGCCGCGTGGTCGGGCTCTGGGCTACACCATGGTCATGCCGACCGACGACAAGTACTCGACGACCCGCAATGAGATTCTCGACCAGCTGGCCTACGCCCTGGGCGGCCGCGTCGCCGAGGAGATCATCTTCCACGACCCCACGACGGGTGCCGCCAACGACATCGAGAAGGCCACCGCCCTGGCCCGCAAGATGGTCACCGAGTACGGCATGAGCGAGCGCGTGGGCGCGATCAAGCTGGGGCAGTCGGCGGGCGAGGTGTTCCTCGGCCGGGACATGGGCCATCAGCGCGACTACAGCGAGGAAGTGGCCTTCGTAGTCGACGAGGAAGTGCGCCGCCTCATCGAGGCAGCGCACGACGAGGCGTGGCACGTCGTCAACGACAACCGCGACGTGCTCGACCACCTCGTCCTCGAGCTGCTCGAGCACGAGACGCTCGGCACGCGGGAGCTCGGCGAGATCTTCAAGCCGGTGGTCAAGCGCCCCGAACGCCCGACCTGGCTCTCCAGCGAGAAGCGCCTCCTCTCCGACCGGCCCCCGGTGCTGACCCCCGCCGAGCGAGCCGCCATGAACGGCGAGAACGGGTCCGGCGCACCCGCCGGAGCCACCGTCAAGCCCGGCGATGCCCGCACAGCTGCGGCGATCGACCGCGCTGCCGAGACGGGTGCGACCATCGGCTCCGACGACGAGCACCCGCCCACCAAGGTCATCGAGGTACCCGAGGGCGGGCATGTCGACGACACCGGGCACTGAGGCGCTCGAGGAGCCGTCTCAGCCGGTCGATCTCGCGCGTGCCCAGGCGGCCGTGCGCGAGCTGCTCATCGCGGTCGGTGAGGACCCCGACCGCGAGGGTCTGGCCGAGACACCGGCGCGGGTCGCGCGCTCCTACCGGGAGATGTTCGCGGGGTTGCGGCAGACGCCTGCCGACGTACTCTCCAGGACCTTCTCGATCGACCACGACGAGATGATCCTGGTGCGCGACATCGAGGTCTACAGCACGTGCGAGCACCATCTGGTGCCGTTCCACGGCGTTGCCCATATCGGCTATATCCCGGCCCTCGACGGCCGGGTCACCGGACTGTCGAAGCTCGCCCGGCTGGTCGACGTCTTCGCAAAGCGGCCGCAGGTCCAGGAGCGGCTGACGACGCAGGTCGCCGACGCGCTCGAAGAGTACCTCGGGGTCCAGGGGGTGATCGTCGTCGTCGAGGCCGAGCACCTGTGCATGTCGATGCGCGGCATCCGCAAGCCCGGTTCTCGCACCATCACGTCGGCGGTCCGCGGTCAGTTGCGCGACCCTGCCACCCGGGCCGAGGCGATGTCGCTCCTGCTCGGTGGCAAGAGGTGACCAGCACCCGTCACGAGCCCTCTCGCGGTCCGGCCACCTCGATCCGCGACCGCTTCACGAACACGCAGGCGGGAGCCCCCCGCTGGCTCGGCAACCTCGCCTATGTCATCGGGACGATCGACCTGCTCACCGGGCTGCTCCACACCTGGCGGGTCCGGCTCCACTACGTGACCGAGGTCCTGCCTGGCGCGTTCACCAATGCGGCGGCGGCGGCGACGGTGGTCTCCGGCCTCTTCCTGCTCCTTCTGGCCCACTCCCTGAAGCGGCGCAAGCGGCGCGCCTGGCGGGCCGCCGTGGGGCTCCTCTCGATCTCGGTGGTGCTGCACACGATCAAGCTGGAGCCGGTCGCGGCCATGCTCGCCGCGGCGGGGCTCGCCCTCTTCGTCGTGCACCGCCAGCAGTTCACCGCTCTCGGCGATCCCACGACGCGGTGGCGGGCCGTGCGTGTCTTCACGGTGCTCTTCACCGCCTCGACCGCCTTCGGCCTGCTCGTCATCTGGGCCAATGACGAGGACATCATCGGCGGGTGGCCCGGCTGGTGGACGGCCCTGTCCCACGTGCTCCTGGGCTTCGTGGGCATCGCCGGTAGCGTGCACTTCAACACCGACCGCGCCAACGACGTCCTGGGCGCCCTCCTGCTCGGCCTGGGCCTGATGACATCCCTGACCACGCTCTACTTCGTTCTGCGGGCGCCCGAGCCGCGGCCGCACCTCACCCCCGACGACGAGCTCCGGCTCCGCTCCCTCCTGACCCGCCACCCAGACTCGCTGGGCTACTTCAACCTCCGCACCGACAAGTCGGTCGTCTGGTCCGAGACCGGCAAGGCTGCGATCGCCTACCGCGTGGTCTCGGGCGTGATGTTGGCGAGCGGAGACCCGGTGGGCGACCCCGAGGCGTGGCCCGGCGCCATCAAGGCGTTCTTGTGCGAGGCGGAGGGTCACGCGTGGACCCCGGCCGTGCTGGGGTGCTCGGAGCTCGGCGGCCGCGTGTGGGTTCGCGAGACTGGCTTCTCCGCACTGGAGCTCGGTGACGAGGCGATCGTCGACCCCACGGCCTTCTCCCTCGAGGGTCGTGCGATGCGCAACGTGCGGCAGATGGTCAGCCGGATCAAGCGTGCCGGCTACACCACCGAGATCGTCCGCGTCGCCGAGGCCAGCGTCGACATGCGCAGGCAGGCCCTCGCCGACGCCGCGGCGTGGCGCAGCACCGACACCGAGCGCGGCTTCTCCATGGCCCTCGGACGCGTCATGGACACGGCTGACCCCGATGCGGTGGTCGTCGCCGCCCGCCAGGACGGCCGGATGCGCGGGTTCCTGCAGTTCGTTCCCTGGGGGGCGGACGGCCTCTCCCTCGACGTCATGCGCCGCGACCGCGACGCCGACGCCGGGGTCAACGACCTGCTCATCGTCGAAGCGCTGAAGGCCGCGCCGGCTCTCGGCGTCTCCCGGGTCTCCCTGAACTTCGCCGCCTTCCGCAGCGCCCTCGACCGGGGCGAGCGCCTCGGCGCTGGCCCGATCCTCAAGCTGTGGCGCAGCGTGCTGGTCTTCGCCTCGCGGTGGTTCCAGATCGAAAGCCTCTACCGGTTCAACGCCAAGTTCCAGCCCCAGTGGCAGCCGCGCTTCGTCATCTACCCCGGCACCCGCGACCTCCCGCGGGTCGGGCTCGCGGCCCTGGAGGCGGAGGCCTTCCTCGTCTGGCCGAAGCTCTCGTGGTTCGGGAACGCCCCGTGACGGCGCACGACAGGCAGCACGCTGGTCATGGGGGTCGTCAACGTCACGCCCGACTCCTTCTCCGACGGCGGCCAGTGGTTCGAGCCGGAGGCGGCGATCGCCCACGGGCTCGAGCTGCTCCGACAGGGGGCCGACATCGTCGATGTGGGCGGCGAGTCCACGCGCCCCGGGGCCCAGCGCCCCGACGAGGCCGAGGAACTGCGGCGCGTGCTGCCCGTCGTCGAAGCCCTTGCCTCGGCCGGCGCCCGCGTCTCCATCGACACCATGCGGTCGGGCGTCGCCCGCCGCGCGCTCGCGGCAGGGGCCACGGTGCTCAACGACGTGAGCGGCGGTCTCGCCGACCCCGGCATGGTGCCCCTCGCCGTCGCGGCCGACGTCCCCTTCGTCGCGATGCACTGGCGTGGGCACAGCGCAGACATGCAGTCCAGGGCCGTCTACGACGACGTCACCGCAGAAGTATGCCGGGAGCTCGCCGCCCGCGCGCAGGCACTGCTGGCGGCTGGGCTGGCGCGGGACAACCTGGTCCTCGACCCAGGGTTCGGCTTCGCGAAGCTCGCTGAGCACAACTGGTCGCTCCTGCGGCACCTCGACGACATCGTGGCGCTGGGCTTCCCTGTGCTCGTGGGAACCAGTCGCAAGGCGTTCCTTGGCCGCGTGGGACGCCGGTCCGGCGAGGATCCCCGCTCGCCGCTGGAGCGGGACGCCGCCACCGCCGCCACGAGCGTCTGGGCTGCGCAACGCGGCGCCTGGGCGGTCCGGGTCCACGACGTGGTGTCGACGCGGGACGCGCTGGCTGTCATCAACGCGATCGAGGAGGCGGAGTAGGCGATGGCCGACCAGATCGTCCTCCAGGGCATCTCCGCTCGAGGGCATCACGGCGTCCTGGACTTCGAGAGGCGCGACGGCCAGACCTTCGTCGTCGATGTCGTCATGAGCCTCGACCTCGCGCCGGCAGGTGCGAGCGACCGCCTTTGCGACACCGTCAACTACGCCGAGGTGGCGGGCGACGTTGTGGCTCTGATCGAGGGTGAGCCGCTCGACCTGATCGAGGCGCTCGCCGATCGCATCGCCGACCGCGTCCTGGCGCGTCCGCTCGTGGAGGCCGTCGATGTCGTGGTCCACAAGCCCGAGGCGCCGGTCGGGCACTCGTTCACGGACGTGCAGGTCCGCATTCGCCGGGAGCGCCGAGAGCCAGTCGTCGTCGCCCTTGGCGCCAACCTCGGCGATGCTCGGCGCACCCTCGGGCACGCGGTCGCCGCGATCGCCCGGCTCGAGGGCGTCGAGGTGCACCGGGTCTCGGGCCTCTACCAGACCGATCCGGTCGGCGGCCCCGAGCAGCCGCAGTACGCCAACGCCGTCCTGCTGGCCTCGACGTCGCGGACCCCGTCCGGCCTCCTGCGCGCCCTGCACGGCATCGAGGAGCAGCACGGCCGTGTCCGGGAGGTGCACTGGGGCCCGCGCACCCTCGACCTCGACCTCATCCAGTACGGCGACCCCCGCAGCGACCAGGACGTCCAGGCGACGGATCCCCATCTCACACTGCCGCACCCCCGAGCCCGCGAGCGGGCCTTCGTCCTGGTGCCCTGGCTGGATGTCGACCCGACGGCTGCGCTTCGGGTTGCCGACGGCGTGCAGCCTGTGGCGGAGCTGCTGGCGGGTCTGGACACCTCCGGCGTGCGCGAGGCGGTTACGCCCTGGAGGCCCGACTGGTGACGGCGGCCGTGCGGGCATCGACACACGACGGAAGGAATGACCGATGGTGACGGGTCGCGGGCTCACCACAGGACTGGTCGCCTCGGTGGCACTGATCGTGGGGGCGCTCTCGTGGATGGGCTGGACGCTGTTCCTCAACGCCGGCCACCTGCTGCCCAGCCCGTCCTGGCTGTCGGCGATCCTGGTCCTCCTCATGGCCCCCCTCGTGCTCAGCGCGGGAGTGCCGGTCCGGAGGTTCCTCCGCGGCCAGGCCGTGCACACGCTCAACCCGATTCGGGCCGCGCGCACCTTGGTGCTCGCACAGGCCGCCGCGCTCACCGGCGCGGCGGTCCTGGGCTGGTATGCCGGCCAACTGGTCTGCGCGCTCAGCGACCTCAGCCTCGACCACAACCGGGCTCTGGTGTGGCCCCTGGCCGTCACGAGCGCGGCCGCGCTGGTCCTGGCCGTCGCCGGGCTGGTCACGCAGCGGATGTGCCGGATCCCGAAGCCGCCCGAGGAGGAGTGAGTCGCTCGCTGCTCGTGCCGCCTACTTGTCGATGTCGCCCACCACGAAGAACATCGAGCCGAGGATGGCGACCATGTCGGCGATGAGGTTGCCTGGCAGCACCTCGCCGAGCACCGACACATTGCTGAACGACGCCGAGCGCAGCTTGAGCCGCCACGGCGTCTTCTCGCCCCGCGACACCAGGTAGTAGCCGTTGAAGCCCAGCGGGTTCTCGGTGACCGTGTAGCGCTCGCCCTCGGGCACCTTGAGCACCTTGGGCAGCTTGACGTTGACCGGCCCACGCTCCAGCGAGCCGAGCCGGTCGATACAGACCTCGGCGAGGTCCAGGCTCACGTGCACCTGCTCCAGCAGCACTTCGAGCCGGGCGAGGCAGTCGCCCTCGGTGCGGATCACCACCCGCCCGGGACCGCCTTCCGCGAACAGCTCGCCGTAGGCGAGGTAGGGCTGGTCGCGGCGCAGGTCGACGTCCAGGCCCGAGCCCCGTGCGATCGGGCCGCTGACGCCGTATGCCGCGACGGTCGCCTGGTCGAGCCGACCCACCCCGCGGGTGCGGGCCTGGAGGATCTCGTTGCCCACGATCAGCGACTCGAGGTCGGGAAGCCGCCTCCGGACGGCGGAAACCGCGCTGGACACGCGCCCCAGCCAGCCGGCCGGGAGGTCCTCCTTGAGGCCGCCGACCCGGTTGAACATGTAGTGCATGCGCCCGCCCGACGCCTCCTCCATGACGGCCTGAAGCTCCTCCCGCTCGCGGAACGCGTAGAAGATCGGGGTGATCGCCCCCAGCTCGAGGGGGTAGGAGCCGAGGAACATCAGGTGGTTGAGCACCCGATTGAGCTCGGCCAGGAGGGTGCGGGCCCAGACCGCCCGCTCCGGTACCTCCATGCCGAGCATGGCCTCGACGCCGAGCACTACGCCAAGCTCGTTGGAGAACGCCGACAGCCAGTCGTGCCGGTTGGCCAGCACCATGATCTGGCGGTAGTCGCGCACCTCGAAGAGCTTCTCGGCCCCCCGATGCATGTAGCCGATGATCGGCTCCGCCCTGACGATCCGCTCGCCGTCGACGACGATCCGCAGCCTGAGCACGCCATGGGTGGCGGGGTGCTGCGGCCCGATGTTGAGGACCATGTCCGCAGTGGCCAGGTCGCCGGCACCGACGCCGACCGTGAGCTCGCGGGAGGTGCTGGCCTGCGTCATACGGGGCAGTCTGCCAGCCGCCGGGGCCTGGGGGCTCAGGGGCAGCGTGGAAGGTTCTCCGCCCGCACCATCAGTCCGTCGGCGTCGAGGGTCAGCAGGAGGATCTTGTCCTCGTCGGGCAGCGAGCCGAGATCGGCGACACTGCCGGAGCGGGTCTGCCAGGGGTCGTCCTTTGCCGTGCAGTGGTGCAGCAAAACGACGGCGTCCTGGGCGGCGGGGATGCGAAAGACCGTCTTGGTGTTCTGGTTGGTGAAGGGCATGCCCTGGTACCCGCGGATCGGCACACCCTCACGCGCGAGCTTGCCGTCGCTGACCGACGGGTCGGTCCAGCGGTCGAGGACGACGATGTCGTAGCCTCCCGAGGAGGCCAGCCGGGCCACCGTGCCGAAGTCGTACTTGCGGCCCTTGACCGGGCTCTCCGGCGGCGTGCCGAGCGCGCTGGTGCTCGACGAGGCAGACGTCTGACCGGTCACGGTGACCGTCGGCGTGACCGTCACGGTTTTCACCGCGATCCCGCCGTGCGACGGCTCGCTGCCGCAGCCACTCGCCACGGCGACCAGCGGCAGGAGTGCGGCTGAGACGGCGGCTCGGGCTGCACGCGTCCTCATCCCTCGTCCTTCCTGTCGCCCCGGCGACGTCGTGCCAGGGTGTAGTGGGGGCGCCAGCGGCCAAGTGTGCGCCACGCATGCCCGACAGACAACACAAGCCGGACACCCCGACGTGCTTTGCTCCGGTGGGGCAGGCTGGTCCCGTGCCCGCGATGCCCGACGCCGTCGACCTGCTCGACCTCGCCGACCCGGCGACCGTGGCGGACCCTTACCCCCATTTCGCAGCGCTGCGCACGGCCGCCCCGGTCGCCTGGCACTCGGGCGCGGGCATGTACCTAGCGACGTCGCACCAGACCTGCAGCGCCGTCCTGCGCGACCGCAGGCTGGGCCGCCTGTTCACGCCCAGGGAACCGGCCGACGAATGGGACACCTTCAACTGGCTGCACGCCGACTCGATCCTCGACAGCGAGCCGCCCAAGCACACCCGGCTGCGACGGCTCGTCTCGGGCGCCTTCGCCCGCGGCCACGTCGCACGCCTGGCCCCCCGCATCCGGGAACTCGCAGCCCGGCTGCTGGACGAGTGCGCCACGGGCGGGCCGTTCGACGTCCTTGCCGGCTACGCCGAGCCGCTCCCCGTCCTGGTCATCGCCGAGCTCCTCGGCTGGCCAGAGGCCGACCGCCACCTGCTGCGCCCGTGGTCGCAGGCGATCGTCAAGATGTACGAGGTCGGCCGGACTCCGCAGCAGGAACTCGCCGCCCGGACTGCCGCAGGCGAGTTCGCGGCATACGTCGAGGAACTCGCCACCCACCGGGCGCGCGCACCCTGGCGCCGACCTGCTCACAGACTTGGTCCACGCCCGGGACGGGGGCGACCGGCTCAGCACCCGCGAACTGGTCGCGACCGCCGTGCTGCTGCTCAACGCGGGGCACGAGGCCAGCGTCAACGGCTTCGGCAACGGGCTCCACTCGCTGCTGGAGTCCGGCGCAGCAGTGCCGAACCTCGACGACGAGGCGGCCGTGGCCGCCCTCGTCGAGGAGCTCCTCCGGCACGACAGCCCGCTGCACCTCTTCGAGCGAACGGCCACCGCGCCGGTCCGGATCGGCGACGTCAATATCGAGCCCGGCCAGAAGATCGCCGCCCTGCTCGGCGCGGCCAACCGCGACCCCGCGGTGTTCGCCAGCCCGGACATCTTCGACCCTGGGCGCGACCCCAACCCGCACCTGGCCTTCGGCCTCGGCATCCACTTCTGCATCGGCGCACCGCTGGCCCGGCTGGAGGTGCAGGTGTCGGTGCGCACCCTCCTGTCCCGCTTCCCCGACCTCCAGCTGGTGGAGGTGGTGCGCCGCCCGACGTTCGTCCTGCGCGGGTTCGAGCGGCTGGTCGTCAGCCCACGCGCTTGACCGCCCAGAGGAAGTCGCCGAAGCTCCCTGGCGCAGTCAGGGCGGTGACCGCGGACGACTCGGTCAGGGCGCGGAGATAGGCGGCCGGGTCAGCCGAGGCCAATTCGCGCGGCGGGGTGCGACCGCTGAGGCCCAGGGAGTGGAGCATGGTCCGCTGGTCGACCAGCTCGTCGTGATCGAGGGTGTCCATCGCGACGTGGGCGGTCAGGTCACAGGTGCCGTCCGGCACCGGTGCGACGACGCCGCCCTCGCGGTATGCCGTGAGCGTGCCGTGGGCGGGACGCTCACCGCTCCGGTGGCCATAGTCGACGGCGATCGCGGTGCCACTGCGCAGGCGGGCCAGGAGGCCGGCCCAGGCCCGGTCACGGCCCAGGCCGACCTCGACCCGCTGCCCTGGGGTGTGAGCGGGCCAGTGCGCCGCCACCCAGGCTGACTCCTCGGGCGCCAAGCGGCCCCCCCACTCCTCACGGCCGGTCTCCGGGTCGACCAGCCGGCGGCGCAGCATGCCGGCGGGATCGACCTCGGCGACCTCGCACGGCACGACGTCGAGCCACTCGTGGGCGAAGACGAGGGCGTGGTCGAGCGGGCCCAGGTCTGTGGGCAGCTCGGCCCCACCGGGCGACTGGAGCCACCTGATGGAAGAGTCCAGATCCACAGGGCGGGCGACGACGTCGACCCCGGTCAGGGCGATCTTCGGGTCGAGGGCGCGAAGATGCCCGAGCAGCTCGCCGCGGCCGCAGCCGACGTCGACCACGTGCCCCAGCCGGTCCGCACCGGCCACCACGAGGAGGGCGCGCGCAAGGGCCATACCGAGACTGGCGTGGGTCGCGGTGGTGAAGTGCGCCGCAGGTCCGTCGGCGCAGCGGTAGAAGCCGACGTCGCCGTACAGCGCCTCCTGCCAGGCCTCTGGCCACCCCATCACACCCACGAGCGCAACCGTAGCCACGCGGCGGACCGCTCGGCCATGGCGGTAGCGTTCACAGCGTGACGACCGAGGAGACGTTCGGGCAGCGTCCCGCCCGTCTCGCTACCGGCATCGTCGGCGCCGGACGGGTGGGGGCCGTCCTCGGGGCCGCGCTCCATCATGCCGGCCACCGGGTGGTTGCTGTCTCAGGCGTCTCCGAGGCGAGCCGGGCCCGGGCCCAGACCTTGCTGCCCGGCATACCCCTGTTGCCGGTCGATGAGGTGGTGCGGCGCGCCGAACTCGTCATCCTTGCGGTCCCGGACGACGCCCTCGCCGATCTCGTGACCGGACTGACCGCGACCCGGGCCTGGCAGGCGGGCCAGATCGTGGCTCACACGTCCGGCCGCCACGGCATCGGTGTGCTGGCGCCGGCGCTGTCGAGCCACATCCTGCCGCTCGCTCTGCACCCGGCCATGACCTTCACCGGCACCGCCATGGACCTCACCCGCCTCGGCGACTGCTGCTTCGGCGTGACCGCGCCGCCGGAGCTCCGGCCGGTGGCCGAGGCACTCGTGCTCGAGATCGGTGCCGAGCCGGTGTGGATCGAGGAGGCCGCTCGCCCCCGCTACCATGCGGCGCTGGCGCACGGGTCCAACCACCTCGTCACCCTGGTGAGCCAGGCGATGCAGATCCTGTCCGAGGCGGGGGTCGAGAACCCCAGCCGGGTGCTGGAGCCACTGGTCAGCGCGGCCCTCGACAACACCCTGCGCGCGGGAGATGCCGCGCTCACCGGGCCCGGTCGCGCGCGGCGACGTGGGCACGGTGGCCGAGCACCTCCGCCAGCTCGAGGGCCTGGCCCCCGACATCCGGCCCACCTACGTTGCCCTCGCGCGGGCCACGGCCGAGCGGGCGCTCGCCTCCGGCCGGCTGCGCGCGAGCGCGGCCGAGCCGCTGCTCGACATCCTGGCCACACAGGCCATTCCTCCCAGGAGCGACACGTGACCGAGAGCCCAACGCAGACCATCGCGCCGGTGGTGGCCCGCACGCGCGAAGAACTGCGCGAGGCGCGTGCCGCGCTGACCGGCGGTGATGTCGCCGTTGTGATGACCATGGGCGCTCTCCACGACGGCCATGCCACGCTCATCCGCACCGCTCGCCAGCGGGCCGACCACGTCATCGTGACGATCTTCCTCAACCCGCTCCAGTTCGGTCCCAGGGAGGACCTCTCCCGATATCCCCGCACCTTTGACGCAGACCTGGAGATCTGCACGAGCGCCGGTGTCGACCTCGTGTTCGCACCGACCCCTGACGTCGTCTACCAGGACGGCGATCCGGGCGTACGCATCTCCGCCGGCCCCCTCGGTGACGTCCTCGAGGGACAGGCGCGGCCCGGACACTTCGACGGAATGCTCACTGTGGTGGCCAAGCTGATGAACCTGACCCGTGCCGACTCTGCCTACTACGGCCAGAAGGACGCACAGCAGCTCCTCCTCATCCGGCGGATGGTGCGCGACCTCGACTTCAGTGTCGACGTGGTCTCGGTGCCGACCGTGCGCGAGCCGGATGGCCTGGCGATGTCGAGCCGCAACACCTACCTCACGCCCTCCGACCGCGAGGTCGCCCAGTGCCTCTCCCAGGCCCTGCGAGCCGGGGCAGACGCCGCGGCAGAGGGGCCGTCGGCGATCCGCCGGGCCGCCCGTGCGGTGGTGGTCCGTGAGCCACTGGCGCTGATCGACTACCTCGTGCTGGTGCACCCCACCACCCTCGAAGACGTGCCCGAGTGGTACCGCGGCGAGGCCCTGCTCGCCGTCGCCGGCCGGGTCGGCACCACGCGCCTGATCGACAACGTGCCCGTCCGCGTCGGACCCGGCGGAGGTGCCCTGGAGGTCTTCTCCGACGTGCACTCCGAAGCCCCAGCCCCGTCGAACCGCTGAAGGACCCGCAACCATGCCTGATCCCGACGCAGTCGCTGTCTCACCCGAATGGAGAAGTATCGACCTGCCGGTCACCTGGCCGGCGCTGAACCTGCCCCGCCGCCTGGTCGCGCCGGACCCCGGCTGGACCACGTCTGCCGACGTGATCGTCGTGGGGTCGGGGATCGCCGGCCTGACCGCTGCGCTTCGGCTGCGTGAGCGCGTCGACACGGTTCTGCTGGTGACGAAGACCCAGCTGTCGGCCGGCTCGACCGCGTGGGCCCAGGGGGGCATCGCCGCTGCCCTCCACCCGACTGACTCGCCCGAGGACCACCTGCGCGACACCCTCGTGGCGGGCGTCGGCGTGTGCGACGTCGCCGCGGTGCGCGCCCTCGTGGAAGAGGGACCGAAGCGCGTGCGCGAGCTCGTCGCTCTGGGCGCGGAGTTCGACCTCGACGAGGAGGGCGAGCTCAAGCTGACCCGCGAGGGCGGCCACGGGCGCGACCGCATCGCCCACGCAGGCGGCGACGCCACTGGCAAGGAGATCTCGCGGGCGCTCATCACGGCGCTCAAGCGGGTCCAGGACGATCCCGGGATCGTGGTGATCGAGCATGCCCTGGTGGTCGACCTGCTCCAGGACGCCGATGCCCGGGTCTGCGGGGTCACCCTGCACGTCATCGGCGAGGGCCAGATGGACGGCGTCGGCGCGGCCCACGCACGCGCCGTAGTCCTCGCGACCGGTGGGCTGGGCCAGATCTACGCCTCGACCACCAACCCGTCGGTGGCCACCGGCGACGGTATGGCGGCTGCGCTGCGCGCGGGTGCTGAGATGGCGGACCTGGAGTTCGTGCAGTTCCACCCCACGGTGCTGTGGCTGGGCGAGGGCTCCACCGGGCAGCAGCCGCTGATCTCCGAGGCGGTGCGCGGCGAGGGCGCCTTCCTCGTCGACGACGACGGCGTCCGCTTCATGCTCGACGTGCACCCGCAGGCGGACCTGGCCCCGCGCGACGTCGTGTCCCGCGCCATCGTCGACCGGATGCGCTCCACGGGCGCGAAGCACGTCTGGCTGGATGCCCGCCACCTGGGGCGCGAGTTCCTCGAGGAGCGGTTCCCCTCGATCGTCGAGCGGTGCCGCGACCTCGGCTTCGACCCCGCGACCGAGCTGCTGCCGGTCGCCCCGGCACAGCACTACGCCAGCGGCGGCGTTCGCACCGACCTCCACGGCCGAGCCTCGCTCGACGGCCTCTACGCCTGTGGGGAGGTGTCCTGCACCGGTGTGCACGGAGCAAACCGGCTGGCGTCCAACTCCCTCCTGGAGGGACTCGTCTTCGCCCACCGCATCACAGACGACATCACCGCGCGGCTCGCCTCGGGCGACCTGCCTCAGTCCACGCCCATGCCGTATGCCGGCGGGTTGGCCGGCGAGTCACTGCTGGATGCCCGCAGCCGGATCGACGTGCAGCGGGCGATGACCTCAGGCACCGGAGTCGTCCGGTCGGCCGAGTCAACGGTCGAGACCGCCCGCGCGCTCGCCGCCCTGGCCACGAGCCGCGCCCCGGCCTCCGAGGCGGGTCCGCCCTCATGGGAGACCACCAACCTGCTGCACCTGGGACAGGTGCTCACCCTGGTGGCCCACCTGCGAGAGGAGTCTCGCGGTGGGCACGTGCGCAGCGACTACCCCGACAGCGAGCCGGACTGGCTGGGCAACCTGTCGGCGGTGCGCACCCCGGAGGGCAGCGTCCGGGTGTGGTTCCGTCCGGTCGGCGAGAGCTGGTCAGGCCGGAGCGCTGCCCAAGAACAGGAGCACCCCGCGTGACCGACTTCGGCTTCCCGGTGGCGGACGCCCAGCGCGTCGTCGCCATGGCGCTCGACGAGGACCTCGGCCCCGACGGGCTCGATGTGACCTCGATGGCCACCATCCCGGCGCAGCAGGTGGCGATGGCCGACGTGGTGGTCCGCGGAGCCGGCGTCGTGGCGGGGCTGCCCGTGCTCGACCTCGTCTTCGCGGACGTGGCACATCGGGTCGGCCTCGAAGCTCCGGTGGTCGAGGTGCTCGCGGCCGAGGGATCCGTGGGCCACGTGGGCGAGGTCGTGGCCACCGTCAGCGGTCCGGCACAGGCGGTGCTGATCGGCGAACGCACGATGCTCAACATCCTGTGCCGCCTCTCCGGAGTGGCCACCCACACCCGGCTGTGGTCCATCGAGCTGCGAGACACCGGTGCGACCGTCCTCGACACCCGCAAGACCACGCCGGGCCTGCGCGCCCTGGAGAAGTACGCCGTCCGCGCGGGCGGGGGCACGAACAAGCGAATGGGCCTCTACGACGTGGCCATGGTGAAGGACAACCACAAACTGGCGGCGGGGAGCCTCACCGCGGCATACGAGTCGATCCGCGACCGGTTCCCGGAGGTGCCCATCCAGGTGGAGGTGACCACGACGGAGGAGGCGCTGGAGGCCGTGGGCGTCGGCGCCCGCTTCCTGCTCTGCGACAACATGCCCGTCGACCTGCTCCGGGCAACGGTGGAGGTAGTGCGTGCGACACGGGAGCAGGTCGAGGTCGAGGCGACCGGGGGACTGACCCTCGAGGTAGCGCGGGCCTACGCAGAGACCGGAGTCGACTACCTCAGTGTCGGCGCCTTGACCCACTCCTCGCCGATCATGGACATCGCCCTGGACCTGCGGCGGAAGCGCACCCAGGCGCGCTCGATACCCTTGCCGGGTGAGCGAGACTCCCCCTGACCCCGTGGCGAGCCACCCTGAGGGCCTGCCCGACGCAGACCTGCCCGAGCAGATGAAGGTGCGCCGCGAAAAGCGCGCGCGCATCCTGTCGAGTGGCAAGCACCCCTACCCAGTGGATGTCGGTCGCACCCACACGCTGGCCGAGGTCCGGGAGCAGTGGGGCCACCTCCAGACGGGCGAGGAGACGCAGGACGTCGTCGCGGTCGCGGGCCGGGTCATCTTCATCCGCAATACCGGCAAGCTGTGCTTTGCCACGCTCCAGGAGGGGGTGGGCACCCGGTTGCAGGTCATGCTCAGCCTCGCCGAGGTCGGCGAGGAGGCTCTGGCCGAGTGGAAGTCGCGCGTCGACCTCGGCGACCACGTGTTGGTCGAGGGGCGCGTGATCAGCAGCAAGCGTGGCGAGCTGTCCGTGTTGGCAAGCCGATGGGAGATGGCGTCGAAGGCCCTGCGCCCCCTGCCCGTGCTGCACAAGGAGCTGTCCGAAGAGGCACGCGTGCGGCAGCGCTACGCCGACCTCATCGTGCGGCAGGAGTCCCGTGACATGGTGCGCACCCGCTCCGCGATCGTCCGGGCGATCCGCAGCACGCTGGAGGAGCGGGGCTACCTCGAGATCGAGACCCCGGTGCTCCAGCTGGTCCACGGCGGCGCCGCCGCCCGACCGTTCCGGACGCATATCAACGCCTTCGACCAGGAGATGACGCTGCGCATCGCCTTGGAGCTCAACCTCAAGAAGGCGGTCGTGGGCGGGGTCGACAAGGTCTTCGAGATCGGGCGCATCTTCCGCAACGAGGGCATCGATGCCACCCACAGCGCAGAGTTCACGATGCTGGAGGCCTACGAGGCCTACGGCGACCAGAACACCATGGCCGAGCTGATGCGCACCATGTTCCTCGCCGCGGCCGACGCCGTGGGCTCGCGCCAGGTCGCGACGCCCGCTGGCGTCGTCGACCTCGATGGCGAGTGGGCGTGGCTGTCGGTCTATGACGGCGTGAGCGAGGCGGTCGGCGAGGAGATCACCCCAGAGAGCGACCTCGAGACCCTTCGGACGATCGCCAAGCGTCACGACATGGACGTCGAGCCCGCTTGGAGCGCCGACAAGATCGTCCTGGAGATGCTCAGCAGACTCGTGGAGCCCACCCTGCTGCAGCCCACGTTCGTGTGCGACTACCCCGCATCGGCCCAGCCGCTGGCCCGGCCGCATCGAAGCAAGCCCGGCCTCATCGAAGCTTGGGACCTCATCATCGCGGGCGTCGAGCGTGGCACCGCGTTCTCCGAGCTCGTCGACCCGGTCATCCAGCGCGAGGTGCTGACCAGCCAGTCCCTCGCCGCAGCCGCTGGCGACGTGGAGGCGATGCAGCTCGACGAGGACTTCCTGCGCGCCCTCGAGTACGGCGCGCCACCGATGGGTGGCCTCGGCCTGGGCATCGACCGGCTCATCATGCTGTTCACCGGCGCCAATATCCGCGAGACCATCCTGTTTCCCCTCCTCAAACCCGAAGCCCACTGACATGTCCGCTGTCTGGCCCTACTTCGCCGCCCTCATCCCTACCGCAGGCGTCGCATTCCTCTTCTACGTCGTCATCAAGAACATGATCGAGGGCGACCGCCGGGAGCGGCTCGCGCATTCCCAATGGGAGCGAGAGCAGGAAAAGACGCGAAAGGGCGACGCGCCGAAATAGTTGTGCACATGGGCGCACTTTCCGGCTCGGATATGCGTAGTATTCGTGCTGTCCGATTTGTGGTGTTCCCGGAGAGGAAGAGGCTTCATGGCCCAACGGGTGAAGGTGGAACTCGTCGACGACGTCGACGGCACCGATGCAGACGAAACGGTGACCTTCGCGCTTGATGGTGTGACCTACGAGATCGACCTGAGCACGGCGAATGCCGACAAGCTTCGCGATGCCCTGTCCACCTGGGTGGGCCACGCGCGGCGTTCTGGTGGAACCCGAAAGGCCACCCGTAATGGCGGTGGCGGCGGTCGTAAGCGCGATTTGGCGAAGGTGCGGGAGTGGGCCAGGGCCCATGGCCATCAGGTGAGCGACCGCGGCCGGATCAGCGCCGAGGTCCAGGCTGCTTATGACAAGGCAAACGCCTGAGAATTCGATTTCACGTGGGTTAGCCAATACAGAGCGACGGGTCTATCAGCAACACGATGCGGATAGGCCCGTCCTCGCGCGAAATGGCATTGGTTCAGCCATGCGACAATGGTTCTGACAAGGTGCCTGCGGTAGGGGTCATGTCCCGGCCACTATGCCGCCCGGGCGGCTGGGCGAGCGGACGGCGGCATCGTGGGGTACGGTCCCTCCGATGACTGCCATCGAGGTCGATGAGCTGACCGCAGTAACCGCGCTGATCTCAAGCCGGGTCCCCTGGCTGGAGGTCCGGGCCGCCGACGGTGGTGACCCCGACCTGCCCTGGTCGTGCGCCGCGGTGATGGGCGCCCAGACCGCCGGCGCCGACCCGACCAGGCCGTGGCGGGCCGCCGTGCGCCAGTCGTTGGCGCGGCAGTACGCCACGACTCCGCCGTCCGCGACTCCGAGCGCCTTCGTCCTCCAGTGGTACCTCGAGGTACCCGCGACCATCGCGGCGCAGACCGCGGCCCTCGGGCCCTGGCTGGCAGACGTGTGCCCTCGCGCGCTCAGCTTCGACCTCGCCCCCGGCCAGTACTACCCCTCGCAGGTCCAGCTGCGCCGCATCCGCCTCGTCGACCCCGACTTGACGCTGGAGGCCCGGCTGGCGGCCGCGCAGACGGCGTACGAGAACCACGCCCTGGCTTTTGCGGAGGCCTACGAGCCCGACGCGAAGCTCGGCCCGCAGCAGCGGCTGGGCACGGTGCGCGACGTGTGGGCGATGGCGCTCCAGCGTGCGCTGGGCGGCCCGCAGCCGCGGCGCGAGTCCTGCTGCTTCATCTACGCCCTGCCCGGCGCCCACGAGTGCCACGGCTGCCCGCGTCGGGCCCAGGCCGGCTCGCAACCCGGGACTTAGTCCGGGAGCAGCCCCTCCACCAGGTCTCCGTACGTGTCGAGCCGGTCGAGCACCTCGTCGAACATCATCTGCTCCAGCACGTGGGAGCCCTCCGCCGCCCCCTCGACCTCGTCCCAGGAGCGTGGCGCCGCGACCGTGGGCGTTTCCCGGCCGCGGAGTGAGTAGGGGGAGATGGTCGTCTTGGCCGCGACGTTCTGGCTCCAGTCGAGGAACACCTTTCCGGGCCGCAGCGACTTGGTCATCTTCCACAGGATCAGCTCGGGGTTCTTCTTGGTGAGCTCCTGTGCGAGCTGTTGGGCGAGGGCGCGCACCTCGTCGCTCGTGAGGTGCCCTGCCAGCGCGGCATACAGCTGCATGCCCTTGCTACCGCTGGTGACGGGGAAGAGGTCCAGGCCCAGGCGCTCGAGCCGGTCCCTGACCATCAGCGCGACCTGGCTGCACTCGCGCAGCCCTGCCGGCTTCCCGGGGTCGAGGTCGATGACGAGGCGGTTCGGGTTCTCGCGCTCCCCGGACTCCGACACGGTCCACTGCGGAACGTGCAGCTCGATGGAGTTGAGGTTGACCAGGTAGGTCAGAGCCGCGAGGTCCGGCACTAGTGGGTAGGTGACGTCGTCGACCCGTGCGGACGGCAGCCACGAAGGGGCCCCCGAGGGCAGGTTCTTCTCGAAGAACGACTGGTCGGCAGTGCCGTGTGGCCACCGCACCCGCGTGACCGGACGGTGCGCGAGGTGTGGGAGCAGCACCGGCGCGACGGTCGCGTAGTAGTTGAGGACCTCGCCCTTCGTCGTCTCCGTTGCCGGGAACAGGAGCTTGTCGAGGCTGGACAGGCGCATCCTGCGGCCACCGACCATGACTGACGTCGTCTCGGTCACGGGTTCACCTCCAGATCCTGTTGCAGGTCGGTGGGGGTCAGGTCAGTGCGAATGCCGAGGTATGCCGGCTGCCTGAGCCGGCCGGCAGTGGTGAGTTCCAGCGCGCGCACCTCCACGACGATCTTCGGCTCCACCCAGGTCGCGCCCCTGGCGTCGATCGCGGGGACGATGTCGACGAAGGGCGACGCGCTGATGGTCAGGGGGCGGAGCGCCTCCATCAGCGTGACAGCGGCCTTGCCGGCGAGACCACTGCCCATGCGCCCGACGAAGCGCCAGCCGCCCTCCCGCGCCGGCATCCCGAGCAGGACCGCCCCCAGCCGACCCGCGTCGTTGGTCTTCTCCGGCCGCCAGCCCCCGACCACGGCGGAGTAGGTGGTGTGGTGCGGTGACTTGAGCCAGTCGGCGGACCGGCGCCCCACCGCATACGGCGAATGGCGCTTCTTGCTCACGATCCCCTCGAGGCCCTGCTCCCTGGTGGCATCGAACAGCTCCTGCCCGTCGTAGTAGACCGGTGGCACCTGCCAGGACGGGCCGGACAGGTCCAGGCTCTCCAGCAGCTTGCGGCGCTCCGACCAGGGCTGGGCGGTGAGGTCGGTGCCGAACAGCCGCAGCAGGTCGAAAATCATGAACGTCACCGGCCGCGCGGCCGCAAGGCGCTCGGCCCGGCGGCGGTCCTTGACGTGCATGCGTTCGGCGAGGGCGGTGAACGACGGGCGGCCGTGCTCGAGGGCGACGACCTCGCCGTCGAGGAGAAGGTCGTCGTAGGTGTCGGCAAGCCCGGCCAGCTCGGGGAAACTGGGGGTGGCGTCGTTGCCGGCTCGCGACGTGAGGTCCAGATGTCCTTCGTGGATGTCGGCGAGCAGGCGCATGCCGTCCCACTTGACCTCGTGGGCCCACTGGGGTCCGGTCGGGATGTGGTCGGCGGTCACCGCCAGCATGGGGCGCACGGTCCCATCCAACCGCAGTCAAGCGCCCGCTGCGGAGACTCCGGTGGTGGACGGCTGGGAGGGGCGCCCGGGGACCGGGGTCGCTGCTATTTCCGGGTCCAGGTGCCAAGGGTGTCTCGGTCGCCCGTGCTCTGAGTCCAGTCAAAGATGTCGAGCCGCCAGTCGTCCCCGCTGAAGCCCGAGGGGGTGACGGTGATGGTCACGGGGTCGCCTGTGCGCAGTCCCTGAGTCGTGAGGATGTCGAGCGAGTCGTAGACCTGAGCCGCAGATCCGTAGTCCGTGGCCCGCACGACCTCGGCGTCCGGGCACGGAACGCCCCCCACGAGGTCGTCGGGGTCGGTGTAGCACTCGAAGGTCAGGGGCCGGCCGTTGGCCGTGGCCCGGAGGGCGCCAACGCCGCGCACAACCAGGGTGACCAGGAGGTCCTTCTCGTAGGTTCCCCTGACCGTTACCGGCGAGTTCGGCGACGTCGGGTCAGGGCCGAAGGCTGCGTGGAAGCCAGGAAAGCCAGACCAGGCGCTGCGCGGGTTGGTGTCCAGCTCGGGCGGGCGGACTGGCGCACCGGCGCGGACGTAGATCGCGATCCGGGCGGTGGCACTGTGGCTGCCTCGGGCTTCGACAGTCAGAACTCCTGCGCCGGAACCCTTCGGCCGGGCCAGCTTCTCGCTGTCGAAGGGCGGTCGGTACCGGGCCGGCAGGTCGGTCGTGCCGCCAGGGCCGACGCACGGCAGCTGGGTCGTGACGTCGTCATGGCTCAGGATGAGCCAAGGCATCGGGCCCGAGCTACCGGTGCACGTGGCGCGGGCATACAGCACCCCTTCCTGCACGTCCGGCAGGGCGATCGTGATCGGGCGGTTGGCGGCTATGCGCCACTCGGTGTCGGACACCCGCACCATCCCGCGGTAGGTGACGGGATGCGCGGGATCATCTCTGATCAGCCGCGACTCGCCAGGACGGAGCTCACGGGCGTCGTGGCCCCGCTGCTCTGCCGCAAGCAGCCCGCCACCGGTGGCGACCACCGCTGCGAGGACACCTGACAGCAGGACCCGTCGCCTCCGGTCGGTGGCGACGACGCGCTGCTCGACCTGGCGGAGGGTGACCTCGGGTGGAGGAGCGTAGTTTCGAGCCGCGTCGTGGAGGGCGGCGCGCAGCTCGTCGAGCGTGGCCGTCATTGCTGGACACCTTCCCGCATCGGGGTGGACGTGTGGTTGCCGTTGCCGCTGTCGAGCTGGGCGTTGACCCGCAGCGTGGCAAGCGCTCGGGCGGTCTGGGATTTGACCGTGCCGACCTTGATACCGAGCTCGTCGGCGGTCCGCGTCTCGGTGTAGTCGTGGAAGAAGCGCAACACGATGATGGCGCGCTGGCGGGGCGGCAGCGTGGCCAGCGCGGCGATGAGCACCTGACGCGTCGTCACCACGTCCTCGAAACCGGGATCACCGCTCTGCGGCAGTTCCTCCACGGGCTGTTCTCCGCGCCAGCGCCGCCGCCATCCCGTGGCGAACTCGTTGACGATGATCCGGCGGACGTAGGCCTCCGGCTCGGACTGCACGCGGTCCCACGCGCGCCACGCCTTGACCAGGGCGGTCTGCACGAGGTCCTCCGCACTCGCGGTGCTGTGGGTCAACAGCAGGGCGGTCCGGTGCAGCTCGCTCCCGCGCATCAGCACGAACTCGGTGAACCCCGGTGGGGCGTTCCTCCCCATAACCCCTCCGACAACATGGCGGCGCCGAAAGGTTGTCTTCCTCCCGGCCATTGTGCTCCGCGCCCCGCCGGGAAAGAGGCGGTTCGGGGAGGGCCCGTGGTCAACCGACCCTCCCAACGGGCATGCTGGACCTTGGGCCGGGACCCGGCCCCACGGCATACGGAAGGCTTGTGATGCGCGCGATCTGGAAGGGCGCGGTGTCGTTCGGGCTGGTCAACGTCCCGATCCGGCTCTACTCCGCCACCGAGAATCACGACGTGCAGTTCCGGCAGGTGCACCGCGAGGACGGCGGTCGCATCAAGTACCAGCGGGTCTGCTCGATCGACGGCGAACTGGTGAGCTACGACGACATCGCCAAGGGCTACGAGACCGAGGACGGCGAGATGGTCGTCCTGACCGACGAGGACTTCAAGGACCTGCCGGCGACCAGCTCCAAGGAGATCTCGGTCGAGAAGTTCGTGCCGGCCGAGGAGATCGACCCGATCTACCTCGACAAGTCCTACTACCTCGAGCCGGACAAGTCGGCGACCAAGCCCTACATCCTGCTGCGCGACGCCCTCGAGACCGAGAACCGCATGGCCGTGGTCACGGTCTCGATCCGCACCCGCATGACCATGGCCGTCCTGCGGGTGCGCGAGGGCGTCATCGTGATGCAGACCATGCTGTGGCCCGACGAGGTGCGCAAACCCGACTTCGCTAACCTGGGCGAGGATGCCAAGGCCACCAAGCGGGAGCTCGACATGGCCAAGTTGCTGATCGAGCAGCTGGCCGGCGACTACGACCCCGACGAGTACGAAGACGACTACTCCAAGGCCGTCGAGGCCCTCGTCAAGGCCAAGGTCGAGGGCGGCGAGATTCAGGTGGCGCCGCGTGAGGCCGAGGAGACCGGCGAGGTCGTCGACCTGCTCGCCGCCCTGGCCAAGAGCGTCGAGAAGGCGAAGTCGTCACGGGGCGAGGCGCCCACGGCGGCTCCAAGGACGGCCAGGCAGGCCCCTGCCAAGAAGGCCGCGGCCGCAAAGACTGCGGCCACGAAGACTGCAGCCAAGAAGGCCCCGGCGAAGAAGGCGCCCGCCAAGAAGACCGCCGCGAAGAAGAAGGCCAGCTGACCTTCCCCGATGCCTGAAGGACACACGCTGTTCGCACTCGCGCGCGATCTCGATGGCGCGTTCGCGGGCACCACTCCCACCGCCACCAGCCCCCAGGGCAAGTTCGCCGCGGGTGCCGCGCTGCTCAGCGGCCGCCAGTTCCTTCACGCGACGTCGTGGGGCAAGCACCTGTTCGCCGAGTTCCACGGCGACGCCTGGCTTCACGTGCACCTCGGGCTGATCGGCACCTTCATGATCGACGATCGCTCGTATGCCGGTGAAGTGCCGGTCGTGGGCCAGGTTCGACTGCGCCTGGCGAGCAACGGACACGTGGCCGACCTGCGTGGTCCCAACCTGTGCGCCGTGATCACCCCCGAGCAGGTGGAGGCGGTGACCTCGAAACTCGGGCCAGACCCACTGCGCCCGGATCCCGACCCGGAGGTGGGGTGGCGCACGATCGCCCGCAGCTCGCGGTCGATCGCTGAGCTGCTGATGGACCAGGCGGTGCTGGCCGGCGTCGGCAACGTCTACCGGTCGGAGGTGCTCTTCCGAGCGCGGGTCGACCCCTTCCGCCCAGGCCGAGACGTGCGGCGCACGACGTGGCAGAGGCTCTGGGAGGACTTGGTCGCCCTGATGCCACTGGGTGTGGCCACGGGCAGGATCGTGACGATCGCGGACCAGGTCGAGGAGGTCAGCAAGAGGCTTGGGGCTGGGGAGCCGGTCCGGCTCACCGAGCGAGAGTCCTACGTCTACCGGCGTGCAGGCGAACCCTGCCTGGTGTGCGGATCCCGAATCCGTACGCAGGTCGTGGCAGGCCGCAACCTGTTCTGGTGCGGCCGCTGCCAGCGCCGCCGCTGAACAGCGGCAGTTCGGCGGCGCTGGCAGGCGCTGGTTGCGCTCAGCCTCGATCGGTCCCGTGAGTCGACGCAGCTACCCGAGGGTCTGGCACATGTTCTCCACTGCGCCGTCGGGTCCAAGCTCATAGCTGCGCGACCCATCGGCATTGAAGCTGACCGAGGTGTCGTGGCCGGAGAAGACCATCAGTCCCGAGCTCGGGGTGCTTCCTGCCGGCAGAGTGGCGCCGAACGACCCCTCGATCGCGGAGATCTTCGCCAGCGCGCCGCCCTGGCGGTAGTCGATGACGGCCATGCCCGTGAGGTCTCGGACCACCGAGTAGCCCGTCGTGAGGTTGGTGTAGCTCATGACGAGCGGGCCGCGCCACAGCTGGCTCATCACGCTCCCGTCGTCGTAGGTCGACATGGTGCGGTAGTACTCGGCATCCTCCACCGTGGCAACGCGCACGTCGAAGCCGCAGGTCGAACGTGCTCCCGAGACCGTAAAGTCAGTCTGGTCGTAGGCCGTCCAGGGCGGATCGCTGGCCATGGCCCGGGCCGGGGCAAGGGTGATGCCCATCAGAACAGCGGCGACAGCGACGGCAAGTTTTCGCATCTACTCATCTCCTAACCAGTAGAATGGCAGTAAGCGGTTAGGAGTCAATCGCTGAGCAGTCGTGAGGTCAAGAGGTGGCTGCATCTTTCTTCCGAAGGATCGAGGGTTTGGTCCTGCCCGCGATGATCGGCGGCCATCCGGCGCTCGACTTCTGCAACACGTTCGCGGGGTGGCACGAGGAGGAGTCGACCGACTTCCTCAGGTCCTACGCGCACCTGGCGCTGTGGACCGAGGGGGCAGGGCTGCTCGACATGCATTCGTCTCGAGCCCTGAGAGACCTGGCCGACGGGACTGCTTCCGAGCAGGCCGACGAGGTCCTCGAGCAGAGCCGGCGCCTGCGCCGTGCGATTCGGGCCGCGGCTCTCGATCCACACGACGAGGCCGCCGTGGCCGAGGTATCCGACGTCGCGGCGCGCGCCGCCGGGGCAGCGGTGCTCCAACCCGGCTCCCAGCCCCGCTGGGCCATTGCTGACGGGCTGGAGCGGCCGATGCTCGCGACCGCCTGGGCGGCGGCAGAGTTCCTCACGAGTGCCGACCTGTCGACGGTGCACGCCTGCCCCGGCGTCGGCTGCGGCTGGCTGTTCCTCGACCCCCGGGGCCGGCGCCGATGGTGCCGCATGGAGTGGTGCGGCAATCGGGCCAAGGTGCGAGCGCACGCCGCACGCCAGCGGACGTCGTGAGATCGATCTCGGAGGCTCTCGCCGGTGCCTGGAGGCTTCCCGTACCTCCTGGACACCGCCAACCCAACACTGGAGCGGTCGCGGTCACCTGCCCGAGCGGGTGGCGTGCCTGTCGGGTCAGCTGGGAAAGCCACTCCAGCGCGCAGCCGCCCCGAGCGCGGCGACGAGGAGCAGGGCCCCGGCTGCGGCGAACCCGACACTCACGTTGAGGTCTCGCTCCTGTACCTGCACGTGTTTGGGCAGGTCGTGCAGCACGGTCTGGAGCTGATCGGCATCGCTGGCCTTGAAGTACTCCCCGCCGGTGGTCTTGGCGACGGCGCGCAGGGCTCCCTCGTCGACCCGGAGGAAGCTGCGCCCCCCGCGGCCGACCCCGCCCACACCCCCGCCCCCGAAGCCCTCGAAGAGGTTCCCCCCGAGCTGCTCGCTCGTGCAGACCATGGGAGCCGGGTTCTGGGTGCCGAAGCCGATCGGGTAGACCCGGACTCCCCGCGCGGCCGCCTGCTTGGCCGCATCCTGCGGCGTGACCCCACGGGTATTGGCGCCGTCCGTGAGCAGCACGACGATCTCGGGGACCGGCGCGACCGGGGCCGCCCCCTCGCCTGGGGGCGGGTCGGTCGCCTCGGTGTCGGCGGGCCGGACCGAGGAGTTGATCTCCGCGATGGCGTCGATCGACTTGAGGATCGCGGCGCCGATCGTGGTGCCCCGCCCGGTGGTCAGGGAGTCGACCGACTGGAGCAGGGCGTCGTGGTCGGTCGTCGGCGAGACCGCCACCTGCGCGAAGCCGGAGAACACGACGAGCCCGATTCGGGTCCCCTCGTCTTGCGCGCGGATGAAGGCGCGCACCGCGTCCTGGGCAGCGGCGAGGCGGTTCGGGTCGACGTCGGTGGAGCACATCGAACCCGACACGTCGATGGCCAGGATGACCGCCGAGCTCGAGACCGGCACCTCGGCCCGCACCTGCGGCCGGGCGCCGGCCAGCCCGAGGAGTCCCATGCTGGCGAGCAGCAGCGCCACCGGGGCGTGCCGTCGCCAGCGCGCCTGCGACGGTTTCGCCGCCCGGACCAGGGCGACGCTGGAGAAGCGGACCGCCTGCCGGCGGCGGCGCCGCAGCTGCCAGAGGTATGCCGTGGCCAGCGCTGGGAGAGCAAGCAGGCCGAGCAGGCCGAGGGGCCAGCCGAACTCCATGGCTAGACCACCCTCCCGAACCACAAGATCGAGGCACCGGCCCCAAGGAGCAGAAGCAGCGCCGCGGCCGCAGCGAACAGGGACGTGACCTCCCGCCGTTCAGCGTGGGCGGTCCAGGCCAGGTCGATCGAGTTGTAGACCTTGGCCAGGGCGGCGGTGTCTGCAGCGCCGAAGTAGGTCCCGTTGGTGGTCTGGGCGATCTGGCGCAGGACGTCCTCGTGGAGCGCCGTTGCGATCATGAAGCCGTCCACCTGGAGCACGGTTCCGCTGGGGCTCCCCAGCCCGATGGGGTAGATCCGCACGCCGGCGCTGGAGGCGAGGTCAGCCAGCTCCCGCGGGTCGGGGTCGTCGGTGTTCTCGCCGTCGGAGAGCAGGACCACCGCCGCCGAGCTGTAGTAGCCCAGGTTGTTGTCCGAGGACTCGGCGCTCTCGGACGGCTTGGGAGCAGTGACTGCCCTGCCGGCGATGGCACTCAGGGACGTGAGGATCCCGCGGCCCACAGACGTGCCGCCCTGGGGCTGCAGCCGGTCGATCGCGGCGAGCACCTGGCCCCGGTCGAACGTGGGCTGTTGGGCGATCAGGCCGCTCTCGCCGAAGGCGACGACACCCAGGCGGATCGAGCCCGGCTGTTTGTGCACGAAGCCTCGGGCGGCCCGCTTGGCGGCTTCCAGCCGGGTTGGTTTCACGTCCTTGGCGGCCATGCTCGTGGACACGTCGAAGGCCAGGATGACGGTGCCCTCGCGGCGTGGCTCAGCGACGGTCGTCTGAGGGCGGGCCATGGCGACGGCCAGCAGCGCGACGGCTCCGACGAACAGGGCTGCCACAACGCGTCCGCGCCTGCCTGGCCTGGCCTCGGGCGTCACGAGGCCGAGCTCGGCGAGGGCCGCCCGGCGCGACGCCCGCCTTCGCAGGAGGCGCCGGTAGGCGATCGCGGAAGCCGGCACGGCCACCAGCCCGAGCAGCATCCAGGGCCACGCGAAGGTCACAGCCGGGCCTTCCGCCGCAGTTCGCTGATCCGCGCGAGGGCCCGCACGAGGTCCTCGTCCGTGCTGACGGTGAAGAGCGTGGTGCCTGCCCGCTGCGTCAGCTCGCCGATCTGCCGCTGCCGTTCTTCCGCCGCCGCGCGCAACCGCAGACGGAACTGTGGGTCGTCGGTGTCGACGAAGATCTGCTCCCCGGTCTCGGCGTCCTCGACGTAGACCATGCCGACTGATGGCAGTTCGGACTCTCTGGGGTCGGCGACCTGGATTGCGACGACGTCGTGACGCCGGGTCAGCAGGGCGAGCGGGCGCTCCCAGCCGGGCTGGCTGATGAAGTCCGACACCAGGACGAGGAGCGACCGGCGTCGGGCTACGCCGTATGCCGCCCGCAGCAGGACGCCCAGGTCGGTGGTCGTGGTCGTCGGGCTAGGCGGCTTGAGCAGCTCGTGCACGATGCGCAGCACGTGGCGACGTCCCTGGCCCGGCGGGATGGTCGTGTCGACCGACTCGCCGAACACCAGGGCGCCGACCCGGTTGCCCCCGCGAATAAGGACATGGGCGAGCGTCGTGGCGACGTCGGCGACGACATGGTCCTTCTGGCGGTCGACCGGCCCGAAGCCCATCGAGGGCGAGCGGTCGAGCAGCAGCCACGCGGTGACCTCGCGGTCTTCCGCGTACTCGCGGATGTAGGGGGTGTCCATGCGCGCCGTCACGTTCCAGTCGATGTGCCGCAGATCGTCACCCGGGACGTACTCTCGCAAGTCCAGAAAGTCGACGCCAGCCCCCCGGAACAGGGACCGGTAGTCGCCCTGCAGCTCCCCGTCGAGGCGGCGGACCACTCTCCACTCGAGCCGCCGCAGGAGGCGCTCGGGGGTCAGCGGGACGGCACGGTCCATGGGGCACCGCCGCTCTGCGGGCTGCTGGTCCCGTCCGGGCGCTCGCGCATCGCAACCTGCGGGAGCGCCACCGTCTCCAGGACCGGGGTGAGAAGCTCGTCCGGGGTCAGCCCCTCCGCCAGCGCCTCGTAGGACAGCACCATGCGGTGGCGGAGCACGTCGCGGGCGAGATCTCGCGCATCCACCGGGAGGGCGTAGTCGCGGCCGCGCAGGAACGCGAGGGCCTTGGCAGCCAGGACCAGGTTGATGGACGCCCGCGGGCTGGCCCCGAACGAGATGTAGCGCGCCAGGTCCGGGAGCCCGGCGGCACCCGGGTGACGGGTGACCGAAGCCAGCTGAACGGCATACCGGATCACGGCGGGGTCCACGTAGACGGCATCTGCAGCGCGCTGGTAGTCGAGGAGCTGGACCGTCGTGAGCACCTGCTCAGTGGCCTCCAGCGCCGACGTCATCCGTTCGACCACCACGAACTCCTCGTCCGGGGACGGGTAGCCCACGAGCACCTTGAGCATGAACCGGTCGACCTGGGCCTCCGGCAGGGCGTAGGTGCCTTCCGACTCGATGGGGTTCTGGGTGGCCATCACGAGGAACGGGTCCGGTGCCGGGTAGGTCTGGCGGCCAATGGTCACCTGTCGCTCCTGCATCACCTCCAGCAGCGCGCTTTGGACCTTGGCCGGCGCCCGGTTGATCTCGTCGGCCAGCACGAGGTTGGCGAAGACCGGCCCGAGCGAGACCTGGAACTCTCCCTCCTTCTGGTTGTAGATGCGGGTGCCGATGATGTCTGCGGGCACCAGGTCGGGCGTGAACTGGATCCGGTGGAACTCACCGCCGACAGTCCGGGCGAGGGTCTTGATCGCCATCGTCTTGGCCAGGCCCGGGACGCCCTCGACGAGCAGGTGACCTCGGGCCAGGAGGGCGACGATCATGCGCTCGAGGAGCTGGTCCTGGCCGACGATCGTCTTCTTGACCTCGTAGAGCGCCTGCTCGAGCGGGTGTGCTGGCCGGCCGGTTTCGGTGGTCTCGGGGTCCATCGGGTCTCCTGCTCCTGTCAGCTACTGGGGTGGGCCGCCAGCGGCACCGCCGGCCGTCGAGATGGGGACGGCGAAGCCGATGCCCACGAAGAACGCTTGGTCGGAGGGGTTGGCCAGTCCGGTGACGATGCCGATCACCTGGCCGCTCCGGTTGAGGAGCGGACCGCCGGAGTTTCCGGGGTTGACGGCCGCGTCGAACTGGATCAGGTCTTTGAGGCTGCGGTCACCCTTGACGCGGATGGTGCGGTTGAGCGCCGACACGACCCCTGCGGTGAGGGTGTGGGTGAGCCCGAGCGGGTGGCCCACAGCGAAGACGGCGTCGCCCACCTGCGCGCCCCCGCCCAGTACTGCGGGGACCACCACGTCGGGCAGGTAGTTGACCGCCAGCACCGCGATGTCGTTGTCCGGCCGCTGGCGGGTGACCGTGGCCAGCGCGGTGGTGCCGTCGGCGAAGGCGACCCTGATGTCCTCGGCCCCCTCGACCACGTGCAGCGCCGTGAGCACCGTGCCGTCGGCGTTGACGACGACTCCCGCGCCCGTGCTGTCGTCGGCCGTGATGAGGACCAGTGACGGCAGGATTGCCTCGTAGGCGCGCGTGGCGTCGGCAGGTGCCTGGTCCCGGTCCTGCAAGGCTTTGTCAACCCGCTGCTGGGCGATCTTGTTGACGTCCCGCGCGCTGACCGGGGGCTGGTCCGCCGAGCGGCTCACCAGTGCGGCGACCGCGACGAGGGCGAGGACGGCGACGGCGGAAACGCTCACCAAGAGCCTCCGACGGCCTCGCGGCGGAACGCTGTCGGCCGCCTCACCGGGGGCGTCGACAGCCGGCGGCGCCGCCAGCCTGTCCATGCTTTGACTGTACGTCGGCTGTGTGGCGCAGGCACTCGGTCCGCAGGCCATTCACCGCGGATTCACAGGATCCACCAGTGAGACGATTTCTCTCATGTCCGTCACCGACGCCGCGACCCTGCGTGACCTCCAGCTCGAGCGGATGCGCTGGAGCCTGGCCCACGCCTATGACAACGTGCCGCACTACCGGTCGGCCTTCGACGCCGCGGGAGTGCATCCCGAAGACCTGCACAGCCTCGATGACCTGCGACGATTCCCGTTCACGACCAAGGCCGACCTGCGGGAGAACTACCCGTTCGGGATGTTCGCCGTGCCCCGGGAGCAGGTCTCCCGCATCCACGCGTCCAGCGGCACCACGGGGCGGCCCACGGTTGTCGGCTACACCAAGGTGGACCTGGACACCTGGGCTGACGTCATGGCGCGCTCGATCGAGGCGGCTGGTGGCCGTCCCGGCGACGTGGTCCATGTGGCCTACGGCTACGGGCTGTTCACGGGGGGCCTGGGCGCTCATTACGGTGCCGAGCGGCTCGGCTGCACGGTGGTGCCGGTTTCCGGCGGCATGACCGAGCGGCAGGTCCAGCTGATCGTCGATTTCAGACCGCGGGTCATCATGGTGACGCCGTCCTACTTCCTGGCCATCCTCGACGAGATGGAGGCACAGGGTGTCGACCCCCACACGACCTCGCTGGAGGTCGGCATCTTCGGGGCCGAGCCGTGGACCGAGCAGATGCGGTCGGAGGTCGAGGCGCGGAGCAACCTGCTGGCCGTCGACATCTACGGTCTGTCAGAGGTGATGGGCCCTGGGGTCGCCCAAGAGGCGGGGGAGACCCAGGACGGCCTGCACATCTGGGAGGACCACTTCTACCCCGAGATTGTCGACCCGATCACCGGTGAGGTGACCCCCGACGGAGAGGAGGGTGAGCTGGTCTTCACGTCCCTGACCAAGCAGGCCATGCCTGTGGTGCGCTACCGCACGCGTGACCTGACCACCCTGCTGCCCGGTACGGCATACCCCCAGTTCCGACGCATGGCGAAGATCACCGGCCGCAGCGACGACATGATGAGCGTGCGCGGCGTCAACGTCTTCCCGTCCCAGATCGAGGAGCACCTGCTCACCATCGAGGGGCTGACGCCGCACTATCTGTGCGTCCTGACCCGGCCCGGCCGGCTGGACGAGCTCACCGTGCAGGTGGAGGCCCGGGAAGCGGGCCTGCCCGACGAGGCGCGGGCGACCATGGCCAGGGCCCTGGAGTGGCGGGTCAAGCACCGCGTGGGCGTCACCATCCGGGCCGAGGTCGTGGAGCCCCACGCGCTCGAGCGGTCCTTGGGCAAAGCGAAGCGGATCAGCGACCTCAGGAACCTGCGGGGCCACTAGCGCCGCTCCGCTGAGAGCGAACACGATCCCCCGCGCAAGCGGGTATGGAACAGCCTGCGGGCCCGTGCCGTTGTGACGGGTGCATCACCCCGCTGCAAGCGGGGAGACGACGTCCCCCAACCCAGATAGCATCGAGGGGACTCGATAGGCAGGAGCAGCAGACCATGTTTGAACGGTTTACCGACCGGGCCCGGCGAGTTGTGGTGCTTGCGCAGGAAGAAGCGCGCATGCTCAACCACAACTACATCGGCACGGAGCACATCCTGCTCGGCCTGATTCACGAGGGTGAGGGCGTCGCGTCCAAGGCCCTCGAGAGCCTCGGCATCTCGCTGGAGTCAGTCCGCGAGCAGGTGCAGGAGATCATCGGCCAGGGGCAGCAGGCCCCGTCCGGCCACATTCCCTTCACGCCCCGCGCCAAGAAGGTCCTCGAGCTCTCGCTGCGCGAGGCTCTCCAGCTTGGCCACAACTACATCGGCACGGAGCACATCCTGCTCGGCCTGATCCGCGAGGGCGAGGGCGTCGCCGCCCAGGTCCTCGTCAAGCTGGGCGCCGACCTCAACCGCGTCCGGCAGCAGGTCATCCAGCTGATCTCGGGCTACCAGGGCAAGGAGGGCCAGTCCGCTGGTGTCGGTTCGAGCACCCAGCAGGAGGGCACCCCGGCCGGCTCCCTGGTCCTCGACCAGTTCGGCCGCAACCTGACGCAGGCAGCCCGTGAGGGCAAGCTCGACCCGGTGATCGGGCGCGAGAAGGAGATCGAGCGCGTCATGCAGGTGCTGTCGCGCCGCACCAAGAACAACCCGGTCCTCATCGGGGAGCCGGGTGTCGGCAAGACCGCGGTGGTCGAGGGCCTGGCCCAGGACGTAGTCCGGGGCGAGGTGCCCGAGACCCTCAAGGACAAGCAGCTCTACACCCTCGACCTCGGCGCGCTGGTGGCCGGGAGCCGCTACCGCGGTGACTTCGAGGAGCGGCTGAAGAAGGTCCTCAAGGAGATCCGCACCCGCGGCGACATCATCCTGTTCATCGATGAGATCCACACCCTCGTCGGGGCCGGCGCGGCTGAGGGCGCGATCGACGCCGCGTCGATCCTCAAGCCCATGCTCGCCCGCGGCGAGCTGCAGACCATCGGGGCGACCACCCTTGATGAGTACCGCAAGTACATCGAGAAGGACTCGGCGCTGGAGCGCCGCTTCCAGCCGATCCAGGTGGCCGAGCCGACGCTCGCGCACACCATCGAGATCCTCAAGGGGCTGCGCGACCGCTACGAGGCGCACCACCGCGTGTCGATCACCGACGCTGCTCTGGTGTCGGCAGCCAATCTTGCCGACCGCTACGTCAACGACCGCTACCTCCCCGACAAGGCCATCGACCTCATCGACGAGGCCGGCGCCCGCCTGCGCATCCGCCGCATGACGGCTCCGCCAGACCTGCGCGAGTTCGATGAGAAGATCTCGACGGTCCGGCTCGAGAAGGAGTCGGCCATCGACGGCCAGGACTTCGAGAAGGCTGCGCGCCTGCGCGACCAGGAGAAGACGCTTCTGTCCGCGAAGGCCAAGCGGGAGTCGGAGTGGAAGTCCGGCGACATGGACATCGTGGCCGAGGTCGACGAGGAGCTCATCGCCGAGGTCCTTGCGGCGAGCACGGGCATCCCGGTGTTCAAGCTCACCGAGGAGGAGTCCAGTCGGCTGCTCCACATGGAGGACGAGCTGCACAAGCGCATCGTCGGCATGGACGACGCCATCAAGGCTCTGTCCCAGGCGATCCGCCGCACCCGTGCCGGTCTGAAGGACCCCCGCCGTCCGGGTGGGTCGTTCATCTTCGCCGGCCCTACGGGCGTCGGCAAGACCGAGCTGGCCAAGACCCTCGCCGAGTTCCTCTTCGGCGACGAGGATGCCCTGATCCAGCTCGACATGTCCGAGTTCTCCGAGAAGCACACGGTGTCGCGCCTGTTCGGCTCGCCGCCCGGCTACGTCGGCTACGAAGAGGGCGGGCAGCTCACCGAGAAGGTGCGCCGCAAGCCGTTCTCGGTCGTGCTCTTCGACGAGGTCGAGAAGGCCCACCCGGAGATCTTCAACTCGCTGCTGCAGGTGCTCGAAGACGGCCGCCTGACCGACTCCCAGGGTCGGATGGTCGACTTCAAGAACACGGTGATCATCATGACCACCAACCTCGGCACGCGTGACATCGCCAAGGGCGTCTCGCTGGGCTTCGCCTCCGGCGGCGACACCCGCGGAGACTACGACCGCATGAAGAACAAGGTGACGGACGAGCTGAAGCAGCACTTCCGTCCCGAGTTCCTCAACCGCGTCGACGACACGATCGTCTTCCCCCAGCTCACGCGGGAGGAGATCGTCGCGATCGTCGACCTGGAGATCGCCAAGCTCGACAAGCGGCTCAAGGACAAGGACATGGCCA
Organism: uncultured Actinomycetota bacterium; assembly: GCA_963715025.1. Classification (GTDB taxonomy): domain Bacteria; phylum Actinomycetota; class Actinomycetes; order Actinomycetales; family Dermatophilaceae; genus DASSJT01. The sequence goes on along the minus strand of CAVQQQ010000009.1, from coordinate 417,052 downwards.
TCGAGCTCAGGACCGCGGCCAAGAACCTCCTGGCCAAGAAGGGCTACGACCCGGTCCTGGGCGCCCGTCCGCTGCGTCGCACGATCCAGCGCGAGATCGAGGACACGCTCTCCGAGAAGATCCTCTACGGTGAGCTCAAGGCCGGCGAGATCGTCGTGGTCAACGCGACCGGCGAGGGCAAGGACGACACCTTCACCTTCGAGGGCACGCCCCACCCGCGCTCGATCGACGTGCCCCTCGTGGAGGCGGGCGACAGCGCGGACGCCGGCTGATCGGCCGGCCAAGCACCTAGCCACGCACCCAACAGCAGGTATGCCGCGGACCCACGTCCGCGGCATACCTGCGTTGGCGGGTGGTGCCCGCTGGTCGGTGGTGCGGCGACCAGTAGCGTTCGGGCATGATCAGGCGGGTTCCGGCATGACCGGGGTCACGGTGCGGGCTGCCCGGGCAGCGGACGTGCGCGCGATCCGGGAGCTCGTGCGACCGCTCGCCGAGAGGCGGGTGCTGGTCTCCAAGGACGTGGTGCAGTACTACGAAGGGCTCCAGCAGTTCCGGGTGGCCGAGGTCGACGGGATGCTGGTCGGCTGCGGCGCCCTGCATGTGCTCTGGGAGGACCTCGGGGAGATCCGCACCCTGGCGGTCGACGAGGCGGCCAAGGGCCACGGGATTGGGACGGCGATTCTCGAGCAGCTGGTGCAGGACGCCCGTGCGCTCGGCCTGAGCCGGCTGTTCTGCCTCACCTTCGAGACCGAGTTCTTCGGTCGGCACGGCTTTGCGCCGATCGAGGGGCAGGCAGTCTCCCCCGAGGTCTATGCCGAGCTGTTGCGGTCCTACGACGAGGGCGTCGCCGAGTTTCTGGACCTGGAGCGGGTCAAGCCCAACACCCTGGGCAACACCCGCATGCTCCGCCAGCTGTGACAGGGTGAGGCGCATGCACCACATCGTCGTGATGGGTGTCTCGGGATCCGGCAAGACGACCCTCGCACACGGAATCGCGGACGCCATGGGCTGGCCCTTCGCCGAGGGCGACGACTTCCACCCTCAGGCCAACCGCGACAAGATGGCGAGCGGCATTCCGCTCACCGATGAGGATCGCTGGCCCTGGCTGCGCACCGTCGCGGCCTGGATCGGTGCGCGCGAGGTGGCTGGCGAGTCGGCCGTGATCACGTGCTCGGCCCTCAAGCGGGCCTACCGCGATCTGCTCAGGGAGGGGCACCGCCACCTGCGGTTCCTGGAGGTCACGGCACCGCCCGCCCTGATCGCCGGACGGCTCGAGACCCGCACCGGCCACTTCATGCCGCCGAGCCTCCTGAACAGCCAGCTCGCCGCCCTGGAGCCGCTCGCAGAGGACGAGCCCGGCCTGATGGTGAGCGCGGAGGGGAGCCCCGACGAGGTGTTGCATCGCACCCTCGCGGCACTGGGACTCAGCCCGGCAGCCTGAACCGGCCCGCATCGACCGGCTCGACGAGTCTGTCGGCCACGAGCGAGTCCAGGCACCGCTCCCGCTGCTGCTCGTCTGGCCAGGCCGCGACCAGCGCCTCGTGCGCGACCGGCACGGTCGCCTCGCGGAGCACCGCCAGCAGCGCGCCCCGCGCCTGGCGGTCGGTGCCATGCCACGACTGCCCCCTGCGGGTCGGCCCGTCGTACGGCGGCTGGCCGGCATTCCGCCATGCGCAGGCCGCGGCAATGGGGCATTCAGCACAGCGCGGGCTGCGAGCGGTGCAGACCAGGGCGCCGAGCTCCATGACCGCGACATTCCAGATGCGTGCGGCATCCGAGGCGCCAGGCAGCAACCGGGTGGCAAGCTCGGTCTCGGCCCGCGTCAGGGCGGGCGCAGCCAGCGGTTGGCCGGAGACCGCGCGGGCGAAAACCCGCCGCACGTTGGTTTCGACCACCGTCGTGCGCTCGCCGAACGCGAAGGCGGCCACGGCAGCCGCGGTGTAGGTGCCGACACCCGGCAGGGCGAGGAGCTCGGCGATGGAGTCGGGAACCCTGCCCTCGTGCTGCTCGACCATGACCGTGGCGGCGGCATGCAGGCGCAGGGCCCGTCTCGGGTAGCCCAGCCGGCCCCACACCCGCACCGCCTCGCCGCTCGGCTCCGCCGCGAGCGCTCCCGGCGTCGGCCACCGCACCACCCACTCCTTCCAGACCGGCTCGACCCGGGCGACCGGTGTCTGCTGGAGCATTACCTCGGAGACGAAGACCTCCCAGGCCGTGGCCTCGGGACGGCGCCAGGGCAGGTCTCTGGCGCATCCGGCATACCAGCCGAGGACCAGCGTGTGCAGGGCGGCTGCGACGGTCACACGTAGCGTTCGAGGATGCTCGACTCGGCCAGCCGCGAGAGGCCCTCGCGCACCAGGCGGGCACGACCCTCGCCGACGCCGTCGACGTCCATGAGCTCGTCGATGTTGGCTGCCAGCAGCTTCTGGAGGCCGCCGAAGTGGTCGACGAGGCGGTCAGTGATGGCACCGGGCAGCCGCGGGACCTTGCTGAGCAGGCGGTAGCCGAGTGGGCTGACCGCCGAGTCGAGCGAGTCGCCCACGATGCTGAACCCCAGGGCCCTCGCACCCGCGGACAGGTCGAGCAGCTCCGTGGAGTCGAGGGCGGTGAGGTTGCCGACGGCCTGGTCGATGGTGAGGTTGCTGCGTGACTCGGGCAGGTAGTCGCGGATCACCCACTCGAGGTCGTTGCTCAGCCCACCGGTGAGCTCCTCGAGCTGGAGGGACAGCAGCCGTCCGTCGACGCCGAGCTGGAGGACGTAGTCGCTGATCTCCTCGCTGATGCGGCGGACCATCTCCAGGCGCTGGAGCACGCTCGCGACGTCGCGCACAGTCACGAGGTCCTCGATCTCGAGGGCCGACAGGGTGCCGGTCACCTCGTCGAGCCGGGCCTTGTAGCGCTCGAGGGTCTGGAGGGCCTGGTTGGCACGGGAGAGGATCGCCGAGGAGTCCTCCAAAACGTGTCGGCCGCCGGCGAAGTAGAGGGCAACGATGCGCATGGACTGGCTGACCGAGATGACGGGGTAGCCGGTCTGCTTGGCCACACGCTCGGCGGTGCGGTGGCGAGTGCCGGACTCGCTGGTCTCGATCGAGGGGTCGGGCACGAGCTGAGTCGCGGCCCGGAGGATGCGAGTGCCTTCGCGGTCGAGGATGATCGCGCCGTCCATCTTGGCGAGCTCGCGCAGCCGGGTCGACGAGAACTCGACGTCGAGGGGAAACCCGCCGCTGGCGATCTGCTCGACGGCCTTGTCATAGCCGAAGACCAGGAGGGCGCCGGTGCGGCCGCGAAGGATGCGCTCGAGGCTGTCGCGGAGCTCGGTGCCGGGCGCGAGGCTCGCCAGAGTGGCGCGCAGCAGCTCGTCCTGCGTCGGGCTCACCGTGTCTCCATCTGTTGCTCCCCAACCATCTGAGCGCAGAGTCTATCTGGCGGCAGCCAGGAGCGACGTGCGCACGGCGGTCGCGAGGTCAGGCACCTCGACCACCCGCATCGCCTCGGGGGTGGGGCCGCTGCCCAGGACCCCGCTGGGCACGTATGCCGTGTGGAAGCCCAAGCGCGCGGCCTCGCCGAGCCGGCGTGGCACCGCGGTGACTGGTCGGATCTCGCCGGCCAGGCCGACCTCGCCGAGGGCGAGCGTGCCGTGGGGGAGCGGGCGGTCGAGGATCGCGCTGGCGATCGCCAGGGCCACGGCCAGGTCGCTGGCCGGCTCGGTGAGCCGCACGCCGCCGACCGTCGAGACGAAGGCATCACTGTGCGCGATGGGCGCGCTGGCGCGACGGTCGAGGACCGCGATGATCATGCCGACCCGGGAGGCGTCCAGGCCGCTCGTGGCGCGCCGAGGGGTGGGGATCGTCGTCTTGGCAACGAGCGCCTGGACCTCCGCGACGAGCGGGCGGCGACCCTCCACAGTGACGGTCACACAGGTGCCGGGCACGTCGACCGCTCGGGTCGAGAGGAACAGGCCGCTCGGGTCAGCGAGCCCGACGATGCCGACGTCGCTCAGGTCGAAGCAGCCGACCTCGTCGGTGGGGCCATAGCGGTTCTTCACCGCGCGCACGAGGCGAAGCCGCGAGTGTCGGTCCCCCTCGAACTGCACGACGACGTCGACGAGGTGCTCGAGCACCCGCGGGCCGGCGATCGAGCCGTCCTTCGTGACATGGCCCACCAGCAGGACCGCGATGCCCCGGGCCTTGGCCACGTTGATGACGGACGCGGCCACCTCGCGCACCTGGGCGACGTTGCCGGCCGCACCCTCGACCTCGGAGCTGGCGATGGTCTGCACGGAGTCGATCACCAGCAGCTGCGGCTTGACTGCCTCAACCTGGCCGAGCACCGTGGCGAGGTCGGTCTCGGACGCGAGGTACAGGGTCTTGGCCATCGCCTCGATCCGCTCTGCCCGCAGCCTCACCTGCGCGGCCGACTCCTCCCCGCTGACGTAGAGCACCGTTGCGCCGTCACCCGCGCGAGCCGCCCTGGCCGCCACGTCGAGCAGCAGGGTGGACTTGCCGATGCCCGGCTCGCCTGCGACCAGGACCACCGCGCCCGGCACGAGACCGCCGCCGAGGACCCGGTCGAACTCGCTCACGCCGGTGCTGCGGGCCCCGCTGCGCCTCGCGTCGACGTCGCCGATCGGGATGGCGGGGCGGTCGACGCGGGAGGCAGCCACCGTGCGGATGGACACTGCGCCCACCTCCGACACGGTGCCCCAGGACTGGCACTCGCCGCAGCGTCCGACCCACTTCACAGCGCTCCACCCGCACTCGGAGCAGCGGTAGCCGGGGGAGCGGGTCTTCGAGGCCATGGCGCGACCCTACGAGCCCGCGCCGACAACGAGGGAAAGGCGCGGCCGAGCCGTTAGGGACCATCGTCCCTTGCCAGGCGCGGAGACTCGGGGGCAGCATTCTCCCTGCAGCCACGGGAGGAACTGCGCCACGCTACAGCGCTTTCGACAAAAGGTGGTTCCCATGAGAAGCCTTGCTGCACTGCCTGCACTGACCGCACTGCCAGCGGACGCGGGACGCTACATCGACTGGGGCGTCATCTCGATCAGCCTCACCAACCTCATCGTCATCGTGGCGATGGTGGTCGTGTTCGTGCTCGCCCTGGTCCTTCCCTTCCCGAGGCCCCATGACCGCAGGGGCGACCACCCGTGGAGCGGGTCATGACCACCACGCGGGGCGCGGGCGACGCCGCCAGCCTCGGCAGCCATGACACCTGGACCACCTGGCTGCGCACCCGGATCCTGAGTGTCGTCCCGGAGGGCCAGGCCCTCCCGGACCGCCAACCGGCATACGTGGCCTCGTGGATCTACGTCTTCGGCGTCCTGACGATCGCAGCACTCCTGGTCGTGGTTGCCTCGGGCGGCGTCCTGGCCATCGGTGGATCCGGCTGGTGGCACGTCTCGAGCCTCGGTCGCTACGTCAACTCGGTGCATCTGTGGAGCGTCGAGCTGTTCTTCGCCTTCATGGTGATCCACCTGTGGGGGACGTTCTGGATGGCCGCCTGGCGCGGCCGTCGGACGATGACCTGGATTATCGGCGTTGTGGCCTTCCTGGCCTCCATCGCCACCGCCTTCACCGGCTACCTGTCGCAGAGCAACTTCGACTCGCAGTGGATCAGCACGCAGGCGAAGGACGGACTCAACGCCGTCGGCATCGGCGCCTGGTTCAACACCCTCAACCCGGGACAGATGCTGCTCTGGCACGTGGTGCTGCTCCCCGTGGCCGTGGGCCTGATCGCCGCGATCCACATCGTGCTGGTCCGGCGGCACGGCGTCGTCCCTCCCATCGACGCTGTGGAAGGTGAGTGAGATGTCGACCGCGACGCACCGGCCGCGCGGAGCGCACGAGCCGAAAGCCCCCCGTGAGGCACACCTCGTGCCCGACGCCCACACGTTCAGCACTCGCCGCTATGACCTCGTCAAGGAGTTCGTCATTGCGCTCGTCGTGGTGACGGTGCTGTCCCTCGGCCTTGCGGCCGCCTTCTCCTCGCCGGACGAGAATGCCATCACGATGAGCGCCTGGGCCAAGGCGGCCCCGGCCGACGTCGTCGCGACGGCGACGGCCGAGCTTGCCGGGACCAGCGCCAGCGCGACATACGGGCCGCCTTACAACTCCAACGGAGAAGGCCAGACCCTGCTCGGCGTCCCGCTGCAGAAATGGGGCGGGGTGCGGATCCCGGTCGACTCGGCCGACCTCGTGCTCCAGCCCCTCGCAGGCGTGAGCGGTGACGCGCGGGTCACCACGGCTCTGGCGATCTGGAACGCCGCCGACCCCGCCAAGCGGACCGCGTGGGCGACGGCATACGGCGACGCCCTCGGCAAGGCACCGGACGGCGACCCCGCCAAGGTGGCAGCTGGCGACTATGGCCCCGTGCCGGCGCTCGCAGCCGGGTTCCTGACCGTCGCCGGCTCCGGCGGTCTGGAGGGCGCGCTCACGTCCTCGGGCAACTTCTACGGCGGCGACCCGACCCGCGCCCTGCTCCTGCTGTCGGACGGCGCATACCTGGAGGACCAGGCTCGCGCCCAGCAGCTCGGCGGCGACCAGTGGGGAATGATGAACGAGACCGGGGCGTACCCCGGGCAGCCGTGGATGTGGCTGTACACGTTCTGGTACCAGGTCCCACCGTTCTCCACGTCGGACAACGCCGACGCCCTCGTGTGGGGGCTGATGATGCTCCTCACCCTGGGTCTGGTCTTCCTGCCGTTCATCCCTGGCCTGCGCTCCATCCCCAGGTGGGTGCCCGTGCACCGGCTGGTCTGGCGCGACTACTACCGGAGCCATCCGAGGACCTAGGGCCGCGGAGCTAGGGCCGCGGCCCTAGGGCCGCGGAGCTAGGGCTGGAGCTAGGGCTGGGAAGGCAGAGCTGGGGAGCTAGCGCTCCGCAACGCGCTTGAGGCCGTCGAGCATCATCTGCCAGTTTGCGGCCGAGTGCTCGGCCTCCTCAGCGCTGCCGTTGTTGTCCTGCTCAAGCCCTACATGGGTGCTGCCGTCGGCCTCCGCGACCTCATAGCGGACCCGGTGGTAGTTCTCGGGCCGATCCTCCTGTCCCGTCAGCGGGCTGAAGTGGGTGACCTCCAGTACCTGCCGAGGCTCGAAAACCACCACCGTTCCGTGGTCCTCGAACGACTTCCCGTCGTACTCGCCCCGCCAGGCAATGGGGCTGCCCACCTGCCAGTCGGTGTCGACCTGCGAGCCGAACATGTACTCCGCGATCAGGCGCGGATCGGTCATCGCCTGCCAGACGCGCTCAGCGGACGCCTGGACGTCCACCTCGGCCGTGGCGACGTGTCCCTTCATTGCCGTCATCAGGATCCTCCTCTGTCATCACCTCGTTACCCCCTCAGGGTGGCCGCACACGGAGGCACGGTCTTGGACGAAGGCGACAGGCCGGCATACCGGTGGGGCGCTCGGGCGTCAGGCGGGGGCAGCGGCCGGCGTGAGCGGCCAGGTGACCACTGTCCGCATCTGGTCCGGAGGTGTCTCCGGACCAGTGAGGTACTCCTCCCACATGGGCCCGGACTCGTCGATCTCGCGGCCGGCCTCCTGCACGCCGCGTCGCAGCGCCTCGTAGGCGTCGCCGAGCCTCTCATAGGGCCCGACGTGGACGGTCGTGCCCACCTCGCACTCGGGGAGGCGGAGGTGCTCGACACCGTCCCCAGCGGGGAAGTCGCCCGCGACGACGAACCCGGATGAGACCCGGAAGCCGTTGTCGCCCGCCGGCTCGTACCGGGACACCGCGGGACCGGTGATGTCGACCCCGGCCCTGGCCAGGTACGCCGCGACCGCACCGAAGGCGGCTGCCTGGTGCTCCCCCACCTGATCCGGCGGGGCTTCGAAAGAGCTCACGGCCACGTGGCGCCCGCTCTCCCGACTGATCTGGATGTCATAGCCCATAGCCCATCACACCGCATCAGAAGCGTCGCCACCAGAGGTTGACCGCGTAGTCCACCCCGGTGCCCGCGTGCTCGGCCAGGATCCGGTCGGCGGCGGTCTTCGGGAACTCGATGCCCACCACCGCCTCGAAATCCGTGCGCGTGTCGAAGTCCCACCGGATCACGAGCGGCTCTCGCTGCCACCCCCGCCGCTGCCAGAAGCGCTGCACCGCAACCGGATCGTACGTGGGGTAGGCGTCTCGGAACCACGCGCCGAAGGTCGAGCGGGTGGCGTCGTTGTCGATGACGTATGCCGTGCCGCCGGGTCTCATGACCCGGTCCAGTTCCGCGAGTCCGGGCTCTGAACCCGGGCCGAGGAAGTATGCCCAGCGGGCGTGCGTGACGTCGACGGAGCGGTCGGCAAGGGGCAACGTCTCCGCGCTGCCCACGGCGACGGCCGCACACCTGATTCCCATGTCCCGCAGGCGGTTTCGCGCCCGAGCCGCTAACGGACGATGGGGCTCGACTCCCACGACCGTGGCTCCGAGCGAGGCAAAGTGGGGCAGGTGGAAGCCAGTGCCGCAGCCGATGTCGAGGAGCCGCGCCCCCTCGAGAGGGTGGATGCGGGCCATCGTTGCCTCGATCACACCGGCGCGGTCGATGCCGAGGTTCTCGACCTCGTAGACCTCCGGGCTGTCCCAGATGTTCGGGCTGCGGTGGACGCCGCTCACGCGCTGGAGCGGGAGCCGGACCCGCGTGCGGCCGCCGGGCGCCCGGGTCCACCGGCTTCCAGTGTCGCCGGGTGCACGAGCAGGGGCAGCAGCCGCCGCGAGCCGTAGGTGGCTCGCGCCGCCTTCACCGTCGCGAGGTGCGCCTCGCAGCGCAGGACGAGCTCGGCATACCCCTGCTCTCCCATCAGCTCCGTCAGTTCGGCGTGGCAGCTGCGGTAGACCGGCTCCCGGCCCACGTGGGCCTCTGGGTTGGAGGAGCAGTACCAGTCGAGGTCGTGACCTCCCGGACCCCAGCCGCGCCGGTCGTACTCGCCGATCGAGATCTCCAGGTAGCTCGTGTCGTCGGCGCGATTCACGGTCCGGTACGTGCGGCGGATCGGCAGCTGCCAGCAGACGTCGGGCTTCAGCGCATGCGGCGACTCTCCGGTGAGGATCGCGTGCTGGTGCAGTGCGCATCCCGCTCCGGCCGGGAAGCCGGGGCGGTTGAGGAAGATGCATGCCCCGTCGACGACCCGGGTCTTCGTTGCGCCATCCTCCTGCTCGGTCCACGCCGAGGTCCTCGCGCTGCCGGGGTGGTGCTGCCACTCGTCTTCGCCAAGCTGCTTGGCGGCGGCCTTGACTCGCTTGAGATCGTCCTTGTCGGTGAAGTGGGCCCCCAGGGTGCAGCACCCGTCGTCGGGGCGGTCGGCGTAGATGCCGCGGCAGCCGTTGCCGAAGATGCAGGTCCAGTTCGACGTGAGCCAGGTGAGGTCGCAGCGGAACCGCTGCCCGGGGTTGGCCGGGTCGGTGAACTCGACCCAGGTGCGCGGGATGTCGAGCGGGGCTTCGGACACGCGCTCAACCCTAGGCGCGCCCGATAGGGTCGCGCCATGCGGCTTGGCGTCATCGACGTGGGATCCAACACGGTGCACCTGCTCGTCGTCGACGCCCATGTCGGCGCCCAGCCCCTGCCGGCCAGCTCCCACAAGATCGAGCTGCGGCTCTCGGAGCACGTGGGCGAGGACGGCGCGATTCACGACAGTGGCCGCGACCGGCTGGTCGAGTTCGTCCGGGAGTGCCTGACGGTGGCCGAGGACCAGGGCGTCCAAGAGCTGCTGCCCTTTGCCACGAGCGCCATCCGGGAGGCTCCCAACGGCGAGGACGTGCTCGACGCCGTGCAGGAGCAGACCGGGGTGGCTCTGCGGGTGCTCTCCGGCGCCGACGAGGCCCGGCTGACGTTCCTCGCGGCTCGCCGCTGGTTCGGGTGGTCCTCGGGCACCCTGCTCGTCGTCGACATCGGGGGCGGATCCCTCGAGCTCGCGGTGGGGCTCGACGAGGAGCCCGACGCGGCGGTGAGCCTGCCGCTCGGCGCCGGGCGCCTCACCCGCGACCACCTGCGCGGCGACCCGCCCGACGAGGAGCAGATCCGCGAGACGCGCCGCATGGTGCGCGCCGAGATCGCCGCATCCGTGCGCCCGCTGGCCAAGGCCGGGGCAGCCGACCGTGCCGTCGGCACTTCCAAGACGATCCGCTCGCTGGCGCGGATCACGGGAGCCGCGCCCAGCAGCGAGGGACCGTATGCCGTCCGCGTCCTCGAGCGCGATGCGCTCGCCGAGGTGGTCCAGCGGCTGGCGACGATGCCGTCCAGCGAGCGGGCCCAGCTGCCGGGCGTCTCCCCGTCCCGGGCGCGGCAGCTGTTGGCCGGCGCCATCGTGGTGGAGGGCAGCATGGACCTGCTGGGGCTGGACCGGCTGGAGATCTGCCCATGGGCCCTGCGCGAGGGCGTGATCCTGCGGCGCCTCGACACGATGGGCTGACGCGATCCGTGAAACCGACCCCTGTCCTAGTCTGAGGCCCATGTCGACCAGCGGTTCTGGGACCCGGCCCTCGGGGGCCGTGGTCGGGCTCTCGACCGCCTCGGTCTACCCCGAGTCCGCTGCTGGTGCCTTCGCCATGGCCTCGCGTCTGGGCTACGACGCGATCGAGGTCATGGTGTGGACCGACCCGGTGTCGCAGGAGGCCGGAGCCCTGTGCGCCCTGTCGGAGCACCACGGCCTGCCGATCGTGTCCGTCCACGCGCCGACGCTGCTGCTCACCCAGCGGGTGTGGGGGCCTGATCCCTGGATGAAGGTCGACAAGTCCATCGAGCTGGCCCTCGAGGTGGGTGCCGAGACCGTGGTGCTCCACCCACCGTTCCGCTGGCAGAAGGAGTATGCGAAGTCGTTCATCGATGGGGTTGCCTTGCGGGAGAACGACTTCGGGGTTCGCCTGGCCGTCGAGAACATGTTCCCTTGGCGGGCCCGCGCCAGGGAGGTGCAGGCATACCTCCCGCACTGGGACCCGGTCGAGCAACCCTACGACAGCGTCACCCTCGACCTCTCGCATGCCGCCACAGCGGGTTCCGACGTCATCACCATGGCCCATGCCCTCGGCGACCGCCTGGCGCATGTCCACCTCGCCGACGGGTCGGGCTCGTTCAAGGACGAGCACCTCGTGCCTGGGCGCGGAGTGCAGCCCTGTGGCCGACTCCTGGAGAGCCTCGTGGCCAAGGGGTTCACCCGGTCGGTGGTGGTGGAGGTGGGCACCCGGAAGCTCACCCCGGAACAGCGCGAGATCGATCTCGCAGAGGCGCTTGCCTTCGCGCGGCTCCACCTCGACGAGGTGTCGGAGGAGTCGGCGACGGGAATCATCCGGTGAGCCCTCGGGGCCGGCGCCCAGGCGGAGGTGACACCCGCGCAGCCATCGTGTCGGCGGCGCGCAGCGAGTTCGCGGCCAGGGGCTACGACGCCACGTCACTGCGCGCCATCGCCCGTGCAGCCGAGGTCGACCCCGCTCTTCTGCACCACTACTTCGACGGCAAGGCCGCGCTCTTCGCCGAGGTGATGGACGTCCCGGCCGACCCGCGGGTACTCATCGAGGCGGTGATCCAGGGACCGCGGGAGCGGGTCGGCGAGGCCATGGTCAGGACTTTCCTCACGATCTGGGACTCGCCCGAGGGACGTGCGCGCTTCCAGGGAGTGGTGCGATCCGCGGTGACCAACGAGGACGCTGCCCGCATGCTGCGCGAGTTCCTCGTGCGCGAGATCTTCGGGCACATCACCCGGGACCTCACGCCGTCGGGCGCCACGGGCCTGTCCGCCGACCCGGAGCTCCGGGCGGCGCTGGCCGCCGGCCAGATGGTTGGCGTGGGGATGATGCGCTACGTCGTGGGGTTCCCGAGCGTGGTCGATGCCACCCAGGACGAGCTCGTGGCCCTCCTCGCTCCCACCCTCCAGCACTACCTCGCTCCCTGAGCCGAAGCCCTTGCGCAGGCATCTTCACAGTTCTATATTCATCATGTGATGAAAAACGTCAACGCCATCGAGGTCAACCACCTGCGCGTGGTGCGCGGTGGCCGGATCGTCCTGCCCGACCTCTCGCTCGACGTCCCCGCCGGCGAGGTGGTCGGTCTGCTCGGCCCCAGCGGCAGCGGCAAGTCCACGCTCATGAGGGCCATCGTCGGCGTCCAGATCGTCGAGTCCGGCTCGGTTCGCGTCCTCGGCCTCGACGCCGGGAGCCCGGCTCTGCGCTCCCGCGTGGGCTACCTCACCCAGGCCCCGAGCATCTACGACGACCTCACCATCCGCGACAACGTCCGGTACTTCGCCCGGATCCTCGGCGTGCCCCTGAGCACCGCCGACGAAGTGATCGAGACGGTCGACCTGACGAGCCACGCGGACACCCTGGTGGGCCGGCTGTCCGGCGGCCAGGAGTCGCGGGTGTCGCTCGCCTGTGCCCTGGTCGGCAAGCCAGACGTGCTCGTCCTGGACGAGCCGACGGTCGGGCTGGACCCGGTGCTCCGCCGCGACCTGTGGAACCTGTTCGCCAGGCTGGCGTCCACCGGCATCTCGCTCCTGGTCTCCAGCCACGTCATGGACGAGGCGATCCGGTGCGACCGGCTGGTCCTGCTGAGGCAGGGCGACGTCTTGGCGGACTGCACGCTGGAGGAGCTGCTCCAGCGCACCGGAGCGTCCGACGCCGAGCGCGCCTTCCTGACCCTGATCGACCAGGCGGCCGAGATCGAGGCCCAGCGATGAACCCCCGCCGCACTCTCATCACGGCATCGCGCGTGCTCCTGCAGCTGCGGTCGGACCGACGGACCATCGGCCTCATGCTCGTGGTCCCGATCGTCCTCATCGGGCTGCTCGCGTGGATCTTCAACGACACCCCGGTCTTCAACAACATCGGTGCCGCCCTGCTGGGCGTCTTCCCCTTCGTGGTGATGTTCATCGTCACCAGCGTGGCGACGCTGCGGGAGCGCACGTCGGGCACCCTCGAGCGCCTGCTCACCACGCCCATGGGGAAGGGCGACTTCATGTTCGGGTACGCCCTGGCCTTCGGTGCGATGGCCGTGCTCCAGGCGGTCATCGCGACGGCGTTCGCCGTGTACGTCTGCGGTCTCGACGTCCAGGGCGCGCTGTGGCTCCTGGTGGTGGTCGCCGTCCTCGACGCCGTCCTCGGTACCGCCCTCGGCCTGCTGGCCAGCGGCTTCGCACGCACCGAGTTCCAGGCTGTGCAGTTCATGCCTGCGTTCGTGCTTCCGCAGTTCCTTCTGTGCGGTCTGCTCGTGGCTCGTGACCAGTTGCCGGACGTCCTCAGCGCGATTTCCGACTGGCTGCCCCTCTCCTACGCCGTGGATGCGATGAAGACGGTCACCACAACCGCCGATGCTGCGGGAGAGGTGAGCGGAGACGCCCTGATCATCGCCGTCTGGATCATCGCTGCACTCGTGCTCGGGAGCCTCACGCTTCGGCGGCGGACTGCCTGAACCGTCTCCGAACCCGGGGGTGCGCTGCCTGGACACGCTGCGGCTAGCCTTGGCGCAGCGACCCGCCCCCAAGTGCCAGAGGATCCTCACCCGTGGAACCCAGCGACCTGTTGCGCAACTCACTGCTGCAGTTGTCCAAGTCGGAGATGGTGCGACGAGCCGTCGAGAACGCGCCGGTCAGCCGGAGCGTGGTCAAGCGCTTCGTGCCGGGGGACGCGACCGCCGATGCGGTCCGGGCGACGGCCGAACTGCGCCTGACCAACCGCGTCGCGACCATCGACTACCTCGGCGAGGACACCCTCGACGTCGAGCAGGCGGAGCACACACGCGACGCCTACCTGCGCCTCCTCACTGCCCTGGCCGACGAGAACCTCAGCCAGCACGGCATGGGCGAGGTCAGCGTGAAGCTGAGCGCCATCGGGCAGGCGCTGCCCGGAGACGGCGAGAAGATCGCCCTCGACCACGCCCGGGCGATCTGTGAGGCCGCGACTGCGGCAGGGACCACGGTCACTCTCGACATGGAAGACCACACCACCACCGACTCCACGCTCGGGATCCTGCGGGACCTCCGGGCCGACTTTCCCTGGGTCGGAGCCGTGATCCAGTCCTACCTGCATCGCAGCGAGCAGGACTGCCGCGACCTCGCCCACGAGGGGAGCCGCGTGCGGCTCTGCAAGGGCGCCTACAAGGAACCGGAGTCGGTGGCCTTCCAGGACCAGTCCGAGGTCGACGTGGCCTACGTGCGCTGCCTGAAGATCCTGATGGCGGGCGACGGCTACCCCATGGTGGCCACCCACGACCCCCGGCTCATCGAGATCGCCGGCGCCCTGGCCAACCACAACCGTCGCGACCCGGCGACCTACGAGTACCAGATGCTCTACGGCATCCGCCCCGACGAGCAGCGCAGGATCGCCGACCGCGGCAACCATATGCGGGTCTACATCCCCTACGGCGACGAGTGGTACGGCTACCTCATGCGGCGCATGGCCGAGCGACCCGCCAACACCTTCTTCTTCCTCCGCGGCCTCGCCAGCAAGGGCTGAGATGCCACGGGGGGGCGTGGCCTGGCGGGGGCTGCTGGTCATCGCCGGCCTGCTGGCCGCACTGCTCGTCGCCACGTCGGCCCGCTACGGGTATCACCGCGACGAGCTGTACTTCACCCTCATCGGGGCCAGCCCGGACTGGGGGTATGCCGACCAGCCGGCTCTGGTGCCGCTGCTCGCTCATGCGCTCGACACCCTCTCCGGCGGGTCCCTGGTGGTGCTCCGGCTTCCGTCGGCGCTGCTGGCGGGAGGGACCGCGCTGATCACTGGCCTCATGGCCCGCGAGTTCGGGGCGACGCGCGGAGGCCAGCTCTTCGCGTGTGCGTGTATGGCCGTGGGTGCGTTCACCCTCGCGGTTGGGCACCTGCTGTCGACGTCCACGCTCGACCTCTTCGCGTGGACGCTCCTGAGCTGGCTGCTCGTTCGCGCGCTCCGGGACGGCGGCGCGGCCTGGCTCTGGGCGGGCTTGGCGGCGGGCATCGGCCTGGAGGCGAAGACGCTCTTGGCGTTCTTCCTCGGCGCCATGCTCGCCGGCATGCTCGTTGCCGGCCCCAGGGACGCACTCCGGTCATGGCGGCCGTGGGTGGGGGCAGCCATTGCCCTGGCGCTGTGGCTGCCCAATCTGGCCTGGCAGGCAGCGCACGGCTGGCCCCAGCTGGACCTGGCCAGCGGCATTGCCGCCGGATCGTCGGGCACGAGCGCCTCCCGATGGGTGTTCTTGCCGTACCTCCTTGTGCTGATCAGCCCGTTCCTCGTGCCGGTCTGGGCGATCGGCGGCTGGCGCCTCGCCCGCCTCCCCGAGCTCCATCGCTACCGGGCCTTCCCGACGGCGTTCGTGATCCTCACCGTCTTCTTCGTCGCGACCGGCGGCAAGCCCTACTACCTGGTGGGTCTCTACCCGGTCCTGCTTGCTGCCGGGGCAGATCCGGTCGTCGCCTGGGCCGCCGGTCGACGTGGCCGCCGGGTCCTGGTCGGCTCAGCGCTGGCGGCCAGCCTCGCCGTCGCCGCGTACCTGTTCCTGCCCCTGCTGCCCGTGGACCGGCTGGCCGGGTCCCTGCCCGCAGCGGTCGACTACGACGCGGGGGAGACCGTCGGCTGGCCGAGGTTCGGCCTGACGATCGGCGCAGGCGTACTCGCAGCTCTCCGAGACCGAGCAGCGCCGTGCGGTCTTCCTCGGTGGCAACTACGGGGAGACGGGTGCGGTCAGCCGATTCGGGCCGCCCGGGCTGCCGGCCTTCAGCGGCCACAACGCCCTCGCCGACCTGGGCCCGCCGCCCGAATCGACGACCACGGTCATCGCCGTCGGATTCCCCGAGTCGGATCTACGTCAGTGGTTCGGCGAGGTCAGCCGGGTGGGCAGGATCGACAACGGCGTCGGCCTCGACAACGACGAGCAGGGGCGAACCGTGTGGCGCTGCCGCGAGCGCCGCGGCAGCTGGGCGGCTCTGTGGCCACGCATGCGGTCCTTGGGCTGAATGGCTGCGCAGGCCCCTCGGTGCGGTCGGCATACTTGACGGCACCGGCTCCTCGCCGGCCCGGTGACGAGGGAAGGCTCTCATGGGAACAGTCGCAATCTTCGGCGCAGGAGTCATGGGTGAGACCCTGCTGTCCGGGCTCATCCGCGCGGGACGATCCGCCGCCGACCTCGTCATCACCGAGCGACGCCCCGAGCGGGCAGCGGAGCTGAGCGACAAGTACGGCGTGCGCGCCCTGTCCAACACCGAGGCGGCCCACCTCGCAGACACCCTGGTGCTGGTCGTGAAGCCGCAGGACATGTCAACCCTGCTGGAGGAGCTCCGCGACCACGTGGCCCCGGGCAACCTCGTGGTGAGCCTGGCTGCTGGCATCACCACCGAGTTCCTCGAGTCCCGGCTGCCCGAGGGGAGTTCGGTCGTGCGCGTCATGCCCAACACGCCGGCCCTCGTAGACCAGGGGATGGCGGCGCTCAGCCCCGGTCGCCATTGCGACGAGGCCCACCTCGCAGAGGCCGCAGACCTGCTTCGCTCGTGCGGCAAGGTGATCGAGATCGCCGAGAAGCACCAGGACGCGGTGACCGCCATCTCCGGCTCCGGGCCGGCGTACATCTTCTATGTCGTCGAGGCGATGATCGAGGCCGGTGTCGTGCTCGGGCTGCCTCGGGCCACGTCGACCGAGCTCGTGGTCCAGACCCTCTACGGCGCCGCCACGATGATCAAGGAGACCAGGCAGCACCCCACCGTCCTGCGCGAGCAGGTCACCTCCCCGGGGGGCACCACCGCGGCTGCGCTGCGCCAGCTCGACGACCACAAGGTGCGTGCGGCGTTCATCACCGCGATGGAGGCAGCTGCCGAGCGCTCCCACCAGCTGGCAAGTGGCAATGGCTGAGCCCGCGCACACGTCCGACCTGGTCGTATGCCGGATGGGCCCGTCCGAGTGGCGCACGCTCCGTGACGTTCGCCTGGCCATGCTGCTGGACACGCCGGCGGCCTTCGGCAGCACCTATGCCCGCGAGGCGGTGCTCACCGACGCCGAGTGGGAGCGCCGCGTGCGCCAGAGCCGGACCTGGCACGCGCGGTTGGGCGAGCGGCCCGTCGGCTCCGTGACCTCCTACCGGGCTGCCGAACAGCCGGAGGGCGAGGCCCACCTCGTGGCGCTGTGGGTGTCCGCGTCCGCGCGGGGCCAGGGCGTCGGCGATGCCCTGGTGTCGGCGCTGAAGGACGACGCGCGCGAGCGGGGACTGCGCCGGCTGCTCCTCGACGTCGCCCACGAGAACGCCTCGGCGATCCGGCTCTACCGGCGGACGGGCTTCACGGCGACGGGTCGCACCTCCACCCTCGCGTGGGATCCGTCGGTCACCGAGTTCGAGATGGAGTGCGTGCTCGACGGATGAGTCATGGGGCTGGCACAGGCGTTTCACAGACCCTCGACCGGCACATGCCCTTGCCCCCCGCTTAGAGTTGGGGCCATGAGCGAGATCACCGTGCGCGCGCTGGCCGAGGACGACTGGAAGCAGTACCGATCGATCCGACTAGCGGCGCTCGAGGAATCACCCGAGGCTTTCGTCGCCACCCGCGCTGAGGAAGAGGCCTACGAAGAGGACTTCTGGCGGGTCCGGATGCAGCGCTCGCGGCGCCTGCTCGCGGAGGCCGACGGGAAGCCGGTCGGGGTGGCCAGCGTCGGAGACCTCTCGCCCGAGACGCCCAACGTCGCCCAGCTCTTCGGCTTGTGGGTCACACCTTCGTCGCGGGGCACCGGCGTCGCGACCAAGCTGGTCAACGAGGGGGCGGCCCAGGCCCGACAGCTCGGCAAGAGCCACCTGACCTACTGGGTGGGCACCGACAACGGTCGCGCCGTCGCCTTCGCGAGCGGCTTCGGGTTTCGCCCGACCGACAACCGCCGGCCCATGCGGGTGAGGTCCGAAGAGGACGGCGAGGAGGAGATCGCCATGGTCCTCCCACTGGGCGAGGACCGGGCCTGAGACTGGGGTCTGAGCTTGGCTAGGGTCGCAGGGCCAGGCGCTCGAGCAGCTCGGTGGGCCCGCTCACGATCAGCGTGTCGTGCTGCGTCACCTTGGTCTCGGGAACTGCGTGGGCGAAGTCCTGTCCCGGGGTCTTGACGCCCACAACGGTGACGCCGTACTTGCTGCGGATCTGGCTCTGCGCCAGCGTGAACCCGATGGCCTCCCTCGGCGGCGCCATCTTGACGATCGCGAAGCCGTCGTCGAACTCGATGTAGTCCAAGAGCTTGCCATTGAGCAGGTGCGCAACCCGACGCCCCGAGTCGGCTTCCGGGCGCACCACGTGGTGCACGCCGATGCGGTCGAGGATCCTGGCGTGCTCGGTCGACATCGCCTTGGCCCAGATGCTGGCCACTCCAGCGTCGACGAGATTGGCGCAGGCGAGGACCGACGCCTCGATCGAGGACCCGATGCCCACCACGGCGAGCCCGATGCGCGCCCGCGCGACCTGTTCGACCGTGGCCGGCTGGCTGGCGTCGCCCTGGATGACCTTGGAGAGCTTCCCGAGGAAGCCCTCGGCGGTGTGTGTGTCCTTCTCGAGGGCGATGACCCGGTGGCCCAGCCGCTGGAGCTCGAGCGCCGCGGCGCCCCCGAAGCGGCCGAGCCCGATGACCAGCACCTCGTCCTCGTAGAGGCGGTTCTTGGCCATCGGCACTCCTGGCAGAGCGATATTGCTGACACACCTGACATGTCGAGCCTAACGGGCGGGTAGCGTGCCAGACATGCCCAGTGAAGCGCCCAACGAAGCGCGCGCGAACTCGGTGGCCGGAGCCGCCGGCCAGGCCATCGCCGCGCGGGTCGTCTGGGACCAGGGCTTCACGGACTACAACTTCGGCCCAGGCCACCCGATGGGCCCGATCCGGCTGGACCTCACAGCCCGACTGTGCGACGCGTTCGGGCTCTTCGACGCCGGCAGTGTCGAATTGCTCAGCCCGCCGGTCGCACCCGACGAACTGCTGCGCACCATCCACGAACCGGCATACATCGAAGCCGTGAAACGAGCCTCTGCGGACCCCTCGGCGGCCGACTCCCGCCGTGGCCTGGGCACGGAGGACGACCCGGCGTTCGAGGGCATGCACGAGGCCAGCGCGCGCATCGTGGCCGGCACCGTCGAGCTGACTCGTCAGGTGTGGGAGGGCGAGATCGTCCACGGGGTGAACTTCTGTGGTGGGCTGCACCATGCGATGTCCGACCATGCCTCGGGGTTCTGCATCTACAACGACGCCGCGGTGGGCATCCGCTGGCTGCTCGACCACGGTGCGCGGCGGGTGGCCTACGTCGACATCGACGTCCACCACGGTGATGGCGTCGAGCGGCTGTTCTGGGACGACCCGAGGGTCCTGACCTTCTCGATCCACGAGTCGGGGCGCGTGCTCTTCCCAGGCACGGGATGGCCGACCGACATCGGGGGGCCCCGCGCTGAGGGCAGCGCGGTCAACGTCTCGCTGCCGCCGGGCACGGGCGACTCCGGCTGGCTGCGCGCGCTGCACGCGACGGCCATGCCGCTCGTGCGGGCGTTCAAACCGGACGTGCTGGTGACCCAGCACGGCTGTGACACCCACGCCCAGGATCCCCTGGCCCACCTAGCCCTGTCGGTCGACGCGCAGCGGGCGGCGGCAGAGGCACTCCACCAGCTCAGCCACGAGGTGGCCGGTGGCCGCTGGATAGCCCTGGGCGGCGGCGGGTACGAGCTGGTCCAGGTCGTGCCGCGGACGTGGACCCATCTGACCGCCATTGCGGCCCACCGGCCGATCCCGCTCGCCGAGCCGGTCCCGGAGTCGTGGCGGGAGCACGTGCAGCTGGTTATGGGCCGCCCCGGGCCCCAGCGCATGGGTGACCTCGACCCTCGGGAGGGGCCGATCTGGTTCCAGCGGTGGGAGATGGGCTACAACCCGCACAGCGAGGTCGACCGCGCGGTGATGGCGACCCGCGAGGCGGTGTTCCCGCTCCACGGGCTCGACGTGTGGTTTGACTGATTCCGCTGCCGGCAGCGGAATCTCGTCTCGTGACCTTCGGCGTGTCGACTGGACGCCGAGCAGGAAGATGTGCCCTACCGGAGGTCTGGACTTCCCCACTGGTCACATCAGCCTCTATGGTTGCGAGTGCATGGTTGTAGTGGTCTGCCGGAGGGGAAGCCGGCGATACTCCGTGCCACAGGAAATCGAGGTCAACATGTCGAATGAGCGCCAGCTCGCGGAGGTCCGGTTCCTGACCGTGGCCGAAGTCGCCTCGATCATGCGCGTGTCCAAGATGACCGTGTACCGCATGGTGCACTCGGGCGAGCTTCCGGCCATCCGGGTCGGCCGGTCGTTCCGGGTGCCCGAGGATGCGGTCCACAAGTACCTGAGGACCTCGTTCGTCGACACCGCGTGATGGTCTGAGCCATGTGCCATCCGGCACAGCGGATGAAGGGTGGCTCCGCTCGGCGGGGCCGCCCTTCGCCATTCACGCCAGGGAGTTTGGGCGCGCTACAGCAGGAGGGTAGGGTGACCTCCGTCTGTTCGGCGTGGTGCGTCATTCGTGTCCCGTCGGCACGAAGACCACAACCACCACGCGAGGACGACCATGGGTTCAGTAATCAAGAAGCGCCGCAAGCGCATGGCGAAGAAGAAGCATCGCAAGCTCCTGCGCAAGACGCGACACCAGCGCCGCAACAAGAAGTAGTCGGGGCCGCCGGGCCCGATCACCAGCCCCCGCTGTTCCCGGCGGGGGCTTTCTGCTTCTGTGGTGAGGCTCGCACTCTGCGACCCCACGCGCCCCGATAGGCTTGTGCTGTCCGGGAAATCAGCAGGGAAGAAGGCAGACTCGTGCCGGACGTCGTCCTCGTTACCGGTGTATCCCGCTATCTCGGCGGTCAGTTCGCGCGCCGCCTCACCACCTCCGGCCGGGTCAAACGGGTGATCGGGGTCGACGTGATCCCCCCGCCGCACGACATCGGCACGACGGAGTTCGTCCGGGCGGACATCCGCAACCCCATGATCGGCAAGATCATCGCGCAGGCCGAGGTCGACACTGTCGTCCACATGAATGTCATCGCGACGCCGACGCACGCTGGCGGCCGGGTCTCCCAGAAGGAGATCAACGTCATCGGCACCATGCAGCTCCTCGCGGCGTGCCAGAAGGCTCCGAGCGTCCAGCGCCTCGTGGTGAAGTCGTCCGCCGCGGTCTACGGGTCGTCGCCACGCGACCCGGCACTCTTCACCGAGGAGATGGGGCCCAAGGTCCTCCCGCGTGCCGGCTTCGGCAAGGACTCCGTCGAGGTGGAGGGCTACGTTCGGGGGTTCCAGCGTCGCCGGCCCAACACCAGGGTGGCCATGCTGCGACTTGCGAACGTCATGGGGCCTGGGATCCGCACGTCGCTCACCGACTACTTCAGCCTGCCCGTGGTCCCTGTCCCGCTCGGCTTCGACGCCCGCCTGCAGTTCGTCCACGAGGTCGACGCCATCGAGTCCCTCTACCTGGCGACGCTCGGTGACCTGACCGGCATCATCAACGTCGCGGGCGACGGTGTGATCACGGTCGGCCAGGCGGCCGCCAAGGCCCGCCGGCCGGTGCTTCCGACGCCAGTTTTCTCGGCCAACACCCTCGGGTCCATCGTGCGCCGAGCCGGACTGGCCGACTTCAGCCCCGACCAGACCTCTCTGCTTGCCTTCGGCCGCGTCCTCGACACGACGCGGATGCGGACTGTCCTGGGGCTCGAGCCCAAGTACACGACCATGACGGCCTTCGATGACTTCGCGGCCCATCTCGGGCCTGCCGTCCCAGGCGTCGGCGCCATCGGATCCATCGTGAGCGCCGTTGCAGGCAGTGTCGCCGGCGCTGCCGCCGGAGTGTTCGGGCAGCTCGCCCGATCGGGGAGGGCAGGCTGATGGCAGCCGATGGGAAGAAGGCGGGAGCCAGGCCCAGGAAACCCACGTCGGCAGGGCTGCTCGCCGCGGGCGCTGACCGGGCGTCCGGCGAGCGCAGCAGGCGGCAGAGCACGCCCCTGCTCGACCACGCGGCCCACGTCGACGAACCCGTGGTGAGCCCACCAGAGCCGATCGAGGCAGCCCAGCCTCCGGTGCCCGAGCCGCCGCCCGGGCCGCCGCCCGAGCCACGGCGGGTCCACCGGCCGCAGCCCGTGGCCAAAGCCGTGCCGTCGAGGAAGGCCGTCTCCCGTTCCGGCACGCGCACGTCGCCGCCGCGCCGTTCCCAGCCGACCCGGCGCGGCAACCTCACCGCGGTCACCGATCTCACGCCCTCCGCTCCCACGCTGACGCCGCGCACCACGGAGACGAGCATCGTGCCCGGGATCGAGGAGCTGGTCACCGCAGGCATCGTCGCGCTGCGCACCGCCGGCGCCGCGGCCGGGCTGTCACCGGAGGATGTCGAGGAGCGGGTCGCCCACGTCCTGGCCTACCTGCGCCGACGCCTCACCGGCGACTACGTCGTGGACGAGTTCGGGTTCGACAAGGACTTCACCGAGAACTTCTACCTGCCGCTGCTTCGCCCGCTTTACCGCTCGTGGTTCCGCGTCGAGGTGCGCGGCCTCGAGAACGTCCCCGCCGACGGCGCCGCCCTCGTCGTCGCCAACCACTCGGGAACGGTGGCGTTCGACTCGCTCATGACCCAGCTCGCGATCCACGACGAGCACCCTGCGCACCGGCACCTGCGCATGCTGGGAGCCGACCTCGTGTTCAAGACCCCGTTCGTCGGCACCGTGGCGCGACGCACCGGGTCTACCCTCGCCGCCAACACCGACGCCGAGCGCCTCCTGAGGGCCGGCGAGCTCGTCGGCGTGTGGCCCGAGGGGTTCAAGGGCATTGGCAAGCCGTTCAGCGAGCGCTACAAGCTCCAGCGATTCGGGCGCGGGGGTTTCGTCTCGGCTGCGCTGCGTGCAGGAGCCCCGATCATCCCGTGCTCCATCGTCGGTGCCGAGGAGATCTACCCCATCATCGGCAACCTCAAGACGGTGGCGAGGCTGATCGGCGCACCCTACGTGCCGGTGACTCCGACCTTCCCCTGGCTGGGGCTGCTCGGACTGATCCCTCTGCCCAGCAAGTGGATCATCGAGTTCGGCGCACCGGTCGAGACGGAGTTCTTGGGTCCCGGCGCGGCCGACGACCCCATGCTGGTGTTCGACCTCACCGACCAGGTGCGCGAAACCATCCAGCAGACGCTGTACTCCCTCCTGATGAAGCGGCGGTCGGTGTTCTTCTGACCGGCTGCGTCAGGGAGTGGCGCCGAGCGCCAAGGGGACACTCGGTAGCAGTGTCGTCGCCGAGCTGAGCGGACTGAGCGGGACGGTGAGCGAAACCGACGAGCTCGAGCCCAGGGGCAGGCCGGCGCTCGCCCCGCCGGAGCCGGGCGACACCCCGCCGCCACCGACCCCGACCGATGCGCCGCCATCGCCCACCGAGCCGGACACGTCCTGCAGTGCGCCGCTGGTGGAGGACACTGCCTGGGCGCCGCCCGCAGGCAACGACGCACTGGGGCCGCCCGACGAGGCGCCGGGAGCTGACTGGCCGAGCGAACCCGGCCCGCAGGGGCACCACAGGTGGCGAGCAGCCGGTGAATGCTGGTCTCGACCCGATCGAGGAGCTGGAGCAGCGCGTGGTAGGCGGGCAGGGCAGACGCCGAGCGCCTCGGCGACGTGCTGGCCCGAAACCGGGTCCAGGCCGAGCAGGTCGCGGGCGTCGCAGATATGTTCCTGCGCCCGGGAGAGCTCCGTCATGCCGCGGTCGTGCTGCGACCCGGACACCTGGACCGCGATTGCGTCGTTGTCCGTGATCAGGTTTCGGGCGATGGTGATGAACCAGGCGACGATGTCCCGGCCCTGCCACGAGAAGGAGTCGAGGCGTCTCAGTGCGCGCAGGAACGTCTCGCTGGTGAGGTCCTGGGCGAGGTGCACGTTGCCCACGCGCACGTAGACATAGCGGTAGACGGTGTCGACGTAGCGCTCGTACAGCTGGCCGAAGGCCTCGCTGTCACCATTCTGGGCCAGCTCCACGAGGGCGCTGATGCGCCGGAAGTCGGAGGGCTCGGTGCCGGGGGCGAAGCCCGCCGAGGCAGCAATGCGGGACCGCCCCCCTCCGCCAGAGCCGCCGTCGGCGAGGGACATGGCGACGCGGAGGCTGTCGAGGAAAGCCCTGGTCGCGGATGCCATGCCGGTGTCGTATGCCGTAGCACCGGCACGTGGCAGCGGCGCGAGCAGGCTCGCGCTGGCGGTTCGCCGGAACACGGGTATGGGGGCACCTCCTGGCCGGGCAGTGACCCGTATTCGTCCGACGGTGTCAGGTCGGCGCGGTCCTCGTCACAGGCTTAAGGTGGGGCTGTGCCCGCCCGCATCACCCTGATCGGTAAGCCCGGCTGCCACCTGTGCGACGACGCGCGTGTCGTGATCGCGCGCGTCGCGACCGAACTCAGCGAGTCGTGGACCGAGGTGTCCATCCAGGACGACGCCGAGCTGCGCGAGCTGTACGCCGAGCAGATCCCGGTCACGCTGGTTGACGGCCGCCAGGTCGACTACTGGCGCATCGACGAGGGGCGACTGCGCCGGGCACTGGCCAGCCGCTGACCGGCGGCAGCACCTTCGCGTGCCGGCAGGAAGGTGGCGCTTGTGACTTTGTGCATGCGTTCACAAACGCGTAACCTGAAGGCCTGCGTGCTCCCGTCCGCCCCAGCCAGGGGTGGGCTCGTTTCGTGAGAGGAGCCGGTGACTCGCGTGTCCGCCGACCCTGAGACCCGGCGTGGTATCCCCGACGCCACAGTGGCCCGGCTACCCGAGTACCTCCGTGCCCTGACGACGCTGGCCGAGCGCGGCATCTCCTCCGTATCCTCTGAGGAACTGGCGGCTGCCGCCGGCGTGCGGTCGGCGCAACTGCGCAAGGACCTTTCCTACCTTGGCTCGTACGGCGTGCGAGGGGTGGGCTACGAGGTGGACCACCTCGCCTACCAGATCTCCCGCGAGCTCGGCCTCACCCAAGACTGGCCCGTGGCCATCGTCGGCATGGGCAACCTCGGTCATGCACTCGCGGCATACAGCGGGTTCGCCACGCGGGGCTTCCGCGTCGTGGCCCTGCTCGACCAGGACGAGCGGATCATCGGCCAGTCCATCGCCGGGCTGGTGGTAGAGCCGATGTCGGCGCTGTCGTCGCTGGTGAGCAACGCCGGGCTCGCCATCGGCGTTATCGCCACCCCTGCGGCGTCCGCCCAAGAGGTCTGCGACGCCCTCGTGGCTGTTGGGGTGAGGTCGATCCTCAACTTCGCGCCGTGTGTGCTGTCGGTGCCCGACGGGGTCGACGTCCGCAAGGTCGACTTGTCCACCGAGCTGCAGATCCTCGCGTTTCACGAGCAGCGCAAGGCCCTGTCGCTCGGGCGCGCCCCCTCCTCTCTGCTGCGGGGGGTGACCCCGTGAGCCTCATCGTCATGGGCGTGTCGCACCGCAGTGCCCCCATCAGCCTCCTGGAGTCAGTGGCCCTCGACTCCGCGGGCAAGGCCGACCTGGCCGCGGCGGTCGTCGCAGCCGACAGCGTCGCCGAGGCCGTCGTCGTCTCGACCTGCAACCGCACGGAGATCTATGCCGAGGCCCTGACCTTCCACGGTGCCGTCACCGCCCTGACCGACGCCCTCGTGCACACCACCGGGGTGGGCCGCGACTACCTGCGCGACCACCTGTACGTCCACTACGAGGACCGCGCCATCGCTCATGCGTTCACGGTTGCCTGCGGGCTCGACTCGATGGCGATCGGCGAGGCCCAGATCCTCGGTCAGATGCGCGAGGCCCTGCGCGCCGGCCAGCGTGCCCGCCATGTGGGGCCGGCCCTCAACGGACTGTTCCAGCAGGCGCTGCGGGTAGGGAAGCGAGCCCACGCCGAGACCGGCATCGACGGCGTGAGCGTCTCGCTGGTCGAAGCCGGGCTCGCCCAGGCCCAGGCCCAGCTCGAGCCCCTCGCGGGCCTGTCGGTCCTGGTCATCGGCGCCGGCGGCATGAGCGCGCTGGCGGCGACGACGTCCGCCCGGCTCGGGGCCGGCGAGCTCGTCATCGTCAACCGCACGTTCAGCCGCGCCGACCGTCTGGCCGAGCGCACGGGTGGCCGCGCCCGGCCGCTGGCAGAGCTCCAGGAGGCGCTCGCCGTCGCCGACGTCGTGATCTCGTGCACCGGTTCGGTCGGGCTGGTGGTGGGACTCTCCGCCGCGGGCGACGCGCAGGTGGTCCGCTCCGGCCGTCCGCAGGCCTACCTCGACCTCGCCCTGCCCCACGACGTGGCGCCCGAGGTGGCCTCGCTGTCCGGGGTCGCCCGCATCGGCCTCGACACCCTCGGCGACGACCTGGCCGCGGCTGGCACGGAGCCCCAGGTTCGGCAGGTGGCCGACCTCGTCATCGCCGAGGTTGCGGCGTTCCTGACCGCCCGTGCCGCCGAGTCGGTCGCACCTACCGTGGCGGCTCTGCGCTCCGCGGCGGCACGGGTCGTCGACGGGGAGCTGGCGCGGCTCGAGCAGCGCACGCCCGACATGGGCGAGGCCGAGCGCACGGAGGTCCACGTCGCGGTACACCGCATCGTCGAGAAGCTCCTCCACACGCCGACCGTTCGGGTCAAGGAGCTCGTAGTCGGCGGTGAGGGGCACGCCGACTACGCCCAGGCCCTGCGCGACCTGTTCGACCTGGAGCCCGGGGAGGCGGCCATGATGTCGACGCCGCCGGCCGATCGGGAGGTGCTGCCATGACGACCGTGCGTCCACTGCGCCTTGGCACCCGCCGCAGTGCCCTGGCCATCACCCAGTCGACCTGGGTGGCCGAGCAGCTGTGCGCCCGTGGCCACGCGGTCGAGCTCGTGGAGATCGTGACCGAGGGTGATGTCACCACCGCACCACTGGCCTCGCTGGGCGGCACCGGGGTCTTCGCCACGGCCCTGCGCCACGCCCTGCACCGCGGGCAGATCGACTTCGCCGTCCACTCGCTCAAGGACCTCCCCACCGGGTTCGAGCCGGGACTTGCCATCGCGGCGGTGCCGCTTCGCGAGGACCCCCGGGATGTTCTCGTGGCCCGAGACGGCCTGACCCTTGGCGAACTGCCCGAGGGCGCCACCGTCGGCACCGGGTCGCCGCGGCGCCGGGCCCAGCTCGCCGCGCTCGGCCTGGGCCTCGACGTGCGCGACCTGCGCGGCAACGTCGACACTCGCCTCGGTCGGGTGGCGTCGGGAGAGCTTGACGCGGTCCTGCTCGCGCGCGCGGGCCTGGCCAGGCTGGGCCGGCTCGACGAGGTGACCGAGACGATCGACCCGCTTCAGATCCTCCCCGCACCGGGGCAGGGCGCGCTCGCTGTCGAGTGCCGCGCCGACGACGCGGGCACGGTGGCGCTGCTGGCCGAGCTCGACGACCCCGACACGCGGGCGTGCACAACGGCGGAGCGTGCGCTCCTGGCGGCCCTGGAGGCCGGCTGCTCCGCGCCGGTCGGTGCCCTCGCCGAGGTCGTCGAGGGTGAGGACGGGCTGGAACTGTCGCTGCGGGGTTTCGCCGGCAGCCTCGACGGCGCCGTGGACCTGCGGCGCTCGATCGTCGGCCGGGTCGAGGATGCTGCCGAGCTCGGCCGCCGACTTGCGGCGGTGCTGCTCGAGGACGGCGCCACAGGGCTGGCGTCCCCACCGCCCGAGCCAGAGGGCCGACCGAGCCGGCCCGACGGCATACCACCTGACCCAGCCGGGGCGAGGGGCTCGCACCCCCTCGCCGGCCCCGCAGACCACCGCCCAGAACCCACTTACTCGGAGCGTGCCCAGTGAGCACCACGCGCTCAACGTCCACCACGACATCCAACACGACCAAGACCACCAAGGCTCCTGCCCGCGTCGCCTTCGTCGGCGCGGGCCCCGGCGACGCCGGGCTGATGACCGTGCGCGCCCTGGAGTACCTCACGGCGGCCGATGTCGTGGTCATCGACCAGCTTGCGCGCGAGGACGTCGTCCGGCGCTCCTGCCGGGAGGGCGTCGAGGTGATCGACGCCGGACACGGCGACCACGGGGAGCCCCTGACCCACGCCAACCGGGCGAAGCTCGTGGTCAGGGCCGCCAAGGCGGCTCCTGGCGGGCTCGTCGTGCGGCTGATGGACGGCGACCCGGCGACGTTCAACGGGCTCGCCGAGGAGGCGCTGGCCTGCGAGAAGGCGGGAGTCGCCTTCGACATCGTCCCGGGAGTGAGCGCGGTGTCGGCAGTGCCGGCGTATGCCGGTGTGCCGCTGACCAGCAGCACGTCGGCTGCCGTGCACGTCGTGTCTGCGAGTGATCGGAAGGTCGACTTCTCCGGATCGGTGGCCGAGTCGGTGACGGTGGTGCTGCTGGGCACCCCTGAGACCCTGGGCGACGCGCTGGCCCGGCTGCTGGAGGCGGGTCGATCAGCCGACTCGCCCGTGGCCCTGACCGAGAGCGGCACCACGGTGAACCAGCGCACGCACACGGCAACCCTGGGCGAGGCGCAGAAGGCCATTGCGAAGGTGTCGTTCCCGACCCTGGCCGTCGTCGGCCCGACCGTGGCGCTGCGTGACCGGCTGTCGTGGTTCGAGTCCAAGCCGCTGTTCGGCTGGAAGGTGCTGGTGCCGCGCACCAGGGAGCAGTCGGGCACCATGACCTCGCGGCTGGCCTTCTACGGCGCCACGGCAGAGGTCGTGCCGACGATCAGCGTGGAACCACCGCGGACGCCCCAGCAGATGGAGCGCGCGGTCAAGGGCATGGTGACCGGGCGCTACGAGTGGGTCGGCTTCACCTCGGTCAACGCGGTGCGCGCTGTGCGGGAGAAGTTCGAGGAGTTCGGGCTCGACGCCCGCGCCTTCGCCGGGCTCAAGATCGCAGCCGTCGGCGGGACTACCGCCCAGGCCCTGCGCGCGTGGGGACTCGAGCCTGACCTCGTGCCCTCCGGCGAGAGCTCGGCCCAGGGCCTGCTGGAGGACTGGCCGCCATTCGACGAGGTCCTCGACCCCATCAACCGGGTTTTCCTGCCGCGTGCCGATATCGCCACCGACACCCTGGTGGCCGGCCTGCAGAAGATGGGCTGGGAGGTCGACGACGTCACGGCCTACCGCACCGTGCGGGCCGCCCCGCCGCCGGCACCGGTGCGCGAGGCGATCAAGAGCGGTCAGTTCGACGCGGTCGTCTTCACGTCCAGCTCGACGGTCCGCAACCTTGTGGGGATTGCCGGGAAGCCTCATCCCTCGACCGTCATCGCGTGTATCGGGCCGGCCACCGCCAAGACTGCGGAGGAACACGGCCTGCGGGTCGACGTGCTGGCACCGGAGGCCTCGGCGGAGTCCCTCGTCGACGCTCTGGCCGATCACGGTCGGGCCCTGGCGATGGCGGCGACCGAGGCTGGCGAGGATGTCGTGCGGCCGAGCCTGCGCCGGGGCGGTGCACGCCGCCGGGCGAAGTAGGCTCGCTCGAAACAGCGCTCGCCTGCGCGAGCAGGAAGGACGCCCTATGGGCATGCAAGGACCCGTCATCCGTCCCCGGAGGCTGCGCCAGTCGACCGCGATGCGGCGGCTCGTGGCCGAGACGCGGTTGCACCCGGCCGAGCTCGTGCTGCCGGTCTTCGTGCGCGAGGGCATCACCGAGCCGGTTCCGATCCGGAGCATGCCCGGGGTGGTGCAGCACACCCTGGATACGTTGGTCGAGGTTGCCCGGGAGGCTGCCGACGCGGGTCTGGGCGGCCTGATGATCTTCGGTGTGCCGACGGCGAAGGACTCGCGTGGCTCCGGAGCCGACGACCCTGACGGCATCCTGAACGTCGCGCTCCGCAGGGTTGCCGACGCCGTGGGGGATCGCCTGGTGGTGATGTCCGACCTGTGCCTGGACGAGTTCACCGACCACGGGCACTGCGGCGTGCTCGACGTGCATGGAAGGGTCGACAACGACGCCACACTCGAGCGCTACGCGTCGATGGCCCTGGCCCAGACCCGTGCCGGAGCGGCGGTGCTCGGCCTGTCGGGCATGATGGACGGCCAGGTCGCCCACGTGCGCGAGGCGCTCGACCAGGCGGGCCTCACCGACACGGTCATCCTGGCGTACGCGGCGAAGTACACGTCCGGCCTGTACGGCCCGTTCCGGGAAGCGGTGGAGTCCTCGCTCGTGGGGGACCGGGCGACCTACCAGCAGGACCCCGCCAACGCCATCGAGGGCCTGCGTGAGCTTGAGCTGGACATCGCCGAGGGCGCCGACATCGTCATGGTCAAGCCGGCCCAGCCCCACCTCGACATCGTGGCGGCCGCCGCAGCCATGTCGCGCGTGCCGGTGGCGGCCTACCAGATCTCGGGTGAGTACGCCCAGATCGTCGCTGCGTCGGACAACGGCTGGGTGGACCGCCAGCGGGTGATGATGGAGTCCCTTCTGCACATCCGGCGCGCCGGGGCCCAGATCATCCTCACCTACTTCGCACTGGAAGCTGCCGCCCTCCTCTGAGCCGCGCAGAGTGTTGGGTCGGTGGGGCCAGGACCCCACCAACCCAACACTGAGGGCTCGAGGCCGTCGCCGGACCGCCGCCTCCGCTGGGCACGCGCTAAGCGCGGAATACCATGTCCAATGAGGGAATCCGGGCTTGGTAGCCTGCCAACAGCTGCCGACCGATATTGACCGAGTCGACCAGCGGATGCAGCGAAAAGGCCTGTACAGCAAGTGATTCCGAGCCCGAAAGTGCTGCCTCGATAGTCAGCCGCTCGACCGCCTTCACCTGCTCGACAAGGCCCAGGAAGTGCCCGGCCAGATCCGGTACCGGAAGCGGTCGGATGCCGAAACCCCCCACGGCACAAGGCACTTCGACCACGGCGTCATCCGGCAGACCCGGCAGCGTCAGCCCATTGCGCACGTTGAGGATCAGCGTAGTCTCCTCGCCTCGCGCGATCGCGGCCATCAGCGCGAGCGCGACTCCCTCGTACCCGCCGCTCTCGAGGTCCTCCTCGTCCCGCTCGCCGTCCCCACGAGCCTCCCGCATATACGTTGCGTTGCGCTCGAGCCGCACGCGATCCCAGACCTCGAGCGCGCGCCCCGGCGCTCGGCCGACCTCGTCGTAGAACGCCGCCTGCTGCCCGAGCAGGAACTCCCCTCGCGTCTGCGCCCCGCGCAGCGACGCCACCGCCTCGCGCGTGAAGTAGTAGTAGTAGAGGTACTCGTTGGGCACCACGCCCAGCGACCGGATCCAGTCGGTGCCGAAGAGCTGCCCCTCCTCCATACCCTCGAGGAGCCGTGCGTCCGCGATCAGCCGCGGCAGCACGTCGACCCCGCCATACTCCAGCCGCGAGAGCCACCCGAGGTGGTTCAGCCCGGCATACCCCACCGTCACCTGGCGGAAGTCGAGGCCGAGCTGCCGCGTCGCGCGTCGAGCCAGCCCCAGCGGCGTGTCGCAGATGCCGATCACGCGCTCACCCAGCACGCCCTGCATGGCCTCGGTGACGAGGCCCGCGGGGTTGGTGAAGTTGATGACCCACGCCCGGGGCGCCGCGTCGGCGACGTGCTCGGCCAGTGCCACAGCGACCGGAACGGTACGCAGCCCGTAGGCGATGCCCCCCGGGCCGGTCGTCTCCTGCCCGAGGACGCCGAGGTCGAGGGCTACCCGCTCGTCGGCGGTCCGCCCCTCCAGGCCGCCCACCCGGATCGCCGAGAACACGAAGTCAGCACCGGCCAGGGCCTCGTCGAGCCGGGTCGTCATGTGCACGATCGGGGCACCGGGGATGCCCGCCGCGAGCTGTCGCAGCACCAGCGCCATGGCCTGCAGGCGGCCGGCGTCGACGTCGTGCAGCCAGACCTCGTCGACGCGGCGTCTCGTGCTGGTCGCCCAGGAGGGCGCGGTAGACCAGCGGCGTGCGGAAGCCGCCGCCCCCCACCATGGCCAGCTTCATGGGCACCAAAATAGGGGGTATGCCGGGAAGCCGGCTCTGGGACGATGTCACCTGAGAGCGCAGCTCGCCGGCGAAGGGGGAGGAGGTCCCATGCCCGACACGCTGTTCGACCCGCTCGCGTCGGTGCGCGAGCCGGGGGGTCCAGGGGTTGACCTGTTCATCAGCGGTCCGGTCTTCCTCGACATCATCTTCACCGGGCTGGAATCGGCACCCAAGGGCGGTGTGGAGCTCTGGGCCGAGGGCATGGGCTCGTGCCCGGGTGGCATTGCCAACCTCGCGGTCGCGGCGCGGCGCCTGGGGCTGCGCACCTCCCTCGCGTCGGCGTTCGGCGACGACGACTACGGCGACTTCTGCTGGCGGACGCTCCGTGACCAGGAGCACGTCGACCTGAGCCACTCGCGGCGGTTCGAGCAGTGGCACTCGCCCGTGACGGTGTCGATGGCCATCGACCATGACCGGGGGATGGTGAGCCACGGGCACCCTCCGCCGATCAGTGCCACGGAGCTCATCGGGCGACCTCCCCGCTCCCGAGCCGTGATGGTCGAGCTCAGCGCGGGGGCGCCCATCACCGGTGCCGACGGGCCCACCTGGGCGGAGATGGCCCATGAGGACGGCGCGCTGGTGTTCGCCGACGTGGGCTGGGACTCGACCGGCGCGTGGTCGGTCGAGGTGCTTGACCAGCTCGGCGTCTGCCACGGGTTCATGCCCAACGCGGCGGAGGCCATGGCATACACGCGCACGTCGACTCCGTACGAAGCCCTGTACGCGCTGGCCGACCGGGTGCCGCTGGCCATCGTGACGAACGGCGCCGACGGTGCGTTCGCCATCGACGCGGTGACCGGCGAGGAGGCCCAGGCCCCGGCCCTGCGGGTCCCGGCCCTCGATTCCACCGGGGCGGGCGATGTCTTCGCCGCGGCCATCGTGCTCGGCACGCTGGCGATGTGGCCGCTCGCCGATCGGCTGGCGTTCGCCAACCTCTGCGCGTCCCTCGCGGTGCAGCAGTTCGGGGGCTCGCTGGCGGCGCCGGGATGGGGCGACATCGCCGACTGGTGGGCCCAGGAGCAGGAGCTCCACGACGCGTCGGCTTACCACCAGTCGCAGCTGCGCCGCTACGCGTTCCTGGACCGCGTCGTGCCTACGGTGCCGGTCACGGCCTGTCGCCGGGCCAGGGCCACCATCGCGCGCGAGGCCGATGTCGAGGGCCTTCCGGGCTGAGTGGCCCGCCCGGGACGCGGGACGCCATGGCATGTGCGAGCCCGGCTCCAGAGGGGGACGGAGCCGGGCTCGCGGTTAGGGTCGCCGCTGCGGTCGGCGCAGGATCAGGCCTGCTTGAGCAGCTGCACGTCGATGTGGATCTTGATCTTCTCCGAGACCAGGACGCCGCCGCCCTCGAGCGCGACGTTCCACTCCAGGCCCCAGTCCTTGCGGTTGATCTCGGTGTCGGCCTCGAAGCCGGCCTTCGTGTTGCCCCACGGGTCGGTGGCGACACCGTTGAAGTCGACGTCGAAGGTCACCTGCCTGGTGACGCCCTTGATCGTGAGGTCGCCGGTCAGGGTGTCGCCGGTGAAGGCGGTCGAGACGAAGGTCATGTCGGGGTTGTTCTCGACGTCGAAGAAGTCGCCGCTGCGCAGGTGGGCGTCGCGGTCGGCGCTCCCGGTCTGCACGGAGGCGAGCTTGACCGTGACGTTGGCGGTGGAGTCGGACAGCTCGTCGGCGACCGTGACGGTGCCCTCGACGTCCTTGAACTGGCCGCGCACCTTGGTGACCATCAGGTGGCGGGCGACGAAGCCCGCCTCGGTGTGCGAGGGGTCGATGACCCAGGTGCCGGTGGTGAGGCCGGCGAGGGTGTCGGTGGCAATGCTCATGGGGGTGCAGTCTCCTTGGTTGGGCTTTCACTGGGGGGCAGCTTCCTCGGTGCCCGGGTTCCTCCTTCAACATACCCGAGGTGATTTATATTTCAACTTCTTGTCCATCTGGCAGAATTCACCACGTGACCAGTCCCGAGCCGGAACCCGAGCCCGAGCGCGAGGCGGAGCCCCGCTGGCTCTCCGACGACGAGCAGCAGCACTGGCGCGCGTACCTGCGCGGAAGCCGCCTTCTGGAGGCCGCACTCGACCGCGACCTCCAGTCCCAGGGTGTCCAGCTCTCTGAGTACGAGTTGATCTCGATGCTGTCCGAGGCGCCCGGCCACCGGCTTCGCATGTCCGTGCTGGCCGACCTGATCGTCCAGTCGCGCAGCCGGGTGACCCACACCGCAGCCCGGCTGGAGAAGCGGGGCTGGGTGCGCCGCGAGGCGTGCCTGGAGGACCGCCGGGGCGTCGAGCTCGTGCTCACGCCCGAAGGACGTGCCGCGGTCGAGCGCATGGCCCGGGTCCACGTCGAGAGCGTCCGGCAGCACCTCCTCGACGCCATGCGGCCCGAGCAGTTCGCGCAGCTCGGGGAGGCCATGCAGCGGATCCGCGAGCGGGTTGCCGAAGTGGGCACGATCACCGGAGGGATGGCCGACTGACCGGCCTTGACACCCGTTGGCGGACAGAATGACCGACATGACGGCATACCCCCCTGAAGCGCCGGCGTCGCAGGCCCTGTTCGAGCGCGGGCTTCGGGTCACTCCCGGCGGGGTCAACTCCCCCGTGCGGGCCTTTCGGGCCGTGGGTGGCACGCCCCGCTTCATCGTGAGTGCGTCCGGCCCGTACCTCCGCGACGCCGACGGCCGTGACTATGTCGACCTGGTCTGCTCGTGGGGCCCGATGATCCTCGGACATGCCCACCCTGCGGTGCTGGCGGCCGTCACCGAGGCGGCCGGCAGGGGCTTCTCGTTCGGGATGCCCAGCGAGAGCGAGGTGGCCCTGGCGGAGGAGATCGTGGCCCGCGTGGAGCCGGTGGAGCAGGTGCGCCTGGTCTCCAGCGGCACCGAGGCCACGATGAGCGCGATCCGCCTGGCCAGGGGGTTCACCCAGCGCAGCCACATCGTGAAGTTCGCCGGCTGCTATCACGGCCACGTCGACAGCCTGCTGGCCGCCGCGGGCTCCGGGGTGGC
Source organism: uncultured Actinomycetota bacterium (assembly GCA_963715025.1). Taxonomy (GTDB): domain Bacteria; phylum Actinomycetota; class Actinomycetes; order Actinomycetales; family Dermatophilaceae; genus DASSJT01. The sequence goes on along the minus strand of CAVQQQ010000009.1, from coordinate 382,234 downwards.
CACCTTCGGGCTTCCCGACTCCGCCGGGGTGTCCCGGTCTGCGGCCGCAGAGACGATCGTCCTGCCCTACAACGACCTGGCCATGGTCGAGGCCGCCTTCCGCGACCACCCCGAATCGATCGCCGCCGTCATCACCGAGGCGTCCCCAGGCAACATGGGCGTCGTCCCACCGGCGCCCGGATTCACCGATGGGCTGCGCCGCATCACTCGCGACAACGGAGCGCTCCTGATCTCAGACGAGGTCATGACGGGCTTCCGGTGCTCGGAGTCGGGCTGGTTCGGGCTCGAGGGCCCGTACGCCGGAGGGTCACCCGACCTGTTCACCTTCGGCAAGGTCATGGGCGGCGGCTTTCCCGCAGCCGCCTTCGGCGGCCGCGCCGACGTCATGGCGCTCCTCGCGCCCAGCGGCCCCGTCTACCAGGCAGGCACGCTCTCGGGAAACCCGGTGGCCACCGCGGCCGGGCTCGCCACCCTGCGTGGCTGTACCGCCGAGGTCTACGACCGTCTCGACACCGTGGCCAACGCCATCGCCGGCGCTGCGGGCGAGGCGCTCAGCGCGGCCGGAGTGCCGCACACGATCCAGTGGGCAGGGTCGATGTTCAGCGTGTTCTTCCGCGAGGGCGCGGTCGCCGACTACGACGCCGCCAAGGCTCAGGACGTGCCTGCCTTCGCCGCCTTCTTCCACTCGATGCTGAGCCAGGGCGTCCACCTGCCCCCGAGCGCCTTCGAGGCGTGGTTCGTGTCGGCCGCCCACGATGACGAGGCCGTCGGCCGGGTCGTCGAGGCCCTGCCGGCCGCCGCCCGGGCTGCGGCTGCAGCGGGCACAGAGTCGTTTGCGACAATCACCGCATGACCGCGCCCGTGGGAGAGCCCATCCGGACCGTGGTGCACCTCGTGCGCCACGGCGAGGTGCACAACCCTGGTGGCGTTCTCTACGGCCGGTTGCCGGGTTACGAGCTGTCCGACCTCGGCCGTCGGATGGCCCAGATCGTGGCCGACCACCTCGTCGACCACGACATCACCCACGTGGTGGCCTCGCCGCTCACCCGCGCCCGCGCGACAGCGGTGCCCATTGCGGCCTCCCACGGCGTCGACATCGTGACTGACGACCGCGTGACCGAAGCCGAGAACCAGTTCACCGGGCTCACCGTGGCCGGTGGCCACGGCATCTTCCGCCAGCCCAAGCTCTACCCCCGGCTGCTCAACCCGTTCAAGCCGTCGTGGGGCGAGCCCTACGCCCATGTGGCGGCGCGCATGATGGCGGCCATCGACGACACCCGCCGGGCGGCCCACGGGCATGAGGCGGTCATCGTGTCCCACCAGCTCCCGATCTGGACCGCGCGAAACGCTCTCACCGGTCGCCGCTTGTGGCACGACCCCCGCAAGCGCCGGTGCACGCTCGCATCGCTCACGTCCCTGACGTATGCCGGAGACGACCTCGAATCGGTGGGCTACAGCGAGCCGGCCGGTTCCCTCCTCCACCTGGTGCACGGCAAGGCGGTCGGAGCGTGAGGCGTGGTCTCGCCGCCGCGTGCGCCGCGGCGGCCCTGCTTCTCGTCGGCGCCTGCGGCGAGGACCCCAACTCGGTCGCCGCCCAGGCCAAGTCCGGGTCCCGCAAGGGCTACATCTCCGGTGACGGCAGCGTCGAGAAGGTTGCCATCGACCAGCGGCGGCAGCCGGTCAGACTTACTGGCACGACCGTCGATGGCAAGCCGCTGAGTCTGGCCGACTACCGGAACTCCGTCGTCGTCGTCAACGTGTGGGGATCCTGGTGCGGCCCCTGCGAGGCCGAGGCTCCGGAGCTCAAGAAGGCCTGGTCGTCGCTCTCGGGGTCGGGCAAACCGGTCCAGTTCGTCGGCATCGACTTCCGCGAAGACCCGCAGCGGGGGCTTGCGGCGCAGAGGCGCCACGGGCTGGGCTACCCGTCACTGAGCGACGAGTCCGGGGTGCTCATCCTGGGTCTCCAGGGCAAGGCGCCAACCGTGCCGACCACCCTGGTTCTCGACCGCACCGGCCGGATCGCCGCCCGGGTCAGCGGACCCATCACGGCCAGCACCCTCACCGGGCTTGTCGAGGACACGCTGGCCGAGTCGGCCGCCTGACGCATGCCCGCGAACCTCGTCGACACCGTCACGTCCGGAGCGCTCCCGATCGCCCTCGCCGTGGCGCTGCTCGCCGGCCTGGTGTCCTTCGCCTCGCCGTGCGTGCTGCCGCTCGTGCCCGGCTTCCTCGGGTACGTGACCGGGCTCAGCGACGTCGCGCTCGAGCGCCGGTCTCGGAGCCGGATGTTCCTCGGCGCTCTGCTGTTCGTCCTGGGCTTCTCGGCCGTGTTCATCCTGATCACGGCCTTCCTCGCCACGATCGGCGCGGCTCTGGTCGAGCACCGGGCCATGCTCATGCGTGTCGGCGGCGCCCTCGTCGTGGTGATGGCGCTGGTCTTCCTCGGCGCCGGGAGCCAGCGGACCCTCAAGGCCAGCGTGCGCCCGGCGGCCGGGCTTGCCGGCGCGCCGCTTCTGGGAGCGGTGTTCGGCCTCGGCTGGGCGCCCTGCACTGGTCCCACGCTCGGGGCCGTCCTCACTCTGGCGACCACGACCGGTGACCAGCACGCCGTGACCCGAGGTGTGGTCCTCGCCGTGGCCTACTCCCTCGGCCTGGGTGTGCCGTTCCTGCTCATCGCCGGCGGCTACTCCCGCTTGGGGCCGGTCACGGGCTGGCTTCGGCGGCACCAGCGCGGTATCCAGGTATTCGGCGGGACGCTGCTGCTCGCGGTGGGACTGCTGCTGCTGACCGGGGTGTGGGAAGACTGGATGCGGGGGCTCGAGACCCGCCTTGTCTCATCCTTCACGACGGTGATCTGACATGGCGCCGGACGTGACGACGATGGAACGCGAGCCGATCACCCAGCCCCGCCTGGGCCTCCTCGGCTGGCTGCGCTGGGCCTGGCGGCAGCTGACGAGCATGCGCACCGCCCTGTTCCTCCTCCTGCTGCTGGCAGTGGGGGCGGTCCCGGGCTCGATCTGGCCGCAGCGCAGCATCGACGCCGCGCGGACCGCCGACTACATCGCCCAGCACCCCACCACCGGCCCGTGGCTGGACCGCCTGGGGTTCTTCGAGGTCTATGCCTCACCGTGGTTCTCGGCGATCTACCTCCTGCTGTTCATCTCACTGGTCGGCTGCGTCCTGCCGAGGTCCAGGGCCCACTGGAAGGCCATGCGCTCGCGGCCGCCGCGGGCCCCCAAGCGGCTCGACCGGCTGCCGGAGCACCGCACGGCAACCCTCGAGGGCCGGGTCGAGGAACTGGGCGACCAGGCCCTGGACGCCGCACGGGAGGTGTTGCGCCGCAAGCGGTTCCGCGTCGTCGGCCACCGCGAGAGTGCCGACGGCGAGTCCGTCTCCGCCGAGGCAGGCTACCTCAAGGAGACAGGGAACCTCGCCTTCCACCTCGCCCTGGTCCTGGTCATCATCGGGATCGCCTGGGGACACCTGCTGGGGTGGAAAGGCGACGTGATCGTGCCCGTGGGCCAGACCTTCGCCAACACGCTGTCCCGGTTCGACACCTTCAGCCCAGGACCTTGGGTCGACCCCGAGAAGCTCACGCCGTTCACCGTGCGGGTCGACCGCCTCGACGCCACCTTCGAGGACACGACCACAGGCCGCGGCCAGTTCGGTGCTCCCCGCGACTTCACGGCATACACCACCGTCGTCACCAAGCCGGGCGACCCCGCTCGTTCCGCGACCGTCAAGGTCAACCACCCGCTCGAGCTGGGCAATGCCACGGTGTTCCTGCTGGGCAACGGCTACGCTCCGGTCATCACCGTGCGCGACTCGACCGGTGCGGTGGTCTACCACGACGCGACGCCGTTCCTCGCGCAGGACAACAACTACAAGTCGGTCGGCGCCGTCAAGGTGGCGGGCGCCGAGCCCAAGCAGCTGGGATTCTTCGGCCTCTTCCTGCCGACCGCCGTCATTGACCAGGAACTCGGGCCGACGTCGATCTTCCCCGACGCGCGCCGGCCGGCCCTGGCGCTCGGGCTGTACGAGGGCGAGCTCTTCCCCAGCGGCCGGCCGCAGTCGGTCTACACGCTCGACACCGATGAGCTCACGCAGGTGCGCGACGACAAGGGCCAGCCACTGCGGATCTGGCTCGAGCCGGGGAAGACGGTGCAGCTGCCCGGCGGCAGGGGCAGCATCGCCTTCGACGGCGTGGAGCGGTTCGCCGGGCTCTCGGTGCGCGACGACCCCGGCAAGTGGCTGACCCTGTGGAGCGCACTGCTCGCCCTCGCCGGGTTGATCGCCTCGCTGGTCGTCAAGCGGCGCCGGGTCTTCGTGCGGGTGGCTGCCGCCGACGAAGAGCCAGGTCGTACCGTGGTCACCGTCGCAGGCCTGTCCAAGGACGACGACGTCGCCCTCGGTGAGCGCCTGGAGCAGGTCCTCCAGGGCCTGCTCGACACGATGAAGGAACAAACGCGGGAGAAGCGATGACCGACGAGTCCCTGGCGGGGTACGCCAACTACAGCCTGGTGTCGGCGATGGTGGTCCTCACCCTGGCGATGCTCGGGTATGCCGTGTACCTGGCCCGCCTGGTGCCCGCGCGCTCCTCGGCTGGCGATCGCGCGGTGGTGACCGAGCCGGCGATGGCCGGGGGCGTGCCGGCTCCCGCCCCGGACGCCCGCTCCAGCGCCGAGGGCCCGGCCGCCGCGAACCGCCGCCCAGGCGCCCGGGCCGCGGGCATCGCGGGGTCGCTGACCTGGCTGGCCGGCTTCCTGCTCGTGGCCTCCGTGGCGCTGCGCGGCGCGTCCGTCCACCGGTGGCCGCTGGGCAACATGTTCGAGTTCGCCGTGTTCGCCTCGATGCTCGTGGTGTTGGCGTTCTCGGCGTGGTCGACCCGCCGCGACGTCAGGTGGCTCGGGCTGTTCGTCGTGACCCCCGTGCTGCTCGTCCTCGGGCTGGCCCTGACTGTCTGGTACACCGAGGCCTCCGAGCTCATGCCGTCGCTGCGCAGCTACTGGCTGGTCATCCACGTCACCGTCGCGACCATCTCGGTCGCCGTCTTCACGCTCGGCGCGGCGGTGAGCGGCCTGTACCTGTGGCAGGAGCGCGTCGAGGCCGACGGCCGCCGGTCGTTCATGAACAGCCTTCCGGCCGCCGCGGCGCTAGAGCGGCTCAGCTACGGCCTGCACGTCATCGCCTTCCCGCTGTGGAGCTTCACGCTCATCGCGGGCGCGATCTGGGCACGGCAGGCCTGGGGCTCGTACTGGAACTGGGATCCCAAGGAGGTCTGGACCTTCGTCATCTGGGTCGTCTACGCGGCATACCTCCATGCCCGTGCCACAAGCGGGTGGAGCCGCCGCAGCGCCGCGCTCATCGCTCTGGCCGGCTATGGGTGCATCCTCGTCAACTACGGCGTCGTGAACGTGTTCTTCGTGGGCCAGCACAGCTACTCAGGGCTCTGAGCCACATGGTCCGCTACTCGGTCCTGCGCCTGCTCATCTTCTTCGGCTGCCTGGGCCTGCTCTGGCTGCTGGGGCTCCGCAGTCGCGACCAGCAGCTCATCCTGCTGATGGGCGCTGCCCTGCTGTCCCTGGCGATCTCGTACTTCGCGCTGCGCCCGTTCCGCGAGCAGTACAGCCGCGAGCTCGTCGAAAGGCTGGAGCGGCGCCGTGCCGCCCGCGCCACCATCGTCGACGACGCGCAGGCCGAGGACGCCGAGGACGAGGGGCGCGGGGAGTACCGCTGACGACCGCGAGCCCACTGCTCGGCGGATCCTAGCCGGTCGCCAGCCCGATCGCGAAAAGGACCGCGTAGGCCAGCTCGAACAGTCCGGTGCCGGCCAGCACGGGAACCAGGTCGCGGCCCGTCGCGCCTGACCAGATCCGCCGGGCCGGGGTGACGGCCAGGCCGAACGACAGCAGGGCCAGGAGCGCCCAGAGGTGCCACCACACGCCGACGACGACCGGGCAGGCCAGCGCGACGACCAGGAGCCCGAGGTAGAGCAGGCGGGTGCGGCGGTCGCCCAGCCGCACCGCGAGGGTGCGCTTGCCACTCATGGTGTCGGTCGGGATGTCGCGCAGGTTGTTGGCAACGAGGAGCGCAGAGGCGATGACGCCGACGCCCACGGCGCCGAGGAGCCCGGGCCAGCTGAGCCGGTGGGCCTGGGTGTAGAGCGTGCCCAGGGTGGCCATCAACCCGAAGAAGACGAAGACGTAGACCTCACCGAGGCCGCGGTAGCCGTAGGGGTTGTCACCGCCGGTGTAGCGCCACGCCGCGAGGATGGCGAGGACTCCCAGCGGGATCATGACCCAGGCCGCTGACAGGGCCACAAGGGCCAGCCCGGCCAGGGCGGCGAAGCCGAACGCTGCGAACGCAGCGATCCGGACGTTGTCGGGAAGGGCCAGGCCCTGGCCGACCAGGCGCACCGGGCCCACCCGGGCCTCGTCGGTGCCCCGGACGCCGTCGCTGTAGTCGTTGGCGTAGTTGACGCCGATCTGGAGGCTCACCGCCACGACGAGGGCCAGGATCGCGAACCCGAGGCTGCTGCTGTCGAGGGCGGCCGCGGCTCCGGTGCCGAGGATCACCGGCGCGACGGCCGCGGGAAGGGTGCGCGGGCGGGCGCCCTCGATCCACTGGGCGGGGGTGGCCATGGCGCAGAGGCTATGCGGGCTACAGCTTGCGCAAGAAGTCGGGGTCGTCGTCGGGTCCGCGCGGTGGGCCTTGCGGACGGCGGCCCGGCCACCGGCTGGCTGAGGTCACCGGCCGTCCCGCGATGAACCACGTGGCAGGCCCGGCGATCGGGAAGAGCAGGATGAGGAAGACCCACACCAGCTTGGGCAGATTGCGGATCTGGCCTTCGTCCGTCTGCACGCAGTCCACGGCCGCGTAGACGGTCAGCGCCACGATGAGGATGGTGGGCAGGACGCGGAGCATCCACCCATCGTCTCACGCGAAGAGCGCCGCTACCGCTGCTCGGTCAGGCTTCCCGGGCCCTCGCAGCGGGATCGCGGACACCACGAGAACCCGCTGCGGCAGGGCATGGTCGGGCAGTATGCCGCGCAGGCAGCTCCGCACGCCGCCGACCGTGGGGACCGGCCCGGTGTCGGCGTGGTGCAGCACGATGGCGGCGCTCACGGCCTGCCCCCAATCGGGGTGGGGGGTGCCCACGACGACCGCGTCGGCGGCTCTCGAGACGTGCTCCAGGATCGCCTCCTCGACGATGCGGGGCGCGACCTTGAGGCCCCCGGTGTTGATCAGGTCGTCGACGCGGCCGTCGACGTGCCAGCGCCCGTCGCTGCCCTCGTGGCCCACGTCGTCGGTGGTGAACCAGCGGGTGCCGTCGGAGTCGGTGGCGAAGGCCCGGGCGGTCAGGGCCGGCTCGCCGAGGTACCCGAGCGCCACCGTGTCGCCGCCGAGCTGCAGCCGGCCGTCGTGGGTCGCGCGGACCCGCGAGCACGGGAGCGGCCGGCCGGCATACACACAGCCCCCCGCGGTCTCGGTCATGCCATAGGTGGTGACCGCCATGACGCCGTGATCGGCGGCCTGCCGCAGTAGCGCGGCCGGTGTCGCCGCGCCCCCGACCAGGACCGCGTCATAGGTCGCGAGAGCCTGGACACCCCCCGGGTCGGCGAGGAGCCGGGCCAGCTGGGTCGGCACCAGCGCGGTGTAGCGACGGGCCGCCGAGTCGAGCTGCGCCGTTGCGTCGGCGAAGCCACCGGGGGTGAAACCGTTCGCCAGGTCCTGGATGACGGGCGTGGTCCGCGCCGCGATCGAGCGCACCAGCACCTGTAGGCCCGCGATGTGGTGGGCCGGCATGGGCAGGAGCCACTGTCCCGGCCCGCCGAGCGCGTCGTGGGTGGCGTCGGCGCTGTTCAGCAGGGCTGTGGAAGTCAGCATGGCGAGCTTGGGGGAACCCGTCGACCCGCTGGTTCCGACGACCAGCGCGGTGCCGGGCAGCGGGTCGGCCACGGTGGATGGGACTGGCGTGCCCGCGGCATACGGGATGAGGGCTGGGCCCCCGGCAAGCGCCTCGACGAGCGGAGCGAGCAGGCCGAGCGCAGCCTTGCCGAGGGGCACGGACAGGGGCCGCAGGTGCGGCGCAGGGCTCACCCGGCCATGCTGTCACGGAGATTCTGAGGCGCTGGGCGACGGGGGGTGATGCTCAGGAGTGGACGCCGTCCTGATGTGGGCCGACCATAGGGTCGTGGAGGCGGACTTCGCCAGCTACATGCAGCGGGTGCGCGCCCACCGCGCCGAGCTGCGCGACGCGGTGGCGGCGGTCGACTGCGCCCTGGAGTCGCCCATCGCCCGAGGAGGCGCGTGGCGGGAGCGGGTCCGCGCCGCCCTGGCGGAGCTCGACCACGACTTCCGCGACCACGTGTCGCTCACCGAGGGCCCGGGCGGTCTCTACGAGAGCGTGCGGCGCGGATCACCCCGCCTCTCAGGCGCCGTCGACCGGCTGGCCGAGGAGCACACCAGCCTCGGGGAGGCCATCAACGCCTACCTCGCCGTGCTCGAACATGGCGGCACGACTGCCGACCTCCCCGCCTTCCGCGAGGAGCTCACCACCCTCATGGGCCGGCTGGTCCGCCACCGGCAGAAGGGCTCGGACCTGGTCTACGAGGCGTTCGAGGTGGACCTCGGCGGGCAGGGCTAGGGCGCGGCGCCGGAGAAGGACAGCGACTCAGAAGTACCAGGGAAAGGGCGACCAGTCGGGGTCGCGCTTCTCCAGGAACTGGTCGCGGCCCTCCACGGCCTCGTCGGTCATGTACGCCAGCCGCGTCGCCTCGCCGGCGAAGACCTGCTGGCCCATCAGGCCGTCGTCGACCAGGTTGAACGCGAACTTGAGCATCCGCTGGGCCTGCGGGGACTTGCCCAAGATCTCGCGAGCGACCTGGAGCGCAGTCGCCTCCAGCTCGGCGTGATCGGCCACCAGGTTGACCGCGCCCATCCGGTGCATGTCGTCCGCGGTGTAGGTGCGCCCCAGGAAGAAGATCTCCCGGGCGAACTTCTGGCCGACCATCCTGGCGAGGTAGGCGCTGCCGTAGCCGCCGTCGAAGCTGCCCACGTCGGCGTCGGTCTGCTTGAACTTCGCGTACTCGCGGCTCGCGATGGTCAGGTCGCAGACGACGTGGAGGGAGTGGCCACCCCCGGCAGCCCAGCCGTTGACCACCGCAACCACGACCTTGGGCATGGTGCGGATCAGGCGCTGCACCTCAAGGATGTGGAGCCGCCCGCCTTCGGCCTTCACCCGGCGCTCATCGACATTGCCGGCCGTGTCGTCCGTGTCGTCCTTGGCGTACTGGTAGCCCGAGCGGCCCCGGATGCGCTGGTCGCCGCCGGAGCAGAAGGCCCATTTGCCGGCGCCGCCCGTGCCCTGGGGCCCGGGCCCGTTGCCGGTGATGAGCACGCAGCCGACATCGGGGCTGCGCCGGGCGTGGTCGAGTGCCCGGTAGAGCTCGTCGACCGTGTGCGGCCGGAACGCGTTGAGCACCGCCGGCCGGTCGAGGGCGATGCGCACCGCGCCCAGACCTCGAGCCCGGTGGTAGGTGATGTCGGTGAAGTCGAAGCCCTCGACGGCATCCCACGCCTCGGGGTCGAAGGTCTCACTGACGGTCGGCTGCTCGCTCACGTTGGCGAGACTATCGAGGGTCCGGCTGCGCCACGCAGTTCGTCGCCAACGGGCGTCGGGGCCGCTAGCGTTCACCCATGGGCCTGCGCTGGTACCACCTCGTCGTCGACGCCTATGACCCGCCGTCCCTCGCCCGCTGGTGGGCGGAGGTGCTCGGCTGGGAAGTGGTCTACGAAGACGAGGACGAGACCGACATCGCTCCCTCCTGGGCGGGCGAGGAACGGCTCGAGTGGGAGCGGCAGCGGCCGCAGATGGCCTTCGTGCCCGTGCCTGAGTCCAAGACGCTGAAGAACCGTTTGCACATCGACCTCGCACCGCACCTCGACGACGACCGCGGGGCCGAGATCCGGCGGCTGCTCGCCCTGGGTGCGACGCGGGTCGATGTCGGCCAGGGGCCGGACGTGTCCTGGGAGGTCCTCGGCGACCCCGAGGGCAACGAGTTCTGCGTGCTCTCTTCCCGCGACCGCTAGTCCGGCAGGCTGCTCCGGCTCAGCACACGCCACAACCACCTGCCTCCACGCGCATCACACCCATCACCCCCCGCGGGTGCGCCGGTGGCAGGGCCGCCGCTTGAATGGGGCCATGACCGAGGGCCTGCTGCCCGACCTCGACGGACTGCTCGAAGGAATGCGCGTCGTCGCCATCCCGATGCGCGTGCGCTTCCGCGGCGTCACGGTGCGCGAGGCGGTGCTGTTCCAGGGCCCGGCCGGTTGGGGCGAGTTCGCGCCCTTCGTCGAGTACTCGACTGCGGAGGCCGCTCGATGGCTGTATGCCGCGTGCGAGGCGGCGTGGCTCGGCCCGCCACCTGCCGTCCGCGCCAGCGTGCCGGTCAACGCCACCGTCCCAGCCGTCCGCCCCGAGCAGGTGCTCGACGTCATCTCGCGGTTCGATGGCTGCCGAACCGCCAAGGTCAAGGTGGCCGAGCCAGGCCAGTCCCTGCGCGATGACGTGGCCCGGGTGGCCGAGGTGCGCCGCCTGCTGGGCAGTGACGGGCGGATCCGCGTCGACGCGAACGGCGGCTGGTCGGTCGGCCAGGCCAGGGACGCGCTCGCGGCGCTCGCGGCATTCGAGCTGGAGTACGCCGAGCAGCCGTGTGCGGCCGTGGAGGAGCTGCGCGACCTGCGGATCGCCTTGGCACGCAACCACATCGACGTTCCCGTCGCAGCTGACGAGTCCATCCGGAAGGCCGACGACCCCCTGCGGGTTGCGCGGGAGGAGGCAGCCGACCTTGTCGTCGTCAAGGTCGCACCGCTAGGGGGAACGAGGCGGGCTCTCGACATCGTTGCCGAGTGCGGCCTGCCTGCCGTTGTCTCCTCCGCGCTCGACACATCGGTGGGCATCGCGTCCGGCGTGGCACTTGCGGCCGCGCTCCCGCAGCTCGACCACGCCTGCGGCCTGGGCACCGTGAACCTCCTCGGCGGCGACGTTGCGCGCCCCGCCGTCGTGCCGGTCGACGGGCAGATCGGGGTGGAGGCCGTCGGCGAGGTCCGAGCCGACCCGGAGCTGCTCGACCGGTGGGCGGCGGCCCCCGAGCGGACCGTCTGGTGGCGGGAGCGGGTTGCTGCGTGCCACGCCGAACTCGTCAGGGGAACCGCATGATTGACATCCACTGGGTCTGGTCCTTCATCGACACACCGCAGGAGCGCGCGGCCGGAGCGTGGGAGTTCTGGTCCGCTGTGACGGGTTGCCACCTCTCGCCTCGGCGTGGCGAGCGGGGTCAGTTCGCGACGCTCCTGCCCGAGCGCGGCGCGCCCTGGGTCAAGGTGCAGGCCGTCCTGGAGGGCGGCGGTGTCCACCTCGACCTCGACGTCGAAGACCCTGCCGCGGCGGCGCGGGTCGCCGAGGGCCTCGGGGCGCGCGAGCGCACGCGGTACGACAACGACGACATCGTGGTCATGGAGTCACCCGGCGGCTTCGCCTTCTGCCTCACCCGGTGGCGACCGATGCCGAGCGGCCAGGAGCGGGGCGGGCAGGCGGTGCTCCTCGACCAGGTCTGCCTCGACATACCCCCCAGCCGGTATGCCGTCGAGCTCGACTTCTGGTCGGGGCTCACCGGATGGGCGGTCGTGGACAACGCGCGTCCCGAGTTCCACCGGCTCAGGCGGCCGGCCGGTATGCCGCTCCAGCTGCTCCTGCAGCGGCTCGACGCCGGTGACCGCGCGGTGGCCGGGCACCCCGACCTCGCCTCTGCCGACCGCCCCGCGGAGGTGGCGCGGCAGCGCGGCCTGGGCGCCCAGGAGGTCGGGCCTGGCAGCGGCTGGACGGTCATGCGCGACCCCGCCGGGCAGGTCTACTGCATCACGGACCGCTTGCCGGAGACCGGCCTGTCGAAGGGCTGAGCCTGTGCACAGGCGTGCCACGCTCGTCCCAATGTCCACAGCTCCCCTCGACCGATAGGGAACGCGCCGCCGCCTCGGGTCTCCTTGACGACATGCAGACGGGGGAGCCGCAGGAGTTCAGGCAGCGAGCCCAGGAGCTGCGCCGACTTGGGGAAGAGACGCGCGAGCGAGCGCGCCGGATCAAGGCACTGGAAGACCTGCGCTGGCGCTCGCGCGCGGCGGACCGGTTCCGCAACCGGGTGCACGAGCGCTTCTTCGCGCAGCTGTCCCTGGCCGAATCGCTGGAGGACGCTGCCGCGGCGTTCGACCGGCTTGCGGCGGCCCAAGAGCGGGCGGCGGGGCGGTGACGGCTGGACCGGGCTCGACCGGCGATCCGGGCATGGGGCTGGAGGTCAGGGGCGGCTCCGGTGGCATCTCGGTGGCGCTCACCGAGCTGTGGGCGGCTGCCGCGGTGCTGCGCACGGAGGCAGCAGGCGTGGGTCACGTGGGCCGGCGGCTCCTCGGCATGGCGGCCTCGTGGGATTCGATGCGCGTTGTCCTGGAGTCCACCCTCCCCCCGGTCTTCGCTCGTCGCCCGGTCGAGGCAGTGGCAGCCCTGGCCGAGGCCGAGTGGCGGCTTCTGCGCGCTGCCGGCCCGTTCGGGGCGGCGGGGGAGGAGGCCCATCTCGTCGGACTCGCGGGGTCGGTGGCCGCTGCGGTGCGGGCCTACGAAGCCGCAGAGGCGACCGCGGCTGCGTTCGTGGGGCTCGGGCAGGACGTGGTGATGGGGGCGGCCGGCGTGGCGTGGCCGCTGACCCTGGTGGGTGCTCTGGCCCTCGCCGGCCTCACGGCGGCCGGGCAAGCGCTCGGGGCGGGCGACCCGCTCTTCGAGCACCCGTGGCTGGTCAGCCTGGCCAGCGGCGGAGTCGACGGTCTCGTGGCCGGGGCGTCCGCCTCAGACCCGCGGGTCCTGGCGCTGGTCGTGCTGGCCTCCCTCGCCCGTGGGCGGCCCTGGCCGCCCGAGGGGTACGAGGCCGCCCTCGAGGCGATCGCCGCGCTCGCGGCCGCGGCGGGCTGGCTGCGCGAGCCGGGGGGCTTCCGGGTCTCGCGGACGACGAGCGAGGGGGTGCCGGCCCCGAGGACCCTGGGCGGTCTGATGGCAGGCCAGGAGGGCCTCGGCGAGTCGCCCGGGGGCCGCGTCCGCGTCGTTCAAGTGCCGCAGCCCGACGGCTCGTCGGCCTGGATCCTCCAGCTTCCCGGCACCCAGCAGTGGCGACCCTCGGCCCGGTCCAATCCCCTCGACCTCACCTCGGACGTGCGGCTCATGGCGCAGCAGACCGCGGTTCTCACCCGTGCTGCTGCAGAAGCCCTCGACCAGGCGATGACTGCGGCGGGCCGCACGGGCAGCAGGGATCCGGTCATGCTCGTCGGCCACAGTCTGGGTGGCATCGCCGCCGCCTCGCTGGCGTGCAGCGCGGAGTTCACGACAGCGCACCGGGTGACGCACGTCGTCACTGCGGGCTCGCCCATCGCCCGGTTCCCGGTGCCCCCGGACGTATCCGTGCTCTCCCTCGAGCACCGCCAGGACGCGGTTCCGCACCTCGAGGGCGCGCGCAACCCCGACCGCCGCACTTGGACCACCGTAGTCCGGGACCTGGCGGCCGATCCCGAGGTGCGGGGCAGCCTCGTCGGCGCACACGAGGTCGGCGAGTACGCCGAAACCGCTAGGCAGGTCGACCTGGCCGTCCGGCAGGGGTCCAGTCCCTCGCTTGCAGACTGGGCGGCGGCGAGTCGTCCCTTCTTCGCGGGCGGCACAAGCGCGCCGGCGGTGGTGCGCGAATTCGTCGTCCGGCGGGTCCGGCCCTGAGCTCGGGGCATGCGAAGAGGCGGTCCCGTGGGGCGGTGACAGAATCCAAGGCGTGAACCCGTCCAGCGCCCTGGCCCAGGTCCTCGTGGACGAGCTGGTGCGGCAGGGGGTGCGCGAAGTCGTCCTGTGCCCTGGGTCCCGATCCGCACCTCTGGCGTATGCCGTCCAGGAGGCGGAGCGCCGCGGTCGCCTGAGGCTCCACGTACGGGTCGACGAGCGCTCGGCCGGCTTTCTTGCACTGGGGCTCGCGAAGGCAAGCCGGGTGCCCGCGGCGGTCGTCACCACGTCGGGGACGGCTGTCGCGAACCTGCACCCTGCCGTGCTGGAGGCGCACCATGGTGTCGTGCCGCTGATCGTGCTCTCGGCGGACCGCGCCCCGGAGCTGCGCGACACCGGGGCCAACCAGACGACGACCCAGCCCGGGATCTTCGGGGGCGCCCTGCGCTGGAGCCACGAGCTCGGCGCGCCCGAGACCCGGCCTGGTCAGGTGCCGGGCTGGCGCTCCACGGTGGCCCGGGCCGTGGCCGCAGCCACGGGAGTCCTGGGCGGGATCCCGGGGCCGGTGCACCTCAACGTCCCTCTGCGCGAGCCGCTGGTCCCGACCGAGGGGCATTGGTCCGAACCGCTCGAGGGCCGCTCCGATGGCCGGCCGTGGACTGCGCTTCCGTCTGCTTCGACCGGCGCTGCATGGGCGGCCGACCTCGGAGAGGGTCCGATGCCCGACGAAGCTCGCACCCTCGTCGTGGTCGGCGACCTCCCAGAGCCGGCGCAGGCAGGCGCGGCGCTTGAGTGGGCGGCCCGACGCGGATGGCCAGTAGTGGCCGAGCCGTTTGCCACTGCACCGCGTGGGTCTGGCCCCGGCGCAATGCCGCACGGCTCGCTCCTCCTGACCTGCTCCGAGTGGCTCGAAGCCCACCAGCCGCAGCGCGTGGTGACCGTCGGCCGCATCACGCTCTCGCGGGCCGTTGCAGCCCTGCTGCGCCGGCCTGCCGTGCGGGTCGAGAACATCGCGGCCACACCCGAGTGGGCCGATCCGTCCGGGGTGGTTGCCCAGGTCCACCCGTGGAGCGTGGTGGGCCGGCCAGGGCTGGCACCCTCAGAGGGACTTGGGAACGACGATTCCTGGGTCACGGAGTGGTATGACGCCGGCCGGACTGTTGCGAAAGCCATTGCGGCAGAAGGCTTCCCGTGGCCGACTGGACTCGCGGTGGCCTCGACAGTCGCAGGGGCGTTGCCGTCGGGGGCCTCATTGTTCGTGGGCTCGTCGAACGCCGTGCGCGACCTCGACCTCGGCGTCGCCGAGTGGGCCGATGACGTCGCGGTGTACGCCAATCGCGGTCTGGCCGGCATCGACGGATGCGTGTCCACGGCCGCCGGTCTGGCGCTGGGAGGCGACCGGCCGGCATACGCGCTGGTGGGCGACCTGACCTTCCTCCATGACACCAACGGACTCCTGCTCGGGCCGGGCGAGCCGGTGCCGGACCTGACCATCGTGGTCGCGAACGACGACGGGGGTGGGATCTTCACGCTGCTCGAGCCGGGCGAGCCGGAGCGCGCCCCCGACTTCGAGCGGGTCTTCGGCACCCCCACCGGGGCGGACCTCGAAGCGCTGTGCGCCGCCCATGGCGTCGCCTTCCAGCGGGCGGTGTCGGCCGACAGCCTCGCGGCGACGGTGGCGGCCACGCCGCAAGGGATCCGCGTGGTCGAGGTGCGGGTCGACCGTTCCGGCCACCGCGAGGTGCATGCCTGGTTGCGGGCGATAGCAGCAAAGGCGCTGGCGGCGACGGCATAGCCGTCAGCTGCGCCGTCGCCGAACTCGCAAGCCACGATCGCCTAGAACATCACGCCCGGGGTGGGCGCCACGGGGGTCGCCACGATCGCCGCGAAGGACGCCAGCGCACCGCGCCGGCGCTCGACGACCAGCCCCTGCTGGGCCAGTGCGCCAGGCGTGCGGCCGCCGTTGAAGATCGCGCCCAGGACCTGCACGTCAACGGACAGATCGGCCGGGTCGGAAGTCGGCGCGCATTTGGCCGTTCCGTCGGCCGAGGTCGAGAGCCGCCAGCGCCCCGCATTCCACGGGCAGTGCTCGTCGGCGATGTCGAGAACGAGGTCCGACTCACCCGCGTAGCCGCGCAGCTCGAGGCAGGCAGCCACGTCGATGGGGCGCAGCCACACGCCGTCGTACGTGTGCTTGACGCAGGAACGCGGGCCACCCAGCCACCAGATCGCCGGGCTGTCGGGGGCGATGCCCCAGATCTCGACGGTGGCGAGCAGGTCGAAGGCCACGAGGCGCCGCATCAGTGCCAGGAGCACCGGTGGGTCGGCTGCCGCGATCTCCCTGCACCGGAGGCTGCCCTGGGGGCCGCCCCCTTCCCACTTCGGGGTGCGGCGAAGGAGTGCGTAGCCTGCCGCGCGGCCATCCCGCTCGGCGAACAGCACCCGACCCTTCTCGGCCCCGCGCAGGCTGGCGGCGCTATCGGTGTACGCGAGCTCGGCAAGCTGCCAGGTACGCGCTACCTGGCCCAGCGTGGTCGCCGCCAGGTCGCGGTGCAGCTCCCACACCTGGCGCGCCACACCCTCCTCGCCCAGGGTGGCGAGCCGGGTCGTGATCCCGGTCGTGTCGACACCGGGCGCCCGCAGCTCGGCGCCCCTTCCGACCTCGAGGACCGCATCGGTCGCCGCCACGGCGTAGCCGAACCGTCCGTAGATGCCGGTCTCGGACGCATGGAGACCGGCCAGCACCTCGCCCCGCTCGTGCAGGTCGCGGAAGTGGTGGTCGAGCATCGCGGTCAGCACACCGCGGCGGCGGTGGTCGGGGTGCACGCCGACCCAGGTCAGGCCAGCCATGGGTACGGGAGTCACCCTGCCCTCGGGTGCCGGGATGGTGATGCCCATGTCGAAGGAGCCGTAGATGCCGGCGAAGGGAGGGTCGCTCGTCTCGGTGGCCGCGAAGGCACGGCTCAGATCCAGACACCGGCTCCAGTCAGGGTCGGTGGGGTCCACCTCGTCGAACCAGGTCAGGTGGTCGACTTCCAAGAAGTCAGCCCGGGTCTCCTCGGTGATGCCGACGACGCGGTAGGCGGGCTGCGCGGCTGGGGTCTCGGTGACCATGGCTCCCATGGTCGCGTGCGGCGCGGCTGGCGGCGAGCGATTTCCGGCTGGTCAGGCCACCGTGAGGGCGTCGCGCATGGGGACGAGCTTGGCGTCGGACTCGGCGACCTCCGCCTCGGGGTCGGACCCGGCGACGATCCCGCACCCGGCGAAGATCCGCATCCGTGATGCGTCTTCCGGCTCGAAGGCCCCACACCGCAGGGCGATCCCCCATTCGCCGTCGCCACTGGCGTCCATCCATCCCACCGGTCCGGCGTAGCGACCGCGGTCCATGCGCTCCAGCTCGGCGATGGCCCGATCGGCCACCACGGCCGGGGTACCGCACACGGCGGCCGACGGGTGGAGCGACGCGGCGAGTGCCAGCGAGGTGGAGTCGTCGGACAGGACGCCCGCCACGTCGGTGGCGAGGTGCATGACGTTGGTCAGGTGGAGGACGAACGGGGACTCGGGGACGTTCATCGACAGGCAGTGCGGCCGGAGTGCTTCGGCCACCGAGCGGACCGCGTATTCGTGCTCCTCGAGGTCCTTGGACGACCGCGCCAGCGAGCCCGCCAGGGCGAGGTCGTGGTCGTCGTCGCCGGTGCGACGGATCGTGCCGGCCAGCACCCGCGACGTGACGAGCCCCTTCTCGAGCCGGACGAGCATTTCGGGGGTCGCGCCCACGAGCCCGTCGACGGCGAAGACCCACGTGTTGTCATAGTGATCGGCCAGGCGGTCGAGCAGCCATCGGACGTCGATGGGTGCCCGCGCGAGCACCTGGAGGTCGCGCGCGAGCACGACCTTGTCGAGCTCGCCCGAGCTGATGCGCCGCACGGCCTCGGCCACTGCCACTTCCCAGTCGGCCGCGCTGAGCGCGCCGTCGGCGAAGCTGACCCCCGGGGGGGCGCGGGGGCAGCCTGGCGGCCGGGCAGTACCGATCCCGGCATGGAGCCGTCGCCGCTGATCGCGGTGACCCAGCAGATGCCCCCGCGCTTTCCGACCACGACCTCGGGGACCACCAGCGAGCCCCCGGACGGTGACTCACCGGCATACGCCATGGAGCCGAAGGCGACCGGCCCGGTGCCCGGCAGGTCGACCTCGTCCCTGACCACGGCACTCGAGGTGAGGTCGCGCCACCAGGCCTGCGCCTCGGCGAAGCGGTCCGGCCCGGCGGAGTGGAACGACGCGGCGCGGCCCCACCCGACCAAGCCCTCGCCCCGGCGGATCCACGAGTTCACGAGGGCGGGGTCGAGCACTCGAGGGAGGAGGGACAGCAGGTCGCGCGCGAGCGTTGGGTCGAGGGCGACGGTGCGGGCGACCAGGGGTGCGGGCGCCGGCTTGTCGCTGGAGGGAGCGGTGGTCATTGCCCTCCAGACTACGGTCCCGCCCGCTGGCACCGTGCGCACCGGGGTGCGCGAGGATGTCCGTATGAGCCGAGCCAGCCTCGACAAGGACCCCCGCGACGTCGCGGCGATGTTCGACGACGTCGCCACCAAGTACGACGTGACCAACGACGTGCTGTCGCTCGGCCAGGACCGGCTGTGGCGCCGCGCCGTGCTCCGGGCCGTCGACGCCCGGCCGGGGGAGCGGGTCCTCGACATCGCTGCAGGGACGGGCACCTCGAGCGAGCCGTTCGCCGACAGCGGGGTTCAGGTCGTGCCCGCAGACTTCTCGCTGGGCATGCTGCGGGTGGGGGCGCGGCGCCGCCCGGACCTCGGGTTCACGGCCGCAGACGCGATGCGCCTGCCCTTCGCCGACGCGTCGTTCGACGCGGTCACGATGAGCTTCGGGCTGCGCAACGTCGCCGATCCCCTGCTGGCCCTGGGCGAGTTCCAGCGCGTGACCAGGCCGGGCGGGCGCCTGGTGGTCTGCGAGTTCAGCCACCCCGTGAACGCGGCCTTGCGCAAGGTCTACACCGAGTACCTCATGCGGTCGGTGCCCCCGATCGCCCGCCGGGTGAGCTCGAATCCGGAGTCGTACGTCTACCTCGCAGAGTCCATCCAGGTCTGGCCCACGCAGCGGGAGATGGCCGAGCGGATCGCCGCGGCCGGCTGGGCCTGCGTGGAGTGGCGGAACCTGTCCGGCGGCATCGTCGCGCTCCACCGAGCGGCGAAGGCCCTGTGAGGACCCGAGCTTGCGAGGCCCGGAGCGGGGCCTGAGCGCGAGCGGGCACCCGAGCGGCGAAGGCCCTGTGAGGACCCTGCCCGGCTAGGACCCCCGGTGTTCGAGAAGCCGGTCCATCAGGTCGTCGATCTCGTGGCCGAGATCCGGCCAGGCGAATGCTCGCATAGTCGTGCGCAGGTGCACGATCCCGTGCAGGGAGGTCCAGAAGTGGACCGCCAGGAGGTGAGCCCTCGGGTCGTCGGCCGGGACATCGAGAAACTCGGCCACCCGCGTGACCAGCGCGCCGAAGGTGGTCGAGCCGACCAGCCCAGTCTCCCGGCTGAGCACCGGGGTTCGGATGGGGGAGGAGAACATCACGCGGTACTGCCCCTCGTGCTCCATCCCGAAGCGCGCGTACGTATGAGCACAGGCCCGAAGCCGGGCCGCCGGGTCGCCGCCCGCCGCCGCGGCCGCGTCCCGGAGAACCTCGCCGAGCTCGGTGAACCGGCACTGCTTCGCCTCGTAGAGCAGCTCGTCGATGCCGTCGAAGTGCAGGTAGATGGACGTGGCGGCCACGCCCACCCGCCTCGCCACGGCGCGCAGCGTCACACTCGCTGGGTCTCCTGACTCGGCGATCAGCTGGCTGGTGGCCTCGAGGATCTCCTCGCGCAGGGCATCGCCCTGGCCTCTGACGGCGGGCTTGCGCCGCCGGGTGGTCGTGCCGGTCGTGGCCACAGTCCCGTCTCCTCGATGTCTCGGCGCCCCTGAGAAGGGTGGGGTCCCCCGTCATTGTGCCCCGGCGTGGTGACCCGCCCACTCCAGCAAGCCGGTGCGGCGGGTGTGAATGTGCTCGACGAGCACATTACTTGACAAGTGTAGCGCAACAGGCGTACACCTATCCGGCGACAGCCTTGCACAACATGCGTAGCCCAATGAGGAGAGCACGATGTCAGCCACCGCCACCGCGGCGACCTACGAAGCCGAACCTGCCAGGCCAGCCCCACCCCCTGCGCCAGCCGACCACCGCCCGGGTTGGGTCCTCGCCGTGGTCAGCACCGCGATGTTCATGCTCATGCTCGACATGACCATCACCAGCGCTGCCATGGCGGACATCCGCCGCGACCTGTCGGCGTCGCTGACCGACCTCCAGTGGGTCATCGACGCCTACACGCTGCCCGTGGCCGGGCTGCTGCTGACGGCGGCCACCGTGGGCGACCGGGTCGGCCGGCGCCGCCTCTATCTGGCCGGCATGGCAGGGTTCACCATCGCATCGGCCGGCTGCGCCCTCGCGGCTGACGCGCTGGCGCTCAACCTGACCAGGGCGGTCCAGGGCCTCGGTGCGGTGCTGCTCTTCGGCGTCGGCCTCCCGCTCATCGCCCAGGCCTATCCCGACCTGCGCAGGCGAGCGGGAGCGATTGGCGTCTTCGGAGCCGTGCTCAGCGGCGCGACCGCCATCGGCCCGCTGGTGGGCGGCGCCCTGGTCGACGGGCCAGGGTGGCGCTGGATCTTCCTCATCAATGTCCCGGTGGGTGCCGTCGCCCTCGTCGCGGCCTACCGCGTCCTGCCCCGCACGCGCCCGAACAGCGGCGCCCGCGCGGACTGGCCCGGCACGGTGCTCCTCTCCGCAGGCCTGGTGGCGGGCGTGCTCGCGCTCATCCGGGGCAACGAGGACGGCTGGACCTCGAGCCGGGTGGTCGGCCTTGCCGCCGCGGCCCTCGTGCTCGTCACGGCCTTCATGGTCTTCGAGTCGCGCACGCAAAGCCCGATGCTCGACCTCTCGCTGCTGCGCCGGCCGTCCTTCGCGGCCATCGCCGTCGTGGCCCTCGGCCTCAGCGCCAGCGTCGTCGCAGCGACCACCTACATCGCGCTGTACTTCGTCAACACCCTGGGCCTGACCCCGTTCCAGACCGGCCTGCGCTTCCTCCCGCTGACCGGTGCCTCGTTCCTGGCGGCACCGCTTGCGGCGCGCCTGAGCCACCGCGTCGCGCCGCGCGTGCTCGTTCCCGCCGGCTCCGCACTCATCGCAGTCGGCATGTGGCTGATGACCGGTCTCGACGGAGCCAGCGACTGGACGCACCTGATGCCCGGCTCGATCGTCGCGGGACTCGGACTCGGCATGACCTCGTCGGTCTTGTCCCAGGCCGCTCTCGCCGCCGTCGAGCCCGAGCGGGCCGGCATGGCCACCGGGGCTGCCAACACGTTCCGGCAGATCGGGCTGGCGGGGGGCGTGGCGGGTTTGGGCGCCCTGTTCGCTCACTCGAGTGCTCAGGACGTGCAGGCGCAGCTGGCTGGGCACGGCATACCCTCGGCCTCCCTCGGCCGGCTCGCCGACGCCGTCGGCAATGGCGCCGGCGTGCAGGCTGCAGCGGGCCTGACCGGCCAGGCGGGCCACGTCGTGGCGGGTGTCGCGCGCGATGCCACAGCCTCCGGGCTGGACCAGGCCCTGTGGGCCGGCACCCTCATCGCCGCGGCCGCCACGGTGCTGTCGGTGGTGATGCTCGCCGTACGCCAGGACTGACGACGAGCACCGTCGCGGGCTCGCAGCCCGGCCCCTTCCCACCCGTGGGAAGGGGCCGGTTCGTTAGGCACCCCTAGATGCGACAAGGCCGTATGCCGGGCATAGACTCCCGCGGAGAAGTTCGTGAACCACTTCACAAGCGTCCCGAAGGCTAAGGCTGTGAGTCAGATCGTCACCCAGGATCGCGGGGCCGATGCACGCGCCGACGAGCGCGCCGACGTCGTCGTCGTCGGCGCTGGGCCGGCCGGTTCCGCCACCGCCGCGTACCTCGCGATGGCCGGTCTCGAGGTCCTCGTGCTGGAGAAAACGGCGTTCCCGCGCGAGAAGGTCTGCGGTGACGGCCTGACCCCGCGGGCGGTGAAAGAGCTCATCACCCTGGGCGTCCCGACTCCGGAGGACGAGGGCTGGATCCGCAACCACGGCTTGCGCATCATCGGTGGCGGCATGCGCCTCGCGCTGCCATGGCCCGACCTCGCCAGCTTCCCGCCGTACGGTCTGGTGCGCACGCGGCAGGACTTCGACGACATCCTGGCCAAGCACGCGGTCAAGCACGGGGCCCGGCTGCGCGAGCTGACCAACGTGACCGGACCTCTCCTGGACTCCTCGGGCAGCATCGTCGGGGTCACCGCCCGGGCGGTCGACGAGAAGGGCCGGTCGTCGGGGTCCGAGCTCCGGATCCGGGCCCCGCTCGTGGTCGCTGCCGACGGCAACTCCTCACGCCTCTCGCTCGCGATGGGGCGGGAGAAGCGCGAAGACCGCCCTATGGGGGTCGCGGTCCGCACCTACTACACCAGCCCACGCCACGACGACGACTACCTCGAGTCCTGGCTCGAGCTGTGGTCGACCGACGCCCAGGGAAAGCGGGTCCTGCTCCCCGGCTACGGCTGGATCTTCGGCGTCGGCGACGGTACGTCCAACGTCGGCCTGGGCATCCTCAACACCTCCGCGGCCTTCGGCAAGACGGACTACAAGGACGTCATGCGCCGCTGGGTCGCCACGATGCCCCAGGAGTGGACCTACAGCGACGAGACCATGGTCGGCCCGATTCGCGGCGCGGCCCTGCCCATGGGCTTCAACCGGCAGCCGCACTACGCCGACGGCCTGCTGCTCGTCGGTGACGCGGGCGGCATGGTGAACCCGTTCAACGGCGAGGGAATCGCCTACGCGATGGAGTCCGGTCGGCTGGCCGCCGAGGTCATCGCGCAGGCTTACGCCCGGGGCAGCGACGCCGGTCGCGAGCGGGTGCTTCAGTCCTATCCCCAGGTCATGGGCGACGCGCTGGGCGGCTACTACACGCTGGGCCGATACTTCGCCAAGATGATCGGCAACCCCGAGGTCATGCGGCTGGCCACGAAATACGGCCTCCCGCGCACCACCCTCATGAAGTTCCTGCTCAAGATGATGGCCAACCTCGCCGAGCCGCACGGCGGTGACACGAGCGACCGCCTGATCAACGCGCTGTCGAAGATGGCTCCGGACGCATGACGCGCGACCCACGTGACAACCGTCACACCGGCCCTAGGATTGGGGCCGACCTGAGGGCCTGCTGCACGGCGGCCGGAGGGGCTGCGGCCGCACCGAACGACGACACGACGGAAAGGGGAGTTGTTCGCCGATGACCAACCCCTATGTCCCCCTGCTGTTCTTCGCCGGCATCGGTGGCTTCTTCGCGGTCTTCTCCGTCTTCGCTGCGGCGATCGCCGGGCCCAAGCGCTACAACCGCGCCAAGCTCGACGCCTACGAGTGCGGCATCGAGCCGACACCGCACGCCGCCGGTGGCGGCCGCGTGCCGGTGAAGTACTACCTGACGGCCATGCTCTTCATCATCTTCGACATCGAGAGCGTGTTCCTCTACCCGTTCGCCGTGGCCTTCGAGAGGCTGGGGCTCTTCGCCCTGGTCGAGATGGTCCTGTTCATCCTTACCGTCTTCGTCGCGTACGCCTATGTCTGGCGCCGCGGCGGACTCGAGTGGGACTGACGGCGGCGGCAAGCACACGCAATGCCACTCGCAGCGCTCGCACTTCTGCACACGAGGACTGATCACTGATGGGTATCGAAGAGAAGCTACCGGCGGGGTTCCTGCTCACGACCGTCGAGCAGCTCGCCGGCTACATGCGCAAGAGCTCGGTCTGGCCCGCCACCTTCGGGCTGGCGTGCTGCGCGATCGAGATGATGGCGGTCGGCACGCCTGACTACGACATCGCCAGGTTCGGCATGGAGCGGTTCTCGGCGACGCCCCGCCAGGCCGACCTCATGATCGTGGCCGGCCGGGTGAGCCAGAAGATGGCTCCGGTCTTGCGCCAGGTCTACGACCAGATGCCGGAGCCGAAGTGGGTCATCTCGATGGGGGTGTGCGCGAGCTCCGGCGGCATGTTCAACAACTACGCCATCGTCCAGGGCGTCGACCACATCGTCCCGGTCGACGTCTACCTGCCGGGCTGTCCGCCGCGGCCCGAGATGCTGCTCAACGCGATCATCATGCTCCACAGGCAGATCCAGAACTCCAAGCTCGGCGTCAACCGCGTCGCGGCAGCCCGCGCCGCAGAGGAGGCCGCTCTCGAGGCCACCCCGCTGCAGCTCATGCCGCAGACCCACGACCACGGCCTGCTGCAGCCGAGCGTGAGCGACTCGATCACCGGAAAGAGCCTGCTGGCATGAGCGAGGACAAGGCCCAGGCCCCCGAGGAGCATGTAGCGGTCAAGGGCGGCGAGCCCGCGACCGAGACGGGCTCGAAGACCACAGCCAGCGACACCGCACCCCAGGCGCCCACCGAGGCGGCACAGGAAACCAGCGCGCCGGACGTATCCGGCGGCGACAACCTCCCCGCCGCCCCAGGCACGCTGCCCGAGCCCGTCAAGGTCGACGAGCGACACGGCATGTTCGGCGCGAGCGATGGCCCGGACACCTCCGGGTACGGCGGTCTGGTGGCACCCGTGCTGTTTCCCGCCGCCGCCCAGCGCCCCTACGGCGGCTACTTCGACGAGGTAGCCGACCGACTGGAGCGGGCTCTCGATGAGGTGGCCGAGCAGGCGTTCGGGGGGGACACGGGGGGCGGAGCCCCCCGTGGGTCGGCATACGGCACTGCCGTCGAGCGGGTTGTCGTCGACAGGGGCGAGCTGACCCTGTTCGTGCGCCGCGAGCACCTTCTCGCCGTCGCCCGCGCGCTGCGCGACGAGCCGAGCCTGCGCTTCGAGATCTGCACCGGCGTCTCCGGTGTCCACTACCTCCATGAGGAGGGGCGCGAGCTGCACGCCGTCTACCACCTGCTGTCGATCACCCACGGCGGACGCAGGTTGCGCCTGGAGGTGACCGCGCCCGACAGCGACCCGCACATCCCCTCGATCGTCTCGGTCTACCCGGCCAACGACTGGCACGAGCGAGAGACCTGGGACATGTTCGGGATCATCTTCGACGGCCACCCCGCCCTGACCCGCATCCTCATGCCGGACGACTGGCCCGGCCATCCACAGCGCAAGGACTACCCCCTCGGCGGCATCCCCGTGGAATACAAGGGCGCCACCGTCCCGCCGCCGGACCAGCGGAGGTCTTACACCTGATGAGCACGACACCCGACGTCTACGCAACCTCCGTTGCCGACGAGGCCGACTCCGTGGGGGCCCGAGTCTTCAATGCCTCCGGCGGCGACTGGAACGACATCGCCGACGAGGCCACCGCCCTCAACGAAGAGCGCATCGTCGTCAACATGGGCCCGCAGCACCCGTCGACGCACGGCGTGCTCCGGCTCATCCTCGAGCTGGACGGGGAGACGGTGACCGAGACCCGCGCGGGGATCGGCTACCTGCACACCGGCATCGAGAAGAACATGGAGTTCCGCAACTGGACCCAGGGCGTGACCTTCTGCACGCGCATGGACTACCTCACGCCGATGTTCAACGAGACGGCCTACTGCCTGGGGGTGGAGCGGCTGCTCGGCATCACCGACCAGGTCCCGGAGCGGGCCACCACCATCCGGGTGCTGATGATGGAGCTCAACCGGATCACCTCCCACCTGGTGGCGCTCGCGACCGGCGGCATGGAGATGGGCGCCACGACGATCATGACAGTCGGCTTCCGGGAGCGGGAGCGGATCCTGTCGATCTTCGAGATGGTCACCGGGCTCCGGATGAACCACGCCTACGTTCGTCCCGGCGGCGTGTCCCAGGACCTGCCCCCGGGGGCGATCGACAAGATCCGGGACACGATCCCGCTGGTGCGCCGGGGGCTGGGGGAGCTGGAGCTGCTGATGAACGAGAACCCGGTCGTGAAGGCCCGCATGGTGGGGGTGGGCTACCTGGACCTGACCGGGTGCATGGCGCTGGGGATCACCGGCCCGGTGCTGCGGTCGACCGGGTTCCCGCTGGACCTGCGCAAGCTGGCCCCGTACTGCGGGTATGAGAGCTACGACTTCGACGTGGTCACGCGGGACAGCTGCGACGCCTACGGGCGGCTGCGGGTCCGGATCGATGAGATGTACCAGTCGCTGCGGATCGCCGAGCAGGCGATCGACCGGCTGCAGGCGAGCGCGGGTCCGGTGATGGTGGCGGACAAGAAGATCGCCTGGCCGGCGCAGCTGGCGATCGGCGGGGACGGGATGGGCAACTCCCTGGACCACATCCGGCAGATCATGGGCACCTCGATGGAGGCGCTGATCCACCACTTCAAGCTGGTCACCGAGGGGTTCCGGGTGCCGCCGGGCCAGGTGTATGCGGCGGTGGAGAGCCCGAAGGGGGAGCTGGGCTGCCATGTCGTCTCCGACGGTGGCACCCGCCCCTACCGGGCCCACTTCCGGGATCCCTCGTTCAACAACCTCCAGGCCGCGGCCGTGATGTGCGAGGGCGGCCAGGTCGCCGACGTCATCGTCGCCGTCGCCTCGATCGACCCCGTCATGGGAGGTGTCGACCGGTGAGTGGAACCATCGGCGAGCAGACCGCATCCGGCCACCTCCTGGTGGCCGCCGAAAGCAAGGAGCCCTACGAGGCCGACGTGCTGGCACGGCTCCATGCCGATGCCGAGCAGGTGGTCGCGCGCTATCCCCTGAAGCGCTCGGCCCTCCTGCCGTTGCTGCACCTGGTGCAGTCGGTCGACGGCTACGTCACCGGCCGCGGCATTGACTTCTGCGCGGAGGTTCTGGACCTGTCGACCGCGGAGGTCAGCGGGGTGGCGACGTTCTACACGCAGTACAAGCGCCACCCAAACGGCGAGTACACGGTCGGCGTCTGTACCAACACCCTGTGCGCGATCATGGGCGGCGACCAGATCTGGGACGAGGTGTCCGAGCACCTCGGGATCGGCCACGACGAGACCACGGCCGACGGCATGATCACCCTGGAGCGCGTCGAGTGCAACGCCGCGTGCGACTACGCACCGGTCGTGATGGCCAACTGGGAGTTCTTCGACAACCAGACACCTGAGTCCACCAAGCAGCTCGTCGACGACCTGCGCGAGGGCAAGGACGTGCGGCCCACCCGCGGGCCGAGCCGGGTCTGCTCGTTCAAGCAGGTCTCCCGCGTGCTGGCCGGCTTCCCCGACGGCCTCGCCGACGAGGGCATCGGCGCCGGCGCCGCCTCCTTGGAGGGCCTCAAGCTCGCCAGGCACAACGGCTGGACCGCGCCCGCCCCCCAACGGTCCGGCAAGGAAGGCGAGTGACCTCATGGCGACGACGCTGACCCCGATCCTGACGAAGTTCTGGGACCACCAGCAGTCCTGGACCCTCGCCACGTACGAGGACAACGGCGGCTACCAGGCTCTCCGGAAGGCCATCGGCACGGCGCCTGGCGACCTGGTCCAGGCGATGAAGGACTCCGGCCTGCGTGGCCGCGGTGGCGCTGGGTTCCCCACCGGCATGAAGTGGGGCTTCCTGCCCCCACCCGACGGCGGCCCGCGGTACCTCGTGGTCAACGCCGACGAGTCCGAGCCGGGCACCTGCAAGGACATCCCGTTGATGCTCGCGACCCCCCACTTCCTCGTCGAGGGGGTGGCGATCACCTCCTTCGCGATCGGCTGCAACCACGCCTTCATCTACGTTCGTGGCGAGGTCGTCCACGTCTACCGGCGCCTGCTTCGGGCGGTCGAGGAGGCGTATGAGGCGGGCTACCTCGGGAAGAACATCCTGGGCTCGGGCTTCGACCTCGAGGTCACGCTGCACGCCGGAGCCGGCGCCTACATCTGCGGCGAGGAGACTGCGCTGCTCGACAGCCTCGAGGGCCGCCGCGGCCAGCCGCGCCTCAAGCCGCCGTTCCCCGCCGTGGCGGGGCTCTACGCCCGACCCACGGTCGTCAACAACGTCGAGTCCATCGCGTCGGTGCCCTTGATCGTCATGAACGGATCGGACTGGTTCGCCGACATGGGCACCGAGAAGTCGACCGGTTTCGGCATCTTCAGCCTGTCGGGGCACGTCAGGCGGCCGGGCCAGTACGAAGCGCCGCTCGGGATCACCCTGCGCGAGCTGATCGACATGGCCGGCGGCATGCGCGACCCCAACCGCCCGCTCAAGTTCTGGACGCCGGGCGGCTCATCGACGCCACTGTTCACCGACGAGCACCTCGACGTGCCGCTCGACTTCGAGTCCGTGGCGGCTGCGGGTTCGATGCTTGGCACGCGGGCGTTGCAGATCTTCGACGACAGCACCTGCGTCGTGCGCGCGGTCGAGCGCTGGACCGACTTCTACGCCCACGAGTCGTGCGGCAAGTGCACGCCGTGCCGAGAGGGCACCTACTGGCTGAAGCAGATCCTGGCCCGGCTCGAGCACGGGCAGGGCAGCGAGGAGGACATCGACAAGCTCCTCGACCTCTGTGACAACATCCTGGGCCGCGCGTTCTGCGCGCTCGGCGACGGCGCCACGTCGCCGATCACGAGCAGCATCCAGTACTTCCGCGACGAGTACCTGGCCCACCTCACGCACGGCGGGTGCCCCTTCGACCGGGACGCCTCGTCGCTGTTCGCAAAGGCATCGGTGTCTGCATGACCACCCCGACCACCACCAGTCCCAGCTCCGGGGGGAACGCCGTCAGCACCGGCGGTGACGCCTCAGTGAGGCCGGCAGCCGACCACGTCACCCTCACCATCGACGGCGCCCCCGTATCGGTGCCCAAGGGCACGCTCATCATCCGGGCCGCCGAGCAGGCGGGCATCCAGATCCCCCGGTTCTGCGACCACCCGCTGCTGGAGCCGGTCGGCGCCTGCCGGCAGTGCCTCGTCGAGGTCGCGATGCCCGGCCCCGACGGCCAGCTGCGCCCGATGCCCAAGCCGCAGGCCTCGTGCACCATGACGGTGGCCGAGGGCATGGAAGTCAACACCCAGCACACGTCGCCGGTGGCCGACAAGGCCCAGCACGGCAACATGGAGTTCCTCCTCATCAACCACCCGCTGGACTGCCCGGTGTGCGACAAGGGCGGCGAGTGCCCCCTCCAGAACCAGGCGATGTCCAACGGCCGCGCGACCTCGCGCTTCGAGGACGTCAAGCGCACGTACCCGAAGCCCATCAACATCTCCTCCCAGGTGCTGCTCGACCGCGAGCGCTGCATCCTGTGCGCGCGCTGCACCCGCTTCTCCGACCAGGTGGCGGGCGACCCGTTCATCGCCCTGGTCGAACGGGGCGCGCTCCAGCAGGTGGGCATCTACGAAGAGCAGCCGTTCGAGTCCTACTTCTCGGGCAACACCGTCCAGATCTGCCCGGTTGGTGCGCTCACCGGGGCGGCGTACCGGTTCCGCTCGCGCCCGTTCGACCTGGTGTCGACACCGAGCGTGTGCGAGCACTGCGCCTCGGGCTGCTCGATCCGCACCGACCACCGGACGCGGCACCGTGTTGCGGCGTATGGCCGGAGACGACCCGGCGGTCAACGAGGAGTGGAACTGCGACAAGGGCCGCTGGGCGTTCACCTACCCGACCGTCGGCGACCGCCTCTCCTACCCGATGGTGCGCGGCGAGGACGGCGAGCTGCGCATCGCGTCGTGGCCGGAGGCCCTGGCCACGGCGGCCGATGGACTGCGCGCCGCTGGTGCCGCGGGCGTGCTCGTCGGCGGCCGAGTGAGCGCCGAGGACGCCTACGCCTACGGTAAATTCGCGCGAACGGTGCTCTCGACCAACGACATCGACTTCCGCGCCAGGCCGCACTCAGCCGAGGAGGCCGACTTCCTCGCGTCGCACGTCGTGGCGACCGGTCCCGACGGCGGCGCGGTCACCTACGCCGACCTCGAGCTCGCCAAGACCGTCGTGCTCGTCGGGTTCGAGCCCGAGGAGGAGTCGCCCATCGTCTTCCTGCGGCTCCGCAAGGCGTTCCGCAAGAACAGGATCCAGGTGTATGCCGTGTCGCCGGCTGCCACCCGCGGCCTGCAGAAGCTGGGCGGCCGGCTGATCGGCTCGGCGCCAGGAACCGAGACTGAGGTCCTCACCGCGCTCGCCGGAAAGGGCTCCGCGGCGAAGCCGACCGAGACCATCACGGCCGCCTCGGACGCCCTGCGCGCTGGTGGTGCCGTCGTGCTCGTCGGCGAGCGGCTCGCCATGGTGCCGGGTGCCCTGAGCGCCGCCGCGAGCCTGGCTTCCGCCACCGGTGCGCGGCTCGCGTGGATCCCGAGGCGGGCCGGTGAGCGCGGCGCCCTCGAGGCGGGTGCGCTGCCCAACCTGCTGCCGGGAGGTCGGCCCGTGGCCGATGCCACGGCCCGTGCCCAGGCAGCCGAGGCCTGGGGCGTCGTCGGGCTCCCCGACGCGGCCGGCCGCGACACGGCCGGCATCGTCGGCGCAGCGGTCTCCGGTGAGATCGGCGCCCTGCTCGTCGGCGGTGTCGATGCAGCCGACCTCGGTCAGGCCGAGGTCGAGGAGGCGCTCGCCAAGACCTTCGTGGTGTCGCTGGAGCTGCGCTCGTCGTCGGTGACCGAGGTCGCTGATGTCGTGCTGCCGGTCGCACCGCACGCAGAGAAGGCCGGGTCCTTCGTCAACTGGGAGGGCCGGGTCCGCCCGTTCGAGGCGGCGCTGGACTCCCAGGCGATGAGCGACTACCGCGTGCTCGACAAGCTGGCCGCTGAGCTCGGCGCGTTCCTCGGCACCCGGTCGGTGGCCGAGGTCCGTGCCGACATGGCCGCGCTGGGGCCGTGGACCGGAGAGCGCCCCGCGGCGCCGTCGGTTCCCGGTTCCGGCGTGCCCGAACTGGCCGAGGGCCAGCTCGTCCTCGCGACGTGGCACCACCTGCTCGACCAGGGCCGCCTCCAGGACGGCGAGCCGTTCCTGGCCGGAACGGCCCCGGGTGCCGTCGCGCGCCTCTCGGCTGCCACCGCGGAGGCGCTCGGGCTGGTCGACGGCGACCGGGTGACGGTCGCGACAGCGCACGGATCCTTCACCGCGCCGCTCGCCGTCTCCGACATGGTCGACCACGTCGTCTGGCTGCCGACCAACTCCGGCGGATCCGCAGTGCGCACCACCCTCGGCGCTGATGCCGGCTCCGCCGTGTCCGTCACCAAGGAAGGTGCCGCATGAGCATGACGACCGCGACGGCATACGGGCTCTTGCAGCACCTGCCGGCCAGCCTGCCTGCCGTCGAGAACCCCAAGGCCGACTTCAGCGACACGCCGGGGTGGCTCTCCCTGGTCAAAGCCGTGCTGCTCTTCGTCTTCCTCCTGCTCAACACGCTGATCATGATCTGGTTCGAGCGGCGCGTGATCGGGCGCATGCAGCAGCGGCCCGGGCCCAACCGCACCGGCCCCTTCGGCCTGCTCCAGACTCTGGCCGACGGCATCAAGCTCGCCCTCAAGGAAGACCTCACTCCCAAGAACGCCGACAAGGCGGTCTTCCTCCTGGCCCCGGTGATCGCCGGCGGCATGGCGTTCGTCTCGTTCGCGATCATCCCCATGGGGCCGGCGATCTGGATGTTCGGGCACCACACCCCGCTGCAGCTGACCGACATTCCGGTCGCCGTGCTGCTGGTGCTGGCCGTCGCCGGCGTCGGCGTCTACGGCATCGTCCTGGCCGGCTGGTCCTCGGGCTCGACCTACCCCCTGCTGGGTGGCCTCCGGTCGACCGCACAGGTGATCTCCTACGAGATCGCCATGGGGCTGTCCCTCGTTGCCGTCTTCCTCTACAGCGGCTCGATGTCGACCTCGCAGATCGTCAGCGCCCAGAGCAGCATGTGGTACATCCTGCCGGCGTTCTTCTCCTTCCTCGTCTACCTGGTCACGATGGTCGGCGAGACCAACCGGCTGCCGTTCGACCTGGCCGAGGGCGAGGGCGAGCTCACCGGCGGCTTCCACACCGAGTACTCCTCGCTGAAGTTCGCGATGTTCTACCTCGGCGAGTACGTCAACATGTTCACCGTCTCGGCGCTCGCCACGACGATGTTCCTCGGGGGCTGGCAGGCGCCCCCCGGCATCGCGGCGATCAACGACGGCATGCTCAACCACGGCTGGTGGGGCCTGCTGTGGTTCATGATCAAGCTCTGGCTGTTCATGTGGTTCTTCGTCTGGCTGCGCGGCTCCCTGCCCCGCGTCCGCTACGACCAGTTCATGCGGTTCGGCTGGAAGTTCCTCATCCCGATCACGGTCGCGTGGGTCGTCGCGGTCGCCTTCATCCGCGGGGCGCAGCTGGGCTTCTTCGGCACCTCGACCGTGTCGTTCGCAGGACGGCTCATCCCGGTCGCGACCCTGGTCTTCATCGGGGTCATCCTGGTGGTCGTCTTCCTCGTGATGTGGGTCTGGGAGAGCCGTGCCGTGGCCCAGGAGGCGGCCAGCCGGCCTGCGGTGCCCGACGAGGTCGACCCGTTCGCGGGTGGCTACCCCGTGCCGCCGATGCCAGGCCAGCGCCTGCGCGAGCCGTCACTCACGTCGTCCAGCGCAGCCGTCCAACCGGGAGGTCACCAGTGCCTGACAGCAAGAAGAAGGGCGGGTTCATCTCCGACCTCTTCGCGCCAGTGGGTGGGTTCGGCGTCACGTTCGCCACCATGTTCCGCAAGCTGGAGACGGAGGAATACCCGGAGGAGAAGCGGCCCACAGCGCCGCGCTACCACGGCCGCCACCAGCTGAACCGCCACCCCGACGGCCTGGAGAAGTGCGTCGGCTGCGAGCTGTGCGCCTGGGCATGCCCAGCCGACGCGATCTACGTCGAGGGCGCCGACAACGACGACACGCCGCTCGAGGAAGGTGGCACCGGCCGGTTCAGCCCCGGGGAGCGGTTCGGCCGCGTCTACCAGATCAACTACCTGCGGTGCATCTTCTGCGGGCTCTGCATCGAAGCCTGCCCGACCCGAGCCCTCACGATGACGAACTTCTACGAGCTGGCCGACCACACGCGTGGTGCCCTCATCTTCACCAAGGAGCAGTTGCTCGCCCCTCTCCAGGAGGGGATGCTGCCGCCGCCGCACCCCATGGCCGACGGCATGGAGGAGCGCGACTACTACCAGGGCAAGGTGGCCAGCGCGACCGACGCGCAGCGGGAGTGGGTGCAGCAGCACCGCGCCCAGCCCGACGAGGAGGGTCTGGCGCCTTCTGGCGACCCGGTGATCGGCACCGACACCGTCGAGCACGGCCAGCAGGCCACGCGGGAGACGACCGAAGGAGTGCGCCGATGACCGGTCTTGGAGAACAGGTCCTCTTCTGGGTGCTCGCGCCCATCTCGGTGGTCGCCGCCCTCGGGCTGCTGTTCGCCAAGAAGGCGGTGCACGCGGCGATCGGCGTCGCCCTGGTCATGGTCAATCTGGGCATCTTCTACATCGCAGAGCAGGCCCAGTTCCTCGGCATCATCCAGATCTTCGTCTACACCGGCGCCGTGATCATGCTGTTCCTGTTCGTCCTCATGCTCGTCGGAGTCGACTCCTCCGACTCGCTCGTCGAGACGCTGAAGGGCCACAAACTGGTGTCCTTCCTGCTCGCCCTGGGCCTGGGTGTGCTCCTGTTCCTCACCATCGGCACGGTGCAGTTCGGCCAGGCGGCCGGCCTGGACAAGCCCAACAGCGACCCGGGCAACGTCACCGGGCTGGCCGACCTTATCTTCGGCAAGTACGTGTGGGCGTTCGAGATCACCAGCGCGCTGCTCATCACGGCTGCTCTGGGTGCGATGGTCCTGGCCCACCGCGAGCGCATCGGCGCCCGGCCCGACCAGCGCGAGTGGTCGCAGCGGAGGTTCCGCGAGGGCAAGAACCTCGCCGGCCTGCCGGCTCCCGGCGTCTACGCCCGGCACAACGCGGTCGACACCCCGGCCCTGCTGCCCGATGGCACGCCGAGCGAGCTGTCGGTGTCGCGGGTGCTCACCGCTCGCGAGCAGGTGGCGCCGCCCGGCCCCTATGCGCGTGCGGAGCTGGCCATCGAGCACGAGATCGAGGAAGGCAGCGAGCGGTGAACCTCGTCAACTACATCTACTTCGCGGCGGTTCTCTTCGCGATCGGCGGCGCCACTGTTCTGCTGCGGCGCAACGCCATCGTCGTGTTCATGGGGGTGGAGCTCATGCTCAACGCCACCAACCTCGTGTTCGTGACGTTCGCGCGGATGCGCGGCTCGCTCGACGGTCAGGCCATCGCCCTGTTCGTCATGGTCGTCGCGGCCGCCGAGGTTGTCGTGGGCCTGGCGATCATCATGGCCATCTTCCGTGCCCGCCGGTCGGCCTCGGTCGACGACGCCAACCTGCTGAAGCTGTAGAAGGAGCACTGGAGTGCATTCGTTGACCCTGCTTCCCGTGGGCGTCGAGCAGGCCGTCGCGGCCGCAGACCCAGCCGCGGCTGCCCCGGCAACGGGCGCCGCGGCATACGCCTGGCTGCTCGTGGCCCTGCCTCTTGCCGGCTGCGCGATTCTCCTGCTCGGGGGGCGCCGCGCCGACAGGTGGGGGCCAGGGCTGGCTGTGGGTCTGTCCTGGGCCGGTTTCGTAGTTGGCTTCGCGGTCCTCATCCAGCTGCTCGGCCAGGACGCCGAGCACCGGGCGTTCCGCCAGCACCTGTACTCGTGGATTCCGGCTGGCTCGTTCCAGCTCGACGCTGCATTGCTTGTCGACCCCCTGTCGGTCGCGTTCGTGATGCTGGTGACGTTCGTCGGGTCGCTGATCCTCGTCTACTCGTTGGGCTACATGGAGCACGACCCCGACAAGC
This sequence comes from uncultured Actinomycetota bacterium, assembly GCA_963715025.1. GTDB lineage: Bacteria > Actinomycetota > Actinomycetes > Actinomycetales > Dermatophilaceae > DASSJT01. Next base: position 347,658 of record CAVQQQ010000009.1, on the reverse strand, counting down.
GGCGCTTCTTCGCCTACCTCAGCCTCTTCGTGGCCTCGATGCTGCTACTCGTGCTGGCCGACAGCTACGCGCTGCTGTTCGTGGGCTGGGAAGGCGTCGGCCTGGCGTCGTACCTCCTCATCGGCTTCTGGAACTACCGCTCGGACTACGCCGCAGCCGCCAACAAGGCGTTCGTGGTCAACCGGGTCGGCGACCTCGGGCTGACGATCGCGATCGCGCTCATGTTCGTCACCTTCGGCGGCGTCGACTTCGCCACCGTCGATGCCGGGGTCGCCGGGGCCAACCAGGCCACGCTCACCGCGCTGGGCCTGCTTCTGCTGCTCGGGGCCTGCGGCAAGTCGGCTCAGTTCCCGCTCCAGTCCTGGCTCGGCGACGCCATGGCCGGCCCGACGCCGGTGTCCGCCCTGATCCACGCGGCAACCATGGTCACCGCCGGCGTCTACCTCCTGGTGCGGAGCAACGTCATCTTCAACGCGGCGCCCAATGCCCAGCTCGGCGTGGTCATCGTCGGCGCCATCACCCTGCTCTTCGGGGCGATCGTGGGCTGCGCGAAGGACGACATCAAGAAGGCTCTCGCGGCCTCGACCATGAGTCAGATCGGGTACATGATGCTCGCCGCCGGGCTGGGCCCAGTGGGCTACGCGTTTGCGATCTTCCACCTGCTGAATCACGGCTTCTTCAAGGCCGGGATGTTCCTCGGTGCCGGTTCGGTCATGCATGGCATGAACGACCAGGTCGACATGCGCCGCTACGGCGCCCTGTCGGTGGTGATGAAGGTCACCTGGGTGACCTTCGGACTGGGCTGGCTGGCCATCCTGGGCGTTCCGCCCTTCTCGGGGTTCTGGTCGAAGGACAAGATCATCGAGTCGGCGTTCGTCGGAGACGGTTGGCGGCCCTGGGTGTTCGGCATGGCCGCGCTGATCGGCGCCGGCATCACTGCGTTCTACATGTCCCGCCTGTTCTTCATGACCTTCCACGGCAAGAAACGCTGGACCGAAGACGTTCACCCCCACGAGCCCGGGCTGGTCATGACCGTCCCGATGATGGTCCTCGCGGTGGGCTCGGCGTTCCTGGGGCTCATCCTGGGTCCGACCGGACTCATCACCCGGTGGCTGGAACCCGTCGTCGGGGCCCACAGCGAAGAGCAAGCGCCAGTGCTCTCGGTACCGGTGCTCACGATGTCCACGCTGGTTCTGGTGGCACTGGGAGCGGGCCTGGCCTGGCTGCGCTACTGGCGCGAGCCGGTGCCCGAGACCGCGCCGCAGGGATCGCTCGTGACCCAAGCCGCACGTCGCGACCTCTACCAGGACGAGCTCAACGAGGCCCTGTTCATGCGGCCCGGCATCCACCTCACTCGGGCCCTGGTCTTCGGTGACAACCGGGGTGTCGATGGGGCCTTCGGTGGCCTGGCCGCCCTGATCGGCGGTCTGTCCAGTCGAACCCGACGGCTCCAGAACGGCTTCGCCCGGTCCTATGCCCTGACGATGCTCGCCGGCGTCGTCGTCATCCTCGGTGCTGTGTGGGTGATCCAGTGATGTCGACCTTCCCGTGGCTCACCCTGATGGGACTCCTGCCCCTCGTCGGCGCCATCGTGATCTTCGCGATGCCCAACTCCCTCGCCGGACGGGCGCGCCACGTCGCCCTGGGGTTCTCCCTAGCAACCCTGGTGCTCACCGTCGCAGCGGCCCTGCAGTACGACACGGGGTCAAAGGACCAGTTCCAGCTCGTCGAGCAGCACGAGTGGATCCCGCAGTTCGGCGTCTCCTACGCGCTGGGCGTTGACGGCATCGCGCTCGTCCTCATCCTCCTGGCGGTGGTCCTGACGCCGGTGTGCCTGCTCGCCGCGTGGCACGACGTATCCGAGGGTGGGGCGCGGGAGCGCAACTACTTCGCCCTGATGCTCATCCTCGAGACGTTCATGATCGGGGTCTTCGCCGCCACCGACGTGTTCCTCTTCTATGTCTTCTTCGAGGCGATGCTGATCCCGGTCTACTTCCTGATCGGGTCCTACGGCGGGCCGCGGCGCCAGTACGCCTCGGTGAAGTTCCTGCTGTTCTCGCTCGCCGGTGGGCTCATCATGCTCGTGGCGGTCATCGCGCTCTACCAGTACGGTCCCGGCGGAGCCGACGGCTTCCTGGTCTCCAAGCTCACCGGGCTGCAGCTGGGCAGCACCCCCGAGCGGCTGATGTTCCTCGGCTTCTTCATCGCCTTCGCGGTCAAGGCGCCCATGTGGCCGGTGCACACGTGGCTGCCGGACGCAGCCACGGAGGCTCGCCCGGCAACGGCGGTGCTGCTGGTCGGCGTGCTCGACAAGGTCGGCACGTACGGGATGATCCGCTTCTGCCTCCAGCTGTTCCCGGAGGCGAGCAAGTGGGCAACCCCCGTGGTCATCACCCTGGCCGTGGTCTCGGTGCTCTACGGCGCGCTCCTGGCCATTGGGCAGACCGACATCATGCGGCTGATCGCCTACACCTCGGTCAGCCACTTCGGCTTCATCGTCCTCGGGATCTTCGCGCTCACCACCGTCGGCGGCGCCGGCTCGACCCTCTACATGGTCAACCACGGCTTCTCCACGGCGGCGCTGTTCCTGGTGGCGGCGATGCTCATCAACCGGAGGGGCAGCAAGCGCATACCGGACTTCGGCGGGTGGCAGCGGGTCACCCCCGTCCTCGCCGGCGTCTTCCTGGTGTCGGGGCTGTCCGCACTGGCCCTGCCGGGTCTCAGCACGTTCATCAGTGAGTTCCTCGTGATCGTGGGCACGTTCCAGCGCTACCGCCTGGCTGCCGTGGTCGCTACCGCCGGCACCGTCCTCGCCGCCCTGTACATCCTGCTGATGTACAAGCGCATGATGACCGGCCCGAAGCCCGAATTCGTCGGGGAGGCCGAGGGCGGCGCGGAGGAGGCCGAGGGTGAAGGCGGCGTTCGCATCCCGGCGATCGCCGACCTCAACCTGCGGGAGAAGTGGGTTGTCGGGCCGCTCATCGCGGCGATCCTGGTCCTCGGCTTCTACCCGAAGCTGGCCCTGGACTTCATCAACCCGGCCGTCCACCAGACGCTCACGTTCGTGGGCGTGAGCGACCCGGCCCCGACCACCGCCGCTGACGGGAGCGCCAAATGAGGACGGACTTTCAGGCCGTGCAGGTCAACTACGCGGCCATCACCCCCATGCTCATCGTGTTCGGCGGTGCCATGGTGGGCGTCCTGATCGAGGCCTTCGTCCCGCGCGGCAAGCGGCACACACCGCAGGTCGTGGTGGCGCTCGCGGTCCTCGTCGCCGCCTTCTACGTCCTGGTGACCCTGAGCGTCAACGACCAGGGGCGCACCCTCGGCGACGCGGTCGTCATCGACGGCCCGTCCTTGTTCATCCAGGGCGCGGTGCTGTCCATGGCGGTGCTCAGCATTCTCACGATGGCGGAGAAGTTCAGCGGGCTGGGTGCCGACGCGTTCACGCCCATGGGCTCCGCAGTCCCCGGATCGCCCCATGAGGCTGCGGCCCTGCGTGCGGGCATGGCCACGAGCGAGGTCTTCCCGCTAGCTCTGTTCGCGGTCGGCGGCATGATGCTGTTCCCGGCCGCCGGTGACCTCCTCACCATGTTCATCGCGCTCGAGGTGCTGTCCCTGCCGCTGTACATCCTGTGCGGACTGGCACGGCGACGCCGCCTGCTGTCGCAGGAGGCGTCGCTCAAGTACTTCCTGCTCGGTGCCTTCTCGTCGGCCTTCTTCCTCTTCGGGTCGGCGCTGCTCTTCGGGTATGCCGGATCCGTCGAGTTCTCGGCCATCTCCCGGACCATTGCCGCGGCGCCTGGCAACCTTGACGGCCTCCTGATCCCGGGCGTGGTCCTCGTGCTCGTCGGGCTCCTGTTCAAGGTCGGCGCGGCGCCGTTCCACATGTGGACGCCGGACGCCTACCAGGGCGCACCCACCCCGGTCACCGGATTCATGGCCGCCGGCACCAAGGCCGCCGCGTTCGGCGCGATCCTGCGCGTGGTCTATGTCGGCTTCGAGGGCAACCGCTGGGACTGGCGCGCGGGGGTCATCGCGGTGGCGGCGCTGACCATGGTCGTCGGCTCGGTTCTCGCGGTGACCCAGACCGACGTCAAGCGGCTCCTGGCCTATAGCTCGATCGCGCACGCAGGTTTCATCCTCGTCGGCCTCTTGGCCTTCGACAAGGCCGGCGTCTCGGGCGTGATGTTCTACGTCGTCGCGTACGGCTTCGCCACGATCGCCGCCTTCGCGGTCGTCTCGATGGTCCGCCAGAGCGGGTCCGAGGCCTCACACCTGTCCCAGTGGGCCGGTCTGGGCCGGCGCCACCCGGTGGTCTCGGGCGTCTTCGCCTTCCTTCTGCTCGCGTTTGCCGGCATACCCCTGACCTCCGGGTTCACGGCGAAGTTCGCGGCCTTCGCCCCAGCCGTCGCCTACGGCGGCCGGGCAGGGGTGGTCCTGGTGGTCATCGGTGTCCTGTGCAGCGCGATCACCGCGTTCGTCTACATCCGGCTCATCGTCCTCATGTATTTCTCCGAGCCGGTCGGGGAGCAGGAGGTCGTGGCGGCCACACCATCGGCCATGACGACGGCGGCGATCGCGCTCGGAACCCTCGTCACCATCGCTCTCGGGGTAGTGCCGGGGCCGGTGCTCGAGCTGGCCGCGCGCTCGTCCGAGTTCATCCGCTGACGGGATCCAGGTGAGCTCTACTCCACCCGTGCTGGCCCTCCCGGCCGCCTCTGCGGCTCTCCAGGACCGGCTCCAGGCGGGCCTCGACCAGGTCAATGCGCTGATCCACGCGCGGGTCGACCACCGTGACCCGTTCATCGCCCAGGCGGCCAGGCACCGACTCGATGCGGGCAAGCGGTTCCGGCCGGTGTTGACGCTGCTGGCCGCCGAGCTCGGCTCTGGCCTCAACGACCGGGTCGTGGCTGCCGCGGCCGGAGTCGAGCTGACCCACCTTGCCTCGCTCTACCACGACGACGTGATGGACGAGGCCCAGGTGCGCCGGGGTGCTCCCAGTGTCAACGCGGCATACGGCAACTCCGTCGCGATCCTGGTCGGCGACCTGCTGTTCGGAACGGCCTCGGAGATCATCGCCGATCTCGGCGCGGAGCCGGTGCGCATCCAGGCGGAGACGTTCGTGCGCCTGTGCGCCGGCCAGATCCGGGACGACCGTCCCTGCCCGCCCGGCGAAGACCCGGTCGACTACTACCTCGGCGTCCTGGCCGACAAGACCGGCGTGCTCATCGCGACCTCGGCGCGCTACGGCGCGATGTTCGGGGGCTGCTCGCCCGAGGTGGTCGAGCTCATGCGCCAGTATGGCGAGAAGCTGGGGGTGGCGTTCCAGCTCGCCGATGACCTGATCGACATCGCCTCGGAGGCCGAGGAGACGGGCAAGATGCCTGGCACCGACCTGCGCGAGGGCAAGGCCACCCTGCCCGTCATCTTTGCCCTCGCCTCGGACGACCCGGCCGACGCCCGACTGCAGGAGCTGCTGCGCTCGCAGCTCGCCGACGACGCCGACCTCGCCGAGGCACTGGCCCTGCTGCGGTCGCACTCCGCGATGCAGCGGGCGAGCGTGGCTGCCCAGGGGGTGGCCAAGGAGGCCCGTGACCTGCTGGCCGCGCTGCCCGACAGCGACGCCAAGCGGGCCCTCGACGCCCTGGCGCTGGGCGTGGTCAACCGGACCGGCTGAGTGGCCCCTCCGACCCGACCAGCACGGCGGCCGAGCGCTGCCGGCGGATCGACCACGACATCAGCGCGGCCACGAAGCACAGACCCGCCGCGAGGTGCCAGGCCACGTCATAGCTGCCGGACTCGTCGCGGATGACGCCGGCTCCGGTGGCGGCGATCGCGGCGCCGATCTGGTGGCTCGCGAACACCCAGCCGAAGACGATCGGGCCGCGCAGGCCGAAACGATCGGCGCACAGTGCGACGGTCGGGGGCACCGTGGCCACCCAGTCGAGTCCGTAGAACAGGATGAAGGCCCACATGGGCGGCGCCACGTCGGGACCCAGCAGGGCCGGCAGGATCAGCAGCGAGAGGCCGCGGCCGGCGTAGTACCCGAGCAGGAGGTATCGCGGGTCGAAGCGGTCGGTGAGCCAGCCCGAGAAGATCGTCCCGGCGACGTCGAAGATGCCGACGACGGCGAGCAGTCCGGCGGCCGTGGTGGCGGGCATGCCGTGGTCGTGCGCGGCCGGCACGAAATGGGTCCCGATGAGACCGTTGGTCGATGCCCCACAGATCGCAAATCCCCCGGCGAGCAGCCAGAAGGTGCGGGTACGAGCCGCCTCCAGCAGGGCCTCCACGGCGCGCCTTGCGCTCGACCCGGCTGCGACGAGCTTGGGCGGTCCCGGGTTTTCCGGCGTCGCGCCGTATGCCGTGATGCCCAGGTCGTGGGGATGGTCGCGCAGCACGATGAGCACCAGCGGCACCACGATGAGCGCGGCGCCGCTCACCGCGACTGCAGCGGTGCGCCATCCGTAGTGGGTGGCGAGGCCGGCCAGGAGCGGCAGGAAGATCAGCTGCCCGGTGGCGCTGCCGGCCGTGAGGATCCCGCTGATCAGCCCGCGGCGCGCGACGAACCAGCGGCTGGTCACTGTGGCGACGAAGGTCATTGCCATCGACCCAGTGCCGACACCCACGACGACGCCCCAGAGGAGCAGCAGCTGCCAGCTCGCGGTCATGAAGACGGTCAGACCGCTGCCGGCGGCCACCAAGGTGAGGGCCGTGGCCACCACCCGCCGGACGCCGAAGCGGTCCATGAGCGCAGCGGCGAAGGGGGAGATCAGGCCGTACAGCATGAGGTTTATCGAGACGGCCGACCCGATCAGCCCATGGGACCAGCCGAACTCCTCGTGCAGGGGGTCCATGAGCACCCCGGGCGTGGAGCGGAAACCTGCCGCCCCGACGAGGGTGAGGAAGGACGCGACCGCCACCACCCACGGCCACGGGCTGCGCGAGCCGTTCGGCTGGGGCACGCCGCTCTGGGAAACCTCGCGGGGGGCATCGACGCGGGAAGTCACCGGATCACGGTGTCAGCCGAAGGTTTCCCGAACGAGTGGCCCAACAGCCAACATGTGCAAGAATTCGGCCATGAGTTCCGCGTCTCAGGCCGTGACCACCCGGCCACACCGCGTTGCCGTCCTCGGGCTGGACCCGGTCGTCGGCTACGACCTGGCCATTCCACCGCAGATCTTCCGGGTCGCCGAATCACCTTCGGGAGAGCCGCTCTACGACGTCCGCGTCTGCAGCCTGGGCGCGCGCCCTCTGCCAACGGCGTCGGGCTACAGCATCAGCCCTGACCACGGGGCCGAAGTGCTCGCGGATGCCGACACGGTCATCATTCCCGGAACCCGCATCGCCGGGCCGCGCCACCAGGGCACCCTCCCCGACGAGGTGCGGGAGGCGCTGTCGGTGATCCGGCCGGGCACGAGGATCATGTCCATCTGCACCGGGGCCTTCGTCCTGGGCGCGGCGGGAGTGCTCGACGGGCGACGCGCCACGACGCACTGGGCTTATGCCGAGCAGTTCCGCACGCTGTACCCCGACGTCGACCTCGATGAAGGGGTTCTGTTCGTCGACGAGGGCGACGTTCTGACCTCTGCCGGGCTGGGCGCCGGCGTCGACCTGTGCCTCCACGTGGTCCGGCGCGACCACGGAGCCGAGGTGGCCAACCAGGTAGCGCGGTACTGCGTGGTGCCGCCGTGGCGCGAGGGCGGTCAGGCGCAGTTCATCGACCGCCACGTGCCAGAGCTGTCGGCCGCCTCGACCGCAGAGGTGCGCGAGTGGGCCCACCACCACCTCGCGGAGCCGATCGACGTCCCGCACCTTGCCGAGCGAGCCCGGATGAGCGTGCGCACCTTCACCCGCCGCTTCCGCGAGGAGACCGGCATGTCACCAGGGGCGTGGCTGATCCAGCAGCGGGTGCGCCAAGCCCTGCACCTCCTCGAAACCACCGATCTCACCGTCGACCGCGTTGCGGCGGAGGCTGGGCTCGGCACCGGCGCCTCTCTCCGCCAGCACCTGCGTTCGGTGCTGGGGGTCTCTCCGCTGGCGTACCGCCGGACCTTCCGGGGTACGCGCGCTGGCTGACCCCGGGTCTCAGTAGGGTTGCGCCCGTGAACCCGTGGGACGCGGCCACCGCCGGCCTCAGTGCGCCTCTCGCGGTCGTCGACCTCGACGCCTTCGACGCCAACGCAGCCGACCTGGCACGCCGCGCCGGAGGCCTGCCGATCCGGGTTGCCTCCAAGTCGGTCCGCTGCCGGGCTCTGCTGCGGCGGGCGCTGGGACACCCCGGCTTCGCCGGGGTCATGGCGTATGCCGTCCGCGAGGCGATCTGGCTGGTCGACCAGGCTGGCGACGAGGGCTTCACGGACGTCTTCGTGGCCTACCCGAGTGTCGACGTGGCGGCACTGCAGGCGCTCCGCGCGCAGGAGCGGCTCGCGCGGTCGACCACGCTCACGATCGACAGCCGCGAACACGTCGACTTCCTGGCGGGCGTGGGCGGCGCGCAACCGCTTCGGGTCGCCGTCGACGTCGACGCCTCCCTGCGGTTCGGCTGGGGGAGGGCCACCGCCCACCTCGGGGTCCGGCGCTCGTCGCTGCGCACGCCGGATGAGGCCCGCGCGGTGGCCGAGTACGCCCAGTCGAGGGGACTCCTCGTGTGCGGTCTGATGTTCTACGACGCCCAGATCGCGGGACTGCCCGACTCCTCGCCTGCCGTGCGGCTGGTCAAGCGCCGCAGTGCCGCCGAGCTGCTCGAGCGCCGTGGCGCGGTGGTCGAGGCGGTGCGCCGGGTGGCCGATCTCGAGTTCGTCAACGGCGGCGGCACGGGAAGCCTTCACGTGACCGGTGCCGATCCGGCGCTCACCGAGCTCGCGGCTGGGTCTGGCCTGTACGGGCCGACCCTCTTCGACGGCTACCGGGGATTCGCACCGAGGCACGCCACGGCATACGCCCTGCCCGTCGTCCGGCGCCCGGCGCGCGGCGTGGTGACCGCCTTCTCCGGCGGCTACATCGCGTCGGGTCCGCCCGGGTGGTCGCGCGTGCCGTCCGTCGCCTGGCCGCGCGGTCTGCGGCTGCTCAAGACCGAGGGCGCCGGCGAGGTCCAGACGCCGATCCGAGGCGGCGCGGCCGATCGGCTCCGCCTCGGCGACCGCATCTGGATGCGCCACGCCAAGGCGGGCGAGCTGTTCGAGCGGTTCGACGAGGTGCACCTGGTGCGCGGCGGGGAGCTGGTCGAGACCGTGCCGACCTACCGGGGCGAAGGGAAGAACTTCGGATGACGGACTCGATGCGGGCTCGCGAGTGGACCAACTGGGCACGCAACCAGCACTCGGTCCCCACGGCGGTGCACCGGCCGGCGACGCCGCAGGCGGTGGCCGACGTCGTGGCGCGTGCGGCTGCGCGCGGCGGCCGGGTGCGACCCGTCGGCTCAGGGCACTCGTTCACCGCCATCGCAGCGCCGGTCGACGAGCAGATTCGGCTCGACCAGCTGACCGGACGCGTCTTGGCCGACCCGGCCACCAGGCGGGTGCGGGTGCGCGCCGGCACGCCGCTGCACGTGCTCAACCAGACCCTCGACGCGCTGGGTCTGGCGCTGCCCAACCTGGGCGACATCGACCACCAGACCATCTCGGGCGCGATCTCGACCGGCACCCACGGCACCGGCGGCCGACTCCATGGGATCGCAGCGTCCGTCACCGGGCTGACCCTCGTGACCGGCGAAGGCTCGGTGGTCGAGTGCTCGGCCGACCGCGAGCCCGAGGTCTTCGCGGCCGCCCGGGTCGGGCTGGGCGCCCTGGGCATCATCACGGACATCGAACTCCAGTGCGTGCCCGCCTTCCGCCTGCACGCGCACGAGGCGCCAGGGCGGCTTGACGCGCTGCTGGAGTCGGTCCATGACGACGTCGCCGCCAACGACCACTACGAGTTCTACTGGTTCCCGCACACCGACACCTGCCTGGTCAAGCACAACAACCGGGTCCCCGCCGACGACCCCGGCCGCCCGCTGCCGCGCTGGCGAGCGATGCTCGATGACGAGCTGATCTCCAACGGGGTCCTGGGGTTCGCCAACGAGATCACGTCGCGCTGGCCGCGCACCATCCCCGCGTTCGGTCGCACCGTGGCCACCTTTCTGTCGGAGCGGGAGTTCACCGACACCTCCTGGCGGGTGTTCTGCAGCGAGCGCCGGGTGCGTTTCACCGAGAGCGAGTACGCCGTCCCGCGCGAGGCGTTCGTGCCCGTGGTGCGGGCGCTCCGGCGCTGGCTGGAGACCTCGGGCGAGCTCGTGTCATTCCCGTGCGAGTTTCGGTTCCTCGCGGCCGACGACGTGTGGCTGTCGTCCGCCTACGAGAGGGACACGGCATACATTGCCGTGCACCAGTACTGGCGGCGAGACAATGCGCGCTACTTCGCCGCCTTCGAGGCCATCGTGCGCGAGCACGGCGGCCGTCCCCATTGGGGCAAGCTGCACACGCTGGGTGCCGAGGAGCTTCGGGCGCTCTATCCGCGCTTCGACCGGTTCCTGGCGGTACGTAACCGACTCGACCCTGGGCGCGTCTTCGCCAACCCCTACCTCGACCACGTGCTCGGCGGCTGAGCGGGTGGGGGAGTGCCGCTACTGTGGCGACGTGACAGCCCAGCGCGTGCCCTTCGACGCCGACGAGAAGACGAGCCTGGTCGCGGCTCTCGACCGGCACCGCGATGCCATCCTCTGGAAGCTCGAGGGGCTCGACGACGACCAGCTCCGGCGGGCCCTGGTGCCCTCCGGCACCACCCTGCTCGGCATGCTGAAACACCTGGCATCGGTCGAGTACGGGTGGTTCTGCGAAACCTTCGGCCTGCCCGGCGACTCGGTGCCCTTCGTCGAGGACGACCCCGATGCCGACTGGCGGGTGGAGCCGCACGAGTCGACGCAGGACATCCTCGAGTACTACGCGCGCGCCCGGGCCGCCGCCGACGCCTCCATCGCCGCCCACGAGCTGGAGAGCACCGGCACGTCCTGGGCGGGCGCCACGGTCACCATGCGCTGGGTGTTGGTTCACATGGTGGAGGAGGTATGCCGGCACGCGGGTCACGCCGACATCCTTCGCGAGCTGCTCGACGGGATGGCCGGAGACCACGACTACGCGGTTGAGCCCGGATGACCTCGAGGTCTGCCCGCACTAGGAAGGCAGGCACTCCTCGGCCACCTGCTCGGCGGGGGCCGCGCGGGTGAGCCGCGTCGCGCGGACGGTATCCACCGTCAGCACGGTCAGGGCGACCCACACGATCCCGAAGCCGACCCATCGCGCCGGCGAGAGGTGCTCCCCGAGCAGCAGCACGGCGCACAGCAGCTGCAGCACTGGTGTGACGAACTGGAGCAGCCCGATCAGCACGAGCGGGATGCGTCGCGCGGCCGCGGCGAAGAACAGCAAAGGCGTGGCGGTGGCCACGCCCGAGAACACCAAGAGGGCGGTGTGCCCAGGTCCGGCCGTCGTGAACGTCGTCTCGCCGCGCGAGGTGAGCACCGCCAGCATCACGCCGGCAATGGGCCCGAGCACGGCGGTCTCCGCAGCGAGCGAGTGCATGGCGCCGAGCGTGGCGCCGACCTTCTTCTTGATCAGGCCGTAGGAGGCGAAGCTGAAGGCGAGGGTGAGCGCGATCCAGGGGATGCTCCCTCCGGCGACACTCAGGTAGATGCCGGCCACTGCGCCGATCGCCACGGCCACCCACTGGAGCGGGCGCAGCCGCTCGCGCAGCACGAGGACCCCGAGGGCGACCGTCACCAGGGGGTTGAGGAAGTAGCCCAGTGACGCCTCGGTGGTCCTGCCACCGATCACCGCTGCGACGTAGACCACCCAGTTGATCGCGATCACGAGCGCGGCCGCGGTGATGCCCAGCGCGAGCCTCGGGCGGTGGACCAGGGTGCGGGTCCAGGCGAGGTCCCGCCGCACCAGGAGCACCGAGGCGCACAGGGCCAGAGTCCACAGGATGCGGTGGCTCAGGATCTCCCACGCCCCGGCGGGCTTGAGGGCGTGGAAGTAGAGCGGGAACGTGCCCCAGATCCCATACGCCAAGAGGCCGTATGCCGTGCCGCGCCTGGTTTCGTCCGGGCTCACCGGCCGGGCTCGCGTCCGGGCGGGAGCTGTGCTGTCACTCCACCGTCCAGGTGTCGCGACCTCGTAGCAGGACGTCGAGGTCGGCGTTCGTCGCCGGTCCACCGGCGGCGCCGATGGCGGAGTCGAGCTGGGTGCGGACGCCGTCGTCGTAGGTTGGCCGGGGGACGCTGCGGAAGATGCCCATCGGCACGTGTGTCATCTCGGGGCCGTCGAGCCGCGAGATCGCAAAGGCCTGCGAGGGGTCGTCGGCAGCCACATCGTGGACCACCACCCGGTCGGCGAGCTCGGGGCCAGCGGCGTCGGCCTCGGGCACGAACTCGAAGGCCCCATTGACGCCGCGCACCAGCACCTGCCGGTCGCCGTCGGGGCCGAGCCGCACGGGCTCGCCGTCGACGAGCTGGACGATGCGGGCCTCCTGCTGCGTGCGGTCCTTGATCAGGTCGAAGGCGCCGTCGTTGAAGATCGGGCAGTTCTGGTAGATCTCCACCAGCGCGGTCCCGCGGTGCTCGGCCGCGGCCTTGAGGACCTGGGTGAGGTGCTTGCGGTCGCTGTCCATCGTCCGGGCCACAAAGGTGCCCTCGGACCCCAGCGCCAGGCTGATCGGGTTGAACGGCTGGTCGACCGAGCCGAACGGTGTCGACTTCGTGATCTTGCCGACCTCGGAGGTGGGGGAGTACTGGCCCTTGGTCAGCCCGTAGATCCGGTTGTTGAACAGCAGGATCGTGAGGTTGACGTTGCGCCGCAGGGCATGGATGAGGTGGTTTCCGCCGATGGAGAGCGCGTCACCGTCACCAGTGACCACCCAGACGGAGAGGTCGGGCCGGCTCGTGGCGAGGCCGGTGGCGATGGAGGGCGCCCGCCCGTGGATCGAGTGCATGCCGAAGGTGTCGAGGTAGTACGGGAAGCGCGAGGAGCACCCGATCCCAGAGACGAAGACGATGTTCTCCCGCCTGAGCCCCAGATCGGGCAGGAAGCCCTGTACCGCGGCGAGGATGGCGTAGTCGCCGCAGCCGGGGCACCAGCGGACCTCCTGGTCGGAGGTGAAGTCCTTCTTCGTCTGGGCCGGCGACCCCTCGGGCGGGTGGGGCATGCCCGCAAGTCCGTGTGCCGGCATACCCAGGTCAGTTGTGGTCATGACTCCAGCTCCTCCAGCGCCTGCACCAGCACGTCGGCAAGCTCGACCGTGGAGAACGGCAGCCCGCGAACGCGACTGTAGGACTGGACGTCGACGAGGTACTTGGCGCGGAGCAGGAGCGCGAGCTGGCCGGAATTCATCTCCGGGACGATCACGCGCCGATAGCCCAGCAGAACCTCGCCGGTGTTGGTTGGGAAGGGATTGAGGTGGCGCAGGTGCGCTCGGGCGACCCTGGCACCGGTGTTGCGCACGGCGCGGACCGCGGCCGCGATCGGGCCATACGTCGAGCCCCAGCCCAGGACGAGGACTTCCGCCTCGCCACTGGGGTCGTCGACCGCGAGGTCGCCGATGGTCCTGGCGATGCCGTCGACCTTGGCCTGGCGCAGCCGCACCATGTGGTCGTGGTTATCGGGGTCGTAGCTGATGTTGCCCGTGACATCGGCCTTCTCGATGCCGCCGATGCGGTGCTCCAGCCCCGCCGTGCCGGGGATCGCCCAGGGGCGTGCCAGGGTGTCCTGGTCGCGCAGGTAGGGGTGGAACACCGGCTGGCCCTTGTCGTCGGTGTCGTTGGGCGCCGTTGCGAAGTCCACGGTCAGGTCTGGCAGCTCGGCGACGGACGGGACCGACCAGGGCTCGGAGCCGTTGGCGAGGTAGCCGTCGGAGAGCAGGAAGACCGGGGTCCGGTAGGCCGTCGCGATGCGGACGGCTTCGAGCGCGACGTCGAAGCAGTCCGAGGGCGACTGCGGCGCGACAACGGGCACCGGCGACTCGCCGTTGCGGCCGAACATTGCCTGGAGCAGGTCGGCCTGCTCGGTCTTGGTGGGCAGTCCGGTCGAGGGCCCGCCACGCTGGACGTCGACGACCACGAGCGGAAGCTCGAGCGAGACCGCCAGGCCGATCGTCTCGGACTTGAGCGCGATGCCCGGACCGGAGGTCGTGGTGACCCCCATGGAGCCGCCGAAGCTGGCGCCCAGGGCCATACCGACGCCCGCGATCTCGTCCTCGGCCTGGATGGTGGTCACGCCGTAGCGCTTCAGGCCGGAGAGGGTGTGCAGGATGTCACTCGCCGGTGTGATCGGGTAGCTGCCCAGGACCAGCCGGATGCCGGCCCGGTGGGCCGCGGTGACCAGGCCGTACGCGAGCGCGACGTTGCCCGTGACGTTGCGGTAGGTGCCGGCAGGCATGTGCGCCGGGGCGACCTCGAAGGACGTGGCGAACGCCTCGGTGGTCTCTCCGTAGTTCCAGCCGGCCTTCAGGGCGGCGAGGTTCGCGGCGAGGATGTCGGGCTTGGTGGCGAACTTCTTGGCGAGGAACGCCTCCGTGCCCGTCGTGGGGCGGTGGTACATCCACGACAGCAGCCCGAGGGCGAACATGTTCTTCGCCCGCTCCTTCTCCTTGCGGGTCAGCGTGTCGAAGGTGGCCAGCGCCTCGACCGTGATCGACGTCAGCGCCACAGGGTGCACCTGCCACGACTCGAGCGTGCCGTCCTCCAGCGGGTTGCCCGCGTAGCCGACCTTCGCCAGGTTGCGCGTCGTGAACTCGTCGATGTTCGCGATGATCGTGGCGCCGCGCGGCAGGTCGCCCAGATTGGCCCGCAGGGCCGCAGGGTTCATCGCAACCAGCACATCGGGCGCATCACCAGGTGTGAGCACGTCGTGGTCGGCGAAGTGGAGCTGGAAGCTCGATACGCCGGGGAGGGTGCCCTGGGGAGCCCGGATCTCCGCCGGGAAGTTCGGGAGGGTCGACAGGTCGTTGCCCAGGGCTGCGGTCTCAGAAGTGAAGCGGTCGCCCGTTAGCTGCATGCCATCGCCGGAGTCGCCGGCGAATCGGATCACAACGCGATCGAGCTGCTTGACGTTCTTGCTGCTCATGTACTGGCGTTCCTGTGAAAGATGTCCGGAATCCGGCTGGACCTCGGTTCCTTCCATGGTAGGACTCCGCTCAGGCGCGCTTGGCCCAGGTCCGAAAACTGGGCACGCGTGTCGTGCGCAGGATCAGGCGGCGTGCTGGCACCTCCACCAGGCGGTGTGCCGCGGCGCTGAGCGCGAGGCTCACGCTCAGCAGGACGGCGGCCAGGGCCACGGCCTGTTTCGCAGGAAGCTGAGGGTGGCTGATGACGGTCTGCTCGACGGTCCTCATGACCAGGATGTGCACCAGGTAGAACGCGAAGGACCACTCGCCAAGCGTGACGAGCCACGGGTGGCTGGTGAGGCGGCGTCGGAAGCCCGCGCCGGCCGAAGCGCCGGGCGAAGCATCGGCCTTGGCCACTGCCGCGACCAGAAGTGTCAGCCCGAGCACGGTGCAGGCGGCAAAGGCGTGCTGGTCAGGAACGAACCGCGCTGCGGCGTAGCCCGCCCCGGTGATCGCGAGGGCGGCGCCGACGCCTGGCCCGCGCCACGACGCGCGCTTCAGCAGAATGCCCACGGCCACGCCGGCCAGGAACTCCGGAAGGCGGGCTGGCGGGAAGTAGATCGGCGACCAGAGCCCGCGACTTGCGGGCCACAGGGCAGGGATGGCGATAGTGACGGCGCACGCACCAGTCGCCGTGAGCGCCACTGCGCGGTCATCGGCCCGGCTCAGCAGGCGGAACGCGAAGGGGAACACGGCGTAGAAGAACGCCTCGCACACCAGTGACCAGCTCACCGGGTTGAGGGCCTGGCCCCAGTCGGGGTGCCATGAGCTCACGAGTGCCAGGTTTGCCATCGCCTCAGCCGTCCCGGCCGGCCACAGGGACGGCGCCAGCGTGGCCCCTAGTCCCAGCGCACCCAGTGCGGTCACGAGGTGGAGCGGGTAGATGCGGGCGGTGCGGCGCAGCCAGAACGCAGGGGCGCGCTCGTGCTCGCGGGCCGACCAGGCCAGGACCACGCCGGACAGGATGAAGAAGAAGGAGACTCCGATGTTGCCGGGGGCGAACGCGACGTCGATGAGGTGCTGGGGTCGACCCCGGAAGATCTCGGCCCCGCGGATGTGGTGGAGAAAGACCAGGAGGGCGGCCCACCACCGCAGGCCGGTGAGTGAGGGGAGGTGTCCTGGGAGGTTCCGGGCGGTCTGGGTTTTCTGGGAGGCGTCCACAATGACGTCGGCGACGTCCGGCTCCAGTCCTCGCATCGCAGGGGACCGTACCCGAATGCGCCCACGAACACACATCCGCCGCGGTGCCGGCGGTCAGGCCAAGCGGGTCCAGCGTCAGGCCGCGAGGGCCACCTGCCGCGCGAACTGGCACTCCAATGGGGAGCTGCCGAGGGCCCAGTCGACCTGCTGCGGGAGGTCGAGGTCGCACCAGTCGGGCGGTGGCTCCGGAACGGCGCCGTCGTCCGGCGGCGAGTCCGGCTGGGCAGCCTCTGCGACGGCTAGGTCGGCCAGGGACATGCCGGGCGGCAGGCCCGGCAGCCATTCTCGGCCCATCGCCGGGTCCAGACCGCCGGTCAGGCTCAGGCCCTCCATCAGGGCATGGGGTCTAGGTGCCGTCGTGTACGTTCGGCCGTCCGGCGTGCTCCAGGCGACCGTGCCGTCGGGCGCCAGGAGGGGTCGCCACCCCGAATGATGTTTGAACAGGTGGTGTGTGCGGCACAGGCACACGAGGTTGTCCGGCGTGGTGAGCCCGACCGGAAACTCCAGCACATGGTCGGCGTCGGTGCGGCGCGCCGGCGTGTTGCAGCCAGGGAAGCGGCAGGTCCCGTCACGGGACCGGATCCGCCGCAGCATCGACGCCGAAGGACGATAGGTGTGGGGGTCCTGGACGATGGAGCCATCGGGGTCGAGTCGCGCCAGTCGGATCACCACCGCCGGATCGGACAGGAGGCGGGTCACGACCTCGGGAAGCAGGACCCCGTGCTGCGGATGGTCGACCATCCCCGGAACGATCCAGGTCAGCCCGTTGGACGTCCAGTCAGCCTCCGCGGCGCAGGTCGCCGCCTCCTGCCTGGAGCGATCGGCGGTCCGTGCCGGCAGGACCGGGATGAGCAGCTCGATCGTTGTCGTGATCGTCGCGCTCCCCAGGACCAGGGCCGCCAGGGCATCGGCTCGACAGGCATCGACGGGCACTCCCGGTCGGCCGCGCGCGAACCTGCTGGCCAGGGCATCCACTGCTGCGTGCATCCTGAGCGACGTCTCCGACGGGAGGACGGCTTCCCACTGAGCCATCCCGGGCTCAGGAGCCGGTTGCACGACGACGCGCCGGCTGTCTCGCGCTTGCTCCGCTCGGGCGTCCGCCACCTCGGGAGCCAGCCGATCGGCGACCTGTCGTGCCCGCCGGGCGAGGTTAGACCGGCACATGTCGCGCACCCGACGTGAGACCCAGACCTGCTCGCCGGTGACTTCGTCGACGCACGACTCCAGAACCAGCGCCTCGAACTGCTCATGCAAGGACATCGGCAGCGCGCTGCCGGCCTCGACGACCGCATCGGTGCGCTGGCGCTCGAGATCACCATCCCACGCCGCGCGAAGCGTGGTCTCAAGGCTCGAGGCCAGCGTGCGGTCGAGCCGGAGGCGCCTTTCCACGGACCGGGCGGAGGTGCGCAGGGCGGGAGCCAGCCGCGACGGAAGCTCATGCCCCGCGTCGGGTATCCACATCGCGGCCCGGCCAGACCTGCGCTCGAGTTCCCGGCGCTCCTCTTCGAGCCGTTCGTCGACCCGTCTGGCGAGCACGTCCATGGCCACGGACTGCCGTGCCTGCACGGCCGCGACAATGCGCTGGCAGGCCACAACCAGCGCCTCTGCATCAGTCTCGCGGAGGCAGTCCACATCCGCGATGGACAGGTGACGAAGGGCATCGACCAGGGTGAACGGGTCAGCGGCCTGCACCGCCTCCACTGAAGCCCCTCCCGAGCCGAACATGTCCCCCCTATTCGAACGTATGTTCGAATCCTACTCAAAGGCGCGCATCAGCGCAAGTCGACCCCCACCACCCACCCGCTAGGCTGCCCACCGTGTCTGGGTACTCCGTCATCGCGGCCGCCGTGGCCGTCGGGGCTCTCCTGTTCATCGCGGCCATGGGCGCCCGCAGACTGCTCGCCCCGCAAGCACCCACTCGCGCGAAGCTGACCACCTACGAGTCGGGCGTCGACCCGGTTGGCCAGGGCTGGGCCCAGACCCAGGTCCGCTACCTCGTCTACGCGTTCCTGTACGTCATCTTCGCCGTCGATGCGGTCTACCTCTTTCCCTGGGCCCTGGTCCTGCGCAGCAAGGAGCTCGGCGTCGCCTCGCTGGTCGAGGTGGCCATCTTCATCGGTGTCGTCCTGATCGGGCTGGTGCATGCCGCCCGTCGTGGCCTGCTGCGCTGGGTCTGACCCGGGGGTCGGGTCCTGGGGACTCGGGTGCTGGGGACTCGGATGCTGGGGACTCGGGTCCTGGGGACAAGGCACGCCACACGCGGCCCGGGGTGACTAGGGTTTGCCCCATGCCACGGAATCGTCCCGCCGAGAGGCATCGGGAGCTGGGTCGGGAATGAGCGCGACTAGTCTGCCGATGCCTCGGGTCGGCCCCCTGGCGAGCCACGCACCGACTCCGATCAAGGTCGTGCTCAATTGGGGCCGCCGCTACAGCCTGTGGGTGTTCAACTTCGGACTCGCCTGCTGCGCCATCGAGTTCATCGCCGCTTCGATGGCGCGACACGACTTCATCCGACTCGGGGTGATCCCGTTCGCTCCCGGGCCCCGCCAGGCTGACCTCATGGTGGTCTCGGGCACCGTGACCGACAAGATGGCGCCCGCGGTGCGTCGGCTCTACGACCAGATGCCGGAGCCGAAGTACGTCATCTCCTTCGGAGCCTGCTCCAACTCTGGGGGTCCCTATTGGGACTCGTACTGCGTGACCAAAGGGGTCGACCAGATCATTCCGGTCGACGTCTACGTGCCCGGGTGCCCGCCGCGACCCGAGGCACTCCTCCAGGGCATCCTGCGGCTCCAGGAGAAGATCGCCTCGGAATCGCTGTCCAGCAAGCAGATTCGGGCGAAGTATGCCGGCCACCGCACGGGAACCGCGGCGGAGCTGACCCGTCCGCTGGTCGAGCGCCCGGACGCGCCGGCGCGGGGTGGCGGCTCGTGACCGACACACCCGCGGCTACGAGCGAGACCCGGGCCGTCGAGCCTGCCGAGTGGGTGGGCGCGGTCGCCGCTGCTCGCGACGAGGGCTTCGCCTACTTCGACTGGCTCACGGCGGTCGACCGGCTCTACGACGAGGCCGAACCGGGGTTCGACGTCGTGTGCCACCTGCTCGACGTGAGCACACCGCGGCGGCTCACCGGCATATTCCTGTCTGCCCGCGTCCCTGACGGCACGCCCATCGCGAGCATCACACCCGTCTTCCGCGGAGCCGCGTGGCACGAGCGCGAGACCCACGAGATGTTCGGCATCGAATTCGAGGGATTCGACGACGGCACGGGGCTGGGTCTGCGCCCGCTGCTGCTGCCCGAGGGCTTCGAGGGCACGCCGCTGCGCAAGTCGTTCGTACTTGCGGCGCGGGCGTCCAAGCCATGGCCGGGCGCGAAAGAGCCGGGGGAGTCGGGCGACGCGAGTGCCTCCCCGAGCCGCCGCAAGGTGTCGCCGCCGGGCGTGCCCGACCCGGAGTGGGGGCCGCGCTGATGTCCGGCTGGGAGATTGCCCTGCGCGCAGTGATCGTGCTGGTCGCCTTCCTCGTCCTGCCCCTGTTGGTCGGCCAGACCGAGCACAAGGTCATGGCACACATGCAGGGCCGGCTGGGGCCCATGTATGCCGGTGGGTTCCACGGATGGGCCCAGCTGGTTGCCGACGGGGTCAAGTTCGTGCAGAAGGAGGACGTGACGCCCGCGGCAGCCGACCGCGGCGTGTTCCGACTGGCGCCTGCGGTCGCGCTGGTTCCCTACCTCGTCGCGCTCGCGGCCATACCGGTCCACCCTGGGTGGGCGGCAGCCGAGCTGCCCGCGAGCGCCGTGTTCGTGCTCGCGACGACCGCTGTCGGCATCCTCGGAACGCTGATGGCGGGGTGGGCCAGCGCGAACAAGTACGCCCTGCTCGGCGCGATGCGCTCGGCGGCCCAGCTGCTGTCGTACGAGCTGCCGATGGTGCTGGCCGTCGCCTCGGTCTGCCTCGCCGCCGGCACGCTGTCGCTGTCGCGAATCGTCGAGGTGTGGACGCCCTCCTGGCTCCTGTGGCAGCTGCCTGGCGCGGTGGTGTTCCTCACCGCAGCCGTGGCCGAGCTCCAGCGGCCACCCTTCGACATGCCCGTGGCCGACTCCGAAATCGTCTTCGGCCCCTACACCGAGTACACCGGGCTGCGGTTCGCCTTCTTCCTGCTCTCTGAGTACGCCGGCATCGTCGTGATGTCCCTCCTGTTCGCCGTGATCTACCTCGGCGGCTGGCAGGGCCCCGCCAGTGACGGGCTGGGCTGGCTCTGGACCTTCGTCAAGGCAGGTGTTGTCGCTGTGGTTGTCATCTGGCTGCGGGTTGCGTGGCCACGGCTGCGCGAAGACCAGCTCCAGCGGCTTGCCTGGGTGGTGCTGGTGCCGCTGGCACTGGCCCAGCTGGCGCTGACCAGCGTGTTGGTGGTGGTGTCGTGAGCCTCGTCCCCGGCATCCTCAAGGGCCTCGCCACGACCGCGCGCACCATGGCCAGGCCAGCCCACACGGCGGAGTACCCCGATGCGGCCCCGTCCCTGCCGCCCCGCTCGCGCGGCGTGATCGCCCTGCTCGAGGAGAAGTGCACCTCGTGCATGCTGTGCGCCCGCGAGTGTCCTGACTGGTGCATCTACATCGACTCCCACAAGGAGACGCTTCCGGCCACCACACCGGGCGGCCGCGAGCGCCAGCGCAACGTGCTCGACCGCTTCGCCATCGACTTCTCCCTGTGCATGTACTGCGGCATCTGCGTCGAGGTCTGCCCGTTCGACGCGCTGTTCTGGAGTCCGCAGTTCGAGTACTCCGAGCTCGATATCCGCGACCTGCTCCACGAGAAGGATCGCCTCGGCGAGTGGATGCACACGGTGCCGCCGCCACCGGCACTCGACGAGCATGCGGCCGACCCCGCCGAGATCGCGGCCTCGGCCCGGCCCGCGCGAGGGACTCGCACCGCTCCGACGGCGCGCCGGGTCCAGCGCGAGCGTCCTCCTGCCGCCGACGAGTCAGCCGCGCCGGGAGACGACGGATGACCGGCCTCGACATCGCCTTCGCGGCCTTCGGGGTCGTCGCCGCAGCCAGCGGCCTCCTCGCGGTGACCACGCGGCACGTCGTGCATGCGGCGCTCTGGCTCGTGGTGTCCCTGGGATCTGTCGCCGGCGCCTATCTCGTGATGGGCGCGGAGTTTGTGGCCCTGGTCCAGCTGCTGGTCTACGTCGGCGCCGTGGTCGTCCTCGTGCTGTTCGCCCTGATGCTGACCCGTGCGCCGATCGGGCCCAACCCGGAGATCTCGACCAGCCGGAGCCACCGCCTCCTGGCGGGAGTGGCGGCGGCGGGCATCACCGCTCTGCTCCTGGCCGTTCTGCTGCCGGTGGCCGGCCCGGCACGCCAGCGCACCGGCATACCCTCTGGCCCCCTGGCCCAGCAGGTGTTCGGCACCTGGGTGTGGCCCTTCGAGGCACTGTCGGTATTGCTCCTGGTGGCCCTGGTCGCCGCGCTCGCGGTCTCGCGACTCGGCGCCTCCGGCGTGGGGGAGGACGCGCCGTGATCCACCTTGCCGGTCCGATCGTCCTCGCCTCGCTGCTCATCGGGATCGGGGCCTACGGCGCGCTTGCGCGGCGCAACGCCGTGCTGGTCCTCATCGGTGTCGAGCTGATCCTGAACGGTGGCAATGTGCTCCTGGTCGGCCTCGGCTCGGTGGGAGCTGACCGGTGGGAGGCAGGGGGTGTGCTGGCGCTCTTCGTCATCACGATCGCCGCCGCCGAGGTGGTCGTCGCCCTGGCCGTGGTGCTCGCGCTGTTCCGGCAGCGCGGGCGCATCGACCTCAGCGAGCCGGCCGGATGAGCGGCCTCGCGGCCACCGCCGCGCGGCTCATCGTCCTGCTGCCCGCCCTGGCGGCACTGGCCGGTCTCCTCGTGGTGCGTCGGGGGCGCACCGGCCAGACCTCAGGAGCAGCCCGGGAGATCGCCATCGGCGGCGCTGGGCTGACCCTCGTGATGGCGGTGCTCCAGGTTGTCGGGATCGGCAGCCAGCAGTCACCCGAGGTGGTGGCCACGATCCCCGGACTCGATGCCGGGGAGCTGGCCGTCCCGCTCGAGCTGCAGACGGTCGGCCCGGTGGCGCTCATCGCCCTCATCGTCGCCGTCGTCGGGCTGTCGGTGCAGGTCTTCGCTGCGTGGTACCTCGCGCACGACGACCGCTACGACGTCTTTGCCGCTACGACCTCGCTGTTCCTGGCCGGCATGCTGCTTGTCGTCCAGTCGGCCGACCTGCTCCTGACGCTGGTCGGCTGGGAGGTGATGGGCTGGTGCAGCTACCTGCTCATCGGTCACTGGAGCCGGCGGGAGAGCGCCCGTCGCGCGGCGCTGAAGGCATTCATCGTGACCCGCGTGGCGGACGTGGGCTTCGTCCTGGGGGTGGTGATCCTGGCTGCCGGGCCCAGCAGCACCGCATACCCTGCCGTTCTCGGGTTCTGGACAGCGGACGCGAGGACCTGCTCCGATGCCGCCGCCTGTGTGGCGCCGGACCCGACGCTGCGGACCATCGCCCTCGTGCTGTTGATCATGGGCATCCTCGGCAAGTCGGCACAGTTCCCCTTCCACGACTGGCTCCCCGACGCGATGGAGGGCCCGACCCCGGCGTCGGCGCTGATCCACGCGGCCACGATGGTCGCCGCGGGCACCTTCGTGCTGTCCCAGCTGTTCCCGGTACTCGTCCTCTCGGAGCCCGCGCGCTGGGTGCTGGCCGTGAGCACCGCCGTCACGATGGTCGGGGGAGCGATCCTCGCCTTCGGCCAGACCGACCTCAAGCGACTGCTGGCCTACTCGACGATCAGCCAGATCGCCGTCATGCTGTCCGCCCTCGCCGCCGCCCTACCGGTCGACGGGTCCGGGGCGGCCCTGCTGCACCTGTACTCGCACGCCATCTTCAAGGCGCTGCTCTTCCTGTCGATCGGGTGGCTGAGCGTGATCGCCGGCGGCACCACCGCCCGGCTGCTGAGGGGGTCGGCGGCCGCGAGCACCCAGATCCTGCGCGTCGGCTGGGCCTTCGGGCTGATCGCGCTCGCGGGTGTGCCGGTCACCGTGGGCGGGGTCTCGAAGGAGCAGGTGATCGGGGTTGCCGAGGCAGGTGCCGAGGGCGGCGATGCGCGGGCCACGCTCATCTACGGAGTGCTGCTGCTGACGGTCATCCTGACCGCGGCATACGCGACGCGTGCCTATCTGGTCGTGGCGCGGGCGGAGCCAGCGGAGGCTGACTTTGGGGCAGTTGCCCTGCGGGCCGCCCCCCCGATGTCGAAGGAGCACCTGCCCGCTTGGCACGAGGGCGTCACCTCGCAGCCGGAGGAGGCCGACTCCGGTGCGGCGGTCGAGCCCGAGCCGGCGGCCGCACCCCCTGAGGCGGCCGCGCCCGACGACGCTGATGAGGACGTGCACGAAGCCGAGCCCGTGCCCATGGCCCTCGTGGCGGTCATCGGCGGACTGCTCGGGCTGACCGTCCTCGGCGGACTGGCAGCGCGCACCGGCCTGCTCGACCTGAAGGAGCACGTCACCACCCTGATGATGCTGTCCACTCTTGGGCTGATCGCCGTCGGCGCCTTCATGGCGTACGTGCTGTCGGGCGGCACGGGCGATCCCGCGGAGCGGGTGCTCGGCCCCCGCATGGCAGCGTTCGACGCGGGCTTCGGCGCCGACGCCGTCTATCGAGCCCTCGTTGCCCGGCCGGTCCTGCGGCTGGCCCGGCTCGTCACCTTCCTCGACACCGAGGTCATCGACGCCTACGTTCGCGGAGGCGCCGCGGCGACGCGGATCGCCGGTCGCCTGGGTGTCCGCGCCCACTCGCGGGAGCGCACCGCCACCGGGCTCGTGTGGGTTGTCGTCGGCGTCGCCGCCCTGGCCGTGATCGGAGTGGCTGCCCGATGAGCGTGCTGATCGTCCTCGCCCTCGCGGCCCCCGCAGCGGTGGGGTCCTGGCTGGTCCTGGCCGGCCGCGCACTTCCCCACCGGCAGGCAAACACAGCCGCCCTGGCTGCCAGCGCCGTGGCCTTCGTCTCGGTCGTCGCCGTGGTGATCGCCCGTCCGTCGATCGTCGCCCAATGGGTGCCGGCCCTGGGCGTGCACTGGCGGTTCGCCGTCGACGGTGTGAGCGCCCCCCTGCTCCTGCTCACTGCAGCGGTCGCGGTCGGCGTGGTGCTGCACTCCCGGCCTCGACCCCCGGAGGGCGGCTCGAGCGGTGCCTTCCACGGCGCGCTGCTCATCGTCGTGGCTGGCGCCCTGGGAGTATTCCTGGCCCGCGACGCCCTCGTGTTCTTCATCGCCTTCGAGGTCGTCCTGGTGCCGATGTGGTTCCTCATCTGGAGGTTCGGAGACCAGCACCGCCCCCTCGCCCGGGCCGACGCGGCTGGACGGTTCGTTCTCTACACCGCGTTCGGCTCCACCCTGATGCTCGTCGGCATCCTGCTCCTCGTCCACTACGGCGGCACGGCCGACCTCGACGCCCTCGCCCTGTCCGGGGGCGCCGGCATCGGTCACGCCCAGCAGGTCGCCATCGCCCTGCTCCTCCTCCTGGGCCTGGCCGTCAAGGTCCCTCTCTTCCCGGTGCACACGTGGCTGCCCCCCGCCCACACCATCGCTCCCACCGCCGGCTCGGTGCTCCTGGCGGCCATCCTGCTCAAACTCGGCACCTACGGCATGGTGCGGCTGCCGCTGGCGACGACGCCCGAGGGGTTCCGCTCGCTCTCGCCCCTGCTGGCGGCCGCGGGTGCCATCGGGATCATCTGGGGTGGCCTCGTCTGCCTGGTGGAGCGCGACCTCAAGCGCCTGATCGCCTATTCCTCAGTGGCCCACATGGGCTTCGTCGCCCTTGGCCTGGCGTCGGGCAGCAAGACCGGGCTCCAGGCGGCTCTGTTCGCCAACGTGGCGCACGGCATCGTGTCGGCTCTCCTCTTCTTCATCGTCGGCGGCCTCAAGGAGCGCTGGGACAGCTCCGACCTCGCGGTCACCCACGACGCACTGCGGGAGGTGTCCCCTCGGCTCGGCTTCGCGCTCATCACCGCCCTCGCTGCCACTCTGGGGCTGCCCGGCCTGGCCGGCTTCTGGGGAGAGTTCCTCGGCGTGTATGCCGTGTGGTCGCCTGCCGGCGA
Organism: uncultured Actinomycetota bacterium; assembly: GCA_963715025.1. Taxonomy (GTDB): domain Bacteria; phylum Actinomycetota; class Actinomycetes; order Actinomycetales; family Dermatophilaceae; genus DASSJT01. The sequence goes on along the minus strand of CAVQQQ010000009.1, from coordinate 322,208 downwards.
CGGCTCGCTGCCGGTCTTCCGCACTGCCGCGGTGGCCGGGGCCGTCGGCGCAGTCCTCTCGGCGGCCTACGCGCTGCGTGTCGCGAGGCTCGTGTGGGTCGGGGACCGCCCCGCCCCAGCTGCTGCCGCGCCGTCGCCCACCGCCGCGACGCTCGGGCCCGGGCCGCGCGCTCGCGACATGGTCGGCTCGGAGCGGTTCGTTGTCACCGCGTTCACCACGGCGGCCCTAGCCCTCGGCGTGCTGCCAGGGCCACTCCTGGCCCTGACCGGCAGCGCCGTGCGCGTCCTGGTCGGGGGACGCTGACATGGTCGAGTTCTCCAACCCGGTGGCGCTGCTCCCGGTGCTGGCGCCGGTGGCCGCCGCTCTGCTCGTTCTCCTTGTCGACGTGGTGGTGCCCGGCCGTCGGGCGGTCCACTTCGCCATCGCCCTGGTGGCGCTAGCCGCGGGGCTGGCTACTGCCATACCTGGCGCCCTGGGATCGTCCCGACACCCACAGCTGTCGCTGTGCCTGCCGGCGGCGACGTCTGCGGGCAAGTCCGGCGCGTCGTGCCTCTACGTCGCCGGCCCCGTCGCCAGCACCCTCCAGATCGGCGCCCTGGGTGCCGCGCTGGCGGTCGTGCTCTTCCTTCTGGCCCCGCCGCGTCCCGGCGGACAGCAAGCCGTCGCATGGCTGCGCGGCGGCACGCCCGTCCAGCTCAGCCTCGTCCTCGGGTCGACCGCTGGCGCGTCTGCCGTGGCCGCCGCCCATGACCTCGGCACCTGGCTGGTCGCCCTCGAGCTCGCCACGCTCCCGGCCATCGCGCTTGTGGCCCTGCGTGGCCTCGAGCGCTCCGGCCCCGCTGCCGTGTCGCTCCTCACCACGTCTCTGGTTTCGTTCGGGATCCTGGTGGTGGGGGCAGCCCTCTGGGTGGCCGCCACGGGTGACGCGGCCTTCGACGCCGACACCGCGCGCGTGGCCTGGGCCGACCCTGAGCACCGAGCCGTCCTGGCCCTCTCGATGCTGCTCATCCTCGCCGGCCTGGGGTTCAAGCTGTCGCTCGTTCCGTTCCACGCCTGGACCCCGCAGGCCTACTCTGGCGCCGCCGAGCCGGTGGCGGCCTTCCTCGCGGGGACCTCCAAGATCGCCGCCCTGGCCGCCCTGGTCGTCGTCGCCGACCCGGTCGTCTCGTCGCTCGAGGGCGGCCCGCGGATCGTCGGGGTCGCGGCGGCCTTCGCGGCCGTCGCGGCGGTCTCCATGACCCTGGGCAACGTCCTCGCGCTGCGCCAGGACGACCCGGTCCGGCTGCTCGCGTGGTCGACCGTCGCCCAAGCGGGCTGGGTGGTGCTGCCGCTGGCCGCGCTCGACAAAGACTCGACAAGTGCCGCTGCTGGCTACGTCCTGGCGTATGCCATCGCGACCATGCTCGCCTTCGCCGTCGTCATCGCCGTGGGCGCCCGGGGCGAGCCGGGGCAGCCGCGGAACCTCACGGCATACACCGGTCTGCTGCGCCGGCAGCCCCTGTTGGGCGCCCTGCTCGCCCTGGCCCTGCTCTCCCTGGCGGGTCTCCCGCCAGGGGTGCTCGGGCTGGTCGCCAAGATCGTCGCACTGCGTCCCGTGGTCAACCAGGGCATGGTCTGGCTGGCCGTCATCGCCGTGGCCAATGCCGTCATCGGCATCGCGGTCTACCTGCGCTGGGTAGCCGTGATGCTGCGCGACGGCGAGGCCGTTCCCGCGGGTCCGGGCCTCGGCACGGAACACGTCGGCGACGGCGCCGTGGCGGTGCCGATGGCCGTCCCAGCCGCCGTCCCGGTCGCACGCCCGCTGCTCGCCGCGATGGGTCTGCTGGCCGCGGCACTAGTCCTGGCGAGCCTCGCGCCACAGCTTCTGCTCGGCCTGCTGGGCTGAGCCGACCCGCGCCCTGGAGGGAACGGGGCACGACACGGGTGCGTTAATACGGACATGCACAACCACTTCAACGGGCTGAAGACGGCTGCGCTCTTCGGCGCCATCTGGGCGCTCCTGCTGGGAATCGGTGCCGTGTTCAGCGGCGGGCGCTTCATCTGGATCTTCGCCCTCATTGGCATCGCCACCACCTTCTACGGCTACTGGAACTCCGACAAGCTGGCCATTCGCGCCATGCACGCCTACCCCGTGAGCGAGGCCCAGGCACCGGTGATGTATCGCATCGTCCGCGAGCTGTCGACCCAGGCGGGCAAGCCGATGCCGCGCCTCTACATCTCGCCGACCCAGGCGCCGAACGCGTTCGCGACCGGTCGCAATCCCAACAACGCGGCAGTCTGCTGCACCGAGGGCATCCTCGGTCTCCTCGACGAGCGCGAGCTGCGTGGTGTCCTCGGCCACGAGCTCATGCACGTCTACAACCGAGACATCCTCACCGCCTCGGTGGCCGGGGCGATCGCCGGAATCATCACCTCGGTCGCGCAGTTCAGCCTGTTCTTCGGCGGGGGGAGCGACGAGGACCGCCCGAACCCGCTGGCCATGCTGGGCCTGGCGCTGCTCGCCCCGTTCGCGGCGATGGTCATCCAGATGGCCATCAGCCGCACGCGTGAGTACGACGCCGACGAGGACGGCTCGAGCCTGACCGGCGACCCCCTAGCCCTGGCCTCGGCGCTGCGCAAGCTCGAGCAGGGCACGGCGAGGGCGCCACTGGCGCCGACCCCTTCGCTCCAGAACGCGAGCCACATGATGATCGCCAACCCGTTCCGCGCGCAGGACGTGTCCCGGTTCTTCTCCACGCACCCGCCGATGGACGAGCGGATCGCGCGCCTCGAGACGATGGCGACGGGCTACCGGCCGAGCTGAGCGGGTCCCCTGCGAGCGCGAGACCTCCGGGGACTGCGCCCCTGGAAGGACTGCGGCGGTGGCGCCCTCGGTGCCACCGCCGCAGTTTCTCGGCGGGTATGCCGGCGAGCCAGCCGCCTGGCGCGGCCCGATCCAGTGAGTGCTAGGCTTGTAGCCAGTTGCAGTTGCTTCCTCGCTCGAGATGCCCGCCGCAGGCGGGCTTTTTTCTTAGACGGCGTAGTCGTTCGGTTCCGGTGTCGTGAGGTATGAGCCGCAGCATGGGACCCGCATCCGTGGGCCCCGACGGCCAACAAAGAGAAGAGATACCCATGGCACAGGGAACAGTGAAGTGGTTCAACGCTGAGAAGGGCTTCGGCTTCATCCAGCAGGACGGCGGCGGCGCCGATGTCTTCGTGCACCACAGCGCCATCGCCGCAGACGGCTACCGCAGCCTCGACGAGGCACAGCGTGTGGAGTTCGACATCACCCAGGGCCCCAAGGGCGCCCAGGCAGCGAACGTCCACGCCATCTGACGCACCGAAACAGTCCGCGGCGCCCCAGACCACAACGGTCTGGGGCGCCGCGCGTTGGTGGGTCGGTACTGACAGAATCGTCGGATGCCCAGCCAGAGTCTGACCCGTGTGGAGGCCCAGGAGCGCGCCTCGCTCATCACCGTCACCTCGATGACGGTCGACCTCGACCTCGACCGGGGTCCCGAGCGGTTCGCCTCGACGACGCGCATCCGGTTCAGCTGCCACGAGCCCGGCGCCTCGACCTTTGTCGACCTCAAGCCGGTCGAGGTGCGCAGGCTGGAGCTCAACGGCGGGTCGCTCGACCAAGCCCTGCTGCGCGACGGCCGACTGATGCTCGAGCGACTGGCCGCAGACAACGAGCTCGTGGTCGAGGCGACCATGGCCTACAGCCGCGACGGCCAGGGGCTGCACCGTGCCGAGGACCCCGCTGACGGGCAGCACTACGTCTACGGCCACCTGTTCCTCGATGCTGCCCCCACCGTCTTCGCCTGCTTCGACCAGCCGGACCTCAAGGCGCCCTACGCCGTCTCCGTGAGGGCACCCGCCGACTGGCAGGTGCTCGGCAACGGGGCTGCGAGCAGCGACGGCGCAGGTCACTGGCGGCTCGCCGAGACCAAACCCCTCGCCACGTACTTCGTCACGGTCTGCGCGGGCCCCTACGCGTCCGTGCGGAGCGAGCACGACGGCATACCCCTGGGCATCCATGCGCGGGCGAGCCTGCGCGAGTACCTCGAGCGGGATGCGGCGCAGATGCTCGAGGTGACCAAGGCGAGCCTTGACTACTACCACCGGCTGTTCGGCATCCGGTACCCGTTCGGGGAGTACCACCAGGTCTTCGTGCCAGAGTTCAACGCCGGGGCGATGGAGAACCCCGGCTGCGTCACCCTGCGTGACCAGTACGTCTTCCGGGGCGCGGCCGCGCGTGACGAGGTGCTCACCCGCACCAACACGATCACCCACGAGATGGCCCACATGTGGTTCGGCGATCTGGTGACCATGCGCTGGTGGGACGACCTGTGGCTCAACGAGTCGTTCGCCGAGTACATGGCCCACCGCACCTGCGTCGACGCGACGGAGTTCACGGACGCGTGGGTGGACTCGACCATGGCCCGCAAGATCTGGGGGTATGCCGCCGAGCGGACTCCCAGCACCCATCCCGTCGCCGGTCTGCCGGCTCCCGACGCCGAGTCTGCGCTGCAGAACTTCGACGGTATCTCCTACGCCAAGGGAGCTGCGGTGCTGCGCCAGCTGATCGCGAGCATCGGCGACGAGGGTTTCATCGACGGTGTCCGCGCGTACCTGCGCGAGCACGCCTACGGCAATGGCACCCTTGCCGACTTCATCGGAGCGATGGAGCGCAGCGCCGGGCGCGACCTGTCGTCGTGGAGCAAGGCGTGGCTTGAGTCAGCGGGGGCGGACGTCATCGAGGTCAACCGGGCGGCCGGCGTGATCACCCGGACCGCGCCGCCCGCCTTCCCGGCCGAGCGCGCCCACACGCTGGACGTCGCCGCCTTCGCTGACGGCGTGGAGCTGTTCCGCACCGAGGTGGAGCTCGCGTCGCCATCGGTCGTGGTGCGCGAGGTGCCATCGGTTCCGGCCGACTCCGTGGTCGTTCCCAATGCGGCTGACCTCACCTGGGCCACCGTCGCGCTCGACCCGGCCTCCGTGAAGGCCCTGCCGGGCCAGCTCGCGGCGCTGTCCGACGCCCAGGCGCGGGCCGTCGTGTGGGCGGCCCTCGTCGACGGCGCCGCGCTGGCCACGATCGACCCGCGAGACATCGTCCGCACGTTTGCGGCCGCGTGGCCGGCCGAGACGAACGCCTCGGTCCTCCACCGCGCCTCGGCGGCCGTGCTCGCCACGGTGATCCCGCGCTACCTGCCGTTCGAGGAGCAGGCAGCAGCGGAGGAGCACGTGGCCGAAGCGGCGGCGGCGCTCCTCGAGGCGAGCCGTCCCGGCTCGACCGAGGCCCTCGTCGCCGCGCGAGTGCTGGCCCGCTCGTCGGCGGACACCGACGGGGTGCTCGGGCGTTGGTTGCGGCGCGAGTCGCTTCCCGCGGGCCTGGAGCACGACTCCGACTTCCACTGGCTGGTGGTTCGGGGCATGGCCCGGCACGGGGCGCTCGACGCTGCTGCCATCGAGGCCGCACGTGCCCAGGACGACACGCTGGCGGGCAAGCTGGGGGCTCTGGGTGCGCGCGCCGTGCTCCCGACTGCCGACGACAAGGCCTGGGCCTGGCACGAGCTCGTCGCCAACCGGAGGCGTTCCAACTACGAGCTCAACGCCTTGGCACTGGGCTTCTGGCTGGCCCCCGACCTCGACCTCGTCCAGCCCTATGTGGCCCGGTACTTCACTGAGGTCCCCGCCATGGCCGAATGGGTCGGCGAGGACGCGCTGGCGCGGGTGGCGCAATACGCCTTCCCCCTGCGCGTGGTGGAGCAGGCGACAGAAGACTTGAGCGCCTATGCGCTGATGCGCACCGACCTGAGCCCGGCGGTGCGGCGCTCGATGGTTGACGGCGACTCGGAGCTGCGGGAGGCGCTGCGCTCGCGGGAGCGCTACAGCTGACCGTTTTGCCCGATTGCGCTGACCTGCCTGACTGCTCAACGGGGTGAAAGCGCTTGCGGCTCGTGTTTGACTATGGCCGTGGCCCCACCGCATGCGACCGCCGAGGCGCACGCCCGCGCGACTGAACGCCTCCAGGAGCAGTACGCCGCCATCCCGGCCGGCGCGCCCGTGCGCCTGGCGAAGCGCACGAGCAACCTCTTCCGGCCACGCCGGCCCAACGGCATACCCGGTCTTGACGTCGCCGCCCTCAACCGCGTCATCGATGTCGACCCGGTCAGCCTCACCGCGCGGGTCCAGGGCATGACGACCTACGAGGACCTCGTCGATGCGACGCTCGCCCACGGGTGCATGCCCCTGGTCGTGCCGCAGCTGAAGACCATCACCCTCGGCGGCGCCGTGACCGGGCTCGGCATTGAGAGCTCGTCCTTCCGCAACGGCCTTCCGCACGAGTCGGTCCGCGAGATCGAGGTGCTGACCGGCTCGGGAGCGGTCGTTCGGGCCCGGCGCGAGGGCGAGCACGCTGACCTGTTCCGGACCTTCCCCAACTCCTACGGCTCGCTGGGGTACGCGCTGTCGCTCGAGATCGAGGTCGAGCCCGTGCACCCCTATATCGGGCTGCGCCACGTGCGGTTCAGCGGCCTCGACAAGCTGGTCGCGGCGGTCGACGAGGTGATGTCGACGCAGGCCCTCGAAGGGGAGCCGGTCGACTTTGTCGATGGCGTCGTGTTCAGCCGGGAGGAGTCCTACCTGACGCTGGGCAGGTGGGCCGACTTCCCCGGAGACGCCGGCTCGCCGCACGGGCGGCCGAGCGACTACACCGGGCAGCAGGTGTTCTACCAGTCGATCCCGCGGCGGGAGCGCGACCTGTTGACGGTGCGCGACTACCTGTGGCGGTGGGACACCGACTGGTTCTGGTGCTCGCGGGCGTTCGGTGCCCAGAACACCACCGTGCGTCGCCTCTGGCCGAAGCGGTACCTGCGCAGCGACGTCTACTGGAAGATCGTGGCGCTGGAGAACCGCCACCACGTCAAGGCCCGCCTGGACGCCCGCAAGGACCTTCCGCCACGCGAGCGGGTGGTACAGGACGTCGAGATCCCGGCGGGGCAGCTGGAGGGGTTCCTCGACTGGTTCCTCCAGGAGGTGCCGATCGAGCCGATCTGGCTGTGTCCCATCGAGCTTCGCGACACCACGGGCACCTCCGCCGACGGCTCACCGCCGTGGCCGCTCTACCCGCTTCAGCCCGGCCAGCGCTATGTCAACGTCGGCTTCTGGTCGACCGTGCCCATTGCGCGGGGCGCCAGCGACGGCGACGTCAACCGCGAGATCGAGCGCCAGGTCACGGCGTTCGGCGGCCACAAGTCCCTGTATTCCGATGCCTATTACGACAGGGCGACCTTCGACCGGCTCTACGGTGGTGCAGCCTACGCACCGGTGAAGGGTCGCTACGACCCCGACGGGAGGCTTCCCTCCCTCTATGACAAGGCGGTGCGAGCGCGATGACGATGACAGTGGCGCAGGCGTTTGAGCTCTTCTTCGGCAAGGGTGCGCCGGTCCGGTTCGAGGCCTACGACGGCTCCTCGGCCGGCCGCGCCGAAGGTCCCGTGGTCCGCCTGCTCAACGAGCGCGGGCTCAACTTCCTGATGACCGCGCCAGGCTCCCTCGGCCTGGCTCGCGCCTACCTCATGGGCGACCTGGTCTTCGAGGGCATGGACGAGGGCGATCCCTATGAGGCGCTCAAGATGGTCGACGGCGAGCTGGCCCCCAATAGGCCGCAGCTGGAGGCGATCCCGGAGCTGGTGCGCTTCGTCCGCGAGCACCGGCCGCGTGTGCCCGAGCTGCCGCCCGAGGAGACTCCCGGTCCGGTGCGGCGGATGGCCAACGGGCTGCGTCATGGCCGCAGCCGTGACGCAGCGGCGATCAAGCACCACTACGACGTGTCCAACACCTTCTACGAGTGGCTGCTCGGGCCGTCGATGACCTACACGTGCGCGTGCTACCCGGCGGCGGAGTCCAGCCTCGAGGAGGCACAGGAGCACAAATACGACCTCGTATGCCGCAAGCTTGGCCTCCAGCCCGGCATGCGGCTCCTCGACGTGGGCTGCGGATGGGGCGGCATGGTCCGCCACGCCGTGAAGAACTACGGCGTCACGGCCATCGGGGTCACGCTCTCAAAGGCCCAGGCCGACTGGGGAGCCGGGAAGGTCCGCGAGGAGGGTCTGTCCGACCGGGCGACCATCCGGCACAGCGACTACCGGGACGTCTCCGAGTCCGAGTTCGACGCGGTGTCCTCCATCGGGCTCACCGAGCACATCGGGCCGAGCAACTACCCGGCATACTTCGGTTTCCTGCGCGACCGGCTCCGCGACGGGGGACGTCTGCTCAACCACTGCATCACCCGGCCCGACAACCAGCACCCGGGTATCCCGCAGCGCGGGTTCATCAACCGCTACGTGTTCCCCGACGGCGGCCTGACCGGGTCCGGCGACATCGTGCGCGCGATCGAGGACGAAGGGCTCGAGGTGCAGCACCACGAGAACCTGCGGGACCACTACACGAGGACCCTGCGCGACTGGTCGGCCAACCTCACGAAGCACTGGGACGACGCGGTGGCCGAGGTCGGCCTGGGGACGGCTCGGGTGTGGGGTCTGTACATCGCCGGGTCGCGGCTGTCGTTCGAGCGCAACCGGATCCAGCTCCACCAGGTGCTCGCGACGAGGACCTCGGCGTCCGGGGAGTCGGGCTACCCGCTGCGGCACCAGTTCGGCGTCTGAGACCGCGACGACCACTACCCGAGGTGGCCGCGCACGCTGGCGTGCCCACGCAGCAGGTTGCGCGCGATCGTGCGGCGCTGGATCTCGTCGGTGCCCTCGTAGATGCGAAGCAGGCGCAGCTCGCGATACCAGCGCTCGACGGGGAGTTCCCGCGTGTAGCCCATGCCCCCGTGGATCTGCAGCACGCGGTCGACGACCTCGTTGGCCTTGACGCCACCGAACAGCTTGGCCATGGACTGCGCCTGCCGGCTGTCCATGCCCTGGTCGACCTGCCACGCCGCGACCAGCACCAGCCAGCGCAGGGCCTCGATCTCGACGGCCGAGTCCGCCACCATCCACTGGATCGCCTGGCGCTCGGCGATCGGCGCGCCGAACGTCACCCGGTTGCGGGCGTGCTCCATGCCCATCTCGACCAGGCGCTCACAGGCACCGAGCGCGCGGGCCGGCAGCAGGTAGCGACCCCGGCCGATCCAGTGCATGGCGAGCTCGAATCCCCGACCCTCCTCGCCCAGGATCGCCGAGTGCGGCACCCGCACGTCCTCGAAGACGAGTGAGGCTGGCCCCCACTGGCCCATCGTCGGGATCGGCTCACTGCGCCACCCGAGGTCGCGGTCGACCAGGAAGCAGGTGACGGACTCACCGGAGCGCCCTTCGCGGTGCTTCTTCGGGTCCGTCACCGCGAACACCATGACGAAGTCGGCCTCGTTGCCACCGGTGATGAACGTCTTCTCGCCGTTGATCACCCACTCGTCGCCGTCGCGCCGGGCCGTGGTGCGGATCGCCCGCGCGTCCGACCCGGCACCGGGCTCGGTGATCGCGAAACACGACCTGCGCTCGCCGCTGATGGTCGGCACGAGGTAGCGCGCCTTCTGCTCCTCGTTGGCGACGTAGAGGATGTTGTCGGCGTCGCCACCGAAGCGGAACGGCACGAACGACCGCCCGAGCTCCACCTCGATCAGCGCCGTCATCACCGCGCCCAGACCCATCCCGCCGTAGTCCACCGGGGTCTGCACGCCGAAGAAGCCCGATGCCTTGGCCCGGTCCTGCAGCTCCCGCAGCTGGCCTGGCTCCAGGCTCGGCCCGCCGGTGCGCTCGCGGGCGAGCACCTCCTGCTCGAGCGGGATGACCTCCTTGCGCACGAACGTCCGCACCCACTCGCGGATTTCCCGCTCCTCCTCGCTCAGGGTGAGGTCCATCAGGGCGTCTCCTTGGGGATCGGATCCGGACTGTCGGTTGCCGGGTGGTCGGCTCCGGATGCCGAAAGCGACGCGGCGGGGTGGTGCTGCTCGAAGCGGGCCTGGAGGCGGCGCATCCCCGCCAGCCAGGCCTCGGTGTCGGTGGCCCGCTGGGCGTAGTAGCCGGCGACCTCGGGATGGGGGAGGACCAGGAACCGGTTGTCCTGCATGCCCTCCCACACCACGTCGGCCAGCTCGTCAGGAGTCACGACCCGGTCGTGGGCAAGCAGTTCCCTGAGCGGGCCGGCCCGGTTGTACATGCGGGTCTGAACGCCCTGCGGGCAGATCGCCTGCACGACCACGCCGCGGTCGCCGTAGGTGATCGAGAGCCATTCTGCAAAGGCCACCGCCGCGTGCTTGGTCACCGAGTAGGGGGCGCTGCCGATCATGGTGAGCAGACCGGCCGCCGAGGCGGTGACCACAAAGCGGCCGCCGCCCCGCTTCAGCCAGTCGGGCACCAGCAGCCGCGCGGCCCGCACGTGGGCCATGACGTTGACGTCGAGAGACCTCGCCCAGTCCTCATCCGAGGTCTCGAGGCCGGTGCCCGTCTCGATGCCGGCGTTGGCGAAGAACACGTCGATCGCGCCGAGCTGCTCACGGGCAGCGGTGACCACGTGCTCGACTCCCGCCACGGTCGCGGCGTCGGAGCGCACGGCATACGCCCCAAGGTCGGCGGCCACCTGCGCGAGCCCAGCCTCGTCGATGTCGGTGACCACGACCCTGGCGCCCTCGCGGGCCATGCGCCCCGCGAGGGCGCGTCCGATCCCGCCGGCCGCTCCGGTGACCACGACACCCTTGTCGCGCACCGGCACGTCAGAGCCCGCCGGCGAGGGTGACGCCACCGTCGATGACGAGCGTCTGGCCGGTGATCCAGCCGGCGTCGTCGGACAGGAGGAAGGCGACGACGCTGCCGATGTCCTCGGGCACGCCCAGGCGGCGCAGCGGGTATGCCGCCGCGACCTGCTCCTCGCGGCCCTCGTAGAGCGGCGTGGCGAACGCGGTCTTGACGACGGCGGGCGCGACGGCGTTGACCCGGATCTTCGGGCCGAGCTCTGCCGCAAGGTCTTTCGTGAGGTGGATGAGTGCCGCCTTGCTGGCGCCGTACATAGCGATGCCGGGGGCTGCCGCCATGCCCGCGACCGACGCGAGGCTGACGATCGCGCCGCCGTGCTCCTTCTGCCAGGCACGGTAGGCGAGCTGAGTCCAGGCGAGGGTGGCCAGCACGTTGACGTCGAGGATCTTGCGGGCGGCGCCGAGCTCGAGGTCCATGAGCGGGCCGAACACCGGGTTGATGCCAGCGTTGTTGACGAGGAAATCGAGGCTGCCGAAGGTGTCGATCGTCTGCGCGATGGCATCCTGCTGATGCTCGGGGTCGTCGGCGCGTCCCGCGATGCCGAGGGCGTGGTCCGACCCGCCCAGGTGCTCGACCGCCTTGTTGAGGCCATCCTCGCGGCGCGCCGTGATGGCGACCCGGGCGCCGTCCGCGACGAGCCGGTGGGCGACGGCCAGGCCGATACCGCGGCTGGCTCCGGTGACGAGGGCGGTCTTTCCGGTGAAGCGGGTCATGGCGCTCCTGTATGCCGTTGAGCTGGGTGTCGGGAGCGGCTGGACTCCCGAAAGGGCTCAGGTAAGCGTTCGCTTAGTGGGACGCCAGCGTCGCTCATGCGGGTGAGTCTCGTCAACTGCGTGTCATGAAACCAATGTTCGTTCCGGCGGTTCGCCGACTGCGCGTATCGCCGCCATCATGGCCCTCCCCGCCGACGACGACCCGGATGCGTCCAGGCAGGCCATCGGGTTGCTCGACACCCGCACCAGGTCCTGCGGGAGCTCGAGACCTGGATGTTCGGCAACGGGGTTCGAAGCTGTCGCCGAGGGCGTGGCAGGACATGGTCGCCCAGGCGGGCGCCGAGCATTCCCGATCCCTGGCCGCGGCTCTCATCCGGTCTGGCGACGAGGTGCACCGGACGCCAACCACATTGGGCACAGTGCTGGACGACCTCGGCGAGGGCAGGGCCGAAACCCTGGTGTGCCCGCTGCTGCGCGACGACGCTCCCGAGGATGCGGCGGCCAGTTCCACCCGGGAGCTGCTGGAGCACCTGGTCGCGGCCGCTCTCATCGATGCGGGCCAAGCGTCCTACCGCCTCGACTGGGCGGGGCGGTGGCAGCTCGTCGGTCGCGACGGCAACGTGCTGGGCGTCGATGAGCTGCTCGACTCGGCGGTGACCACGGGCACCGGTGCAGGCGAGCTGCAGCGCTGGCTGACGGCGCGCGGGATATCCCGGGAGTACCGACCATCGCCGGGGGCTGTTGCCGACGCGTCGGAGGAGGTGGCTGAGCTGGAGCTCCTCGGGGCTCTGTCCGGCGTGAGCGGCAAAGGCATCCGCTTCCTCTTCGTGCTCAACTCCGGGCTGGTCTTGAAGAAGCCCAGCAGGGGTGAGCGGATTGCGGCTGGTCTGAACGCCTACACCAACCCGACGGCCGCGATGCTGAGGAAGGCGCTCAAGGGCCGGGCCCCTTCGGACCTCGTGAGCGACCCGCGCAGCACGTTCCTGCCGTGGCACCAGACCAGGTCGGTCACGGTGACGAAGACGGTGAGCCGCCAGCCGAAGATCGCCGTCGTGTCCGCCGACGGCGAGGAGCGGACGGTCAAGTCAGGTGTCCAGACCGAGGTCGCGGGGGAGCCTTTCGCCGCAATGGCGCACTTCCTCGGCGAGCGCTGCACGTCGGTCTTCTGAACCCGCAAGGCGAGGGGTGTGCCGAACGCAGCCGGCCGGCATACCCCTCGCATTTGAGCGTCAGAGGTGCGTGGTGAGCTAAAGGGCCGCCCGGTCAGCGGCTTCGCCGGCGTCGTCGGTCTCGCACCCTTCGTCCACCGCGCTCGGGGAAAGGCCCCACGGCGCCGGAGCTGACTCCGGCGCGGCGAGCGCGGGCGCCTCATTTCGGCGAAGCTGCACTCAGGCGGGATTGCTCAGAGTCTGCGGTTCAGGGTGGCAAGGTCCTCGGCGGTGAGCTCGAGGTCGGCTGCCTTGACCGAGTCCTGGATCGAGGCGGGCCGCGAGGCCCCTGGGATCGGGATGACCACCTCGGCCAGCGAGAGCTCCCAGGCGAGGGCGACCTGCTGCGGACTCACACCGTGCCGCTGCGCCACCTCGGCGAAGCCGGAGTGCTGCGCGCCGAGCTCGGCGGCGTTGGAGATCCCGCCCAGGGGGCTCCATGGCAGGAACGCGATGCCCAGTCGAGCGCAGTGGTCTAGCTCCTCGCGGCTGGACTGGAAGGCCGGCGAGAACTGGTTCTGCACCGAGACCAGCTGGCCGCCGAGGACCTCGTTGGCCTCGTCGATCTGCGCTGTGGAGGCGTTGGAGATGCCAGCGCGGACGATGACCCCCTCGTCGAGGAGCTCGACCAGCGCGCCGATCGACTCGGCGTAGGGCACCTTCGGGTCGGGGCGGTGGAACTGGTAGAGGCCGATGGCCTCGACACCAAGGCGGCGCGCGGACTCCCTGGCGGCGTGCTTGAGGTAGGCGGGGTCGCCGTTCTGCGTCCATGTCCCGTCGCCGGGTCGCAGATGGCCGCCCTTGGTGGCGACCAGGACGTCGGACGCGTCGCCGCTCCAGGACCGCAGGGCCTTGGCGATGAGCTCCTCGTTGTGGCCGACCTCTCCGGCCTTGAGGTGGTAGGCATCGGCGGTGTCGATCAGCGTGACGCCCGCTTCGAGGGCCGCGTGGATGGTCGCGACCGCGCGGGCCTCATCGGGACGTCCCTCGATGGACATCGGCATGCCCCCGAGGCCGATACTGCCCACCTTGAGGTCGCCGAGCTCGCGCTGCTTCATGTCACCACTCCTGTTCGTCTGCGTTTCTCTTGGTCTGCGTGTCTGTTCGTGTGCGCGTTCGCCTACGCATGTCCTTGTCGTCGGTCCAACGTGCGAGCGCTGCTCGAGCGCCGGGCACCCACCATCAGTTGCCAAGTACCCCGGGCCGGCGGATGTTCCACATATCCACATCGCGGGCAAGTTCCTCGGCTTCGTGTCCTTCCTCGGCCTGGGGTCCAATGGTGTCGTGGAGAGGCAGATGCGCTGGTACCTCGCGCTCATGGGCTCGTGCATCGGGCTCCTGGCGTTGGCCTGGTTCCTCGTTCGTCTGTGGTCGGTCCCGCTCGCCATCGGCATGAGCGTGGTGGCGGCCTTCATCCCCTCAGTGGCCGTCATCATTGCGAACGCGGGACGCCTGAAGTGACGGGCCGGCGCTGCGGCCCCTGGTGTGCGGCTTTGCCCGATCGGAATGGAGGCCGGTGAATTCGGGGAGCGCTGACCCGAGTGGGTCACAGCTCGATCGTCACACCGGTGAGCTCCTCGCTGACGGTCCAGAGCCGGCGCGCGAGGTCCTCGTCGGTCGCCAGGCGGCTCATCTTCGCCGGCCCGACCTTGCCGCGCACCTCCCCGGCCCCCTGCGGCCCGGTGTACGACCCCGGAGCGGCGACCGTCGCGGCATAGAGCACCGACTCAGCGCCGCCCTCGGACCCTGGCAGCACGATCCGCATCAGCGGCGGCGCAAAGGTGCGGACGACCCATCGGGCACCCATCCCGTCACGGCTGGCGACGAGGTTCGTGACCGCCACGCCGGGGTGGGCGGCGGTCGAGGTCAGGCGCGACCCGGCGGCGGTGGCGCGCCGGTGCAGCTCGAGGGCGAAGAGGAGGTTGGCGAGCTTGGAGCGGCCGTAGGACGTCCCCGGGCTGTAGCCCTCCGGCGGGTTGCCATCCACGACTTGCTCGTCCCCGTGGTTGTGCGCCAGGGAGGCGACTGTGGTGACCCGCGGGGCGGGGGCAGCCAGCAGCGCGGGCAGCAGGCGGCCGGTCAGAGCGAAGTGGCCGAGGTGGTTCGTGCCGAACTGCAGCTCGAAGCCGTCCACCGTCGTGCGACGTGACGGCGGCTGCATCACCCCAGCGTTGTTGATCAGAAGGTCGACAGGGCTGTCCACCCGGTCTGCGAACTCGCTTACTGACTCCAGCGACGCCAGGTCGAGCGGCTCGACGGTCGTGTTGCCGCGGATCCTCGCGGCCGCGGTGTGACCCGCGTCGACGTCGCGAACGGCGAGGATGACGCGCGCGCCATGCTCGGCCAGCGTCCTCGCCTCGACGAACCCAATCCCGGAGTTCGCTCCGGTGACGATCGCGGTCGTGCCGCTGAGGTCACCGATCTGCGAGGGCTTCCAGGCCATGGTCCACTCCCTACGTGTCGTGGGCGTCTGCGAGGGTCAACCGCCGACAGGGGCAGGGTATGCCGGGTGCCCGGCCTTCGGTCGGCCCGCCCGCCGGTGGGCGGGCTGCACGGCAAACCGCCTCCGGCTCGGCCGCGCTGGCGGTCAACCATCGAGCAGCCGCTGCAGCCTTTCGTGGCAGAGCCGCGTGGTGCGCATCCCGATCATGCAAACGACGAGGAGCACGTCCGCGACCACTATCCATTCGATCCAGTGGGCATCGCCGAACAGCAGCCAAAGCACGGTGGCTCCGTATCCCACCACCGCCGCAACCGCGATGGGGGCGTTCGACGTCTCAGGCTGGCGAAAGACCAAGAACGAGACGAACAGGAGTCCGGCGAACGCGGAGACGAGGATTCTGGACCACAACTGGTGCGCGTCAAACATGTCCTCCGGGTAGACCGCTGTCATGATCAGTGCCACAGCGGCAACGACGCCAAAGACTTGCGACCAGCCCACCAGAGCCCGCTGTCGCCGACTCGCGTCGATCTGCCACGGCGTCACGGTCACGAACATGACGATCATCAGCACGCCGTTCAACGCACAGCCGATCCGGTAGAAGGCCGCACCGTCCGGGTTCAGGTCGCGGTTTCCCAAGTCGCTGAGCCAGTTGTTGTTCCACGGCGAGAACGCCTCGGGGTAGTTCACGTAGGCAGCGACGGCAAGAGCCAAGTAGATGGCTGCGGCTGTCACCGCGAGCACGACGGCCAGCGTGCCTAGCCGATACCACCGCTCAGCCGTCACACCGGCAAACCCGGCAAGCTGGGTAGGCGATCCCCGTGCCGGAGGCCCCGCCCGTCCCTGTACTCGGCTCATGGCTCCTTCCTCCTGCCGGAGCTCGCGGCGACAATCCGGTAAGCTCAACTCAAGGACGGCATGGTGGGGAACCGGCGGACCAGAGGCGAAAGGCCCAACGCCGGAGGCTCCGGCCGGGCGCCGGTCCAGCGCACCGTCTACCGGTAGTTCGTGAACTGGAGGGCCACGTCGAGGTCCTTGCCCTTGAGCAGCCGCTGGACCTCCTGGAGGTCGTCGCGGGACTTGGACGTGACGCGCAGCTCGTCGCCCTGGATCTGGGCCTTCACCGACTTGGGACCCTCATCGCGGATGATCTTGGAGATCTTCTTGGCGTTCTCCTGCGAGATGCCCTCCTTGAGCGGGCCCTCGAGGCGGTACTCCTTACCCGACGGTTTGGGCTCCTTCTCGCCGAAGTCGATCGACTTCAGCGAGACACCCCGGCGCACCAGCTTGGTCTCGAAGACGTCAAGGACCGCCAGCACCCGCTCGGGCGAGTTGGCCTTGAGCAGGACCTGGTCACCACTCCACTCGATCGACGCGCCGACCCCCTTGAAGTCGTAGCGCTGCGAGACCTCCTTGGCCGCCTGGTTGAGGGCGTTGTCGACCTCCTGCTTGTCGACCTTGCTCACGATGTCGAACGAGCTGTCAGCCATGGGGGCGTGCCTTTCTGGTGCCGCCGCTACGGCGGGAGGTGTCCGGTCTGCGCTCTCGTTATCCTGCCACGACCGTGTCGGCGAGCATCTCGTCGAGCTCTTCGCGCAGGTAGCCGGCCATGACGTCGAGATCGGGCACGAGCTCCCGGCACGACACCAGGCCGAAGTACAGCGTGCCGCGGTAGCTCATGACCGTGATGTTGAGGCCGTTGCCGTCTGAGACCGCCGACACCGGGTAGTAGGCCTCCAGCTCGGCGCCCGCGAGGTAGAGCGGCATGGGTGGCCCGGGCACGTTGGAGATGATCAGGTTGAACGGTGCGGCCCGCTCCATCAGGCGCAGGCGCGCCGACAGCCGCCAGGCGCGGTTCGCCAGCACCGGCAGGGCAAACTGCGTGACGTCGGCCATCAGGCGCGCTGGCAGGGCGCCATGCTGCTCCTTCGCGGCAGCCATGGCCTGATGCGTGGCGGCGAGCCGGTCGCCTGGCGTGGCCAGGTGGGTGGGTACCTCCGCGAACATGAGCGACACCTGGTTGCCGAGAGTCCCGCGCTGGTCCCTGGCCCGGACCGACACCGGCACCGCGGAGACGAGCGGAGCCGCCGGAAGCGCGTCGTGCGCGACTAGCCACCGGCGCAGCGCGCCGGCGCAGAGGGCCATGACGACGTCGTTGACGGTGAGCTGGGTGCCGGCTCGCACGGTCTTCACCTCAGCGAGGGGCAGGCTCGCCGAGGCCCAGCGCCGGTGTGGGGTCACGGGGGCGTTGAAGGGAGTGCGCGGGGCGCGCAGGCGTATGCCGGGCAGCAGGCCGGCCGTGGAAACGCGGCCCAGGGAGCCGGCCGCCTCGACCAGCCGGGTCAGCGGGCCACGGGCCAGGGCCGCGAGGGCAGGGGACGACTTGGCCAGGTCCGAGACGACGCGGACGGCGTGGGCCGGCTGGCGCAGGGCGGTGCTGGCGGTCCGGGTCAGCAGGCCCAGGGTGCTCGGCGGCTCCTCGCCGTTGAAGGCGTCGACCGGTGCGTCCGGGCGCCCCTCAGGGGAGAGGTCCAACAGGGCACTGAGCACGTCGCTGCCGGAGACGCCGTCGACCGCCGCGTGGTGGATCTTGGAGTAGACGGCTACCCGGTTCTCGGGCAGGCCCGAGATGAGGTAGACCTCCCACAGCGGGCGGGAGCGGTCGAGCGGCCGGGCGTGGAGCCGGGCGACCTGGTCATGGAGCTGGCGCTGGCTGCCCGGGGCAGGGAGAGCCAGCTCGCGGACGTGGAACTCGATGTCGAACGCGGCGTCGTCGATCCAGTAGGGGTGGTCCAGCCCCAGGGGCACGTCGACCAGCCGCTGCCGCAGCAGCGGCACCAGAGGTAGGCGGCTGGCGATGGCGCTGGTGAGGTGGTCGAGGGTGAAATCGGGGCCCGAGGTCGGCGGCGTCAGCACGCAGACGCTTCCCACGTGGCCGAAAACCGCGTGCGTCTCCATCGCGAGGAACTGGGCGTCGAGACCCGACAGCTGCTTCACCGCTCGCGGCCCTCCGTCAGCTGCTCGGCCGGTAGCGGCAGCGAGCGGACTGTGCCAGCGCGTGCGGCGGCCGCCATGGCGTCGGTGGCGAGCCAGTCGAGGATCTGGGCGGCGGTCCAAGCGGGGTCTTCGAGCTGGGGGACGTGGCCGATGTCTCTGGCCACCTCGAAGCGCCACGCGGGTCGGGCTCGTGACACCGCCTGGGCCGAGGCCAGCGGGACGAGCCGGTCGCTGTCGCCGTGCAGAAGGAGCACCGGTGCGGTGATGCCGTCGATCATCGCGGCGAAGCGGCGCCGCCTGGCCAGCACGAGCATGAGCGAGCGGGCGGCCTCGATCATGGCCGCCGGCGCCTCGGGGTAGTCGCCGCGGGCGCGGGCCAGCGCGACGTGCTCTTCGACGACGTCGGCCGGAACGCGACCTGGGTCGACGCAGCACAGCTGGAGCACCTCGGCCACCATCCGGCGCGGTCCCAGCCGCCTGCGCGTGTTGAGGACGCGCATCCCGAGGCGAGGCACGGCATACATCGCGAACGTTGCCGAGACGAGCGGGTCTGGACGTCCGCGCACGGTCAGCGGGAGGGCGGGATCGACCAGGATGGCCCCGGCGACAATCTCCGGGTGGGCGGCCGTCTCCATGAGTGTGATGAGGCCGCCCATCGAGTTGCCGAGCAGGATGGCGGGTCCGCCGACGACGTCGGTGAGGAAGCCGTGCAGGACGGCCTGGTTGGCGTGGACCGTGACGGCGCGGCTCCCGGGTCGGGTGAGGCCGAAGCCGGGCAGGTCGATGGCGATGACCCGTGCCTGCCGGGTGAGGTGTGGGGCCAGGGCGGCCCAGTTGAGGTGGGATCCACCGAGCCCGTGGACGCAGACGAGCACGGGGCCCTCGGCCGGGCCGCCATAGTCGACGTAGTGAACGTCGCCGCCGAGGTCAACCCACTGGGAGGGCGGGGGTGCGGGAGTGGTCACGGGCCCATCCTGCTCCTGCTGTGCCGCACGCGGTCAGTCGATGAGAATGTCGACCGCGATATTGCCGCGGGTGGCATTGGAGTAGGGGCACACCTCGTGGGCGCGGGCCACCAGCTGCTCGCCGACCTCGCCCTCCAGGTGCTCGGGCAGCTCGACGCGGAGCGTGACCTCGAGCCCGTAGCCGGTGCTTGTGGCGCCCTTGAGGCCCACGTCTGCGGTGACCGAGGCGTCCGAGGTATCGACCCGCATCCGCCGGGCCACCGCGCCCATGGCGCTGGCGAAGCACGCGGCGTAGCCGGCGGCAAAGAGCTGCTCGGGGTTGGTGCCCGTGCCAGAGCCGCCCAGTTCGCTGGGCACGGCCAGTGCGACGTCGAGTATGCCGTCCGAGCTGACCGCGCGGCCCTCGCGGCCGGTGGCGGTGGCTGAGGCGGTGTAGATGGCGGACATGGGCGCTCCTGGTCTTGGCAGTTGAGGTTGTTGGTATGAAATATTGGGCACGAATTCATTGTGCACAATCTAATGTAGAGTGATCTCATGACGTCACGCAAATCGGCTGGATCTGGCCGGCAGGTACGCATCGAGCAGCAGGTGTGCTTCTCCCTGCATGCGGCCGCTCGCGCCTACGACGCGCTGTACCGGGAGCTGCTGGCGCCGTTCGGGCTGTCCTACCCGCAGTACTTGGCGCTCATCGTGCTGGGGCAGGCCGGTGCGCAGTCGGTGAAGGACCTCGGGGCCGCTCTGCGGCTCGACTCGGGGACCCTCTCACCCATGCTGAAGCGGATGGAGGCTGCTGGGGTGGTAAGCCGACAGCGCGACCCGGCCGACGAGCGACGGGTGACGGTGGCGTTGACCGAGGAGGGGGAGGCCCGGCTGGCCGACGTTTCCGGCATTCAGCTCGAGGTGGCCCGCTTGAGTGGGCTGGAGCTCAGCCAGCTGCGCGAGCTCATGGCCGTGCTGCGCGCCACGACGGCGTCCCTGGACGCGCATCTCGCCTCGGTCTGAGGAGAGGACGGCGCGGTCTCGCTGCGGTACCAGTGCGGCTGTGCGCTCGGTTTCAGGGATGGGCCCAAGGCTTGCTATCCTTCCACGCGCACCACGGCAGGTTGTCCGAGCGGCCAATGGAAGCGGACTGTAAATCCGTCGCGAAAGCTACGAAGGTTCGAATCCTTCACCTGCCACCACGTGCACAAAGGGCCCCTGACCTGCGCAAACGCCGGTTGGGGGCCCTCGGCGGTCGTATAGGCGGTGTTCCCGGCAGCGCCCGCTGCTAACGACTTGCTAACTCGCGTGGTTGCCAGCCCCGCGGTCATGCCCCCACACCGCCCTTGAGAACGTGTCCACAGCCCGGCCGTCGTCGTCCGGGATGGCGTCGGCGTAGACGTTCAGGGTCACCGATGGGTCCCGGTGCCCGAGCCGCTTGGCGACCACGTGCACCGGCACCCCGTCCCGCAGCAGCACCGTGGCGTGACTGTGTCGCAACTCGTGGAGCTTGAGCCGGGGCACCTCCAACGCGGCGGTGAGCGTAGCGAAGGTCTTCGTGACGTAGTCCGGAGTGGCCGGTCCCCCCGTCCTGCCTCGTCCACAGTAGGTCCTCCGAGCCGTGGTAGGCGGCGCCCACTCCAGGCGCTCGGCGAGTTGCTGCTTGCGCCAGCCGCGCAGGGCGGCGACGGTGCGCGGGTCGATGCTCACGTCGCGACGCTCGTGGTTCTTCGGGGTCACGTACACCCGCTCCTGGCCCACCTGGGTCACCGACCGCTCGACGTGCACGAGCCCGGCGTCGAGGTCGACGTCGGCCCAGCGCAGGGCCATGAGCTCGCCACGACGCATGCCGGTGGCGGCCGCGAGGGTCCACATCGGCAGCCACCGGTTGGTCTCTTCGAGCCCGTCGAGGAACGCGCGGAGCTGGGCCCCCGTCCACGTGGCGTGCTTCGGTTTGGTGACTTTGGGCCGCTTGGTGCCCACCACTGGGTTGAGCTCGATCACCCGGTCCAGCACAGCGTCCTGCATGGCTCGGCGCAGCACTGCTCGGGCGAACTCCACGGTCCGTGGGGACAGTGGCTTCCCGTTCTTGCCGCCGTGCTCGTACATGGCCTTGAACGCCATCGACAGCCGCGACGGTGAGAGGGCTTGCAGTCGCTCCTGGCCCAGCGCCGGGCGGAGATACCGCTCGATGTTGGCCCGATAGGAGGCTGCGGTGGAGGGCTTGAGCTGGACTGCGTGCGCTTCGACCCACCGGTCGAGGTACTCGCCCACGGTCAGCGACTGCGGCGCTACGTAGGTCCCACGGTGGGTGTTGTGCCGGGCCTCATCCCGGGCCTTCTTCGCCGCCGCCCGGGTGGGGAACCCGCCCACCCAGCGAGGCTTCGACGTGCCGGTCTGCGAGTCGCGCTCCCGGACGACGTACGAGTACGTCGAGCCGCGCTTGATGACACCGTCCTTCATGCGCTCGGTCATCGAGCACCCCCCGTGGTGCCCTCGCCGCGCTGCCGCTTCCACCTTTCCAGGGTTGAGCGCAACTCGTCGTCGGTCACCCGCTGGCACACTTCCCGGAACTGCCTGCCGCTCAGCGTCTGACGGTCGACCAGCGGCGCAGCGACCGCCTCGACCAGCTTCCACACGAACGGCTGGGAAAGCATGTCGGTCGTCCGCAGCCTCAGGTATTCCATGTACGCTCAGATGTCGGGCCGCCGCCGCCGTGGATCGCTTCGCTCATCTCAACGATGCTCCGCATGTCGCCCTCGAAGAGGGCGATCGTTCCGTGCTCGGGATGCTCGTACATCGCGTGGATGCCTGCGCCCGCGTCGTTTCGTTCACCGGTCGCGCGCTCTTCGGCGAGCGTTCCGGCCCACGTGGCGATGATGTACTTCTCCAGGCGGGCCCGGGTCCGGGAGTCGGGGTAGTAGAGCTGCTCGGCGCTCGGGGGCGCCCCGTGTACAAGGTGTGTGCCAGCGCGTCCTCGCTCTTGACAACGGTCATTGTGCGGATGCCGATGCCGAGCTCTCGGGCGATCACGGCGTGACCGGCCTCGTGAACCGCGGCCAAGTAGAGCTCTTGGGCGGTCATCGGAGGCGTTCCCCCTTCATTCGCTCTGCTGGCGCCGGTCCGAGGTGGCCGCGCTCCCGGGCCACCTTGACCCAGCGACCGGCGCGACCCCGGTTAATGCCGAACTCGTCGGCGACCGCCTGGGTTGGCGCAAGCCCGGCGGTCCGGTAGACCTCGGCGACCCTGACGAGCAGGTACGCGTCGAGCAGCCACCGGCGCTCCGCGGCGTCGCGGCGCTTGAGAGCTCGCCGGTAGGCCGCGCGGTCGCGGCTCGACTGCTCACCCCCGGACCCAGCCCACGCGCCCCCAGGCGTCCGGTGCAGCACGAGCTGCTGCCGGTCGATCCCGGCGACGATGCGGGCCACGGACAGGGCGCGCAGCCCCACGGTGGTGATCGGTTCCCCGCCCGAACGGGCAACGAGCCGCAGATCGACGCAGCGCGGCCCGGTCGCGGTGTTCTCGACCACGGCGCGGCGTCGAGTTTGACGTCGAGATCGGATTCACGAGACGAGGAGTCGCAGGCGCCACGCCGGTGGTGGTCCGCGCGCGCACGGACGACCCCGACGAGGATCTCCACTTCACCGTCCAGGTGATGGGCTTCGGCCTCGACTTCCCAGACGGCGTGCGCGGGGAGCTGCACGCGCGCCGGAGCGATCCGGAGCAGGCAACGTCCAAGATCCGCGTGGTTGCCCAGCCCGTGAAGACGCACGTGATCCGCGTCATCGAGGTCTCGTACGAGTTCGAGGGTAACGTCGTCGGCCGGGGGTGGCGCGAGATCAATGTCGGCGAGGCGGGACCCCCTGCGCCGCCGGCACCGCCGCTGTCCGGGGGCACCGGCATCGGCCCGTCCACCGACGTCGCCGCGCCGCACCTAACGGTAGAGATCCGCAGCCGGCAGGGCGACGGCGAGCTCGAGTGGCTCCTGCACAGTCGTTACGCCGACGTGCCGCTCCCGAGCCATCGGGTGACGACGACCCTTGTCGAGGGCTCTGCCAAGGGTTTTGCGGTCCAGCTCATGGCCCAGGTGCCCGACCAGACCGGGTCTCCGTTCCTGCGGATGACGATGGTCGGTGCTGGGCGGCGAGTGGCGGGTGCCATGCCTGGCGAGTTCTGGGACCTCTTCGTCGCCGTGTGGGACCGGGCTAAGTCCGCGGGCGAGGTTCCGAGCGTGCTCATCGTGACGAACGAGCCCTACGTCCCATGGGAGCTGGCATGGGTCGGTGACGACATCCTTCCTGCGTCCGAGCTTCCCGATGCGCGGCCGGGGGAGAGCCCAGGGATGCCGCTGGGGTGCGCCTGCCGGGTCGGCCGTTGGGTGCCACCGATCACGCGCACGCCGCGCGGTGGTGACCGACCTGCCACCCCACCGCCGGTGCGCCTTGATGTCAGTGCGATGGCCGTGGTCATCGGCGACTACGCCTCTGACGCGAGGGTCCGTCCGCTGCCGGATGCTGTCGAGGAAGGACGGGCGATCGCGCTTACCTACCAGGGCCTGCCACTCAAGGCGACGGAAGACGACGTCCTGCGCCTGCTGGAGAACCGGCTCGAGAGGGCTGGGGCGGCGTTTGCGCCGACGGCGGTCCACATTGCGGCGCACGGCGAGGTCAGCCCCGACATGCAGCAGTACAGCGGCATCATCCTCAGCTCGACGGACCGTCGGCTCGACCCGCTGGTGATCCAGGGCTCGGAGCTGACCAGGCGCAACCGGCCTTTCGTGTTCCTCAACGCGTGCCAAGTGGGCACAGCCGGTGCCTTCCTCAGCGAGTACGGCGGTATGCCGGGGGCGTTCCTCGCCGAGGGGTGCAGCGGCTACGTGGCTCCACTGTGGAATGTCGATGACACTGTGGCGCGGACGTTCGCGACCGAGTTCTATGCGGCCGTACTCGGCAGTGCGACGTCCGTGGCCGAGACCCTGCGCACTCTACGTTCGCGGTTTGGCACCGACTGGGGACGCAATACCGCGACGCCTCTGGCCTACGTCTTCTACGGCCACCCGGAGCTGATTCTCTCCCGCACCTGAATGCCCCGGCTGACGTCGAGGAAACCCTTTAGATCGGAGCACGACATGGCTGCCCTTGACGGAGCAGGCCGACGCATCGACCTCGGTCGTGGAGTTGTGCTGACGGCGCCCGGCCTTCGCGGGACCGCACAGCTAGGCCAGGGAGCAGGTGGTGGCCGAGGCGACGAGGCAACTGGCACGACGACGGCCTTCGCGGTCGCCGTCGAGCGCGCCGGCATGCAGGTGGCTCACACCATCGAGATCGAGGCTCAGGAAGTCCGTCCGCCGGGCGGTGTCGACGTGCGATCTGCTGACGGCAGTGAGGGACTCGTGGTCGAGGTGCCTGATCTCGGCGAGCTTCGCGCCCAAGTCCTGCTCATGTCGGACGAGTCCGGTGTGCTCAGCTGGCACTACCCGGAGCACGTCACCCGTGTGGGCTCATCGGACAGTCCCTCCACACCGCGCCCACCAACGCGGGGCGCCGGGGGGACGGTCCGCTTCGCCGTCCCCCGGAGGGTCGCCACAGCCCCGCCGGCCGGAGGTGCCGAGAGCAGCCCCGCAGACCGGTCTCTCGTCACGTGGGTAGGGAAGAAGATCCTGTCGGTCTTCGTGTACCCGGTCCTGGACGAGCTCATCGGCAAGGGAGCGCTGTACCTTGCCGAGCGCTGGGAGGCAGCGAACCGGCCCCTGAGGCTGAGGATCTTCGATGCCGACGCGTACTCCAGCCCGGTCCGCCGGGAGCCGGATGGCGCTGCCTGGCAACGTCTCACGTCGGGTCGGGCGCTGCTCTTCCTGCACGGCACCTTCAGCACGAGCCACGGGTCGTTCGGCGGTCTGCCCGTGGCCACCATGAAAGCGCTGTCGGCGGCATACGACGGCCGGGTCATCGCTCTAGACCATCCGTCGCTTTCCGTTGATCCGGTGACCAACACTGGCGCTTTCGTCGAGCAGGTGCGCGCTGCGGGCGCTCGGCTCGACGTCGACATCATCGGCCACAGCCGTGGCGGCCTCGTAGCCCGGGCTCTACAGGACCTGCGTGGCGATCCGGTGAGCGTCCGACGGACGGTCTTCATCGGCACTCCCAACGGCGGCACGCCTCTGGCCGACCCGAAGCACATGGGCGCCTGCGTCGACCGGATGACCGCCTTGCTCAACCTCATACCGCCCGGGCCGTGGACGGCGATCCTCGATGCGCTCGAGGGAATCCTCGAGGTCGTCAAGATCCTCGGCATGGGCGCGCTGGGAGGCCTGCCCGGGCTCCCGTCCATGGACCCAGGCGGAGAGTTCCTGCCCCGCCTCGGCTCCACTGCGCCCGAACGGGATCGGCTGTATGCAGTCGACGCCGACTTCGAACCGACCGGGAGCCTGGCAGCGCTGTGGAGGCTCCCGGATGCCGCGGTGGACCGCGTCTTCGGCAACCGCCACAACGACGGGGTCGTGCCGTCCGATGGCGTGGGCACCGCTCGCGGACGCGGGGGTTTCGTCGTCGACAAGGACCGGTCACTGCACTTCGCGGGCGGCGACGGCGTCTGGCACTGCTCGTACTTCGCCGAACCCCGCCGCTCGAGCGCCCTACTCGGATGGCTCACAACGCCCCGGCTTGACGGTTTGACGTGACCGCTCGGGATGGCTGAGCAGGGGCGCCGAGCAATCTCCTGAGGCGCATGTACAGACGACGGCCGGCGGATGACGACCTGGGGATTCATCGGAAGCGGACACATCGGCAGCACCGTGGCCCGGCTGGCGGTGGACGCGGGACACGGCGTCGTCATGAGCAACAGCCGTGGCCCCGGCACGCTCGCCGACCTCGTCGGCGAGCTCGGCGACCGGGCGCGGGCAGCAACCACAGCGGAGGCCGCGCGCGCCGGTGATGTTGTTGTCGTCACGATCCCACTCAAGAGCTACCGCGACGTGCCGGTCGAGGACCTGGCGGCCAAGGTCGTCCTCGACACCATGAACTACTACCCGCAGCGCGACGGCCACGTCACCGTCCTCGACACCGGGACCGCCACGTCGTCCGAGCTGCTCCAGGCGCACCTGCCGACGTCGCATGTCGTCAAGGGCTTCAACAACGTCTTCTACCAGCACCTCGGCGAGCTGGGCCGCCCGTCCGGCTCCGACGATCGAAGCGCGCTCGCCATCGCCGGGGACGACGCCGAGGCCAAGCAGCGTGTCACCAGGCTGTTGGACGAGATCGGCTATGACACCGTCGACCTGGGCCGGCTCTCCGAGGGCTGGCGCACTCAGCCCGGCACGCCGGCATACGGAATGATGTATGCCGCCGACGAGAGCGACTGGACAGCCGGCGCGCGCCGAGTGGGTCCTGTCGAGGTGGCGCAGCGCGCGGCGCAGGCGGAGCGCTCACAGCGCGGGTGACCGCGCGGATCACCACTTCGGCGTCGACCCTCCAGTCCCCGACTCCTGGCATTGCCGGGCCCAGCGATGCTCCCCCGGCTTGGGCGCCTCTGCGCCGGGGGCCATCCGCCTCGGCTGCGCGCCACGCTCGTCGAAGCGGCTCCTCCAGCGCAAGGGTTGAGACGACTGCCATCACACGTGCGAGGGCGATCCACGGATGAGTGGGATTGCCCGCGTACGTCGTGCCCGACAGGCGGAACGGGGGGCACGTGCCAGAGGTAGAGCGCATAGGAGATCCGGGCCGTGAAGTGCAGGAGCGGCAGCTGACTGACGCGGCTGCTGTTCGCTGCGCCGGCGACCATTAGGACGGCCGGGGCGTGGCGAGCATCGGGCCGTACACGTAGACGTGCGAGAAATGCGGCGCGACCGCGAGTGAACCGCCCCGGGTTTAGTGGAGGGCGGGTTCTCCCGGCAGCGGCTGCTGCTGGGGGTCGTTCTGACGGTAGTACGCCTGCTCGTGCTCGATCGGCGGAACGTAGTCGAGGGCGGAGTGGAGTCGGTGCTGGTTGAACCAGTGCACCCAGGACAGGGTGGCCAGCTCGAGGTCGTCGACGGTGCGGAAGGGCCCGTCGAGACGGACGCACTCGGCCTTGTACAGGCCGATGACGGACTCGGCCATGGCGTTGTCGTAGGAGTCGCCGACGGTCCCGATCGAGGCCAGCGCGCCGGCGTCGGCGAGCCGGTCGGCGTACCGAATGGCCGTGTATTGAGACCCGGCATCCGAATGGTGGACCACCCCGGTCACGTCGTGGCCGGCACGAGAGCGGACCCACAGCGCCATCTCCAGGGCATCCAGGGGCAGCTCGGTGGGCATCCGGTTCGCGGTGCGCTAGCCGACGATCCGCCGGGAGAACACGTCGGTGACGAACGCGGTGAAGCAGACCCCGGCCCACGTGGGCACGTAGGTGAAGTCGACCACCCACAGCCGGTTCGGCGCCGCGGCGGTGAACTCGCGGTTGACCAGGTCCGCAGGCCGTGCCGCGGCCGGGTCCGCGACCGTGGTCTTCCAGGCCCGGCCCCGGGTGACCCCGCGCAGCCCGGCCTGGCGCATCAGCCGCTCCACCGTGCACCGGGGGACCTGGCGGCCGTCGCGGCGCAGCAGGTGCCACATCTTGCGGTACCCGGCCACCCCGCGTCCCTTGGCCCGGTCGGCGTGCACCTCGCGGAGCACCCCGACCAGCTGCTCATCCCGCACCGCCCGAGCCGAGGCCGGGCGCGGGTCACGAACGTTCAAGGCTACGGCCGCAGTCGATCCAGAGACAAACTCGGTTCAACGTTCCCGACCACCGCGTGCTCGCGGTGACCCGCACCGACGAAGGCGTGCGGCAGGTCTGTCATCGACACGCCCGTGGTGGAGGCGGCCTGCCCGTCGTGTGGGGGCTCACCTCACGGGTGCATCGGCGAACCGTGCAGCTGGTCCGCGGCGTCCCGTTCCACGGCCTCGTGCAGGCGCAATGGGCCAAGAAACGGTGGCGCTGCACCGGGCCGGCAGCCAGCGCCTCGAACCGCCCAGCTGCGGTGCACGCGTGCCCCGGATGACGTCACCGAGCACCCGCCGCAGCTGCCGTCACGGGCCCAGCTCACGACACCGCTGAGGGAGCGGCTGGTGCAGGGCGCGGTGAGCGCGGACTGCTTCCACTGGTCAAGCTCGGCAACGACGCCCTCACGGCCGTCCGGCGGCGGGTCTCGTGGGACCGGCACGAGCGCCGTGGTCGCGGCAATGACCTGGCGTGGGCGCACCAGCCGGTGGGACACGCTGGTTTCGCGACGCTGGCGGCATGCCACCGATCAGTCTCGTCCCTTGCTCGGGACGGTGCTTGTCGTTCGCCGAGCGTGAGGAGATCACGCTGTTGAAGGCGCGGCGGCTCCGCGGCCGCGACCTTGATGCTCGCACATGCAACGTAGTCCAAACGGATGAGGACATGTCGATGTAACGGGTGGATTCTGGAACGGAATGGATCTCCGGCTCCCGCGGCGATGTTCTTCGAGTGCTTCTGGAGTTCGCGCATTTCGAGGGCGATGACAAGTCGGCCGGTTCTGGACGGGATTCGTGGTGCGACGGCTTGGGGACCACGAGGGGGCCCTGCGCGGCGTGAGTCGTGCCCATCTTCTCACCAGGGTCGTACGATTGGGGCGCAATGAGTACAGGAGGAATCATGGGCGACAACGATGCGCAGCCGGTGCAGCCGGCGGGCGGTGCAGGTCTGTTCGACGTCGACCCGGACCAGGGTGGCGTCAGCCAGGACTCCACGGTGGCGGTGGAGGGCGACGTAGACGCTCTCCCCGAGGACATGGAGCTGTGACATGGGCAGCGTGGCAAGCATGGTCGGCCAGGCTCAGGGACTGCTCGGTACGAGGGAGCACCCGCCCGGCTCGAACCACAACAAGGTGAGCGAGTTTTTCGGCTTTGACGGGCCTTGGTGCGACATGGCGATCCACTTCGAGGCCGCACACTCGGACAACTCTCTCGCGGTGCTGGGCAAGTTCGCCAACACCGTGGCGCACGCCCGGAAGTTCCAGGAACACGGCCGGTGGCACTATGGGCTCGGGGGCGCCCGGCGGGGGGACGTGGTCTTCTTCGACTGGTCCGGGACACGGTCCATCGCGAATATCGACCACGTCGGGCTGATCGAGGCGGTGCACTCGAACGGGACGATCACCACCCTGGAAGGCAACACCTCCAACGGGTTCTTCCGTCACCGGCGCAACTCGGCGTGTGTGGTCGGGTACGGGCGGCCGGCATATGGTGACGCCGCGCCCATGCCCGCACGCGACGGCATCCTGCGCCAAGACTCTGCCGGCGAAGCCGTCAAGACACTCCAACGGAATCTGAACAAGTTGGCCGGAGTGGGGCTTGAGGTCGACGGCGAGTTCGGACCAGCCACGAAGGCAGCGCTCGAAGCCTTCCAGGGCCAGCACAAACTGACGGTGGACGGCGAGTTCGGCCCGCAGTCAGCGGCCATGATGAAGGCGGCGCTTGCGGGCCTGAGCGCGCCTGTCAAGCCCACGCCGAGGCCGCCGACCGTCACCACGCTCGTGGTGGACGGAGAGTTTGGACCGGCTACCTGCGCTGCCATGCAGCGGGCGCTGAACCAGCACGGGGCGAAGCTCACCGTGGACGGCGCCATCGGCCCCCTGACCAACAAGGCACTCCAACAGCACCTGAGCGTAGCCGCGGATGGCAAGATCGGCCCCCAGACGGTCCGGGCGCTGCAACAGCACGTAGGCGCCGCGCAGGACGGCGACTGGGGCCTGGACACCACCAGACACCTCCAGACGGCGCTGAACGCCCAGAAGTTCTGAGCGATCCAGGAGCACATCAGGCGAGAGACGAGAGGCCGCATTCGACGGAGGCGGTCGCCGTACTCGGGTTGCACACGGACTCGGACCGGACGAGCCGGGAACGTTCTTCCACGTCGCCGACCCCCGCTCGCGCAGCCCAACGGGCCGATTTCAGACGGTTGGTGTCGAGTGTCTGTGCGGAATCTGTGGCGAAGTTCGTTCTCGAGCAGGCGTCGTCCCAGGTCCACGGCCTGGGTGCGGCGGCCTGTAAATCCGTCGCGAAAGCTACGAAGGTTCGAATCCTTCACCTGCCACCCATCCTGTGAAACCGGACTTGGCCCGCAAGTTCTTCGAGAGAAGTGCTTGCGGGCCTTCGATTTTCTGAGGCGTTGACCGGGTCAGCAAGGACCTCACGGCGACGTTCCGTTGCTCCTCGTCCGGTTGGCGTCGGTCGACGTCGGTCCAGTCAGTGGTGTTGCGGCTATCTGCGTCAAATACGCGACAAAGTTCGTCGCCACTCGCCGTGTCAGCCGGACTCGCGAGCCACTGACCAGTGGCGATGTCGCGGCAGGGCCGTGTAATCGCGACGGAGGAGCGCACCGTCCCGATTGGGACGGTTCCCCTCTGCGAGCGTGCGGTGAGCCCCGGATGGGTCAAGGCCGCCTCGACCCAACCGCTGAGATGCGCCCCTGGGGTTGCCGGGTCGGGCCGTGCCACTCGACTGCGCACGCGCTGCGCATGCGTAGTAGAGTCAACCTTGTCACCACGCTGGCAGAGCAAGCGCTGAAGGAGTCGGACATGCCCAAGAAGCAGGGGCGAGGCGGGAACCCCGCCAAGCACGCCGTGCAGGTGGTCGAGCAGCGACAGGGAATCGGCCGGCCAAGCGCGGCCAAGAAGGGTGCGAACGAAAAGTCGAAGAGGATCGCGATCTATCACGAGATGCGCGTCACGGAGGACTTCGAGACCACCGCCGACATGCTCTTCCAGATGGTCCAGAAGGCCGCCAAGGAGTACCCAGCATCGAAGCGGGCGCTCCACCTCGACATTGAGGGCCACCGCAACAGCGAGGGCGGCCTGGACTCGGAAGCGTTCGAGCTGGTGAAACACTTCCTGATCGGCTACCTGATGCAGTGGCTCACCGAGCTCTCAACGCCGCTTGGCTCCTACGGCAATCCCTCCCAGCGCGAAGACATCCCCGAACACCTGAATATCCTCCCGGGCGGGGGCCCCAACGAACGCCAAGAGATGCTCCGCAATACGGCCGAAGCCCTCGGTGGCTCGGTCTTCGATTCTGAGACGGGCGAGACGGTCAACCACAACGGGTCGCGCTTCAGGCTGTAGTTGGTTGCTGTGGCATCGATTCGGCAGCTGCCGTCCGGCAGCTGGCAGGCCTCGGTCCTTCTAGACAACGGCCGGCGGACCACCCACACAGCAGGGTCCGCCGAAGAGGTGGCCGAGTGGGCCAGTCAAGCTGAGATGAAGCGAAACCAGGAGCGCGAGGCACGGCGCGATCGCGCCGCCGAGCAGGCCGCGTCGGTCTACCTCGGCGCGATCGAGGACTACGCGGCCAGAAGGCTGCTCAACCCCTCCCACTGGGAGACGCTCAGACGGATCGTCAACACCCACGACGAGACCAGGTGATGCGGTGCGGCACCTTGGTGGCTCACAAGCGGACGAGACACCGAGGCATGTCCCCGTCGGGACTGTTGCCGGTCTCCTGCGACGGCAACCGACGCGTAGGTGCTGACGGTCGACGACCGCCACGATGGGTCTGTGGCACAGCTGTCGACTTCGCCGAAGTCATGCCCCATGGTGGGAAATATGTCGTGGGACTGATCCGGACTGCCTGTTCAGGTGGATTTCTGGGTCGCAAACTCTGTCTGACGTATCCCATCGGATACCATGGGCTCTGACACGAATGGAGGGTCGAGATGGCTGACATCAACGTGTTGGAGCGTGCGCGTCGCAGCGCTGGGCTGAGCCAGCAGGAGCTGGCTGAGCGGGCGCGCACCTCGCGCACGGCTGTGTCCGCGTACGAGCATGGGCACAAGTCGCCCGCGTTGCGGACCGTCGAGCGCTTGCTGGCCGCCAGTGGGTACGAGTTGGACGTGCGGCCACGACTGAGTTTTCACGCGGTCACCGGGCGGCGGGGGCAGTTGTACGCCGTCCCTGATCGGCTGCCAGAGTTGCGCGTGGAGCAGGCGTTGGCTGCGGTGCGGCTGCCCTTGCGGTTGAACTGGTCCGAGCCGGACCGCCTCTACCGTCTCAGCGACCGCCATGACCGAGCCCGCGTGTACGAGATCATCCTTCGCGAGGGCGATGCCGCTGATGTCGAACGGTATGTCGACGGCGCACTGCTGGTCGACCTGTGGGCCGACCTCGTGCTTCCCGCCGATCTGCGCGCTGCATGGGCGCCGCTCATCGAGCCGCTGATCGCTGCCTAATCGTGGACCGTCATTCCCTATTGACTCCGTTCCAGCTGAATGTCGCCCGTCTCTTCTTCAGCCTGCCATCCGCTCAGGGCTTCGTCCTCGCCGGCGGTGCCGCCCTGCTCGCCCAGGAACTGACACACCGGCCAACACAGGACCTGGACTTCTTTACTGCGCGGGGGATTGGCGATGTCCAGCAGGCCAAGGAGGAATTCACCACCGCCGCTCGCGTCCGGGGCTGGACGATGAAACACATCCATGGGTCGGGCGAGTTCTGCCGCCTGCTCATCCACGGGCAGGAGGAGGAGCTATTGGTCGACTTGGCGCTCGAGTCACGACCCGGGATGCCAGCGACGGCCAGCATCGCCGGGCCCACATTCGCGCCGGAAGAGCTCGCGGGCCGCAAGCTCATCGCGCTGTTCGATCGAGCCGCCGCCCGCGACTTCGTCGATGTGTACTCCTTGGCTCAGCTCTTCGGAAAGCCAGTGCTACTCGCCCGGGCGGCGATGATCGATCTGGGCTTCGACACGCAGGTCCTCGCGTCGATGATTGACCAGCTCGCCGCCTACTCCGACACCGATCTGTTCCTCGACCCAGAAGTTGCAGACTTCCCCGAGTTGCGAGCCTTCTTCGCAGTCTGGGCCGCGGAGCTTCGGGCCGGCTGATAGGACGGCGGCGACACTTCGGCTGGCACTGTCAGAGTTGCGGCCCTGATGTGACCGTCGAGTGGAGCGACGTCGGTGTCCGACTGTGCGGACCTCAGCGCGGGTAACGTCGATTGGCTGTGTCGAATTCGTGTCGAAGTTCTCGACCCGGCTCACTTCGCGCAGGTCAGCAGCCCGGCCGCCTCGGGCTGGAAATCCGTCGCGAAAGCTACGAAGGTTCGAATCCTTCACCTGCCACAAGGGGCACGATTGGGCTCCTGATCTGCGGAAACGTGGGTCAGGAGCCCTTCTGCAATACCGGGTAGGGTGTCAATAGCTTCGGATTCCGAACCCGAGTCAGCAAGCCGCTGACAGGCGCAAAATGCGGCGACCGTCAGGCGGCTGCGGCGAATACGTAGAGAAGTTGGGCGTCCGCGTCCTTTGTCAGTCCTTACAGTCGGACCGGCGGTGGGTCTGACCTGCGACGACGCAGGTGGTTCGGGGTATGCAATGGAGCGGATTCCGGCACGGTCGCGATCGGCACCGCCGACGGGAGAACGCTCCCTGGTCAGGGGACTCGGCGAGGGCCGCCGGTGTTGGCTCGGGCTGGGTGAGAGGTGCCGTTGCGCCGCCGATGGTGCACACGTGAACCTGACTGAGGCTCAGGAGGAGTCGGCGGTCGTGACGCTGACTCGATCGTGGGGTCTACCAGCAGGATCGTCAGGTTGAGGCGCTCTCACGCCACTTGCGGCAGCCGCAGGACCAGGCCATGGCACTTGGGCCCGTGAGGCCGCGGGCTCCTGCGGCCTGGGGGCCGGCGAGCGTGCTCGCGACATCCACATGGGCTGCTCGACAAGGGAGGCGTCGTGATCGGATCGGTGGACCATAACCCGCATCTACTCGGAGTGGACCTGCGATGGATGCCGGCTGCTCCTACCCCCGGACCGCGGTGCTGACCGAGGAGTACCGGGAGACACTGGAGCAGTAGCGGCGCGTTGCCTGTCATGCGTTGCTCGGGCATCGGCCATTCGTTCCGTCCTCGTGGCGTTTCCGGACGCCGGCTGGTGCGATCGCGCGGGGGCAGCGGTAGATTGCGCTCGGAAGGGCGAGCCCATCTGACAGTCGGCTCCGAGGGCGCCGTCAAAGCCCACAATCTGCCGCGTCGTAACTCTGGTCGAGGAGAACGGATGCGTTCCCGAGCCAGTCACACTCCTCGCTGGCTGGCCCCGGTTCCCGGAGGGTTGGCCGGTGGCACCTGAGTCGGCCTGTCTCCTGATCGCCGATATCTCGGGATACACGGGCTACCTCGTAGGCGTCGAGCTCGATCACGCGCAGGACATCCTCGCGGACCTCGTGGGCACCATCGTCGTCGCTCTGCGACCCGGCTTCCGGCTGGCCAAGCTCGAGGGCGACGCCGCGTTCATGTTCGCAATCACCGAGAAGGTAGATGGGTCACTGATCCTCGACGCGATCGAAAGCTGCTACTTCGGCTTCCGACGGCGACGCCGCGACGTGCGCCAGGCGACGTCGTGCGAGTGCAACGCATGCGTGCGCATTCCCGACCTCAATCTCAAGTTCGTCATCCACCACGGAACGATGCTGCGCCAGCGCGTCGCCGGCCACGAGGAGCTGCTCGGAGCGGACGTCATCCTCGTCCATCGCCTACTCAAGAACGACGTGATCGCATCGACGGGCATCGAGGCCTACGCGCTGTTCAGCCAGCCTTGCGTCGACGCGATGGATGTCGACGTGTCCGCGCTCGGCATGCGCGCCACCAGCCAAACCTACGAGCACATCGGCCCCGTACCGGTGTGGGTCCACGACCTCGACCGCCGATGGCAGGAGGAGGAGTCGCGCACGCACGCGTTCGTCGACGAGCGACAGGCGGTCTACCGGTTCGACGCGCCGACCTCGGCGCCGCCACAGGTCCTGTGGGAGTTCGTTACCGCGCCGCCTCGACGATCCACCTGGCAGGCCGGGGTGACGGGGGTGGAGGTCATCGCAACGGGTAACCGTCGGGGTGTGGGGGCCACCAACCACTGCATGCACGGCAAGCGGGCGAGCATCGAGGAACTGCTCGGCTGGCGGCCATTCGAATACTTCACCATCCGCAACACCGTCCCGACGCCGCTGGGTGCCATCCACTTCCTCCAGACGATGGAGTTCGAGCCCACTCCCGACGGGACGACCCTCCACCTGCGGATCGCGGCGCCCGAGAAGCGCAAGGAGCGCGCCCTCGCGAGGCTCATGACGCCCATGCTCAACCGGGCGATGCGGGCAAGCGCGGCCCGTCTGTCCGAACAGCTCGCCGCGGAGCTCGAGCGCCGGCGACGGGACGCCATGGAGGAGCCCGCGCTGCCGCCGGCTGGGACGGAGGGGCCGCTCGAAGGCCTGTCGCCGGGTTCATAAGTGTTCCGCCCCCGTGGCGTGGAGGCTCGGACCCGCCTGACCTGGCCGAGCAGCTGCGCCAAACTCGCCCACGGCCCTTCCTGGCACTGGGAGTATGCGGCGCCGGACCCCCTCGGCATTGCCGCGCCTCACGGCCGGTGATCTCATCCACGCGTGGACGCTCGCACTGCTCGCGCGGGGTAGGCGTCATGCGTGGTCGGCCCGCTCGCTTTTGTGCTCTTGGGGGCCAGCGAGGCATTCCGATACGCAGCGAGGAAGGGTGACAGGACCGCGGTGACACCCGCGCCGTCAGGTCGCCAACCCCCGCTGCCCCCGGATCCAGCTTGCGTCGGTTGGCGTTGGTAGCGTCGACTATCTGTGCAGAATTGGGATGGGCTAGCGGCGGGTTTCGGCCGCGCGGACGAACTCGTCCATGCGTCGCCACATCTCGGGGGCGTTGGCGTACATGGGGAAGTGCCCGCCTTAGGGGATCTCGGCGAGGTCCACGCGTTGTCCTGCGGCCGGCCGAGATAGGAGAGGGTGTTGTTCTGCTCGCCGTACATGAGCGTCCGTGGGGCGGGGAGGGCCGGGAACCAGTCCGTGAGGGGCTCGTTGTCGCTGAGGTCGACCATCGAGGTGAAGATCGGTTCGACGGCGGGAGCCCGGACCTTGTGCGGCAGGCCGCGGCGTAGAGGTTGCTCGAGTAGTAGCCCGAGGTGCTGAGCCGGTTGGCGAAGTCGGTCATGAACGCCTCGGGGTCGGGGTCGGGGTGGCTGATGATCTGTCGGCTGAGGAAGCAGCCCTCGGGGGCGATGTTGTTCTGGGCATGGCAGCTCGTGCGTCGATGGCATTGGGCCGGGGACAGCGACGTGTACATCGACACGGTTGCGGTGACGAGGCCCTCGGCGAGGCCCTTGCTGTGCCTGGCTGAGGCGTGGGGCCACTTGACGTCGACGAATGCAGAGGCAAGGTCGATCCACGTGCGACTCTCGGGCACTTCACCTGCCACCATGTGATGTCTCAAGACATCCCGGACAGCCGGACCTACGGATCGTAGGTCCGGCTGTTGTGTTGTCTGGGGTGTTGTGGCTGGTAGTCACGGGTGGGGTCGAGGGTGAGCGGCGGAGCAGACCCCCGGCGACGGCCTTCACCACGGGGATGTCGAGGTCTCGACGAGCAGGCATATCGGTGCCGGCGTGTCCTCGTCCGACGAACCGAACGGGTCTTGACCTCGGAACTCTCAGGGGCTGGTTCGGGCGGGCTCGACGGGGGCCGGTGGACCCTCAGGAATCGCGCCGAGCTGCTGGAGCATCGACAGCATGTCCGTGACGCCCCAGTGGTCGCTGATGAGACCGGCGTGGTCGAATCGCATGATGTCGATGAGCCGCACCTCGGCCCGTTTGGCAGAAGGCGGCATACCCATGAACTCGCCGTTGTGGGTCCCGGAAGCCTTAACCCTCGCGACGGTCTTGTCGCCGCTGGCGATGATCTCCACGGCCTCCATGTGAAGGTCCGGGAACGCGGCCCGATATGCGCGGAAGAGCTCCTTGACCCCCTCTTTCGTCGGAGGGAGGCCGGGCAGTTCCTCGTGCTCGATGAAACCCTCGGCCATCAGGTCGCCGAATCCGTCGATGTCTCCCTTGCTGATCAGCTCGTAGGCACGTCGCATCGTTGCGGAGTGGTTCATTGGAGGTCCTTTCCGCCTACGCCTCGACGTAGACGGTCATCGGCATCTTGACGCCGTGTGACTCCGCCTGCGCGGCCACCTCGGGGGGCAACGATGACAGCATCGCCTTCAGGGCGTCCGGGTCTGCGAAGTCGAACGCGACAGCGGCGTGCTTGCTGCCGTCCAACGCGACAAGGTCAGTGGTGTTCGTGGCGCCAGGCAGGGCGGCAGCGCGCTCGGCCTTGCCCGCCAGCCAGCGGTCGACATCGTGGACGTCGTGGGTGATAACGAATCTTGGCATCTGGATTCCTCCGTTCGGGATGGCCGTAGCGGACTCCGCAAGGGTGCTGCCCGCAACGGTTGCTGCATGCGATCGATCGTGCGCGCAGCCGCGGGCGAAGACATCACTCGATCGAGTGATGCACCACGGCGCCGAGCGCAACCCGGTTCGATACGTCCAACTTGGCGAACACGTGTCGGAGGTGGGTGTTCACGGTGTGCGGCGAGATGTAGAGCCGCCTGGCCACGGCACCGTTCGTCAGCCCCTCGGCCACGAGGAGTGACACCGCCCGCTCGGTCGCGGTGAGGCTCTCCCAGCCGTTCGCCGCCCGGTGCCTCGGTCCGCGCGAGCCGCGCCGGACGCCGAGCGTCCGCAACTGCGCTCGGACCCGGCCGGCCCATGCATCGGCGCCGGCCCGCTCGTAGCGCTCCAGTGCCTCAGCCAGCAGCGCCGCTGCCTCGTCGCGCCGCCCGCGCTTCGCCAGCAGCGTCGCTGCGTCCTCGCAGGCGCCGGTGTGATCGATCATGAGGGGCGTTCGGCCGGCGAGCGCGACCGCCTCGATCACTGATTCGACGTCGCTGTCGACCAATCCCCGGCAACGCAGCGCCAGGCTGCGAATCGTCGGCACCTCCGGTGCCAGGGAGATTCCCGCCGTGACGTCGCTGGCCACCTCGGCAGCGACATCACGATGACCCAGCGCCAGGGCCAGGCGCACTAGATCGGGGGCGAGATAACGGTGGTAGAAGCGGTCCTCCCGTTCGGCCTCGAACCGCCAGCACCGCAGCAACAGGTCATATGCGCCCTGCTGGTCGCCTTCGGCCGCCTTCACCCCCGCCACCGCGAACGCGAGGACTCCCGCGTTGTAGCTCAGCTGGTCGCCCTCGAGATGGCCGGCGATCCCCGCGGCCAGTTCTGTCGCGCCGTGGAGATCTCCCGTGGCTGTGGCGATGATCGTTCGGAACGCGATCGACTGTGACAGCAGAAGCGGGTGGTCCTTCTCCTGCGCGGCCTGGCCAGCGGCAATCAGACCGGGAACCGCATCCTCCCACTCCCCGATGGCAAAGCACGCCTGCGCGTCGGCCATGAGCGTGTCGGAGAGCCACCACCCAGAGCCGAACTCGTCGTCGAGGGCCTCCCGGTATGCCGCTCTCGCCTCACCGACAAGGTCGCAGTCGAACAGCGCAAGGCCGAGGAAGAGCTTGGGCTGCAGCGGTAGAGACCGCGCGTCGTGGGAGTCAGCGGCCAGCGCGGCGGCTCGCCGGGCATGGACCAGCGCCTCGCCGTAGCGGCCCTGTCGTCCCACCGCCACCAGCAGCGCCGTCAGGGCCCACACCGTCATCGCCGCATCGCCGGCCTGCTCGGCGATGACGAGCGCCTGGCTGGCGACCGATTCGCCTGCGCGATGGTCGCCTGAGTACGTCAAGGCCCAACTCTGCTGGGCCAGCATCGGCACCTGATAGGAGGGCCCAAGCCGCGTTGAGTCGGCGAGGCTGGCCTGCACGACGTTGATGAGCTCGGCGGCGCGGTTCTGGAGCGCAAGCGCGCCAACGAGAGCAAGACGCAATGGTGTGTCCACCTCGGCGGTATGCCGCCGCGCGAGATCGGTTTCCGCGCGGGCTGACGCCTCGGCCGCCTTTCCGGAGCGCAGCAGCGCCTGGACCACCTCCGCCGACACGAGGTCCGCGTCGGGATGACCGTCCGGCAGCAACGCCTCGGCGCGCTGAAGGAGCTCGAGGGTGACCAGCGGCGCCTGCCCGGCCGCCTCACGGGCGGCCTCCCGCAACCATGCGACCGCCTGCTCGTCACCCCGCTCCGTTCCGAGCATCAGATGATCCGCCACGTCCAGTCGATCCGCGCCCGCGGCGACCAGCGCGGCTGCGGCCTCACGGTGCAGAAGGCGGCGGGCGGGTCCCGGAATGTGGTGATAGATGGCGTCGTGGACGAGCTGGTGCCGAAACACGACTCGACCGTCAGCCTCGTCCAGAAGCTGTGCGTCGAAGGCGTCTTCAAGCTGCCCGACAACCTCGGTCGGCGGCCGTTGCACGACAGCGGCCACATCGCGCAGGGACACGGCATCGCCGAGGACCGCAGTGATCTCCAGCAGCTTCAGCGTTGGAGCGGGTAGAGGCCGGAGGCGGCGTATCACCAGGTCACTGAGCGAGGAGGGCAGCTCCGAGGTTGTCGCCTCGACGCGGTCACCCGTGCGGCGCAGCATTCCCTCATCGGCCAGCGATCTCAGGATGGCCACGACCCATAGCGGGTTCCCGCCGGCCTTGGCCAGCATGGCGGTCAGGGCGGGACCCGGAGACGCCCCGAGCACCTGACCAGCAAGCGCGGCCACGTCGTCGGACTTGAGCGGCTGGAGCTGAAGGGTGCGCGCGCCTACGGCTGCGAGGTCATCGAACAGCCGGACGACCTCGTCAGACTGCGGCGACGGCCGAGCTGTCACCACGACGAGCAAAGCCGAGAGTGGCAGCTGCCGTGACACCGACAAGATCGCCAGCAGACTTGCGCTGTCCGCCCAGTGAATGTCTTCGGCCACCAGCAGCACCGGGCGCTCCATGCATGAGGTCTCCACCAGGTCCACGATCTCCTCGACGACCTGGTACTGGATGCCGCCACCGGCCGGCGCCGTGGCCGCACCGCCCTGACCAGCCAGCTGTGCGCCGATCGCGGCCCTACGCGGGTCCGCTGACCGCCGGCTCAGATCCAGCGCTCCTGCGATCACACCGAACGGTCGGGTGCGCTCGAACGGATGAGCGTGGCCGGCGAAAACGGTCACGTCACGAGAACGCGCATCATCGACGATGCTCTGCACCAGGCGGGTCTTGCCGATGCCAGCTTCCCCCTCGATTGCGAGCACCGACGCCCGCCCCTCGCTGAGCTCGCGGACTGCGGCCACCGCCACCGCGAACTCGGCATCTCGCCCTACGAGCCCGTCCGCCGTGGACACCCTCAAAGCCTCCTCCAGGCCAGCGCCAGAGTCCAGCAGGACAGCCTTCGTCCGTGCCGAGCGGGGCGGTGTGCGCAAGCGTGGTTCCCGCGTCACCCAGTCCAATGATCTCAGGGCAATGGTCGATGTACGCGTGGAGCATGCGGCGGTCAGCACCCAGGCAGTCGGGGAGGCGGTTCTCAAACCCGGTGTTGGAGCCGGCAGCGGCGATGCCGCCGGTATCTACGCAGTCGGGGTCCGACCGGACCCAGCCGGAGCTGGGTGGCGTCGAGCATCTGTGCAGAAACCGTGGCGAAGTCAGGCGTGGAGGGGAGTCTGTGCAGGTGAGCGGCTTGGCGGCGTCGGGCCGTAAATCCGTCGCCAAAGCTACGGAAGGTTCGAATCCTCCACTTGCCCACCCAGTGCGCAAAGGGCCCCTGACCTGCGCAAACGCCCGTCGGGGGGCCTCATGCCGCTTTCCGGCTAAGTCCGACGGTGACGGGGACGCCTGCGTTCAACCACAGTGACGCGGCCGCGTGCCGGAGGTCGTACGGCCGCGACGCCAACGGCGAAGCCCCCTCCTGCGGGGTCAGCGCCTGCTCGCGAGCGAGCTTCCAGACGCGGTACGCAGTGCCCATGGCAGCGGCTTTGAGAACGGCCGAGGCAACGGCCGCCCGGCAATCCCCAAGCGACTGACGAAGAGGCGACCGCCGGGGCTGCACTCGAACTGGTCGAGGTGGGCCCGGAGGGTGGCGACGAGGTTCGGATCTGCGGGGACATGCCGAACCTGTCGGCTCGACGAGTGTTTGAGCGGGCGGTCCTCGTCCGCGGTGTGGCTGTCGGACCAGGCGGCACCCGACGTCTGGGTGGAGCGCTGAGTATCAGTTCGCCCATCCCGTTGGGGGGATGGTCCGCTCGACGACGCGGCGTACCCGCGCCTGGATGTCCTGACACGCCACCGCTACGACGTACCCCCGAATCGCCGATACGCGGTACGCAGTTTCGCGACGAACGTAGCGCCGCCCAGAATCGTGCCCGGCGTCGGCAGCTGCCGCAGCAGCAGGTCCCCCTCGACGTCCAGTGTGCCCGGGCGGGCTGGCAATGGAGCCGGAGGCAGCCAGAAGCGCTCCGGTTGGCAGGTCGGCTGGGTCAGGCCGGCCAGCGCGAGCGAACTGCCCGCCGCTGCCGGCGCGGCCTCGTCGGACTCCTCGGCGGGGGCGTCGGCTCGCAGCTCGCGGAGCCGGCTCAGGAGTGCATCCCGATCCCGCCCGCGCCAACGCAGAATCAGGAACGGGTCGTCGTCGAACGCCTCGGCGAGCAAGTAGAACGTGGCGGCGAGGTGCTTGCAGGGGACCTCCCAGTCCGGGCAGGTGCAGCGCTGGTCCAGCTCGTTGACGGTGCGCGGGAACAGTGGGGCGCCAGCGTCCGCGAATAGGTCCTCGAGCTCGGGCGGCACTTCGCCGGCGAGCAGCTTGGCACTGGAGCAGCGCCTGCTCGGACAGCGCGATCTCGGCCTTGGCCCACACGATCTCAGGAAAGGCCGCGAGGCCGATCGTCACCCGGTACGGGCTTCGCCCGCGAACCCTGCACGGTCGCACGCACCTCGCCGGGCACCACGTCGAGCGATGTGACCTGCCCCTTGCGCGCGTACGTCCGGCCCCGCGTGAGCCGGTTGCCCATCGCGAATGACTCCAGCACGTCCAGGAACCGGCGCGACCACCAGGAGTCGCCGATTGCGCCACGGCTGCTGCGCGCCCTGAGTCCGTTCGCGACGGCCCGCGGCCGCGACGGCGGATACCAGCGATGCTCCGTCATTCGACGACCGCTCCGGCCTC
This sequence comes from uncultured Actinomycetota bacterium, assembly GCA_963715025.1. Taxonomy (GTDB): domain Bacteria; phylum Actinomycetota; class Actinomycetes; order Actinomycetales; family Dermatophilaceae; genus DASSJT01. The sequence continues at coordinate 280,233 of CAVQQQ010000009.1, read as the reverse complement.
GAGCCGGAACAGCTCGCGCGAGCTGGCCGCGTGGACAGCTCGGTGAGCCACTGCTCGCCGGTGCCGACGATGCGGGCCGCCAGCCCGCGCTTGTCGCGGATCATCGCCGCGATCTTCTCCTCGACCGTGCCGGCGCAGACGAACTTGCGCACCTGCACCGTCGCGACGCTGCCCGATCCGGAACGCCCGGTCGGTGGCCTGGTCCTCGACGGCCGGGTTCCACCAGCGGTCGACGTGGACGACGTGGTTGGCCGCGGTCAGGGTCAGCCCGGTGCCGCCGGCCTTCAGCGACAGCACGAAGATGGGTGGCGACGCGGCGTCGTCGGCCTGGAAGCGAGCGACCATCTCGTCGCGGTCGGCCTTCGCGACGCCGCCGTGCAGGAACAGCACCTCGCGGCCGAACCGCGCCGGCCAGGTGCCCGCGCAGCAGCGCGCCGAACTCCGCGTACTGCGTGAACAGCAGCGCCTTCTCGCCCGCCGCGAGCACCTCGTCGAGGATCTCCTCGAGCCGCGCCAGCTTGCCCGAGCGCCCGGCCAGGCGGCGAGCCGTCGCGCAGCAACTGCGCCGGGTGGTTGCAGACCTGCTTGAGCTTGGTCATGGTGGCCAGCACGAGGCCGCGCCGCTCGATGCCGTCGCTGTCGCTTCGATCCGCTCCAGCATGTCGTCGACCACCGCCTGGTAGAGCGAGGCCTGCTCCGCGGTGAGGTTGCAGACCACCTCCATCTCCAGCTTGTCGGGCAGGTCGGCGATGATCGACGTGTCGGTCTTGACCCGGCGCAGGACGAACGGGCCGGTGATCCGGCGCAGCCGCTCGGCCGCGTCGTCGTCGCCGTGCCGCTCGATCGGCTCGGCGTACCGCTTCTTGAACGCGGCGGCCGGCCCGAGCAGGCCGGGGTTGGCGAACTCCATGATCGACCACAGGTCGGCGAGGCGGTTCTCGACCGGCGTGCCGGTGACCGCGACCCGGTAGCCGGCCGGCAGCGAGCGGACGGCGGTGGCCTGCCGGGTAGCGGCGTTCTTGATCGCCTGCGCCTCGTCGACGACCACCCGGTGCCACGAGATCTTGCGCAGGTCGGCGGCGTCGCGGGCGGCGAGCGCGTACGTGGTGACGACCAGGTCGGCGGCGGCGACCGCGTCGGTGAACCGCTTGCCCCGGGCGCGTTCCGTGCCGTGGTGGACGTGCACCCGCAGGTGCGGGGTGAACCGGGCGGCCTCCCGCTGCCAGTTGCCGACCAGCGACATCGGGCACACCAGCAAGCTCGGGCCAGCATCTGCGTCGTGCGCCAGCAGCGCGAGCAGCTGCACGGTCTTCCCCAGCCCCATGTCGTCGGCGAGGACGCCGCCCAGCCCGGCGCGGTCCAGGAAGTCCAGCCAGGACAGGCCCCGCGGCTGGTACGGACGCAGCGTGCCCGGAGAACGACTCCGGCGTCTGGATCGCCGAGAGCCTCTGCTCGGCCCTCCCGGACAGCAGCTCGCCGAGCCAGCCGTCGGCCTCGACGCCCTCGACCGGCAGGCCCTCCGGGGCAGAGCCGATGCCGAGGCCGAGACGCAACAGCTCGACTCACTGTGGCCTGCTCGGGACGCCCGACCAGCTTGAGCCCGGCGGCTAGCCGGCGTGCGTCCAGCTCGACCCACTGGCCGCGCAGCCGCACCAGCGGCGCCTTCAGTCTCGGCCAGCTCGGCCAGCTCGTCGGCGGTCAACCCCTGGTCGCCGACCGCGATGTGGTAGCGGAACTCGGCGACAGCACCGAAGCCGAGCGGGGCGTTTCCGCCGTCGACCCGTCCCGGCTGGCCGGGCGTCGATGCGGTCAGCCGGAGCCCGAGCCGGGAGGACGGCTTGGTCCACCAGCCCGGCAGCTGGACGCCGAACCCGGCCACTCCCAGCGTCGGAGCCGCCGTGCTGAGGAACCCGTGGGCGCCCTCGGTATCCAACGCCAGGTTCGAGGGCCGGGCCGTGCGTAGGGCCCGGTCGAGCTCGGGGTACAGGCGGGCCGCCTTGCCCAGCTCGGCGAGGAACGTCTCCTGCGGCGCGACGATCTGACGGGCGAGCGCGGGAAGCTTGCCGCGCGAGCGCCAGACTGCCTCGGCATCGACGACGAGGCTGGGCTCGTCCGCGGCCTGCAGCCCGAACCGCACCTGCCACTCCTCGTCGCCGTCGGCCGGTTCGACGAGCCGGAAGCAGGCTCGGACCGGGCCGGCGACGGCGTCGCGCTGCCACTGTGCGAGCGCTTCGGAAAGCATGGCGACCGCGGGTGGGTCGGCGGCGAACACCCGCTCGATACCGGTCAGCGCGCTCAGCCAGGCGCGCGTGACCGGATCACCCGCACGACCGAGCGTGAGTCGGGACCCGCCGAGTGCAGCGCGCGCCGCCGCGTCGACCATGCAGTCCAGGGCCTCGGCCCAGAGGTCGAGGCCTGTGTCAGGGGCCGCCGCGAACAGTGGCGGCGGCGCGGACACGGCCAGCGTGCGTGCCCAGGCCGCGTCCGCTGCGGTGAGCACCGGGCGCCATACGGCTCGCGGCCCGTCGACGACGACACCGGGCAGCAGCCGCCCCCTTGCGACGAGATCCGCAGCGAAGCGGCTGAGCTCGGACAGGTGCGTAATCGACGTGCCCCACACCGCGTCCTCCGTGTTCGGGTCGAGCACGGCTAGCGCGAGGTCAGCGTCGAACTCGAGCGCGGGCACCTGCCACTGGCCGGACGACACTTCTCCGGTGGCAGCGTCGAGCTGATCCCGCACCAGCTCCGGCGAGGCGATCGGCCCACCGCCCCGGGTCGGCACAGTGAGCGTGAGGGTCGACGCTGTTGCCTTCAGGACGGCCGAAGGGAGTATGGCGACGAGGTCTTCGTGCGCAGCGGCGAACGGGTGCGCCGGGACTCGCGGTCTGCGGCCCGGCTTGCGTGGAAGCTCCGCCGGCGCGGAGGAGTCTTCACCCCAGATCCCGACCCGGCCGGGCTCGGCAGTGCCACCATGCATCCGGCCCGGCAGCCAGCAGGCGTGGACAACGAACACCTACGCTCCTCTTCGCCCAGTCGGGGAGAACCGTGTCCAAGCATGCCAGCCCGGCAGGGCGAACCCGCATCGCCCGCGAGGTCGATGAGGCGCGCGATGAGGGTGCGGCGGCCGGCGGCGTCCAGCCACTTGGCGTGCGGGCCGGGGACTGACACCTGCCGGGGTGTCCACGTGTGGTCATCAACCGGGTTCGCGGTGAACCCGCGTGCGGTCGACACCAGCAGGGCCAGGTCGGCCTGGCTCCAGGCCATGACGGCTCGGAGGATGCCTGAAGCGTCCTGAGTTTCCCGGAGGGTGCTGATCTAGCAAGGGAGACTCTTGTCATGGGTGCACCGAGGAAGTTCGACGCGGAGACCCACGCTCGGGCCGTCCGGATGTCCGAGGACCGCCTCGCCGAGCGCGAGGAGTCGAAGCTCGAGGCGCGTCGTCAGGTCGGCGCGCTGCTGGACGTCAACCAGGCCCCGATCCGGAACTGGGTCGAGGCCGAGGAGGAGGCCGCGGGTTCGCGCTCGGTGGCTTCGCCGCGTCAGGTGGAGTCGGAGGAGGTGCGTGCGCTCAAGCGTCGGGTGGCCGAGCTGGAGGCGGGCGAACGAGATCCTCAAGACCGCCTCGGACCGTTTTTCGCACAGGCGGAGCTCGACCGTCGACTCAAGTGATCGTCGGGTACATCGCTCCCACCGGGAGCGGTTCGGCGTCGAGCCGATCTGTGCCGTGCTGTCCGGGCACGGCATGAAGATCGCGCCGTCCACGTACTACGCCCACAAGGCCACTCCCGTGACCGATGCGGCGCTGACCGAGGCGTACCTGGTGAACGCGCTGGTGACCCTCTGGGAGGAGAACTGGGCGTGTACGGGTTCCGCAAGCTGTATCACGCGGCCCAAGGCGCCGGGCTCGAGGTGGGCCGGGACCAGGTCGGCCGGCTCACGGCGATCGTGGGATCCGCGGCGCCCGGCAGGCGGGTGCGCCTGACCCGGCTCCTGGCGCCGCCGACGCTGGCCGGGTTGCGGCTCGTGGGAGCGCCTGAGCGGCTACCCAGGCGTGGTCGCGGTCGCCGAGCCGACCCGTCGAGCGCGGGTTCGCCCTTCCCGCGGGTTGTCGCCTGCGCGATCTCCGGGGCAAACAGCGGATTGCCGCCGGACGCATCCGAGATCCGGGTCAGCAGCGGGCGAGGGAAGGACCAGCCGAGCCGGCTGCTGACGATCTGGTGAAGCGCGGCGAGTGCGAGTGGCTCGAGAACGACTCGCTGCAGCTGATCCGCGGGCACCGCACGGGCCAACGCGAGGGGAGGCTCGTCGTCACCCAAGCCACGGCGTGTCACGACGAGTCCGACCCGCTGCCGCAGTCGCCGCACGGCGAATGCAAGTGCGCGCTCGGACGCACGATCGAGCCACTGCACATCGTCGATCGCGACGAGCACGGGCTGCACTCGCGCGAGCATCGCCAGAACGCTCACTAACGCGGTCGCCGTCGTGCGTGGCGCGGCCGGTCCCTCGGCGTCAAGACGCAGGAGAGCCGCCCCAGGGCGCGCTCCTGCGGGGCTGGCAAGTGGGCCCGCGTCTCGTCGAAAGCCGCGGTGACGAGATCGGCAGTTGCCGCGTGAGAGAGATTCAGCTCGCTCTTTGCCGGCGCTGGTGGAGACCGGCACCCGCGGCCTGCTCGGCGCCGCCCTCGGCTCCGGCACCGACCGGGACGAGGCAGGCATCGCCTGGCAGCTGCTGCCGCTGCCCGGCCCGGGGATGCTGGTCCTGCTCGACCGCGCGTTCGATGCGACCGGGTTCCTGACCGAGGTCGCCGGCACCGGCGCGAGCCTGCTCGTGCGCGCCAAGTCGACCCGCACCCCGCCGGTCCTTCAGCTGCCCGATGGCTCCTACCGGTCCGATCTGGACGGGCTGCCGGTGCGGATCATCGAGGCCGACCTGCTGGTCACCGGCGCCGTCTATCAGCTGCTGCGCATCGTCATGGGCGAGGCCATCGAGTCGAGTCCCGACCTCGACCCGGACCGGGCCAGCTTCGCCATCTCGCTGCACGCGGCCCGCGACCAGGTCACCGCGGCGGCCGGCATCGTCTTCGACGACCAGCAGGACCCGCTCGACCTGCTCGGCGTCATCGGGCGGGCCGTGCTCGCCGGCACCCTGCCCGAGCGGCGCGCCCGGTACAGCAGGCCGTGCTCGCCGGCACCCTGCCCGAGCGGCGCGCCCGGTACAGCACCCGCAAGGTCAACAACGCCACCGCCACTACCTGGGACGAGACACCACCCGCCCGCAGCACACCACCACGATCGCGACCATCGAGGTCACCCTTCGCCTTCCCCCGGTGACCGGCCCGCGAAAGAAGCCTTCCCCAACCCCACGACCAGCCGGCCCGACCCGCCGCGAGCAGGTCACGACGATCATGGCCACCGACCCGGCCCGCGACTGGCGCGGCAGCGACCTCGCTCATCGGCTCGGCATCAAGACCCGAAATCTGCTCACCAGCTCGGCGAGTGGACCAGACTCGGGTACCTCTCCCGAACCGGAACCGGCACCTATGCCCCACCCGACACGCCGCCACGCGGAAGGCCTTGACCCTCAAGCCGATTGCTTAACTTCGTGGCATTGCTGCGCGGTCGAGCTCCGCTCGAGCCTTGACCCCAACGCCCACCGAGCCTGCCCAGCAACGGTCCGGGCCGGCCAAGAAGAACCCACGAACGCTCTTGACCGGCCCCGGTCCTACAGGAATGACCTGCGAGAACGCAGATCGGGAGCGCTCCGCCATACCTGGTCGGGGTATGTGACGCCGCAGGATCTCGGCCGACACGGGCAGGCCTGTGACCTGCACAAACGCGGACGGCTCCTGGCTCCGCGGCGAATACGCGGAGAAGTTCCACAGGTCGCGGCCGTGACAGCCGGACCGGCGCGGCGCGTCCACCTGCGGTCATGTGAGGCGGTGGGGGTTCGCAATCGAAGGAACCCTGTCCGTCGCGATTCCACGGGTGTTACCCCGGGCCAAGGGATTCGCGTGTTGGATGGCGCACCCATGAGCGCTCGCGCATTGAGCGGCTGTCAACGACGGTGAATCTCGCGGCATAACTCGCGGTGTGCGACTGGCTGTTCCGCTGCCGGGACCTCACGGACAGCCGGGTGCTGATCCCCGCTGTCGCGAGGCGAGGTCGGGGGTGGCGGAGGGGTTCGCCTCTCGCCACCCCGACCAGGAGTCACCCTCGCGTTCTACGGTGCCACCGGCTGGCCCGGCGGCACTTGGAGCAGCAGGAGCTGGCCCTTCTCGAACACTGCGGGGTCGGACACCCGCGTGTGGTTCTGGTCGTCGAGCAGGTACTTGCCCTCGCCGAGGAAGGGAGCGTAGATGATGCCCGAGGACTCCTCGTCGATGGTGTCGAAGTACGATCCGCCCGTCGTGAACCGCTGTGGGTCGTGGTCGGCGATGCGCCGAACGGCCCCGGTGGCGGTGTCGAACTGGTAGATGCCCGCGAGGTAGGCGTTGCCGCCCGGGTCCTCCTGGATGAGCACCTGGCCGCGGTCGTTGATGGTCAGGTTGTCCATCATCTTCGGGCCCACCGAGCTGGGCGTGTCGTCCGCCGGACCCTCGAGCACTTTGGTGATCGTGCCACCGAGCTCGGGGTGGCTGGCGTCGACGAAACTGGCGCGCCAGAGCCGGCTGTGCTTCGACATGCTGGCGGTCGTGACGAAGTAGTAGTCGTTGGGGTTGGACGGGTCCCACGCACCGTCCTCTGGGCGGTCGAACGCGGTGCCCGAGTCTGACAGGGTGAACGGCTGCGGACCCGAGGGGAAGTCGGCGGCGCCGCTCTCGGTCGGGAAGCCCGTCACGGCGATGGCCTTGCGGGTCCCGTTGGTGAGACCAGCCTTCTCGACGGGCGTGCCATTGGCCTGCTTGTCGCCCGCGTAGACGTAGACGTACTGCGTGCCTCCGTCGCTCTGGCCGACGACGACCGTGCGGTCACCGGTGGCGGGGTTGGCGACAACGTTCTCCCAGCCCGCAGTTCCGAGGGCCGTAAGCTCGTAGCTGTCGCCGGTCTCGACGACGTTGCCGAAGGCGCGCCCGCTGGGGGCGCTCTCCTCGCCGTTCATGAAGATCCGGCCGTGGTAGCCGAGCCCGGTGGCGGGGTTGTAGAACGCCGTCAGGGCGGGAAGATCGGCTGAGCAGAGCCGGTCGATGTTGGGCGACCCCGAGGTGATGAGATGGGTGATCTGGTCGCGGCCCGAGATCACCCGCAGGGTCAGCTTGTCGATGACCCAGCGGGACACGAACGCCCCGCCCGTATTGCCGTGCGAGCGGGCGACACTCACGGTCCGGCCGAACTCGTGGTTCATCAGCACGGTGAACGTCCCGTCGCCGTTGTCGAAGGCGCCAAGGCCGTCCGGCGTGCCGGCCATCTGGTAGCCGCCGATCCGGTCACCTGCAGTGAGCAGGCTGGTGAGCTGCACGCCGGGCACATGCCGGACCAGGTAGGGGGCGTCGCTGCTGCTCGGGCCGGTGCTCGCGCCGGGGCTGGCCCAGGCGGACCCGCCGATGCAGACGACGGCGGCACTGACTGCCGCGGCCGCGGTAGCGCGGCGCTTGGTGAAGACTGACATCAATTCTCCTCCTCTGGATGTCCGCAGGTCGCAGACATCTCGACGCTAGAAAGGCCAGAGCCCGACACAAAAGGCCTTGAAGCGACCATGAAGTGAACTCTTCGTGGGGTCGCCGGAAACCGGCCCGCGACCCCTTTGGACTGGTCGACGCCCATCGACGCCCCGACCCATGTCCATGGGACCGGAACGTCGTTAGCGTCTGGCCATCAGATGACGCTCGCACTGCACCGGGCACGCCAGCAGTACCCGGTCGGCTCGCGAGCGTGTTCGGCTCCCGCGAGCGAACCTACGGAACAGCTACGACCGGGTGGGGCGTCTTGCCGCCGCGCTCATGGCACTCGGCGTACGGGCCGACGACCGGGTCGGGATCCTGGCGCTTAACTCGTACTACTACGAGGCGTTGTTCGGGGTCCCGTGGGCTGGTGCCGCGGTGGTTCCCTTCAACACCCGGTGGACCGTGGAGGAGCTGGCGTTCGCCATCGACGACTCCGGGGCCAAGGTCCTGCTGGTCGATGACGCCTTCGGACCGACGGTCGGCGACCTGCGCGACCGGTGCGCCGACCTGGAGAGGGTGGTCTTCTGCGGCGCTGGGGACCAGCCTGTCGACGCCGTTCACCACGTAGAGCTGGTCGCTGGTCATTCCCCGGCGCCGGACGTCATTCCCCGGCGCCGGACGCGCGGCGGGATGGCCAGGGACCTGTTCGGGGTGTTCTACACCGGCGGTACCACGGCCTTCCCCAAGGGCGTGATGCTGACTCACCACAACATGCTCGCCTCGGCCTACGCCGGCCAGGCGACCGAGCCGATGGTCACGCCGGCCGGGACCTTGCTGCACGTTGCGCCAATGTTCCACCTGGCCGACATCCGCATGTGGCTGGCCGGAAGGCTGCCACAACCGATGATGTCGCGGCCTCGCACGTGCCGATGATGTCCCAGCCCGCGGCCACCACGGCCCTCATCCTCAAGGCCGCCAAAGCCGTTCGGTGACACCCGCGGATCCCCGGTCGAGCGTGACCACCGGGGATCCGCTTCGGCGGAGGCGAGCGTGTCAGGACCGGTCGAGCTGGCTGATCTGGTGGGGGGTGAGTTGCAGGTCGGCGGCTGCGGCTGAGGCCCGGATGGTCTCGGGGCGGCTGGATCCGGGGATCGGGATGACGACGGGCGACGTGGCCAGCATCCAGGCGAGGGTGACCTGCTGCGGGGTGGCGTCGACCTCCTCGGCGACCTGGGCGAACGGCTGGTATGCCGTGCCCAGGCCGGCGGCGTTCCTGATGCCGCCAAGGGGGCTCCAGGGCAGGAACGCGATGCCGAGCTCGTCGCACAGTTCGAGCTCGGGCTCGCTGGAGCGGAAGGCGGGGGAGAACTGGTTCTGCACGGAGACGAGCCGCCCGCCGAGGATCTCCTGCGCGAGGCGGATCTGTCCCGGGTTGGCGTTGGAGATGCCGGCCATGCGGATCTTGCCCTCGTCGAGCAGGTCGCGGATCGCGCCGATGGAGTCCTCGTAGGGGACGGCCGGGTCGGGCCGGTGGAACTGGTAGAGCCCGATGGCGTCCACGCCGAGGCGGTGCAGGGACGCCTCGCAGGCCGCCCGCAGGTGCTCGGGTGAGCCGTCGAGGGTCCAGCTGCCGTCGCCGGGGCGCAGGTGGCCGCCCTTGGTCGCGACCACCACGTCGGAGGTATCACCACCGTACGAGGCGAGGGCCGCGGCGATGAGGGACTCGTTGTGGCCGACCTCGTCCCTGCCGACGTGGTAGGCGTCGGCGGTGTCGATCAGGGTGATGCCAGCGTCGAGGGCGGCGTGGATGGTGGCGATGGAGCGGGACTCCTCGGGGCGGCCCTCGATCGACATCGGCATGCCGCCGAGTCCGATGGCGCTGACCTTGGTGTCGCCGATCTGGCGCAGGTTCATGGGTGGTGGCTCCTTGGGTGGGCTGTTCAGCTGGCGAGGATGGTCAGCGAGGCGGGCTGGCCCGCGCTCTGCGGGACGCTGCTCGCGCGGAGTGCATCGAGAACGCGCAGCAGGTCAAGCAGGGCGACGTGGCCGTTGACGGCCACCCTGTGGGCCCAGTACTCGAGGTCGGTGACGGTCGCGGTGACGGCGAGGCGGCTGGCCTCCTCGTCGGTCAGGGGCTGGGGGACGCGCATGGGGAGTGATTTCCGTTCTGGGTGTGGGTGGTGCTGGTGACGTCAACGATCGCCGCGTCAGATTCAGATGTCCAACAGTAGAAACTGATGGCAGTGTCCACATACGCTTCTGGGTCATGGACCTGCGCCAGCTTGAGCACTTCGTCACCGTGGCCGAGGAGAAGCACTTCACGAGGGCATCGGAGCGGCTGTTCATCTCCCAGTCCGGGCTGTCCGCCTCGATCCGGGCGCTGGAGAAGGAGCTGGACGCCGAGCTGTTCGACCGCAACACCCGCCGGGTGGAGCTGACCGACGCGGGGCAGGCGCTGCTGGAGGAGTCCCGCCGCACCCTGGCCAGCGTGATGGCCGCCCGCGACGCGGTCGCCGCGGTCCAGGGCCTGCGGCGCGGCCGGCTCCGCGTGGGCACCGAGCAGTGCCTCGGCGCGGTCGACGTGCCCGCAGAGCTGGCCCGCTTCCACGCCCAGCACCCCGGGGTGGAGCTCCTGGTCCAGCAGGCGGGGTCGGCCCGCCTGGTCGAGGAGGTCCACACCGGTCGGCTCGATGTGGCCTTCGTCGCCGGGTCGGCGGGCGCGCCGGAGGACGTGCGGTTCCTGGGTCTGGCCAGCGAGCCCATGGTGCTGACCTGCCGGCCCGAGCATGAGCTCACCCGCAGGAAGCGCACCGACTGGAAGTCCTTGTGCGACAAACCCTTCGTCGAGTTCAACACGGACTGGGGCTCCCGGCAGGTCACCGACCGGGCGTTCGCCGCCGCCGGCGTAGCGCGGCGGATCGCCTCGGAGGTCAACGACGTCCACACCCTGTTGGACCTGGTCGAGCACGGGCTCGGCATCGCCGTCGTGCCCGGGCACATCGCCCGCAAGAAGGCCGGCAGGCTCGCCAGCCTCCCGCTTCCGGCGGACGCGCCGAGCTGGGACGTGACGATCGCGGTCCCCGCCGGTGCCACCACCACGGCCGTGGCGACCTTCCTCGCACCGATCCGCCAGCGATTCGACGCCTGACCTCCCGCACCGGCCACTACCGCCAGCCCTGGGACTCCGGTCGCCGGGCCGCGGCATGCGCGATCACCGAACAGGCGGCCAGCAGGGCTGCGGCCAGCCACAGGGGCGCCGCGGTGTTCCCCCGGTCCAGCAGGAGCCCGCCGGCGAGCGCCCCGGCGAGCATCGCCACGACCGGGACCAGGCGCCGGCCGCGCACCGACCACGAGGTCGCGTCGGCCACCAGACCGGTGACGGTCAGGGTCAGCACGGTGGTGGTCAGGTCCGGCACGGCCAATCGGCGCGCGACCGCGTTCTGGCCGCCCATCGCCACCGCGAGCAGACCAACCAGGCACAGCCGCGCCGCCGAGGTCCCGACTCCGGCGGTCCCGGCGACGATGGCCGCGGCAATGACCAGCGCGGCTTGGGTCGCCGCGGCCACGGCCAGCAGGTGCCCGCGGTGCACCTCCCGGCGCACCGCCCACCGGCCGCCGAGCAACGCGCCGAACGCGAAGGCGAGGATCGCCACCAGGCTCGCGACGATCGCGATGCCACCGACCCCGGCGAGCCCGAAGCCGAGGAACACCACGTTGCCGGTCATGTTCGCCACGAAGACGTGCCCCAGGCTCAGGTAGCTGAACGCGTCCACCAGCCCGGTGACCACGGTCAGGCCGACCAGCAGAGGGCGCAGCGGCCCGTGAGCCCGGGCAGAGTCCATCCGCCCATCGTGGCCGCCATGCCGGGACGGCGGGGTCATCGTCGCCACATCGCGGCTCATGCTGCGGTGGTCTTCGCATGCGCGCGGTCCGGACCGGGCACGGCGTCCCGGATCGTGGCGACAACGGCGGAGACGTCGAGCTCTGCGCGGCCCTCGGCGGCGGCCTGCGCGAGCCAGCCACGGGCTGCCGCGGTGAGCTCGAGCTTGGTGCCCTCGACGGTGTCGCCGGCCAGGCGCAGGTCCTTCAGCGCGTGGCGGAGCTTGAAGCTGGGCGGGTAGCTGTCGGACTCGATGTTCGGGCGCTTGGCCGCGACGGTGGCTCCGATCGGTGTCTCGGACAGCACGTCCAGCACGGTGGCGCGGTCGAGGCCGAGCGTGTCACCCAGGGCCAGGGCCTCGCCGAGCGCCGTGATGGCCACGCCGAGAACCAGGTTTGCCACCAGCTTCGTGGCCGCGCCGGCCCCCGGTCCGCCCACGTGGTGCGGGGTGCCCAGCGCGGCGAGCAGCGGCTCGACCTGCTCAAAGTCTGCGGCCGTAGCGCCGACGAAGATGGCGAGCCGGCCCGAGGTCGCCTCGGGGACGCTGCCCCTCACCGGGGCGTCGACCAGGGTGACGTGCTCGGGCAGTCGGCCTCGGACCGAGCCGATCGTGTCCGGCCCGACCGTGGACATGTCGATGAGCCACTGCCCCGGGCTGAGGGCGCCGACCACGCCGTCGGCGGCGAAGAGGACGTGCTCCAGCGCCGGCGGATCGGCCAGCATCGTGACCACCGCGTCGGCTCCAGTCACGGCGTCGGCGGGTGAGGCTGCCGCTGTCGCCCCGAGCTTGACCAGCGGCTCGGTCTTGGCCATGGTGCGGTTCCAGACGGTCAGGTTGTGGCCCGCGTGGAGCAGCCGGGCCGCCATGGGCGCCCCCATCTGTCCGAGGCCGAGGAATGCGAGCTGTGCCATTGGGTTTCTCCTTCTGATGGTGGCTGTGGCAGCCGTGTCCATGCGGCATACCGCTGATTGATGTGTCTTGGCGTGTGCTGCTGACGTGCGCATGCGGGTTGGTTCCGGTGTTGGCATCAGCCGGCCGACCCGATCGCGGCGCTGATGCCGACGATGATGAGGCCGCCGAGAGTGATGGAGACGAACGAGCGCACGAACCCCGTCCTGAAGTAGCGCCAGCGGACCCAGGACAGGCACAGCAGTTCAAGGCCGACCATGGCGATCGCCACGGCCAGGGCGAGGCGCAGGTTGGGGATGAGGAAGGGCAGGGTGTGGAGGACGCCTCCGAGGAAGGTGCCCGCGCCGATGATCGAGCCGCGCCGGAACGGGCTGCCCCGACCGGTCAGGTCGCCCGTATCCGACAGGCCTTCTGAGAAGGCCATGCTGACACCGGCGCCGATGGCAGAGGCCAGTCCGGCGAAGAACGCGTAATGCGGCTGATGGGTGGCGAGCGCGATGGTGAAGATCGGCGCAAGCGTCGAGAGGGAGCCGTCCATCAGGCCGGCCGTCGCGGGTTGCACCCGCTGCAGAAGGAACGACTGCTCGTCGGGGTCCTCGAGAGGGCAATGCCCTTCTCCGAGTAGGCGGACATCGTTGTGCTCAGTCCTATCCGAGGGTGACCCGGAACGTCTGTTTGGAGGCGCCGGGATGGACGATCGCCAGGGCGATCTTTGGCCGGGGTTCGGCAGGGCGAGGACGTCGGCCAGGGCCGCCTGATCGGGGTGGGTATGCCGTCACCGCGATCACAAGTCGCCGGCCTGGTGCCAGGCAGGCGGTTGGGCCGCGGACTGGACCTGGGTGACCAGAGGTCCGCTGCTGGTGGTGGCGGCGGTCCAAAGCCTGCCTGGACGATGCTTGATCATCGTTGGTCGGCCTTTCGTGGTGTGTGCTCGTGATCGGCCGGTGTGGCGATCACCGCTCGAACGCTGACGACGACTGCCATTGCGACAAGCCCGGCGAACACGAGCATCGCGTCGCGAGGCGCCACGTGCTGCGTGGCTAGACCGAGTGCGACCACGGGCACCGAAAGCCCGACGTACGCGCCGAGGAAGTAGCCGGCCAGCACCTCCGCACGAGCGTCTTCCGGGGCCGTCGATCCTGCCACGGCCAGTACTCCACGGAACACCAGTCCGCCACCGGCCCCGGTGACGACCCCTGCGATGATGAACACCGCCAGGCTCGGCGACCACATCCCGGCGACGAGCAGGGCCAGGCCGGGAATGAGTAGAGAGGGCCCGGTCCGCAGCGTGGCCCGCAGGCCGGCCCGGCTCAACGCCACCTGCGCGAGCGCGCCGGACGCGAACGCGGCGAACGCGACCGCACCGGCCACCGCGTGGGAGGTCTCATCCAGCGTGCCGACCAGAAAGCTCGGGGCCAGTGAGTTGAAGACGCCGTACACGGCAAAGGACGCGATCCCGGCCGCCGTCGCGGCGAAGAAGGTGCGCCGCGCGCGCGGTGGCACCGCGATCTGCTGCGGTCGCCACGGCTCGGACTTGGGTCGGGTGGCGGTCTCCGGTGACACCGCGACGAGGAACGCCAACACGAGCAGCAGTGCGCCGAACACGTAGTACGGCAGCCGCAACGGCTGCGGCGCGTACTGAGCGAGCAGACCGGCGACCAGCGGTCCGAAGCCGATGCCACCGAGGTTGGCCGCCGTCGCCACGACCTGCCCGCGGCGTCCGCGCCGGTCACCGGTGCCCGTGCCGACGTGCAGCTCGGCGAGGTACGCCGTCGCCGTCGCCGTCGTCAGTCCAATCGACGCGCCTGACACCACCCGGGCCAGCAGGAGCCCGGGAAGGCTCGGCGCCATCAGGAAGAGCGCAGCCGCCACGACGTTCGTGAGCAGCGCGGGCACGAGAACCCGTTTGCGCCCGACCCAGTCCGAGGCGTGTCCCCCCACAAACAGGCTGCCGATGACGCCCACCGCGTAGACCGCGTAGACGAGCGTGACTGTCACGGTGGAGAAATGGTCGCGGCGCTGGTACAGGGCATAGAGCGGGGTCGGCACCGCCGAGAAACCCATGTTGACCAGGAATGCTGCAGCGGTGACCCAGAAGCCGAACGAGTGGTGCCGTCGCGACGCGGTACGACGACGGGTTGTCGATACAGGCAGTGCGGACATGGTCACAGCGGGGCTCCTGGTCGTTGGTGCTTCCACCCTCCCGGAATCTGGTTATGCTGTCGAACGAAGACATTTCATTTCTGTCATCGATCTGAAGCATGGCCTGTCTGAGGCATGACCTAGGGCTGGATGTGGAACTTCGGCACCTCGAGCACTTCCTCGCCGTCGCGGAGGAGCAGAGCTTCACGCGAGCGGCGGCGCGCATCCACCTGGTCCAGTCCGCGTTGTCGGTGTCGGTCCGGAGCCTCGAACGCGAGCTCGGCTCGCGGCTGTTCGACCGCACCACGCACAGCGTGCGGCTCACCGATGCGGGTGCGGCGCTGGTCGTCGAGGCCCGACGCACCCTGGCTGCGGCCGAGGCCGCGCGCGACGCCGTAGCCGCTGTCCGCGGTGGGGTCCGCGGCACGGTGCGCGTCGGCATCATGCACTCCCTGGCCCTGATCGACCTCGCCGCGCTGCTGACCAGGTTCCACCGCGAGCACCCCGAGGTCAGACTCGTCCCCAGCCCGGCCGAGGGCGGGTCCGCCGACCTCGCCCGGGACGTCTACGACGGCAAGCTCGACCTGGCGTTCGCCAGCCTGCCCGCGGGACACCCCAAGGGGCTGAACCTGCGCACCCTCGCCGCCGAAGAGATGCTGCTGGCCTGCCCGCCTGACCATCCGCTGACCGGCCGCCGGCGCATTGCCCTGACCGAGCTCGACGGCGAGACGTTCGTGGACAACCCGCCCGGCTGGGGGACCCGCGTGAGCGTCGACCGGCTGTTCGCCGACGCCGGCCTGCAGCGCGAGGTCGCCGTGGAGGTGGGAGACATCCCCACCGTGTCCGAGCTCGTCCGCGCCGGGTTCGGGTTCGCCTTCGTAAGCCCGTCCACCCTTCCCGACCCCCGGCGTGTGGTGCTGCGGCACGTCCGTCCGCATCCGCAGTTCCTCGTATCACTGGTGACGACTCCGACGCGACCGGCCTCAGCCGCCGCGCGCGCCTTCATCGACATGGTCCACGACAGCTACCCGACAATGTCCTGAACGGTGGCGATGACTGTCGTCACCAATCTCCGGGTGAACAGCATCACCAGCACCGTCAGGGACGGTGAGCCTGACCGATATGGCCCGAGAGGTACCGATGCGCGCGCGCACGTCGCGGGGCTGGCGGGTCCGCCAAGCACGGAAGATGGCCCAGGAAGCAGTCCTGAACCCGCTGCCTCTTCGCGGGGCCGCGGTCAGCGTGGTGGCTGGTCACGGCTCCCGTGGTGGCGCTTCCGACCTCAGTGGGCTATGGCGGCCTTCGAGGGACTGGCCCCGCCACTGACCATGCTCAACCGCTGCGCCAGGCGTGGCCGTCGTCAACATCGACAACGGGTATGGCGCCGGACACATGGCTGCGCAGCTCGCGGCACCGGTGTCCGCAGAACATCCGTCTCGCTGAGCCGACCCGTGCCGAGTGACTTAGAAGTGTGGGCGCTTACTTCGATCGGTTTCTGCTGTTGGACGTCTGAGTCTGACAGGGGGCATCGTAGAACTCCCACACCCGCAACGTCCCATGAGGAATCTCCATGACACACCTCTTCGCCGGCACTCGGCCCGCTCTCCGGACAGCCGTTCACGAATTGAGCGAACGTCGCCATGCGCGTGCCACGTACCGCGAGCTCAAGCGCAAGTTGGCGACCTACACTACGCGGGCAGAGGTCGACGACCTCCTGGCCATGATCGAGGGACGAGAGGATGCCGACGCCGAGATGATCCGCAGCATCCTTTCTGGCAACCTTCACCAGCAGCGCTCCGTCTCGGCGTTCGGACTCGCGACAGGTCCCTGACTGACCTCGCGGCATAGCGTCCGAGCCATTCGGTCATTGCCTGTGGCGCGCGTAGGCCCGCAACACGCAGGAGGGTCGCGTGCGCTGACCAGTCCATCTTCGCGTGATGGCCAGGCGTGCGGTGCGTGGCCTGTCTGTCCCCGCGGCATGTCCCGTCCGAATGCTGCGGTGCTTGACCGGCCCGCTCTCGGAGGTCACGGTCAGGCCGTGCAGTCCAACCCCTTTGACCTCAGCGGTCACGTCGCCCTCGTCAGAAGGGCCCGTGCCGTGGACGGTATTGGTCTCGCCACGGCCGGGCTGCTCGGTGCGATGGGCGCCGCGGTCGCGGTGACGGCAACCACCTCCCACGCGCACCAGCGCGCCGACGAACTGGAGCAGGCGGGGATCGAGCCTCTCGGGGTGGTGGTCGACCTGACAGATGAGGAGCAGGTCCTGCGCGCCACCGCCGAGGTGAGCGAGGCGCTGGGGCCTCCCACGGTGCTCGTTGACAACGCCGGCATGACCAGCCTCAGCGTGCCCGCCGTCGACGCGATGGCCTCAGGAGGTGAGGAGTCAGGATCTGTCGGCGTAACGACGTACGCGCAGTGGCGTCGATCGCTGGCCCGGAACCTCGACACCGCCTTTCTGACCACACGCTCCGTCCGGCCGGGCTTGCGCCAGCGACGTTGGGGCCTGGTGGTGATGGTCGCCTCCGCGACCGGGCCTGTGATGGCGATGCGCGGGGAGGCCGCCTACGGCCCAGCGAAGGCCGGCATGGTGGGTTTCGCGATCGGTGGCCGTGGACCACGCCGCGGACGGGATCACAGCGAACACCGTGGCGCCGGGCTGGGTCCGCACCGGAAGCCAGACCGCCGATGAGGTCCGGCAGCCGCATCGGAGGCATGATCGCGCTCGACGCCTCGCCGGACCGGGGACGCCGGGCGATCACGCTCATCCCCGACGTTCACGGACCGTGTACTCTCGTCGTCGTCCTCGTCGAGGGGGTCTGACATGCACGTCAACCTGGGGGAGCGTCATCCGTCCGTCGACGCCCGGGCCTGGATCGCCCCGAACGCCACGGTCGTCGGCGATGCTGTCCTGGCCGCCTGGGCGTCCCTGTGGTACTCCGCAGTGATCCGCGCCGACGGCGACACGATCGTGGTGGGGGAGCGCAGCAACATCCAGGACTGCGCCGTTCTCCACGCGGACCTCGGTTTTCCGCTCAGGATCGGGTCAGGGGTGACTGTGGGCCACGGCGCGGTGCTGCACGGGTGCCAGGTCGACGACGACGTCCTCATCGGCATGGGTGCCATCGTCATGAACGGTGCCTCGATCGGGCCTGACTCGATCATCGGGGCGGGCGCAGTCGTGTCCGAGGGTGTCTCCATCCCCGCCGGGTCTCTCCTTCTCGGCATACCGGGCAAGGTCCCTCGCGAGACCACGGATGCCGAGCGGGAGAAGATCAGGCTGAACGCGTCCCACTACGTGGATCGGATCCCGCTGTACCGCGCTACTCACCACGGACGTGTCGTCGACTGACTCGCGCCGAGGGTCGTCGCGACACTGCTCATCGCGGTAGCAAGTTCCTGCCGAGCCCCGCCGCGGGGCGATGGACCTTGCCGGTCAGCCTGGGCCTCGGTCGCGAAGGTCGCTATGGAACTCGGGGGTCGGGATTTATACCGGGTCCGAGTGTCGTCGGCTGGCGATGGTGCGCGTCGACTGTTTGTGGCGAATTCGCGGCGAAGTTGCGCGTCAGGCAGCGTTTGCGCTGGTCAGCGCCTCGGCGGCGGCGGGCTGTAAATCCGTCGCGAAAGCTACGAAAGTTCGACTCCTTCACCTGCCACCCCGTGCATGAAGGGTCTCTGACCAGCAGGTATGCCGGTCAGAGGCCCTTCTCATTGCGTCCGGCCGTCGTCGGATGCGCCCTTCGATGGTGATGCTCCCCTCGGATTCGTGGAACCGTTCCCTGGCCATGGGCTCTTTTGACCTAGGTGTAGATCGGGCGCAGCAGCCGCCATTCCGGGGAAAGGACGGGTGGCCGAGGCTGATCTGATGCATGCGTTTCGACTGTCGCCCACCATAGAGGCAGCCCTGCACCAAAGGGCGGAGGAGGTGTCGGGCCGATGAGCGGTGGGCATGCCGGAACGGGTCCGCCAAGGACCGGTGGGAGCTATATGACGGCGGAGCCGTCACACGGTCTGGAGAGATTCCTGCCCATCACCGGATGGCTGCCGGACTATCAGCGCGGGTGGCTGACCCGCGATTCGATCGCGGGCTTCACGGTCTGGGGTCTGCTGATTCCGGAGATGATCGCTTACGCCAGCTTGGCTGGGCTGCCTCCGCAGGCTGGGCTCTACACCCTGTTGGCCTCACTGGGCCTGTACGCGGTGTTCGGCACGAGCCGTCAGCTGGTCGTGGCCGGAACATCGGCCTCGGCGGTGCTGGTGTTCTCCACGGTGACCGCGCTGCATCCGACGGATGCGGCTGACTACGCCGCGCTGGCGTCGGGGTTCGTCATCATCACCGGCGTCCTGTTCATCGCCGCAGGCTTGTGCCGGATGGGGTTCATCACCCAGTTCCTGTCTCGCCCGGTGATGGGAGGCTTTGTGTTCGGGCTGGCAATCTTCGTCAGCATCAGCCAGCTGCCCAGCTGTTCGGTCTGACGACGGGCGAGGGTGACTCGATCCGCCAGTTCGCTCACATCGTGGTCAATCTGGGACACACCAGCGTGACAACGCTCGCCGTGGGAGCGCTGTCGCTGCTGGCGTTGTTCGCCTTCGAGCGGTGGGCGCCCCGACTACCGGGTGGGCTCATCCTGCTGACGGTCGCGATCGCTGCCAGTGCCGCGCTCGAGCTGTCCAAGCACGGTGTTGACACAGTCGGCCACATCCCGACCGGCCTGCCTTCCGTGGGGCTGCCTCACCTCGCGAGGGCGGACCTGTGGACGCTGATCCCCAGCGCAGCCGGGCTGATGCTGGTGATCTTCAGCGAGGCGCTGGGCGCTGGACAGACCTTCGCCGACAAGAACGGCTACCGCCTTGAGGCGAATCAGGAAATGGTTGCCATTGGCTTCGCGAACCTCGGCTCGGGATTGCTGCGCGGACTGGGCGCCGGCGGCAGCCTCTCGCAGACCGCGGTCAACGACGGGGCCGGCGCTCGCAGCCAGGTGTCGAGCATCGTGGCAGGCGCGCTGTCGCTGGTGACGGTACTGGCCCTGACGCCGCTGTTCACAGATCTGCCCGACGCCGTCCTCGCCGCGCTCATTATCCACGCCGTCTCGCATCTGATGAAGGTCGGCCAGCTGCGCAGGTTCTACCAGCTCATGCCGCGCGAGTTCTGGCTCGGCATGCTCACGCTCGTATCGGTAATCACTCTGAATGTGCTACCGGCATTGATCATCGGGGTGGTCACGTCGATCCTGCTGCTGCTCTACCGGGCCAGCAAGCCACGCGTCTCCGTCCTGGGCTCGCTTCCCAGCGCTCCGGGAGTTTTCGTGGACGTCCAGCGCGACCCGGACGCCAGGCCGCTGCCTGGCCTGCTGATCGTCCGGCCCGACGCGACACTGTTCTACGCGAACGCCCAAGCCGTCCAGGACACGATCCTGGCACTGGCCGCCAGTGAACCGGAACCGGTTCACACCGTCCTCCTCGACCTCGACGCGAACGACGAGATCGACATCACCAGCACCGAGGCGCTCACGAGGCTCGCTACCACGCTCGAGGCCGCCGACGTCCGGCTCGGCCTCGCCCATGTGCACGGTCCAGCCATGGAAATGGCGCGACGTTCCGGCCTGCTCGACCATCTCGGGCCCGACCGAGTTCACCTCAACATGGTCGATGCTGTCGCCTGGGCCACCAGCACGGCTCAGCACTAGCGACACCTGGGGGACTAATCGCGGCCGATTGACACCAAGCCGTCGCAGCGACTCGCCAACTACTGGCACGGCGACTTCCCCTGGCGGCCCGAGGCCGGGTATGGGGCGACGACGCCGGTGGGCTCCTTCCCCCCGAACGGCCACGGGCTCTACGACATGGCCGGAAACGTCTGGGAGTGGACTACCGACTGGTATGCCGAGCCGCGGCCGAACTTGATGAACGCGGCGGCCGGGCACGGCCATCACGAGGAGAACGCGTGCTGCGTTCCCGCGGCTCCGCCCTCGGTGACCGAACACGAGAGCTACGACCCCGCGCAACCTCAGTTCCGAATCCCCTGGAGGGTCATCAAGGGGGGCTCGTTCCTGTGTGCCGACAGCTACTGCCTCAGGTACCGCCCAGCGGCGCGACGCCCTCAGATGGTCGACACCGGGATGAGTCACATCGGATTTCGGTGCGTACGCACCGCGCCCGCCTTCCAGCGGCACTGGACCAGGACGACGTGCAGGCCACGGGCTGATCGGGCCTGATCGATCCGACGGGCGTGCGGCTAGCTCGTAGGCAAGACGGGCAGGGGGGCTGCGAACAGCCAGGGGTCGAGTAGGCGGCCCAGAGGACGCCCGCTGTGGTGCTGAACGTGGGCCAGGAACATGCCCGTGGTGACGGTTCCGTAGGTGTTGTCGTCCACCCAGGAGCGCAGCATCTCGAAGAAGGGCTGCTCTCCGAGGGTCAGCCGCAGGGTGTGGAGGGTGAGCGCGCCCCGCTTGTAGACCCGGTCGTCGAACATCAGCTGCGGGGTGGGGTCGGCCAGGATGAGCTCCTGTGACAGCCTCGCGAGCCGTCGCCAGTGGAGCTGCGCATGCTCCGCCGCCGAGGGCCCCCCAGACTCCTCGGACCAGAGCCATTCCGCGTAGCAGGCGAACCCCTCGTGCAGCCAGATGTCGCGCCAGAACCGCACCGTCAGGCTGTTGCCGAACCACTGGTGGGCGAGCTCGTGCGCCACGAGCCGCTCCGACTGCCAGTCGGTCGTGGCGTGGTTGGCACCGAACGCCGAGATCCCCTGCGCTTCCAGGGGGATCTCGAGCTCGTCGTCGGTGACGACCACGGTGTACTGGGAGAAGGGGTAGGGCCCGAATCGTCGCGTGAACACGGCCATCATCTCGGCCTGCCGCGCCAGAGCGGCGTCCGCCCTCCGGGCCAGGGCGCCGGAGCGGACCGCCTGGATGGGCACGGGAGCCGTGGCCAGCATGCGGCTGCCGTACCGGCCGATCTGCACGGTCGCGAGATACGTGGCCATCGGCTCGGGCTGGTCGAACACCCACGTGGTCCGGCTGGCGCCGCGGCGCTGCTCGACGAGGGTTCCGTTGGCAGTGACGTGGTATGCCGTAGCCGTCGCCACCTCGATCCGGTAGCCCGCCTTGTTGGACGGCCGGTCGTTGCAGGGAAACCAGGAGGGCGCCCCGTGCGGCTGCCCTGCCACCAGGACGCCGTCGTCCAGCTCCTCCCAGCCCGCCTCCCCGTCGATGCCCGGCACGGTCGTGGGGTTGCCCTGGTAGGTCACCGCCACCGTGAACTCCTGGCCGCGCGTCAGGGGTTCGGCAGGGTATAGCGACGAGCTTGCCCGCCCGGTGCCTGTACCTGGCGCGGGCGCCGTCCACGACGACCCTGCCCACGTGGAGCCGGTGCAGGTCGAGGCTGATCCGGCGGACGTCCTGCAGGGCTACGGCGGTGAGCGTGGCCCTGGCCGACAGATGGTTGCCGACGACCCTGTACTCGAGGGCAAGGTCATAGTGGCGCACGTCGTAGGTGGGGTCGCCGTGCCCGGGGAGGTAGTCGTCGACGCCGGTGACGGTGGCCGCCGTCACTCGCCGTCGTCCTCGGCCCACGGACCGATCGGATTGCCGATCCAGCGGGTCTTGTCGGGCACGGACTCGCCTCTCATCACCAGTGACACGGGTCCGACCGTAGCGTGTCTGCCCAGGACTGCGGCGGGCAGGATGACGCCGTTGGGGCCCAGCGTCGACCCGGCGCGCAGCGTCACCCTGCCGAGCCGGAGTCTGCGGTCATGGAACAGGTGCGTCTGCACGACGCAGCCGTGGTTGACGGTCGAGCCGTCCTGCAGCTCCACCAGGTCCGGCTCGGGCAGCCAGTAGGTCTCGCACCAGACTCCTTTGCCGATCCTCGCTCCGAGAGCGCGGAGCCACACGTTGAGCACCGGTGTCCCGGCCGCTCCGCGGGCCAGCCATGGAGCGCCCACGACCTCGATGAAGGAGTCTGCGAGCTCGCTACGCCACACGAAGGAGCTCCACAGCGGGTAGTCCTTCACCCGGACGCGGCCGACCAGAGCCCACTTGGCGGCCGCCGCGAGCGCGGCGGCGACGGCGCCCCCGAGGAGGAGCACCGGCCCGGCCAGCGCGGCGGCGAGCCACCAGCTGCGCTGGGCCATCACCTCGATGGCCAGCACGACGCCCAGGAAGAGGGCCACGTTGGCGAAGACGGCGAGGAGCCGGCACAGCTCGACCAGGGCACGGGCGACTCTGAGCCGCACAGGAGGGTTGTAAGTGCGGCTGGTGTCGCCATCCTCCGCCGGCCGCCGCAGCTCGGTGGGAGGACTGCCGAGCCAGGACGTCCCGGCCTTGGCCTTGGCCCGGCGCGGAGCCGCGGACAGGACCGCGACCAGGCCGCGCTTGGGCACGCGGCGGCCCGGGGCCGTCATCCCGGAGTTGCCCACGAACGCGTGCTTGCCGACCTTGACCTGCTCGATGCGCAGCCATCCGCCGCCCAGCTCGTAGCCTCCCAGGAGGGTGTCGTCGGCCAGAAACGCACCGTCGTTCACGGTGGTCAGCTTCGGGATGAGCAGCACCGTAGAGGCCTCGACCTCCGCCCCGATCCGCGCCCCGAGGGCCCGCAGCCAAGCGGGTGTGAGGGTGCTGGAGTACAGCGGGAAGAGCCACGTGCGCGCCTCGTCCAGCAGGCGGATGATCGACCAGGCCTGCCACGCCTGCCTCCCATGGATCGGGTGGTGGCCGGCGGACAGACCCAGGCCCAGGAGGCGCACGAGCGCCCAGACCATCACAGCCAGCGAGTACAGACCGACCATGGCCGCGAGCGGGAGGCACGGCGCCGCGCTGCGGGCAGCGTCCGCCAGGGACCCGGCGTCGCCCAGCCACGGCCACACCGCCGCCAGGCCGGCGAGGACAGCGAGCATCGGCAGCATGGCGATGAGGACGGCCATCGCGGCATACGCCACCAGCCACGCCGGGCGGTTGTCCGGCCGCGCATCGCCCCACGGACCCCGGGCCCGGCCGGTGCGCCGAGCGGGGGCACCGGCCCACGACTCCCCGGCCGGAATCTCTCCGAAGACCGCCGAGCCGGGCGCGAGCTCGGCACCGGCCCCGATCGAGGCGCCCGGGCAGAGCATGCTGCGGGCACCCACGCGGGCGCGCTTCCCCACTGCCACGGCCCCCAGGTGCAGGATGTCGCCATCGAGCCAGTGCCCGCTGAGATCCACCTCGGGCTCGATGGAGCACTCATCGCCGAGCGTGAGCATCCCGGTGACCGGAGGTATCGCGTGCAGGTCGACGTGCCTGCCGACCCTGCCCCCCAGGGCGCGGGCGTAGACGCGCATCCAGGGTGCGCCGGCGATGTTGGCCGCCCCCATCTCGTCGGCGAGCCGCTCGGCGGCCCAGACGCGCAGGTGCACCCGCCCACCACGGGGGTACGCCCCTGGGGCGATGCCCCGCAGCAGCAGTCGGGCCCCCACCACCGTGAGGAGCATCCGCCCAGGCGAGATGACCAGAAGCAGCCACCCGACGGCGATGGCCCACCAGGGCGCCGTTGGCAGCCAGTCCACCCCGAGCCAGGAGGCCGCGATGGTGTTCCCCGCTGCGACCCACGCGACCCAGCGCAGTCCGGTCAGGCCGCGGATCAGAACGGTGAACGCCACCTGACCGGCTTGGGCCTTCAGCGGCACCGGTCGCACGGTCCGGTTCGAGACCGCGGCGGGTGCCGCCATGTCGTCGAGCGCGGCCGCCATGGCTCCGAACCTCGGCTGCTCGTAGATGTCCGCCACGGTGACCTCGGGGAACCTCTCACGCAGCCGGGAGACCAGGTGGGCGGCGGCAAGGCTGCCCCCTCCCACCTCGAAGAAGTCGTCGGACAGGTCCGTCACGACCGCACCGAGGATCTCCAGCCAGAGCTCCTGCAGCCACGCCGCCGTGCCGCTGAGCTCCAGGGGCTCCGCGTGCGCGGCGCCGAGGGTGGGCACCGGCCATGGCAGCGCGTCGCGGTCGATCTTGCCGGATGTGCGCGTCGGCAGCGCGTCAACCTGCGCGAGCCGGGGCACCAGAGGCCTGGGCAGACGGTCACGCATGGCCTCGAGCGACGCGTGGAGGTCGAACCCGTCGGACAAGGCGACGTAGCCGACCAGGGTGGCGTTGCCGGACCCGGTGCGGCGGACCGCGGCCGCTGCCCCGGTGACACCGGGCAGCGAGAGCAGGGCGCTGTCGATCTCGCCGAGTTCGATGCGCCGACCGCCGACCTTGACCTGATCGTCGGCGCGACCTGCGAAGACCAGCCCCTCCTCGTCGTAGCGAACCATGTCGCCGCTGCGGTAGGCCCGCTCCCAGCCGAGTCCCGGCATCGGCGCGTACTTCTCGGCATCCTTGTCGGGGTCGAGGTATCGCGCCAGCCCGATGCCGCCGATGATCAGCTCCCCGGTCTCCCCGGACGCGACGTGCCTGCCGTCGGCGTCGACCACGGCGAGGTCCCAGCCGTCCAGGGGCAGGCCGATTCGGACCGGTGCCTGACCGTCGAGCCGGGCGGCGCAGGCGACCACCGTGGCCTCGGTGGGACCGTAGGTGTTCCAGACCTCGCGCTCGGCCGACGCCAGCCGCGCCCCGATCTCCGGGGGGCAGACCTCACCGCCCAGGATCAGCAACCGGACGTCGGCGAGGGCTTCGGTCGGCCAGAGCGCCACCAGGGTCGGCACGGTGGAGACGACGGTGATCTCGTTGGCCACGAGCCAGGGGCCGAGATCCATCCCACTGCGGACCAGTGAGCGCGGCGCCGGCACCAGGCAGGCGCCATAGCGCCACGCGAGCCACATCTCCTCGCATGATGCGTCGAAGGCAACCGACAGGCCAGCCATGACCCGGTCTCCCACGCCGATGGGGCGGCCCTGGAGGAAGAGCCGGGACTCGGCGTCCACGAACCCCGCGGCGGAGCGGTGGGAGACCGCGACGCCCTTGGGGACGCCGGTGGAGCCAGAGGTGAAGATGATCCACGCGTCGTACCCTGGCTGGGGATCGACCGGCTCGGCGGGTCTGGGATCCCCACCCGGCACCCGGGTGATCTCCAGGTCGTCGCCGATAACGGCCGCGACGTGCGCCTCCCCGAACACGGTGCGCGCCCGCTCGTCGGGATCGTCGGCGTCCAACGGCACGTACGCCGCGCCCGCCACCAGGACCCCGAGGATGGCGGTGTACAGATCGATCGTCCCGGAGCGCAGGCGAACCCCGACCCGGTCGCCCAGGCCCACACCCAGCGCGCTGAGCTCGGCGGCAACCCCATCAGCCGCCTCCGCCAGCTCGGCGTACGTCAGCACGTCGACCCCGTTGTCCAGAGCCGGGTGCTCGGCGCAGTCGCTGGCGGTCTCCCTGAAGATGTCGACCAGCGTCCTGGGCGGCGGCGCCCTGTCGCCACGCAGCAGGCTCACTGCCTGCCCCGCTGACCGGCCCCCGGGTGGTGCCCGCTCACAAGCGCAGTATCCCGCGCACCGGTCAACGCCGGATGTGAATATGGGCAAGTCCCCAGGCCAGCCCCGAGCCGACACGGCACCGGGCTGCCTGCCTTCCGGTATGCCGCCGAGCCCGGACCGCCCCTCGTGGACCACAGCGCCCGTGAGTTATTACGGATTGACGGCGGCCCGGGCTCACGACGCTTCCGCTGACGTAGTTTGACGAGGTGACGCGGTCACTCCGCTGGACCATCGTCGTCGCCGCCGTGGTGGCGCTTGCCGTGATGCCAGAGGTCGTGCGGGCGTTGCCCGTCCCGGGTGCGCGCGGCGACACGTCGGCAGCCGCGCTCCTTGCACGCATGCGCACCTCGTGGTCGGACCCCTACGCCGGGTACGTCGAGTCCACCGGCTCCCTGGCCCTCCCGGTGTCCGATCAGTTCGACGCGGTCGCCACGCTGCTCGGGGGCCGCACCCAGCTGCGCGTCTGGTGGCGCGCGGCGGACAACTGGCGGATCGACACGCTGAGCCCGACCGGTGAGCGGAGCACGCGAACCTCCCCGCAGGGCGTGTGGGTCTGGGACTTCGAGGACAACCAAGTGACGCGGGCGGTGGCCGACCGTCCCGGAGAGGTCCGGCTCCCCGAGGATACCGACGTCCTCCCTCCCGGGCTCGCCGCCCGGCTCCTCGCGGACGCGGATCCTGCCCAGGTCACGCGGCTCCCTGCACTCCGGGTGGCCGGACGTGTTGCCGACGGTCTGCGGTTACGCCCTTCCGCGCCGCTGTCGAGCATCGCTCGCGTCGACGTCTGGGCGGACCGGGCCTCGGGGATCCCGGTCCGCCTCGGGGTCTTCGGCCGCGCCGCGGGGGTCGCGGCCATGTCCAGCACCTTCCTCGACTTCACGCCCGGGACACCGTCGGCGCGGGACATCGAGTTTCAGCCGACCCCTGGGTCCCGAGTGAGAACCGGCACGCGCCGGGACGTTGTCGGTCTCTTGCGTCGGTTCTCCCCGGCCGAGCCGCCCGAGGAGCTGCTGGGCTTCCCGCGGACAGCGTCTCCCGCGGGCCTCGACGCCGTCGGTCAGTACGGGCACGGCGTCACCCGGCTGGTCGTCGCTGCCCTGCCCCCCCGGCTGGCCAGGTCGCTGCGGGACCAGCTCCGCGTGGCCATCGGCGTCACCGCACTGCCCGAGGGCCTCGAGGTGTCGGTCGGCCCCGTCGCCCTGCTGCTGACCGACCACGCGGCGACCGGCCAGGACTGGCTCGTCACCGGCACGGTCACGCGGGAGGGCCTGGCGCGGGCGGCCACCGAGCTCGCGTCTACCCTGGGGAGCGCCCGGTGATCCGCACCGAGGGCCTGACCAAGCGGTTCCGGACCGTGACCGCGGTTGACGCGGTGGCGCTGGACGTGCGCGCCGGTGACATCTACGGATTCCTCGGCGCGAACGGATCGGGCAAGACCACCACCGTGCGTTGCCTGCTCGGGCTCGTGCTCCCCACATTCGGGACCATCGAGGTTCTCGGTCAGCCCATGCCCAAGGCCGCCGCGGACGTGCTCCCGGCGGTGGGTGCGCTGGTCGAGGGCCCGGCGGCATACGCGCATCTCTCGGGGCGCGCCAACCTCGCCCTCCTCGACGCGAGCGGACCCTTCCCGCGGGGGACCGTCGGCGGAGGCCGGCGCGACCGCTCGCGGCGGGTGCGCGAGGCACTCGAGCTCGTCGGCCTCGGCGCCGTCGGCCGACGTCCGGTGTCCGCATACTCCTCGGGCATGCGCCAGCGGCTGGGTCTGGCGGGCGCACTGCTACGCCAGCCTGAGCTGCTCGTCCTCGACGAGCCGACCAACGGACTGGACCCCCAGGGCATCCGCGAGATCCGGGAGCTCCTGCAGCGCCTGCACGCCGACGGCACGACGATCTTCCTGTCGAGCCACCTGCTGGCCGAGGTCGACCAGTTGTGCACCCGGGTGGGGCTGCTCGACCGTGGCCGGCTCGTCATCCAGGAGGACCTGTCGGCGCTGCGCGCACCGACCGGCAGGACGCTGGTCGAGACACCCGATGCAGATGTCGCAGTGGGGCTCCTGGATGGCAGCGTGGAGCACCGCGACGGCGACCGGCTGCTCGTCCGGGTCGCCGATCCTGCGGAGCTCAACACCCGCCTCGTCGCCGCCGGGGTGCGCGTGCGCGTCCTGGACGCCGAGCGACGCACCCTCGAGGATGTCATCTTCGAGCGGACCAGCGCCCGGGCGGCCGGGGAGGTGCCTCGCTGATGAGGGTTGAGCTGCTCAAGCTGTTCGGCCGTCGCCGCACGTGGCTCGCGATCACCCTGCTCAACCTGCTGCCCACCGTCGTCGCCGCGCTGCTCGCATGGACGCGGATTGCGCCGCGCCCTGGACAGGGTCCGGCATTCCTGTCCGCGGTGACCGCCAACGGGTCGCTGTTCGCCGTTGCGGCGCTGGCCATCGTGCTGCCCTTGTTCCTGCCCGTCGCGGTGGCCGTGGTGGCCGGGGAGAGCGTGGCCGGCGAGGCCCAGGCCGGGACGCTGCGCTACCTCCTGGTGCGGCCCGTCGGACGCACCCGCCTCCTCCTGCGCAAGCTCGTGGCTGTGGCGGCCTTCGTGGTCGCCGCGGTCGCCAGCGTGGCGGCGATCGGCTTCGTCGTCGGGCGGCTGCTGTTGGGCGACGCGCCGCTGTCGCAGGCGATGGTGAGCGTGTCCGGAACAGTGCTGACGCCGTCGCAGGTCGGCTGGCGCACCGCTGTGGCCATCTCCTTCATCGCCTTCTCCATGCTCGGGGTGGCCGCCATGGCGTTGTTCCTGTCGACCCTGAGCGACGCACCTCAGTCGGCGAGCCTCGGTGCCCTGGCCTTCCTCATCGGGTCCTCGCTGCTGCTCACCGTGGACGCAGCCCGGCCGCTCCAGCCCTACCTGCCGACGCGCTACTGGCTGTCGTTCGTCGACCTCTACCGCGACCCCATCCTGTGGAGCAACCTCGAGAGGGGCGCGGGGTTGCAGGCGGTGTATGTCGTGGTCCTGCTGGGGGCGGCGTGGGCCAACTTCGCGACGAAGGACATCACAAGCTGACCCCCCACTGGCTCGGCCCCGGCTCTCCAGGCGAGCGTCACGAGCGCAGCCGTGTGCAGTCCCCCGGCCCCCACGTGGGTACCATCCCCGACCCGAACGCCTCCGCGACCAGTCGCTGCACGAGCGGGTCGTCCGGCAGGCCGCTGTGCCGCACCTGCGAGTCCACACAGATGCTTTGCAGGGAGGGGCTGGACACCCCGGCGATGATGGCCGAGTCGGGGGGGAGCACGACGTCGTCCCGGGTCGTCCACAGCGAGAGGTACTCCGGACCCGGCGGGAGCGGTTCGGCGTTCAGCCGGGCCAGCACAGGGCTTGTGGGCGACAACTGCTGGCAGGCCACCGAGCAGGTGCCCTGGACGAGTGCCCCGAGCTCTGCCAGGTCGGTCCCGTGGTTGGGTGACCCGAGCGTCACGAGGCGACGGACCCGGCCAGCGCCTCCTTCCTCGATCACCCAGATCCTTGCGACCACCCCGCCGGCGGAGTAGCCCAGGACGTCCACCGAGTCGGCGCCGGTGCGCGCCAGTGCCGCGTCGACGGCGCTCCCGAGCACCCGGGCCTGGTCCGCGAGGTCACCGAGTGCCCGGTCGGGGAGCCCGACGACCGTGACATCGCGACCGGCCGCCCGCAGGGTAGCTCTCAGCGAGGACAACGAGGCGACGGACCCGCCGTACCCCGGCACCAGCAGGACCGGTCCCGGCCGGGCCTGGTCGACGGCCTCGTGAGTGTCGCTCCGCAGCGACAGCACTCCCCCCGTGGCGAGCACGGCGATGAGCAGGGCGCCGACGCCCAGCACCAGCCGGCGCCGGGCGGGCGCGAGGTGGGACAGCACGAGGACATGATGCGCCGTACACCTGAGTGCGAACCGGCCCCCGGGCGGGCAGGCAGGTTGCGGCGCGCCCATCGCGGTCGTTCTGCGCCAGCGGCTCGAGCGTGGGTCGCCGATGGGCGCGCCGCAGATGCGCCGACAGCAACAGCGCCGCCCTGCGAGGGAAGCCGGCAGGGCGAGCCGTCAAGGAGACGGATTGTTGCGTGGGCATTGGGGTGACCAGGGGCTGAGTCGTGGTCTCCATGCGCGGACGTGGCGCCGGTACGTTTCATATTCCGCGCCGAAGCGACGAAGCAGTGCGGGTTCTTCATACCAGTGCACGAAGGCGGCAGTGGCCGCCCAGGCCAGAGCGGCGTACAAGAGCAGGGAGGGCCAGCCAAGCACGAGCGCTTCGCCCAGGAAGATGGCGAGCGCACCGAGATAGATGGGGTTGCGGACGTATCGGTTCATACCCGTCACGACGAGCCGCTCGGTCATCGCGCCAGGCATCGGCGTGCCACCAGCGCGCACGAACTCAGCAAAGACGAGCGTGGTTGTCAGCAGGCCCGCGACGACCAAGAGCGCCCCGATTATCTGGACACCGGCAGGCCAGGGCAGCGGATGCCGGACACGCCATCCGGTAAGCCACCACGGGACCAGCACCGCGCCGGTCCCGCCGGCCACCAAGAACCACGCGACGCTGGTCGCCACGGCGCGGACTTTCGTCACGACACCAGTGTGCGGGCCAGACCCGCCGCGGCCGAGAAGCCGGGGTTCCGCAAGGTCCGGGCTGCGGACGTGCCGCAGTCAGCCCGAGGTCCATGACCTCGTCCAAAGGTGGAGGGAGGTATGCGCAGGGTCCGCCACGCGCGAGGGTCACGCCGCGCACGAGGCGAGCTCACCGGCATACCCACTCGAGTCGCGGCCGGGGTCGGCAACGGACCAAGCCCGGGCAATCAGTCAGGTTCGTCGGCCCGATGTCGAGCGGCCGACAGCGCGTGACGCCTTGAGCACGTCGACTACCGCCTCCGCGGAGTGGCCGCTGACGAGGGCGTCGACAAAGGGCAGGGCGGCAGTCATGCCGACGGTCTCCGGTACGAAGCCGGGCGCTGCCGCTCGGGGGTTGACCCAGACCACCCGGTGGGCACGGCGAGCGAGTGAACGCATCTGCGCCCTGAGCACCTCGGGATCATCGCGCTCCCAGCCGTCAGAAACGATGAGGACGACCGACCCGTGCGCCATGCCGCGTCGGCCGTACTGGTCCATGAAGAGCCGCAGCGCGTGGCCGATTCGGGTCCCCCCAGCCCAGTCGGGCACTGCAGCGACGGCGAGCCGCAGCGCCAGGTCCGGGCCGCCAAGCCGCAGTGGCACGGTCAGGCGGGTCAGGCGGGTGCCGAAAACGAACACCTCGGCGTCGGCCTTGGCAGCGGCGCCCCAGAGGAGGTTGAGGTAGGCGCGGGCGTACGGCTCCATCGAGCCCGAGATGTCCAGCATCGCCACTAGGCGTCGTGGCTTGCGCCGTCGCGACCTGCGCAGCACTCGAGACGGGTCGCCGCCCGACCGCGTGCTGCGCCGCAGTGTCGCACGCAGATCCAGCAGGTCGCCCCGCGCGGACTGGTGGCGACGGCGGCTGAGCCGGGTGGGGATGGCGGTGACGAGTCGCTGGAGGAGCGGCGCCAGGGCTCGGAGCTCTTCCTCGTCCAGCTGGCCGAAATCGGCCTGGGACAGGCGCTCGTCGCTGCTCGCTATCGCCCGCAGCGCACGCGTCGCGGAACCGCGCTGGTCGCCGGACGCGGCTGACGCCCGCGGAATCGACCCCGCTGACGCCGCCGGTGCCTGCTGCTCATTGGCGGGGCCGGGGCGCGTTTCATCCGTGGGGCGCGCGGGTGCGGACTGACCTCGGTACTCGGCCAGGTCGACCAGTCCGCGGAAGACCATGGCGAACACGGCGTCGAACGGTGCCAGTGAATCGATGGAGCGCAGCAGGCTGACCCTGGCACACCAGTAGAGCTCGTCGACGGTTGCCGGCCTGCACAGTTCGAGAGCCCTGGCCAGGCAGTCGATTTCGGCGGTCGAGACGGGCACGCCCGCGCGATGCAGCTCGTGGCCGAACAGCGTCACCAGGCTGGCCACGTCGGCCCGGACGGTAGCTGGCGAGGTCATCCCGCGACCAGGCTGGCGAGCCCCGCCGCGCGCGCCACCTGCTGGTCCTCTTGGTACTTCAGCGCCGACCCTAGGGTGCGGTCGATCGCCTCAGCGTCCAAGGCGCGCACGCCGAGCAGCTCCAGGGCACCGACCCAGTCGATCGCCTCGGCGAGTCCGGGCGGCTTCTGCAGCGTGAGCGCACGCAGTCTCTCGATCGTGGTGGCGACCTGCTCACCCAGCAGCCGGGAGCTCCCCGGCACCCGTCGGCGGATGATCTCCGCGCTCCGCGTGACGTCGGGGTAGTCGATCCAGTGGAAAAGGCACCGGCGCTTGAGCGCATCGTGCAGCTCGCGGGTGCGGTTGGACGTGAGGACGACGATCGGTGGATGCGATGCGCGGATCGTGCCGAGCTCAGGGATTGTCACGGCATGCTCGGCCAGCAGTTCAAGGAGGAACGCCTCGAAGTCGTCGTCGGCACGGTCGACCTCGTCGATCAGGAGCACGGCCGGCAGCGGGCCGGGGTGGCGCAGGGCGGTGAGCAGCGGCCTCGCGACCAGGAACTCCTCGCCGAACATGTCGGAGTCGTCGAGCGTGCGCCCACGTGCCTCGGCCAGCCGAATGCTGAGCAGCTGGCGGGGGTAGTTCCACTCGTAGAGCGCCTCGGCGAGGTCGATGCCTTCGTAGCACTGCAGCCGAACAAGTGGCGTGCGCAGGACGTCAGCCAGGGATTTGGCCGCCTGCGTTTTGCCGACACCCGGCTCCCCCTCGATGAGCACGGGCTGCCGCAGCCTGGCCGCGCAGAACAGGGCGGTAACCGTCCCCTGGTCGGCGAGGTAGTCGACCGAGTCGAGTGCCTCCCGAAGCGCGTCGACGTCCGGCAGGAGCTGGGCCAGAGCGGTCTGGTCGGGGATGCTCACGTCGGGTAGGCACCGCGGTGGTCGAGGTAGGCCGAGCGACACCCGGTGCCGCAGAAGTAGACCCGACCCGCGGGCGTGTCGACGTGCAGCGACGACTCAATGGCAGCCACATCCATCCCGCAGACCGGGTCACGAGCCATGGCGGGGGCCTGCGCTGCCACGGCTTCGGTGTGCATGCTCTCCCTGCCGTTTCCGCGCTCTTGGCGGGTCGACACGATCTCGGCGAGGATCGACAGGGCCACCTCCGGTGCGGACCGCGCGCCGATGTCGAGCCCGGCGGGGGTGTGGACCGAGGCGCGCAGCGCGTCGTCGACCGGCAGGGACTCTACGACGGCAGGCCCGCGTTTGCGGCTGGCGACCAGCCCGACATACGGAATCCCCGCTCGCAGTGCGGCGCTGAGGATTGACTCCTCGTCGCGGCCGTGCGAGGCGACCACAAGGGCGGCCGTGCCGTCGGGCAGTAGCTCCTCCGGGCTCGTCACGGCGCGCACTTGCAGTCCGAAGAGGCGGTCGGCGCGGAGCAGGGCGGACGCTATCGGCGCGGTACCGAAGACCGCGACCACTGGCACCGGCACCGCCGGCTCGAGCAGAATCTCCAGGGTGCCACCGGACAGGCAGGGGTTGTGCACCGTGACCACGCCATCGTCGGACGGCTCGTCGGACTGCTCGTCGGACTCCCCGCCGGACGGCTCGTCGGGCACGTCGGGGGTGATTCGGAGCAGCCGGGTCTCGCCGGTGGCCAACACCTGCAGCGACTGGGCACGGACCGTGGACTCAGCGCACTCGCCACCGACGAAGCCGCTGAGCTCGCCATCGGCCAGCACGATCGCGGAGTCCCCCGCCTTGGCGCTGGTCGGCCGGTGCGCGCGCACCACGGTCGCCCACACGAATGGGGTCCCCGCCGCGCTCAGTGATGCGGCGCGAGAGGCGAGTTCGAGGTGGGCGGCCATCAGTCGTCGGTGATCGCGAGGTCGGTGCGGAAGGGACGGCCCTGGATGGCCCGCCACACCTGCGCGGGTGTCAGTGGCATGTCGATGTGCCGGACGCCAAACGGCTTCAGCGCATCCACGACCGCGTTCACGACGGCAGGCGGGGACCCGACCGTGGCCGACTCGCCGACACCCTTGACCCCGAGGGGGTGGTGCGGCGACGGCGTCACCGTCTCGCCCAGCTCCCAGCTTGGACACTCCAGTGCGGTCGGGAGCTGGTAGTCCATGAAGGAGCCACCCAGGCAGTTGCCGGACTCGTCGAAGGCGATGACCTGCATGAGTGCCATGCCGATTCCGTCGGCCAGACCGCCGTGGATCTGGCCCTCGACGATCATCGGGTTGATCCTCGGGCCACAGTCGTCTACCGCGATGAACCGACGCACCTTCACCACGCCAGTGCCGGCGTCCACATCGACCACTGCGATGTAGGCCCCGAACGGATAGGTCAGGTTGGGCGGGTCGTACACGCACCGCGCATCCAGCTGACCCTCCACGCCCTCGGGCAGTTCCAGGGAGCTGTGGGCCGCCATGGCGACGTCCTGGATCGTCTTGGCGGCCGTCGGGTCGCCCTTGACCGCGAAGGTCCCTCGATCGAACTCGAGGTCATCGGGCGAGACCTCCAGCATCGCTGCCGCGATCAGCTTGGCTTTGTCGACGATCCGCCGCGAGGCCACCGCCACCGCGGCTCCCGAGACCGGCGTGGACCGGCTCCCGTACGTTCCGAGCCCGAACGGCGTGTTGTCCGTGTCGCCGTGCACGACCTCGATGTCCTCAGACGGTATGCCGGTCACCTGCGAGACGATCTGCGCGAACGTTGTCTCGTGGCCCTGTCCCTGGCTCTGGACCGAGATCCGCACGACCGCCTTGCCCGTCGGGTGCACGCGCACCTCGGCACCGTCAGCCATGCCCAGGCCGAGGATGTCCATGTGCTTGCGAGGCCCGGCGCCCACCGTCTCGGTGAAGAAGCTGACCCCGATGCCCATCAACTCGCCGCGTTCGCGCTTCTCGGCCTGTTCGCGTCTCAGCGCTGGGTAGTCCGCGATCTGCATCGCCTTCTCCAGGCAGCGCGGGTACTCGCCTGAGTCGTACTCCCACCCCGTGGGCGAGATGTAGGGGAACTGCTCGGGGCGCAGCAGGTTCTTCATCCGGATCTCGGCCGGGTCCATGCCGAGCTCGTCGGCCAGGCAGTCGACGAGGCGCTCGACGAGGTAGACCGCCTCCGTCACCCGGAACGAGCAGGCATAGGCCACCCCGCCGGGAGCCTTGTTGGAGTAGACGCCGGTCACCTTGCAGTGCGCCGCCGGGTAGTCGTAGCTGCCGGTGAACACGTGGAAGAAGCCGGCCGGGAACTTGCTCGGCTGGGCCGTGTTGTTGAAGGCGCCATGGTCGGCCAGCACGTCGACGCGCAGGCCGAGGATCTTGCCCTCGCGGGTCGCCGCGATCTCCCCGTGCATGTGGTAGTCGCGGGCGAACGAGGTCGACACGAGGTTCTCCGAGCGGTCCTCCACCCACTTCACCGGCGCCCCGGTGACGATGGAGCCGACGACGGACAAGACGTATCCCGGGTAGATCCCGACCTTGTTGCCGAAACCTCCGCCGATGTCTGGGCTGATCACCCGGATCTTCTGCTCGGGCAGCCCGGCGACCAGCGCATAGATCGTCCGATGGGCGTGCGGTGCCTGGGTGGTGCACCAGATGGTGAGCTTGCCGGTGACCTTGTCCATGTCAGCGATCGAGCCGCACGTCTCCAGCGGCGCTGGGTGCACCCGCGGGTACAGCATGTCCTGCGCCACGACCACCTCGGCCCCTGCGAACGCGGCATCGGTCTTGGCCTGGTCGCCGGCTTCCCAGTCGAAGATGTGGTTGTCGGTCTTGCCCTCGATGTCGTCCCTGATCACTGGGGCGTCGGAGTCGAGGGCTCGCCGGGCGTCGATGACCGGTGGCAGCTCCTCGTAGTCGACCTCGATGAGCTCGAGCGCATCTCGGGCGGCGTAGCGGTCCTCGGCGACCACGAAGGCAACCTCCTGGCCCTGGAATCTCACCTTGTCGGTGGCCAGGACTGCGACGACGTCGTGCGACAGGGACGGTATCCACGCCAGGTTCAGGGTCTGGAGGACTGCGCCCGTGATGACGGCCTTTACCTTGGGATGCGCCTCGGCCAGAGACGTGTCGATCGACCGGATTCGGGCGTGCGCGTAGGGGCTTCGCAGGATCGCCCCGTGCAGCATCCCGGGCAGGATGACGTCGTCGACGTACTGTCCGTGACCGCGCACGAACCGGGGGTCCTCCTTGCGGGACCGCCGGCCGAATCCCACGGCAGTGTCGACCCGCTCCTCGGTCGTCGTCATGTCGATGCCCCTTCCGCGACAGCCTCACGGGGATGGTCGGCGGCCCACTGGATGGACCGCACGATGTTCTCGTAGCCCGTGCAGCGGCAGATTTGCCCGGAGATGGCCACGCGGATCTCCTCCGCGGACGGGTGCGGGTTCTCGTCCAAGAGGTGTCGGGCGGTCAGCATCATTCCGGGCGTACAGAAGCCGCACTGGAGACCGTGCTGGCTCATGAAGCCCTGCTGGACCGGGTCGAGCTCCCCACCCTGCTCGAGGCCCTCGACGGTGCCGACGTCGTGGCCGTCGGCCATGGCGGCCAGGACAGTGCAGCTCTTGACCGGCAGCCCGTCCAGCAGGACGACGCACACACCGCAGTTCGAGGTGTCGCAGCCCCAGTGGGTACCCGTGAGTCGCAGATGGTCGCGCAAGAAGTGGACCAGCAGCAGCCGGGGCTCGA
This sequence comes from uncultured Actinomycetota bacterium, assembly GCA_963715025.1. Taxonomy (GTDB): domain Bacteria; phylum Actinomycetota; class Actinomycetes; order Actinomycetales; family Dermatophilaceae; genus DASSJT01. The sequence continues at coordinate 243,564 of CAVQQQ010000009.1, read as the reverse complement.
TCTCCCGGCTGACCGTGTCCCCGTTGACCCTCATCGTCACCTGCATGTCCGTCAACCCTCCTGTCCGCGGCAGCGCGCGATGGCGCTGCGCAGTGCCTGCTGGGTGAGCTCGCCGACGAGAGCCCGCTTGTAGTCGCCCGGTCCACGCTGGTCGGCTGTGGGCGCACACTCCTCGCGGGACCGCTGCCCCGCAAGGGCGATGGTCTCCTCGTCCGCGGCGCGCCCCCGGACGGCGTCCTCTGTGGCGGCCGCCACCGAGTGCGGCGCGCCCACCGCGGCAAGCCCCAGGCCGACCTCGGTGATGGTCCCGTTGTCCAGCCAGACGACCGCGCCGGCCGAGGCGATCGGCCAGTCCCCTGCTCGCCGTTCCACCTTGACGTAACTGCTGCCGGCGCCCGGACGGATGCGGAGTCGGATCTCGGTGACGATTTCGGCAGGGCGGACCACCGTCTCGTACGGGCCAGTGACGAATTCGCGCACGGGGACGACTCGCTCGCCCTCGCTGCCGCGGATCACCACCTCGGCTCGCAGGGCACCGAACGCTGCGGAAAGGTCCTCGGCCGGGTCCGCCTGGCACAGCGAACCCCCGACCGTCCCCCGATTGCGCACGACTGGGTCGGCGATCACCCGTTCGGCATCGTGCAGGATCCGGAAGTGCTCACCCACCACGGCGGACGCGAGCAGCTCGGCATGGCGAACCATGGAGCCGATCCGCAGCAGGTCGCCGTCGACCCTGATGGTCTGCAGCTCGGCGAGTCCGTTGATGTCGATGAGCACGTCGGGCGCAGCCAGGCGGAGCTTCATCAGCGGCAACAGGCTGTGGCCGCCCGCAATCAGCCGCGCATCGTCGCCGTGCCGCTCAAGCAGGGCAACGGCGTCGTCCACCGAGCTGGCGCGCTCGTACTCGAAGGGCGCTGGGACCTGCATCTGGGATCCATTTCCGTTCGGGTCGCTCGCGAGGTGCCGGACGGGCACGCCCTCAGCGGCTCACCCGGCATCCTCAGTCGCCAGCGACGACCCGACCCCGTTCTAAGCGTGCCGCGGTCCCGGCGGACCGTGACGTTGGACTGGAAGGCGGCGGGTCGCTGAGGCGGCGGCAGCCCGCATCGCGTAGAGACCGCTGGAAGCCGGGCCACCTGTGAAGCGCCGGGCCGAGATCGTCGCGTCGAAAATGGAGGGTCCCGACCTGCTCGCGCTGCGGGCCAACCGGACCACCTCCACTCCATTTTTCATCATCGTCCCGCCTTGGGGGCCGCGCAAGGGTCCGATGTGACGCTTTCCGTCGCCAGCCCCAGAGTCGTCAGCCAGGCAGTTTGGCCGCCAGCACGTCGATCGGCTTGATGTCGGGAGGCGAGCTCAGGAGCTCGTCCGCTTTGCCCAGCAAGGCGGTAGCGATGGGGCCGTCGAGGTGAGCTTGACGGCCCTCTGGCCCCGGGAAGACGTCAAAGATGCCGTATGTGGTGTCGTTGATCTTGATGGCGAACCAGGCGATCGTGTCGTTCTCGGCCTGAGCAAGCGGCAGCGCGCCCGTCAGGAAATCCGCGAGCTCGCCCTCCTTGCCGTCCTTTGCCTGAAGAGTTACCAACAGCCCTACTGTGACCATCACTCGCCTCCTGGTCGATTGAGAGGCCTACTGCGCTCGGACAAGGGCAGCTCCTGACCTGTCCAGTCGATGGTATGCCGCGTCTCGCGGCCGGCCTCAGTCACTCGCGCCCTCCTGAGTGGCATCGTGGGAGATGGCCTGGCATACGTCGTGACTGAGCGAGACACCCCGGATCGGCGGAGGAGCTTGGTCGGTTCAGTGAGCTGGCGACCACCACGCTCAGCGAGGCGGGCGCCTCAGGGAAGGGGACACCATGGCTTACCGCGAAGTGGCTCCCATCGGCGGCCCGGAGGCTTTTCAGTCGGTCGGGCGCGATGCCGAGCTGAGCCAGGCTGCCATCGTGCTCTCAGCCGGCGCTGCCGTGGGTGGGCGGGCCGATCGGATCGACAGGCCCGAAGCGCTCGGGCTACCCCGAGAGCTGCGCCGCATCAGCGTGGAGCGCACCTTGCCCGTGGCGGAGGCCGTCCAGCCGCTTGATCTCGATGTGCGAACGCATGTGGCAGATCGCGCACTCCGGTTGCCAGCGTCCACGAGTGCCGAGCTCACCCGACGACTGATCGACCGCCCAGATGCCTTTACCGCGGCCGCGCTGGTCGAGGCGAACCTGCACAGTGACAGCCGCCTGGTGCGCACCGCCGCCGCTGTCGCCGCGCTGGACACCACCGGGCCGCGGGACGACGTGCTGGACCGACTCGTGGAAGGGGCTCGGTCCCGCGACTCATTGGCCCGTGAGATTGGCCGGATCGGCGTGGCCCGGGTTGCGCCCCAGCACCCCGTGCTTCGCCGCATGGTTGTGCAGCCCGGGCCGCAACCGGACCAGGCCGCCACTCCGGCCGGAAACGTGGCGGTGCTGACGCACGGGACGTTCGCCGCCAACACCCTGTGGTGGCGGCCAGGTGGCAGCCTGTACCGCTACCTGGATGCGCTGACCCCGCCGCTGCACCTGCACGACCCGAGCTTCCAGTGGAGCGGCCAGTACTCCGATGGCGCCCGGCAGCTCGCCGCCCAGCAGCTGGTCGACTGGATCGCGGGCTTCGGCCTGCACACCCCAGCGCTTCTTCGCCCACAGCCACGGCGGCACCGTCGGCAATCTGGCCACCAGGCGTGGCCAGGTGATCGACCGCCTCGTCCTGATGAGCTGGCCGGTTCACGCTGAGTGGTTCCCGGACTTCACCAAGGTGCGCATGGTTGTCGATATCCGGGTCCGGTTCGACCTGGTCATCATGGCTGACCGAGGTGGACAGACCTTCAGGCCACCTGCAGCATTCCGGTCCAAGGTCGTGTCCCACATCAACGGGTGGTTCAACCACGGCGACACCAACGATCCAGCGTATTGGGACCGATACGGGCTACCGGCGGCAATCCAAGTCTGAGGCGCGTGCGGCGCCGATCGGGCAGCGTACGGTTGGCACCATGAGCGCCCTGACGGCCGCTCGGCTGTTGGCTGCCGGTGCGGCTTGGCGCGTGACCGGTATGGGCGCACCGGGACGCGCCCTGGTATCGGCCGTCACCGGTCCACGTGCCGACGAGCGGGAGCTGGCCGGCATACTCCTCACGCGGGCGGGCGACCGGTCGGTGCCACTGATCGACGACGCCCTGGCCGCTGGGGCCGATCCGTCCGAGCTGGTCACCATCCTGGCCAGCATCGGCACCTCGCCGGCCCGGGCCGCCTTGGAGACGGCCGCCCGCTCGGACCGGCCAGACGTGGCCGTCGCTGCGCGAGCGGCATTGCAGTCGCTCGACGAGATCCGCCGGCTCTCGGACTGAGCGCGCACTACGCCGCGGCAGGCGGCAGGTGGTCGAGAACGTGTGCGGAGGTCACCGCGCCGAAAACGTTGCGCGAGGGCAATCCGGGCTGAACGACGTACGGGCATATTTGGCCCATGGACGATCCACCCTTCCGCACCATCATCGAACCCTTCCGCATCCACTCCGTCGAGCCGCTGGCGATGACGACTCGCACGCAGCGTCGCGAGCACCTGCGCGCCGCTTCGTACAACCTCTTCCAACTGCGCGCCAAGCACGTCCTCATCGACCTGCTGACCGACTCCGGCACCGGCGCGATGAGCCGCGACCAATGGGCCGCGATCCAGCACGGAGACGAGTCGTACGCCGGGTCGCCGTCCTACTACGTCTTCGTCGACGCGGTGCGCGAGCTGTTCCCCTTCGAGCACGTCATCCCCGTCCACCAGGGGCGCGCAGCCGAGAGGATCCTCTTCACGGCGCTCGGCGGTCCAGGGCGGATCGTGCCGAACAACACGCACTTCGACACGACGCGTGCCAACGTCGAGGCGACGGGCGCGCGGGCCGTCGACCTCGTCATCGCCGAGGGGCGCGACCCGCTGAACGAGCATCCCTTCAAGGGCAACATGGACCTCGAGGCGCTTGAGGAACTGCTCGCCGAGCACGCCGACTCCATCCCCTGCGTCATGGTGACGATCACGAACAACAGCGGCGGCGGACAGCCCGTCTCCCTCGCGAACCTGCGCGGCGTGCGCGAGGTGTGCGACCGCTACGGCAAGCCGCTCTTCCTCGACGCGTGCCGCTTCGCCGAGAACGCGTGGTTCATCCGGGAGCGCGAGGACGGCCAGGGCGAGCGCGACGTCGCCGATATCGTCCGCGACATGGCGGCGCTCGCCGACGGGATGACGATGAGCGCGAAGAAGGACCCGATGGGCAACATCGGCGGCTGGCTGGCGATGCGCGACGGCGACCTCGCCCAGGCGTGCCGCGCCCAGCTCATCCTCACCGAGGGCTTCCCGACCTACGGCGGGCTCGCCGGCCGCGACCTCGAGGCGATCGCCCAGGGGGTCAAGGAGGCCGTGCAGCACGACTACCTGCGCTACCGGATCCGCTCGACGGCCTACCTCGGCGAGGCGCTGGAGCGGCTCGGCATCCCCGTCCTGCGGCCGATCGGCGGCCACGCGGTCTACCTCGACGCCCGTGGCCTGGCGCCGCACCTCGACCCGCTCCAGTACCCGGGACAGGCGGTCGCGGTCGCGCTCTACGAGGTCGGCGGGATCCGCTCCTGCGAGATCGGTACGGTGATGTTCGGCCGGCAGTCCGACGGCAGCGAGGTCCCGCCGTCGATGGACCTCGTTCGCCTCGCGATCCCGCGGCGCACCTACACCCAGAGCCACATGGACTACGTCATCGAGGTATGCGAACGCGTGTCCGGGGACGCCGCGTCTCTGCCCGGCTACCGAATCACCGCCGAGCCGCCGGCATTGCGCCACTTCACGGCCGGGTTCGAGCCGGTCGGCTGAGGAGCCAGCTCAACGGCGGACGAATCCGGTATGCCGCTGAGCTCGCGCTCGCTCGGGCGCCTTTACCAGCTGTCGCGCTATCTGGAGGGGCTCTGACTGGCGGTCCGGGCCGGATCGGTCCGGAGAGTCGGCGGGGGCACCAGAGCAGTGCCCGCGATCTTGGCCGCCGCCGCCTCCACCGACCGCTGCACCGCCGCCTCAGGGGTGCATCGGTCCAGCAGGGCGGCCAAGAAGCCAGCCGTGGCGGCGTCCCCGGCTCCCGTGGTCGTCACGGGCCTGGGGACGTTCACTGGCGACGCCTGCAGCGTGCGCGAGTGCCAGCCCGCTCCCAATGCCGCGACAACGTCGCCCGCCCGCGCGAATCGACTGGAGTCCGCTGTGGCCAGAGCGACCTGGCGGGCCCCTGCGGTGACCAGCGCGATGGCCGCCCCACCTCGCACCAGCTCCCGGGCCGCCGCGAGCGGATCACCCGTCTCCCCAGGTAGACCGGTCATCGAGTCGAGGTCGTCGATGCTCGGGGTGAGGACGTCCACGTACGGCAGGCAGGCCTCGAGAATGGCCTTCCAGCGTGCCCTGCTCGCCGGTGTCGGCGAGTCGACGACCGAGAAGTCCACGGAGGTGGCAAGGCCCTGGGCTCGTGCCCGGGCGAGAAGGTCGCGTAGCGGCGCCCCGTCGCGGGCCACCAGAGCCGGGAGCAGAGTTGGGTACCCGACGTGCAGAATCCGCTCGCCGTCGAAGCGCAGGTCCCCGCCGTCGAAGTCGCAGTTGGCGCCCACGTGATGCCAGAAGGTGCGGTCGAGGCCGGGCGCCTGCACGACGACGGAGTACGACGTCGTGGTCGGTCGGCGGCTCAGCCCCGCCGCATCGAGGCCGCGCTCCCGCACGAGGTCCGCGAGGACGCGCCCCAGCGTGTCCTCGCCCAGGTCGGCCGCGACCGAGACCGGAACGCCGAGGGCCACGAGATCCCCTCCAGTGTTGGCGACGCAGCCTCCGGGGGCGAGTGTCATCGGACCCACCTCGACCAGGTGTCCCGGGTCGAGGGCCGGGAGTTGGGCGAGGCGCGGATGAAGGTCGAGGCAGATGTGGCCCGCGACGAGCACCACGGGCGACTTCTGAAGAGATGCAGGCACGCTCACACCTCGGCTTCGCCTAGACAACGTTGTCTCAGCGACAGTACGGTACCGAGAGCCAGCCGGACAATGCCCCGACCACGTGGGTCCGACGCGCCATGGAGGTCGCCGTGATGCCCTACCGCCTGAACCGTCTCTTCGACCCAGGCTCGGGGCGTGTGCTCGACGTGGCCATCGACCACGGTTTCTTCGGCGAGCCGAGCTTCCTGACCGGCATCGAGGACATGGAGGCCGCGGTCAGGACCATCGTCGCGGCGCGCCCGGACGCAGTGCAGCTGAGCCCCGGCCTTGCCCCTGTCCTCCAGCGCATGCCGGAGCGGTCCAAGCCCGCCCTGGTGCTGCGCGCAGACATCGCCAACGTCTATGGCAACCCGCTCGATGCGCAGCTGTTCAGCATGGCCGCTCCCGACGCCATCGAGCAGGCGGTCCGCCTCGACGCCGTAGCCGTGTGCGTCAACCTCCTGCAGCTGCCGGGTCGCCCGGAGGTCCGCCGCGACTGCATCGGGAACATCCTCGCGCTGCGCACGGAGGCAACCCGTTACGGCATACCCCTGATGATCGAGCCTCTGGTCATGCGGGAGGGTGCCGAGGGCGGATATCTCGTCGACGGAGACGCCGACAAGATCGTCACCCTGGTGAGGCAGGCGCGTGAGCTGGGGGCGGACCTCATCAAGGCCGACCCCACGGACCGTGCGGACGAGTACCACCGGGTCGTCGAGGTCGCGGGCGACATTCCCGTGCTGGTCCGGGGCGGCGGCAGGGCGCCGGACGAGGATCTGCTGCGCCGTACGGAGATCGTTCTGGAGCAAGGGGCACGGGGAATCGTCTACGGGCGCAACATCATTCAGCATCCGGATCCTCAGGGCATCACGGCGGCCCTGATGTCAGTGCTGCATGCTGGCGTCAGCGCCGCTGAGGCCTACGACACGCTGCGCTCCCGCGCAGTCGCAGGCAAGGTCCGATGAGCTCGGCTATGACAAGCGCGGCGCCGCGGGAGGTAGGGGTCGGGATCGTGGGTGGTGGGCTCATGGGCCGCGAGATCGCTGCTGCCATCCAGCGCTGGCCGGCGCTGATCGACCACCCTGTCAGGCCGCGAGTGGTCGGGGTCGCGGACATCAATCCGGACGCGCTCGGCTGGTTCGACCAGATCGACTCGGTGAGGATCCAGACGACCGACTACCGCGAGCTGCTGGCGTCCCCCGACGTCCACGTCGCGTACATCGCCGTGCGCCACGACCTGCACGAGCAGCTGTACGTGGACACGGTCGCGGCGGGAAAGGACCTGCTGGCGGAGAAGCCGTTCGGTATCGACGCCCATGCCGCCGAGGCTATTTTGGCGGCCATCGAGGCAGCCGGTCGCTTCGTCCGGGTTTCCAGCGAGATGCCCTTCTTTCCCGGCGCCCAGCACGTGATCGCCCTCGCCCGATCGGGCGATCTCGGCCAGGTCATCGAGGTCGAGAGCGGTTTTCTCCACTCCAGCGACTACGACCCGGACAAGCCGATCAACTGGAAGCGCCAGGTGGAGTTCTGCGGCAAGGCGGGCGTCATGAATGACCTCGGGCTCCACGCGTGGCACGTCCCGCTCCGCATGGGCATGAAGCCGTCGTCGGTGTATGCCGTGCTCCAGAACCTCGTGCGCAAGCGCCCCGGGCCGACCGGCGAGCCGGTGGTGTGCGACACCATCGACAACGCGAGCATCACGGCACTGGTCGGGACGGGCGACGCCGCGTTTCCGGTGCGCGTGGAGACCAAGCGGATCGCACCCGGTGAGAGCAACACGTGGCGGCTCCGTGTGGTCGGCCTCGACGGTGCGGCCGAGTTCTCCACCGCAGAGCCGAAGACAGTGCGGGTGCTCGACCGGCGCACCCGGCCGAACGCGTGGCAGTGCCTTCAGACAGGTAGCCAGTCGGTGTGGCCGACCGTAACCGGCGGAATCTTCGAGTTCGGTTTCTCCGACGCGATCCTGCAGATGCTCGCGGTGTTCCTGGCCGAGCGCGATGGCGCCCTTGGAAGCCGCTTCGGGTGTGCGACCCCGCAGGAGGCGTGGCTGACCCACCGAATCTACGAGGCCGCCTGGGACTCGCAGATCCAGCAGCGCGCCGTGGCCCCGCGTCTCGGCCGGTAACCCAGACATCGCTATCCGAGCTGCCGCCCTCGCGGGACGCGGCGCCAAGGGAGGAAACATGCGGCCGATCGTGCTTCCGGCCAACCAGCCACCCGAACGGTTCTACCGAGGCGGGGATCTCATCTCGAGGTTCCGCGGCGATCCGCCGGCCGGAGAGTCCGTTCCCGAGGACTGGATCGCCTCCACGACCACCGTCTTCGGCCATGAGTCCCTGGGCCTCACGACCCTTCCGAGCGGTGAAGTGCTTCGCGAGGCCATAGCCGCCGATCCGGTGGCGTGGCTCGGCCCCGAGCACGTGGCCGCCTTCGGCGTCGACTCGCGCCTGCTCGTCAAGCTGCTGCACGCCGGGCAACGGCTGCCCGTGCATGCCCACCCCGACGGCGGGTTCGCGCGCACCCATCTAGGGGCCGCCCACGGCAAGGTCGAGGCGTGGCACATCCTGTCGGGGGGCGAGGTGTACGTCGGGCTGAGACGCGACACCTCCGCCGGTCGACTCGCCGAGCTCGTCGAGGACCAGGACGTTGAGACGCTCCTGGGGATGCTCCATCGGCGCAGCGTCGATCCGGGTGACACGATCCATATCCCTGCGGGGACGCTGCACGCCATCGGCAAGGGCGTGCTGCTCGCGGAGCTCCAGGAACCCGAGGACCTCTCGATCCTGCTGGAGTGGCGGGACTTCGCCATCGACGGCAGTGTCGACGGCCACCTCGGGCTTGGGTTCCCGACGGCCCTCACCGCGGTCGACGTCGCCGCCATGGACGAGCCCCGCCTCGAGCAGCTCATCGTCGGCGCCGACCAGGCGCCCCCACTGCTGCCCCCTGAAGCGGCCGCCTACTTCCGACTCGACCGCTTCGAGCTCGACGGCCCGGTCAAGGTCGATGCCGGGTTCTCGGTCGTCCTGGTCCTGGCCGGGCAGGTCGAGGCCCGGGGCGAGGCCGGGGCGACCAGCCTCCCGGCGGGGGCCACCGCGGTCGTCCCGTGGTCGGCCGGTGACACGACGCTGGCCGGCGCCGGCACCGTTCTGGTTGCCCGGCCGCCGAGGGCGACGCCCTGAAGGCCGGTGGTATGGGCGGCGTGGAGGAGCAGCTCGGCCGACGACCCACTATGAACGACGTGGCGCGAGATGCGGGGGTGAGCCTCAAGACCGTCTCCCGGGTCGTCAACCACGTGTCAACCGTCGACCCTGAGCTGGCGCAGAAGGTCATGACGTCGGTGCGACGGCTCGGCTTCCGGCGCAACGACCTGGCGGCGAGCCTGCGCAGCGGTGCCGACAACCGGACGATCGGGCTCGTGACCGCTGATCTGTCCAATGCGTTCTACGCTCCTGTCTCGAGCGCCGTCGCGGCGTCTGCGCGTCGGCACGGGTACCACGTCTTCATGGCGAGCTCGGAGGAGAGCGCGCAGCTCGAGCGCGAGACGGCCCTCGACCTGTGCCAGCGGCGCGTCAGTGGTCTGCTGGTCGTGCCCACGGACTCTGACCACAGCTACCTGCGTACGGAGGTCGACCTGGGTACTCCGGTGGTCTTCGTCGATCGGCCGGGCCAGGGCATCGATGCCGACCGCGTGCTGCTGGACAACCGTGGCGGCGCTCGTAGCGCCGCCACGTCGCTCCTGGCAAGCGGCCACCGCAGCCTGGGCGTGCTGGTCGACTCCCTGGACATCTTCACGATGCGGGAGCGCCTGGCGGGCGTGGGCATGGCATTGGCCTCCGTGGGACTTTCGCTCGACGACGCACAGGTGATCTCCGGGGTGCACACCCCCGATGACGCGCATGCTGCCACCGTGACCTTGCTCGGCCGCACGTCTGCGCCCACCGCCATCTTCTGCGGGAACAACCGCAGCACGATCGGCGCCGTTGCCGCCGTGCTGTCCGCGGGCGTCGACGTGGCCATCGCGGGGTTCGACGATTTCGAGACGTCCGACCTGCTGCCCCTTCCCGTCACGATCGTGACGTACGACCCCGTCATGCTCGGCACGGTCGCCGCCGAATGCCTTTTCGAGCGCATCTCCGGCAAGACGGGACCACCCGAGGAGAGGCTCCTGCCGACCTCGCTGGTCACCCGCGGCGGCACGTGGCAGGGGCTGCGCAGGTGAGGCGCCACGGCGAACCGGATCATGCCACCCAGGGCCGGCTACGGCAGGACGACATGGGATCGGGCCTGCCTAAGGAGGTCAATGAATCTCGCAGGTCGATCAATACTGCGTCACCATGGGATCGCCGCCGCGGTCACAGTGACCGCGACGCCGACCGGCCGAGGTGCAGGAGGAGGAGTGGTCGTGACCGAGACGAGTAAGCGGGCGTCGGTGGCTGGCAAGACGAAACCCGCGCCGGGTCCACGCCTCGTGGGGGCCAGCCCCGCGAGCCCCCGGAGCGCTGAGCAGCGGGCTGCGACTGGTAAGGCGGCACGCGAGAAGGCGCCCCTGGAGGCCCACGCTGAGTTCTGGCCCGCGGGGGCCCGCGATCCGGTGGCGTTGTTGCTCAGCCAGGCTGAGACGCGCGTACCCGATCTGGTGCCGATTCGACACGGGCGGATGCTGGTGTCCCCCTTCACGTTCTACAGGGGCGCGGCCCTGGTGATGGCTGCGGATCTGCACAGCACCCCGACACCGGGGCTGCGAACCCAACTGTGTGGTGACGCGCACCTGTCCAACTTCGGTGCCTATGCCTCGCCAGAGCGTCGCCTGGTGTTCGACATCAACGACTTCGATGAGACTCTGCCCGGCCCCTTCGAATGGGACGTCAAGCGACTGGCAACCAGCATGGTCGTCGCGGGGCGGGACAACGGGTTCACCACGAAGCAGTGCCGCAAGGTCAGCATGTCTGCCGTGGAGAGCTACCGCACGGCCATGCGGACGTTCGCGCCCAGACGATCCTCACCGTCTGGTACGCGCACCTCAACATCGAGGAGGCGCTGGCCGAGTACAGGTCGACTCTTTCCGGCCGTAAGCTGAAGAAGCGGAAGCGAGGTCTCAAAGCCACCCAGGCTGCGCTCGCGAAGGCTCATGCTCGCGACAGTCTGCAGGCGATCGGGAAGCTGACCACTGTGACCGGCAGGCGGCGGCGGCTCATCAGCGACCCGCCGCTGATCGTGCCGCTCGACGAGCTGACCGGGTTTGACACGGAGGCGCTGCTGGAGCGACTCCGGGGTCTGATCGCCTCCTACCGCAGCACGCTCCAATCAGACCGGCAGCGCTTGTTCGACCACTTCGCACTGGCGGATGTCGCGCACAAGGTGGTCGGCGTGGGCAGCGTTGGCACGAGGGCGTGGGTACTCCTGTTCGAAGGAGGCGCCAGGGACGATGCCCTTGTGCTGCAGGCCAAACAGGCGGGGGCGTCGGCGCTTGGCGACTACGCGGGCCAATCGGAGTACTCCAACGCTGGAGAGCGCGTCGTCGCCGGCCAGCGCGTCATGCAGGCCACCAGCGACATCTTCCTCGGCTGGCTCCGCGCGCAGCCGACCGGAGGTCCGGCCGAGGACTACTACCTACGCCAACTGAGGGACTGGAAACTGTCCGCCGAGATCGAGGGGATGAGGCCCCGGAGCATGGACGTGTATGCCCGGCTCTGTGGCTGGACGCTCGCTCGCGCGCACGCCCGTGCCGGAGACCGGATCGCGATCGCGGCATACCTTGGCAATTCGACCGCCTTCGACAACGCCGTCGCCGACTTCGCCGAGACCTATGCCGACCAGAACGAGCGCGACCACGCCGCGCTCGGAGCCGCCGTCCGAGATGGACGGGTCGAGGCGCAGGCCGGGCTTTGACGGCGACTGCCGCATCGCCAGGGAGGTGAGCTCGCAGCCCGGCGGGGAAACGACTCGCAGCCCCCCGGTGCCATGATGTCGCCATGGCGGCGGCACCCGCGGATGAGCCGGCGGCTGGCCATGAGCTCGTCGTGGAGCTCCGCAAGGAGACGTACACGATGTCTCTCGACGTGTCCATTGATCGGTTTTCAGTCCGTTGCCGAGGCCGGTGATCCCGCGATCTACCCCATGGCGGTATACCGCCGAGCCAGGTTCGCGGTCACCTTCCCGGTCAGCGTGCGGGCGGAGCGTCGCGCAGCTGGCAGACCAGGGTGGAGGAGCAGATGCGTCGACCCTGCTCGTCAGTGATCGCGATGTCCATGCTGGCCATGGTGCGGCCGGCCTGGAGGACCGTCGCGGTCGCGGTCACAGTCCCCTCGGTCTTGGCGCGGTGGTGAATGGCGTTGATCGTGATCCCCACCGCGGCGCGGCCCTCTCCGGCATGCAGGACCGCCATCATGGAGCCCACGGTCTCGGCGAGCACCACCGAGGCGCCTCCGTGCAGAAGCCCATACGGCTGGGTGTTGCCCACAACCGGCATCGTGGCGCTGACCCGCTCGAGTGACACCTCAGTGAAGCGGATGCCCATGGTCTGCGCCAGCGCCCCCAGATTGCCATTGAGGTCGTCAATGGTCATCGAGGCGGCGGGGGTCGTGGCCTTGGTCTCTGTCATAGGCCCAAGCCTGCCACCTGCGAGCGGAGGACTGCTCCGGAGCGGTCACGCGCCTGCGGTCAGCAGCCGGTGGACCTCGTTGGGGCCGGAGGCAGCCAGGCACTCTCGCACGAGGTTCTGGTCCAGGGCGGCGATCTGACGCACCGCCTGTTTGACACCGGGAACCGAGGAAGGAGCGACACTCAGTTCTCGGACACCCATGGCGACGAGCAGGGCGGCAGCCTGCTCGTCAGCCGCAAGTTCACCACAGACGGAGACCAGGCATCGTCCGGCGGCAGCCCGGCATACCGCATCGATGAGCTGGAGGACGCCTGGGTCGAGGGGGTCGCCCAGGGCCGCGACGGCAGGGTTGCCTCGTTCGGCGGCGAGGGCGTACTGGGTGAGGTCGTTGGTGCCGATGCTGAAGAAGTCGACATGGTCGGCGAAGGCCTGGGTCTTGAGAGCCGCAGCAGGTACCTCGACCATGATCCCCACCTGGAGTCCAGCAGGTGTTCCCCGACCGTCGGCCTCGATGGTCTCCTCGAGGAGGCGTCGCACCTCGCGGAGCTCGTCAACGGTGCTCACCATCGGGAACATCAGGCTGACCGGCGTTTCGTGTGCCACCTCAACGACGGCGCGCAGCTGGTCGATCAGCAGCTGACGCTGAGCGAGTGCCAGCCTGATCCCGCGCACACCGAGGAACGGATTGGCCTCTGGCTCCTGGGGCGCATAGCCGAGCGGCTTGTCGCCCCCGACGTCCAGGGTGCGCAGCACCAGCCGCTTCCCACCGAGCGCTGCGGCCAGGGCGCGATAGACCGCCACCTGCTCATCGACACTCGGCGGCTCTTGGCGGTCGAGGTACAGGAACTCGGTGCGGACCAGCCCGGCCAGATCCGCTCCGTGAGCCGCGGCGGCGTGCGCATCTGCGACCGAGCCGAGGTTGGCGCCCACCAGGATCTCGACATCGTCGCGGGTGATCGCTGGCGAGCGGGCCGCAGCAAGGGCGAGCGATGCCCGCGCGCGCGCCTGCTCGTCAAGGGCGGCGAGGGACCGAAGCGTCGCTTCGTCGGGGTCGACGAACACCTCGCCGGTCGTTCCGTCGAGGGCGATGGTGGTTCCCGTCGGTATGGCCAGCACGGGCGGCCCGGCGGCCACCACTGCCGGGATGGCCCTCGATCGAGCCAGGATGGCGCTGTGACCGGTCGGGCTGCCGGAGGCGAGGACGATGCCGCGCACCCGGGCAGCGTCGAGGTCGGCCACCTGAGCCGGCGTCAGGTCCTCGGCGACCAGCACCCCTTCGCCGTCGATTCGCATCGTGGGGGCTCCGACGAGGGCCCGGGCGACCTGCTGCCCCACCGCATGGACATCGGCAGCACGAGCCCGCAGATAGGGGTCGTGAACGCCGGCGAACTCGGCCTCCACGGCCGTGATGGCATCCAGCCATGCTCGTGGCGCCCCAAGCCCGGCTCCGATTCGGGCATGGACGTCGTCGAGAAGGTCGGCGTCATCGATCAGCATCAGGTGGGCGTCGAAGATCCGGGCGTCCTCCTCGCCGACTTCGCGTGCAGCAGCCACGCGGACCCTCTGGATCTCGCGCCGCACCTCCGCGACGGCGCTCCGAATCCTTCGCCATTCGGTCGGTGCGTCTCCCGGTGGAGTGTCGGGGACCTCGACGTCGGCGGCGCGGACCGACAGAGCCCGGCCGATGGCAATGCCAGGAGAGGCAGGTAGCCCTCTTCTCTCGGCGGCCAGTGCCGCGTCGATCGCGTGCGGGTCGACCGTCGGCGCGGCCGCTGGCTCGATCGATGGCGCCGTCGATGGCGCCGTCGATAGCGCCATCAATGGCCCATGGTCGGACTCGTCGAACCGCCGCTCTGCGAGGGCGACCACATGGTCGACGGCCTCCCGGGCCTGGCTCCCCGTTGCGGTCACCTCGACCCGATGGCCGCACAGGGCACCCAGCGTGGCCACCCGGGACAGGCTCGTCGCCGGCACCGGGCCTGCTCCCGTATCGAGATTGAGCAGCTGAATCCGGGCGTCGTAGAGCCGGGCCTCCTGGACCAGGCGAGCCGCGGGGCGCGCGTGAAGGCCATGCCGGTTGGTGATCTTGACGACGGCCGACAGGGACGTGGGCTCCGAGGTGCCGCGCACCTCATCGAGAGCCGCCGGAGTTGGCGGGCTGAGGTGGGACTGCTTGGCCGCCAGCGAGCCGACCGCTTCGGCCGCGACTTCGGCGGGACTGGCGCCGCCGGCAGCAGCGACGGCTGCCACGACGAGTCCCTCGACCAAAGGCGCGGGGCACAGCGTCGCGCGTTCACGAACGGCGGGATCGACCATATCGAGCGCCATCTCGGCCGAGAGCACGGCGCTGCCCAAGTCCATCAGGATGACGACGCCGTCGCCGTCGTCCGCGCGGGTGATGGCCTCGACGATGGCGGTGGCGTCGGTGCCGAAGGTGGTCGCGTCGAGGCCCGCCGCTACGGCGATGCGCACCTGGCTGCCATGCAGCATCTCCGCGGCCAGGGCAATCGCCGCGTCAGCCAGTGCCCGGCTGTGTGAGACCACCACCAGACCAGTCACGGTGAGTCCCCCGGCGCGAGGGTTCTGGCCGCGGTCACGATCAGCAGCGCCGTGGACGTCGCCCCGGGGTCCTGGTGCCCGACGCTGCGCTCACCCAGGTAGGACGCCCTTCCCTTGCGCGCCAGCATCGGAATGGTCGCGTCCCGACCGCCCTGCGCTGCGTCAGCGGCGCGCGCAAGGGCGTCGCCGAGGGCGGCCCCTTCGGCGAGGGCCTCGTCGAGCGCATCGCAGGCCGGGGCCAGCGCGTCGTACATCGTCTTGTCCCCGGCCTGGGCCTTCCCGCGAGCGACCACGCCGTCGAGCCCGGCACGCAGCGCAGTGGCGAACTGAAGGTCGTCGAGGGAGTCGTCGTCGCCGGCACTTCCCGACATCCGGAGGAAGAGCGTTCCGTAGAGGGGGCCGCTGGCCCCGCCGACGGTGCTGACGAGGGTCATGCCGGTGGTCTTGAGCAGGACCCCGGGAGTGGCGTCGTCCAAGGCGTCCAGGGCTGCCACCACAGCGGTGAGCCCACGGTCGAGATTGGCACCGTGGTCGGCGTCGCCGATGGCCGCGTCGAGCTGGGTGAGGAAGTCACGGTTCGCCGCGACCTCCTCCTGGAACGCCTCCAGCCAGGCCCGCACAGTCGCTGCCTCGATCATCGCCGACACTCCCGCTTCGACTCGCTCCGTCACATGCCCCACCTCAGCGCGGGGGTGCTCACGGGAGCGTCCCACAACCGGAGCAGGTCGTCGTCGAGCTTGAGCAGCGTGATCGAGCACCCCGCCATGTCGAGGCTACTTCAGACGCGAGCTTCTGGCGTGTGGACGGTGCGTTCATGGAGTTCTCCTGGGGCGAGCACGGGGCCCTGTGAACCCTCACACGGCGCCGTGTACGATCTGGAACATCATTCGACATACTCGAATGATGTTCGGACGGTACGCTCTTGTTTCGCAGATGACAAGAGCTTGGGCCAAAGATGGCCTGACCCGCTCAGGCCTGACCCACGGAACGGAGTGCGCGTGAGCCCGAAGCTGATCGCGGCAATGTCCGCCGGAGGAGGGTCTCGGTGATCCAGTCGGTCGACCGGGCGCTGCGGATTCTCGCCGTCCTCCAGGGCGATCACCGGCTCAGCCTCGGCGACATCGCCCAGCGGCTGGACCTCCCACCGTCCACGGTGCACGGGATCGTCCGCACCCTGCTGGCCCACCGGATGGTCGTCCAGGAGCACGACTCCGGGCAGTACCGTCTCGGTCCGGCGGTGCTCACCCTCGGCAACGTCTACCTCGACACCCTGGAGCTCCGGTCCCGGGTGACGCCATGGGCCGAGGACCTCGCTCGCCGCACAGGCCTCGCCGTACGCACCGCCGTGCTCCTGGTCCACGACATCGTCGTGGTGCACCACGAGCCGCGCCCGGACGGCTCGCGGCAGATGCCCGAGGTCGGCATCGTCATCCCCGCGCACGCCTCGGCGCTCGGGAAGGCGATCCTCGCGTACGACGACGAGACGACGGACGACCTCCTCGATGCCGACGCCTTGCGCAGCATGACCGGCGAGACCATCACCGATCCGGCGGAACTGCGGGCCCAGCTCGAGGAGACCCGGGGCACCGGTGTCGCCGAGGAGGTCGAGGAGGCAGTGCTCGGCGAGTGCAGCGTGGCGGCGGTGCTCAGCGACCGTCTGGGCGGAGCCGTCGGAGCCATGGGGCTGGTCGCCTCGACCGCGGAGTGGCCCCTCGACCCCAGCGTGGTGAGCGCGCTGCGAGCGGCGGCACGCTCGGTGTCGCGAGAGCTCGGTGCGACCTCTTGGCCCCCCTCCGGCCGCGCCCCCAAGGCCTCCGAAATGGGCACCCGCCGCAGGCGTCCGCGTCCCGCATGAGCCAGGCCTGCCTCCTGCCCCCGGCTCACACAGGGACGCCGGCCATGAAGTATGCCGGTCAGCTGGCTCTCTGCGCCGGACCACCCTCACGTGCTGCCACCGCTCCGCTGTCACACAGCCTGGATGGCGACGACGATCCCGGAGACGAGCGCGAAACCAAGCACGACGTAGCGCATTGCTGCGCCGTCGAGCCGGTGGTGGACTATGCGGCTCAGCAGGGCGCCGGCGCCGACGGCTGGCAGCAGTAGCAGCGCAGACCAGATCTGGTCTGGGGCGACCTTGCCACTCAAGGCCAGGGTGGCCAGGGAGATCACCTCTCCAATGAGGAAACAGGAAGCCACTGTTGACCGCAGGACGGCGGCCGGGCGGTGCTGGTAGACGAGTGCCAGTGGTGGGCCGCCCACGCCGGTTGCGGTCTCGGTGACACCGGTGACGAGTCCGGCGGTGAGCAGGGCCCGCCGGCCCGGGTGGAACGGCGGGACGAGGAGCGTGGCGAGGACGGCAAGCACGGTGAAGATCCCGATGAGCAGGCTGAGCCGGGTTGCGGTCACCATGAGCAGGACCCACAGGCCACCGAAGGTGCCGACGAGTCGGCCCGCGCTGATCCAGGTCGTGCCCACTTGGTCCAGGGCGTGGCGCTCCCGCCAGGCCACGTATGCGTTCAATGGGATCATCTGGACCAGCAGAAACACCGGCAGCAGCAGCGGCTGGAGGATTCCGATGATCGGTGCCGCGATCAGCGCGAAGCCCATGCCCGTCGATCCCTGGACGAATGAGGCCACGAGGACGGTGACCCCCATCAGGCCCACCGACCAGGTGCTCATCGCAGGGTGCGTCCTCGGACTTGGGAGTCAAGTGCGGGTCAAGCGGGCAGTCTATTGCCGGGTCAGGGTGACCGCTCGGCGTGGAAGGAGGCCCGGTGGAAGGAGGCCCGGTGGAAGGAGCCCAGGTGGAAGGAGGCCCAGTGCCCGCGATGCCGGAGCCGATGGAGAACGAGTTCGGCATCATGGCCAAGTGGGCTCACGAAGCGGCCCGGGTGCTGGGCCCGCGGTATGCCGTCCCGGCAGCCTGTCGCGGAAGCGGCACCCCTGCGGCGCTCGACTGGCTGCTGGAGCGACTCGGCCCTGAGCCGACGTCGCAGATGCTTGACATGGGCGCAGGTCTCGGGGGCCCGGCGGCCTACGCCCGTGCCCGGGTCGGCGTGCGCCCGGTCTGTTTCGACCCCATGCGCGATGCCTGCGAGGCGGCGGCCGCGCTTTTCGGTCTTCCAGCCGTCGTCGGCGATGCTGCGCGGCTGCCCTTCGGCGAGAGGTCCTTCGGCGCCGCGTGGTCGCTGGGAACGCTCTGCACGACTCGGAACAAGTCGGTGTGGCTCGCCGAAATGCGCCGCGTGCTCCACGAAGGGGCGCGTTTGGGCCTGCTGGTTGTCGTCAGCACCGCCGAGGCCTTCGCAACGCGGTGGGGGAACGAGTTCCCGTCCGCCGAGGAGTTGGCCGGGCTTCTGCCTGCCGCAGGCTTCAGCGTGGTGGACCAGGCCTGGTCCTCCGACTGTCCCGATGCAGACGCCTCGTGGCACGAGGCCGAGCGCGCCGTCGGGGAGGCGATTAGGCACCGCCATGGACAGGACCCGCGATATGGCCGGGTCATGGAACAGGAGACCCGGATGACCGAGCTCGTGGACGAGGGGGCGGTGCGGGGACGCCTCGTCGTCGCGTGGGCCGGGTGATTGGCGTGCGCTCCACAGTCTGCCCCTGCCGCCTTCTTGCCGCCGACTCCTGAGTGCCCCCTAGCGTGGAACGATGGGTCGTCGTCGTCGGAACAGGAGCGGGGAATGGACCTGAACGCATTGCTGTCCGAGCGCGAGCCCGAGGTGCTGGACGAGGCGTACATGTCGCTGCAACGCTCTTCCGGCACCCATTACGAGAGGGCTGGGGAAGAATTCACCCGGGAGCGGCTGGAGGAACTGTCCACTCTGGTCATCGACGCAATCAGGACACGCGACCTCGCGCCGCTGAGCGCTCATACCGAGCAGGTCGCGACCGAGCGCTTCAACCACGGCTTCACGATCTCGGAGGTCCAGAGCGCCTTTAACGCACTTGAAGAGGCGATGTGGCGTCGAGTGGTCTCCCGCACTCCGCCGGAGGAGCTGGCCGAGTCGATCGGACTCCTGAGCACGGTCTTCGGGTTCGCCAAAGACGTCATGGCGCGCACCTTCGTGTCGCTCGCCTCCCAGCGCCATGTCCCGACGCTCGACCTCTCGGCCCTGTTCGCCGGCACCGAGTGAGCCCGCCCACCTGACGCTGACGGGGAAGCGCCGCCGCTGCTGGTCATGCGCCGTCGCCAGCAGGAAATCGAGGGGTCAGGGCGAAGGTGCCCTGGGCAATGGCGCATTGAGTGGCGGTGCCGCCAGGATCCACGTCCTCGACGACACAGTGCGCGACGACCTGTCGCGCCGTCGAGTGGACCACTTCCGCGCGGGCTCGCAGGAGTGGCCCCTTGGCCGCCCTGACGAACTGCACGTTGAGGCTCGAGCTAACGACCTGCGGGCCGAGCACAGTCCCTGCCGAGAAGGCCATGGCGTTGTCGGCGGCATACGCAACGACCCCTCCGTGGACGTACCCGTGCTGCTGCCGCGCATCGGATCCAGCGGCGATCTCGAGGACTGTCTCCGACGGCGAGAAGGACACCAGGTGAGCATCCAGGAGGTTGCTGAACGGCTGCGCCGAGAGTGCTTTCCGGGCGTCTTCGAGGCCAAGCCCCGAGGGATTGGACATGTGCTGCTCCGCGATCTGGGTGAGGAGTGACTGCTCCAGCCAAGGCCGTGGGACGGAAACGGTCCGCGGTGGGGCGTGATCCCAGACTAGGAGCGCAGGCCGGACCACGAATCCCCAAGATCGCCAGCCATACCGCAGCCGGGAACCGGGCTGAACGAACCTGTCGACCTGAACACGGGTGGCGCTAGCCGTGGATCAGCTCCCGTGGGAGTGTGAGCGAGGTGCAGGGGATGGGGTCTGCGGAGGCCACGGTCCAGTTCAGCCCCATCCGGGGAAACTCTGTGCGAACGAGCGAGAGGCAAGGGGCGCTCTGCGCACCGGCATGGCGTTTCCTGACGTTAGGTCTCGTCGCGCTTGCCGCGCATCCGTCGCAGTGCCCGTCGATGCCTGTTCCCTGGGTGGGCGCGTCAGCAGCCGGTGCGTGGCCGGGACAGCGCCTGGTGACGGGATCCGCGAGGCGCTGACGCGCATACCCTCCGGGTATCGCATGGATCGCCCGGCGACGTGGCGCAGCCGGCCCATCAGGTGGAGGTGACATGACAGCGGTTGATCTGGTCCTGCACGGCGGCACCGTCTGGACGCCGGATCACCTGGGGGGCACCGCGGCCGGGCCGTCCGCGGTCGGGCCGTCGGCGGTCGCGGTTCGCGACGGGGTGGTCCTGGCGGTCGGCCCGGAGGCTGCGGCGCTCGCCGATGACGCCGCCACCGTCGTCGACCTCGAGGGCGGTGCGCTGCTGCCGTCGTTCGGCGACGGCCACGCTCACCCGGTCTTCGCCGGTCTGGCCGCCCGACTCGCCCCCATCGGGCAGCAGACCTCGGTCGAGGGTGTGGTGGGCGCCATCGCCGACTGGGCGGAGGCCCACCCGGACGAGCCGTGGGTGCGTGGCGACGGCTACGACCCGACACTCGCCCCGGACGGCGTCTTCGACGCCCGCTGGCTCGACGCTGTCGTCCCCGACCGTCCGGTCTGGCTCCGCGCCAGTGACTACCACACTGCATGGGTCAACACCCGCGCCCTGGAGCTCGCCGGGATCACGGACGCAGCGCCGCAGCCCGGCGATGGCGAGGTGGTCCGCCGCCCGGATGGCAGCATCGCCGGCACCCTGCGCGAGTGGGGTGCGTGGTCGCCGGTCGCGGCGGCTGCACCCCCGATAGCACCCGAGGTGCTGGTCACCTCCCTCCTCGATGCCGCCACGACGTATGCCGGGCTGGGAGTCACCTGGGTACAGGACGCCTGGGCCGACGTCGAGTCCGTGGACACCTGGCTGACCGCCGCGGCCACGGGTCGCCTCAGCGTGCGGGGCAACCTCGCCGTGCTTGTCTCGCCGGCGTCGTGGCGGTCAGACCTGACGACGGCGGTGGCGCAGCGCAACCGTGCAGCGGCGGAGGGCCGCGGCATGGTGACCGCCAACACCGTCAAACTCTTCGCCGACGGGGTCGTCGAGGCTGGCACGGCGGCCCTGCTCGAGCCGTACCACGACTGCCCGCACTCCCGCGGCCTGCCGAACTGGGAGTGGGCGGAGCTCACCGAGGCGGTCGTGGCGGCGGACGCCCTCGGGCTGCAGGCCCACATCCACGCCATCGGCGACGCAGGGGTTCGCGCCGCACTCGAGGCCGTCGAGGCCGCAGACCGGCGAAATGGGTGGCGCGACCGCCGGGCGGTCGTTGCCCACGTCCAGCTCGTCGATCCCCTGGACCTGCCCCGCTTCGCACCGCTGGGCGTCGTCGCGAACTTCGAGCCGCTGTGGGCCTGCCGGGACGAGCTGATGACCCGGCTGACCGAGCCGCGGCTCGGGAAGGAGCGGTCGGGCCTGCAGTACCCCATCGCCACGCTGCTCCGGTCGGGCCAGGTGTCCTTCGGGTCGGATTGGCCGGTGAGCTCCCCTGACCCACGTGCCGGGATCGCCGTGGCAGTCACCCGAGAGCCGCTGGACTCCTCACCAAGTGCTGCCTGGCTGCCCGAGGAGCGCATCACCGTGGAGGAGGCGATCGAGGCATACAGCTCTGGGGTCGCGTACCAGGCCTTCGAGGAGCACCTCTGGGGCCGGATCCAACCCGGAACCCGTGCCGACCTCGTGTGGCTCGAGTCCGATCCGCGGATGGTGTCAGCCCACGAACTGCCGGGCGTGGAGGTCAGGGGCACCTGGCTCGCCGGTCAGCGGACCGCCTGAACTCATCACTCACGGCGATCATCCGAGCGAGTGCGCGGCGAATGGCCCATGGACATATCGTGCATGGCGGCGGGTAGACCTGATCGTGTCGCGCGCGGCGTGGTGACCGTCACCCGGTGGGCCAGCAGGCCGGTCCCCGGGCCATGATGAGGGCGAGCGCCCTCGCCCCCGCCGGCCGAGGGCCCGTCCGAGCGCGGAGGTGTGGATGTCGGTGAGGATCGGCTACAAGGCGTCGGCCGAGCAGTTCGCCCCTGGACGATTGGCGGCCTTCGCGGTCCTCGCCGAGGACGTCGGGCTCGACAGTGTGACGATCTCCGACCACTTCCAGCCCTGGCGGCTCAACGGGGGCCACGCCCCCAACTCCCTGGCCTGGCTTGCCTTCGTCGCGGCGCGCACCGAGCGGGTCCTGCTCGGCACCTCGGTCATGACTCCGACGTTCCGCTACAACCCTGCGGTGGTGGCCCAGACCTTCGCCACGCTCGGCTGCCTGGCCCCTGGCCGGGTCATGCTCGGTGTAGGCACGGGCGAGGCGCTCAACGAGGTTGCGGTGGGGTCTGTCGACGGCTGGCCGGAGTTCAAGGCGCGTTTCGCCCGGCTGCGCGAGGCGGTCACCCTGATGCGCCGGCTCTGGACCGAGGAGAGCGTCACCTTCGAGGGCGAGTACTTCCGCACCGAGGACGCCAGGATCTTCGACCGCCCGGACCAGCCGGTGCCGGTGTACGTCGCCGCTGGTGGCCCGGTGGTAGCACGGTATGCCGGCCGGGTGGGCGACGGTTTCATCTGCACCTCTGGCAAGGGCCGGGAGCTGTACGCCGACCAGCTGATCCCGGCGGTGGCCGAGGGCCGGGACAAGGGCAGCCGGGCCGGCCAGCCGATCGACCGGATGATCGAGATCAAGCTCTCGTGGGACCCCGACGCCCACCAGGCGCTGGAGAACACCCGGTTCTGGGCGCCCCTGTCGCTCTCCGCGGAGCAGAAGCACTCCATTCACAGTCCGGAGGAGATGGAGCTGGCCGCCGACGCGCTGCCCGTCGAGCAGGTTGCCAAAAGGTGGATCGTCTCCGCCGATCCGGACGAGGTCGTCGAGGCCGTGCGGTTCTACACCGACCTGGGCTTCGACCACCTGGTCTTCCACGGCCCCGGGGACGACCAGGAGCGGTTCCTCCGGAGCTTCGCGGAGCAGGTCCTCCCGGGTCTGCGCGAGCTCGTGCCCGGCGGCCTCGGATGAACGCCGCAGATGCCCAGGGGCCACTCGCAGGGATCCGGGTCATCGAGCTGGCCGGCATCGGCCCGGCTCCGTTCGCCGCCCTCCTGCTGGCCGAGCTCGGCGCCGACGTCGTGCGCATCGAGCGCCCCGGTGGTGCGAGTGCGATCTCCGGGATTGCCCACGGGCTGAACCGCTCCCGGCCCAACGTCGCCGTCGACCTCAAGTCAGCCGAGGGACTTGCCGTAGTGCGACGTCTGGTCGACGATGCCGACGTCCTGATCGAGGGCCTGCGGCCTGGAGTAACCGAGCGCCTCGGCCTGGGCCCGCAGGAATGCCTCGAGCGCAACCCCCGGCTGGTGTACGGCCGGATGACCGGCTGGGGCCAGGACGGCCCATGGGCCTCACGGGCCGGCCACGACATCACGTATGCCGCGATCACCGGCGCGCTGCACCTCGTGGGGGAGCGCGAGCGGCCAGTGCCCCCGGCGAATGTCTTGGCCGACCTGGGTGGCGGGGCGCTCTACCTGCTCGTCGGCGTGCTCGCGGCCCTCCATGCCCGCACCCGGACCGGGCGCGGGCAGGTTGTCGACGCCGCGATGGTCGACGGGGCCGCCTCCCTGATCACGATGGTCTACGGGATGTTCAATGCCGGGTTCTGGCGCGACGAGCGAGGCGTCAACCTGCTCGACGGGGGTGCGCCGTTCTATGACACCTATGAGTGCGCCGACGGCAAATTCGTGGCCGTGGGGGCCCTCGAGCCGCAGTTCTACGCCGCCATGCTCAAGGGCCTCGGCCTCTCCTTCGAGGAGCCGCAGTACGACCTGCGCGCGTGGCCCCGCCACCGGGACGCAATCGCCAAGGTCTTTGCCGCCCGCCCGCGCGACGAGTGGGTCGCGCGGTTCGACGGTACCGATGCCTGCGTTGCTCCGGTCCTGAGCCTCGTGGAGGCACCGCACCACCCGCACCTCGCGGCGCGGGGGACCTTCACCGAGCTCGACGGCCACCCGGTGCCGCGCGTGGCGCCTCGGTTCTCCGACACCCCCGGCCGCGAGCCAAGTCGCGAGCCGGCCGTGGGAGGCGACACCACGGCATACCTCATCTCCCACGGATTCACCCGCGAGGAGGTGGATGCGCTCCTCGCGAGTGGTGCCGTCGTCCAGTCCTGACCAGGCTCGCAGCGCCGAGCCATGCCTGAGGAGGTTCCCGTGTTCGCACGCGACGCGGTCATCGTCGAGGCCGTTCGCACACCTGTGGGGCGTCGCAACGGCTCTCTCGCCACCCAGCACGCCGTTGACCTCTCGGCCCACGTCCTGCGTGTCCTCGCCGAGCGCAGCGGGATCGACCCGGCCATGGTCGACGACGTCATCTGGGGTGTGGTCCAGCAGGTGGGGGCGCAGGCGCTCAACACCGGGCGCAATGCCGTCCTCGCCGCTGGCTGGCCCGAGCACGTTCCCGGCGTCACGATCGACCGCCAGTGCGGGTCCTCCCAGCAGGCCGTGCACTTCGCCGCCGCCGGACTCGTGGCAGGCGAGTACGACGTGGTCGTGGCCGGCGGAGTCGAGATCATGTCGGCGATACCCCTGGGTGCCTCCACCGCCATGCCGGCCTTGGGGTTCGGCTTCAGCCAGGCCATGCTCGACCGCTACGGCGTCCCCGCCTTCAGCCAGGGACTCGGCGCCGAGATGATGGCCGAGAAGTGGGGCCTGTCCCGTGCGGAGCTCGACGAGTTCGCCGCCGGCTCCCACGCCAAGCTCGCCGACGCCATCGACGCCGGGCGTCTGGCCGGACAGACCGCGCCAGTCACGCTGGCCGACGGCACGGTGTTCTCCGTCGACGAGGGTCTGCGGCGGGGTACGTCGGTCGAGACCCTCTCCGCTCTCAAGCCCGCGTTCAAGGAGGACGGGGTCATCCATGCGGGCAACTCCTCGCAGATCAGCGACGGGTCGGCCGCTCTCCTGATGGCGACCTCGGAGAGGGCGGCTTCATTGGGGCTCACGCCCATCGCTCGCTACCACTCCGGTGCGCTGGCCGGTTCCGACCCCGTGATGATGCTGGGCGCGCCGATCCCCGCGACCGAGAAGGTCCTCAGGAAGGCCGGGCTGTCCATCGACGACATCGGCGCCTTCGAGGTCAACGAGGCCTTCGCGCCGGTCCCCTTGGCGTGGCTCAAGGAGACGGGTGCCGACGCCGCGCGGCTCAACCCGAACGGCGGAGCGATCGCCATCGGCCACCCGCTCGGCGGCTCTGGCGCCCGCCTGATGACCCAGCTGGTGCACCACATGAAGGACAGCGGCATCCGCTACGGGCTCCAGACGATGTGCGAGGGAGGCGGCATGGCCAACGCGACGGTCCTGGAGCTGCTCTGACGCTAAGGCCCTGCCTTGATCTTGCGCCAGCCGCCTGCGCGGTTGTTGGCGATGATCTGGCGGAACATCGCCAAGAGGGCCGGCGCATTGAGGGTCTCGCCCTCGTAGACCGCCACGGTCCGCGCGGTCTGGTTGTCGTGGCCACCGGTGATGATGCCCTCCGGATCGGGCACGATCGCGCCGTCGTAGAGGAAGACGTTGACGTGGTCGCGCGCGGCCAGGAGAGCGCAGATGTTGCCCTGCAACACGAAGTAGGGCTGGCGCGTGCGCTTGATCGTCTCGACCACCTCGGGGTCGGCCGCGTGAAC
Organism: uncultured Actinomycetota bacterium; assembly: GCA_963715025.1. Lineage (GTDB taxonomy): Bacteria > Actinomycetota > Actinomycetes > Actinomycetales > Dermatophilaceae > DASSJT01. The sequence goes on along the minus strand of CAVQQQ010000009.1, from coordinate 217,724 downwards.
CAGATCGCGCACCTCCCGGCAGACCTGCTGCTGCCAGTCGGGCAGGGCGTCGATGTAGGCGCCCACCCGCGGGTCCAGGTCGTAGCTCACCCCGGTCAGGCTAGACCCGGGCGACGACACCCACGCGTCCCCCCGTGATGCCAGCCGCGTCGATTACCCCGGCCCAGCCGACGTTGCTTGACGCAGCCGGTTCACCGGCATACGGCACCTCCTCGGGAGGCGGACTGGACCGTACGATCCAACGGTGAGCAATCAGGAGACCGCGCCGGTGCCGCTGGAATGCGCGAGCGCTTCGCGAGCCGAACAGCCCGAGGCGCACGGGCGCTTGCTCGAGCCGCGCGACGTGCCGCTCGGCGGTCCCCGGGCCATGAACGTGCGCCGAACCCTGCCGCAGCGGGCGCAGTCACTGATCGGGGCGTGGTGCTTCCTGGACCACTACGGCCCCGACGACGTCGCGCACACCGGCGGCATGGAGGTGCCTGGTCACCCGCACACCGGGCTTCAGACGGTCTCCTGGCTATTCACCGGCGAGGTCGACCACCTCGACAGCATCGGGACGCGCGAGCGAATCCGGCCGGGCCAGATGAACCTCATGACCGCGGGTTCGGGCATCGCCCACTCCGAGTACTCGACCGCCGAGACCACCGTGCTGCACGGCGCCCAGCTATGGGTCGCCCTCCCCGACCAGCACCGGTTCACCGCCCCCGCGTTCGAGCACTACACGCCCGCGCCGATCGATGTCGAGGGCGCGCGGGTGCTGGTGTTCCTCGGCTCCCTCTGCGGCGACACCTCGCCGGTCGTGACTTTCACCCGGCTGCTCGGCGCCGAGGTCACCCTCCAGCCCGGCCAGGTGCTGGACCTCGACGTCGAGGCAGAGTTCGAGCACGGGGTGCTGGTCGACACCGGCGAGGTGACCGCTGCCGGTGTCCCGGCGACGCGCAGCCAGCTGGTCTACCAGGCGCCCGGCCACGACATGCTCACCCTGCAGGCCTCGGGAGCGGGCCCGGCCAGGGTGTTGGTGCTCGGTGGCGAGCCGCTCGGCGAGCAGATCCTCATGTGGTGGAACTTCGTCGGGCGCACCCAGGAGGAGATCACCGCCTTCCGCGGCCGCTGGCAGCTCGAGCGCGGCGGCGGCAGGGTCGAGGGAGACCGGCAGTTCGGCGGCTTCCCCGAGGACTGGACGTTCACGCTGCCCGCACCTGAGCTCCCGAACGTGCGCCTCAAGCTCCGGGGCTGAGGGGTCCGATGGATGCAACCGCGGTCTTCGTCGCCGTCGTCGGCGCGCGCTTCCTCCTGCCGCTCCTGATCCCGAAGTTCCCCCTCCCCGCGATCGTGGCCTGCCTCGTGCTCGACGGGGTCGACCAGACGATCTTCCAGTCCATGGGCTACGACCCGCCGGGTTACCAGGGCTACGACAAGGCGATGGACGTGTTCTACCTCGCGGTCGCCTACATGTCGACGATGCGCAACTGGACGAGCATGTCGGCTTTCGGGGTCGGCCGGTTCCTGTACTTCTACCGCCTGGTGGGCGTTGCCGCGTTCGAGCTGACGCAGTGGCGCCCCCTGCTGTTGATCTTCCCCAACACGTTCGAGTACTTCTTCATCGCCTACGAGGCCATGCGCCTGTACTGGGACCCGACGCGGTTCTCCCGCAGGTTCTGGGTGCTGCTCGCGGCCGCCATCTGGGTCTTCGTCAAGCTCCCCCAGGAGTGGTGGATCCACATTGCCCAGCTGGACGTCACCGAAACCCTGGCCGCCTACCCGTGGCTCTGGCTCGTGATCGTGGTGGGCGTCGCGGCGCTGGTGGTCGCCTTCTGGCGACTTGCCCTGCCCCGCCTCGGCACGCCGAACTGGGGCCTGCGCATCGTCAGCGACTCCCTGCCGGCGACCATCGACGAGGGGACCGAGCGGGCGGCGTGGCTCGCCTCGCGAGGTCGCGTGTTCTCCGCCGCCACTGGCGAGAAGGTCGTGCTGGTGGGCCTCATCAGTGTGATCTACGCCCAGGTGCTCCCTGGTCTTGAGGCCTCGAGCGCCGCGATCTTCGCGGGTCTGGCTGTCTTCGTGGTGATCAATGCCGCGATCACTCTCATGGTGGCGAGGGCAGGACGCAGCGTCCAGACGCTCTCGGGGGCCTTCGCGGCCCGGGTGGTGGTCAACATGGGCCTGGTCGTCCTGGCCGACCTGCTGCTCGGGAGGTTCGGTGGCCGCACCGACATCGGAGCGACGCTGTTCTTCGTGTTCCTGCTCAGTCTCCTCACGACCTTCCACGACGCCTACCGGCCGGTCCACGAAGTGCGGGCCGAGCATGCGAGTCAGCGCCCCGACGCCAGCGGAGCCGGGCCGGCGCCCGAGCCGAGCGTCACGTGACGGCTGCTCAGTTACCGACCTCGAAGATGGAGGCGATGTCAGCGAGCCGTCCGGGCACGATGGAGAACCACGCCCACGAGCCGCGGCGCTGGCGGGTCACCAGCCCGGCCTCGGTCAGGACCTTGAGGTGATGGCTGACGGTGGGCTGGCTGAGGTCCACTGCATCGGTCAGGTCGCAGACCCGGGAGATGCCGATCGCTGAGGCCGGGCTGTATGCCGTGGCGCAGGCCGCGGGGGCAATGGCGGGAGTCGCGCTGGCGAACCTCATGTTCCAGCTGCCCGCGTGGCACGCCTCGACCCACTCTCGGTCGGGGTTCGGCCTGTGGCTCGGCGAGGCGGTCGCCACCGCGGGGCTGCTCTTCGTGGTCGGCTCTCTCACGCGCACTGACCGCGGCCACCTAGGTGGCTTCCTGGTCCCCCTCTGGATTGGAGCCGCCTACTTCTTCACCTCCTCGACGTCGTTCGCCAACCCGGCGGTCACCCTCGCCAGGGCTGCCTCCGACACCTTTGCCGGCATTGCGCCCGGCAGCGTTCCCGGCTTTGTGCTCGCCCAGCTGGTGGGGGCGGCCGTCGGAGCCTTGCTCACCGAGCTGTTCCAACCGCGGCACGGGATCCCCGAGCCACTCGACCTGCCGGAGGCAGTGCATGACCACCCCTGAACCACGCGCCAAGCCCAGCGTCCTCTTCGTCTGCGTCCATAACGCGGGGCGCTCGCAGATGGCGGCTGCCTACCTCGCCCACCTGTCCGGCGGCGCCGTTGAGGTGCGGTCCGCCGGCTCCGAGCCGGCCGACCAGGTCAACCCGGCGGCGGTCCAGGCGATGGCCGAGGAGGGCATCGACATCGGCACCGAGATCCCCAAGGTCCTGACCGTCGACGCGGTGCGGCACTCCGACGTCGTGATCACGATGGGGTGCGGCGACACCTGCCCAATCTTCCCCGGCAAGCGCTACGAGGACTGGGAGCTGGACGACCCGGCCGGCAAGGGTGTCGAAGCGGTGCGTCCGATCCGGGACGAGATCCGGGCTCGCATCGAGCGGCTCCTCGGAGAGCTGGGCGTCCCCCCCGTCAGCTCCTGACCCGGGGAGGCCCCGCCGCGACCGGGATGCCAGGTCCGATCTGGAGGACCGCCGGCCCGCTGCCGCAGCAGCCTCCCGAGCCGGCAGCCTGGCTCTCGTCGCTGTCGAACAGGCCGGTCCCACCACAGACGCCGGTCTCCGGGAGGGTGAGCTCCACCCTGGCCGCGGACTCGTGGTCACCCGCCAGCGCAGCGGCCACCGACCGCACCTGCTCGTACCCCGTCATCGCCAGGAACGTCGGAGCCCGGCCATAGCTCTTCATCCCCACGACGAACACGTCCTCCTCCTCGTGGGCGAGCTCGGCCGCGCCGTGCGGGTAGACCGTGCCGCAGGAGTGGACGTTCGGGTCGATCAGGGGTGCCAGCTTGACCGGTGCCTCGAGACGCGAGTCGAGCGTGAGCCGCAGCTCGCTGGTGATCGTGTGGTCGGGGCGAAAGCCGGTCAGGCCGATCACCCGGTCCAAGCCCTCGAGGCGGCGGCCGTCGTCGGCCACCAGGACGAGCCGTCCTTGGCGGGAGAGGACCTCTGTGGTCCGGAAGCCCTGGATGACCTCGACGCGGCCCGCAGCGACGGCAGCCTTCGCCTTGCGGCCCAGGGCGCCGCGAGCCGGGAGCTGGTCGGCGTCGCCGCCGCCGAACGCGTTGCCGACGGAGCCGCGGCGCAGCACCCAGACCGCCCGCGTTCCGGGGAACTCCACTGCGAGCTCGGACAGGGCCACCAGCGCGGTGAGGGCGGAGTGGCCGGAGCCGACCACGGCGGTCAGCCGGTCGGCATACGTGCGTCGCTCCTGTGGCTGGGTGAGGTCGGGTATGCGGTAGGAGACCTGCTCTGCGTGCGGTGCCTCGCCGGCGGCGAGGTAGCCGTCGCTGCCCAGCGGGCCGGGCCCGGAGTACGTGCCGGACGCGTCCACCAGGGCACGAGCGGCGATGCGCTCGCGAGAGCCGTTGTCGAGCCGGACGTGGACTGTGAGCGACTGGTCGGCGCGACCCGAGTCCACCATGAGATCCCTGCCTCGGCGGGAAACACCAATCACTTTGGCGTTGTAGCGGATTCGCTTCTGAATGAGGTCGGCGAGGGGCTGGAGGTACAGCTCGGCCCAGTCGCGACCGACGGGGTAGGTGCTGCCTTCCGGGCGAACCCAGCCGGTCGGCTCGAGGATCCTGGCCGCGGCGGGGTCGACCAGCTCCGACCACGACGAGAACAGGCGCACGTGTCCCCACGACCGGACCGCGCTCGCCGCATGCGCACCCTGCTCGAGGACGAGCGGTTCGAGCCCCTGCTCGAGGAGGTGCGCCGCAGCAGCCAGACCGATCGGACCGGCGCCGATCACGACGACGGGCAGTGCTGAGCGGTCTGGTGCGGGCTGAGCGGGGGTGGGGTAGGGGGACAGCGCTGCTGTCGACGTCATCGGGTCTCCTCGATCGTGGTCGCTTGATTCGACGTTTGTCTATGAAGGCAGATCTTGCCTCCTGTATCAACAGATGTCAATATAGATATATGTCGAATCAACGGGAGATCCAGCGCCGCCCGCTTCCGGTGGTTTCGATCCCCTGCTGCGCGCCGGTGACCGAGGCTGCCCTTTCCGAGACGGCCGCCCTCACCATGGCCGCGATGTTCAAGGCTCTGGGCGACCCGGTCCGGCTGCGGCTCTTCTCCAGCATCGCCAGCCATCGCAGTGAGGTCTGCGTGTGCGACATCCCCGAGGTGGGCGTCTCTCAGCCGACCGTGAGCCACCACCTCAAGAAACTGCGCGAAGCGGGGCTCCTCACCAGCGAGCGACGCGGCACCTGGGTCTACTACCGGGCGGTTCCGGAAGTCCTGGAGGCGATGGCGGGAATGCTGGCACCGGCCAGAGGCTGAGCGCCGGCCCTGCTCGCTTGCCCACGAATCGTCGTTTTTCGCGCAACGGTGGAAGACTCACGATCGACTGGCATGTTGATCGGAGGGACGACCATGATGACGACCGGGCTAGACCTCAACGGGGACTGGGAGTTCGACCCGGCTCACACCAGGATCGGCTTTTCTGCACGCCACGCGATGGTGACCACGGTCCGGGGCTCGTTCAACGAGGTCGACGGCCGGTTCCACGCCGACCTCGAGGACATGACCAAGTCGACCGTCGAGGTGCGGCTCAAGGCCGCCAGCGTCGACACCCGCAACCAGCAGCGCGACGAGCACCTGCGCAGCCCCGACTTCTTCGACGTGGAGAAGTGGCCGGAGATCGTGTTCACCAGCACGAGCGTCGAGGAGGTCGAAGAGCGCGCCTACATGGTTTCCGGTGAGCTCACGATTCGCGACGTAACCCGCCAAGTCGTCGTTCCTCTGGAGCTCATGGGGGTCGAGAAGGACGCATTCGGTCTGCTGCGTGCGGGTTTCGAGGGCACGCGGCGCATCAACCGCCGCGACTTCGGCCTGGAGTGGAACATGCCGCTCGACTCCGGCGGGGTCCTCGTGTCCGAGCGCATCTCGCTGGAGTTCGAGATCTCGGCGATCAAGAAGACCGACGAGGCAGAGGTCGAAGCGGGCGCCGAAGGCGAGGGCCAGCCGGCGGAGCCCTCGAACGAGGAAGCGCAGGCCGGATGATCGCGGCCACAGACGACTGAGCGGTATGCCGGGACGCGAGTTCCCGGCATACCCCGGCTTGGCGTCTGGCTCAGTCCTCCCAGGGAGGCGTGTCGCCCATCTTCGTGTAGTAGCGCGCCAGGTGGCCCTTCACGCGGGGCACGTCGGAGGCTGGCAGGTCGACTCCGCCGCGCGAGCCCTGGACCACGGCTGCCGCGGCCATCACCGCCCGGGGAACGGCCATCAGCCGGTGGTCGACGACGTCGGCGATCAGCAGCTTGTAGCCGGTGAAGTTGTCCTTGGCGTCGGCGTCATACCAGACGTGCGCCTCCTGGTAGGCCTTGGTGGGCTCGTCCTGGGCCTTCGTGAACTCGCGCACGCGGCGGTCTGCGGCGTCACCGTCCCACCTGCGATCGCGCTCTGCCATGGGCAGGTCCTGGAACGTGGTCACAGCCATGGTGTCCTCCGTCTCGGTTCGCCGGGCACGTTTCCGCCCGGACATGGCGATCTGGTCGCTTACCCGGACCAGACGGGCCTACACCGGGCCGGGCCGGCCCGCCGGTACGTTTTGTGCCGTGGACGAGCGCAACTGGGCCGGCAACTACCGCTACGCGGCAGCCTCGATCGAGCGGCCCCGATCGCTCGAGCAGCTTCAGAGCCTGGTGGCGAGCAGCCGTCGCATCCGTGCGCTCGGCTCCCGCCATTCGTTCAACGGGATCGCCGACACCGAGGGCGTATTGGCATCGCTCGACGGCCTTCCGCTGGAGTTCACCGTCGATGAGGGTGCCGGCCAGGCCACCGTGTCGGCCGCCCTCCGCTACGGCGAGCTGGCCCTCGCCCTGGAGGAGCGGGGCTTCGCCCTCCATAACCTCGCCTCCCTGCCGCATATCTCGATCGCTGGTGCGCTCGCGACGGGCACCCACGGATCGGGCGACGCCCAGGGCCCCCTGAGCGCCGCGGTCGCTGCGGTGGAGCTCGTCGGTCCCGACGGCGAGGTGCGCCGCGTGGCCCGGGGTGACCCCGACTTCGGGGGAAGCGTGGTGTCGCTCGGGGCCGTCGGGATTGCCGTGCGCATCACGCTCGACCTGCAGCCCTCCTTCGACCTGCGCCAGACGGTCTACACCGGCCTGCCCTGGGGCACCGTCCTCGCGGATTTCGACGCGGTGATGGGCAGCGGCTACAGCGTCAGCCTGTTCACCAACTGGACCGGGGATCAGGTGGCGCAAACCTGGGTCAAGGGCGAGGAGAGCCCACCGGACCTCTTCGGCGCCCCACGGGCCACGCGTCGGCTGCACATCGCCCCGGGCGGCGACGCCAGCGCCGTCACCGACCAGGGCGGCGAGTCCGGCCGGTGGCTGCACCGGCTGCCCCATTTCCGGATGGGGTTCACGCCGAGCAGTGGCGCTGAGCTGCAGAGCGAGTACCTCGTGCCGCGCCGCCAGGCAGGGGAGGCCATCGGGGCCATGCGCTCGCTCGGTGACCGGATCGCCGCGGCCGTGATCGTCGCCGAGGTGCGCACCATTGCCGCCGACGACCAGTGGCTGAGCGGCTCCTTCGGCGAGGACACGGTGGGGCTGCACTTCACCTGGCGGCCCGACGAGAAGGGCGTGTATGCCGTCCTGCCGGCCATGGAGGCGGCCCTGCTGCCGCTCGGGGCCCGCCCCCACTGGGGCAAGTGCTTCGCGGCCACCCGCACGGAGCTGGCGCCGCTGTACCCGCACTGGCAGGACTTCGGCCTGCTGCGGGACCGCTGGGATCCTGACGACACCTTCGGGAACGCCTTCCTGGACCGGGCGTTCGGCCCGCGGTTCCCCAAGTAGCTGCCGCGGAGTTTTTTGCGACTCGGCGGCCACAGTGGCGGATGTTTCGCCCTTGGAGCACCGGGCCTGCGTTATTACATCGAAACCTCCGTTCGGGGCGTTGGTGTTGCAGCGGCCCCCGGGCGGCTCTAGGTTCCCGCTGACAGGGCTTGTCCGCTGCGGCCTGCCTGCCTGGCCTGTGACACCGCGCGGACGGCCACCATCCGGGACCCGAGACCCGAGCCCCCTGCCCTAGGAATGGCACCTGCCCATGGCACTGTCCCTGCCCAGAAATCGGTATGTCGCCGCGGCGGCCGCGGCCGTCGTCGCGACCGCCGGCCTCGTCACCTACACCACCGTCGTCGCGGACCGGGGCAGCGAGCCCCATTACCGCGGCTACCTCGAGAAGGTCGGGGGTGAGGAGGCGAAGGAGGAGGCGGAGAAGCACGGCGTCGAGAGCATCGTCGGCGGTCCAGACAGCGAGTCGTCCGAGATCTACAGCTCGATCACCTCGGTCGCCAACGCACGCCTCGCGCCGTGGGCCTCTGTGGCCGCCGGCCAGCTGTCGACCAGCCTCGGCGACTTCCGGACCCTGACCTCCAACGGCAGTTCCTGGAGCGAGGTGACCAACCTGCCCTACGACTCCGACGATCCCAACTACCGCGACCCGAACTTCTCCAACTCCTCGGGTGGGTCGGGCTACGTGGCCGGCCGCATGACCGGGCTGGCGGCCGGTGGCGGGTATCTGTTCGCCGGCGGCGCCAACGGAGGCGTCTTCCGCCGGGCGCTCAACAACGCCTCTGACCCGAGCGACGACGGCCCCTGGCAGGCCATCTCCGACGGCATCCTGTCCCTCTCGACGGGTGACCTCGAGTTCCACAACGGTGCCCTGTGGTACGCCACGGGCGAGGCCAACACCGGCGCCACCTCCTACGTGGGCGCGGGCATGTACGTCAACGCGCGAGCGACCGACCCCAACCTCGGGACGGCGCAGTTCACCGACGGCGACCGCGTGGGCGGCACCGAGCTGGAGAGCCGCGGGATCAACAAAGTCCGCTTCGACGATGTGCACAACTGGGCCTACGCCGCGACCACCCGCGGTCTGTGGCGCTATCCGCTGACGTCCGCCGGTGTCCCCAAGTCCGGCCAGACCTGGGCCAACGTCTTCATGCCCAACCCGTCCGCCGACAGCGACATCACGCGGCCGTACAAGAACATGGTCAACGACGTCGCCGTCGACGACAACGGTGGCGTCCTCATGAACGCCGCCTGGCGCAGCGGCGACGCCAGCTACAACGGCTTCTACTTCAGCGCCGACGGTTCGGCCGGCAGCTTCGCGCAGGTCAATCCCCAGGGCGCCCTGGGCACGAACGACGTCGGCAACACCGAGTTCGCATGGGGCACCGACGGAGCGGGCCACAAGAAGGTCCTGTATGCCGTCGTGGAGTCGCCGAACAAGCTCAACCACTCGCCGCAGACGGTTCTCAACGGCGTCTTCAAGTCGCCGACCGGGAATCTGGCCGGGCCGTGGAACCGGATCGCCGACAGCGGCAAGCTCCAGTCGTCCGGCTCGGCCTTCAGCGGCGGTGCCGGTGTGAACTACCGGCCCGGTGTGCAGGCCTGGTACAACAACTTCATCCAGACCGAGCCCGGCCACCCCGACCACCTGTGGGTTGGCCTCGAGGAGGTCTACGAGACCAAGAATGCCGGCACCAGCTGGACCACCCCGGGCCCGTACTGGAACTTCGGCTTCAGCTGCTGGAACATCTCCGACTCCAAGAACACTTGCCCGGAGACGACGCACCCCGACCAGCACTCGATCGTGGTCGAGGGCGGCCGGGTCTACATCGGCAACGACGGCGGCGTGAAGTCGCGTCCGGTCAACGGCACGCTCGACAGCCTCGGCCACGGCAACGACTGGGCCAACCTGTCGCAGGGCCTGCGGACGCTCCAGTACTACTCGGTGGGCGTCGGCGTCGACCCCGAGCGTGGCGGTTACGCGGTGTTCGGCGGCCTCCAGGACAACGGCGGCTCCCTGCTCCGGGGTGACCGCAAGGACAACCAGGGCCACACCGAGCTGGTCTCGCCCTTCGGGGGCGACGGCGGCGACAGCATCGTCGACCCGAGGAACGGTTGCCACATCCTCGACGAGTACGTCTACCTCGAGCTGTGGATGACCACCAACTGCGGCCAGACCGACGGCTCGAAGAGCGCGATCATCGACCTGGCCGTTCCGGACGCGAACCCGCGGTTCACCGCTCCGTTCCGCGTGGTGCGCGGCTCGGAGAACACCGGTGACCACGCCAGCGAGCGCTGGGTCGCCGGCGGCAACGCCGTCTGGACCCACGACCTCGGCTTCTCGACGACCGCGGACCAGGCCGAGAGCCTGGCCAACCACGGCTGGACGAAGCGGGCCACGCTCGGCACCGGTGGCCGCATGGTCGTCGGCCTGGACGCGGTCGCCGACCCGAGCGCCAAGCGGGACGCCACCAAGGACGTCGTCGTGGCGGCGTGGTGTGGTGAGTCCAACTGCAACAGCACCGGGTTCAGCCGCGGCGTGCAGACCAACTTCGGCGGCGCCTGGCACGAGCTGGATATGACCGGCCTGCCCAGCCGGTACCCCAGCGGGGTCTACATCGACCAGGTCGGTGGAGACACCGCCACGGTCTACCTCGTGTTCAACGGCTACAACCGACGCTTCATCGAGGGACCCGGCGCCGCTCAGGACCACGTCTGGAAGGGTGTCATGACCAAGAGCGGCGGCGTGACCTGGACGAACGAGTCGGCCGGCACGCCGGACGTCCCGTTCACCGACGTCACCCGGGTCGGCGACAAGCTCGTCGCCGGGACGGACTACGGCGTCCTCGTGGGCTCGATCGACTCCAGCGGCGACGTGAGCGGCTGGAAGCGGGTCGGCGGGGTCTCCGGTGTCGCTGGTGCGCTTCCGCTGACGACGGTGTTCGACATCACCGTCGCGCCCGACGGGTACCTCTACGCGGGCACCCACGGGCGGGGCATCTGGAAGGTCGCGCTGGGCAGCCTGTAGCCAGCGTGCGCATGAGCGGGTGGCCGGCGGTTGCCGGCCACCCGCCCACATGTGGGGGCCCGCGGACGACCGGTTTCCCGGGTCAGGTGTGGATGTGGTCCTGCCAGTCCTCCGGCACGCGTCCCGCAGGCCCCGGCACCGGCTGGTCCTCGGGGTGGGCCAGCGGCGGGGCCAGGGCCAGCCCGCGACCTGACGACTCGTCGCGGTAGTCGAACCACCAGTCCTCGCCCGGCTCGTAGCTGCGGATCACCGGGTGGCCGGTCGCGGCGAAGTGGGCTCTCGCGTGCTGCGCGGGCGAGGTGTCGCAACAGCCGATGTGGCCGCACAGGGCGCAGCGGCGCAGGTGCACCCACCACCCCCCGGACGCGAGGCAGTCGACGCACCCGGGCCCGCTCGGGGGCACAGCAGGGTCTGTCCCGTCCTTCGGCCGGTGCGCCACGGCATACCCCCTGTTGGTCGGCTCCTCCTCGAAACCTAGCCTCACCCGTGGTTCAGTGGGGCACATGAGTGGGGCACCGCGCAGGTATGCCGGGTCGTCGCTGTGAGAGCCACAGTCGCCGGAGTGCTCCTCGCCGCGGGCGAGGGGCGCCGCATGGGCCGGCCGAAGGCGCTCCTGCGCCGACCGGACGGCACGCCGTTGCTCGCCTCCGCCATTGCCGCGCTGCGCGACGGCGGCTGTGCGCCAGTCGTGGTCGTGCTGGGCGCTGCAGCCGACCAGGCCCGCCAGCTCGTCGACGAGAGCCAGGCCGTGGTGGTCGAGGCGCGCGACTGGTCTGAGGGCATGGCCGCCTCGCTGCGTGCGGGGCTGGCGGCCGTGGCCGGCGCCGACGCGGCCCTCGTGACCCTGGTCGACCTGCCCGACGTGGGAGCCGATGTCGTGCGTCGGGTGGCGAAGGCCGCCGACGCCGATCCCGAGGGAGTGCTCGCTCGGGCGACCTATGGCGGCGACCCGGGCCACCCGGTCGTCATCGGCAGCGCCCACTGGGCCGCGATCACCAGCGGGGTGTTCGGCGACCGGGGGGCACGCGACTACCTCGCGGACCACTCACCACAGCTCATCGCCTGCGACGACCTCGCCACCGGCCGCGACCTCGACAGCCCGGTCGACCTGTAGGAATGGCTCGCTCGCAACCGCCCGGCCGCCCGGCCGCCCGAGCGAGCGTCGCGGACGTTACTCGCTAGTCACCCCCGTCCGGTGACAGGCTCATCCCGTGCGAGCCGCCACGAGCGCTGGCATGCTGACGCGACCAGACGATCGGAGGCCTGACCCGATGTTCCGCCGCATCGCCATCGTCAACCGCGGCGAGGCCGCCATGCGCCTCATCCACGCCGTGCGCGACCTCAACGCCACAGGGACCGAACAGCCTGTCGAGACCATCGCCCTGCACACCGAGGGCGAGCGACGGGCCATGTTCGTGCGCGAGGCCGACCATGCCTACGACCTCGGCCCGGCCGCGCACCGGCCCTACCTCGACTACGCAGTCCTCGAACGTGCCCTGCGCGAGACCGGCGCCGACGCGGCGTGGGTCGGATGGGGCTTCGTGGCGGAGGACCCTGCTTTCGCCGAGCTGTGCGAGCGCATCGGGGTGACCTTCATCGGGCCCAGTCCCGAGGCGATGCGCAAGCTCGGCGACAAGATCGGCTCGAAGCTGATCGCCGAGGAGGTCGGGGTCCCGGTCGCACCCTGGAGCCGCGGCCCGGTCGACTCGGTCGACGACGCGCTCGCCCAGGCCAAGACCATCGGGTACCCCCTCATGCTGAAGGCCACAGCCGGCGGTGGCGGCAGGGGCATTCGCGTCATCACGTCCGACGACGAGCTGCGCGACGCCTACGACCGCACCCGGGAGGAGGCGGCGCGCGCGTTCGGAAGCGGCGTGGTCTTCCTCGAGCGGCTGGTGACCGGGGCGCGGCACGTCGAGGTGCAGGTCATCGCCGACGGCCAGGGCACGGCCTGGGCGGTCGGCGTGCGCGACTGCTCGATCCAGCGGCGCAACCAGAAGGTGCTCGAGGAGTCCGCCTCGCCGGTTCTGGCCCCCGACCAGGTGGCCGATCTCAAGGCGTCGGCCGAGCGGCTGGCCCTCGCCGTCGGCTACCGGGGCGCCGGCACCGTCGAGTTCCTCTACCACCCGGGCGAGAAGTTCTTCGCGTTCCTCGAGGTCAACACCCGCCTGCAGGTCGAGCACCCGATCACCGAGGCCACGACCGACCTGGACCTTGTCCAGGCCCAGATCCACGTGGCCGCAGGCCAGCGCCTGACGGGGGAGCGGCCGGCCGAGGTCGGCCACGCAGTCGAGGCGCGCCTCAACGCGGAGGACCCTGACCGCGACTTCGCCCCCTCGCCGGGCCGGATCGCGCTGCTCGACCTCCCCTCGGGACCCGGCATCCGCGTGGACACCGGCGTCGGGGAGGGCGACTCGATCCCCGCCGACTTCGACTCGATGATCGCCAAGATCATCGCCTACGGCCGCACGCGCGACGAGGCCCTGGCCCGACTGCGGCGGGCGATGACCGAGACGACCGTGGTCATCGAGGGCGGGTCGACCAACAAGAGCTTCATCCTCGACCTGCTCGCGCAACCCGAGGTCGTGGGCCCACCTGTGGGGGTCCACGGGGGCGGAGCCCCCGTGTGGGCCGACACCGGCTGGATCGACCGCGTGCGCGGGGAGGGGCGGCTGGTGTCCCACCGCCACTCGGGGGTCGCGCTGGTCGCGGCCGGCATCGAGGGCTACGAGGACGAGGAGGCCGTCGAGCGGGCCCGCCTCCTGGAAACCGCGCACGGCGGGCGTCCGCAGGTCCAGCACCGGGTTGGCCGCGCCATCGACCTCAAGCTGCGCGGAACGGCATACAAGGTCATGGTCACCCGGATCGGCCCGCACCGTTTCCGGGTGGGGGTCTCGACCGGATTCGAGGAGCACCAGGTCGAGGCCGACCTCGAGCGACTCGACACCTACAAGAGCCGGATCACCGTGGGCGGCCGCACCCACCGGCTGGTCACCGCCACCCACGGCCCGGTCCACCTCGTGGAGGTGGACGGCGTGACGCATCGGGTCAGCCGCGACGAGGGCGGCGTCCTGCGCTCGCCGGCGCCCGCGCTGGTGGTCGCGACCCCGGTGGGGCCTGGGGGCGAAGTGGCCGCCGGCTCGCCGGTGCTCGTCCTGGAGAGCATGAAGATGGAGACGGTGCTGCCCGCGCCGTTCGCCGCCCGGGTGAAGGAGCTGCTGGTGGCGGCCGGCAGCCAGGTCGAGACCGGAGCGCCGCTGCTGCGCCTCGAGCCGGTGGGCGACGGCGAGCAGGCCGCCGAGGCGGGGGCCACGGGCCTCACCGTTGACCTCGACCTGCCGGCGGAGGCTGCGGGCGCCATGCAGGCGGCCGCACAGCGCGCCGAGCGGGCGCGCGCCGACCTGGCGGCCATGCTCCTGGGCTACGACATCGACCCGCGCGACGAGGGGCGGACCCTGGGCAGCTACCTCGCCGCCCGCGACGAGCTTGTGACCGACGGGTCGCTGCCGGAATCGGTGCTGGCCGCCGAGATCGAGACCCTCGGTGTCTTCGCCGACTTCGCCGAGCTGAGCCGCAACCGGCCGGCGAGCGAGGAGCTGCACGTCGAGAACCGCGTCCACAGCCCACGCGAGCACTTCCACACGTATCTCCAGAGCCTCGACGTCGAGCGCGGCGGACTACCGGAGCAGTTCCGCACCAAGCTCGGCCAGGTCCTGCGCCATTACGGGCTGGCGGAGCTAGACCGCACCCCCGCGCTGGAGGAGGCGGTCTTCCGCGTGTTCCTGGCCCAACAGCGGTCGGCGCCCGATGTCCTGCTCGCCACCACTGTGCTCAAGCGGTGGATCGCCGAACCCCCGCCGGAGCCGCCGCTCGACGCGGCCGCCCACGACGTCCTCGACCGGCTGGTCGTGGCCACACAGCTGCGCTTCCCAGTGGTCGGTGACCTGGCCCGGTCGGTGCGGTTCCGCTGGTTCGACCAGCCCCAGGTCGACGCCGATCGTGCCAGCGTCCTGGCCGGTGTAGGCGACGAGGTGGCCGCGCTGGCCGACCCGGATGCGCCCGACCGGACCGCCCGCATCGAGGCGCTGGCGGCCATCCCCGAGCAGATCGTCCAGTTCCTGGCCCGGCGGCTCGAGCAGGGCGTTCCGGCTCAGGAGCCGATGCTGGAGGTGCTCGTGAGGCGGCACTACCGCGATCACGAGCTCCACGGCCTGCACGAGTTCTCCGTGGGCTCGCGCCCGTTCGCGGCCGCCAACTACACTCTCGACCGCCGCCCGACCCACCTGGTGACCACCCTCGGCCTCGCCGCAGAGCTGACGCCCGACAGCGACCTGGCCGTGGCGCTAGCCGAGCAGGTCGCGGCCAGGCCAGAGGGCCACCAGGCCGTCGTCGACCTCTACCTCTCGTGGCCGCAGGAGCCGGAGCCGCCCGAGGAGGCCTCCCGCGAGCTGGCCAAGATGCTCGGGAGTATGCCGTTCGCGACGCAGGTGCGGCGGGTCGCCGTGGCTGTGTGCCCAGGTGGCGACCGGCCGGTTGGCTACTTCACCTTCCGCCCGGGCGAGGACGGCATGGTGGAGGACACGCTGGTCCGCGGCATCCACCCCATGGTCGGCCGCCGGCTCAACGTGTGGCGGCTTCGCGACTTCGAGGTCACCCGGCTGGAGGCGCCCGAGGACGTGCTGCTCTACCACTGCGTGGCCAGGGGCAACGACGCTGACCAGCGCTTCGTGGCCCTCGCCCAGGTGCGGCAGCTTGCGGTCGTGCGCGACGAGAACGGCCGTGTGACGGCCCTCCCGCACGTGGCGCGTGCCATCGGCAACTGCGTCGAGGCGATCCGCCGGGCCCGCAGCGCGCGGGGGGCGGCCGGTGCCCGGCTGGACCTCAACCACGTGTGGGTCTCGATCTGGCCGACGATCCAGGCGGACATCGACCAGCTGACTGCCCTCCAGTCCGAGATTGCGCCACTGACCGCGGGAGCCGGCGTCGACGAAGTGCTCGTGCAGGGCAGGCTCGCCGGGCCCGGCGGCCGAACCCTGCCGATGGCTGCGCGATTCTCCTACCTGCCCGGCTCTGGGGTCGTCAACAGCGTCGAGCCCCCGCCGACCGAGCGGCTGAAGCCCCTGGACGACTACGCCGAGAAGGTCGTCCGGGCCCGCCGCCGCGGCGTGGTCTACCCGTACGAGCTCCAGGCCATGATCGCCGGGCGGGGCGGCGCCGCGGTGGAGTACGACCTGGACGACCGAGGTGAGCTGGTCCCGGCCGACCGGCCCTACGGTCTCAACAAGGCGGGCATCATCGCCGGCGTCATCACCACGCCCACCGAGCGCTACCCCGAGGGCGTCACCCGAGTCGTGCTCTGCGGCGACCCGCTCAAGGCGCTGGGCGCCGTCTCCGAGGCGGAGTGCGCGCGGGTCATCGCGGCACTCGACCTCGCCGAGCGGCTCGGCGTGCCGGTGGAGTGGTTCGCGATCTCGGCAGGCGCGCGCATCTCGATGGACTCCGGCACCGAGAACATGGACTGGGTGGCCCGAGCCCTGAAGCGGATCGTGGAGTTCACCCAGGCGGGCGGCGAGATCAACGTGGTGGTCGCCGGCATCAACGTGGGCGCCCAGCCGTACTGGAACGCCGAGGCCACGATGCTCATGCACACCAAGGGCATCCTGGTCATGACGCCCGACAGCGCCATGGTGCTTACCGGGAAGCAGTCGCTTGACTTCTCCGGCGGGGTCTCGGCCGAGGACAACTTCGGCATCGGTGGCTACGACCGCGTGATGGGCCCCAACGGCCAGGCCCAGTACTGGGCGCCTGACCTGGCCGCCGCCCGCGACATCCTGATGGCGCACTACGACCACAGCTACGTCCACCCGGGCGAGACCGGACCGCGCCGGGCACAGACCGGCGATCCGTGGGATCGCGACGTCACGGCATACCCGCATGACCCGGTCGACAGCGGGTTCACGACAGTGGGCGACATCTTCTCCGCTGCCACCAACCCCGACCGCAAGAAGGCGTTCGATATCCGCACCCTGATGCGGGCGGTGTCCGACCAGGACCACCCCACGCTCGAGCGCTGGGCCGGAATGGCCGACGCGGAGACGGCCGTAGTGCAGGATGCCCACATCGGCGGCTTCCCGGTGTGCCTGCTCGGCATCGAGAGCAAGTCGGTGCCACGGCGGGGCTTCCCGCCCACCGACGGCCCGGATACCTACACCTCGGGGACGCTGTTCCCGCGTTCGTCGAAGAAGGCCGCCCGGGCGATCAACGCCGCGAGCGGCAACCGGCCGGTCGTGGTGCTCGCGAACCTCTCGGGCTTCGACGGCTCTCCGGACTCGATGCGCAACCTCCAGCTGGAGTACGGCGCCGAGATCGGTCGCGCCATCGTCAACTTCGACGGCCCGATCGTCTTCGTGGTCGTATCGCGTTACCACGGCGGGGCCTTCGTGGTGTTCTCCAAGGCGCTCAACTCAGGCATGACGGTTCTCGCAGTCGAGGGGTCGTTCGCCTCGGTCATCGGCGGCGCGCCGGCGGCAGCGGTGGTGTTCTCCCGGGACGTCGACGCCCGAACCTCGGCCGACCCGCGGGTGAAGGAGCTGGAAGCCCGGCTCGCCGAGGCCACTGGTGTCGAGCAGGCGCGGCTGTCCACCGAGCTAGCGGACGTCCGCGCCTCGGTGCGGTCCGAGAAGCTGGGCCAGGTCGCGGCCGAGTTCGATGCCGTCCACAGCATCCACCGGGCCGTGTCCGTGGGCTCGGTCGACGGCGTGATCAGCGCCGCCGAGCTGCGGCCCCGGATCATCGCCGCCCTGGAAGCGGGCCTCGGTACGGAGTGAACCCTCGGCGGCGCCGTCGCCCCGCCCAACGTGACCGGACGGCAGCGCCCGGGCTCCCTGGGCCAGGGGCGAGGCAGCGGAGCTCATAGGACCCGGGGTCCAAGGGACCGGGGTCAAAGGGCCCGGGGAACCAGGGCCCGGGAAGGCGGCCAGCCTCCAACGACCCGGGGCCCAACCGCCCGAGCAGGCCGGATACCCCGCCCGGTCGGACGGGGTACGGCGCGGGGCATCTATCGGTGCCACGTGACCCTGGTGGCGGAGATCTCGCACCTGAGATCGCGGTCGTGCACCAGCGTGTGGTGTCGCGGACACAAGCGTCGCCGTGTTGAGCAGGCTGGTGCCTCCGCCCGACCACCACGGAATGCCGTGATGGGCATCGCACCACTGGGCCGGGATAGTGCACCCCGGGAACGTGCAGTGCCGATCTCGGAGCCACGCAGCGAGACGTATCGCCGGAGGTACGAGCCGTTTGCTGCGCCCGACATCCAGGGTCTCGCCCTTGGTCCCGAGGACCACCGGGACGATGTCGGCGTCGCAGGCCAGCCTGCGGACGGTGGTGGCCGACAGCAGCTCTTCGCCCAAGGTCAGACCAGAGCGCCGGATGCCCTCCATCAACGACTCCAGGCTCATGGTGACGACGAGCTGCGACTTGGAGGTCTTCGGCGCTTCTCCTGGCGACGCGACGCCACGACCGATGACCATGAGCAGCGCGTCGGCGCGCCGCGTGGCCGGCGTGCGCAGGTCGGGCCCTTCCTGCAGCGTGTCGCCGTTACGCTGGCGGCAGCCGCAGCCGTCCTCGGTGCACGCCCGCGTGTGCGGCCGGGCGAGAGGGTCGATCGCAGCGTCCAGGCTGGCCGCTCCCTCGGCATCGAGCAGGATGCGGTAGGTGGTCATACCGGCCGGTCCGGCAGACTTGTAGAGGGCTCGGTGAGCGCGATGCGCGCGCTCCTCGTTGACGAGGTCCTTGTCCGGCTTCAGGAACCTTTCGGCGTGCCGGATCGCTAGGGCCAGCTGTCTCCCGGTCAGTCCGTCGGTGCCGCGTGCTCCCTCGAGCAGGTCGCGGGTCATGGCGGCAAGCTCCTGCGGGTCGGCGATGCCCTTCACTTCGCCGTGGAACCGGCACAGCTGGGCTGCCTTGGCGACGGACACATTTCCGGAGGCGACCGCGTCAGTCACGGCTTCGAGCCTGTGGTCTGCCCCTGCCTTGGCCACCGTCAAGAGGGTGGCGGCATGCTGCTCGGTCATGCCAGGCGCGGAGCGTCGTGCCCAGTCGATCGGCCCCCAGCCGTCTTCGGCCCCCAAGCCGCGTTGGGAGGCCTCCCTCAGCACGGCCACCTGAAGCCGCTCGGCAGCTGCGCGGATGAGCTCGAGCTTCCACAGCGCCTCGGCTACCTCCCCCCCGGACAGCGCCCAGAGCTGGCTGGGCTCCGCGCCGGTCAGGGCGCTCACGGCGGCCCGCGCCGGCGACAGCACCGGGCGCGGACCGAAGGGCTCCGCCCCAGGTTCCCGCTCCGTTTCTGTCGTTGACATGAGGACAACCCTAGGACGGACCACTGACAGCCTATGTCCCTCACAGTGGCGTCAATAATCAATCAGGACAATGGAACTCGTTCCTGATCAGTCAAGTCAGGGGTCGTGCCTGTGGACAGCGGGGCAACCGTGAAGAGCCGGTGCTCAAACATGTGGACAACACCTGCTTCGGCAGGACGGCGCGGGCAGCAGCACGAGCGGACGCGCTACTGCTTGGCCTCGGTGCGATGATGCGCAGCGAGGGCAGACTGGGCGGGAGGGGGCGAGCGCGTGAGCCATGAATTGGGTCGTCTGGTCATCGAAAGACCCGATATTGGACATCGAGATCTCCTCCGGTCATATCGCATCTTGCTTGAGGGCCAGTTGCGAGCGCGGTTGAAGCGCGGTCAGTCGGTCACGCTCGACGGTTTCGCCCGGACCACACCCGGTGCAAGCACGGATCGATTGGACGGGCAGTCCCGTGGTGCGGTTAGACATCCGCGTGCGTGAGACCGTCTCTCTGCCCATGCAGCCGGCCGGCGGGCTAAGACATGCAGGTCAGATGTTCCGCGCCACGAGCTACCTCGACCTTTCGGCCCACGACTAGTTCCTGAGACTCAGGCCGATCCCTCCCCAGAACCCTTGGACCGCCCGCCTGGGTCCGTTTGGTGCCCAACTTCGAACGCACAGTTGGGCAGAAGAGTGGCAGTCGAAGAGAGCCCGTCGCCCATCCGACTTCACCCCGGGGCCGGATGTCGGCAATGCTGTGGGCATGGAGCCCCGCGACGCCTTCGCCTCGGCCGACGACCTGGCCAAGCGGCTCGGGGAGACGGGGTACCTCGTCGACACCGCCCTGGCGACCGTTACGTGGCTGTCGCTGCGGCTCGCCCGGCCGCTGCTGCTCGAGGGCGAGCCGGGTACCGGCAAGACGGCCCTGGCGGAGGCCATGGCCCAGACGCTCGACCTGCCGCTGATCCGGCTGCAGTGCTACGAGGGCATCGACGCCACCCAGGCCCTCTATGACTGGGACTTCCCTCGCCAGATCCTGCACCTGCGCACCTTGGAGGCCGTCGACCCGCAGTCCCGGGGCCACGTCGATGCGGTCGAGGAGCAGCTGTTCTCGGACCGGTTCCTCCTCGCCCGGCCGGTGCTCCGGGCGCTGCGCGAGTCGCCGGCCGTGCTGCTCATCGACGAGGTGGACCGCGCCGACGACGAGTTCGAGGCGTTCCTGCTTGAAGTCCTCTCCACGTGGCAGGTGACGATCCCCGAGCTCGGAACGGTCACCGCGGCAACCCCGCCCATCGTCGTCCTGACCTCCAACCGCACCCGGGAGCTCCACGACGCCCTCAAGCGGCGATGCCTTTACCACTGGATCGAGCACCCTGGCCTCCAGCGCGAGCTCGCCATCGTCCGCAGCCGCGCCCCCGAGGTGACCGCGCGACTGGCGGAGCAGGTGGTCCGAGTCGTGCAGCGGCTGCGGGCCGAGCCGGACCTGATCAAGCCGCCGGGCGTCGCCGAGACCCTCGACTGGGCCCGGGCGCTGCAGACCCTCGGTGCGACCGACCTGGACCTCGAGACGGCCGCCGCCAGCGTCGGCGTCGCGGTCAAGTACCGCGAGGACACCGAGCGGGTCCGTGCCGCACTCGACCGGATTCTGAGCCGGTAGCCATGGCGTCCGGCGCCCCCCCGGTCCACCAGGCCGACGAGGTCCTGCTGGGCTTCGCCCGGGCCCTGCGGGCCGCCGGGGTGCCCGTCACCACCGACCGCGAGCGCACCTTCCTGCTCGCGGCAGCGGAGGTCGGCATCGACGACCACGAGGGCACGTACTGGGCGGGCCGGGCCACCCTGTGCGCCAGCCCGGCCGATCTCGAGCGCTACGACCAGGTGTATGCCGCGTGGTTCAGCCTCGACGCGAAGGCAGTCGGGGCGGGCCGACCGCCGCGGCCGAGCCCCCCGACCCGGCCGCAGGCGGGGCTCGACCGCGACGAGCCGGGCGCCGGAGAGGGCGACGAGGGCGACCTGATCCGCGCCGCAGCCAGCGCGACCGAGGTGCTGCGCCATCGCGACGTCGCCGAGCTCGGCCCCGCCGAGAAGGCCCGGCTGGCGACCCTGTTCACGCGGCTCAGTCCGCGGGCGCCCCAGCGCCGGGCCCACCGGCATACCCCCTGGCGCCGCGGCGCCGTGGATCTGCCCCAGACCCTCCGCGCGGGGCTGCGCCAGATGGGCGAGCCCGCGCCCGTCCACTGGCGCCGGCGCGGCACCCGCCCCCGCCGGGTGGTGCTCCTGATCGACGTGTCCGGATCCATGAGCGCCTACGCCGACGCGCTGCTGCGCCTCGCGCAGCGGTTCTGTGCCACGGGAATGCCGGTGGAGGTCTTCACCATGGGGACCCGCCTCACCCACGTGACCCGCGCGCTGCGCCAGCGCGACCCCGACCGCGCCCTGGTCGCCGCCGGTGCGGCCGTGCCCGACTGGTCGGGGGGCACCCGGCTCGGCGACTCGATCGCCGCGTTCATCGAGCACTGGGGGCGCCGCGGCATGGCGCGTGGAGCGGTCGTCGTGGTGTTCAGCGACGGGTGGGAGCGCGAGGGCCCCGAGCACCTGGGCGAGCAGATGCGACGGCTGCGCACGCTGGCCCACCGGGTCGTGTGGGTCAACCCGCACCGCGGCAAGGAGGGCTACCTCCCGCTGCAGCAGGGCATCATCGCCGTGCTGCCGTACGTTGACGACTTCGTGGCCGGTCACTCGCTGGCCGCGTTCGAGGAGCTGATCGAGGTGGTGGCCCGTGCGCGACGTGCTGCGTGAGCTGATGGAGTGGTGGCGGGCCGGCGAGACCGTTGGGATCGGCACGGTGGTGGCGACCTTCCAGTCGGCGCCCCGGCCGCCTGGCGCGTCCATGCTGGTCGGCCCCGGCGGCGAAGCCGTGGGGTCGGTCTCGGGTGGCTGCGTCGAGGGCGCGGTCTACGAGCTCGCCGAGCGGGTCGTCGCCGACGGCGTGCCGGTGCTGCAGCGCTACGGAATCAGCGACGACGACGCGTATGCCGTGGGGCTGACCTGCGGCGGAATCCTCGACGTGTTCGTCGACCGGGTCAGCAAGACGACGTTCCCGGAGCTGGGGGAGGTGGCCGAGGACATCGAGGCCGGGCGGCCCGTCGCCGTGGCGACGGTGGTGGCGCACCCTGACCCGGCGTGGGTCGGCCGACGCCTCGTGGTGCGCCCGGAGGAGGCCGAGGGGCGCGCTGCCAGCGTGCGGTCCGCGGGCAGCCTGGGTTCGTCGCGCGCCGACGACGCCGTGGCCGACGACGCTCGGGGCCTGCTCGCGTCGGGCCGCAGCGACACCCTCACCTACGGACCCGACGGCGAGCGGCGCGGCGAGGGCATGCGCGTGTTCGTCGCCTCGTACGCCCCGCGGCCGCGGATGCTGGTCTTCGGCGCCATCGACTTCGCGGCGGCGGTCGCCCACGTCGGGCACTTCCTCGGGTACGAGGTGACCGTCTGCGACGCGCGGCCGGTCTTCGCCACCAAGAGCCGCTTTCCCTCGGCCGACGAGGTCGTGGTGAAGTGGCCGCACCGCTACCTCGCCGAGGAGGTGGCCGCCGGCCGGGTCGACGGGCGCACGGTCGTCTGCGTCCTCACCCACGACCCCAAGTTCGACGTGCCGGTGCTGGAGATCGCCCTGAGGCTGCCCGAGGTGGGCTACGTGGGGGCGATGGGCTCCCGCCGAACGCACGACAACCGGCTCGAGCGGCTCCGGGAGGCGGGCCTGAGCGAAGGCGAGCTGGCCCGGCTGTCCAGCCCGATCGGTCTGGACCTCGGCGCGCGGACCCCGGAGGAGACCGCAGTCAGCATCGCCGCCGAGATCATCGCCCTGCAGTGGGGCGGCCGTGGCGACCGGCTCGCGCAGCGGGAGGGGCCGATCCACCACCATGCCGGCGAAACGGCATACGCGCCAACTCCCTTACCATCTGGCGGGTAGACGGGCAAACCCGTCCGGACGGCCGGTTGTGCAAGCCGGTGAGACGGTGAAGTATCGGGGGCGTAGGGCCACCCTCGCGTCACCGGCCCTGTCTCGGTTCCGTCCCAAAGGAGTGATCGATGACCCGCATCAGCGTCCGAGTCGACGGTGTCGACTATTCCGACGAGGTGGAGCCGCGAACTCTCCTCGTCTTCTACCTGCGCGAGACCCTCGGCAAGACAGGAACTGTTGTCGGATGTGACACCAGCAACTGCGGGGCTTGCACGGTCCACCTCGACGGACGCAGCGTGAAATCCTGCAACGTCCTGGCCGTCCAGGCCGATGGGCATGAGATCACGACCATCGAGGGGCTCGCTGTCGACGGTCAGCTCCACCCGATGCAGCAGGCCTTCCACGAGTGCCATGCCCTCCAGTGCGGCTACTGCACACCGGGCATGATCATGCAGGCGATCGACGTGCTCAACGAAAATCCGCACCCGAGCGAGCGCGAGATCCGCGAGGGGCTCGAGGGCAACCTGTGCCGCTGCACGGGCTACCACAACATCGTCAAGGCGGTGCAGCAGGCCGCTGGCGCTTCCGCGCCCGATGAGGCATCGGCACCGGCTGGCGCCTCGGTACCCGCCGGAGCCACAGCGGGAGGTGGGCAGTCATGACCGTCACCGAAGAGGCCCCGGCCACCCCCGCGCCGGAGATCGGCTCGCGCCGCCGGCGCAAGGAGGACCAGCGCCTCATCACCGGGCGCACCCGCTGGACCGACAACATCCAGCTGCCGGCGCTGCAGCACCTCGCGATGGTGCGCAGCCCGTTCGCCCACGCCCGGATCACGGCGATCGACACCTCGGCGGCCAAGGAGCTGCCCGGAGTCGTGGCCGTGATGACCGGTCAGGACGTCAAGGACATCCAGGGCTCGCTGCCCAACGCGTGGCCGATCACCCCCGACCAGAAGGCCCCGCCACACCCGGCCATCGCAGTCGACCGGGTCGCGTTCGCGGGCGAGATCGTCGCTGTCGTCGTGGCGCGGTCGTCAGCAATCGCCCGCGATGCGGCTGAGCTCGTCGACGTCGACTACGAGGAGCTGCCCGCGGCTCTGGAGCTGAAGTCCGCGGCTGCCGACGAGGTCCTGGCCCACCCCGACCTGGGCACCAACAAGAGCGCTTTCTGGCAGTTCGACTCGGCCACGGCAGGCACCGGGAGCAGCATCGACGAGGCGATCGAGACCGCCCGGTCAGACGGCATCCTGATCGAGCGGGAGTACCGCCAGCAGCGGCTGATCCCCTCCTTCATGGAGCCCCGATCGGTCGTCTGCGACCCCACGAGCGAGCAGCTGACGATCTGGTCGGCGACGCAGGTCCCGCACTTCGTGCGCATCTTCACCGCAGCGGTCCTGGGGATCCCCGAGAGCAAGGTCCGGGTCATCGCCCCCGACGTGGGCGGCGGCTTCGGCGGCAAGCTCCAGTTCACACCGGAGGAGGTCGTCACCGTACTGGCGGCACGGCATACCGAACGGCCGTGCAAGTGGACCGAGACCCGGAGCGAGTCGCTGCTGTCCGGGCACCACGGGCGCGACCAGTGGCAGAGGCTCACCCTGACCGCCACCAAGGACGGCGCGGTGACGGGCCTCAAGGTCGACCTGCTGGCTGACATGGGCGCCTACCTGGGCCTCGTGACGTCGGGCATCCCGATTCTCGGGGCATTCATGTTCAACGCGATCTACAAGTTCCCGGCATACCAGTTCAACTGCACCAACGTCTTCACCAACAAGACGTGGACCGACGCCTACCGCGGCGCCGGCCGCCCGGAGGCGACGTACGCCATCGAGCGGCTCATGGACGAGCTGGCCGCCGAGGTCGGGGTCGACC
This sequence comes from uncultured Actinomycetota bacterium, assembly GCA_963715025.1. Taxonomy (GTDB): domain Bacteria; phylum Actinomycetota; class Actinomycetes; order Actinomycetales; family Dermatophilaceae; genus DASSJT01. The sequence goes on along the minus strand of CAVQQQ010000009.1, from coordinate 192,702 downwards.
CGATGGAGATCCGCGAGAAGAACTGGATCAAGCGGGACGAGTTCCCGTTCACGACCGTGGCCGGGATGGAGTACGACTCGGGCTGCTACGAAGATGCCACCGATAGGGCCAAGGAGCTCTTCGACTACGACGGGCTGCGGCGCGAGCAGCAGGAGCGGCGCGACCGCAAAGACCCTGTGCAACTGGGCCTCGGGATCTCGACCTTCACCGAGATGTGCGGCCTGGCCCCCTCCCGGGTGCTGGGCGCGCTCGACTACGCGGCGGGCGGCTGGGAGCACGCCGAGGTGCGCATGCTGCCGACCGGCAAGGTGGAGGTGGTCACCGGGTCGAGCGCCCACGGCCAAGGGCACGAGACGGCGTGGAGCCAGATCGTCGCCGACCGGCTCGGCGTGCCGTTCGACGACATCGAAGTGCTCCACGGCGACACCCAGGTGGCTCCGCGCGGTCTGGACACGTATGGGTCCCGCTCGCTGGTCGTCGGCGGCCAGGCCCTGGTCATGGCGGCTGATCGGGTCGTCGAGAAGGCCAAGAAAGTGGCGGCCCACATGCTGGAGGCCTCGGTGGACGACATCGAGTTCGAGGCGGGGACGTTCAAGGTCAGGGGCACGGCCAATGGCAAGACGATGGCCGAGGTCGTCTGGGAGGCCTTCACCTGCCACGACCTGCCCGACGGCCTGGAGCCGACCATCGACGCCCACGCCACCTACGACCCCGTGAACTTCTCCTTCCCCCACGGCACCCACCTGTGCGCCGTGGAGGTCGACACCGAGACAGGCCACGTGGCCATGCGCTCCTACGTGTCGGTCGACGACGTGGGCACGATCATCAACCCGCTCATCGTCGAGGGGCAGATGCACGGCGGCATCGTGCAGGGCATCGCCCAGGCGCTGTGGGAGGAGGCGGTCTACGACGACCAGGGGACGCTGGTCACGGGCTCGTTCGTCGACTACACCCTGCCGACGGCCGCCGACACGATCAGCTTCGTCAACGAGAACACTGTGTCGCCGTCGACCACCAACGACCTCGGCGCCAAAGGCGTCGGCGAGGCAGGCTGCATCGCCTCGACGCCCGCGGTCGTCAACGCCATCGTCGACGCACTGCGGCCGCTGGGTGTCAATGATGTCCAGATGCCGTGCACGCCGGAGCGGGTGTGGAAGGCGATCCAGTCCGCGGGTGCCAGCCAGGAGGAGGCCACCACGACTGCTGCGGCGCCCACCCCCCATTTCGGGGACACCGGCGGAAGTGCACCCAACCAGGACACACCCTCGCCTGATGCTCAGGCCGGAGAGATGGGAGCAGGCCAGTGATTCCCGCAGCATTCGACTATGTGGCGCCGACGTCGCTGGGGGAAGCGCTCTCGGCGCTCGCCGAGGCGGGCGAGGACTCCAAGGTGATCGCGGGTGGGCAGAGCCTGCTTCCGATCCTGCGGATGCGCCTCAACGCCCCCGACAAGCTCATCGACCTCGGTCGCGTGGACGAGCTACGCGGGGTCAGAGATGACGGCGACGCCCTGGTGATCGGGGCGATGACGACGTATGCCGACCTGCTGGCGAGCGATGCGGTGCGCCAGCACGCGGCCCTCCTGTCCGCTGCGGTAGCGAAGGTTGCCGATCCCCAGATCCGGCACCGGGGCACGGTGGGCGGGGGCCTGGTGCATGCCGACCCCGCGGGAGACGTCGGTGCGCCTGCGTTGGCTCTCGACGCCGAGTTCGTCATCGCCGGGCCGTCCGGGGAGCGCACGGTCGCCGCCAGCGAGTTCTTCCGGGACCTGTTCGAGACCGCTGTGGGCGAGGGCGAGCTGCTCACCCAGATCCGAGTGCCCAAGCACAGCGGCTGGGGCGCTTGGTACGAGAAGTTCGTGCGCGTCGCCCACCAGTGGTCGATCGTGGCGGTGGGGGCGACGGTGCGCGTCGAGGCTGGCGCGATCGCCGAGGCGAGGATCGGCCTGACCAACATGGGCTCGACGCCCCTGCGCGCGACACACGTGGAACAGGCGCTGGTCGGGCTCGCCGCCACGGAGGACGCGATTCGAGAGGCCTGTGCGGCGGCTGCCGAGGGCACCAGCCCTCCGTCGGACCTCAATGGGGATGCCGACTACCGGCGCCACCTGGCGACGGTCCTGACCCGCAGGGCTGTGCTGGCCGCCGCAGGAGGCTGACTCGATGGAGCTGTCGCACTCGTTCATCGTCCCCGCCCCGATCGAGGCGGCGTGGCAGACCTTCATGGATCTGCACACCGTCGGTGGCTGCTTTCCCGGCGCGACCGTCACGGAGGTGACCGAGGAGGGTTTCACCGGCACGGTGAAGGTCAAGCTGGGCCCGATCGCGCTCCTCTACGCAGGGTCTGGCTCCTTCGTGGAGCGCGATGACGCTGCCCGCCGGGCAGTCATCGACGCCCGGGGCAAGGACAAGCGGGGCAACGGCACGGCTGGTGCGACCGTGAGCATCAGCCTCACCAGCGAAAGCGACAGCTCCACCCGGGCCGATGTAGCGACGGACCTGCACGTCACCGGGAAACCGGCACAGTTCGGCCGCGGAGTGATGCAGGACGTGTCCGACAAGCTGCTGCAGCAGTTCCTCGACTGCGTCGAGGGCCAGTTCGCGACCGGTGCGGGCGAGCCGACACCTGCGGCCGCCGCGGGCGAGCCGACACCTGCGGCCGCCGCGGGCGAGCCGACACCTGCGGCCGCCGCGGGCGAGCCGGGCGGCGAGCTGGTGGAGCCGGCGGCGGTGGCGGCTCAGGGACTCGTGCCCCCGACCGAACCGGCGGCAGCAGTCAGTCCTGTATCCGCCCCCGGAGCCGCCGCCCCCGGCTCGCCGGCGCCGCCCCCACGGCATGCCACGCGACCTGCCGGCAGCCCAGACGCCATCAACCTCGGCTCGACGGTGCTGCCGGTGCTGGTCAAGACGTATGGCAAGCAGGTCCTCGGCATCCTCCTGGTGGTCGTCGCCGCGATCGTCGTCTACCGCTGGCTGCGCTGACCCGGCGCGAGAGCGGTGCATCCGCCTGGTCCTCGGGGCAATGCGAGCATGATGGCTTTCGTGCTGCTGGTCTGGACTGAGGGTCGTTTCGAGGTGGAACACCAACGACCCCTGTCTCAGGTGCTCGACGCTGGCGTCTAGCAGCGGGCGGCCACGACGCTGCTCCGGTTCTTGCGTTTGCCCTACGCCACGTGCGCGGCAGCGGCACGATGGAACCATCTGGCGACCGCACCTGACGGGGAGAGGGTCATGCCTGACGTACCGAAGATCTGCTTCGATCGGATCCTGCCCCGGGACCTCATGCGCCCGCTCAGGCGGACGAAAGGCCCCGACGGCAAAGACCGCGCGATATCGCCGCTGGGAAAGACCTGGATCAACGGTTCGACCCTCCGCGTGCGCTTCATGGGCGGTACGCCCGCGCAGCAGGCCACGGCAAGGGAGCAGGCCGGGTGGTGGGAGGAGGTTGCGAACCTGGCGTTCGACTTCGGCCATGCCCCAGATGCAGAGATCCGGGTGACCTTCGACTCGGGGGACGGTGCGTGGTCGATGGTCGGCACAGATGCTCGTCAGGTCCCCTTCAACCAGGCCACGATGAACCTCGGGTTCCTCGACGGGGGCACAGCCGGCCACGAGTTCGGCCACGCCATGGGGCTCGCCCACGAGCACTCCAACCCCGCCGGTGGCATCCGGTGGAATGAGCCGGTCGTTCTGGCCGCCCTCGCGGGACCGCCCAACTTCTGGGACGAGGCGACAGTTCGCCACAACGTGTTCCGCAAGTACGCCGTGGACCAGATCAACGGCACTGTGTTCGACCCGGACTCGATCATGCTCTATTCGTTCCCCGCCTCGTGGACGCTCAACGGCGTTGCCACGCACGCCAACGACGTGCTCTCCGGCCTCGACAAGGAGTTCGTGGCCGGCGCCGCCATGTATCCGAAGGACGCACTGACCCCGCCGTCGGCGACGCTGCTCGAGGTCGACGGCCCCAAGGTCAAGGCCGCGATCGGCGCCGCGGGGGAGGAGGACCTCTATCGGTTCGCCGTCGAGACGGACGGTGTCTACGACATCACCACCCGAGGGGTGACCGACGTCTACATGAAGCTCTTCGGTCCGGACAGCGAGACCGCCCTGGTCGAGGAGGACGACGACAGCGGGTACGGCCTCAACGCGCGCATCACCGCGGCGCTGCTCCCCGGTCACTACCTGGTCCAGATCCGCCACCACAGCACGTCCGGGGTGGGCTCATACACGATCCGCGTGAAACGGCGGTGACCTGAGCGAAGTCCTGGTCTGGACCCCGAGGAGGTGAGCCAGGATGGAAGAGCCGCACTACGACGAGTTCGACGTGCTGCTGGAGCGCAGCAGCTCCGCCGGCTACACGGCCCGCGTCGTCGACTCGCCAACAGGCCCGACCAGGCCGATTCCGTTCGAGCCGCCCGGCACCCCCGAGGGCCTCAAGCTGCTCGTCCTCACCCTGCGCGCCGTCCACGGAGTGCGAGCCCTCGAGGCCGAAGCCGTGCCCGACGCCAAGAAGTACGGCACCTCGCTGTTCGACGCCATCTTCCATGACGAGGCACTCAGCGCCTTGCGCGGCAGCCTGCACGTCGCCGCTGTGAACAAGCACGGGCTCCGCCTCCGGCTGCGGTTCAACGACACTCCCGCCCTGGTCAACATCCCCTGGGAGCTGATGTACGACAAGGAGGCGCACCGGTTCCCCTGCCAGCTCGGAAAGTACCCCGTGATTCGCTTCGTGGAGATCGCCGAGCCCATCACGCCGCTCGCGGTGACCGGACCGGTCCGCATGATCGTGGTCATCTCGAGCCCGTCCGACCACCCGCAGCTCAACGTGGAGGCCGAGTGGGACAAGCTGCAGGGCATCCTGGCGCCTCTCGTCGAGAGCGGCCGCCTGCAGGTCGACCGACTCTCGACAGCCTCCCTCGACCTCCTGCGGCAGACGGTTCTGAACGACTACCACGTCTTCCACTTCATCGGTCACGGCGGAGTCGACAAGACGACGGGGGACGGGATCCTCATCTTCACCGAGCCCAACGGGCAAGGGCGACGGGTGACTGGGCACGACCTCGGGGTGATGCTCTCGAACTCGCCGATCCGCCTGGCCGTCCTGAACTCCTGCGAGGGTGCCCGGATCAGCGAGGTCGACCCGTATGCCGGTACCGCCGTGAGCCTGGTCCAGCAGGGCATCCCGGCGGTCGTGGCGATGCAGTTCGAGATCACCGACGAGGCGGCGATTGCCTTCAGCAGCACGCTCTACGAGGGCATCACCGTCGGGCGCCCCGTTGACCTGGCGGTGACGCTCGCTCGGCAGGCAATCCTGGCCGTGCGGCCCTCCGAGTGGGCCACCCCTGTCCTGTACCTCCGGGCGGGCGACGGGAAGATCTTCGACCTGGCCGACCAGGTCATCGAGCCACCGCCACCCGCGCCACCACCGGTCGTGAAGCCCGAGCCGGAACCCCCGCCCACGCCGTCGGCGGAGCGACCTTCGCCCCTGGCGGCCTTGCCGAGCGGGCCGCCCAGGCCACCCATGTCCCCGACCCAGCTGAACGGCCATGTGTCCAGGCGAGAAGTCGTGCTCACGTGGGCACAGCCCCAGGTCGAGGACTCACCCGTGGACCATTGGGAGGTGCTGAGGCACGGGGCGCTGGTCGCGGAGACGAAGTCCAACCGCTGGGTCGACGCACCTGGCCGGGGCACTTTCGCGTATGCGGTGACAGCCGTCGGGCGGGACGGCCGGCGAAGCCCTCCCACGCCCGATGTCGTAGCGGGCCTGCACGGGCGGCGCTGGATCTGGGCGGTGGCCGTCCTCGTCCTGGCCGCCGCCGGCCTGCTGGTGTGGAAGTTGTGGCCGCCGCCGCCCGAGCCCACGCTCACGGCACCTACCAACCTCACCGGCACCCTTGTCCAGAAGGAGGGAACGACAACCGCCACAGTCACACTGCGCTGGGATCCGGCGCCCGACGACTCCGCCAAGGTGTCGACCTGGGAAGTCATGCGGAATGGCACAGTCGTGGCCACCCCGGCCGTCCCGAGGGCCGTCGACACGCTCTCGAGGGCGGGCACGTACACGTACACCGTCAGGGCAGTCGGTACCGACGGGAAACGGTCCACGGCCTCGAACACCTGGTCGACCACGGTGACGAAGCCGCCCCACGTGGTGGCGCCGGACCTGACCATCCGGGTCTTCGGCCACGGGGAGGGCGGCGGCTCGGGAGAGGTGCTGGTCACCTTCCAGACCGACAATCGGGACTCGCAGGACGTAGCCCGGGGTGAGCGGGTCGTTGTGGACGTGACCGGAACGGGCCAGATCCTGGACGCCGGCTTCTACCCGGGCACGGACCCCAGCCAGTCAGTGCGCTGTGACCTGCAGGGCTCTGCCAGGGCCGTCTGCTCCGTCGGAGACCATGCCACCCGCGGGGTCTTCAAGATCGCCGTCACCGTGACCGGGGCGGAGACGTTCGACGTGAACGCGACCGTGAGCAGCGAGACCCGGGATCCCAACCCCGCGAACGACCGCGCCACCTACCCGGTCGAGCTGGCGCCCCCGTCGCCGACGCCCAGCCCGTCCCCGAGCGGCTGACCATCCGGCGGACCCCGGCGGCGTCCGGCTCCTGGCCTAGGCTGGGACGCGCGGTGCGCGCGCAGGCGGGCACCCGGCATACCGGCACGCGGGAGGTGCGCACATGGGTGGCCAGGCGGTCGTGGTCCTGAACGGGCCCAACCTCAACCTGCTCGGCGAGCGGGAGCTCGACATCTACGGCCGCGACACCCTCGCCGACGTCGAGGCCGTGTGTCACAAGGCCGCTGACGAGGCCGGCTTCGCGCTCGACTTCCGCCAGAGCAACCATGAGGGCGTCCTGCTCGACGCCATTCACGAGGTACGCGCGTCGGCTGCGGGCATCGTCGTCAACGCTGGCGCGCTGACCCACACCTCGGTCGCCCTGCGCGACGCGCTGGCCGCGGTCCGCGGACCGGTCATCGAGGTCCACATCTCCAATGTGCACGCGCGCGAGGACTTCCGGCACCATTCCTACCTGTCCGGTGTCGCCGACGGCGTGATCGTCGGCTGCGGCATCCAGGGATATGCGTTCGGCATCGCCCGGGTGGCCGAGCTGGTGCGCAGCCGCGGCTGACCCGCTCGGCGCCCCCGGGCCGAATGCGGCGGGTGTCAGCTCAGGAGCAGGCCCATCCAGTACTCCGACACCGCCTCCCCTCCGACCCACACCGCGTCGCGACGCAGGCCTTCGACCTGGAATCCGCAGGATAGGTAGAGCCCCAGCGCCCTCCGGTTGTGCTCCATCACGGTCAGCTCGAGCCGGCCCAGCCCGGTATCCCGAGCGGTGTCGATCGCAGCCCTGAGCAGCGCCCGGCCGACTCCCTGCCCAGCGAAGGACTGGCGCACCCCCATGACGACATACCCGGTGCCGAGCGACCGCTGGAAGGGCAACACGGACACGTCGACATAGCCCGCGAGCCGGTCGGCAGCATGACGTGCCCCGGTGTCCGCCACGATGACGTATGCCGGGTCGGCGCCCTGGGCGATGGTCTCCAGTCGGGTGCGCAGCAGGGCCGCGTCGTCGGGCCGCTCGCCCGGGGTGAGCAGCATGAATGATGTCTCGCGGTCGAGGGCCTGCTGGAGGTCGAGCAACGCGTCCGCATCCTCTGGTCCGGCCACGCGGACGTCCACCGCCGGACGCTGCGCCCGGGGCTCGGTGCCACCCGGTTCCGCTGCGCCTGGCATGGGGTCACCCTAGAAGCGCCATGCTTGCTGGGGGCGGTTTTGCCCACCTCGACCGTGCTTCGGCGCTCGCCTTGTGGGTCCGTCGGGCCCGCGGCCAGGGCCGGTCGGAGGGCACCGCGGAGGCCGATCCTGGTCGGGCTCGCCGATTTCTTATCCGGGCCGCGGACCGTGTAGTCTCGTCGCCGCACTACAGCGCGGCCGGTGCCCCGCGTGGTGGGCCGCCCCAATAGCTCAGTCGGCAGAGCGTTTCCATGGTAAGGAAAAGGTCTAGGGTTCGATTCCCTATTGGGGCTCAGGTGGGCGCCTGGCGGTGCCCAACCCCGAGGCGGGGTAGCTCAGCTGGTTAGAGCGCACGACTCATAATCGTGAGGTCGCGGGATCGAGCCCCGCCCCCGCTACGCAGCGCGATTTCAGGAATGCTCCTGAACTCGCGTATTCTGTTGCGTCGCTGCCGTGCGCGCGGCAGGTCCGACATCTCCACCCGAAGTTTCGAGAGCAGGTTGCCCCGTGGCCACGAAGACCGCCGACGTCCGCCCCAAGATCACCTTGGCGTGCACGGAGTGCAAGGAGCGCAACTACATCACGAAGAAGAACCGGCGCAACAACCCCGACCGGCTCGAGCTGATGAAGTTCTGCCCCCGGGAGCGCAAGCACACGTTGCACCGCGAGACCCGCTGACGTCGTCGCCGCACGCCACAGGCCGCCCACCGACTTCTCGTCGGGGGCGGTTTTGTCATCCCCGGACGGCGGCCCAATAGAGTGGCCGCCATGGCCGTGAACCAAGACTTTGCGGGACGCACCTACCCGCCCAGTGGACCGTATGCCGTGGACGCGGCTTCCCTGTCGGCGTTCGCCGCCGCGGTGGGCGCCACCGACCCGGTGCACAGGTCGGCGGAGGCGGCCCGGGCTGCGGGCTACCGCGACGTGATCGCCCCGCCCACCTTCGCCGTGACGCTGGCCCAGCAATGCGACCGGCAGCTGATCGCCGACCCCGAGGCCGGCATCGACTTCTCCCGGGTCGTCCATGGGGAGCAGAGGTTCGTCCACCACCGGCCCATCACGGCTGGTGACGAGGTGATGGGCACTCTGGTGGTCGACAGCGTGCGCGAGGCCGGGGGCCACGCCATGGTGACCACGCGCACCGAGCTCGCCACTGCGGCAGGTGAGCCGCTGTGCACCTCGTCGTCGACCATCGTCATCCGGGGAGGGGAGTGACCGTGGCCGTGCGCACCGCCTCAGCGACCGCTGTCGGCGACTCCATCGGGCCGGTCACCGTCGCGGTGACCCGCGAGGCGCTCGTCGCCTACGCCAATGCCTCCGGCGACCAGAACCCCATCCACCAGGACGAGGCCTTCGCGAAGTCCGTCGGCCTGCCCGACGTCATCGCCCACGGGATGTGGACCATGGGCGCCGTGGCCAGCGTGGTGTCGGACTGGGTCGGGGACGCCGGACGGGTGGTCGACTACGGCACTCGGTTCACACAGATGCTCGTCGTTCCGCGAGGAGGTGCGGCGCTCTCGGTCAGTGGCGTGGTCAAGTCCGTAGACGCGGAGACCCGCCGGGCGACACTGGAGATGTCCGCAACCGGGGGAGAGGTAAGGGTCCTCGGCCGCTGCGTCGCGGTGGTGCAGCTCGACTGATGCGTGAAGTCTTCGGGGCCCAGCTGGCGCCCCTTACCACCATGCGGGTGGGCGGGCCTGCACAGCGCCTTGTGGTCGCCGAGACCATGGACGAGCTCGTCGACGCCGTCCGGGAGGTCGACGACGCCCAGGAGCCGCTGCTGCTGATCTCCGGCGGCTCCAACCTGGTCATCTCCGACGAGGGTTTCCCCGGGACGGTCGTCCAGGTCGCGACGGCGGGCGTCTCCGTCGAGTCGGCAGACCTGTGCGGCGGCGTCATGGTTCGCGTCGCGGCGGGGGAGAACTGGGACGCGTTTGTGGATCGGGCGGTCCACGAGGGGTGGTCCGGCATCGAGGCGCTCTCGGGCATCCCTGGCGGCACCGGTGCCACGCCGGTGCAGAATGTCGGCGCCTACGGCCAAGAGGTTGCCCAGACGATTGCCTCGGTGCGGGTGTGGGACCGTCACGAGCAGCAGGTACGCACGGTGAGCAACCTCGACTGCGCATTCACCTACCGCCACTCGCTCTTCAAGGCATCGGATCGCTACGTGGTGCTCGACGTGCTCTTCCAGCTCATCCCCGGCGAGCTGTCGCAGCCCGTGGGCTACGCCGACCTGGCCGCCCAGCTCGGGGTCGGCGTTCGCGAACGCGTCCCACTGTCAGAGGCGCGGGAGGCAGTACTCGCCCAGCGCCGGCGCCGGGGCATGGTCCTCGATCCAGACGACCACGACACGTGGAGCTGTGGATCGTTCTTCACCAACCCGATTCTCTCGGCGCACCGTTTCGAGGAGCTGGAGGAGCGGGCCGCGGCCTTCCTGGGTCCCCAGGGGCCGGTGCCGCCGCGCTTCGCCGATCCTGACGGCAACATCAAGACCAGCGCCGCGTGGCTGATCGAGCGGGCCGGCTTCACGAAGGGCTACAACCTGCCCGGCCCAGCGGCGTTGTCCACCAAGCACACTCTCGCCATCACCAACCGCGGGGACGCGAAGGCATCGGACATCCGCGAGCTGGCCCTGACCATCCGGTCCGGGGTTCGCGATGCGTTCGGCGTGACGCTGGTCAACGAGCCGGTATTCGTGGGCCATGGCCTCTGACCCGGGTGGCGCAATTCTGAGCCTGACCACCTGCGCGTCCATGGGCGCCGGTTGCATGGTCGCGTTAGCGGCTCTGGGAACGCTGGGACAGAGCGGCTGCAGGCGTCCGGTGGCTGCCGCGCACGAACCATCAGGCCTCGGCGAGAGGCGCCGCCAGCCATTCGTCGATGTCGGCCAGCGCCGGCTTGAGCACCTCGTCCGGCGCTCGGCTGGCCCGCAGTGAGCGCCGGGCCAGCTCGGCCAGCTGGGCGTCCGTGAAGCCCAGCGCGCCGCGCGCGATCTCGTACTGCGCCGCCAGGCGGTGGCCGAAGAGCAGCGGGTCGTCGGCGCCCAGCGCGATGGGTATGCCGGCGTCGTAGAGGGTGCGCAGCGGCACCTCCTCGGGCTCGCCGTAGACGCCGAGGGAGACGTTGCTCCCCGGGCACACCTCCAGGGCGACGCCGGCCTCCGCGACCATCTCGACCACCCGCGGGTCCTCTGCCGAGCGCACTCCGTGGCCCAGCCGGTCGGGCTCGATGGACAGCAGCGTGTCCTCGACCGCCGCAGGCCCCAGCAGCTCACCGGCGTGCGGCATCAGCGCGAGGCCGGCCTTTCTCGCGATCCGGAAGGCCGGGGCGAACTCAGAGGTGGTTCCGCGGCGCTCGTCGTTGCTCAGGCCGAAGCCCACGACCGCACCCGGTCCCTCACCGGCATACTGCTCTGCAAGCCGCGCCAGGATGCGGGCATCGAGCGGGTGGCGGATCCGGCTGGCGGCCACGATCACGGCAACCTGGGCACCCCCCAGCTGTGACACCACGCGGGCCTCGTCGAGCACGATCTCCAGAGCCGGCGTGATCCCGCCGACGAAGGGCGCATACGACGTAGGGTCGACCTGGATCTCGAGCCACCGCGACCCCTCGGCCGTGTCGTCGAGGGCCGCCTCCCGCACGATCCGCCGCATGTCCGACTCGTCCCGGACGCAGGCTCGGGCCGCGTCGTACAGCCGCTGGAACCGGAACCAGCCGCGCTCGTCGCGGGCGCTCAGCTTCGGCGGCCACCCCTCCTGGAGGGAGTCGGGCAGCCGGATGCCGTGCTTCTCGGCGAGCTCGCGCAGGGTGTCGATCCCCATCGACCCGGTGAAGTGCAGGTGGAGATGGGCCTTGGGCAGGCGCTCCACCGGTCGGGTCATGCCGGCCAGTGTGTCACCTGCGATCGGCCTCGACGGTCGAGCGCAATAGCGGGCCGGTGACGGCGCCGTGGGCCGAGCAGGTCACTCGCCCTCGACGATCCGCATGGCTGCCTCCTCCGCCGACTCCCCGCCGATGTCCGGGTATTCCTCGGCGTCCATCTCGGCATCCATGTCCTCGTGTGCGCCCTCGTCGGGTGCGACGAGCCGGCCGACCGGCTCGTCCACGCTGTCGTCCTCGCCGAGGAAGTCCTCGGATACGGGGATCGAGTCCTCGTCGTCGCCCCCGAGGCGGTCCTCGCCGCGGTTCTCGCGATCGAGTCCGCCCTCGTCATCCGGCGCGCCATAGGCGGAGTTGGGGTCGGGCTCCTCCTGCATGATGCGCTGCTCGATGGTTTCGTCCTGCGACTGCTCGTATGCCGTCGTGCCCCACTCGGTGCGCCGGTCCTGAGCGTCGGGCGGCGAGTACCCCTCGTCGAGGGGGTCTCCGCCACCCTCCAGGGTGTCCTCGGGCTGCAGCTGGTCCTCGGCATCCACGCTGTAGCTGCCGAGGTCGTCGTCGAGGTTCTCGGTACCGGGCTGGTCGCTCATGCCCCAACCCTGTTACGGCGCGTGTGCCCACCGCAAGGAGGCGCACGGTCCGGGTTCGCTTTGCCAGGATGTCAGCCGGCCAAGGCGTCGCCAGCCAGTCTCTCCGCCGCCGCGAGGAGGACGCAGGTCGCCACGGCATCCATCGCCTCCCTGACCTCCTCCAGCCCGGGGAACGTGGGTGCGAGGCGGATGTTGCGGTCGTGCGGGTCCCGACCGTAGGGAAACGACGACCCGGCCGGCGTGAGGGCGACACCGGCCGCCTTGGCCAGCTCGACAACCCGTGACGCGGTTCCGTCCATCACGTCCAGGCTCACGAAGTACCCACCGGTGGGATGGGTCCACGTGGCCACCTTGAGCCCGCCGAGGCGGTCACTGAGCGCGCCCTCCACGGCGGCGAACTTCGGGGCAATCACGGCGCGGTGTTTGTGCATGTGCGCCCGCACTCCGTCGGCGGACCCGAAGAACTCTGCGTGCCGCAGCTGGTTGACCTTGTCCGGGCCGATGGATCCCTTCGACAGGTGTCCGAGGTACCACGCGATGTTCTGCGCCGAGCCCGCGAGGAAGGCGACTCCCGCCCCTGCGAACGTGATCTTGGAGGTCGAGGCGTACATGATCGCGCGGTGGGGATGGCCCGCGGCCGACGTAAGGGAGAGGATGTCGGCGCTCTTGGCCTCGGCGTCGGTCAGGTGGTGGAGCGCATAGGCGTTGTCCCAGAGGATCTTGAAGTCGGGCGCGGCCGTCGGCATCGACGCGAGCTTGGCAGCGACCTCCTGCGAGCACACGGCGCCGGAGGGGTTGGAGTACGTCGGAACCACCCACATGCCCTTCACGCTGGGGTCACTCGCGGCGAGGGCGGCGACCACTTCGGCATCGGGACCGTCGTCATACAGTGGCACGGTCACCATCTCGATGCCGAACGACTCCAGCAGCGTGAAGTGGCGGTCGTAGCCGGGGACTGGACAGATGAAGGTCAGCTTGTCCTCCTGGGACCACGGCCGCTCCGAGTCGACGCCGCCGTGCAGCAGCAGGTCGACGAGCGTGTCGTGCATCATCGTCAGGCTGCTGTTCCCCCCGGCGATCAGCTGCGACACATCGACCCCGAGCAGCTCGGCGAAGATCTGCCGCAGCTCGGTCAGGCCGTGGAGGCCGCCGTAGTTCCGCACGTCCGTGCCGCTGGCGTCCAGGTGGCCGCTCGGCAGCGACATCAGGCGCTCGGACAGGTCCAGCTGCGCCGTTGCCGGCTTGCCGCGGGTCAGGTCCAGCTTGAGATTGCGCGAGAGCAGGCGGTCGTATGCCGTGCGCTGTCCCTGGGCGAAGGCGGACAGGTCCGCTGCCGACAGCGAGGCAAGGGGTCCGGGGGCGGCAGGGGTGGTCTGTTGCGTCACGTCGGCCATGCTTCCAGACCCTGGGCCCGGGTCACTATCTCACCCAAATGAAGAGATAGCGACAGCCTCGGCTCCCAGCACGCAGGGCCGCGACCGACAGCCGCGGACGGCCGAGACCCGGCCGATGCGCGAGTTGGCGAAGGTGGCTGGGGGTCACGTATGCTTCTTCTTCGGTTGACTTCGGCCATTCTTCCTGCATGCCCTGAACATGCTGGATCGTGTTCCGGTCAACCTACGGAACTCGTGCAACCCAGCGGCGCGTTTCGAAGGGCAGTGGCTCAATTGGTAGAGCACCGGTCTCCAAAACCGGCGGTTGGGGGTTCGAGTCCCTCCTGCCCTGCACAGCAGGTTCGACCCAGCGCCCCGGCGCTGGACCAGCAGTTCTGACGAGAGAAGAGGCATCGTGACCCAGCTGAGCGCGGACACCCGCGGTTCCGGCCGTGCTGGCCGCAACCGTGACCGCCGCGGCGGGAACCCGATCTCCCGCCTCTTCCACTCGATCAGCCTGTTCATCAGCCAGATTCTCGATGAGCTGCGCAAGGTCGTCCGGCCGACCCGGTCCGAGCTGCTCAACTACACCGTCGTGGTCATCGTCTTCGTGTCGGCGGTCATGGCCTTCGTGGCGACGCTCGACTTCATCTTCATCAAGCTCGTCCTGTGGGTCTTCGGCGGCTAGCCGCCGCCCCTAATGCCGCAGAGACCAGCACTGGCGCCCGTCTTCGGGCGCGCCCGAGGAAAGCAGAAAAGGAAGTAGGCATCAGCGTGTCCGACCAGTGGACCACCGAGAGCGACAGCCTCGCCGAGGAGGCTGCGCTGACCAGCGACGCCGCCGTCGGAGCCGACGACGAGACCAGCGCCGCCGCGCCTTCGTTCGCCGAAGCCACGGTCGAGGCCGCGGACGACGTCGCCCAGACCGTGGCCACCGATGCCGAGGCCGCGACCACCGGCGAGGCTGTGGCGGGCGACGAGGCGGTGGCGGAGACGCCAGTCCCGCCGGCGGCCGACGCGGACGGCGACCAGCTGCCCGCCGACCCGGTCCAGGCGTTCAAGGACGACCTGGCGGGCAAGTACGGCGACTGGTACGTCATCCACTCCTACGCGGGCTATGAGAACCGCGTGAAGGCCAACCTCGAGAACCGCATCGCCTCCCTCAACATGGAGGACTACATCTTCGAGGCCCAGGTGCCCATGGAAGAGGTCACCGAGATCAAGAACGGCCAGAAGAAGCTGGTCCGTCGGGTCCGGATGCCCGGCTACGTGCTGGTGCGCATGGAGCTCACCGACGAGTCTTGGGGGGCCGTCCGGCACACGCCCGGGGTGACCGGCTTCGTCGGCAACGCCCACCAGCCGGTGCCGCTGACCCTCGACGAGGTCTTCGCGATGCTCAAGCCTGCCGACCTGGAGGCCCCGAAGGCCGAGGCGGGCGCGGGTGCTGCCGCGGCCGGACGCCCGAGCGAGGTGACGGTTGTCGACTTCGAGGTCGGCGAGTCCGTCACGGTCATGGAGGGTCCGTTCGAGACCCTGCCGGCGACCATCTCCGAGATCAACCCCGACACCCAGAAACTCAAGGTGCTCGTCTCGATCTTCGGCCGGGAGACCCCGGTCGAGCTGTCGTTCAACCAGGTCGCCAAGATCTGAACGCACGGGGGGCTCCACCCCCCGTGGATCTCCCCGAAACTGCAACACAGCCTGCAACCGGGTCATCGCCCACGGCGTAGGCCCACACCACAACAGAAGGACCCTTAGGAATGCCTACCAAGAAGAAGGTCGCCGGCTTCATCAAGCTGCAGATCCAGGCTGGCGCGGCTACCCCGGCCCCGCCCGTCGGCCCGGCGCTCGGCCAGCACGGCGTCAACATCATGGAGTTCGTCAAGGCGTACAACGCGGCGACGGAGTCCCAGCGCGGCAACGTCATCCCGGTGGAGATCACGGTCTACGAAGACCGCTCGTTCACGTTCGTCACCAAGACGCCGCCCGCCGCCGAGTTGATCAAGAAGGCCGCCGGTGTGCAGAAGGGCTCAGGCGAGCCCCACAAGACGAAGGTGGCTCGGCTGAGCGCCGACCAGGTCCGTGAGATTGCCCAGCAGAAGATGGAGGACCTCAACGCCAACGACGTCGAGGCCGCCGCCAAGATCATCGCCGGTACCGCCCGCTCGATGGGCATCGAGACCGAAGCCCTCTGACGATCCCGTCCCTCCTAACCTTGTTGGCAAAGGTTAGGAGCACCACCCCGTGGCAGGACCAGCGCTGGTCCGCAGACCACAACTCCGAGAACAGAAAGATGCAGGAGCAGAAATGAAGCGCAGCAAGGCATACAAGGCCTCGGTCGAGAAGATCGACCCGGCCAAGGCCTACGCACCGCTGGAGGCGGTGCGACTGGCCAAGGAGACCTCCACGACGAAGTACGACGCGACCGTCGAGGTCGCCCTGCGCCTGGGCGTCGACCCGCGCAAGGCCGACCAGATGGTGCGCGGCACGGTGAACCTGCCCCACGGCACCGGCAAAACCGCCCGGGTCCTGGTGTTCGCCAACGGTGACAAGGCCGAGGCGGCCAAGGCGGCCGGGGCTGACTACGTGGGCTCCGACGACCTCCTGGAGAAGGTGGCCGGCGGCTGGCTCGACTTCGACGCCGTCGTCGCCACTCCGGACCTCATGGGCAAGGTCGGTCGGCTCGGCAAGGTGCTCGGCCCCCGCGGCCTGATGCCGAACCCGAAGACCGGCACGGTCACCATGGACACCGGCAAGGCCGTGACCGACATCAAGGGCGGCAAGATCGAGTTCCGCGTCGACAAGCACGCCAACCTCCACTTCATCATCGGCAAGACTTCGTTCGACGAGAAGTCGCTGGTGGAGAACTACGCCGCCGCGCTGGAGGAGGTCCTGCGCCTGAAGCCGGCCGCGTCGAAGGGCCGCTACATCACGAAGGCCACGATCTCCACGACCATGGGCCCAGGGATCCCGCTGGACTCCTCCCGGACCCGCAACCTCTTGGTCGAGGAGGAGGCGCAGGCCTGAGCCTGGCACCGCCGTTGCGGCGGCACCGACGACGAGACCCTCCGCCCCGGGTGGAGGGTCTCGTCGCGTCCTGCCCGGCGTGGCGCCGCCGGATTTGGCAGGGAAGGCCTGCGCGCCGTAGCCTTGACCCCGACCAAAGACCGCCGGTTGTCCCGTGCCCCCGGCACGAGGCCGAAGGTTCCGCTCCAAGCGGGCAGCCAGCGCAGGCCGATGCAAGCGAATGCCGACCCCAGCCTCAACGGCTGCGGCCTGTGACCCGTGAGCCCCGTGCCCTGCGCCGGGGCCTTTCTGCTGATCGGGCAGTGCTGCCAATCAGACTCTGCTTCGGGGCGTGCCTCTCGCCGTCGGTCACTCATGACGGAAGGAGGCCACATGGCAAAGTCTGAGAAGGCTGCCGCCATCGCCGAGCTGACGGACAAGTTCCGCACCTCGAGCGCGGCCGTGCTCACGGAGTACCGCGGCTTGTCCGTGAAGCAGCTGACCCAGCTGCGCAACTCCCTGCGCGGGCAGGCGACCTACGCCGTGGTCAAGAACACGCTGACCCAGCTTGCTGCCAAGGAGGCCGGTGTCACGGCCTTCGACGGCCAGTTCGTCGGTCCGTCGGCCATCGCCTTCATCGAGGGCGACCCGGTCGTTGCGGCCAAGGGCCTGCGTGACTTCGCCAGGGCAAACCCCCTCCTGGTGATCAAGGGCGGCGTCCTCGACGGCAAGGCCCTCACTGCGGAGGAGATCACGAAGCTCGCAGACCTCGAGTCGCGCGAGGCTCTCCTCGCCAAGCTGGCCGGCGCCATGAACGCCTCGCTCAGCAAGGCTGTCTACCTCTTCGCCGCGCCGCTGTCGCAGACCGCTCGGGTCGTCGACGCGCTCCGCGCGAAGGTCGAGGCCGAGGGTCCGGTGGCTGCCGCTGCCGCTCCTGCTGCCGAGGCTGCCGAGGAGACCCCGGCGGAGGCCCCCGCGGCCGACGCCACTGCAGACGTCGCCGAGGGTGGCGACGAGGGCTGACTCTCGCCGCTGGTCCTGACCAGTGCGTGAGCCCGCTCACCCAACAAACCGCCACTCACGGCATACAGCAAGAGAGAAAGGACGCCAACCATGGCGAAGCTCAGCACCGACGAGCTCCTTGAGGCCTTCAAGGAGATGACCCTGATCGAGCTCTCGGAGTTCGTGAAGCAGTTCGAGGACACCTTCGGCGTCACCGCCGCCGCGCCGGTCGCGGTCGCGGCCGCGGCTCCGGCGGGCGGCGGCGGCGAGGCCGCTGTCGAGGAGGAGAAGGACGAGTTCGACGTCGTCCTGGTCGCCGCCGGCGAGAAGAAGATCCAGGTCATCAAGGAGGTCCGCGCGCTGACCTCCCTCGGCCTGAAGGAGGCCAAGGACCTCGTGGACGGCGCTCCCAAGCCCGTCCTGGAGAAGGTCGACAAGGCTGCCGCGGAGAAGGCCAAGGATGCCCTCGAGAGCGCCGGCGCCACCGTCGAGCTCAAGTGATGCGCGCCCCGCTCTAGCGGGGCAGCCGGCACTCCCCGGGGCGGGGCAGGTCACCAGACCTGCCCCGCCCCTTCGCATGCCCACGACCCGGTATGCCGTCCGCGGCCTCTGGCGGGGCCGCGGGAATCGGTGCGTACCCGGCCGTAACCATTCCCCACCCTTCTCGTTGGCCAGACCAGCCTGGGTCGCAGGAGACACTGACGCCGCCCGGGTGTCCAGACCGGGTGAACCCGTCCGGGACGGAGAGTAGGTTGCCGAGCCGGGAAGGGCGAGTTCGACATGGGTGTCGAGATCAGGGTCGAGGGACTCACGAAGCGACTCGGGTCCCAGACGATCTGGAACGACGTGACGCTGGCGCTCCCGCTGGCGAGATCAGCGTGATGCTCGGGCCGTCAGGAACGGGAAAGTCGGTGTTCCTCAAGACGCTCGCGGGGCTGCTGAAGCACCCGGCATACCCCTCTGCGGCCGGAGCGGACGGGGCGGCTGCGCACAAGCCTCGTCAGCTGTCTCTGCCGCTCGCGGCAACCAGGGCGGCCCCGGCCGCCAGGAGGAGGGCCAGCCCCAGCATGAGGTCCGCGAAGGGGAGGCGCAGGCCGGCGAGGAGCGGCTCTGCCGATGCGCCGGCGAACAGCGAGGCCGAAATGCGACTGGATGCGCGGCCCGAGCGCCGAGTACATGGCGACGAAGCTGAGCAGCACGGTGACCATGGCGGCGAATACGAGGTTGATCTCGCGGTGGGAGGCGAGGGACGCGAGGCCGCGGTACCTCTGCGCGAGGGTTCCCGCAGGGCCGCTCCGAGGGGCCTCGTCCAGGACGGCGGCGAGGGAGACGGCGGCGAGAGCGAGGACCGGTGAGGCCAGCCCGAACACCCAGCGCCAGCCCCACGCCTGCGCGACGACCTGCGCGTAGACCTGCCCGAGGATGCCGGCGACGAGGAATGCCGTCGAGATCGCGCCCCGGCAGTAGATCGCCAGCGGACCGGAAAGGCCTCGCCCACATACGCGAGTGCGACGGCGGCGAAACTCGAGGCCAGCAGCCCCTGGACCGCCCGGGAGCCGCCGACGGCACCCAGGGAGCCGGAGGCCGCCACCGCGACCGTCGCAACGGAGAGCCCGGCCATCCCGGGCACCAGCACTCGCTTGCGGCCGTAGCGGTCCGAGAGCGGCCCGAAGAGCAGGAAGACCAGAGCGTAGGCAAGGCTGTAGGCGGTGCCAAGCGCGGCAGCGGCCGGGGCGGCCCTGGCCCCGGCACCCAGGACCGTCACGATGGGGATGGCGACATAGAGCTGCACCAGTACGAGCAGCGCGCACAGAACCAGGACGAACAGCGGCGCGGCGACGCGCGATTCACGGCTTTCCGCTGGGGCGGCGGCGCCTGTTGCTGAGCCCATCCGGCCCCCTTCGCCTCGGGTGCAGGCTATGCCCGGCGGGGCTGCGGATCCGGCCAGATGGCGCGATCTGGCCGGATCCGCCCGTGCTCCGGGAGCCTTGCGGACGCGCCGAACGGCGGCTACGGCTTGACGTAGGGCGCGCTGGGGTCCATTCTCATGGCGTTCGGCTCTTCACGGGCCCGACCACCGTCCAGCCCTGCGGCTGGACAGGGCTGGACTCTCTTGCCCTTCTTCGGGTATGCTGTCGCTTTGCGCTGCCTTTTGTCCTCGATCCGTCGCAACGATTGCTCTTCGTGAGCCGCTCATTGCCGTGCCCTCCGCACGGACACCGCGGCCCCGCGGGGCACGTCGCTTCGGGGGAGCCTGGCCGATGGTCGCGCACGTCTCCAGAAAAACAAAAGGCCCGTGGAAGGACCATCCTTGGCTGCCTCGCGCAACGCGACCCAGACTGTGTCCACTGCACGGACGGCTTCCGGCCGTCTGTCGTTCGCAAAGATCCGCGAACCCCTTGAGGTCCCCGACCTCCTTGCACTCCAGACGGAGAGTTTCGACTGGCTGCTCGGCAACGAGCGCTGGCAGTCCCGTGTCGCCGAGGCCAAGGCGGCCGGCCGCAATGACGTGCCGGACCGCTCCGGGCTCGAGGAGATCTTCGAGGAGATCTCCCCGATCGAGGACTTCAGCGGCTCGATGTCCCTGTCGTTCCGCGACCACCGCTTCGAGGAGGTCAAGTACTCGATCGAGGACTGCAAGGAGCGCGACCAGACCTACTCCGCCCCGCTGTTCGTCACCGCGGAGTTCATGAACACCACGACTGGCGAGATCAAGAGCCAGACCGTGTTCATGGGCGACTTCCCGCTGATGACCGAGCGCGGCACCTTCATCATCAATGGCACCGAGCGCGTCGTGGTCTCCCAGCTGGTCCGCAGCCCGGGTGTCTACTTCGAGCGCACGCCCGACAAGACCTCCGACAAGGACGTCTTCACGGCCAAGGTGATCCCGAGCCGCGGCGCCTGGCTGGAGTTCGAGATCGACAAGCGCGACATGGTCGGCGTGCGCGTCGACCGCAAGCGCAAGCAGTCCGTGACCGTGCTCCTGAAGGCCCTGGGCATGACCGACGCCCAGATCCTCGAGCAGTTCGGCGATTACGAGTCGATGCGGCTCACCCTGGAGAAGGACCACACGGCCGGCCAGGACGACGCGCTGCTCGACATCTACCGCAAGCTGCGCCCGGGCGAGCCGCCGACCAAGGAGGCCGCCCAGACCCTCCTGGACAACCTCTACTTCAACGGCAAGCGCTACGACCTGGCCAAGGTCGGCCGCTACAAGATCAACAAGAAGCTGGGCCTGGAGGAGCAGCTCGATCAGTCGGTGCTCACCATCGACGACATCGTTGCGACCATCAAGTTCCTCGTCGCGCTGCACGCGGGCGAGGCCACGATTCCCGGCCGCCGCGACGGGCACGACCTCGACGTCCGCATCGAGGTCGACGACATCGACCACTTCGGCAACCGCCGCCTGCGCAACGTCGGTGAGCTCATCCAGAACCAGGTCCGCACCGGCCTGTCCCGCATGGAGCGGGTCGTCCGCGAGCGGATGACCACGCAGGACGTCGAGGCGATCACGCCGCAGACCCTGATCAACATCCGCCCGGTCGTGGCGTCGATCAAGGAGTTCTTCGGCACCTCGCAGCTGTCCCAGTTCATGGACCAGAACAACCCGCTGGCGGGGCTGACCCACAAGCGCCGCCTGTCGGCGCTCGGCCCGGGTGGTCTTTCGCGCGACCGCGCCGGCATGGAGGTCCGTGACGTCCACCCGTCGCACTACGGCCGCATGTGCCCGATCGAGACGCCTGAGGGCCCGAACATCGGCCTCATCGGCTCGCTCGCCTCCTACGGCCGCATCAACGCGTTCGGCTTCATCGAGACGCCGTACCGCAAGGTCGTCAAGGGCAAGGTCACCGACCAGATCGACTACCTGTCCGCCGACGAGGAGGACGAGCACGTCATCGCCCAGGCCAACGCCGTGCTCAACCCTGACGGCACCTTTGCCGAGAAGCGCGTCCTCGTGCGCACCAAGGGCGGCGAGGTCGAGTACATCCCGGGCGAGGACGTCGACTACATGGACGTCTCCGCGCGCCAGATGGTGTCTGCGGCCACAGCACTGATCCCGTTCCTCGAGCATGACGACGCCAACCGTGCCCTCATGGGCTCGAACATGCAGCGCCAGGCGGTCCCGCTGGTGCGCGCCGAGGCCCCGCTCGTGGGCACCGGCATGGAGTACCGCGCGGCCGTCGACTCCGGAGACGTGGTCATCGCCGAGAAGGCCGGCGTCGTCACCGAGGTGTCGGCCGACCTGGTCACCGTCGCCAACGACGACGGCACGACCCGCACCTACAAGATCCAGAAGTTCGCCCGCTCCAACCAGGGCAACTCCTACAACCAGCGCGTTGTGGTGAGCGAGGGCGACCGCCTGGAGGAGGGTGGCCTCATCGCCGACGGTCCCGCGACCGACGGCGGCGAGATGGCGCTCGGCCGCAACCTGCTCGTGGCGTTCATGCCGTGGGAGGGCCACAACTACGAGGATGCGATCATCCTCAGCCAGCGCCTGGTGCAGGACGACGTCCTCTCCTCGATCCACATCGAGGAGCACGAGGTCGACGCCCGCGACACCAAGCTGGGTCCGGAGGAGATCACCCGCGACATCCCCAACGTGTCCGAGGAGGTGCTCGCCGACCTCGACGAGCGCGGCATCATCCGGATCGGCGCCGAGGTCCGCGACGGCGACCTCCTGGTCGGCAAGGTCACCCCCAAGGGCGAGACCGAGCTCACCCCGGAGGAGCGGCTGCTGCGCGCGATCTTCGGCGAGAAGGCCCGCGAGGTCCGTGACACGTCCCTGAAGGTGCCGCACGGCGAGACTGGCACGGTCATCGGCGTCAAGGTCTTCGACAAGGACGACGGCGACGAGCTGCCCCCCGGCGTCAACCAGCTGGTGCGCGTCTACGTGGCCAACAAGCGCAAGATCACCGACGGCGACAAGCTCGCCGGCCGGCACGGCAACAAGGGCGTCATCTCCAAGATCCTCCCGGTCGAGGACATGCCTTTCCTCGAAGACGGCACGCCGGTCGACGTCGTGCTCAACCCGCTGGGCGTTCCCGGGCGCATGAACATCGGCCAGATCCTGGAGCTCCACCTCGGCTGGGCTGCCAGCCGGGGCTGGGAGGTCGAGGGCAAGCCAGACTGGGCACGGCTCATCCCGGAGGACGCCAGGGTCACCGAAGCCGGCACCCGCGTCGCCTCGCCGGTGTTCGACGGCGTCCGCGAGGACGAGATCGTCGGTCTGCTGGAATCGACCAACCCGAATCGCGATGGGCAGCGCCTCATCGACGGCACGGGCAAGGCCCAGCTCTTCGACGGCCGCTCTGGCGAGCCCTTCCCGGACCCGGTGGCAGTCGGCTTCATGTACATCCTCAAGCTGCACCACCTTGTGGACGACAAGATCCACGCCCGCAGCACCGGCCCGTACTCGATGATCACGCAGCAGCCGCTGGGTGGTAAGGCGCAGTTCGGTGGCCAACGCTTCGGCGAGATGGAGGTGTGGGCGCTCGAGGCGTACGGCGCCGCCTACGCCCTGCAGGAGCTCCTGACGATCAAGTCCGACGACGTCAACGGCCGCGTGAAGGTCTACGAGGCCATCGTCAAGGGCGACAACATCCCGGAGCCCGGCATCCCCGAGTCCTTCAAGGTGCTCATCAAGGAGATGCAGTCGCTGTGCCTCAACGTCGAGGTGCTCTCCAGCGACGGCAGCGCCATCGAGATGCGCGACACCGAGGAAGACGTCTTCCGCGCGGCGGAGGAACTCGGCATCGATCTGTCCCGGCGAGAGCCGAGCAGCGTCGAAGAGGTCTGAACGCATGGGGGGCTCCGCCCCCCATGGACCCCCAACGCCCGGGGGCCGGCTCCTCGGCTCCCCACGGCATACGGACAAGAGAATCACGGGAACTCGACCGGCAGGTAGAGCTCACCACAGCCCATTCAGACCACTGACTTACGAGAGTTACGAGAGAAGGAACCACGTGCTCGACGTCAACTTCTTCGACGAGCTGCGCATTGGCCTTGCCACCGCGGAGGACATCCGCGAGTGGAGCCACGGCGAGGTCAAGAAGCCCGAGACGATCAACTACCGCACCCTCAAGCCGGAGAAGGAGGGCCTGTTCTGCGAGCGCATCTTCGGGCCCACCCGCGACTGGGAGTGCAACTGCGGCAAGTACAAGCGGGTCCGGTTCAAGGGCATCATCTGTGAGCGCTGCGGCGTCGAGGTGACCCGTGCGGCCGTCCGCCGCGAGCGGATGGGCCACATCGAGCTGGCCGCTCCGGTCACCCACATCTGGTACTTCAAGGGTGTCCCGAGCCGTCTCGGCTACCTGCTCGACCTGGCGCCGAAAGACCTCGAGAAGGTCATCTACTTCGCGGCCTACATGATCACGAGCGTCGACGAGGGGCAGCGGCACGCCGACCTGCCCTCGCTCGAGGCGCAGATCGACGTCGAGAAGAAGGAGATCGAGAACCGCCGCGACGCCGACATCGACGGCCGGGCGAAGAAGCTCGAGTCCGATCTCGCCGAGCTCGAGGCCGAGGGTGCCAAGGCCGACGCGCGCCGCAAGGTGCGCGAGTCCGCCGAGCGCGAGATGAACCAGATCCGCAAGCGCGCCGACATGCAGGTCGAGCGGCTCGAGCAGGTCTGGGACCGCTTCAAGAACCTCAAGGTCCAGGACCTCGAGGGCGACGAGGTGCTATACCGCGAGATGCGCGACCGGTTCGGCCTGTACTTCGAGGGCGGCATGGGCGCGGCAGCGATTCAGCGGCGCCTGGAGACCTTTGACCTCGACGCCGAGGCGGCCGGACTGCGCGAGATCATCGCCACCGGCAAGGGCCAGAAGAAGACCCGCGCGCTGAAGCGCCTCAAGGTGGTCACCGCGTTCCAGGTCACGACCAACAAGCCTGCCGGCATGGTGCTGGACGCGATCCCGGTCATCCCGCCGGACCTGCGTCCGATGGTGCAGCTCGACGGTGGCCGCTTCGCGACCTCCGACCTCAACGACCTGTACCGCCGCGTGATCAACCGCAACAACCGGCTCAAGCGACTGCTCGACCTGGGTGCGCCCGAGATCATCGTCAACAACGAGAAGCGCATGCTCCAGGAGGCTGTGGACTCGCTGTTCGACAACGGTCGCCGCGGTCGCCCGGTCACAGGCCCGGGCAACCGCCCGCTGAAGTCGCTGTCCGACATGCTCAAGGGCAAGCAGGGCCGCTTCCGTCAGAACCTCCTTGGCAAGCGCGTCGACTACTCCGGCCGCTCCGTCATCGTCGTCGGACCTCAGCTCAAGCTGCACCAGTGCGGCCTGCCCAAGCAGATGGCGCTGGAGCTGTTCAAGCCGTTCGTGATGAAGCGCCTGGTCGACCTCGACCACGCCCAGAACATCAAGTCGGCCAAGCGCATGGTCGAGCGGGCCCGGCCGGTCGTGTGGGACGTCCTCGAAGAGGTCATCACCGAGCACCCGGTGCTGCTCAACCGCGCGCCCACGCTGCACCGCCTCGGCATCCAGGCCTTCGAGCCGCAACTGGTCGAGGGCAAGGCCATCCAGATCCACCCGCTCGTCTGCACCGCGTTCAACGCGGACTTCGACGGCGACCAGATGGCTGTGCACGTCCCGCTGAGCACTGAGGCGCAGGCCGAGGCCCGCATCCTGATGCTCTCGAGCAACAACATCCTCAAGCCGGCGGACGGCCGCCCGGTGACCATGCCCACCCAGGACATGATCATCGGCCTGTTCCACCTGACCTCCGAGGTCGAGGACGGCAAGGGTGCCGGTCGGGTCTTCGCGACGGCGGCAGAGGCCCGCATGGCGTTCGACGCCGGTGAGCTCGAGCTCGGGAGCCGGGTGCGCATCCGTCTGACCGACTTCGTGCCAGCCCCTGGTACGAAGCTGCCCGAGGGTGTCGAGGCCGACGAGCGCGGCTTCGTGTCCGCCCTCACGGTGGAGACGACGCTCGGCCGGGCGATCTTCAACGAGACGCTGCCGGTGAACTACCAGTACATCGACGCGGCCGTCGACAAGAAGCGCCTGTCGACGATCGTCAACGACCTGGCCGAGCGCTACACCAAGGTCGAGGTCGCGGCGTCCCTGGACGCGCTGAAGGAGTACGGCTTCCACTGGGCGACCCGCTCGGGCACCACGGTGGCCATCTCCGACGTGGTAACGCCGCCGCGCAAGGCCGAGATCCTCGAGGGCTATGAGACCAAGGCGTCCAAGGTGCAGACGCAGTACGAGCGCGGTCTGATCACTGACGACGAGCGCCGCCAGGAACTCATCGAGATCTGGACCCAGGCGACGAACGAGATCGCGAAGGAGATGGAAGCCAACCTGCCCACGTCCAACACCATCTTCCGGATGGTCTCCTCAGGCGCCCGAGGCAACTGGATGCAGCTGCGCCAGATCGCCGGCATGCGTGGTCTGGTGTCGAACCCGAGGGGCGACATCATCCCGCGTCCGATCCGCGCGAACTTCCGCGAGGGTCTGTCGGTGCTGGAGTTCTTCATCTCGACGCACGGCTCCCGCAAGGGTCTGGCCGACACCGCGCTGCGCACAGCAGACTCGGGCTACCTGACCCGTCGCCTGGTCGATGTCAGCCAGGACGTGATCATCCGCGAGGACGACTGCGGCACCGAGCGCGGGCTGACCATGCCGATCGCCCAGAAGCTGTCTGACGGCAGCCTTGTCGAGCACGACGATGTCGAGACGTCGGTCTATGCCCGCACGCTGGCCGAGGACGTCGAGAAGGACGGCCAGGTGCTGGCGGAGGCCGGCATCGACCTCGGCGACGTGGTCATCGACGCCCTGGTCGCGTCGGGCGTCGAGCACGTGAAGGTCCGCTCGGTGCTCACCTGTGAGTCCCGCGTCGGCACCTGCGCGAAGTGCTACGGCCGCTCGCTGGCCACCGGCAAGCTCGTCGACATCGGCGAGGCGGTCGGCATCATCGCCGCCCAGTCGATCGGCGAGCCGGGCACCCAGCTGACGATGCGCACCTTCCACACCGGTGGTGTGGCCGGTGACGACATCACGCAGGGTCTGCCGCGTGTCGTCGAGCTCTTCGAGGCCCGCACGCCCAAGGGCGTCGCGCCGATCGCCGAGGCGACCGGCCGGGTCACCATCGAGGAGACCGACAAGGCCCGCAAGGTCATGCTCACGCCGGACGACGGCTCCGACGAGCACGCCTACCCGGTGAGCAAGCGCGCGCGCCTGCTGGTCCAGGACGGCGACCGCGTCGAGGTCGGCAGCCAGCTGACGCAGGGCTCCATCGACCCCAAGCAGGTGCTGCGCATCCTCGGCCCACGCTCCGTGCAGATGCACCTGGTCGACGAGGTCCAGAACGTCTACCGCCAGCAGGGTGTGTCGATCCACGACAAGCACATCGAGGTCATCGTGCGGCAGATGCTGCGCCGCATCACGATCATCGAGTCTGGCGATGCGGACCTGCTTCCGGGCATGCTCGCCGAGCGCGGGCGCTTCGAGGAGGAGAACCGCCGAGTCGTGTCCGAGGGCGGCCGTCCCGCCTCGGGTCGTCCCGAGCTCATGGGCATCACCAAGGCCTCGCTCGCGACCGAGTCGTGGCTGTCGGCGGCGTCCTTCCAGGAGACCACTCGGGTGCTCACCGAGGCCGCGATGGAGGCCAAGAGCGACCCGCTGCTCGGCCTCAAGGAGAACGTCATCCTCGGCAAGCTCATCCCGGCCGGCACCGGCCTGCCCCGCTACCGCAACATCACGGTGGAGCCGACCGAGGAGGCCAAGGCGGCCATGTACTCCATGCCCAACTACGACGCGTACGACTACCCGGTCTTCGGCCCGGGCAGTGGCGAGGCCATTCGCCTCGACGACGCCGAGCTGGGGCTCGACCGCTGACCTGAGGGACGCCAGGCAGTATGCCGTTCGGCCCGGTCCGCGCTCACCGCGCGGGCCGGGCCGATCCGCGTTCCGGCGTCGGCGCCTGCCCGGATGTCGGGGAGGATGGCCACGTGATCCCTGACCACCTGGTGACCATCGCCCGCGGCGGCGGCCCGCGTGGCGAGGTGGCGCTTCGTCGCCGGGGTGCCCACCTGGAGCTGATCGTCAACGGCGCGTTCGCGATGGACACGGCCGACACCTCCACCGAGGTCGCACTGGCCCGGCTCGCGCTGGATCAGGTCGCCCGGCCGCGCGCAGTGCTCGTGGGCGGCCTGGGCCTCGGCTTCACCGCGCGGGCCGTGCTGGCCGACCTGCGGGTCGAGCGACTCGATGTCGTGGAGATCGAGGAACACCTCGTCCACTGGGCCCGCGGGGCGGTGGACCCGGCCCTGGCGCCGGAGCTGGCCCACCTCGAGGATGACCGGCGCTGCCGCCTCTGGACCGCCGACGTCGCTGACGTGCTGACCGGCGCTGCCGCGCCCTCCGGACCGTGGGACATGGTCCTGCTCGACGTCGACAACGGCCCCGACTTCCTGCTGCACGAGTCCAACGCCCGCCTGTATGCCGTGGAAGGGCTGAGCGCCGCCATCAGCAACGTGGCGGCCGGCGGAGCCCTCGTGGTCTGGTCGTCCCACCGGGCGCCCGGGCTGCTTCAAGCCCTTGCCGCCGTGGCGGACGAAGCCGGTGGCTCGGCATCGGAGCGTGTTCTGCAGGTGCGGCGCGAGGGCCGCGACCTCGCCTACGCCCTGTACACCCTGCGCCGCTGACCTGGGCCCGCGACCTGGTACGCGGATTTCCGCGCCGACGGGCCCCTGCATGTCCGAAATCGGCCCCTCCCGACTCCTTTTCATGGCACGCTCGCGCCGGGAGAAGGAAGGTGGCCAATGGTGGCTGAGGAGATCGAGGTCGTCGTCGTCGGAGGTGGTCAGGCTGGACTAGCCACCAGCCATGAGCTGAGCGCGCGAGGCGTGGACCACCTCGTGCTCGAGGCCGAGAAGCCCGGAGCGACGTGGGGCAAGCGCTGGGACACCTTCTGCCTGGTCACCCCCAACCACACAGTGCGGCTGCCGGGCGGCGAGTACGCCGGGGCAGATCCCCACGGCTTCATGCCCCGTGCCGACATCGGGGCCTACCTCGCGGGGTATGCCGCTGGGCTGGCTGCCGAGGTCCGCAGCGGCACACCGGTCCGACGCCTGTGTGCTGGCGGCCCCGCCGGCTATGTGCTCGACACCGACCTCGGCCGCATCCACAGCCGCGCGGTGGTTGTGGCGACCGGCGCCTACCAGAAGGCCCACCGGCCGGAGTCGGTCTCCCAGCTGCCCAGCCGCCTGCACGTCCTCGACTCGGTTGAGTACCGGTCGCCCGGGAGCATCCCCGATGGCGCCGTGCTCGTGATCGGCGGTGGCCAGAGCGCCTGCCAGATCACCGAGGAGCTCCGCCTCGCCGGGCGCGACGTGGTCATGGCGTGCGGTCGCGCCCCGTGGTTCTACCGAAGGGTGGAGGACGGCGATCTCGTTGACTGGCTCCTCCAGACGCCCTTCTTCGACGCGCCGCCCGACGTCCTCCCAAGTCCCGCGGCGCGGCTCGGCGCCAACATCCAGGCGACGGGTGCTGGCGGGGGCCACGACCTGAACTTCCGCACCCTCGACGCGATGGGAGTGCGCCTCGCCGGCCACTTCCTCGGCTGCGACGGCGAGAAGGCTGTATTCGCACCGGATCTCGCGCAGACCATCGCGTTCGGCGACGAGGCGTTCGGCATGCTCCGCGACCTGATCCGCGGCGCGTTCGAGCGGACTGGGCGCACGGCCCCGGAGATCCCGCCGCCCACACCGCTCGCGCCGGACCCCCTGGAGCTGCTGGACCTCGGGCCCTTCGGCACCGTGGTCGTCGCCACCGGCTACCGCTCGCGGTACACCGAGTGGATCGACGTCCCGGGCATCGTGGACGACATGGGCTTCCCCGTGCACGAAGACGGGGAAAGCGTCGTGTCGCCGGGGATGCACTTCGTCGGCGTGCACTTCCTGCGCAGCCGCAAGTCGTCCCTGCTGATGGGCGTCGGGCAGGACGCCGCCCGAACCGCCGACCGCGTCGCCGCCAGCCTCTGAGCCGGGTGGCCGCTGGCCGATGCGTTCCGGCCTGGGAGCCGGGTCGGGACGTCAGCCCACCGCCGCTCACCAGCGCTGGGCCACCTCGACCCCTCCAACGGAAGCGAGCTTCGGATCCGCGAACCCAGCAGCCCTCCTAGTCCACCCCACCGGACCAGGACACCGCGGCACCCGGCGTGCTGTTGTCGTCTAGGCGGGTGGAAGGCCGGACTTCGACTGCGCAGCTGCAGTGTGCTGGGCCTGACTGCTCGGGACATCCAGGGGCACGAGAGCTGCTTCTCCATCCATGAGGACGCGGTTGGCGTTCTCGTGGGAGAGATGCCACCACAAGTACTTCAGGCCGGTGGTCATTCGGTTCACGGCACCCGGCAAATAGCTTAGGTGTAGGAATCCCCAAATGATCCAGGCCAGTCTCCCGGTGAGCCGGACTCGGCCAGTTTGGACGACCGCAGCGTTGCGGCCGACTATCGCCATCATGCCTTTGTCGAAGTAGGAGAAAGGCTTGAGCGGTTGTCCTGCCGCCAGCCGTGCGATCTGGTGCCCCGAGTGTCGGCCGGTCTGGATGGCCACCTGCGCAAGTTGGGGATACAGGTGCCCCTGGTGGTCGAAAGCCGCGGCCAGGTCTCCCACGGCAAACGTTTCGGGGTGCCCAGGTACTCGCAAGTCAGAGTCGATGGAGATCCGTCCCTGCTGGAGTGGCAAACCCAAGCGGTGGACCCATGCAGGTGCGTCAACACCTCCGGCCCACACCGCCGTCGCGGCCGGGATCCGTTCGCCACCGGTGATGGTTACTCCATCACCGTCCACTTCGACGACGTCAGTGTTCAGCCGCACCTCCACCCCGCGCGAACTGAGAACCTGGAGGGCGTATCGGCTGATGCGTGGATGGAACGCAGGCAGGAGTCGCGGCCCACGCTCGATGAGCGTGACCCGCATCGACGCCGGGTCGAGCTGGGGGTAGTCAGCGGTGAATTGGTGGTGGAACAGGAAGTTTGCGACGTAGCCGGACAACTCCACGCCTGTTGGCCCGCCGCCGACAACCGCGACACTTGTCTCTCCGTGTGATGACCGTGTGGGGTCGGCTGCCGCGGACTCGAAGGCGCGAAGCAGTTGGTTGCGGAAGCGCGTGGCGTCTGTGGGCGTCTTCATCGGAATGGCGTGCCGGGCGGCGCCGGGGATGTGCCCAAAGGCCGGCACCACCCCAGCCGCCAAGACGAGATAGTCGAACTCAACCGAATCTCCGTCCTTGAGCAGAACCTGGTGGTGCGACAAGTCGACGTCCACAACCTGGCCCAATCGGAATGTGGTCGTCGGCTCACCCCGCAGGATGGCTCTGACGGGTCTGGCAACTTCTGCGGGCGAGATGAAGCACGTGGCGACCTGGAACAGCAGTGGAGGGAAGACCGTGTAGTTGTGAGCGTCGATCACCTGGACAGATACCGGCGCACGAGACAGTGCGCGTGCCGCCGCGAGCCCAGCCATGCCGGCTCCGATGACAACGACGCGAGGTGAGGCAGGGAACCGTTCCATGACCCCTCCTCCAGGGCGTACGGTGAACGGGATTTCGCTCTCAGTCGACGGCCTTTCGCGGCCGGGTTCTAGGGACTTAGGTCACGGTCGTATCCGTCGAGCCTGGAGCCCACCTCGTACTTCACAGCCGCCGCACCCTGGACACCGGCGCGGGCAGGCGCGCTGAGCGCGACCGCGCAAGGGCTGAACAGGCTCTGGGGGCCGACTGGGTAGGGCTCGGGTCTGGCATCTACTCCTTCTCGTTCCATCCGGAACTGTGGCGGCTCGTCGCCGGGTTACCTGCCGTTGGGGTCGGGAGCCTTCCTCTTCCCCACGAGCAGCGGCCCGCAGTCCCTCTTCTGGCCGTCGACGGTGCTGTTCGAGACGCTACGTCGACGATGGGGTTATCGCATGATCGGACGACTCTCGTGCCGCGGTGCCTACGACTGGGGCTCGCTGCCGTTGCCTGCGGGCAAATGTAAGGCCGGCCGAGCAGCGCGGACCTCGCGCTGGCGCGCCGACGTGCGAGAGCCTGGGCCGAACGACTCGGATGAGATCCGGCGGCGCGGAGCGTGGTTCCCGATGGTCACATCCTCAGCACTGCTCGGTGGTCTCGGGGCGTGTTTGCGAGAATGACTGGCATGCGAGAGCACGGGTCGAGGCATGGACTCTCCCTGGTGACCGCCGCAGCGCCGCTCGGTGGCCTGTTCGGTGGCTGGGTGCTCGGTGCCGTGGTGCGTCGGTTCAGTGTGCGCGCGGGTGTGTCCGATTCGGAGGCATTCGGTTCGCTACCCGGAGATGAGATCATCCCGCACCCCATGGTTGAGTGGACCCGCGGCGTCACGGTACACAGCGACCCAGAGAGGGTGTGGCCATGGCTGGCGCAAATGGGATACGGACGTGGTGGCTGGTACACCCCGGAATGGGTCGATCTCTTTGCCAACCGGTGGGTGTTCGGCCAGAAACGCAAGTTCCCCGCCAGTGCGGGCGAACTGATGCCGGAGCACCAGCACGTTGCAGTGGGTGACCTGATCTGTGACGGCCCCGACTACGCGTCCTACTTCCGGGTGCAGCACGTTGAGGCACCGCGCGCCCTGGTGTACCGCTCGATCCGCCACCCCCGGCGCGGTAGCAAGATCGACATCACGGACCCCGAATCGCCATCGAGGGCCGAGCAAGGTCTGCGGGAGTCAGGGGCGTATTTCGATTTCACCTGGGCCCTGGTTCTGACTCCACATGCGGGGCACCGGACTCGGCTCTTGGCTCGGACCCGGGGCAACTACGGTCCCCGCACCTCCAGACTTCTGGTCACGCCGCTGGGCCTGGTCGACGCGACCTACGGCGTGGCCATGCTGCGCGCGATCGCCCGACGCGTTGAAGCCCTTGAGCGCAAGGGGCCGAAGTCTGAACGAGCCTGGGGCGGCCACTGAAGCTGGCGTCCTGGCCCCGGCCGTGCTAGCGCCTGCCGCCGATCCCGCGGCCATCGAGCGGATGCTCATTCGACGTCTGCTCCTTCCATCGGACCTCGCGAAAGGGGGTTCGCGTAGGCTTTGGGAGAACTCACCTGGGGCAATGGGGCGAGGCCGGGAGCGCGGTCGACCAGGAGGGATGCCCGTCGGCAGGCCGCCGCGAGTTGGGACGGGCGGCGATTTGGAGGCGGTGCTCGCAGCCGGTAGCCTAGAACACTGTGTCTGGCTAGGTCCGGGCACGCTGTCAGCATGGATGACCCGCCGGTCGGTGAGAAGCCGAAGCGCACGACGACCGAGCGGGTCACGCAGGGCGGGGCAGCAGGGCCAGGTGGCCACCGGTCGACCCGCCGGAAGGCCGCACGAGCCCACCAACCTCTCGCCGGGCAACCCACTCACGACCTCCTCAGCGAAGTCTGCCGTGGGGAGTGCAGGGGAGAGCACCGTTTCCGACACACCCGAGTGCGGGGGTCGGAGTCGGCCACACCAAGGAGTCCCGCCGGGTCCACCGGGCCAGACGGGGCAGGACCACTAGACGAGGTACGGAGAACAGGTTGCCTACGATCAACCAGCTGGTGCGCAAGGGGCGCCAGGACAAGGTCAGCAAGACCAAGACCCCGGCGCTCAAGGGCTCGCCCCAGCGCCGCGGTGTGTGCACCCGCGTGTATACCACCACCCCGAAGAAGCCGAACTCTGCCCTCCGCAAGGTCGCCCGCGTGCGCCTGACGAGCGGCATCGAGGTCACTGCATACATCCCCGGCGTCGGCCACAACCTTCAGGAGCACTCGATCGTGCTCGTGCGTGGCGGCCGTGTGAAGGACCTTCCGGGTGTCCGCTACAAGATCATCCGCGGCTCGCTCGACACCCAGGGTGTCAAGAACCGTAAGCAGGCCCGCAGCCGCTACGGCGCGAAGATGGAGAAGAAGTAATGCCTCGCAAGGGACCCGCGCCGAAGCGCCCCCTGGTCGTCGACCCCGTCTACAGCTCGCCGCTGGTGACGCAGCTGGTCAACAAGATCCTGCTCGACGGCAAGAAGTCCATCGCCGAGACCATCGTCTACGGCGCCATGGAGGGCTGCCGCGACAAGACCGGCGCCGACCCGGTCGCCACCCTCAAGCGCGCGCTCGACAACGTCAAGCCCACCCTCGAGGTCAAGTCCCGCCGCGTCGGCGGGGCGACCTACCAGGTTCCGGTCGAGGTCAAGCCCGGCCGCGCCACCACGCTCTCGCTGCGCTGGCTCGTCGGCTACGCCCGCCAGCGCCGCGAGAAGACGATGACCGAGCGCCTCATGAACGAGATCCTCGACGCCTCCAACGGCCTCGGCGCCGCAGTGAAGCGCCGCGAGGACACCCACAAGATGGCCGAGTCCAACAAGGCCTTCGCGCACTACCGCTGGTGACCGCCGGCTTGCGGTGCCCACCAGCCCGGGCACCGCAGGCCGCCGCGATGGGGCGAGCTCACGGCATACGCCTGCAGCCAGCACGACCCACAGATTTCCGCAACGAGCGAGATGAGATAACGAGTGGCACTCGACGTCCTGACGGACCTCACCAAGGTCCGCAACATCGGCATCATGGCGCACATCGACGCCGGCAAGACGACGACGACTGAGCGCATCCTCTTCTACACCGGGATCAACTACAAGATCGGTGAGGTCCACGACGGCGCTGCCACGATGGACTGGATGGAGCAGGAGCAGGAGCGCGGCATCACCATCACGTCGGCCGCGACGACCACTTTCTGGAAAGACCACCAGATCAACCTCATCGACACCCCCGGCCACGTCGACTTCACCGTCGAGGTGGAGCGCAACCTGCGCGTCCTCGACGGCGCGGTTGCCGTCTTCGACGGCAAGGAGGGCGTCGAGCCCCAGTCCGAGACGGTCTGGCGCCAGGCTGACAAGTACACCGTCCCGCGCATCTGTTTCGTCAACAAGATGGACAAGCTCGGCGCGGACTTCTACTTCACCGTCCAGACGATCATCGACCGGCTCGGCGCCACCCCCCTGGTGTGCCAGCTGCCGATCGGCGCCGAGAGCAGCTTCATCGGCGTTGTCGACCTGCTGCGCATGAAGGCCCTGGTCTGGCGTGGCGAGACCAAGCTCGGCGAGGACTACGAGGTCGGGGAGATCCCGGCCGACCTGCAGGAGAAGGCGGAGGAGTATCGCCACCACCTCGTCGAGAAGGTCGCCGAGTCCGACGACCACCTCATGGAGAAGTACCTCGAGGGCGAGGACCTCACCATCGAGGAGCTGAAGGCCGGCATCCGCAAGCTCACCATCTCCGGTGAGATCAACCCCGTGTTCTGCGGCACCGCGTTCAAGAACAAGGGTGTCCAGCCGATGCTCGACGCTGTCATCGACTACCTCCCCAGCCCGCTCGACGTGCCCCCGACGGTGGGCCACGCCCCGGGCAACGAGGAGGAGCTGATCGTCCGCCACGCCGACGCGAGCGAGCCCTTCTCGGCCCTGGCGTTCAAGATCGCGGCACACCCCTTCTTCGGCAAGCTGACCTACGTCCGGGTCTACTCGGGCAAACTCGCCTCCGGCTCGCAGGTCGTCAACTCGACCAAGGGCAAGAAGGAGCGCATCGGCAAGCTGTTCCAGATGCACTCCAACAAGGAGAACCCGGTCGACACCGCCCAGGCGGGCCACATCTACGCGATGATCGGCCTCAAGGACACCACCACCGGCGACACGCTGTGCGACCCGAACCACCAGGTCGTCCTCGAGTCGATGACCTTCCCGGAGCCGGTCATCCAGGTGGCCATCGAGCCGCGGACCAAGGGCGACCAGGAGAAGCTCGGTGTCGCGATCCAGAAGCTTGCCGAGGAGGACCCGACCTTCCAGGTGCACCTCGACGAGGACACCGGCCAGACGATCATCGCCGGCATGGGCGAGCTGCACCTCGACATCCTGGTCGACCGCATGAAGCGGGAGTTCAGGGTCGAGGCGAACGTCGGCAAGCCGCAGGTGGCCTACCGCGAGACCATCCGCCGCCCGGTGGAGAAGTACGACTACACCCACAAGAAGCAGACGGGTGGCTCCGGCCAGTACGCCAAGGTTCAGATCACGATCGAGCCCCTCGACACCCAGGAGTCGGGCGAGCTCTACGAGTTCGACAACGGCGTCACCGGCGGTCGCGTACCGCGCGAGTACATCCCGTCGGTCGATGCCGGCATCCAGGACGCCATGCAGTACGGCGTGCTGGCCGGCTATCCGCTGGTCGGCATCAAGGCCACCCTGGTCGACGGTGCCTACCACGACGTCGACTCCTCCGAGATGGCCTTCAAGATTGCCGGCTCCATGGCACTCAAGGAGGCCGTCAAGAAGGCCGACCCGGTGCTCCTGGAGCCGATGATGGCCGTCGAGGTACGCACGCCGGAGGAGTACATGGGCGACGTCATCGGCGACATCAACTCCCGCCGTGGCCACATCCAGGCCATGGAGGACATCAGTGGCGCCAAGGTCGTCCGCGGCCTGGTCCCGCTGTCGGAGATGTTCGGGTATGTCGGCGACCTGCGGTCGAAGACCCAGGGCCGGGCGAACTACTCGATGGAGTTCGACTCCTACTCAGAGGTCCCCAAGGCGGTCGCCGAGGAGATCATCAAGAAGACCCGCGGTGAGTGACCGGTAAGATCAGCGGTCGCGCATCAGAGCGACAACCAGCAATACCCCCAAACGGCGCCACGTCCTGCCTGGTCGTACGGCGTAACACGAAAAGAGAGTCCTGAGGAGGACATCAAGTGGCGAAGGCAAAGTTCGAGCGGACTAAGCCGCACGTCAACATCGGCACCATCGGTCACATCGACCACGGTAAGACGACGCTGACGGCTGCGATCTCCAAGGTCCTGCACGACAAGTACCCGGACCTGAACCCGCAGTTCGCGTTCGAGGACATCGACAAGGCTCCGGAGGAGCGCCAGCGCGGTATCACGATCTCCATCGCGCACATCGAGTACCAGACGGAGAAGCGTCACTACGCCCACGTCGACTGCCCCGGTCACGCCGACTACATCAAGAACATGATCACGGGCGCGGCGCAGATGGACGGCGCGATCCTCGTGGTCGCCGCCACCGACGGCCCGATGCCGCAGACCAAGGAGCACGTCCTCCTGGCCCGCCAGGTCGGTGTCCCCTACATCGTGGTGGCGCTCAACAAGGCCGACATGGTCGACGACGAGGAGATCCTCGAGCTCGTCGAGATGGAGGTCCGCGAGCTGCTGTCCACCTACGAGTTCCCGGGCGACGACCTGCCGGTTGTCAAGGTCTCGGCGCTCAAGGCCCTCGAGGGCGACCCCGAGTGGGGCAAGACCGTCCTCGACCTCATGGACGCGGTCGACGAGAGCATCCCCGAGCCGGAGCGCGCGGTCGACAAGCCGTTCCTGATGCCGGTCGAGGACGTCTTCACCATCACCGGTCGTGGCACCGTCGTCACCGGCCGCATCGAGCGCGGTGTCCTCAAGGTCAACGAGGAGGTCGAGATCGTCGGCATTCGCAACTCGGCCAAGACCACGGTCACGGGCATCGAGATGTTCCGCAAGCTGCTCGACGAGGGCCGCGCGGGCGAGAACGTCGGCCTCCTGCTCCGCGGCACCAAGCGCGAGGACGTCGAGCGCGGCCAGGTCGTCGTCAAGCCGGGCTCGATCACCCCGCACACCGAGTTCGAGGCGCAGGCCTACATCCTGTCCAAGGACGAGGGCGGCCGTCACACGCCGTTCTACGACAACTACCGTCCGCAGTTCTACTTCCGTACGACTGACGTGACCGGCGTTGTCCACCTCCCCGAGGGCACCGAGATGGTCATGCCTGGCGACAACACCGACATGAAGGTCGAGCTCATCCAGCCGATCGCCATGGAGGAGGGCCTCAAGTTCGCCATCCGCGAGGGCGGCCGCACCGTCGGCGCCGGCACCGTCACCAAGATCAACAAGTGATCTGACGACGCCTCTGCACGAGGGCCCCGCACACTGATCCAGTGTGCGGGGCCCTCTGCGTTCTCAGCCAAATGAACGGCTGGTGGAAGCCTCCCGGGCGAGCCCTCTGTCGCTCGCTCTTCACTTGGCTGGATCAGGCACGGGGTGAGGCACCACCCAGCGGGTATGCCGGTGGGCTGGGCAGGCGGTGCAGCAGCGCCTGTGCGTCGTGCGGCGCATGCCCCCGAGCGTCGTTGTCAAAGTAGACGACCACGTCGAGTCCGTCACCGGCCCAAGCCAGGCATCTGCGCGCCCACGCGTCGAGCGTCGGGTCGCCGTACCCGCTCGCGTAGAGCTCGGTGTCGCCGTGAAGCCGCACATAGACCAGATCGCTGGTCACCGTCTCGAGGAGCGGCCAGCGCCCAGCTGTGTCGGCGACCACGAGCCCGATGTCGTGCTCCCGGAGGAGCTGGGCCGCCGCAGGGTCGCGGAAGCTGTCGTGCCGCACCTCGAGGACGTGGCGGATCCGCTGGCTGCGCAGGTCGCTGCTGAGCACCTCGGTCAGGGACCGGTCGCCGCCCACCTTGTCGTCGTGGCGCTTGGCCACGTCCGCGGCCGCCTGGGCGGTCCGGGGCAGGAGGTCGAAGAAGGCAGCAAGACGCGGTGCGTCGAACGCCTGCCGGCCGGGCAGCTGCCACAGCACCGGCCCTAGCTTCGACCCGAGGGCGAGAACGCCGGAGGCGAAGAAGTTCGCCAGCGGGGCGTCCACGTCGATCAGGCGCTTCATGTGCGTGATGTAGCGGCCGCCCTTGACCGCGAAGACGAAGTCGGCGGGGGTCTCGTCGCGCCAGCGCGCATAGGACGACGGCCGCTGGAGGGAGTAGAAGGACCCGTTGATCTCCGCGGTGGTCAGCCTCTGTGCGGCATACGCCAGCTCCTCGCGCTGGGGCAACCCCTTCGGGTAGAAGTCGCCGCGCCAGCTGCGGTACTTCCAGCCCGAGACGCCGACCCGGATGCTTGCCATGAGATCACTGTGTCCGCAGGCAGGCGAGGCAAACCCGTCGGGTGCAGAGCCCTCCACGAATGAGGGTCGGACGCCGCATACCCCTCATCCTGCCTTGAGCCCACGGCGAGCCGACGCGTGCTGGGGGGCCGGGGCGAGGGTCTGGGCGGCCGCCCGCTCCAACGCCGTCCGCAGGACCTGGATCGCGGGACTCGGAGCCATCGTGCGGCGCCACAGCAGCTGCACGCGGCGGGTGGGCACTGGGTCGGTCACCGGAATCGCCACCACCTGGGCGGGGAGGATCTCGCGGCCCAGCCGCGGGACCAGGCTGACCGCGACGCCATACTCGACCAGCACCACATGGGAGCTGAACTCACCGGCCCAGTACCGGATGTCGGGCGTGGCTCCGATGCCGTCGTAGAGGTGGGTCAGCCACGTGTGGCACACGCTGCCCGATGGGGCACAGGCCCACCGCTCGCCGACCAGCTCTGCTGGGGTCACGGCCTCGCGCCGAGCGATCGGGTGGTCGGCGTGGACCAGCACGTCCGCCGTGTCGATGCCCAGGGTCACCCACTCGACGTGCTCCGGGATGGGCAGGGGAAGATCGGCCCAGTTGTGCGCCAGCGCCACGTCGACCTGGCCGGTGGCCACGAGCTCGACAGCCTCGTGCGGGTCCTGTTCCATGACCGTGATCT
The DNA here is from genome assembly GCA_963715025.1 of uncultured Actinomycetota bacterium. Taxonomy (GTDB): domain Bacteria; phylum Actinomycetota; class Actinomycetes; order Actinomycetales; family Dermatophilaceae; genus DASSJT01. The sequence continues at coordinate 153,533 of CAVQQQ010000009.1, read as the reverse complement.
CCAGGCCGGGTGCGCCCTGGGCGAGGTCGACGACCGCCGGCGCGAGAAGGCCGCGCACCGCTGTGCTGAACGCGGCCACGCGCAGGCTCCCGCGCAGCTCTCCCGGGGAGTCGACCGAGCCGAGGCCGGCCTCGAGGCGCTCGAGCGCGTCGAGGATGAGACCGCCCTCGCCGACCAGTCGGCGACCCTGCTCGGTGAGCATCACGCCGCGACCGAATCGCTCGAGCAGCTGCGCCCCGGTCTGCCGCTCGAGGCGCTTGACCTGTTGCGAGACCGCGGACGGCGTGAAACCGAGGGCCTGGGCGGCAGCCACGACCGAGCCGTGCATGCTCACCGCGCGGAGCGTGGCCATGGCGGGAACGTCGATCATGCAGCAACGCTACATGAAATCGCCAAAATCAAATCGCTGGTGCTAAAGACATGGAGGTAGAGAGGGTGGTACTCGTGCCGCTCAAAGACACCCTGCTCGCCATCGTGGTCATGGTCTTCTGGGGAATGAACTTCGTCGTCATCGACTGGGGACTGCATGGCGTGCCGCCGCTCGTCTTCGTGGCCCTGCGTTTTGCCCTCGTGGTCTTCCCCGCGGTGCTGTTCATCCCGCGGCCACCGGTGCGCTGGCGCCAGCTGGCGCTCGTCGGAAGCCTCATGAGCCTCGGCCAGTTCGGCTTCCTCTACAGCGCGCTCGCTCTCGGCATGCCGCCGGGCCTGGCCTCCCTGGTCCTGCAGATCCAGGCGGCGTTCACCGTGCTCATCGCGTTCCTCGCACTCGGCGAGCGCCCGCACCAGCACCAGGTGGCCGGCGTCGTGCTCGGCATGGTCGGCCTGGGCATCGTCGCGGCCGGGAGGGGAGGGGCGACACCCTGGACCGCCCTGGTGCTCAGCCTGGGGGCGGCCGCATGCTGGGCCGCGGGGAACGTGGCTTCGCGGCGGGTGGGTACCGCCTCGGGTCTGTCGATGACTGTCTGGTCCGGGACGATCGTGCCCATCCCCATGCTGGCGCTCGCGCTCGTGGTCAACGGCCCGGGCGAGGTCGGCCACGCCCTCGCGCACCTGACCATCGCGAACCTGGCCTCCACGGCATACACGGCCTGCCTCGCCTCGCTCGTCGGCTATGGGGTGTGGAACTCGCTGCTGGCCCGCCACTCGGCGTCGTCGGTGGCGCCGTTCTCGCTGCTCGTGCCGCCGATCGGCATCGCCACGGCGTGGCTGGTCCAGGGCGAGCGGCCGACCCCACTGGTGCTCTTGGGCGGCGCTGTGCTGCTCGCGGGCGTGGGATGGACCTCGCTGGGCGCCCGCCTCGTCGCGCGTCGGGTGGCGACCGCTTAGCCGAGAGCGCTGTCGGGCACGTGGTGACGAGAGGCTGCTCGACCCGATGGCCCACAAGGTTCGGGCGCGCGTGGCTGAGGGCAGGCAGCCGCGGGAGCAGCTGTCCGAGAGGGAAAACGGAGGCCGCGCCGGTGCTCGCTGACCGGGCGACGCGCCGCCTCGAGACGTATGCGGTGGAGCGCGGCTCGGGGTGCTACGCGATTTGGCCGTTGGGCTGGCCCTCTGGCACACTAGACCGGTTGCTTGACGCGCGGTGCTGACCCATGTCGGCCCGCCACCCCTGGTGACACGAATCGAACCGCAACTCACGGCGGGGCGACACTCCAGGGAAGCGCAAGCCCCGGCCCAGGCCGGAACCTTCCGATCCGCACGACACCGCGTGAAAGCGCATGTCGCCGGGCCGCGGAGCGGGCGCGACACACCCGACCGCGGGGGTCGGGTGTTCGGGTGGGGGACGGCCCCAGCAAGCTGTTCGGCGAGAGAGAGACAGACGAGGCGATGGCGGGACAGAAGATCCGCATCCGACTGAAGTCGTATGACCACGAAGTCATCGACAACTCGGCGCGCAAGATTGTCGACACGGTGACCCGTGCCGGTGCAACGGTGGTCGGCCCCGTGCCGCTGCCCACGGAGAAGAACGTGTTCGTGGTCATCCGTTCGCCGCACAAGTACAAGGACAGCCGCGAGCAGTTCGAGATGCGTACGCACAAGCGTCTCATCGACATCATCGACCCGACGCCCAAGGCCGTCGACTCGCTGATGCGCCTCGACCTGCCGGCGGACGTCAACATCGAGATCAAGCTCTGAGGACACGACCATGACTCACGCTACTGAGCGCTCCGTCAAGGGCGTCCTGGGCGAGAAGCTCGGCATGACCCAGGTCTGGGACGCTGACAACCGCCTGGTCCCCGTGACCGTCATCAAGGCCGGCCCCTGCGTCGTCACTCAGGTGCGCAGCGCCGAGAGCGACGGCTACAGCGCCGTCCAGATCGCGTTCGGCGCGATCGACCCGCGCAAGGTCAACAAGCCGATGACCGGCCACTTCGAGAAGGCGGGCGTCACCCCGCGCCGCCACCTCGTCGAGCTCCGCACCTCCGACGCTGCCGACTACTCGATCGGACAGGAGGTCTCCGTCGAGCTCTTCGAGTCCGGCCAGGAGATCGACGTCACCGGCACCACCAAGGGCAAGGGCTTCGCCGGGGTCATGAAGCGCCATGGCTTCCACGGGGTCAGCTCCTCGCATGGTGCCCACAAGAACCACCGCAAGCCGGGCTCGATCGGTGGCTGCGCCACCCCGGGCCGGGTCTTCAAGGGCATGCGCATGGCCGGCCGCATGGGCGGCGTGCGCCAGACCACCCAGAACCTCACGATCCACGCCGTCGACGCCGAGAAGGGTCTGCTGCTCGTCAAGGGTGCCGTCCCGGGCCCCCGCGGCGGCATCGTCCTCGTGCGCACGGCCGCGAAGGGAGCCTGATCTCCATGGCTACCAAGACCGTTGTGGCTGACCTGCCCGCGGAGATCTTCGACGTCCAGGTCAACGTCCCCCTGATCCACCAGGTCGTCGTGGCCCAGCTGGCCGCGGCTCGCCAGGGCAGCCACTCCACCAAGACCCGCGGCGAGGTCCGGGGTGGTGGCCGCAAGCCCTACCGCCAGAAGGGCACTGGCCGCGCCCGCCAGGGCTCGACCCGCGCCCCGCAGTTTGCCGGCGGCGGCGTCGTGCACGGCCCGCAGCCGCGCGACTACTCCCAGCGCACGCCCAAGAAGATGAAGGCCGCGGCATTGCGAGGTGCGCTCTCCGACCGTGCTCGCCACGACCGCATCCATGTCCTCGACGCCATCGTCAAGGGTGACGTGCCCTCCGCAAAGGAGGCCCTAAAGGTCCTGGGCGGCCTGACCGAGCGCAAGAACCTGCTCGTGGTCCTGGAGCGCAGTGACGAGCTCACGCTCAAGTCGGTGCGCAACCTGGCCAACGTCCACGTCCTTGTGGTCGACCAGCTGAACACCTACGACGTCCTCTGCGCCGACGACATCGTCTTCACCAGCGGCGCCCTCGAGGCGTTGGTGGCCGGACCGGTCAAGGGTGGCGCCGTCGTGGCTGTCGAGGTTCCGGTCGTCGAGGTTCCGGTCGTCGAGGCCGCCCCCGCGGCCGACGAGGAAAAGCCGGCCAAGAAGGCTGCCCCCAAGAAGGCTGCCGCCTCCAGGGCCGCCTCCAAGGCGGAGACCGAGGTCGAGAGCGCAGGCCGGACGGCTGACGGGGGCTTCGGCCCCGACTCGGCTGCCTCGCTGGATGACGGCGCGGCACCCGAGGGCTTCACCGTCAAGGGCAACAAGGACTCCCTGAAGTACCACGTGCCCGGCTCCCGCTGGTACGACGCCACGGTCGCCGAGGTGTGGTTCCGCTCTGCGGATGCCGCCGAGGCAGCCGGCTTCGTCCCCGCCGGTGGCGCCAAGGCCCAGCAGGTTGACGAGGAGGGCAAGTGAGCACCCTGTACAAGGACCCGCGCGACATCCTGATCGCGCCGGTCGTGTCCGAGAAGTCCTATGGGCTCCTCGATGAGGGCAAGTACACCTTCATCGTCGACCCGCGCGCCAACAAGACCGAGATCAAGATCGCCGTCGAGAACGTCTTCGGCGTCAAGGTCGACTCGGTCCACACCATGAACCGTCCGGGCAAGGCCCGCCGCACGCGGTTCGGCCTCGGCAAGCGCAAGGACACCAAGCGCGCGATCGTCACGCTCCGCGAGGGCTCGATCGACATCTTCGGCAGCGCCGGCGCCTGAGGATCGATGAGGAACTGAGGAATTCAGAGCATGGGAATCCGTAAGTACAAGCCGACGACGCCGGGTCGTCGTGGCTCAAGCGTCGCGGACTTCGTCGAGGTCACGCGTGCCACCCCCGAGAAGTCCCTGGTGCGCCCGCTGAGCAAGAGCGGTGGCCGCAACAACAAGGGCCGCATCACCACCCGCCACATCGGCGGTGGCCACAAGCGTGCCTACCGGGTCATCGACTTCCGGCGCCACGACAAGGACGGCGTGCCTGCGAAGGTCGCCCACATCGAATACGACCCCAACCGCACGGCGCGGATCGCGCTGCTGCACTACGCCGACGGCGAGAAGCGCTACATCTTGGCGCCGAACCGGCTGAAGCAGGGCGACGTGATCGAGAACGGCCCCGCCGCCGACATCAAGCCGGGCAACAGCCTGCCGCTGCGCAACATCCCCACGGGCACCGTGGTCCACGCGGTCGAGCTGCGCCCGGGTGGCGGCGCCAAGATCGCCCGCTCGGCCGGGGTCCGCGTCCAGCTGGTCGCCAAGGACGGCCCCTATGCCCAGCTGCGCATGCCCTCGGGCGAGATCCGCAACGTCGACCTGCGCTGTCGCGCAACGGTCGGCGAGGTGGGCAACGCCGAGCAGTCCAACATCAACTGGGGCAAGGCCGGCCGCATGCGCTGGAAGGGCAAGCGCCCCACGGTGCGCGGTGTCGCCATGAACCCGGTCGACCACCCACACGGTGGTGGTGAGGGCAAGACCTCCGGTGGTCGCCACCCGGTCAGCCCCTGGGGCCAGCCTGAGGGCCGGACCCGCCGCCCTGGCAGGTCGAGCGACACGATGATCGTTCGCCGCCGTCGTACTGGCAAGAAGCGCTGAGTAGGAGCCTGAAGAAACATGCCTCGTAGCTTGAAGAAGGGCCCCTTCATCGACGCCCACCTGCAGCAGAAGGTGGACGCTCAGAACGAAGCGGGCAGCAAGAACGTCATCAAGACCTGGTCTCGCCGGTCGGTCATCGCACCGGACATGCTCGGGCACACCTTCGCCGTCCACGACGGCCGCAAGCACGTCCCGGTGTTCGTCACCGAGTCGATGGTCGGCCACAAGCTCGGCGAGTTCGCGCCGACCCGCACTTTCAAGGGTCACGTGAAGGAAGACAAGAAGGGGCGTCGTCGCTGATGAGCTCCGCAACCACCGAGAAGGACAACGTGATGGAAGCCAAGGCGCAGGCACGGCACGTTCGCGTCACGCCGCAGAAGGCCCGCCGCGTCGTGGACCTCATCCGCGGCAAGCAGGCCACGGAGGCTGTCGCCGTGCTCCGCTTCGCCCCGCAGTCTGCCAGTGACCCGATCCGCAAGGTGCTCGAGAGCGCCATTGCCAACGCCCGGGTCAAGGCCGACCGCGCCGCGGAGGCTTTCGACGAGCGCAACCTCGTGGTCAGCCACGTCTTCGTCGACGAGGGCCCGACCATGAAGCGGTTCCGCCCGCGTGCCCAGGGCCGCGCGGCCCGCATCAACAAGCGCACCAGCCACATCACCGTGGTCGTTGCGCCCAAGGCTGCTAAGGGAGGCACCCGCTAATGGGCCAGAAGGTCAACCCGCACGGCTTCCGGCTGGGCATCACCACAGACCACATGAGCCGCTGGTTCGCCGACTCGACCAAGGAGGGTCAGCGCTACCGCGACTACGTCAAGGAAGACGTCGCCATCCGCAAGCTCATGTCCGAGGGCATGGAGCGCGCCGGCATAGCCCGCGTCGAGATCGAGCGCACCCGCGACCGCGTCCGTGTGGACATCCACACGGCGCGTCCGGGGATCGTGATCGGCCGCCGCGGTGCCGAGGCCGACCGCATCCGTGGGGAGCTCGAGAAGCTCACCGGCAAGCAGGTGCAGCTGAACATCCTCGAGGTCAAGAACCCCGAGGTCGACGCCCAGCTGGTCGCCCAGGGCATCGCCGAGCAGCTCTCGGCCCGCGTGTCTTTCCGCCGCGCCATGCGCAAGGGCATGCAGTCGGCCACGCGCGCCGGTGCCAAGGGCATCCGGGTGCAGGTGTCCGGCCGCCTCGGCGGCGCCGAGATGTCGCGTACCGAGTTCTACCGCGAGGGGCGCGTCCCGCTCCACACGCTGCGCGCCAACATCGACTACGGCTTCTACGAGGCCCGCACCACCTTCGGCCGCATCGGCGTGAAGGTGTGGATCTACAAGGGCGACTTCACGGCCAAGGAGCTCGCGCAGCAGCAGGCTGCCGCGCCGCGTCCCTCCCGTGGCCCGCGTCGTGAGGGCGCGGACCGCCCGGCCCGCGCCCGTCGCTCGGACCGCAGCGCGGAGGCCAGCGTCGAGCCGGCCCCCGCGGAGTCCGCAGTGACCGCAGAGACCGCTGCCGAGGCAACTGCGCCCGCCAGCACGGAGGAGCAGTCCTGACATGTTGATTCCTCGTCGAGTGAAGCACCGCAAGCAGCACCACCCGGGTCGCTCGGGCGCTGCCAAGGGTGGCACCAAGATCGCCTTCGGCGACTACGGCATCCAGGCTCTCGAGCCCGCCTACGTCACCAACCGGCAGATCGAGTCCGCCCGTATCGCGATGACGCGCTACATCAAGCGTGGCGGAAAGGTGTGGATCAACATCTACCCCGACCGCCCGCTGACCAAGAAGCCCGCCGAGACCCGCATGGGTTCGGGCAAGGGCTCGCCTGAGTGGTGGATCGCCAACGTCAAGCCCGGCCGCGTGATGTTCGAGCTCTCCGGTGTGTCCGAGGAGGTCGCGCGTGAGGCGATGCGTCTGGCCATGCACAAGCTGCCGATGAAGTGCCGCTTCGTCCGGCGTGAAGGTGGTGACATCTGATGGCTATTGGTTCCAAGGACCTGACCGCGGGCAACCTGCGCGGTTTCGACGACGATCGTCTGGTCGACGAGCTGCGCAAGGCCAAGGAGGAGCTGTTCAACCTCCGGTTCCAGTCGGCCACGGGCCAGCTGGACAACCACGGCCGCCTGCGCGCCGTCCGCAAGGACATCGCGCGCATCTACACCGAGATGCGCGAGCGCGAGCTCGGGATCGGGCAGAGCATCAGCAGCACCGAGAAGAGCACGGAGGCCTCGGCATGAGCGAGACCAAGAAGGACGACGTGACGACTGGTACCCAAAGCCGCAGCCACCGCAAGAGCCGCCAGGGCTACGTGGTGAGCGACAAGATGGACAAGACTGTGGTCGTCGAGGTCGAAGACCGCGTCAAGCACGCGCTGTACGGCAAGGTGCTGCGGCGCAGCAGCAAGGTCCAGGCGCACGACGAGGCCAATGCGGCCGGCGTGGGCGACCGCGTCCTGATCATGGAGACCCGCCCGCTGTCGGCGACCAAGCGCTGGCGCGTGGTGGAGATCCTCGAGAAGGCCAAGTAGGCCGCAGCACTCTGGTGCCGCGCGGCATACCCCCTGTGTATGCCGCGTGCGCACCACACACAGACCACACCAGGTTCGGCCAGGCTCAACCGGCACTGCCGGTGAGAACCAGCTCGACGACAGGAGTTAGACAGTGATCCAGCAGGAGTCGCGACTGCGCGTCGCCGACAACACCGGTGCGAAGGAGCTCCTTTGCATCCGGGTTCTCGGTGGCTCGGGCCGTCGGTATGCCGGCATCGGCGACACGATCGTCGCCACCGTCAAGGACGCCATCCCCGGCGGCAACGTCAAGAAGGGTGACGTCGTCAAGGCGGTCGTCGTGCGCACCTCCAAGGAGCGCCGCCGCCCGGACGGCAGCTACATCCGCTTCGACGAGAACGCCGCCGTCATCCTCAAGAGTGACGGCGACCCGCGCGGCACCCGCATCTTCGGCCCGGTGGGGCGCGAGCTGCGGGAGAAGAAGTTCATGAAGATCATCTCGCTGGCGCCGGAGGTGCTGTGACCATGGCCGACAAGATGAAGATCAAGAAGGGCGACCTGGTCCAGGTCCTCGCGGGCAAGGACAAGTCCAAGCAGGGCAAGGTCATCGCGGTCTACCGCGACACCCAGCGCGTCCTCGTCGAGGGCGTCAACCGCGTCACCCGCCACACGAAGGCCGGCCAGACGGCGCGCGGCTCGCGCACGGGTGGCCTGGTGGTCCAGGAGTCCCCGATCCATGTGAGCAACGTGGCCATTGTCGACCCCTCCGACAAGAAACCGACCCGGGTCAAGACCCGCGTCGAGACGGTTGAGCGCGAAGGCCGCTCCAAGACGAGCCGCACCCGTGTCGGGGCGCGCTCGGGCAAGGACCTGTGAGAGAGATGACTGAAACTGCAGTGAAGACCGCGCCGCGCCTCAAGGCGCGCTACACGGACGAGATCCGTGCGGCGCTCCAGGAGCAGTTCGGCTACGGCAACGCCATGCAGGTGCCCGGCGTCGTCAAGGTCGTCGTCAACATGGGTGTCGGCGAGGCGGCTCGCGACAGCAAGCTCATCGAGGGCGCTGTGAAGGACCTCGCCTCGATCACCGGCCAGAAGCCGGTGGTCACCAAGGCCCGCAAGTCGATCGCCCAGTTCAAGCTGCGCGAGGGTATGCCGATCGGTGCGCACACCACGCTGCGCGGCGACCGCATGTGGGAGTTCCTCGACCGTCTGGTCACCATCGCGCTGCCGCGCATCCGCGACTTCCGCGGCCTGTCGCCAAGGCAGTTCGACGGCCAGGGCAACTACACGTTCGGGCTCAACGAGCAGGCGGTGTTCCACGAGATCGACCAGGACCGCATCGACCGGGTCCGGGGCATGGACATCACCGTGGTCACGACGGCCACCAATGACGACGAGGGACGCGCCCTGCTGCGCGCGCTCGGCTTCCCCTTCAAGGAGAACTGATCATGGCCAAGACCGCACTGATCAACAAGGCCGCCAAGACGCCGAAGTTCAAGGTCCGCGCCTACACCCGCTGCCAGCGGTGCGGCCGACCGCACTCGGTCTACCGCAAGTTCGGCCTGTGCCGCATCTGCCTTCGCGAGATGGCCCACCGCGGCGAGCTGCCGGGCGTGACCAAGAGCTCGTGGTGACGGCCCTCGTGCCTGAGCACCCGGCATACACCACCGATTTGAACCAGACCATCTACATCGCAGGTCGCGCTGGCGGCACCAATAACAGCCGGCGTGAAACCGCGGTGAGAGAGGGCGGAGAAGCCCAATGACAATGACAGACCCGATTGCGGACATGCTGACCCGCGTCCGGAACGCCAACTCGGCGCACCACGACTCGGTCTCCATGCCGTTCTCCAAGCTGAAGTCCCACATCGCGGAGATCCTCCAGGCAGAGGGCTACATCGCGAACTGGGCCGTCGAGGACGCCGAGGTCGGCAAGACGCTGACCATCAGCCTCAAGTACGGTCCCAACCGCGAGCGCTCCATCGCCGGTGTGCGCCGGGTGTCCAAGCCCGGCCTGCGCGTCTACGCGAAGTCCTCCAACCTGCCCAAGGTCCTCGGCGGCCTGGGCGTGGCGATCATCTCCACGTCCTCCGGCCTCCTCACGGACAGGCAGGCTGCACAGAAGGGTGTGGGTGGGGAAGTCCTCGCCTACATCTGGTAAGGGGAAGCAGACATGTCGCGTATTGGACGACTTCCGGTGACCATCCCCTCGGGCGTTGACGTGACCATCGAGGGCCGGGCCGTCAAGGTCAAGGGGCCCAAGGGCGAGCTCAGCCACGTCGTGGCCGAGCCGATCAGCGTCGAGAAGGGCGAGGACGGCATCCAGGTGAGCCGGCCCGACGACGAGCGCAACTCGCGCGCCCTTCACGGCCTGACCCGCTCCCTGATCAACAACATGGTCCTGGGTGTCACCGAGGGCTACGAGAAGAAGATGGAGATCTACGGCACGGGGTACCGGGTGGTGCTCAAGGGCACGGACCTCGAGTTCGCGCTGGGCTACAGCCACCCCATCACCGTGCCCGCCCCCCAGGGTGTCTCCTTCGCGGTCGAGACCCCCACCCGCTTCTCGGTGCAGGGCATCGACAAGCAGCTGGTTGGCGAGGTGGCTGCGAACATCCGCAAGCTCCGCAAGCCCGACCCCTACAAGGGCAAGGGTGTCCGCTACGCGGGCGAGCAGATCCGCCGCAAGGTCGGAAAGGCTGGTAAGTAAGCCATGGCTATGACCATCAAGCGCGCCAAGGGCAAGGTCGCTGCGCGCGGCCGCCGTCACTTGCGCGTCCGCAAGAGGGTTGCCGGGACCGCCGCGCGTCCCCGACTCGTCGTGTCGCGCTCCTCGCGCCACGTCTTCGTGCAGATCGTGGACGACACCGTGGGCAAAACCCTGGTGTCGGCCTCGACCATGGAGTCTGACCTTCGCTCCTTCGAGGGCGACAAGACCGCCAAGGCCAAGCGGGTCGGCGAGCTGCTGGCGGAGCGGGCCAAGAGCGCCGGCGTCGACGCCGTGGTCTTCGACCGTGGCGGCAACAAGTACCACGGACGGGTCGCCGCGATCGCCGAGGGCGCCCGTGAGGGTGGGCTCGCACTGTGACCACGACCGCACTGACCCGCAAGGCTGAAATGAGGAACATCTGATGCCAGGACCCCAGCGTCGAGGCACCGGCGTCGCCGCCGGCAACGACCGTGGCAGCGACCGCGGTGAGCGCCGCGAGCGTCGCGGCGACCGCCGCGACAGCGGTCGTGACGCAGAGAAGAGCCAGTACGTCGAGCGCGTGGTGACCATCAACCGCGTCGCCAAGGTGGTCAAGGGTGGCCGGCGCTTCAGCTTCACCGCCCTGGTCGTCGTAGGCGACGGCGACGGCACCGTGGGCGTCGGCTACGGCAAGGCCAAGGAGGTGCCCGCGGCTATCGCCAAGGGTGTCGAGGAGGCCAAGAAGGCGTTCTTCAAGGTCCCCCGCATCCAGGGAACCATCCCGCACCCCGTGCAGGGTGAGGCCGCCGCGGGTGTCGTCCTGCTGCGCCCGGCTGCACCCGGTACCGGTGTCATCGCCGGTGGCCCGGTCCGCGCCGTGCTCGAGTGCGCCGGCATCCACGACGTGCTGTCCAAGTCCCTGGGCTCGGACAACGCCATCAACATCGTCCACGCGACGGTCGAGGCCCTGAAAGGCCTGGAGCGTCCCGAGGCGGTCGCGGCCCGTCGCGGCCTGCCGCTGGACGAGGTGGCCCCGGCCGCCATGCTGCGCGCCCAGGCTGCAGGCCGCGAGGCGGCCCGCGAGACGGCCAAGGCTGGTGCATGATGGCTCGGCTGAAGGTGACCCAGACCCGTTCGGAGATCGGTGGCAAGCACAACCAGCGCGAGACGCTGCGCAGCCTCGGTCTGAAGCGCATTGGCGACGTCGTCGTCAAGGAGGACCGTCCCGAGATCCGCGGGATGGTCCGGACGGTGACCCACCTGGTCTCCGTCGAGGAGGTTGACTGACCATGGCTACCAAGAAAGCAGCCGACGCCGCCGTGAAGGCCGAGGGCTCGGCCCTGAAGGTGCACCACCTGCGCCCGGCCCCGGGCGCCAGGACCGCGAAGACCCGAGTGGGTCGCGGTGAGGGCTCCAAGGGCAAGAGCGCCGGTCGAGGCACCAAGGGCACCAAGTCCCGCTACCAGGTTCCGGACCACTTCGAGGGTGGCCAGACGCCGCTCCACATGCGGCTCCCGAAGCTGCGCGGCTTCAAGAACCCGTTCAAGACCACCTACCAGGTCGTGAACCTCGACCGCATCTCCGCGCTCTACCCGGACGGCGGCGACGTGACGGTCGAGAGCCTGGTGGCCAAGGGCGCGGTCCGCTCCGGAACGCCGGTGAAGGTGCTCGGCACCGGTGACATCGCCGTCAAGGTCGACGTCACCGCTGACGCGTTCTCGGCCAGCGCCAAGGAGAAGATCGAGGCCGCCGGCGGATCCATCACCTCGGCCTGAGGCGATGCTGACCCGCATGCCGGCCGGCCGGCATACCCTGGCAGTGCCAGCTGCGTGACCCGCACCACTGCCTGACCTGCGCTACCCCGGGCCCGGGATTCCCGGGCCCGGGGTATCGTTTTCCGGATTGTCAGTTCACCGCGGAGGATCTCCGCGCCACCAGGAGGACCCGTGCTCACCGCCTTCACCCGCGCGTTCAAGACGCCGGACCTACGCCGGAAGCTGCTGTTCACCCTGGGCATCATGACACTGTTCCGTCTGGGCAGCCACGTGCCGGTCCCCGGGGTGAGCTACAAGTCGGTCCAGGAGTGCCTGAAGCAGGCCGACACCAGCACCGGCGTGCTCGGCCTGGCCAACCTCTTCTCCGGCGGCGCGCTCCTGCAGCTGTCGATCTTCGCGCTCGGGATCATGCCGTACATCACGGCGAGCATCATCATCCAGCTGCTGACCGTCGTGATCCCGCGCTTCGAGTCGCTCAAGAAGGAGGGTCAGGCGGGCACGTCGAAGCTGACGCAGTACACCCGCTACCTCACCATCGGCCTCGCGGTGCTGCAGTCCTCCACCCTGATCACGTTCGCACAGAACCCGAGTGCGCTCTTCGGCCCCCAGTGCACCAACATCCTCACCAGCACCGGCGCCGCGACGATCATGATCATGGTGCTCACCATGACCGCCGGCACGGGCATGGTCATGTGGCTGGGCGAGCTCATCACCGACAAGGGCATCGGCAACGGCATGTCCCTGCTGATCTTCACCTCGATCGCCTCGCGCTTCCCCAGCTCGCTGTGGGCGATCCAGCAGAAGGACGGCCGGTGGGACATCTTCTTCGGCGTGATCCTGCTCGGCTTCTTCATCATCGCCGCGGTCATCTTCGTCGAGCAGAGCCAGCGCCGGATCCCGGTCCAGTACGCCAAGCGCCAGGTGGGGCGCCAGATGTACGGCGGGACGTCGACCTACATCCCTCTGAAGGTCAACATGGCCGGCGTCATCCCGGTCATCTTCGCCAGCTCGATGCTGGCCCTTCCCGGCCTGATCGCGCAGTTCAACCGCAAGGCCGACGGCACCTCGTCGGGCTGGGTCAACTGGATCGAGGCCAACCTCGTCCGCGGTGACCACCCCATCTACATGGCGATCTACACGGCACTCATCCTGTTCTTCACGTTCTTCTACGTTTCGATCACGTTCAACCCCACCGAAGTCGCCGACAACATGAAGAAGTACGGCGGCTTCATCCCGGGCATTCGCGCTGGCCGACCCACGGCGGAGTACCTGGACTACGTGCTGACCCGAATCACCGTCCCGGGGGCCATCTACCTGGCGCTGATCTCGCTGATCCCGCTGATCGCGCTCGTCATGGTGGGCGCCAACCAGAACTTCCCGTTCGGTGGCACCTCCATCCTGATCATCGTCGGCGTCGGGCTGGAGACGGTGAAGCAGATCGAGTCGCAGCTTCAGCAGCGCCACTACGAAGGGTTCCTCCGCTGATGCGCCTGATCATCCTCGGCCCCCCGGGGGCGGGCAAGGGAACGCAGGCCGCTCGGATTGCCGAGCGGTTTGCGATCCCGGCGATCTCAACCGGCGACATCTTCCGCGCCAACATCAAGAACGAAACGGAGCTCGGCAGGAAGGTCAAGGACATCCTCGCCTCCGGCGGATACGTCACCGACGAGATCACCAACGCCATCGTCCGCGACCGGCTGGCCGAGGACGACGCGCGCGGCGGCTTCCTGCTCGACGGCTATCCGCGCACCCTTGCCCAGGTGGCGGCCCTCGACGCGATCCTCGCCGAGGGGGGGCATGCGCTCGACCACGTGCTCGAGCTGACCGTCGACGAGGACTCCGTGGTGCAGCGCCTGCTCAAGCGCGCCCGCACGGAGGGACGCGTCGACGACACCGAGGAAGTGATCCGCGAGCGCCAGGCGATCTACCGCAAGGAGACCGCTCCGCTCGCCGCGGTCTACAGCCAGCGGGGCCTGCTTGTGCAGGTCGACGGCATGGGCGAGGTCGACGAGGTCACCGAGCGGCTCGTCGGCGTCCTGAGCGGCAGCTGAGCGCACGGCATACGGCATGGGTCTTTTCGGCCGCGAGCGGATCGAGGGCAAGACGCCCGACCAGATCGTCAAGATGCGGACTGCCGGCCTGCTGGTGGGCGAAACCCTCGAGCTGGTGCGGGAGCACGTGACTTCCGGCGTGACCACCCGGGAACTCGACGCGATCGCCGATGCCAACATCCGTCGCCACGGGGGAGTGCCCAGCTTCCTCGGCTATCACGGCTTCACCGGGACGCTGTGCACCTCGGTCAACGATGAGATCGTCCACGGCATCCCCGGAAACCGGGTGCTCCAGGAGGGCGACCTCATCTCGATCGACTGCGGTGCGATCGTCGATGGGTGGCACGGAGACGCGGCCACCTCCGTGATCGTCGGGGGGCGCCAGGCTGGCCGGCCCGAGGACCTCGCCCTGATCGACGCCACCGAGGAATCCATGTGGGCCGGGATCGCGGCGCTGGCGGTCGGGCAGCCGCTGTATGCCGTGGGGGCGGCGGTCGAGGACAGCATCACCGCGGCTGGCCGGCGCGATGGCCGGGAGTACGGCATCGTGGAGGACTACGTCGGTCACGGCATCGGCACGGAGATGCACATGGATCCGCAAGTGCCCAACTACCGCGTACGCGACAAGGGGCCCACCGTGCGGCCGGGCACGACGGTCGCCATCGAGCCGATGGTCACCCTCGGCGCCGAGGAGAACCGCGTGCTGGGCGACGACTGGACGGTCGTCACGACCGACGGATCCCGGGCGGCGCACTGGGAACACACGGTGGCCGTCACCGAGGCGGGGCTGTGGGTCCTGACCGCCATCGACGGAGGCAAGCAGCGGCTGGAAGCCGCCGGAGCGGTATACGCGCCTCTGGCCTGACCCTGCACAGCTCGCACCTTTTCGGGCGACCCGATAATGGGTTCCGGCGGGGGGCGATTTCTCGAATGCTGGCGTGCTCGCGTAGACTTATGCGTCGGCCACGTGTGCGCCAATGTGGTTTCGTGCGCCGAAATTCTGGCTGGTCCCAACCCGGGGGTCAGCCGTGTCATGGATCGACGGAGGATATGGCCAAGAAGGACGGTGTCATCGAGATCGAGGGCACGATCGTCGAGGCTCTGCCGAACGCGATGTTCCGCGTGGAGCTCACGAACGGTCACAAGGTACTCGCCCACATCTCAGGCAAGATGCGTCAGCACTACATCCGGATTCTCCCCGAGGACCGCGTGGTGGTGGAGCTGAGCCCCTATGACCTGACCCGCGGCCGCATCGTCTTCCGCTACCGCTGATACGACTGCAACGACAGCACGACCCCGCTGGCCAAATGGCCAGCGGCACAGATCGACGAGACAGCAGAGGCAATGAAGGTTCAGCCGAGCGTCAAGAAGATCTGCGACAAGTGCAAGGTGATCCGCCGTCACGGACGGGTCATGGTGATCTGCGAGAACCTGCGCCACAAGCAGCGCCAGGGCTGATCGCGGCCCCCACCAGCCTCGCCGGAGGCCAGCACGACTCGCGGCTCTTCAAGCAGCGCAGAGAAATGAATATGCAGCACCCGGCCCCTGACGACTGACCGTCGTGTCAGCGCAGGACGTCACCCCCGGCTCGGAGGCTGGGGACCGAAGCCCGCGAACGACTGCGGGGAGACCTTCGGACTGGTGACTGCTCCAGACCTCCGAGTGAAACGAAGGAAACACATACAAGATGGCACGTCTTGTTGGAGTGGACCTCCCGCGCGAGAAGCGTGTTGAGATCGCACTGACCTACATCTTCGGGGTGGGCAAGACCCGCTCGAAGGAAACGCTGGCGGCGACCGGGGTCAACCCGGACACGCGCGTCAAGGACCTCGGTGACGAGGAGCTGGTCAAGCTCCGCGACTACATCGAGAACAACCTGAAGGTCGAGGGTGACCTGCGCCGCGAAGTGGCCGCAGACATCCGCCGCAAGGTCGAGATCGGCTCCTACGAGGGCCTTCGCCACCGTCGCGGACTCCCGGTCCGTGGACAGCGCACCAAGACCAACGCGCGCACCCGCAAGGGCCCGAAGCGCACCGTGGCCGGCAAGAAGAAGGCCGGCAAGTAGTTACACGGTCAGGGGGCTTCGCCCCCCGACCTGCCCCCCGCCCGCCGCGTGGCCGGCTGGGCAAGGTCACCGCCAAGCTTCCAGAACTGTAGGAGAAATATGCCTCCCAAGAGCCGTACGGCTGCCGGCGCCAAGAAGGTGCGCCGCAAGGAGAAGAAGAACGTCGCCCATGGGCACGCTCACATCAAGAGCACGTTCAACAACACGATCATTACCATCACGGACCCCACCGGCGCCGTCATCTCCTGGGCCTCCGCGGGCCAGGTCGGATTCAAGGGCTCCCGCAAGTCCACCCCGTTCGCCGCGCAGATGGCTGCCGAGGCTGCAGCGCGCCGCGCCATGGAGCACGGCATGCGCAAGGTCGACGTGTTCGTCAAGGGCCCAGGCTCGGGCCGCGAAACCGCGATCCGCTCGCTGACGGCCACCGGCCTCGAGGTCGGCGCGATCCAGGACGTCACGCCCTCGCCGCACAACGGTGTCCGCCCGCCGAAGCGCCGCCGCGTCTGACGCCGAAGAATCGGGAAGAGAGAACTTAGCCAATGGCTCGCTACACCGGCCCCATCACCAAGAAGTCCCGTCGCCTCAAGACCGACCTCGTCGGCGGCGACAAGAACTTCGAGCTCCGTCCGTTCCCGCCCGGCCAGCACGGTCGTCGCCGGATCCAGGAGAAGGAGTACCTCACCCAGCTGCAGGAGAAGCAGAAGGCCCGCTTCACCTACGGCGTCATGGAGAAGCAGTTCGTCCGCTACTACCAGGAGGCGGCGTCCCGCCCAGGCAAGACCGGTGAGAACCTGCTGACCATCCTCGAGTCGCGCCTCGACAACGTCATCTACCGTGCCGGCCTGGCCCGCACCCGCCGCCACTCCCGCCAGCTGGTGTCGCACGGGCACTTCGAGGTCAACGGCGTCCGCGTCGACGTGCCGTCCTACCGCGTCGAGGCCTACGACATCATCACGATCCGCAAACAGTCGGTCGAGTCGTTCCCGTTCGAGCTCGCCCGTCAGACCTACGGCGAACGCCCCATCCCGGCCTGGATGCAGGTCGTCCCGGGCACGCTGCAGATCCTGATCCACCAGTTGCCCGTGCGTGCGCAGATTGACATCCCGCTCACCGAGCAGCTGATCGTCGAGCTCTACTCGAAGACCTGATCCACACCGGTATGCCGGGTGGCCGGCTTCTCTGCGGAGCCAGCCACCCGGCATACCGAGTCAGCAAGGTCTGGACCGCAGACAGAGGCGGCCCGGGCAGCCGGTCGGACCGGCAGCATCACGAGGCGTCAAATAGCGGTCGCCCGTGGGAAGGAACAACACCGTGCTGATTGCACAGCGCCCCGCCCTCAGCGAAGACGTCATTGCGGACAACCGCAGCCGCTTCGTCATCGAGCCCCTCGAGCCCGGCTTCGGCTACACGCTCGGCAACACCCTGCGCCGCACGCTCCTGTCGAGCATCCCCGGCGCGTCGGTGACCAGCATCCGCATCGACGGCGTGCTGCACGAGTTCTCCACGATCCCCGGGGTCAGGGAGGACGTCACCGAGCTGATCCTCAACCTCAAGGGCCTGGTCGTCTCCTCCGAGCATGACGAGCCGGTGGTGATGTACCTGCGCAAGCAGGGTGCCGGCTCGGTCACGGCCGCCGACATCGCGCCGCCAGCCGGGGTCGAGATCCACAACCCCGACCTGCACATCGCGACGCTCAACGACAAGGGCAAGGTCGAGATGGAGCTGACCGTCGAGCGCGGCCGCGGCTATGTCTCCGCCGCCCAGAACAAGGCTGGCGACCAGGAGATCGGCAGGATCCCCGTCGACTCGATCTACTCGCCGGTCCTTGCGGTTCGCTACAAGGTCGAGGCCACCCGCGTCGAGCAGCGCACCGACTTCGACAAGCTCATCGTCGACGTCGAGACGAAGAACTCGATTGCCCCGCGTGACGCCATGGCGTCCGCCGGCAAGACCCTGGTCGAGTTGTTCGGCCTGGCGCGCGAGCTCAACGTCGAGGCCGAGGGCATCGAGATGGGCCCGTCGCCGACCGACGCCGCGCTGGCGGCCGACCTGGCCCTGCCGATCGAGGACCTCGATCTGACCGTCCGGTCCTACAACTGCCTCAAGCGCGAGGGCATCCACACGGTGGGCGAGCTCGTGGGCCGGTCCGAGGCCGACCTGCTGGATATTCGCAACTTCGGCGCCAAGTCGATCGACGAGGTCAAGGCCAAGCTGGCCGGCATGGGCCTCGCGCTCAAGGACAGCCCGCCCGGGTTCGACCCCAGCGCGATCGCCGACAGCTACAGCGACTTCGACGACGACGCCGCGTTCGTCGAGGATGAGCAGTTCTGACCCACCGCCTCTGACCGCACCAGCCCGCGCCCGCGCAGGCTGAGGTCCAGATCCAAGGAGAACCACAACCATGCCCACGCCCACCAAGGGTCCCCGTCTCGGAGGCGGTCCGGCGCACGAGCGTCTCATCCTCGCCAACTTGGCGACGGCGCTCTTCGAGCACGACCAGATCACCACGACCGAGGCCAAGGCCAAGCGGCTGCGGCCCCTGGCCGAGCGCCTGGTCACCTTCGCCAAGCGCGGCGACCTCCACTCGCGCCGCCGGGTCCTGACCGTCGTCAGGGACAAGGGTGTCGTGCATCGTCTCTTCACCGAGATCGCGCCCGACATGGCCGAGCGCAACGGCGGCTACACCCGCGTCACCAAGATCGGCAACCGCAAGGGCGACAACGCCCCCATGGCGGTCATCGAGCTGGTGCGCGAGCCGCTGTCGGCGAAGAAGGCCACTGTCAAGGAGGCCGAGGCCGCCACGAAGCGCTCCGCCAAGCAGGCCGAGGCCAAGGCCGCGGCGGCGAAGACCAAGGCTGCCGAGGACGAGGCGAAGGCAGAGGAGGCCACCGAGGCCGCTCAGGTCGCTGCCGTGGAGATCCCCGAGGGCGCCGTTGCGGCGAACGAGGACGGCTCCGCACCCGAGGGCTACACGGTCAAGGGCAACGCCGATTCCGGCCTGTACCACGAGCCGGATGGCCAGTGGTACGACCAGACCGTCGCGGAGTTCTGGTTCAAGTCGGCCGAGGACGCCGAGGCCGCCGGGTTCAAGCAGGCCGGTTCGGACTCCTGAGCCCAGGCGAGAGCTGGCCGTCCCGCACGGCATACGTCTTCGAGGGCCGCTCACCGATCACGGTGGGCGGCCCTCGACCTGCGTCTGGGTGTCTGTGGCTCTCCGAATGAAGACGTAGCGACGGGAACCGGGCGCGGTGAAGGGCGTCAGCCGCGGGGGACGGCGAAGACTCGGGCCAACGGGATGATCGCCAGGATGAGCACCATCGGTACCGCAAAGCCGACCCGGAGCGAGTCGGCTCCCACGAGCCCGGTGAGCACCGCGCCGAACAGCGCGCCGACGTAGTTGAACTGGTTGAAGCGGGCGATCACCTGGTCGATGCGGGCCTGGCGCTGTGACCAGTCCCCCTCGCCGCCCGCGAGGGCTGCCGCGGCAGAGAAGCTGAGCGGGGCGATCACAGCGACGGCGAGGCCGAGTGTGGTGAAGCCCCCGACGGCGATCGGCCAGGAGGGTGAGGTCACGATCACCGCGAGGGAAAGTGATGCGAGCAGGCCGCCCGCGCGCAGCACGAGGACCGGGCCGCGCCGATGCACCAGCGCATCGCCGCCCACGCGCGCCACCAGGGAGGCAACCAGGTAGGGGAGAGTCGCCAACGGCACGAGCCGGTCGGGTGCGGAGAACGTGTCCTTCAGGAAGACCGGCCCCCAGGCCGTGGCGGCGGTGTCGACCATGTAGAAGAGCACCATGGCCACGCCCAGCAGGAGGATTCGGCGCCAGGGCACCGCGAAGGCCTGGCGGGCGGGGATCGCCGCGGCCGCGTTCTGAATGCGGTGCTGCCGCAGCAGCGGGGCCGCGATCGCCAGTGCCGGGAGGATCAGGAGTGGCAGCAGGCTGGCCGCAAGGCTGACGTGGGCCAGCGCAATGGCGATGACGGTGGCAGCGATGCCACCGGCGGTCCAGGCGCCGTGGAAGGAGGGGAGGATCGGGCGCCGGAAGAGCTTCTCGACGGAGACGGCCTGCATGTTGGTGCTGGCATCGACCACGCCGACGCCCAGTCCGTAGACAGCGAGCCCGGCCACGAACACCGCGTAGGCGGTGGCCAGGGCCAGGGCAGCCATGCCCACAGCGATCAGAGCCAAGCCCGCCCGCAGCACCGCCGCGCTCGTCACACGCGCGGCCACCAACTCGGCGGCCACCGACCCTGCACCGGCCAGCAGGACCACCATGAGCAGGAGCAGCGAGGTCGTCACCGGCGACAGAGCCCACACGTCCTGGAACCGCGGGAGCCGCGTGGTCAGGCTGATGAACAGCAGTCCCTGGACGAAGAAGGCGGCGGCCACCGCTCCCCGAGCGCGGTTCAGGGTGTGCCGCGAGGGCGACGCGGCCAGATCCGGGCCAGAAGCCTCCGGCTCGGAAGCATCTGACGCGGACACGTCGGAGGTCACGGCCGACACTCTCCCACGTCAGCGCGTGGCGAGGGCGGCACCTGCAGGCTACGACGAGAGCCCTCCGGCCATGGGCGGCTGCTGGGGTGCGCGGAGCCGGCAGCCAGGCGTCGAGACACGGGCCTCCCAGTACGCTGGCCGCCATGGCGGAGGGCGAGGCGGAGCGCCACGCGGAGTGCGACGCGGAGCGGGACGCGGCGGGGGCCGCGGCCGGTCAGGGGCATGCCACGCAGCAGGTCCGGGTGCGCCTCGACCTCGCCTATGACGGCACCGAGTTCTCCGGGTGGGCGGCCCAGCCGGGACGGCGCACGGTCGAGGGAGTGCTGTCGAGCGCCCTTGCCACGATCCTGCGCCTCCCGGACCCGGTGCAGCTCACCGTGGCCGGACGCACCGACGCCGGCGTCCATGCGCGCGGCCAGGTCGTCCACGCCGACCTCCCGGAAGCGGCGTGGGTCGGTGTGCCTGGGCGCTCCGACCGCTCTCCGGAGGCCGCCAGCGTGACCCGGCTGAACGGCATACTGCCGCCTGACGTTGTGGTGCACCGGGCGAGCCAGGCACCGGACGGCTTCGACGCCCGCTTTGCCGCCACGAGGCGCCGCTATCTCTACCGGCTGTGCGACGATCCCTCGGCCCTTGACCCGCTGCGGCGCCGGGAGACCGTCGTGTCCAAGCGGGAGCTGGACGTCGCTGCCATGGACGCAGCGGCCGGGCAGCTGGTCGGGCTCGGCGACTTCGCTGCCTTCTGCAAGCGCCGCAAGGGGGCCACGACCATCCGCACGCTGCTCGAGTACACCTGGCGACGGGCCGACGATGGCGTTCTGGAGGCCACGGTGGTCGCCGATGCGTTCTGCCACAGCATGGTTCGCGCCCTAGTGGGCGCAGCGGTTCCCGTGGGGGAGGGGCGGTATGCCGTGGTGTGGCCCCTGGAGGTCATGCGGGCCCGGGTGCGGGACCCGCGGGTGACCGTGATGCCGGCGCATGGCCTCTCCCTCGAGGAGGTTACCTATCCGCCCGAGGCGGAGCTGTCGTCGCGGGTCGAGCAGGCCCGGGCTACGCGCGCTGTGGAGGAGCAGGCGGGGTAGTCACGAGGGCGTCGGCTCGGCCATCTCGGCGCGCACGCCGATGAGCCGGACGGCGCGGCTGTGGTCGAAGCGGGAGACGAGCGCGGCCGCGGCATCGGCAATGGTGTGGGCGTCGAACGTGGGGGCGTCGAGCGCCCGACTGGTGGTGTGAGTCTCGAAGGGGGCATAGCGGACCTTGAGCCCCACGCGGATGGCGGGCCGACGCTCAGCCGCGACGTCCTCGGCCACCCGAGCGGCCAGGCGGCGCACCTCCTCGGTGACCTGGCCCCAGTCGGTGAGGTTGGCCTGGAAGGTCGTTTCGCGGCCATGGCCGCGTGCCACCCAGGGCTCCGAGCTGACGACCGCACTGCCGGCACCGCGCCCGAGGCGCCGGAAGTACGGACCCATCGTCGGACCGAGCCGGTCGGCGAGGTCGCGAGCGCTGGCTTCGGCCAGCTCGCGCACCGTCGTGATGCCCAGCGCCGCAAGCTTGCGGCTGGTCTTGGCGCCGACCCCCCAGAGTGCCTCCGTGGGGCGATTGCCCATCACCTCGAACCACGTGTCTTCGGTCAGCCGGTACACCCCCTGGGGCTTGGCGAAACCCGTCGCGATCTTGGCGCGCAGTTTGTTGTCGCCGATGCCGACGGAGCAGTGCAGCCCGGTCGCTTCGAGGACCGCGGCCTGAATGCGGCGGGCAGAGTGTTCGGGCTGGTCGGTCTCGACGCCGACGAATGCCTCGTCCCAGCCGAGGACCTCGACCACGGCGCCGTCGAGGCCTCGCAGTGTTTCCATCACCACGGACGAAACTGCGTTGTACTCCTCAGCGTCGACGGGCAGGAAGACCGCATCGGGCACCTTCCGAGCCGCGGTGCGAAGCGGCATGCCCGACCCGACCCCGAAGGTCCGCGCCTCGTAGGAAGCGGTGGAGACCACGCCCCGCTCGGTGGGGTCGCCCCGGGCCCCCACGATCACCGGGCGGCCTGCCAGCTCGGGGCGCCTCAGGACCTCGACCGCAGCGATGAACTGGTCGAGGTCGACGTGGAGCACCCAGGGCCGGGCGGTGCTGGCCATGCCCCCAGTGTGCCGGTCGCGTCGGACAGCGGTGTGCTCGCGCCGCGCCCGGTCAGAACCACTTGGTGAAGGACTGGTACTGGGAGAAGCCGGCGTTGACATCCAGGGTTCCGGCGGGCCACTTGCCGTTGCTGAGCCAGCCGTAGGAGTACTGGAAGTCGCCCATGCCGTCGTTGAAGCCCGTCGGTCCTGCAGGGTGGCACATCATCGGGCAGTAGTCGGGCACCCACGAACCGAACGCTCGACCCGCCTCCGTGTGACCCACCGTGTCGAACTGGCCACCAGGAAGGTGGAAGTCGGTACGGCCTAGGACGTCGTGTAGCGCCTTGTGGTCGGGGTGGGTGTCGATCGAGCCCACGCTGGTGGCGTTGTAGTAGCCCGCGCCCACGATGTCACCCTCGAGCTGGGTCGGGAACAGCCCCGCGCGGAGCGTCCGGACGTTCTCGATGGCCCAGATCACCTCGTCGGGCTCGACCACTCCGAGGTCGAAGACGACTCGCGCGCTGGTGGGGCCGACGGCCACGTCGAAGTAGTCGGCGGGCTCCTCGACGCCGTCGGCGTTGAGATGAACCGGCGTCGCAATGGTGCGGCCGTCGAAGACCACGGGCTGGCCGGTGCGGCGGGTGTAGCTGCCCACGTCCCCGGCATTGGCGCGGTCGGAGGCCAGGAAGGTCGCCCAGCTGTCGAGCCGCTGCTTCTTGCACAGGTCGGACAGCTGCACCCCGGTGGGCTCCGGCTGGGGAATGTATTCCAGGTCCCTCCACGGGTTGTTGATCGGGGCGCCCGTGCAGTAGCCGGTCGTCTCCCCACGCGTGAGCAGGATGTAGACGTCGTAGCGGTGCTGGTCCTGGGGCGCCAACACCGAACGAGCGGCCATCTCGTCGTCGGGGTGGACCACGGGGATGTAGCGGATGACCTTGCCGCTGGTCGGCGTCCACCAGGACAGGCGCCTCGCGGCGTCGACCGTGGCCCGCGGAGGCGTCGTGGTCTGGGCATCCAGCAGCAGCGGCCCGCCCTTGGTGCCGGCGAATGCTCCCGCCGCCAGTGCGTCGGGGAAGTTGCGTCCCGTTGCGAGCACCTCCACCGGCGCCAGACCCGAGAAGACCGACGACAGAGCAGCTGCGGTCTGGTAGCGGTCCGCACCTGAAGCGCGCACCACGCGGCCTCCGGTGGCCGACGCGATCTGGGCGGCGACGGTGCTGCTCACGACGTCGGTCCCGCCGGCGATGACTGTCTCGGCCGGGCGGAGCTGAGCCAGACGTTCCCGTGCAGGCGCCGACAGCGACGTGCCGGAGGTCAGCAGGAGCGGCGCGGATCGGTGGGCTGCCGCCGGACCAGCGCTCAGCGCGTCGGGGAAGTTTGCGCCCGTGGCGACATAGGCAGCCTGGTTCTGGCGGGGAACGAGGTCGGAGAGGAGAGCGGCCGTGGCGTAGCGGTCGGCGCCCGCGATGCGCACGACGGAGGCCGTCGGCACTGCGGACTTGAGCAGGGAGACGACGCGGTCGGTGATGACCCCCGTGCCCCCGACGACCCGGATCGTCGTCGGCAGGAGCCGCCGGATCTCGGTGTTGGTACCCGAGGGAAGGGAATCGCGCGCGGTGAGGAGCACGGGCGCGTGGAGGGTTCCCCCTGTCGCGCCGGCAGCGAGGCCGTCGGGGAAGTTCTCACCCGTGGCGACGAAGACCGTGGCCGAGCCGGCGGGGAAGCCCGCTCGAGAGACAGCGGCGGCCGTGTCGTAGCGCGTCGCCCCGGCGAGCCGGCTCGCTGCGCGATCAGTGATCGAGGCGAGGGTGTCAAGCGCCTGCGGCAACACGATCGTCGAACCGCCGATGCCATAGAGCGGCCCGACCGAGCGGTTCTCCGCCGGGGCCTGCTGGGCCCCGCTGGTGAGCGAGCTGTCGGTGCTGGTGGGTGCCGTCATCGAGTCAAGCAGGCGGCTGCTGGGACCGGACCTGCCACTGCCGGCCTCCTCGGGAAGCTCGGGTGTCGGGCTCGTCGAGGCCGGCGGTGACGCGGCAGCGGGCGTGGCGGCGAGGCCCAGCCCTGCCGCCGACCCCGGCACGGCCGCAAAGGCCAGAGGAAGCGCGAACCCGGCCGCGGCCAGGGCAAGCCGGCGTGTCAAGCGTCCCCCACGTATCAACGTTCTCTCCCACCCTGTCCTGGAGGCCCCCCTGGGCCTACTTGCTCACGACGTCCGTTGCCAGACCCATCTCCACGATGAGGGACAAACTGTGGCACGGGTGACAGAAATCCCAAAATTGCCAAAGGTCCCGGTTTGGGGACGGAAATCCACAGGCGCGAGAGCAGCGACCGCCCGCACAATGGATCCCCGTGGGCCACCTCGACCTCAACGGCATCGGTTTCAGCCTCCCCGACGGGAGGCCGCTGCTGCACGAGGTGAGCCTCCGGGTGGGCGAGGGAGCCAAGATGGCCCTCATCGGGCCCAATGGCACCGGCAAGACAACCCTGACGCGCATCATCTCCGGCGACCTCACGGCATACGACGGAGCCGTGACCCGATCCGGCGGGCTGGGCGTCATGCGCCAGTTCATCGGGCAGATCCGCGACGACTCCACGGTGCGGGACCTCCTGGTGTCCGTTGCCCCGGAGCCGGTCCGACGGGCTGCGGCGGAGGTCGATCGCACCGAGCTGCTGATGATGGAGCGCGACACCGAGCAGGACCAGCTCGACTACGCCCAGGCGCTGGTCGACTGGGCCGACGCGGGTGGCTACGACTACGAGACGCTCTGGGACGTGTGCACGACCTCGGCGCTCGGCGTGCCGTTCGAGAGAGCCCAGTGGCGCCGGGTCACGACCCTCTCCGGCGGCGAGCAGAAGCGCCTGGTGCTCGAGACCCTGCTTCGGGGCCCGCAGGAGGTACTGCTGCTCGACGAGCCCGACAACTACCTCGACGTCCCAGCCAAGCGCTGGCTGGAGGATCAGCTCGTCGAGTCGCCCAAAACGGTGCTCTTCGTCAGCCACGACCGCGAGTTGCTCGACCGGGTCGCCACGCGGGTCGCCACACTCGAGCCTGGGGCGGCCGGCAGCACGCTGTGGGTGCACCCGGGCCGCTTCTCGACGTACCACCAGGCGCGGGTGGACCGCTTCGACCGGCTGGACGAGCTGCGCCGGCGCTGGGACGAGGAGCATGCCAAGCTTCGCGCCCTGGTGCTCATGTACAAGCAGAAGGCGGCCTACAACGACGGCATGGCCTCGCGCTACCAGGCGGCGAAGACGCGCCTGCGGAAGTTCGAGGAGGCCGGGCCGCCGGAGGCGTTGCCGCTGAGGCAGAACGTGCAGATGCGACTGACCGGCGGCCGGACCGCGAAGCGCGCGGTGATCGTCGAAGGCCTCGAGCTCACCGGCCTGATGAAGCCGTTCGACCTCGAGGTCTGGTACGGCGAGCGGCTCGCGGTGCTCGGCAGCAACGGTTCGGGCAAGTCGCACTTCCTGCGGCTGCTCGCAGCTGGCGGCAGCGACCCAGACGCCGAGCACCGCCCCGTGGGGCACGTCGCGCCGGGACTGGTGGCGCACACCGGCCGAGCCCGCCTTGGATCTCGGGTGCGCCCGGGCTGGTTCGCGCAGACCCATGACCAGCCGGAGCTGCACGGCCGAACCCTGCTCCAGATCCTCCACCGTGGCGACGACCATCGCGAAGGTATGCCGCGCGAGCCGGCCTCGCGCGCCCTCGACCGCTACGGCCTGGCCCGCTCCGCGGAGCAGGGCTTCGAGTCGCTGTCCGGGGGGCAGCAGGCGCGGTTCCAGATCCTGCTGCTCGAGCTCAGCGGAGCGACGCTCCTTCTCCTCGACGAGCCGACGGACAACCTCGACCTGCACTCGGCCGAGGCCCTGGAGGAGGCTCTCGACGCCTTCGCGGGGACCGTGATCGCGGTGACGCACGATCGCTGGTTCGCCAGGAGCTTCGACCGGTTCGCGGTGTTCCGCGCCGATGGCCAGGTCATCGAGTCCGACGAGCCGGTGTGGGACGAGGGGCGCGTGCACCGGGCCCGGTGACGACGGAACGGCCAGCCGTATGCCGGGCTGCCGGGCCCACGGGCCCGCTTCGGCCCGGCCCGGCCCGGCGCGGCTGCGGCCCAGTGGCGCCTGACTGCAAGAAGTTGCAGCAACTTCCAGCCTCCGGTGGTGCAAGCCCGGTTTCGCATCTATCGTCGGCTGTCAGGTATCAGCAAAGGAGCTGTGGTGGCCATGAACCGGTCCAAATACCCCCGCCTGTATGCCGTTCTGGCCACTGCCTCGGTAGTCCTCGCGTCGGCGGTCGTCCCCCTCTCGGGCCCAGCCGCCGCGGCTGAGCCGCGGACCGCCACCCTGGTCGGCTCCCTCCAGAGCGAGCTCGGCTGTCCCGGGGACTGGGACCCCGCCTGCACGACCACTGATCTGGATCGCATCGGCGACACCACGGCATACACGAAGGACTTCGACGTCCCGGCCGGAAGCTACGAGCTCAAGGTAGCCATCAACCACAGCTGGGACGAGAACTACGGCGCCGACGGCGTCAAGAACGGCGCCAACGTTCCGCTGGTCTTGCATGGACCCGCCAAGCTCCGCTTCTCCTACGACGATATGAGCCACAAGATCGGCATCGCACCTCTCGACCTCCCCGGGCCGGCGACCGACGCCGACAAGCAGCTGGCCGGCGACTCCCTGCGCAACGGCCTCACCCGCGAGCGTTTCTACTTCCTGATGGCCGACCGCTTCGCCAACGGTGACACCGGCAACGACCAGGGCGGACTCACGGGCGGCCGACTGGACACCGGCTTCGACCCGACCGCCAAGGGCTTCTACCACGGCGGCGACCTCAAGGGCGTCATCAGCAAGCTGGACTACATCAAAGGCCTTGGCACCACAGCGATCTGGCTCACGCCGTCCTTCAAGAACCGCCCCGTCCAGGGCACCGGCGACAACGTCAGTGCCGGCTACCACGGCTACTGGATCACCGACTTCACCCAGGTCGACCCGCACCTGGGCACGAACACCGACCTGAAGACCCTCATCGCCGCCGCGCACGGGAAGGGCATGAAGGTCTTCTTCGACATCATCACGAACCACACGGCTGACGTCATCAACTACGCCGAGGGCCAGTACACCTACCGCAACAAGACGGACTACCCGTACAAGACGGCTGACGGGACCGTCTTCGACGACAAGGACTACGCCGAGAAGCCGAACTTCCCGGCCATGGACCCGGCGACGTCCTTCCCGTACACGCCGATCTTCAACACCGATGCCGACAAGACCGTCAAGGTCCCGGCGTGGCTGAACGAGCCGACCAACTACCACAACCGAGGCGACTCCACCTTCGCCGGCGAGAGCGCGGAGTACGGCGACTTCGTAGGCCTCGACGACCTTTTCACCGAGCAGCTCGACGTGGAGCAGGGGATGGAGGGCATCTACAAGGCGTGGGTCGACTTCGGCGTCGACGGCTTCCGGATCGACACGGTCAAGCACGTCAACATGGAGTTCTGGCAGAGGTTCAGCCCGGCCATACTGGACGAGGCGCAGGCGATCGGCAAGAAGGACTTCTTCATGTTCGGCGAGGTCTACGACGCCAGGCCTGACTTCATGAGCCTCTACTCCACCAAGGCGAAGCTGCCGGCGACGCTCGACTTCGGCTTCCAGGCCGCGGCCCTCGACTTCGCCAACGGCAAGCCGACCACGGGGCTCCGCGACCTGTTCGCCGGTGACGACTGGTACACCGACACCGACTCCAACGTCTACGAGACGCCGACCTTCGTTGGCAACCACGACATGGGCCGCATGGCGATGATGCTGTCCAAGGCGGGGCACACCGGCGACGACCTGATGGCCCGCACCCAGCTGGCCAACTCGCTCATGTACCTCACCCGCGGGCAGCCCGTCGTCTACTACGGCGACGAGCAGGGGTTCATCGGGGCCGGCGGCGACCAGGACGCGCGCGAGGACATGTTCGCGACGAAGACGCAGCAGTATGCCGACGAGCCGGTTCTCGGCGGCACGTCCGGCTCGCGAGACCGGTACGACCAGAACGTGCCGCTCTACACCCAGCTGAAGGATCTGGCCGCAGTGCGCGCCGCCAACCCAGCGCTGGCCGACGGTGCGCAGGTCCACCGCTACGCCAGCGACGGCGCGGGCATCTACGCGTTCTCCCGGGTCGACCGGTCGACGGGGATCGAGTACCTGGTTGTGGCCAACAACGCTGCTGGCAGCAAGACGGCGACGTTCAACACCTTCAGCGCGCTCGAGAACTTCCTGCCGGTCTACGGCGGAGCAGGTCAGGTGAAGTCCGGCAAGGACTCGCGGGTGACGGTGACGGTGCCGGGCCTGTCGGTGCAGGTCTTCAAGGCCGAGTCCCGCTTCGCCAAGCGGAAGACGGCGCCGCCCGTGTATCTGACCTCGCCGGAGCCAGGTGCCGTCGTCGGTGGGCGTGCGGAGATCAGCGCCGCCACGACGGAGAACACCTTCGCCCAGGCGACGTTCCTCTACCGCCCGGTCGGCACCACGGCCTGGCAGACCATCGGCACCGACGACGCGGCCCCCTACCGGGTCTTCCAGGACGTGTCCGGGATGGCCAAGGGCACGCTCCTGGAGTACCGCGCGATCCTCAAGGACAGCAGCGGAAACGTCTCGGCGACATCGTCGTACGGCGTGGTCGGCGACGCGCAGGCCAGCGGCGGTGGCGGCGGTGTGGGGCCGGTCGTGCAGCCGGACAACGTCAGCGTGCCGGGAGATCTCAACTCCGAGATGGGCTGCCCGGGCGACTGGCAGCCGGACTGCCCGCAGGCGCAAATGAGCCTCGGTGGCAACGACAAGATCTGGCGTCTCACGACGACCATCCCCGCTGCGCAGTACGCCTACAAGGCGGCGATCAACAAGACCTGGGACGAGAACTACGGTGCTGGTGCGGTCAAGAACGGCCCCAACATCGACGTCACCTCGACGGGTGCGCCGATCACCTTCTTCTACGACCACGCGACCCACTGGATCACCTCCGACGCGAACGGACCGATCATCACGGCGCCAGGCAGCTACCAGAGCGAGCTCGGCTGCGGGGGCGACTGGGACCCGAACTGCATGAGGCCGTGGCTTCAGGACCCGGACGGCGACGGCACCTACACCTGGTCGACCAACCAGATCCCCGCAGGGAACTACGAGTTCAAGATCACGCACGGGCTGACGTGGGACGAGAACTACGGGGCCGGCGGCACGCCCGGCGGTGCCAACATCTCCCTCTCCGTGCCGTCCGACGGCGTCGTGGTCACGTTCTCCTACGTCCTGGCCACCCACCAGGTCACGACCAAGATCTCCAAGGCTGGCGCCTCGCCGGACCTGACCAAGGCCAAGGCCTACTGGGTCGCGCCCGACCTGTTCGCCTGGCCGGCCGGCTCGGTGCCCGCGGGCGCCAACCCGGCGCTGCTCAAGTGGCGGCTGCACTGGTCGCTTGACGGCGGCCTCACCGTCGACGCCGAGGACGTCACGGGTGGCTCCTCGGCAGCGCTGACGTACGACTCGGCGGGCCTACCCTCCGACGTCACGACGGCACACCCCGAGCTCAAGGGGTACCTGGCGCTGCGTCTGGATGACAAGACCGCCAAGAAGGCGGGCGACATCCTCAAGGGGCAAGTCGCCGTCGCGATGTACGACAACAGCGGTGCCCTCCTTGACGCGACGGGCGTCCAGACGGCCTACGTGCTCGACAGCCTGTATGCCGGTCACGCCGCCTCGCGGACCTACGGCGTCACCTTCGGAGGTGACTCACCGGCATACACCCTGTGGGCGCCCACGGCACAGGAGGTGAGCCTGCTCACCTGGGCCCCGGAGTCGCCGGCCGACGCGCCGGTCTCGGAGGCTACGCGGACACCTATGGAGCGTGCCGCGGACGGGTCGTGGACCGCGACCGCCGGCGTCAAGAATGCGCGGTACCTGTTTGAGGTGAAGGTCTACGCCCCGAGCACCGGCAAGGTGGAGAGCAATCGGGTCACTGATCCGTATTCCGTTGCGCTGACGCTGGATTCGACGCGATCCGTGGCAGTGGACCTGCGGGATCCGGCCTACCAGCCCTCTCTGTGGGCCACCACGAAGTCGCCGCTGCTCAGGCAGGACGTCGACTCGACGATCTACGAGCTGCATGTGCGCGACTTCTCGGTCAACGACCCGACCGTGAGCGCCGAGAACCGGGGCTCGTACCTGGCGTTCGCCGAGAACGGCGAGGGGACCAAGCACCTGAAGGCTCTGGCTGCCGCAGGGCTCAACACGGTGCACCTGCTGCCCACCTTCGACATCGCCTCGATCGAGGAGGACCCGGCCAAGCAGGCCGTACCCGACTGCGACCTGGCGTCGTACCCGCCCGACAGCGACCAGCAGCAGGCGTGCATCGACAAGATCCGCGCCAAGGACGCGTTCAACTGGGGCTACGACCCATGGCACTGGATGGCGCCCGAGGGCTCGTACGCGTCGACCGCGGCCAAGGCCGACGGCGGCTCGCGCGTCTCCGAGTTCCGGACGATGGTCGGCGCCCTCCACCGCGACGGGCTGCGCGTCGTGCTCGACCAGGTCTACAACCACACGCCGACGTCGGGACAGGCGCCGACCAGCGTGCTCGACCAGGTCGTGCCCGGCTACTACCAGCGGCTCGATGGCTCAGGTGCAGTCCAGACCTCGACGTGCTGCCAGAACGTGGCGACGGAGCACGCCATGGCGCAGAAGATCATGGTCGACTCGGTGGTGACGTGGGCGCGTGACTACCACGTCGACGGTTTCCGGTTCGACCTCATGGGCCACCACTCGAAGGCGAACATGCTCGCTGTGCGGGCCGCCCTCGACGGCTTGACTCTGTCTCGCGATGGGGTGGACGGGACGTCGATCTACCTCTATGGCGAGGGCTGGAACTTCGGCGAGGTGGCCGACAACGCGCTGTTCCAGCAGGCCACGCAGGGGCAGCTGGGCGGCACCCACATCGGCACCTTCTCCGACCGGCTGCGCGACGCCGTGCGGGGCGGCGGGCCGTTCGACGACAACCCGCACATCCAGGGCTTCGGCAGCGGCGAGTCCACCGACCCCAACGGCGACACCGCCGCCAATCCCGACGCCGCCACCCGGCTCAAGCACGACACCGACCTGGTGGAGCTCGGCCTGGCCGGCAACCTGCGGTCGTTCTCGTTCCGGCTGAACGCCACCGGCGACGTGACCACCGGTGACCACGTCGACTACAACGGCTCGCCCGCTGGCTACGCCGACCAGCCGGACGAGGTGATCACCTACGTCGACGCGCACGACAACGAGACGCTGTGGGACAGCTTGACCTACAAGCTGCCGGTGGCGACCTCGATGCCGGACCGGGTGCGGATGAACACCCTGTCCCTGGCGACGACTGCGCTTGCCCAGACCCCGTCGTTCTGGCACGCCGGGGCCGATCTGCTGCGCAGCAAGTCACTGGACCGCAACAGCTACGACAGCGGCGACTGGTTCAACACGCTCGACTGGACGGGTGTCGACAACGGCTTCGGCCATGGCCTGCCGCTCAAGGGCGACAACGAGTCGAAGTGGGACTTCATGAAGCCCCTGTTGGGCAACACCGCGCTCAAGCCAACGGCCAACCAGGTTCAGGCGGCGAGCGCAGAGGCCCAGGACATGCTCCGGCTGAGGTTCTCCACGCCGCTGTTCCGGCTGGGGTCCGCCGACGCGATCAACGCCAAGCTGAGCTTCCCGGCCAGCGGTACTGGCGACGCACATCCCGGCGTGATCGCGATGCGTATCGACGACACCCACGGCACGGACGTCGACCCGGCGCTGAAGGGCGTGGTCGTCGTGTTCAACGCCACGCCGGACACCGTGAACCAGAGGGTGCCTGGTCTCGCGGGCGCGGCCCTGTCGCTGTCGCCAGTGCAGGCCGACGGCTCCGACTCGGTCGTCAAGTCGGCCACGTGGGACTCGAGTGCCGGCTCGGCCACCGTGCCGCCACGCACGGTGGCGGTGTTCGTCCAGAAATAGGTCGGAGCCGACTGCTGGGCGGAGTGTGGGGCCTCTGGGGCCAGGACCCCAGAGGCCCCACACTTCGCCCGACTGCGCATGTGGCTCCACCACTCACGCGGTCACGGGCTCTTCCGCCGGGATGCGCGCGCCCACCGACAACCTCGACCTGCAGTCGGCCGAGGCTCTCGAGGAGGCGGCAGCCAAGGTCTTCGGAGACACCTCGGTGCCCTGACGCCCCGAGGACTCCGAAGACTCCGGTCTGCCGACTCCATGACGGCCTCGGTCGAGGCACACCTGAATGAGGCGGCCCCGGCTCGCCGGAGAACCGGAATTGGCGTCCCTTATCGCAGAATGTGCAATCGAGGCGCTGCGCGGCGTCGATGCTGCGTGCGAAGACTCCTGCAGGACGAACAGAGCGCCGGGCGGCACCGCCCGGCGCTCTGTCCATTGAACTGAAGGGTCAGAGCTTGTTCTGCCGGTCCAGCGCTACGGCGTCGTAGGCACCCACGGTGACTGTGGCGAACCCTTTGCTGTTGACGTGCACAGGCGCTGTGCCGTTGGTGCATCCGGCCCCGGTCGCCTTACTGTCCACCACGTTGCAGTAGATGCCCTGGGGCAGTCCAGTCTGCACCGTGATCGTCCGCGAAGCTGCGCCATTGTTGAAGCCTGCCCAGCCCCTGTTGCCCCTGCTGAAGGCGATGAGGTTGTCCCCGTCGGTCCAGAAGTCCGCCCGCTTGGCGGTACCAACGTAGTTGTGCCAGCCAACCATCCCAACGATTCCCGGGTTTCGATGCGTGCAGGTCCACTGCCCGTTGCCGCAGTCGGAATCGGTGATGATGCCGTTCGCATCCGAGGGCGGGGAGTCGTCCGGCGTATTCCAGCTGAAGCCAGAGAACACCTGCGGCGTCCCGTAACCGTCGGCGAGCAGCCATTCGTTGGCCAAGATGTAGCGGCTGCCGTCCTTGTAGTTCAGCGAGTCGCCGTTGCGTTCGGTGTCGTGGTTGGCCACGAACGACAGGGTCTTCTGGCTGGGGGTCAAACCTGAGTCGGCTCCGAAAACCTGCAGGGTCGCGATGCTGCCAATGTGCTGGGAGGGGTAACTCTTGAACGCATCACGGATCTGCTTCACGCCATCGAGTCCGAGAACGCTCCCGCTGGTTGTGAAGGCCTCGGGTGACAAGATGCCTGGGCCGCCGCCGAAGACCTCCAGAGCCCAGTACGGTCGCAGGCCGTCCTTTGTCCGGTGCAGCCGCGAGTAGATCGCGTTCAGATCCATCTGACCGACATGCTTGGCAGCATCCACCCGGAAGCCCGAAACGCCATAGCCGATCAACTTGTTGAGATAGGCGGCCAGTCGGGTCTGGACCTGCGAACTCGACGTGTCGAGGTCAGCCAGGCCAAGGAGCTCGCACTTGAACACCTGGTGGACATTGTTGAAGTCCTCGATACCCCCTGAGTCCGAAGGACAGTCGTTCGGGCCGGTGCCCTTGTGGTGGAAGTTGCTCTGGTCATAGACACCCGGGTAGTTGAAATGCGTATAGGTCTGCCCGCCGTAGGAGATGCTGCCTTGGCCCGTCATGTGGTTGATCACTGCGTCGACGTAGACCTTGACGCCCGCCTTGCGGCACGTGTTCACCATTGAAGCGAACTGCGACTCGGTGCCCATCCGGCTCGTCAGGTGGTAGTCGACAGGCTGGTATACCTCCCACCAGGGATGCAGGACCGTGTCGCTGCCATTGCCCAGGGAGGTCCGCTTCAGGGAGTCCGCGGGAGGTGAGACCTGAACGCCACCGTAGCCTGCCGGACCCAAGGAATCGGTGCACTCCCGCGCCACCGAGTTCCAGTTCCACTCGAAGAGGTTGGCCGTGACGCCCGGCACGTCTAGCCGGTCGCTAGTGGTTGACGCGCTAGAAGCCGTTGTCGCAAACCACATGGTCAAGCCCGCCGCAACTGCCGTCGCGGCCACCATCGCGGTACGTCGCACTTCCCGAGGGTGAAGCAGGCGGCTCCCGATGAGATCTCGGTCCATGAGCACTCCTTTGTGCGCAGTCATCGGACCACGCGACTGCGGTCCGCAGTCCATCGTGACAGTCTGCAAACCCATTGCAAGCTGAGTGCTGGGCCGAACCTCGCCCCGAACTTGAGCGCTCGCCCACCGGGGAAGCAGAGTTCTGAGAGCGGTGCGGCGGCGTTTCGGGCAACGACTTCTTCGGCTTCATCACCAACCACACCGCCGAGGTCATCGGCTCCTCGCAGGCGCGGTACCTCTATGGCGAACAGGCGACGTTCCCCGACAAGGACGAGAAGGGGGACGTCCAGGTGGCGAGCGCGGAGGCGCAAGAGCGGCTCCGGCAAGGGTTCCCCACGTCGCTGTTCCGCCTGGGGTCTGCCGACGCGATCAACGCCAAGCTGTCCTTCCCGGCCAGCGGGCACCACCGACCCCCACCCGGGGCTCATCGCGATGCGAATCGACGACACGAAGGCACCGACGCCGACCTGGTCGTGAAGACGGCCACCTTGGACTCGGCAGCCGGCGGAGCGATCGCGCTAGGCCTGAGCGACCCAGGCGGTCAGGCGAGGGCCGGCTCGTCCGCGGGGGCCCCGGCCCGACGCTCGTGGCGCAGGGCCGGCAGGTAGCAGAGCGCGCCGAGGATGCTAACCGCGCCCGCGGTGACCATGGCCACCTGGTTCGAGGTGCGATCCGCCAGCAAACCGAGCAGCGGGGCTGCAACGCTGTAGGCGGCGAACATCATCATCGAGTTCATCGACAGCACCGTGGCCCGGTTCTTCGCCTGCGCCTCGCGGTGGAGGAGAGCGCTGTGCACCGGGCCACCGGTGCCGTGCAGGCCGTAGGTGACGAGGTATGCCGTGATGAGGGCTGCCGGGCCGGCAACCAGTCCCATGACCACGGCACCGAGGCTGTTGAGGATTCGGGCGAGGATGGCGGTGCGGGCGACGCCCATCCGCGCGGAGCTCAGACCCGCCAGTGCCGCACCCAGCGCGAACACAGCCCACCCTGCGGATGCGACCGGACCCATGATGGCGCCGGCTCTGTCTTCGCTCCCCAGCAGCTCGGCCAGCCGGATGGGCTGGAAGGTCTCGAAGACCACCATCGCGATCGACCAGAAGACCTCGACAAGGACCAGACCGCGCAGGATCCGGTTCCTGCGCAGCATGGCCAGACCGTCGCGCACGACGACCGGCGCCTCCTTGGCCGACTGCAGTGCCCGGCGCGCGCCGCCGGTCGAGTCACCATGGATTCGCGGCTCGCGCAGGAGGGTGAGGACCGCCACGAGGTGCACGACGTTGAGGGCCACGAAAATCGCGAAGGGCAGGACCAGGGCGGACCGGTCGGCGAACGGGTGCCACCAGACGAGGCCGCCGGACAGCAGCGCCCCTGATGCGATGGCCAGGCCGACGATGGTGCCCTGCGCGGAGAGCGGCCGGTCGACATCGGCGCCCGGGTCGGTCGCGTGGACGGTATCGACGAACCACGCCTCGAGCGGCCCGGAGTCCAGGGCCCGGAACACGCCCATGAGGCAGGCGCCGAGCGCGAACATCCAGAACGAGTGGGCTACGAGGTAGACACAGGAGGCCGCCACGTTGACCACCGCCGCGGTGATGAAGACCGGCCTGCGCCCGAACGCATCTGCGAAGCCGCTCGTCGGCAGCTCCAGCGCGAAGACCACCCAGCCGGCGAGGGCGCTCGCGGTCAGCGTCTGGGCCACGGTGAGCCCGCGCTCCAGAGGCAGCAGGGTCATGATGCCGACGACGAGGCCGACCGGGAACCACCGCGTGAAGCTCAAGGTGAGGAAGACCCTCCGGGCCGCAGTGGGGGACAGGTGCGCCGTGGTCATGACTGGTCCTTCGACTTGGGAACGCGGTCGAGGTCGATGGGGTACATCACGGTCCACACGGAAACCCGGCGGGCCTGCGGGTTGCCTTGGCCGACCCGGCGGTACCTTTTGATGACGGCGTCGATCTCGGCGAACATCGCCTGTACCTGCTCGGCTGTCGCCACGACGCTGTCGTCGTTCGTCCCGAGGGCATCGCGCCACTCCAGGGGCCACTGCCCCTCAACGTCGAGCCAGCGCTCGCCTTTTTCGCCGAGGTACCGCAGGTAGTCGCGGGTCAGCCAGTTGAGGGCCGTCTCGGAGTCCTCGTCGCCGGCGAAATCGCTGGTGTGCCACTGGGTGTAGCTGCTGGCGGCCCGCCACACCCGTCGTTTGCCCTCGCCCTCGCCGGTGTCCTCGACGAGGCCCACCTCGGCGAGTTTGCGCAGGTGGTAGGACGTCGCCCCCGAGTTGGTGCCGAGCCGCGCGGCCAGGTCAGTGGCGGTGGATGGGCCGGCCCCTCGCAGGGCGCCGAGCAGGCGAGACCGCATCGGGTGTGCGAGAACCTTGAGCGAGCGGGCGTCGAGGCGGACGTAGCTGTCGTCCGGGCTTGCAGTGCGGTCAGGTGAGGACATACATGCACAGTACCTTTGCACACTCTGTTTGCACAATATGTATGCACGGGAAATGTGCATACGCATTCACGCAGGTCAAGCATGGTTTCGGGCTAGTGCCAGCGCGATTTGGGTCAGACAATCCCACCCCGTAAACTTGACCACTGTTGTGCCCGTGCGCCCTCGCCACGCTGTCCTGACTGCCAGCGAGGGCGAGCGAACCCTGGCGGAGCACACGGCATACGCACTCCACACTCCAGAAGTGAAGGCATAGGACTTTGCGCACTTACACCCCGAAGCCGGGCGACATCACGCGCGCCTGGCACGTGATCGACGCGACGGACGTCGTGCTGGGCCGTCTCGCGAGCCAGACCGCCATCCTGCTGCGCGGCAAGCACAAGGCGACGTTCGCTCCGCACGTCGACACCGGTGACTTCGTCATCATCATCAACGCCGACAAGGTGGCCCTCACCGGCGCCAAGCTCGAGCAGAAGAAGGCCTACCGCCACTCGGGGTTCCCGGGCGGTCTCAAGAGCGAGTCCTACGAGGTCCTGCTCGAGAAGAACCCCGCGAAGGCCGTGGAGAAGGCCGTCCGCGGCATGCTCCCCAAGAACTCCCTCGGCCGCCAGCAGCTGACCAAGCTCAAGGTCTACGCCGGCTCCGAGCACCCGCACGCTGCGCAGAAGCCGCAGCCCTTCGAGATCTCACAGGTCGCGCAGTAAGCCCCCGCGGCCACCTGTGCAGAAAACGGATTGAGGACATTTCGTGGCTGAAACCACCGAGAACTACGACGCCCACGAGGGCGACGACGTCGAGCTGACCGAGTACACCTCCGCGTCCGAGGCCTCGGTCTCGGGCGAGCCGGCCCGGCGCCCGAGCGCCTCGGCGCCCGGCGCCGCCACCGGCCGTCGCAAGCAGGCGATCGCTCGCGTGCGTATCGTTCCGGGCACCGGCGAGTGGAAGATCAACGGGCGCGCGCTCGAGGACTACTTCCCCAACAAGGTCCACCAGCAGATCGTGAACGAGCCCCTCAAGGTGCTCGAGCTCGACGGCGCCTACGACGTGCTCGTGCGGGTTCATGGCGGTGGCGCGTCCGGGCAGGCCGGCGCGGTCCGCCTGGGCGTGGCTCGCTCGCTCAACGGCGTCGACCCCGACCTGAACCGCGCGGTTCTGAAGCGGGCCGGCTTCCTGACCCGTGACGCCCGCGTCCCGGAGCGCAAGAAGGCCGGCCTCAAGAAGGCCCGCAAGGCGCCTCAGTACAGCAAGCGCTGACGTCTGGGCCAAGTGGCCCGGATCGGCAGCGGTGGCGGCACCCGGCCGGAAGACCGGCTGGGTGCCGCCGCTGGCGTTGCAGGCCTCGTGTGGCTCGGAAGAACCCCAGCCAGCGGCATCAGTCGGCGATGTGGATGCCGACGCCCTCGAGGTGTGCCCGGAAACCTGCGGCGGTGACTGTGACCTTGGTCAGCTGCATGCCCGAGGGAAGGCCCTGGATCGGCTGACGGATCGTGACCGCAGCCCGTGCGAGCGCCGAAAGCCCCGAGTTGAGCCAGGACGGCCCCCCGAGGTCCACCGTGTCCGGCTCGATGAGCAGCTCGCCGCGGTCAGCGCTCACCCGCCCGATGGCCGAGACGGGCACGTCACGGCCCACGAGGGTCACCGTCTGGCGGATGCCCGCCCGACCGTTCCCCGCGGCATACAGCGTCACTCCCTTGCCGACCTGTCCGGCCGCCGTGGCGAACGGCAGGGTCACGTCGATGGAGAGACGACCGGCCATGAGGCCCTGCTTGCCGAGGCGCACGTCACTCCCGACAGCGTGCACGTCCTGAAGGGCTCCGTCACCGGTGACGACGGCCGCGCTGGAAAGGTCCACCCGCGCCAGCCACGTCTCGCCCTTGGCCAGGTCCTTCGGCGGGGTCGGCGTCGCCGCAGGCGTGGCGCCTGGCCGGGGCTGGGCGCCAGTGGCACCGGAGCGGCCGAGCGAGAACAGGAGGCCGGTCACCACGAGTGCCATGAGCACGACGGCGGCCGCGAAGCCGAGGAGGAAACTCTTCACGCGCCAAGAGTGCCACCCTGCCCCATGAGCACCACCGGTGGCACCGCAGGGTCCCACCACCGCCATCGGGGAGGTATCGTCCCTCAGATGCCCTGCCCCGCGGGCTGGGCATGACCATGTCCGTGTCACCGGCGCGCCGCGCCTCCTGCGTCGGTATGCCGGGTGGCCCGTTTTGCACGAAAGGCACCTTTTCGCATGGCCCGACTCTTCGGCACGGACGGCGTCCGCGGCCTCGCCAACAAGGACGTCACAGCCGAGCTCGCCCTCGACCTGTCGGTCGCCGCAGCCCACGTCCTGGGGGAGAAGGGCGCCTTCGAGGGCCATCGCCCCAAGGCTGTCGTCGGGCGCGACCCACGGGCGTCGGGCGAGTTCCTTGCGGCCGCAGTCATCGCCGGCCTGGCCTCGGCGGGCGTGGACGTCTTCGACGCCGGGGTGCTTCCGACTCCTGCCATCGCCTTCCTGACCGCCGACACCGGAGCCGACCTGGGCGTCGTCCTCTCGGCCTCCCACAACGCGATGCCCGACAACGGCATCAAGTTCTTCGCCCGGGGCGGCCACAAACTGGCCGACGAGCTGGAGGACGCGATCGAGCAGCGCATGGGCGAGGTCTGGGAGCGACCCACCGGCGCCGAGGTCGGCCGAGTGCGTCCCCTCGCCGACGGTGCGGAGCGCTACGTCCAGCACCTGCTGTCGGTGCTGCCGCACCGCCTCGACGGGCTCACGGTCGTCATCGACGCCGCGCACGGCGCTGCGTCGGTGGTCTCGCCGGAGGCCTTCCGCCGGGCCGGTGCCGAGGTATTGGTGATCGGGGCCGAGCCCGACGGGCTCAACATCAACGACGGCTACGGCTCGACGCACCTGGAGAAGCTTCGCGCAGCAGTGGTCGAGCGAGGTGCGGACCTGGGCATCGCACACGACGGGGACGCCGATCGCTGCTTGGCGGTCGACGCGACCGGAGCGGTGGTCGACGGCGACCAGATCATGGCGATTTTGGCCCTCTCGCTGCGCGAGCGCGGTGCCCTTGCCGACGGCATCCTGGTCGCCACCGTCATGAGCAACCTCGGTCTGCTGCAGGCCATGGCGCGCGAGGGCGTCGCGGTGCGCCAGACCGGTGTGGGCGATCGCTACGTCCTCGAGGAGATGCGCCGGTCCGAGCTGTCCCTCGGCGGGGAGCAGTCCGGCCACGTGATCATGCTTGAGCATGGCACGACTGGGGACGGGGTTCTCACCGGGCTCATGCTGGCCTCCCGGGTCGCTGAGACCGGTCGCTCCCTCTCGGACCTGGCGTCGGTGATGACCCGGCTCCCGCAGGTGCTGATCAACGTCAAGGGCGTCGACAAGTCGCGGGTGGAGTCCGACGAGGAGCTTCAAACGGCCGTCAAGGCAGAGGAGACGGCCCTGGCCGGCACGGGCCGGATCCTGCTGCGCAAGTCCGGCACCGAGCCGCTCGTGCGGGTGATGGTCGAGGCCGCCGACCACGAGCAGGCCCAGGCCGTGGCCGAGCGCCTGGTGAAGGTGGTCAAGGACCGGCTCACCCTGTAGCCGGAAAGTCTGGGAGATGCGCGGGAGCAGAAGATCCGTGGAGTTCGAAGCCCGCCCGCTCACGCCGCAGACGTGGGCTGACCTGGAGGAGCTGTTCGGGCTCCCGGGCGGCTCGATCGTGCGCGGCTGCTGGTGCATGCACTACCGGCTGACCGGCAGCTCGGGAGCGGTGGAAGCCGGTCAGTCCGCCAAGGAGCAGCTCTGCGACCTGGTTGTGGGTGGCACCGTGCCGGGCCTGGTGGGCTACGTCGAGGGCAGTCCGGCCGGCTGGATCAGCCTAGGACCGCGCCAGGACTACCTCCGGCTGCGCAGGTCCCCGATCATGAAGCCGGTGGACGACAAGCCGGTGTGGTCGGTGGTCTGCACCTACGTGGCACGGCAGTTCCGCGGGATGGGCATCCAGCATCGACTCCTGGCCGCTGGGATCGACTACGCCCGCGACCAGGGCGTGAGGCTGCTCGAGGCATACCCCGTCGACAAGCCCCAGCGCAGCCACGACGACTTCATGTTCTTCGGATCGCGGTCGCTCTACGAGCGGGCCGGGTTCCGTGAGGTGGCGCGCCGGAGCCCCACTCGCGTCGTCATGCGCCGCGCGCTGCGCCCTCGCCCGCCTGGCTGAGGCAGCCACTCCCATCTGTCGGCCTGCTAGACCAGCTGGTCAAGCAGGCCGGTGTCGACGTCGTAGAGGAACCCGCCCACGGCGACGTCGTCGGCGATCAGGGGATGGCTGCGCACCTTGGCGACGTCCTCGTGGAGTGCCGCGACCTGGTCGTCGATGACATGGAAGGTCTGCCAGGAGGCGTCCTTGCCGGCGCTGGCGCTCACGCGCTCGCGCAGTTCAGCCTCGGTGTTGGAAGCGACGGCGCAGCGCGTGTGCGGCACGATGAGCACCCGGGTGACCCCGAGCAGGTGCGTGGCGAGGACGAGCGACTCCAAGGCGGCGGCGTCGACTCGGCCACCGGGGTTGCGGAAGATCTTGGCATCCCCGGGGGAGAGGCCGAGCATGCCGAGCGGGTCGATGCGCGAGTCCATGCAGGTCACGACGGCGACGCCGCGGTGAGCGACGCCGTCGAAGCCGCCGAGGGTGAACCTGGCCGCAAAGGCCTTGTTGGCCGCGATCAGGTCGTCGAACCCGAGGACCCGGTCGCCGGCCTCCCCCTGCGCTGGGCGCTGATGGGGTGTCACAACAGGCCCGGCCGCTTCTGGATGGTCATCGCCATGGGTTTGACGGTCTCGGCGAAGAAGTCGTTGCCCTTGTCGTCGACCACGATGAATGCCGGGAAGTCCTCCACTTCGATCTTCCACACCGCCTCCATCCCGAGCTCGGGGAACTCGAGCACCTCCACCGACTTGATGCAGTCCTGGGCGAGTCGCGCCGCCGGACCGCCGATCGAGCCGAGGTAGAAGCCGCCGTGGTCCTGACAGGACTTCGTCACCTGCGTCGACCGGTTGCCCTTGGCCAGCATGACCATCGAGCCGCCCGCGGCCTGGAACTGGTCGACATAGGAGTCCATGCGTCCTGCCGTCGTGGGCCCGAACGAGCCGCTGGCGTAGCCCGGCGGCGTCTTGGCGGGACCTGCGTAGTAGACCGGGTGGTCCTTGAGGTACTGCGGCATCTCCTCGCCCGCGTCGAGGCGCTCCTTGATCTTGGCGTGGGCGATGTCGCGGGCCACCACCAGCGGCCCGCTCAGCGACAGGCGGGTCTTGACCGGGTAGTGCGATAGGTGCGCCCGGATCTCCTCCATCGGCCGGTTGAGGTCGATGTGGACCACGGCCCCCTGGCCGGTCGACGAAGCACCGATGGCCTCGGTCTCGAGGTGCACGTCCGTCGTCTCGGGAAGGAAGTGGGCGGGCTCGGTCTCGAGCTGCTCGAGGAAGACGCCATCGGGCGTGATCTTGCCGAGGGCCTGGCGGTCGGCCGAGCACGACACCGCGATCGCCACCGGCAGCGAGGCGCCGTGGCGTGGGAGGCGCACCACCCGAACGTCGTGACAGAAGTACTTGCCGCCGAACTGGGCACCGATGCCGAAACCCCTTGTCAGCTCGAGCACCTGCTCTTCCAACTCGGGATCCCGGAAGCCCCGCGCCGTGGCGGCATCTCCGATCGTCGGGAGAGTGTCGAGATACTTCGCCGAGGCGTATTTGGCTGTCTTCAGGGCGAATTCGGCGCTGGTGCCGCCGATTACGATGGCCAGGTGGTAGGGCGGGCAGGCCGCGGTGCCGAGCGAGCGGAGCTTTTCGTCGAGGAAGGCCAGGAGGCGATCCGGATTCAGGATCGCCTTGGTCTCCTGATAGAGGTAGGACTTGTTGGCGCTGCCGCCTCCCTTGGCCATGAACAGGAACTTGTACGTGGTCTCGTGACCCGGCTCGGTGTCGGCGTACAGCTCCACCTGCGCCGGCAGGTTCGACCCGGTGTTCTTCTCCTCCCACATGCTCACCGGCGCCATCTGTGAATAGCGCAGGTTGAGGCGGGTGTAGGCGTCGTAGACCCCCTGCGAGATCGCCCGCTCGTCGGCGCCCTCGGTGAGCACCTGCTGGCCGCGCTTGCCCATCACAATCGCGGTGCCGGTGTCCTGGCACATCGGCAGCACCCCGCCGGCAGCGATGTTGGCGTTCTTGAGCAGGTCGAGCGCCACGAACTTGTCGTTGTTGCTCGCCTCCGGGTCGTCCAGGATCCTGCGCAGCTGCTGGAGGTGGGCCGGCCGCAGGTAGTGGGCGATGTCGTGCATCGCGGTCTCGGTCAGCAGGCGCAGGGCCTCCGGCGAGACCTGGAGGAACGACCGCCCGCGCGGCCCCTCGACCACCTCGACCCCTTCCGCCGTCAGGAGGCGGTACTGGGTCGTGTCCTCGCCGATGGGCAGCAAGTCCTCGTAGGCGAACTCGGGCATCGTGCTCCTCGCGCTTCTTGTGCTCAGGGTGTGGTCACCATCGGTGGGTCACAGCCGTCAGTCGCGGCCGCCGGCCCTCGCCGACCAGCGTGATCGGCGAGGGCCGGCGCCCGGCAGCTCGTTCGTCGGTTCACAGCTCGTCCAGGCTCGGCGCATAGGCGCCGGCCCGGCCGACGGTGATTCCGCTGCAGGCGAGTCCGCGCTCGATCGCCGGCCGCACCGCTTCCAGTGTCGCGCCCTGCAGCCGGGCGCGTGCAGCCGGGTCGCCCAGCAGGCCCGACGACAGCAGGCCGGACACCAGCCCGGCCATGAACGAGTCGCCCGCCCCGACAGTGTCGACGACACCGGTGGCCGTCGTGGGAGCGGCGCCCTCTTCGCCGGTGCCGGTCACCCGGAAGACCACGCCGTCGGCACCCAGGGTGATCACGGTCAGTGCCGCCCCCAGGGCACCCCAGTGGGCCATGACCTGCGACGGGGACTGGCCGGCATACAGCAGGGCGAGGTCGTCCTCACTGGCCTTGACCACGTCGGCGAGTGGCACGATCTGCTCGACCCGCTCGCGGACGGCGTCGAGGCTGCCCATGATCGCCGGGCGCACGTTGGGGTCGTACGAGACGGTTGCCGTGGCCCGGGCCCGCGCGAGCGCGTCTATGACCCGATCTCCGCCGGGCGGCTCCGTGGTGCCGATGGACCCGGTGTGCACGTGGCCCGTGTCGGCCGGGATCGCGACGGGAGGCAGGTCCCAGTGCAGGTCGAAGGTGTAT
Organism: uncultured Actinomycetota bacterium; assembly: GCA_963715025.1. Taxonomy (GTDB): domain Bacteria; phylum Actinomycetota; class Actinomycetes; order Actinomycetales; family Dermatophilaceae; genus DASSJT01. The sequence continues at coordinate 109,200 of CAVQQQ010000009.1, read as the reverse complement.
GCCGCAGCGCCGGTCGCGTCGAGGGTGGCCGTCGCGGTGGACGTGGGATCGGAGCCGATGCTGCCCTCGAGGAGGTCGACGCTCTGGTCAGCGAGGCGCTCGGCGATGCGCTCGCCCCGCGGGTCGCGGCCGAGGCACGTCGCGAAGTCGACGCGGTGGCCGAGCCGCGCGATGCCCATGGCGACGTTGGCCGGGCTGCCACCGACGTGCTCGTCCGTGCGGCCAGAGGCGTCGGTGACGATGTCGATGAGGGACTCGCCGACGACCAGGACCCGCGGGGCCTCGGGGGCGGGGCTGGGGGAAGCGCTGGAGGTCACGCGGGGCTCCTAGTGGACCGGTCCGGCGTGGTCGAAGTCGATCGAGCTGTGCGCCCGCCGTTTGCTCAGCTGGTGGTAGCCGCCGGCCATGGCGGCCGCCTCCGTGACCCGCACCGGGTCCAGGGCCAGGTTGCGGTCGGGCTGCCCCGCGCCGACGCGCAGCTCGGGGGGCAGGGTGACCTCGGACATGCGGAATACCTCTGGCTCGCGGACGGTGTCGGGCTGACTCTATCGGTGCCGATTGACATCAATGACCGTGTCAGCCGACGCCGCTCCGCCCGCCTGGCCCGCTGGGCAGCAGGCGCAGAGCTGGGTGCGCGAGGCGGCGGCCCTCGAGATCGTCGACGGGCTCATGTCGCCGCGCGGCCTGGTCACGCTGGCAGCGGAGTCCCCGCAGCGCCGGGCATCCGACTGGCGAGCGACGGGCGTCCGGCATACCCCGTTTCCGCTTGGGAAGGGACGTCGGGGACGATGGTGCCGTGACAGCCCAGCCACCACCCCGCAGTTCCTACAGCATGGGGTCGACGTCGAACCTGGTTCGCTCGCTCCTGGCGGTCGGGGCCATCCTGGCGGTTTTCTTCTTCATGGTGCCGCGGGTGAGCTCGGTGTCCCAGCCGCCGGTCGACGTCGAGTCGACCGCCCGTGACGTCGCGCGCGCCTCCGGCTGGGCCGTTTCGGTGCCGAGAGGCCTCCCGCAGGGGTGGCAGGCGTCGGCGGCGCGCTTCGTGCGCAGCACTGACGGGCTGATGACATGGCATGCGGGCTACATCTCGCCCGCAGGCCACTACGTGGCCCTGGAGCAGACCCAGGGCGCTACCCAGGGCTGGGTCGAAGCAGAGACCAACCGGGCCGCGCGCACCGGTGAGCTGACCGCCGCCGGCCGGGTGTGGGTGAAGTTCAACCGCGACACGAAGGTGCAGCGCAGCCTGCTCGACCAGCCGCAAGACCCGAAGGCCCTCACCACGCTGATCACGGGCGACGGCACGTTCGAGGAGCTGGTCGTGCTGGTCGACCACCTGCAGCCGATCACCGCTCGGTAGGGTCCCCGCCCCCGTCGCCAGCGCGATGGAGCGACGATTCGGCATCGTCCAGCCAGGTGCTGCAATGCGCGGCGAGGGCCTCACCACGCCGCCACAGCTTCATGCTCTCCTCCAGGCCGGCTTCCCCCGCCTCGAGCCTCGCCACGATGGCGACGAGCTCGTCGCGCGCCGCCTCGTAGGACAGCTGCGCGACGTCGGGGAACTCCGGGGGTGGGGCCGACGACGTCCCGCTTGCCGAATCGGCTGTCACGTCCCCGGCTCCGGAAGGCGCCGCGGCGGACTTCGCACCGCGGCTCTTGGCGTTGCTCGACACAACCGCCACCCTAGGCCACCGGCCGCGACGGCCCGAGGGCGCGCACATCGAAGTCGCCACGGGCGACTCGCACCCTCAACAGCTCGTCAGCCTCGAGGCTGGTGGGGTCCAGGACGACTTCGCCGGATCGGCGCTGGACGACCGCGTAGCCGCGCTCCAGCGTGGACTGTGGCGAGAGCGCGCTGACCTGGGCCCGCAGGTGGGAGACCTGGTCAGCTGCCCGGTGCACGCGGGCGAGCAGCCGGGCTCGCGCGCGCTCGCGCAGCGCCTCGAGCTCTCGGCGATGGACCCGGAGCAGGGCGTGCGGGTCGGCGAGGACTGGCCGGCTGCGCAGCGCGTCGAGCTGTCGCCGCTCGGCGGCGATTCTGCCGGCCAACGCGCGATGCGCCTGCCGACGAGACCTGGCAAGGCCCTGGCGCTCCGCCGCGGCGTCCGGGACCACCATCTTGGCCGCGTCGGTTGGCGTGGAGGCGCGCCGGTCGGCCACCAGGTCCAGAAGTGGAGCATCGATGTCGTGACCGATGGCACTGACGACGGGCGTGCGCGCATCGGCGACCGCCCGGACCAGGGCCTCGTTGCTGAACGGCAGCAGGTCCTCGACCGATCCGCCGCCGCGGCTGATGATGATCACGTCGACATCCGGCGCGGTGTCGAGCTCCTGCAGTGCAGCCGAGACCTCGGTGACGGCGGTGGGCCCCTGGACGGCCACCTGGCGGATCGCGAAGCGCACGGTCGGCCAGCGGCGACGGGCGTTCTCGACCACGTCCTTCTCCGCCGCGCTCGCCCGCCCGCAGATCAGGCCGACTCGCCGCGGCAGGAAGGGAAGGGGATGCTTGCGCTCGGCGTCGAACAAGCCCTCCGACGCCAAGGTGCGCTTGAGGTACTCGAGTCGCGCCAGTAGCTCGCCGACGCCCACCGGGCGGATCTGCCGGCCGTCCAACAGCAGTGTGCCCCGCTGCGTCCAGAAGGCCGGCTTCGCCTGGACCACGACACGCGCTCCCTGGCCGAGCGGGCTGGGCATGGCATCAAGGGCGTTGACCTGGATGGCCACGGAAAGGGACATGTCGACGTCGGTGTCCCGCAGCGTGAGGTATGCCGTCCGCGCGCCAGGGCGACGGGTCAGCTGCACCACCTGGCCCTCCACCCACAGCACAGACATCTTCTCGACGTAGTCGGCGATCTTCAGGCTCAACAGACGCACCGGCCAGGGCTGCTCCGCCGTGGTGTCGGCCGCCTTGTCGGGCAGCCGCGAGTGGGCAGCAGGGCTGGTCACGGCGCCACTGTATTCCGGCGCAGAGGGCTCTGCTGCTGTGTTGCCGGCCTAGGACTGATTGGTGGGATTCGGAGCCTCGCGGAGCGCAACCTACGATGGAAGGCATGACCACCCCCACCAAACGTGTGCTGCTGGCTGCCCCGCGAGGCTACTGCGCGGGTGTCGACCGGGCCGTGGTGACGGTCGAGAAGGCCCTCGAGCTCTATGGGCCGCCGGTCTACGTGCGCAAGCAGATTGTCCACAACAGACATGTCGTGACGACGCTCGAGAAGCGCGGTGCGATCTTCGTCGACGAGACCGACGAGGTGCCCCAGGGCGCCACGGTCGTTTTCTCGGCCCACGGCGTGGCGCCCGTTGTCCACGAGGAGGCCCGCGCCCTCCAGCTCAAGACGATCGACGCCACCTGCCCCCTGGTGACCAAGGTCCACCGCGAGGCGGTGCGGTTCGCCGACTCCGACTTCGACATCCTGCTCATCGGCCACGAGGGCCACGAGGAGGTCGTCGGCACTTCGGGCGAGGCGCCCGAGCACATCACCCTCGTCGAGGGCCCCGAGGACGTCGCCAACGTCGAGGTGCGCGACCCCGACAAGGTCGTGTGGCTGTCCCAGACGACACTGTCCGTCGACGAGACCATGGAGACGGTCCGCCGGCTGCGTGCGAAGTTCCCCAAAATCCAGGACCCGCCGAGCGACGACATCTGCTACGCCACCCAGAACCGCCAGCTCGCGGTCAAGCAGATGGCTCCCGACACCGACCTCATGATCGTGGTGGGGTCGCGCAATTCGTCCAACTCGGTGCGCCTGGTGGAGGTGGCCGTCGAGCATGGGGCCCGGGCCGGCCACTTGGTCGACTACGCCGACGAGATCGACGAGGCATGGCTGCGGGACGTGACCACGGTGGGCGTGACCTCGGGTGCCTCGGTTCCCGAGGTGCTGGTGCGCGACGTGCTGGCCTTCCTGGCCGACCGTGGCTTCGCCGACGTCCAGCCGGTCGTGGCCGCTGAGGAAAGCCTGCTGTTCGCCCTCCCCAACGAGATCCGCCGTGACCTCAAGGCCAAGGGTCTCTCGGACAAGATGCGCCACGACGCGAGCTTCGAAGAGGCCGGCTCACTCCACTAGGCGGTCTGTCCGGCCTCTCCGCTGGCGCTCGGCACATCCACCCTCGGGTCGGAGAAGTCGAGCTCAGGACGGGAATCCTGCGCAGTGGCCGCCTCGATCAGCTCGAGGGCTGTGAGCACGCGAGGGCCGCTCTGCAGCACGTCGGGGCCGGGCAGAGCCGCCTCGGCGAGCTCCAGTTCGTGCAGGCGCCGCGCGGTCACGAGCACGCGCGACTCCAGCGCTCCGACCATCTGGTTGTAGGCCTCCACGGACCGAGTGAGCGCTCCGCCCATGCGTGACACGTGGGCTCCCAGCGTGCCGATCCGCGAATACAGCTCGCGGCCCAGCGTCAGCAGCTCCCGGGCGTTGGCCGTCAGGGCGTCCTGCTGCCACGTGAACGCGACGGTCCGGAGGAGGGCCATGAGGGCGCCGGGGCCCACCAGAACCACCCGGCGAGCCATGGCCGCTTCATGGAGGCCCGGGTCGGCCGCCAGGGCGGAGGAGAGCATGGCCTCGCTCGGCACGAAGCAGACGACCATCTCCGGCGAGCTGTCGAAGGCCGACCAGTAGTCCTTGGCGGCAAGCGACACGACATGGGACTTCAGCGCCCCTGCGTGCTGCGCAAGCAGCCGGGTTCGCTGCGAGTCGTCGAGCTCCTCGGCCTGCGCCTGCAGGAACGCCGCCATCGGCGCCTTGGAGTCGACCACGAGGAACTTCGCCCCGGGGAGCTGGACCACCACATCAGGCCGCACCTGCCGGTCGTGCCGGCTCACCCGGCATACCTGCTCGTCGAAGTCGCACCGGGCCAGCAGGCCCGCGTGCTCGAGCACGCGCCGCAGCTGAACCTCGCCCCAGGCCCCCCGCACCGTCGACGCGTTCAGCGACCCTGCCAGCGACTGGGTCTGGCGTCCCAGGTCGCTCGTGGCGCTCTGGACCTGGCTCATGGCGGTCGTCAGGGCAGCGAACTGGTGGGTGCGGTCTCGCTCCAGGGCTCCCACCTGTCCCTCGACGCGGCGCAGCGCCTCCTGCAGCGGCACCAGCGCAGCGGCGGTCTGGGCGTCGTCGGCCACCGCCGCCTCGAGGTCGACCACCCGCTCGCGCAGGAGGTCCCGCTCGGCCACCAGCCCAGCAGCCCGGACCGAGCCCACCTGGCGCAGCGCGAGCCACGCCACGGCGGCGCCAACGACGACCCCCGCGACGAGGGCCAGCAGCATCTCCATGGCACCGACCCTGCCAGTACCTGCCGACAATCGGGTCGCGCACACGCGGGTAGCCTCGCCACCATGGCCGTCCACGACCGTCCCGACCTCGCGACCGAGGAGGGCCGGCTCGCGTTCATCGAGGTGCTGAACGAGCGGCTGCCGCGCAAACGGGTGATCGCCCAGGGCCTGATCCGCAGCGCCCGCGGCGACGTCCTCCTGTGCGAGCTCACGTACAAGCGGGAGTGGGACCTGCCCGGGGGCGTGGTCGACCCCGAGGAGTCGCCCTCGCAGTGCGTGGTCCGCGAGGTGCGTGAGGAGCTCGGCCTCGAGGTCGAGGCCCGCTCCCTCCTCGCGGTCAACTGGCTGCCGCCCTGGCGCGGGTGGTCCGACGCGCTGAGCCTCACCTTCGACCTCGGGGTGGGGGCCGACGACCTGCCGTCCACGGCCCGGCTGCAGCCCCGCGAGATCCGGGCCCTCCACTGGTGCGGCCCGGTCGAGATCGCCCGCCACGCTGCCGCCTACAACCAGCGGCTGCTGGGGTTCCTGGGCACCCATGCCGGCCCCACGGCATACCTCCATGACAGCGTTCCGGCCCTGTGAGGCGTATGCCGGGTGCTCACCTTCCATCCCACTGGGCCAACGTCCGTGGGTGTTCCCTCCACCTGACAGGAGACGTCGATGAGCGAGAGCGAGTTCGACCAGGCCATCGCCCTCAACCCGGGCAGCGAGCCGGGCACGTACGACGGCGCGCTCGGCGAGGGCTGGCGCATCGGGGGCGGCATCAACGGCGGCCTGCTGCTCGCGGTTGCCGGCCACGCCCTGAAGCACGAGCTGGCCCACGATGGACATCCCGATCCCCTGGCGATCAGTGCGTATTACCTGACCCCCGGCGTCCCCGGCCCGGCCCGCGTGCGCACCGAGGTCCACAGGAGTGGGCGTGCTGTCAGCGTGGGTGGGGCCTCGCTCACCCAGCGGGATGCGGGCGGCGGTGATGTCGAGCGGATCAGGGTGCTCGCCACCTACGGCGACCTCTCAGGCGTGGGCGCAGACGTGCGCACCAGCGCGTCGCCGCCGGCCCTCCCGCCGATCGAGCAGTGCGTCTCGACCGCCGACGCGCCGCCGACGTTCCTCCAGCACGCCTCGCTCCTGGACCGGCTCGACATCCGGCTTGACCCGGCCACGACGGGCTGGGCGTTGGGCAAGCCGTCGGGCAATGGCGCGATCCGCGGCTGGCTGCGCATGGCCGACGGCCGCGAGCCGGACCCGATGCTGCTCCTGCTGGCCGTCGACGCGCTGCCGCCGGTGGCGTTCGACCTGGGACTGCCCGGCTGGACTCCGACGCTTGAGCTCACGGTGCACGTGCGGTGCCGTCCCGCGTTCGGGTGGCTGCGCGTCAACATCACGAGCCGTACCCTCTCGGGTGGCCTGATGGAGGAGGACGCCGAGGTGTGGGACTCCGAGGGGCGGCTCGTGGCCCTCTCGCGCCAGCTCGCGCGAGCCTCCGCCCCTCGCTGAGGCGCGCAGTGCAGACCGAGCCCGCCGTCGGCTCGTCCGTCGAGGTGCTCAGCGCCGACTAGACTCTTGACCTCGTGGCGCTCACTATCGGAATCGTCGGCCTGCCCAATGTCGGCAAGTCCACGATGTTCAACGCCCTGACCAAGAACACCGTGCTCGCGGCGAACTACCCGTTTGCCACCATCGAGCCCAACGTCGGCGTGGTGCCCCTGCCCGACCCGCGGCTCGCTGTCCTCGCCAGGATCTTCGGCTCGGAGCGAATTCTCCCCGCCACCGTGTCCTTCGTCGACATCGCCGGCATTGTCCGCGGCGCTTCGGAGGGGGAGGGGCTGGGCAACAAGTTTCTCGCCCACATCCGGGAGGCGGACGCGATCTGCCAGGTCATCCGTGCCTTCCACGACGACGACGTGCGTCCACGTCGAAGGAAAGGTCTCGCCGGAGTCGGACATCGAGACCATCCACACCGAGCTGATCCTCGCCGACCTCCAGACCCTCGAGAAGGCGATCCCGCGCCTCGACAAGGAGGTCAAGGGCAAGAAGACCGACAAGGCGGTGCTGGACACTGCGCTGGCGGCGGAGAAGGTGCTCGGAGACGGCACGACGCTGTATGCCGGTGGCGCGGCTGCCGGGGTCGACACGGACCTGGCGCGCGGGCTGGGCCTGCTGACGACGAAGCCGTTCCTCTACGTCTTCAACATCGACGAGGAGCAGCTGACCGACGAGCCGCTGCAGAAGGAGCTGTCGGCGCTCGTGGCTCCCGCTGATGCCATCTTCCTCAACGCGAAGCTCGAGTCCGAGCTCGCCGAACTCGACGAGGACGAGGCTCGGGAGCTCCTGGAGTCGGTGGGCGTCACCGAGCCGGGTCTGAACCAGTTGGCACGCAAGGGATTCCACACCCTCGGGCTCCAGACCTTCCTGACGGCAGGGCCGAAGGAGTCTCGCGCGTGGACGATCCGCAAGGGGTGGACCGCCCCCCAGGCGGCGGGTGTGATCCACACGGACTTCCAGCGCGGGTTCATCAAGGCCGAGATCGTGTCGTTCGACGACCTCGTCGCTGCCGGGTCGATGGCGGCGGCCAAGGCGGCCGGAAAGGTCCGCATGGAGGGCAAGGACTACGTGATGGCCGACGGCGACGTGGTCGAGTTCCGCTTCGGACCGTCAGGTTCGGCCAAGCGCGCCTGAGACTGGAGGCGGGCATCCCAGGCAGTGCCCAGAACGCCTGACCCCGCCGGTGGCGACGTTCCCGTGCAGCCGGGCGGTCGGCATACCGCATCCTGCCGCTGGACAGCCGAAGGCCGGTACCTTGACGGTTGAAGCGGCGCCTCGCCGCCGACGGAAGGGGGCCGGTCGTGGGGGTGGCGGTACTCACCGACAGCGTGGCGTGCCTGTCGCCGGAGATGCGGTCTCGGTTGGGGATCGGGATGGCCGGGATCTGCATCATCCTCGACGGCACGTCGTACCGCGAGAGCATCGACCTGACGGCCGAGGAGTTCTACGCCCGCATGGGTGAGACGATCTCGCACAAGACCGCCTCGCCCTCGGTCGGCGACTGGCTCGAGGTCATGCAGGGCGCCACGGAGGCCGGCGCCGAGGGCCTGCTGGTGGTCACGCTAGCCCGCGCCCTCAGCAGCACCAACGACAGCGCGCGAGCGGCGGCGGAGCTGGCCCCCGTCCCGGCGGTCGTCGTCGACTCGAGCACCGCGGCGGCGGCGCAGGGCCTGTTCGTCCGCCGGCTTGCGGAGGAGGCCCAGAGCGGGGCGACCCTCGAGCAGTTGGCCGAGCGGGCGGAGCACCGCCGCGGGTCCTACCACCTCGAGTTCGTCCTCGAGGGCCTGCGGCGCTTGGCCTACAGCGGTCGTTTGCCCGGGGCGGTGGCCCGGCTTGGCGACGCCGTGGACCTCAAGCCGATGCTCACCCTCGGGCCGAGGGGGGACGTCCGTATCACGGGCGCGGTCCGCGGCATCGACAGAGGGATCGAGCGCATCCACCGGCGGGTGCTCGAGGCCTTCCCGCGCGGGGCGCCGGGGCGTGCCGTGGTGACCCACGCGCTCCTCGACGATCACGCGCGCCGGCTCGCCGAGCAGCTGGGGGCCGAGCGTCCGGAGCTCGACGTCGACATCGCGCTCTTCAGCCCGGTGATGGGGGCAAGCACCGGGCCGATCGTCGGCGTCGCCTGGGAGGACCCCGCGCTCATGGTTGAGGGCCCCTGACCCCGACTTGGTCGAAGACCCAGTCCACCGCACGGGTCACGGCGGGAACGGCCGCGGACTGGAAGGAGTGCCCCATACCGGGCACGAGCTCGAGCCGCCGAGGCTCCGAGGCCGCGGCGTAGAGGTCCATCGCAGCGCTCGGCCGGATCATCCGATCCTGCTGGCCGTGGACGATGGCCACCGGAACGTGTATGCGGCGGACCTGCGCCGTCGGCGGCTCACCGGTCTCCCACTGCGAAGCGACCCGTATGCCGGTGCGGCGCCGTGTGTAGGTCCGCCCCAGCTGCGTGCGAGTCAGGAAGGTGGCGGCCATCCCACGCGGTGTGAGCACGGAGCGCCACGACGTCGCCATGCTGACCAGGACGATGCCGACAAGACCTGGGTGTTCGACCGCGTGGGCCAGGACCGCGGCCGCCCCCATCGAGGCGCCGACGGTCACGACCGCTGGGACCTCCGCACGAAGGTGGCCGACGGCGGCCGCGACGTCATAGGCCTCCAGCCGGCCGAGGGTGCAGTCTCCGCCCGATGTTCCGTGCCCCCGTGCGTCATAGGCGAGGACGAGATACCCGCTGTCGGCCAGCGCCCTGGCCTGCTCGACCACAGGAACGAGCCGCCGGGTGGCCGAGAAGCCGTGGACCACCACGACGCCACCGCGGGGAGGACGGCAAGGGTGGTAGACGTCGGCCGCGAGTTCGGTGCCGTCCTGGGTCCGCAGGACGACACCGTCAAGCGGGGTGGTCATCGCACCACCAGCCCATAGGCACAGGACGGGCGGTTGGTCCGGCGCACCTGCCAGTCCACGCGGGGGTGCGCCAGGCGCAGCCTGTCCAGCACGTCCGGGCCGCTCGAGGACTGCTGGTCGAGCGCCAGCACCCCTGTTGTCGATTCCGGGGTGACCAGGGCAGCCGCTGCCCTGGCGAGCGTCTCCTCCGCTGTGGGACCGATGGCCACCGGGTGGGATGGGCCCATGGCGAGCCATTCGCCCGACCGAACCAACCCCAGCTCGGTTCGGGAGTCGCGCACGGCTGGCTGGACCCGCACCGCACGCATTCCCTGCGCCGCCAGCCGCAGGCGGGCGGCCTCGGCTGCAGCGTCGCTCTCGGGCTGCGGCCCGAGCTCCTCCAGCGCGAGCAATCCGGTCAGCATGTCGGTTGGCACGAGCTGGGGAGGGGTTGCCGCGAGCTCGGCCGCGCGCTCGGCAGCCGGAACCACGTCCTTGTCCCCGGTCAGCAGCACCACCGGCCCTGCGCAGGCGTCCACCACCCGCAACAGCTCGCCTGTGGAGGGCTTGGCCGTGATCCCCCCGATCACCACTCGCTGGGCGCCAGCCTCGAGATAGGCGGCGACCAACCCGTCACCCTCTGCCACGGCGACCACCGCGGGCGCGCCGCTGGCTGTGTGCCCGACCCGGAGCCCGCGCTCCTCGGCCACCTGTTCGGCCAGGTCCGTGATCTCGACCTCAGAGACCGTGCCCGTGTTCGCGGCGGCGGCCAGGGCCCCGGTGACGTCGTCAGTGTGCACATGGCTCCGCCAGGTCCCTTCGCCGCCGGCGATGGCCACGGTGTCGCCGAGCGCCAGCAAATGCTCCCGCAGCTGGCCGACGCGCTCGTCGTCGGCGTCAAGCAGGCAGATGACCTCGAAGCGCCCGCTGGTCTCCGGCTCCGGTGCGAGCGACTCCGCGCCGGTCGTGTCCTGTAGCACCGGCGCAGCCAGATCGAGCGGTGGGCTGTCCTGCCCGGTGACCGCTTGCAGGAGGGCGTCGAGGAGTAGCACGTAGCCCAGCCCGCCGGCGTCGACGACGCCTGCGCGCGCCAGTACGGGCAGCAGGCTGGGCGTGCGCGCCAGCGACCGGCGCCCCTCCGCAGCGGCGGCCTGCGCGACGCCGGCCACGGTCCCGGCGGTCGATGCGGCTGCCCGGGCTTCGCGGGCAGCATCGTCGGCGACGGTGAGGATCGTGCCCTCGACCGGGTCGGCGACGGCGCTGCGGGCCCCGGCAGCGGCCGCCGCAAGTGCGGCGGCGAATCCGTCAGCATCGCAGGGGTCGGGCAGGCCCTTGACGAACCCGCGCAGGGCCTGGCCGAGGATCACCCCGGAACTGCCGCGTCCCCCGAGCAGCGCCCCGGTCGCGATTGCGTCGAGAACGGCCGGGCGGTCGCCGGCGCTCGCGAGGCGAGTGGTGACGGAGGCCAAGGTCGCGACGAGGTTGTCGCCGGTGTCGCCGTCGGGCACGGGGTAGACATTGAGCCGGTTGAGCTCGCCGCGGTGGTGGTCAAGGCTGTCGGCGAGCAGTTGGACGGCTGTCTGCAGGGTCACGGTGTCGAGCTGGGTGTCAGTCGAGTCCACCGCGAATACCTCCCGGTGGGTCGGCTGGGGCATCCGCCGCAGCGCCGTGCTGGTCGGCGTCATAGAGCAGCCTGGCCCAGTAGGTCCGCAGGCCACCGCCCGGCTGAGGGCGAGCGTTGCCCATGAGGCGCTTGAGCACCATGGGGACCACCAAGGCCAGGGCCAGCGCCGCTCCCTGCCAGCCACTCCCAGTGCTGAGCACGACCACGAGCAACAGGTCGGCGATGAAGGCGGCCAGGCCGGTCTCGTCAGCGAGCTTCCCCACCGCGAGTGCCGCCAGGAGCAGCAGCGCGCCAGGCCAGGCGAAGATCGCCAGGGCCCCCATGGAGGGGGACAGGCCCCTGCCCCCCGCGCCGCCGAGGAACACCGACCAGCAGTGGCCGGTGACCACAGCCGCGGACACCAGCACCGCCAGCCGTTTGTCATCACCGGCGAGCATCGCTGCCGCAGCGCCCTTGGCCACGTCGAGCCCCCCGCCGAGAACCAGCGGCCAGAGCCCGGCCACGTGGTAGAGGCCGGTACCGGATACCGTGCCGGTACCGACAGTCCGCAGGTCGACTCCGGTCAGCCGGCGGGAGACGATCTGGGTGAAGGGGATCGCGCCGATGAGGTAGGCCGCCAGTACCGCGAGAGCGTCCATCGCGACCTCCTCCCTGCCCACAGGCTAGGGCCGGCAGGCCGCCTCGGCGGTGAACGACGGCCCGCACCGCCAGTCGTTGCGAGCATAGGGGCAGCGGGAGCGCCAGCCCGGGTCTCAAGCCGCCTCGAGGGTCGCGGGCGGCGCCGGGCGCCCCGACCGACTACCTCGGGGACGGACCGCGCAGCAGCGTCACCGGCTCGAGCAAGCGCACGGCCCCACGACCGTCACACGGCGTGTGCAGGTGGCGCCTCGGTGCCACCTGCACACGCATCGTGTTTATCCGCAGCAAGGTTGGGTCACTTGCAGAAGACCTCTACGCGGTACGTGGTGTCATCGCCCGCGCTCCAAGGTGCGACGGTGACGGAGACGTTGTACTTGCCGCTCCCATTGCGGTAGGTCTCCCCGTTCGGCCCGGTCACGTAGTCGATCTGGCAGCCAGTCTGGTTGCTCACGGAGATGGAGTGGGTGCCCTCTTCGGCTGCCTCGACGTGCGCCTCCCAGTAGGCCAGGATGTCCGGGTTGTACTCGGAGTACTTGACGTTGGTGGCGCCGTTGGTGTCGGACCAGCCTGCCGCCATTCCCAGCGCGGGCGTGCTGGAGCCGGGGCGCCAGAACCGCGTGTCGATCTCGACGATGGCGTTGGCCTTGACCTTGAAGTTGTCCGTCTTGCTGTAGCGCGGGACGAAGCAGTTCTTGTTGCCCGCGGTGTTGCAGTTCAGCTGCGAGGTGAGGGTGACCCACACCTTGTAGACCCCGCCGGGGTTGGGGGTGTCGGCGTAGGGGAACAGCTGCACGGTGATGCCCTGGTCCTCCGCGTCGGTGCCCGTGGCATGAGCCCCGGTGGTGCAGCCCGGGCCGGCCAGGACGGACTGGATGACACCGGAGCTGTCGACGGTGAACTGGCGGCAGCTGACGTCGTCCTCGGACAGCAGGACCTTGCCGTTGGGGTTGGTCACCTGGAACGAGTACGTTCCTTCCGGTAGCCCGGCGGCGTCGGCGGGGGCATTGATGCCTGGGCCGCCATTGAGGTAGACGTCTTCCTTTGCCTGATAGTGGTTGAGGTTGACTGGGACGCCGGTGACGTCAGTGGTGAAGATCGCTCCGGACACGTTGCCCCCCGGAGCCGCCGTCGACGACGGGGATGCCGTCAGCAGGGCCAGTGGAAGAAGTGCTGCGACGAGAAGGATTCTGCGTGGCATGAAAGCCTCCTGAAATGGAATCGGGGTCGAAGCCCCCCCTATGCGGATCACTGTAGACCGAGCCTGTCAGGACTTATGGGTAAATAGACATTCTTGTGTGGCTATGGGTGGGTTTGAAGCTGTCGGGATTTGCCGACCCCCGATTCCTGGTCCCGCGCGCCTCGCTCCGCCTTCCTGACCGGCGAAGCTGCCACAGCTCCCCGACCGCGCGAATCGTTCACGTCGGGGCCCCGCGCGCTGAATAGGGCGTTGTGGTGGACCACCTATTCGTGACGAGCATCCCAATGGAGATGGCAATGGCGACCGTCGGCAGTTGGATGAAGAAGTCTCGCAGGTCGCCAAAGCCGGAGACGACGTCGTTGCCGATGAGTGCCGTCGCGCCGCGCAGGCCCAAGCCACCCACCGTGAGCACGAAGAAGCCGCCGAGGACGATCACGAGGCGTGGCGGCCGGTGGGCGGGCCGTGACGCGATATTGGCGACCGCTCCGAGCGCGATGCCGGCGACGAGGGTTCCCGTGATGTCGCCCACCAGTTCGGTGGCGCCCTGCTGCACGAGGTAGGTGCCAATAACCGTGGGGATAAGCCAGCGAAGGGCGCTCAGGTGGGCGTTGAACGCCAGCGTGAGGCCAATCGAGAAGGGGATCCAGGCCAGCACCACAACCGCAAACGGCAGCGTGGGCGTCACCGGGTGTTCTTCGAGCAGGTCGGTCCTGCCCGTGATCTCTGCGCCGCCAGCGATTCCCACCACCAGCAGGGCGAGAACGAAGGCCGCGTAGACCAGACGCGTGGCGCCGGCAGCCACCCGCCCACCGATGAGTTCACCGGCTGCGGCGGACAGATAGTCGCCTGGGACCACGATGAACAAGGCCGGCACGACGACGAGCACAACCCCCGTAGCGCGCGCCAGACCGGAGAGGAGCGTGGCCGCGAGAATGGTGAGAAGGAACGCTCCGATGAACGGCACCAGTGGCTCGAATAGCCGTCCCTCGAACGTGACCAGCAGCAGACCCATGACGGCTCCGAGCAGGACGGTCGAGACGACCTCGCCGCTGGTGGCCAGGACACTCGGCGCGAACCCGGCCGTGAACAGCACGACGCCGATCACCCGCAGCCATGGTTGCCAAGACGGTGGAGCATCCGCGATGGCCTCGACGCGTCGCGACGCCTCGGCCAGGGGGAGACCTTGTTCTATGTCGGACACGAGAACCTTGAGGTCCATGACTTGGTCGAGACGGGACAGCCCTGGGGTTCTGCGAACGATGGCGACAGGCGTCGAGGTGCCTGACGCCTTCTCGGTGAGAAGGACCTGTTCGGGAAGCACGAGGAGCTCAATATCCAGGCCGAACGCTGAAGCCAGCCGACCGACGTACATCTCGAGGGTTTCCACGCCCTCGCCACTGGAGCTGAGCAGGAGCTCCACGACCCGGACGGTGACGTCGAACCTCTCGAGGTTGGCGGGATCCACGCCGTCAACTGCCATTCGTCGGCATCCTGGTCGAGCCCGGTGCCCAGAATCGATGGACTCGTGTCGTCATGGGCGACCCTCCCCCCGCCTGCTGGCCGAGCATCAGGCGCATCGGGCCCCGCCAGCGCAACCGGTTCGTTCTCTCCGCAGTCAGGATCACGCTACCGACGGAGCGCATGGTGTCCAGTCAACGCGGCGTCTTGGCGCTGTCAATGCGCGTGTCGACGCTCCTGGTCGGTCACGGTGATCCCCAAGTGCGCCAGTCGCATACCACCGAGGCGAGAACCAGCGGCTGACCCCATGCGAGGCGAAGAGCGTTCTGCATGAGCTGATCACTCACCGTGCTGACCCGCCGGCGGGCGGGCAGATGCGGCCAGATTCGCCGCCATGTGCTGCTTCTGGTATCCCGGGAGCACGGTGCGCCCGACCGCGAGGATCGGGGGCCGGTGGCGGCGGGTCTACTCCAGAGCCGCGATCGTCTTGGTGAGCGCGCTCAGGTCATCGGCCGTGAAACCAGTGGGCTGCATCACGGCATACCACCCGTCGACGTACTCCGTCGTGTACTTGTGCCCATGGCCGGGCGGAACCCCGGTGGCGAACGGAAGGTCGGCGGTGACCTGCCAGAAGGTCACGAAGGGCATCCAGACCATGCCCTGGAGCACGTCCTTCCCGGGAGCCTCGCCGATCCAGTCGGGCACGTTGAAGACCAGGTGCGGGCTCCACCAGACGATCGGATCGGACGGATGCATCAGGTACAGGACCCGGGTGCCGTCCCACGCCTGGCCCTCAGGCGGTATAGAGGTGCCGACATCCGTCGCAAAACGCACCGTGCGGCCGTTCTTGTAGACCGGCTGGATCTCGGGACTGCCCGCGTCGCGGTTGTCGCTGAACTCGCGGAGCAGCGTGTTGAAGTTGGGCGGCCCCGCGAACAGGGTCCCTGCGGTGCGGTTGCGCACGTCGTACTCGCCGCTGAAGGCGGTCTCCCCGCCGAACGACCCCAGGCTCTCCCCGGCGACGTACAGCTTGGGGCGCTGGTCCTGTGGCAGCTTCGACCAGCGGTCGTAGACCGCGTCGAAGAGCCCCCGACCTGCCTCCCGAGCCCTCGACTGGTCCACCAGGAAGGAGAGCCACGAGGGCAGGTACGAGTACTGGATCGCCACCGTGGCCGCATCGCCGCCGCTGAAGTACTCGAAGGTGTCGACCAGTGCGGGGTCGACCCAACCGCTGCCCGTCGTCGACACGACGAGCAGGTTCGCCCGCTGGAAACCACCCGCTCGCTCGAGGTCGTCGACTGCCAGAGCGGCGCGGCGCTCGGTGTCGTCGGCCGACTCCAGACCCGCGTAGGCGCGGATCGGCTCCTCGGCCGGATGATGGACGACCGGCTCGATGTCGCTCGCGGTGGGACCCTTGCCGATGAACGTGCGGCCTTCCCGGCCGAGCGAGTCCCATGACACGAGCGAGCCTGGCCCGCCTGAACGAAGGCCCGTCGTAGGCCGGACAGCGCCCTCCTGCGTGATGTTGTTGTTCACCGAGAATGCCTCGTCCATGGCGCTGACCAGGCCGTCGAGGAGTATGCCGGTGACGATCAGGTAGACGGTGGCGAACACCAGGATCCAGCCGGTCGCAGCCGCCGCACGCCGCCCGAACCAGCGACCGAGCCGCTCCGCGACCCAGCGGTACACGCGACGAATGCCTCGCGCGATGAGGAGGAACAGGCAGAAGAAGAACACCGCGACGAAAGGCGAGGCGATGACGAGCGCGATGTTGTACTCGGTGACCCCCATCAGCGACCGGATCTCGTGCTGCCAGTACTGCCCGAGGCTAAAGGAGGCAACCAGAAGGACCGCAGCGCCGATGACAAAGGTCCGCCAGGCCCAGGGCCGCGGGCGACGCGCCTCCCGATCAGCGAAAGCGCGCCAGATCCAGGCCGCGAGCACCCCGAGGCCGTACCCGATGGCCGCGTTGACGCCACAGACAATGCCCTGGATGAGGCCGCCACGTGGAAGCAGCGACGGTGTGAACGACAGGGATGCGAAAACGACGGCACCCCAGCACCCTGGGAGGGTGACGTGGAGCAGCCGCCGGAATCTTCCGGGTGACGGCTTCGGGTTTTCCACCGCCGCTTGTGCCGACGTATCGGGCAGTGCAGGGTGCAGCTGACCGGGGGTCACCTCACGCGCCATGGCTTCCTCAATCCGATCCGAGGGATGGGAGAGCTGTCAGGCAAACGCTCCCACAATTGTCGGCTCGAAGGCGGCCAAATGCCAGGCGACTGCGACCTCCCGATCGGGAGGCTCCGGTGCTCCACGCTGCCGCGACCGGCAGCGCGACCAGCGGTGCGGCGAGCGATGGTTGGGTCGGCGATGTCGTTGGCGGTCGACGAAGGTGAGCACCCGGTGCACCCGCCCTGCATCAGCCATGTTCATCGAAGGTGTCTGACCCCGTGCGCGGGTAATGGACCGACCTGGTATTCCCCCACACATTCACTCTAGGCGGGCACCTGGCGCGCTCGGTGGGGCTCGGTGATCGCGAGGCTGGGTCGACGGTCGGTGGAGCCACCTTGCCTGAATCCCCGTCCTCGGGCGGTGGCGTCGCCTATTATCACAGCAGCCGCCCCCTGCTGCAGGGGATGGGGGGCGGCTGCTGAAGTGCCCGAAGCCACAGAGATTACTCGGACTGGTCTTCCTGGTCGGCGATTCCGGCGAGTACGGCATGTTTGGAGTTCACGCCGGCCGCAGCAGCCTGCGGCCGGCCCCAGCGAGTCGTACCGGTCTCTGGGTAGGTGGTCTGTCGCGCCCCGCGTCGGAGGCTCCTCCGCAGTGGCGTCCCGACGTCGCAGCGCCCGCCCTCGGAGCAGGGGACGGGGGCGAGCGCTGTCTGGTGGTGCAGGTGGCGACGTTACTCGGACCCGCCCGCAATTTCGAGCGATTCAGCGGGAGTGGCCGACCTCACGGCGCCGAGCATGCACCCCGGCACATCGAGGCTCGCTCGATCGGCGTCACACGTGCCTCCCTCCGACTCGTGAACCGGCATTGTTGTGACCGATAGCCCGGTCGTCCCACAGACCTCATTGAGGCTCACCCTCAGACCGTCGTCGTCGGTGTGGACGTCCATGCAGCTCGCGGGGCGGCCGTGTAGGCAGCGGGCGCCGGTGTCGTGGCGGGGGCGGCGTCGGCCGTAGCCTGGGACCAGTCATCGAAGCCGCGTGAGAGCAGTCGGGCGATGACCTCGGCCTCGGTGGCGGCGTCCAGGTGGGGCAGCTGCAGCGGCCCCTCGTCGTCATAGCACAGGAGCGGGAGGGCGGCCCAGCCGCGTTGCGTGTTGCCAGCGACATGGCCACCCCCTCCCCAAGGGTGTGCCGCGCGGAAGTGTGGGGCCCCGTCCGCACGGCACATCCGGCACTTGGGTAGCCACTTCAGTGAGGCTCTTTCAGTACCCGGACCCCTCAGTCACTGGTCTATGCGGGAATGGAACAGCGACGCTGACCAGCAGCCCACGGGACTGTTCGGACAGTCGCAAACAACCGGAACCACCCACGAATCGCCGTCCTAGCAATGCTGGATCCCATTGAGCGACAGGCGGATCCGCGACTCGTCCAAGTCGGCCGACCAGACTGCGTCGACGTGACGACGGTGTCATCCGGCTACCGCGTCAGTCCACGGGTTGCCAGTCTTGGCTTGGATTCTTGGGCGCACGTTCCTTACTTCACGGCGCCGTCAATCATGCTCGGCGACGTGCGGCGATGGCCGCGACGCTGCTGCTCGACGCGACCAGCCAAGAAGGCCGCCAGAGTCCGCTTAGGAGTCGCCGGTCCCGACAAGGTGGAACACGCGGCTGAGCTGTCGGTAAGGGTCGCGAAGGCTGGCTTTGAGCTCAACCTCTGCTACGGCCTCGACGTCGGTGTCCGCGACGGGCAGGTCCATCCAGTCCGAGAACAGCCAGACTCCGTACCAGGCCCGGGGTTCGACTCCGTGACGGCGCAACAGTTCCGAGAGGTGTTCGACGGTGTCGCCGCGGGTCGACGTGCCAAGTACACCGATCTCGCTGTTGGCGTCGAATCCGGCCAATGCGTCGGCCCACCTGTGCTCGAGCGCGGGCCGCACGGCCATCGTCTCGGCATTGAGCGCCATGATTGAGACCACTCCTCCGGGTTCGACACATCGGCACAAGACGTTGAGCAGCGGTTCCGGTGCGGGAAGGTACATCAGAACGCCGTGGCAGAGCACCACAGAAAACCGCCGGCCATCGGTGGCCTCGACAGCGGACTCGCCTGCGGCTCGGACCAGCCGGATACGCGATCGGATGTCGTCGGGTTCCTGTGCCACCCGTTCTTCGGCCTTGGCCAACATCGCCGTCGATGGATCCAGGACCGTGACGTCGTAACCCAGCCGAGCTAAGGGCAACGACTGGTGCCCCGCACCTCCTCCAACGTCCAACACCGAGACCGGCGGGGGCGGCAGGTGTCGCAGTAGCTGTTGGTGCAGGACATATGTCCGCACCTGCCCCTTCACGGTGGCGTACGCGCCATCGACGAACGGATCAGCCAACGCCTTCCACGCATCTTCGACCACGTGACCATGCTCTCAACCTCTGGATCGGTTTCCACCAGGTGAGCGAACAAGCACCGCCTGGAGTGGGCCCAAACGCGCACAGACGTTCCGCTTCTGCCGCGTTCTGCGGGGTCCTGCCGGTGTGGGGTGGTTCGCAGCGGGGAGCGACCCGGCGGCCGGCTGGGCCGAATCGTGGTCCTCCTCCTCGGGGTCGCAGTCGATGGCGCTGACGGTGATTCATCCAGGTGGGCGGACCCCCGGGTGCCCTGGATCAGCGACGCACGGCGAGGGATACCCGCCCGTTGCGCAGGGAGGCCTCGTTGTCCGGGGGAAGCCCGAGACCGTTGGAGAGGGCGAGCAGGTCGCTGTCCGAGGCGACGTCGAAGCCATGGTCCTCCAACATGCCCCGCATCTGATCCGGCCGCCACAGGGAGCGCCAGGGCTCGGTTGCCAGGGGGTCGGGCTGGCGGGCCGCGCGGAGCGCCACGCGGATCGCGGCGCGCGCGATGCCCACCGCCAGGGACTTCCTCTGGTAGTTGACGACGAGCCAGTGGCCCGGCGCGGACAGCTCCGCGACCTGGGCCACTGTCGACCGGACTTGCCCGGCGCTCAGGTAGGGCACGACGCCTTCCCACACCCAGGTCGTCGCCACCTGTCGGTCGAACCCGGCGTGGGTGAGCGGGGGGCCGAGTCGCTCGCTGGCCAGGTCGACAGCCACCGGAACGATCCGTCCGGCAGTCGGCGTGCGGCGACCGACCCGCCGCAGCTTGTCCTGCTGCGAGGCCGCGTGGTCGACCTCGAACACGCTGGCCCGGGCCAGCTCGGGCATCCGCCAGGCCCGCGCGTCGAGTCCCGCTCCGAGGAGCACGACCTGCTCTGCAGCGTGGTCGCGGATCGCCCGGTCGATCGCGACCGTCCGGGGCACCATGGTCAGCCCGGTGCGTCGGACCATCTCGTAGGCCATCCGCTCCCTCGCCTCGTCCGGAACACGGTCTGCGCGCACCCGGTCCACCAGCGCGCGGTCGGCCGGGTCGAGCAGTTCTCGCGCCACCGGGTCGGAGAAGAGGCCGACGGCGTACCTTCCGTCCGCGCTTGCCCTGCCCTGGCACACCAGCACAGCGGTGGAGCTGGCAGTCCGCTCGACCATCCGTACAGTCTGCCGGTCCTGGCGCGCGCGTCGACCGGGTGGCATGTTGTCCTGCGCGGCGAGACGGACGTGAGCTTGGGTCCCGACCTGTGTCGCCCATCGGAACGCACGCACCCCAGCCGCGCGGACCGGTCGCGCCGAAGCCACGGGAGAACAGCCCTCACCGGACCGCGCGAGTAGGCACCCCGCAGCGTTCGGACCAGCATCATCGGCATCCGCCGCAGCCAGGAGCACCGCATGCGCGCCACCCGCATCAGGCCAACCTTCGAGTGGCTGACGTTGGCGCAGCGGCTCAGAAACTCGGCTACGAGATCGTGCACCCGATAGCTACGGAGCCATGGGGTGTTCGCCGGTTCTTCGTCCGGGCACCAGACGGCAACCTCATCAACATCGTGAACCATCGGGACTGAAACAGCGGAGCAGTGAACACGGTCATGCCGACCTGCGGACGTGCTGAAATCGGCTCCCACCGAGCGCCGAGAACACGTGGCTCGCAAGGTCATCTGCGCCTGTGATGGTCGACAACAGCCCGCAACTCGGAGTCATAGGCTGTGTGTCCATCGAGAAAACCGGTCCGGACCGAGGAGGTCTCTGTACGTCAGCAACCGGGCATGAGGGCGCATTCGCGGCACCACTCGGCGGACCGCGTCGTCGACCAGTCCAGACCAGCCCAACGCTGAGAAGTCTGGGTCGAGCAAGCGGGTGAGGTCGTCGAGGATGAGCTCAAGGCGCCAGTCATAGGCCGTGTGGGCACAAGCGTCCACCGCACCACGTCGAATCGAGCGGTGAAACTGATCTCCACCTCTGCAGCCGAGAACGAGGCGGTCTTGGGACTGGCCATGTCCCAGACCGTCAGCGTAGTCACTATGCGCATCGACGAGTACGGGATCTCGATGTCGAGGTCCCTCACCCGACGCACGGCTGATCAGCGACCATCGCGCCGTCTTGCCATCCCTTGATCCCGACTCCATCGAAAGCCCACCTGAGCTCGAAGATCGGCCGAGGACCACAGCACCCAGTTCGACTTCGTCTCCCACGGCACAGGCAACGGATCCGGCAGCACGCTGGCCAACGTATAGCCTCGCTCCGAGCAGCCATCGCTGCCACACTCACTGGCCCCCCCGCACACGCCGCGGACGTCCGCGTTTGCCGCTCTACGGTCAGCCCGCCACATGGGTGCGTGACCTGATCGGCGACATTCTTGCCCCCTAATACCTTCCGACGTGACTTCGCGCGCATTCCATGACGGCGTTCAAGTCAATGCCGTAGGTGCCGCGTCCAGTGGCGGCATAGGCTGCCAACTTCCCGGCTGCCCGATCGGAGAGCCGCTCCGCCCCCGTCCGGTTGCCGCGGCCGGCGTGGGTGATCGCCACGCAGACCTGCGCCAATCCCTGCCAGAGGTCCCGCTCCTCGGGCGGCCCGGCCTTCCAGCGCGCCTCAAGGACCTCGTGGGCGGCGAAAGGACGACCGACTGCCACGAGCTCTCGCGCCGTCCTAAGTGTCTCCTCAGGCGGCAGTGCCTCCTCCGAGACCGGCTCCACTCCTTCGGCGCCATAAGGCAGCGGCCGGCCCAACGCGTCCCGCGGCCTTGCCTGGCGAGCACGCCCGACCGCGTCGCGGTCACGCTCAGACCCAGTCACGAGAACAGCCTCCCAGGAAACGGACTCATCTGCCGCATCCGGGCCAGGCTGATCGGGCGACCTTTTTGGCCTACCTCTGTCGTGCGGCCTCGCTGCTAGTGCCGACCATCCTTCCGATCGCAGCCCAGGACAGACCGGCCGCAACGTCCAGCCCGTCGGTATCGCTTGGCTCGTACTGCTCAAGCCGTTCGGCGAGCTCGTCGGCGTGGGCAAGGATTCATCAATGGTGCGTGGCCTGGGAATCACCGGAGGAACTTCTCTCGGGCGCGCATCGCATGGATGATAACCACGGCGGTGTCACCCTGGATGTAGCCGACTTCGAGGATGATGGCCGCCGCGTTCGCGCGGTCATCATGGTGAACCCGTCACCGAGATCCCAGATCCGGATCGGATTTCGGTATGCGTGGAGAATCTCCGGTTCGTCCAAGCCGTGCTTTAGAGCCGACGCGGCGATGGTCGGCTCATCCATCACACTTGTCGAGGTAACTTGCGACTTCGGGACATGGCAACCGGCCCTGCGGCACGTCCGCTCGTGCCGCTGAGGTGGTGCGATCATGCCGATGAGCGGGCGACGCTTGGCCGCCGATCACCGTCCAGGAGGGATCGAGTTCCGAGCGTTCCACGATGAGGTCGCGGTCGACCATTAGGCGTCAGGCGATTTCGAGGAAGCGCACGCCCGTGTTGGCGGGGCAGCCGTACCCGAACGGGTTCTTCGCGAGGTACTGCTGGTGGTATCTACAACCGCGATGGGCTGCGCCGGCTGGTCTCCTCGATCAACCGCTACCTCGGCGAACCCGACCCGGACGCGGGCCGGCCGACGCCGCGGTGCTGGTCGGCGACGGGCTGCGGGTGACCGCGTCGCGCCCGCTGGGCGCGGCGTGGCTGCTCGACGCGCTGTGGCGCGCCGCTGGGCATCGACGCCGCGCTGCGCGAAGGTGCTCGGGCCCGCGGCGGTTCACCACCGACGTCGAGCGGGTGCTGTTCGCGCTGGTCGCCAACCGGGCGCTCGCCCCGTGCTCGAAGCTGGCCGCGGCCGAGTGGGTCACCCGCGACGTCGCGATCCCCGGTCTGGAGGCGATGGACGATGACCAGGCCTACCGGGCGATGGACCTGCTGGTCGAGGCCGACGCCGAGGCGAGGGTGCAGGAGGCGGTGTTCTTCGCCGTCGCCGACCTGCTCAACCTCGAGGTCGACCTGCTGTTCTTCGACACCACCTCCACCTACTTCGAGCGCGACACCGAAGAGCGACGACGGCGAGCAGGCGTTCCGCCGGTACGGGCACTCCAAGGACCACCGCCCCGACCTGCCGCAGATCGTGATCGGGCTGGCCGTCACCCGCGAGGGCATCCCGGTGCGGGTGCTGGTGCTGGCCGGGCAACACCAACGATCAGGCCGTGATGCCCGAGGTCAAGGACGACATGCGCGGACTGGCGGCTCGGGCGCGTGGTCACCGTCGTCGACCGCGGGTTCTCCTCCGACCGACGAACCTGGGCTACCTGCGCCCGCGCCGGCGGGCACTGCATCGCCGGCGAGCGGATGCGCGACCGGCCGGCGCCGCTGGTCGAGCAGGCCCTGTCCCGGCAGGGCCGCTACCAGAGCGTGCGCGACAACCTGCGCGTCAAGGAAGTCCGCGCTCGACTCCACGCCCGGCCGTTCGGTGGGTCATCTGCCACAACCCCGCCGAAGCCGAGCGCGACAAGGCCGCCCGCGACGCCGCGCTCGAACGCGTCGCCGCCGAGCTGGAGCGGATCAAGACCATCCGCGACCGTCGACAGCAACTTTGCCGAGCATCGCCTCGAGTTCGGGGTCGAACCCGATCGCCGAACGTACTTGAGCCTCGCGGACAGGACGCCCGCGACGCCGTTCGAAATCTCCGGGATCTTGCATGGGGACCTGGAAACGTCGCACCTCCTGCGGCCAACGCGGCCATCGCGATCTTTCCGCCCAAGCCGCGCCGCCTCCTCGATCGGCCACATCCCGCGGCGAAGCCGCCGAGGTGCTCCTGGACTCGACGAACGGACCGTCGGTAAACCGTGGCGTGCCGTCGACCACGACACTGACGCGGGTTCAGCTCGTCCAGGCCGCCGGTGAAGAGGTACCCCGGCAGCCTTCATCTCTTCCACCAGCGCCCTGGCGGCCCTGCACTTCTCGCGCAGCTCCTCGTCCGTGTGGTCGGCACCCACTCGTCGTTGAACGTGATGAGGTACTCGGTCAGGTCTCCTCCTTTGCCTGGATCGCCCCCGCGGCCACCCTCACCTTCTCCACGAACGGCGGCGGCCCGATTCGACACCGCGTCAGGATCTTCCGGCGTCTGTGACTGCCCAACTGGTGGTCCCGGGATGACGTGAAGGTCGGGTGACTCGCGCCAATCGGGTGCCGTGGGGATGGCCGGGGCCACGGCGCCGATGTCCGATGGCCGAAGCCAGACTTCGCCACCGCTGTCGCACATGAAGACGGTCTCACCGGCGGCAGTGCCAATAGTCGGACCAAGCCCTGGTCGTTGAGGGGACACTCGACGCTCCACGCGGACATCATGCCTCCGAGCCTTCCACCACGCACGCTCATGCCGCGGATGGTGCGCGGACCTGCGGAGTATCGGACCTGACTTGGCACCTCACTCCGGCACGGTGTCAGCATGCCGATGGGCGACCTTCCACTCGCCGCCCTCGCGGCGATACACCTGGGTGGCCCGCAAGGTGTAACTGCGCGGCGTACCGTCCATCGATGCCGAAGTGTGCTCCAGGCCCGCGGTATAGGCCATGTCACCCACCACGTCATACGCCTGCAATTCGAACTCATATGACGTGCAGTCGGAGAAACTCGTCTCGAGCACAGTGAATGCCTCGTCCACCTCTTGCCGCCCGTAGGCGTTGCGCAACGCTCCCAGGATGGTCACGGGCTCGTTACGGGACCAGATCGCCCGCCGTGGGGCCGCATCGCCGTTGTGTACGGCGACCTCCGCGTCGTACAGCGCGGACTTGACCCAGGCCAAGAAGGCGTCGCGATCAGTCATGCGCTCAGCATGCTCCCGGCTCGGCGGTTTGCACAGGCGTGACAGCGGAGATGTCGCAGCGTGGACGACTGTCCCGATCTGCCGCGGAGAGCCTGGTCTCCTCGTGACAGCGCGTCGGTGGATGGGCAGACTGCTTGCTTTATCGGATCGACCCAGTCCACACGAAAGCCGGAGGTCCAATCGTGACTACAACACCCGATGAGCTGGCCAACGTTCGGTACGTCGTGGATGACGTAGCCGCCGCCATCGACTTCTACACCACCCACCTCGGCTTCACCTTGCGGACCAACCCAGCACCCGCCTTCGCAGACGTGACCCGCGGACCGCTGCGGCTGCTGCTGTCCGGCCCAGCGAGCTCCGGCGCCCGGGCCACGCCCGACGATTTCGCGGACGCGGGCCGCAACCGCATCCATCTGATCGTCACCGACCTAGACGCCGAAGTCGACCGGCTGCGCCAAGCCGGGCTATCTTTCCGCAGCGACGTCACAGCCGGCCCCGGCGGACGCCAAATCCTGATCACCGACCCCGCCGGCAACCTCATCGAACTCTTCGAACCCGCGCCACGCTGAGGAAACTCACCCGTCCGCTCTTGCCGCTGTTGGCGTGGACGTGCCGAACTGACATATTCAACGAGTAGAAAGGACTGGACTTAGGCCCGAGTGGTGCTGAGCTGAACCGCCTACGATCGCCGGCATGGACTTCGACCGCTACACCGTCGTGCTGCTCGTAACCCCGGACGACCCGCCGCAGCTCTCGGAGGAGGAGGCCGACCGGCTCCAGGACGCGCACCTGAGCCACCTCGCCGACCTCCACGACCGTGGCGTGCTGCTCGCTGCCGGCCCGCTCGGCGACCCGAGCGGCCTGCGGCACTACCGCGGCCTGTCGATCCTGCGCTGTGAGCCCGACGAGGCGCTGCGGCTCAAGGGCGAAGACCCGGCCGTCCGAGCCGGCGTCTTCGAGCTTGTCGCGATGCCGTGGATGCTGCCGGCCGGCGCGATCCACTTCACCCCGACGACGTTCCCGCGGTCGACCCGCGACGTGTAAGTCCCACGGGTCACACCCGCACCATTTGACGCGCCGCGAACGATGTCCGGAAATGCCGCTGTCTGTGCCCTCGTTCACGCCGTGGCTGGATGGGCGACTGCGCTCAGAGCTGTGGCACGGTAGGTCTTGACGGCAGGTGCTAAGGCGGAGCCATCCGAAGCCGCAGTACCCGAGGACCACGCGCGCGCCGCGGCCGTCGCGGCAACGGTCAGGAGATCGCGGCCTTCACCAGCTCGACGACCTTCTTCTCCACCGCGGGGCTCCACTGTCTAAGCGCGTACGACACCGGCCACAGGTCGCCGTCGTCGAGGTTCGCCGCATCCTGGAAGCCCAGGGTCGAGTACCGGTAGTTGAACTTGCCCGCGTCCTGGAAGAACACGACGACCTTGCCGTCCGCGTTCGCGTAGGCGGGCATCCCATACCAGGTCTTCGGCGACAACTCGGGGGCGTTCGCGGTCACCGTCACATGCACGCGCTCGGCGAGAGCGCGATCTTCCGGCGCCATCTCCGCGATCGCGTCGAGGACCGCCTGCAGGCCGTCGGCCTTCTTAGCGCCTTTCTTGCCCTCGGCGCGCAGCTCGGCGGCGCGCTCCTTTATCGCGGCACGCTCCTCGGCGCTGAAGCCGTCGGACTCGGTCATGGCATCATTGTTCGCGGGCATTCGCGGGCTTCCCTTCTTGACGCTCAGGGGCTCGGTGTCATACCGGCCTTCCGTCGAAAGGCTAGGCCCGACCGCACCGTGGCGCTTCTCGATTCCTGATCGGATCGAGGGCCCATCCGCTGCGCTCGAGTGGCGGCCCCACCGACGGACCGTCCGGATCTGGTTCCCCTCTGTGTCAAGGGCTCGGTCTCGGCGCCTGGGAGTGTGCGCCGGCGCTTGTCGCCCGTCAAGGTCGTTCGTCCGGTGGGGCGCCTTCGATCGCCCACACGTGATGCGGCCACTGGTCCCGCACGTACCTGTTCATCAGCCGGCAGCCGGCCGTATCGGTGCCGAACCGGCCGGTCGCCAGCACCGTGCCGTGCTCGTCGACCGCCTCGATCGTGACCGACTTCTGGTGTGGGTCCACACCCACGACCACTCGGCTCATCTCTTCGACCTCCTCGCTCGAGTAGTTCGGCGAGGACGGGCAGAGCTACTTCGAGCCGGGCAATCCCCTCTTGAGCCACGCCGCACCACGGCACCCGGCGGGACCGCATGCCAGATGAGAGCCACACCCTCCAGGGTGGGCAGCCGCCGTAATGAGAGAGCGTCCCGCCGAGCACCTCGACAACAGCCTGGCCGGCCGCCGTCGTACGAGAAGTCAACAATTAGCCGCGTCCCGGATGCTCGACTGTCGCAGATCAGCTGGCGGACGACTGTCGCGCATCCTCCGACGGAGCACGGGAAGCTCAGTAGTCGGGCGGTGAGGACTTTCTTCACTGGCTCAAGCGCGGCTTCGCCGCGACGCGGCCCCCGCGATGGGGCCCCGCGATGCGGGCTGCGCTGGCGCGCCGTCCTCGCGCACCCCACCGCACCTCGCACCCAACACGAAGTGCCCCGGATCCAGTCCGAGGCACTCCTCACCGCCGAGCCTCCGACCCGTCTCCGCAGCATCCGGTCGGCACTCCCCGTGCCCGTCATTGCGGCAGCTTCCAGCGAGGTCACGGTGCACACTCCGTGTACCGCCACATCACCCTCCCCTGTCAGGGCGGCCTCGACCGCCTCGACGGCCGCCCTCCACTGCTCCGCGATCGGGTCGGTGGCTCTCCCTGGCCGAGGCGCTTGGGGCACATTTTGGGGCGCACGAGCCTCGCGAGCGGCGGCAATCACCGTCATGCAGCCGGAACGACCCGAAGCTGTGACCTGCACAAATTCCGTTACGGCGCAGGCCAGGGACCGGGGGTCGCAGTTCCGCTTCAACGTCTGGAACGCGTGTTGCTGCGCCGAACCTCAAGAGCGGCCATGCTTCTCCCGGTGCGGAGGCGGGCCACATCGGGCGCCGGGAGGACGCTCGATGCTTCGACTGCGCACCGTGTCCGTGCGAGGGTGGGGCCCATGGAGAAGTCTTCTTTGACCGCCCTCGCCCGGGAACAGCTGAAGCTTGCAAGGCAGGCCTCCAGCGGGCGAAGCGCCGACACCGTCTACGGCGGCCACGAGCATGTGCTGCGCCAGACCGTGATCGCGCTGGCAGCAGGGCGCACACTCGACGAGCACGAGAGTCCCGGCGAGGCCACGGTGCACGTGTTGGTAGGTCGGGTTCGGCTCAATGGCGGGGGCCACGGATGGGAGGGCTCACCTGGAGATCTGCTCATCGTGCCGACCGGTCGGCACTCGCTCGAAGCGCTCCAAGACTCCGCCGTGCTGCTCACAGTCGCCAAGCTCGGCTCGTAGGGTCGGGTTCGAAACTCCAAAGTGATGCTCGAAGGTGCGATGCTCTTGAGCCCATGAGGAGAGTCGCGTCGTCGGGATCGCCCCTCGAGCCGGAGATCGGGTTCTCCAGGGCGATCCGCGCTGGTGATCTCGTTTGCGTGTCGGGCACCGCACCGGTCGGATCGGACGGCGCCACCGTGGGTCGGGGAGATCTCGCGGCCCAGACCCACCGGTGCTTCGAGATCGCATTCGAGGCGCTGACCGCTGTCGGGGCTGGCCCAGGGGATGTGGTCCGGACGAGGGTCATGCTGACCGACATACGAAACTGGCGGAAGGCCGCGGCCGTGCACGGTGAACTGTTCTCGAGCACCCGTCCTGCCTGCACGTTCGTCGAGGTCTCGCGCTTCATCGACCCGGATTGGCTGATCGAGGTCGAGGTTGACGCAGTAACAGACGCAGGCTGAGCCAACGCGGGCGAGATCGGTGCGAGCAACCCAGCTGAACCACGGTGAATGCTCTCCATGTCCGCCAACGGGGCCGCCGCCTTCCCAGAGGGAGGTAGACGAGCGCTCGTCATCAACCTCTGGCCACGACCGTCGGCTCACTGCCGCGTTTCCAACGCCCGGGCCGCTCATCTCAATCCAGACGTCACGGGGGATCGGGTGCGGATCGACGTCACTGCTAATCGGCTTGCGCGGGAGCCACCGTCGTACGCTCCGGTACATGAGCGCTACGCCCCCGGCCACTGCTACGGAGATCGCTGCTGGCGTCCGCAGCGGCGCGCTCTCCGCCCCCGACGTGGTCGCAGCTGCCCTGGGGAGAATCACGGTCCGGGATGACAGAGTCGGCGCCTTCCAGGTGGTTCGTGCGGCGAAGGCTGCCGCCGAGGCTGCGGAGGTGGCGCTGCGCACGGATCTGGCACAGCTGCCCCTGGCCGGCGTCCCGATCGCGATCAAGGACAACGTGGCAGTGGCCGGGGAGCAGATGCGCAATGGTTCCCCGCTCACCTCCGACGAGCCGCAGCCAACCGACCACCCTGTCGTGGCTCGGCTCAGGGCGGCGGGCGCGGTCGTTGTCGGGATCACCAGGGCTCCGGAGCTGTGCGTCTTCGCCACGACGGACTCCCCGTTCGGTATCACCCGCAATCCGTGGGACCTCGAGCGAACGCCGGGCGGCTCCTCGGGCGGCTCCGCGGCAGCCGTCGCCGCCGGGATGGTCCCGGTAGCACACGGCGCCGACGGCATGGGATCGATCCGCATACCCGCCGCCTGCTGCGGGCTGGTCGGCATCAAGCCGGGCAGCGGGGTCGTGCCCGCCCTCCTGGGGCCCAACGACTGGTACGGCATGGCCGAGAACGGTGCACTGGCCGGCACGGTTGCGGACGCGGCGCTCGTGCTGTCGGTCATGGCCGAGCGCCCCGAGGTGGCAGCCGTGCGCGAGCCGGATCGGGCGCTGCGGATCGGCGTCTCAACGAAGCCGCCCATCAACGGCGTGCGAGCCGACATCGAGCACCTGCGGGCCGTCGTCGTCACCGTGCGACGCCTCGAGGCGGCCGGACACCGCGTCGAGCGGGTCGACCCGCCGTACCCGAAGAACCCGCTGCCGGTGCTGGCCCGTTGGTTCGGCGGCACGTCGTTCGACGCGGAAGGCCTGGACCACCCACGGCTCGATCGTGCGGTCCGGTTCCACGCGGCGCTGGGCGATCGGGTTCGGGCCCATCACCTCGTGAAGGACGCGGACCGGGAGAACTTCCGCAGCCGCATGGCCAGCTACTTCGCCGGCCTCGACCTGCTGGTCACACCGACGCTGGCGGCGCCGCCGGTCGAGGCCGCGCGGTGGGGTGAACGGTCCTGGCCGCGCGTCTTCACCGCCAACGCCCGCTACGCCCCGTACCCCGCACCCTGGAACTACGCGGGCTACCCGGCGATCTCGGTGCCCGCCGGGGTGCACCCGCGCACTGGGACGCCCCTGGCCGTGCAGCTGGTCGCGCCGGACGGCGGCGAGCAGCTGCTGCTCGGGGTGGCTGCGCTGCTCGAGCGGCTGGCTCCCTGGCCACGCAACGCGCCCGGCTTCTGATCAGTGCGCCCCGCCGAGCTGCGAGGCCACCGGGACCACGCTTCCACCTGCGCATCACGCCGACGATCTCACGGAGCCCAAACATGGCGGGGGGTGCCGGCGGGACCTGGTACGTGCCGAGGCGGACCACTCACCAGCGACGCTGGATCGGCCCACGAAGAACGCCCCATCCGCTGCGTTGCGCCAAGTTGGCTGGCATGGGTTACTTCACGGCTCGAAGGGCGAGCCGCGACTCTGGAGATACCTCCCCACCGCGCATAGTCCCGTACGCGTCGACGTGTCCGAAACCGGCCCGGCGGAGCTGGTGGACCAGTTCGGTGACGGTGTAGAGGCGGAAGCGGAAAGTCTTCACGATCGATCCGTAGGTCATCGTCGACGTCCGCAAACCGGTCACCCAGTCGGTGTGCCCGGTCTCGGAGAGCCCGCCCGGGTGCACGATCGGCTGCCCGTACAGGTGCGCGACCCGGTCGCGATGCATCAGCTCCATCACCAGGATGCCTCCGGGGCGCAGACAGCCTGCCCAGGCGGTCATGGCCGCGGCGTCGTCTCGCGGGTCGTCGAAGTAGCCGAAGCTGGAGAAGAGACTGATCGCTGCGTCGAACGGCCCCGGTGGCGGTCGGCGCATGCCCGCTTCGACATGGGTGGGGCCGGGATTTCGCCGTGCGGCCAGTTGCAGGGCA
Source organism: uncultured Actinomycetota bacterium (assembly GCA_963715025.1). Classification (GTDB taxonomy): domain Bacteria; phylum Actinomycetota; class Actinomycetes; order Actinomycetales; family Dermatophilaceae; genus DASSJT01. The sequence continues at coordinate 78,086 of CAVQQQ010000009.1, read as the reverse complement.
TCCGCCACGGATGCCGTGCGGCCGGCCGGCCACCGGCGCTCAGGAGTCGAGGGCGACGGAGCGGCGCGGCATCAGGAACACCGAGGCGGCGAGTACGACAGCCAGCACCGCCAGGCCCACGAACACGTTGTGCGTGGCCGTGCTGAGCGCAGCGCGCACGAAGTCCTGGACGGCTGGCGCCACCCCAGCGTGCCGGTCGAGCACGAGCGCTGCGTCGTCAGCGCTCCTCGGCAGTCGACCAGAGGCACCGGCCGGCAGGTGCTCGAACTGGCGCGAGAGCGAGGCATTCGCGATAGCGCCGAAGACGGCGACCCCCACGGCGCTGCCCACAGAGCGGGCGAACATGTTGGTGGCGGTCACGACGCCACGTCGCTCCCAGCCCACGGCGGACTGGACTGCGACCAGCGTTGGGCTGGCGGTGTAGCCGAGGCCGACGCCGATGACGAACGTGTAGGTGGCGATGAGCCACAGGCTCGTGCCTTCGCCCACGGTGAGCATGAGCAGGCTGCCGAGGACGATGAACGCGACCCCGATGACCGAGGTGTCCCTGAAGCCGAGGCGCATGTAGATGCGGCCGGACGTGGCGGCGGCGATGGGCCAGCCGATCGTCATCGCCGCAAGCGCAAAGCCGGAGATGAGTGCACCGAAGCCCAGCACCCCCTGGGCGAAGGTCGGGATGTACGACGTCAAGCCGATCAGGATGGCGCCCACCAGCAGCGACACGACGCTGGCGCCAGCCAAGATCCGGCGGGTGAACACCCACAGCGGCACGATCGGCTCCACCGCCCGAGACTCCGCGATGACGAAACCCACGAGCAGTGCCACGCTCAGCGACAGGAGGGCCACGCTGGTCATCGACCCCCAGGCCCAGGACCGTCCGCCCTCGAGCAGCGCCAGGATGAGCAGCGCGCAGCCAGTCGTCATGAGAGCCGCCCCGGCATAGTCGATGCGGTGGCGGGCGGGCTGGATGTGCTCATGGAAGTGACGGGTCAGCATCCAGGTGGCGAGGGCGCCGACCGGCAGGTTGACGAAGAAGATCCAACGCCACGAGAGGTACTCGGAGAACACCCCGCCCAGCGTGGGGCCGACGATGGAGGCCACGCCCCAGACGCTGGCGATGAAGCCCTGGACGCGGGCACGCTCCTCCACGCTGTAGATGTCGCCGATTATCGTCATCGACATGGGGAGGACAGCCCCCGCGCCGAGGCCCTGCACCACGCGGGCGGCGATGAGCAAGGGCATCGTCCACGCGGCACCACACAACACGGACCCAACGAGGAAAAGCGCGATGCCCACGAGCATGACCGGCTTGCGTCCGAGCGCGTCCGCGAGTTTGCCGTAGATGGGCACTGACACGGCCTGGGCGAGCAGGTAGATCGAGAACAGCCAGGGGAACTGGCTGAATCCACCGAGATCGGTCACGATCGCCGGCACCGCGGCCGCGAGGATGGTCGCGTCGATCGCAACAAGAGCGGTGCAGAGCATCACCGAGATCAGGACCGGTCCGCGCTCGCTGCGGAGCCCTACTGCGGCGCGGGTAGTCGCTTCAGCTGCCACGCCATGTGGCAACTCCGAACATGCCGACGGGTATTCCGCGAGCCGCCCGACTGGTGAGACAACTGCGGTGGTGGGCTGTGGCGCCGAGCCGGAAGGGCGAGCCCCCGGCATACCTGCGATAGGCGGGTATGCCGGTGACTCAAGGGGCGGGTATGCCGGTCCGGCATGGCTTTGGCCGCATTCAGGGGACCCTGGACCGGCGAACCGGCACCCCCAGCTGGGAGTTCGTGTCTGTCAGAACGCCGCTCGAGGTGCCCGCTCGGGCGTTCAGGTAGCGCTGTTCTGGGATGCTGGTGGCCAGGCGCGCCGCGGCGGCGTAAGCGGTTCGGGCTTCCTCGGCCCGTCCGTCCATCTCGAGGAGGTGGGCGCGGACGGCGTGCAGGCGATGGTGGTGGCGTAGTTGCTGATCGTCGAGGAGGGGCTCGAGCATGGCCAGGGCGGCGGCCGGGCCCTCCACGTTGGCGACGGCGACGGCATGGTTGAGAGTCACTATCGGGCCGGGGATGAGGGCGTTGAGCATGCGGTACAGGGTCTCGATCTGTGCCCAGTCCGTGTCGGCCGAGCGCAGGGCTTCGGCGTGCACTGCCGCGATCGCGGCCTGCAGCTGGTAAGGGCCCACTGGCCCGCTTGGCAGGGCGGCCTCGATCAAGCGGATGCCCTGGGCGATGAGTCTCCTGTCCCACAGCGACCGGTCCTGCTCCGCCAGGGGCACCAGGGATCCGTCGGCCCGGGTGCGGGCGGCCCGGCGGGCGTCCGTGAGCAGCATCAGGGCCAGCAGCCCGCTCACCTCGCCGGCCGCGGGCAGGCGCTGGTGCAGCTGGCGGGCCAAGCGGATCGCCTCACTCGTCAGGGCAACGTCGGTCAGGCCGGCCCCGCTGGTAGCGGTGTGGCCCTCGGTGAAGATGAGGTACAGCACCTGGGCTGCGGCGTCGACCCGGTCGGGCAGGTCCGCGGCCGCGGGTACGGTGAATCGCGCGCCGGCCTGACGGAGCCGGGCCTTGGCCCGGCTGATCCGCTGGGCCATCGTGGCGTCGGGCACCAGAAACGCCCGGGCGATCTGGGCGGTGTTCAGTCCGGCGACGGCCCGCAGCGTCAGTGCGACCTGGGATGGGCGGGTCAACGCCGGGTGGCAGCACAGCAGCAACAGTGTTAATGACTCGTCACGCTCACCACCGTGGACGGCGTCGGCCGGGGGCGCGAGGAGATCCTCGGGTGGCGTGTGCTGGGCGATCAGCTGCTCCCGATCGGTGCGGGCCCGCTCGGCGCGCCACTGGTCCACCAGGCGGCGGGAGGCCACCGTGATCAGCCAGGCCTTGGGGTTGTCCGGCATGCCCTCGGTCGGCCACTGCCGCGACGCTGCCAGCAGCGCCTCCTGCACCGCGTCCTCGGCGGCGTCGAAGTCGCCGTAGCGGCGCACGAGCGCGGCAAGGACGTGTGGCGACAACTGGCGCCACGCGTCCTCCAGGCCGGCCGGGTTCACTGATCGTCGCCGCCTGGCCACATCACTGGCCGGAGCTCGACCACACCTCCAGGCTGCGCGAACTGGGCAGCGATGTGTTCCGCGCGCTGGCGGGAGTCGCAGTCGATGATGAAGAACCCGGCCAACTGCTCCTTGGTCTCCGCGTACGGGCCGTCGGTGGCCAGGTGACCCTCTGGGCTCCATCCGTACAGAGTGGCGGAGGCAGGGTCGGCCAGCGCCTCAGCGGTCACGAACTCTCCCGAGTCGGAGATCTCGCTCAGCAGCGCCTCGAACTGCCGGTCCATTTCTTCGTGCTGCTCAGGCGGCAGCGCCCGTCCTTCCGCGGTGTAGACCTGGGTGGGATGTCCCCACGGGTTGGGGTTGCTGTGAATCAAGATGACGTACTTCACGGGAAGACCTCCTGGTGAGTTGCGTGCAGGAGCGGTGTTGTCGCGTCCTGTGCAGGGGACGTCGGAGCCGACGACGCATTCTCGACACCCGGCCCCGATGTCGGCGGGAGCACATCCGAGCAGCCCCTACGTGGGCCCTTGAGTGCCAGTCGAGAGTGCAACCGGCGAACCAGCCCTGTCCGTCACCCGGCGTCGTCTCCACAGTCCCGATGATCACGTGCGCCATCTTGCCCCGAGGGCAAGCGGCCGGTGGCGGCGGGCCTTTCGGCCCTAACCCGAGTGGGCGGCAGTGGCTGCACTGGATTCGGCGACCCAGTAGCCGCCGGCTTTCCAATGGCGTCATGAGGTACCACCGCTGGTGAAAGCAGCTGATGCAGTATCGAGCGAGGAGGCCATCATGTGGGGCAATGGATCCGCACGCTGCGCGGTCGTCGCGGGTGCCGCGACCGCGGCTCTGCTTGCGCCCTCGGCCTGTGGCAACGGCGATGGAACCTCGTCCACTCTGAACCCGACGAGCAGCACCACCCCAGCGCGGACCACGACGACACTCAGCCCATCCCCCACGGCGACCTCCACGACGGGCCAGCTGACCGGCATACCCGTGTATTGGATTGCCGAGTCCAGGAAGAGCTTCCGGCTCTACCGCGAGTTCCGCACCGTTCCCAAGGTGAGCGGTGGCACGGTGGCTTCCGCGGTCGCAGCCATGATGCGGCTGGAGCCGCTCGATCCCGACTACATGACGCCGTGGCGCTCGCCCTCCAGGATCACCGTCACCCAGAGTGGTAGCGCGATCAAGGTCGACCTGTCGAAGGACGCCTTCGCCAACACCCAGGTGGGGAGCGAGCTCGCCGAGGTCGCACTCCAGCAGCTGGTGTACACCGCGACCGCCGCCGCGCATATCGCGGGACACGACGCGACGACAGTGGCTGTGACGGTCAATGGCGCCGCGTACGACGCGTGGAGCGTGATCCGGGTGGGGTACCCGATGCGGCGCGCTCCCATGCTCGACGTCCAGGCTCTGGCGTGGGTCGTCTCGCCGCAGCAGGGCGACGTACGGAAGGCGGGCACGGTCGCGTTCACGGGCTACGGCACGTCGTTCGAGGCGACGTTCGCCTGGAAGGTCACCAACGCCTCTGGCACCGTGGTGGCTCAGGGCTCGGCGATGGGCGGCACGGGGACCGGCGGCTTCGGCACGTTCACGTTCTCGGCCCGCCTCGGCAAGGGGTCATACACGGTGCTGGCCTCGACCGACGACCCGTCCGGTGGTGGCTCAGGGCTGGGCCCCGCCACGGACGACAAGGAGTTCACGGTCAACTAGACCGCGGGCCAACGGAATACGGACAAGGAGGGCGACCATGGCCAGGAAGAGCTGGTCGGAGCTAACCCCGAGGCAGCGTGGCATGATCGTCGCCGGCGCGGCCGTGCAGATCACCCTGCAGTGCCTGGCCCTGCGCGACTTGCGGCACCGGTCCGCCGAGGAGGTGAGGGGACCCAGGTGGGCCTGGGGCGCTGCAACCTTCATCAACATGGTTGGGCCGCTGGGCTATTTCGTCTTCGGCCGCCGTCGTGAGCAGCCAAGGGCATGAGCCGGACCAGATGGTATGCCGGGTGATCCGGCGACGTGCCGGGTGACCCGGGCACAAAGGCCCTTCCCGGCGTACCTGCAAGCGGTGAGCCTCAAGACATGACCAGCCTTCCGATCGTCGCCACCCACGGGCTGACCAAGCGGTACGGGTCGACGGTGGCGCTGCGTGACCTCAACCTGGAGATCGAGCGCGGCGAGGTGTTCGGCTACCTCGGCCCCAACGGCGCGGGCAAGACCACCACCCTGCGGCTCCTCATGGGCCTGCTCAAGCCGACTGCTGGCAGCGCCCAGATCGAGGGCAGGGACACCTGGCAGGACTCGGTCGCGGTGCGCCGGGGCGTGGGCTACCTGTCCGGCGAGCCGGCTCTCTACGGGCGGATGACCGGCGCCCAGCACGTCGAGTACCTCGGCCACGTGCGGGGCGAGCCGACGAGCGCCCGCGCAGCCCGGCTCGCCGAGCGGCTGAGTCTCGACCTCACCCGCCGGGCGCAGGAGCTGTCCAAGGGCAACCGGCAGAAGCTCGCCCTCGTGCTGGCCCTGATGGCCGCCCCGGACCTCCTCCTCCTCGACGAGCCCACCGGCGGGCTGGACCCCCTGGGGCAGCAGGAGTTCTACGCCCTGCTGCGAGAGCACACGTCCCAGGGCGGCACGGTGCTGCTCAGCTCCCACGTGCTCAGCGAGGTCCAGCGCATCGCCGACCGGGTGGGCGTGCTGCGCGAGGGCTGGCTCGTCGCGGTCGAACGGCTCGACCACCTCCGCGAGCGCTCGCTCCACCATGTGAAGGCGACCTTCGCCGACGCGGTCGGACCAGAAGCCTTCGCGGGGCTGGAGGTTCGCGACCTGCGCGTGGAGGATCACGCGCTCGCGTGCAGCGCCCCGGCGGGCGCCCTGGACGCGCTGATCAAGGAGGTCAGCCGGCACACCGTCATCGACTTCGAGTGCGCTGAGGCCGAGCTGGAGGAGACCTTCTTGGCCTATTACGCCGGAGGTGGCCCCGATGCTTCGTAACGTCTTCCTCAAGACCCTCCATGAGCAGCAGCGAAGCTTGGTCGGATGGCTGACAGCCGTGGTCGGCATCGTGCTGATGTATGCCGCGATCTGGCCCAGCATCCGCGACCAGCCCTCGATGAGCGACTTCCTCGACCAGATGCCCGAGGCCTTCCGCTCGCTCTTTGCCACCAGCGGTGCGGACATGTCCACCGCGACCGGCTACATCCAGATCGAGCTAATGTCGTTCATGGGCCCGATCCTGGTGATCCTGTATGCCGTGGTGCAGGGTTCGCGGGCCGTGGCCGGCGAGGAGGACCGGCGGACGATGGACCTGCTGCTGGCGCAGCCAGTCGGCCGGGTGCGGCTCCTGCTGGACAAGGCCGCGGCCATGGTGGTCGGCACCGTCCTTCTGGCGGCCGTGCTCGGGCTGGCGCTGATCCTCGAGGGCCGCGCGTTCGACATGGACCTTCCGGCGGACAAGGTGGTGGCCGCGATGGTGCACCTGGCTCTGCTGGGACTCGTCTTCGGGTCCATCGCCCTGGCCATCGGCGCCGTGTCGGGCAGCCTTGGCCTGAGCCGAGGCGTGCCAGCGGTGGTGGCCGTGGTTGCATATGTGGCCAACGGGCTCGGCCCGATGGTCGACTGGCTCGAACCGCTCCAGAAGTACTCGCCGTTCTACCAGTACATAGCCCACGACCCGCTGCGCACGGGACTGTCCGGCCCAGCCATTGCGGTCTCCGCGGCGACCATCGCTGCGCTTACTGCGATGGCCGCCGTCGGCTTCGTTCGACGTGACGTCCGCGGCTGAGCGAGGGCTCGCGTGTCCATCGACCCGCGCCCCAGCGCCGAGGGCCGCCTGCGGACGTTCCTGTCCACCTTCGAGGGAAAGGTGGCCGCCCTGTCGGTCCTGGCGATCGCCGTGCACCTCGTCCTGCGGCTGCAGCTTCCTGGTGGCGGCGAGAGCCCGTGGGCAGTGGCGCCCCTCGTTGCTGTGGTGTTGCTCGGCGGGGTGCCCCTGGCCTGGCAGGTGCTGCGGGCCCTCGCCCGGCGCAAGGCCGGGGCCGACCTGCTCGCCGTCATCTCCATCGTCGCCTCGGTCTGGCTGGGGGAGTGGCTGGTCGCCGCGATCCTGGTGCTGATGATGTCCGGGGGCACGGCCCTGGAGTCGGCGGCTTCAAACCGGGCGTCGGCAACCCTCGCGGCCCTGGCCCGCCGCAACCCCGTGGTGGGGCACCGGCTGCTCGGGCCCGATCTCTCCTCGGGCACGGAAGACGTGGCGGCCAGCCAGATCGCCGTCGACGACGCGATTGCCGTCTTCCCGCACGAGCTGTGCCCCGTCGACGGCAAGGTCGTGCAGGGTCACGGGACCATGGACGAGTCGTACCTGACCGGGGAGCCCTACGTCGTGCCAAAGTCCGTGGGCTCGGCGGTGATGTCAGGTGCCGTGAACGGCGAGAGCGCCCTGGTGATCCGGGCCACAGCGGTTGCTGCCGACTCCCGCTTCGCACGGATCGTGGGTGTACTCCGCGAGGCGGAGGAGCAGCGCCCGCCGTTCCGGCGGCTGGCCGACCGACTCGGCGCGTGGTACACGCTGCTCGCGCTGGCGCTGGCGGCTACGGGTTGGGTGGCCAGCGGCGATCCGCGCAGGTTCCTCGCCGTCGTGGTGATCGCCACCCCGTGCCCGTTGCTCATCGGCGTGCCCGTGGCCATCATCGGGGCCATCTCCTTGGCGGCTCGCCAGGGCATCATCGTCCGCAATCCCGCGGCCCTGGAGCAGGTCAGCGGCATCCGGACCGTGGTGTTCGACAAGACCGGGACCCTGACCTACGGCCGCCCCAGCCTCACCGAGGTGCTGGCTGCTGGCAGTGCGGGCCCAAGGGTGCAGGGCGATGCCAGGGGTGACGAACTGCTCGCCGCGGCCGCGGCGGTCGAGGCCTATTCGCGCCACCCGCTGTCCGCGGCGGTCGTCGCGGCTGCTCAGGAGCGTGGCCTGGCCCTTCCGGTCGTGGACGAGGTGTCCGAGCGGGCCGGTCGGGGTTTGTCTGCCCAGGTGGGCGGTCACTCCCTGCTGATCACCAATCGCATCCACGCCTGCGAGATCGATCCCGACGCCCACGAACTGCTTCCCCCGGCTGCGGCGGGGATGGAGTGCTTGCTGCTGCAGGACGAGAGGTATGCCGCGACCCTCCGGTTCCGGGACGAGCCGCGCGACGAGGCGCAGGAGTTCGTTGCCCACCTGCGGGGCCGCCACGAGTTCGAGCGGTTCATCATCATGTCCGGAGACCGGGCCAGTGAGGTCGATTACCTGGCGGCCCGCGTGGCGATCGGCGAGGTGCACGCAGGTGTCTCCCCTGAGGAGAAGCTCTCGCTGGTCCGGCGGCGGACAGCCGAGGGCCCCACGCTGTTCCTCGGCGACGGGGTCAACGACGCGCCGGCGATGACGGCGGCCACGGTTGGCGTGGCCTTCGGCACGGCGAGCGACGTGGCTGCCGAAGCCGCCGACGTGGTCGTGCTCGACTCCTCGATGGAACGGCTGGACGACCTCATCCACATCGGCAGGCGCATGCGCAGCATCGCGCTGCAGAGCGCTCTGGGTGGAATCGGGCTCTCACTGATCGGGATGATCCTCGCGGTGCTCGGGCACCTCACGCCGATCACCGGCGCGGTGGCCCAGGAGGTGATCGACGTGCTGGCTGTGCTCAACGCCGCCCGGGTCGTTGCGGTGCGAGGGTCGCCCGCCGACTTCGAGTACGTGCCCCCAGACGCGGGCGCTGTGCCAGGGCAGCCCGAGCTCACCCCTGCCAATCGGCCAGCTGGACCTTGATCCCTTGGGATGGGAGACCTGGAACGCCCGCTCTCCCATTCCTCGACGGCCCCCCATCAATGGTGACGAGCCAGCGGTTCGCGGGCGCACGGCATACGCAGCGTCTGTGGCGTCTTGGACGTCGCCGGGATCCCTCAGCGCCTCACCGAGACCACCACGGGGGTCGGGGCACTCCGGTTGCCAGCCGGGTCCAGCGCCACCACGCGGTAGTAGTAGACGCCCGGCCGGGCAGAGCTGGTCTCGTGGAACGTCGTGGTGATGCTCGTGCCGATGAGGGTGGCGCCCGAGGGAACGAAGCCGCGCTGCATCGATCTGTAGACGGCGTAGAGCGGTGCCGTCTTGTCGTCCGAAGAGGCACCCCACCGCAGGACCGCCCCTCCGGCGAACCCCCGCACCACGGTGAGACCGGTGGGGGTCGTCGGCGCAACGCCGTCGGCCGCCAGCGGCCGTACGACAGCCGCCCGCACCCGGTTGTCGAAACCCTGGGGGAGCGGGAGCTGGGCCCCCGGACCAAGCACGGCGCAGTCGGTGCCTGCATCGTCACGGCACAGCCGCACGGTCCAGCCATCAGCGATGTCGACGGAGCTCAGCTGCCGGTCGCCGACGCTCGCGAGCGCACCCCGCGTGGCGCGCCACGTGCCCCCTTCGATCGGCTGCGCCGCTCCGGTCAGGCGAAGGCCGGAGTAGAGCACGGCGGCTGGACCGCCCGAGCGGGAGACGCCCACCGAGCTCACCCCCCGGTCCGGGAGGACAACCTGAACGATCGGGGCCACCGACGGGACCCCCTGCCCGTTGACCAGGAACAGCATGTAGTAGCCAGGAGGAGCCTCGGCGGAGTTGAGCGGCCCAGCCACGGTGAGCGTGTTCGTCGCCGACTGGCTGAAGGCCAGCGGGATGTACCGCTGCCCCTGGTCGACGCTGTGGGTGGCGGCGCCCAGTCGGACCAGACCCACCCTGGCGATCTGTGCGGCGTCCGGCGTGCCGACCGTGAAGGCTCGGTCGACGGTGATGCTCGCGGGCGGTGACGTCACCGCGGGACGTGGAGCCGGGCTGCCGTCGGGTGCGAACAGATAGGGAGGGCTGAAGACTTCGATGTCCTTCCGGAGGTAGCCGGCGGAAGCGCAGGACTCACAGAGGCCACCGCCGCCGGTGAGCACGCGGCCGTCAGGCAGCAGGACGGCCGTCGAGTGGTACTCGCGGATCACGGCCGCGCTGGCGAGCTGGGTCCACGTGTTCGCCTCGGGAACCCATCGCTCGGCGGCGTACACCGCGTGGTCGAGGGAGATGAGGCCGTTGCCCGTCTCTGACATGCCTCCCGTCGCCAGCACAGAGCCGTCGGCGAGGATGGTCAGCTGGTGCTGGCGGCGGCGGTTCGCCATGGACGCGGCTGGGTGCGTGGTGATGACGCCGGCTCTGGTGTCCACGATGGTCGTGGAGGCGTAAGGCTTTTCGACGCTGTCGACCAGCGCCGCCCCCCCACCGGTCACGAGGGTCAGCCCCGGCGCGTAGGAGGCGTAGCTGCCATAGGTGCGGGTGATCCCGTCTCGACCGACACTCGGCTCCATGGCTCCGTCGAGGTTCCAGTCGAGGCGCCGGATCTGGTTCTCCGCGCCAGAGTGGAGAACCCTCCCGTCCGCGCTGGACTGGGTGAAGGGGTACTCGCGCGATGAGGGCGAGGTGATGCCGGGCAGTGCCCGGATCGACCCATCGGCTCCGCGGATCTCGGCGACGTCCGGCCCCCCGGCCAGGATGAGGGCCTGGCCGTCCATCAGGGCAGAGACGGACGGGTACCACCGCTCATAGGCCATGTCGGGCCCCTGCTGCCACGACATGGTCTTCCAGTCGAAGATGTGCGTGAGCTGTATGCCGTCGAACGCGGCGTTCTTGGTGCCCCCGGCCACGAAGACGCGGCCGTCCGCCAGCTGGACGAAGCCGGCACAGAAGATGTTCGACCCGGATACGTCGATCCGCGTGAACTGCGCGGTGGCCGGGTCCCAGACCGCCACTCGAGTGGAGGTCTGGTCGGGGTAGCGGTTGGTCGGCAGGTCACCGATCGAGTCCCACATGAGGACCTTGCCGTTGGGGAGCACGGCGGTGAGGACTGGAACCACGGGCGCGGCTTGCATGGGCGCCCACTGCCCGGAGGTTTGGGGGCCGAGCGCGAGCGCCGCGGTCGCCGTGGCCGCCGCATATCCCGTCCGCGGGCGCAGGCCAACTCGCGCCCTGGCCCATCTCTCTACGGTCGTCATAGGCACGCCGGCGAGGTCGATGCGCGCGTGGGCGTGCCCGGGGCTCTCCCCGGCTGGACCTGTGCCCGAGGCGAGGGTCGCGTCGTCTGAACTCGGGACGGCGTCGGAACCGGCGGCGGCCCCTAGCGACACGGCTGCCGCGGCCGCGACCGCGAGTGCTGCGCGCGCAGCTCGGCGCCGTCGCCCCGAGTCGACGCGGGATGGCGAGTGCACCACGGACCCCCTTGAGGTGTTGCCTGGGCAGAACATAGCGCAGCACTGGCGCCAGAGCGGGGGTCTCCGGTGACACCCGGCGCCGCGGGGTAAGGACCACGCGGAATCACTCACGAGAGGGAGGGCTCAGATGCCGGAGGACTCATTGCGAATTGCCATGGTTGCCCCGCCGTGGCTACCGCTGCCGCCCAGGGGGTACGGCGGAATCGAGTCGATGTGCGCGGACCTCACCGACGGGCTCATCGCCCGCGGTCACGAGGTCCACCTCTTTGGTTCGGGGAAAGACGGCACCGACGCGGAGTTCGTGCGCACCTACCGGGAGCCGCCCATCGAGCGTATCGGCGAGTCCGGACCGGAGATCATCCACGCGGCGCGCGTCGGCGACGCCCTCGAGCGGCTGGAGGTGGATATCGTCCACGACCACTCGCTCGGCGGCCCGCTGCTTGCCCGTGGGCGCTCCACGCCCACCCTGGTGACCGTCCACGGCCCGCTCGACAGCGAGCTGGACTACTACTACCGCCTGCTCGGACACACGGTGCGGTTCGCCGCCATCTCGCAGGCCCAGCGCCAGACCAGCCCAGAGCTTCCCTGGGCGGGGACCGTGTACAACGCCATTCGTGTGGACGACTACCCGTTCCGGGAGGAGAAGGACGACTATGCCCTCTTCCTCGGGCGGATGAATCCCGAGAAGGCTGCGCACCTCGCCATCGACGTCGCCCGGAAGGCCGGCAAGCGGCTGCTGATCGCAGCGAAGCTGAACGAACCGGCTGAGGAGGCCTACTTCGAGGAGTACGTGAGACCGCGACTCGGCGACGGGGTCGAATGGCTGGGCGAGGCCGCCGGGGAGCGTAAGACCGAGCTGCTCAGCCGGGCACAGAGCCTGCTCTTCCCGATCCAGTGGGAGGAGCCGTTCGGACTGGTCATGATCGAGGCCATGGCCTGTGGTACCCCGGTGGTCGCGCTCCGCCGCGGGTCCGTCCCGGAGATCGTCACCGACGGTGTGACCGGCTGGGTCCGGGACGATCCCGACGAGCTCGTGGACGCACTGGGCGCGGTCGGCGACCTCGACCCGCACGCGTGCCGGGATCGCGTGGCGAACGACTTCGACGTGCCGGTCATGGTCTCGCGCTATGAGGCGGTCTACCGGTCGATGCTCGAGGGCTAAGCCTCAGTGGCGTCGTGTCGCCTGCCGACGGACGCGGCTTCCCGCATGGAGGTGAGCCATTCCGGGCAGAGCCGCAGTCCTGGCGGAGGGATCAGGACCGGGTCGAAGCGCACCGGCGAGCCGCCCGGCGTCAGGTCCAGCGCCGACCCGCACTGCTGGCCGGACGGCATACCTGATCGGGTTCACGGTCCTCCTGTCAGGGCACCGGCGCTCAGAGCTGCGTGCCCACCAGCAGGCCAATGCCATAGGTGACGGCCATTGCGAGGCAGCCACCGAGGACGTTGCGGATGATGGCGGGCCGCGCGGGCGCCTTTCCCATACCTGCGCTCACCCAGCCGGTGAGGGCCAGGGCAATCGCAACCGAGACCGCCGTGATGGGGATCCGTGCGGCGACCGGCGGCAGCAGGATGGCCAACAGAGGCAGGAGGGCGCCCACGGTGAAGGCGAGCATCGAGGCCCAGGCGGCGTGCCAGGGGTTGGTGAGGTTCTCCGGATCGATTCCGAGCTCGACCTCGGCGTGGGCGGCGAGGGCGTCGTTCTTCGTCAGCGCCACCGCCACCTCGTGGGCGAGCTCACGCGGGAGCCCCTTGCTCTCGTAGATCCCGGTGAGCTCGGCCAGCTCCTCCTCGGGCATCTCGTGCAGCTCGCGCGTCTCCTTGGCGATCAGGGCCCGCTCGGTGTCGCGCTGGGTGCTGACCGAGACGTACTCGCCCGCCGCCATGCTCATCGCGCCCGCGGCCAGCCCAGCGACGCCGGCCGTGAGGATGGCCGCGCGGCCTGTCGTGGCGGCGGCGACCCCGATGACGATGCCCGCGGTCGACACGATGCCGTCGTTGGCGCCCAGCACGCCGGCGCGCAGCCAGTTGAGCCGGGAGCCGATGTCCTGGTCGTGGGGCTCGTCCGGGTGGGGCTGGAGCTCGGCGGCAGCCTCCGTCACGAATGGACCCCCAAACGCTCGGCAGCCTGCGAGATGCGATGCGCGAGCTCGATGTCCAGCTGGGTCAGACCACCCTCCGAGTGAGTGGACAGGCGCCACGTCGTGGTGCGCCAGCGGATGTCGATGTCCGGGTGGTGGTTCATCTGCTCGGCTGAGTCCGCAGCCTCGTCCACGAGTCGTATGCCGGTGCGGAAGTCGGGTGCCTCGAGCTGGGCCACGATTGCGTCGCCGTCGCGACTCCACCCAGGCAGACCCTCGAGCTGGCGCTCGATCTCCTCGTCGGAGAGTAGGCGTGTCATGGCTCCACTGTCGCAGGGAATGTGGCCAGGTGCAGGCAGGGGTTGGCTGGCCTCAGTCCGACGGCTCCTCGGTGGGCATGGACTCGGCAGCCTTTGTGGCCTTGGCCGACTGTGCCTCGGTGGCGTTCTCGGGGAAATGACAGGCGACCTGGTGACCAGGGGCGAGCTCGATGAGGGGTGGCTCCAGCGTGCTGCAGACGGCCTGGGCCTTCCAGCAGCGCGTGTGGAACCGGCAGGCCGAGGGAGGGTTGATCGGGCTGGGCACGTCGCCTTGAAGCCGGATCCGCTCGCGCTTGGTCCGTCGCTGGGTGTCGGGGATCGGCACGGCGGACAGCAGCGCGCGCGTGTAGGGATGCATGGGGTGGGTGTAGAGCGAGTCGCGGTCGGTGATCTCGACGAGCTTTCCGAGGTACATCACCGCGACCCGGTCGGACATGTGCCGGACCACCGAGAGGTCGTGGGCGATGACGACATACGTGAGCCCGAGCTCGTCCTGCAGGTCCTCCAGCAGGTTGATGACCTGCGCCTGGATGGAGACGTCCAGAGCCGACACCGGCTCGTCGGCGACGATGAGCTTGGGCCTGAGCGCGAGGGAGCGGGCAATGCCGATGCGCTGGCGCTGGCCGCCGGAGAACTCGTGAGGGTAGCGGTTGTAGTGCTCGGGGTTGAGGCCCACCAGCTCCAGGAGGTCCTGGACGGCTCGTTTGGTGCCGTGCTCGGTCTTGACACCCTGGAGGTGGAAGGGCGCACCCACGATCGTGCCCACCGTGTGGCGCGGGTTCAGCGAGGAGTACGGGTCCTGGAAGATCATCTGCACGTCGCGTCGCAGCGGGCGCATCTTGCCCATCGACAGGTGCGTGATGTCGCGGCCCTCGAACCGGATCATGCCGTCGGTGGGCTCGATGAGCCGGGTGAGCATGCGCCCGGTGGTGGTCTTGCCACAGCCGGACTCGCCCACGAGGGACATGGTCTCTCCCTTGGCCACGTCGAAGTTCAGGCCGTCGACCGCCTGCACCGCCCCGACCTGGCGTTGAAGCAGGCCGCGCCGGATCGGGAAGTGCTTGGTCAGGTTGGTGACCGAGAGGAGGTACTCGCCACCAGCGGGGGCTGGCGGTGTGGTCCGGTCGGTCTGCGTGGTCGCGGGGGTCACGGATTCTGCTCCAGTCGTCACAGTTTCGGCTTGATCTCGGTGTCCCAGATGCGCTGCCGCTCATCGGCAGGCAGGTGGCAGGCGATGTAGTGGCCGGGCAGTACCTGGCTGAAGGCGGGGCGCTCGGTGAAACTGAGATCGCCGTTGAGGCCGGCGTAGGCGCACCGCGGGTGGAACGGACAGCCGGCGGGCACGTTGATCAGGCTGGGCGGCGTGCCCTTGATGGGGAGCAGGCGCTCGGAGCGCTCGCGGTCGAGGCGTGGCATGGAGCCCAGCAGACCCCACGTGTAAGGGTGCTGGGGGCGCTCGAAGATGTCCTCGGCGCTGCTGTACTCCACGGACCGTCCGGCATACATCACCAGGATGTCGTCGGCGAGCTCGGCCACCACTCCCAGGTCGTGGGTGATGATGATGACGGCGGAGTTGAACTCCTTCTGGAGATCGCGGATCAGGTCGAGGATCTGCGCCTGGACCGTGACGTCGAGGGCTGTCGTCGGCTCGTCCGCGATGAGCAGGTCGGGATCGCAGGACAGTGCCATCGCGATCATGGCGCGCTGGCGCATGCCACCGGAGAACTGGTGCGGGTAGTCGTCGACGCGGGAGCTGGGCTGGGGGATCCCGACGCGGTCGAGCATGTCGATGGCGTGCTTGCGCGCCACCGCGTTGCTGACGTGGTTGTGGACCTGGTAAGCCTCGATGATCTGGTGCCCCACGGTGTAGAAGGGGTGCATCGCCGAGAGCGGGTCCTGGAAGATCATGGCCATCCGCTTGCCCCGCAGTGCGCGCACGGTCTCGGGGAGGGCGCCGACGAGCTCCTGGCCGTCGAGGAGGATCGAGCCGGACATCTCCACGGTGCCCGGCTTGTGCAGGCCCATGATGGCCATGCTGGTGACGCTCTTGCCCGACCCGGACTCGCCCACGATGCCGATCGTCTTGCCGCGGGCCAGGTCGAAGGAGAGGCCGTCGACCGACTTGACGAGGCCGTCGTCGGTGGGGAAGTGGACCCGCAGGTCGCGCACCGACAGGAAGGCATCGGCGGGCGCAGGCCCGAGCCCGCCGATCCCGACTTGGGGGGCCATGGACTCAGAGCGGCGGGAGTCAGCGGTCTGGGTCACTTGGCACGCACCCTCGGGTCGACAACGGCATACAGGACGTCCACGACCAGGTTGGCCATGATGATGAAGACAGCCCCTACCAGCGTGACGCCGAGAACCTTGGGCAGGTCGTTGTTGGTCACCGCCTGCACGGCGTATTGCCCGATGCCGGGCAGCGAGAACGTGGTCTCCGTGAGGATGGCGCCACCGAGCAGGAGACCCAGGTCGAGGCCGAAGATGGTGAGGATCGGGGTCAACGCCGCGCGCAGGCCGTGCTTGAGGACCACGTCGCGCTCGACCAGGCCCTTGGCCCTTGCAGTGCGGATGTAGTCCTCGTTCATGGTCTCGAGCATGCCTGCCCGAGTCAGCCGGGCGTAGGCAGCGGCGTAGAGGAACGCGAGCGTGATCCACGGCAGGATCAGGCGGTAGGCCCACTCCAGGGGATTGGCGGCATCCATCGGGTTGGAGCCGCCCGGCGCGGTGATCCCGAGGGCGTAGCTGAAGATGCTCAGGGACAGCAGGCCGGTGAAGAAGATGGGGAGCGACACCCCCGCAAGGGCAATGCCCATGAAGCTCCGGTCGAGCGCGCTGCCCCTGCGCAGCGCGGAGAGGACACCCGTGGCCACGCCGGCCACCAGCCAGATCAGCGCCGCTCCGGCAGCGAGGGAGATCGTGACCGGCAGGCGGTCGAGGATGTCGGGGAGCACCGGCTGCTGGGTGAGGAACGAGTAGCCCAGGCATGGTGCGGGGCAGTGCTCGATCCCAGCGCCGTAGTTGTAGTCAGAGCCGACCACCAGGCCCTTGGCGAACCGCCCGTACTGGACGTAGACCGGGTCGGTGAAGCCCAGCCGGATGGCTGTCTCGTGGATCTGGGCGGCGCCCGCGCTCTTGCCCACGTAGCGGGAGGCGAGGTCATCAGCCGTGGCGCCGCCGATGCGCGGCACCAGGAAGAAGATGGCGAACACGACCGCGCTCACGATTACGAGCAGGACGACGGCGGCGATGATCCGCCGAACGATGTAGGTCAGCACTGGGAGCGGCCGGACACGGCGACGGTCGGCCAGACTTGCTGGTCGACCGCCACCGCGCCCACGCCTTCACCTACTTTCGCGAATGGCGTTGCAGGAACTGATCTTGCTGGAACTGGTTACTTGTTGCTGGTGCCCAGCGCCGTGTAGTCGTACTGGTTGAAGGCGTCGTTGACGAACACGTTCGTCAGGTTGTCCGGGCGGAACAGCAGACCCTTCGACCAGACACCGGGGATCACCGCGGCGTTCTCCATGACCTGGGTGTCGGCGTCTGCCCAGATCTTCTCGCGGGCAGCCTTGTCGGTCTCGGCGAGAGCCTTGTCGATGTCAGCGTCGACGGCCGGGATCTTGATGCCGAGGTTGGTGTTGCCCGACGGGCGGATGACCCGGCTGTCGGTGATCTGGCTCAGGAAGCCGAACCCGTCCGGCCAGTCAGCACCCCAGCCGTAGACGATCAGGCCGAGCTTGTTCGCCTTGGCGAAGTCCGGCTTGCCGGCATACAGCTTGGTGTAGTCGGCCGTGGGGTACGGCTTGATGGTCAGCTTGACGCCGATCTTGGAGAGCTGCTGCTGCAGGGACTCTGCCGTTGCCTTCTCCTTCGGGCGCTCCGCTCGGGTGGAGATATTCATCGAGAAACCGTTGGGCTGGCCGCACTTGGCGAGCTCGGCCTTGGCGCCCTCGATGTCACCCTGCGGCTTGGCCTTGAAGTTGTACAGGTCGATGTTGGCGTGGCCCGGGACGACCGGGGGCATCAGGGACGTCGCGATGTCGCCGCCGAAGCTGCCGCCGTACGCGCGCTGGTAGCCCGTCTTGTCGTAGGCCATCACGAGAGCCTTGCGGCAGTCGATGTTGTCGAGCGGTGGAACATCGACATTCAGGACCGTGAACCAGGTGCGCGCCGCAGCAGCGTTGTCCGTCTTGGCCTTGAGGGTGGCGTCAGCCAGGATCTTGCCCTGCGCAGCGGCCTGGACACCGGTGCCCGCGATGTCGACGTCGAGGTCGCCGGCCTGGAGCCGGTTGTCGATGTCGTCGGCGTTCAGGCCCAGCTCGACGGTGATCTTGTCCGGGAGGGCCTTGCGTCCCGAGTCAGGGTCGGTCGCGGGGTCGTAGTTCGGGTTGCGGTCGAGCTCGTAGCGCTTGCCGAGCTGGACGGTTGAGAACTTGTACGGCCCCGAGGAGATCACGTGCTCCTTGTACTTCTGGCCTGTGTCCTTCGCCTGCGGGATCGGCGCGGTGGCCGGCAGCTGCGCGAAGTAGTCGAAGCTCGAGAAGCCCTTGTTGAGGTGGAAGACGATCGTCTTGTCATCGGGCGTCTCGATCGACTTCAGGTTGTCGAGGTTCTTGTCCTTGTAGACCGAGTACCCCTTCGGGACGTTCGCGAGGAAGTCGTTGAAGTACGTCGGGCCGTTCGGGAAGGTGTCCTTGTCGAGCTGGCGGGCGACGGCGTACTTGATGTCCTTGGACGTGATCGGGCTGCCGTCCTCGTATTTCAGGCCGTCGCGCAGGGTGTACGTCCACGTCTTGTTTCCGTCGCTGGGCTTGCCGAGCGAGGTGGCCAGGTCCGGAACCAGGTTCGTGCCCTCGGCGCCAGGCGCACTCTTGAAGACCACCAGCGTCCGCGCGTAGTTGCGCAGGAAGTTCCACGAGAGGCCGTAGTACGTGTCGCCAGGGTCGACGGAGTCCCAGTCACCGGCCATGCCGAAGCGGAGCGTGCCTCCCTTGGTGTCGGAGGGCTTGAACACCTTGTTGATGGCGGCGTTCGCCTCGGCCGTCGCGCTTCCAGTGTTGTTCGCAGACCCGTTGGAGCTGTTGCCCGAACAGGCGGACACTCCAAGGGCCAGGGTGGCCGCTGCCGCGGTCACCAATATGCGTGTCTTCTTCATGGGTGGTTGGGCTCCTTGTTTTCGGTGTAGGAGGAACGGCAAGACCGCGGTGGATTTACCGCGATCGGGGGTCGAGGGCGTCACGCAGGCCGTCCCCGAACAGGTTGAAGGCCAGGACGGTGATGAAGATCGCCAGCCCCGGCGGGAGCATGAACCATGGGTCGACCTGGTACCAGTGGGTGGCGTCGGACAGCATGCCGCCCCACGTAGCGCGCGGGGGCTGCACCCCGACGCCGAGGAAGGACAGCGCCGCCTCGAACAGGATGTTCGTGGGGATCAGCAGCGTGGCGTAGATGAGGATCGGTGCCACCAGGTTGGGCAGCAGCTCCTTCACCAGAACCCGGGGGGATCGTGCTCCCAGGCTGCGCGCCGCGTCGACGAACTCGCGCTCGCGCAGCGAGAGCGTCTGGCCGCGGATGATGCGCCCGACGTACGGCCAGTTGAAGAAGCCGATGATGAAGACGATGACCGCGATCCGCAGGCTGTCACCGCTCAGGCCGAACGCGCTGTCGGGGATCACGCCGGCCAGCGCCAGCGCGAAGAGCAGGATCGGGAACGCCAGGAAGATGTCCATGAGACGGCTGATGAAGGTGTCGACGACACCGCCGAAGAACCCGGAGATGACTCCGAGTGTGGTGCCGATCACCACCGACATGAGCGTGGCGAGGAAGGCGATCAGCAGCGAGATCTGGGAGCCGTAGAGCACCCGGCTGAACAGGTCGCGGCCGTTGACCGGCTCGAGGCCGAACAGGAAGTCCCAGGACACGCCGCCGAACGGACCGTAGGGGATCTGGGTGTCGGGGTTGATGTACTCCTGGTGGAACTCGTTCGGCGGGTGCCCGAGGACCTTGACGATCAGGGGCGCCAAGATGGCCACGACGATGAGGAAGGCGACCACCAGGCCGCCACCGAGGGCGACGCGGTCACGCTTCAGCCGCATCCAGGCGATCTGGCCGAGCGAGCGCCCCTCGATCTTGCGGACGCCAACGAGCACAGCCTCAGGCTGGGCGCTATCGGCTCCAGGTTCGACCTCCAGCGGAGCGCTCAAGATCGGTCACCTCCGGTGAGTCGGCGTTGGGGCGGCTTGTGGCCGAGACGCCCCCGGGGTCTGGGTGCTGCGCGCCGACGTGTGTGGTCGGCGCTGTCCGGCGTTCATCATGGAGCGACAATGCGCACGCAGCAACACGCTATGCCGAATCGTGACGCGGTGGAGATATTCCTGCGGCCAAGGCCCCCACCCGCAGGATTGCCACGTGGAAGAGTTTGCCCCCATGGACTTGCCGCAGGCTGCGGTTGCGCCTCGTCGCGTGGTGGGCGCCGCCATCGTCGACGACCTCGAGCGTCCGGCCTGCCTGTTGGCGGCGCGGCGCACCGAGCCCCCGACCCTCGCTGGTGGCTGGGAGTTTCCCGGGGGCAAGGTCGACGAGGGTGAGGATGACCTGGAGGCCCTGCACCGCGAGCTGCTGGAGGAGCTCGGGGTCCACGTCGAGGTGGGCGCACGCATCCCAGGCCCCCTTGCCGGGGGCCGCTGGCCACTGGGCGACAGCTACGCCATGGGCGTGTGGCTGGCTCGGGTGACCGCGGGCGAGCCCCAGCCACTGGAGGACCACGACCAGCTGCGCTGGCTGACCCGGACCAGCCTGTATGCCGTGGAATGGCTCCCAGCGGACCTGCCCATCGTGCGCGCCATCGGGGCCCTGATGGCCCCCGAGCCTGGCGTGGGGAAGGGCGGCCGGGCGCCAGCGTGAGGGGGTAGCGAGGCCGGCCACCCGGCATACCGGCCGGTGGTGGGGTCACCAAGGCGTGGTCGGGGCTCCTTCGAAAGCCTGAGAGAATGGCCCCCATGCCCAAGAGGACCCGCGACGACATCCGCAACGTCGCCATTGTCGCCCACGTCGACCACGGAAAGACCACCCTCGTGGACAAGATGCTGTGGCAGACGGGCGCCTTCGGGGAGCACCAGCATGTCGACGAGCGGGCGATGGACTCCGGCGACCTGGAGCGCGAGAAGGGCATCACGATCCTGGCCAAGAACACGGCCATCCGCTACGCCGGCAAGGCGGCTGTCGACGCCGGCCTCACCGACGGCGTCACGATCAACATCATCGACACCCCGGGTCACGCCGACTTCGGCGGTGAGGTGGAGCGGGGGCTGTCGATGGTCGACGGCGTCGTGCTCCTCGTGGACGCATCCGAGGGGCCCCTCCCGCAGACCCGGTTCGTGCTGCGCAAGGCGCTCTCGGCCAGACTGCCGGTGGTCCTGTGCATCAACAAGGTGGACCGCCCGGACGCCCGGATCCAGGAGGTCGTCGACGAGGTGTATGAACTCTTCATGGATCTCGACGCCACCGAGGACCAGATCGAGTTCCCGATCGTCTACACCTCGGCGAAGGCCGGGCGCGCCTCGCTCGAGCGACCAGCCGACGGCGGCCTGCCCGACACCGACAGCCTCGAGCCGCTGTTCGCGACCATCCTCGACACGATTCCCGCCCCCACCTACGACGACGAGGCCCCGCTGCAGGCGCACGTCACCAACCTCGACGCCTCCAACTTCCTGGGCCGGCTGGCCCTGCTGCGCGTCCACAACGGCACCATCCGCAAGGGCCAGCAGGTGGCCTGGTGCAAGCACGACGGCACCGTGGAGAAGGTCAGGGTCACCGAGCTGCTCATGACCGAGGCACTTGAGCGCAAGCCTGCCGAGGAGGCCGGCCCAGGCGACATCATCGCCATCGCGGGCATCGCTGAGATCATGATCGGCGACACGCTGGCCGACCCTGACGACCCGCGCCCCCTGCCGCTCATCACCGTTGACGAGCCCGCCATCTCGATGACGATCGGCATCAACACCAGCCCCCTGGCCGGACGCGTGCGCGGTGCCAAGGTCACCGCCCGGCTGGTCAAGGACCGCCTCGAGCGCGAGCTGGTCGGAAACGTCTCGCTGCGGGTGCTGCCCACAGAGCGCCCCGACACCTGGGAGGTGCAGGGCCGTGGCGAGCTCGCCCTGGCGATCCTGGTCGAGCAGATGCGCCGCGAGGGCTACGAGCTGACCGTCGGCAAGCCGCAGGTGGTCACCCGCGAGGTCGACGGGTCTCTGCACGAGCCGGTCGAGCGGCTCACCATCGACGTCCCTGAGGAGTTCCTCGGGACGGTGACCCAGGTCTTGGCCCAGCGCAAGGGCCGCATGGAGCAGATGGTCAACCACGGCACCGGCTGGATCCGCATGGAGTTCCTGGTGCCGTCGCGTGGCCTGATCGGGTTCCGCACCGAGTTCCTCACCGAGACGCGAGGCACCGGGATCGCCCACCACGTGTTCGAGGGCTACGAGCCGTGGTTCGGGCCGATCGCGACGCGGCTGACCGGCTCGCTGGTGGCCGACCGGTCCGGCGCGGCAACCACCTACGCGATGTTCAACCTCCAGGAGCGCGGCACGCTGTTCGTCGAGCCCACAACCGAGGTCTACGAGGGCATGATCGTAGGCGAGAACTCCCGGGCTGACGACATGGACGTCAACATCACCAAGGAGAAGAAGCTCACGAACGTGCGCTCGTCCACTGCAGACGTGCTCGAGCGGCTGATCCCGCCGCGCAGGCTGTCGCTCGAGCAGAGCCTGGAGTTCTGCCGCGAAGACGAATGTGTTGAGGTGACTCCAGAGGCGGTGCGCATCCGCAAGGTCGAGCTCGACCAGACTGTGCGGGCGCGCGCGGCCGCCCGAGCCCGCAGCCGCTGACCGGCAGAGCCACTCCTCACCCCGCCACCGACCGCCCGGGAACAGCAAGCTGACCCACGAGAGCACCCACTATGTCCAACCCCCCCGAGCAGACCCCCACCAGAGCATCGATGCGGGCCGCGGCTCAGGCCGCGGCCCCGAAACCCCAGGCGCGTCGTCGGCAACCCCGCACGAGCGACCGTCGCGGAACCCTCTGGCGCCGCGGAGTGCTGCCGGTGGGTGGTGGGCTGGTGGCAGCACTCGTGCTGGGCCTGGGGGCCTGCACCGGCCTCAGCGACAAGATCGGCCTCGGCGGCGACACCCCGAGCCCGTCGGCCGGCGGGGCCGGCGGCAAGGTCCTCACTGCCCTGGCGCTGGGACCCGTGGCCGCCTGGGACCCGCAGCGCATCGGGACCCGGGAGGACATGGCCTTCGCCAGCCGGGTCTTCGCCCGAACGCTCACGTCGTTCGCGCCGGGCCAGACCGCCGAGGAGCAGTCCGTGCTGCGCCCCGACCTCGCCACCAACACAGGCACTGCGGACAAGTCCCTCAAGAAGTGGACGTTCACGCTGCGCGACGACGCGACGTGGCAAGACGGCTCCCCAGTCACCTGTGAAGACATCCGGTACGGCATCTCGCGGACGTTCGCCACGTCGGTGATCACGGGAGGCGCCAACTACGCGATCACCTACCTTGCGATCCCCAAGCGGGCCAACGGCACCAGCACGTACGTCGGTCCATACGACACCTCGTCGCGTAACCGGGCCGGCGCCAAGGCCTTCGACAAGGCCATCTCCTGCCATGGCCAGCGCATCACGTTCCTCCTGGCCGAGCCGGTGTCCGACTTCAACGAGATGGTCAGCCTGCCCGCCTTCGGACCTTTCAAGAAGGACCAGGACAAGCGGGCCGACTCGGTCCTCGCTGCATTCTCCAACGGCCCATACCGGCTCCAGGGCACGTGGGACCCCAACGCCGGCGGCACCTGGGTGCGCAACGAGAAGTGGAAGGCCGCCTCCGACCCGATCCGCAAGGCAGGGCCGGACGCCATCCGCTATGAGCAGGGCATCGAGACGCAGCGAGCGGTCCAGCGGGTCATGGCCAACCAGGGCAGCGACGCCCGGGCGGTGTCGCTCGAATCCGCGCCCCCGGCACTTCAGCAGCAGGTCGAGGTGTCTGACGAGCTGGGCAAGCGCACGGCGAAGTGCCGTGGGCAGTTCATCGACTACGTCGCGCCCAACACCACGCGCGGTGTCTTCAAGGACCCGCGGGCACGGAAGGCTTTCGCGATGGCCACCAGCCGCCAGGCCTACGTCAACGGCCTGGGCGGGGCCATGACCGCGGAGGCCGCGTACTCGGTCGTGGGCCCGGCCCTACTCGCGCACACCGGCCAGGACCCGTTCGAGACCGGTCCCACGGGGGACGCCCGGGCGGCACAGGTCGTCCTGCAGCAGGCCGGCTACACGATGCCCGTGCCTATCAAGGTGGCCTACCGGTCCACACCCATGGCCAACAAGGCCATGGCCGCCCTGGCCGCAAGCTGGCGCAACGGTGGCTTCGCGGTTACCCTCGCGCCGATCAAGGAGGACTACTTCCATACGATCTCGGCAGCGGGCCAGCTCGCGAAGTACGACGTCTTCTGGGCCAACTGGGCACCGGACTGGCCGTCGGCCTCGACGGTGATCCCCCCGCTGTTCGACAGCCGGATCAACCTGTCCCGCTCCGGCACGGGCCGCGACTATGGCGGCTTCTCCAATGCCAAGGTCAACGGCGAGATCACGCGCATCAGCACCATCGCCAACCGCGCGCAGCGCGAAAAGGCCTGGGGTGCGCTGGACGAGAAGCTCACCAGGGCCGTGGTCTACGTCGCACTCGCCCAGCGCCGCGTCCTCTACGTGTCCGGCTCGGAGGTCGTCGGCCTGCGGGCAAACGAGGTCAGCGGCGGGTTCGTCGACTTCGCAGGAATTGCGGTCAAGTGATCGAGGCAGACCGCCGGACAGTGCTTTTCGTCCACGCCCACCCCGACGACGAGAGCCTCGCCACGGGGATCGCCCTCGCACACCTGCGCGCGTCGGGCCATGACGTCCGCGTGCTGACCATGACCCTCGGCGAGGAGGGAGAGGTCATCCCAGCGGAGCTGCGCCACCTCGCTGCCGATGCCGAGGACCGGCTTGGCCCCTATCGCCGCGAGGAGCTGCGGGCCGCTATGCAGGCCCTTGGAGTTTCCCACACTGTACTTGGCGAGGACCCCGCCAACGGCGCCCTGTCTCGCTACCGCGACTCCGGGATGGCCGGCACACCAAGCGCGAAGCGGCCCGACGCCTTCACCAATGCCGACGTCACCGAGGTGTCGGCTCTGGTCGCCGAGCACATCGCCGGGCTCGAGCCTGCCGCGGTGGTCACCTACGACAGCAGCGGCGGCTACGGCCACCCCGACCACGTCCAAACCCATCGCGTGACGTGCGCCGCCGTCGCCTCCCTGCCGCCGGACGAGCGTCCGGCACTCTATGCCGTCCTGTCGCCCCAGTCGTGGGCGCGCGAGGACCGCGAGTGGCTGGCTGCCCAGGAGGTTCCGCGCGAGCGGGGCTGGAAGGTGCCCGCCCTCGACGAGGCGTACCCGCCCTCCGTCGTGGCCGACGAGGTGGTCACACATGAGCTCGTCGACGACGCGGCCGTGGCGCGACAGGTGGCCGCTCTGCACGCACATCGCACGCAGGTGACCGTCGCCGACAGGTGCTACGCCCTGTCCAACGACATCGCGGCCAGGCTCTCCGGCCGTGAGGGGTATGCCCGCCTCGACCCCACAACCGGCGACCCGGTGCCGGGTCGGCAGGGACGGCCGGGTCAGGAGGGGAGCCGGGCACGTGCGTCTCGACTGACCTCGCTTGTGGAGGATGAGGCATGACGACCAGCCTCCCGGTGCCGACCGCGGACCTCTTCCGCCTGGCGCTAGGCCGTTTCGCCACCGGGGTGAGCGTGCTCACGACGTTTGCGGGGGCGCACGACCACGCTATGACCGCAAACACCGTGACATCGGTGTCGCTCGAGCCCCTGCTGGTCCTGGCCTGTGTCGAGAAGGACGCACGGTTCCACGACGCCATCCTCGAAGCGGGGACGTGGGGCATCAGCATCCTGTCCGCCGCACAGCGCCCGATCGCCGACTGGCTCGCGACCCAGGGGCGGCCACTGCACGGGCAGCTCGACCGGATTCCCCACCGCCGCGGTTCCCGGACCGGGGTCGCCCTCCTCGAGGGCTCCCTGGCGACCGTCGAGTGCCGGACCACCGATGTCTTCGCCGGGGGAGACCACAGCATCGTCGTGGCGGAAGTGCTCTCCGTGGGGGTCGACGACCACCCCGGTGACGCCCTGATCTACTACCGGAGCAGGTACGCCACGCTGGAGTGACCCAGCCCAGTTGACAGGAATAGGTGCTCGTGCAGATCAGCGAGGTGATGGAGGGCCGGAGGCAGAGCATCCGGCTCGCCGTCGCAGTTGGCGCCCTCTTTGCCGCATACGTCGTCGCCGCATTGCTTCTCGCCCGAAGCGTGCCGTCCGGCACGACCGTAGCCGGGATCGACATCGGCGGTCTTGACCGCGCGGCGGCACTGAGCACGCTGAGCCGTGACCTCAAACCGCAGGCGAGCGCACCGCTGATGGTGAGGGCCGGCACTGAGTCGCGCCAGATCGCGCCCGCGAAGGCGGGTCTGTCCCTCGACCTCGACGCCACGCTGGACGGACTCACCGGATTCTCGGTCAATCCCCACCGGGTGTGGCAGCACGTCGCCGGAGGCGGTCCCGTTCCCCTGCGCACGTCCGTCGACGGTGACCGGCTCCAGGAGTCGATCGAGGGTCTGGCGGCTGCCGTTGAGACCAAACCCGTGGAGGGCTCGATCGCGCTGCCCGAGGGAAAGGTCGTCGTCGTCCAGCCACGGGTCGGCACCCAGCTGGACGTGGCCACCACGGCACAGACGGTCGCGAGGCGGTGGCCTACCCACCAGCCGGTCGATGCGTCGGTGTCGGTGGCTCAGCCAACGATCACCTCCGCCGAGATCGAGCGGATGCGCTCCGAATTCGCGGACGAGGCGATGTCGGGACCGGTGAAGGTGGTGGCGGGGGACGCTGGCGTTCGATGTCGAGGCCGCCGACCTGGCCCCGGCCATCAGTTTCAGGGCGGACAACGGCCGGCTCGTGCCCGTCTTCGACCACCCGAAGCTCACGGCAGCGGTCCGCAGAGCCGCCGCGGACGCCGGGGTGGAGCGGGAGGCAAAGGACGCCACGGTCCGGTTCTCCGGCACCACACCGAAGGTGGTCCCGGCCGTCGCCGGACGCGTCCTCAGCGGGGACACCCTCCCAAGGGCCGTGATCGCCGCCCTGACCTCGCCCTCCCGCACTGCGAGCGTGACGACGGCCGAGGTCCAGCCGGAGTTCACGACGGCGCTCGCCACCGAGACCCTGCCGAGAGGTCGGATCTCGACGTTCACGACATACTTCCCGTACAACCCCCCGCGCACCAACAACATCACCATCGCAGCCCGCACGCTCAACGGCACGTACATCCGCCCCGGCGGCCAGTTCAGCCTGAACGCGACCCTCGGGCAGCGCACGCCCGAGAAGGGCTACCAGGAGGCGCCGGTCATCAACGGCGGCCGCCTCGAGAAGGACTACGGGGGCGGGGTGTCACAGGTGTCCACCACCACGTTCAACGCGGCCTTCTTCGCCGGCGTGCAGATCGACCAGTACACGCCGCACAGCTTCTACATCTCGCGCTACCCCGAGGGCCGAGAGGCAACGGTGTCCTGGCCTGACGTCGACCAGAAGTGGACCAACACCACCGACGGCGGCATTCTCATCCGCACCAGGGTCAGCGGCAACGCACTCACCGTGAGCTTCTACGGCATCAAGACGTGGGACATCGGGGCGTCCAAGGGCCCCAGGCGCAACCTCGTCGAGCCCAAGACGATCGTCGACGACTCGCCGGGCTGCGTGCCACAGACCGCCAGCGAGGGCTTCGACGTCACTGTGACGCGCACCTTCAAGAAGAACGGGGCGGTGATCCGCACCCAGGCCTTCAACACGCACTACATCCCCGAGGACGACGTCACCTGCACCCACCCCGAGGCCGCCTGATCGGCACCGGGAAGCGGATCAGACGTCCCTGACCAGGTGGGCGTAGGGGTCCGGGCGCTCGGCTTCGCTTCGCAGCACGCAGAACTCGTTGCCCTCAGGATCGGCCAGGGTGACCCAGCCGCCGCCATCCGTGCGCCGATCGGCCACCGTTGTCGCGCCGGCCGCCCGGAGGCGCTCGACCTCCTCGTCCATGGTCCGGTCCGTCGGCCACAGGTCGAAGTGGAGCCGGTTCTTGACCGACTTGCCCTCGGGCACCTCGATGAAGAGCACGCGGGTGCGCCCGTCCGGGGAGAAGATCATGCACTCGCGATGGCCTGGCAGGTTGGGGTCGCGCGGGTCCTCCGAGAACCCGAGGACCTGACCCCACCACACGGACTGGGCATGTGCGTCGCGGGAGTCAACAGAGGTGTGCGAGATGCGAGAGGTCATGGCGCTTACTCTGCGGGACTGCTGCCGGTGATGCGAGCGAGTTCGTCAGCCTTGGTGCGCCGACCCGCACGCGGTCATGGTCCAGGTCGCGTGAGCGCCGCGTCGAGGAACGACACCACGCGGTGTTCCCACTCGGCACCGTCCGAGGCGAGGCCCTGGGTGTGTCCGGCCCGTGGCACCACCCACAGCTGGACGGTGCCAGGCGAGGCAGACTGGATGTAGCGGCCCGCCTTGGCCTCGTCGGTGACGGCGCCACCGGCGATCAGGAGGACGGGTTGCGCCGGGACCGCGGCAACGGCCGCACGCAGGGTCACCGGGGGCGTGGTAGCGGTCAGGAGGTCGGCCGCG
This sequence comes from uncultured Actinomycetota bacterium, assembly GCA_963715025.1. Taxonomy (GTDB): domain Bacteria; phylum Actinomycetota; class Actinomycetes; order Actinomycetales; family Dermatophilaceae; genus DASSJT01. Next base: position 49,636 of record CAVQQQ010000009.1, on the reverse strand, counting down.
CCGTAGGTCAACCGGTCGATCCCCTCCTGCAGGGCACCCCTCCAGCCGTAGGCGTCGGACAGCCAAGCCTTGTCGCCGCTCACCCGGTTAGTCGCGCCCTCCGCCACGACCGCGCGGATCCGGGCGTCCGATGCCAGCGCGCCGATTGCCTCCTCGCCGCCCATGGACATCCCGACGAGGGCCATCCGCGCGGCCGAGACGTCGCGCTGTGCCTCGAGGTAGGACAGTGCAGCAGCGATGTCCGCATCGCCGTACCACCCGAAATCCATCGCCCGTCCGGTGCTGCGGCCGTGTCCTCGGGCATCGAACAGCAGCACGCCGAAACCATGTCGCGCGAGGACGACCGCGTGATCCAGCACGGCCGAGCGGGTCGAGCCCGCTCCGTGGAGAACGGCAACGGCGGCACCGTTTCGGGAGGGGATGTACCAGCCCGAGAGCCGGGCACCGTCGCTCGTTGTGAAGACCGCGTCCCGGTATTCGAGTCCCCTGTCCGCTGGCGTGCTCGCACCCACCCCCGTGGGCGGCACGTTGGTCGCGGCCACCGCCTCTGCCAGGGGCCAGCAGAGCGCGAGCAGGGCCAGGACGAGCGCCAACGCCAGGATGGCCCCGCGCCACGGCCCCGCCCGGCGAGGCCCGGACCGGTCCGAGCATCAAGAAGATCCTCCACACCCTGCGGCCGTTGCGGTCAGCGACGATCACCCTCGGCCAACAGCAGATCGGCGCCCCGCCACGCATCCCCGACGAGGCCCAAGCGATCCTCACCAGCCTCGCCACGGGCGGTCACTAATGTGATGCAACTCAGGCCCTGCTTGGTGGTCTGCCAGTTCGATACCGCGACACGCGTCACCGGTTCGCCTTCCCAGACGCTCGGGGTGAGGAAGGCCCTCCGGAATTCAAGACGAGTTGCCTTCCCGCCATAGACCCGATGCAACGCATCGACCCGGCCCTACGGAAGCTCAGCCCGTACTATTACCCTGATTGGCTATTCTTCTCTGGTGAACTCGCATACCCAGTTGGTTTCCCAGCTTTGGCCGCCATCTATCGAGAATGCTTGTTCCCAAGTGAAGGCATCTTCGCCGAGGGGTGTGTAGACAGTGCGGGCGTGGATATGTTGGCCTGCAAAGGGTTCGTAGCAATAGAGAACGCCGCGCCCGTTTTCAACCTTGCCAACCATGGGCGGGAACAGGTTGTTCGCGCCAGCGCTGCTTGCCCAGTAGATTGACCATTCACCAGTGTCGGGATCGTAGAGGCGCAGGTTTATTCCCTCGGCCTTACCCGATTCGGTGTCCAACGTGGCTTCATCGAAGGTGCCTAAACCGCCCAGAATCTTGTGCGTGACCAAACGCCCCTCAAAGACTTCCCAGTCCGTGGAGCCCACGAGCCGTGCGCGCAAGCGTCGATTCATCCCTTTCCATTTGCCTACCAGAAAGTCAAAGTCGTTGCGCCCGTCGTGTTGTGCTTGCATGATGAACCTCTCTATTTAGTCGCGCTCTATCGTTGCCCTATCACCTTTGGCACGCCGCCGCTGCGGACGCGCCGCCGCTGCGGACCCCCCTAGCACCCACCCAACGGCGCCCTTCCTGGCGGGGCGGCTCACGTTTCACCTACCATCCCAGCGACGAGGAGTCGCGTTGGCTCCGCCGATCTCAGCCGCTCGAATGAACGGCTGGCCGAGGTGCGCGGTGGCGAGGACGAGGTCGCCGGCGGACTCCAGCAGTGCGATGCGCGAGGCCCGGGCCAGCGCGGGGTCGTCGTCGTAGTGGTACGGCTGGTTCGGATCGATGAGCTGCACCATGTGCACCAGCAGGTCGCCGGTGACGACGAGGGTCTCCTCGCCGCTGGTCAGCAGCACGGACTGGTGTCCCGGGGTGTGCCCGGGTGTGGCTCGCACGGTGGCGCCGGGTGCGAGCTGGCGCGTGCCGTCCGCCACGGCCAGTTGGCCGGCTGCTCGCAGCGGCGCGAGCAGCCACCGCGCGAGCGTCGGCTCGCGGCTCTCGACGGCCGCGACCTCGGCCGCCTGCACCAGGTATCGGGCGTTCGGGAAGTACGGTGCCCCGTCTGCGTCCATCGACCATCCGATGTGGTCGGTGTGGACGTGGGTGAGCACCACGGTGTCGACGTCGTGCCGGTCAATGCCCGAGGCGGCGAGCTCGTCGGGGAGTCGGCCGGGCAGCGGCGCCCAGGTCGACGGCGCCGACGCGGGCCCGATGCCGGTGTCGACCACGATGATCCGTCCGGCGTCGAACCGCAGCGCGAAACATCGGAACGCCAGGTGCCAGCCTCCGTCGCGAAGGCTGGCCGGATCGCGCCGGTCCGCCTCCGCCCACAGTCGCGGATCGGCCTCCGGGAGGGCGATCTCGCGGGGTTCGAAGAACGGGCCGTCACCATCCTCCAGGGCTAGCACGGTGACGCCGCCGATGGTCTGGCTGACCGGCATGTCCGAGGCTCCTATCTGCTACCTGACGCCGACCGCGCGAAGCGCCGCGAGCACGAGCACGCGGGTCGCGGCGACGATCTCGCTCACCCGGACCTGCTCGCGTGGCCCGTGCGCCAGCCGTACGTCGCCGGGTCCGAAGTGCAGGGTCGGCACGCCGGCGCCGGCGTACAGCCTCTGGTCGCTTCCGTACGGCGCGCCGCGTTCGGGTAGTCGCCGGCCGCCGACGGCGTCGGTGTGCGCGTTGCGTACCAGAGCCCGCAGCGGGCTGCCGGGCGCCAGGCGGCCGCTGGCGAACTGGCCCCCCGGCCAGGTCACGGTGGGTGGATGCCTGCGCAGCCACGCGTTGGCGGCGGCCGCCTCGGCGACGCTGGTCTCGAGCGCGGCCCGCGCCTGCGCCGGGTCCTCGTCTAGCCGTACGCCCAACCTGCCCTCAGCCACGAGCAGGTCAGGCACGCTGCTGGCCCAGTCGCCCGAGCGCAGCCTGCCCACCGACAAGGAGTACGGGATCGCGTGGTCGCTCATCAGAGGGTCGGGGGCGGTGTTGCGCCGCGCCTCCAGGCGGGCCAGCGCCGCGTGGATCGGCAGGTACGCGTCGATCGCGCTGATCCCCGCGTCCCGGGTGCTGGCGTGGGTCGCCTTGCCGGCCACCTCGATCCGGAAGGTCAACGCGCCGGCGTTGGCGGTGACCATGGCGCCGGCGGTCGGCTCGGTGATGATGCAGGCGTCGCCGGTGTGGCCGCGCCGTAGCGTGCCGAACGCGCCGAGCCCGCCGTCCTCCTCGCTGACGGCGAAGTGGGCCGCGATTCGGCCGCGCAGCCTGGCGCCGCTGGCGCGGATCGCGGCAAGCGCGGCGAGGTTGGCGACCAGTCCGGCCTTCATGTCGCAGGCGCCTCGAGCGTGGACCACGTCCCCGGTGACATTCGGGGCGAACGGGTTGCCGCGCCACTGGGCTGCGTCGCCGGGCGGCACGACGTCCACGTGACCCTGCAGGATCAGGGTCGGCCCGTCGCCCCCGCCCGGGGTGACGGCGGCCAGCCCCCACGCCTCGTCCCGCGGCGCCTCGGCGCCGGGAAACTCGGGATCCGCGCGCAGCGCGAGCAGATCCATCGCCCACAGATCGACCTCGAGCCCCAGCGCGTCCAGGCGCCGGGCCAGGACGTGCTGCAGCTCGGACTCGGCGGCGCTGCCGGTGACGCTCGGGATGGCCAGCAGTTGCAGCAGCGTCCGTGCGATGGCCCCTTCGTCGACCGCGGCCAGGGAGTCGGCCTCCGCGGCAGTGAGCGTGGTGGTCATCTGAGCCCGCCTTCCGTGGCCCACGGCGATGTGACGCTGTGAATGTATACAGGAGGCCATAACGCAATCAATCGCCAAATCCTGCTGATCCCGTACGCTTCTTTGCAGAGATGCCCCGGCATTGAAGATTTCTTGCGCATCCGAGGGAGGGGTCGGTGTCATGGACCGCATCGACGAGGAGATCATCCGGTGCGTGGTCGGCAACGCGCGCAGCACGTATGCCGAGATCGGCAAGGCGGCGGGGCTGTCCGCGTCGGCGGCCAAACGCCGGCTCGACCGTCTGGTCGCCGTCGGCGCCATACGCGGGTTCACCGCAGTCATCGACCCACAGGCGCTGGGCTGGCGCACCGAGGCGTATGTCCTGATCCAATGTGCGGGCAGCCCGACTCCCGCTGAGCTCCGGCAGGAGCTGGAGAACATCCCCGAAGTGGTCGAGGCGTGCACGATCTCCGGCGCGGCCGATGCGATGGTCCACGTACAGGCCGAGCACATCGCCCACCTCGAGCAGGCCATCCAACGGATGCGGACCTCCGCCGTCATCGGGGGCACCGAGAGTGTGATCGTGCTCTCCCGGCTCATCAGCCGCCCCCGGACGTGAGCCCGACCTCACCGGCGCACGGGACCTCGGTAATAGGCCCCGGGGTCCTACCTGGCGTTCGACGTGCTGGCCGCCGGTGGCAGGGACGTGCGTCCCCTGCCGCTGCGGGAGCGGCGTGCCACGTTCGAGGGCCTTGAGGGGGCGTGGGCGCCGCCGTTGCAGGTGTCCCCGGGTGGCGATGAGCGAGGTCCAGGCGCGCGCGTGGTTCGTGGACTACCGAACCAGGAGATGTCTTAGGCACTTGTCGGGTTTCCCGCCTGCGTCCCGCCTGCGACGAGGTTGTTGAGGCCGGAGGCGACGGCTGCCTCGAGGAACCCGCCAAGGACGCAGCTAGTCGCGTCCGCCTTTCCCTGCCGCGCCCGGCCCGATCCGTGCATTTCGTTGGCGCGGTCGCCGGCCCGACCGCTGGCCAGTCCGCGGCTAGTCCGCAGAATGCTCGCAAACCATCAACGACAGTCAACGGCCGACGGGTCAGGCGACCGTTCGGGTGAGGTAAACGTAGCTTGAGTGTGTCTGGAACCCCAGTCGGCTGTAGAGCTGGGTGGCCGCCAGGTTGTCGGCCTCCACCTGGAGATGCATGAGGCGTATGCCGTCCTGCCGGGCAGCGGTGGCCAGCCGCGCCGTGAGGTGTGCGGCCAGCCCTCGGCCGCGGAACGCGGGATCGGTCCGAACGGCCCCGAGCCCGGCCCACCCGGCGGCGATGCCGAGCCTGCCGATGGCCACGATGCGGGAATTGCGAGAGGCCGGCGTCTCGAGGCCCAGTTTCCGCGAGAGCCCGCCGCCGACGGTCACGCTGGCAAAGAGCTGCCGCGGGCTGCCGGTAAGGACTCGCTCGGTCATGCCGGGAACGGTGGGGCGGGACTCGCGGTAGGCGGACATCCACCCCTCGTCGAGCGTGGCTGAAAGGGTGACGTCGGGACCGCCGGGGTCAGCGTCAGCGACCGTGTCGATGCCAGCCGTCAGGCACAGGGTCCGGGTCTCGGGCGCATAGCCGCGCCCGAGCAGCTCGGCGCCCAGCGGGTCGTCCGCGGGGTCGAACCCCTCCGGGCCCGCAAGGGTGACCATCGCTGGCAGCTGCCGCACGGCATACCACTCCTCCAGCCGGTCAACGGCCAGGGCGAGGGGCAGCCCAGGGCTGCCGAGGGGCAGCACCGAGTTGCCTCGGTGCGTGAAGCCGCCAGAAGCGCGCAGCATCCAGTCGCCGAGCTGTTCGCGCTCCACCGCCCCCCAGCTCGGGGCAACGACGCGCTGCATGTCCTCGACGGACAGGGCCAGGTGGGCCGCGCCGCGCCGGCTCGGTCTCGGCGGCACCTCCTTGGCGGCAACGATGCGGCTGCGGTCGATCCGGACCTCGCCGCCGGCGGTCTGCACCACCACGGAGCGGTCGTCGACCGCAGCCAGGGTGCCCACCGCGTCGGTCATCGTCGGCCCGCCACCCGGCTCGGGGGGAGGGTCCAGCAGGGACCGCACCACCACCCGGGACCCGATGGGCAGGGTCGTCACGTCGGTAGGCATAGCCCGCATAGTATGGCGGCATGACGTACGTGATCGCCCAGCCTTGTGTCGACCTCAAGGACAAGGCGTGCATCGAGGAGTGTCCGGTTGACTGCATCTACGAGGGCGAGCGCTCCCTCTACATCCATCCGGATGAATGCGTCGACTGTGGTGCCTGCGAGCCCGTGTGCCCCGTCGAGGCGATCTATTACGAAGACGACGTGCCCGAGCAGTGGGCCGACTACTACAAGGCCAACGTCGAGTTCTTCGACGACCTCGGCAGCCCAGGCGGCGCCGCCAAGCTCGGCATGATCAACAAGGACCACCCGCTGGTCGCGGCCCTGCCCCCGCAGGAGCACGACGAGTGAGCCCTCGTTCCTGATGGTGGCCTCGGCGCTGCCGGACTTCCCGTGGGACTCGCTCGCTCCGATCAAGGAGCGGGCGAGTGCTGTTTCGGCTGCGCTCCCCGGCGGCCTGGTCGACCTCTCCGTCGGCACGCCGGTCGACCCCACTCCGCAGGGCGTCCAGGAGGCGCTGTGCGAGGCCGCCGACGCGCCCGGGTATCCCCAGACCTGGGGGACGCCCGACCTGCGTGAGGCCGTCGCGGCGTGGTTCGGCCGCCGGCGTGGGGTGCCGGATGTCGACCCTGACAGCGTGCTGCCCACCATGGGCAGCAAGGAGCTGGTCGCCTGGCTCCCGACACTGCTCGGACTCGGGCCGGGCGACATCGTGGCATTCCCGACCGTCGCCTATCCGACCTATGACGTGGGAGCACGCCTCGCGGGGGCCACTCCCCGGCAGCTCGATGCGCTCACCTCGCTCGGCCCGCCCACGGCCGCGACCACGCCAAGACTGTTGTGGCTCAACACTCCCAGCAATCCCACCGGGAAGGTCCTCGGCATCGGCCACCTCGCCAAAGTGGTCGCCTGGGCCCGCCGGCACGGCGTGGTTGTGGCGAGCGACGAGTGCTATGCGGAGCTCGACTGGCGCGAGCCCGACGGCGCCGCGGAGTACGCCGAGCCGCCGACCACGCCCAGCATCCTGGACCCACGAGTCACGGGTGGCAGCCACGAGGGGCTCCTCGCGGTCTACTCGACGAGCAAGCAGTCCAACCTCGCGGGCTATCGCGCGGCGTTCGTCGCCGGTGACCCCGGGCTGGTCAAGCAGGTGCTCGAGGTGCGCAAGCACGCAGGCATGATCGTGCCCTGGCCGGTGCAGCGGGCCCTGGTCGCCGCGATCCGGGACGACGCCCACGTGGCGGAGCAGAAGAAGCGGTATGCCGGTCGGCGGGCCGTGCTGCGCGACGCGATCGAGGGTGCCGGGCTGCGGATCGACGATTCCGATGCTGGGCTGTACCTCTGGGCCACGGCGGGCATAGACGCCTGGGAGACCGTCGGGTGGTTCGCCGAGCGCGGCATCCTCGTGGCTCCGGGCGCCTTCTACGGTGCGGCCGGGGAGCTGCATGTGCGCATTGCCCTGACGGCGTCCGACCAGGCGATCGCGGCTGCCGCCGACCGCCTCAGGTGAGCTGGAGCTAGGCCGGCAGCCGCGGCATGCCTTGTGTTTGGGCCGTCGCTCCGCTGCGGTAGCGTCACTGTTGGAAGCACTACCGGCGACGGTCGCGCCACCGCAAGCGATCGTCGTGCTTTCCGGCCTCAGACGACAAAGGATGTTTGACACATGAGCACTGATGGAGCCACGGCCGCGACTCTGACGGCAGCCGGCAAGCAGTTGGAGATTCCGGTCGTCCAGGCGACCGAGGGCTACAACGGCTACAACATCGCATCGCTGCTGAAGGAAACCGGCCACGTCACCCTCGATACCGGTTTCGTCAACACGGCCGCGTGCACCAGCGCCATCACGTACATCGACGGCGACGCCGGGATCCTGCGCTACCGCGGCTACCCCATCGAGCAGCTGGCCGAGAAGTCGTCCTTCCTGGAGACCACCTACCTCCTCATCTACGGCGAGCTGCCCTCGCAGACCGAGCTCGATGACTTCGACCAGATGCTCCGCCGCCACACCCTGCTCCACGAAGATCTCAAGGGGTTCTTCCAGGGCTTCCCGCGCGATGCCCATCCGATGCCCGTGCTGTCCTCGGCGGTCTCGGCGCTGTCGACCTTCTACCAGGACTCCCTCGACCCGTTCGACAAGGAGCAGGTCGAGATCTCGACGGTGCGGCTGCTCGCCAAGCTCCCGACCATTGCGGCGTATGCGTACAAGAAGAGCGTCGGCCAGCCGTTCCTCTACCCCGACAACTCGCTCTCGGTGACCGAGAACTTCCTGCGCATGACGTTCGGCTTCCCGGCGGAGCCCTACGACCTCGACCCGGACCTGGTCAAGGCCCTCGACCTGCTGCTCATCCTGCACGCCGACCACGAGCAGAACTGCTCCACCTCGACGGTGCGCCTCGTGGGCTCGTCCAATGCCAACCTGTTCGCCTCGATCTCGGCCGGCATCAACGCCCTCTTCGGGCCGCTCCACGGCGGAGCGAACCAGGCGGTGCTCGAGATGCTCCAGAACATCAAGGACAGCGGCGGCGACGTCGACGAGTTCGTACGCAAGGTCAAGGACAAGCACGAGGGTGTCAAGCTGATGGGTTTCGGGCACCGGGTCTACAAGAACTACGACCCCCGCGCCGCGATCATCAAGAAGACCGCCGACACGATCCTCAACAAGGACGGCGTCAACGACCCGCTGCTCGACATCGCCCTCGAGCTCGAACAGCGCGCCCTGCAGGACGACTACTTCGTCCAGCGCAGGCTCTACCCCAACGTCGACTTCTACACAGGGCTCATCTACAAGTCGATGGGCTTCCCGACCAAGATGTTCACGGTGCTCTTCGCCCTCGGCCGCCTGCCGGGCTGGATCGCCCAGTGGCGCGAGATGATCGAGGACCCGCAGACCAAGATCGGGCGCCCCCGGCAGGTCTATACGGGTGCCAGGGAACGCGACTACGTGGCCGTCGACGCCCGCTGACGCCCGCTGACCCCCACTGACACCGGCTGACACCCCCGCGGCGGCCAACACGCTCGACGGGTCAGGACGCGAAGCTGATCGTCACCGTCGTTGCTGAGGAGTCCCGCTGGGCCGGCTGCCAGGTCCAGGCGTCCTTGCCCTGGGCCCGGGTCCACTGCCGGCCATCGACGACCACCCTGGTGACGCCAGTGTCCGCCGCCTTCGCCACAGTCCATGCCGCGATACCCCATGCCTGCTGTGCGTCCCGACCGACCACGACAACGGCCGATCCGGACTCCGACCCGGTCACCCCGAGCTCTCGCTTCATGGACTTCAGGAGCGCAGACCGGTCAGAGGCCTGGGCATTGTCGAGCCGGCAGCCCAGCCCGGCAGGGGAGTGTCCGCTGATCGCGGAAGCGATGACCCGGCCCTCGTGCTCGTGCTCGGCGTAGGCCTCGGGAAAGGCGCTCTTCTGCACCCGCTGGGCGACCTTGGTGATGGCCATGCCCTGGTAGCCGTCGATCTTGATGAGCTCGTCGTAGAACGCGTTGGTCGCGTATGCGGGGTCGAGAATCTGCCCGGTGGTGCCCCATCCCTGCGAGGGCCGCTGCTGGAACAGCCCGACCGAGTCCCGGTCGCCGTAGCGGATGTTGCGCAGCTTCGACTCCTGCAGCGAAGTGGCCACGGCGATCGTCGCCGCCCGAGCCGGCAGCCCCCGTCTCATGGCGACGCCCACGATCGTGGCCGCATTGCCCATCTGCTCTGGGGTGAACGTGACGCTCTGCCCCAGCGCGGTTGCCCGGCACTTGGGGCCGCTGAAGGTATCCATCACGCCCCGAATCCCGAAGTACCCGACCACGAGCACGCCGACGACGACCGCGGCAACGACGAGTCTCGCGGCGGTGCGGGCCCGCCCCGTGCGCGGGCGCTCCTCGGCGAGGGTGATGGCTCCCCGCCTGGTGTTGGGCATATGGTGCCTGCCTTCGGTCAGTCGTGTGTATGCCGTGGGGCTGGGTCCGCGGGCCGGCTCCGTGGAGCGTGGGCCGGGTCGACCGGGCCCCGTGGCTACTCGTTGGCGTGGAGTGCTGCGTTCAAGGCGATGCCATGGCCCTCCCGGGGGCGGGCCTCCACAGCGCCCGTCACCGAGTTGCGGATGAAGAGCAGGCCGTCCCGGCCCGACAGTTCGCGAGCCTTGACGACCGAGCCGTCCGGGAGGGTCACCTTGGTGCCGGCGGTGAGATAGAGGCCAGCCTCGACCACGCAGTCGTCGCCCAGCGCGATGCCCACGCCCGACTGGGCGCCGAGCAGCGAGCGCTCGCCGATGCTGACCCGGTCCGTGCCACCGCCAGAGAGCGTCCCCATGATCGACGAGCCACCGCCGATGTCGGACCCGTCGCCGACGACGACGCCCTGCACGATGCGGCCCTCGACCATCGAGGTGCCGAGCGTGCCGGCATTGAAGTTGACGAACCCCTCGTGCATGACCGTGGTGCCCGGCGCGAGGTGGGCACCGAGGCGCACCCGGTCGGCGTCGGCGATGCGGACTCCGCTAGGCACCACGTAGTCGGTCATGCGGGGGAACTTGTCAACGCCGAACACCTGGACCGGCCCGCGGGCTCGCAGCCGCAGCCGGGTCTCCTCGAAGCCATCCACAGCGCACGGCCCCACGTTGGTCCAGACGACGTTGGCGAGGGCGCTGAATATGCCGTCAAGTGCGATCGTGTTCGGCGCGACGAGGCGGTGGCTGAGGAGGTGGAGCCGCAGGTACGCGTCGGCGGCACCATCGGGCGGGGTGTCGAGATCGACCACGGTCGTGACCACTTCGGCGCGCGTTCCGCGCAGCTCGTCCCGGCCCTCCAGCGACTTCAGCGCCTCGGGAACCGCCTCCGCGGTGGGTTCGCCGAGCGCCGGCGCGGGGTACCACGTGTCGAGGACCTGTCCGCCGTCGGTGATCGTGGCGAGTCCGTGACCCCAGGCGGTGCGCGCATTCGTCATGGCCCCAAGCCTAGAAGTGGGTCCTGCGCAGCCGCCGCTAGGGTGGCCGGCATGACCGCGACACCTCCTGCCCTCGACCTGTCCGCCAGTGTGGTCGACCTGACTGCCGCCCTTTGCGACATCGAGTCGGTCAGCCGCAACGAGGCCCCCGTCTGCGACGCCATCGAGGCGGCGCTGCGCGGGCTGCCCCACCTCGAGGTCACCCGCATCGCCAACTCGGTCGTGGCGCGGACCGCCCTCGACCGCCCGGAGCGGGTCGTCCTGGCCGGGCACATCGACACCGTCCCGCTCACCAAGGACCCGGTCAACCTGCCCACCCGCCGGCAGGGCGACGACCTCGTCGGCCGGGGCACCGTCGACATGAAGGGCGGGGTCGCCGTCCAGCTGCGGGTTGCCGCGCAGGTGGCGGAGCCGAGCCGTGACATCACCTTCGTCTTCTACGAGGGCGAGGAGATCGACTCGGCGTTCAACGGCCTGCGCCTGATCCAGGAGGCACGGCCCGACCTCCTGCACGCCGACTTCGCCGTGCTCCTGGAGCCTACGGCCGTGCAGATCGAGGGGGGCTGCAAGGGCACCCTGCGCGCCGACGTCACGGTGCGCGGCGTGGCCGCCCACTCGGCACGGCCGTGGAACGGCCGCAACGCCATCCATGATGCGGCAGCCATCCTGACCCGCCTGACGGCATACGACGCGGAGACCGTGACCGTGGATGGTCTCGACTACCACGAGGCCATGAGCGCCACCGGCATTTCCGGTGGCATCGCCGGCAACGTCATCCCCGACGAGTGCACGGTCACGGTCAACTACCGGTACTCGCCGGACAAGTCCGAGGCCGATGCAGTCAAGCATCTCGAGGACCTGTTCGAGGGCTTCGAGGTCGTCGTCACTGACAACGCCGCCGGCGCACGCCCCGGGCTGGCGCTGCCCGCAGCACGGGCGTTCGTCGAGGCACTGGGGGTGGGCGTGGTTGCCAAGGAGGGGTGGACCGACGTCGCGCGCTTCGCTGCCCTGGGCATCGCCGCGGTCAACTTCGGCCCTGGTGACCCGAACCTGGCCCACCATGACGACGAGCGCTGCCCCGTCGTCCAGCTCGTCGACGCCGAGTCCGCCATGCTCCGATGGCTGGCGTAGGTTGGCAGCCGTGAGCGAGGAGTCCGCTGCCGGGCCCGAGCGCCTCGCGCAGGCGGCTCGGCTCGACTACCACAAGGGGCCGGTCGTCATGCGCCGCAAGGCGGTCCCGGGCACGACTGCCGACCAGCGCCTGCTCGACAGCCGCGGCCCGTCCGACTGGGTCCACACCGACCCGTGGCGCGTGCTGCGCATCCAGGCCGAGTTCGTGGAGGGCTTCGGCGCGCTCGCCGAGCTCGGGCCGGCGGTCAGCGTCTTCGGGTCGGCGCGCACCCGGCCAGATCACCCCACCTACGAACTTGCGGAGCGGGTCGGCCGCGAGCTGGCCAAGAGCGGGTATGCCGTGATCACCGGTGGGGGGCCGGGCGCCATGGAGGCGGCGAACAAGGGCGCGCTCGAAGCCGGGGGCGCCTCGGTCGGGCTCGGGATCGAGCTGCCGTTCGAACAGGGGCTCAACGACTTCATCGACCTGGGGGTCAACTTCCGCTACTTCTTCGCCCGCAAGACGATGTTCGTCAAGTACGCCCAGGGCTTCGTCGTGCTGCCCGGCGGGTTCGGCACGCTCGACGAGCTCTTCGAGGCGATCACGCTGGTGCAGACGCGCAAGGTCACCTCCTTCCCGCTGGTGCTCATGGGCAGTGACTTCTGGGGCGGCCTGCTGGACTGGCTCCAGGCGTCCCCGCTTGCGATGGGCACCGTCAACCAGCGGGACATCGACCTCCTGCACCTGACCGACGACCCGACCGAGGCGGTGCGCATCATCCGCGAGTCCGATGAGGCCGTGGCCGCAACGCGGCCCGAGTAACCGGTCTCGCCCTCAGGTCCCGGCCCTGAGCCTCCCGGGCTTCAGCCAAGCCGGCGGGATACAACCGAGTCTTCGGAAGATTGTGCGGTTCTGAGCCCCGCGGATCCTCCGACGCGTCGCGACTGGCCGCACCGTGGGCCTGGTTCGGCCAAAGTCGGCGGGACATGCGACGATCGGGCGGTGATCTGGGTGGTCTTCATCGTGGTGGCCCTTGCTGTCGTGGGCCTGTTCGCAGGCCTCGCCGCCGGACGCATCGGCTACGATCCGCTCTCCGAACCGTCTGCCTCCCAGCCCGCCACGGGGCTTCCCGACCAGCCGGATGCTGACGACATCACCGCGGTCCGGTTCGACACCGCGCTCCGCGGCTACCGCATGGACCAGGTCGACGATGTCCTCGACCACATCCAGGCGCGTCTCGACGCGCGCGAGCGCGAGCTGGCTGACCGCGAGGGCGAGCTGGCTGACCGCCAGCGCGAGCTGGCCGACCGCGAACGCGAGCTCGCAGTTCTGCGGGGCGCTCGGTATGACGGGCTCTCGGTGGCGAGCCAGGAGCCGGCCCTCGAGCAGGGCCCTTGGGGCCCTCGGGTTGGCACCGACGCGGGTCCCGACGACGGCACGGATTCGGGTGACTCCCGCATGGATTCGGGTGACTCCCGCACGGATTCGGGTGACTCCCGCACGGATCCGGCTGACCCCGGCACGGACCCGGGCGACGCTGGCATGGACGGGGGCGACGCTGGCTCGGACGGGGGCTCGGTGCCGTCCGCTGCTCCCGGCTCTGAGGGCTGAGGCCCATTTGGCATGACTGGCAGCCGGTCCGCTTTCGTCATCAGACGGCATACCCCGTTGTCGCCCGCTGCTGCCTTCGCTGCGGTCGCCGACTTCCCGGGCCACGCGAATGGTGTGCCGTTCACGCACGTCGAGACCACTCCGGGCCCGCCCAGCGTCGGCTGGTCCTTCACGGCGATCACGGCTCTGGGTCCTCTGGGCTTCCGCGACCCCATGGTCCTGACCCGCTGGGACCCACCTGACTCCGACGGCCGCGGGGGGTATGCCCTGCGCAAGACCGGGCGGATCCTCGCCGGCTGGGCCGCCGTCGACGTGGCGCCGGCGGCCTCGGGCGGCACCGAGGTCCGGTGGGCCGAGCAGATCGACCTGCGCCCCCGGGCGCTGGGCGTCCTCACCGCCCCGGCCTCTCGCTGGGCCGGCGGGCGGATCCTCGGGCAGGCGCTCGACGCGCTGCTCGCCCGCGCCGAGCGCGAGGCCAGGGCGTGAGCGGGACCAGCCCCGACATCATTGTCGGGCCCGATGGGATGCCCCGCTGCCGGTGGGGGAGCGGCACCGACTACCTCGTCTACCACGACACCGAGTGGGGCGTGCCGGTCCACGGCGAGACCCAGCTCTACGAGCGGCTGACCCTCGAGGCGTTCCAGAGCGGACTGTCCTGGCTGACCATCCTGCGCAAGCGGGAGGCCTTCCGCGAGGCTTTCCTCGGGTTCGAGGTCGAGCGCGTCGCTGAGTTCGGCGAGAGTGACCGGGCGGCGCTGATGGGCAACTCCGGCATCGTCCGCAACCGGCTGAAGATCGACGCGGCGATCACCAACGCCAGGGCCGTGGTGGCGCTGCGCACCCAGGGCGGCCTCGACGCGCTGTTCTGGTCGCATGCGCCGGAGCGCCACGAGCCGCCGGCGCGTCTGTCCGATGTGCCGGCCACCAGCCCCGAGTCGGTCGCGCTAGCCAAGGCGCTCAAGAAGGCGGGGTTCGTGTTCGTGGGCCCCACGACGATGTATGCCGCGATGCAGGCCTGCGGGGTCGTCGACGACCACGTTGCCGGCTGCCACCGCGCTATCCCCGCGGCGGCTCCGGTGAGCACATGAGCCGTCGGCTGGCGGTCCAGGCTGCCGCCGTCTACCTCGTCCTGCGGGCAGTCACGGCCGTCTTCCTCGCCCTCTCGGCCAGACACCAGGTGCCGGTCACCGGGTGGACCGGACCACACCCGGGCTATCTCGACATGACCGTGCTCTGGGACGGCAGCTGGTACCGCACCATCGCGGAGCACGGCTACCCGCACTACGTCCCGATGGTCAACGGCGTGGCCCAGCAGAATGCCCTGGCCTTCTACCCTCTCTTCCCGCTCCTGGCCCGTCTCGGCATGGAGGCAACCGGCCTGGGCTTCCCGGTCGTCGCCTCCACTCTCGCGCTACTCCTAGGCCTTGGGGCGGCCATCCTGATGGCCGGCATCCTCGCCGAGCGCGTGCCGAGGCGGGGCAGCGCCGTGGCGGTGGCAGCCGTGGCCGTCTGGGCGGCCTTCCCGTCCGCCGTCTCGCTCCAGCTCGCCTACACCGAGTCCCTCGCGATGCTGCTGCTGTGCGCCTTCCTGTGGGCGGTCCTGCGCCGCGAGTGGTGGATGGCAGGCCTGGTGGCGGTCGCGACGGGGCTGACCCGGCCCATCGCGGTGCCCCTCGGCGCGGTGCTTGTGGTGGCGCTCTGGCTGCGGTGGCGCCAGCGCCGCCACCACCCCATCGAGACGTCCGAGATCTGGTCCGCAGCCGTGGCCCTCGCGGGCTGTGCCCTCGGTGCTGTGCTGTGGCCGGTGCTGGCCTGGGCGATCACCGGCACCCGCACGGCATACACCCAGACCATGGCCGCCTGGCGGCCCTCTCACGTCCTGGTCCCCTTCCGTCCCTGGTGGGACATGGCTGGCTGGGTCTTCCGCGACACCGGCCACCCGGGCGTCTACGGGCCGATCGCCCTGCTCGCCCTGGTCGCCACACTGCTCGTCGCCGTCCTCGGCCCCTGGGCCGCCGGCCTGGGGTGGGAGCTGCGCGCGTGGTGCCTCGCCTACCCTGCGTACCTCGGCGCGGTGCTCGATCCGTTCACCAGCATCTTCCGCTACCTCCTGCCCCTCTTCCCTCTCACCCTGGTGATGATCGGAGCCGGGCGGGCGGACCGGCGGGTCAGCCGGTGGTGGCTGGTGCGGGCGGCAGTCCTGGTCGCGCTCGGAGTGCTCGGCCAGGTCTGGTGGATCCGCTGGCTGCTCGTGTACGTCCCGCCCTCGGACTACCCGCCGTGATCGCCACCGACGTCTTCACCGCTCCGGGCCGCGATCGCATCGCCGCTCACGCCATGTCCCGTCCCGTCGTCTTCCTCATGGTCGTGTATGCCGCTTCGCGCCTGTGCGCACTCGGGGCCATGGCGTTCGCGGCCCACTACTTCCAGACCCCGGCCGGGGTCGGCCACCTCCACCCGCAGCTGGGCGACATGTTCTCCCTGTGGGACTCGGTCTGGTACCACCGGGTCGCGGTCGACGGCTATCCCATCCCGCTCCCTGCCGATCCCGACACCGGACAGCTCACCTACAGCGCCTGGGCCTTCTACCCGGTGTTCCCGCTCGCTGTCCGCGGGCTGATGGCGCTCGGGCTCCCGTTCCTTCCCGCGTCGATCGGCCTCAACGTGGTGTTCGGCGCCCTGGGCACCCTCTTGGTGTGGAGGGTCTTCCGCTTTCCCTCCCACGCGGCCCCCCAGCCCGCCCGCGAGCGGCTGGCGCTGGTCGCCGCTGCGCTCTGGTGCTTCTACCCGGCGACTGCCATCCTGCTGATGCCCTAC
This sequence comes from uncultured Actinomycetota bacterium, assembly GCA_963715025.1. GTDB lineage: Bacteria > Actinomycetota > Actinomycetes > Actinomycetales > Dermatophilaceae > DASSJT01. Next base: position 33,322 of record CAVQQQ010000009.1, on the reverse strand, counting down.
ACCGAGGCGATCGCCATCACCCTGATCGCTGGGGCCCTGCTGCTGCTGATGCGCCGGCGCTACGTCTCTGCGGCCGTGGTCGTCCTGGTGCTGGGCTTCACCCGGGCGGTCGCCCCCGCGCTGGCATGCGCGGTCGCCGCGCACCTCTGGGTGCGCTGGCGCGAAGACCGCGCCGCCGGCATGGCGCCCCTGCGGGGTCAGCGGACCTCCGCCGGCTTCCTCATCGGGGCGACCGCTGTCTCGGCCGTCAGCTGGCCGGCATACGTCGGCGTCGCCAGCGGTCTGCCCACGGCCTTCTTCCAGGTGCAGGCGGCGTGGGGACAGCGCCCCGGCAAGGGGCCGTTCGTGTTGTGGATGCAGTGGGCCTGGGAGCGCCACGGGTTGTTCTCCGTGGCCGTGATGATGGCCCTCGTTGGCACCTACCTCGCCCTCGTCCTCGGTCGCCACGGCAGGTGGCTGCCCCTTGAGGTGCGGATCTTCGCCCTCGCATACCCGCTCTACCTTATCGCCGTCGTCCGGCCGATCACGAGCATGTGGCGCTTCCTGCTGCTCGACTTCCCGATTGCGGCCCTGCTGTCGAGCGTGGCCATGCGCACCTCGAGCGGCGCCCGCGTGGTGCGCCACTGGCGGCGACGGGTGGCCTTCATCATCCTCCCGCTGGTCGCCGGTATGTTCTGGTGGACTGCGACCCTGCTGACCTACACGCCCTGGGGCGCGACGCCGCCGTAGCGGTACGCCACCCAGGCCCGGGTACGCCACCCAGGTCCGGGCGATCGGCCGGTCATCGACCGTGGAAGACCGGTCGCTCCTTGGCGATGAAGGCAGCAACGGCGGTCTGGTGGTCCTCGGTGCTGCCGGTGAACTCCATGAGCTCCGCCTCCTTGGACAGGGTCTCACTGAGCGAGTGCCCGAGGCCGTATGCGACGGACTGGCGGATCGAGGCGTAGGCCAGCGTGGGCCCGGCAGCCAGGCGCTCGGCCAGCTCCGCCACGGTCGGCTCGAAGTCCTCGGCGGTCACCACCCTGGTCACCAGGCCAAGGTCGAGGCACTCTTGCGCCGGGATGGTTCGGGGCATCAGGAGCAGCTCCTTGGCCCTGGCCGGGCCCACGAGCCTCGGCAGCCACCAGGACGAGCCGGAGTCGCAGGAGAGCGCGATGCCGGCAAACGCGAGGTTGAAGCCTGCCGTGTCGACGAGGATCCGGAAGTCGGCGGCCAGGGCGAAGGCGGCTCCCGCCCCGGCGACGACGCCGTTGAGGGCCGCGACCACCGGCTTGTCCATGGTCGCGATGAGCTCCGCGATCGGGTTGTAGTGCTCGAGCACCGTCGTGCCCAGGGATGCGTCGCCCGACCGGAGGAACTCGACGTGCTGCTTCAGGTCCTGCCCCACGCAGAACGCCCGACCCGTGCCAGTCAGCACGACGCACCGCACGGCAGGGCTGTCGGCGACCAGCCGCAGGGTGTCGAGCAGCAGGTTCTTGGTCTCGAGGTCGAGGGCGTTCATCGCATCGGGGCGGTTGATCCGCACCGTGGCGACTCCCGACGGGCTCGTCTCCAGGATCACGAGAGAGTTGTCCGCGGCCGGCTGCGCGGTCTCGTCTCGGGGGCTGCCGGGCGCGATGTCGCTGGTCACGATCGCGACCCTACCCGCGGTCACCGACTCAGCGTCACCCGCCGTGGGGCTGGGCTCGCGCCAGCACCTCGTCGACCCACGCTCGGGCCAGCGGCTTGAGTCGCGCCTGGCGATCATCGAAGATGGCCGCCGCAGTGCGCCCGGGCCAGTCAGCGGGAAGCACCTCGTCGGGAAGGCCCGGGTCGGTGAACAGGAACTTGCGCCATTCGTGCACCAGGAGCGTCCGCGTCACGAACGCCTGCTCTGGCTCGGTGGGCAGGCCGTCGGCCGACGCGGCGGCAGCAAAGGAGCGGTATGCCGCGGCGAGCCCCCCCGTATCCCAGACCCGCTGCGCCAGCTGCCAGGCCGCTCCCTCGTACCTGGCGTGGAACGAGGCGGGCCGCAGCTCCGGGCGCGGTGACCCGCCGAGAGCCGACGCCAGGGCATCGTCCAGCTCCATGCTCTCCCGGGGCGCAACCCAGGTGTCCGGCGCGAGCCGCCCATAGCCGAGGTAGCCGAGAGATCGGGCCAGCCGGTCCCTCGCGCTGCGGTCCGGCAGGCGGGGCAGCGCGATCACGTGCCACTGGCCGTTCCACGGGCCAACATCTGTGCGATAGATCCGGGCATGCGCGGACCGCAGCCGGTGCTCTCCGGCGGTTGTGGCGGCATACCCCCGGCTGTCCTTCTCCTGCGGGGCCAGCCAGCCCTCGCGCACCATCCGGGACACCGCCGTGCGCACCGCGGGTGCCGAGACACCCAGGGAGCCCATCAGCGAGACGGTCGCTGAGATCGGCGCCCAGGCACCACGATCGAGCAAGTGGTCGCCATAGAGGTCGAACAGCGCTGAGCGGGCGTGCACCCGTCCAGTCTGTCGGATCTGGGGACCGCGCCGGGGGAGCCGAAGATTTCGCGGGCGACGTGAAAGCGGCGATAATAGACCGGGACGGATGGCGCGACACCGTGCCAGATCACCACGGAGCACCCACTATTCCCCTGCGTGGGCTCCTGTGCCAATGGAAGGAAGGCCCATGGCGGCGATGAAGCCGCGGACTGGCGACGGTCCGCTCGAAGTCACCAAGGAAGGTCGCGGCATCGTGCTGCGCATGCCCCTCGAGGGGGGCGGCCGCCTGGTGGTCGAGATGACACCCGACGAGGTCAAGGCGCTCGGCGAGGCCATCGACAACTGCGAGGGACTCTCCTGACCCGGCTCTGAGCTCTGCGCTGGGCCCCTGCCACGTGGCAGGGGCCCAGCGCTGTCTCCACCACTTTGTCGGTATGCCGGACGGCCGGCTCGCGCTGCAGCTGGCCACTGGGTGGGCAGGCGGTGTCGCGGCGCGGGTGACTGGGTAGGGTCTGCCCCGTGCCGGACATCGAGGACCTGGTCGCTCCCACGACAGGCACGTGGGAGGTCGCCGCGCGCCCGCTCGCCGACGTGCTCGCCGACAGCGACGACGCGGGTCTGGTGCTGGCGCTTCCGGTGCCGATCGGCGGGCTCGAACTGACCGGGCCCGTGGCCGACGCGCTGGCCCTCGTCGGTCTCGAGGCCGACTACGTGGCGGCCGCGTGGGAGCCCTCAGGCCAGGTCGGATCAACGACCCTGATCCCCCTGCCACCCGGGGAGCGCGGCGCCCGCACGGTGCTGCTCGCCGGAGTCGGCGGGCGCACGCCCGATGACCTTCGCTCGGCTGGCGCAGCGGTCGGCCGCGCCTGCCGCGATCGTCAGACGCTGGTGTCCACGTGCACATCGGGCCGGCCGGCCACGGGTCAGGCCGCGTTCGCCGAGGGCTGCGTGCTCGGCGGCTACGCCCCGCCCAAATGGGCCAAGGCTGGCCCCGTCCGACCCGCTCTCCCGGTAGCCCACGTCGTCCTCGTCGGCCCCCACGACGACGACGCCGTGCACCGCGCACTCGTCCGGGCCCGGTCGACGACGTTGGCGCGCAATCTCGCGATCACCCCCTCCAACATCAAGAACCCCGCGTGGATGGCCGCGCAGGCCCGCACCGTGGCCCGCCGGGCAGGCCTCCAGGCCACGGTCTGGTCGGAGCGCGAGCTGCGCCGTGACGGCTTCGGCGGCCTCCTGGCGGTGGGTGGGGGATCGGCGACCCCGCCCCGACTGGTCCGGCTGGACTATGTCCCCGACAGTGCCACGGAACGCACGCGCCACGTGGTCCTGGTCGGCAAGGGCATCACCTTCGACACCGGTGGCCTTGACATCAAGCCCGGCGACGCCATGACCGCGATGAAGACTGACATGTCGGGGTCGGCCATCGTCCTGGCTGTGTTGGCGGCCTGCCGGGAGCTTTCCGTCAGTGTGCGGGTGACCGGGCTCCTCGCTCTGGCCGAGAACGCTGTGAGCGGTTCCTCCTACCGTCCGGGGGATGTCATCACCCAATACGGCGGCCGGACCGTCGAGGTGGGCAACACCGACGCGGAGGGCCGCATCGTCATGGCCGACGCGCTGGCCTACGCGGATCGCCAGCTCGACCCCGACGTGCTCGTCGACATCGCGACCCTGACCGGTGCAGCACGCGTCGCCTTGGCGCGGGTGCTCGCCCCCGTCTACTCGACCGATGACCGGCTCCGGTCTCAGCTGATCACGGCGGGCGAGGCTGCGGGCGAGCCGCTGTGGCCCTACCCGCTCGTCGACGACTACCGCCCCGCCCTCGACAGCGAGATAGCCGACATCAACCACGTCGGCCCCTCGGTGGGTGGCGGCTCGATCACGGCGGCCCTGTTCCTCCGGGAGTTCGCAGGCCCGCGAAACTGGGCCCACATCGACATCGCCGGCACCGGGCGCAGCGACACCGACGCGGGCATCATCAGCCGCGGCGCAACGGGATTCGGCGCCCGGCTTCTGCTTACCTGGCTGGAGGGACAGTGATGGATGCTGGATATGGGCTGGCAGTGCGCTGGTCATTGGCGCAGGCGCCCGCCGACGTGGCGGACCAGCTGCGCGAATACGTGATCGGCACGTCCATGGCGAGGTTCATGTTCCTCGACGGGCTCGCCTTCAAGACGTGGCGAATGCGCGAGGGCGAGTGGTTCGAGGGTACCTACGTGTTCGACACGGCCCGGGCACGCGACGAGTTCCAGCGCGGATTCGCTGATGAGGCCGCGGGCTCGCCCGGCAGTTCCATCATCGGCTCGCCGCCCGTGAGCATCGAGGCCTATGAAGTGGTCGCGATCGCCGAGGGTCCCGAGCGCTTCCGCCGTGGCCCAGGTCCCGGCACCGCCTGACCCCGAGGCAGGCCGTCAGCGCTTGACCGCAGCGAAGACACCGTCTCCCACCGGGAGCAGCGCTCCGATCAGCTGGTCGTTGTCGCGCAGGGTCTTTCCGAGCTCGCGCAGGGCCACCGTTTCGGCGTCACGCGACGCGGGGTCGGCGACTCGGTCGTGCCACAACATGTTGTCCAGTGCGAGGACGCCACCCGAGCGCAGCAGGCGGATGCCGTGTTCGACGTATGCGGGGTACTCCAGCTTGTCCGCGTCGATGACCACCATGTCGTAGGCCCCATCCGTCATGCGGGGCAGCACGTCGAGGGCGTGCCCGGTGATGACCCGGGTCCGCTGGTGAGCCACCCCCGCCTCGGCGTAGGAGGCCTTGGCCGCGCGCTGGTGCTCCGCCTCGATGTCGATGGTGGTCAGCACGCCGTCCGCCGGCATGCCCTGAAGCAGCCACAGCCCGGAGACGCCACCACCCGTGCCGACCTCGATGACCGCCTTGGCTCCCACGGCAGCCGCCAGGAGGCGCAGGGCTGCGCCGGCACCGGTCCCGACCGGGGTCGCGCCCAGCTCGGAGCCGTGCAGCCGGGCGGTCTGGATCACGTCCGACTCGGGCATGAACTCCTCGGCGTAGGCCCAGCTGGCCGGCTTCTGCGCGCTCATGGCAGTTCACCCTACTGCGGACCGCTCAGGTCGACCCGTCGGCCATCCTGCCCAGCGAAACAGCCGGTCAGGGACGGAAGGCCCATGCGTGGGGTGGTCCTTCGGGGGTAGCAAGGGCTGGAAGCCCCCCGACCTGGCACACAGGGAATGTTCAGGTTCAGGGGGAACTATTGGCGTGGTTCAGTCGTCTGGACTGTGCACGGAGCGTGTGGGGAGGGTCCCGCACCGTCGGAGGTGAATCGCTTGACCGCGACAGACACGGTGCTTGACCGGGGCGCCGCCGAGGGCGCTGCCGATGCGGCCTGGGTGCCGCCGACCTGGGAAGAGGTCGTGGAACAGCACTCGGCTCGGGTCTACCGCCTGGCCTACCGCCTCACCGGCAACGTCCACGATGCCGAAGACCTCACCCACGACGTATTCATTCGGGTCTTCCGATCGCTCCACTCCTACCAGCCCGGCACCTTCGAGGGCTGGCTGCACCGCATCACCACCAACGTGTTCCTCGACAAGATGCGCCGCAAGCAGCGCATCCGCTTCGACGCGCTCTCGGACGAGAGCGCCGCCCGCCTCCAGAGCCGGGAGCCAGGTCCGGAGCAGGCCTACGCCGACGCGCACTTCGACGACGACATCCAGCGTGCCCTCGATGCTCTCCCGCCGGATTTCCGGGCAGCTGTGGTGCTGTGCGACATCGAGGGCCTGTCCTACGAGGAGATCGCCGCGACCCTCGGGGTCAAGCTCGGCACGGTTCGCTCTCGCATCCACCGCGGTCGCGCCCTGCTCCGCGAGGCCCTGGCGCACCGCGCACCGCGCACCCTCGAGGCCGCGGGGGGCGCGGACGCCGCGGCACCGTCTGCGACCACCCCGGCCGCATCCGGTCGTCAGCGCCGCGTGCCCCTGGTTCGGCCCATAGCGGGGACCAGGTGATCACGCCGGTGCGGCGCCCTGCGTCGCGCTGCCTCGGCGAGCGCGTCGTCGAGTACGTCGCCCGCACGCTGCCCGGCTCTGATCTGCTCGACTGTGACCGCCACCTGGTGGCCTGCGCCTCGTGCCGGAGGGCGGTCGACGACGAGCGGCGGATGCTGGCCCGCCTCGCCGTCGAGCCCATGATGCCGAGTGACCTGCGCACCGCCCTGCTGTCTCTCGCCTCACTGCCCGCTTCCACGCCGCCTCCGCCCCCGGCGGCACCTCCGTCGGTCCGCCTCGCTGTCCGCCGTCACCCGGCGACTGCCAGCCGCCGGTACTCGCCGATCCCGGCCGGCCCCGCGCGGCTTGCCGTCCTCGCGCCCTCCGCGCCGGCGTGCCACCGTTCCCCGCTGCGCTCGGCAGTCTTCGCGGCGGTCGCGGCCGGTGCCTCCGCCGCCGCGGCGTGGAGCATGGCCGTCACGGGTGCCGCGGCAACGGCAACGGTCGACCCCGGTGCACGCCCGGCGGGAGAGGCCCAGCCGGCCCGCCTTGCGCCGAACGTGCCGAGCGTCACGACACGCGGCATCTGGAGCGTGAGCGCGACCTACGGGAGCCCCCGGGCCGCCACGCTGCTGGCTCCGGTGCTGGCCATGCAGGCGGCATACGGCACCCCCCGCGGCGGCCTGACCGGCACTCGCGGGGCACAATCGACTCCATGAGCGGAGCGCCCGAGGACCCCGGCTCGCGCGAGGGCGCCGATGCCGATACGCCCGACCCTGGCGTGGCACATGCCGGTGGCGTGCCCGCCTCGGCGCCCGCGCCCCCGCACGACACCCAGCCGCTCCAGATCTCGTCAGCCGAACCCGCCCAGCCGACGCCCGCGGAGCCTGCCCCGGGCCCCATCCAGGGAAGGCCACCCGCCGCTCCCGCCTGGCACGACAGCGACCCGACCACGCCGGTGGTGAGCAGCGATCAGCCCGGCACCCCAGTTGCCTGGCACGAGTCCAGCCCGCAGGGCTGGCCGGAGCCAGCACCACACTGGTATGCCGGTCAGCCAGCCCCGCATCCCGGCCCGTCACCGGCGGAGGGGAAGCACCCCCCTCCCGCGTATGCGCCTGGACCGCCCCCCTTCGCAACCCACTCGTTCGGCTCACCCCCGCCGGGCCAGCACGTGCCGCAGGACCACCCCTCTGCGCGACGCCAGCACCACCGGCCGGGCTGGGGCGCCCTCATCGGCGTGGCTGCGGCGAGCGCCATCGTGGCTGGAGGGCTGGGTGGCGTGGCGGGCGGCTACCTCGGCTCCCACGGTGACCTGGACCTGAGCGGTGGCTCGTCGTACAACGCGCCGCCCGCCCAGCCGGGCTCGACTTCACGGCCGAAGGACTCGATCGCCGGCATCGCCGCCCAGGCGCTTCCGAGCGTGGTGACGATCGAGGTCCGCGGCGCCGACGGCACCGGCACCGGATCGGGCTTCGTGTTCGACAAGCAGGGCCACCTGATCACCAACAACCACGTCGTCGCTGACGCAGCAGACTCCAGCGAGATCAAGGTGGTGCTGGCCAGCGGCAAGCACGTGACAGCAAAGCTCGTCGGCAGTGACACCTCCTACGACATCGCCGTCCTCAAGGTCGACGGGTCGGGCCTCGCGCCGCTGCCGATCGGCTCATCGGCCGCGGTCGTCGTCGGCGACGAGGTGGTCGCCGTCGGTGCCCCGCTCGGCCTCGAGAGCACCGTCACCTCGGGCATCGTCAGCGCCCTGAACCGTCCGGTCAGCCCTAGCGGGGGCACCGGCCCGTCATTCATCAACGCGATTCAGACCGATGCGGCGATCAACCCAGGCAACAGCGGGGGCCCGCTGCTCGACATGCAGGGCCGGGTCATCGGCGTGAACTCGGCCATCGCCGCGATCCCGGGCGTCACCGGGCAGCAGTCGGGCAGCATCGGCGTCGGGTTCTCGATCCCCAGCGACCAGATGCGCAAGACAGCCGAGCAGCTGATCCGCACCGGGAAGGCGGTCCACCCGGTCATTGGCGTCATCCTCGACACCGAATACACCGGTGAGGGCGTCCGGATTGCGACCGCGGGTCCGAACGGCTCCGCTCCGATCACCAAGAACGGCCCGGCTGACAAGGCGGGCATCCGCCCTGGCGATGTCGTCATCGAGTTCGAGGGCCGGCCGATGACCGACCCCGACGAGCTGGTCGTGGCGATCCGGGCCAAGGACGTCGGCGACGTCGTGACGATGAAGGTGCGTCGCGGCTCGCGCGAGATCAATGTCAAGATGACCTTGGAGGGCGCGAGCGACTGAGGCCGTCTCAGCAGCCGTGCTCGTACCCCTAGGCCAGGACCCCACCACCCGAGGAAGCGCCGTGTTTGACATCACCGGATGGGAATTCGTCATTCTCATCGTGCTTGCGGTCGTGGTCCTCGGGCCGGAGCGGCTCCCGGAGTATGCCGCCAAGCTCGCCCGCCTCGTCCAGCGGCTGCGCGTGATGGCCGAGGGGGCGAAGGGACAGCTGAAAGAACAGCTCGGCCCGGAATACCAGGACATCAACTGGCGCCAGTACGACCCCCGCCAGTACGACCCGCGGCGGATCGTTCGAGAGGCCCTGATGGAGCCGCTCGAGCCGCCGGAGCCGCCCGCGACGAACGGCACGCCGTTCGCCGCCCGCGACGCCAGCCTCCCGACGCCCTACGACGCCGACGCCACCTGAGGGCAGGCGCCCTCGGCAAAGATCAGCGGCCCGCTGGTGTGAGCCCAAGCGAGCGCCCTGCCAGCCCGCGCGAGCGGCTCGCAAGACCGCGGGCGATGCCACGCAGCGCCACGGCACCGGGGCTGTCGGGCGCGCCCAGCACAACTGGGCTGCCGACGTCGGCACCTTCTCGCAGCGCTGTGTCCAGAGGGATCTGGCCCAGCAGGGGCACCTCCGCACCCACCGCGCGAGAGAGCGACTCGGCTACGGCAGCGCCGCCGCCAGACCCGAAGATCTCCTGTCGCGAGCCGTCGGGAAGCTCCAGCCAGGACATGTTCTCGATGACGCCGACGATACGCTGGTGGGTCTGCAGGGCGATCGAGCCGGCCCGCTCGGCGACCTCCGCAGCGGCTTGCTGCGGGGTGGTCACCACAAGGATCTCTGAGCTCGGGATGAGCTGGGCCACCGAGATCGCGATGTCGCCCGTCCCCGGGGGGAGGTCGAGGAGCAGGATGTCGAGGTCGCCCCAGAACACGTCGGCCAGGAACTGCTGGAGGGCGCGGTGGAGCATGGGCCCCCGCCACACAACCGGCTGGTTGCCGGGGACGAACATGCCGATCGAGATGACCTTCACGTCGTAGGAGAGCGGCGGCAGGATCATGTCGTCGACCTGCGTCGGCCGGCGCTCGACACCCAGCATCCGGGGGATCGAGAAGCCGTAGATGTCGGCATCGACGACTCCCACCTTGAGCCCGGACGCGGCCAGCGCGGCGGCGAGGTTGGCCGTCACCGAGGACTTGCCGACGCCGCCCTTGCCAGAGGCCACGGCATAGACCCGGGTCAGGCTGCCGGGCCTCGCGAAGGGGACCTCCCGCTCGGCCGTCCCGCCGCGAAGCTGAGCCCGCAGGCCCGCCCGCTGCTCGTCGCTCATGACCCCCAGCGTCACCGCGACACTCGTGATCCCGTCGACCGCCATGAGGGCCGCGGTCGTGTCCTTGGTCAGCGTTTCCTTGAGCGGGCAGCCGGACACCGTGAGCAGCACCGTGACGGCCGCGCGACCGTCGGAGTCGACGGCCACGCTCTCGACCATGCCCAGCTCGGTGATGGGCTTGCGGATCTCGGGGTCGTTGACCGTGGACAGGGCCGTGAAGAGCGCCTCGTCGGTCACAGATGCAGCTGGGGCCATTGCTCCATGCTAGGTCGAGCGTGGGACCGCGCCACCACCGGAGGGCTCCAGGCCGCTCTCTCCCTGGTCACCCCGGTGACGGATCTCCAGGCCGCGCTCCTCCATCTCGTCGAGCAGGCTGCGCAGTTCCGACCGCACGAAGTCGCGGGTCGCGGCGTCGCGCATGGCGATTCGCAGCGCCGCCACCTCGCGGGTCAGGAACTCGGTGTCGGCGAGGTTGCGCTCGTCGCGCGACCGGTCCTGTTCGAGGGCAACCCGGTCGCGGTCTGCCTGCCGGTTCTGGGCCAGAAGGATCAGGGGAGCGGCGTACGACGCCTGGAGGCTGAGCATCAGCGTCAGAAAGATGAACGGGTACTGGTCGAACACCCAAGCAGCGGGCGCGACTAGGTTCCAGAGCACCCACACGAGCACGAAGAACGTCATGCCGATGAGGAACTGGGCGGTACCCATCAACCGCGCGAACTTCTCGCTCAGCACCCCGAAGGCTTCCTGCGTCATGACGTTCGGACGTCGCCACAGGGCGCGCCTGGCCTCGCGCGGCTGGTCGAGGCGAATGGTGCGGTCAAGCCGGCGCTCAGCCATGGGTCACCTCGCGCCGCTCCTCGCGCCAGTCCTCGGGGAGGATGTGGTCGAGGACGTCGTCAACAGTCACCGCCCCCAGCAGCCGGCCGTTCTCGTCGACGACGGGGACGGCCACCAGGTTGTAGGTCGCCAACGTGCGGGTGACCTGGCCCAGAGCGGCTTCGGGGCCGAGCGGCTCGACGTCCTTGTCCAAGACACCACCCACCGGCGAGTGCGGGGGCTCGCGAAGGAGGCGCTGGATGTGGACCATCCCCAGGTACTTGCCCGTCGGGGTCTCCAGGGGTGGCCGGCAGACGAACACGGTGGCCGCGAGGGCCGGGGACAGCTCGACGCGGCGGACGACGGCCAGGGCCTCCGCGATGCTTGCCTCGGGCCCGAGGATGACTGGCTCGGAGGTCATCAGGCCGCCAGCCGTGTTCTCCTCGTACGAGAGCAGCCGCCGCAGGGGTGCGGCGTCGTCGGGCTCCATCAGCTGCAGCAGCTCCTCCTGCTGCTCCACGGACAGCTCGGACAGCAGGTCCGCTGCGTCGTCGGGCTCCATCGCCTCGAGGACGTCGGCGGCCCGGCCCGACGCGAGGGTCGCCAGGATCTCCACCTGATCGTCCTCCGGGAGCTCCTCGAGCACGTCGGCGAGCTTGTCGTCGTCGAGCGCGGCGGCCACCTCCGCACGCCGCTTCGGAGTGAGGTCGTGGATCACCTCGGCAAGGTCGGCCGGCTTGAGGTCGTTGTAGCTCTCGAGCAGTCTGGCGGCGCTCTGCTGCTCCGCGGACTCGTGCAGACCGAAGACGTCCTCGATCGGCACGAGGAGGGTCTCGCCCCGCCGTCGGGCCAGCCGCGACAGAGATCCGGCCGGCCGGCCCTTGCGCACGAAGACCTTGACCGCGGCCCAGTCCCGGCTGCGCTCCCGCTCGATCGCGATGTCCTCGACGGTGGCCTCGATCAGGCCCTCCTCGGTCTTGGCGCGGACCGGCCGTTCGAAGAGCTCGGCCAGAACCAGCGTCTCGTTGGCCCGCTGCTCGAAGCGCCGCATGTTGACCAGCCCGGTCGTGATCACCTGGCCGCCGTCGACCGACGTCACCCGGGTCATCGGGACGAACACCCGCCGGCGGCCGGGCACCTCGACGACGAGCCCGATCACGCGCGGCCGCCGGCGGGTCGCGCTGAACGTCACGACGACGTCGCGGACCCGTCCGACCTGGTCGCCGAGCGGGTCGAAGACGCTCAGCCCAGCCAGTCGGGCCACGAAGACGCGCGACGGTGTGCTCACGGCCGCAAGGCTATCTGGCGCGGCGCCGCCGCTGGGGTCGTCCGCCCGCATGCCACGGGCGCCACCGGGCGGTCGACGCCTCCGCCGGCCGGACCAGCACCGCGCGCGCGGACTGGTCGTAGGCGCCCGGCTGCTCGGACGGCATACCGAATGGGCGCAGCGCGTGGATGGTGCACTCGGCCGCCCACCGCGCCTCCACGTCGCCCACCGCATTGAGTCGCCCCGGGCGCAGTGCGGCGACCGCCCCGGCCCACTGCTCGGAGTCGGGTGCGACCACTTCCGCTGTGGCATGGACCGCGAGCAGCCGACCGCCGCTGTCCTTGCTGCGCAGGATGAGCGTGACCACATCGGGAAGCCAGGGCAGGGTCTGCTCGCCCGGGCCGGACACGACGTAGACCGTGTCGTCGGCCCAGGCGTGCCACACCGGCCACGCGCGCCCGTCGGGGAGCTCGACCCACAGCAGGCCAGACTTGGTGGCCGCCTCCGCGAAGAGGGCAGTGATGTTGATCGGCTGCGGGGCTTCGGTCACATCGTGAACTGTGTCATAACTGCCCCATAGAGGTCGCTGCTACGGTCGCCAGGGCGGCCGCCGAGTCGGCCGGATCGCCCGACCCCCGCCACGTCTCCGCACGAGAGGCAACCCATGCGCAGTGCCAAGGACTTCTTCACCCCCCTCGCAGTGGGCGCGCCTACACCGCTCCGGGAGGTGCCGGCGCGGCCGTCCCGGGCCATCCACTTCTTCGACCCGAGCAACGAGAAGATGGCCGCCAAGATCCCGGACCTCATCGGCCGGGTCGATGTGCTGCTCGGCAACCTCGAGGACGCGGTCAAGGCCGATCGCAAGGTGGCAGCGCGCGAGGGGCTGGTGACCATCGGGAGGGCCAATGACTTCGGCGACCACACCCAGCTGTGGACCCGGGTCAACGCCCTCGACAGCCCGTGGGTGCTCGACGACCTCACGACCCTCGTGGCCCAGATCGGCGACAAGCTGGACGTGATCATGGTGCCGAAGGTGCAGGGCCCAGAGGACATCCACTACGTCGACCGCCTCCTCGCCCAGCTCGAGGCCCGAGCCGGCCTGACCCGCCCGATCCTCGTGCACGCGATCCTCGAGACCGCCCGGGGGGTCGCCAACGTCGAGGAGATCTGCGGGGCCAGCCCGCGCATGCAGGGCCTCTCGCTCGGGCCTGCCGACCTCGCGGCCGACCGCCGCATGAAGACCACGCGCGTGGGCGGCGGACATCCGGGCTACCTCGTGCGCCAGGACCCGGTCGACGGCGACATCGACGGCCTCCGCGCGACTTACCAGCAGGATCTGTGGCACTACACCATCGCGCGCATGGTCGACGCCTGCGCGATGCACGGAATCTTCCCGTACTACGGGCCGTTCGGCGACATCAGGGACGTGGTGGCCTGCGAGGACCAGTTCCGCAACGCCTTCCTCCTGGGTTGCGTCGGCACATGGTCACTGCACCCGGTCCAGATCGAGATCGCCACGCGGGTGTTCAGCCCGTCCGCCGAGGATGTCGCCCACGCCCGCCGAGTCGTGGCGGCCATGGGCGACGGCACCGGAGCGGTGATGCTCGACGGCAAGATGGAGGACGACGCCTCCCTGAAGCAGTGCCAGGTCGTGCTCGAGCTTGCCGAGCGGCTCGCCAAGACTGATCCGGAGCTGGCCCGGCTGTATGCCGTGCAGCCGGACGAGCAGGAAGGTGCGGTCTGATGGCGGCCGGCGTGGCGGCATACCGCCCTCGTCGCTCGGTGCTCTACCTGCCCAGCTCCAACGAGCGCGCCCTCGAGAAGGCCAAGACTCTGCCGGTCGACGCGCTGATCCTCGACCTCGAGGACGCCGTGGCGCCGGACGCGAAGGAGGAAGCACGCGAATCCGCTTGTGCCGCAGTGCGTTCCGGCGACTACGGCGATCGCGAGCTCACCATCCGAGTCAACGGCATCGGCACCCAGTGGCACGACGCGGATCTCGCGGAGGCGGCGCAGGCCGGCCCGAGCGGCATCGTCGTGCCCAAGGTCAACACGGCGGACGAGGTTCGCCGGCTGGTCGCCGCCATGGAGGCGGCGGGGGCGCCGGAGCGCACGACCCTGTGGGCGATGGTCGAGACCCCCGTGGCAATGCTGCGCTGCGAGGTGATCGCCGCCGCATCCGACCGGCTGTCCGTGCTCGTCATGGGCACGAACGACCTCGCCAAGGAGCTGCACGCCGAGCACGTGCCCGGTCGCCAGCCGCTGCTCACCGGCCTGTCACTGTGCCTGCTGGCGGCCCGCGCGTCGGGCAAGGTGATCCTCGACGGCGTCTTCAACAACGTGAAGGACCAGGACGGATTTGCGGCCGAGTGCCGCCAGGGCCGCGAGATGGGCTTCGACGGGAAGACGCTGATCCATCCCAGTCAGGTGGAGCCGTGCAACACGGCGTTCGCGCCGAGCGAGGAGCAGGTCACTGAAGCGCGTGGCATCCTCGAGGCCTGGCGGGCCGGGCTGGCCGAGGGCCGGGGGGTGGTCACCCACAACGGCCGCATGATCGAGAACCTCCACGTCGAGACCGCCGAGCGGGTCCTCCAGACGCACGAGGCGATCCGGGCAAGGGCGCAGGTCTGACCGGTTCGACCGGGTGTCGGGTCCGGGAAACCGGGCGGGCTGCGCCCACAATGGCATCGACAGCACAACCTTTCGGTGCCGTCACGCGTCTCTGGCTGTGAGAGGGAGCCGTGCGGCTCCCTCTCACCACTTCAGCGGGGAGGTCACATGGGGCTCGTCGGACGGGTGCGCCGGATAGCCGGCTGTCGCGGCCGTGTGCTCGCTGGCGCTCGTCGGGTGCAGCACGCCAGACGGGGAACCCGCAGGGGGCCAGCCGACGGCCAGCACCCCTTCCTCAGCTGCCTCTTCCGCCACGTCCACCCGCCCGTCCACCACCAGCACGAGTACCACGTCGCCGCAGCCCAGCGCTAGCTCGTCGACCACGGGCCAGAGCACTCCGACGCCGTCACGGTCGGGGTCCCAAGGGACCGCGACGCCAAAGCCGACGGCGCCGCCGCTCGCCGAGACCTCCACCATGCGACCAGGGGACGATGGCCCAGCCGTGAGGGCGGTCCAGCAGCGGCTCGGCGCCCTCGGCTACTGGCTCGGCACCGCCGACGGCGAGTACGGCGACCTCACCCAGCAGGCGGTGATGGCACTGCAGAAGGCCGCCGGCATTTCCCGCGACGGCATCTACGGCCCCAACACTCGCCGCGCGCTCGACGCGGGGACGCGGCCCAAGGCGCGCACCACCTCGGGCAGCGCCGTCGAGGTGAACCTCAGCCGCCAGCTCCTGCTCGTGGTCCAGGGCGGTCGGATCACCCACATCTTCAACACCAGCACCGGCAGCGGGCAGACCTACACGTCGCGCGGCACTCAGCACGTCGCTGTCACCCCGACCGGGCGCTACAGCTTCTTCCGCGCCGTCGACGGCGAGGACCGCTCGCCGCTCGGGGTGCTCTGGCGTCCGCGCTACTTCAACGGCGGCATCGCCGTCCACGGTTTCGCGAGCGTGCCACCCTTCCCGGCCTCGCATGGCTGCGTCCGGGTCAGCAACCCGGCGATGAACATGATCTGGGCCACGGGCATCATGCCGATCGGCCGCACCGTGCTCGTCTACTGAGTCCGGCTGCCCACGGCCGTCGTCTCGGCGTCCCAGCGCTCGCGGCCTCCCGAGCCCGTCCCGGCCTCGGCGAGACACCGGGCCGAAAGTCACTGTCTGGCACAACCTTGCCATGCCTTCAATCGTCTGGGGGAGTGGGGAGGCCCTAGGGGAAAGGCCTCCGCACCACTCGACGAGACAAGGGGGCCGTCATGGAGATCAGCAGGCGACGAGTGATCGAGGGAGCGGCCGGCGCCGCCGCGGCAGGGGTGTTGACCTTGGCCAGCGCTGCACCGGCGAGCGCGGCCTATCCCACCCTCCGCCGAGGAAGCACGGGTTCGGCAGTTCGCACCCTGCAGTCGAAGCTCAACTACTACACCTATTGGTGCGGAACGGTGGACGGCATCTTCGGCAACCTCACCGAGCAGGCTGTATTCGCGATCCAGAAGGCCGCCGGCATCACGCGTGACGGCATCGTCGGCCCGATCACGTGGAGCAAGGTCCTGGCCGGCGTTCGGCCGACCATTCGCTCGACCTCGGGCACGGTGGTCGAGATCCACAAGGGACGCCAGCTGCTCAAGGTGGCCTCAGGCGGTCGCCTGGCGCTGACCCTCAACACGAGCACCGGTTCCGGCACGTCCTACTACTCTGGCGGTACCTGGCACATCGCCACCACACCATCAGGAACCTTCTCTATCTACCGCAGGGTCAACGGGTGGGACTACGGGCCGCTGGGCAGCCTCTGGCGGCCGGCCTACTTCAACGGCGGGATCGCCGTCCACGGCTACTCATTCGTCCCGCCCTACCCCGCGTCGCATGGGTGCGTCCGCGTGAGCATCCCGGCGATGAACATGCTGTGGAGCACCGGGCGGGTGCCGGTCGGCCGCCGCGTGCTGGTCTACTGACCCGTCACCAGCGGGACGTTGCCGCTGCGATGAGGTCACCGAACAGCTCACCGTGGTCGACCTCCAGACCGCGCCGGGCGAACCAGTCGCACATGTTGCGGGCGTCGCGCTCGAGGAACTCGGTCCCGTGGGGGTTGCCGATGATGTCGACGATCTGTGGCCAGTCGATGAGCACCAGCCGGTCCTCGTGCAGGAGGACGTTGTAGGGCGACAGGTCGCCGTGGGCCCAGCCGTGCACGGCCAGCTCGAGCAGCGTCTCGCGCAGCTGCTCGAACAGGTCGGCCAGGAGTGCGGGTTCCGGCCGGGTCTGCGCAAGTCGGGGAGCTGCCTGCCCGTCAGGTGTGCCAATGAACTCCATGAGCATCTCGATGCCGTCGAACTGCACCGGGTAGGGCACGGGCAGCCCCATCTCCCAGAGTTTGCCGAGGGCCTCGAACTCGGCGCCGGCCCACTGGGCGCTGAGCACCTCGCGGCCGAAGTGGGTCTTGTTCTTCATGGCCCGCATCTCGCGGGACCGGCGGACCCGTCGGCCGTCGACGTACGCCGAGTCGCGGTGGAACATCTTGTGCTCGTGGCTTCGGTAGCGCTTGGCCGCGAGCAGCGTGTCGGCCGTGGCTGCCCCGCCGTCCTCGGCAGGCAGCCAGCGCCGGACGACGTGGACGTCGGCCTCCTTGCCGGTCTTGAGCATGCCGAGGTCACTCTCGACGGCGCCGAGCGCGGTGATGACCCAGTCGGGCCGAGGCTTTGGGCCGTGCATCGAGCCGTCCCACGTGGACCAGCGATCACCCTCAGGCGGGGCGTCGGGAAGGCTGTCAAACGAGAAGCTGGTGTGCTCCTGGAACTGCATGTGAAGACTCCAAGGGAAGAAGGTTTTGGGCGCGGGAACGGCCCAGGACAGCTGTGGACATCTCGCGCCTCCTCGGAGTCAGGCACGGCGGCATGCCGTGCGGTCGCCGCCCAGCCTCCCCCACCCGAGGCCGGTCGGGCAACCGAATTACCGGTCGGCGCGCATCGGGTGAACGGGGATTCCGAGGGGTTTTCATGGTTCGGGCACCGCACCCGCGGCTGCCGGTCCACCATTGAGGGGCAGATGACGAGGG
The DNA here is from genome assembly GCA_963715025.1 of uncultured Actinomycetota bacterium. GTDB lineage: Bacteria > Actinomycetota > Actinomycetes > Actinomycetales > Dermatophilaceae > DASSJT01. Next base: position 15,561 of record CAVQQQ010000009.1, on the reverse strand, counting down.
AGGCTGCCGATGCCGTCAAGCACCTTCGCGCGAGGGGGTCTGCGGGTCATGCACCCGTCCTCCTACGCCGCGCACCAGACGCAGCCCGGGCGCCGGGGGCGCTCGCTGCCGGGCGACCCGAGCACCGCGGGAGAGGGGGACCCCGCCGCACAGCAACTGCTGGATGCCTTGCAGGACAAGGGATTCACCAAGGTCGACTGGGTTGAGCTCGAGCCGGCCGCCACCCGCGCACTGGGTCCGAAGGAGACCCGCCGACCCCCGCGCCGGGGCAAGGTGGCCATCGACGTGGACCTGAAGGGCAACGAGGACGCCGTCGTTCTGGTCGAGCAGGACGGCTACTACACGTGGCAGCTTCCGGTTCGCGACTCGGCCGGGCCTGGGGAGCGCTCGCGCGACCTCGGGGTGGGACCACGCACCGCGCACTTCGAGTTCACGGTGGCGCCGGCGAGGCCGGCGGCCGTCGCGCGGGCGGACCGCGGCCTGGGGCCAGGCCTGGCAATCGGCGCGATCCGGGCGTTCGTCCTGCGGTTCGCCGCCCCCGCGCTGACCCGCGCCGTGATCAAGAAGCTCGAGGAGCACGTCCACCCCGGCCTCATCCGGCTGGCCGGACCAGATCCGTCAGCGTGGACCCGAATAGGCGACGTATCCGCCATCGCGCTGCCGACGGCGCGGACTCCCCGGATCCTGCTGTTCGTCCATGGCACGTTCTCGTCCACGCTGGGGGGGTTCGCGGCCCTGGCCAGTCAGCCGGCCGGGGCAGCCTTCCTGCAGGCCGCGCTCGACACCTATGACGCCGTCCTCGGGTACGACCACCGCACCCTCAGCGTCGACCCGAAGGCCAATGCGGCGGAGATTGGGACAGTTCTCAAGGGACTCGGCGGCTCGCCGGCCTCAGTGGACATCATCTGCCACAGCCGGGGTGGCCTCACGACGCGCAGCCTCGTCGAGGAGGTGCTGCCGGGCTCGGGCTGGGGCGGATCGGTGGACCGCGTGATCTTCGTCGCCGCGACCAACGGCGGCACGCACCTCGCCGACGCCAAGCGGTGGACTGAGTTCGTCAACCTCTACACCAACCTGATCGCAGCAGCGGCCCGCGCCGGGGCGGCGCTGGGCGCGGCCCCGGTAGCAGTGGTGGTCGGGGAGGTCGTCGCCGGGCTCGGAGCCTTGGTCAAGTACCTCGCCTCGTATGCCGTGAAGGAGGATGGCGTCCCAGGCCTGGCCGCGATGACACCCGACGGCCGGTTCGTCCGCGAGATCAACAGCGCCCAGCCCGGTCAGCCGGCTGCGCCCACGCCGTGGTTCGTCGTCTCGTCCAACTTCCACGTCGAGCTCTTCGGTGACCGCCATGAGCCCGCCGAGTTCCCCCGCGCCCTGGTCGAACGGCTGAAGGAGGGCGCGATCGACCAGATCTTCAAGGCCGACAACGACCTCGTCGTCGACACCTCCTCGATGTCGGCGATCGATCTGCCCGGCGGCGGCGGCTTCGTGCTGGACACCCTGGCTTACGGCACCAACCCGCGCGTCTACCACAACAACTACTTCAACCAGCCCGAGACGGCGGCGGCTCTGACCGACTGGCTGCTCAAGCGTCTCGACACCCACACCACCTCGGCGCCCGGCGGCGGCCGCGGTCTGCCCGCCCCTGCACCCTCGCGTCCGCCGAGCACCCGTGCCAAGCCTCCCGAGGCCGTGCCGGGGGAGCGGGTCGAAGCCCTGCCGGACGAGGCCGTGACAGGGTCGGTCGAGCCCAGGGGCATCGAGGTGGAGGAGCGCGACCTGCCCCCTAGGGACGCCGGCCCGCAGGCCGGGGTCGACCGTCCGAGGGGCGTCAAGCGGAATGGCGGCGGCCGAAGCGGACGACGGTCGCTGCGGCGGTCCGGCGAGATCAGCGACCGGATCCCTGTCACGGGCGGAGGCGCTCCGACCACCGGCGAGGGGGCCGATGCCGGAGCCGAGGCCGGTGGCGTTGCCGCCGAAGCCGGTGGCGCTGCCGCCGAAGCCGCCGACGTGGCCCGCGCCAAGGCTTTCCTCCGGGCTGAGATGCCTCAACGCGTCCAGGTTGGCTCAGAGGCGAAGGTGCGAGTCCGCCTCTCCCGCAAGGAGATCGAGGAAGCCGCTGGTGTGGCGACTGGCGTCGCGACGCTGATGGTCGCAGCGGAACGCCCGCTCACGGTGCAGGTCGTGCCCAAGCTCAACGCGATCGTCAGCGGACTAGACACCGACCAGATCGGCTTGCCCGCTGGCGGCGGCACCTCTGAGCTCTCGTTCACGGTGACGCCAACCCAGCCCGGACCGTTCGCGGTCATGGTGCTCGTGCGCGAGGGCTTCACGCCCATGGCGAACCTGCGGCTCGACGCCACAGCAGTGACCAAGGTGGCAGCGCCTCGCACACCGCGTCTCGCCAGTGCGAGCGTCGAGGTGGACGGCGAGCGAGTCGAGGCGCTGGAACGAGTGCCATGGCTGGAGATCCACGAGTCTGAGCGGGACGGCGACACCGTGTTCACATACACGCTGCGCTCGGCCGACCTCGACCTGCTCGACACCTACGAGTCACCCCCGCTGCACGATCGGGCGGGTTTCGTGGCCGACCTCTTCCAGGAGATCGAGCAGAGCTGGGTGGACCACAGCGACGAACCCAAGGTCTTCATGCAGCGGCTACAGGACATCGGCTCGTCGCTGTTCGAGCAGCTGTTCCCGGAAGAGCTCCAGGCGGTGCTCTGGAAGAACCGCAACCGGCTCGCCGAGATGATCCTCGTCGCCGACGAGCCCTACATCCCCTGGGAGCTGGTACACCTCAAGCCGCCGAAGGGGCCACGCCAGAGCAAGCCGCTGTTCCTCGGGCAGCTGGGCTTGGTGAGATGGGAGCCCGTGGGCTGGCCTCGCTCAACTCTGCGCGCGCGGAGCGGGCGCGTGTTCGCTCTCTGCCCGACCTACCTCGACCCGGCGTTCTCGGGCACCGACACCAGCGCCGAGCAGCAGTTCCTGGTCCAGAAGCTCGCGGCATCCCTGCTCAAGGGCGAGCGGGACCTCCGGTCACTGCTGCGCCGCGGCGGCTTCGACCTGCTGCACTTCGCAGGGCACGGCCTGGCCGATGGCACTGACATCGCTAACGCCAAGATCGTGCTGGGCGGCCGTCGAACGCGGCAGGGCGAGGTCATCGCGCAGTACCTCACCTCGACCGCCGTGGCCGAGAACGCCAACCTTCGCGGCGAAGACGGCAACGGCCCGCTCGTCGTTCTGAACGCCTGCCAGGTGGGACGGGGCGGCCGCCAGCTGTCGACGCTCGGCGGCTTTGCCAACGCGTTCCTCTCCGCCGGGGCGGCCGCGTTCGTCTCGAGCGTCTGGTCGATCGGTGACCGCCCGGCCACCGAGTTCGTCACCACGCTCTACACCGAACTGCTGTCCGGGAAGACCATCGGCGCCGCCGCCGTCGCGGCCCGAGAACGGGCCCGCAAGGCAGGTGACGCCACCTGGCTCGCCTACGTCGTCTACGCCCGGCCGGATGCCCGGCTGAACACTGCTTGACCCGCGGGGCGGGGCTGGAGACCCCCGCCTCACCGACAAGACCACATCGGTATCACCGGACGAAAGGACACCATGATGGCCCGTGCAGCACTCTGCGTCGGGATCAACGAGTTCGCCAACCTGCCCATGGCGAACTGGCTCAACGGCTGCGCCAACGACGCCAAGGATATTGCCGCGGCCCTGAAGAAGCAGGGCTTCACGGCCCGGAACACGACGGTCCTCACCGACGCTCAGGCCACCAAGAAGGCGGTCATGACCGAGCTCACGGCCCTCACCGACCGTGCCCGCTCGGGCAAGCTCGACCACCTTGTCTTCTCCTTCTCCAGCCATGGAACCCAGGTCAAGGACCTCGACGGAGACGAGCGCGACGGCGTGGACGAGGCATTCGCCTGCCACGACATCGCCCAGAAGGGCGACCAATGGGATCGCGACACGGTCGTCGTCGACGACGAGTTGCATGCGCTCTTCGCGGGCCTGCCGGACTCGGTGCTCGTCGAAGTCCTGCTGGACACGTGCCACAGCGGAACCGGCCTGCGGGACGGCGACATCCTCCAGGGCCGTCGCCCCCGATACCTCCCGCCGCCCACGATCAAGGGCCTCGAGCTGGTCAACCGCACCCGGGCCAAGCGCGAGGTCCGCGGCCTCATGGAGCTCACCAAGGCCACCAAGACCGGAGCGCACCCGGTGCTGTTCTCAGCCTGCCGGTCAGACCAAGTCGCGTCGGACGCCCATTTCGACGGCCGGTCCAACGGAGCCTTCACCTACTTCTTCCTCAAGTCGCTGGCGTCGGATCCGACGGGGCCGCGATCGGCGCTGCTCAAGTCGGTGAGCGATCGGCTGCGCGGCGACAGCTTCAGCCAGCGGGCCCAGCTCGAGGCGACGGCCAAGGCCAAGAAAGTCGCCTTCGGGCAGACCTGGTGACGGCGTGGACCGCGATGCCCTCGTTGCGATCTCGCCCCATGAAGAGACAGCGACTGGAGGCGGCTCAGCCCTCGAGCCAGGTGCGCGCCCGCTTCGGGACGGTCACGGTGATCGTGGCCCGCTTGGTGGTCGCGTCGGCGCCAGTGCGATCGGCCCACGTGTCGAGGGAACGCCACCAGTCGGGAGCACCGGCCGGGAGGTCGCGGGCTGGAATCTCCACGCGGTCGCCCGAGCGCCAGTGCCCGGCATACGGCTCCAGGCTGGTCGGCGCCTCCGGGTGCACGTGCTCGGCGAGCGCGGTCAGGTGCGCATTCCAGTCGGCGTGCAGCGCCGCCGTGGCCGCAGCGAGTGTCGTGTCGCCGGCGTGCGATGCGCTCTCAGGATAGGTGGGGTGTTTCAGGGCGGCATGGTGCAGCGTGGCGGCGGTCGTTGGCTGGGTGAGGGCCCAGATGCCGTATGCCGTGCTGGCCAGCGTGCCGAGAGTCACCACCGCGGTCACCTGGCTGCCTACCAGGAGGGTGTCGAGCCACCGGTTGCGATAGCGGGCGATGTCGGGGTCCTTGGCGTGTTTGTTGCCCGAGCCCTGGCCGTAGACGCTGTAGACGTAGGTGTTGACCATGACGTAGCTCGCCTCGAGGCCCACCTTGGCGAGCAGGCCCTGGACCCGCTGACCGGCCTCGCCGACCAGGATCCGCCGGCTGATCGCCTCGTGCTCGGCCGGGTCCTGTCCCACCACGAGCACCCGGGCGGTGCCGTCGAGTCGCCCCCGGTGGAAGACCGGACCCCACTCGGTGCGGAAGTGCTTCGGCGTGAACACCTCCTCGCCGGGACAGTCGAGCACGAGCCCGGCGAAGGGCTCGGACGCGTACCCCGGGCAGAACGGGTTCCCCACGGCATCCAGCGTAACCAGCAGGCACACCCATGGAGGGGGAATCGATGAGCGCACACGACAGCCGCGAGATCCGGAAGTCCCGGGACAGCGGCGCCTTCGCGCGGGCCTACAGCAGGGGCGTCCTCGACGAGGTCCCGCCGCCTCCCCGCCGTCCGCGGGCCCTTCCGCCAGCGCCGTTCTGCCTCCATGGGTCGGTCATCACCGGGGAGGGCGCCGTCAAGAGCGGCTACGTGACCGTGGCCAACGGCGCCATCGACGCGATCACGACCAAGAAGCCACATGCGGTGGCGGTCACGGAGACCGACGGTGTCATCCTGCCGGGGCTGCTCGACTTGCACGGCCACCCGGAGTTCAACGTCTTTGCGCCCTGGGAACCGCCCAGGCTCTATGCCAACCGCTACCGCTGGCGGGCCAGCGACGCCTACCATGCACTGGTCCGGGATCCCCAGAACGCCCTCTTGACCAAGGTGCCCGCCCAGACCCAGCTCCGGTATGCGGAGGTGCGGGCCCTGGTCACCGGCGTCACCGGCATACAGGGGGCTTCCGGGGCGAGCACTGCGACCGTCGAGCCGATGGTGCGCAACCTCGACCTCTGGGCCTTCGGAGCGCACCGCGCGCGGTCCATGATCGACCTGCCGGCCGAAAGCAGCCGCGACTTCCCGCGCCTGCAGAAGATTCTCGCCGGCATCGGGACGGGCGACATCACAGCGTTCTACCTGCACCTGAGCGAGGGGAAGCGAGGCGACGAGCGCAGCCGGAACGAGTTCGAGCGGTTCATGTCCATGCATGCGGCGACGCCGGCCACCAACGTCATCCACGGCTCGGCGCTCGACGCCGGCCAGGTCCACCAGCTCGCCGACGCGGGCTCCCGTCTGGTGTGGTCGCCCCAGTCCAACCTGCGGCTCTACGGCGAGACCACGCTGGCGGGCGAGGCCATCACGGCGGGCATGGCGGTCGCGCTGGGAGCCGATTGGCTTCCCTCGGGTTCGCTCAGCCTGCTGCACGAGATGAAGGTCGCCCGCCGCGAGCTGGCCCTGCAGGGTCACCCGATCGCCGCCGCCGACCTCGTGGCCATGGTGACGTCGGTGGCGGCCCGGGTAGCGGGGCTCGACGCCCACCTGGGAGTGCTCGCGCCCGGCCGCGTGGCTGATCTCGTGGTGCTCGAGCGCCACCATCCCGATCCCTACGAGAACGTGTGTCTGGCCGATCCGTCGTGGGTCGAGATGGTCAGCATCGGGGGCGACGTCACCTACGCCCGGGCCGACTGGTTCGAGGCGCTCTCGGGCGGCGCCCAGGGCACCACGATCGAGAACCTCACGGCGTGGGGCAAGCCGATGCGGCTCGACACCGGCTTCCAGCAGGCGGCCGGATCGCCGGCCCCGTCGCTGTCCGCGATCCGCTCGCTGCTGACTGCTGCCTACCCCCCGGTGGGTCCGATCTTCGCCTGACCCCGGGCTGGTCTCGTGGACCAGACAGAGGTATGCCGGTGGCCGGGTTCCAGCCGGTCGTGGCCGAGTACCCGGGGATGGAAGACACGGTCTGGTTGCTCCCGTCGTGACGCCGAAGAAGTCGGCTGCACAGGTGACGAGAACCTGCCATGCAGCCCGATATCGGGCACCCCGCGCATGCTTCCGATCGAGGTGCGGCCCGAGGGCAGCGGCCCATTCTGGGATGACCCGATGAAGGTGTGCTGGGCCAGGTGGTGGGACTCACATGAGCGGAGCCTGTGCCGGGAAGGTGAGCACTCGGCATACTCACGAGGAGATTCGTCCCTTCGACCCGACGCAGCCCCGAACAGAAAGCGGCGATCCACGGATGTCCCGACTCCAGCAGACCGACGGCCTCACCGAGGAGCAGACCGAGCTCCTGAAACTGGTGCGCCAGTTCGTCGACGAGCAGATCATCCCGGTGGCGACCGAGCTCGAGCACAAGGACGAGTACCCCACCGAGATCGTCGAGGGCATGAAGGCGATGGGGATCTTCGGGCTGATGATCCCGGAGGAGTACGGCGGGCTGGGCGAGTCGCTGCTGACCTACGCCCTGTGCGTGGAGGAGATCGCCCGCGGCTGGATGTCGGTGAGCGGCATCATCAACACGCACTTCATCGTGGCGTACATGATCCTCCAGCACGGGACCGAGGAGCAGAAGCAGCGGTACCTACCCAGGATGGCGACCGGCGAGATCCGCGGAGCCTTCTCGATGTCAGAGCCGGGGCTGGGGTCGGACGTCTCCGCGATCCGCACCAAGGCGGTGCAGGAGGGCGAGGAGTGGGTGGTCACCGGGCAGAAGATGTGGCTGACCAACGGCGGCTCGGCCAACCTCGTCGCGGTGCTCGTCAGGACCGATCTCGGCGCCGACTCGGTCTACAAGAACATGACGACGTTCCTCATCGACAAGGAGGCCGGCTTCGGCCAGACCGCTCAAGGCATCACCGTCCCGGGCAAGATCGACAAGATGGGCTACAAAGGCGTCGACACCACCGAGCTCATCCTCGAGGGCCACCGTACGACGGCGGCGCAGATCCTCGGGGGCGAGCCGGGCAGGGGCTTCTACCAGATGATGGACGGGGTCGAGGTCGGCCGGGTCAACGTGGCCGCGCGCGCCTGCGGTGTGGCGCGGCGGGCCTTCGAGCTCGGCATCGCCTACGCCCAGCAGCGGGAGACCTTCGGCAAGAAGATCATCGAGCACCAGGCCATCCTGTTCCGGATCGCCGACATGGCGACCAAGGCCGAGGCCGCCCACCAGATGATGGTCAAGGCCGCCAAGCTGAAGGACTCCGGGGCGCGCAATGACCTGGAGGCCGGGATGGCCAAGTACCTTGCCGCCGAGTTCTGCGCCGACGTGGTCGAGCAGTCCTTCCGGATCCACGGCGGCTACGGCTACTCCAAGGAGTACGAGATCGAGCGCCTCTACCGGGAGGCCCCGATGCTGCTCATCGGCGAGGGCACCGCGGAGATCCAGAAGATGATCATCGGCCGGAGCCTGCTGAAGGACTACGCGCAGAAGGGCTGACCGGGTCGAGGGCAGGTGGGCTGCATGCCCCTGTCATCGTGCGGGGTCCATACCGTGCGCCATTTGCCGGTTTGAGTCGTCGGACACAGCAGGTGAATGGCCGGGATACAGCCATCTCCCAGCAGGCTTTGACAGACTGACCCTATGAGCACGCAGCCGAACGCCATCTCAGCTGCCCGGGCAAACCTGGCGCTGGACTACCCGATGTCACTCGGGGTCTACGAGAAGTACGAAGACGCGCAGCAGGCCGTCGACTACCTGTCGGACCACCAGTTCCCGGTGCAGAACGTCCTGATCGTGGGCACCGACCTCAAGCAGCTCGAGCGCGTGACGGGGCGGCTGACTCGTAGCCGGGTCATCCTCGGTGGTGCGCTGTCAGGTGCGTGGCTCGGCTTCTTCGTCGGCATGATCTTCGCGCTCTTCGACACCCGCGGGTTCAACGTCATCCAGGTGTTCGCCACGGTCCTGTTCGGTGCTGTCTTCGGCCTCGTGTGGGCCCTCATCACCTACCGGCTGACCGGCGGACGGCGCGACTTCACCTCGGTGACGCAGGTCGTGGCGACGCGCTACGAGGTGCTGGTCGAGCACAAGCACATTGCCAGGGCTCGCGAGCTGCTCACCGAGATGGACCCGCTGCGCGCTGCCCAGGAGGAAGTGCGCCGCGCTCGGGAGGCCGAGCGCGCGGCCATGGACGCGCGCGACCGGCCCGGCCCAGCCTGAGGTTCCCGGCCCGGCCAGAGGCCGGGCGGACCTGAGCCAACCGTGCGCCAGTCGGTCAGGCCCCGGCGCCACCCCTGAGGCGCTCGATCCAGGCTTCGACGTCGTCGGCCGCGCGCGGTAGACCCGCCGAGAGGTTCTCGCAGCCGTTCTCGGTCACCACCACGTCGTCCTCGATGCGTACCCCGATGCCGCGGAACCGCTCCGGCGCCTTGAGGTCGTCGGCCTTGAAGTAGAGGCCGGGTTCCACGGTCAGCACCATGCCGGGCTTCAGCTCCGCGTCGGAGTACTCCTCCCGGGTTGCCCGGGCGCAGTCGTGCACGTCGATGCCGAGGTGGTGTGACGTGCCGTGGACCATCCAGCGGCGGTGGTACTGCCCATGCTCCTTGTCGAGGGTGTCCTCGACCGAGACGCCGTCGGGCAGCAGACCCCATGCGTGCAGGTGCTCGGCGATCACGCGGATCGCCGCGGCGTGGACGTTGGAGAAGCGGTTGCCGGGCTTGACCGCCGCGAGGCCGGCTTCCTGCGCCGCCAGCACGGCTTCATAGATCTCCCGCTGCGCATCCGTGAACCGGCCGGAGACCGGCAGGGTGCGCGTCACGTCGGCGGTGTAGAGCGAGTCGACCTCGACCCCAGCATCGAGCAGGACCAGGTCGCCATCGTGGACCTCGCCCGTGTTCTTGATCCAGTGGAGCGTGTTGGCGTGGTCGCCTGCCGCGCAGATGGAGTCGTAGCCCACGCCGTTGCCCTGGTGACGCGCGTGGAGGGCGAACACGCCCTCGATCCATCGCTCGCCCCGGCCTCGGGAGACGGCAGCAGCGAGCTCGCGGATCACCGCGTCGAAGCCGGCGTGGGTGGCGGCAACAGCTTCGCGCATCTGCTCGACCTCCCACTGGTCCTTGACCATCCGCAGCACCGACAACAGATGGGCGAGCTCCTCGTCTGCCTCCTCGAGCCCCTCCTCCTGAGCGCCGTTCTCGACTCGGGAGCCGTCGAGGCTGCGGGTGAGGTCGCGGTCGGCGTCGCGCACGAGGCGGACTCGCACCTCGCCGGCGTCCTTGACCGCAGCGTCGCGGAACTCGTCGATGTGGCGGGCGGTTAGCCCGAGCTCCCGTTCGAGGTCGGTCAGCGTGGCCCGGGCGCCCACCCAGAACTCGCCGTAGCGGGTGTCGGCGAAGAACTCGTCGTTGTCGCGGTCAGCCAGCGGCTCGGCGTACAGCAATGCCTCATGGCCCCCGCCGTCGCGAGGTTCAAGCACGAGAACGGCGTCGGGCTCGCGGTCGGCGCCAAGCCCCGTCAGGTGGGCGAACGCGCTGTGGGGCCGAAAGACGTAGTCGGTGTCGTTGCTGCGGACCTTCAGCCCGCCGGCGGGGATGACCAGGCGGTCGCCGGGAAAGGCCTCGCTCACCGCGGCACGACGCGCGGCCGCGAACGGTGCGACCGGGGACGGTGCGACAGCGGTCGCGCGGCGCGGTGCCCAGCCCTCCCTGATGAACGCCCGCAGCTCGTCGGTCGTGGGGCGGGCACGGTTGTCGGCCAGCTTCTGCTCCTCGCTCATGTGGCCATCGTCGCACGCGTCACCGACCAGCCCTCCGGGGGTGGCCAGGGCCAGCGGCTGGGTGATTGGAGCGCCGTTGAAGGGACCTTCGCCTCTCTGTGTGCTGCGGGTATCCCGAACAGAGTGGGTTGGGAGCATCCACGGATCGAGACACAGTGCGCGGTGTGCGGCGGTGACACGGATACGGCCTTTGCCTGGTTCCACAACGACGTCATGACCCTCGTCCAGGGTCACAACGCGCCCCAGGCCACCACGGACTTCGTCACCAGCTATCTCGCCACGGCGCACAAGTGACGACGCGCCAAAACGGCACGCCCGCCTAGGCCAGATATCCAGGTGCCGCGGCTGATCGCGGCCCCGTGCTGTCCCTCAGATTCCCCGGTCCGGGCCCAGGCGGCGCGCGGCATCCGCCGAGGAGTCGTCGGGCATCGACTGGCTGATGCGCTCGGCCTCCACCCGCCCCAGGTAGACCTCGATCTCGTGCCGTCGAGAAGCCTCGTCCCAGCCCAGGATCGGTGCCACGAGGTCGGCGGCCGCCGGTGCGGCCGAAATGCCCCGGTCCCACGCCTCGATCGAGATGCGGGTCCGGCGGGTGAGCACGTCGGTCAGGTGGTTTGCGCCCTCGTGGGACGCGGCATACACCACCTCCGCTTGCAGGTAGTCATCGGCGCCCGGGAGTGCCTCGCCGAGTTCAGGGCGCTCCGCGACGAGTTCGAGGAGCTCATGGGTGCTGGAGCCGTACCGCCCCAGGAGGTGCTCCACCCGCGCCACATGCAGGCCAGACTCGCGGGCGAGGAGGTGTCGCCGGTTCCAAACCGCCTGATAGCCCACCGCGCCGAGGAGCGGGATGGTGTCCGTCGTCGATTCTGCGACGCTGCCGCCGAGCGACTGCACGGCCTCGTCGATGGCGTCGCGGGCCATCACCCGGTAGGTCGTGTACTTGCCGCCGGCCACCACGACGAGCCCCGGCGCGGTGTGGGCCACGACGTGCTCCCGCGAGAGCTGCGAGGTGCTCTCGCTCTCGCCCGCCAGCAGCGGCCGCAGACCGGCATACACCCCTTCCACGTCCTCGGGGATCAGCGGCGGTGAGATCACCCGGTTGACGTGGTCCAAGAGGTACTCGATGTCGCCGGCGGTCGCGGCGGGGTGGTCCTTGTCGAGCTTCCAGTCGGTGTCGGTCGTGCCGATGATCCAGTGCCGGCCCCAGGGGATCACGAAGAGCACCGAGCTCTCGGTCCGCAGGATCAGCCCCGATTTGGAGTGGATGCGGTCGCGCGGCACGACGAGGTGCACACCCTTGGAGGCGCGGACGTGGAACTGCCCGCGCTCGCCCACCATGGCCTGGACGTCGTCGGTCCAGACGCCGGTGGCGTTGACGATCTGACGGGCCGCCACCTCGAATTCGCGGCCGCCGACCCCGTCGCGCACCCGGACGCCAGTGACGCGCTCGCCCTGCCGGAGAAAGCCGACGACCTCGGTGCGGTTGGCCACGAGAGCGCCGTAGTGGGCGGCGGTGCGCGCGAGCTCCATAGTGTGCCGCGCGTCGTCGACCTGGGCGTCGTAGTAGAGGATCGCGCCGGCCAGCACCCCCGGCCGCAGGCTCGGCATCAGCCGGTGCGCCCCACGCCGCGACAGGTGGCGGTGGTGTGGGAGACCGGCGCTGCTGGCCTGCTCCCAGGGCCATGGCGTCGTACAGCGCGATGCCGGTGCCGGCATACGCGCGCTCCCACACCGGGTGGGTGAGGGGGTACATGAACGGCACCGGTCGCACGAGGTGGGGCGCGAGCCTGGTGAGGAGCAGACCGCGCTCGTGCAGAGCCTCGCGCACGAGGCCGAAGTCGAGCATCTCGAGGTACCGCAGGCCCCCGTGGATCAGCTTGCTCGACCGGGACGAGGTGCCACTCGCGAAGTCGCGGGCTTCGACCAGCCCGGTGCTGAGGCCGCGGGTCACGGCGTCGAGGGCACAGCCGCTTCCGACCACGCCACCGCCGATCACCAGCACGTCGAGCTCGGCCCCCGACGCGAGATTCGCGATGGCCCGCTGGCGGGCCTGGGGTGACAGAGCCGCAGCTTCGGGGGCAGCCATGGGCTCAGCCGACCTCCACCCAGTCGAGCGTGCGCTGCACGGCTTTCTGCCACCCGGCATACCCCGTGGCCCGCTGCTCCTCAGTCCACTGGGGCTCCCATCGGCGAGCCTCGTTCCAGTTGGCCCGCAGCTCGTCCGTGTCGCGCCAGAAGCCCGTGGCGAGGCCGGCAGCGTACGCGGCTCCGAGCGCCGTCGTCTCGGCGACCACGGGCTTGGAGACCGGGACGCCGAGGATGTCGGACTGGAGCTGCATGCAGAGGCTGTTGGCGGTGACCCCGCCGTCGACCTTGAGCACGTCGAGGGCCACTCCGGAGTCCTTGGCCATGGCGTCCACGACGTCGCGCGTCTGGTAGCAGATGGCCTCGAGCGTGGCGCGGGCCAGGTGCGCGTTGGTGTTGAACCGGCTCATTCCCACGATCGCGCCTCGGGCATCGGAGCGCCAGTAGGGGGCGAAGAGACCGGAGAATGCAGGCACGAAGTAGAGGCCGCCCGTGTCGTCGACTTGGCCGGCCAGCTGCTCGACCTCCGCTGCCCCCGAGATGATGCCGAGCTGGTCGCGCAGCCACTGCACAGCCGAGCCGGTGACGGCGATCGAGCCCTCGAGCGCGTAGACCGGGCGACTGTCGTCGAACTGGTATGCGACTGTGGTGAGCAGACCGTGCTGGCTGCGGACGATCTCCTCGCCGGTGTTCAGCAGCAGGAAGTTGCCCGTGCCGTAGGTGTTCTTGCCCTCCCCGGGCGCGAAGCACACCTGGCCGACCGTCGCTGCCTGCTGGTCGCCCAGGTCGCCCGCCAGGGGGATCTCTCCCCCGACCGGGCCCGACGCCAGCGTGCGGCCGTAGGAGGCGGGGTCCGACGACGGCCGGATCTCCGGCAGCATGGCCCGCGGGATGCCGAAGAACCCGAGCAGTTCGTCGTCCCAGTCGAGGGTCTCGAGGTTCATCAGCATGGTGCGGCTGGCGTTGGTCACGTCAGTGACGTGGACCCCGCCGCTGACGCCGCCAGTGAGGTTCCACAGCAGCCAGGTGTCGGTGTTGCCGAAGACGGCCTCACCCGCCTCGGCAGCCTCTCGGACGCCCTCGACGTTCTCCAGGATCCACTGGATCTTGCCGGCCGAGAAGTACGTGGCCGGGGGCAACCCGGCTTTGTACCTGATGACCTCGCCCCGCCCGTCGCGCTCGAGCGCAGCAGCGATGCGGTCGGTGCGGGTGTCCTGCCACACGATCGCGTTGTAGAGCGGCCTCCCTGAGCGCCGGTTCCACACCACGGTGGTCTCGCGCTGGTTGGTGATGCCGAGCGAGTCGAGGTCGCCGGCGTGCAAGTCGAAGGCGTTCATCGCCGATGCGATGACGGTCTGGGTCCGCTCCCAGATCTCCACCGGGTTGTGCTCGACCCAGCCCGCCTGCGGCAGGATCTGCTTGTGCTCGAGCTGGTGCTTGCCGACCTCGCGCCCGGCGTGGTCGAACACCATGAAGCGCGTGCTCGTGGTCCCCTGGTCGACCGCGCCGACGAAGTCTGCCATCGGATGCTCCCTCCTGGCCCAGCCCGCACCGTCCGCCCGACTCGCCCGCCTGCCCTTCGCCAGCGCGAGTTGGCGGTAGACGGCTGCAGTCCACCATGTGCCACGACAACTACCTGCTGCTAGCAAACCTTAGGCGGGTGGACGGGGGCGTGCTGTGAGGGAACGCACGCGGCAGCGGGGTGTCGTGCGTGCGCCCGGCTTGGGCAGGATGAGCGGCATGCAATTCGGTCGCAGCTATGAAGAGTTCGAGGTCGGCGCTACGTACAAGCACTGGCCCGGCAAGACGGTCACCGAGTACGACGACCACCTGTTCTGCCTGCTGACGATGAATCACCACCCGCTGCACATGGACGCCAACTACGCAGAGGAGACGACCCAGTTCGGCAAGAACGTCGTCGTCGGGAACTACGTCTACTCGCTCCTGCTCGGCATGTCCGTCCCGGACATCTCTGGCAAGGCCATCGCGAACCTCGAGGTCGAGAGTCTGCGCCACGTCGCGCCGACCTTCCACGGCGACACCATCTACGGGGAGACCACGGTCCTCGACAAGTGGGAGTCGACCTCCAAGGATGACCGCGGCGTCGTCTTCGTCGAGACCATCGGATACAACCAGGTCGGCGAGGTCGTCTGCATCTTCCGCCGCAAGGTCCTGGTGCCCAAGGACAACTACCTCGACGCGCGCGGCGGCGAGCAGCCCGGCCGCCCCGAGCCCCAGCCCGACAAGAACTGGCCCGGCCCGAGCCCGGCCCAGGGCTGAGTCTCCTTCTCGCGCAAGGCAAGTGGCGGCATACGAGCAAGAGGTATGCCGCCCCTGAGGGCTGCGAGCGCCAACAGCTTTCCGGAGCGCCCGTTGGTACTGCCGCCCGGGAAGGTCCTGCAGCTCAACGTCGGCAGCTGCGTCTTGGTGGCCCCACCGGGCTGCGAAGCGACCTTCGACCCACGCTGTCCACCGGCGGGGATCGCGCTTCGCCACTCGTCCACAGCCAGGCCGCCCGCGGACGGAGGCGCCAACGCGGCCGGAGCCCTGGCCCGCTCGCGAGGGCGCCATGTCGTGCGCTTGGCCGATCCACCCTGCGAGTCAGGGGGCGAGACGAGGACACGCCTCATCCTGAAGTCGGGCGGCCTGTCCTTCGCGAGCCAGGTGCCCATCACCGAGAGGGGCTTGCCGTGGCGGCGGTAGGTACCGCCGGCTGTGAACCGACCGCAGTTTCCCGCAAAGCGTGCCGGGCCGGTGCGAATGCCTCGCCTGCCTGGCCGATGCGAATCCCTCGCCGTGTCGTGCCGGCGCGGAAACACTCCCACTTGGGGGAGGCAAGAAGCGGGGCGCC
>CAVQQQ010000008.1:0-150195 GCA_963715025.1 uncultured Actinomycetota bacterium | reverse complement strand
TCGGTGCGTCTGTCAGCAACATCGTCGGCTCGCCGACGCTCGCCGGGTCGGTGCTGTACGCCGCCACGACGGAGGACCAGGTGCTGGCGCTCGACGCCGCGACCGGTACCCGGATCTGGGACGCCAAGCCCAACGGCGGCCGCGGTTCGGGGTTCTACGCGTCGCCGACCGTGGCCGGCGGCAAGGTGTTCGCCGCATCCCTCAACCACAGGGTCTACGCGCTGGACGCGGCGACCGGCACCGTCTTGTGGTCGTTCGAAACCGGCGGGCACAACTCCTCGACACCGGCCGTGGCCGACGGCACCGTCTACTTCGGCTCGCGGGACGGCAACGTGTACGCAGTGAACGCCGAGACCGGCGCTCAGCGGTGGAAGGTGCAGTACGGCACGGACATCCTCGCGTCGATCCAGTCCTCGCCCGCAGTCGTCGACGGCACCGTCTATATCGGCACCAACAACGACCGCCGAGTGCTCGCCCTGGACGCGGCGACCGGTGCCGTCCGGTGGAGCTTCCGCACCGCCGGTCCGGTGCTCTCGTCTCCTGCGGTGGCCAACGGGGTCGTGTATGCGGGGTCGGACGGAGGCGGTATTTACGCGCTCCGGGCCACGGACGGGAAGCGGCTGTGGTCCACCCGGGCGTCCGGCGCAGTCGACTCCGGACCGGTTGTTGCCGAGGGCAAGGTCTACGCGGCGACGTACGGCGACACCGGCGGCGGCAACGTCTACTCGCTCGCGCTCCGGCGTTGACCGTTGCCGGGCGGTGCGACCTCCTGGAGCGTCTCGCTCAGCAGTCGTTGGCACTGCGCCGTACCGCGCCGGTCGTCGGTACGTTCGCAGATCGCCAGCGCGGCGCGCAGGCACTCCAGCGCCTGGTCTGGCCGGCCCAGGCCGCGGTGCACGAGGGCGAGGTGGGTCAGGCAGTGCGCCTGGCCGGCCTCGTCGGCCAGTTCGCGGAACACCGCGAGCCCGGCGGTGTGCCCGGCCAGCGCCTCGGTCAGCGAGCCCGCCGCCTCGTGCACCTCGCCGAGGTTCGTCAAAGCGGCGGCCTGGCCGCGCCGGTTGCCCAGCTCGCCGAAGATCCCGCCAGACTCGGCGAGACAGCGCAACGCGTCCACGTACCTGCCGAGTCGCCCGTACACGGGCCCGAGGTTGTTCAGGTAGACGCCCTGGCTGTGCGGGTCGCCGAGTCGGCGGGCGATCGACAGCGCCTGCGACAAGCAGGCGGCGGCCGGGCTGTACCGGCCAAGGCTGTCATACACGGTGCCGAGCCCGTTCAGGCATGAGGCCCGGCCGATGTCGTCTCCGGCCTCGCCGAACAGTTTCAGGCCGGCTCGCAGGTGGGCCATGGCTTGACCGCAGTCGCCCTGCAGTTCGTAGGCCGCGCCCAGGTCGCGGTGCGCGAAGGCTTCGGCGTACGTGTCCCGGGTCCGGCGCGCGACGGCGAGTGCGGTCCGGTTCAGCCGGATCCAGTCAGCCCGGTGCCCGCGGATGTGGAAAAACGCGAACAGCGCCCGGGCCAGCTGCCCGGGGATCTCGTCCGGTACGCCGTCGGTCGCGGCCGCCTGCTCGGCGCTCGCGAGCAGGTTCGCCCGTTCGCTTTCGAGCCACTCCAGGGCCGCTTGGGCGGAGCCGAGCGGCGTACCGCCTTCGGCCCAGTCGCCCGCGGTGCCGAGCCGCGGGTCGCCCGGGCGCAGCGTCGCGTACGCGCGCCAGGCGGTGGCGACCTGCCAGCCCATCGACCGGGTCAGCGCCGCGGCGAGCTCGTCCGCCGACCACGACTCGGCGGCGAGTTCGCGGGCTAGCAGCCGCAGCAGGTCGTGCAGTCGGTACCGGCCCGGTGCCCGGCTCTCCAGCAGCTGTGCGTCGACCAGCAGCTCCAGCACCTGCATCGGGTCCGTTGCTCCGAGCAACCGTTCGGCGAACGGTGGGCTCAAGTCCGCCGCATCGGGTAAGCCGAGCAGGCCGAACGCCGCCGCGGCTGCGCGTTCGGCCTCCGACCCGGCGGCCAGCAGGCGATGCCCGACCAGAAGCGACGCCCGGACATCGAGGTCGCCTGCGCGCAGCTCGTCGAGGCGGCGGCGTGTGTCGGCCAGCCGGCCGGTCAGCGTCCGGACCGGCCAGGCCGGGCGTGCCGCCAGCCGGGCACCTGCGATCCGCATCGCCAGCGGCAGTCCTCCGCAGAGCGCGACCAGCTGCCGTGCGGCTGGTGGATCCGCGGCGACCCGCTCGGGCCCGGCCAGCCGGCCCAGGAGCATCAGCGACTCGCCCGGTGCCAGCGGGCCGAGATGCACGTGACGTGCGACGTCGAGTGTCGCCAGCACTCGCCGGCTGGTCACCAGGACGGCGCAACCGGGCCCGCCCGGCAGCAACGGCCGCACCTGGGTCGCGTCGGTCGCGTTGTCCAGCACGACGAGCAGCCGGCGGGTCGCGCTCTCGGCCCGGAACCTGCCAGCGGCCTCGGCCAGGTCGTACCGCCCGGCGTCGGGTACGTCCAATGCACGGAGGAACCACCCCAGGACGCCGATCGGCGTGCCGTCCGACAGGTCGGCGTACAGCTGTCCGTCCGGAAAGCTCCCCGCGACGAGGTGCGCGGCGTGCACGGCCAGCGCGGACTTGCCGATCCCCGCGACGCCGTCGATCGCACCGATCGGCGGCACGCGGTCATCTGGATCACGACGCAGCAGGGCCGCGAGCTCGGCCAGCTCGGCGGTGCGGCCGGTGAAGGCGGCCACGTCGGCCGGCAGCTGGCGCGGCACCACGGTCCGCGTCCCCGGCGACATCTGACCCGGCAGGTCGAGCACCGGGTCCGAGGCCAGCATCCGCTCGTGCAGGTCACGGACCGCGCGGGTCGGCTCGGTCCCGAGCTCGCGGGCCAGCCGGTCGCGCAGGCGCCGGTACGCCGCTAACGCCTCGGCCTGCCGGCCGGCCCGGTACAGCGCGAGCATCCAGTGCTGCCAAAGCCGTTCGCGCAGCGGGTTCTCCTCGACCAGAGCGCGCAGCTCGGCGGCCAGCTCGGCGTGCTGACCGAGGGCCAGGCGGGCCTCGACCAGGGTCTCGCTGGCGGCTAGCCGGCGCTCCTCCGCCACGACGAGCCGGCCGTCGGGGTCGGCGTCGACGGCGACGTCCTCGAGCGGCCGCCCGCGCCACAGGCCAAGCCCCCGGCGCAGCTGCTCGCTGGCGGCGAGCGGATCGCCTTCGCGGAGCGCCCGCTCGCCGCGCGTGGCGAGCTCCTCGAACGCGAGCAGGTCGAGATCTGCCGCGGTCACGTCCAAGCGGTAGCCGGCCGCCTCGGTGACCAGCCGCGGGGGCCGGACGCCGCCGCTGAGCTGCAACTGACGGCGCAGCGTCGACACGTAGGTGCGCAACGCCCCGACCGCGGTCGGCGGCGGCCGGTCGGGCCAGACGGCATCGACCAGTCGGCTCACGCTCAGCGGGCGGTTGGCGCTCACCAGAAGCACGGCGAGGACGGCACGCAGCTTCGGCGAGCCGAGCCCAACCGGCTCGCCGTGGCGATCGCGAACCTCCAGCGGTCCGAGCACCCTGAACCGCACAGCGTGGCCTCCCGTCGCGCAGTGCCCCGTCAGGAACATAAACGGGACACGCCGCCGCCCGGTTCACCCGCCCTAGCTGGCCGACTCCGAGTGCGTGGCCTGGCGTAGTGCTGACCTGGACACCCGCATCGACTCGAAGGCACCACCGACCGCCGCGCCTTCGCGTGCGTCCTGCTGCTGGCCCGCGCAGGAACCATGGAGCGCGCGAGCGTGGCGCGCCACCTGTGCATCAGCACCGCATGGGCTACAGCGGTGCCGAGGGTCGCGTGAAGCAAGGCGACGTCAGGGACGCCCGCGTCCGTCAGATCCTGCGTCGGCTCGCCGATCCCTTGCTTGGCAAGCAGCATCACCGTGAGCACCGCCGCGTGTGCGGCGAACGCGATCTGCAGCGCTTTCGACCCCACTCGGACCGTGGCCAGGACGAGCAGGACGACGAGCGACGCCAGCCTCAACCCATCGGCGCCGCCGGGACCGCGAAGGCAGCCCCGCCTACCGGATGGAGAGCGTTCGTGTGCGGGCTCCTGGCCGACCTGCCACGCAAGAACTGCTGGACGATCAGCCCGACCCCGTGTTGGCGCGGGGCGATCTGGCCAGTCACCCCACCATTGCCATGCGGACGGAGTTGAACCTCGGATAGGGCGCTCTCTGAGAAGTACTTCCAAGAGCGTCGGAAAGAGAAGGGGTTTGATAGGTCACCGCAAGTGGCGTGACACGTCGTCTGGTTGGTTGATCGTTCGGCGCCCGTCGTCCCGAGCATCAGGCAAGTTCGGCCTGGAGAGTCTCGGTTACGGGACGGCGGCCGCCGAGGCGGGCGGGAACAGCGGTGAGCGCCGCCACCACGAGCACGGTTGCCAGCACCACGGCGAGCAGCTGCCAGAGCGAGGGAAGCGTGGCCCTGTCGCTGTCGCCGCCGGTGATCGCGTTTATGGCGGCGAACAGTGCGAAGCCTCCCGGGAAGACGCCCAAGATGGCGCCGACGAGCGCGGGCAGCACCTGCGCGGCCGCCAGTGCGGTACTCACTTCACGAGGGGTTGCGCCGAGGGCGCGCGCCAGCGCCGAGGAGTGCCGGTTGTCGAGCACCGTTGCCCAGGTGATGACGATGGCGTTGACCGCCGCCAGGGAGAGCAGTGTGACCGTCCAGACGAGGAGCACGTGGCGCAGCACCTCCACCTGAGCATCGTCATATCCGCCGGCGAGTGGTTGGGTAGTGAGGAAGGCGTTGAGTACCAGCAGGACGTAGATCCCGCTGACCGTGATCGCGATGCTGACCACGCCCAGCACGACCCGTCGCGGCCGGCGGGCGGCGACCCGCAAGCCGAGAAGCAGCGGGACGGGCAGTCGCGCCGAGATCGCGATCAGCCAGCCGATGCGGCGGGGTGGGCGTGGCGAGTCGGCCAGCGCGTGGACGGTGCTGGTGCGGGCGGCGCGGACGGCAGGAACAGCGGTCGCGACGACCGCGACCCCGAGTGCCACGGCGGTCACCAAGCCGACCGTGGACATGGTCAGCGACGGCGTACCCGCGCTGCCGATGAGGCCGGCACTGGACTCGGTGAGCAACGGAGCGGTCAGCGATCCGACCGCCAACCCGGCCGCGGCCGCGACGAGGGCCACGACGACATACTCGGCGAGCAGCACGGCAGCGACCAGGCTCGGTGTGCCGCCGACCGCTTTGAGCAGTCCGACGCGTCGGGTCTGGTCGGCCATCCGGCCGCCGACCAGCACCGACGAGGCTGGCCACGGCGAGCAGACCAAGCAGCCAGGCTCCGATCAGCAGAAGGATCTGGGAGTCTCGGGCCAGTCTCGGTGGCGTCTTCGAGGATGTCCTGCCAGGACTGCATAGGCGTAGCGCTGCCATGGTCGCCGTGGTTCGTGTCGACGAACGCCTGGGCCTCGTCCGGGTCGGCCAGCTTCAGGTTCATCACGTAGGACAGGGAGTCTGGATCCGGGGCGAGGCTCCGCGCATCCGCCTGGGTGAGCCAGACCAGTCCGGGGTTGTGCAACAACCCCGGAGGCCATCCGGCGCCGGCCAGATCGTCGGGAATGGCACCGACCATGCACGGGAGATAGCAGGACGCCTGCGGATAGGGCGGCATGGCGGCGGTGACCGCAACGCCGACGACCTCGAACGACCGGCTGTCCAGGGTGATCGGATCACCGACGCGCACATCGAGCGCGTTGGCGAAGGCGGCCTCGACCACCACGCCGCCGTCGCTGACCCAGCTGCCCTGCGATCAGCTTGGGCTGGTCGACCGACGCGGGCGCGGCGTCGCGCCCCACGGCCTGCACATCTGACGTTCGACCGGATGCCTGAAGTTTCGCCGGGATGACCGGGTACGGTCCGCTGTGGTCGATGACGCCGGGAGCGTTGGCCAGTGCCTCCGAGGCCGGAGAGCTCCGGCGGGCTCGGCCGACGCTGGCGACCACGTCGGGTCCGTTGGTCGCCTCCCGGGTGCTCTGGTACGGGTCGCTGGCCGCGTCGCGCAGGACGAGCCCGAGCGTCAAGGTCGTGGTGGCCGCCATGATCGCCAGCAGCAGAAGCGCGGCCTCGCTGCGGCGCCGCCGGAGGTCTCGCACGGCGAGGCGGCCGACGAGCAGGATGCGGCCCATCGCCCTCAGTCCTCCAGCCCGACGAGGGCGCCGAGCCGCCCGGTGGTGCCGCCGGTCAACCTGGTCTCGTCGACGAACGCGCCGTCGCGCATCGAGATCAGCCGGTCGGCGGTGGCCGCGATCCGCGCGTCGTGGGTGACGACGACCAGCGTCTGCCCGGACTCGTGCAGGCTCTCGAAGAGCCGGAGGACGTCCAAGGTGGCGGCGCTGTCCAGATTGCCGGTCGGTTCGTCGGCGAGAACGACCAACGGTTCGTTGCTCAACGCCCGGGCGATCGCGACCCGCTGCCGCTGGCCACCGGACAGCGCCGAGGGCAGGAAACGCGCCCGGTCGGCGAGCCCGACCTGCTCCAGCAGCTCCTCCGCCCGCCGTCGGGCCGCACGCGGCGAGCGTCCGGCCAGCAGCGCCGACAGCTCGACGTTCTCGACGGCGGTGAGCTCCTCCATCAGGTGGAAGGCCTGGAAGACGAAGCCGACGTCGGTGCGTCGCATCCGGGCCAGGGCCTTCTCACCGATGTCGTCGATGCGACGGCCGTTCAGCCACACCTCTCCACCCGAGGGCCGGTCCAGCCCGCCGAGCAGGTGCAGCAGCGTGGACTTCCCGCAGCCGCTGGGCCCCATCACCGCCACCGTCTCTCCCGCGCCGACGTCGAGATCGACCCCGTCGACGGCGCGCACCAGTCCCTCCCCCTTGCCGTACTCCTTTCGCAACCCGCGAGCGCGAAGCACGGACGTGTCGGCGGCGTCGCTCACGATCCACTCCTTCGGTCGGTCCAGTTCTGCTCACATGCCTCGAGCCAGCGCAGGTCCGCCTGCAGCCGGAGCACGATGCCCTCCAACAGCAGCGCCGCGTCCGAGCGGTCCGGCTCGGCCATGGCGGCGCGCTGGGCGGCACGCAACCGGCGCAGCAGCTCGCGGCGCTGGGTGTCGACGATGGTGAGCGGGTCGGCCAGCCCGGCCGCCGCGGCCGCGATCAGCTTGAGATGGAACTCCGCGAGGTCGGGTTTTGGCCAGCTCACCTCCGCGATCCACTCGGCGACTCGCTGTTGGCCGTTGGGCGTAAGCGCGTACACCTTGCGATCCGACCGGTCGGCGCCGTCGGCAGACCTCTCGACGGCTAACAGGCCGGCCTTCTCCAGCCGGCTCAGCGTGACGTAGACCTGCCCGGCGTTCATCGCGTCGCCGAGCGGGCCGAGCGCGTCGCGCAGCCGCGCGCGCAGCTGGTAGCCGTGCGAGGGCTCCTTGGCCAGCATCGCCAGCACCACTTCCTGCTGCATGATCCTCCTCGACTAGAGCTAACCGTTAGCCGAGTATAACGGTTACCCCCTCACGCCTGCCGACCCAGCGAACACGACCGCCCCCGTGAAACGCAGCAAGGGCTGGCTGAACCCATGCCGGGCGCCCCGCCCGGCGGGTGCCAGTACCAGGCGCGTCCGCCAGCGCCCGGGATGAGGACGTAGTCCATCGCGACTCCCTGTGGTGGCTCGGCCCCATCCTTGCTCCCAACGGGCACAAGTCGAGATCGCCGAACGCACGATCGGTCCCCGTCGGCCCCCGGCGCGTATCCCGTGCCGCGCGTAGGCGTGAACCTACCCGGATCTGCTTGTTATGCCGGTGAGCGGACGCCAGCCGCAGACTCGTTGAGGTGCATGGCGGCGCGCGGACCTGGCGAGCGATGGCCCCCGGCCGCGGCGCCATTCACCGTCACAATGCCAACCCCCACACGGAGCCCCGGGCCCTTACCTGAGCCCGTCGGGCGCCGTTATTCCATAGTTCCGTGTAGTAACGTACTTTCCATGTCCGCTACCCCCACCACCGACCGTCGATGGAGCCTCCCTCCGGTCCTACCGCTGCTGGACGAGGGACTGGGCAATCAGGCCTACCTCGTCGATCTGGGCGACGGGCGCGCGCTGGCGCTGGACCCCACGCTCGACCTGCGATCTCTCGACGCGACCGCTGCGGCGCACAAGTTGACCGTGGCCTTCGCGGCCGAGACACACCTGCACGCCGACTTCTTGTCCGGCGCCACCCGCCTGGCGCGCCGCGACGGCGCCCGGGTCATCAGCTCTGCCGAGGGGGGCCGGCGCTTCGATCACCTCGGGTTGGTCGACGGCGCCGAGGTCGACCTGGGTGGCCTGACCCTGCGCGGCTGGTCCACCCCAGGCCACACCGACGAGCACATGTCCTACCTGCTCACCGACGACGACCAGCCTCGAGCCGTGTTCAGCGGAGGGTCCCTGATCGTCGGGGCCGCCGCGCGCACGGACCTCATGGGCCCCGAGCACACGGACGCGCTTGCCCGGGCCCAGTTCGGGTCGCTGCGACGCCTCGCCGAGCTCCCTGACCACACGCTGGTGTTCCCCACGCACGGGGCGGGGTCGTTCTGCTCGGCCCCTCCCGGCGCGGATCGCACCTCGACCATCGGGCGGGAGAAGGCCACAAACCCGCTGATGCGCATCGAAGACGAGGACGAGTTCGTGCAGGCCCTGCTGTCCAGCCTGGGCACTTACCCGCCGTACTTCTCCCGCCTTGCCGCCAGCAACCGCGAGGGCCCGGGCGAGCCCGGCCCTGCCGGACTGGCCCCCCTTGGCACAGCGGCGGTGATCGGCCTGCGCCGGCAGGCCGCGGAGGTCGTCGACGTTCGCCCCACCGCCGACTACGCGGCCGCACACCTCAAGGGGGCTCTGGCAATCCCCCTTCGAGGTTCGTTCGCCACGTGGCTGGGATGGCTCCTGCCTGACCCGAGCACCCCCATCGTGATCGTGCGCAACCCTGACCAGGACCCCGACGAGATCATCTGGCAGGCCTGCAAGGTCGGCTACTCCCGGATCGTCGGCGAGCTCGCCGGAGGCGTGGCCGCCTGGGCCGCTGACGGAGAGGCGGTCGTGGCCACACCCATGGCCGACCCTGCGAGTGTCGACCCTTCCAGCGTGGTCGACGTCCGGCAGCGCTCGGAGTACGCGGCCGGGCACGTGCCCGGTGCCCTCAACGTCGAGCTCGGCGTCATCGGTACGTCCACCCTGCCCGATGGGCCGGTCGTCACCATGTGTGGGCACAGCGAGCGAGCGGCGACCGCGGCGAGCGTGCTGGAGCGCACGGGTCGGTCCGACGTCCTCGTCATGCCGGTGGGCCCGAACGAGTGGGCGCAGGCGTACCAGGGCGCAGTCGAGGTCACCGCATGACCTCCGTCGAGGCCCCCACGGCGTACCAGGGCGCAGTCGAGGTCACCGCATGACCTCCGTCGAGGCCCCCACGACCCGCTTGGGTCTGCGCGTCAACGTCGCCCAGTTCAGCCTCCTCGTCGGGGTCAACGCGCTCGTCGGCGGGATGCTGGGCCAGGAACGCACTGTCGTCCCACTGCTGGCCACCGAGGTCTTCGGCGTCCCCGGCTACACCGCGGCCCTGACGTTCATCGTCGCGTTCGGGCTCGCGAAGGCCGCGACCAACTACTTCGCCGGGACACTCTCCGACCGGTATGGGCGCAAGCCGGTGCTGGTGGCCGGGTGGCTGGTCGCGCTCCCCGTTCCTTTCCTGCTGATCTGGGCCCCGTCGTGGGGCTGGGTCGTGTTCGCGAACGTCCTGCTCGGCATCAGCCAGGGCCTGACCTGGTCGACGACCGTGGTGATGAAGATCGACCTCGTGGGGCCCGCTCGCCGCGGCCTGGCGATGGGGCTCAACGAGGCGGCCGGGTACGCCGCGGTCGCGCTGACCGCCCTGGCCACCGGGTACATCGCTGCGGACCACGGGCTGCGACCCGCTCCGTTCTACCTCGGCATCGCCTTCGCCGGGCTCGGTCTGGGCCTCTCCACCCTGTTCGTGCGCGAGACGCGCGAGCACGCCCGCCTCGAGGCCAAGAGCCACGTCGCCCGGGCGGACGGGCGCCACGACCACCTCGGCGACCACCTGTCCAACGGCCAGGTGTTCGCCCAGACCTCGTTCAAGGAGCCGGCGCTGTCCGCCGCCAGCCAAGCGGGGCTGGTCAACAACCTCAACGACGGCCTCGCCTGGGGCCTGTTCCCGGTGCTCTTCCTGTCCGCCGGGCTGTCCATCGAGCGGATCGGTCTGCTCGCCGCGATCTACCCGCTGGTCTGGGGGGTCGGTCAGCTCGTCACGGGCGGCCTGTCCGACCGGTGGGGACGCAAGTGGCTCATCGCCGGGGGCATGGCGGTCCAGGCCGTCGGGCTCGGCATCATGGCCTTGGCCGACGGGTTCGCGTGGTGGGCGACGGCGGCCATGCTGCTCGGCGTTGGAACCGCCATGGTCTACCCCACGCTGCTGGCCGCGGTCGGCGACGTCGCCCACCCGGCCTGGCGGGCCCGCGCCATGGGCACCTACCGCCTGTGGCGCGACGGCGGTTTCGCCGTCGGGGCGGTGCTCGCCGGCGTCCTCGCCGACCTCTACGGAGTGCGGACGGCGATCGGTGCCGTCGCGGCCCTGACCGCGATCTCCGGGGTGGTCGTCGCCGTCCGGATGTACGAGACCCGACACGACCCGGCATCGGTCGACCCGGTGGCCGCAGGAGGTCCCAGATGAGCCGCCGCGACGCCAAGACCGCTTTGTACGAACAGTTCGCCCGAGCCGGCAAGGGCCTGTCGAACCCCAAACGGCTCGAGCTGCTCGACCTCTTGGCCCAGGGGGAGTACACCGTCGACGCACTCGCCACCGCCGCGGGTCTCGGTCTGTCCACGGCGTCGATGCACCTGCAGGCCCTCAAGGATGCCGGTCTGGTGCGCACCCGTCGCGAAGGAACCTTCGTGCACTACCGGCTCGCCGGGGACGACGTCGCCGCGCTACTCGCCCTGCTGCGCACCGTCGCCACCACCCACCTCGCCGACGCCGACCGCGCCGCCGCGGGCTACCTGGGTACGTCGACCACAAAGGACTCCGACGCCGTCGCCCGCGACGAGCTCCTGCGACGGGTCCGCGCCGACAACGTCGTCGTCCTCGACGTGAGGCCCACCACCGAGTACGCCGCCGGACACATCCCCGGCGCGGTGTCCGTCCCGCTCGACGAGCTCGAGCACCGTTTCGGCGACTTGCCCGCTGACGTCGACATCGTCGCCTACTGCCGCGGCGCCTACTGCGTCCTGGCCTATGACGCCGTAGACCGGCTCACGGCATCCGGGCGCACGGCGAGACGGCTGCACGAGGGGATGCTCGAGTGGCGCCTGGCCGGGCTGCCCGTGGAGGAGGGTGTCGCATGAGCACGTCCCTGCCCCGCTGGCGCTCCGTCCTCGCCGTCGTGGCGCACCCCGACGACGAGTCCTTCGCCCTCGGCGCGCTGCTGTCCACCTTCGTCAACCAAGGAGCCACGGTGTCGGTCCTGTGCTTCACCCGCGGCGAGGCTTCCACCCTCCACGGCGTCGACGGCGACCTCCCCCAGGTTCGCGCCCTCGAGCTTCGCGCCGCAGCCGACGAGCTCGGCATCGGCCACGTCGATCTGAAGAACCACCCCGACGGCGCTCTGAGCGGCGTCGACCTCAAAACGCTGGTGGACGGCGTCACCACCTCCATCAGCGCGGTGGACGCCGACGGCATCATCGTGTTCGACATCGACGGCGTCACTGGGCACCCCACCACCGACGCGCCACCCAGGCGGCACTGGCGGCCGCCGGCGCCCACCGGCTCCCTGCTCTCGGCTGGACCGTCCCCGCCTCCGTGGCGTCACCACTCAACCACGAGTTGGGTACGGCGTTCAGCGGCCACGATCCCGAAACCATCGAGATGGTCGTGGCCGTCGACCGGTCCCGGCAGTCGCGAGCCGTGGCGTGCCATCCGAGCCAGGCCGTGCCGGGCAGCGTCCTGGGCGCCGCCTGGAGCTGACCGGTGAGCGTGAGTATCTGCGGCACCTGTCCAGCACGGACGGTCACCTCCCGCCCGTCCCACCAAGCACGCAGACCGCAACCATGGACGAAGGGCAGGGCGCGTGAACGCCCTCATGATCATCAACGGGTCCGCCTACGGGGTCGACTCGACGTACAACGCCGTTCGGCTGGCCGCCAACCTCGCCAAGCGCGACGACGTCGAGATGACGGTCTTCCTCATGGGTGACGAGGTCACTGCCGCGATGGCGGGGCAGAAGACCCCCGACGGCTACTACAAGCTCGACCGGATGCTCGGCTCGGTGACACGACACGGCGGCCGGACCCTGTGCTGCGGCACGTGCATGGACGCCCGCGGCATCACCACGGACATGCTCATCGCTGACGCGTCCAGGTCCACGATGGACGAGCTCGGAGACCACACCCTGGCCGCCGACAAGGTCCTGGTCTTCTGACGCGGGCTCGCGAGAGAGAAAGGGCCGGACGATGGCGGCACGATCGGGACATCCTGCACTGCGCGGGCGGCCCATCTACCTCGACTACAACGCCACCACCCCTGTCGACCCGGCCGTGGTCGAGTCGTTGGCCCCGTACCTGGTCCAGGAGTTCGGCAACCCATCCTCGAGCCACACCTACGGGGCGGCAGCCCACGCAGGCCTCGAACTGGCGCGCCACCAGGTGGCCCAGCTCGTCGGGGCCACTGCCGAGACCGTGGTGTTCACCTGCAGCGGGTCCGAGGCGAATGCGCTGGCCATTCGAGGCGCCGTCCTCGCCGCTCCACCCGGCCGTCGCCGCCACGTCATCACCCAGGTCACCGAGCACCCCGCGGTCCTCGCCGCGTGTCGCGAGCTCGAGGAGTTCCACGGTGTTGCTGTGACCTATCTGGGCGTGGACCACCACGGGCAGGTGGACCCCGCAGAGGTCGCCGCAACGATCACCCCCGACACGGTGTTGGTGTCAGTCATGCACGCGAACAACGAGACCGGCGCGATCCAGCCCATCGCCCAGATCGCGCAGGCCACCCGGGACAGGGGCGTGCTGCTCCACGTCGACGCCGCCCAGTCCGCCGGCAAGGTCGACGTCGACGTCGACGCCCTGGGCGTCGACCTGCTCACCCTCGTCGGACACAAGATGTACGCCCCGAAGGGCATCGGGGCGCTGTACGTCCGTCCCGGGGTCCGGGTCCACCCGCTCATCGGCGGCGGGGGTCAGGAGCACGGCCTGCGTGCCGGCACCGAGAACGTCGCCTGCGCCGTCGGGTTCGGTGAGGCTGCCGCCCTGGCCGCCGGCTCGTTGGCCGACGGCGAGACCCTGCGACTCCAGACCTTGCGCGACCGCCTCGAGGGCCGGCTGGCCACGCTGCTGCCCGGGCGGGTGCACCGAAACGGGCACCCGCCGCAACGCCTGCCGAACACCGCGAACGTGCGAATCGACGGCGCCCCTGCCCTCGGGCTGCTCGCCGACCTGAGCGAGGTCGTCGTGTCCGCCGGGTCGGCCTGCCACGCAGGACGCGACGAACCCTCCGCTGTCCTCACTGCCATGGGCCTGTCGACCACCGAGGCCCTGTGCACGATCCGCGTCTCGCTCGGCCGCTGGACCACAGCCGACCAGGTCGACGACGCCAGCGCCCACATCGCGCACGCGACGCAGCGCAGGTCGCGCTGACCTCGAATCCACTCCGGGGGGGAGGGAGGCTTCCCACGCCTGGCCGACGCCTCGCAACCCGGGGATCTGTGGTCTGCTGGGCCTGGACCCCTGCTCCCGACCGAGCCACTGGAGGTGCGTGATGACGCCGGACGACATCCTGACCCGAGTTGGTGACCAGCTGGGCATCCGCCGGGTGTTCGGCGAACCGGTGGAGCGCGATGGGACCGTGGTGATCCCGGTCGCCGTCGCCATCGGCGGCGGAGGCGCCGGCACCGGCCCTGACGACCAGGGCAGCGGCGGTGGCTTCGGCGGCGTGGTGAGAGGCATCGGCGTCTACACCATCGCCAACGGGCAGGTCCGTTTCATCCCGGCCATCGACACCACCGCGCTCGCTGCCATGGGTGTGATCCTCGCCGGCCTTGTGCTGCGCGCCCGGCGCCGGCGCAGCCCGCGCCACTGACGAGCGCTCTGGCAGCCTCCCCGCAGCGGACCTTGGGCTTGCCCACACGACAGGTAAGTAGTAACTTACGTGTTCGTGACCGCTTACCCGTTGGATGCCTGGGCGCTGCTCGGGGATGCGAGTCGGCGCACCATCATCGAGCGGCTGTCCAACGGCCCGTGCACCGTGGCCGAGCTGGCTGGTGACATGCCCATCAGCAGGCCAGCGGTCAGCCAGCACCTCAAGGTGCTCAGGGACGCCGGAATCGTGCACGACGCGCCCCAGGGGCGGCACCGGGTCTACAGCATCGACGCGCGGCGCTTGGAGAGGTACCGAAGGCAGCTCGACCAGTTCTGGTCGGACGCCCTCGGCAATCTGGCCGCACCACACAACGAGCAGGAAAGGGAGCCGGATGACTGTTGAATCCGATGGGGCCGTTCGACACGAGGTGGTTGTCGACCTCCCCCGAGACGAGGCGTTCTGGATGTTCGCCGAGCTTGACCGGATCAAACCGCGTGAGCACAACATGTTGGCTGTCCCCATCGAGCAGACCGTGCTCGAGCAGCAGGTCGGCGGCGACGTCTACGACCGTGGCGTCGACGGAAGCATCTGCCGTTGGGGCCGGGTTCTCGCGTTCGACCCGCACGCCATCGCGTTCAGCTGGGACATCGGACCGGACTGGCAGGTCGCCTCCGACCTCAGCCGTACCAGCGAGGTCGAGGTCACCTTTGCCGCCGAGGCGGAAGGGCAGACGCGCGTCACGCTGGTGCACGGACATATCGACCGGCATGGCTCTGGTTGGGAGTCCATGCGGGACGGTGTCGAGGCCAAGGACGGCTGGCCGCTCTACCTGGCCAGATACCAAGCCCTCACCCGAGGCGAGTTGGGCACCAAATGAGCAAACCCGACCTGATGACGCTCGCCGAGGAAGAGCGCGAATAATTGCTGGCCCTGCTGCGGGGTCTCACGGCCGCTCAGTGGGAGGCGCCGTCGCTCTGCACCGAATGGCGGGTGCGTCATGTCGCAACCCACATCGTCAGCTATGGGGAGTTGTCCACCCCGAACCTGGTGGCCACCTTCGTGCGCGGTGGACTCCGCGTGAGCGGAGTCAATGACGTTGCGCTCAAGAGGTACGAGAGCATCGGACCTGAAGCCATCATCGACCTCGTCTCGCGCAACCTGCGACCGCGCGGACTGACGTCGGGGTTCGGTGGTGGAATCGCCCTGACCGACGGCACGATCCACCACCTGAACATCGGGCGCGCACTGGGACTCCCCCCGGACGATTCCGCCCAAACGGCTCGTGCCGGCCCTCGACTTCGCGTTCCGTGCTCCGACCCTGACCGCCAAGAAGAACGCGAACGGTCTGAAGCTGGTCGCAACGGACATGGACTGGACCCCGGGTGAGGGACCCGAAGTCAGCGGCCCGGGAGAGGCGTTGCTGATGGCCATTGCTGGTCGCCCGCAGGCGCTGGACGAGCTGGACGGACATGGGCTTGCCACGTTGCGTCGGCGAGTCGACTAACCACAAGAAGCAGGCCTCACAACCCCGGGGTGTTCATGCGGCCGCACTTCGGCGGAACCGCGCCCACCGAAACGTCCGTAAATGCCGCAGATCGATCACGGCGACAGTCCGAGGGAGGTGTGTGACACCAAGGGGATATGGGTGACAATCCTTCGGCAGAGCGTTCCGAGTATCGCGGGGGTGCAAGCACGTGGCCGACGAGACGCCGGACTCCGGGTACACGACTCGACCGCTCACCGCTGACACCTGGGGCGACTTCGCCAACTTGGTGGAGGCCAACAACGGGGTCTGGGGCGGCTGCTGGTGTGTGGGTTTTCACCCCGAGGGGGTTCACCATTCGGTTGGGGTCAAGTCCACGTTCACCGTCCAGCGGATGTCCGAGATCCGGGTGCCTGCCCGCAAGCATGTGCGGGTGACTCTGACCTGGAAGCGCATCTGGCAGGACGGGATCGTCAACCTGAGGACGACACAGGGGGTAGACGTCGCGGTGCCGTACTCGCTGACCGTGGACCTCGGCTTCGACAAGAAGACCGACGACGTCTCTTGACACTTCGGAGACGCAGGTCGCGTTCGGATGCTCGACGCGGACTCTGATCACGCGCCAGCCCGTCAATCTGCCCGTGTCCAGTTCAGAAACACGCTCTCATGCCGCTGTCCCGCGCTCGCTCGCCCCGATGAGCGGGTCGCGCCCGAGCGCCCCTCAGTGCTCAGGCAGCGGCACGTGTGGTGCGCAAGGACACCTTCCCTTACGAGAGCAGTCGTTCAACACCTATCCCGACGACGCCCATGCCCGCCACGGCACAGACGGCCATAGCGGCGTAGGACTCGCGGAAGTTGGAGTCTCCGAACAGGAACCAGATCGCAACGTAGGCGAGCCCGGCGCCGACCGTCAGGGCGATGCCCGCCGCGGACGCCCAGCGGGGCTGCTTCGTGACCGCGAGCAGGATGCACGTCGTGATGATGAGCGCTGGCCACCCATAGAGAAAGGCGAAGGCACCAATTCGTACACGAGGAACATCACGGGACAGTGTGCAGCACGAAACGCACTCATCTAGATGCAACTGTGCCGATCAACACGCCCATCAGCTAGGCGGATACACCCGGCCAGGCGACCTCGGCGAAGCTGAACAGCCGCTGCGGGCTGATCCGTATCCAGGCTGTGGCCCAGTCCAAGCTGCCGCCGCGGTTGCGCAGCTCGGTGATATTCCGGACGTCGTCCGGAACGGTTGCCAGGACCCCGGCCGGGCCTTCGGTGAGCACCGCGGCGTGGCTGTCGTGCTCGCCTTCGATGATGGACAGCGCGAGCCACGGATGGGCCTCGACATTGCCGAGCCGGGCGGCGCCGGCGACCGCGGGGAGCCAGAACGAGTCCGCGTAGAGGGAGAACAGCGTCGGTGCGGCGTGCGGACGGCCGCCCGGCCGGGTGGTGGACGCGAGCGCGTATGTTCGGCGCGCCAGGTACCCGGCCAGCTGGGTTCCGGTCATCCGTCGGTTCGGCGGGTAGGCCGTGCGTGTCGCCTGGCTGGCCCGGCCGAAGGAGGCATCCTGTAGCCGGCCCAGCCACGCCGCCACGGCTGCGTCGTCGGCACTCGGCACAAGCTCTTCTCGGCGGTGATTGGGCATAACGTTCGTCCTTCCCTGGGCGCTGTATCCGGTGCCCAAGCTGTAGCTTGCAGGCCCTCGTCTCCGTGTCGGCAAACGCAGCGGCGTAGCCTCCCCACTGTGCGACAGAGGCGGCGCTGCCCGCGTGTCGGCTACTTTCCACGCAGCCCGATCGGGTTACCGTCCGCGTCGGCGAGCACGCAGACACGCGCCTCTGGTGCGACCTGACGCGGCGCCTCGCGCTCCGTGGCGCCGGCCGCGAGCACGCTCTCGCGGGTCATGTCGAGGTCCTCGACGTCGGCGAAGGCCACCGGTCCCCCACCCTCGCCGGCCGGATTGAGACCGACTTCGAAACCGTTGATGTTGTACCCCACGTAGTACGACTCGTCGGTGTGGGGTGAGCCGAGCAGGGCGTTGTACACCGCCTTGGCGGCGTCCAGATCGGACACCGGGATCACCAGGCTGCGGATCGTGGGACTCATGTAATGCCTCCTTAAGGGTGCGCGGTCAACGTTGCTGACGGCTACTTCGCCGGTGGTGACACGCTATGACCGATCACTGACCGACACTTCTCGATTCCTGCTCGATCTGGCGTCTGCCGAGCCCAGCTCGGCTCGCCGACGCGAGCCCGTCGTCGGCCGATCGCAGACCGACCGGCCAGGCACTGTTGCCCTGCGTCGGGTTGCACTTCCGGCACCTCTCGCGACGACCGGAGTGGTGGAACCCTGTTGCCGTTACGTGCTGCAACCCGAACCACACGTTGTATCCCGGACGCATCCGAGACCGCCCCGACTTGCCTTCGTTCGCGGGCCGGATCAATGTCAGAGGGACGACCGCTCAGGCCGCTGTCCGGTTCACTCACATGCCGAATTGAGTGCCTTGTCGGCGGCCCGGGCGGCCGGCCTTGCTGGCTGCCCGGTCGAGAAGTCGGGTGCGTCGGAACTCGCGGTCTAGTTCGAGCACCGCTCCCGAGCCGTCGAGGCCGATCGCCTTGGCGTGTGACGCGTGGCCGGTACTGGCAGGCGGGGGTGAGCAGGACGGGCACCACGGCGAGGCCTCGGCCGGCCTGGCAGGCAGGGGTTTGGTAGGCAAGTCGTCGCTCGTTCGTGACGATGAACCCTTCCGACGGATGCCCGGCCAAGTGAGAGCCCGGCCACCAATATCTCCGACTGGGTTGTGTGGGTCGCATGGGGCGGGCACAGTGCCATCCCATGAGTCAGAAGTTGAAGGGCTGGGGGGCGATCAGCGTCACGGTTCTCACGTTCCTTGTCCTCGCGTGGTGGCTGGGGGTGGTTGCCGCCCACCTCGGCGATGCGCCCAACGTCGTGGATGGCTCAGTCACCCTTGACGTCTTCCAGCGAAGCAAAGACATCCTGCTGGTAGTCCTGCCACTCGCAACGACGGCCGTTGGGTTCTGGTTAGGAAACCAGGGGGTCGAAGAGGCTGAGAAGAACGCCGAGAGGGCCGAGGAAATTGCTGAGGACGCCCACGCCGAAGCGAGGGAGAACATGCGCGCCGCGGAGAGGGCTAATTCCGAATTGGCAGAGATCAGGGAACGCCTGGAGATGATGAAGGGCGTCGCCCGAGCGGGCACAGATCGAGACACCCGTGGAGGACTGCTTCTGCTTATGGTCGAAAGTGTCATCGCGGAAGATTTTGAGGACGAACTGCGTCTCCGCAATGGGGTTTCAAGCGTTGACACACCGCAAGAGCGGAGTGATATCGAAGGCGAGTAAGCGCACGGTACCGGAAGCCCGGACCAAGCCTCTGACGACAGGTGCCGCCATGTCGGGCCCATAGCCCGTTGGCGCCGGCGCAGCCTTGGTTCCAAGGCATGGTGGAGGAAGGATGACGCCGGAGAAACAAAGTCCGCTTGCTGCGATTTGGGCCACAATGAGAGAAACCCAGGCATGGCGCACGCCAGCCCGCTGCACAGACCGACGTCTGCCGACTGCTTGTGCTGTCACCTCGCCCACGAGTTCAGGTCAAGTCCAGATCCGACCACGTTTGTCTGCGGCGAGTGCGCGAAGCACGTGGGCGACCACCGGGCCAAGGTGTGGGACACCGAGCACATCAAGATGTGGCAGGCCGCCTACAGTTACGCCGAGAGCCAACACGCCCAGGCAATGGCTGCGAAGGCCGAGGAGATCGTCGGGAGAAGTCGACGCAGCGCGACTTGCGCGCGAGGCGAGGATCGCCGACTTGGAGGGCGCGCTCGAGGCTGGCCTCGACGCTCGACCCGTGGAGTTACTCACGAGGTGGTACGAGCAGACCAAGATCACGGAGGCAGAGGAGAAAACCGCAAAGGCCGGGCGGCTCATCACACACCGCTATGGCGTTCTCCTTCAGGTTGACGAGGCCCATCACAGAGACGATGACAATGACGAGAACTGCTCGTGCGGCACGCCCACGAGCGCCTGCGCGGTCTACCAAGCACTCGACCGCGTACGCGACAGGCTCTATAAGTGGGAGAAGGAAGAGGTCACAAGGGCGCGGGCTGGTCAGCCTCACAGCCTGCCGCTGCCATCCCGAGGCTCAGTCGACACGCGACCGCTGCTTTCGCTAACGGGTACCTGCCAGCCCAACGACGACGTGGCCCCACGGCTCCCCATTCGCCTCCGGGGCGGCCTGAGGTCGGCGGCATCGGCGAGAACGCCCCAGCCCACCAGCCCGGACGCTCAGGCCCGAGCCGTGCAGCCCGACGAAGCCGAGCGGGTTGCCCAGGGCCGCACCGCGGCAGTCCGCGTCCACCGCGTTCCAGAGGGCTTCCGGGCGCACGAGACGGTCCGTCACGCCTCATTCCGTATGACGAGAGGTGAAGCGGTACCGCTTTTGCCCCAGGCGATTCTCAAGGCCCTCAAGAGCCTCATCACGGACCTCATCCGCATGGCCCGTGACCTGCCGGGGCACTCCCATGGGCGATCCCGAGTCGGACTCTGCTGACAGGCAGGCACCAGCGATGAGGACGTCACTCCAGGATCCCTTGGAGCCTCGCACTGAGTCGCGGACCCGGACGCGCCGGACCGGAGGTGAACTGGCGACAGGCGGACCGGTCAGGTCTCGCCCCCGATGTCGACCTCGTAGGCCTCGAAGACCAGGTCGGAGCCGCGCTGCCGATGGCGCAGCAGTACCGAGATGAGCGCGGTGCCAAGGTCTCGGACCGTGTCGACGTCCTGCGCGCCTTCCGGAGTCTGCAGCCGGGCCAGAAGGTCATCGACGTGGCTGTTGATCAGCCGGTGTTCGCTGACCAGGCGGTTCACGGCACCGGACAGTCGCGGCGAGGTCTTGAGCACGTCGCGGTACAGCCCGTCCGGCCCCTCGGTGATGTCGATGTGCTCGCGGACATCGCCGGAGAGCTCGACGAGCGCCACGTGAACCCGCTGACCCCAGCGCGCCCGACCTGCCTGTGCCGGTGCCGCCATCGCCCGCTCGAGCGCGCCCATCGACTCGCGCAGCTCACCGCGGCGCAGCCGGAGCGCTTCCAGCATGGCCTGGTCTGTCGTGGCCGACTCCGGATCCATCACACCTCCGTGGCTACCCGTCCGACAAGCGGACTCACTCCCAGTGTCGCGCACGCCACGACCTCGACGAGAGCGAACCCACTGCGCTACACCACGCGGGTTTTGTGGGGCAGATCGGCGAGCTGAGAGTTGGTCGTGGGGCCCTCGTGGGGTGAGGCGGTGGGTGCGTGCGCACGGAGGTGATGGAATCGCCACCGCCGGTGTCGACACACCGGTCCACCGCTGCCTCCTCCTGTGAGCTGTTGGGCCGCCCGGTGATCGGTTCGCGGCTTGCTGGACAGGACGCTAGGGCCGGTCGGATCTCGTGTCGTCGGGTGTTCGCCCTACAAATCCAGCGGCTGCAGGGTGTCCAGCAACCCGTGTCTGAGCGCGAACAACGTTGCCGTTGCGCGCGTCGATGCGCCGGTCTTGGTGTAGATGCGCTCGATGTGCATGAGAAGGCCAGCATGACCCTGGACGTCTCCTCCGACCTCTTCGACGGGGACCTCGACCTCGTAGCCGACAGGCTCGCTGAGGTCCGGGCCAAGGGCTCCGCGGACTATTTGCGGACTCGAGGCTCTAAGGGAGGCCTGGAGGCTGCTTAGGGAGATGGTGAGATCCCCTCTGCCACAATGAAACCCGTTGGTACCCCCGGGGCAGATTCGAACTGCCGACACCTGCTTCAGGAGTCCGACCTGGCTACCAGCGCGGATCGGATTCCTCTGTGCCGCAATGGTTTGCCTAATCCGGTATTCCGGGTGCTTGCGGTCGTTTCAGTGGCTGCGGGTACCTCTCGGGCACCGGCAGGCCAGGGTGTCTCCGACCCCTGAAGGGAGCACGATCCCTCGCGAGGACGGGGGACTGGTGGTCGCCCGGAATTCGCACGGCACAAATTCCGAACCGTGCCCCTATCCTCGAAGGTGGGCCAAGAGGCACCGGCTCGAACCGGCGGAAGCCGGTGCGTGGTCGTTGAGGGAGGCTACGAGATGGAAGCCCGAAAGGCACTATCTGTTCTCGCGGCCGCCGGCGTCGTGCTGACCGCTGGAGTGTCGGCAAGCGCCGCCGCATCGCAACCGGCCCAGCCCTCACGTGACCTCGCCACCCGGGTTTCGTCCGCGCCGCCCTTCGGCGCGGACACCAACCCGGGCGTGGGCACCAGCGACCGCAGCATGTGCGCGACGTCGGGCGATCCGACGACGCAGATCGACATCAACTGCGACAGTGCACGTGCTCCCGATCAGGAGTTTGCGATCGTCGCCGACCCGAGCGACCCCGAGCACCTGCTGGCCGGCTCGAACGACGCCTTCGTCCAGGACACGCAGGGGCAGTTGATCTTCACCACGTATCTGGGCACATTCACGTCCTTCGACGGTGGTGCGGCATGGACGGACAGCCAGCTACCGAACGGTGACTCGCTGAGCATGACCGACCCGGCGCCGGCCATCAATGCCAAGTTCCACACCGCGCATATGGGCTACATCGGCTATTCAGGCGGGAAGAGAGGGCTTGTCGTGGCCCGCCTCGATCTGCTGGTTGCGACGTCGAACGATGGTGGGCGGACCTGGGGTCGCGCTGCGACCGTCGCGCCGGGGACAGGCGCTCTGGCCGGCGTCCAGCATGACAAACCGTGGCTTGCTGCCGACAACAATCCCGCCAGCCCCTTCTACGGGCGGCTGTACGCGGCCTGGACTCGTTTCCTCGGCAACCAGTACGGATATGACGAGTCGCCCATCTTCCTCTCCTCGTCCGACGACGGCGGTAAGACCTGGTCCAACCCGCACGAGATCTCCGGGCCCAGCCAGCAGTACTGCTTCGCCCAGGTCGACCAGGCCGAAGTCAACGCCGGCCAAGACGGGCAGTATGACTGCGACCAGGATCAGAACGCGCGACCGGCGATTGCCGCCGACGGCACTCTGTACGTGTCGTTCACCAACTTTGCGCAGGACCAACTCAGCGGCGACTTCGACGACCAGGTCATGGTCGTACGGTCAACGGACGGCGGAGCGACGTTCAACGATCCGGTGCACATCCTGCGGCTGCAGGACGGTCTCTCCGACTACCCGATCAACCATGTCGGGCGGCAGACCCTGACCGGGCACCAGTTCCGTGTCACCCCGTTCTTCCCGGGCAACATCGCGGTCGACACGAGCCCGGGTCCGAACCGTGGCCGCGTCTACCTCGCCTACATGGACAACGAGGGCGTTCCCGGCGCCAATCCTGTGACGGACACGAACATCTTCCTGGCCTACTCCGACGACCACGGCCAGACGTGGACCGGTGGTGACGCGGGTACGACCGACGCCGCAAACCGCATTCGGGTGGTCGATACGCCCGGCAGCGATCAGTTCTTCGCAGCGGCTGCCATCGATCCGACCGACGGCGGCCTCCACGTGCTCTACCTCGACGGGCGACTCGACCGAACCCTCTACGACGCGGCGCTGGCGACCGCCCCAACCGGGCTCGGGCCGTTCAGTTACCTGCGACTCAACGACATCCCGTCCAATCCGAACCACGCCCGCTCCAACCGCGCCGGCGTACCCGACTGCATGGACTGCACCGATTTCCTTGGCGACTACATCGGCCTGGACGTTGACGCCCTCGGTCGCTCGCACGCCGTCTGGCCCCAGCTCAGCAGACCGGCACCGGACGGCAGCGGCCTGTTCGCCGGCGACGCCTATTACGCCCGCCGCTAGGGGGAGCCACCGACCCTTCACGGAGCAGAGGAGAACGGGGTAGGCGGGGCCAGGATGGCCTGAGGCCATCACGTGGCGACGCGCGGCGGCCTTGCGGGGGCCGAGTCCGGCGGATGCTCGGTGGTGGGTCGGCGGCTCGTAAGTGAGGGCGTCTCGCCGAGGGCACCGGATAGCTCTTCTTCTCTCCGGTCCCAGGCGGGGCTCCGTTGGCACCCGAGGCGCGCCAGCGCCGCAGGGCGGGCCTCCCCTTCTCTGGCGAATTCGTGTCGCCCGTCGCCAGGAAGATCCCCGTGGCGGAGGTGGCCGAAGAGTCCGACTTGGCGGCGTCCCGTCCGTCCGTGCGTGCGGCGGCGCAGGTGCGACCACCCTGCGCTGCCTGTTCCGGTATGCCGTGCGGATGCGGCGGTTGCGCGTGTCGCCCGCCGATCACGTCCCTTGCCACGCCAAGATTCGAGGACGGGGGAGCATCGGGGTCGCCCCTTCCCGTTGGATGTGTTGCACGAGGTCGTGGCGGTCAGCGGCGCTTGGCCGGTCGGTGCGCCGACGTCACGCTGGTGCTAGGTCCTACAGGGCTCCGCCTGGGCGAGCTATGCGGTCTCCGGTTCGGGACCTGGTCGCCGTGCCGGGTTCCGGATGGTCAGTGGTACCTGCACCTGTTCACTCCGCAGCAGCCGGACCTCAACTGGGACAACCCCGGGGTGCGGCAGGAGTTCCTGACCACCCTGGCGTTCTGGGCTGATCGCGGCGTCGACGGCTTCCGGATCGACGTCGCACACATGCTGGCCAAGGATCTGAGCCGTCCGATGCCCAGCCATCTCGAGGTCACGGCCGACATTCCGCTGGACGGCAGCCACCGCTTCTACGACCGCGACCAGGTTCACGAGATCTACCGAGTAGAGGCGGCTTTTCGACAGCTACGATCCTCCCCGGATGGCGGTCGCGGAGGCCTGGGTGCCAGCCGAGCGCCGCCGCCGATACGCCTCCCCGGAAGGTTGGGCCAGGCCTTCAACTTCGACCTGCTCCGGGCGCCCTGGTCGGCCGAGGCTTTCCGGGCGATCATCAACAGGGCGAGGAGCTCGGTCTGCGCGAGGTGGCCACCATCCCGCGCGAACGGCTGCAAGACCCCACGTGGGAGCGCACGAACCACCAAACCAAGGGCGTGATGGCTGCCGTGTCCTGATTCCCTGGACCACTGCGGGGCCGTCCTTGGCTTCGGCGCCGGGCCCGCTCATCTGCCCCAGCCGGACTGGTTCGCTCGGTACGCCGTCGCGGCCGAAGAGGAGGACCCTGGTTCGACACTCGACCTGTACCGGACCGCACTGCAGGTCCGACGCCAGATGCTTCGCGACAATGACGGCGATGACGTGGCATGGGCAGACATCGACCGGTCAGAGGCGCTTCGGTTCACACGGGCACAGGCTGGACGGTGGTCACCAACTTCGCGACGGCGCCGCTGACCCTCCCGGCGGGCAAGGTGGTCCTCAGCTCGCAGCCGTTGCTCGCTGACGGAGAACTCGATGGGGAGACCACGGCGCGGATTGTCACAGGGCGCGGCTGATGTCGATCGCCAGCCCGACGGCGGACCGTGACCACGCGGTCTGCGCATTGGCCTGAAGTGGTGGTCGCGGACAACCTGGTCCGACTCGGTTCAGCTCGCCCTTAGGGGCACATTGGGAGGTTGAGCTGTCGACGATGACCGCAACGGTGACCGTTGTCCAGGCCACGGCGGCTTCGGTCGCCCGGGGCTTCTAGGTCTATCGACGGGAGATGCACAAGCGACCAAGTCCCATCGTCCTCGTGGGCATGGCCACCTGGTTCCTCGTTGCGTATGCGTGACCGCCTTCGCTGTGGTTCGTGGCTAGGGGAATCCAGTCAGGGGCAGTGGACTTCGTCACCTTGCACGCTGCCCCCATCATGGCATTGGCGTGCGGCAGCATGAAGGGCCTCAGGACTCGCGCTTCTCGATGCGGGTCCACCCGGTCCAGCCACGCTCGGCGATCAGCTCCCTGAGCCGTGCGACGACGGGGTGGGAGGCGTCGGCGTAGGAGTCCATCAGTCCGACGAACGCTGCGTCCGGCATGTGCTCGTCCTGCTGGTCCAGCTCGCCGCTGGCGGCGGCATGCTCGAGCAGCTCGCTCATCAGGTCGGCTGTCTCGCGCAGGAGCTCCTCGTCGTCCCAGTTCTCTGCGATCCGGCCGATGAGCTGGTAGAGCCGGGCGACCTTCGGGTTGGCCAGCTGGGCCACCTTGTCGGCCATGATCGCCGGGATCGCTTCCGGCCAGCGTGCCGCCATCAGGATCCAGGCGTCTCGCTCGGGCTCGATGACCGCCTCCGGTGCTCCGGTGGCACGCAGGCGGTCCAGGTAGTCGACCACCTCCGTGGGGAGAGCCAAGGAGTCACCAGTGCCGAGCTGCGCGATCCGCCGGCGGTGTTCCTGGAGCGCGCGGATCTGGGCTCGCAGCTGCCGGTCGATCTCGGCCGTCGCGGCGGCGAACGTCTCCGGGTCGGCGTCGAGTAGCTCGCGGACCCGGGCCAGCGGGACGCCGGCCTCGGCCAGGGTGCGGATCCGGATCAGTCGCACGACGGCGACGGCGTCGTACGTCCGGTAGCCGGAGGCGTCGCGCTCCGGCTCTTGGAGCAGTCCGATCTGGTGGTAGTGCCGCACCGCGCGGATGGTCACCCCGGCGTAGGACGCCAGCTGTCCGATCGTCAGCATGGCGTCAGCCTGCCCGAAGGAGACGCATCGTCAATTGGTCTTGCGGTGGTAGATGGCCATGGCGAAGACGTATGCGACGATGAGGATGCCGAGCGCACCAGGCGAGGGCGATCCAGATGTCGGTGCCGACCGGCTGCTGCGTGTACAGGTCGCGGATCGTGTTGACGATGGAGGTCACCGGCTGGTTCTCGGCGAAGGCGCGCACCGGGCCGGGCATGGTTGCGGTGAGCACGAATGCCGAGCTGATGAAGGGCAGGAAGATCAGCGGGTAGGAGAACGCGCTCGCGCCGTCCACGGTCTTCGCGGACAGGCCGGCGATGACGGCCAGCCAGGTCAGCGCCAGGGTGAACAGGATCAGGATGCCGGCGACCGCGAGCCAGGCCAGCGCACCCGCCCCGGAGCGGAAGCCCATCAGGAGGGCGACGAGCACGACGACCACGACCGAGATCAGGCTGGCGACCAGCGAGGTCAGCACGTGCGCCCAGAGCACGGCTGAGCGTGCGATCGGCATGGACTGGAATCGTTCGAAGATGCCGCTCTGCATGTCCGTGAAGAGCCGGAATGCGGTGTAGGAGATGCTCGAGGCGATCGTGATCAGCAGGATGCCGGGCAGCAGGTAGTTCACGTACTGAGTCCGACCCTGAGTTGATCGCGCCGCCGAAGACGTAGACGAACAGCAGCATGAGGGCGATCGGCGTGATCGTGGTCGTGATGATGGTGTCCAGGCTGCGCGTGATGTGGCGCAGGGACCGTCCCGTCAGGAGGGCGGTGTCGCCGAAGAAGTGCGTGGTCATCGCTGTTCCGTTCTTGTTGGTGCGACGCTGCGGTCGCCGGCGTCGGCGTCTCTGCCGTCCTTGCCGTCGTTGCCGACGATGGCGAGGAAGACGTCCTCGAGGGTCGGCTGCTTCTCGACGTACTCGACCGTGGCGGGCGGCAGGAGCCGCTTCAGCTCGGCGAGGGTGCCGTTGGCGATGATCCGACCCTCGTGGAGGATCGCGATCCGGTCGGCGAGCTGTTCGGCCTCGTCCAGGTACTGGGTGGTCAGCAGCACCGTCGTGCCCTGCCCGGCGAGCTCCTTGACGGCGCGCCACACCTCGAGGCGAGCCTGGGGGTCGAGCCCGGTGGTCGGCTCGTCCAGGAAGATCACCGGTGGGCTCCCGATCAGGCTCATCGCGATGTCCAGGCGGCGGCGCATCCCTCCGGAGTACGTCGCCACCCTCCGCGTGGCCGCGTCGGTGAGCTGGAAGCGGGCCAGCAGGTCATCCGCGACCTGGCCGGCGTCCTTCACGCGCCGCAGCCGGGCCACCAGCACCAGGTTCTCCCGCCCGGTCAGGATCTCGTCCACGGCCGCGAACTGCCCGGTGAGGCTGATCGCCTCCCGCACGTCCGCCGCCTGCGTGGCCACGTCGTACCCATCGACGGTGGCCGTCCCCGCGTCTGGCTTGAGCAGCGTGGACAGGATCCGCACGACCGTGGTCTTGCCCGCCCCGTTCGAGCCGAGCAGCGCGAAGATGCTGCCCCGCGCCACGTCGAAGTCCACGCCGCGCAGCACGCGTAGCTCGCCGTACGACTTCTCCAGGGCGTGCACGTGGATCGCCGGCCCCCGGACCTGCTCGGTTGTCATCTGGATATCTATGGACATGACCACAGCATGCAGGGTTGACGCTGCGTCAAGGTCAAGCCCCGCGTAAGGGGCGCATCGTGCGGCCGCGCCGGAGCAGGTGAATCGTGCCTTGCCGCGGGAGCGTGGTCTGGC
Organism: uncultured Actinomycetota bacterium; assembly: GCA_963715025.1. Classification (GTDB taxonomy): domain Bacteria; phylum Actinomycetota; class Actinomycetes; order Actinomycetales; family Dermatophilaceae; genus DASSJT01. The sequence continues at coordinate 122,339 of CAVQQQ010000008.1, read as the reverse complement.
AGCAGGCGGGCGTCCAGGCACTGAGCGCCCTGACACCCGCCTTCCCGCACCATCGTCACCTCACCACAAACCGGACATCAGCTGTCAGGCGCCCGCACCTGCGGATGACCGTCCTCGGCAGCTGAGCTGGATGGCGCGGTCGACCATCCCTTTGTTGGCGATGTGGCCATGGTGGCTGCATTTGCAGCTGGTTCTTCGGGTGCCTGAGGGGAGCCTGGTCGACTCGTGCGTCACGTCCCAGACCGGCCGAGAGCCAGGCTCGCGCGGCCATGACCTGGGCCAACGGCCTGACGGTCGGGGCGACCGATGCGGCGTGAACCCCGCTTTCCTGGCCGTGATTCGGGTTCGGACGGCTATCGAGTGTTTGCGCTGGCTGATGCCGGGTGGTTGCGGCTGATGCCGGGTAGTGCCCCCGGGCAGATTCGAACTGCCGACACCCGCTTTAGGAGAGCGGTGCTCTATCCCCTGAGCTACGAGGGCTACGCATGGCTCAGACCCTCGCGTCAATCAGCGGTGGCTCTCGAACCGTGCACGCGAAAGGGTAGCCGACCCGTCTACTGACTCATGCCGCGGGCGACCAGCGCTGCCTGACGGCGCGGCCGACCGGCATACAGCTCCGAGGCAGTTTGGGCTGCGAGCGGCACCGTCCGTTCATCCCACACTCAGAGCCTGCGTCTTGGCCCTGGCCTTGAGCGCTAGTTTCCGGATCCTGGCGATGTCTTCGGGCGTGTAGACGCCATTGACGCCCGAGATCACGGCCAGCTTCATACCGTGCTTGAGGCCCAGTTTGTAGATCTCCTTGACCCTCTCCCACTCGATATTGCGGCCGACCGTGAAGGTCTCGTACCGCCCTTCGAGGGCCAGCACGACCGTCTCGGCCATGCATGCGTAGGCCACGTTCTTCGGCAGGCCGATGTTCTTCATCTGCACGTCGCCAGGCAGCTCGATCTCGCCGGACTCGACCACGAGCACATCGGGACGTTTGGCCACGTCCTCCGCCGACAGGTCCAGCGGGCGGGCCACATCCGTGATCACGCAGCCCGGCTTGACCGCCATGATGTCCAGGACTCGCTTGCCGGCCCCCGACGTCGCCGTGACGATGAGGTCCATGTCCCCGAGGTGCCCGTCGGGAGTTGCCGCCACGTGAATCTTGGCCCGGGGATTGTCTCGTTCGATGTCGTGTTTGAGGGCGAGCAGCTTGGCCGATTCGGGCGAGACCAGCCATAGTTCGTCACTGGCGAGGGCCAGGAGCCGGGCGCAGACCGACCCGATGGCGCCCGTGGCGCCCACGACCATGGCCTTGCCCTTCATCCGCCCCTTGTCGTCCACCTCGGCGATCCCGAGCTGCAGCATGGCCTCGTGGGCCGCCCACAGGGCACCGGAGGCGCTGTAGCTGTTGCCGGTCGTGATCGGCAGCGGAGCCCGCTTGGCGACTGTCACCCCCGCGTCACCGACCACCTTGGTGAAAGCACCGAGACCCATGACCTGCGCGCCGAGCTTGCGGGCGGTCTCGGCGGCCTCCAGCAGCCGCGCGTACGTGAACTCGGGGCGGTGGGCCATCAGCTCCTTGGGGGTTCCGCCCACCGTGATGAGCCATCCCTCTGCCTCAGCACCCGTGGGCGACTTGATGCCGGTGACGTGGCTGTAGGTGAACGGCGGCAGGTACGCGAGGGCCTTCTCCATCGTGTCCATCACCACGGGGGGCGCCACCTTGGCGATCGTCCCTAGCGGCTCGACGTTGCGGAAGAACTGCTGCGACAAGGGATGGATGACGAAGGCGAACCTGCTCTTCCGCCGGGGCCCGTTCGGGTAGAGCAGGCGGGGCTCAAGCCCAGCCGAGACGATCATGTCGAGCAGATCGTCATTGGTCAGGCCCCCGGCGTCGGACAGGGTCGCCAGCATCATGGCCTCCAGCACTGCCGCACTGACAGTGACAGCGAAAGGCTGGGGCGTGGCGTCGAGCACCATGTCGACGCCACGGCTGGCCAGTTCGGCGAGCTGGTCATCCGAGATGGCAGAGGTGATGATCGTCTTGCCGGCCAGATCCTCCAGTCCGAAACCGGTCAGCTCGTCGTACGTGGCCACCACGACGTCACAGTTTCGGGCGGCGTTGCGCGCCATGATCGTGCTGATCAGGTGACCGGGTGCCTTGATCTCCGACTTCACCTGACCAGGCAGCATCCCCATCGCCCACAGCCCTGCGTGCGCTGCCAGCCCGAGCAGCGGGTAGGTGTCGAGCTTGGCCGGCACATCCAGACGAAGAAGCGGGTCGGCGAACTCCAGGTTGGGTGTGAACTCGCGGAGTACCCGGGTGGTCCGGTCGTGGTTCACACCGCCGAGGACAACAGTGCGGGCATTGTTGAAGAACCCCGGCATCTCGGCCTGGACGTGCCGGATTGCCCACTCCTGCAGGACATCGCGGAGGGCATGTCCGTTGGTGACGGGCACAGCCGTGGTGGCACGCATGACCCCCGCGATCGCCTCCAGCTCCCCGTCGTACAGCCCGGCAGCCCGGGCCTCCCGGATGCCAGTGACCGCGATCGCGGCCGCCTTCTCCGCCCACTTCCGAACCAGCGCCTCGGCGAGAGCGACGTCACCATTGCTCCCCACACGCACGATCCGGAAGTCATGGTGGAGGAACGCAACGTGCTCGTCGTAATCCCGGTCTGATCCCGTCAGGCTGACATTGACGATGAGTATGGGACTGTTTCGTGGCATCTCGAGTCCTTTCGGTTGTGCCAACACCCCTGCCCGCGTGCTCAGACCATCGCGGAGGAGCCGATCTCCGGATGGTCGCCCATGAAGTCCAGCAGTCTGCCGGCGTAGCTCTCGAACGGCGGGCACTCCAGCCCGGTCCCCGCGAGGGCGGCAAGCGTGTTCCGAGTGGAGTAGGTGGTCTCAGAGGCGAAGTAGTCCAGCGACTCGGCCGGAACGCCGAGCAGGCGCTCCACCCCCGGCACCCACCCGATCGCTGCCCGGGCGATACCCAGTGGCAGCCACAGCCAGATCACCGTTTTGTCCAGGTGCGCGGCGAAGGCGTCGACGAGCTCTCGGACCGTGGGGGGCCGAGGGTCGGTGAGGGCGAAGGTCTGCCCAACGGAGCGGTCAAGGACGGACAGCTGGTCCATCGCCTCGATGACGAAGTCCCGGGGGACCAGGGACACTCTGACGCGATTTATGCCGCCGACAGCCGGAACCACAGCTACCTGCAGTTGCCTCCGCAAGAACGCCGCCAGGAAATACGGGCCGTCGTACTTCTGGGTCTCGCCGGTGCGGGAGTCGCCCACGACGATCCCAGGCCGATAGATGGTGGCCGGCAAGCCGGCCGCCATCGCCTTGCGGACGAGCATCTCGGCTTCGAACTTGGTCGACTCGTAGTGGTTGAGGAAGGTCTGCCCCTCATCGAGGGCATCCTCGGTGAACTCACCCTGGTACCGCCCGCTCACGTAGCACGTGCTGACGTACTGCAACCTGCTGAACCGGGGGCGCGACTGGCAGAACTCCAGGACCCGTGCCGTCCCCTCGACGTTGACCTTGTGGGCTATGCCTTGGGCGACGGTCAGGTCGTAGACCGCTGCCAGGTGCCAGACCTCGTTGACGCTCTCGAGGGCCCCCCGCGCGGCCGGGTCGATTCCCAGGTTGGGAGCGGTGATGTCGCCTTCCATCAGCTCAACCCGATCGATCATGTGGGGATGAGCGCCCTCGAGTTCCTCGACTCGCTGCTTCGCCATCGACATGTACTTGGGCTGGACCAGGCAGACGGCACGGACTCCCTCGCGACGTGCCAGCAGGCGAGGGAGCAGGGCCGAGCCGAGGAATCCAGGGAACCCGGTCATCAGGAGGGCCGTCACGAGAATCGCCTCTTCGAGGTTGTCGGCCGAAGCCCGACCCCCAAGCCGTCGATCCGCTGCGGGTGCTGCTGTACATCGAAGGGTCGAGCAAGGAGCGTCGACATCTGGGTCGTCACGAGGTCAGCCTCCGATCGGGTCCTGCTGGCGTTACCTCCAAGAGTCAGGTGACGGTGGTACGCCCGGCAGGGCCAGTGGTCCCTGTCTTGGTCCTTCTTCTGGAGCCGTGGCAGCGGGACCTCCGCCTCTTTCGAGCACGTCGAACCGGTACCCACCATCAGTTGTAACCGGTGGGGCAGTTGGGCCGGCCGGAGCAGCGAAGGGGCCGGACCTGATCGCAGCCCAAGTACGCGCCTCTCGGAAGGGAGCGGAAATGCCGTACACGAGGTCCTATCAGGATGTCTGGAAGATGCTCGCCAAGGGTCCTTTCGTGGTCAGGCTGACCGGGGCAGAGCTTCTCTGGCTCCGCTTCCGCACCGAGCCCGGAGTCGTGGCTGCGGTGCTCCCACGACCCCTCCGCGCGCCGTTCGACACCCTTGCCATGGCCTTCGTGGCGTCCTATCCCGAAACGAACTTCGGTCCGCCCTACCGGGAAGCCGTCCTGGCGCTGGACGCCACCTACCGTGGCGAGCCGGGCAGCTACTGCATCGCCATGCCGGTCACTGACGACATGGCCATGGCGGCTGGCCGCGAGGGCTACGGGTATCCCAAGAAGATGGCCGAGATCGAGCTCATCCGGCACGGCCACCACGCACTGGGCAGCGTGGTCCGCCATGGCGTCGAGATCATGCGACTCGAGGGCGAGCTGCTCGAGGACTCCGGGCGTGATCCCGAGGGCTTCGGCACGGAGGTGCAGGGCCTCGATGGCGAACCGACCCGCAAGAAGGTGCAGTGGCTCTTCAAGTACTCAACGGGAGCAGATGGGGCGCCTTTCCAGCATCTCCCGCTGCTCGTCCGGCAGCCCGTGCTGTTCACCCCGCGGGAGGGCCAGCGGCGGGCGGCGCTGCACCTGAAGATGATGTCCTCGCCCACCGACCCCCTCGGCGACATCCCCATGCTCGAGGCAGTCGACGCCGGCTACGGCGTCTTCGACATCGCCATGCTGCCCGGACGGGTCGTGCACAAGGTGCGCAACCCCTACCGATTCCTCCCCAAGTCGCTCCACACGTCCGACTGGTTCACCCTCATCGATTTCGACGCCATGCCCTCACACACGATGCGGGAGCGGCGCCGGCTGCGCCAGGAACTCTCCCGGTACTGACGGCCCGAGCTGCCACCGCCCAGCGAAAGTGCCGCGACCGCTGACGGCGGCACCCGGCATACTCGACTCGTGATCGAGACCACCGCCGCCGCACCTGCCCGCGCCGGCCTGCAGCGACGGGTGGTGGTCACCCTCGTCGGCTCCCAGATGCTCGGCGGCGTCGGCGTTGCGAGCGGCATCACCGTCGCGTCCCTGCTCGCGGCCGACCTTGCTGGCGACGAGACCTGGGCGGGCCTCGCCAACACGTTCCAGGTCCTCGGCAGCGCCCTCATCGCGATCCCCGTCGCGCGCCTCATGGCCGCGCGCGGCCGTCGCCCCGGCCTGCTCGCCGGCTACGCCATCGCCTTGGCGGGCGCGGCGGTTGTCCTGGTCGCCGTTGTGGCCAGGAACTTTCCGCTGCTCCTGCTTGGCTCCCTGATGTTCGGGGGCGCGACGACGGCCAACAACCAGGCGAGGTATGCCGCTGCCGACCTTGCCGAGGAACGTCACCGCGGGCGCGACCTGAGCATCGTCGTGTGGGCGACTACGGTGGGCGCCGTGCTCGGCCCCAACCTCACCGGGCCCGGTGCCGATGTGGCGGATCTGTTCGGATTGCCCCCTCTGGCAGGGGGATTCGTGTTCTCACTCGTCGGGTTCGCGCTGGCGGCCGCACTGCTGGCGACCCGGCTTCGGCCCGACCCGCTGCTCGTCGCACGGCAGCTGGCCCACGTCGACGACTCCGAGACTCCGGAGCACAAGTCGCACGGCTCGGTCATCCGCGGGCTCCGGGTGATCGCGCGCTATCCCGCCGCGAGCATGGGGCTGGTAGCTGCCGCAGTCGCGCACGCGGTGATGGTCAGCATCATGGTGATGACGCCGCTGCACATGCAGCACGGGCACGCTGAGCTGCGCGTCATCGGGTTCGTGATCAGCATGCACGTGCTGGGCATGTTCGCGTTCTCGCCGCTCGTGGGCCTAGCGGTCGACCGCCTCGGCGGTCTGACCGTGGCACTCGCTGGAGCGGGGATCCTGATCGGGGCAGGGGTGCTGGCCGCCGCTAGCCAGGAGGGGTGGTCGGTGCGGCTCATGATTGCGCTGATCCTGCTCGGGCTGGGGTGGTCGTGCGCCTACGTCAGCGGCTCGACGATGCTCGCGGCGGCCGTTCCCGTGGCGGAGCGGGCAGGCGCCCAGGGAGCGGCCGACCTGACGATGGGCCTCGTGGCCGGTGGTGCGGGCGCTTTTGCCGGCGTCGTCGTCGACCACTTCGGCTACCACGAGCTGGGGCTCGGCGCCGCAGTTCTCGCCGCCGTTATCGTGGCCGCGGCCGCCTTCATCAGACCGGCCCGCCGCCCGGCCGCAGCCGTGTAGCTTCGCCCGCCACTCGGCATACCTTGCCGTTGCGGGAAGCCACCACAGCGACCGCCGCAGGGGCACACTCGTGCTGTGCGCCATTCGCTCTTCGAGTTCGCCGGCGGTGAGCCTGCCCTCCTCGCCCTCGCACGGGCCCACCACCAGCGCTGCCTGGACGACCCCGAGCTGAACCACCCGTTCTCGCACCCCGACCAGCACCCACAGCACGTCGAACGCCTCGCGGCGTACTGGGCCGAGGTGCTGGGCGGGCCGCCGACGTTCTCGGACACCTGTGGCAACCACTCGGGCGTGGTCCAGATGCACGCTGGGAACGGTGACATGGGCGATCTGGCCCGGCGGTTCGTCGAGTGCTTCGTGCTGGCGGCGGACGACGCGAAGCTGCCGGAGGACCCCGAGTTCCGGGCGGCGCTACGGGCCTACATGGAGTGGGCGGTGGTGGAGATGGTGGGGTACCCCGACCCCGGCGCGCAGGTACCAGCGGGGATGCCGATGCCGCACTGGTCCTGGGACGGCCTCCAGCCCGCCTGACCGCGCCGCATCACCGCCCGTACTCGGGAAGCTGCCACGAATAATTCGAGAATTCTCAGTCCGGTCTGTATCAGCACGCGCCCGGCCCGCTCTTGACGGGTGGAAGCCAGCGAGTGAGCTGGCGGGGACAGCGCCGCGCGAGGGGGCGGCACTGCACCACAGTGGGGCCGGCGCTTTGCAGGGGGCAGCGCTGGCCCCCTTCCGTCCCTAGTCTGTGCGCATGGCGATCGCAGTGAAGGATGGTGGGACCGCGAGCGCGGCGGCTCCGGCCGGAAAGGGCAGGTACCAGCGACTCGAGCCCCGGGCCGTCCGGAAGACTGTCGAGCGCCTCCACCTGCGAATCGCCACCCGGTTTCCTACTCGGCACCTCGGCGACGTCGCCCTCGAACTGGCACATCTCGTCGACCGGGTCGAGGAGAGCGCCGCGATCACCCGCCGCCGCAAGCGGATCCTGCGCAGCACTGCCAATGCCGGCATCGCCCTGGTGGTCGCGATCACCCTTCTCGCGCTGGTGCTGGCGGTACGCGACGCGTTCACCTCCGGCGGCGAGATGCGCGCCTTCGAGTGGCTGCCGCTGGTCGAGAGCACGATCAGTGACCTGGTCTTCGCCGGGTTCGCAGTGTTCTTCCTGGTCACCCTGCCCACCCGCCATGAGCGAGCCGTCCTCCTCGCGCTGCTTCACCGGCTGCGTTCACTCGCCCACGTCATCGACATGCACCAGCTGACCAAGGACCCCGAGCGCGTCAAGCCGACCTACGCGCCGACCGACGTCTCCCCGGGCATCCACCTCACTGCCTCTGAGCTGGAGAGCTACCTTGACTACTGCTCCGAGATGCTCTCCCTGGTCGGCAAGGCAGCGGCCCTGTGCGCTGAAGAGAACACCGACCCGGTCGTCCTCGACACAGTCAGCACGATCGAGACCCTCACTACCGGGATGTCGCGCAAGATCTGGACCAAGATCTCCCTGCTGCCGTAGGCCTGACCCGACAAAGGGCTACTCGCCGGAGAACCCACGTCGCGTCCACGGCACCTTGATCGGGTCACCCGATAAAGGGCAGCGGCCGTGCCTCGACGCGCCGCCTCACCCATGGGAGCCGTATTGGCTAGCCTGCAACGGTGAGCCAGAGCAGCCCGAGCCCGCTGGACCCCCACGCTCAGGCGCCTGTCGCCCGGGCGCCGGACGACTCGGATGTTCGCGACATCGACCCACGCTCCGAGCGGGTGGCCGCCGCCATCAAGGCCTGGCAGCGGCACCTCGTCGACCTCGGGGGTCGCAACTCCCTGCTCTGGTACCGCGACCTGCCGGTCGGCACCCTCGACCTCGCTCACTCCCACCCCACCGGAGTCGCCGGCCTGCTCGCAGGGCGAGAGACCCGCCTGTCTGACCTGATCCGCGACCCCGCCACCCTGGACGACGCCCGCAAGCGGGCTCGCGCCATCGCCGCCAAGGCCCGCGAACTCCAGGAGGAGCGTGGCATCGCCACCTGCTTCCTCGCCACCGGGATGGCCACCTGGACGGTCCGGGGCGCGTCCCGACCGCCCGCGGCGCCCGTGATGCTCCGCGCCTGCGCCCTCCGGGCGACCGGTGCTGCGCAGGAGGACTTCATCCTCGACCTCGGACAGGACGTCCAGTTCAACCCGGTGCTCGAGCACTACCTGCGCTCTGAGCAGGGGATCGACATCGATACCGACGGGCTCGAAGAGCTGGCCACCGACACCAGTGGCTTCGGCGCGCAACCGGTGTATGCCGCACTGGCGGCGGCCTGCGCGAAGGTCCCAGACTTCGAGGTGGTACCCCGTCTCGTCCTCGGGACCTTCTCCTACGCCAAGCTGCCGATGGTCGCCGATCTGGGGGCCCAAGGCCTCGAGCTCGCCAACCACGACGTCATCGCCGCGCTCGCGGGAGACCCCGATGCGCTGCGATCCGTCCGCCGGAGCCTGCCGGATCCGGAGGCGGACGCCGACCCGGGCCGCGAACACCTGGTGCTGGACGCCGACTCCTCGCAGCAGGCCGCGATCGACGCGGTCCGCGCGGGCGCGCACCTGGTGATCAAGGGGCCGCCCGGCACCGGAAAGTCGCAGACCATTGCCAACCTCATCGCCTCGCTCGTGGGCGAGGGCCGTCGGGTGCTGTTCGTCGCGGAGAAGCGGGCAGCCATCGACGCGGTGCTCAGCCGGCTCCAGCGGGTGGGGCTGTCCGACCTGGTGCTCGACGCCTATGACGGGGCGAGCAACCGGCGGAGGGTGGCGCAGGAGTTCGGGCGGGTGCTCGACGGGGATGCCGCCGTAGCCGACGCCGACACGGCTGCCCTTGACAGCGTGCTGCGGCAGCGGCGCAACCGGCTGGTCCAGCATGCCCATGCCCTGCATGACCTGCGCAAACCGTGGGGCGTCAGCGCGCACCAGGTCCAGGAGGCGATCTCCGAGCTGGCCTCCCGGCCCCACCCGCCGCGCTCCCACGTGCTGATCCCGTCGGAGGAGCTGGCCGAGATCGACCGCGAGCGCGCGGCCGAGCTGGGCTCCTCCTTGTCAGAGGCCGCGGCACTGGGGGCCTGGTCGATGGACGACCCCGAGGACCCGTGGTATGGCGCGCGGATCGAGACTGCCGACGAGGCGGTACGGGCCGGCGGCATCGTCAACCGTCTGGCCGGTGACGGGCTCGACCGGGTCGAGAAGTCGCTGGCCCAGGTCTTCTCCGACGTCCGCCTGCCGCAGGCCACTCGGGTGGTCGACTGGGGCGACGTGCTGCGCACGGTGGGCAAAGTGCGCGACACCCTCGAGGTGTTCAAGCCGATCATCTTCGACCTGCCCCTCGGCGACCTGGTCGACGCAACGGGCACCCGGGAGCACCGGCGCCAGGTCGGCAGCGACCTCGGCTGGTGGGACCGCCTGCTGCTCCGGCGGCAGGCCCGCTCGATGCTGCGCCCCGGCCCGCGTCCGGCAAGCCTGCACGCGGCCCTGGTCGAGGCGCAGGAGCAGCGCACCGCATGGCGCGAGATGGCGGGCGCGGGCGGCCGCCCCGAGATCCCTGCTGACCTCGACCGAGCGCAGTCCGCCTACGCCGACCTCGCCGAGGACCTCGCATGGCTGGGCGACCGGCTTGCTTCGACTCAGGAGGGTGACGACCTCGTCCGGGCCGACATCGCCGACCTCCGCAAGCGGCTGGCCTCCCTCGCCGCCCATCCCGAGCGGCTCAGCGTCATCCCCAGAGTCATCGGCACGCTCGACGCCCTCCGGGCTGCTGGCCTGGGCGCTCTCGTCGACGACTTGGCCACCCGCGGAGTGGATCCACAGGACGTGCCGACCGAGGTCGACTTCGTCTGGTGGCGCTCGGTGGCCGGTGAGCTGGCCGTCCGCGACCCGGCATACGGGGCACATCAGGGGGACCACCTGCGGACGGTCGCTCGCGAGTACATCGCCGCCGATCGCGCCCACATCGCCGCCGGGGCGGCACGGGTGCGGGCGGACGCGAGTGACCGGCTGCGGCAGACCCTGGTCGACTACCCGCAGCAGGAGTCGCTGGTGCGCGCCGAAGCCGGGAAGTCCCGCCGGCATCGCGCGCTGCGCGACCTGCTGCCCGTGGCCGGAGACACGCTGACGGCGATCAAGCCCGCCTGGGTGATGAGCCCGCTGGTCGTAGCGTCGGTGCTGCCGCCGGGGCGGTGGTTCGACGTGGTGATCTTCGACGAGGCGTCGCAGATCCCTCCGGCGCAGGCCATCTCGGCGATCTCGCGGGCCCGGCAGGTGGTGGTCGCAGGGGACGAACGGCAGTTGCCTCCTACGACGTTCTTCACCTCGGCGATCGAGGATCTCGCCAACTACCAGGACGACCCCGACTCGCTGGCCGAGGGCTTCGAGTCGGTGCTCGACGTGCTTGCCGCAACGTTGCCCACCCGCCGGCTCACGTGGCACTACCGCTCGCACGACGAGCGCCTCGTGGCCTTCGCCAACCAGCAGATCTACGAAGGCAGCCTCGTCACATTCCCCGGAACCGGCGTCGATCCGGTCGTGACCCTGGTGCCGGTTAAGGGGCACGGCATGCCCGATCCCGGCCAGGAGGGCGTGGAGTCGACGACAGCCGAGGTCGACCGGGTCGTGGCGCTGGTGCTCGAGCACGCCCGGACCCGACCGCGGGAGTCGCTCGGCGTCATCGCGCTGGGCATCAAGCATGCGATCCGCCTCGAGGAGGCCCTGCGCCGGGCGCTCTCGTCAGCCGAGGGTGTCGAGGGTGTCGGCGAGTTCTTCGCCGAGGACAACCGCGAGCGGTTCTTCGTCAAGAACCTCGAGCGGGTCCAGGGCGACGAGCGCGACGCGATCATTCTCTCGATCGGGTACGGCAAGACCCCCCATGGCCGGGTGCTCCATCGCTTCGGCCCGCTCAACCTGGAGGGCGGCGAGCGGCGACTCAACGTCGCGATCACCCGGGCCCGGAAGCGAATGACGGTGGTCTCAGCGCTGGCTGCCGATGACCTCGACCCGGCCCGCCTGAAGGCGCGCGGCGCGACCATGCTGCGGGACTTCCTGGCGTGTGCCGCGTCCGGTGGCGCGCGTCCGGCGGCCGACTCGCTCGGCTCGTCGACCGGCGTGCCCCGCGCCGAGGCCGGCTCGGGTGCAGCGGGCCCCTGGGGTGCGGCGGACAGCGCGCTCATCGGCGAGTTCGCCCGGCGGCTGCGCAACGCCGGGCTCACCGTCCACGAGCGCTACGGCCATTCAGGGCACCCCATCGACCTCGCGGTCGAGGATGCGAACCGCCGCGGCCGAGTGCTGGTCGCCGTTGAGACCGATGGGCAGGCGTATGCCGACATGCGGAGCACGCGCGACCGTGACCGCCTTCGCGTGGAACAGCTCGAGCGGCTCGGCTGGGAGCACTTGCGAGTGTGGACGACGGACCTGTTCCGCGATCCGGCGCGCGATGTCGCACGGGTCCTCCAGGCAGCCAACCGGTCCCGTCCGAACGGGTTCGCCGCCGCGAACGGCACCGTCCGGGCGGCGCCGCCGCCCCGGAAGCCGGGTCGCGAAGGTGAGGAGGCAACGATGGCGCGTGGCGACGACCAGGCAGCCGAGTCAACCGAAACTGGTGTGTCTCAGGCCGGGGCAACCGAGTCCGGGTCGCCCCAGGCCGCGGCAGCCGAATCCGGCGAGGCGCCGGAGCAACCGAGTGGTGCGGGCGCGGAGGGCTCTGCCGCAGCCCCGGCCCCCCCATCGTCCGAAGCCAAGAAGGGCCGGTTCCGCGGACGCCGCAAGCGCGGCCCGGACCAGACGCGCGACGACACTGACGCCTTCTGGGGCGAGCCCGGCGACGAGTCGGCCCATGACCGGTGGCTGCAGGAGCAGCGTCCGCCCCACTGGGACTAAGCGTGCCGAGCGCGCCCGCGTCGCTATCTCTTCATTTGGGTGAGACAGCGACACGGCTGGACATCAGAGGCGGCGTGCCCGCAGTTCGTCGCGGATCTCGGTCAGGAGCGCGACCTCGTCAGGCCCGACCTCTTCGGCAGGACCGCCGAAGCGGGCCCTCGCAGCTTCGTACGGCTTCACGATGAAGAAGTACACGATGAACGCGAGGATGATGAAGGCCACCAACGCAGTCAGGAAGAGGCCCACGGGGATGTCGCCCGGCCTCCAGGTGTTGAAGTTCGGGTTGCCCCCGGCCTTGCCGATCAGCGCGAGGATCATCGCGGTGAATGTCTTCACGACGTCGGCGAACGCGGTGGCGATGATGAACGCGACGGCAAGCTCGACGAGGTTGCCGCGCATCACGAAGTCTCTGAAACCCTTCATGGACCGCTGTCCTTTCAGATGGTTTTCCGGAGGTGGCTTTACCGGACGACGGACAACGCCAGCGCTTGAACCACGTCCGTATCCCCGGCGGCCGGACACTCCAGCACCACAGACATGCGCGATGTCGTCATCCGTGCGGAACCTACTGCGGATGCAGGACCAGCGCGAACCCTGAGCCGCTGCCTGCGGCGCTGTCACCGCCCCCGCGCGCCAGCACCGGCGCAATCTCGGCCTCAACCGCCACCACCACGCTGTCCGGCGTTCCCTCGGCCAGCCCCCACCCGCCTGGCGACTGGGCGGCGGCCTCGGGGACGGCCAGCACCACCGCGTCACGGGCCACGACCTCGCCCGACGACGCCACAACGTCGACCCGCGCACCGGGGCGCGCCAGCAGGCCGGCGGCACCGTCGATCAGGGGAACGACAGCGGCTACCAGACCGGGTGGCTGCCCGGCGAGCAGCCCAGGACCGACCCATCGGCCAGCGGTCAGCGCCTCGCCCGCTGCCACCGGTGCCGCAAGCACGCGCCCGACGACGGTGCTCGGCTGGCCCACCACGCCCTGGGGGAGCAGCGACACCGGCCAATGCCGCACCTCGACGTCGCCGGACGCGATCTGCTGGCCCGCCGCGAGGGTCGTTCGCGCCACGACTACTGGTGTGGTCTGCGGGGCCGTCTGGGTCCGCATGGCCTCCAGCCCGCCGATGACGGCCAGACCTGCACACACTGCGGCGAGCCCGCGCCGGAGCGCATATCGCCGCCACGCTGCCCGTCGGCCCGGGCCGAACATTGCCGCCCCCCATGCCGAACCTGCCCACGCCCGGCCGCTCGGCGTCGCCCGCGCTTCCACCCCCGGTCACCGGCCTCAGCCTGGCAGGGCAAACGGCAGCTGTATGCCGTCCAGGGACCGCCGGCAGGCACAGGTGGCCGATGCGTCGGGCTCCGGCTCCGGCATCTGGCCGATCGCCGTGCGCAGGACCGACTTGACGCCGTCGATGTTCTGGGCGAACACCCTGAGCACTTCCTCGTGGGTGACGGCCGCACCTCCGTGGACGCCGACGTCGTAGTCGGTCACCATCGCGACGGTGGTGAAGCACATGGCCAGCTCCCGAGCGATGGCGGCCTCGGGCATCGTCGTCATGCCCACGATCGACCACCCCGCGGCCTGGTGCCACTGCGACTCAGCCTTGGAGGAGAACCGCGGCCCGTTGATCACGACCAGCGTGCCCTCGGGCGCGACCTGCTTTCCGGCAGCCTCGGCCGCGGCGGTGACGGCGGCCCGCCCACGCGGGCAGAAGGGGTCGGCGAAGCCCACATGAACGACCTCTCCCTCCGCGGCATACACCGTGTGGGGGCGCCCCGAGGTGCGGTCGACCACCTGGTCGGGGATCACGAAGGTGCCAGGCCCCAGCTCGCTCTTGAGCGAGCCGACCGCACACGGCGAGAGGACCTGGCGCACACCGACCGAGCGAAGCGCCCAGAGGTTGGCGCGGTAGTTGACCTCGTGGGGCTGGAAGCGGTGGCCCTTGCCGTGGCGAGCCATGAACGCGACCCGCCGACCCTCGAGATCGCCGACCACAAGGTCGTCGCTGGGGTCGCCGAAGGGCGTTGACACCGAGACGTGCTCCGCATCGGTGAGGAACTCGTAGAACCCGGATCCGCCGATCACGCCGAGGTCGGCGCGGGGTCCGCTGGTCGCTTGGGGGCCGTCAGTCATGCTCTGAAGGCTACGCAGACACCACGGAGCCTTGGACGGTCAGCTCGCGGCTGTGGACGACGCGGCGGCTGGGGCCGGGCTGGGGGCGGAGGCTGTGGATGACGAGGCCCCCGACGATTCCGACGGCGACCCGTTCGCGGAGCCCGACGACCCTTTCGCGGACTCGGACGACCCGGAGGACGACGTGGACTCAGACGAGGCCGACGAGGCCGGCGCGCTCTCCTTGCGGGAGTCGGTGTGGTAGAACCCGCCGCCCTTGAAGACGACGCCGACGGCGTTGAAGACCTTGCGCAGGCGGCCGTCGCACTCTGGACAGACCGTGAGCGAGTCGTCGGCGAAGGACTGGACCGCGTCGAAGCGGTGGTCGCAGTCGGTGCAGGCGTAGGCATACGTCGGCACGGTTCCTCCAAGTCTGGCTGCGGCGGACGCCGCGGAACGCATTGGCTGTGAAGTATAGGTCGCCGGAGGGGCAGGCTATTCCCGCGAGAGGCGAGGGCCGGTGCACCCTGCCACGTGCGCCAGCGGCAGCACCCAGCCACTTGGCATACCCCAGGAGGACCGCCAGGACGTCAGCGCCGCCGCAGGAGCTCGCCGAGCGCTTCCCGGCGCCCGCCGGGGGACCAGACGATGTTGCGCACCCGGACCAGTCGTGGCGGTCGCTCGTGGGCCGGCCAGCCCGCCAAGCGCCCCTCCTGGCTGACCGCGCGCAGGCGCGCCTCAGCGGTTTCGCGGGTCTCGGCAGTCGTCACGACCAGCAGCTGGTCGCCCCGCCTCAGCACCGTGTTGGGGCCGGGCACGAATCCGCGGCCGTCGCGCACGACCATGGTCACATTGGCGCCCGCAGGCAGACGCAGCTCGAATACCTCGACGCCGTGCAGCCGCGAGTGGTCGCCGACCGTCACCTGCAGCAGGTCGGCGCGCATCTCGGCCAGCGGCGTTGCCTCCACAGCGAGGTCCAGCGACTGGATTTCCTCGGTGACTCCCAGCCTTTGGGCGACCCAGGGCAGCGTCGGGGCCTGGACCAGCGTGAAGATGACGACCAGGACGAAGACCAGGTCGAAGATCCACTCGACATCGGGTGTGCCGACGGTGACCGGCACAGTGGCCAGCACGACGGGCACCGCGCCCCGCAGGCCGGCCCATGACAAGAACGCCTGCGTCCGTATGCCGGTGCGGAATGGCGTCAGCGACACGAGCACGGAGAGTGGGCGGGCGACGAGCAGGAGGACCAGCCCAAGGATCACGGCCCTCACGACCTCGTCGCCGAGCTGGCTCGGCGACGCCAGGAGCCCGAGAAGCACAAACAGGCCGATCTGCGCAAGCCAGCCCAGAGCCGCCGCGAACCCGTGCACAGCTGCTCCGTGCGGCAGCCGCATGTTGCCCAGCAGGAGCGCCGCGAGGTAGCAGGCGATGAAGCCCGAGGTGTGCAGGGCGGCGGCCGACGCGTAGGCGAGCACCGCGATGCCGACGATACCGAGCGAGAACAGCGCCGAGGAGCCGGAGGCCACGCGCCGCATGAGCCGGCCGCCGGCCCACCCGATCGCCAGCCCGATCGCGGCGCCGCCCGCCAGCTCGAGGGCGGCGTGCCAGGCCAGGACGTACCAGGGATCAGCCTGCGACGGGTCTGCGGCCTGGATCGCCAGGGCGGTCACGAGGATGACGACGGGAGCGTCGTTGAAGCCCGACTCGGCCTCGAGCATGCCCGTGATGCGTTTCGGCAGGGGCACCCGCCGCAGCACCGAGAACACCGCCGCCGCGTCCGTCGAGGACAGGACGGCGCCGAGGAGCAGCGCGATGTCCCAGGACATGTTGAGCAGGTACACGCAGGCCACCGCGACGACGCCGACGGACACCACCACACCCACGGTGGCCAGCACCGCGGCCGGGGCCACGGACTCGCGGATCGAGTGCCACGAGGTGGTCAGCCCGCCCTCGGCGAGGATCAGCACGAGCGCCGAGTAGCCGAGGACCTGGGTCAGCTCCTCGGAGTCGAACCGGATGCCCAGGCCCGACTCGCCGAGCACGATCCCGATGCCGAGGTAGAGCAGCAGCGAGGGCAGGCCGGAGCGCACCGAGAGCCGGACCATGCCCACCGCGACGACGAGCACGAGGGCGCCGACGAGCAGTACCGGAGTGAGGTCCTGCACCGTGAAGGCAGGGTTCTCGGTAGCTCCTGGCACGGGCCCCGCCACCACCTCTCGCTCCGGTCGGTGCCCTAGTCTCTCAGGGTGTCCCGCCTGACTGCCGCACGCCGCATTGCCATCGGACTGGTCGCCCTCGTGCTCGTCATCGCGGTGGTCCTCGGGGCGTTCGGCGTCAACCTCGTCAGGCGGGCGTTTCCCCAGACATCCGGCAAGATCACGATCCCCGGGCTGTCATCGCAGGTCAGTGTCCTGCGCGATGACCGCGGGGTCCCACAGATCTACGCCGACAACCCCGCCGACCTGTTCCGCGCGCAGGGGTTCGTCCACGCCCAGGACCGTTTCTTCCAGATGGACCTGCGGCGCCACGTGACCGCAGGGCGCCTCTCCGAACTCGTCGGCTCCGCGGGGGTAGACACCGACCGGGTGATCCGCACGCTGGGCTGGCGCCGCGTGGCCGAGGCCGAGCTGCCCACCCTCAGGCCCGAGACCCGCCAGTACCTCCAGGCCTATGCCGACGGCGTCAACGCCTACATCGCCAGCGCGGGGACCCCCAGCCGCATGAGCCTGGAGTACTCCATCCTCGGCCAGAAGGTTCCCGACTACCGGGTCGAGAAGTGGACGCCCGTCGACTCGCTCGCCTGGCTGAAGGCGATGGCCTGGGATCTCATCGGCGACTACGAGAACGAGCTCATGCGGGCCACGCTCTACGGAAAGGTCAGCGACGCCCAGCTCAACGCGCTGTTCCCCAGCTATCCGGAGCAGCAGAAGAAGCCGATCCTCTCGACCTCCGACTGGACCGCGGGATCGAGCAGCTCCAACGCCGCGCTCCCCGCTCTGACCGCGGCTCCAGCCGCGACAGGAGCGCATGCTGAGGAGCCGGGCAGGGCGCTCACCGCGCAGCTCACCTCGCCGACGGCCAAGAAGGCCTATGCCTCCGCCGCCAGAGCCCTTGACGCGATCCCCGCGCTGATCGGCCGCGGTGACGGGGTGGGCTCCAACTCCTGGGTCGTCGGCCCGGGCAAGTCGACGACAGGCCACGCGCTGCTGGCGAACGACCCACACCTCAGCCCCGGCATCCCCAGCATCTGGTACCAGGTGGGGCTCCACTGCCGCACTGTCTCGGCTGCGTGCCCCTTCGACGTCTCCGGCTTCTCCTTCTCGGGAGCGCCGGGCGTGATCATCGGCCACAACAACCGCATCGCCTGGGGATTCACCAACCTCAACCCGGACGTCAGCGACCTCTATCTGCAGCAGGTCCGCGGCAACACCTACCTGCGCGACGGCGAGTACGTGCCGCTGGAGTCTCGCCAGGAGACGATTCACGTCGCCGGCGAGCCCGACCAGACGTTCACGGTCCAGACCACCAAGCAGGGCCCGATCATCTCCGACGTGATCGCCGACGCGAGCCGAGCCGCGGGCAACGCCCCGGTCGGGCTGCGCCCCGACAGCGGCGCCAACGCCGTGTCGCTGGCCTGGACCGGCCTCAAAGTGGTGCAGGTGGCGGACGCCGTCATGGGCTTTGACACAGCGCAGGACTTCAAGGACTTCCGCGCGGCCGCCAAGCACTTCGCAGTCCCGTCCCAGAACCTCCTCTACGCCGACGTCGACGGGCACATCGGCTACCAGGCCCCCGGGGAGATCCCGATCCGCAAGTCGTCCGCCCCCGGCGCGCCGCCCGGCTTCTGGCCGGCCCCAGGCTGGCTGTCGACCTATGACTGGAAGGGGTATGTCCCCTTCTCCGAGATGCCCTACACGTACGACCCGCCGGAGGGCTTCCTCGTCGCGGCGAACCAGGCGGTCACGGGCTCGGCCAGCGGGGGCCCGTTCCTCACCACGGAGTGGGACTACGGCTACCGGGCCCAGCGCATCCGCACCCTCCTCGAGGCCCAGCCCAGGGTCTCGCCTCAGCGGATGTCGCAGATCCAGGGCGACACGCGCAACGACTTCGCCCCGGGCCTGGTCAAGATCCTCCTGAAGATCGACCTCTCGAAGGATCCGTTCACCCACGAAGCACAGCAGCTGCTCAAGGGCTGGGACTACACCAACCCGGTGGGCGACTCCGGCCAGGGCGCGGCCGCCGCCTACTACAACGCCGTCTGGCGCAACCTGCTCCACCTGGCCTTCGACGACGAGCTCCCGCCGTCGATGCTGGCCAACGGTGGCGACGAGTGGATGCGCATCGTCACCACCCTCCTGACCGACAGCAAAGCCCGCGACGCCTGGTGGGACAACAAGCAGACGCCGGGCGTCATCGAGGGCCGCGCCGAGATCATGCGCCAGGCCATGGTGGAGGCCCGCAACGAGCTGACCCGCACCCTCGGCAAGGATCCCAAGTCCTGGCAGTGGGGCAAGCTGCACCGCCTCGAGCTCACCCACCAGGTGCTGGGCGGCGACGATGTGCCGGCCTACATCCGACCGCTGTTCAACCGCGGCCCCTACGAGATGCCCGGCGGATCGGCGATAGTCGATGCCAATGGCTGGACCGCCTCCGAGGGCTACGGCGTCGACCACGCCCCCTCGATGCGCATGGTCGTCGACCTCGGCAACCTCGACGCCTCCATATGGGTCAACCAGACCGGCCAGAGTGGTCACGCCTTCAACGCGCACTACACCGACCAGACCCAGGCCTGGATCAAGAACGAGCCCTACCCCTGGCCGTTCACCGAGAAGGCGGTGCGCGATTCCACCGCCGACGAGCTCACCCTCGTGCCGGAGACCAGCGGCCAAGGCTGATCAGGCCCTCGGCGGTGATGGCGGCGTCCATCCGCAGATCGTGGTCCTCCGCAGGGACCGGCTCGGTCAGCAGTTCCCAAGGGTGCACGATGGCCACTCGCGGCACCTCCGGTCTGGCCAGCAGGAGGGCCTGGTCGTAACAACCCCGCCCCTTGCCCAGGCGGCCACCGGCAAGGTCCACGGCCAGCGCCGGCACGAAGACGAGGTCGGCCTCCCGAAGCGCCACGTCACCCAGCGGGGTCCGCTCCGGGTCGTGCGCGTCGACCCAGTCGAGGGTCCAGTCCTGCAGGGTCAAGGGCACTAGCACGCGTATGCCGTCCGCGGACAGGGAGTGCAGAAGTGCTTGGGTGGGTGGCTCAGTGGGCAAGGACTCGTATGCCGCAACTGTCGAGCCTCTGCCGATCCCGACCGCGATCAGGGCCTCCCGGGCCCATCTCACGATGCCAGCCGAGTCTTCCGCGACGTCGCGCAGCGGCACCCGCTCGCGCCGCTGCTGGCGCAGCCACGCGCGCAGCTGGGACTTCGCGCTGGGAGCCGGCTCACCGGCATACGGCTGCATGGTGTTCATTGTCTCGTCACGTTCGGGCCGTGGGCGGCCGGGGCTCCGCACTAGGGTTTGCGGCATGAGCCCGCAGAACCCCAAGCCCCGGCCGGTGGTCAAGGCCGTCATCCCGGCGGCCGGCCTCGGCACACGGTTCCTGCCCGCGACCAAGGCGATCCCCAAGGAAATGCTTCCGGTCGTCGACAAGCCCGCTATCCAGTACGTCGTCGAGGAGGCCGTCCGCGCTGGCCTGGAAGACGTGCTGGTCATCACGGGCCGCAACAAGGGGGCGCTCGAGGACCACTTCGACCGCAACTGGGAGCTCGAGCAGGCTTTGGAGGCCAAGGGCGACGAGCACCGGCTCCAGCGGGTGCGCAAGTCGGCCGACCTCGGCAAGGTCCATTTCGTCCGCCAGGGCCAGCCCCAGGGGCTCGGCCACGCCGTCCTCATGGCCTGCGACCACGTGGGCGACAGCCCCTTCGCCGTTCTCCTGGGCGACGACCTGATCGACACCCACGACCACCTCCTGGAAGAGATGATCGCCGTGCAGCAGGAGCGAGGCGGCAGCGTGGTGGCCCTGCTCGAGGTGCCGCATGAGTCGATCAACCTCTACGGCTGCGCAGTCGTCGAGGACCGCGAGGGCGACGTGGTGCGGGTGACCGGCCTGGTCGAGAAGCCCGACCCCGCCGAGGCCCCGAGCAACCTCGCGGTCATCGGCCGCTACGTGCTCGACCCGTCGGTCTTCCGTGTCCTCCAGCACACCAAGCCGGGCCGGGGCGGCGAGATCCAGCTGACCGATGCCCTCCAGGAGCTCGCGGCGTCCGACGCACCCGGGGGCGGGGTTCACGGCGTGGTCTTCCGCGGTCGCCGCTACGACACCGGCGACCGGCTCGACTACCTCAAGGCGGTGGTGCTCCTGGGCATCGACCACCCTGAGCTGGGCAAGGACTTCCGCAAGTGGCTCGTGGAGTTCGCCAAGACCCAGTGACAATGGCCCCATGATCACCGTCGAGGAGCACCGCGAGCGGATCCTCGCCACCGTGCGCACCCTGCCTGCCGTCGACATGGGCCTGCTCGACGCGCTGGGCTGCGCCCTCGCCGAGGACGTGACCGCGGCGATCAGCCTGCCGGGCTTCACCAACTCGGCGATGGACGGGTATGCCGTCCGGTCGGCTGACGTGGCTGCCGCCAGCGAGTCTTCGCCGGTGGTCCTTCCGGTCGGCGGGGACATCCCGGCGGGGAGCACCGCGCGGCTGGTGCTCGAGCCCGGGCAGGCGCTGCGCATCATGACCGGCGCGCCCCTGCCCGACGGTGCTGACGCGATCGTGCCGGTGGAGGAGACCGACTCGGGCACCGAGGCGGTGTCGATCCGGCTGGCGGCCGAGGTCGGTCGGCACCTGCGCCATGTGGGGGAGGACGTACGCGCCGGTGCGCCACTGCTCTCGGCCGGCACGCGGCTCGGGCCCGGGCAGGTGGCGCTTCTGGCCGCCGCGGGCCACGGCCGGGTGAGGGCAGTCCCCAGGCCGCGCGTCGTGGTCGTCTCGACTGGCAACGAACTGGTCGAGGTGGGCGGCGTACCGGGCTTCGGGCAGATCGTCGACTCCAACTCGCTGATGCTCGTGGCGGCCTCGCGGGCGGCTGGGGCGGTGCCGGGGCAGGTGAGCTCGGTGGCCGACGACGCGGCGGCCCTGGAGTCGGTCCTCGCGGCGCAGCTGCTGCGCGCCGACGCACTCGTGACGACCGGTGGGGTGTCAATGGGCGCCTACGACACGGTCAAGGAGGTGCTCTCCAAGGTTGGCACGATGCAGTTCGACAAGGTGGCGATGCGCCCCGGCATGCCGCAGGGCTTCGGGGTGCTCGGGGAGCGCGACGTACCCGTGTTCACGCTTCCGGGCAACCCGGTCAGCGCCCTCGTGTCGTTCCACGTGTTCGTGCTTCCGGCGCTGCGGGCGATGGCAGGGCTGAGCGTCCCGCCGCTCGCGGTGTCGCGCGCGGTGGCGGCGCACGAGTGGCAGAGCGTGGCCGGGAAGGTGGAGTTCGCCAGGGTCGTGGTGGCTGATGGCCGCGCGCGACTCGCCGGCGGGCAGGGATCGCACATGCTCGGGGCGATGGCCGACGCGAATGCGCTGGCGGTGGTGCCGGCCGAGCTGGCAGTCGTGCCGGCTGGCCAGGAGCTCGACTGCCTGCCCCTGCTCGGGACGGGTTCCTGAGATGGCCCTCCCTCCCGACCTCCCGCCCGAACGGGGTAGTGGGGAGCCTTCTACACCGCGGAACAGCCCCGACGCCGAGGCGGCGCGGCTGACGCACGTCCGGGCCGACGGCACCGCCCACATGGTCGACGTGTCGGGGAAGGCGGTCACAGCACGGGAGGCGAGCGCCGCCGGCCGGGTCCTGCTCTCGGCCGCCGCGGTGGCCGCGCTCCGCGAGGGCACCGTCCCCAAAGGCGACGCTTTGAGCGTGGCCCGCGTGGCCGGCATACAGGCCGTGAAGCGCACGCCAGACCTGATTCCGCTGGCGCACCCGATCGCGGTCCACGGGGTCGCCGTCGACCTGGACGTAGCCGACGACGGCGTCGACATCTCGGCGACCGTGCGCACCGCCGACCGCACCGGAATCGAGATGGAGGCCCTCACGGCGGTGGCTGTCGCCGCGCTGGCGCTGATCGACATGGTGAAGGCGGTCGACCGGCATGCCAGAATCACGGACGTGCGCGTGACGGCGAAGTCTGGTGGGCGCTCGGGAGACTGGACCGAGGCGTGATCCCGGGGGGTGCCTGGTGAGCGCGGGAGGGTCCGGGGGGCCGGTGCACCGCGCCGTGGTCATGACGTGCTCGACGCGGGCCGCGACAGGCGTCTACCCCGATCGGGGCGGTCCGCTCATCGTCGAGGCGCTGCGCGAGTGGGGTTTCGAGGTGGCGGACCCGACGGTCGTGCCCGACGGGCCGCCGGTGGTCGAGGCACTGCGGGCGGCACTCGCCACCGGGGCGGACCTCATCGTCACCACGGGTGGCACGGGCCTCTCCCCGTCTGACGGCACCCCGGAGGCAACCCGCGGGGTGCTCGACCGCGAGGTGCCCGGCGTTGCCGAGGCGATTCGAGCGGCAGGGCTTGCCAAGGGCGTGCCCACGGCAATGCTGTCGCGCGGGGTCGCCGGGGTCGCCGGCCATGCGCTGGTGGTCAACCTCCCCGGCTCACCCGGCGGGGTGAAGGACGCCCTGGAGGTACTGTCCTCGATCGTGCTCCACGCCCTCAGCCAGATCCGCGGCGGAGACCACTGATGCCGCGGTGGCTGGCCCGGTTCGACGGGTGGCCGGTGGAGCTCAGTGGGCACACGCCCTCGGGCGACGGCGTCGTCCTGCGGGCGCTGCAGGTCAAGGACCGCGCGGAGTTCCAGGCGGTCCGGCGGGCCAACCGGGACTGGCTCGCGCCCTGGGACGCTACCTCGCCGAAAGAGGTGCCCTCCTCCGTGACGTTCCGGGACCTGGTCCGCAACTACGACCGCGACGCGAAGGCGGGGCGCAGCCTCCCGTTCGTCGTTGAGTTCGAGGGGCGGATCGTCGGACAGATGAACCTCTCGAGCATCACGTACGGGTCGTTCCGCTCGTGCTCGGCGGGCTACTGGGTCAGCCGCCCGGTGGCCGGTCGGGGCATCACACCCACCGCGCTGGCCCTGGCGGGGGACTACGCCCTGGGAAGCCTCGGGCTGCACCGCATCGAGGTCAACATCCGGCCCGAGAACACCCCCAGCCTGGCCGTCGTCCGCAAGCTCGGGTTCCGCGAGGAGGGACGCCGGCTGCGCATGCTGCACATCGACGGCGCCTGGCGCGACCACCTGTCCTTCGCGCTCACGATCGAGGACCTGGCGGGCGGCAGCCTCACCGACCGGCTCAAACAACGTGAGCAACACAGACAACAGGAGCCACATTGGCGACACACCGAGGCAGGTCCGCTGTAGTCCGCCGCTAGCGACCTAACGTCGTGTGCGTGCAGGCCAGCAGTCTGATCTTCCTTGTCATCATTGCGATCTGGGCTGCCTATTTCCTCCAGTACTGGGTGCGTCGCCGCGAGCACCTCGCAACCGCCCGCGCGGTCGACCGGTTCTCGGAGTCGATGCGGCTCCTGGAGCTGCGCAGCCCGGCGGTGGAGGCTGTGCCCGCGTCGGTCTCCCCCCGCCCGGCACCCCGGTCGTATGTCGTGAGCCCGGCTCGGTCTGGCGACTCCCGTCAGCGGGGCCGTGACGCTCGCGCGGCGGAGGCCGCCGTGTCCTCCGGCCCAGGGCTGTTCCAGCGGGCGCTGCATCCCGGCCGACGGGTTCGCGGCCTGACTTTCCTTGCCTCGCTGGTCGCCTTGACGGCGGTCTCGGCGCTGGCCGCACGCGCGGTCGTGCCGCTCTGGGCGGTGGCGGTTCCCGCAGGTCTGATCCTGGTCACCTTCGTGTGGATGCGGGTCGGGGTCAGGGCTGCGGCTGCGGCCCGCGGGGAGGGGGCGGCGACCGGGCGCGAGCAGCGCTCGGATCACAGCAGGCGCTCGGGTGGCTACGGGAGTCCGGTCCGTGAGGGCCGATCTGTGCGGGTCAGGCGCACTGATGGTCGGTCCGTTCGACCGGCTGAGCGCCGCCAGGCTCGGCGGCGAGCGATGGAGCCGGCCGCCGGGGGCCGGCACGCTGGGGGCCGGTCCGCTGGGGCTTCGGCCGCGCGGGGCGCTGGTGGCGAGAGCTCGTCGCTGGCGACGCATCACCGGGGTCCGGTGGAGTTCGAGCGGAGCGAGGATGAGATCGAGGCGCAGCCCGTGGTCGAGCCGGTTCAGGTACCGGCAGCCCGCGAGGAGCTGTTCGACATCGAGGCGACGGCCGACCCGCTGAGCCCTCCGCCGCCCCTGCCTCCCCAGCCGGCGCCCATTCGATACGCCCTGGTCGACGAGGACGACATCCCCCTCACCTGGGACCCGGTGCCCGTCCCACGTCCCACCTACACCATGAAGTCACGCGCGTTAAGGGTCGACGCCGAGCCGTCCGCGGCACCCAGGGCGAGGTTCGAGCCGGAAGCCGGCACACCGGCATACGCCCTGGAGCCGGAGCGGCGGGTGGCCGGCATCTGAGCCATTCGCGGCCGGTCACGTTTTCCGTGGCGGTCGCGGTGGGTGTTACAGTTTCGTCCGCACTTTGGGGCTGTGGCGCAGTTGGTAGCGCGTCTCGTTCGCAATGAGAAGGTCAGGGGTTCGAGTCCCCTCAGCTCCACCAAACCCGCTGGTCAGAGGCCATGCCCGGATCCTGGATTCAGGAGCAGGCAGTGGCAACTCAGCAGAAACTCAGCACAAAGTCGGCGCATGGGCCGACCTTTTCGGCCCGTCTGGACCCGTCTGGGGCGGGTTCGGCGCGACTGGCCCACCTGTGTGGCATGGAGACCACCACACAGCGCCAGACCGCCCATCGCTCGTCCTCGGAGCACGGGCTCGATCCCGTCGTCACTCTGTCGCAGCTCGCCTCGCAGCTCGGGGTCAGCGTCCAGACCCTCTACGACCTGCGCAGCCAGGGCCGCGGCCCTCGAGGCTTCCGGATCGGGCGTGAGCTACGGTTCCGGGTCAGCGAGGTCGACTCGTGGCTCGCGCAGATGGAGGCTGATGACGCCGAGCGGCACCCACGGGTGGCCGGCTGATGCGCACCGGCCGGCCGCGCACGCCGATCGGCACCCACGGGGCGGTCAACACGCGGCGGGACGGTGGACGCGTGGTGGCCGAGACGCGGGTCCGCGACCTCGACGGGCGGCTCCGCCAGGTCAGGGCGACCGGGCCGACCGCAGCCTCCGCGCGCGCCCGGCTCCTGGAGCGGATTCGCGAGCGTCCGGCGCTCCCGAGCGCCGGAGTACTGCGGCCCACGAGTTCGTTCGCTGATCTGGCCGACCTGTGGCTTTCCGACCTCGAGCTGCGCGACCTGGCTGGAAACACCAAGGAGAACTACCGGACCTGCCTGCGGCTCCATGTCCGGCCGGCGTTCGAGCACTACACGCTCGCTGAGGTGACCACCGGCCGTGTCGAGTGGTTCCTGGCTAAGCAGGCGAAAGTGTCGCAGTCGCAGGCAAAGCAGACCCGAACGCTGCTGAACATGCTCTTCGCCTACGCGCTGCGCGCACATCGACGGCCTCATCCCCGCCGACCCAGCCGTCTATGCGCGGCTGCCGAAGGTTCATGGCGACGAGTCACGCACCCAAGGACTGGACCGGCTCGAGCTGATCCGGTTCCTGCAGGTCGCTCAGACGATCACCGTCCACCACGGTGCGTTGGCGTACTTGCTGGGCATCAACGCCCTACGCGCGTCCGAAGCGGCGGCGGTGCGGATCGAGGACTACGCCGACACCCTGCGCGGTCACCGGGTCCTGCACCTGGTCGGCAAGGGGAACAAGCCGGCCACCATGCCGCTAACCGTCCCGGTGCTGCGGGTCCTGGAGGCCTGCCGCGGTCAGCGCTCGAGTGGGCGGTTGGTGCTGCGACTGGTCTCCGGCAATCCGATCGACCGGCGCGACGTCTACCGGATGGTCGCGAGGATCGCCAAGGCCACCGGGATCCCGCGGCACATCAGCCCCCACTCGCTGCGGCATGCCGCGATCACCAACGCACTGGACGCAGGCGTCCCGCTCCGGGATGCGCAGATCCTCGCCCGGGCACGCGGACCCGCGCACGACCGAGCACTACGACCGGGCCCGCGGCAACCTCGACCGACACGGCGTTCACTTCCTGACCGCCTACGTCGCCGGCGTTTGACCGAGCCATGCTGAGTCAGCGTCGATTCCGCCCAGATTGACCTACCATCGGCCCCGGCGATCTTGCGTCCGAGTTCACGCGGCTCCGTGCCCTTCGGATGTGGGGATACCGCTCCGTCGGGATCGGTACCCCTCGACCGGATGCTCGAGGAGCTGGCTGCGTCGCAGCCGAACGGGAAGGGCGGGGGAATGCCGGGCCCGTGGGTGTCGTTGGCGCGTTCATGGCGCAGCACTGGGTCGCCGCACGGCCGGGGGGCCTGGAGGTCTTCGACTTCGTGTCGTACGACGTGCCGCCGCCGGCGTCCGGTGAGGTCACCGTCGAGGTGCGCGCGGCGGGGGTGAACCCAGCCGATGCCTCGCACGTCGCCGAGGGCAGGCGAGGGCCGTTCCCTCGAGGCGTCGGGTACGAGATCGCCGGTGTGCTCACGGCGATCGGTCCCGAGACCGAGATCGCCTCGGGCGGCGGCGCCGTCGGTGATGAGGTGCTCGCCTTCCGGGTACTCGGCGGCTGGGCCAGCGACATGAACGTCCCGGCGCGCGACGTGTTCGCCAAACCGGGCGCTCTCACCTACGGACAGGCCGCCAACCTGCTGCTGGCCGCCACGACCGCCTCGGAGATGTTGCACGTAACCGCGGTCGAGCCCTGCGACACGGTCCTGGTGCACGGCGCCTCGGGCGCCGTCGGAGTCAGCCTGCTGCAACAGGCGGCGCTGCTGGGGCTACGCGTTGTCGGCACCTGCAGCCGGCCCCGCTTCGACGAGGTACGCCGGTTCGGCGGCGAGCCGGTGGCGTACGGCCCCGGTCTGGAGGCACGGGTCCGTGAGGCCGCACCCGAGGGCATCGCCGCGGCGCTCGACTGCGTCGGCACCGACGAGGCCGTCGACGTGTCGCTGGCAGTGGTGTCCGAGCGTGCCCGCGTCGTCACGATCGCCGCAAAGCGGCGTGGCCCCGACGTGGGGATCCGCGTGATCGGCGGCGACCTGCCCGACAGCGCGGCCTACCGGGACGGGGTCCGCGCAGACCTCGTGCGGCTGGCCGCCGAGGGAGGCCTCGAGGTCCCGATGGCCCGCACCTACCCGCTCGAGCGAGCGCTGAACGCGGCGAAGCTCCTCCGCGGCCAGCACCCCGGCGGCAAGGTGGCACTCCTCCCAGCGCACTCCGGCACGCAAGGCTCCGCGGCTACTTGACCGTAGCGGCGCCTCTCGTAGAGCCACCGCGACATGCGTGCGGATCTCAGGCGGCTCCGGGCGCGTCATTGCGCCGCGACATGGCCGCCCGGGTGGACGTGGGCGTAAAGAGTTGCGTTCAGTCGCGGGGCGCCTCCGGGCCCGTGGAGATCTGGCGCACGGTCGAGATGACGGTGACCTCGGGCCAGTACTTCGCGTGCAGTTCCGCGAACTCCTGCTGATCGGCGACGGCCTCCTCGAGGGTGTCGTACTGCATGATGGCCCAGCCGCCGACGACCTCCTTGGCCTCGGCGTACGGTCCGTCGACCCGGGTGATCTCGCCCTGGCGGACCACGAAGTTCACGGCGTCCTCAGTGCCGTACAGACCGCCGCCGTCGAGGAAGACACCCTTGGCGGCCCGTTCACCGATGTGGGCGTCCATCGCCTCGAACAGCGCCTGTGGGGGCGTGCCGACGCCCTCTTCCATTCTCACGAATCCCATGAAACGCGGCATCTTGATCGCTCCTACTGGTTGCTAGGGAGTTGCTGTCGCACGTACGTCGAACGGCTGCCAGGCTCTTCGACATCGACCTCTGAAGGTTTCATCGAGCTTGCAGATACTTCCTGCGTGGCGGCACCATGTCGAGTGAAGCGCCCTTGACGCAAGCCGCGGTGCGCAATCCGCTCAAGAGGCGACAGGCTCACTTCGGCAGGTGGGTCTTTCCGCCGAGGGGCCGTGCGCGAGCGTGGCTGCAGGCGGCGCCGAGCGGGCGCAGGTAGTCCGGGTAGTCGCAGACCACGCCCGGTGTCGGGCGTTACCAGCGATCCATGGTCCTTGACGACTCAAGACGGCTCGAACGTCTTGAGCGCGACTGTCCGCTCCAGCAACGGAGACCGGCCCTCGGTGGACCTCCGGGCGTCTGGACACGCCGCGAGGCGACTTCGCTGCACAACCTCTCCCAGTTGTGCACCGCATTCTCGCGCCTGTGCAAGGATCGCAACCATGACGCGGCGGACCGACCGGGTTGCCCTCGTCACCGGGAGTTCCCGCGGCCTGGGCAGTGCGATCGCCGTGAGGTTAGCACGTGACGGCTTTGCCGTAGCCGTGAACGGCCTTCACGGTGACGGGCCTGCAGACGACGTCGTGCAAGCCATCCGCGCTGATGGCGGGACGGCGGACTCCTTTCCCGCCGATGTCACCAGTGACTCGCAGGTAGGCATTCTCGTCGCCGGAGTCACTGAGCGGCTCGGTCTCATCGACGTCCTAGTCGTCAATGCGACCGGGCCGCAGCCCGAGGCGCCGGTCACGGACGTGGACTGGAGTGATCACCTCACACAACTCGAGTACTTCGTCAAGAGCGCGGTGCTGCTGGGCCGGGCCGTGCTCGCCGGCATGCGCGCGAAACGGTACGGCCGCATCATCCACATCGATTCCGAGGTCGCGGACCGACCCCCGCTCGGCAGGTCGGCCTACGCCACGGCCAAGAGCGCGCAGATCAGCCTCGCCCGCAGTTGGGCCCACGAGTTGGCGCCTTTCGGGATCACTGTGAACACCGTCGCGCCCGGGTTCATCCCCGTCGAACGTCACGCCGACGTGTCGCAGGACATCCGCGACGCCTACGTTCGCACCGTTCCGGCGGGCCGGATCGGCCAACCAGAAGACGTGGCTTACGCGGTGAGTGCGCTGGCGTCGAGAGAGGCAGGGTTCATCACCGGACAACGCCTCCTTGTCGACGGCGGCCGCTCCCTCGTCGTCTGATTCGGCGGCTCAGCCTTCAGGCACTGGACCGCCGGCTGTCGCCATATGCGCAAGTCTGCAGGCGCCCCTCCGATCTACCCGCCCAAGTCTTCAATCTCGGCCAGGACGCAGCGTTTACGACGGCGGTGTCCAGGATCTGGGCGTCCCTTCGAGGACACCCGCTCATCGAGGCACATGCGACGGCCGCGGATACCGATTGATCCCGGGAAGCCCGCGTCATACCGCCGCGACTGGTTCGCGCTCGATTTCGAGTTCCGACAGAAACCACTCGGCAACTTCCTCAACAAGTAGCGGATCCCCTTGCGACTGGACGATCCGCCAAGGACAAGTCGTCCATCCACGCGACCTCGACACGAGTCTGGGGCCTGACCGAGGGCAGGACTTTCGACTCTTGCCTGTCCGGAGTCGCCGGCGCGCACTTGGCGACAAGGAAGCGGTTATGGGCGCTTCCGGCGGCAACGGAACGAAGGCTCATCATGGCCGAGGCCAGCCACCTGGAACGCTTGAGCGCGACCGACGACTACTCGCTGCTGGGCGACGATTTCGGCTGGCCCTGGGACATCGGCGCGATTGCCGTTGTCGACGGGACCGGTCTGCTCGACGGCGACGGCCGGGTCCGGATCGACAAGGTGCGGCGCCAGGTCGAGGCAAGACTGCACCTTCTGCCTCGCTTCCGGCAGGTCCTGTACCGGCCCCGTTGGGGCCTGGGCTGGCCGTTGTGGGTCGACGCGCAGTCATTCGACGTCACCGACCACGTTCGCGTCTTCCCTCTGTCGGCGCCATCGGGGGAACCCGAACTGCTGGAGGCGTCCGAAGAGCTGCGCCGTCGCCGGCTCGATCCGTCCCGGCCGCTGTGGGAACTGTGGCTGCTGCCCGGCCTACCGGATCAACGGATAGGCCTCTTCCTGCGACTGCACCACGCCATCGCCGACGGCGTCGCGGGTGTGGCTTCCTTCGCCGCACTGCTCGACCTCGCCCCCGATGCAGACGCGCCCGCGGCACCACCGTGGACGCCCGCACCGATGCCAGCGGCGCGGGAGCTCCTTCGCGACAACCTGCAGTGGCGCGTACAAGGACTCGATCACACCCTGTCGAGTCTCGCGCACCCGGTGACCACACTGCACCAGCTCCAGGGAGCGTGGCCGACCTGGCGTGAGGTGTTCGCCGAGGAGCGTGCACCGCGGACGAGCCTGAACCGCCGTGTCGGCGAGCACCGCAAGCTGGCCCTCGTGCGCAGCCGTCTCGACCTCGCCAAGACGATCGCCCATGCACACGATGCCAAGGTCAACGACGTCGTGCTCGTCGCGATCGCCGACGGGCTACGTGAGCTGCTGCACGGCCGTGGCGAACCAGTCGACGACCTCGTTCTGCGGGCAATGGTCCCGGTTTCGCTCCATCAGAAGCAGCCAGGTCAAGCCCGGGGCAACCTGGACGGAATGATCGTGGTGCCTCTGCCAGTCGATGAGCCCGACCCCGTGCGTCTCCTGCACCTGGTCGCCGCCCAGACGGCCGACCGCAAGAACAAGCCCCACCCGCAGGCGATGAGTACCGGGATCTTCCGGTTCACCCTCGCCAGGCGTGCGGTGATCCGGCTCTCCGCCCGTCAGCGGCTGTTCAACCTCAACGTCGCTAACGTCCCCGGCCCGCCGGTGCCCATGTATCTCGCCGGGGCACCCCTAACAGAGATCTTCCCAGTGGTGCCGGCCATCGGCAACGAAGCCCTCAGCATCGGTGTGCTCTCCTACGCAGGCCAGCTCAACCTCACCGCGGTCGCAGACGGGGAGGCCTGCTCGGACGTCGAGGTGTTCGCCCACGGCGTCCGGAGCACCTTCGCGAGATTGGCGGAGCCACTCGTCATCGCCGATCCTTGACCACGCCGTGTGACATCCCGGCCTCGGCGCTACCCGACCCAACCGTGATCACCCGAGGGCGATGCGAAACCTCCCGCTCTCCAACCCGTGGACTCCCCGGATGCGCGCGTCGCGTCGCAAGTGCGTCTTTCCGCCTGCCGGCGCACCTGGCGATCCGTCGATGTGCCGACTCGGCCAGGGTCCGACCGCGACCACTTCCGACGCCGCGCAGTTCCATCAGCCGTGAGCCGCGTGCCTTGAACAGACTTTAGCTCGCGTTGGCCTTCTTCATCTTCGCCTCGACCGCCACCAGGTCGCGAGCTCCTCAGCAGCGATCCTGCGCCGGTCTTTCCGGCGATGTCACGCGGGCGCACTGTGGCGAGAATCGCCTTTGCCTGCAGGCGGTGAGGTCCTTCTTCGCCTGGCCTGGACCAGTTCAGCCTGCAATCGTTGAGCCTGTTCACGGTTTGGATCCGGCGTCGGGTGAGATCCTCGCGCTGGTCGCACAGCATCCGCAGCGCTTCGAGCTCACCGTCGGGCGCAGGACGCGGAGTGTCGCGGTGCGGACCGCGACGATCGCGATCAGTGGTCGTCACGGGCGTCGGTCTTGCGGTTGTGGCCGGTGTCGAAGAGCCGGACCCGGGCCCCCGCCTGCCGGCGCGCTGTCATTCGATGAGAGTGTGGTGTCCTGCGACGGCTGCCAGCTATGGGCGACGTCATTGACCGAGCTCGAATTTGTGCTCGGGCTGTCGCGAGAGGGACCTAGATCAGGGTTATGGTCAGGCGGCGCGCGGGCGTTCGGCATCCCTCTGGATCGACGACCGCGGCCCTCGGCTTCGGGCGGTGTCCCGGGTGACCGGGTCATCTGGCTCGGGCAGCCGGGACATGGGCAGCTCCACGTTGATAGCGCAACAGCAACGCTCTCGACCAGGAGGCAGCCATGGCCAGCAGAACGATGAGGACAGGGGCGGCGGCCTGCACACCCCAGCCGGGGACGGTGAGCACCCTTGCGGCCGTGGTGGTGCTGACGGCAACGGCCGTGGCTTGGTGTTCGCCCGGCTCTCCCTCGGCGCCGACCAGCACGAACTGCCGCTGCGGCAGGGCCGAGCCATCGCTTGGTTCAGCGAAGCGCTCGAGCCACTCCGGGGCGAGCTCGGCGACGACGCCGTGAACGACCTCGCCCTGGCCCTGCGCAGCGTCTGCGGCATCGAGACGCGGGTCTGGCTCGGCGAAATCGCCGGGCTCGGGCCCGGGGGGATCCGGGCACTGCAGCTCTGGATGACCCGAGCCCTCGTGGCCCGGAGACTGACGAGCCACCGCGCTGATGGGGGGCCCGGCGAGGCGGATCTTCGGTCATCCCACCACCGCTACCTCACCGACGTCTCCGACACGATCGGTTCATGGCGCGGACGGGCGGAACCGAGGGCTCATCCGAGTTGCCGGTCAAAGTTGCTGGGCCAAACCGACAACATGACCCTGAGGGTCGGCGATGAGCGCAAATGACACTCCGGGAACGGTGACCGGCTCCTGTACGACGCGTCCGCCGAGGCGGGTCGTGTCGGCGATGGCGCCGGCCATGTCCTCGACGCCAACGAAGAACGTGACCAGGTCGCCGTCGCCCTGAAGCGGGCTGATCGCGGTGTACAGCGCGCCGGGCACCCCTGTCTCGACGAAGGTGTAGCCGGGGAAGGCGCCTTTGGTGGGGTAGGTCCAGCCGAACAGCTCCCCGAAGAAGGCCCTTGTTGCGTCGGGGTCGCTCGAACGGATCTCGGCGTGCACGATGGGGTGGCTCATGATGACCTCCGGTTCTGCGGGGCCACCGGGCGTGGCCTCCAACCAGATGACGTGCGAGCCCGTCCCCAATCGACAGCGGTCAGCGACCAGTTCGGCCTGGCGCCTTGGCCCTGGTCGAGCATCGGCGAGCTACCGGAACGTAGGCGAGGTGATGAAGCCGCACCAGCTGCACGTCGCGGACTGATCCTGGAGTCAGGCGACAGCGAGGGTGACCTGCATGTTGCCGCGGGTGGCGTTGGAGTACGGCAGACCTGGTGAGCCTGCGCGACCAGGGACTCGGCGGTCTCCCGGTCGAGTTGGGGCATCGAGACCTCGAGGTGGGCGGCCAGCCCGAACCCACCCGTCGGGCGGGCGCCGAGGGCGCGAACGAACGCACCAGCGGACCTTCGCCCAGCTGGCGCAGAACCTTCCTGGGAGGTGGGCATTGCCCACGTCGCGGTCGTAAATCGCGGTCGCAACACCTTCACCGGCGCGGGGACCGACATCGGCATCGCCGTGGCAGGCGGCAGCACCGGCATCTCCGTCAGGACACGCAGCGCACCTGTGCTTCGCATACGCCGTGCAGTACAGCCCTGAGGACCCGATGGTGATCGTGAAGGCGGCAGACACGATGACGACCCTGGCGCAGTACTCGGTCTTCAATGGCCGCTGCGACAAAGGCTGACGCCCCCAAATCGCCCGTTGGTCGACTGCGGCGCGGAGCTGCCCCAGCGGGCGCAGCTCGCGTAAACCGCGGTGGGCTCTTGACCGACCCGACCGGCCACGACCACACCGTCTCCGACCCGACCGTAGAGCCGCGGCCCACCGCGCCGGGGTAGCCGCCTTATGCCGTCGCCGCCGGCGCGCGGGACGAACTGGGTGAGTGTTCGCCAGTTGTACATGCCCCGGAGGCGATCGAGGAGGAGATGCTCGGCAGCCGCTAGCCGAGGCGCGTCGGAAGCCAGCCGACTAAGGGAAGCGCCGGACACGCGAGATCAGCGGCCCTGCCCTGACTTGGCCCGGGCCTGGCCACCATCGCTGGTTGCGTACAGGACGATGGCCTGCACCAACCACGCGCTGCAGGCCAGGGTCGCGACGCTCAGGTCGAAAGCAACCACAGCTTGAGCGCGTTCGCCGCGGCCCGCTGCACCAAAGGTGCCGTCCCGATGGGACCCAGTGCGACGCCCGAGGAGGTGGCGGCGGCGGTCACGTTCCTGTGCACCCCAGGGGCCTCCTATGTCACCGATCAATACCTGGTAGTCGATGGCGGCAACTCGGTGGCCGAAGAGTGCGGCCCTTCGTGCCGGAGACCTGACTGATGGGTCACTAGAGCTCGTGCCGACCGCACTCGGGAGTCGCTGAGACGCTCGCACCGGCCAGCCGGTCACCAGGTGCGGGCGTCGCGGCGATCCGGGAGGTTCATGTGCCCCTCGCGTGCGTCTTTCCGGCGAACCGGGCGATGTCGCCGACGTCGGCCAGGGTCCGGGCCGCGACCACGGGTCCGACGCCGGGCAGGTCCATCAGCCGTGAGCCGCGGGCCTTGACCAAGACTTTGAGCTCGGCGGTGGCCTTCTTCATCTTCGCCTCGACCGCCACCAGGTCGGCGAGCTCCTCAGCAGCGATCCTGCGCCGGGTCTTTCCGGCGATGTCACGCGGGCGCACGGTGGCGAGAATCGCCTTTGCCTGCAGGGCGGTGAGGTCCTTCTTCGCCCGGCCTGGGACCAGTTCAGCCAGCAATCGTTGGAGCCTGTTCACGGTTTGGACCCGGAGTCGGGTGAGCTCCTCGCGCCGGTCGCACAGCATCCGCAGCGCTTCGAGCTCACCGTCGGGGCTCAGGACGCGGAGTGTCGCGGTGCGGACCGCGACGATCGCGATCGAGTGGGCGTCACGGGCGTCGGTCTTGCGGTTGTGGCCGGTGTCGAAGAGCCGGACCCGGGCAGCCAGCTTGGCCGGCACGTCCACCACGTGCTCACCGGCCTCCAGGAGCCGCTGCGCGAGTGGGCGCCCGGCGCCGTTGCTTCCCTCGATCGCCCAGACCCGCTCGGGCCAGTTCTTCGCATACGTCCGCATCGCGGTGTAGCCGGCCTGGTCGGTGCTGAACCGACCCGAACCCAACAGCCTCTCGCGTCGATCGACGACCTCGATGGTGGCCGACAACTTGTGCGGATCGACCCCGATGATCACCTTCGCCATAGCGCTTCTCCTGGTTCACCTCATACCGATAGGAACGGCGAGGTGGGCAGTGCTACTACGAGCTGGGCAGTCCCCTTTCGAGCCACGCCTCGTCACGGTGCCCGACGGACTGCAGACCGGAAGAGAGCCACACCAGACCACAGGTGGGCAGCCGCGTGGAGAGCCTCCCGCCGGACACCTGGACCGAGTCTGGCCAGACACCGATCCTGCGAGGAAGTCTCTAGTAGCCGCGAGGCGGGCGAGCCCTCCATATCTGTCTACCGGATCTGCCGATGAGCGATAGGCCGTTCCGAGGGGCCACCGATCGCGCGGGAGCTACGGGCTGCCCCAACGGGCGACCTGGCTACTGCGTCAGAGCCGGTCGCGAAGGGGCGTCGAGGAGCACGTCGTATAGGTAGAGGTCACCGTTGGTGCCTATTTGGCGGAACCCGGCACGTTCGAGGGTCCGCTGGGAAGCGGTGTTGTCCACGGTGGTGTCGGCGACAACTCGGGACAATCCGTGATCGGCCGCGAGGTTCAGCAGGGCGACGAGTGCCTCCGCAGCATAGCCGTGGCCACGGGCTGATGGGGTCAGGCCGTAACCGACCTCGACACATCCGTCGTCCGGCTGACCCTTGAAACCGATTCCACCGATGGCCTTCCCGTCGGCGGTCCGGGTGATCCGGTAGTGCCCGAACGGGCGTTGGTCCCCGTGGGCGGCCGTAGCTGCGAGAAACGCCGTGACGCCGATGACGTCGCCGTCGAACGGAAAGTCCTCAGCCCAGGCATCCCCGGCTCCGGTGCGCCGCCCGACGATGTGTTCACCCTCTGCTGTGTCGATGGCGTGCAAGCACAGTCGCGGCGTTTGAAGTTCGGTCACCGGCAACAGCGAAGCATCCCTCGGCACCCCGTACAAGCCGATTTCGCCACCTCGGAAAGTGAACCGCCCCGGGATGTCAGGGTCTCCAGAAACTCCGGGGCGGTTCATCCCGAGACTGTTTCATTGGCGGTACGCCAATGGATCTCGGGGCCACTGAGTTCAGACGTGGCCTGACGTTCGGGCGAACTGCGGAGCCGGCGGAGCGCCAGAATGTGGAGCGCGAAGACCATCGGTACCCCAACGGTCGGGGTGAGAGCCGTTGGCAACTGGCTGAGTGCAGAGTTGACCGGCGAGACATGGACGATTCCGTAAGCTGTCAGGCCACCCAGGGTCATGGCGGTGACCAAGTCGACGAGGCCGAGGATGTTGAACCACATCGCCGGGCGACGACCGTGGCCGGCCTTGATCCGGCGCGCCAGAACGGGCTCGGCGACTCCGACGGCCATGTCGCCCAGGCCGGCGGGCAGCGCGAACAGCGCGGGCATGTGCCCCAGGATCATCGCGATGACGAATGCGACTCCTCCCGCAACGCGGAACGCATGGGGCCACGAAAGTAGACGCACCGAGTTTTCGCCTGACAGCGCTCGCGACACGAGCGGGATGCGCGCCAGCAGGAGCAGAGTGACCATCGCTCCCATCGCCTCGATGGGAAGCCACGGCGGCTGTTTCCCGAGCTGCGTCTGATAGCCGCCGTGGTGGGCGAAGAGCGCACTCGCAACTGCCCAGGCGCCAAACAAGATCGCCGCTCCGGCCGCAGTCGTCGCCG
This sequence comes from uncultured Actinomycetota bacterium, assembly GCA_963715025.1. GTDB lineage: Bacteria > Actinomycetota > Actinomycetes > Actinomycetales > Dermatophilaceae > DASSJT01. The sequence goes on along the minus strand of CAVQQQ010000008.1, from coordinate 85,322 downwards.
CAGTCCTGCGGCTCGCGCCGCTGTCTCGACTGCCTCGGTAGAGCGCAGCGCACGCCGCCGTGAGGATTCCGGCGGTTCCAGCGATGGTGATCGCACCCACATATGCAGGCAGATTGGACATTGGCATTAGCTCCGTTCGTGGGGATGTTCGGGTGGATCCGGTTTGTCACATGGCCGCCGCGCAGGCCGGGCGCGTCACGTTGCCGGGTTCTTGGAGAAGCAACCGCGCCAGACGTCGAGGGCACCGTTGGTGAGTGCCGCGGCGTAGTTGATGATGCGGGTGTAGCCGTCGTCGAGAAGCATCGGCAATGCCGGCCCGGTGGGCAGCCCACCGGCCATGGTCTTGGAGATCCAGGCCTGGACCCAGGCGGACTGCTGCGTCCATTCGATGGTGCTGAATCCGGCCTGCTCGACCGCGGTGCGTAAGGGACTCGTCGTCGACGATGTAGCTGTCCGTTCCGTCGAGCGACCAGGGCATCGGCCAGGCGAGTTCGTGTCGGCCCGGGTTGCAGACCTCCCAGATGGCCAGGCGAGCGCCGGGTGCCAGACGCCGACCGATTTGTTCGAACCAGCTGACCTTGTCCTGCACGTTCATCTGGACGTGCATGGTTATCGCGGCCTGGAATTGGGGCTCGGTCTGGAAGGTGGCGATGTCGCAGGCTTCGAATTCGACGAGGTCACGCAGCATTGCCTTCTGGGTGAGGTCACGTGCGGCGTCGACGTAGGCCGGGGTGATGTCGATGCCGATGACTCGGTTGCCGGTGCGGCGGGCTATTTGACGAGCCGGGCCGCCGAAGCCGGACCCAATGTCGAGGAGGACGTCCGTACGGGCGAGTGCGAGGGTGGGGATGAGCAGGTCGACCGCGTCGGCGCCGCCGATGTGGAACTGGTCGAGGTTGTCGAGGGCTCCGTCGGCCGAGGCGTCGAGGCCCGGATGCTCGCCCAGGAGTCGATTGATGGTCTGGTTGACGGCCGTTTCCGCGTAGGTCATCGCACGAGCGCCTTTCGATCGTTGGTGGTCTGGGCCGAGTCAGTGGAGCCGTCGTGCGGTCCAGGCTGGCGCGGTGGTTGGGACGGTAGGAAGGCGGCGGCGAGCAGCGCGCCGGCGAGCGCGACGGCCCCGGCCACGACGCACCCGATGCTGAGGCCGTGGTCGAAGGCGTTGACTGCGGCCTGGCGTACGCCGTCGGCCGTGGTGAGCTGGCCGTTGGCCGTGAGCTGGCTGGAGACTCCGAATGCTGCCCCGACGGATTGGTGGACGAGGTGTGTCAGCGACTGGGGCAGTGCCGCCGGAAGTGTGCTGTTGAGCCGGGTGCCGTATAGCGAGGCGTAGATGCTGCCGATGACTGCGACCCCGAGGGTGCCGCCGAGCAGGCGGGTGGAGTCGTTGACGGCCGATCCGACGCCAGCCTGGTCAGCGGCGACCGCTCCCATGATCGACTCGGTCGCGGGTGCGGCGGTCAGGCCCATGCCCAGGCCATACACGACCATCTGGATCGCGATGATCCGGTAGCTCAGGGTCGGGGAGATGTCGCTGGCGACCCAGAGGTAGAAGACGGCCTGCATCACCAGCCCGAACGTGACGATGGCCTTGGTGCCGACGCGGACCGCTAGCCGTGTCCCGACGATCGAGCCGACCGCGACCGAGACCGCGACCGGTAGCAGGTGGACGCCGGTTGCCAGGGGGCTGTAGGTCCGAACGAACTGGAAGAACTGTGTCATCAGGAAGATGAACCCCGACAGCGTGAAGAACGCGATGGTGACCGAGGCGCTGGCTGCGCTGAAGCGCATGTCCCTGAACAGCCGCACGTTCAGCATGGGCTCGGCGGTGCGGCGCTCCCCGACGATGAACGCGATCAGCAGGAGCGCGGCGCCAGCGAAGCCGCCGAGCGATGCTGCCGAGGCCCAGCCGCGGCCGGGGGCCTCGATGACGGTGTAGACGAGCAGCCCCATGAACCCGCCGGATGCGACCAGGCCCAGGACGTCCAGGCGGTGCGGAGCCGGGTTCTGGGACCTGGGGACAAACCGTGCCACCAGGGCGATGACGGCCAGTGATACCGGCCCGAGGGTGTAGAAGATGCTCGACCAGCTGTAATGCTCGAGCAGGAAGCCGCCCACGATCGGTCCCAGCGCGATGGCCATGCCGCCCGTCGCGCCCCACAGGCCGATGGACAGGGCCCGCTCCTTGCGGCTGGTGAAGACGCCGGTGAGCAGGGACAGGGTGGCCGGGAACGTCATCGCGGCTCCGAGGCCCATCACGGCGCGGGCCGCGATCAGCGCGGCGGGGGTTGTCGCATACCCGCCGACGAAGCTGGCAACACCGAACACCAGCAGCCCGATCAGAAGCATGCCCTTGCGGCCGAGGCGGTCGGACAGGCTCCCGGAGGTCAGCAGTAGAGCGGCGAACACCAGGTTGTAGGCGTCCACCACCCACTGCAGCTGTGCGGTGGTCGCGCCCAACTCACGGGTCAGCGTCGGCAGGGCCACGTTGACCAGGGTGGTGTCGAGGTTGATCACGAACGAGGCCGCCAGCAGCGCGACGAGCACGAGCAGTTTCGACGGAGCACGGTTCATGGTGGAAGACTAAACACAGAAAGTAGAAAATATCAACTACTGACAGTTGAAAATCAACTGGCGTTCGCATAGGCTGAACGCATGCGCACCTACGGCCAGTACTGCTCGATCGCCCGGGCCCTCGACCTCGTGGGCGACCGCTGGACGCTGCTGATAGTCCGGGAGCTGCTGCTGCAAGGCCCGTGCAGGTTCACGGACCTGAAGAACGGGCTACCGGGCATCGCGACCAACTTGCTGTCGTCTCGCCTCAAAGAACTCGAGGATGCTGGGCTCGTCGCGCGCGAGGACGCGCCGCCGCCGGTTGCCACCATCCTCTACACCCTGACCGAGAACGGCCTCACCCTCGAGCCGGTACTCAAAGCACTCGGGCTCTGGGGGCTGAAGTACATGAGCGAGGAACGGCCGAGCGACGCGTTCCAGGCACGCTGGCTCGCCTACGCCCCGGCGTGGTTCACCACCGACGCCGACCCCGACGCCCCCTCCGCCGTCATCCAGCTCGTCGCCGGCGGCGAGCCGGCCGTCATCGAGCTGCGGGACAGGGGGATCCACAGTCGGGTCGGGCGCGCTGATGAACCCGACCTCGTCCTGGACGGGCCCCCGCGCGCCGTCCTCGGACTGCTCGGCGGGCTGATCGATCTCAAGCACGCCAGGCAACTCGGGTTGGCCGCCCGCGGCCGAGGCAACCTGCTCAAGCGTCTGCGGCCCCTCGCGCAGGACCCAACGCGCGATCACGCCGTGGTCCGTCGGTGAGGGCTGCGGGACGGATGCGACCCGGATCGTCCAGGCGCCGCGGGCCTTGCGCATGAGGGCGAGAAAACTGCCCTCGACCGTCGGGCCGAATGACACAGGACAGGGGTGGGATAGGTGACCGCGGAACTATCGATTGCCGATGCCTCGCGGGAGTTCGGGGCCGATGGGATCTACCTGAACACAGCCACCATGGGCCTGCCGCCGCGACGGGCTGTCGAGGCCGGCATCGCAGCACTGCGGGCGTGGCAGACGGGGAGGAGTGTCGCAACAGACTTCGACCTTGCGGTTGAGCGTTCGCGCTCGGCGTTCGCCGAGATGGTCGGTGTCCGGCCCCGTGAGGTGGCCATCGGCCCACAGGTCAGTGTGTTCACCGGTCTCGTGGCTGCAACGCTCCCGCGCCGGGCCGAAGTGCTCGTGCCGACCGGCGAGTTCACCAGTGTGACGTTCCCCTTCTGGGCTGGTGAGCACGACGTTCGCGAGGTGCCACTGGAGAGGCTGGCCGAGCACGTCACGCCGAGTACCGCCCTCGTGGCAGCGTCTCTGGTTCAGTCGGCCGATGGACGCCTTCTGGATCTTGACCAGCTTCTGGCGGCTACCCGCGCGACCGACACGCGTCTTCTGCTCGACATCACCCAGGCGGCTGGGTGGCTTCCTGTCGCAGCCTCGGTGGCCGACTACACCGTCTGCGGTGGTTACAAGTTCCTCCTCGCGCCTCGCGGAACTGCGTTCTTCACCGTGCGCCCCGACCGGTTGGAGACGCTCACGCCGTTCCTGGCCGGGTGGTACGCGGGAGCGGAGCCTTGGTCGAGCATCTACGGCGGCCCGTTGCGGCTTTCGGAGACTGCGCGGCGCTTCGACATTTCGCCGGCATGGCACGCCTGGGTCGGTCAGGCCGAGAGTCTCGAGCTGCTCAGCGCGGTGGGCAGCGACGCCATCTGGCAGCACACCACCGGCTTGGTGGCGGACCTGGCGCGACGGCTCGGTCGACCCACGCCGGGGAGTGCGACGCTGAGCCTGCCGTTCGCGGGGGATGTGCGTGAGGCCCTGGCGCGCGCCGGGATCAGGTGCGCCGTACGCGCAGGCAACCTAAGGGTTTCATTCCACCTCTACAACACGACAGACGAGGTCGTTCAGACTGCCGAGGCATTGCAGGGTGTCGTCCTGCCGGCTTAGTCGTGACTTGGAAAGCCGGAACCGCGATCGTGCCGAAGGCGTCCTCGACTATCTCGCCCGGCACGGGTCCCCCGTCCGCGGGCAGCGGGGTGAGGAGCCCGATCAGCTCGAGAGGGACGCCCGACGCGCTCTCCCCCGCCATCCTCTGCGCCCGCTCTCGGGCTTCACTGGCAGCCTGGGCGCCGGCGGGGGTGGCGTAGCGCGGCGCGGCGCCGAACCGGGGATGCCAGAGCAGGTGGTCCCAGTGGGGGTGGGTGGAGAACCCGGCGACCACCGGAAGGCCGAGCCGGTCCAGGTCATCGGCGAGCTGGTTCAGATCGGAACCATCGGAGCCGGGATCGACCAGGATCAACCCACCCTCCCCGCGCACCGCGATGGCATTGCTCCAGACCCACGCGCTCTGCCGGACCCAGACGCCGTCGGCCACCTGATTCAGCATCGGTTCACTTTGTCAGGTGTCTCCGTCCGGCGCGAGCTGCGACGCCCTTCGAGTCCGGATTCGGGACCGGCGGGCGTCCCCCGAAACGCACTCACATGCCGCGACCCGCTCGGCCGCGAGGCGCCTCCCTCCCGCCGCGAGTCGCGCCCCCACGGCCCAGGAGCGTGACACGCCACCGGAAGCGGCCGGACCTCCGACAGACGTAGACCGATGAAGCTCACGTCGCCTCGGCCACCTCCTCTATCGGGAGCAGCTCGAACAAGGGGCAGCGGCGCGCATGGATCACGTAGTCCTCAAGTCGGTCATCGATCCGCAGCCGATAGCGGTACAGGATGGCCGCCGGAGGCCTTACCGACGGCCCCAGCAGGGAGCGAAGCCGGCGCCGGCGGGGGAAGCCGGCAAGCGAATCGTGCAGGAGCTTACCCGCGGTCTCGGGTGGCAGCTCGACGGCCTGGACAGCTTGCGACCATCGCCCGCGTCGGAGCACCGCCTCGCCCGAAGCCCGTAAGTTGCGGACCCAGTCGACCTCACCGAACGCTGCCTCCACGAAGCGCCGGTCGCCGAGCTCGAACATCGCGACCGGCGTGGTGCGCGGCTGCCCGCTGCGGCGTCCACGGACGGTGAGCAGGACGTTCGGTTCGCCCAGGCCGCGGCGCAGGAGAAGGCGCACCAGCGGGCCCATCCAGCGAAAGACCGGGGCGGCAACTCGCTGCCGAACGTCAACCTTCGACGAATAGGCATTCGATCGCATCTGCACCGCCCCCTCGGCACGTTGCCCCGTCACATCGAACCGGTTCCCCCCATCCCTGATATCCAACACTCCTCATCATCCGCCCAGCCGATCGTCAGTGGCCTGTCTGGATCCCGTGGTGGCTGCACACCGCACTGCCAACGCTGCCGTGGGAGGGCACATCGGCTCATCGGGATGAGCGCGCTTCACATGCGTCACTCCGCCGCCTGAGGGCAAAGAGGCGTCAGGCATCCGACGATCCTTGCGCCGATCCGCCGGCCCCAACCTGCGGGACCCGCGGCTCCTTGGCAGCGTCCTGGGCGCGGCCGTCGAGCGCGGCCTCGAGTTGCTCGACGAGGCGGGCGTCGGAGGTCCGCAGCGACCGGTCGAGCATGGGCATCATGAGCTTGGCGATGACGCGCTCCTTGCGCGTCGCCGGCGGCGCGATCCGCAGGTGCAGTGTCGTCCCGGTCGCCGTCGGCTCGAACTCGGTCGTCTGCAGGAAGTGGAGGGCGCCCATCGGGGTGGGGACCGTGTTGCGGATCGTGAAGTAGTCGTAGGGACGCCAATCGAGCAGCTCCTCGATGCTCGCCCCCTTGCCGTGCAGGCAGTGGTTCGTGGCGCCCACGCCCCTGCGGTTGCCCTTCGCGGTGACCTCGACGCCGGTCACGCCGGCCTGCCAGGCGACGCGTCGGCCCGGTGTCGTGACGAACTCCCACAGCACCTGCGGGGGCGCCGACGTCGGCAGGTCGGCCCGGTACATCGCGTGGCCCTCCTCGACGATGACGCGCGTGCGCGCCTGCTCCTCCTCCCAGCGCAGCTCGAGGTCGTGGATCCACACGGGCACCGACCCGACGTGCTCGTACATCTCGCTCGCGGCGCGCATCCCGAGGGCGACAACGTCGACGTCCATCACATCGACGCACGGCTGGGTGAACAGGGCGTACGCCTCGATCCCTGTCGCCTCGACGACGTGGTTCTTGAGCAGCCGGTGCACGAGGATGACGTCGGACCCGAGGAGCTCCTCGCTGCCCGCGACGTGCTGGCGCAGGATCGTCCCGTGATGGACGACGAACTTGAGGTTGAGGTCGTGGATGTGCCCGCAGGCGTTGCACGTGCACGACGTCGCCTGGCGTACGTCGCGCCGTCGCCGACGGAAGGAGAAGTAGCACCGCTCGATCGTGTCGAGCAGCAGCGACCCATCGATCCTCTCCGTGACCGCGTAGGTCAGGGCGGCGTCGCCCTCGAGCTTGGCGAGCCGGAAGCCGGGGCCCAGAGCGCTGACGATCGTGTCCATGAGGTCGGCGAGGATGTCGTGCGCGTGGTCGAGTTCGACACCGGCGAGGTAGCCCGTGTACCCGGAGATGTCGGCGATGAGCAAGCAGGCAGGCTCGGTGGTCATCGGTGGGACACCACCGTGCGGGTCCGGCCCGGGGGCGCGTGACGGGATCGGGATCTCATACGTACTCCTCGAGGCACCCTATGAAGGCACCAAGGGGGATGACTCGGATCCGGCGGCGACGTCGCAGCCCCGGCCCCCTCGCACGAATCTACTCCCGGGCTGCCCCTGGAGAGACGTGACAGCGCTTGAACGGGCAGTCCCAACCGGGTGACTTCGCACTCTTGTACAAGGGGCGCTTTCGCCGCGCTATCCGATCGGTTACGTCCATCCGTGTCACACCGCCGGGTGATGGGCGACGCTCCTGCTCTTTGGGACACCCAGCAGGGCCGTTGGTCTTCGAGGCCCAGGGGTCAGCGGCTTCCGCAGTGCCCTGGCGTCGGCTCGCCTAGCGTCGGAATCTGTGCCTACAACCATGCGAGGCCGGAGCCTACGAAGAGCGCCGCGGCACAACCCGCGGAGAACAAGTACCAGCGCGCGGCCTCCGCAGCTTCTACCGGCGTGGGCCGTGATGGGTCGAGCGCCAACCGGGGCAGTGCCCATACCAACCCCTCGACCGCGGCTCCTCGGCCCGGACCCAAGTTCAGGTTCGCCAGGTCCTCGGCTCGGTGGGCGAGGAACAATGCTGGGTTCACCGCGAGGAGGCCGCACCACACGAGCCAACGGTGAACCTGCTTCCAACCGGCTTGGGCCCTCGCACTCTGCGGCACTTGGGGCATGTTACCTGCCCGGTCCGAGAGCGCTGACGAGAAAGGACGGTCCTGCAGCGAGTGGCGCGCCTCGACCTGCGTCACACCGCCGCGAGCGGACTTGCCGAGACCTTGCCCGGACCATCTTTGGGGTCCTGACTGGCCTTTGATATTCCGAGCGCAGATGCGTCCACGTGGTCGCGGAGATCCGACCCGGCGCAATGCTGCCAGTTGACGCATGTGAGCGCGGTCGCCGCCAACCCCGCTCTCCGCGCCCGCGTCTGGAGCTATGCGCCACTACGACCGCACCCTTGATGAAGTCAGCAACGGCACCCTCATCGACGCCACGGGGTGGTCGACAACCGGCAGACCGGACGCGGCCCAGTCGCGACGGTGCTGTCGGGCAACCTGCCCGGCGAAGTGCGCACGGGAGTCTCGGCGCGAGAAGTTGCAGCCGGAGTTACTCGACGTCCGACACCACGAGGGCTTTGGGCTCTGACGCCGTGTGTGTCCGCGGGGCATAGTGGAGACGGCCCCGAGATCGGTGAGCTGCGACACAGGATGGGAGTGCGGCCATGGTACGGCCGGTGAGAGCCCGTTCGGTGGCTGCGTACACGGCGGTCGCGGCGGCCGGTCTTGCCGGCGCCGTTGTGGCGCGCCGCACGATTGGCCGCTGGGGGGCCACTGGCGAGGAGGTGGCCAGAGCACTGCCCGGCGATGACGAGGTGCCGAGCGCGCAGATCGCGTCGACCCGGGCAATCCCGATCCGCGCGCCGGCAACCGCGGTGTGGCCATGGCTGGTCCAGATGGGATGGAAGAAGGCCGGCTGGTACAGCTACGACCGGATCGACAACGACCGCATCCCCAGGGCCGAGCGGATCATTCCCGAACTCCAGGCTCTCCAGATCGGCGATCTCGTGCCCGAGGGGGCGGAGGTCGGATGGACCGTTGAGGCACTTGAGCCGAATCGCCTGCTGCTACTGACCGCCCATGCGCCGATGTCCGGAGTCAACTGGGTTCGGCGTCGCGACAGTAGTTGGCTGTTCCTCCTCGAGGAGAGCGGGCCGGAGGACACCCGGCTGATCGAACGCAGCCGCACCACGCTGACGATGAACGAACACACGCTGCTGGGAAAGCTCCTCGCGAGGCGTTTCGGGACGCTGCTGCTCGCGCCGGGCGACTTCGTGATGGCGCGGCGCCAGATGCAGGGGATCAAACGCCGGGCCGAACGCGACTGGCGCGAGCGCCTCGAACAGACGGTGCAAGCCTGACCGAAGGCGCCAACCTGCCGATCCGAGCTGCGCCGTTGGCGCTGGGAACGTGTCCGTCGAGACCGCGTGGACAGACCTGGTCAGCCGCCGGCGGCTGACCGGGTGGGCAGGCGCGTCTTCTCGCCGCCTGCGGACGAGCCGGCGACGAGCGGATCCCAGTGCCCGGGCACGGCACGGTCGGCGGCCTCGGCAGGCCGCTGGGAGATCTTGACCTCGTCGGTGACGAAACTTCTTCCGCTGCCACCGGTCCGGGCGCGGGGCTCGCGCAACGCCCGGCCGGTGCGCAGGCATGCGGTCAGCTCGCGCCGCAGGGCGCCGCGGCCCTGGACGTACAGCGACTGGTAGATCGTCTCCGGCGAGATCCGCATGGACCCATCGTCGGGGAAGTCGACCTTCAACCGGTTGCCGATCTGCTCCGGGCTCCACGCCGCACCCCAGCGCCGGTCCTGCCTGCGCCCGTGGCGGCGACCGGCCCACGGCACGTTCGGGCCGGCGATCGGGCGCCCGTCAGCATCGGCGACCTCCCCGGCCAGCCTGTGCTCAACGTAGGCACGCAGCCGCGGGTTGGTGGCGAGCTTTGCCGCCTTCGGACGCTTCGCGGCCTGTTGCGCCTTCCACTGCGCCACACCGGCTCGGTAGACCCGTTTGCCGGCCCTGGTCGCGGCGTTGCGACGCAGCTCACCAGAGATCGTCCCCGGGTCACGCCCGATCCGTCGGGCGATCTCGCGGACCCCGTGGTCCCGGGCCTTCAGCAGGGCGATCTCCTCCCGCTCGGCAAACCACAGATAGCGACCGGTCGGCTCGGCCAGGCTGATCGGGCACATCCCGCCAGCGTGGCGGAACCACCGGACACCGACCGGTGTCGACACACCCACCACCGCCGCCGCGTCCTCGGTCGTGACGCCATCGGCGATCAACCGCCAGAACGCCCGCTGCACCGCACGCGACGGCTCCGGCCGTCCCGGCGAGCGCATCGGCGGCCGCAACGCACGATCCGCCGCCCACTGCCGTCGGCCACCGGTCGAGCCACCCGAACTCGTCCTCGACCGCACCTGCCTCGCCGCCACAGCACACCTCCGTCATCGAGGTGTTGCGACGACCACTTGAATCCGCCCTCGCTGCCCTGATCCGTGTGCATGATCACCCCGGCGACCGCTCCTTCCCGCCGCGGACAGCGACCGCCATCGCCAGCGCAGCCGTAGGCCAGCTCGGCGTCGTGGTGCTCGCCCAGGGCGAACCCGACCACCCGGCGTGAGCCCATGTCCAGCACCGAGTCAGGTACAGCTTGCCCTCGTCGGTGACGATCTCGGTGCCGTCGCCGTACCACTTCTGGTTGAGCCCGTCCGGCGGCGAAGTCGCGGCCGATCAGGTCCGGCGCCCGCCACCGGCCCCTGCCCCGGCCGGGTGGTGGACCTGCCGGCGCCTCGGCGGGCCGGGCGACCAGGCCCTGCTCACGCATGACCGCCGCGACGGTGTTCTCGCTGACCCGCCAGCCCGCGTCGCGCAGATCGGCGGTGATCCGCGGCGACCCGTAGCGTGCCGCGGTGCGCGGCGAACAGCTGGCCGGATCGCGACCGCCAGCTGCGCCCGCCGCGCCTGCCGGGGCGAGGTGTCGCCGTGCCGCCACTTGTAGAACCACGCCTGGGACACCCCCAGCGCCCGGCACGCGGTCGCGTGCGGGACGTCGTGGTCTCGCCCTCTGGGCGGCGATGAACCCGGCCACGGCTACCGGCCCATCGCCTCGTCCACCCAGAGGGCCACCGAGCGCTTGAGCACATCACGCTGCATCCGCAGCTCGGCGTTCTCCTTCCGCAGCCGGACCAGCTCGGCCCGCTCGTCCTCGCTCAACGGCGGGTTCTCACCGTCCCGTTCGCCGGGCCTTGGCGCACCCAGTTGCCCAGCGTGCCCTCGTTGATCCCCAGCTCCCGGGCCACCTGCGCGATCGGCTTCCCGGTCTCCCGCACCAGCCGCACCGCGCCCTGCTTGAAGTCCTCATCGAACTTTCGTACCGCCTCGACATCGCCGCCTCCTCATTGGCGATGTCTCCACGCTACGAGGGGAAGCCCACGTCACGATGATGCACGCCGTCCGCGGGTACTTCCGGTTCGCCCACATCGACGGCCTGATCCCCTCCGACCCGGCCGTCTATGCGCGGCTGCCGAAGATCCACCGCGACGAGTCCCGCACTCAAGGACTGGACCGGCTCGAGCTGATCAGGGTCCTGCAGATCGCACCGACCCTCAGCGTCCACCACGGCGCTCTGGCCTACCTGCTCGGCATCAACGCGTTGCGCGCCTCCGAAGCAGCCGCGGTGCGGATCGAGGACTACGCCGACACCCTCCGCGGACACCGGGTGCTTCACCTGGTCGGCAAGGGCAACAAGCCTGCCACCATGCCGCTCACCGTCCCGGTGCTACGCATCCTTGAGGCGTGCCGGGGTCAGCGGACCAGCGGGCCGCTGGTGCTTCGACCAGTCTCCGGCAAGCCGATCGACCGACGCGATGCCTACCGCATGGTCGCGCGGATCGCGAAGGCCGCTGGCATCCCGCGGCACATCAGCCCGCACTCACTGCGGCACGCCGCGATCACCAACGCCCTCGACGCGGGAGTCCCGCTTCGCGACGCCCAGATCCTCGCCCGCCGCGACGACCCGCGAACCACCGAGCACTACGACCGCGCCCGAGGCAACCTCGACCGGCACGGCGTCGACTTCCTCACCGCCTCCGTCGCCGGCGTCTGCGGAGCCCGGATGCGCAGCCAGTCGGGCGACTGACGTGTGCCACACGTCGCCGCAAGGCGAGTGCGGTACCCGTGGCCGTTTACTGGATCTGCCGATGGGCGGATGCCACGATGGCCGTGGAGCGCCCCCTCACAGACATGGAACTGTCAGTCCTTCAGCGACTGACAGCCGTCAAGCGTCCCGGCGCAGAGGCGATTCGCGAGTCGCTCCCCTACCTGGTCGACGACGACGAGTGCGACTGCGGGTGTGAGAGCTTCGGTATCCGTGATACGCGCTCCCCGGTAGCCACGGCGCACGACAGAGCGGAGGGCCCACCGACGGGGTGGGCCCTCCTCTGATTGGGCAGGTGTTGCGCTGGGGTCAGGAGGTCGCGATGGTGACGTCGTCGATCAGCAGGCCCTTGCCGGCGAGCTCCGACTGCGGGGTGCCGCTGAGGCGGAACAGGAGCGTGTCGGTCTGGTAGTTCGGCTCGCCGGTTGCGTCGTAGTAGGCCTCGAACGTGGTGTTCTTGACCGGCTTGCCGTCCACCTCCACCGAGAACACGTCGTTGTTCGTCACCTTCTTGACGTCAGGCTTCTTGACGAGCTTGAGCTTCACGGTGTGCGGCTTGCTCGGGTCGAGCCCGGTGGCCACCGGCGTGACCGTCCACTGCAGGTTGCCCGCCTTGTCGACGTACGACCCCTGGCTGACCAGGTCGATGCCGCCATTCTTGTGCTCGATCGCGAGGAAGCCGCCCCGGCCGCCCTGGCCGTTGTCGGGGCTGACCGTCACCCGCAGGCCGTCCTGATACGGGACCGGCTCGAGCACGAAGGACGCGGTGAACGTTCGCGCCGGCCCGGTCTCGGTGGCCGGGACCTCGAGCGTGGGGCTGAACAGCTGGTCGCCGAAGCTGCCGGACGTGACCGCGTTGCTGATCCGCAGCGCCGGGTCGGCGCCCTCGGTGATCGCGGCGTCGTAGGGACCGGTCATCCGCCAGGTGTCGACGGCGCCTGGGGTGTTGTCGATGGTCACCCCGGTGAAGCCGGTGGTGTACGGGCCGGAGACGGCGGCGTTGGCCGATCCGGCGAAGGCGAGCGGCACGGCCAGGGCGGCCATGGCGACCGCGCCGAGGAAGATCTTCTTCATGGTGAGGTGTCCTTATTTGGTTTGGGCCAGCGCCGGGTGTAGGCTCAGACCCCAAGAAGTCGGTCGTTTGACCGACTGAGTCCGATGCTACTTTATGTTAGAGTCAGGGCCCAAATCGGCGGGGCGTGAGCTGTGACACTTGGTCGAACGACCGAATTAGATGCGAGGTGCACGATGGCGTACGTGAAGGCGTCCGAGCGGCGCGGTCAGCTCGTGGCCGCGGCCCGAGCCGTGCTGTCCCGTGACGGCGTTTCCGGCGCGACCCTGCGGGCCGTTGCCGCCGAGGCGAAGGTGCCGCTGGGGACGCTGCACTACGTCTTCCCGTCCAAGGAACTGCTGATCACCGCGGTGATCCAGGACGTCACCGACGAGGTCTCCGCGGTCTTCAGCGCGGCCGAAACCGATGCGGGCCTCGACCACGCCATCCGGCACGGGCTGGAGACCTACTGGCGGCGGCTCGTCGTGAACGACCCTCAGCTGGCCCTGATGCGGCACGAGCTGTTTGTCTACGCCCTGCGCACCCCCGGCCTCGAAAGCCAGGCGCGGTGGCAGATCGAGGGCTACACCCGGATCGTGGCCGAATGGATCCAGAGGGCCGCGAGCAACGCCGGCGAGGTCTGCGCCGTGCCCTTTGACACCCTCGCCCGGGTCCTCGTCGCCAGCGTCATGGGGATCGTCGTGCAGTACCTCAGCGACCACGACCGGGCCCGGTCACAACGGGACCTGCACGCCGTCACCGAGATGCTGATCCGCCACGCCGGGGTCCATCCGGCACCCCGCACGGCGCGAGATTGACGACGGGGCCGAGGGTGTACCTGCCGCCCAACACGAAGCCCTCCTGCAGCCGGTTCATGGCGCGTCCACGCGCATTCCGCACCTGCGAGGCGCGGCGCACACGACACCGCTGCGGACCCGCTGCGTTTGCGCACAACGCTGGAGGGGACGTCGGCGGGCCCTTGGCGGCGACCTCGGTGATGCGGGTTCCTCGACTTGGTCCTGTCAGTGTGGGCGATGGCCGTGGCATCTCCACCAGCATTGCTGGACGGGACTGCGATGATCGCCGCTCGCGACGGTGTGACCCAGGATTCATCTGGTGCGATGTCCAACTGCTACGAGCCGATCGGATGGTCGGAGGAGTCGTCGACGGTGAGCACGATGAGCGGGCTGTGCCGGAGCATGTCCGGAACATCCGTGCGACCCCATCGCCTGGCGGCCGCCTCGATGAGGGGCCGGCGTTCGTTGGGGTCGGTGACGACTCGCGCCGTCGCGGGCACGTCCGCGACAACCGCCTGCTTCAAGTGAATAACGGCGTGGGGATCGGCCTCGATGTTGTAGATCCAGTCACGCGTACGGTCAGCCCGGGGCATCCCGGTAATGAACAGTTGGCCATGGTCGTTGTGCAGGACGATCTCGATGCGCCGCAGTTGGCCGGTCCGCCGGCCCGTCGTCGTCAGATCGATCACCTGACTTTTGTTCAACGCGGCCCGGGTGGCCTCATTAAAAGACCTACCCGCTCATCTTCCTGCCATTCATCAGCTCGGCATTCGTGCCCACCGGCACCATGCCCGGCCCGGTGCGCGCCTTTGCCGAGCACCAGCCGGTGACGTCCATCGTCAACGCGATCCGCGACATGTTCACCCAGCAGCCGGTCGGCACCGACATCTGGATCGCCCTCGGCTGGTGCCTCGGCATCCTCATCGTCGCGTACACCTTCGCCATGGCCACCTACCGCCGCCGGATCACCTAGAGGACGACGGCGGCACCCATGGCAACGGTCCGGTCCTCGGGCAGACGGAAGTACTCGATCGGCGACGCCGCATTGTGCGCTAGCCCCAGGAACAACCGCTTGCGCCACGGGCTCATCTCGCGGCCCGGCCCCCGCTGCACGCTGATGCGGGACAGGAAGTAGTAGGCCGTGTCGGGGTCGACCTCGAGGATCCCCTGGGCGCGGGCCAGGGCGAGGGCGGCCGGGACGTCCTGGTCCTCCTGGAAGCCGAACCGCAGAGTCAGGTGCGTGATCGCGTCGTACGGATCTCCAAGGTGGTCCAGCTCGACCCGCTGGTCGTCAGGGACATGCGGCACGTTCTCGGAGGTGGTGCTCACGATCAGGACGTTCTCGTGGATGACGTGGTTGAAGGTGGCGTTCTCCCGCAACGCCAGCGGCGTTGAGTCCTTGTTCGGGTGGAGGAAGACAGCCGTGCCGGTCACCTTGCCGACCGGGTCGCCGTGCAGCCAGTCGATGAAGGGCTCCAGCGGACCCTCCATCTCGGTGCGTCGGTTGGTGACCAGGGTGCGCCCGCGCTGCCAGGTGAGCATCACCGTGGCGACGATGAGCGCGATCAGCAGCGGCAGCCACCCTCCGTGGGCGACCTTCGTGAGGTTGGCGCCGAAGTAGGTCAGCTCCAGCACTGCCCACGGCACGCCGACCACCGCCAGCCGACCGCGCCCCCATCCCCACGCCGACTCCGCGAAGATGAGGAACAGGGTCGTGGTGATCAGGAAGGTGCCCGTTACGGCGAGGCCGTAGGCCGTCGCGAGGTGCTCGGAGGAGCGGAACAGCACGAGCAGCAGCATCACGCCGACGAACAGGGACCAGTTGACCGCCGCGATGTAGATCTGGCCACGCTCATGCCTGGACGTGTGGCGCACCGTCAAACGGGGCAGGTAGCCCAGACGTTCGGCCTGACGGGACACCGAATAGGCGCCCGAGATCACCGCCTGGGATGCAATGACCGTGGCGATCGTCGCCAGCACGACCAGTGGGATAACGAGAGCATCGGGGGCAAGGCGGAAGAACGGGTTCTCCGCCGTGGCGGGGTCTTCGAGGATGAGTGCGCCCTGACCAAGGTAGTTCAGCGTCAAGGCAGGAAACACCGCCAGGAACCACGCGCGCCGGATGGGCCCGGCGCCGAAGTGGCCCATGTCCGCGTACAGCGCCTCCGCCCCGGTGATCGCCAGGACGACGGCACCCATGGCGACGAACGCGATGATCGGGTGCTCCACCACGAACAGCACGGCGTAGTGAGGTGACAGGCCGCGCAGGATGGCCGGGTCACGCACGACCTGGGCGCCGCCGAGAACCGCGAGCACGGCAAACCACAGCACCATGATCGGGCCGAAGAGCCGGCCCACCAGGTGCGTCCCAAACCGCTGGACGCCGAACAGGACCGCGATGACGACGGCGCCGATCGGGACGACGAGGTTGTCAAGCTCGGGAGTGGCGACCGAAAGACCCTCGATCGCCGACATGACCGAGATCGCCGGCGTGATGACGCTGTCGCCGTAGAAGAGCGACGCCCCAAGCACACCGAGCAGCATCACCAGTCCGAACCGCTTGCCACCGGGCCGGACCGCCCTGCGCGCCAAAGCCGCCAACGCCATGACGCCCCCTTCGCCGTCGTTGTCGGCACGCAAGATGAAGACCACGTACTTCACCGACACGACGAGCGTGATCGACCAAAACACCAAGGAGATCACGCCGTATACGTCGCCGGGGGTGGGTTTGACCGTGTTGTGGTCGATGGAGAAGACGGTCTGGATCGCGTAGAGCGGGCTCGTGCCAATGTCGCCGAACACGACGCCCAGCGCACCCAGAGCCAGCGGGACCCACCCCTTGGCGGCATGATCGGAATCCTCAGTCACAAGTTAAGGATCCTCTTGGGTTCCAAGTGCCGATCACCCATGCGTCCAGGCCGGCGGGCCCGTCAGTCGGCCTGCGACGGACCGCGGTGGCCCCAGGGGAAGACCCAGCGGAACGTGCTGAGGACCGGACGTTACACCAGCAGTCGCCCCCGCAACCGCACTCGACGGCTCCCATGCCCTCCACGAACCTGCCGATCACAGCGACGAGCAGGTAGATCCCGGCCAATGACACCAGTGCGCGCTTCATCTCGTTGACTCCCCGCCCCAGAACCTCGACCACATCGCACGGCGCGAAGCGTCGTACTCCTCCCGCACACCGGCCGACGTGCTGGCCTCGACGCCGAGTTCGTGTCCCACCTCAGCCCAGCTATGGCCGGCCGCGAGCGCATCGCGAATCGCCTCGCCCAAGGCCTTCTCCAGCGCAACCGATGCCCGGCAGCATTCGCGCACGTTAGTGAGCGGGTCCGGAACCGACGCCACGCGCAGCCGGAGGTGTTCACCAGAGCCCCTGAACCGCAAGGTCGTCGTGCTTGTCCCAATCATCGTGGTCCTCCATCCGCGGTCGTCCACCCTCAATCTTGCGCCTGGGTCGGATGGGCCACCTCAGCGGCTGCCACTCACGGCGATGTGCGCTCGTGCCACTGCCGGGCTGCCACGCCTGACAGGGCCGACGGCTACCGTCGAAATCGTGTGGAAGTACGACGTTCGCGACTGGCACGAGAGCACCGGCCTGAGCCACGAGGAATGGCTGCTGCAGCTCCGGGCCGAGGGCTGGGAACTCGAGCTGCCCGACTACCCCGAGGGTTCCCGTATCGAGCTCGACGGGCGAATGGTGACCCGCCACGCCGTGAAGCGCTGGGTGCCTGACCGTTCGACGTCGAGGTGACCCGGCGGCCGACGCCCGTACGGCCGACAGCGCCTCCCGGCGCAAAGGAGGGGGACCAGGCCAGGAGGCGCTCGACCAGCGACCCAGAGAAGGACTTTGCCCCCCTCGGCCGTCGACGCCAACAGTAAGCACTGCTCGGGCACTCGGGTCAGTGCCTTTGGTCCCTTCCTGTCGCACACACACAGCGCCCGCCCCCACATCGGGGACGCGCGCTGCAAGCTGCAAGGGCTTGTTAGTTCTCTGACAGGTCGACGCCGGCGTAGCCGGCGATGCTCTCGGGCCCCGGACATCGCTGCTGGCTACTCGCCGGTAGCCGCTGCGGCTGGGCGTCGGCATACCTCCAGGAACATGCTCCCCACAGCGTAGTACGCTGCCCGCATAGGTCTCGTGCACCGCCGGAAAAGCCGCCGGCGCCGCCCACGACGGCGACAGGACCGCGACCCGGTCACCAGGTCGCAGAGGCTGAGGCTGAATCAACTCGCGGACCGTGAGGCAGTGAACCATGCGCTGTTGCGACCCACCCGACGGCGAGGGCCCCCGGCCCTCGCGGTCGTCGCCCGTCGCCGGTCAGGAACTCCACCAGCGCCTGCCGGTGGTTTCCTCATGGTCATGCCGATCCGCTCGAGAATCCGCGCCGAGCCAACGTTGCGCGGGTCGCCTGTTCAGCGAGCCGGGCGCGGCCCTGGCGGGCTCATCGACCACGTTCAGCATTCTCAGCGGGGCGCCGTCGATGGTCCGCGCCGGGACGAAGTCGTAGGACCACACGTGCATTGGCCGGGCCGCCGGCAGCGCCCACCCCGAGTTGCCGTCCTGGCCGATCGCCTTCTGTCTGCGGTCTCGCCACGATCTGCTCGGTCGTCCACCTCCTATTCGCGGCTCCATCAGCACTCTCGTCAGGGACGAGCACTCAGACCCGAGATGGACCAATAAACGGGGGGCACCGCACCGGAATGAGGAGACCCCCGGAGGACTACCATGTCGGAGGGGAACAGCTTCGCCGGAGGCGGTATGTGGTCCCCGAAGCCGACACCTCACGAGGAGGAGGCAGCGATGTCAGTGTTCAGGTTTGAACCCTTCCGTGACCCTGTGCGGGAGTTCGACCGGCTCATGTCGATGGCCACTGGCGGGACGCGCGCGCCTCTCGGGATGCCGCTGGATGTCTACCGCGGCGATGACGGCGGCTACCACGTCGAGGCCGACCTACCCGGCGTCGACCCTGACAGCATCGAGGTGACCGTCGACTCCGGCGCCTTGACGATCCAGGCGGAGCGCACCCCTCCCTACCGGGCGAGCCAGCAGGTCATTGTCGCCGAGCGGTCCCAGGGGTCGTTCGCCCGGCAACTCTCCCTCGGCGAGGGCGTGGACTCGGAGAACCTTACTGCCGACTATGCCGACGGTGTCCTGCACGTGACCATCCCCGCGTCACCGCGGAGCCAGCCGCGCAGGGTCGAGATCACGCATGCGACCGGCGCTGGCCGCACCATCTCGGGGAGCACCGTCGAGCAGGGCGACGAGCCCGCCGCTAGCACGGACGCCGCTGGCTGAAGGCGCCTTTGCCTCACCGTCGCCGGTCAAGGGACTTGCGGGCGTGCTTGCAGCGAGCCGCGCCCGACGGCACCGGTGTGGTGTTGGAACAGGACCCAGCGCACAGGCGGTGAAGTCCATGCCTCCTCCCGTCGGGGCGAAGTACGCTGCCCCCGCCAGCGGCAAACAACGGACAGAACGACCGTAAAGGGCGGCAGCCGCCGCGTGATCACCAGGCCAACGATGCACAGGACGCTCAGGACTTGACCTTCGCTCAGCGGGCGGCGGTACGCGGCTGGCGAGGGGCCCACAACGAAACGTGGGAAGAAGCGATGAATCGATGACTGAGACGGATCGTGAAGGGCCATCGGCAATGGCGCATACAGACGCGCGCGCGAGGGGGCGTGCTGGGCGCATACAGTGGCGGAATGTCGCGGCCGCTTCTTGTCGCAGGACTTGGGCTTCTCGGCGCCCCGACCAGCATGGCGTCGTTCGCGCCGGGCCAGGAGAAGGCGCCTCGCGCGTTACGCGAGGCCGGGATTGTCGAGGCGCTGACGTCGGCCGGTGTCGAGGTCGAAGACCACGGCGACCTTCCGCTACGCCGATGGGCGCCGGACCACATGAACACCCGCGCGCAGAATGTCGCTGCGGTGGTCGACGATGTGCTCGGGGTGCGCGACCGGATCGGCCAGATCATTGGTGCGAGCCAGCGGCACCTCGTCCTCGGGGGTAGTTGCGCGATCGAGATCGGGGTGGTTGCCGGGTATCTTGCCGCCGGTTTCGAGCGGCTTGGCGTCGTGTACGCCGATCTCCACACGGACCTGAACACCCCGCAGACCACCGAGCAGGGCGCGCTGGACTGGATGGTGACCGCCCACCTGCTCGACGTACCCGGCGCCGTCGACGCCTTGGCTTCCGTCGGCCCGCGCAGGCCGCTGCTGCAGCCGGGGGACCTTGCGTACTGGGGCGTGAACCTCAACGGGATCACCGCGGGGGAGCGCGCGTCTGTTGACCGGCTGGGTCTGCGCGTGGTGGACACCGCCGACGCGATCACCCATCCCGCGGGCTCGATGAGCTCCCTGCTGGACGGATGGGCGGAGGGCTACGACGCGGTGCTCGTCCACCTCGACATCGACCTTGTCAACTTCCTGGAGCTGCCGCTCAGCGAGGAGATCACCCGGGTCGGAGGCATACCGCTGGCCGCCGCCGCCGAAGGCGTGGGTGCCGCGCTCCGCCTTGGCAACGCTGCCGGGCTGACCGTGACCGAGGCCAACCCCGACCACGACCCGGACGGCAGGGCCATCCGGGATCTCGTGGCAACCGTCACCACGGTGCTCGCGGCCACGATGCGCCAGGAGTGAGGCAATCCTGGTGCCTAATCAGCAGGCGATCCTGGAGGCCAGCCATACGATGACCGTCGCCAGAACGTGCCGCGTCCACGTCCACAACGACCGAATCGATGACTATCTGACCTTTCTGGAGGAGTGGTCCGTTCCGTTCCCATGTTCCAGTCTCTTCCGGGGTGTGGACTATGCACTGCACCAGAGGGAGAGGGACGCGTTGATCGTTGTGCGCAAAGCCGATGAGCCGACGGCTCCCTCGCGGGCGTGAGTGTCCTGCCTGTTGGGCACCAGCGCGCTAAAGCGGTAGGGGGTCGGTTCTCGACGACGCTCTTCATGACGAGTGTGGAGCTGAGGCGCTGGACGCCGGGCAGGTGGCGATGCGCTCGTCGTAGAGGTTCTGGAAGGCAGGAAGGTCGCGGGCGACGCCTACGACATGTACACCGCAGCCGTCTTGGACGAGGCCGGTCTCGACGTGGTCCTGGTCGGGGACTCGGCCGCCAACAACGTCCACGGGTACCGGACCTCCCTGCCGGAGACGGTCGACGAGCTCATCCCCCTGGCCCGCGCGGTCGCTACGAGCGTGAAGCGCGCCCTGGTCCTAGGCGACGCGCCGTTCGGGTCGTACCAAGCCTCTCAGGAGCAGGCGTACCTCACCGCGGTGCGCTTCATGAAGGAGGCCCAGGTCGCAGGGGTGAAACTCGAAGGAGGCCGCGAAATGGTCCCGCGGATCGAACGCCGGACCGGCGGCGAGATCCCGGTCTGCGCCCACATCGGTTTCACCCCGCAGTACGAGCACGCCCCACGGCGGCTACCGCGTCCAAGGCAGGGGCGACGCCGCGCAACGTGTGCTCGCCGACGCGCACGCCGTCCAGGACGCCGGCGCCTTCGCGGTCCTCATCGAGATGGTCCCTGCCGACGTCGCTGCGCAGGTCACCCAAGAGCTGGATATCCCCACCATCGGCATTGGCGCCGGCAACCAGACCGACGCCCAAGTCCTGGTCTGGCAGGACGCTTTCGGCCTCAACACTGGCCGCCTGCCACGCTTCGTCAAGCAGAACGCCGACCTCCACGGCATACTCCTTGAGGCCGCTCGCGCCTACGCAGCCGACGTCAAGGACGGTTCCTTCCCCGCCCCCGAGCACACCTTCTGAGCCGCCCACACCGGGTAGGTGAGCGTGCTGCGCAGCGGGCGCTCCGGGTCCACCTCCAGGCCCCCAAACCGCCGCACCCTTAGCTGAGGAGACGCATGGAAGACGTGACAGCGCAGGGACAGGCTGACCCCAACGTGCAGGCGCGCATCAGGGACAGCTTCGAGCGGCAGGGGCTGATGCGCCACCTCGGCGCACGCCTGGAGCACATCGGTCCAGGACGCGTGCACATCGTCCTGCCGAGCCGTCCAGAAGTGTCCCAGCAGCACGGCTACGTTCACGCGGGAGCCACCAGCGCCATCGCGGACAGCGCGGGTGGCTACGCCGCCCTCACCCTGTTCCCCGCGGATGCCGAGGTGCTCACCGTGGAGTACAGGATCAACCTCGTGGCGCCGGCCTCCGGCGACCACCTCGAAGCCGTAGGAACGGTCCGCAAGTCCGGACGCACCCTGACCGTCTGCCATCTCGACGTCTTCGGCGTCACGGACGGCAAGCAGTCGCTGGTGGCGACCGGCCAGCAGACCCTCATCCGCATCAGCACAACCCCCGACCCGTGAGCCGCCACCACCCCATGTCCCACCCGCCGCGCCCCGGGGGCGACGTCCATGACTGATGCCGCACAGCGACTGCCGGCCTGGGTGACCTGGCAAGAGCGGCCATTCCCCGATGCCAACCTGCTCCTGCTGGACGGCCCAGAACCGGCCCTGGTCGACAGCGGCTTCGTCGGTCACGCCCACGACACGCTCGCCTGGACACAGGCCCATGCCGGGCACGTCTCGCTCGTCGTGAACACGCACTGGCACTCCGACCACGTCGGCGGAAACGCTCTACTCCAGGCATCGGGTGCCGGTATCGCCGCCAGCAACCCGGACGCGGCCGCCCTCGCCCGGCGAGACCCAGGCTGTTGCCTCGCGGAGTACCTCGACCAGCCCGTCAGCCCCTACACCGTGGACGAGCCCCTCGTGCGACGCGCAGATCCTGCGGCTCGGCCAGGCCGACTGGGAAGTCGTGGCCACACCCGGGCACACCCCCGGACACCTCTGCTTGTGGCAGCCCGAGGAACGGCTGCTGGTGGTCGGCGACGCCCTCTCGGACTACGACGTCGGATGGGTCAACCTCGCACTCGACGGCCCCGACGCCACCGCCACCGCACTCGCGTCTCTGCAGCGCGTGGCCGACCTCGAGCCACGTGCGTTGCTGACCGCGCACGGACCGATGCCGGCAGACCCCGGTGCGGCGTTCGCGACCGCGCTGCGCCGAGCTCAGCGTCTCGTGGACGACCCAGCCGGTGCCGTCTGGTACGGCGCGCGGCGCATCTTCGCGTTCGCCCTGATGATCCGTGAAGGCATCCCGGCCGACGAGATTGAGCCGTACCTGCGCGCGCGGTCCTGGCTCACCGACGCCGCGCGCCTGCTCGGACGGACGCCCGAGACGCTTGCCACCGAGCTGGTGGAGGGGATGCTCGCCAGCGGCGGCATCATCCTTCGCGGCAACCGACTCCACGCCGCCGCCGAACACGCACCGGTCGCCGCCGAGTCACTGCGCGTGCCCTTTCCACGAAAATGGCCGCCAACGCCTCCAACCTCGACGCGAACCGGAACGGCTCGGTGACGGCGAGCACCGGCCCGCTCACCGCCAGTCGGTTCGGCCGCGACCCACTCCTGAACGCTCGCAACTGCCGCGGATCGGGCGAGCGCATGTGGGACACCATTCGGTCGGCCAATCGCCCGTGCCGCGCGCCTGCGGCGCCGCGGCCCTCTTCCTCGATGATTCTCCCGACACCGAGTGAGCGGACACCTCCGAGACCGCCTCGGCTCCCCGCCCGCCAGGAGGGCCAGGGCGGTGCGTACCTGCGGCGTGAGGGCCTGTACTCCTCGCTGATCTCCGAGTGGCGCCGGCTTCGTGACGCCGGCCCGGTGGAGGGCAAGGAGCCCGGTGCCACGGTCGGCCGGCCCAGCCCGGAGCAGGCCGAGCTCGTCCGACTCCGTCGCCGGGTGGCCGAGGCAGAGCGGAAGCTGGCCACCACCCAGACCGCGTTGGAGATCATGGGAAAAGCGCACGCGCTCTTGGAGCAGATCTCCGAGAGCGCGGAGCCCGAGCAGCCGCGCAGGAAGCGCTGATGGCCACCTACCGCGAGCTGACCGCGGCCGGGGTGACGAGCCGCGGCGCGGCGTCGTTGACCGGGGTCGCCCGGGCCACCGCGACCCGTCAAGCCAAGCCCGCCACCGCCTGCGATCCCTCGCCTCGTCCGGCCCCGGCGAACAGGCTGAGCTTGGCCGAGCGGACCCGGGTGCTGGACTCCGAGGAGTTCGTCGACCAGCCCCCGTTGCAGGTCTACGCCACCCTCCTCGAACGGGGCCAGTACCTGTGCTCGGTCTCCACGATGTACCGGATCCTGGCCGAGGCTGGTCAGGTCAGGGAACGGCGCCGGCTGGCCCGGCATCCCGCCCGGGCGGTGCCCGAACTCCTCGCCACCGGACCCGGGCAGGTGTACTCCTGGGACATCACCGAACTCGTGGGCCCGACCAGGGGCGTCTACTACGACGCCTACGTGATGATCGACATCTACCTCCCGCTACATCGTCGGCGCCCACGTCCACAGCTGCAAGCACGGCGTCCTGGCCGAGGAACTGATGAAGGAGATCTTCGGGATCCACGGCATCCCGATCGCGGTCCACGCCGACAGTAAGTATGTGAGGTGCCAGGTGTTCCCGGGCTTCGTGACTCTCACGCCGATCGACCCTCGGGTCTGCCGTGGTGTCGGAGGTGTTCTCGCAGCATCCTGACCCGCACTCCGATCGACCTGTTCGTGTCATTCCTTCGGACTTGTCGGTTGCTCGGGAACACCTCCGGCGAGGCCCACGGTCTCGCCGGTGCCATGTGACCCGAGAGGGGCCTGACGGTCTTCGTCTCTTTGCTGTCTTGTCCAGGTGTCTGGTTCGGCCGGGGGCGACCGGCTGTTGCCACGACCGAGGGAGCACCACATGACGGACCTGACCACGACCACCTCGCCGATCGTGATCGGAGGTGTCGACACCCACAAGGACCTGCACGTCGTGGCGGTCGTCGATGTCCACGACCGGGTGATCGGCACCGAGTCGTTCTCCACGACCCGAGCCGGCTATCGGGCGCTGGTGCGGTGGATGCGCAGCTTCGGTGACGTCGCCCGGGTCGGGGTGGAGTGCACCGGCTCCTACGGCGCCGGGCTGATGCGACACCTGGACGCTGCCGGGGTCGACGTGCTGGAGGTCACCGCCGGCGACAAGGCCGACCGGCGCAAGCGCGGCAAGGACGACACCATCGACGCCGAGCAGGCCGCGCACGCCGCCTACGCCCGGGTCCGCACCGTGACCCCGCGCGCCCACGACGGGATGGTGGAGTCGTTGCGCGCGTTGAAGATTGCCCGCTCCAGCGCGATCAGCGCGCGCCGGGTCGCGCTGCAGCTGATCCACGCCACCATCATCTCTGCGCCCGAGGAGCTGCGCGACCAGCTGCGGAACCTGACCCGCATGCAGCTGATCCGCACCCTCGCCGGCTGGCGTCCGGACCTGAGTGGGTACCGCGACCCGGTCACCGCCACGAAGATCACGCTGAAGTCCCTCGCGCGGCGCTACCTGGAACTGCACGACGAGATCGCCGACCTGCAGGTCCCCATGCACGCCCTGGTCGGACAGCTCGCCCCGGGCCTGCTCGCCCGGGTCGGGATCGGCTACGAGTCCGCCACCCAGCTGCTCATCACCGCCGGCGACAACCCCGACCGGCTCGCCTCCGAGGCCTCCTTCGCGATGCTCTGCGGAGTCGGCACCGCTACCGGCCTCCTCCGGGATGACCACCCGCCACCGGCTCAACCGGGGCGGGGACCGGGCCGCGAACTCCGCCCCGCACACGATCGCCATCAGCCGCTGGCGGATGCACCCCACCACCCAGGCCTACGTCGCCAGGAAGAAGGCCCAGCAACACTCCAACCCCGAGATCCTGCGCTGCCTCAAGCGATACATCGCCCGCGAGGCCTACTACCTCCTGCGCAACCAGCAACGAGCCGTCCGCCAGCTCCCACCCGCGGCCTGACCACTCCTGCCGGCCCCCCCGGGTGCCGGCAGGAGTGGTCAGGCACCCGGGGGGGCCTCATCGCCGCTCAACACGCATGCTGGACGAGGTCAAGGGCGGCCGCAGGCCCGTCGCGGGCAGCGATTGCGCAGCAACCCTTGAGATCGACCAGCATGCGTGTTCCATCAACCAGGCCCCCTTGACAAACAGAAGGGCGTCCGCGGCACCTCGATGACCTCGAAGACCGTGGCCACCCTGCTCGCCGACCTCGGCGTGACCAGGTCCCACTCCCGACCCCGAGTGTCAAACGACAACCCCTACAGCGAGGCCGCGTTCAAGACGTTGAAGTACGCCCCGGTCTTCCCCGACCGGATCGGATCCCTGGCCGACGCCCGCGCCTTCGGCGAGCCGTTCTTCAGCTACTACAACCACGAGCACCACCACACCGGCATCGGCCTGCACCCCCGCCGACGTCCACTACGGACACGCCAAGACGGTGTCCGAGCAGTGCTCCGCGGCCCTAGCCGCAGCCCGGCTCGCCCACCCAGAGCGCTTCATCAGCGACAGCGACCCCAAGATCCTCACGCTCCCCGTGAGACTCCCCCCGAACCGGGGAGGCATCGACTATGAGGAGAGTCATGCCGGAGAAGAGACGGAAGTTCGATCGGGAGTTCCGTGAAGGCGCGGTGAGGCTGGTGAACGAGACCGGCAAGAGCATCGCCGCCGCGGCCCGCGAGCTGGGGGTCAACGAGGGCACCCTCGGCAACTGGGTGCTAAAGGACCGGCAGGACCGGGAGGGCACGAGCGGCCTGTCGACCGGTGACATCGAGGAGCTGAAGCGGCTGCGGGCGGAGAACGCCGAGCTGCGGATGGAGCGCGATGTCCTCAAGCGCTCCGTGGTCCTGTGGGTGAAGGAGGCGATGAAGTGAGCGTGGCACACTTCATCGGCGACCAGAGGACGCCGTACCGGGTGCCCGTGGCGTTCACCTGCCTGATCCTCGGGGTCAGCATCTCGTGGTTCTACAAGTGGCAGGGCCGGGGCCCGACGAGGCGTCAGGAGCGGCGGGCCAGACTCGACGCGGCGGTCGCGAAGGAGTTCACGACCCAGCGGCGCCTGCACGGCTCGCCGAGGCTGTACGCCGACCTGCGCGACAAGGGCTGGAAGGTGTCCGAGAAGACGGTCGCTGACTCGATGCGCCGGCAGGGTCTGGTCGCGCGGATCGTCAAGCGACGCAACGGTTTGACGAAGCGGGACAAGAACGCGCCGCTGTTCCCGGACCTGGTGAGCCGGGACTTCACCGCGACCCGGATGAACGAGAAGTGGGTGGGCGACATCACCGAGATCCCGACGGCGTCCGGGAAGCTGTACCTGGCCACGGTGATCGACCTGTACTCGCGTCGGCTGCTCGCCGCCGCCACCTCGCTGCACCCGGACGCGGAGCTGGCCTGCGCGGCGATCAAGATGGCGGCCGCGGTCCGCGGCGGGCGCATTGAGGGCGTCATCTTCCACACCGACCGCGGCAGCACGGGCGGATTCAACTGGTCGTCGCAACACCTCGATGACGGAGGTGGGCTGTGGCGGCGAGGCAGAGGCGGTCGACGACGAACGGGAGTGGCTCGGCGAGTGGGCGGCGGCAGTGGGCGGCGGATCGGGCGTTGCGGCCGCCGATGCGGTCGCCGGGGCGCCCTGAGCCGTCGCGTGCGGTGCAGCGGGCGTTCTGGCGGTTGATCGCGGAGGGTGTGAGGACCGAGGACGCGGCGGCGGTAGTGGGTGTGTCGACACCGGTCGGTGTCCGGTGGTTCCGCCACGCTGGCGGGATGTCGCCGATCAGCCTGTCCGAGCCGACCGGTCGCCACCTGTCGTTCGCGGAGCGGGAGGAGATCGCGCTGCTGAAGGCCCAGGACCACGGGGTGCGCGAGATCGCCCGACGGATCGAGCGTGACCCCTCGACGGTCTCTCGTGAACTGCGCCGTAACGCCGCGACCAGGGCTGGCAAGCGGGTCTATCGAGCCGGTGTGGCGCAGTGGAAGGCGCAGAAGGCTGCGAAGCGTCCGAAGGCGGCAAAGCTCGCCACGAACCCGAGGCTGCGTGCCTACGTGGAGCACAGGCTGGCCGGTGAGGTCACCGATGGCGACGGGCGCCCGATCGCCGGGCCGAACGTGCCGTGGGCCGGTCGCCGCCACGGACGCAGGCAGCACCGGCGCTGGGGTGTGGCGTGGAGCCCGGAGCAGATCAGCAACCGGTTGAAGGTCGACTTCCCCGACGATGGGTCCATGCGGATCTCGCCGGAGACGATCTACCAGTCGCTGTACGTCCAGGGCCGCGGCGCGCTCAAGCGCGAGCTGACCGCGTGCCTGCGCACTGGTCGGGCGTTGCGAGAGCCCCGCGCCCGGACCGGCCGGAGCGGCAGGAGTTTCGTCACCGACGAGGTCAAGATCTCCCAGCGGCCTGCTGAGGCCGCCGACCGTGCCGTGCCCGGGCACTGGGAAGGCGATCTGATCATCGGGCTCGAGAAGTCCGCGATCGGGACCCTGGTCGAACGATCCAGCAGGTACACCCTGCTGCTGCATCTGCCCCGCATGGACGGCTTCGGCACCACCCCGTACGTCAAGAACGGGCCACCGATTGCCGGGCACGGCGCCGAGGCCGTCCGTGACGCGATCGTCGCCCAGATCGGCGGCCTGCCCGAACAGCTGCGGCGGTCGCTGACCTGGGACCAAGGCGGGGAGATGGCCCAGCACGTCCAACTCAAGATCGACGCCGGGATCGCCGTCTACTTCTGCGACCCCCACTCGCCGTGGCAGCGCCCGAGCAACGAGAACACCAACGGGCTGCTGCGCCAGTACTTCCCCAAGGGCACCGACCTGTCCCGTTGGGATGACGAGGACCTCCAGGCCGTCGCTGTCACCCTCAACAGCCGGCCACGCAAGGTCTTGGGATGGCGCACGCCCGCCGAGGTCTACCAAGAGCAGCTAACCTCCCTGGCACATGCCGGTGTTGCATCGACCCCCTGAACCTGCCACGTACACCGCGAAGGACTTCACCCGCCTGTGCGCCGACCGGCTCGGGATCCGCCAGTCCATGGGCCGGGTCGGGTCGTGCTTCGACAATGCCGCCGCCGAGGCGTTTTTCTCCACGCTCGAATGGGAAGTGCTGTCCCGCAACGAGTTCCGTGACCCGGACCACGCTCGGCAGGTCGTCCTCGAGTGGTGTCACGAGTTCTACAACACCACCCGCCGGCACTCCAGTGCCAAGATGATGTCACCCATCAACTACGAGAACCTCGCCGGCCCCGAGTCCGAGGCCGCATAGAGAAGACCTCCACGATTCGGGGGGAATCTCAACCTGGCTGATCGCAAGCAGATGGTCGTGGTGACCGACCACGACTCCAAAGTGCTGGCCCGGCGCACGTTCCGATGTAAGGCCTGGGACCTGGGGACCGCGTTGGACTGGGCCGCCGAGCGGGGGTCCAGGGCCGGGTTTGCCGGGGTGAGGGTTGCCTGTGAGCCGACCGGGCACCGGTGGCGGGTGCTTGGCCGGCTCGCCGGTGAGCGAGGGATGTCGTTCGTGTGCGTGCAGCCGGCCGTCTCGGCGTGGGTGCGCAAGACCGAGGACCTGACCAGCGACAAGACCGACGACAAGGACGCGGTGCTGATCGCCCGCCTGACCGCGCAGCTGCGCTGCTACCTGCCCGAACCGGTCGAGGAGACCTGGGGCCGGCTGCGGCACCTCGGCGTCCGACGTGAGCAGCTGATCGGTGAGCACGTGGCGTGCGTGCAGCAGGTCCGTGACCTCCTCGAGTGCGTGTGGCCCGCCGCCCTGGCGGCGGCGAACTGGCCGTTCCGCTCCGCCACCTGGGTCGCGGCCCTAGCGGTGGTCGTCGACCGTGACGGTGGCGACCTGGCCCGCACCCGACGCCTCGGCCCGGCCCGGTTCGAACGCGCCGTCCGCAAGGAAGTCACCCGCCGGGGCGGGCAGCGTCCATGCCTGCGGATCACCCGCCGGCTGTTCGCCGCATTGAGCGACACCGCCGGGGTCATCACGCACCGGCCGGCCGCGTTCGAACGGATCGCCTGGGTGATCGACGACTGGGACCACGCCAAGACCAGCCTCGCCGACATTGAGGCGCGCATGGTGTCGGTCCTGGACGACCTGAAACTGACCGAGCTGGCCACGTCCATCGACCGGCTCTCCCCGATCGGGGCCGCCGCGATCCTGGCCGAGACCGGCGACCTGACCCGGTTCACCTCCGCCCGCGCCGTGGTCAAACACGCCGGCCTGGCCCCGCGCGAGAGGAAGTCCGGTGCTTTCACCGGTCGGGCCCGCGTCACCGGCGCCGGCCGACCGTTGCTGCGCGCCGCCCTTCCAGGGCGGACTCCAACGGATCGGCCGCGTAGCGGGCGCCGCACCTCAGCAGCGCAGGCCGGCGTCGTGCGGTCGTTATCGAGCCCAGCTCCGGATCTCGAACCGCCCACATCCGGTCGGCGATCATGCCGCGCTCATCCACGGCGACGTTGTCGAGGCGTTCACCGCCCATCGACTTCACCGGGTAGCGCCAGATCTCGGTTACCGTCACAGGCATTTTGGCGCCTCCAGTCGGTCATCGGCACCGCATACCGCGCCCTGCGACGAGATGTTAACTCCGGGCGTCTAGGTTGTCAGATTACGCCCATCCCGTGCTGACCGCGCTGGGCAATTGCTTCACGCCGCAACGAGCCGCCGATCGTCGGATGTGTATTGCGCCGGCTCGTGCCTGCCCCACTCAACCCGGCACGACCGAGCGCGCCCGGCGGCAATTGCGGACGCTTGCTGAGAGCGGCCAGCGTCACCCGCGGCGGGAAGACGCGGGCTCGGACCATATATCGAACGAGCGAGCCGACATCGCCGACCCGGTCAGGTGCGGAAGTTATCCCGCGACAAGCGGGGAAACATACCCCGGGAGCGGCTCGAGCGGACCCCGCCTGCGCGAAGGCTGCGCGGCAGGGGCGAACCAGGCTGAGCCCGGGTCGTGGCACCACCCGGCCGATTGAGTGAGAGCCGGCCCTCAGGCGCCTGGCATGACCAGGTGCCTGCGTCCGGTGAGCAGTGCCAGCCCGTACAGGACCGCCACCACGATCAGCAGCGCGTTGAAACCGAAGATGAGCGCGAGGTACTCCAGTGCCCCGCCCACCATGGCCCCAAGGAGGTTCGCCCCGAAGGCGACCGTGCTGGAGCCGACGCCCTTGAACCGCACGGCGAAGAGCAGGTTGGCCATGAAGACGGGAAGGAACGCGATTGTCACGCCGGCCACGAACCGGGGGACCAGGGAGAGGTCCAGCAGCGCGTCCTGTGGGATCAGCCAAGCCGCCGCCAGGGCGGCGAGCAGGCCGGCGTACAAAATGATCGGGCGACGGATCGTGACCCGACGCGCGACCTCGATCGCCGCGAGGACGCTCAGCAGCACGCCGGCGAAGACCGCCGCGTTCACCGCCCACGTCGTGCCGAAGAGCAGCGCGAACTGGACGACGTTCTTGGTCTCCAGGAGTAGGAACGCGGCGCCCATGAAGAACAGGTCGGCATACGGCCGCATGGTGGGCAGCGGACCCGTGACGGAACGCACCGCGACGACGGAAGCCAACAGGACCAGCCCGAGCATCGACAGGTAGAAGGACGGGATCGAGCGCGACCCGAGGTAGGGGAACGGGCGGTCGTCGACGGAGGGCTCGAGAGCCGTGGCCCGCGGTGACCAGGTCGTCGTGCAGCCACCGGTGCCGGCGTCCTTGCGCAGGGTGAGCACGGCCTGCTGGCGCGGTCCGTAGCTCGGGCCGAGCTGGACGCACGGCGCGGTCCCGTAGACGGTCCGCACCGTGTTGGCGTAGCGGTCGAGCAGCCACGGCTCGTAGTAGTTGTACATGGCGAACGTGCCATCCACCTTGAGAAGCGAACGGGCCCGCTCGAGCGCCTGCGTGGTGAAAAGGTAGTTCTCCAGCCGCAGGGCCGACTGGCCGGTGACGATGGTGGCCGAGTCCGGCAGCGCGAGCAGGATGAGGTCGTAGCGGCGCTTGGTGCGCTCCATGAACGCCCGGCCGTCGTCGACGTGGGTGGTCACCCGCGGGTCGGAGTACGGCTGGTCGGGGTGGCGGTCCCGACCGAGCTGCAAGAGCGCGGGGTCGATCTCGACGGCGTCCACCCGCTTGGCGCCCTGGTCCA
Source organism: uncultured Actinomycetota bacterium (assembly GCA_963715025.1). Lineage (GTDB taxonomy): Bacteria > Actinomycetota > Actinomycetes > Actinomycetales > Dermatophilaceae > DASSJT01. Next base: position 53,652 of record CAVQQQ010000008.1, on the reverse strand, counting down.
GGGCCACCGCCACGTCGTTGCCGGTGCCCGCGCCGATGACGAGCACGTCGTCGCGTGAGCCGGCGTAGGTGTACGGGTATAGGTAGAAGGGCGAGCTGCGCCGGATCTCCGACAGCGGGAGGGCGGTCTGCAGGGGAGTGTTGTTGACCTCGACGCGTACCAGCCCGCCGGCCACCTCCGCGGTGTGGATCTTGTAGTAGGGCGACCACTGGAAGCTGCCCACGACGGACTCCGCCCCGAGCATGAGGACTAGGGCGCCGAGAGCGAGCGCGGGCCAGCGCCGAGCCCGACGGCCGAGCAGGACGACGAACACCGCTGCGCCGGCCAGGCCCCAGCCGACCGGCGGGAGCCGGAGGAACGACAGGGCCGCGAAGCAGGCGATGCCGGTCAGGCTCCCGACGACGTCGAGCCGGTAGGCCTCGAGCGGCTCAAACGTGGCGAAGGTCCGGGCCACCTCCTGCGCGAGCGCCATGAGGGTCGCCACCGTGAGCACGAAGACGAAAGCCAGGCTGAGCGGGCGCGGCAGGGCCGGCATTTCGAACAGCCCCACGAGCTCCCACTGGCCGCCGCGTCCGGTCCCCGTGCGGACGGGGCACGCCAGGACGAAGCCGACCAGGGCCGCGAGCAGCACGGGCGCCAGCGGGAAGAGGTCGCGACGGGCGTCGGCCCGCAGGAAGCCCAGGCCAATGCCGAGGAAACTAGCCAGCAGGACGAAGTTGGTCAGGTGGACGAGGTAGAGGTTGTTCGAAGACGTCCATCGGATCAGGGCCAGTTCCACGAACAGCATGAGCGCGCTGGCGAGCACCAGGCGGGTGCGGTTGCCGGGGCTGGGGACACGCGGCCTGCGGGCCACCACCGCCGCCGACCCGGTGTCACCGACCAGCTCACGCTCGTGCTCCTGTTGCATCGCGTCCCCCTCAGCCGGTCGGCACCGACGAGCAAACCGTAGCAAGGGGGTGTACGCCTCTTCCCTCCCTGAGTCCCGCAGGCACCGCACGCTCATCGGCAGATCCGAGCGTTACCGGGCGTACCCTGCCGAGGCTGAGAGCCTGTGGAAGAGGCCCCCCAGTTGAGAAGCGGGGGGCCTCTTCGTGTGCGCAGGTGCGTCATTGCGGGAGAAAGGAGGGAAGGCCGCGCCCGCCGCCTTGGTTCAGGCGAACCCGCGGTCTTGCGGCTACGAGCTCGCGGACGATCGGACGTCGTCCCGAGGAGCAGCGGGCGTTAGCCTCCGCAATTGTCGGGGATGGTGCCGCCGTTGGTGTTGAGGATGGCGATGATCATGCCGACATCGAATCCGTTAGGGTTGGCTCGGGAGCCAGCGATCGTGAACATCCCGAACGCGGCGTTGGGGTTGGTCATGTTGCACGCGCCGGTGAGGCCGTAATCGGGTGTCGGTCCCGGGGTCGCCCCGGCAACGCTGGCGGGTGCGATAACGACCAGAGCGGCGGATGCGCCGATCGCGAGGATGCTGCGGAGCAGAACAGTGCGCATGGGAACGCCCCTTTCGCCATGAGGACGCGGTTCGCCTCATTGGGGGCGCACTGTCCTCCTGCCTAGGGAGGGCGTCAACCCCCATTCGCCTACGTCCGTGGGAGCGGCCACGCAGGACGCCGGCACCTAGTCCTGCCCGTGGGACGTTACTCCAACTGGACATCTTGGGCAGATCGGGTGCGATCCATCGACCGGAGGGGCCCGGACAGGACCGAAGCACGCGCTCGAACACGGGGCACCGCCCGACGACTGACTGAAGACGAAGTGACAGAGCTGGTGACCGACTACGAGGGTGGAGCGACGGTCTATAACCTGGCTAAGCGCTTCAAGATCCACCGGAACACGGTCTCTGGGCACCTGCACCTCCGGGACATCAAGATGCGAGGCCAGAGCATGACCGAGGAGCAGGTGGACCTGGCCACACGGCTGTATCAGCAGGACTGGTCAGTGGCTCGGATCGGCAGCCACCTGGGCGTCAATGGCGGCACGGTTTGGCTGGCGCTGCGTGCCCGGGGTGTAGCAGATGCGAGACACGCATGGGCGGGAGCGGTAGGTCAAGCTTCGAGTTAAGTCATGACTTCAGCGTGTTCGTCGACCGGGGACCGCTTTAGAGCGCGGCGCGCGATAGCGGTTGCGCAGCGCCTCCACCGATGCTGGATCGACGCGAGGAAGGCGACTTACTTGGTCGGCTGGTAGAAGAAGTAGTCGGCCGTGTAAGGCACAAACGCCTTTTTACCGACGTCTGTTGGCGAGCTGCAGCCCGTCGTCGGTGCGAGCCCTCCAGTGGTGTTCAGCCGCTGGACGAAGGTGGTCTGCGTCAGCTTGTCGCCACCGGTCGGTCCGTTCTGGTGTCCAACCGCATCGAGCAGGAGCCAGGCAATCGCTTCCTGGTCGACGGTGACCGCTCCATTGGGTTGGTGCACCTTGGCCCAGACCCTGCTCGTGTCCTTGATACTGCCACGTGGCGCGGATCGTGCCCTCAGGGGCCACCACCTTTGGATCAGTGTTAGGTTCATCCGGGTTGGGGCTGTTGAAGTGGGTGATGATTTGCACACCGTCGTCGCCGAACAGGGTGGCCTGCGGCGTGAAGAGTACGTAGGCGACGCCAGCGCCTGAGGGCTGGCAGACGTAGTTCTGGGTGCCGACAGCGTGAGTCCCCAGGAACAGCTTGTTCCCCGCTGGCACCGGCGCCATGCCGTCGGGCAGGGGTGGCGGTGTAATAGCGCCGGGCTGGGCCGCCTGCGGCGACGAGGCCGTGAAAGCCGTAATAGCGGCGACTCCCGCCAACACCATGCCTGCTACGGCCAAACCTCCGATCGTTCCGAACAGCTTTGACTTCAAAGTCCTATACGACATTTTGATTCCCCCTTATTCGCCTTGTGGGGCCAGCGCCTGCAGCCTTCTGAGGGCCCAGGAGTCTCTTCAGGCGATTCGCCGGTCGTTTCCGTCAAGGCCGGACGACCCTAGAATACAGGGCTACAGGGTTGTTGCGACCCAGGATCGAGGCGCGTGCGGGCGGCCGCTGCGTTCCTGGTGAGCGAGGAGACCATGGCCAAGCGGGTGATGGTGTGCGTGTTCGCCATCTTCGCGACGCTCCCGCAAGTCACGCTCAAGGAGCTGGGTGTCGGTCTCGCGGCAGCCGTTCTGATCGACGCCACGGTGGTCGGAGGGGTGCTCCTCCCGGCCACGATGCAGCTTCTCGGCGAATCAAACTGGTACACCGTTCCGCGTCTGAACACCGGGATCACCCGCAGATCCGCCATCGAGTGATCTCGCAATGCGGCCTCGGGACAGCGCGATCCATGCGCCTTCCCGCCGAGCACGAGGCGCTTATCCCATGGAACCAACCCCATCGGACCGACTATCCGAAGCGTGATGAACACACCAGGAGAAGCGAAAGCCCTCTGAGAGCGATCAAACAGACGTCGAGCACGACGGATGGGCACGACGCCTCTGCGCCATGGTCTCAAGGCGCCGTAAGAGCACGTATGACGCAGAGCTGGCGCAGAACGTTGGCGCGGCGGTCGCCGCCATCGTGTCCACGACGCCGACTCCACCGCCGAGCGGTTAATCGGTGTAGACCGGCGAACGACCGAACGTTGGACACGGCCCACGTTCCCTCGGAGTGCCTCAGCACGAGTGTCGCCAGCGACCGCGGGCTTCAGAGCGAGATGCCGAAATGCAGTTGTCAAGTTTGGGTCCTCCTTGCGCCAAACAGCCCGGTAGGCGAGTGCGGACGCGCATCGAGCACCGACTCGACCCTCGCGTTGAGTGGCGGCCACGGTTCGTCTCTGCCGCGTCTTTGTGGGCGAAAGGACGCACGGCCGAGATGACGTGTTCCGGCGTCGAGCGTCACCAGCCGCGCCGCGAGCTCAGCCGCCCCGCACCCCTCCGCGCTGAGGAAGAGCGGCCCGCCTCGGTGGCCCGCTCACGGGCAATGCCTGGGCTGTCTACTGGTGGCTAACCTTCTCCGTATTGGCTGTTGTCTGGCACGAATGTCGCGGGCCGGGCTCGTCGGACCAACCAGAACCTCGTGTTGGTGGCCATTGCGGCTCTCAAGCTCGGCTATTTGATACGTCGCATTTGGCGCGGCCAGCTGTCCGAACGCGGACGTGTTGTGGGGCGTGCGGCTGGCTACTCTGCCGGTTGGCCGCGGAACGTGTAGGCCAGGCTGGAGGCGATCGCCTCAACGCGTGCAGCTCTGCTGTCGCCTGAGGTTTCGTCGCAGGCGATGTCGTACATGCGGGCCGCGATTGCGTACGGCGCTGGTCCGAACGGGATGTGCGGGTCGTCGGTGAGCTGCTCGAAGTCCTGGGACACGTCGTACTTCTCGCGCGGGATGATGTGTCCGTCATCGCTTTGGTCGTGAGGGTCACGACGTGCACGCGACCGTTGACGACGCTGCGGGCTTCCATCGCGCGCGGAGGGTCCCGGCCAACGACCGCCGACCTGCCCGGACCGCAACCACCTGGCCTGCGGCGGCCGCTGCGGCTGGTCGCCGAAGTCCTCGTGCGGCACCAGGTCCGGGTGCCGCGGTGGGGATCTTGATGGCTACCTCGGCTGAGTGAGCGACTGCGCAGTTCGCCCGATCCTCCACCATTTGACCGCCATTCACGACGGCGCAAGACTTGGGAGACTCGGTGATCACATCGCGTTCTCGGAGGTGTCCCCATGGCAAGGATCGGACGACGGACGGGCGCGGTCGGCACCGTGTTAGCCCTCTGCTTCGCGATTGGAGGAACGGCTCTCGCGGTCGGCATGTCCGACGACGAACAGGCGTTGGCACCCACCCGGCACCCCACCAGCAGGACGATCGAGCAGCAGGTCGACGACCTGCTCTCACAGATGACGACGCAGGAGAAGCTGCAGCAGGTGCAGCTTCTCTCCGACGGCCAGATCACCGACGCCGACGCCAAGGCGGGCGTGGGCTCGGTCTTCAGCCTCGTCGACCCCGAGAAGATCAACCACTTCCAGCACGTCGCGGTCGAGCAGTCGCGACTGCACATCCCGATCCTCTTCGCCTACGACACCATCCACGGCTATCGCACGATCTTCCCCGTGCCGCTCGGTGCCGCTAGTTCCTTCGACCCGAACGTCGCGCAGGCCGACGCCGTGGTCGGCGCAAAGGAGTCCGCCATCGAGGGCCTCAAGCAGATCTACAGCCCAATGGTGGACGTCTCCCACGAGCCCCGGTGGGGGCGCATCGTCGAGGGTGCAGGCGAGGACCCGTACCTCGGCTCGGTGATGTCGGCCGCCCGCGTCAAGGGTGACCAGGGCACGGACTACAGCGCTCGGGACAAGGTCGTCGCGAGCGTGAAGCACTATGTCGCCTACGGTCAGCCCGAGGGTGGCCGTGACTACAACACCACCGACATGTCCGAGTCCCGGCTGCGCAACTTCTACCTGCCGCCGTTCAAGGCCGCCATCGACGCGGGAGCCGACACGGTCATGTGCTCCTTCAACGCGATCAACGGGGTTCCCGGATGTGCCAACAAGTACACCGAGACCGACATCCTGAAGAAGGAGTGGGGTTTCGACGGCTTCGTCGAGAGCGACTACACCGCCGTCGCCGAGCTGCGCGCCTGCCCACCCGTGAAGCCCGACAGCGGCCCGTGCGGCCACGGCATCGCCGCTGACGGTCCCGGCGCCGGGGCCGCGGCCCTGATGGCCGGCACCGACTCGGAGATGGTCAGCACCAACATCCGCGACTACGGCCAGGAGCTCCTCAACGAGCGCCGAATCACGATGTCGCGCCTCGACGACGCGGTGCGGCGGATCCTGCGCGTGAAGTATCGCGCCGGACTGTTCGACCACCCGTACGTCAACGTCAGCACGGCCAACGACCCCGCGAGCTACGGCACGCCGGCCGACCTGGCGAAGAGTCGATGGGCCGCGGGTCGATCAATGGTGCTGCTCAAGAACGCCGGCCAGCCGCTGCCGCTCGACCCCAGCAAGTCGACGGCGCTCATCGGTCCGTTCGCCGAGACGGTCGACGAGGTGCTCGGTCCGTGGTCGGGACGCGGCTGGGACGACCTGGCTCCGAAGTTCGTCAGCCTCTTCGACGGGCTGAAGGCGGCAAGCTCGGCCCCGGTCACCTACACCGCGGCCTGCAATCTGGCGCACAACTTCGACCCGCCGAACAACGCCAACCCGCCGATCACCCCAGACGACGAGGTGTGCGCCGGTCCGGGTACCGACGGAACCACGATCCAGGACGCCGTCAAGGCGGCCAACAACGCCCAGCAGGTCGTGCTCGCCCTCGGCGAGAACGGCTTCATGAGCGGTGAGGCCAACAGCCGCAGCCAGCTCGACCTCCCGGGCCACCAGGAGGACCTGCTCAACGCGGTCGCGGCCACCGGCAAGCCCGTGGTCGTGGTGCTGTTCAACGGCCACCCGCTCGACCTGACCGCCGTCCAGGACAAGGCGGCGGCGATCCTCGAGGCCTGGTTCCCGGGCACCGAGGGCGGCAACGCGGTCGCCGACGTGCTCTATGGCAAGGTCAATCCGGGCGGCAAGCTCCCGGTCTCGTTCCCGCGTGGCGTTGGCACGGTGCCGTACTACTACAACCACGAGCCGACCGGGCGTCCGTGCGACGCGACCTTCAAGTGGAACTCGCGCTACCGCGACCTGCCGACCTGCCAGCCGCTATACCCGTTCGGCTACGGGCTCAGCTACACGTCGTTCGACGTCTCCAACCTGAGTCTGAGCCGCTCGAGCGTCGGCCGCAACGGCAACCTCACGGTCTCGATGGACGTGAAGAACACGGGCGACCGCGCCGGTGACGATGTCGTGCAGATGTACATCCACGACCCCGTCGCGAGCATCTCCCAGCCGGTCCGCCGGCTGCGCGGCTTCCAGCGCGTCACGCTGGCGGCCGGGGCGTCGACGACGGTGACATTCACCCTCGACAAGAGCGACTTCGGCTTCTACGACAACCGCGGCAAGTACGTCGTAGAGCCGGGGACGATCGAGGTGTACGGCGGTGACTCGTCCGCCGCCACCATGGAGGCGTCGTTCACCATCAACCAGTGACGAAGTCGCAGTCACTACTGCACCAGGAAAGCAGCAGCCCCGTTTCGGCGGGTGCTGCTGTGGTGCGGCACGCGCTACATCGTCGTCGCACAGGACAGCGTTCGGGTACACGACGCCCGAGGCAGCCAGACGGCCACCAGGCGTAGCCGGGACCATTGTGGGGATCACTGGCCCCTCCTTAACCGATGAGTACCAGCCTACGGACCTTGAGACGACCGCGTCGCGGCACGAGCCAATGGCGGCATGAGAGTGGAATTGGGTGACTGACGCTTTGCGAAGGTGCGCCGTCACGTGGCGACCGAGCCGACGTCGAGAGCCTCAGTAGCCGAGCTCGCGCAGGCGTGCGTCGTCGATCCCAAAGTGGTGACCAACCTCGTGAACGACGGTCCGGCGAACCTGCTCCACAACCTCTTGATCGGTACGACAGACCGCACAGATCGCCACTCGGTAGATCGTGATCCGGTCGGGCAGGACGCCCGCGTAGCTCGTCGTGCGGCGGGTCAACGGAATGCCGCGGTAGAGCCCGAGCAACCCGGGCGGGCCCGGTTGATGTTCCACGATGATCGCCACATTGCTCATCAGCCGCCCCAGTTCCGGTGGCAACCCATCGAGCGCCTCGGCGACCATGCCTTCGAACCGCTCCGGGTCGACATCGACCATGAAGTCATTGTCCGAGGCAAGCGCCGGGGAGCAGGCGTCAAACCCCACGGGCATGTGCAGCTGTAGGTATTCGTCGTAGAACGGCTCGTCGCTCCAGTGCACAGCCACACGATGGCTCCGCCAGCGGCAATCGCTGTTCATGACGGTCACAACAGAAACATGGCGACGGGCTCCCCGGGCCACCCAGCATCCCCGTGGTCGCGAGCGCGATCTGCGTCATCCTCGGGGCGCGCGTGGCCCGCTCAACGCGGCATTTGAGTGCGCGGCGCCTGCGGCCCGTGGGCGATCCGATGGGGGAACTCGCAGGGGACATGCGAGAGATGCCGGAGGACACGTCGCTGAAGATCACCTGCCCGGTGGGTCCCACCGCGTCGGCGGCGGCGAAGGCGATGAGCCCACCCCCGGAGCCGACGTCGAGTACTCGATACCCGGCGGCGAGCGCGGCGTTGGCAACGACCTGGTCGCGAATCGGGGCGAGGAACTCCAGCTGCCGGCGCAGCAGCTCGGGGTCGCCGCCGTGACGGCGCTCGGCCAGCCACGCCGCCCATGCATCTCGCCGGCCCTTGGTTGTCACCTGTCCTGCCTTGGTCGCCGCGGCGGGCTGGTGGGCCCGGCGTACCCCCGCAATGCGAATCAGCGTGATCTGCGGCGCGTGAGACACACCACCAGTTCGTCCTTCATGCCGGGCAGTGCGCTCAGAGTTTCCCTCATTCGCGAAGGGCACGACGCCAGCCTAGGTCTCGGCATCCGCACTCTTCTCATGGGTTCTGTCCGCGATCCGCGAATGGTGAGGTGCAATCAGCCCGGCCTGTCGCTGGGCCACCGGGCGGGCGCAGACTGGACAGGTGGGCTTCGACATCGATCGGCTTGTCCGGCTCTGGAATGGTCCGCTGCCGCCCGGCGACGAGGCGGCGCTGGCAGAGTTCCATGCTATGTACACCGATCCCGTGACGCTCAACGGAGCGGCGGTTGCGGTGTCCGAGCTCGTCGCCATGGCGCGCACGATGCAGAGGTCGCATGAGAACGCCGAACGGATCGTCGTCGACGTGACCGAGGGGCAGGACGCCGCCGGACGTCGCAAGGTGGCGTTCGCGTTCCTGCTGCAGGCTCTCGTCGACGGCCGCCCGGTGGAGCTGCGCGTCGTGGACCTCCTCACGATCACCGACGGCCGGATCAGCGCTGTCTGGGCGGCGGCACAACCGGCATCGTGAGATGCGCGTCCCGGTGGCAGAGGACGTGGTTGAGCCAGCGGTTGCCGGCGCCATCCTCATTGGCCGCCGAGCGTGTGAGCCCCAGGCTCACTGCCAGTTGGTGAAACTGGTGAGGTGCACACCGCAGCCCACGTCGAGGCCGTGCGGGACAGGGACGCTGAGCACGCCGCCACGTAACGTCACACGTACCTCGTGGTAGATCGGCCCGCTCCAACCGCCGTCGGGGCGAGCAGCGCAGGGAGAGTCGGTTTCCACGCCGAGGCTCGTCACCGCTCCGGGGTTCATCGGCGCACTGTCCGGGGCCGGGAAGAAGCTCCCGGCGGTGGCCGTCACGAGCGGTTGGCCCGGTTCTGCCAGGGTCACTCGGCTGGGGTAGCCGGTCAGCAGGCAGGGTGTGCTGCTGACGTTGCGGAAGTCTACGAGCGAGAGCAGGTGTCCCCCCGCACCATCGCCCTGGGGTCGGAGCTGCGCCTGGAGGTCTTGGGCGGTGCACGCTCGAGCAGGCTCAGCACTGGCGGCTCGTGAATTCGATGCCGGGCTGGTCAGAGTGGCGGACGGCGTCGACGCTAACCCTGAGGGCGAGGTTCCCCCGCGTGTCGGCTCCAGGGACCTGGGTGCCGCGCCGGTGGTCAGCCGGCAACAGTCAGCATTGACGCGAGAGCGGCTACGAGGATTCTGACCCGCACGGTTCCTCCCCAAGAGACGCGGCAAGTGTGGCACAGGGGAAGAGCCACCAAGACCGCGAAGCGTCGGCAGACGTCCGCAATTGCCGCTGTCCGCTCGTGCCGAGGGTCGGGCCTCACGCTGCTGAGCGTTTGACCTCCGTCACCTACATCCCGGACGGCAGCCGAGCGACCCCAGATAACGTCCGGGAAGTACACCGCGAACGCGGCCTGGGTCGCGCTGGCGGTGGTGCGTTCAACCTTGCCCGCGTCGTCGGAATCGCCTCGCCGGGGCATGCCCGCGCCCGCTGTGCCATCCTGCGCGCCAAGATCATCAACATGCCCGCCCGGATCGCCTCCTCGGCCCGCTGGCTGACCCTGCACCTGCCACGCGACTGGCCCTGGGCCGACGCCTGGCAGGCCCTGTTCGACCTCGCCACCGGGCCACCCGCCTCCCCGGACCACCTGACCATCCGCCCGAGAGGCCCGACCGAGGAACGCACGCGCGGAGGTACCGAACGAGGCAGATATCGGGCGAGGGGGTCGCAGAGGCCCGGCTCGATGAGGGATTGATCGACCAACCGGTGATCACGCCGGCTCGAGCACGAACCACACGGTCATCCCGACGGCGTCCAGTTCCGAGCCCCACCTCGTCGAGAGCGCGTCCACGAGCTGAAGCCCACGACCGTGCACGGCCAGTGGCTCCTCGGTGACGCTGCTGGGATCGACGACGACGGTCGAGCCGCCGTCGCGGACGGTCGTGGTGAGTACGCCGCGGTCGAGCACGACGCGGAGCTCGCAGCCGGCATCGGTATGGATTATCGCGTTGGTGACCAGCTCGCTCAGGCACAGGATCGCGTTGTCGATGGTGTCCTCGTCGACGCCCCATGCGGCGAGGGTGCTCAGCACGAAGTAGCGCGCGGGGGCGACCGCCCGAGGGTCCGCGGCGACGGAGTAGGTGGCCGCGTGTGCGCCGTGCGGCACCGGCTCGTCCTCGAGGGATCTGCTGGCGTGGGTGGTGGCGCGCTGGACGCGGCGCAGGTCAGCGCCCAGCCTTGCCCCGAGATCCTCGAGCTCGGTCAGTTGTGGGCGGTCGAAGCGCTGCGGTGTGTCGTAGAACAGCGCATATCCGCCCTGGACGTGGCCGGCTGCGAAGATCGGGAGGGACGCGAGCGCGTGGGTCTTCGGGGTCTGGCGGTCGGTGAACGCGGGATAGCGGCCGGCGAGGTCGTCCAGCGAGCCCACGACCGCCTCGCCGGTGCGCACGGAGTGGTTCAGCGGGACGTCCTCGTAGGGGTCGACCTCGCACCAGTCGACGCTGCATTCGTTGTCGCGGTCGCTCGCGGTAAAGAGCAACCGTCGTCCACCGCCTTCGGCGAGTGCCAGCCCCGCCCGATGGACCCCCGGCACCTGGCCGAGCTGCGCGAGCGCGGACCGCACCCACGTGTCCGCGTCAGGGACCGGTCTGCTCGCGACCGTGTGCGCCACCTTGTCAGGATATGTCCGCGCTCGACCCACCTTAAGGGGGCACCGCGACGAAGAGCGGTATCAGGGGTGGGAGCCTTGTCGCGGTCCCGTCGCCGCGGCCAGAGTGAGAAGGTGGCCGCCGTTGCGGAGGCCCTGTGCTCCTCGGGTCTGCCGTACCTGCGTTTCGGGAACGGGCCCCCGCTGCTGTTCCGAGAGACTCTGCACCGCCCCGGGTTTTGTGGAGGCTCGGTTGTCCCGGAGATCGGTTGATCCGCCGGGTTGCTCAATCTTCGCCGGTTCCTCCTTCGCTGCCAATCTCGCCGACGCGCAGGTGCGGTCAAGGTGGAGCCCCCGCAGCGCCGCAGGCGCGAGGAGGAACGACCTTGAGGGCGCCGAGCACCGGCGCATGATCAACAGCGGAGGAACAGCCATGGCTCAGGCGGCCTCCTCGTCGCCGCGGCGCGCGGCGTGGTAGGCGGCCTCGTACTCGACCGGCGGGAGGTAATCCAGCGCGCTGTGCAGCCGCTGCTGGTTAAACCAGTGCACCCAGCTGGCGGTGGCCAGTTCCAGGTCGTCGACACCACGGAATGGGCCGTCGTGGCGGACGCATTCGGCCTTGTACAGGCCCACCACTGTCTCCGCGAGGGCGTTATCGAAGCTGTCCCCGACGGTGCCGATCGAGGCGACCGCGCCGGCTTCCAGGAGCCGGTTGGTGTAGCGGATCGAGGTGTATTGGGCAGGTTCAGGGGGTCGATGCAACACCGGCCTGTGCCGGGGAGGTTAGCTGCTCTTGGTAGACCTCGGCAGGTGTGCGCCATGCCAGGCTCTTGCGGGGCCGGCTGTTGAGGGTGACAGCGACGGCCTGGAGGTCCTCGTTGCTCCAACGGGATAGGTCGGTGCCCTTGGGAAAGTACTGGCGCAGCAGCCCGTTGGTGTTCTCGTTGCTCGGGCGCTGCCAGTGGCGAGTGGGGGTCGCAGAAGTAGACGGCGATCCCGGCATCGATCTTGAGTTGGACGTGCTGGGCCATCTCGCCGCCTTGGTCCCAGGTCAGCGACCGGCGCAGCTGCTCGGGCAGGCCCGCGATCTGGGCGGCGATCGCGTCACGGACGGCCTCGGCGCCGTGCCCGGCAATCGGTGGTCCGTTCTTGACGTACGGGGTGGTCCCGAAGCCGTCCATGCGGGGCAGGTGCAGCAGCATCGTGTACCTGCTGGACCGCTCGACCAGGGTCCCGATCGCGGACTTGTCCAGGCCGATGATCAGATCGCCTTCCCAGTGCCCGGGCACGGCACGGTCGGCGGCCTCGGCAGGCCGCTGGGAGATCTTGACCTCGTCGGTGACGAAACTTCTTCCGCTGCCACCGGTCCGGGCGCGGGGCTCGCGCAACGCCCGGCCGGTGCGCAGGCATGCGGTCAGCTCGCGCCGCAGGGCGCCGCGGCCCTGGACGTACAGCGACTGGTAGATCGTCTCCGGCGAGATCCGCATGGACCCATCGTCGGGGAAGTCGACCTTCAACCGGTTGCCGATCTGCTCCGGGCTCCACGCCGCACCCCAGCGCCGGTCCTGCCTGCGCCCGTGGCGGCGACCGGCCCACGGCACGTTCGGGCCGGCGATCGGGCGCCCGTCAGCATCGGCGACCTCCCCGGCCAGCCTGTGCTCCACGTAGGCACGCAGCCGCGGGTTGGTGGCCAGCTTTGCCGCCTTCGGACGCTTCGCGGCCTGTTGCGCCTTCCACTGCGCCACACCGGCCCGGTAGACCCGTCTGCCGGCCCTGGTCGCGGCGTTGCGACGCAGCTCACGAGAGATCGTCCCCGGGTCACGCCCGATCCGTCGGGCGATCTCGCGGACCCCGTGGTCCTGGGCCTTCAGCAGGGCGATCTCCTCCCGCTCGGCAAACGACAGATAGCGACCGGTCGGCTCGGCCAGGCTGATCGGGCACATCCCGCCAGCGTGGCGGAACCACCGGACACCGACCGGTGTCGACACACCCACCACCGCCGCCGCGTCCTCGGTCGTGACGCCATCGGCGATCAACCGCCAGAACGCCCGCTGCACCGCACGCGACGGCTCCGGCCGTCCCGGCGAGCGCATCGGCGGCCGCAACGCACGATCCGCCGCCCACTGCCGTCGGCCACCGGTCGAGCCACCCGAACTCGTCCTCGACCGCACCTGCCTCGCCGCCACAGCACACCTCCGTCATCGAGATGTTGCGACGACCACTTGAACCCGCCTTGCGACCCGGCATCGGAGTGATGGATCAGCCCGTCGACGGACTGGCCAGCACGGGCGCGGATCCACAGCGCCATCTCCAGCGCATCCAGCGGCAGTTCGGTCGGCATCGAGGACGCGGTGCGCCAGCCCACGATCCGACGCGAGCAGACGTCGGACACGAACGCCGTGAACGCCACCCCCGACCAGGTCGGCACGTAGGTGATGTCGACCACCCACAAGGCGTTGGGCCGCTCGGCGTGGAAGTTCCGGTTGACCAGGTCCGGCGCACGCTGCGCGGTCTTGTCCGGCTTGGTGGTGACGAACTGCCTGCCGCGGCGCACCCCGCGCAAGCCGGCGTTGCGCATGAGCCGTTCCACCGTGCACCGTGCCGCGTGGATCTTCTGCCGGTGCAACTCGTGCCACATCTTGCGTGCCCCGTACAGTCCCCGGCCCAGGCCGTCGTGGTAGATCCGCTCGATCTCAGCCACCAGTTCCGCGTCGCTGATCGAACGGGCCGACGGCGGGCGGGCCTTCGCGGCGAAGTAGGTGCTTGGGGCGATCTTGCAGCCGTGCTCGGTGAGCACCCGGCAGATCGGCTCGACCCCGAACATCTTCTTGTGGTCGTCGATGAACGCCACTACCACGGCAGTCGCGGGTCGAGCTCCCGCGCGAAGAAACTCGACGCGGCAAGCAGGATCTCATTCGCCCGCTTAAGCTCCTTCACCTCCCGCTCCAGATCCCTGATCTTCTTGGCATCGCCGGTCCTCTGCCGGCCCATCGGCAGCTTCCCGGGGACGCTCTGCCCTGATAGCCGCCGGGATCGTCGCATGCGCGTGGACAATCTCTCGAGGCATGACAATGCCCCCGATGGAGGGCTCGGGGGCACTGTCTCTTCAAATTGGTGGTGCGATTTTGAGGTTAGCTGCGCGTCCTCCGCGCGGTCTGCGAATCGCCGGCATTGCAGGCGGCGGTCGTGGTCATGATTCGTCGCCTCCGGGGTAGAGGGCCAAGGCCGCGTCTGAGCTTCTCGGGGTCACAGCCGGCAGCCGCGGCAATGCGCTGCAGGACGGGCAGTGGTTACCGGAGGTTGTACCGGATCGCGTGCTGCGGCATCTGCCTGGACGCGCGCGGGTTCACCAAGGAGCAGCTGATCTCGGGGGCGGAGCGGTCGACGCTGGACGAGCTGGCCGGACTGGATCGTCGGGGCCGACCGCGTCCTCGCGTTTCTGACGCGGGCTATCCGGGCCGGGTGGCAAGCAGGGAGATGCTCATGACGCCCCAGGTCGTCGTGGCGTTGACGGCCTGGTCCGATAGGAACCGGTAGTTGTCGTTGCGGCGCACGACTTCGATCGCCAACCCGGCCCGCTCGATCGCCTGCTGGTACGCGTTGTTCTGCATGGCGCCGCCGATGCACGCCGCCCACAGGCCCGCGTTGCAGGTGACGCTGTCGGGCAGCGCCTGCTCGGTGACGATGTCGGAGAGCGCCAGGCGGCCGCCGGGCCGCAGCACGCGCGCGACCTGCGCGAACACCGCCGCCTTGTCGGCCGACAGGTTGAGGACGCCGTTTGAGATGACGACGTCGATGCTCGCGTCCGGCACCGGCGGGTCCTCGATGTAGCCGCGCCGGAACTCGACCTGCTCGAGCCCCGCCTCGGCTGCCAGCCGGCGCGACTTGTCCAGCTGCTCGTCGGTCATGTCGAGGCCGACGACCCGGCCCGCCGACCCCACCTGCCGGGCGGCGAGCAGGCTGTCCATCCCCGAGCCGCTGCCCAGGTCGAGCACGCATTCGCCGCTGCCCAGATCCGCCAGGTCTAAGAAGTAGCCCACCCCCGCGAAGGAGTCGACCGCCCCGGCCGGGATGGCGTCCAGCTCCTCGGCCGGGTACCCGAGCCGTTCGGCCAGGGCGCGCCCGGTCTCGAAGTGGTAGTCGCGCTCGGGGTGCAGCGCCACGTCACGGTACATCTGCTTGACCCGCGCGCTCAGGTCGTCCACGTCGACCGTCGTCGTCTTCGTCGGCACCGCGTTCATCTCGGCTCCTCTCCGCCGGCCGTCAGGCCCGCGTGGTGGTGACGGACACGGGGTGTCGCAGGATGTCCAGCACCGGCGAGGTCTTCTGGACGTGCTCCCACAGCGCGGCGAGGCGGTCCTCGGGTGCGTCGGAGTCGAGGTGGCATGTGACCCGGATGTTCTGGCAGCCGGGCCGCACCTCGGGGGCCAGGCCGAGGAAGCCGTGCAGGTCAAGCTCGCCCTCCAGGTCGAAGCGCAGGCTGCGGATCTCGATGCCCTGGGCCGCGGCGTTGTACGCCGTACCCACGGCCAGGCAGGAGGCGAGGGCGTGCAACACTGCCTCGACTGCGTTCGGGGCGTGGTTGCTCCCGAGCAGGACCGGAGGCTCGTCGCCGTCGAGGACGAAGGGCTCGGTGCGGGACTCATCCTCCTGGCCGGCGCCCCAGAACTTCTGCACCTGGGTCCGGGAGTGTCCACCGCCGAGCCAGTCATTGGTGGCCCGGAACGTGAAGATCGCCAGGGCGGGCTCGTTCTGGATCGCCTCGACCGTCTGGCCGAGCTGAGTGACGTCGACGCCGTTGGGCGTCTCGTGGGTGATCGTGGTCATGACGGCCTTCTCGTGATTGCTGGTGCGCTGGATCCACGCTCGCCCCGACCCCGGTCGGGCACATCCGTGCCGACCACGGAGCCGACACGGATTGACCACCCATCCGGGAACGTCGACCATCGATCACATGACCGACCCACCGGCACCGACCGACGCCGAGGTCTCCGACCGCGAGGCGCAGGTGCTGGCCCTGGTCGGCGCCCGGCTCAGCAACGCGGAGATCGCCCGGCGCCTGTTCATCTCGGTGCGCACGGTCGAGAGCCACGTCTCGTCGCTGCTGCGCAAGCTGGATGCGGCCAACCGGCGGGAGCTGGCGAGCCTGGCCGCGTCACCCGGGCCGCCCACCGGCGGGAACGGCGAGGCGACCCTCGCCGCCGCGGAGGCAGCGGCCCCGGTCAGGTACACCCAGCGCGACGGCCTCAACATCGCCTACCAGGTCACCGGCACCGGCCCGGTCGACCTCGTCCTGGTCGCCGGCTTCGTCTCCCACCTGACCCTGGACTGGACCGAACGACGGCACGCCCACTTCCTGCACCGCCTCGGCACGTTCTCCCGGCTGATCCGGTTCGACAAGCGGGGCACGGGCATGTCGGACCGGCCCGGAGCGCTCCCCGATCTCGAGACCCGGATGGGCGACGTGGCGGCGGTGATGGACGCCGTCCGGTCGGAACAGGCGGTCCTGTTCGGGTACTCCGAGGGCGGGCCGATGTCGATCCTCTACGCGGCCAGCCACCCCGGGCGGGTGAAGGGGCTGGTCATCTACTCCAGCTATGCGCGCCGGCTCTGGGCGCCCGACTACCCGTGGGGCGCCAGGCCCGAGGACCGAGCACGCTACGCAGCACAGCTCGAGCGCGACTGGGAGTGGGAGGCCGACATGCGCCAGATGTGCCCCAACGCCGACGAGGAGCTCGCCCGGTGGTGGGGCCGGCGATGCCGGGCCGCGACGAGCCCCGGCGCCGCACGCGCCCTCATCGAGATGAACTCCCTGGTGGACGTGCGCGAGACGCTGCCCGCCGTACAGGCGCCGACCCTCGTGTTGCATCGGCGCCACGACGTCGACTCCAGCATCGAGGAGGGCCGCTACCTCGCCGCGCACATCCCGGGTGCGCGGATCGTCGAGCTCGAGGGCACCGACCACTTCGTCGCGGTCGACCCGGACCAGATCCTCGACCCGGTCGAGGAGTTCGTGCTCGGACTGGAGCCCTCGACACCGCCCGTGTCGTCCCTGACGACCCTGCTGGCCCTCAAGATCGAGGAGCAGGTCGAGCCGGCGCGAGTGCGGGAGATCCTGCAGGGCGTGCTGGGCGAGTACCACGGCGTACCCGCCCTCGCCGAGCAGGCCGCCGTGCTGGCCACCTTCGACGGTCCGGCTCGCGCGGCCCGCTGCGGCCTGGCGATCGTCGAGCGCGCGGCGGCCGCCGGGCTCCGCGTCTCCGTGGGGCTGCACACGGCCGAGGTGGCGCGCCACGGTGCCACCGTCTCCGGTGCCGGCGTCGCGGTCGTGCAGTCGGTGGCGGATCGCGCTCCACGCGGCGAGGTCTGGGCCACCTCGACGCTGCGCGACCTCACCGCCGGATCCGGTCTGGCGTTCGAGACGCAGGCCACGATCGAGGTACCGTCGCTCGGTCGGCGGGTCGAGCTGGTCGCCGCCGTGCCCGAGTAGTCGGGGCGGATCTTGAATCTACCGACGATAGGGCGGCTCGAATCTCCGCCCAGTTCCCCTTGCCGAGCGCCCAGATTGCCGACCTCGACAACCTGCTCCCCCCGCGCCGGGCCTTCCTGAATGCACTCAATCTCCGAACGTTCTCGCCGGCCAGCAGCGGCAACGTGCACATCTTCGTGACCGCCTCCCGTGCACTGTTGGCATGCACCGTGCACACCCCTGGTAAGACCGACCGGCAATTGGTGCGGATGGGGCTGCTGTTACGGGTGTGTCGATGAGGTAGGGCACGGGCCTGTGAGCAGACGATGAGGGTGCTTACGTCCTGTCGACCACTCGGGAGAGCCCGTGCCCCTGGTTCCAGCATCCCTGATCGACCCCCTGTGGGTCGAGTTCGCCGCGCAGATCGGCGCCGAGAGCCGTCCCGAGTACGACCCGGCCCACCCTTTGGGCTGTCACCGACATCGGGTCGATGACCGGACCGTGTTCGACTGCCTCATTGCCGCCCTGGTCCACGGCTCAGGCTATGAGCGGGTCGCGGTGCCGGGCTGCTCGGACCGCACGATCCGCCGCCGACTCATCGAATGGGCCGAGCGCGGGATCACCAAGGACCTGCTCCGCAGGACACTGGCCGGGTACGACCGGATGCTCGGGCTGGACCTGGACGACCTGTCCGTGGACGCCTCGATCACCAAATCCCCTGTCGGCGGCGAGGTTTCCGGCCGCTCCCCGGTCGACCGCGGCAAGCAGGGCACCAAACGATCGGTGGTCACCGACGCCGCCGGCCCTGCCCCTGCACCTGGTCGCCGCGGCCGCCAACGCCCACGACTCCCCGCTGCTGGAACCCACCCTGGCCCGGGTCCCCGACGCGGTCGGGCCCTTGCCCGAGGGGGCCTGCGTGCACCTGGACGCCGGCTACGACTCGGCCAAGACCTGGGACCTGCTGCACATCCTGGGCTACCAGCACCGCATCGCGACCAACGGCAAACCCTCACCGATCCAGGTCGGGCAACGCTGGGTCGTGGAGCGCACCCACTCCTGGATGAACGGGTTCGGCAAGCTCCGCCGCAGCACGACAGGCAGCGCCACATCGTGGAGTTCTACCTCTTCCTGGCCGCCGCGATCACCGCCATCCGACGGCTGATCAACACCGCGCACCCACCACCGCTGGGACCAACGCCCCACCACCCGCAGGCTCAAATGAGCCTATTGCCGGTCGGTCTTAGGACCGACGCTCCTTTGGCGTCGAGCGGTCCGGCACCCCAGCTTGACCGAGTGCCGGCTGCACACGCCGGCCGTTGAGCCCGATCACCGAGCCCGCAGCTCCCGCCTAGTTGCTCACACCGATGCGTCTGATGATGTTCACTTTGAACTCGGCGACTGTGGTGTTCCCGCCGATCTGCGTGTCGTAACTCAGCGAGCCGACGACCTCGACGTACATCCTGACGATGTCCCCCTCGACGGTGTCAGACAGGTCTGCGAGCCCAGCGGTGATCATCGCGTTCTCCCCACCGACCCAGTAGCCATACTCGCGAATGTCACGATTCGCCACATCAGCGAGGAACGCATCCTGGCCGGTCGCGCTGTCGTACTGCGTGACCTCGCCATAGATGACATACCGCTTCCTGACGTACGAGTCCGGGTTGCGCAGCACCTTGGCAAGCGACCTGTTGGAGATCGAGGCATACGACTTCGTGCTCCTCAGCATCTTCGTGTGCTTTGCCTCGGCTGCAGCCGCCGCAGCAGCGGCTGCCGCAGCATCTGCGGCTGCCTTGTCGGCCCTGGCCTTCTCAGCCGCAGCGTCGGTGGTGAGTGTCGGCGTTGTTGATGTCGTGCCGGTGGCTGTCGTCGGGCTGGCAACAGGCGTGGTGCCGCAAGCAGCTAGTGAGGCGGCCACGACGACGGCGAACAGCGCGGTGATGCTGCGGTTCATGGTGATTCTCCCCCTGCTTGATGCGAGCCTGCAGCCGCTCGGGGGCTCGAGCCAGAGTCGAAGGTCCCTCAGACGACTCGTGTTGAGCCCAACAAACCGCCAGCGCACCACGGGGAGGCCCCCCGGTACCTGTTCCCCGGGGGGCCTCTGCCGGACGTGAGGCGAGGCGCTCAGGCCCTCGGTGTCGTCTCCTTCGTCGTTGTTGTGGGTGGCAGGCATCAGCGTCTCGGCGCCCGGGTAGGGGCCATTGACGCGCCGTTTGCTTCCAACAGTGCGGGGCAGGCGGTGCCGTCCCTCCCGTGGGACCGGATGTGTCGTGAGTCGCCGCGTGGGTAGGAGTCTCGCAGCGCCACTGTGCCCCCGCTCTCCGAACCCGAGGCACGGTGGCGTCTCAATGTTTGCGCCGCCTCCCATTGTCCTGTGCCAGGTGGTGTGCGACAGATCTGTGCCACCTGATGTGCGACGTCCGGAACGCACGGAACGCGGCAGATGCGTGCAGTCCGCAGGCCGCGGTCAAGTGGAACGCGTCGAGGGTGCGCTTGAGTGCTTGGATAGACCCATGGCCAGCGAAGGCGAAGTCGAGCGTGTCGTGAGCGCCAGCCGCGATATTGCGGCGGGAACCCCGCGGATCTTCGAGCTCATCGCAGACCCGACCCAACAGCCCCTCTGGGACGGCAACGACAACCTGTCACAGGCGCCCGCCGGTCAAAGAGTCCACGCCGTCGGTGATGTATTCACCATGACGACCACCAAGGGCAACATCCGAGAGAACCACGTGGTCGAGTTCGTCGAGGGCCGACGCATCGCCTGGGTACCCGCTGAGCCCGGTCAGGAGCCGGCGGGGCACCTATGGCGATGGGAGTTGGATCCGATCACATCGTCGCGTACGCGAGTCACCCACACCTACGACTGGACACGGTTGCCGGATGATGACCGACGGATCCCGCGCGCTAAGGCGACCACATCCGACAGGCTGCAAGCGTCGCTCGATCGACTCGCTGCGCTCGCTGAGTGAATGACCCGACCGTGTGGCGCATGCTCATCGGCACGTCCTATCCGCGGCATGTGCAGACGTTCGAGTCAGGCGGTCGTCCTCTGATGATGCGCTCGGTGCCGCATCGCCTGAGGCCGGTCTCTCTGTGATTCGCTGGCAGCCGATGGCAGCCGTTGGCAGCCGTCGGTGCGCCCGCCGAGAGGCCATGAGCTGGCCCACCAGCGCTCGGGACTCTCCACGGGTTCGGCTTTCTCCTGACCCGTGAGGAGGCGTCCTCGGTGGAAGGATGTCTGTTGTGCCGAAGGAGGGCTTGCGCTGGGTGCACCCGGTTGGCGCCGGATTGGTTGGACGGGCGGGAAAGCCTGGGTGTGGCCCATTCATCATGCTGGCTGAGTCGTAGCATCAGGTGGGAAGCCTCACACGTAGGAGGTTGAGATGAGACGCCTGTCTTCCACACTTGCCGTGATCGTGACCCCGCTCATGTTCACTGGGCTCGCAGCCGGGCCGGTCGATGCTGCGCCACCCACCAACCGGTATGACGAAGTAGATCTCGTGTCTGACCTGCCGGGTCGAGCTCAGTTGACCGATCCGTTGGTGGTGAACGCATGGGGGCTGGCGCTTTCTCCGACCAGCCCGCTGTGGGTGGCGAACAACGGCACCGGGACCGCCACGCTCTACCGTGGCGGCGCGGGAGGTACCGCGGTCACCAAGGCGCCGCTCGAAGTCACCGTCAGCGGCGGCGCACCGACTGGCCAGGTGTTCAACGACACCTCGTCGTTCGTGGTCAGCGGACCGGCCGGATCGGGGCCGGCGCGGTTCTTGTTCGTGAGCGAAGGTGGCGACCTGACCGGGTGGAGCCCGCAGGCGGACCCGACGACCGCGGTCATCGCCGCGCACAGTGATGAAGCGATCTATAAGGGCCTCGCGCTGGTGCACACCGCGACCGGTCCACAATTGCTGGCGGCCGACTTCCACCACGCGCGGATCGATGTCTTCGACGCCGCGTTCCATCCCGTCACCGATCCGACCGCGTTCGTTGATCCCGCACTGCCGGCCGGCTATGCCCCCTTCAACATGTTCACCACCGGTGACTTCGTCTATGTGGCGTACGCGAAGCAGGACGCCGACGCCGAGGACGAGGTGGCCGGGCACGGCTTCGGGTTCGTCGACCGCTTCGACCTGTCCGGATATGGCGTGCACCGGGTGGCCAGTCACGGCAACCTGAACGCGCCGTGGGGGATGGCGATCGCTCCTGCCAGCTTCGGGCCGTTCGCCGGCACGCTGCTGGTCGGCAACTTCGGTGACGGCAGGATCGGGGTGTACTCCGGGGATGAGTTCCTGGGACAGCTGCGCAACCGCGACAACCGTCCGATCGCGATCGACGGACTGTGGGCGTTGCTGCCCGGGACCGCGGCCAGCGGCGGCACCGACGCGCTGTGGTTCAGCGCCGGCATCGACGACGAGCAACACGGGCTGGTGGGCTTGATCCGGCGGGCCACCAGCTGACCGACAACACCAGCTCGCGTAGCGGGCCGGGTGCGCACAGTGCCGAGACACCCCATCTTCTTGGCCATATGCGCAACCGGCCGGCCGCGACCGCGGACACGCTGAACGGCATCCGACGACGTGGACCGTCAAACAAGCACCCTCTGGCCAGCGCGGCGTCGAGGTCGGCCTGCCGCACGTCGGCAACACCGTCACCGATCGAGGTCGAGGACACCCGCTTCCGCTCCTCGACCAGCACGAGACGATGTTGGCAGGTGGTGCTCTGCACCAACACCGAGGAGGTGACGGGCTTCAAGGCCCGCGGGCACAAGGCCGAGAGAGCCTCGAAAGTGTCAAGATATCTCGAGCCAAACCGGGCTCGCTGCGCTCACCGCTTGGATCCGCCCCGTCAGAGACCAACCGAGGCAGGACAGCATGCGGGCAGGTGCGTCCTCCATCGGGACATGCGACAGTCGTCCGCGACCAGATGTGCACCAGTGGCCGGCCCTCTCGGCGTGTCGACGGCGCGTGAATACTGACCCCCGATCGACGGGGCGGATTCTGGCGAGTGTCGCAACACCTGACTCTTCAGGAGTTGCCGTGGGCCGTCGAGGACCGAAGCCGGATTACGCGAAGCGGGAGGCGTTCGCGAGACTGATCGGGGAGGGGGTGTCACTGTCGCAGGCGGCGAGGGAGGTTGGGGTCAACCGGCGAACCGCGAAATGGTGGCGCAATGGCAGGGTGCTGCGGTACCCGGACGGTCGCCTGCTGAACTTGCCGCCCGTGATCAACGAGCCTGCGACCAGGAGTTACTCGCCTCGGTACCTGTCCGAAGATGAACGCGTCCGACTGGCCGACCTGCACCGAGAGAAGCGGACGATGCGCGAGATCGCCGTCCTGTTGGGACGCGCGCCCTCCACGATCAGCCGCGAGCTGCGCCGGGGCAGCGACGCCAGCGGCCGGTACCGACCCCATGAGGCACACCGTCGTGCCCTGGCCAGGCGGCGCATTCATCGGCCAAGCCGGCTGTCTTTGGATCACGAGCTGCGCGCCTGGGTCGCCGTGCAGCTCAAGGCCCGGTGGAGCCCGGAGCAGATCAGCCGCGAGCTCCGGCGCCGGTTCCCTGACCAGCCGGGTCGGTGGTTGTGCACCGAGACGATCTACCAGGCGGTCTATCGCCCTGACCTGGGCAGCCTGCCTCGGGAGTTGCCTGGTCGGGTTCTGCGCCGGCGGCGGCGCCAGCGGCTACCGCGTCGCGGCGCTCAGCACCGGCGCTCCGCACCGGTGACCGGGATGACGCTGATCCACCAGCGGCCGGCCACCGTCCTTGACCGCCTCGAGCCCGGGCACTGGGAGGGCGACCTCATCATGGGCGCCGGCAATGGTTCCGCGATCGTCACGCTCGTTGAGCGCACCACCCGGTTCACCCTGCTCGGACACCTCCTGGGCGGCCAGCATGACTTGAGCACCGTGCGGGACAGCGTCATCGCCACGCTCACCGCGATGCCGCCGCACCTGCGGCGCACGCTCACGTGGGATCAGGGCAAGGAGATGGCCAGGCACACCGAGATCGCTGCCACGCTGCGGACCAAGATCTTCTTCTGTGAAGCCCACTCGCCGTGGCAGCGGCCCAGCAACGAGAACACGAACGGCGCGCTGCGCGACTACTTCCCCAAGGGCACCGACCTGTCCGTCCACACCGCCGAGGACCTCACCATCGTCCAGGTCGAGCTGAACGACCGACCCCGCAAGGTCCTGAACTGGGACACCCCCGCCACCCGTCTCGCTACCCTGCTTCACACACCATCCGTGTTGCGACGTTGACTGGAACCTGCCCGGGTGAAAACGGACCCCCTGCGTGACTCTGTGGAGGGTGATGACAGTGGAGGACTGGGCTGAGATCCGTCGGCTGCACACGGCGGAGGCGATGGGCGATCAAGGCGATCGTGCGGAAGACGGGGATCTCACGGAACGCGGTGCGCCGTGCCCTGGCAAGTGACTCGCCACCGTCCTACTCGCGGCCAAGCTGTCCAGCTCGCGGTTCGACGTGGTGGACGGTCAGCCTAGGCTCATGCTGTGGACCGAAGAGCAGGGGGCCATCGGGGGTTTGATGCTGTCCACCGACGGGTCTCCCGGGGTTATGGGGTTCGAGGTCTTCTTCGAGCAATACGGGGAGAAGTTCGCACAGTGGCTCGGCCCCTTCGGGAGAAATAGGCCAGCAGGACCCGTGAGCGCGCAGGACTTGTTTCGGTCGGTGAGGAACTTTGGCTCGTTCTGGGTGTCCTCCCGGGCGTCGGATCGTGTGCTCGAGGGCGTCGAGCGTTCCGGTGTGGCGGTGGAGCAGGCTGCTTGCGCTCCCGCCTCGCAACGAGCGAGCCGCGAAGGATCGAGCGGCGACGGAGCACGGTCGGTGGAGCGTCGGTGTCCGCTTGCGTCCGCTGGTTAGGGGGCTATATGCGCAGGGTCGTGGCCCGGGCCTGCGGGCTGGTGATGGCCCGCACGGGGTCCCCGTGCCCGTACTTGTCGTGGTAGGCCTTGTCGATGGTGGTTTTGGTGGTCGACGAGGCGGTCTTCACCTCGTCGCTGCCGCCGCAGGCAGCCAGCGAGGCAGCCAGGAGCACGGCGGACATTGCGGTGACGACGCGCTTCATGCCTCCCGCTTCGTCGAGGCGCAGAATCCGAGATCTTGCACGTCCATCCAGAGACCTTGGTCCCTCGTACACCATTTCTTCCACCATGTCGGCGCTGACCGCCTCGCCGTCGTAGAGCCGTGCCGCCGCAGCCTGCACCGCCCCCCAAACGCGCTCCATTTCCACCTGCCAAACCTCCTCCGTACGCGCACCCCACTCGTGAATGTCCGAGAGCCACGGATCGGCGTGCAGCGCTGCGGCGTCGGGCTGGGTGAGGAGGACCCCAAGCAGATAGTCGATCAACTCCAGCCCGTCGTCGTCGGTGTCCTCAAGGTCGCGCTCACCCCACGGGTAGCGCGCCTCGGCCCGCAGCCCGGCCCAGACGATGAGCGCGTGGTCCCACGGCGCATGCCGGGCCCATGTCATGCCCTCGCCGGCCCTTTCGTCGGAGAGGCTGACCGAGGTCAGTGAGGAGCCACCGCGCATGACGGAGGCGACCGTGTGACCCGCCTCGTGGAAGGCCGCCAACCGGCGTTCGTCGTGCCTTCCTGCGGGCATGCTGGGTACCGGGAGGGCACATCCGGAGGCCGGGAGAGTGACCAGCACGGATCGGCCGGCCGCGCCAACGCCGCCTCGATGAGCATGAGCCGAGGTGATCGGTGACGGTATCCAGCGCGGCGGCGAGGTCTGCTGGGAGACACGGCGCCAGGTTGAAGGGCATCAGGACTTTCGCCTGGCATTTCCGCTGACAGCAAGTCCGCCCGGGCGATGGCGAACAGGGTCTACTGGGACACAGTGCCCTGCCACCGGTGCCGGCGCCCCTACCCCGCGCGCATCAGGTCAGGCCGGCGTCATGCACCGTGAGCGCAATCTGCACCCGGTTGTCAGCGTCGAGCTTGGCCAGCAGGCGCGAGACGTGCGCCTTGACGGTGGGGACGCTCATGTAGAGCTCGGCCGAGATCTCGGCGTTGGACAGCCCTCGTCCGATCGCCACGGCGACTTCCCGCTCGCGCTCGGTGAGCCGCGCGAGCCCCGCCCGTGCGGCGTCGCGGCGGGAGTCGTCTCCCTCGGTGACTTTCGCGATCAGCTGGGCCATGACGCTGGGGGAGAGGATGGGCTGACCGGCAGCCACGTCGCGCACGGCGGCGACCAGGCGCTCCGGTGGCGTGTCCTTGAGCAGGAAGCCGCTGGCGCCGATCCGCAGGGCCTCCAGCACCTGGTCGTCCGTGTCGAACGTCGTCAGCACGATCACCCGGGCCGCGCTGAGCCGTCCCGAGTGCCGCTGGCGCTCCACCAGCAGGCGTGTGGCCTCGAGCCCGTCGCGGCGGGGCATACGGATGTCCATGAGGACCACCTGGGGAGCTGCTGCCTCGATCACGGTCAGCGCCTCGAGGCCGTCCCCGGCCTCGCCCACCACCTCGATGTCGCGGGCGCCGCCCAGGATCATCCGCAGCCCCGCGCGGACCAGCGGGTCGTCGTCGACGAGGACGACGGCGATGCGGCGGTCGCCTGGCCCGGCGCCGGTCAGTTCGTCCATGGCAGCCACGCCTTGAGCACGAAGTCGCCCCTGCGATCGGTTCCGTAGGTGAGCTCGCCACCGGTGAGCTGGGCGCGCTCGGTCAGCCCCATGAGCCCCATCCCCGATGCTGGCATCCGTTCTGCCGCAGACCTTTTCGGTATGCCGTTTCGGGCCACGATGCGCAGGCCGTCACCTTCGCGTGCCCGCACCTCCAGCTCCACGGGAGCGCCTGCCGCGTGCTTGCGGGCGTTGGTGAGGGCCTCCTGGATGATGCGGTAGGCATGGCGCGAGACCGTCTCGGGCACCCGCCCCGGGTCGTCCATGGCGACGGTGGCGTGCAGTTGGACCCCCGAGGCGCGGGTCTCGGCGACGAGGTCGTCAAGATCGGCCAGCGTGGGCTGTGGGCGCCGGGGCTGGGTCTCCGGCTCGCCCACCTCGCGCAGGAGGCCGAGGACCTCACGAAGCTCCCCGAGGGCCTGGTGGGTGTTGTCCCGGATCACCGCGGCGGCCTGCGCGGTCTCCTCGCGGGTCAGGTCGGTCCGATACGCCAGGGCACCAGACTGCATGGCCACCAAGGAGAGCCGGTGAGCCAGCGCGTCGTGCATCTCCCGGGCAATCCGCGCCCGCTCGGTGGCACGGGCCTGGGCGACGCGCATGGCCTGTTCGCGCTCGGCGGTGGCGACGCGTTCGCGCAGCGAGGCGAGCAGGTCGCGGCGGGCCCCGATGAAGGCACCTGCCGCGATGAAGAACGCGAGGCTCAGCACGGTGATCGTCACGTTGTTCGCCCAGTCCTCTGAGGTCGAGGCGGGCCTGAGCTCCTGGTACACAGCACCAGAGACAAGCCAGGCGAACCCGGCCACCGCCACCTGGGCCCATCGCCGATGGGTCGCCAGGGAGATCAGCGAGATGCCCGCAGGACCGATGGCTGTGACCGACAGGGCGGTCAGGGCTGTGGTGGCCAGGGCGATCGCGAGTGGCCAGCGCCGGCGGAACAGCATCAGCACCAGGGCTGCGACGCCGAGTACCGGATCCAGCACATCGAGCCAGGCCGGCGACGGCATCGGCCGTGCGCCGCTCTGCTGTTCCGACTGGACGATGAGCCACAGGACGGCCCCGACCAGGGTGGCGGCCAGCATCCGCCAGACCTCGCCCCACAAGGGCCTGCGCAGCCAGGGAGTGGCTGGTCTGAGCACCTGTTCAGCGTAGGCCGCGCCGCGGCATACGGCTGCGGACCAAAGTCTCCGGCCGAGCAGACTTTGGTAGGGGTGCGAGCATCCCTCGGGCCGATGCTGGGCCCACACCTTCGCGCCCACGCTGGTCGGCATGATCACTGTTGAGAGACTGACCAAGAAGTATGGGCCGATGGCCGCCGTGGACGACGTGTCGTTCACCGTGGCTCCCGGCCAGGTGACCGGCTTCCTCGGGCCCAACGGCGCGGGCAAGTCGACATCGATGCGCGTCATGTGCGGGCTCACGCCCGCCACGTCGGGCACCGCGACTGTTCTGGGCAAGGCCTACCGGGCGCTGCCGAACCCTGGCCGACAGGTGGGGGTGCTCCTCGATGCGTCGGCGCAGCACGCGGGCCGGACCGGGCGCGAGGTGCTGACCCTGGGCGCCCAGCTCATGGGCGTGCCCCGCTCACGCGTCGACGAGATGCTCGACCTGGTCGGGCTGACCGAGCACGAGGCGGGTCGGCGGGTCCGCAACTACTCGCTGGGTATGCGGCAGCGTCTGGGCATTGCCCATGCGCTGCTGGGCGATCCACAGGTGCTGATCCTCGACGAGCCGGCGAACGGCCTTGACCCAGCAGGGATCCGATGGATGCGCGACCTGCTTCGCGGGTTCGCCGATGAGGGTGGGACCGTGTTCCTCTCCTCCCACCTGCTCAACGAGATCGAGCGCGTCGCGGACGACATCGTCGTCATCGGCCGCGGCCGGATCGTCGCGCACGGCACCAAGGACGAACTGGTCGGCAGCAGTGGCACGTTCGTGCGGGCTGTCGACGAGCCGCTGCTGGTGGCTGCGCTGCGCTCGGAGGGCCTGCAGGCGGATCAGGCGACGGGGGGCGGCCTCCACGTGGAGGCCGACTGCGCGACGATCGGGTCAGTCGCCGCACGGCATGCCATCGTGCTCACCGAGTTGCGGGCGGCAGATGCAGGCGGCCTCGAGGAGCTCTTCCTCGAGTTGACTGCCGCAGACGCGCGAGAGGTGGTGGCGGCATGACCGCCGTCGAGATGCCCACGATCGCGCCCCCTCGGCGCGAGGTCCGGGTCCCTCTGACCCGCCTCATCAGCGTCGAGTGCCGCAAGCAGCTCGACACCCGCGCCGGCCGGTGGCTGCTCATCACGATCGCCGTGGTCACCGCGATCGTGCTGGCGGTCCTGCTCTTCGTGAACGGCGGCAAGCACTCCTTCCGCGAGCTCCTCCTGGCGACCGTCACGCCCCAGGCACTGCTGCTGCCGATCGTCGGGATCCTTGCCGTGACGTCGGAATGGTCGCAGCGGGCTGCCCTGGTCACGTTCACACTCGAGCCCAGGCGCGGGCGCGTGGCCGCCGCGAAGACCATCAGCGCGCTGCTGGTCGCCGTGATCGCGCTGGCCGCAGCGGTGGTTCTCGCCGCCTTGGCGCACCTGGGGTCGATCGCGTTCCGCGATGCCGAGGCCAGCTGGAGTGTCCCCACACCGGTGCTTGCCGGGTTTGCCCTGATGCTGCTGCTCGGGGTGGCCCAGGGTGTGGGGTTCGGCATGCTCCTGCTCAACACCCCCGCGGCGATTGTCAGCTACCTGGTGCTTCCAACGGTCTGGAGCGTCCTGGGCGGCATGGTCGCATCACTCAAGACCGCTGCGGGCTGGCTCGACCTCACCACGACGATGCAGCCGCTGCTCGAGGGGAGCATGACCGGCAACCAGTGGCTGCGGCTGGGCACCGCAACGGCAGTGTGGGTACTGCTGCCGCTGGCGGCAGGGCTCTGGCGGATCATCCGCTCCGAGGTGAAGTAGGCGACCTCAGCGACGCCCGTGAGGCGGGTATGCCGGTGACTCACCGGCATACCCGCCTCTAGAGCGCATGAGCGCCGTCTCCAGCCACGCAGTCACAGCAGCATTCGGGTCGAGGCTCACGCTCCTCATCGAAGC
Source organism: uncultured Actinomycetota bacterium (assembly GCA_963715025.1). Taxonomy (GTDB): domain Bacteria; phylum Actinomycetota; class Actinomycetes; order Actinomycetales; family Dermatophilaceae; genus DASSJT01. Next base: position 24,450 of record CAVQQQ010000008.1, on the reverse strand, counting down.
ACGCGGCGACCGGCGTGGATCTGCACGACGCGCCCGACGCGCGCAAGGCGGAAAGAGCGGACGTTTCAGACGTTCCCTCGAAGGCTGCGGGAGGCAGCACAACCCACCACCTCGCGGATCAAGCCGCCAGACGATCGGGATGCGACGGCACTTCTCCTAGCCGAGGAGGAATGCATGCATGATGGCGAAATGACTAAACAGATCTACTCGCAACTTTGCATGTAGCCGGATGGACGCAGCGCCGAGGTCCTCTTCATGGACAACGGCTGCTCGAGCGACGCGCCGGCACACGGGCGACGCTGGCGAAGGCGCTCCGGATGCACGTCGAGCGTGTGACATGACTGGGGGGTTTCGGTTTGGATCCTGTGTTGAAACGCCGAGTCATCATGGGGCCCGACGGCCGAGAACGGCGCGAAGCGCCGCCCGCAGGCCGTCGCGCCGGCGGAGCCGGCGCTCATGATCTTCCTAGAGGTCAAACCAGCAACACAGAGGCGCGCGCTCGGCGCCACGTGGGGACGCGCCAGATCAGACCAGACGAGTGCTGCGGGCTCGAGCGTTGGCTAGGTCCTGCGCGGCGGCCCAGCGACCCGACAGCCCTAGTCGAACTGTCACGATCAAGTACCAAAGCCCAATGACCGGCCCGAGATCAATCGACCCCGCCTGTCCCGGCGGCTCGGGGAACACGGCCAGATTCGCAACGACCAGTACGACCGCGATCACGCTGCCTGAGGCGGCCAGCAGGCGTCCGAATCGTGGGTGGTGCCACATGTTCGAGGCCAAGAGGACTGTGCCCAGACCAAGGAAGAGGTCCCAGGCAACGTCCAGGCCCAGTTGAATCCCGTTCGCGGCCTCGAATGCGGCGTGCAGCGCACGCTCGGATGAGTCGCGCGATGCGTTCCCAAACTGCAGCTCGAACCAGCGTCTGAGGCCAAGCTGCGAGAAGAGCATCAGGGTCACGGTGACACCGGCAGCGATGTTGGCCATAAGGCCCAGGTCCAGGGTGACGGTCCGGCGGTGTGCACGAAGGACCTGGTACAAGCCCGCAGAGGCGAACATCAGAGCCGGACCGAACACACACGCGACGACGAGTCCCTGACCAGAGGTCAACGGCGCGGCCGAGATGAGCGTGTATGAGAGCACCGCGAGGAAGCCACACGCGGTGCCGACCCGAGTCCACCCAACCAACAGTGGCGCTGGCGGACGCGGTGCACTCTCCCGAGCACGGCCAGCGGCAGCTGCCCGACGCGCACGAAAGGTGACCACAGCCTGATTGTGTTCCCAATCGGGTGGACGTCGGTAGGGCAGAAGTCCCTCGGCGACACGCGACTCATCCGCCATTCGGCGATGAGCGCGGATCGCGGCAGTAGCGTGCGTCTTCGAGCGCGCGCAGGGCGGCAGATCCGGTTGAGCCGCTCGCGTGCTCAGCGGGCACGCGACGCGGCAGTGAGCGGATGTCGGCGGCTGTATGGAATGATCGCGCGGACGAGAACAGGCCAAGGGAGGTTCGACTCCGATGCAGATGAGGCTGGAACTGATCCCGCTCCCGGTCTCGGACGTGGACCGAGCCCTCGCCTTCTATGCTGACAAGCTCGGCTTCAAGAAGGACTTTGACGTGCAGCCCAGCGAGGGCGTCCGGGTCGTCCAGTTGACACCAGAGGGCTCGGGTTGTTCGGTCGGTTTTGGGACAGGGCTGGATGTGTACGCGGGAGAACCCGGCAGTGTTAGAGGCGTGCACCTGGTTGTGGAGGACATCACCGAGGTGCGTGCCGAGCTTGTCCGCCGAGGTGTAGAGATCGGCGAAATCCAGGACTTCGGGGGCGGCGTCAAAGGAGCAGACTTCTCCGATCCTGACGGCAACACATTCGAACTGCAGGAGATGGCGTGGCGGAAGGGCGCGAAGTACTAGGAATCTGCTGACTCCCCGCCGCTCGCGTAGGACCCGCTCATCGGCATGACCGAGCTGATCGCGGCAGAAGCCGAGATTCTAGAAGGCCCTAGCGGCCGCTGACGCCACCGGTTCGAGGGGGGCCTCCGAGTCGAACGACCCGAGGAGTCCAGAGGCGATCAGGAAATCCAGCGACACGCACTCCGGCGGTCCTCGTTCTTGCTCATGTGCTCGTGAGGTGCTCCGGACGAGCGCTGATGACCGAAACGCTGCGGCATCATGTCGAATCCGGCCCTTCCCGTTCGACGCATGGGTAAGTCAGGGTGGAATCGGGCAAGAGGACCGATCCCGGGCAGACGCGAAGGAGTACAGCGATGAAGGTCATGATTCTGGGCAAGGCGACGCCGCAGTCCGAGGCCGGCGAGTTCGGTTCTCCCGAGGACTTCGTGGCGATGGACCAGTACAACGAGAAGCTTGCCGAGGCGGGCATCGTGCTCGTCGCCGGCGACGGCCTCCAGCCGAGCAGCAAGGGCAAGCGGGTCGCCTTCGACGCCGACGGCAACGCCACGGTGATCGATGGCCCGTTCGCCGAGACGAAGGAACTGATCGCCGGCTACGGGATCTGGGAGGTCGCCTCCATCGAGGAGGCAGTCGAGTGGGCCAAGCGCTCGCCGCTGCGCAACAGCGTGGTCGAGCTCCGAAAGATCCTCGACGCTTCGGACTTCGACCCATCCTTGGGGGACCAGATCGCGGCGGCCGCGGAGCGTGCGGGCTAAGTGCAGCCATCAGGTAGTAGTGACCTCAGCGACCCATCAAGCGATCGAAGCGGTCTGGCGGATCGAGTCCGCCAGGCTGATCGCCGGCCTGGCCCGTGTCGTTTCCGATGTCGGGTTGGCCGAAGACTTGGCACAGGACGCGCTCCTCGCAGCGCTTGAGCAGTGGCCAGAGTCAGGTGTCCCGGACAACCCGGGCGCCTGGCTCATGGCCGTGGCGCGCCGCCGCGGCATCGACACGATTCGTCGTGCCGCATCACTGCGGAGCAAGGTCGAGCTGCTCGGTCGCGAGCTCTGTGATCACGAGACACCCATGGACGAGATCGAGTTCGACCCCCACGTCGAAGACGAGGTGCTGCGGTTGATGTTCACTGTGTGCCACCCAGTGCTCTCGGTCGACGCCCGCGTGGCCCTCACCTTGAAGATGGTCGCCGGGCTGTCGACCGAGGAGATCGCACGCGCGTTCTTGGTGAAGAAGACCACGATGGCCGCACGGATCACTCGGGCGAAGAAGGCGCTCACCGAGGCGAACGTGCCGTTCGAGGTTCCGGTCGGGGAGGATCTCGCCAACCGGCTGAGCTCCGTGCTCGAGGCCGTGTACCTGGTCTTCAACGAGGGCTACACCGCCACCGCCGGCGAGCGGTGGGCGCGCGCCGATCTGTGCCATGAGGCGATGCGACTGGGCCGCATGCTGGCCGCGTTAGCATCAGGGGAGTCCGAGGCGCATGGCTTGGTGGCGTTGATGGAGATCCAGGCGTCACGTCTTCGCGCCCGCACCGGGTCCGACGGCGGGATCGTCACGCTCGACAAGCAGGACCGCGCCCGCTGGGACCGGTTGCTGATCACGCACGGTCTTGCCGCGCTCGATCGGGCCGAAGAAATCGGTGGCACCGGCTCGTACGCGATCCAGGCGAAGATCGCGGCCTGCCACGCCCGCGCTCCGCGTGTTGACGACACCGACTGGGTGCGCATCGCCGCCCTGTACGGCGACCTCGTCGCGTTGACCCGCTCGCCGATCGTTGAGCTGAACCGCGCGGTTGCTGTGTCGATGGCCGACGGACCGGCTGCTGGGCTCGCAGTGACCGACGAGCTTCTCGACGTTCCTGCCCTGCACAACTACCACCTGCTGCCGAGTGTTCGCGGTGACCTGCTGGCCAAGCTCGGCCGCGCCAGGGAGGCGCGCGCGGAGTTCGAGCGTGCCGCCGAGCTCACATCGAACGAGGCCGAGCGCGCGCATCTGCTCGCCCGGGCAAGCAGCTTCTGATCAGACGGTGTTCTCACCCGGCTCGGGGAAACATTTCCGTGTCGCCAGATGGGGCCAAGAACGGATCGAAGCGGAGGCGGGCGGGTGCACGGCTCGGTAGCGACCCTTTCGGCGTCGTTCGGTTCCTCACGGCGCCGGGTGGCCTCAGGCGTCAGCTCTTCTCCGGTACGTCAGGCCCGCGCGCTGCGCCGGACGCCATCAGCGAAGCCACCGCGCTGACCATCCTGCTCCCCGGAGCCCTGTCCAGCCCGGCATATGCGTTAGACGAAGGGCCAAGTGGTGACATCTCCGTTCGGAGCAACCGCCTCGAAGACGCTGCAAAATCTCACACGTATGTCAAATGGCAGGTTTGGACCTCTCCTCGCCCTTCTTCGACGCCGGGCCTCCCGACGGGTCCCGGCTGCACGTGGTGATCCCCGACATAACCAGGGAACCCTGGTTGGCACGGCTGCGAGAGCGGCTAACACGCCAGCGCTGGGCGGAAACACTCGAACGGCACGTGCGTCACCCCTTGCGTGAACATACTTGCCGGGTGAATAGCAGCCCGGGCCCACGACGCCGCCGCCGAGCGCGCGGTGCGGCCAGAGCTTCGCACGTCCCACCTCGGAGCGCCCATGTTCGCACAGGGCCGGCCAACCCGGCGGCGACAGAGAAAGGGCGTCGGTGGGGGTCCGTGACGCAATGGTTGCTCGGCCCAGGCGTCGTTGTCGCCATCGCGGGCATTGTGGCCACGGCCATCGTGACTGTCCGAGGGCAGGACCGCGCCGACGCCACCGCATTGGCAGCGCAGCACGCCGATACCTACGCCCGCGCGGTCGAACAGCTCGGCTCCACCACCCCGGATGTGAGGATTGGTGGAATCCACGCCCTCGCGGCCCTCGCCCGTGGGGCGCCCGACTATGTGGATCCGGTGTGCGACCTCCTGCACACGTTCGTGGTCAGCCGCAACAAGCCAGCGACCAACGACCGATCCAACACTCCCGGGTTCGACCTGATCACGGCGCTACAAGGAGTCAGCGATCAGCAAGAATGCCCTGATAGAAGCCGCAGGTTCAGTGGGCTGAACCTGCGGCATGTCTCGTACCCGGAGCTGCGAGCCAGGCGATTGAGTCTCATCGCAGCGGACCTCTCCGAGGCGGACCTCTCCGAGGCGAACCTCTCCGAGGCGAACCTCTCCCTGGCGACCCTCTCCGAGGCGAACCTCTCCGAGGCGGACCTCGCCCGGGCGAACCTCACCCGGGCGACCCTCTCCGAGGCGTCCCTCACCGCGGCGAACCTCACCCGGGCGACCCTCGTCCGGGCGGACCTTTCCCGGGCGATCCTCACCGGGGCGACTCTCTCCGGGGCGGACCTCTCCGCGGCCTACCTCTCCGGGACGGACCTCACCGGGGCGACTCTCTCCGGGGCGGACCTCTCCGAGGCGGACCTCACCGCGGCGGACCTCACCGGGGCGGACCTCCACCTTGCGGCCTTTGATGGGGCAAAGTACGACGCCGGGACGCGCTGGCCAAAGGGTTTCACGCCTCCTTCGTCAGCTGTGTGTCTGTGTTGAGGGCCCGGGTCCTGTTCAAGCCTCGGTGCTACTGGCCGAGTGGCACTTGCGTCAACACCCGCATGCCGGCTCCCGGTTCACCGCGCCCGACCACTCCGTACACATGGCGAGGGGTGGCTGGGCGTGCGGCTGGCCCTGGACATGGCTCGGATGCATCGTTGACACATTTGCAGATTCATGCTCAAGGCCGACCACCTAGAGACCTCGTCCGGCTGGGCACGCTGACGGGGGCAGGCGGCCCGGTTTCTCGAGGGGCCGCCGTCTCCGGCCTCAATGCCCTGGTCGCCGGGGGCACCCAGGCAGCCAAGGCGACCCTCCTCAACTGCCTGAGCGCGGCGATCCCGGCGCGGGAGCGGGTCGTCACCTGCGAAGAGGTCTTCGAGCTAGCGAATGAGATCTTTGGCGTGTGACCTGGGTTGAGCGGGTGGGGACCATCGCCTCTGGCCGCGTGCGCGCACCTGACTGTGGCCCTGGAGGTCGAGAGCCCCAGGACTCGGATTCGAGTCCTGGGGCACGGCAGGAACCTAGCTGTCATCCTCAGGTGCGCGGTGCTTGCCTGGCAATTCCAACCGGCGCATGGGCGCAGCCGCGCGCTGCGAGGGGTCGTCTTGAGGAAATGCGGGGTTTCCCGCCTGGGTCCCGCCCGCGACGAGGATGTTGAGGCCGGAGGCGACGGCTGCCCCGAGGAGCCGCGCCAAGGACGCAGCGAGTAGCGTCCGCCTTTCCCTGCAGCGCCCGTCCCGATCGCCGCATTTCGTCGGCGCGGTCGCCGCGTCCGACCCCTGGCTGGTCCGCAGACAGGTCCGCAGGATGCTCGCCTACCACCAGCGCTGGCGCTGCCGCCGCAGTCGGGGCTGAGCGTCGAGCGGACCAGTCCTCAGACGCGAGAGGCAGCCTGAGAGCCTCGCTAGGTTGAGACCCTTACCTTTCCATCGAGGTTGACCACGAACGAGGCCATCAGCAGCGCGACGAGCACGAGCAGTTTCGACGGAGCACGGTTCATGGTGGAAGACTAAACACAGAAAGTAGAAAATATCAACTACTGACAGTTGAAAATAAACTGGCGTTCGCATAGGCTGAACGCATGCGCACCTACGGCCAGTACTGCTCGATCGCCCGGGCCCTCGACCTCGTGGGCGACCGCTGGACGCTGCTGATAGTCCGGGAGCTGCTGCTGCAAGGCCCGTGCAGGTTCACGGACCTGAAGAACGGGCTACCGGGCATCGCGACCAACTTGCTGTCGTCTCGCCTCAAAGAACTCGAGGATGCTGGGCTCGTCGCGCGCGAGGACGCGCCGCCGCCGGTTGCCACCATCCTCTACACCCTGACCGAGAACGGCCTCACCCTCGAGCCGGTACTCAAAGCACTCGGGCTCTGGGGGCTGAAGTACATGAGCGAGGAACGGCCGAGCGACGCGTTCCAGGCACGCTGGCTCGCCTACGCCCCGGCGTGGTTCACCACCGACGCCGACCCCGACGCCCCCTCCGCCGTCATCCAGCTCGTCGCCGGCGGCGAGCCGGCCGTCATCGAGCTGCGGGACAGGGGGATCCACAGTCGGGTCGGGCGCGCTGATGAACCCGACCTCGTCCTGGACGGGCCCCCGCGCGCCGTCCTCGGACTGCTCGGCGGGCTGATCGATCTCAAGCACGCCAGGCAACTCGGGTTGGCCGCCCGCGGCCGAGGCAACCTGCTCAAGCGTCTGCGGCCCCTCGCGCAGGACCCAACGCGCGATCACGCCGTGGTCCGTCGGTGAGGGCTGCGGGACGGATGCGACCCGGATCGTCCAGGCGCCGCGGGCCTTGCGCATGAGGGCGAGAAAACTGCCCTCGACCGTCGGGCCGAATGACACAGGACAGGGGTGGGATAGGTGACCGCGGAACTATCGATTGCCGATGCCTCGCGGGAGTTCGGGGCCGATGGGATCTACCTGAACACAGCCACCATGGGCCTGCCGCCGCGACGGGCTGTCGAGGCCGGCATCGCAGCACTGCGGGCGTGGCAGGCGGGGAGGAGTGTCGCGACAGACTTCGACCTTGCGGTTGAGCGTTCGCGCTCGGCGTTCGCCGAGATGGTCGGTGTCCGGCCCCGTGAGGTGGCCATCGGCCCACAGGTCAGTGTGTTCACCGGTCTCGTGGCTGCAACGCTCCCGCGCCGGGCCGAAGTGCTCGTGCCGACCGGCGAGTTCACCAGTGTGACATTCCCCTTCTGGGCTGGTGAGCACGACGTTCGCGAGGTGCCACTGGAGAGGCTGGCCGAGCACGTCACGCCGAGTACCGCCCTCGTGGCAGCGTCTCTGGTTCAGTCGGCCGATGGACGCCTTCTGGATCTTGACCAGCTTCTGGCGGCTACCCGCGCGACCGACACGCGTCTTCTGCTCGACATCACCCAGGCGGCTGGGTGGCTTCCTGTCGCAGCCTCGGTGGCCGACTACACCGTCTGCGGTGGTTACAAGTTCCTCCTCGCGCCTCGCGGAACTGCGTTCTTCACCGTGCGCCCCGACCGGTTGGAGACGCTCACGCCGTTCCTGGCCGGGTGGTACGCGGGAGCGGAGCCTTGGTCGAGCATCTACGGCGGCCCGTTGCGGCTTTCGGAGACTGCGCGGCGCTTCGACATTTCGCCGGCATGGCACGCCTGGGTCGGTCAGGCCGAGAGTCTCGAGCTGCTCAGCGCGGTGGGCAGCGACGCCATCTGGCAGCACACCACCGGCTTGGTGGCGGACCTGGCGCGACGGCTCGGTCGACCCACGCCGGGGAGTGCGACGCTGAGCCTGCCGTTCGCGGGGGATGTGCGTGAGGCCCTGGCGCGCGCCGGGATCAGGTGCGCCGTACGCGCAGGCAACCTAAGGGTTTCATTCCACCTCTACAACACGACAGACGAGGTCGTTCAGACTGCCGAGGCATTACAGGGTGTCGTCCTGCCGGCTTAGTCGTGACTTGGAAAGCCGGAACCGCGATCGTGCCGAAGGCGTCCTCGACTATCTCGCCCGGCACGGGTCCCCCGTCCGCGGGCAGCGGGGTGAGGAGCCCGATCAGCTCGAGAGGGACGCCCGACGCGCTCTCCCCCGCCATCCTCTGCGCCCGCTCTCGGGCTTCACTGGCAGCCTGGGCGCCGGCGGGGGTGGCGTAGCGCGGCGCGGCGCCGAACCGGGGATGCCAGAGCAGGTGGTCCCAGTGGGGGTGGGTGGAGAACCCGGCGACCACCGGAAGGCCGAGCCGGTCCAGGTCATCGGCGAGCTGGTTCAGATCGGAACCATCGGAGCCGGGATCGACCAGGACCAACCCACCCTCCCCGCGCACCGCGATGGCATTGCTCCAGACCCACGCGCTCTGCCGGACCCAGACGCCGTCGGCCACCTGATTCAGCATCGGTTCACTTTGTCAGGTGTCTCCGTCCGGCGCGAGCTGCGACGCCCTTCGAGTCCGGATTCGGGACCGGCGGGCGTCCCCCGAAACGCACTCACATGCCGCGACCCGCTCGGCCGCGAGGCGCCTCCCTCCCGCCGCGAGTCGCGCCCCCACGGCCCAGGAGCGTGACACGCCACCGGAAGCGGCCGGACCTCCGACAGACGTAGACCGATGAAGCTCACGTCGCCTCGGCCACCTCCTCTATCGGGAGCAGCTCGAACAAGGGGCAGCGGCGCGCATGGATCACGTAGTCCTCAAGTCGGTCATCGATCCGCAGCCGATAGCGGTACAGGATGGCCGCCGGAGGCCTTACCGACGGCCCCAGCAGGGAGCGAAGCCGGCGCCGGCGGGGGAAGCCGGCAAGCGAATCGTGCAGGAGCTTACCCGCGGTCTCGGGTGGCAGCTCGACGGCCTGGACAGCTTGCGACCATCGCCCGCGTCGGAGCACCGCCTCGCCCGAAGCCCGCAAGTTGCGGACCCAGTCGACCTCACCGAACGCTGCCTCCACGAAGCGCCGGTCGCCGAGCTCGAACATCGCGACCGGCGTGGTGCGCGGCTGCCCGCTGCGGCGTCCACGGACGGTGAGCAGGACGTTCGGTTCGCCCAGGCCGCGGCGCAGGAGAAGGCGCACCAGCGGGCCCATCCAGCGAAAGACCGGGGCGCCAACTCGCTGCCGAACGTCAACCTTCGACGAATAGGCATTCGATCGCATCTGCACCGCCCCCTCGGCACGTTGCCCCGTCACATCGAACCGGTTCCCCCCATCCCTGATATCCAACACTCCTCATCATCCGCCCAGCCGATCGTCAGTGGCCTGTCTGGATCCCGTGGTGGCTGCACACCGCACTGCCAACGCTGCCGTGGGAGGGCACATCGGCTCATCGGGATGAGCGCGCTTCACATGCGTCACTCCGCCGCCAGTCGACTTTGCTGACGGCCGCAATTCCGCGGTTGTTATCGCCCCCTGCGCCACGCGGGAACCTCACCTCGTGCCCTGGCCCAGGCACCAGGCACGCTGTGCGTTGTGTTCCGGGATGAGCCAGTCCGCGCCATAAGTCGCGTCGGGGTCGAGGCGGGGATCGTGCACAGGGTGAGGGAGCCGCAGGGCGTGCAGATACGACTGATCCTGAAAGAACCGGGTCGCGACCTCCTCGCCGGTAGCGACAGCTCCATGCCCCGGGATCACAACTCCACAACCCCACTCCTGGACCTGCTCCAGCTTGGCCAAGCCTCGCTCGTAGTCGCTGAGCGGATCATGCGCCCCGCTCTTGAGGTCGAGCAGAGGGACCTCGACGTCAGAGAGCATGTCGCCGGCGATGAGGACGCCGTCGCCAGGCAGGTACAGGGCGGCGTGACCGGGCGCGTGCCCGTCGTGCTCGAGGACCTCCACGAGCGGTTCAGCCCACCCCAGCGTCACCGCACCGACGGGCAGGGCGGTGAGCTGACCGATCAGCTCTGGCTCGTTGCCGGGAGCCAGGCGGCCCGCCTTCGCGCGAGCGTCCTCCAAGTGCGCTTGAGCGTGTTCTGCCGCGCGCGGCGCGGCCCACCGTGGAACGTCGCCGAGGTCCCGGACCCACAACATGTGGTCCCAGTGCGGATGAGTGGAGAAGCCCATCGTCGGCGTGAGACCCAGTACCTTGAGCTCTTGCACGAGCGCGGTGATCTCGGCTCCAGTCACGCCCGGGTCGACCACCAGCACGTCCTTCTCGCCGGTGACGATCGCGGTGTTGGACTGGCAGAAGTTGCTCTGGCGCACCCAGCAGTGCACCGACACCTGAACCAGAATGGCCTACCATCACCCTTCGACCGTGAGTTACCACGTTGGCCAGCCGGCGTCGCCCCACCGAGGTGCTGGAACGGGCGGCTTGACGGTGCAACAGTAGGCGGTCTCGGGGAACGAGTAGTTGCTCCAGCTCCTCAATGACGCCAAGCGCGGAGCAGGCCGAGCGCTTCGGCGCTCTTGCACCAGCACGCTGAGGGGGACCTCACGACGTCCATGTGGTTCGCGCGGCCGGGGTGCCGACGGGGATCATGTGCCTTGTCCTGAGATCGGACGAAACGAGGCTTCACTGTCGGCCTGGGCATCTCGCTTCAGGTCGCATCGGGTCCATCGACGTTGAACACTGCCTCGCCGCTCCCAGCTCGGACGACGATTACCGCAGCCTCCGCCGATGTCGGGTTACCCTCACGGTGCACAGTGTGAGGCGGCACGAAGACAAAGTCGCCAGGCTGCGCTTCGACCACGTCCTGTCCGCCAGGTCCAGACTCCATGCGTAGCGCGCCGGAGAGGACGTAGATGTGACTCTCATAGTCCCCGTGGTGGTGCCAGCCGGACACCATCCCGGCCTCGGTAGTCACGTAGCCGGCCCAACTGCGATCTGTGCTGACGGCCTGCTCCCTGCGCATGCGCGGAGTCTTCTGGCCTTCCGAGCGACCGTCCGGCGGGATCAGCCGCACTCGCTTGTCTTCGCCCACGTCGTCCTCCTGGTTGGCCAGGGCCTGCTGAATCTCAAGACTGCTTCCGAGCGCGGAGGGGGTCAAGGCTCCCTCGGCCTGGGGGCTGGTATCCCACGGGATTGCTGGGGCATCACCAGGAGAATCGCGGTGCGTCTTTTCGCCGCAAAGGCGGGGACACCTATCGGCTGCCCCTCGGGGGGTTCGAGCTGTGGGCGCATCCACAGGATGGTCCTAGCGGAAGATGTGGGTGTCGACGCGCACCAAGATGCCGTTGTACTTGACGAACACCGCGACCCTCTCTGAGAGCGGCCACGCCTTGTCCGAGTCAGGCCATTCGGGTCACCAGTAGCTGCGGTAGTACTCCGCCGCGATCAGTTGAGCAGGCAGCGCCAACGGCGGAGTGGGCCGGAGGGGGCCGCGCCGACCCCGTCGCCTCCTGGCCACGGGGTCGCGGGTCCGTCGGCACCTACGGACAGGTGACCTTCGGGTTCCAGTCGTCGAACATGCCGCGGGGGTTCTGGTTCCACACCCATAGGTGCAGCTCCCAGAAGGCCGGCAGCCCGAACCGGTTCGGGTTCGCCTCCCCCGGGCCGGGCTGGTACTCGAACGACTGCCCGAACAGCTGCGGCGCCCCGGAGCCCTTCCAGTCCGAGTCGAGGATGACGTACTCGAGCGCCCCGAGCTTCATCGACCCGTCTGCCTGCGGCTCGTAGACCAGAGCCTCGGGCAGCGACGGATCGAGCACCGAGTTCAGCCGCGAGCCGTTCACGAAGTGCACTCCCATTCCCCCGGCGGGGTTGTCGATGCAGGCGATGCCGTCGGCGTCCTTGAGCTCGTCGAAACCGGTTGCCTTGGTGATGTCGTGGTACTTCGCCGTCGCCGCCCGGGCGGCCGCGAAGTCGCCCTGTGGCGTCGGTGTTTCGGCAGCCGAGGCCGAGCCGGCCCCGACGGCCGCGACCAACGAACCCGCGAGCGCGGCCGCGGCCAGCCCCCCGGCCAGACGTGCGCCCATCAGGACCCCTCCTGCACCTGGTAGATGGCGTCGGCGACGAGCCCGTGCGCCTCGCGGTGCACGGTGTTTGCGGCGTCGGCGGTGGGTGCCTCGACGAGGCAGAAGATCTTGCCCTGGCCCTCGTCGACCCAGTAGCGCAGGTAGCTGACGTCGTGGTTGGCCTGCTCCTTCAGGTCGGCCATGTGCGCGTTGGCGACGTCGCCGAGCGCGACCCCGCCGTCGAGATGGTGGACGTCCATGAACAGTGGCATGTGGTGCTCCTTGATGTGGTGGTTGTGCTGACACCGACGACGCTAGGAGCGGGCCCCCGAGCGGGGATGGGCCGTCGTTCCCCATCTGGCGCACGCGGCTCCCGGTCTTGCGCGCGCACGCGCCACAACCGACTAGGGATGCCGGCGACACGGGTCCACACTCGAGTTAACGTGCCGGGTGGGTGCTCTCGCCGGATGCCGGGAGCAGGCCGCGCCGCCGGGCCTCGGCCACGGCCTCCCGCCGCCCGGACACCCCGAGTTTGCTGAGCACCGCGGACACGTGGTGGCCGGCCGTCTTCGTGGAGATGACCAGGTGCGCGGCGATCTCCTCGTTGCTCAGGCCGTGGCCGAGCTGCTGGAGCACTTCCTGCTCCCGGCTGGTCAGGCCGGCGGGGTGCTCGAGCGTGGTCGAACGCGGCGCACCCGGCAGCGAGCGCACGCCGGCCTTGCGCAGCTGTCGTCGCACGACGGCGGCGACCGCGGTAGCAGCCAGGGCGTCGAGGCGGCGCAGCGCGTCAACCTGGTCGTCCGTCGAGGGTGAGAACGCGAGAACGAGGGCGGCCTCGTAGGGCGCGCTCGCGGCATCCCACCCTGCGACCGCGCCGGCGACGTCACCGCGCAGCTCCGCCGCCCACTTCGCGGGCACGGCGGTCGGGTCCGGGTGCGCGAGGCCGAACCGGCGGGCCCACACCCCGGTGCTTCCGGCGAAGCGGGTGTCGAGCGGTGCCAGGGCGGCGGCGGTGACAGCGCGTGAGACGGCAGCGCGGGCGCGGTCGGGGTGGCCCGACACCCAGTGCCGCTCGGCGTCGAGCAGCCGGAACGGCACGAGCCACTGCGGCTCCCGGGTGCCCTCGGCGATCGCGATGCCCTCGTCGAGAAGCCGCTCGACGTCCGCGTCCCCGCGTCGCACGCCGATGCGGCCCAGGCTCAGCAGGCCACCCAGCCGTCGGACGGGGGAGACCGCCCGGTCCTCGAGGTGCGGCCTGCCCGTCGACACCGCCTCCTGCCAGCGCCCGGTGGCCTCGAGCACCACGATCTGGTTCGACATGAGGAAGTTGCCCGCTGAGACCACCTCCCGCTCCTCGCAGAACGCCATCCCGTCGAGGAAGACTCGTTCGCTGTCGGCGACGCGCCCCTCGTCGACGAGCGCGGCGTGGTAGTTCATGTAGGCCCGGCCCACCTGCTCGTCGCACCCGGCATGCAGGCCCACAGCGAGCGCCCGCTGCATCGTCGGCACCCAGTCCTGGTCGAGCGACATCATCGAGCAGGCCCGGGTGTTGAGCACGTCGCTGAGCACGTCGGGGAGGTCGAGCTGCTCAGCCAGGGCCGCCGCGCGGTCACACGCCGCGATCGCTGCCGTGTTCGCCCCTTCGTGCCAGAGGACCGCCGCAAGGTACTCCACGGTCCGGGCGAGTGCGGGCGTCGGCCCGAGGGGCTCCAGCACTGCGAGGGCCTGGTTGAGGGCCTGCCGGGCCTCGGCCCCGCGGGCCAGCCGTGACAGCGCGCGAGCCTGCATGCGCAGGGCGTCACCCGCTTGGAGCGCGTCGCCCAGACCCCGCCACAGCCGGATCGCCTCAGCCCGGCTCCGCTCGGCCTCCTCCCACTGGTCGACCAGCCCGAGCTCGGTGGACAGGTCGTCGAGGATCTCGGCCCGGCTCCTGGCGTCGAGGCCTTGCCGGTCGCCGGCCGCGAGCGTGCGGCGGAGGTGCCCGACGGCCTCACCATGGGAGGCGAGCGCGGCGGCGCGGCGGGCTGCTGCCCCGGAGTGCTGCACCACGGCAGCGGTGTCTCCCGCGCCGGCAGCGTGGAAGGCGAGCCGGGAGTCGTCGCCGACGCCGCGCTCCAGGAGTGCGGCGAGGAGGCGCCGGTGGAGGTTCGTGCGCCGCGGCTCGTGCACGGCATCCGCGACGGACAGGCGGGCGATCTCGTGCCTGAACCTCAGGGAGCGGCCGTCGGTGACGAGCAGCCCGGCGCTGACGAGCGTGTCGTACGCCGCCTCGGGCGGCCGCGCGACCGCCTCCAGCAGCGCGGGGTCCACGCGGTTGCCGGCCAGGGCCGCGGCGTCGAGGAGGCCGCGGCTGACGGGGTCGAGGAGCTCGGCGCGGGCCAGCACCGCGTCGCGGGCGGATGCCGGAAGCCCACGGCCCGCGCTGCCCACCACCTCGGCGACGAAGTAGGGGTTACCGCCGGTCAGGTGGTGTACCTCGGCGGGGTCGAGGCCGGTGTCGCCGACGAGCTGCTGCACCGCGGTCTGGGAAAGAGGAGGGAGCGCGACCCTGCGGGTGGCCCGCTGGCGCGACAACTCACCGAGCGCCTTGCGGAGTGGGCCGGATGAATCGGACTCCTCCTCGCGGAAGGTGACGAGCAGCAGGGCCCGTTCCTTCTGGATGCGTCGCCCGAGGAAGCGGAGCAGGTCGAGAGTCGCCTCGTCGGCCCACTGCACGTCCTCGAAGGCGAGCACCGTGAGCCCGGGGTCGGCTCGCACCGCCTCGAGGAGCGCGGCGAAGAGCGTCTCGCGGGAGGCGTCGGCCCGGGACCCAGCGAGCAGTGGGCCACCGATGCTCTCGGCGATGTCTCGCAGCGGCGCCAGGGGGAGCGGTGTGAACAGGCCGTCGCAGGCGCCCCAGTGCCAGGTCGCGTCCGGCAGACGGGCCTCGACCCGCTCGAGGAGCGTGGACTTCCCACCGCCCGCCTCACCCTGAATGAGCACGAGACGACCTGTGCCGGCATCCGCCTCGGCCGCGTACCCGAGGAGGGTGTCGACCTGGGAGTCGCGCTCCAGGAACGTCGGGTGCATGCCGGCCTCCAGCTCTTCGGTGCAGCGTAGACCCGGCCGACTCCGACGAGCCGCGCATTTCCGCGCCCTCGGCATCGGCGGTGCGGGGCGATGTGGGAGGGGTGGCCCGGGGCTTCCAGGGCGGATCGCGATGCGTCACATCGCCGCGTGAGCACAGACTATTGATTGCCATGCGCTCAAGGAGCAGTGCTGGGGGCGACGCTGCCGGAGTCCGCGTCGCCCGCGACTCGCTGCCGGTAGATCGAGTGGGATGTCGGGTACGGCGGTCGCTTCGTCCTCGGGTTGAACTCATCCTCGAACTTCTCGAGCACCTTCGGCTGTCCATCAAGTTGACGTCTCAATTAAACCCCGTGCACCACAGACGGCAACCAGCAACCTTGGGTCCGTCTGTCTCAGGTCAATCTCCAGCCGCGCTCGAACAGGCGCAGTAGCCACATCAAGAAGCTCCTCCATGGCCACGACCAGTGTTCGGAACCTCTGTACCACTAGTACCACAGCCGTAGTTCGTTACCTGACGTGCTGATGTGGTCGATGCCACCGGCGCTGGCCGTGTGTCGCGGTGCGTGCGAAGCGGCCACCGCGTGAGCATGTCGTGCTTGTGTGGAACAGCAACTTGCCCGTGGCGGTGGCCGCGGGACTCAGCGTAGACGTTGCCCGGTGGGAAGACGCGTTCGCCATGGTCGTCGACCGGATCGCGCCGCGGTTCACCCGCTACGAGCCGCTGCGGCACGCCGCCGGGCTGATGCAAGGCATGCTCTCGGGACTGGAGCGGAAGAACTGCTGGACGATTGCCGAGCACCGCGGTCATCCCAGCCCGCATGCGTTGCAACACTTGCTGGGTCGGGCGAAGTGGGATGCTGACGGCGTCCGCGACGACCTTCGCGAGTACGTCATGGACCACCTCGGCGATGCCGGAGCGATCCTGGTGGTCGACGAGACCGGAGATCTCAAGAAGGGCAGCCACAGCGTCGGGGTGCAGCGGCAGTACACCGGCACCGCGGGACGGATCGAGAACTCTCAGGTCGCGGTGTACTTGACCTACGCCGCACCGCGTGGCCACGCGTTCATCGATCGGGCGTTGTATCTGCCGAGGTCGTGGACCCAGGACGCCGACCGGTGTGCCGCCGCTGGCGTTCCCGCGGATGTGGCGTTTCGGACCAAGCCGGAGCTGGCCGGCGACATGATCACCCGAGCCGTCCACGCCGGCACCCAGGCGGCGTGGGTCGCCGGCGACCGGGGAGGCGAACTGACCACTGTCACTGCTGCCGCGACGTCTTTCACATCGAGCGTGGCTGCGTCGAGAACACCGACGGGGTATGTCACCGAAAGCTCAGATTGCGAATGAGCGATGGTGGCGTTCCGGAACGTCCTCACCTGCTCGTGGATCTGCTTAAGCTCCGCGGGGACGTTAATGTGATCCGTGAGGCGGCCCCGGACGTTCGAGTGCAAGATGGTCCCGTCAAGGCGACGACCGCGAACCCGATCAAGTGCGCGCTGGCATCAGCGAGGGGGGAACCTTCCTCGAGGCCTTGAATCGCCAGGTCCAGTGCATGGTGAGCCTCGGCTGGTCCGACCCGTAGCTCGACAGTTCTATGAACAAGCGGGTGTCCGAAGAATCCTTCACCGTCACGACCAGCGGGGTGCGCCCACCATCGCCGCGTTCCATCCGAGAAGTATGGTCCCTCGGGCCGCACCTTCAACCGGTTGAAGCGGTGAGTGCCCTAACCAGCGTCATGCCGCTGCGTTCTTCGTGCTAGGTCCCGCGTCACACCGTCCACGACCCGCTTTGAGAGCAGGGCGAGAGCGGTTGAGTGATTCCAACCGCGGTATGCCTCGAACATTCAGGCAGACCTCCCTTCCTAGCGCCCCGGCTGGGTGGCGGATGATCGTTCACGGATGGCCGACACTCCCGCGATGGAAGAGGGGGACGCGAATGGCGACCACAAGGTTCACCGTCCACACGAGCTTGTCTCCGAGCGAAGTCATGGCCGTGATCACCGACTTCGGCCCCGAACGGTCTCGTTGGTGGCCGAACGTCGACGATGCCCACTTCAGCGTTCACGGACAGGGTCCGGACTGGGCGGAGGTAACCGAGGGCACTGCCATGGGCTGGGAGCGGGAACGCTACTCATGGGACGCCGCCTCCGGCATCGTCACGATCGACA
The DNA here is from genome assembly GCA_963715025.1 of uncultured Actinomycetota bacterium. Lineage (GTDB taxonomy): Bacteria > Actinomycetota > Actinomycetes > Actinomycetales > Dermatophilaceae > DASSJT01. The sequence continues at coordinate 6,890 of CAVQQQ010000008.1, read as the reverse complement.
CCCTCGACTCCAACCTGTGGGGGACGGGCAGTGGCTGGCGGTACGAACTCGTGCCGGCAGCGGAGGGCACCAACCTGCGCGTCTCGCTTACTCGGCTGCCGAACTCGATCAAGGGCAAAATCATCGCTGCCTTGATCCCAATCGCGGGGCCGCGCGCACTGGGCAAGCAGTTCCAGTCGGTCCTGCGCAGGGCGGAGAGTCGATGACCTCGCCCAGACGCTCGGTCTGAGACGCGCTGAGGAGGGGCGTCATACCGGCTCCCCTTTGTTGTCAACCGGTGGTCTGTGGCGCCTTCCTTGGTGGGCTCTTCCGGAGGCTCCTGGCTGGTTGTAGCGTCGGTTGTGCGGGTCCGGGAAGTGGCTGATCCGAAGTGTCGATGTGCGGGGGCAGGTCGACCGCGCTGGATTCTTGAGACGCCCCGCAGTGCCCTCCCGGGCCCGTGCCAACAGGTTCAGCCCCGTTGGTGAGTTTCGCTCGTTCGGCGTCTGCGATCAGCTGTCGGTAGATGGCGTCGGAGATCCTCCGCTTCAGGCAGCGCAGCGCTTCGAGCTTGGTCTTGCCGGCGGCTTGTTTGCGCCGGTAGTAGGCACGGCCCGGGGTGTCGAGGCGGATCTGGCTGATGGCGGCGATGTGGACCATGTGGTTCATCCGCCGGTTGCCGGCCCGGGAGAGCCGGTGCCGGTTCTGCTCGCCTGAGGAGGCATCCAGGGGAGCGGTGCCGGTCCAGGACGCGAACCTGTTGCGGTCGGCGAACCGGGCGATGTCGCCGACGTCGGCCAGGGTCCGGGCCGCGACCACGGGTCCGACGCCGGGCAGGTCCATCAGCCGTGAGCCGCGGGCCTTGACCAAGACTTTGAGCTCGGCGGTGGCCTTCTTCATCTTCGCCTCGACCGCCACCAGGTCGGCGAGCTCCTCAGCAGCGATCCTGCGCCGGGTCTTTCCGGCGATGTCACGCGGGCGCACGGTGGCGAGAATCGCCTTTGCCTGCAGGGCGGTGAGGTCCTTCTTCGCCCGGCCTGGGACCAGTTCAGCCAGCAATCGTTGGAGCCTGTTCACGGTTTGGACCCGGAGTCGGGTGAGCTCCTCGCGCCGGTCGCACAGCATCCGCAGCGCTTCGAGCTCACCGTCGGGGCTCAGGACGCGGAGTGTCTTGGTCCGGACCGCGACGATCGCGATCGAGTGGGCGTCACGGGCGTCGGTCTTGCGGTTGTGGCCGGTGTCGAAGAGCCGGACCCGGGCAGCCAGCTTGGCCGGCACGTCCACCACGTGCTCACCGGCCTCCAGGAGCCGCTGCGCGAGTGGGCGCCCGGCGCCGTTGCTTCCCTCGATCGCCCAGACCCGCTCGGGCCAGTTCTTCGCATACGTCCGCATCGCGGTGTAGCCGGCCTGGTCGGTGCTGAACCGACCCGAACCCAACAGCCTCTCGCGTCGATCGACGACCTCGATGGTGGCCGACAACTTGTGCGGATCGACCCCGATGATCACCTTCGCCATAGCGCTTCTCCTGGTTCACCTCATACCGATAGGAACGGCGAGGTGGGCAGTGCTACTACGAGCTGGGCAGTCCCCTTTCGAGCCACGCCTCGTCACGGTGCCCGACGGACTGCAGACCGGAAGAGAGCCACACCAGACCACAGGTGGGCAGCCGCGTGGAGAGCCTCCCGCCGGACACCTGGACCGAGTCTGGCCAGACACCGATCCTGCGAGGAAGTCTCTAGTAGCCGCGTAAGGCCGGAAATCTGGAGGCCGTACCCCGTAGCTGTGGGACCGACCGGAGCTGAAGGACTCGGCCGTTGCCGGCACGGCCACCAGCTGAGGAGGGATGGGCTCGGGAATCTGCCGCACAGGCCCGTCCGTCAGCGCATTCAGGATCTTCCCGTTGGGCGCAACGAACCGTCGGAGGCGCCCCTGGGCTTCCAGCCGTCGTGCCGCCTGGTTCACCGCCTGTCGGTGGCCGACCCCCAGGCGCTTCGCCAGCACATCATCATCTAAGGGCGCGTAACGAAGGGCGCCGAGGATCCGCTCAGCCAGGGTCGCCACGCTTGCATCGTCCCACCGACCTCCGACACCGGCCTCCCAATGTTGAAAGCGGACCGGACTAAACCGTTCCGCCACGACCAGAGCAGGTGCGTCCTACCGCCGCGTTTGCGGACGATGCAGTTGGGGTGGCCCCGGCACGGAGGGCGCGAACTGTATGGCGAACCGCGTGCGATGGAGTCCGATATACCTTTCGACATGGCACCTGCCGACGCTCGAGCCCCTTGGCACGATCCGTCCTGGCGAATCGGCTCCGACAATCCCTTACAGGCGGGACTTAGGCTTCAGCAGGGTTGGTGGCGTCAAGAGTGCCGTGGGATTCCTGAATGCGGGCCCACTGCACCCCGCCGCCCAAACCCGGCAAGCCTGCGCGGGCCCGCAATCCTCTAGTGGTCTCGATGCTCCCCGCGATCACGGATGGCTTCGCTCCCAACCTGATGTTGGACGGCCGCCGTCGACACGTACCGAAGAGAGCGAAGTCATGACTCACTGCAGGCGCGGGAATCATCTACGAGGATCGACTACGCCGGAACCTACTCTCGTCACAACCGCTGTGCTTCAACCTCTTTGGGTTCCTCGGCGAGATGGATGCGAACGCGCTCTTGCCGTGGGTCCGCACCTACGCGCCGCTTGCGACCTCGGTATCCCGAATCCGGTTGGGGGTGCTCCCCCCTCAGTTGCGGAGCTCGGTGGGGCACCCCTTGGTGGATCAGCATTTGATGCCTGCGTTGAGTACGAACTGCCAAGCGAGTCAAGGGGTTTCATTGGCATCGAAACCAAGTACCACGAGGACCTCGCCTGGGGGCCTGAATTGGTTCCTCCGGAGGGAAGTCCTGCCCGTGCCAAGTACGCGAGAGAGACGCAGCTTCGCGCCTGGCGGGCAGGCGCCGCGTGGGAGCTCACGTGCGCACCGGAAGAACCTCCAGTTCTGGTACAACCAGCTGATGGCGCAGCGAACGCTACGACCTCATCAAGGATGAGGCTGGCATGCGACGGTACACAGAGTTCACCGAAGTAGTCGTCGCCTGCAGACAAGATGAGAGCGCCAAGGCGGTGGTTCGCACGGTGGCTGATCAGCTGGCCGAAGGCCATGAAGGCACGCTGCGCTTCTGCGCCATCGATGACGTCGTCGACGCTGTGGCCGGGTCACGATGGCTGGAAGCGCGACTTCCGCCAGCGCTACACGACTTCACGCCCATCGCAGGACCATCTCGCGCGCGCGCTCTCCTCTGAAGGTGGGCTGGGTAGGTCACACCGCGGCCTGTAGGGCCGGGCCCGGCATTGCGCGCACATGGACGATGAGTGCAGGTGCACTGGCGATGGCCAACAGGTCGAACTGCACCGGAATAGGCCCCGCTGGCCGGAAAGTGGCTCGACCCGCCGCTTGATGGGTGCCCTGACCGGTCTGTAGGCGATGGCCCCGGCGGAGCAGGTGCGCCCTGACGCAAGAAGGGGGCTCCACTCCGGGCTTGCCCGCAACGCCGGGCAGGTCAGACGCCGTGCGTGCCGGCCAAGGCGTCCAGCACGCAGGTACACGATCTACCGCCAAGGCCACCAAGGCGACGACTCGAGCCACGGCCACCTGGGCCTTCGAGGGGGAGTGGGATCCCCGTTCTGGTTCATGCATTCTCCTCGGCCAGCTAGTCAGTGGCTCTCAGTGAAGCACGCACCGGTGGGTCATTGCGCCGCGTGAAGGCCCGCGGGCGCCTGCTCGCGCTTGGGCATCGCGATCCCCCATCCTCGGGCGCCTTCCTGCCACCCCTGGCGCCGACGGACACCCAACAGCGACAGCGGCCTGGCGCCAGGCAGGATCCCACGGCGCCGCGGCACCCCACTCAGCCCCGTCGACGGGGTCACTGATGCTCATGCCGCGCAGGGAGTGCGTGTGCGGCGATTCTGCTGATGCACTCGGGGACCCATCAGCTGGAGCTGCCTGCGCTCGAACCCGTCTGATTGACGGTCATGCCGTGTCGGATGGCCGCCAGAAGGCGCGTCGGGGTTGATCACTGAGCAGGCGTTTGAACTTGATGCAATAGCCCGTGAGCGCTGGCCTTGCCGATCGAGGCCCCGTAGGTGCGCGCCAGGTACGTCTTATCCGCGAGGCTAAGCACGTAGACCGAAATGCCTGTCGTGTTGGCGCTCAGGCCGATGCGATAGAAACTCTCGCGACGACCCGTCGGCGTAGGTGATTGGTGTAAACGCCGTAGCCAATGTTGGGGTTGGCGCCGATCTTGCCATCCTCGTTGGTGCCGTCGTTGAACTGCACAGCCTGCAGTCAGGGAATTCCGCGAGCACCTGCGCGTGCAGCTGCCGGAGGTCGGTCTGCTTGGGCTCGGGTTGACTGGCGAGGTAATCCTCGACCCTCTGGGCGATGTCCATCTCGGGCGCAGATGCTACCAACGCTGGGACGCTGCGGAACTGGCCCGCACGACCACGGCTCAGGCGCAGCGGCCGCGCAGGTCGTGGGGGATCACCGCGAGCAGCGTGAGGAGCGAGGTATTCCACCGGATCCGCCGCGATCCGGTGGGCGCGTCATTCCGGCTCCCCTTTGTTGTCAACCGGTGGTCTGTGGCGCCTTCCTTGGTGGGCTCTTCCGGAGGCTCCTGGCTGGTTGTAGCGTCGGTTGTGCGGGTCCGGGAAGTGGCTGATCCGAAGTGTCGATGTGCGGGGGCAGGTCGACCGCGCTGGATTCTTGAGACGCCCCGCAGTGCCCTCCCGGGCCCGTGCCAACAGGTTCAGCCCCGTTGGTGAGTTTCGCTCGTTCGGCGTCTGCGATCAGCTGTCGGTAGATGGCGTCGGAGATCCTCCGCTTCAGGCAGCGCAGCGCTTCGAGCTTGGTCTTGCCGGCGGCTTGTTTGCGCCGGTAGTACGCACGGCCCGGGGTGTCGAGGCGGATCTGGCTGATGGCGGCGATGTGGACCATGTGGTTCATCCGCCGGTTGCCGGCCCGGGAGAGCCGGTGCCGGTTCTGCTCGCCTGAGGAGGCATCCAAGGGAGCGGTGCCGGTCCAGGACGCGAACCTGTTGCGGTCGGCGAACCGGGCGATGTCGCCGACGTCGGCCAGGGTCCGGGCCGCGACCACGGGTCCGACGCCGGGCAGGTCCATCAGCCGTGAGCCGCGGGCCTTGACCAAGACTTTGAGCTCGGCGGTGGCCTTCTTCATCTTCGCCTCGACCGCCACCAGGTCGGCGAGCTCCTCAGCAGCGATCCTGCGCCGGGTCTTTCCGGCGATGTCACGCGGGCGCACGGTGGCGAGAATCGCCTTTGCCTGCAGGGCGGTGAGGTCCTTCTTCGCCCGGCCTGGGACCAGTTCAGCCAGCAATCGTTGGAGCCTGTTCACGGTTTGGACCCGGAGTCGGGTGAGCTCCTCGCGCCGGTCGCACAGCATCCGCAGCGCTTCGAGCTCACCGTCGGGGCTCAGGACGCGGAGTGTCTTGGTCCGGACCGCGACGATCGCGATCGAGTGGGCGTCACGGGCGTCGGTCTTGCGGTTGTGGCCGGTGTCGAAGAGCCGGACCCGGGCAGCCAGCTTGGCCGGCACGTCCACCACGTGCTCACCGGCCTCCAGGAGCCGCTGCGCGAGTGGGCGCCCGGCGCCGTTGCTTCCCTCGATCGCCCAGACCCGCTCGGGCCAGTTCTTCGCATACGTCCGCATCGCGGTGTAGCCGGCCTGGTCGGTGCTGAACCGACCCGAACCCAACAGCCTCTCGCGTCGATCGACGACCTCGATGGTGGCCGACAACTTGTGCGGATCGACCCCGATGATCACCTTCGCCATAGCGCTTCTCCTGGTTCACCTCATACCGATAGGAACGGCGAGGTGGGCAGTGCTACTACGGCTGGGCAGTCCCCTTTCGAGCCACGCCTCGTCACGGTGCCCGACGGACTGCAGACCGGAAGAGAGCCACACCAGACCACAGGTGGGCAGCCGCGTGGAGAGCCTCCCGCCGGACACCTGGACCGAGTCTGGCCAGACACCGATCCTGCGAGGAAGTCTCTAGTAGCCGCGATTCGGACATCTTGACGGCAGCAAGGTCGTGCGTTTGGGCGATCTGCGATACGCCGCGCTTTCAAGACTGTTTGATCATGGCCAGCGGTGGCTACCCGCCAAGCATGACGCCATGGAGGCAGTCGCCGTCGGCGACCTCAAACCACAGAGCCGCACGCAGGACGGACGGGCGCTATCGCGTTCCGGGACCTGGATCAGCGGACGTCGGCCCGCGCACCCGAGGCCGATCACAGGCCTACCCAGGAAAGGAACGTGTCGACGATGTCGACCCGCTCACGCCGTTGGGGTCAGGCGCGCGACCGCGATCCTGCGACCTGACTTCGCCTCGTAGGGTGCGAAGGAGGGGTAGGTCGCGACAATGACGTCCTTCCAGGCCGCGTCGGACTCGGCTCCGCGCAGCACCTCGACTGACATCGTCATCCTCTCGCGGCCGACCTGGATGGTCGCGGTCGAGGCCGCTCGTAGGTTGCGGACCCACTGCGGTTCCTTCGGCTGGCCCCCGGCGGTCGCCGCGAGGTAGTAGGCGCCGTCGCGCTCGACGTACGCCACCGGCACCGTGTGCGGCATGCCGGACCTGCGTCCGGCCACGGTGAGCAGGAGCACGGGGCTGCCGCCCCTGGCCCTACCGCCGACCTTGCCGCCCGTACGCCGGTACATCCACGCGGCCGCCGCGTTGCCGGCCTTCCAGAATCGCTGTGCCATCGACGCCATGTCATGCTCGCTCGTGTGGGGGAGGTGCTCGACGACGAGTCAACCACGGCGCGACCCCGCCGGCTCCGTGACGGGCCGCGGCGCGCTGGGCACCCGCTCGCGACGCCGCCTTTCGCTTCCTTCCCAGAGCGAG
>CAVQQQ010000007.1:0-16902 GCA_963715025.1 uncultured Actinomycetota bacterium | reverse complement strand
TAGGCGTTGACGAGTCCACGTCACATGGAGATACCTGCGTCCAGATAGCCATGGTCCTTGGGCGAATCTGCGGTGGGCAAGGATCAACTCACGGCATGGGAGGGGTCTTCAAGGGACGTGCCGTCGAACGTGCTCTGTCCAGATCCGCATGAGCCCTCCCCCATTGCTCATCCGAGGACGACGAGGACCAGCACGCCGACCACGACCACGGCCCCCCACGCCAGGCCGATGAGGCTCGGGATCCGGCCTCGGCGGTCCCCGGAGTTCAGGGCGTTCGTGCCGAACCAGAACGCTCCGACGCCGGGAGCCAGCATCACGAGCGCGTAGGGGATGACGGCGGCGAGTCCTTGGAGCAGGGTGGGCGTCTGCTCGGGAACGGCTGCCTCATCGATGCCCATGAGCCTGAGGAGCCCGTACAGGACCCCGTCGGCCAGCACGAAGCACACCGGGATGAACACCACACTGATCCAGGCGTTGCGCACGTCATGTCGCCTTCGAGCGACTGTGGTAGTTGAGGTCATGTCGCCACCTCCCGATGGAGTCCTCCACCCCCAGCATCTCCCCCCGCCCTCGCACGAGCCAGAGGCAGACGTCACTGCACGCAACGGTCACCCGTCGGCGGCGTCGTGATCCCCGTCGGGCTGAGGGACCGCCCAGGAAGCCGTGCGCGTACCGGGGCGAGGCGATGATTGGAGTGACCCGCCTGCGGGTATGGATCCGGTACCCCCGGGGGTTGTACCGGAGGGATTGGCATCCGTAGAGGAGGAGCCTGTGTCACGTCGTCGCAAGGCTGCATACACAGTGGCGGCAGCAGCCGTCATGTCCGAGGGACCCCAGAGCTTCGGCCAGCGGGTCGCCTCCCTTCCCGGTCTCGTCCGGGACACCCTGAGTGGCCGCTACGACGGCCTGGGCAAGGGTCGCCTGGCGATGATGGCCCTGGCGTTGGTCTACATCGTCTCGCCTGTCGACCTTGTCCCTGAGGCCCTGCTGACCATCCCCGGCCTGATGGACGACGCGGCTGTTGCCGCCTGGCTGATCGCCACGCTCGTGGGCGCCACGTCTGCCTACCGGACGTGGGGCGGCGAGGTCCTCGGCGAGGGCCTCCCGTCGGACTGGATGGCTGATGCGGGAGCCCACGAGGGGCCGGCGGCGCCAACTCCAGGCTCGGCCCGCGTGGTGGTGGGTGAGGTCATCAGCTCGTGACGCCTGGTGGTGGCACGCGAGGGTAGCCTGCCGCCATGGCCACTCTGGTTCTCACGGTGATCGGCGACGACCGATCAGGTCTGGTCTCTGCCCTGTCCGGTGTCATCGCCGACCACGGCGGAAGCTGGGAGCGCAGCCAGATGGCGCGCCTGGCGGGCAAGTTCGCCGGGATCGTCCTCGTGGCGGTGCCCGACGACCGGGCCGAGGCCCTGATCGCCGAGCTGGGTCCGCTGGGGACGCAGGGATTGCTCGATGTCACCGTCGAGCGGGGCGCCGACGAGGGACCCGACACCACCGACATGACCCGACTCAGCCTCGCGCTGGTCGGCGCCGATCGGCCGGGCATCGTCCACGACATCTCCCAGGCACTGGCCGCACGACAGGTCAGCATCGAGGAGCTGCACACCGCCACCCGCGAGGCGCCGATGGTCGGCGGGATGCTCTTCGAGGCGACCGCGACGCTGCTCGCTCCCCCGAGCGTGCCGATCGCAGACCTCCAGACCGTGCTCGAGGACCTGGCCAACGAGTTGATGGTGGACCTGTCGCTCTCCGCGGACTGAGGCCGGTGCATCCGCCGGTCGTCCGCGGGCGACGAGGAACTCCACGGGAGCCATGGGAGGTGCCCGTATGAGGGCGATCGTGCACCACGAGTACGGCAGTCCGGACCGCGTCCTGCGGCTGGCCGACGTCGACCCGCCGACGATCGGTGACCGGGAGGTCCTGGTCGCTGTCCGGGCATCGTCAGTGAACATGGGCGACCTCGCGGTCGTGACCGGGCGACCGGGCCTGGTCCGGGTGGTCGCGGGGCTGCGCCGGCCGCGCACGCAGATCCCGGGACGCGACCTCGCCGGCGTCGTGGCGGCGGTCGGAGCCGCGGTCTCGGGGCTGCGCCCCGGCGACGAGGTCTACGGCGAGGCCACGCAGGCCTACGCGGAGTACGCGGCCGTCCGCCCGGACCAGCTCGCCCCCAAGCCCTCGAACCTGACGTTCGAGCAGGCGGCAACCGTCCCGCTGGCCGGTCTCACCGCCTGGCAGGCGCTCCAGAAGGTGCAGGTCACGCCCGGCCAGCGGGTCCTGGTCAACGGGGCATCCAGTGGGGTGGGCCACTTCGCGGTGCAGATCGCCGCGGCTCAGGGCGCCCAGGTGACCGGGGTGTGCAGCGCGCGCAACGCCGACCTGGTGCGGGGCATCGGCGCCGACCAGGTGATCGACTACCAGCAGTCCGACTACACGGCCCTCGGGGCCCAGTACGACGTGATCGTCGACGTCGTCGTCACGCGCTCCCTGGCCGAGAACCGCCGGGCCCTCACCCCGACGGGTGTGTACCTGTCCGTGGGCACCTCCCCGGCCTCGGGGCCGGGTGAGGGCGGGCTGGTCGGGCCGATGCCCGCCATCGCTGCCGTCGCGATCCGGTCCCTGACGGCACGACCGCAGCGCCTGGTCGTCGTCTCGGCGACGCCGAACGCGGGGATCACGGAGCTCACCTCGCTCATCGAGTCCGGGAGGGTCACCCCCTCCATCGAGCGGACGTACCCGTTGGCCGAGGTCCCGGACGCACTGCGGCACCTCGCCACGCACCACGCCCGCGGGAAGCTCGCGATCACCGTCTGAGATCCGGCGCCGAGGCCACGTCGCGCTCCAGTGCGTCGAGGATCAGGTCGAGGCCGTGCTGGAACTCCCGATCCACGCTGTAGTCGGATCCGGCCGCATGCTCGGCCAGCTCGGCCAGGTGCGGGTACTCGGTCAGGAGGTCCGGCGCCCAGCCCGGCTCCGACGCCGAGCCCGGCCGCGACGCCGACGGCGGGCTGCTCGCCGGCGCGAGGCTCGTCTCCTGGATGACGTGCCCGTAGACGTAGCTGTCGAGCAGCCACAGCGCGTGGGCTGCGTCCTCGATGGGGAAGCCCGCCGACCGCAGGCTCCCCAGGATCGCATCCAGGTAGCGCATGGCCGCCGGGCCCAGCGAGCCACGGCTCTCCAGCAGTCCGATCGCCCAGGAGTGCCGGGCGAGCACCGCGCGCGCTGAAGTAGCCCGCAGCCGCATCGCCTGCTTCCAGTCCGCCCCGGCGCTCGGTGTCTCGATCTGGCCGACGATGAGCTCGACGATCCCATCGAGGATCTGTCCTTTGTTGGCCACGTGCTTGTAGAGCGACATGGCCTCCACGCCCAGCTCGGCGCCCAGGCGGCGCATGGTCAGGGCGGGCAGCCCGTCGCGATCGGCCAGGTCGACTGCCGCACGCAGGACCCGGTCCCGGGTCAGGGGCGGGCGAGGTGCAGGGGCTTCCGGGGTGCGCACATGGACAAGCTTACTAAGTAGGCGCTAGGATTACTAAGTAAGCCACCACCGAGAGTCAGGAGTTGTCCGATGTCGGTTCATGTAGACGCCGCCCCGATCACCACCACGCCCACGCCGTTCGAGCCCGCCCGGGTGAACGTGCGGATCAGGATCTCCGCCCTCTGGACGGCGATGCTCCTCGTCTTCGTCTACGTCGATCTCTACCGGTACTACCGCGCCGACTACCGGGCTGAGGTCGAGGCGGGCGAGCTCGGCCCGTTCGCGATCACACAGTGGACCCTGGTGGGGACCACCGCCTACGTGCTGCTGCCGATCCTGATGGTGGTCGGCACGCTCGTGCTGCGACCGGCGATCGCCAGGGTCGCCAACATCGCGCTCGGTGTCCTGTACGCCGTGACGATCGTCGCCGGTGCGATCGGCGAGTGGTACTACTACGTGCTCGGCAGCGTGATCGAGCTCGCCCTGCTCGCGGGGATCGTCCGCTGTGCCTGGACGTGGCCGAGGACAGAGGTGGGTGCGCCCGTGGACAGGGAGGGCGGCGGCAGGTGACGGCCGCTGGACGAGCGAGCAGGCGTCGCCGTGCCTGGGCGACCAGCTGCGGTGACGTCCTCGAGGGGCTGCTGGGCGAGTGGGCGTCCACATCCAGCTGCTCCGGGTCGCCGCGGGTCCCCATGCGTGGCGCGTGCGCCGGCCGCACGCAATGCTGTCCCCATGGCTGAGCGCAACGTCCTCGGGGGCGAGCTGGAACCCTGCGGCACCGATCCGATGACCGGGTTCTTCCGCGACGGCAGCTGCTGCACCGGGCCTGAGGACCTCGGGAGCCACACCATCTGCGCGGTGGTGACCGCGGAGTTCCTCGACCAGCAGCGCCGGATCGGCAACGACCTGTCCACCCCGCGCCCCGAGTACCGCTTCCCCGGCCTCGTCCCGGGCGACCGGTGGTGCGTGACGGCAGCCAACTGGGCCCGGGCCCACCGCGAGGGAGTCGCAGCACCCGTCGTCCTGGCCTCGACCAACGCGGCCGTCCTGCAGATCGTGCCGATGTCAGTGCTCCAGGAGCACGCCGTCGACGTGCCGGGCGACCTCAGCTCGCTCGACCCCTGAGCGTGCGTCCGGGCCAGGGGGCATCGCGATGGTCATCCGGGCGAACCGTCCGGCCTGGACTGTCCGCCCGGGGTGGGCGGGTCAGGTGGACGTCCCCGGGGCGGCGAGCTGGACCTCGGTGTCCACCAGCGCGAAGCCCATCTGCGAGTACAGGGCCGCCCCCTCTTTCGTGGCATGCATCCAGACCAGGTCCGGTCCCGCGCCCTCACCTGGACCGGACCCAGCAAGTCGGGCCGCCGCCGCCGTCAACGACCTCCCGTAACCCAGGCCGCGCTGGCCGGGCAGGACTCCGATCCCGGAGAGGTAGCCGGTCCCGCCAGCCCACCACACGAATGCGCACCCGACCGGACGTCCGAGCACCGATCCGACGATGAACCGTCGCCCAGGTCGGGCGAGGTCGCTTCGGACCACGAGCAGCCGCGCGAGGGACTCGTCGCCCATCCACCCCCCGTAGGCCGCAACGACCGACTCGTACGACGGGTCGTCATCCAGGACGAGGTCGGGGATCGTGGGCGGGTCGAGGCGCGCAACGTGGGCGGAGTCGGCGGCGAAGATCGGGAGCCGCTCCACCGGCACGAGCCCGTCCCAGGGCGGGTGCCCGACGCGTGCCTCGGGGAGGCAGGCGCGCCAGCCGTGCCCGCGACCACGATCCTCGCACCACTGCAGGGCGGCGCGCACATCCTCGGGTTCCACGTCGCGCAACCCGGGGCAGGCCTGGATGCCCCACGGCTGGGGCACCCCGATGTCGATGGCCATGACCGAGCCCAACCGAACGAAGCTGCGATGCGCGGCCCCCGTTGCGTGCATCAGGCGCAGCTGCAGCATCGGCTGCCCAGCACCGGTCCCGCACGACACGGTCTCCCGCCGATCCCGCCATGCCCTCAGGCTATGACCGAGCAAGGCCACCTGCGACTCCCTGCCTGCAGGGGGAGGTCACGCTCGCCTCCCGCCGCCATACTGCGGCTGTGATCACCGTCGGAGTGGACCTCGCCGCCGAGGCTGCGGGCACGGCCGTCGCCATCATCGCCTGGGACGACGCGCGGGCCGAGGTCACCGCCCTCGTCCCGGACGCCGCGGATGCTGACGTCGTGGCTGCGGCTCGCGTTGCCGACAAGGTCGGGGTCGACTGCCCGTTCGGCTGGCCGACGGGCTTCGTCCGCCTGGTCCGTGAGCACGAGCGTGGACTGCTGGCGCCACCGGCCTCGTCCGGCAGGGGCTGGCGCCGGGGCCTGACCGTGCGGGTCACCGACGAGCACGTCCATCAGACCACCGGCCTGACGCCCCTGAGCGTCTCGGCCGACCGGATCGGTCATGCAGCCCTGCGCTGGGCTGCCATCGCCGCCACCTTGGGGGCTGCCGGGCTCGATGTCAGCCGCGATGGGTCGGGCCTGCTGGCCGAGGTGTACCCGGCCGCCGCGCTGCGCCACTGGCAGCTGCCGCACCGGGGCTACAAGGGCTCAGCCAACCGGGAGGTCCGCGACGGGCTCGTCGACAGCCTCCTCGCAGCGGCGCCCTGGCTCGACCTGGGGCAGCAGGCGGGGATGTGCCGGACCTCCGACCACGCGCTGGACGCCGTCGTGTGCGCCCTCATCGCGCGTGCGGTAGCCCTCCACGTGACGGATCCGGCGGGCCCTCATCAGCAGGTCGCCGCGGTGGAGGGCTGGATCCATCTGCCAACGGCTCCCCTGGAGGCGCTCGTCGGATCGCCGTGAGGTGGGGCCCGGTGAGTGGCCCAGCGATCCGCCGGCTCGGCCGGGGTTGCGGCCTCCGCGTCCGGCAGCCGTCCCTGGCAGCACGGGGTCGGGGCCTACCCTTGGCCGGTGATCGCGTGGACTCCGCTCGTGGCGGGGATCGCCGCCGGGCTGGGCATCGCGCTGCCCCTCGGGGCGATCGGGGTGCTGATCGTGCGCGAGGGCGTGGAACGGGGCATCCGGGCGGCCGGGATCGCTGCCGTGGCGGTCGCCACGGTGGACTTCGGGTACGCACTCCTCGCGGTGGCCCTCGGTCAGCGGATCGCCGATGCCCTGTCGGATGTCGAGCGCATCGTCCAGGTGGTCGGCGCCCTGGCGCTCACCGCGGTCGTGGTCGTCGGCGTCCGCGACCTGCTGCGCAGCCTGCGCGCGCCGGACCCGCCCGTGGCACCCGAGGTGTCCGAGGTGCCCGAGCTGCCCATCGGCTCCCTCAGCACGTTCCTGCGGTTCGTGGGGCTCACGGCGATCAACCCCATGACCGCCGTGTACTTCGTCGCCCTGACCGCGGGGCTCTCGCAGCGCCTGGTCGGCCCCGGGGCGGGGACAGCGTTCGCCGTCGGGGTGTTCCTCGGGTCGCTGGCGTGGCAGCTGGTCCTGGCGATCGGTGGCGCCACGGCCGGGTCCCGGATGTCCGAGCGCGTCCGGGTCGGGGTCTCGCTGACGGGGTACGCGATCGTGGCCGGCTACGCCGTGAAGCTGGCGCTCGGCGCCTGACACCGCGACCCGCGATCCGCTTCCCTTTCGAGGATCTGCTTCCCGAATTCCGGAAGCAGATCGCAGGAAGGGAGGCGGATCCCGATGCCCGCTCCCACTGGGGGCGGGGGCGTGCGGCGGCCGGGGGCTGGGGGTGTGGCGTGTGGGGTTGACATTGACGTTGCGTCAACTTCTATCGTGATCCCCGTGCACGGCAGAGCGGGTCACGCCCGGCGGGAGGTGAACGAGGTGGCGCAGCCTCAGGTGGCGGATGACGGGGCCGAGGTGGCGGACGTCGAGTACGGGATCGCCGAGGTCGCCCGGCTGGCGGGCACGACGAGTCGCACGCTGCGTCACTACGGCGACGTCGGACTGCTCGAGCCGTCCCGGGTCGGGGCCAACGGCTACCGCTACTACGACATCGCCGCCCTGACCCGGCTGCAGCGGATCCTGATGCTGCGCCGGCTCGGGCTGGGCGTAGCAGCCATCGCTGAGGCGCTGGACGCCGCTGATGACACCACCGCGCTCCGGGCCCACCTCGAGTGGTTGCGCGCGGAGTCCGACCGGCTCGACCGGCAGATCGCCAGCGTCGAGCGCACGATCACGAGCAGGGAGAGGGGAGTACCGATCATGGCCGACGACATGTTCGACGGGTTCGATCACACGCAGTACAAGGAGGAGGTCGAGCAGCGCTGGGGCGCCCAGGCCTATGCCGACAGCGACCGGTGGTGGCGCGGGCTCGGATCCGAGGGCCAGCAGGCGTTCATGGACGAGCACACCGCAATCGCCGGGGCGTGGGCGGAGCTCCAGGCCGCGGGCGCGCCGGTCGATGGGGAGGCGGCCCAGACACTGGCCCGTCGGCACCACGCCTGGATCGCCGCAGGGTGGGGCAACAAGGCCCCAAACGCCGACCAGCTCGCGGGCCTGGCCGACATGTACGTCGCCGACGAGCGGTTCGCCGCCAACTACGGCGGGCCGACCGGGGCCACCTACGTCCGCGACGCCCTCACGCACTTCGCGATCTCCGAGCTCGCGTGACCGGATCGTCGCGACCTTAGGGTTGCGTGGGGTTCCCACCCGGGCCGTCCAGCGTTACTCTCACGGCTGTGGACGCGGCGCGGTTTGCCCGCCGGGGGGTGGGAGGCGTCCTCCCCCGGGTGCGCCCGCGTGCCCGGCTGAGGACCTCCTCGAGGGTCCCCGTCGCTCTGGTTGCGGCCGGGGCGCTGCTGATGACCGGACCCGTCATCGCGGGCGCCGCCGGCGCGCCGCGCCTGGCGACCGACCCCGGAGTCATGGTCGACGCGAGCTGGACCGCGGGGTCAGTCGCCAGGTCGGCGTCGTTGGCGACCCTCAAGCCCGCCATCGCGAAGGCCGCCACGACGAGGCCCGCCATCGCGAGACCCGCCGCCGGGAAGAGCAGGACCACGCCCGCCCAACGACTCGAGCGGCTGGCAGCCCAGTTGGCCGAAGTCCAGGCACTCCTCGATGCTGCTGAGGCCGAGCTGAGCGCACTGACCACCCGAAGCAGCCAGCTCTCCGAGGCGATCACGGCCGCGAGTGACCGGCGCTCGGCCGGCACCGCTGCCATGAAGGCGGCGAACAAGGACGTGGCGACCACGAGCTCGGAGGTCAAGGCCGCGAAGGCCGCGCAGGCCGGAGCCGTGGCGGCATACGACGCGGCCGCAGCAGAGTCAGCCGCGGCGGCGGAGGTCGACGCAGCCGCCCGCTCGCGGCTCGAGGACCTGACCGCGCAGGCTGCGGCCGCGCGTACTGCAGTGAAGCGGGCCGTGACCAAGGTCGACAAGGCCAAGGGGAAGGCCTACGCGCCGGCCTTCACCGCATGGCAGATGGCGGCGATCGCCGACCGCGTGGGCAGGGCTCGATCCGCCCTCGCCATGCAGCGGGCATCCGAGGCGGCTCAGCTGTTCAGCAACGCGTCGACGGCGCTGTCGGCTGCCACCGATGCCCGGACACGTGCCGATGACCGGATGTCACGGGCCGGCGTCGCCGCCCAGTCAGCCACGGAGCGCCTCGCCGCGGCCACGGCCGAGCGGGCCGCGGCCAAGGAGCAGCTCGCGGCGCTCAGGGCGCAGCGGCCCGAGGCCAACGAGGCACTGGACAACGCGACGGCGCAGGTTTCCCGGCTGCGCGCTGAGTTGGCGGTGCTGACCAAGCAGGTTGCCAAGGCTCGGGCAGCGGCGGCAGCGGCGGCAGCGGACGAGGTCGTGGCAGCGGAACCCCCTGTGGCAAAGGCCCCGACAACGCAGGTGCGGCCATGAGGCGCCTGTCCACGGCGACCCTTGCCGCCCTCCTCCTGGTCGCGGCCATCCCCTCGGCCGAGGCGCGCTCCGGCAAGGAGCAGTGGCGGGAGTCCGGCGTGGTGGCCGCGGTGCTCGACGGGGACACCTTCGACATGACGACCGAGACCGGACTGGTCCGGGGTGTTTCCCGGTTGAGGGTAGCGAGATGGCTGAGTAGGTCGCGGAAGCTGCGTGCGGGTAACCCGTCCGATGTTTGCTTGCTCGTGTCCTTTTTCTTTGCGCTTGGGGAGCGTTGGGCCGCGGATACGGGATCTGTGCGTTGTGGGATGTGTTCGTCGGTGTAGGTTAGCGCGCCGAGGGCTTGCCGGAGGTGCCAGGTGAGGTAGGCGGCCAGCATGCATAAGAAGACGTGTGAGCGAACCCGCTCGGTCAGGTAGTGAAAGATGGGTCGCAAGTCGAGGTCGTCGACTTTGATGATGCGGAAGTCGCGTTCGACGCGTGCAAGGTTTTTGTACGCGGTGATGACGCCGGGAGTGTCCAGGGTTTCGGCGGCCAGACTGGTGCGGATGACGTAGATCCCGTCGAGGGCGGCCTCGGTTTGGATTTTCCCGAGGTCATGCCGGTAGCTGAGTGCGGTGTCGGTGATGTCGAGGATGAAGTGCTTGCCGACCTTGTACTTGTTGACGACCTTTCCAACAGCGATGCCGATATCATCTTGGCCGGTCAGCTTTCGGCTCGCGACGCGGGCGGCGAGTTTATCGAGTTCGGTGTCGGTGGCTGCGACGAGTTCTCGGCGTTTACGGGCGCGTTGCTCGGCGAGCGCAGGGTTTCGACAACAGATCAGTCGTTCACCGGGATAGTCGGGGTGCATGATTTCGGCGAAGTTCTGGGTGTCGAACAGCGACATCTGCAGCGGTCCGTCGTCGTCGGCCAGGGCGGCGATCGCGGGCGCGCGGAGTGCTGTGATCCAGTCCATGCCGGGGCGCGTGCGGAGCGTCGACGATCCGCGCGTTCGTGATCATTCCACGGTCTCCGACCATGATCGAGTTCGGTCAGCCCGAACCTGTCGGTCACCAACTCGACGGCGTCGATGAAGGATTTCGTGTCGGAGGTGTTGCCGGGGAACACCTTGACCGCGATGGGGCGACCGGCGTCGTCGGTCAACAGGCCGTACTCGATCTGTTTGAGGCCGCGTTTCTTGTCCCGCGAGTACCCGAACGCGCCCAGTTCGCAGCAGCGACCCTCGAGCCACGAACTCGACAGGTCGAACATCGCAGTTCCGCCGTTGATAAGGTGCCGTTTCGCGAGGGCGGCCTCGATCGCTTCTTGGCGTTCCCCGAGCCAGTCCATCGCGGCGTACACGTCGTCTGTGCTGGCATCGGCTACGGCCAGATCTGCACCGAGCGTGGTGTCGTTCCACCATCCGAGGGTGGACAGCTTTGACTTCGGATGCAGGACTCGGGAGATCACCAGAGCGTACGCCAGGTCACGTTCTGGACAATCCTCGCCCAATAATTTCTTCACACCGAGCCTGACCCCCATCGCGTGCACGGCGGCGACCGCACCATGACTCAACGACCGCTCGATCTCGAACGTTTCAGCTGGCTCGACCAGGACGGCACCGGACAGAACCTTGCGCAACGCCACGACCGCCGCATCGGGCAGGGCTGACAGATTCGCCAGCGTTTCCTTCTGCGGTCGGCCCTGTTCATCACGGTAGGAGCGCCGCAGCAGATCGCGCCGGTACACCCGCTCTGACCCGTCGGCCGCGGTGTAGTGCCTACTCGCGCGATCGACGTGCATTGCACCATCAGGCCTTCTCACAGCACGATTCAACCATAACGATCTTGCTGGCTCCAGCATTTTAGTGACTACAAACTCGCGGATGTCAAGTGCTCCAGCCCTGATCAGGCCAGCAGGATCACCGAGAGCTACAGCAAGTTCGGGCTAGGCGCGCCGGTCGGGTCGGTGACCGCGATGATCGCTTCGGCCCACCTGCCGCTCGCAGTCGTCGCCACCATCGGCTTCACCGCTGGGCTGCTCGACCGGCCAACCGGCTGCCGCGCCGGCCGGGTTCGCCAGCCTCGGCATCGGACTCGCCTCGGTCGTCCCAGCCGTGTTCAGCGCCGCCGGACACATCACCGGCCTGCACCCAGGCACCGCCGTGGCCACTGCCTCGGCCTGCGGCTGGGCCGGGTTCGTCTGCGGGCCACCGCTTATCGGCCAGATCGCCTCCCTGACTTCCCTGACCTCGCTGCCCGCCGCCCTGGGACGGCTGCCGCTGCTACCGCTTCATCGTCGTCGGCACGTCGCTCGCACGCGCTCTCAAGACCCAACCGCAACACCACGGTCGACCGGCCGGCGCGGGCTCCACGTCGTGATCGAATGGTTGCTCGTCGACTACGGCGAAGTCATCAGCGTCCCGCTGCCGGACGACACCAGCAACGAACTGGCCACACTCGCCGGGCAGAATCCTGCCGAGTTCCTCCAGCGGTACTGGCAAGCACGACCCGCCTACGACCTCGGCCAGGCACCCGCGACGTACGGGTCGCGGAGGTCCTTGGCCGCGATCTGACCAACCAGACGCCATCGGCCGACCAAACCACCCGAGTCGACGTCCACGGCTGGCTGCGCCTGAACTCCCCCACCCTGCGATCCCTGCTGACCTGCACCCGCCGCACCGGATCACGACTCGCGCTGCTGTCCAACGCACCCGAACCACTCGCCGCGGCCATCGACCGCTGCCACTGGTCACGACATTTCACCCATCGCTTCTACAGCTGCCGGCTGCGACACGCCAAACCCGACCCAGCCGCGTTCACCTCCGTACTCGCGCAACTCGCCGCCGACCCCCACGAAGTGCTTTTCATCGACGACCGCGCCGACAACACCCTCACCGCCGCCGAACTCGGCATGCGAACCATCACGTTCACCACCGCCGGCGCCCTCGAACGCGAACTACGTGTCCTGTCTCCTTGAAGATGACGCACGAGGTGGCCGCTGGGGCGCCGTGCACTACGGGCGCCTCAACGGAGTCGCTTTCCGCCCCCGCGTTACTCGCGACGGCGTCCGCACCGAAGTACAGCAACCGCAGCGACACGTCGGGATCATGTCCGACCAGCAATCATCGCTGGTCAGCGAGCCAGGCCCGACTTCTGGCACCCCACACGTGTTGACCGTCCGGACCGAGGTCACCGACCGGATGCTGATCTTCGGCGAGCGGCACCTGCGCCGGGTGCTTGCCGTGTACGCCGCCCACTACAACGCGCGGCGGCCGCATCGGGCGCTGCGGCTGCGGCCGCCGCGCCCGACATCGCCGGTTCCCGAGCCGGTTCATGGCAGGATCCGGCGTCGACCGATCCTGGGCGGGCTGATCTGTGAGTGTCGTTGCGGTGCTCCTGGGTGGAGGACCACCAGGCTCGGTGCCGGTGACCCGATGTGACTCGCTACGGATCTGGCCGCTTCGGCGTGCCCTTCGTCTGACCTGTCCGTCGTGGTCGCCGGCACCGGCCTGGCCCACCAGTTGGCCTGATCAGAAGCCTGTCCGCCCGTGGGCGTGACCCGTCACAGATGTGCCGCTCGGTGACTCCTACCCAGGCCGGTGCCGACCGTTCGACCCGCTCCCCACGGAAGGAACCAGGCCGGTGCCCATGCTGGCAGAACTCGTCGACGCCGTCGTCGGTGTCGACACCCACCGCGACACCCACCAGGTCGAGATCGCCCTCCCCAACGGCGCCCCGATCGCACGTGACCACGATCAGCAACGACACCACCGGCTACGCCGAGCTGCTGGCCTGGATCGTCGACCACGCCCCCGGGCCGCGGCTGGTCGGTGTCGATCGAGGGCACCCGCAGCTACGGCGTCGGGCTGGCCCGCGCCGCCGCCGCGGCCGGCCTGATCGTGCTCGAGTGCGAACAACCCAACCGCAAGGCCCGCCGCGGGAAGGGCAAGTCCGACCCGATCGACGCCCACCTGGCCGTGCTGGCCGCGCTGCGCCTGGACGCCGACCGGCTGCCCACCCCGCGCGCCGACGGCGACCGCGAGGCGCTGCGGATCCTGCTCGGCGCCCGCCAGGAACTCACCACCACCAGCACCGCGCAGACCAACCGGCTGCGCGCGCTGCTGCTGGGCGGCGACGACACCGACCGCGAGCTCGCCCGCGGCGCGCTCACCGACACCCGCCTGGCCGCCCTGGCCCGGCGCCGCCTGCCCCGCGAGGCCAGCCGCGAGCAGGCCGTGCGGCACGCCGAGATCCGCCGCCTCGCCCTCGCCCTGCGCGAGGCCGCCCGCGCGCTCAAGGCCAACCGCGCCCAGCTGCAGACCATCGTCGACGACCTCGTCCCCGGGCTGACCGAGCGCCGCGGCATCGGCCCGGTCAGCGCCGCCCAGGCCATCGTGTCGTTCTCCCACCCCGGCCGCTGCCGCAACGACGCCGCGTTCGCCGCCCTGGCCGGCACCAGCCCGCTGCCGGCCAGCAGCGGCCGCACCGTGCGGCACCGGCTCAACCGCGGCGGCGACCGCGCCCTCAACCGCGCGCATCCACACCATCGCCATGACCCGGATGCGCAGCTGCCCGACCACCCAGGCCTACGTCGCCCGCCGCACCGCCGAAGGCAAGACCACCCGCGAGATCCGCCGCTGCCTCAAGCGCTACATCGCCCGCCAGCTCTACCGCACCCTCACCGCCACCATGACACCCACCACCAACAACGCCGGCGGTCGCTTGACACACATAGAAGCGTCAACGAAGCGGTGACGCACCAGGTCAGCAGGTGCGCGAGGTTTCGGGCACCCACAGGCTCGCTCGTGTTTCGCAGTTTTTGTTGATCATGTCCCGGCGGCGGCCCAGGCGGCGAGGACGGCCCGGGTTTCTTGCGGGGTGGCCTGCTCAGGGCATGGACCGCGAAATCTGGCGGCGATGATGACCCGGCGGAGCTTGACGGCCATGTCGTCGTAGGACGGTTCGGTCTTCGTGGTGTACCAGCGGGCCCGAGTCCGGTGACCGGTCACGTCGTCGGGGGCGTGCCCGTGCAGCGCGTACCAGACGGTGACCACGCTGAAACAGATCAACCCGAACGGCACCGTCCGTTCCACGGCGCGACGTGTCCGATTGCGGGCCTCACCCACGCCGATGATCTGGCGGGCGTCGGCGAAGGCCTGCTCGATTCCCCACCGTGACGCATAGCGGGCCACCAGATCTTCCGCGGAGGATTCCAGATCGGTGGTGACCAACGGAAGCC
This sequence comes from uncultured Actinomycetota bacterium, assembly GCA_963715025.1. Taxonomy (GTDB): domain Bacteria; phylum Actinomycetota; class Actinomycetes; order Actinomycetales; family Dermatophilaceae; genus DASSJT01. The sequence continues at coordinate 2,356 of CAVQQQ010000007.1, read as the reverse complement.
CATAACCGCGGTCGTCACGGTCGCGAGTCCGGGGCTTGTCGTCGCGCACCAGAATGACCCGCACGGTTCGGCTGCGAAACGATCCGTACCACGAGACAGACCCGTTCGGTGATCTGCACGGTGTCGGTGCGCCCGTAGCGACGGACCCGGGTGGTGCGCCAGGTGTCCGCGGCCGTGGCGAGGGCGGCCAGATCGGTCGGGGTGCCCAACCGGGCGCCGCGGGTGCGGGGTCGCCCGGAGCGCCCGGTGCGGGGCGGGGGCAGCTCGTGCAGCACCGAGGTGACCTTCAACCGGCTGGTCCAGGTGATCCGGTCGTCCACGTCGCGCAGGCGTTCCCCGACGTAGGCGGCGTCCCCGACCACGTGCACCGTCCGGTCGGGGTAGCGGGCGGCGATCAACTCGGCCAGCTCGCGGGCGTGCGCGATCTTCCCGGTGTGCCGGGGTCGCCACAGCCGGGCCAGCACCGGCAGGCACACCGGGCGGGACAGAAACGACAGCTGCACGACGATGCCGGCCACGACCCAGCAGTTGCCGAACCCGATGGGTTTCGGGCCCTTCGCGGCCCCGTCGTGATGCCACGCCACCCCGAAGACTTTCTTCCCGGACCGCTTGAACAAGGTGTCGTCGACCGCGATCGTGAGCGCAGAATCCGCCGGGAGCAGTCGGGCCACGATCAGATCGGCCAAGGCCAATCCGAGCGCGTCACCCGACCAGCGGGCGTTGGTGAACAATCGGTGCGCGCGGCTGTGATGCCACACCTGATCCAGCCCGGCGCCGGTGAGCATTCCACACACCGTTCGGCGGCGGGTCTGCGCGATCAGACCGACAACCAGCCCGACGAAGGTCTGGAATGTCGGGGCGGTAAAGCACGGGCGGAACACGGCCAGCAGACCGGCCAGCGAGCACGGTGCGGTGGGGCCGGGAGGCATCGACGGATCACTCTCACGAGGACGGTGAACGAGCGGTCGATGCTGTCCTCTTCACGCGCCAAGATCCACGAACCACGCGTCACCGGCGTGTCCCCGCGGCCCACGGACCAGCGCGGCGCCAGGAAAACTGCGAAACACGAGCGAGCCTGTGGGTGCCAGAAACCCTGCGCACCTCATGCGACCTGCTGATACTCGTGGATCAGGCCGCCGAGCCGGTCGTGTCGTCGGATGTTGTCGATCTCGCGGTCGGGGTGCGGTGGGGGAGGGACCTAGGGGAGCGGCTTGGCCGAGAGGCGCGGTGCGCGGCCGGATCATCAAGACGCCGATGCCGGACCGCTGAAGGGCGCCGATCATCGCTGGTCACCGACGTGCAACCGACGGGCCTCGATCAGTGTGGCCGGGCCAGTGCCTGGCGGTCAGCGGGCGCCCGGACCCTGGTACTCGTGCGCCCGCCGCGCGGCCTCGTCAAGGTCCTCGGCCGTCAACAGCACGACCGTCTTGAGTCGCACCGCGCCAGCCAGCGCTGTCGCCAGGCTCACCGCGGCCCCCGACACGTTGTCCGGGAGGTCGACGATGGCGTAGTAGTCGTCGTCGCCGAACGCAAAGTACATCGCCTCGAGGGTGCCGCCCATCGCTGTGACCGCCTGCTCGACTCCGGCGCGTCTCTTGGTCCCACCTTCCTCAACGAGCGCCTTCGCGCCTCGCTCCGAATAGGACCCATGCCACAGGAACTTGGCCATGATCCGCCTCCCCCTCAAGCGTAGGTCACGAGACGCTACCGGGCCGCATCGCCATCCGTCCCGTGTCGACGGCCGGTTCGGGCCGCGAAGGTCAACCGATCGGGCCGATGGGCGGGGAGCCGCGTCCGCGCCGTCGCCGAACGCAGTGGACGAGGCGCCTCCCACCGCTCCTGCACCCTTCGGCGTTCCAGACCTGCCTGCGTGACACCGACGACCGGGGCGGTGCCGCCGTAGCAGGCGAACGCCGCCGGCGAGGCGAACCTCGACGAGCCCGCCGACGGTGGCGCCGCGCCGCCGCCGTGGTCACCGTCCGGCCGCTGCGCGGCTACCAGAAGGAGGCCGACCGGGCGTGGCGGCTGGTCACGACCCTGCTCGGCCCAGCCACGGAGGAGCCGGTCGCGCCCCGGGCCGCGAGTCCCTCGGTGGCCGACCCCGAGTCGCCTGCGCGTGCGTTGCTCGCCGCCGTAGGAGGTCCGGCGGCCAGCGCCTACCAACGGTCCAAGCGGCGAGCGGCGGCAAGCTGCCGCGCTGGGTCACGGCGAGTCGATCAGTTCCTTCACATCGCCCACCCGGGGACGACGCCGTGACCGCAGGTGCCGTTGCACGGTCCCCCGGCCGTCCGCCGGATCGGGTCGTGGGAGGCGCGTCGAAAGTGTCAGGCTGCCGAGTTCGCCGTGGTTCGGGAGA
>CAVQQQ010000006.1:0-3022 GCA_963715025.1 uncultured Actinomycetota bacterium | reverse complement strand
GGAGGGCGAACGGCTCAAGCGCGAGGAAGAACGGGCCCGCCGGCTCGCCTCCCTGTCGATGCGGGACAACGGCGACGGCACCGTCGAGGGCCGGTTCCGGCTGCCCATCCTGCACGCGCAGCTGCTGAAGAAGGCGCTGGAGGCACTGACCGGCCCGCGTCGCCTCGGGAAGGGACGGCTCGACCCGGCCACCGGGAAGAAGCTGGACCACCGCACCCTGCTCGGGCACGGGTTCATCGAGCTGCTGGAGTGCCACCTGGCCCCCGACCGGCTGCCCGCCCAGGGCGGCAGCCCGTTCACGGTGGTGGTCACCATCGGCCTGGACGCGCTGCGGACCGGGATCGGCGCCGCCAGCCTGGACACCGGCGCACCGATCAGCGCCGGCGAGGCCCGGCGCCTGGCCTGTGAGGCCGGGATCATCCCGATGGTCCTCAACGGCGACTGCGTCCCGCTCAACCTGGGCCGCAAACAACGACTGCACGACACCTACCAGCGCATCGCGCTCCACCACCGGTACAAAGGCTGCGCCGCCATCAACTGCGACCGGCCCCCGGCCTGGACCGAGATCCACCACCCCCACGCCTGGGCCGACGGCGGCCGCACCGACCTCGCCAACGGCCTCCTGAGCTTCCCCCGATTTGTTGGAGGCGACGATGCTTGGCTTGAGGGCCAGGCAGAGAGGAGGCCACCATGCCTCGATCGCCCCTGAAGTACCCGATGGAGGTGCAGCAGCGCGCCGTCGAGATGGTCACTACCTCGGGGCGGCCGATCGCCTCGGTCGCGCAGGAACTTGGCCTGAATCCGGAGACCCTACGCAAGTGGGTGCGGCGTGCAGAAAACGTCGGGAAGGTGCCGGCCGACGAGCTGGCGACCCCGGCGGAGAAGGACGCGGAGATCAAGCGGCTGCGTGCTGAGGTCGCGGAGCTGCGCCGCACCAACGAGATCTTGCGGCTGGCGAGTGCGTATTTCGCCCAGGAGCTCGACCCGGCCCGGCGGAACGAGAGATCGCGGTGAGGTTCATCGAGGCTCACCGCTCCCGTTTCGGGGTCGAGCCGCTGTGCCGGGTTCTGGGCATGCGGGTGAGCACCTACTACTACCACCGCGGGCGGCTCGGCAAGCCTTCCCGGCGTCGGGAGCGGGACCGGCTGCTGCTCGAGCGGATCACCGCTATCTGGATCGAATCACGCTTCACCTATGGTTCGCCCCGGGTCCACGCCCAGCTCGCGCGTGAGGGGACCCGTGTCGGCCGCAAGCGGGTAGAGCGTCTGATGCGAGAGGCGGGCGTGAAGGGCGCCTACCGGTCCCGCTACTTCCGCACGACAGACACAGACCCGTCCGCAAGGATCGCACCCGACCTGGTGGACCGGGACTTCCACGCCGTCGCGCCGAACCAGCTGTGGGTCGCGGACGTCACCTACATCCGCACCGAGAACGGCTTCGTGTTCCTCGCTTGTCTGCTCGACGTGTTCAGCAGGGTCATCGTCGGATGGAACATCAGCGAGGCGCCAACCACGGCGCTGGTCGACGACGCGCTCACCATGGCCCTGAACCGCCGTGGCACCACGCACGGGCTGGTCCACCACAGTGACCGTGGCAGCCAGTACACCTCGTTCAGGTTCGGGCAACACCTTGTCGATGCCGGCATCGCGGCCAGCATGGGCAGCAAGGGCGATGCCTACGACAACGCCATGATCGAAAGCTTCTTCGGCACCTTGAAGATCGAGCTCATCGACCGTCGCCGCTGGCACAACCGCGGCGAGGTCGATGTCGCGGTGTTGTCCTACCTCGAGGGCTGGTACAACCCGTCGCGCCTCCAACGGGGTCTGGGCTGGCGCAGCCCCCTGGAGTTCGAGGCCCACCACCGCGCGGGCCACGACCTCACCGTTCCCGCCACCGCCCAGGGTGCGCCAGTCCTTGCTGGCGTCAACGCCAAGCCCTCCGGGCGGCCTGCGGCCGGCGTTGACACCAGCCGCGGCCAGGCGCCCAATAGGAAGCGGCGGGCCGGCCAGGAAGAAAACGAGCCCGGCCAGCCGGCCGGAATCCACACACCCGGCCTCTAAGAAAACGGGGGAGGCGCATCCCGCTGTGCCCACCGCACCACCACATGGCCGACCACCCCGACTCCTGGAACATGCACCGGCTGCCCAACGGCGGCGTCAGCTTCTCCCGACGCCAATAGGGGCAAAGCGAAGGCTCCGTCCCGCGGCCGTGCTCTTGCTGGCCGGTCTTTTTTGGTGGACTGGGCAGGATGGGGGTATGCCGGTCGTCTGGAAGGTGCTCGTCGGTCTGTTACTGACGCTCCCCGTCGGTGCGTACTTCGCCGGGAGCATCATCGGACCTGCTGATGCGCCGACTGACGAGGCTCCTGCGGCCAGATCTCCGTCCGTTTCGCCCGTTGCGCCATCCACGGGTTCGCGAACTCCCTTCGGCGGGGACGTTGCGGCAGAGCTCCCGGATACGGAGACGAAACTCGACTACTTTCTGGACCAGGGCGACGGGCAAACCCCGCAGGTCAGGCCGAGTAAGCCCGAAGCTGACCAGCCGACGCCGAACGCAGAGGCACGGATGCAGCCCCAGCACGATCGTGCGGATCAACCGGCTCAGGGCACCACAAGCCCTCCTGACGACGGAACCAGCAGTCCTGAACCCAGTCCAAGTGCGTCGCCGGACGACACCGCCACCGAGACGGCGGAGCCGACGCCCACGCCGACGCCAGATGACGGCAGTAGTGGGGGCGCGCCGACGCCGGCTCCAGTGAGGCGCCGACACAGTAAGAGCGACCTTTGGGTCCCTGTGCCCGGACCTCGCATGGGTGGCGGGGGCGTCGTCCCGGCGCATGCGCTCAGGGGCCAAGAAGAGATCCAGCGAGCCCGTCGAGCAGTGCAGCGACCGTTTTCGGCGAGCCTGTCCGCATCGACCCGCTGCGACGATCGGCCCGAGGCCGATGTCCCCGGGGCAACGAACTACCCCCTACGAGGCAGCAGTTCTCCCTATGCTCGATCTGTGAGCACCGAGCGGCTGC
>CAVQQQ010000005.1:0-11619 GCA_963715025.1 uncultured Actinomycetota bacterium | reverse complement strand
ACCTGACTTCGGTCACTGCATCTGGGTTGGGCGGCGCGCGGGGCGCTGATCTGCGGTGATGCTGTTCGGGGGAGGTGGATTGGGGCACTAATTGGTGCTCTACGCTGCGGTCCGTGGCGTGGGTCAGGCGGGTGCGGACGGCCTCGGGGGCGACGGCCGTGCAGGTCGCTGAGTACGTCGACGGGCACCGGCGGATCGTGGCTCATGTCGGGTCGGCACACACCGAGGCCGAGCTGGGGTTGCTGCTGGAGCAGGCGCGCGGGCTCCTGGGCAACGCGGACCAAGGCGAGTTCGACCTGGGGGTTGAGCCGGCGCCGAGGAAGGCTCGGCTGGTCGGGCCGAGCCGGGATCGGGGGTTGTTCGCCGAGCCCGCCGCGGCGGGTGAGCAGCCGCGGGTGGCGTCCCCGCGGGTCGTTGGGACATCGTCGTGTCTGTTGTTCGAGGTGCTGGCTGAGGTCTACTCGGCCCTGGGGTTCGGCGTCGTCGGGGACCAGACGTTTCGCGATCTGGTGATCGCCCGCATCGTCGAGCCCACCTCGATCCTGGATACCGGCCGGGTCCTGGCGGACCTGGGCCGGCAGCCGGCCAGTGAGAAGACGATGCGCCGCACCCTTGCCCGCGCGCGGCAGCGGGCCTACCGCGACCAGATCGCCACCGCGTGCTTCAGCCACGCCTCGACCAGCGGCGACGTCTCCTTGTGTCTGTACGACGTCACGGTGCGCCGTGAGGCGCTTGTTGTTCGAGCGGAGGTGTAAGACCTTTGCCGTGGTTCTGGCCGTAGCCGGGGCTGTGAAGCTGAGGGCAGCCTGACCGGGGAGACGTCCGGGAGGGTGGGAGCAGCCCTGACAAAGCCGTGTCGCGTCAGCACCGTTGGATGGCGTGAGCGCGGCGAGCGTGCCGAAGAGGTGTACGCGAGGAACCGGTGCCATCACCTGTCTTGACGTATTACCGCCTCAAACCCTGCGGATATGGGGCGGGCGCGGTGGGCCGCTTGCTGGATCGATGAGCAGGCGGACCGTCCGGGCGCGAGTAACACGTCCCGGGCGGGGTCGGTCATGAACGACTACGGAGTAGTGGTCGACGGGGACCGCAGGCAGATAGCCGGATGCCTCCTTCGGCGAGCGAACAGCGAGTGAACACGGGAAGGTCCCTGGTCCCGCCACCCAGGTCCCGCGTCGACCGGGCGCGGCGGGTGGCTGGGTGCGTCGTCCGCCGACCGGGCCCGGGGCTGGCGGAGCCGCCGTAGTACTGCGAGGCCGGGAAAGCCGGTCACATCGGGAAGGGCGGCAGCGAGGATGGATAGGAGGTGCTGCGATGGCGCAAGACGCGTCGGTGAACTCCGATGCCCCCTCGTTGAGGCAGATCATCATGGGGCGGGTAGCGCGGACGCAGGTCAAGTATCACCGGTGGGCAGTGACCGACCGCGACGCGCGGTTCGGTGACCTGTTCAACCTGGTGTCACACCCGAACTACCTGCTGGTGGCTTGGGAGCATGTGGCACGTAACAAAGGGGCCCGCACTGCTGGGATCGATGGCGTGACCGTGCGCCAGGTCGCTGAGCGGGGCGAGGTCGGGGCGTTCCTCGCGGGGATCGCCGCAAGCCTGAGAGACGGCACGTACCGGCCTTCGCCGGTGCGGCGGGTGCTGATCCCGAAACCAGGCGGCAAATCGCGCCCGTTGGGGATTCCGACCGTGACCGACCGGGTCGTGCAGCAGTCGCTCAGGATGGTGCTGGAACCGATCTTCGAGGCCGACTTTCTTCCGGTCTCGTACGGGTTCCGACCCAAGCGGCGCGCTCATGATGCGGTAGCCGAGATCCACCACTACGCCCAAAGCGGGTACCGGTGGGTGCTGGACGCGGACATCGAAGGATGTTTCGACCACATCGACCACACGGCCCTGCTGGAACGGGTACGGGCACGGATCAAGGACAAACAGACCGTGGCGCTGGTGCGCGCGTTCCTTAAGGCAGGGGTTCTCGACGAACTCGGCCTGCAGGCCGCCACCGACGAGGGAACACCCCAAGGCGGGATCATCTCGCCGCTGCTGGCCAACATCGCCTTGTCCGTTCTGGACGAGGCGATCATGGCCCCGTGGGCCGAAGGTGGTGACCAGTCCACCCAGGCTGGCCGCGCCAAACGCCGCTATCACCGGTTGGGCAACTGGCGGATTGTCCGCTACGCGGACGACTTCGTCATCATGACCAACGGCAGCAGGGATGACGTGCTTGCCTTGAAGGAACAGGCCGCCACGGTGTTGGCACAGGTCGGGCTTCAACTATCGGAGGCCAAGACTCGTGTCACCCACTTGAGCGAGGGCATCGACTTCCTCGGCTTCCACATCCAGTGGAGGAAACGACGAGGAAGCTGGAAGTGGTGCTGCATGACCTTCATCGCGAAGAAGCCGTTCGCGAAGATCAAGCAGACCATCCGCAACCTGACCCCTCGCCGGTCCCCACGCCCTTTGGCGGACGTGATCACCGAGGTCAACGCGGCGCTGCGCGGGTGGACGTACTACTTCCGCCACGCGATCGCCGGGCGACGGTTCTCCTTCCTCAGGTACTTCACCTGGCGACGGTTCGTGGCCTGGCAACGCGTGCAGCACCGCTGGAACTGGGGCAAGGTCAAACGATGGCTCCGCCGTCCCGACGGCTCGTGGAAGACCATCGCGACCGCGGACGTGGTCCTGTTCGACCCCACGAAAGTGCGGATCGGGCGATACCTGTTCCGCGGCAACCGCATCCGCAACCCCTACGACCCGGGCTTGGCCGCCTGACCGGCATCACCTCGTGGAGAGCCCGTTGCGTTGAAAGGCGCACGGCGGGTTCGGCGGGCGGTCCGGGGAAACGGAGCAGCAGCAATGCCGCCACCGCGCCCCGGACCGACCCAACACGCTGTACTTCGAGGCGGAGAAGGAAGACGGCCTGCGCAAGGTCGGCTACTCCAATTACGCCGAGGTCCCGGTTATGCCGAGGTCGCCGTGCCTGTGATGGTGTTCGTGCTGGTCAGCGGTTTGGGAGGGGGTGGCCCGCGCGGCATAACCCTCGCGGCGCGTCCGTGATGTGCCTGTCTGGTGGTGCTCAGGTTGGCCCATCAGGAGGAGGAAGACATGGACCGGGTAAGCACTGCCGATGTCCGCGAGGACCCGGCCTCGGTGAGCGGCCTGCTCGTCGAGTTCGGAGGGTGGCTGGATCGCCAGCGCGGACTGGCGTCGATCACCGTTCACAACTACTGCTGGCACGCCGAACAGTTCCTGGCGGCGCTGCCCCAGCCCACGCGGGAGTCCCTGGGTCTGCTGGACGCGGGGATCGTCACTGCGTTCATGGTCGAGTTTTGCCGGGATCGCAACACGAACTCGGCGAAGTCGATGGCGAGGTCGGTGCGCTCGTTCCTGCGGTTCGCGCACGCGACGGGTCGGACGTCGGCCGAGCTGTGGGGCGCGGTTCCGTCGTCGTCGGGCTGGCACTTGGCGTCGCTGCCGAGGTCGGTGCCTGCCGGCGACCTTGAGCACCTTCTGGCGGTCGCCGCGCGGTCGCGGTTCACGGCCACGGGCCGGCGCGACTACGCGATCTTGCTGTTGCTGGCCCGACTCGGACTGCGGCGAGGTGAGGTCGCAGGCCTTCGTCTGGGCGACGTTGACTGGCGGGCCGGCGAGCTCACCGTGGTCGGCAAGGGCAACCGGGTCGAACGGCTGCCCCTGCCGGCCGAGCCGGGAGAAGCGATCGTTGCGTGGCTGACCGATGGGCGGCCCGAGTGCGACACGCGGTCGGTGTTCACCACGCTCAGACCGCCCGGTCGTGCGCTGTCGTCTGGGGCGATCGGCCATGTCGTGGGCACCGCGTGCCGCAGGGCGGGGTTTGCCCGGATCGGCGCGCACCGTCTGCGCCACACGCTGGCCACGGCCATGCTGCGGGCCGGGGCGTCGCTGCCGGAGGTGGGGCAGGTGCTGCGCCACCGGAGCGCGAGGTCCACCGCGATCTACGCGAAGGTCGATGAGGTTGCTCTGCGGCCGCTGGCCCGGCCTTGGCCGGGCACGGCGCCTGGCGCCTCAGGGTCTGTTGATGCTGCTCGGAGTCTGGCTCGCCCGTGGCCGGGATCTCGATCATGAGCACGCTGCGCGAGGACGTCACCGGCTACCTGGCCACGCGCCGGGCGATGGGCTTCAAGGTCGAGGGCCTGAGCAAGCTGCTGCTGAGCTTCGTCACGTTCTGCGAGGCGTGTGGTGCCATCCGCGTCCAGAACGACCTCGCGGTGCAGTGGGCCAGCATGACGATCAAGGTTCCCGTCACTGACGCCTTGTTCGCCCGCAGGATGGACGCGGTGCGGCTCTTCGCCCGGTATCAGCACGCGCTGGACCCGGCCACGCAGATCCCTCCCGAGGGGATCGGCAACCGGCGATACCGGCCCAAGGAACCGAACGTGTTCAGCGAGGCGGAGGTCCTCGCGCTCGTTGCAGCCGCGGACACCTTGTCCCCGCGGTGCAAGGCGGTGACCTGGCGAACGCTGATCGGCCTGCTCGCAGCCACAGGAATGCGCCCCGGTGAGGCGTGCCACCTGACCCTCAGCGACATCGACCTGACCAACGGCGTGGTCCAGGTACTGGAGACGAAGTTCGGCAAGTCCAGACTCGTGTTCATCCACCCGACCACGGCCACGGTTCTGGGCCACTACCTACAGGTTCGTCAGGACTGGGTCCCGGCCACGGCACGAGCCTGTCCGGCCGTCTTCGTCAACAGCCGACGCGAGGCGATCAACCCGGACAGGCTGGGCGCCACCTTCAAACAGATCATCGCCGCCGCCGGCATCACCACGAAGCCCGGGCACAGGCCGCCCAGGCTTCACGATCTGCGGCATACCTTCGCCGTGACCACGATGCTCGACTGGTACCGCGACGGCCACGACGTTCAAGCGCGCCTGCCGCTGCTGTCGACCTGGCTCGGGCACGTCGATCCCGCCTCGACCTACTGGTACCTGCACGCAGTACCCGAACTGCTCGCCCACGCCGCCCGCCGCCTCGAGCACCGCGCGGGCGCGCCCACCACGGAGCCGACGTCATGACCGCGCCGACCCTGACGTCATTGCTCCAAGGGTTCTTCACCGAGCGGCTGGTCCGGCAACTGCAGGCCAGCCCACAGACCATCTCGGCCTACCGGGACACGATCAGGCTCCTGCTGCTGTTCGCCGCGCAGAAGACGAAGAAGCCCCCATCCCGACTCACGATCGACGACCTCGACGCCCTCACTGTCGGCGCGTTCCTCAACCACCTCGACGACGTACGGCACAACAGCACGGCGACCCGCAACGCGCGACTGGCCGCGATCCACTCCCTTTACCGCTATGCGCTGCCACTCATCCCCGACCGAGCCCACACCGCGAGCCAGGTCCTGGCGATCCCGCAACGCCGTCACGACAGGGCCACCGTGTCGTACCTGACCGGCCCCGAGACCGACGCCCTCCTGGCGGCGCCGGATCGCACGACCTGGCACGGACGCCGAGACCACGCTGTGCTCCTCACCGCCGTCCAGACAGGACTTCGCCTTTCCGAGCTGACCGGGTTGACCATCCAGGACGTCACCATCACGACCCCCGGCGCGGCCGTCCACACCACAGGCAAAGGCCGAAAGGAACGCGCCACCCCGCTGACCCGGCAGACAGTGGCCGTCCTCCTCGCTTGGCTACCAGAGGCCGGAACCGCGCCCAGCGGACCGGCGTTCCCGACACACCGCGGAACTCGGATGTCTGCCGACGCTGTTCAACGGCTCGTCGCCAAGCACGCCGCGACCGCCGCGCTTGACTGCCCGTCGATCACCTCCAAGCACGTCACCCCGCACACCCTGCGGCACACCGCGGCGATGGCACTGTGGGCTTCCCCTCGTAGCGTGGAGACATCGCCTTTGAGGAAGTAGGTAACGGGCGATGGCCAGGAACTATCGGAAGTACGACGAGGACTTCAAGCAGGGCGCTGTCGGGCTGGTCACCGAGACCGGGAAGCCGATCGCGCAGGTGGCCCGGGAGCCGGGTATCAACGAGGGCACGCTGGGCAACTGGTGTGCCAAGGCGCGCCGTGCGGCAGGCGAGGGTAACGACGAGTTGAGCGAGACGGAGCGGGCCGAACTGGCTCGGCTACGTCGCGAGGTCACCGAGCTGCGAATGCAGCGTGATGTGCTCAAGCGTTCGGTGGCCCTCTGGGTGGACGAGGCGATGGGCCGGTAGCCGTGGCCGGGTTCATTGTCGCCCAGAGGGACGTGCACGTGGTCCCGTACGCGACCGGATGCCGGGCGTTGGGGGTCAGCGAGGCTTGGCTCTACAAATGGCGCTACGGCGACGCGTCGGCTCAGCACGCTCGTCGCGCCAAGCTCAAGGCCGAGATCGCTCGATTATTCGCCCAGCACCGCGGCACCTACGGCTCCCCGAGGATCACCGCCGACCTGCGGGATGCCGGGTGGCGGGTCAGCGAGAACACCGTCGCGGCGATCATGCGGGAGCTGGGCCTGCCCGAACAGCTGCGGCGGTCGCTGACCTGGGACCAAGGCGGGGAGATGGCCCAGCACGTCCAACTCAAGATCGACGCCGGGATCGCCGTCTACTTCTGCGACCCCCACTCGCCGTGGCAGCGCCCGAGCAACGAGAACACCAACGGGCTGCTGCGCCAGTACTTCCCCAAGGGCACCGACCTGTCCCGTTGGGATGACGAGGACCTCCAGGCCGTCGCTGTCACCCTCAACAGCCGGCCACGCAAGGTCTTGGGATGGCGCACGCCTGCCGAGGTCTACCAAGAGCAGACCGAAGCCTTCCTGGCACATGCCGGTGTTGCATCGACCGCCTGAACCTGCCGAGTACACCGCCGGGACCTTCCGGGCGGCGTGCGGCCGGATCGGCATCACCCAGTCCATGGGCCGGGTCGGGTCGGCTCTGGACAACGCAGTCATCGAATCCTGGCACTCCACCCTGGAGTTCGAGCTACGCCGACTCGAGCGGTTCGCCACCAAGGCCCAGGCCCGCCGCCGAGTCGCGGCCTGGATCGAGGAGTACAACCACGACCGGCGTCACTCGTCGCTGGCGATGCGCTCGCCCATCGAGTTCGAGTACGACCTCGCGGCTCGGGCGGACCGCTCCAAGCAGGACGCAGCATGAGGTCGTCTCGGCTCCGGCACCCCAGCGTGGCGCCGTCCTCGCCGGGGTCAAGGCCACGCCCTGCGGGTGGCCTTCGGCCAGCCTTGACCCCGCCTCCGGGCGCCGCCCCAGGGCAGCGAGCGGGGAGCCGAGGCTCAAGAAACCACAATTTCGGGTCTCTACGGTTCGAGGGGATTGCCGCTGATGACCGCGGGCGTCGACACCTCCGTCATCGCCCTGTGGCTCGGCCACCAGAGCGCAACAACCACGCACATCTACCTGCACGCCGACATGACCATCAAAGAGCGCGCCCTCGCCCGCATCCCCGCATCGAACACAACGCCCGGCCGCTACCGGCCCGCCGACGACCTCATCGACTTCCTCGAACGACTATGAGAACTGGGCCCGCGCCGCAAGGGTTATGCCGCGCGGGCCACCCCCTCCCAAACCGCTGAGCAGCACGAACACCATCACAGGCACGGCGACCTCGGCATAACCGGGACCTCGGCGTAATTGGAGTTATGCCGACGTCGGCTAACTCCAAGGAGCGCCGGGTCGACCCGCAGATCGTGGTCGGGCTGCTGGTGGACCGGGCCGGGTTCCCCCTGGAGATCGGCTGCTTCGAGGGCAACAAGGCCGAGACCGCCACGATCATCCCGATCGTCAAGGCGTTCCAGGCCCGGCACGACCTGGCCGACATGGTCGTGGTCGCCGACGCCGGGATGCTGTCCGCGGGCAACCTGCGTGAGCTGGACGAGGCGGGCCTGCGGTTCATCGTCGGCTCGCGGGTGACCAAGGCCCCGGTCGACCTGGCCTCCCACTTCCGCTGGCACGGCGACGCGTTCACCGACGGGCAGGTCATCGACACCATCACCCCCAGGTGGCGACGGCCGCAGCGCAGCGAGAACGACCCGATGCAGCGGGCCGAACCGGTCTGGGACCCCGGCGAGCATGCCCGGGTCGTGGCGGGCGGTGTGGGCCTACTCGCGCCAAGCGCGCGGTCCGGGACGGCAAGACCCTGACCGCTGCAGGAGAACCGGGCCAAGGCCGTGGTCGCCGGCGAGAAGGCCGCCCGCACACCGCGGTTCGTCAAGACCAGCAACGGGACCCAGTACCCTGGACGAGGCCGTCCCTGGCGCGGGCCCGGCGGCTGGTCGGGCTGAAGGGGTACGTCACCAACATCCCCGTCGACCTGATGCCCGCCGGTGAGGTCATCGCGCTCCTACCACGACCTGTGGCAGGTCGAGGCAGTCCTTCCGGATGTCCAAGACCGACCTGCGCGCCCGGCCGATGTTCCACCACACCCGCGACGCGATCGAGGCCCACCTGACCATCGTGTTCGCCGCCCTGGCCATCGCCCGCCACCTGCAGGACACGACCGGGATGAGCATCAAGAAGATCGTCCGCACCCTACGACCGCTGCAGCAGATCACCGTCCGCATCGCCGGCCACGAACACCTCGCCGACGACCCCCTCACCCCAGCCGCCACGGCCATCCTCGACGTACCTCGACCTCACCCCTCAGTGACACACCCCGGTGGCACGAGTCAGGCGGTCGACGTTAACCGGCTCGTCGCCACGATCGGCCGGGTCCTCGTTGCGTCTCTTTTGACCCGGACCCGCTGGAGAAGGCGCGCTTGAAGGCCGCCGGCGGGTCGCGGTGTCTGTCGGCGGCTGCTTCTGGCATGGTTGCCCGGAGCATGGCCGCAAGAAGCCGTGGACCGGGCCCAACGCTGACCTCTGGGCTGAGAAGCTGCGCCGCAATGCCGAGCGCGACTTACGGGGTATTCTCGCGGACGCAACCGCCCTGGGCTGTGAAGGAGAGACCGTGCCGTGCCTCGTTTCGCGATCCTCGAAGCCCCCTCCAATCTCGGACTCTTCCCGCGCGGCGTCGAGACCCTTCCGGACGCGCTGATCGGCGCCGGGCTGACCGAACGATTGGGCGCGCGCCGCGCAGGGCGGGTGGCGCCCTTGGCCTATGACGATCGCCGGGACCCGGAGACCAAGCTGCTCAACCCGAAGGGCCTCGCCAGTTATGCGGTCTCGCTCGCCGATGCGGTCGGACCGCTGCTGGATGCCAAAGAGTTCCCTGTCGTGCTCGGCGGCGACTGTTCGATTCTCCTCGGCTGCACCCTCGCGACGCGCAGGCGAGGCCGCGTCGGCCTGCTGTTCCTCGACGGTCACGCCGACTTCTACCAACCGGAAGCGGAACCGGCTGGCGAGGCAGCTTCCATGGATCTTGCCCTGGTGACGGGCCGCGGGCCGGGCGTCGTCACCGACCTCGAAAGCCGCCGCCCGCTGGTTCGGGATGAGGACGTCACCCTGTTGGCGCGCCGCGACGCCGAAGAGGCCGAAGAGCTCGGCAGCCAGCGCGTCGAGGACACTGCGATCGACGTGATCGACCTGGTGGCCTTCCGCAAGGCCGGCGCCGCGGCCAGCACCCGCCGCGCGCTGGATCGGCTGACCGCGCCCGACCTCGACGGCTTCTGGATCCATCTCGACGCCGACGTGCTCGACGACTCGGTCATGCCCGCGGTCGACTACCGGATCCCGGACGGTCTGCAATGGGACGAACTGGCGGCGATCCTCCGTGCGGCGCTCGCCTCGGGCAAGGCGCTCGGCATCGACATCACCATCTTCAACCCGAAGCTCGACAAGGACGGATCGATCGCGCGCCGCTTCGCCGAGACCCTTGCCGAGGGATTGCATCCGACGCGCTGAATCCGCACGGTGCGATCACAGCGCGCGCGGTACATGACCTGCAGTCCGACGCGCCCCCACCTTCGGATGTGCGACGGTCGCTTGTGCCCGACACCTTTGAATCGGGGGACGCGTTCTCGAACCATCCTCTGGCCGTCGAGGGACCTACCGCGACGACGCTCTCAACAGTCCTTGCCGTTGCCATCGTCGATGAATCCCAAAGGGCTGTGCTGTCTGTCGTCGGTCCGCTGGAAAGGACGGCATGTGCGCGAGCCAGCCTCATGGTCGGATCCGAGCGGACGCGCGGCCACCGACAACCGGTACGCTCGCGGCCTGCGCCTGCCGCAGGGCTGGTCGCGGGCTACGCAAACATCCCACGATCCCGGCCGCTTGCCAAGGCGAGACAAGCCCGTCGTCTCCATGGTGCCCGAAGGCATAGGCCTTAAACGCAACCTGAAGGCGCAAGAGGGGCGACAGAGAGCCGCGCGCGATCAGCCGGTTCAACGCCAGCAAGGCCCCGGGCATCATCGACCAGGACTGGCTTCGCCGGAATCTTCTGTCCTCCCAGCCCTTGTGCTTCAACCTGCTTGGCTACCCGGGGGCGCGTCCCGAGCCCTACTCGCAGTATCACCCTGTGCCTCGGCCCGCGCACGTGCGCCAGCCGGCTCGTGGCCATGAATGTCCACGCCCGCGTAGCCATGTCGATCCTCCGGCACAGCCAGATCGCAGTCACGATGGACGTCTACTCCCAGGTTTCTTCTGAGAGCACCCGACAGGCGCTTCTAGAGCTCGGCAGCCCTTGGTGAGGGGTCGGCATGACACGCACTGCTGCAAGATGCTGCTCAGTGCATGCAACAAGCCCTTCTCCGGGAGGGAAAGGGTGCCCTTGTGCCTGCGCCGCCGGCCACTGTTGCCATCAGCTCCCGAGCGACTCGACGGTGCACCAGGCCTGGCGTGTGCTCCGCGCTGCTTTAAGCGCCGCGCAGCGCGACGAGCTCGTCCACCGCAATGTCGCCTCGCTGGTCCGGATGCCTGTGCCCCGCTCGGAGAAGGCCACAATCTGGACCGCGGACCAGGCCGCCCGGTTCCTCGCGTCCGCCGCGGCCGACGAGGATCCGCTCTACGCGGCATACGTCCTGCTCCTGGTCCTGGGCCTGCGAAAGGGCGAGGTCCTCGCGATCGCGTGGGAGGACGTCGACCTCGAGCGGAAGCAGGCCAGCATCCGCTGGCAGCTCCAGCGCTTCGGCGGCCGCCTTCAGCGCACCCGCACCAAGACCCGCACCTCCGAGGCGGTACTCCCTCTGCCCGACGTGTGCGTCGCCGCTCTGCGGCGGCGCCGCGTCGAGCAGGACCGCGAAGCGGCCGCGCGGGGCGAGGCATGGCACGACTCCGGGCTGGTCTTCACCTCGTCCCACGGGACGCCCGTCGACCCTCGCAACTTCTTCGGGCGGTTCAAGGAGCGGGCCGCCGCGGCCGGCGTCCCGGTCATCCCGGTCCACTCGACCAGGCGCACCTGCGCCTCCCTGCTCGTCGAGCTCGACGTCCACCCGCGCGTGACGATGCAGATCCTCCGGCACAGCCAGATCGCGGTGACCATGGACATATACGCCCAGGTCGCGCCGGCCAAGACTCGAGCCGCACTCGCCCGCCTCGGCGAGACCTTCGTCCTCCAGCAGCCCGCCCAAACAGAGGGGCAGTTTCTGCACTTTGCCGCTGCACAAGACTGGCAAAGCCCCTTCCCAGAACTGGAAAGGGGCTCTGACCTGCGGTGGAGCCAAGGGGACTCGAACGCCTAACCCCCGGCTGG
>CAVQQQ010000004.1:0-156551 GCA_963715025.1 uncultured Actinomycetota bacterium | reverse complement strand
GTTCAGCAGGAAGGACGCGCGCTCTGGCTCGTCCTCAGCCGGCATCCCGCGAGCTCGAGCGAGCAGGTGCTCGAAGTGCAGGTGGTCGAGGTGGTCGACGTGGGCGCGGAGCCGGTACCCCTGCGGCGAGGTGTCGATGGCGTCCGGGCCGAGCGCCTTGCGCAGGCGCACGATGCAGCCCTGCACCACCTTGGGCCACGACGCAGGCAGGTCCTCCCCCCAGAGGGCCTCCGCGATCGCCTCTGGCCGCACCACCGTTCCGGGGCGCAGTGCCAGGGCCTGGAGCACGACCCTGTCTCTCGGCCCCAGACGCGTCGTGCCCCCGTCCACTTCCAGGGGGCCCAGCACCCCCACACGCATGGTCCGAATGTGACAGGCCCCGCATGGCTTGGTCAACGACACCGATACCGGGCTGATACCAGCGCAGCACCGGACTGGAACCGCGCCATGTGACAACGGTCTTGGACATCTCGTCCGACAAACCAACAAGAAAGCAGTAGGGACATGACACGCACACACGCATTTCGCCGCGGGGCCACTGCGCTCGCAGCCTCCGGCCTGGTCGCCCTGACCCTCGCCTCCCCGGCAAGCGCCAGGCCCGACGACGGCCGGATGGAGTACAAGGGCCAGCTCGCACGGCCCGTTCCCGTCGGGCCGGCCTCGCGCCCGCCGATAGCCGTCGACGACAACGCCGTGGAGTACTTCCAGATCGGCGCCGGCCTCCTCGCCGGTGTCGCGCTCGCGGGCGCGGGCGCAGCAGCCGCCTCGCGGGTCCGTCGCTCACACCCGCATCCCGCGTAGGGAACACCTCAGAAAAGGAACGACCATGTCACGCACACAGATCATCCGCAGGTCCGCCTCCGCGCTCGGAGTCTCAGCAGTTCTCGCCGCGGTCCTCGCGGCGCCGGCAAGCGCCAGGCAGGACGACGGCAGGCTCGAGTACCGGGGCCAGAACCTCGGCACCCCAACGTTCGTCGACGACAACGCCGTGGAGTACCTCCAGATCGGCGCCGGCTTCCTGGCCGGTGCGGCGCTCATCGGCGCTGGAGCCATGGTGGCCAGCCGACAGCGGCACGCTCACCCACGCCCCGTGTGACCACAGAGGCGGCGCCCGGCAGACGGAGGGGAATGCCGGGCGCGCCTCTGCCATCAGGGGGTCTACTTCACGTAGGGGTTGACCTTTGAGGCTCCTTTAGCATTCTGAACGTGAGCCTGACGGGGCGTGAACGCGAGATCGTGGATCTGCTGCGCCAGGACCCCCTGCTGGACGCGGCGACCCTGGCCGAGCGGTTGGGCGCCACCAAGGCCTCCGTCGCCGTCCACCTGTCCAACCTCACGAAGAAGGGCGTCATCCTCGGCCGCGGCTACGTGGTGCGCGCAGAGCGCGGCTCCGTGGTCGTCGTGGGTGGGGCGAACATGGACGTCAAGGCGCGATCCCGGCAGGACATCGTGCTCCGCACGTCCAACCCCGGCTCGACCGCGACCAGCCCGGGCGGGGTCGGTCGCAACATCGCCGAGAACCTCGCCCGGCTGGGAACACCCACCCACCTCGTGGCCCCGATCGGCCGCGATGCCTTCGGCGAGGCGCTCCTGGGCCACACCCGTGGTGCCGGTGTGCTGGTCCAGCACCTGATCCACACGGAAGAGGCGACGGGCACCTACCTCGCCGTGCTCGACAACGGGGGCGAGCTGGTCGTCGGAGTCTCGGACATGGCGGCCACCGACACGCTGACCGTCGAGCACCTCGCCCGCTCGCGCGACCTCGTGGCCGCAGCCGACCTCCTGGTCGTAGACGGCAACCTGCCCGGCGAGATCCTCGGCTGGCTGCTCGATGTGGCGGCCTCGGCGCAGGTTCCCACTGTCGTCGAGCCGGTGAGCGTCGCCAAAGCCGGGCGCCTCGCGCCCTTGCTCAACCCGGCCCGGCCGGTCCTCGCCATCACCCCCAACGTCGACGAGCTCGCCGCCCTGGTCGGTGCCGACGTGTCCAATACTCGGCTGGGCATCGCAGCCGCGGCGCGCCGGCTCCACGAGCGTGGCGTCATCCACGTGTGGGTGCGCCGCGGGCGGCGCGGCAGTGTGCTCAGCAGCCGCGCGCCGAGCGGCGGGGCCCAAACCGGCGATGGGCGCCCCTCGGTCACCACGATCGCCGCTCCACGCACTCGGGTCGTCGACGTCACCGGCGCCGGAGATGCCATGACCGCGGCGTTCGTGCACGCCCTTCTCCGTGGAGACACCGCGGTGGAGGCTGCCGAGTACGGCCACCGCGCGGCGGCGCTCACGGTCGCGAGCCAGCAGACCGTGCGGGCGGACCTGACCGACAGCCTGATCGCGACCCTCGACTGGCCCACCGTACCGCCGCCAAGGAGCCCCCCGATGACCGCCACCCGCGCCCCCCCCCACCCGATGCTCGCCCTCTCCGAGGAGGTGCGCGACGCCCTGGGCGCGGGCCGACGCCGGTCGTGGCGCTGGAGAGCACGATCATCAGCCACGGCATGCCGTACCCGCGGAACGTCGAGATGGCCACCGAGGTCGAGGGCATCATCCGCGACGGCGGCGCGACCCCCGCGACGATCGCGGTGCTCGACGGCGTGCCCCGGATCGGGCTCTCCCGCGACGAGCTGAAGTCGCTGGCCAGCGACCCCAGCGTCGCCAAGGTGAGCCTGCGCGACCTGCCCCACGTGATCGCCCGCCGCGAGCACGGCGCCACGACCGTGGCCAGCACGATGCGCCTGGCGGCGCTGGCCGGCATACCCGTGTTCGTCACCGGCGGTCTGGGTGGCGTCCACCGCGGGGCGCGCCACGAGCATGGACATCTCCGCCGACCTCACCGAGCTCGGGCAGACCGACGTCGCGGTCATCAGCGCCGGGGTGAAGTCGATCCTCGACATCGGGCTGACCCTGGAGGTCGCTCGAGACCCTCGGCGTGCCGGTCGTCGGCTTCGGCACCGACGAGTTCCCGTCGTTCTACTCCCGGAGCAGCGGTCACCCGGCCCCGCTGCGGGCCGACACGGTCGAGCGAGCTGGCCGCGCTGATGCGGGCCAAGTGGGACCTCGGGCTCGCGGGCGCGATCTCGATCGCCAACCCGGTCCCGGTCGAGGACGAGATCCCGTCCGGCGAGATCGGCGGCCTGATCGATCAGGCCCTCGCCGAGTGCGACGAGCGCGGCATCCACGGCAAGGACATCACCCCGTTCCTGCTCGGCCGGATCGTCGAGCTCTCCGGCGGACGCAGCCTCGAGACGAACATCGCCTGGTGCGCAACAACGCCCGGCTCGGGGCGGCTCTGGCGGTCGCCTACCAGCGCCTCGGCTGAGGCGCCCAGGGGTATGCCGGCCGTGCCGCCACGGGCGCCGGGCCGGCATCTACCGGGCCCTTGGCCTCTGTCGGGGACCGCCCCGTGGTGAGAGGTGGAGTCGACCCAAGGGGGTGGTCTGTGCTCTTCACTGGCTGCTGTCACGAGCACGACCACGAGGCCTGCCAGCGTCGGCACCCGAGCGCCGCACGGGGCGCCGGCCGTCAGCGCCGCTGCCTCCCGACTCCGAGCTGCTGACGTCGTCGGGTCCTTCGACGGACCGGTGGGCGCCTACGTCCACGTGCCGTTCTGCGAGCGGATCTGCCCGTTCTGCCCGTACAACAAGGTGCTGGCCGAGGACTCGCTTGCCCGCCGCTACTTCGCGGCGCTGCACCGCGAGATCGACTGGTACGTCACAGCACAGGGGGCGGCCAACCGCGGGCCGTTCACGTCGCTCTACATCGGGGGCGGCACGCCGACGCTGTACCCCGACGACTTGGCCGAGGTGCATCCGGCGGATCCCGGTGTCCGGCGAGCGCGCGGTGGAGGTCCTGCCGACGCACGCAACCCGCGAGGGGCTGGGCCGCCTCGCGGACATGGGCATCACGGCAGTCAGCATCGGTGCGCAGTCGTTCCACGACGGGGTGCTGCGCGAGCTGCGCCGGCCGCACGACGCCGCTGCGGCCCGGGCCGGGGTCGAGAATGCGCTCGGCCGGTTCGGCTGTGTGGACGTCGACCTGATCGTCGACGTCGAGTGGGAGGACAACGACGCGTTTCGGGGCGCCTTCCTCGACGACTTCCGCACCTGCCTCTCGCTCGGGCGTGGATCAGGTCTCGACATACCCGCTGATGCGCTTCGGCTACACACCGTTCGGCACAGCACAGCACGACCGTCGAAGGGAGCACGCAGTTCTGGCCCGGGCGACTGAGATCGCCGGCTCGATGGGTTACGAGCGACAGTCGGTCTGGACGTTCAACAAGCGGGGATCCGCGCCCTACACATCGATCACGCGGCGGCGCTTCCTGGGCATGGGTGCGGGCAGCTCGTCCTTCGCAGGGCGCGACTTCTACGTCAACCACTTCGGTGTGGGGGTCTACGCGCGAGCGGTCGAGGAGAACCGTCTGCCGATCGCACGCTGGCTGCGCCTGGGCCGATGGGGTGGCGCGGCGTACGACGCGTTCTGGCAGGCCTACGCGGGGGGGATCAGCCCCGGCGCCCTACAGGAGTCCTACGGCCCCGTCGTCGCAGCCGGTGCCCGGGCTGGGCTTCTGCCGCTGCGTCTGACCGGGATGGTCCGCAAGGTTCCCAGTGGCTGCCGGCTCACCCCGCGTGGTTTCGACGCCTACCACGACCTCGAGCGCTGGGTGACGTACCAGTTCATCGAGCCGTTGTGGGCCGAGATGCTCGCGGAGCACTCCGGGGCGCACACCCGGGCCGAGGGACGCGCCCGCTGGGCTGCGCCCGAGCGGGCTCGCAGTGGGCTCGCCTGGACCATGGCCCGTCGTATGTTCGAGCAATAGCCATGGCCGGTACCGCGGCCAGGGGGGTGGATCGGCTGGCCGACCGGTGGTGGACACTGGTTGCGGGCGTGTACGACCCCTCCGTCGCTGCGGTCGGCTGGCACCGGGGGCTGGACGAGCTGGTGGCCGGTGTCTCGTCTGGGCGGGTCCTCGACGTGGGCTGTGGTCCGGCATACCTGGCCCGCGTGCTGATGGCGCGTGGCGTCACCTATGTGGGCCTTGACCGCAACGCCGCGATGGTGTCGAGGGCGCACCCACGAATCGGGTCGCTGCCGGGCAGGGGGCAGGCCGTCCGAGCCGACCTGGCCGCGCTGCCCTTTCCGGACGGCTCCTTCGACGTCGTCGTGGCGACCGGAGTCCTCGGCCTGCTCGATCGCGGCAGCCGCGCGGCGGCTCTGCGCGAGATCGCTCGCGTGTCGAAGGCCGAGGTCAGGCTGCTTGAGCCCGTCCACCGCACCGGCAGGCCGATGCGGCTCGCGCGCGCCCGGCTCATCGGCCTCGTGCGAGACCGCCCCATTGACCTGGCCGAGCTCGCCGCCGCCGGCCTCCACGTGGAGTCGCTGGGTGCCTCGCTGCTCGCCGGGGTCTACACCCCCGTGCGGGCCGTCAAGGCCTGACGCTGCCACCATGACCCCACGTCGGGACGCTGCGGGTCGGTCTCCGAGGCGCAGTCGGGCAGCGGCTACGCTCGATCCGAGCCCTTCCTGGGCCCCCGTCCATGAACAACCACGCAGGAGACGTCTGTGGCCAGCATTGAGGCAGTCGGCGCTCGCGAGATCCTCGACTCGCGCGGCAACCCCACGGTCGAGGTCGAGGTCGCCCTCGACGACGGCACGATGGCTCGGGCGGCGGTGCCCTCGGGCGCGTCCACGGGCGCCTTCGAGGCGGTGGAGCGGCGCGACGGCGACAAGGGTCGCTACCTCGGCAAGGGGGTCGAGAAGGCTGTCGACGCCGTGCTCGAGGACATCGGCCCTCGTCTGCTGGGCTTCGAGGCCAGCGAGCAGCGCCTGATCGACGCGGAGATGCTCGATCTCGACGGCACCGACAACAAGGGCAGCCTGGGTGCCAACGCGATCCTGGGGGTCTCGCTGGCGGTGGCCAAGGCCGCCGCCGAGTCTGCCGGCCTGCCGCTCTTCCGCTACATCGGCGGCCCCAACGCCCACGTCCTGCCCGTGCCGATGATGAACATCCTCAACGGCGGCTCCCACGCCGACTCCAACGTCGACATCCAGGAGTTCATGATCGCGCCGATCGGGGCCGACTCTTTCCGCGAGGCGCTGCGGTGGGGTGCCGAGGTCTACCACTCGCTGAAGGGAGTCCTGAAGGACAAGGGCCTCGCCACCGGGCTGGGCGACGAAGGCGGGTTCGCCCCCAACCTGGGGTCCAACCGCGAGGCCCTGGACCTCATCCTCGAGGCGATCCGGGCCGCGGGGTACGAGCCGGGCACCCAGGTGGCGCTTGCCCTGGACGTCGCCGCGAGCGAGTTCTACACCGAGGACGGCACCTACACCTTCGAGGGCGCGCAGAAGTCTGCCGACGAGATGATCGACTACTACGCCGACCTCGTTGACTCCTACCCGCTGGTCTCGCTGGAGGATCCACTCAACGAGGACGACTGGGACGGCTGGAAGGCCCTCACCGAGCGTCTCGGCGAGCGGATCCAGATCGTCGGCGACGACCTGTTCGTCACCAACCCCGAGCGGATCCAGAGGGGCATCGACGCCAAGACCGCCAACGCGCTGCTGGTCAAGGTCAACCAGATCGGCTCGCTCAGCGAGACCCTCGACGCCGTCGACCTCGCGCACCGCAATGGCTACCGCTGCATGATCAGCCACCGCTCCGGCGAGACCGAGGACGTCACGATCGCGGACCTGGCCGTCGCGACCAACTGTGGCCAGATCAAGACCGGCGCGCCCGCGCGCTCGGAGCGCGTGGCCAAGTACAACCAGCTGCTGCGCATCGAGGAGGAGCTCGACGACGCAGCCGCCTACGCCGGCGCGAGCGCTTTCCCGCGCTTCACGCCCAGCGCGGGCTGAACCCGCGACCCGCACAGGAGCCGACCGGATGAGCCGCCCGCCCGCCCGCACCCCCACACCGCGCAGTCCGCGCCGGGGGCCGGGCGGCACGGCCCGCTCCGGCACAGGTCGCTCCGGCACAGGTCGCTCCGGCGGCACGGCCAGCAAGCGCTCTCGCCCGGCGGGCACAGCGCGGGGGGCTGCGCTGGCCGCAAAGCACGCCTCGCGCTCCGTGCGCCGGTGGGCCATCCTGGCCTCGATCATGGTGGTGCTGGCCGTTCTGCTCCTCCCCACCCTCCGGAACTACCTGCACCAGCGAGGAGAAATCGCGGCCCTGCGCGACCACCTGGCCGAGCAGAGGGCCGACGTCGCTGAGCTCCAGCGCGAGCAGGCTCGGTGGCGGGACAACGCCTACGTCGAGCAGCAGGCGCGCGAGCGGCTCAAGTTCGTCATGCCCGGCGACAAGGCCTATACGGTCATCGACGCCGCACCCTCGGTCCCCGATCAGCTCGGCATCGCCCATCTGTCCCAGGACACCCGCAGCCACCCGTGGTACGGCCAGCTCTGGGAGTCGGCAAAGGTCGCCGACCGGGCGACGAGCGCCCCGTGACGGGTGTCAGCACGACCGACCTCGATGCGGTCCGCCGACAGCTCGGCCGCGAGGCCCGTGGCGTTGTCGAGGTTGCGCACCGCTGCCCCTGTGGCGAGCCTGCCGTCCTGCGCACGAGTCCGCGCCTTCCCGATGGAACCCCGTTCCCGACGACGTTCTACGCAACCTGCCCGCGGCTGACCGGCGCCATCAGCACCCTGGAGACGTCCGGCCTCATGCGCGAGATGACCGGGCGCCTCGCGAGCGACCCGCAGCTGGCCAGCGCCTACGCCGCCGCCCACGACGACTACCTGAGGCGGCGGGCGGAGTTGGGCACCGTTCCCGAGATCGAAGGCGTGTCCGCAGGGGGGATGCCCACGCGGGTGAAGTGTCTCCATGTGCTCGTAGCCCACTCACTCGCGGCAGGGCCGGGAGTCAACCCGCTCGGCGACGATGCCCTCGCCACGCTGGGCGAGTGGTGGACCCCCGTTTCGTGCGCCGAGCTGCACGCTCGGGAAGACGAAGTGGCCGGGGCCCCAAATGCCGCAAGCTCCTCCCACCGCCAGGAATCTTCGTGACGAACCACCCGCACCGCGTCGCCGCGGTCGACTGCGGCACGAACTCCATCCGATTGCTGATCGCAGACCCTGACCCCGGCACCGGACTTCTCACCGATATCGTGCGCCGAATGGAGGTGGTACGGCTCGGCTTTGGAGTCGACCGCACGGGTGTGATCGACCCCGGGGCCATGCGCCGCACCCTGGAGATGTGCAGGGAGTATGCCGCCCAGTGCCGGGACGCCGGCGTGGCTGCGGTGCGATTCGTGGCCACGTCCGCGAGCCGGGACGCCAGCAACGCCAACGAGTTCGTCACCGGCGTGACTGAGGCGTTCGCCGACTTCGGCACGGCTCCCGAGGTGATCTCGGGGGACGAGGAGGCCCAGCTGTCGTTCAGCGGGGCCACCGGTGGCCTGCGGGCTGCCGGGTTCGAGGGGCCCTACCTGGTAGTCGACCTCGGGGGTGGGTCCACCGAGTTCGTCCGCGGCACCGACCACGTGGAGGCGGCACGGTCGGTCGACATCGGCTGCGTCCGGATGACTGAGCGCCACCTGCACTCCGACCCGCCGACCGAGGCCGAGATCGACAGTGCGACGGCCGACATCGAAGCGGCAATCGACATCGCGCAGGCCAGGGTGGGCTTCGAGGGAGTTCGCACCCTGGTCGGGCTGGCGGGCAGCATCACGACGGTCACGGCGCACGCCTTGGGGCTGCCGGCATACGACGCGCAGCGCATCCACCTGACCCAGCTCAAGCCTGACGCGGCTCGCGAGGCGGCTCTCTCCCTCTTGCACCAGACCCACGCGCAGCGCGCGGCGCTGGGCTTCATGCACCCGGGCCGGGTCGACGTGATCGGTGCCGGCGCGCTGGTCTGGGAGCGGATCGTCGCGCGGCTGGCGGCGGTTGCAGGAGTGGATCGGGTGGTCACGAGCGAGCACGACATCCTCGACGGGATTGCCCTGGGCCTGCTCCCGGTGGCCTGAGCGCTCAGGCGGTCGAGGCGAAGAACTGCCCCAGGCCACCCCAGATACCCCCCATGACGATCTCGGTGGCCTCGGCTGCGGAGACCTCGGGATACCGCGTTCGCCACACCGCGACCCGCTCGGCGGCCCCGATCACGACCTCCGCATAGCCGGTCAGCAGGGTCCGGGACACGCCGTCGAACCGCTCGAGGCGGCGCAGCGTCTCGGCGACCACCTCGGACTGCTGGGCTCGGATGTCCTCAAGGTCGTTGCGCGCGCTTGCCGCGAACGCGCCCTCCTGCTGGATCAGGATGAACGCCGACTCGTGCTCGTCGATGAAGTCGAAGAAGGCCCGGACCCCGAATCGGAAGAAGTCCTCCATCGGTGTGCCCGGGGGCTGTGCCGACCAGACGGCAACCGTCGACGCGCGCAGCTGCTCGCGGGCGCGCGTGATGCTGGCGGACAGCAGGCCTTCCTTGGAGCCGAAGTAGTCGTAGATGACCGGCTTGGTGATTCCCGCCCGGTCGGCGACGTCTTCCATGGTCGTCAGCTGGTAGCCGCGCTCGGCGAAGACCTCTTCGGCGATCGCGAGGATCTGCTCCTCCCGCTCCGCGCGGGGAAGCCTCGGCGCGCGGGGTGTTCCCGGGGCGGGGCCCCGGCGCCGGATCTTGGTGCTGGTGGCGCTCTGGGGTGCGGGGTTTCGAGCCACCGGCTCATCGTAGGACCTTGCCCACGCTCAGTCCGGGAGGCAGGTCGGCAGGTGGACCTGACCGAGACGCAGGGAGGACCACGTGCGGCGCGTCGCTGTAGCCCCGGCCGAACGCCTAATGTGGGCGGCGCCCCCGTAGCCCAACTGGCAGAGGCAGGCGACTTAAAATCGCTGCAGTGCGGGTTCGATCCCCGTCGGGGGCACCCAGGGCGCGGTTCGCTGGAGAGCCGGCTGGCCGGCATACGCTCGCAGGCACCGGACGCAGGGAACCTTTTGGCCGGTCCGAACACTAGGCTTGGTGTAGCGACGGTCGTGGTGGCCGTCCATGTTCCTGGGAGGGCACGACGCATGTCCAGTAACCCGGTGTTCAGCCGGATCGATCGGGAAGCCGAGCGCGGGTACGCCGGCTTCGGCGACCGCAACCTGACCGCGGCCACCTCGGGCTACGCCGCACAAGACCAGGTCAGCGCCCAGCAGCTGGAGGAGATGTACCGGCAGGCGCCGGCAGGCCCGGTCGAGACTGGTCGCATCACGTTCGACGACGTCGTCATGAAGACGCTCGGGCTCTTCTCCATCGTCCTGGTCCTCGGGGTGGTTGGCTGGAGGCTCGCGCCGACGGCGGGTACCGCCCTGCTCCTCGGGGGGATCGTGGTCACCCTGGTCCTCGGGCTGGTGATCGCGTTCAAGAAGACCATCAGCGTGCCGCTCATCCTCACCTACGCAGCGGCCGAAGGGCTCCTCGTGGGCGCCGTGAGCAACATCTATGCCACGGTCTTCGACCCGCCGGGCACGCCGCCCTTCGAGGGCATCGTCGCCCAGGCGGTCGTCGCCACCTTGTCCGTGTTCGCCGGCATGTTCCTGGCCTACCGGGTCGGCCTGATCAAGGTGACCGACAAGTTCCGCCGTTTCATGGGCATGGCCCTCATCGGCTACCTGATCTTCGCGGTCGTGAACTTCCTCTACGCCTGGTTCGGCGGTGGCAGCCCGTTCGGCTTCGGCGGGACGGGGATGCTCGGCATCGGCATCTCGCTGTTCGCGTGTGGTCTGGCTGCCTTCACCCTGGCGCTCGACTTCGACTCGATCGACCGGGCTGTCGCGGCGGGGGCCCCGCAGAAGTACTCGTGGCTGCTCGCACACGGGCTCATCGTCACGCTGGTCTGGCTGTACCTCGAGATCCTGCGCCTGCTCGCGCGCTTGCGCAGCCAGTAATGGCACCAGCGAAATCGCCTGTCCCACAGGAGGTTTCGGACGAACTTGCGCGCGTGGTCCAGCGGTGGCGTCAGCTCCCGCTGGACCACGCGCAGTCGTGTATGCCGTCCGTGCGGGTTCTCATCGAGTCGCTGGCCGGCGAGCCGGTGCCCGACCTCGGGCCCGGTGTGGTCATGGACCAGCTGACCGTGATGGTCTTCGATGCGTGCGCCGCCGGCCGGGCTGACGGTCTCGCCGGGCGTCTCGCCACCCTGCGTCGCTCGCTCTAGCCCTCAGGACCCGGCCTCCCAGGACTGGGCGCCCCGGGGAGGGACGCCGCCCAGGAGGGCTGGGCTCAGACCCGTAGGTGGCGGACCCGCTCCCAGCCCGGATCCGCCGCGTGCCGAATGGTGGCCTTCCCGTCGCGCCAGCCTGCTGCCACCGCACCCGTCTCTTCGAGAGCCCGACTGGTGCCGTCGACATAGAGGTGGAGGACGCGCACGCCGCTGTGGGACTCGTGGGCGACGATCCGGCCGCTCTCGCCCAGGCGCGATGCGAGGTGGTCTTGCAGGGTGCGGAGGGCCTCCAGCGACTCCGGCCCCGGGTAGCCCTGGTCGGTCTGCTCGGAGTAGGGCAGCTCTACCGTGACATGGGTGTCCAGGAGCGGTGCGGTCAGCGGGGACAGGGGCACCTGCGCCCCCGCCAGGATGGGGCCGCCGTGGCCCTGCGCCTCCATCACCACCCAGGCGGGACGTCCATCCGCTTCGGTGAAGTCCTGGCGCAGGTCGCGCACTGCGGCGCGGAGCCCGGCGAGCGGCACCGGGTCGAGCGGTGGCAGGGTGATCGCCTCGACCTGGCCGATCCACAGCTCGACGTCGGTCTCGCCGAGCACGGATTCGAGCGCCAGGACGGCGACCTGCTGGCGGATGTGCCCCGCGAGGCCTTCGAAGGCCGGGTGGAAGAGGGAAACGTCGAGGTGGGCCCCTTCGCGGCGGGCGGCCAGAACGACCTCGCCCAGGGCCAGGGGCTCGCTGTCCACCTCAAGGCGAAGGCCGTCGAGGTCCGCTGCTGGCTGTCGACTGTCGGCGTACTCCCACACCTCGTCGGGCGGCGGCGCGGCGCGGAGCCAGCGGCGCGCGGTTGCCGCGGATTGCAGGATCACCCTCGGGGCTCACGACGAGAAGGTGCTTCGACGACGTCCCTGCCGCCAGATCCCAGCCCAGGCCAGGAGCGATCGCGACGACGTGCTGTCCGAGCTGCTCCACCACGCGCTCCGGCTGCAGGTCGGCGATGGCCGCAGCAGCCTCGGCCGCACCCGCTTGAGTCCACCACCGCCAGAACGCCTCGATGGCTCGCGCCTGACGTTCGACCTCGGCCGATCCGGTGCCGCCGGGGTCGCGGTCCCCTCTTCGGAAAAGCGCCATGGGGCATCAAACCGCACCCAGTCCTGAACCGGCGCGTCCGGCATACCTCTCGAGCCGCCGCCGATGGGCGGGTTCGGTCAGCTCAGGCGCTCGTAGATGATCGCCATGCCCTGGCCGCCGCCCACGCACATCGTCTCGAGGCCGAACTGGCCGTCGCGCGACTCGAGGCCGTTGAGCAGGGTGGTCGTGATGCGGGCACCGGTGGAGCCGAAGGGGTGGCCCAGGGCGATGGCGCCACCGTGGACGTTGAGCTTGTCGAAGTCCATGCCCAGGTCGTCGGCCGACGGGAGCACCTGGGCAGCGAACGCCTCGTTGATCTCGTACAGGTCCATGTCGCCGATCGACATGCGAGCGCGGGCGAGGGCCTGGCGCGTGGCCTCGACCGGTCCGAGGCCCATGATCTCGGGCGACAGGCCCGTCACTCCCGTGGACACGATGCGCGCGAGCGGTGTGAGGCCGAGCTCGTTGGCCTGGGTGTCGCTCATGACCACCACCGCGGCGGCGCCGTCGTTGAGCGGGCAGCAGTTGCCGGCCGTGATGGTCCCCTT
The DNA here is from genome assembly GCA_963715025.1 of uncultured Actinomycetota bacterium. Classification (GTDB taxonomy): domain Bacteria; phylum Actinomycetota; class Actinomycetes; order Actinomycetales; family Dermatophilaceae; genus DASSJT01. The sequence continues at coordinate 143,746 of CAVQQQ010000004.1, read as the reverse complement.
CTCGCGGAACACCGGCTGCAGCTGCGAAACGCCCTCGAGCGTCACCCCGGGTCGGGGACCGTCGTCCTTGGAGATGACTGTGCCGTCGGGCAGCGTGACCGGCGCGATCTCGCGCTCGAAGAAGCCGTCCGCGATGGCCTTCTCAGCCCGGTTCTGGCTCGTGACGCCCCACTCGTCCTGGCGCTCCCGGGAGACGCCGCGCAGCGTGGCGACGTTCTCGGCCGTCTGGCCCATGGCGAGGTAGACGTCGGGGATGATGCCCTCCTCGCGCGGGTCGGTCCACCTGTCGTTGGTCTTGGCCAGCTCGGCGCTTCGGGCCTGGGCGGGCGCGAACTTGGGGTTCTGGTCGCCTTCGGCAGCGCCGCCCGCGCCCGCCCAGTTGGTGTACTGGGACACGCACTCGACGCCGCCGGAGACGAAGATCCCTCCCTCGCCGGCCTTGATCGCGTGGAAGGCCTGGCGGGTGGTCTGGACCGACGAGGCGCAGAAGCGGTTGATGGTCGCGCCGGGCAGGTGGTCGTAGCCCGAGAGCACCGCGACCACCCGGGCCAGGTTCGAGCCCTGGCGCCCGGAGGGCTCTGCGCAGCCCCAGTAGAGGTCGTCGATGAGCTTGGGGTCGAGGGTGGGGATCTTCGCCAGTGCCGCGGCGATCACGCCGACGGAGAGGTCGTCGGGCCGCACGTCCTTCAGCGAGCCCTTGAAGGCCCGCCCGATCGGGGTGCGGGCAGTGGCGACGATGACGGCTTCGGTCACGGGTTCCTCCTGGCAGGGCGCGCCACAGTGAGCGCTTGCTTAGTTGCCCCGATGCTATGCCTCATGCAGGGATGGGTGCGATGTGGCTTTGGTCTCGGCGGCAGTCTGGCCATCCGAGGCGGCGGCCCCGCCGTCAGAAGTGGGCTGGCCATCTGAGGACGGCTGGCCACCGGAGGGGGGCTGCCCATCGGAGGGCGGCTGGCCGGCTGCCGCCGCTTCCCGGGTGGACAGCGTTGGCGAGATCGTCTCCAGCGTGCCGGCGGAGAGGTCCTGGCCGTTGCCCTCTTCGGCAGCGGGCAGCGGGCTGTGGCGCCGACGGCGCAGCACGGCCCAGCGGCCGCGCGGCCCGCGCATCTGGCCGGCGATCTCGGTGGCGCTCACCTCAGCACCGGGCTCACGCACGGCTTGGCCGGCCGCCACGGAAACGGGACCGAAGCCCTCGCCGCGACGCGGCTCCGGCGGACGGTCCTGGCTGTCGAGCGTCCAGATACCGAGTGCCGCGCACACCGTGGGGAGTAGCGCAGCTGCTGCTCGGGCATATCCGGCCGGCGAGGGGTGGAACCGGTCTTGGCTGAACATCAGGTGTGGGCTGGCAGAGAACTCGGGCCCGAGCAGATCGCCCAACGACACGGTGCGACCGCCGGCCTCCACGACCGCCACGGTCTGTGCCGCCGCGAGGTCTCGGCTCCAGCGCCGCATGATCAGGCGCAGCGGCTGGGGCACAGGGTCGATCGTGCCCAGGTCAGGGCAGGTGCCAACGATTACCTCGCACGGGATCGTCCGCAGGCGCTGCACGGCCTGCTCGAGGTGGCGGACGGCCGTCGAGCGCTCGATCCGGTGCGTGACGTCATTGGCGCCGATCATGATCACGGCCGCGTCGGGGTGCGGGACCTTGTCGAGCGCGTTGGCCAGCTGCACCTCGAGCCCGCTCGACTCCGCTCCGATGACGGCCTCGTTGGTGAGCCGAACCGGGCGGCCGGTGAGCGCCGAGACGCCGCCGGCGATGGTGGCGCCGACCGTCTGGTACCGGCTGTCGGCGCCCATGCCCTTTGCGGAGGAGTCACCCAGCACCACGAGCTCGATCGGGTCGCCCACGCCGTGCCCATAGGTGCCGTTGTCGTCAGGTGCCCCGTCGAAGGGGCGTCCCACGATCGCGCGTGCAATCGCCGCCTCGGCCCTGATGATTCCGTAGCCGAGCGCGCCAAGAGCACCTGCAGCCGCCGCCGCGCCGCCGCCGCCATAGGCTGCGGCTGCCGCGATCCGGCGGGCTCGGCGGGCTCGTCCCATGACCGACTCCTTGATCTCCCGTGACGATTCTCTACCCCGTGCCACCCAAGGTAACGGCTCCTTCGGACCGTTTGTGCCAGCACCTCTCACCAGGCCCCGGATGTCCGGACCGGGAGTTCGCGGTCTGACAGGATGGCGGACGTGAAATACGCCGAGCACATCATTGACCTTGTCGGGAACACCCCCCTCGTCAAGCTCACCTCCGTCACCCGTGGAGCCACTGCCGCAACGGTTCTGGCCAAGGTCGAGTACATGAATCCAGGCGGTTCGATCAAGGACCGCATCGCCGTGAAGATGGTGGAGGCGGCCGAGGCCTCGGGCGAGCTCAAGCCCGGCGGCACCATCGTCGAGCCGACCTCTGGCAATACCGGCGTGGGCCTCGCCCTGGTGGCGCAGCGCAGGGGCTACAAGTGCGTCTTCGTGTGCCCCGACAAGGTCTCGCAGGACAAGCGCGACGTGCTCAAGGCCTACGGCGCCGAGGTCGTCGTCTGCCCGACCGCGGTGCCCCCGGACCACCCAGACTCCTACTACTCGGTCTCCGACCGCCTCGTCACCGAGATCGAGGGCGCCTGGAAGCCCAACCAGTACGCCAACCCCAACGGACCGGCCTCCCACTACGAGACCACCGGTCCGGAGATCTGGGATGACACCGACGGGCAGGTCACGCACTTCGTCGCCGGGATCGGCACCGGCGGCACCATCACGGGCACGGGCCGCTACCTGCGCGACGTCTCCGAGCACCGCGAGGGCGGCCGCGTCCAGATCATCGGTGCCGACCCCGAGGGATCGGTCTATTCGGGGGGCTCGGGCCGTCCCTACCTCGTGGAGGGCGTCGGAGAGGACTTCTGGCCGGCGGCGTACGACCCCAGCGTGGTCGACCGGGTCATCGCCGTGAGCGATGCCGACTCCTTCGAGATGACCCGCCGCCTCGCCCGCGAGGAGGGTCTCCTCGTGGGCGGCTCCTGCGGCATGGCGGTGGTCGCGGCCCTCCGCGCCGCCAAGGACCTGCCCGATGACGCCATCGTCGTGGTGCTCCTCCCCGACAGCGGGCGCGGGTACATGTCGAAGATCTTCAACGACGAGTGGATGAGCTCCTACGGCTTCCTCCACCAGGAGGGCGAGCGAACGGTCGGCGAGGTGCTGCGGTCCAAGAGCGGCCAGATGCCGGCGCTGGTCCACACCCACCCGAGCGAGACCATCCGCGACGCGATCGAGATCCTCCGTGAGTACGGCGTCTCCCAGATGCCGGTGGTCAAGGCCGAGCCGCCGGTGACGTCGGGAGAAGTCGCCGGGTCGGTGAGCGAGCGGCACCTGCTCGAGCTCCTCTTCACCGGCAAGGCCCACCTCGCCGACTCGATCGGGCGGCACTTGGAGCCGGGCTTGGCGCTCGTCGGCTCCGGAGAGCCGGTCGCGACCGCGCGCCACGAGCTCGAGGGTTCGGACGCGGTGCTGGTTGTCGACGACGGCAAGCCGGTCGGAGTCCTCACCCGGGCCGACCTGCTCGCCTTCCTCGTCGACTGAACCGCGGGCGCGCAGTGGACCCGCGCCGGCCCAACCCAGTGGCCTCGACCGGAGGCGTTCGGAGGCGTGGGGCCAACGTGCTGGACGGAGTGGCGCGGGGTGCCCGGTCGGTCGGCCGCGGGTCGCGCCGCGCGGCGGCGGCTTCGGCACGCGCCTCTCGGGCCGTTGCCAGCCGGCTGGTCCGGGCGAGCCAAGCGCAAGGTGCCGGTGAGTCGGGCCTTGCCCGCGTCATCCAGATGCACAGCGTCGCCGCGGGGGGAGACGCCCTGGTCCTGCTCTCGCTCGCCAACACCGTGTTCTTCTCGGTGCCGGTGGGAGAGGCGCGAGGCCGGGTGGCGCTCTACCTGCTGGTGACGATGGCGCCGTTCTCGCTCCTGGCCCCGGTCATCGGTCCGCTCCTGGACCGCTTCCGCCGCGGGCGGCGCTACGCCCTGGCTGCAACGCTGGTCGGCCGCGCTTTCCTGGCCTGGGTCATGGCAGGGGCGGTTGCCGGCGGCAAGGAGGCGTTCGCCCTCTACCCAGCGGCATTCGGATACCTGGTGCTGAGCAAGGCGTACCACGTCACCCGCGCCGCAGCGACGCCCCGGGTGCTGCCCAGCGAGCTCTCCCTGGTCACGGCCAACTCGCGGGTGATGCTGGGTGGCGCTCTCGGCATCGCCGTGGCCACGCCCATCGGCGCCGCGCTCCTTCACCTGTTCGGCTCCGAGTGGTCCCTGCGGCTGGCCTTCGTCGTGTTCGGCGGGGGGACGGTCCTCGCGCTGCGTCTCCCCGCCAAGGTCGACTCGGCAGAGGGCGAGATCCGTGCCCAGCTGACCGCGGAGGTGACCGAGGAGCACACCCCGGGCGAACCCCGCCGACGCCGCAGTCCGATCGGCCCCACGGTCGTGGTGGGCCTGCGCGCAACGTCCGCGCTGCGGGCCTTCACCGGCTTCCTCACGCTTTTCCTGGCCTTCGCCCTGCGCACCGATCCCATCTCGGACTCGGTGGGGACGATCGGGGTCATCGGCCTGGTCGCAGGAGGGGCCGCCGCCGGGTCGACGATCGGCACGCTGCTCGGAGCCCTGCTGCGCCGGATCCGTCCCGAGGCGGTCCTGGTCGTCATGCTGGGCATCGCAGCCGTGGCCGCCGCGGCAGGCAGCATCTGGTACTCCCTGGCACCGGTCATCGGCGTGGGGGTGGCCGCAGGCTTCGCCTCCACGCTCGGCAAGCTGTCACTCGACGCCCTCGTCCAGCGCGAAGTGCCCGACAATGCTCGCAGCTCAGCGTTCGCGCGGTCCGAAACCGTCCTCCAGCTGGCCTGGGTTCTCGGAGGCGCCCTCGGGATCTCGCTTCCTGTACCCGGTGCAGCAGGCCTGGCCATTGCGGCAGCCGGCCTGGCCATCATGCTCGCCTTCACGCTGCGCGGCTTGGCCCTGATCGGGCGCAGCCCACGTCCGCCATTCGGTCAGCGCAGGCGCGAGGCGAGGTCGGCAGCCGACCGTCGTGCCGAGCCTCCGACCGCATCCGGGTGAAGGATCTCAGCCAGTGTCTCGATGCCGTCGACCAGACGTGGCCCCGGGCGCGCAAACGACGCATTCGCGTCGACGGCCCATACGGGTATGCCGGGTGGCAGGCTTCCAGCGTCAATCGCCTTCTGCGCCAATGAGATCGACTCGTCGAGGCCATAGCCGCACGGTGCGACCACGATGACTTCCGGCTCCGACGACGCGACCTCTGCCCACGTGGTGCGCTCCGACTTCTCGCCCGACCTGCCGAGCGCGCTGACACCGCCGGCCGCCTCGACCATTTCCGGCACCCAGTGCCCGGGCGCGAATGGCGGGTCGCTCCACTCCAGGACGAGTGCCCGGTGGCGTTCGCGTCCAGCGACAGCCAGCCGCACGGCATACAGCCGCTGCCGCAGGTCCTCGACGACCGCTGAGGCCTCGGCCTCGTGGCCCGTCGCGGCGCCCAGACGCAACACGGACTCGAGGACCTCGCCGAGGGTGTGCGGGTCGATGGTGAGGACGTCGGCCTGGCAACCGAGGTAGCCGAGGGCATCGTCGACCACCGAGACGTCGACGGCACATACGGCGCAGAGGTCCTGGGTCACCACGAGGTCAGCGTCGAGGTCGGCCAGGGCGCCCGCGTCCAGGTGGTAGAGGTCCTCGCCAGCCGCCATGGCCCGGGAAACGTGGGCGTCGATCTCCTGGGGCATAAGGTCTTCCGGAATGGCCGAGGTGGACACGATGCGGCGCCCGCGTGCCTCCGCCGGGTAGTCGCACTCGAAGGTGACACCGACGACCTCGGGCCCCGCGCCGATGCCGAACAGGATCTCCGTCGTCGAGGGCAGCAGCGACACGATTCGCATATCTCGACCCTAGGCCGACAATCGAGGGATGGAGCGCTACGAGTCGCCGGTGGAGCGCCTGATCCGCGAGGCGCAGGAGCGCGGGGAGTTCGACAACCTGCCGGGCGCGGGCAAGCCGCTCACGAACCTGGGCGGCACGGACGACCCCGACTGGTGGGTGCGCGGGCTCATCAAGCGGGAGGAACTCGACATGACGGGCGCCCTGCCGCCCGCGCTGGCGCTGCGCAAGGAAGCGGCCGGATTCCCCACGTCGCTGGTCGAGCTGCGCACGGAAGAGGCCGTTCGCGAGGTGCTCGACGACTACAACCGCCGCGTGCGGCTCGACCGCCTGCGGCCGGCTGAGGGCAAACTGCCGCCCCTGCTGGCGAAGACGGTCGACACCGATGAACTGGTGGTCCAGTGGCGTGCGCTGCGTGCGGCGCGGTCCGCGAGGGCCGCCGCCGGTAGGCTCGATGCGGAGCCGCCCGAGTCGCCCGAGTCGCCTGAGACGCCCGAGGCGGTCGAGCGGCCCGAGCGGGTCGAGCAGCTCCCGCTTGAACCCCGGGGCCGCAGGACTCTGTGGCCGCGCCTCCTGCGCAGACGCTGACCGGACCGAGCGCCGGGAAACGCACGTGCGCAGCGGCGAGCACCCGGCATACCGTCTCGGAATGACCATCCGACCCGCCACCGAAGCCGACTGGCCCGCGATCTGGCCGTTCTTCCAGGAGATCGTCCGGGCTGGCGAGACCTACGCCTACCCCGAGGACCTCGACATCGACGAGGCCCGGGCGCTGTGGATGGAGCCGCCGCCCGGCCAGACGGTCGTGCTCGAGGATGGCGGCCGGGTTCTGGGGAGCGCCAAGGTGGGCCCGAACCGGCCCGGCCGCGGGGCGCACATCGCGACCGCCAGCTTCATGGTGAGCCCCGATGCCCAAGGGCGCGGAGTCGGGCGGAGGCTGGGCGAGTATGCCGTGGAGTGGGCTCGCGGGGCCGGTTTCGCAGGTATGCAGTTCAACGCCGTTGTCGAGACCAACGTCGTGGCCGTGGCGCTCTGGAAGGCACTCGGCTTCAAGGTCATGGCCACCATCCCGGAGGCTTTCGACAGCGCCAGCCACGGGCGAGTCGGCCTCCACGTGATGTACCAGCGGCTCTAGCCCGCGCCCCCGCGCCGCCTCGTCTCGCCCTCTCGTCTCGCCCTCTCGCCGACGCCTAACCTTTGCTAGCACGAGTTGGGGATCTGGAGACAGGCTGCAGCCTGGCCGCAGGTGACCAAGCAGTGCTAGCAAAGGTTAGGCGGGCCGGACCCTCGCGCCAGGAGTGCGTCGTCAGCTGAGGCCGGAGGGGACCCCGACCCAGAGCACGGCGGCGACAAGGGTTCCGAGCGTGGCCAGCGCCGCGAACGGCACGGGCCACCAGCCGCCACGGGCCTGCACGAGGCGTCGGCGGAGCTCGCGGCGCAGGCGTGCCAGTGCGGGAAGAGTCGCCAACGCGATGGCGGCCAGAAAGAGGTGCCCGGTGGCGAGGCCGACGGCGGCGGCAGTGGTCTGGCCCACGGCGGTCAGCACCAGTCCGGCATCGAGCGCCGCGAGCAGGCGGCGGTGGCCATGGAGCGCCGAGCCCGGATTCCTGCGCGCCGAGCCGGGTCGCATGGCCGCCTGGCTCTGACGGCTGGGTCGCTCGGGCGCCTGGCCCTGGCCGCTGGGTCGCGGGGCGGGAGCGCTGTCAGTGGTCGCGTCGACAATGTCTTGTGTCAGTGATGCGGTGCTCACAGCATTCAGCGTCGGCCCGGGACATGGGGCCTGGCCATCGGGGACGACCCCGATCCGACCCCCATGTGATGCCTCCCAGGGGCGGGTCACTTGGGGGTATGCCGGGTGGCTCGGTTGAGGCGCACAGGCTCGAGGCACACGGGAAGGACGTCGAATGGACCAATTGACGAGTGCGAACTTGGATCTGATGGCGGTCCAATCGGAGCACCTAGCGTGAGTGCTATGACAACGACAGCGTGTGACACCCCCGCGGTGTCGGGCGCCAACTCGACACAGCAGCCAGCGGCGCCCGGCATGACCGCCCTGCAGGGCGCGGCGCTCACCACTGGGGCCGTTCTGGGCACCGGCGTCATCTCGCTGCCCGCCATGGCCGCCGGCATCGCCGGGCCCGCATCGCTCGTTGCGTGGCTGGTGCTCGTGCTGCTCTCCGTGCCTTTGGCGGCGACCTTCGCGGCTCTGGGCTCACGATTCCCGGACGCAGGCGGGGTCTCCACCTACGCGCGGCGTGCCTTCGGCCCCCGCGTCGCCGCAATGGTCGGGTGGTGCTTCTACTTCGCCATTCCCGTGGCGGCAACGCCCGCCGCCGCCTTCGCGGGCGGCTACGTGGCCGACACCTTCGGCGGTGGCCGGGCGACCCAAGTGGGCACCGCGGGAGCGCTCATGCTCGTCGTGGGGGCCATGAACGTCTTCGGTGTGCGCATCTCCGGGCGGGTGCAGCTGGGGTTCGCCGGAGTGCTGGCAGCACTGCTGACGGTGGCCACGGTGGCGGCCGTGCCGCATGCGCGCCTGCACAACCTGACGCCGTTCGCTCCCCAGGGCTGGGCGGCGGTGGGGTCCGCGGCCGCGGTGCTGGTGTGGGCCTTCGCGGGCTGGGAGGCCGTCACCTCGCTCTCGTCCGAGTACCGCAAGCCGCGACGCGACATCCCCCGGGCCACCGGGATAGCCGTGGTGGTCATCGGGGTGCTCTACCTCGGGGTGGCCGGTGCGAGCATCGCGGTCCTTGGTCCGGCGACGGGCAGCAGTGATGCCCCACTCGCCGACCTGCTGGCCATCGGGCTGGGGGAGCCGGCGCGGCCGGCGACGACGCTGGTGGCCGTGCTGCTGACCGTGGGGGCCATGAACGCCTACTTCGCCGGCGCGGCGAAGCTCGGCGCGGCGCTGGGCCGCGACCGGGCCTTGCCTGTCTGGTTCGCCCGGGGCAGCCTGAGCGGCGAGGTGCCGCGCCGATCCCTGTCGGTCGTGGTGCTCCTGTCCCTGGCCGGGCTGGGGCTCACCGCGGCCCTGGGGTCTGACCTCGAAGCGTCGGTGCTGGTCACCACCGGGTCGTTCACGCTGGTCTACGTGATCGGCACCGCTGCAGCCGTGCGGCTGCTGCCACGGCGCTCATGGGCGTGGCGGGGCGCGGTCCTGTCACTGCTGTGCGTCACGGTGCTGCTGTGGATGATCGGGCTCCACGCTCTGTGGGGGCTGGGCGTCGCAGGTGCGGCTCTGGCCTACGGATTCGCCACTCGGCGCAGGAGTGCCGACAGCCTGGCCAGTCCCTCGCCGATCGACTCGGGTGCGACCGCGCCATAGCCGAACACCAGTCCCTGCTGGGGCGTTCCCGCGCAGTAGTTGGGGAGGGCGTCCACGGCGATGCCCTCTTCCCGGGCGCGGGCCGCCACGGCGACGGTGTCTGCGCGGATGTGGTCGCGCAGGCGGGTCGCGACGTGGAGGCCGGCCGCAGAGGGCACGGGTTCGATCAGGCCTCCCAGCCGCTCGCCAAGCCCGCGCATGAGCAGACCGTGCCGATCGGCATACGCCTTGGAGGCCCGGCGGATGTGGCGCGCTAGCAGGCCCTCGTCCATGAAGCGGGCGAGCGCGGCCTGGGTGGCCACCGGGCCGTGGCTGTCACTCAGCTGGCGCGCGGCCCGCAAGGCGCTGCGCAGCGTGGGCGGCGCTATGAGGTAGCCGATCCGCAGGGAGGGAAGCAGCGTCTTGGAGAAGGTGCCGGCGTAGATGACCCGACCGGTCTGGTCCAAGGAGTAGAGCGGCTCGAGGGGCCGCTCGGTGAAACGGAACTCGCTGTCGTAGTCGTCCTCGACGATCGCCGCGCCTCGTTCGGCGGCCCAGGACAGCAGCGCCCGGCGGCGGGCCAGCGACATGGCGATCCCGAGTGGGAACTGGTGGGACGGCGTGGTGTAGACCAACCGCGTGCGGGCGGGGATCTGCGCGACGTCGAGACCCTCGGCGTCCATGGGCACGCCGACGACCCGCGCCCCGAGGGAGGAGAAGAGCAGACGGGCAGGGGTGTAGCCCGGCTCCTCCATGGCCACGACATCCCCGGGCGAGAGCATGATGCGGCCGACGAGGTCGAGCCCCTGCTGGGTGCCGTTGGTGACGATCACATCGTCGACCTCGGCGTGCACGGAGCGGGAGTAGCCGACGTAGCGGGCAATGGCCTCACGCAGGCCGAGGTGGCCGCTGGGCTCGGCGTAGGAGCCGGGGCTGTTTGCGCGCAGCCGCAGCTCGGCGGTCATGAGCCGCCGCCAGGTGTCGAAGGGGAAGAGCCCCGCGTCCGGGATCCCCACCCGGAAGTCGTAGCGCGGCGTGTCGTCCGTGCTGCTGGTGCGGGCAGGGGCGTAGGTCCAGTCCGGCCGGGGGCGCAGGGCGGCCGGTCTGGCCCGTCGCGACGGAACCGGTCCGGTGGTTGCAGCCGAGGCGACGAACGTGCCCGCGCCAACCCTGCCCTCGAGGTAGCCCTCGGCGGTCAGGCGGTCGTATGCCGTGGCAACGGTGTTCCGGGAGACCCCCAGGTCGCGCGCGAGGGTCCGGGTGGGTGGAAGCCGGTCGCCGGCATGGAGACGGCCGTCGCGCAGCGCCGCCACCAGGGCGCGGTAGATGGCCGCGGCGCGATCCCCGCGAGTGTCGACACTGACCGCCAGATCCATGGAGGCAGTGTGCCATTGGACCGCTTGATCAGGGCTCCATTGGCCCTGGGTGAAGGGCCAATCCAGGCCTAGGTTTGAGCCCTCGGAACAGCCCCGACCGCTAAGCCCACAAAAGACGAGGAGATCCCATGTCCGCATCCGTCCCGCGCCTCGACGTCAGCAGCCTCAGCGCCTCGGCCTACAAGGCCCTCATCGCCCTTGACTCCCGGTCCGCGGAGGGCACGCTGCCCGGAACGCTGCTCGACCTGCTCCGCCTTCGCGTGAGCCAGCTCAACGGCTGCGCATACTGCGTCGACACCCACACGGCCGACGCCCTGGCCGGCGGTGAGCCGATCGCTCGGGTTGCGGCTGTCGCTGCCTGGGCGGAGGGGCCCTGGTTCGACGCCCGCGAGCGGGCGGCTCTCGCGCTCGCCGAGGCCATGACCCGCCTGAGCGAGGGCGGTGACCGTGTGCCCCAGACGCTCTGGGACGAGCTGGCCGCCCAGTTCGAGGAGCCGGAACTCTCCCAGCTGGTCATGGTGATCACCGTCATCAACGCCTGGAACCGACTCGGTGTGGCGCTGCGCATGGTGCCGCCCAGCTTCACCGCGGCGAGCAGCGCAGCATGAGCCTGGCCCCTGACTCCCACCTCGACGAGGCCTACGACCGGCTGCATGCCTGGGGACCGGAGTGGGCTCTCGACGAGCAGGGCAACAACGGCCTGACCAACCACGGGCCCATGGCCGCCGAGGTGCTGGCCCGGCGCGGCTTCGGCGACCTCGTGCCGGGTTGGGTCGAGGACTACGTGCAGCGCCTGGAGCCGCTGCCAGCTGCGACGAGCCGGATCACCAGGGCGAACTGGAGGGGCGCCCTCGGTGACGGCCGCCGCGTGGGCGACTGGGCGGCATACCTCGGGGACGAGCTGGCCCACCAGCGCTGGCAGGACGTGCTGGCGCAATGGTGGCCCCGGCTGCTGCCGGGCATCGCGGCCGGGGCGACCCACGGGGTGATCCGGGTGGGCCACGCCGTGCGGGCGCTCGCGGTGGGGGACACCTCGGCCCCGGCGGTCGCCGAACTGGCCCACGGGCTAGCCTTCTGGGCCGCACGATCGCAGGTGCTGCCGGGGGCGGCGCCACCCTCCGGCCGGCGCTCGCCGGCGGCGGCGCTGGCCGCCATCCCGCACCTGCCCGAGCAGTCCGGCCTTCTGGCCCACCGGCTGGGACGGCTCGCCGACGTGCCGGGCTGGCCGGCTGCCCAGGCCGCCCTGCGACGCCCGCTCGACGACGCCGAGGTCCTCAGCACGCTGGAGGCCCTGGTCGACGCGGCGACGCTGCGCTACCTCGGGCACGGCCACGGGAGCCCGGTGCTGCTCGTGCACACGGCGACCGCGCCCAATGCCGTGCTGCACACGCTTCCGCACCTGCCGCGGGAGGTGTGGGGCGCGAGTCTGGCGGCAGCCTGGTCGGCGAGCGCGGCGATCGTGGCCGCCTACGAACCCACGTATGCCGTGCCCCGCGACGAGCTCCCGAGGGTGCCTTCAGCGGCGGACCAGGCCGCGGCGGTGGTAGAGCGGTCGGTGGACCACGGCGACGAGCACGTCATCAAGTTCACCGACACCGCGGCCGAGGTCTTCGAACGCACGGGGGATCCGGACGCGCTGGCCGCCGCAGCGCGGGCGGCCGATCTGATCGCGCCGCGGTGAGTACGCGGCGGCGGCCGCCTGCGGGTCCGTGGCCCGCGGCCCGCGTCGTCCGGAGGGGCTACTTTGGGGCCGGAGGTTCCCCATGATCGGACGACTGCACCACCTCGCCGTCGACTGCCCCGACCCGCACGCGCTCGCCGAGTTCTGGTCGGCCGTGCTGGGGTGGCCCATCACCTATGACAGCCCGGGATGGGTCGTGGTCGCGACCAGCGACCAGAGCAGCGGCATGGCCTTCCAGTGCGCGCCCGACGACCAGCCGCCGGTCTGGCGCGACCCCTCCCGGCCGCAGCAGATGCACGTCGACGTCATGGTCGAGGATCCCGCGGCCGCGGGCGACCAGGTCATCGCGCTGGGGGCGCGCCGGCTCGAGGGCGACGTCTTCGCCGACCCGGCCGGACACCCCTTCTGCCTGATCACCCGGCCGCGCTGGGCGCCGCCGATCGCCTAGGGCATCAGCTCGGCGGAAGCACGTCGGCCTGCGCCGGGAGCTGGTCCTGGCGCAGCAGACCGACCGGGCAGGTCATCCCATTGGGGCCGTGGTTGCAGTAGCCGCCGGGGTTCTTGTGGAGGTACTGCTGGTGATAGTCCTCGGCGTACCAGAACGTGCCGGCGTCCCTGGCCGGGCGCAGCTCGGTCGTGATGGTGCCATGCCCGTTGTCGTGCAGGACCTTCTGGAACGCATCGCGGGTCGCGTACGCGGCCGACTCCTGCTCGGGCGTCGTCCAGTAGATCGCCGAGCGGTACTGCGTGCCGATGTCGTTGCCCTGGCGGTTGGGCGTGGTCGAGTCGTGGTTCTCCCAGAACGCCTTCAGCAGGTGCTCGGCATCGGTGACCTTCGGGTCGTAGGCGACGAGCACGGCCTCCGTGTGCCCGGTGCGGCCCGTGCAGGTCTCCTCGTACGTGGGGTTCCGCGTGTAGCCGCCCATGTAGCCCACAGCGGTGGTCACCACCCCCGGCAGGCGCCAGAAGATGCGCTCGGCACCCCAGAAGCAGCCCATGGCGATGTAGAGGACCTGGGTGCCCTCGGGCCAGGGTCCCTCGAGCGGTGTGCCGAGCACCTCGTGCGTCGCCGGCACGCGGAACGGCCGCGTGTCGCGACCACGCAGGGCCTCCTCGGGCGTCACCATCGTCGACTTCAGGCGCGAACCGAACATCATCACTCCAGTCTTGTCTTGGGTCTGCTTCAACACCAGCACAACGGGTGTTCCTTCCCGGTCGAGCCAGTGCGCCTCACCCGTAAGGACTCAGTAATGCGTTTGCCTTCGTCTGCCTGCTGCGGTTCTCTCACTGCATGGATGTCCAGCTTGTCCCCGTCGATCCACTCAACCCCGAGCACGACCAGGTTTTCTCCGACTGGCTGGGTGTGCACAACGCCGCGTCCCGGCACACGTTCGGGGATGGGGCCTCGATCTGGGCGGCCGAGGAAATCCGGGCAATGCACAGGTCCGACGCCCTGTGCCGGCTTGCCACCGCGGCCAGGGAGCCGGGTGGCGGAGTCGTGGGCGCCCTTGAAGTGAGGATGCCGTTGCGCGACAACGTCTCGGTCGCGCACATCTGGCTGTCGGTGCTGCCAGCGCATCGGCGCCACGGCATTGGGTCCACGCTCCTGCATGCCGCGGAGCATCAGGCCCGCGAGCACAACCGCACCGTGCTGCTTGCCGTCACGGAGTGGCCGGCGGGTGGGGTCGACACCAGTGGGGAGGGCTTCGCCAGGACCAAGGGGTATGCCGACGCGCAGACCGCGCTGCGCAGTCGCCTGCCGCTGACCGCACCTCGGGAGGCTCTTGAGGCCATCCTGGCCGGGCACCCGGGTGACTACGGGGTCGAGACCAGCTGGGACGGCATACCGGATGCCTGGCTCGAGGACCGGGCGTACCTCTCACGGCGGATGAGCACGGACATCCCGCTCGACCAGCTCGTGGCCGAGGAGGAGGACTGGGACGCCGAGCGGCTGCGAGCGACCTTCGAGCGAGAGCGCGACGCGGGCCGGCGGCTGGTGGAGTCGGTCGTACGGCACCTGCCGACGGGTCGTCTGGTCGGCCACACCGACCTCGCGGTGACCCCCCCTGACCAGGAGCTGGCCTACCAGGGGGAGACGTTCGTGCTGGGCGAGCACCGGGGGCACGGGCTCGGGCTGCGGCTCAAGGCTGCCAACCTGCTCGCCCTCATGGACGTGCTACCGGGCGTGACTGCGGTCCGGACCTGGAACGCTCAGGAGAACGAGCACATGCTCGCGGTCAACCGGGGGCTCGGCTTCGAGGTCGACGGCTACGAGCGGGCCTGGCAGAAGGTCGTGGAAGCTGGGCCATAGCGTCAGAGGCCGGTCCCGCTGGCTGCGCTCCTCGTGACAGGCCTTGGGGCCACGACGGACCGGAGCGCCGGGCCGGGGTGCCCGCTCCGGCGACCCGCGGCATACCTCTAGCCTGAAGCCATGACCGACCACCACAGCCGTCCGCAGGGGTTCCCGACGCGTGCCATCCACGCCGGGCAGGAGCCAGACCCGACCACTGGCGCGGTGGTCACGCCGATCTACCAGGTGTCGACCTACAAGCAGGACGGCATCGGCGGCTTCCGGGGCGGCTACGAGTACTCCCGCTCCGCCAATCCCACTCGCACCGCGCTCGAAGAGTGCATCGCCGCGCTGGAGGGCGGATCGAGGGGCTTTGCCTTCGCCTCCGGCCTGGCAGGGCAGGACACCCTGCTGCGCGCCCTGCTCGCGCCGGGCGACCATGTGGTGGTGCCCTCCGACGCCTACGGCGGCACCTACCGGCTGTTCAACAAGGTGCTGGTGCCGTGGGGGGTCGACCACTCGATCGCCCGCATCGCCGACGTCGAGTCCGTGCGGGCGGCGATCCAGCCGGGCCGCACGAAGATGGTCTGGGTCGAGACGCCCACGAACCCTCTGCTGGGTGTCGCCGACATCGCTGCGCTCGCCGAGATGGCCCACGCCGCCGGCGCCCTTCTGGTGGTCGACAACACCTTTGCCTCGCCTTACCTCCAGCAGCCGCTCGCGCTAGGCGCCGATATCGTCTGCCACAGCGCGACGAAGTATGCCGGTGGGCACAGCGACGTCGTCGGCGGGCTTGTGGTCACGGCGAGCTCCATTGCGGTGGAAGGGTTCTCGGATGCGGCGGAACGGATCCAGTTCCACCAGAACGCGATGGGAGCGGTTGCAGGGCCATTCGACGCGTGGCTGGTGCTGCGCGGCCTGAAGACCTTGGCCGTCCGCATGGAACAGCACTCCGACAACGCCGAGAGGGTCGTCGAGTTCCTCACCCAGCACCACGGGGTCAGCAAAGTCCACTACCCGGGGCTGACCGAGCACCCCAACCACGACGTGGCGGCGCGCCAGATGAGGCGGTTCGGCGGGATGGTCTCCTTCCAGCTCACGGCAGGCGAGGACACCGCGGTCAAGGTGTGCGGTGAGACGACGCTGTGGACGCTCGGGGAGTCCCTGGGCGGTGTCGAGTCCCTGATCGAGCATCCGGCCCGGATGACCCACGCCTCGGTGCGCGGCACCGAGCTCGAAGTGCCTGCCGACCTGATCCGACTCTCGGTGGGCATCGAGGACGTCGACGACCTGATCGCCGACCTGGCCCAGGCGCTCGACCGCCTGACCTGAGCGTGCTCGAACCAGCCGGAACACCCCACCCGTTGTGAGCACCGTCCTGTGCGTCGACTTCGGCTCGACGTTCACCAAGGCAGCTCTCGTCGAGGCCAGCACGGGCAGCCTGGTCGCGACCGCCTCCACTCCGACGACGATCGGGACCGACGTCCTCGACGGCCTCACGACGATCCGGCGCAGCCTTGCCGAACACGGCGAGCCCGACGAGGTGCTCGCCTGCTCGTCGGCGGGGGGTGGCCTGCGACTCGCGGTGGTCGGCTACGAGCGCGAGGTGACTGCCGAGGCCGGGTACCGGGTCGGCCTGAGTGCCGGCGCCAAGGTCGTGCACGTGGCGTCCGGTCCGCTCACCGGCCAGGGCGTCCGCGAGCTCCGTGCTGCCCAGCCCGACATCGTCCTGCTCGCTGGTGGCACCGACGGCGGCAACGCCGAGGTCCTGCTGCACAACGCCGGCCGCCTCGCCAGGGCGCGCCTGCGCCCGCCCATCGTCGTCGCGGGCAACGCCGAAGCGGCGCCCGCGGCCGCAGACCTGCTGGCCTCGACGGGGCGGCATTTCACGGTTGCCGACAACGTCCTCCCGCAGATCGGGCTGATTGCGCCCGACAGCGCCCGGAGTGCGATCCGCCGGGCCTTCCTCACCCACGTCATCGGCGGCAAGGGGCTCTCGAAGGGGCCGGCCTTCGCGCAGATGGTGCAGGCCCCCACCCCCGACGCGATGCTGCGGGGCGTGGGAGTGCTCGCCGACACCCTCGCCGGCGACGTGCTGGTCATCGACATCGGTGGCGCCACGACCGACGTCTACTCCGCCATCACACCCCAGGGCGAGGATGCCTCCATCCACCGTGACGTCGTCGCGCCCCTGTGGCATGCCCGCACCGTCGAGGCGGACCTGGGCATGCGCTGGAACGCCGAGGGCATCGTCGAGGCCGGCGCCCGCGAACACCTGCACCTGTCGCACAAGACGATCCGGTATGCCGGCCGCGTGGCTTCCGACCCCGGTCACCTTCCCGGGTCCGCGGCCGAGTGGGCGAGCGAGCGCGACCTGGCGCGTGCCGCCGCCGTCGTGGCGGTGCGCCGGCACGCGCGGCCTGCTGCACCGTCGGAGGAGCCGCGTCCATTGCAGGACGTGCGTCATGTCATCGGCTCCGGCGGGGTGCTGCGCCACGCCTCCGAGGAGGCGCGACACGAGGTGATGCACGCCGTCATCCACGACTACCCGGGTGGCTGGAAGGTGCCGGCGTCGGCCGCCCAGGTCGTCGACACGGCATACCTCCTGTTTGCCGTCGGCCTTCTGGCCGAGCCGTATCCGGACGCTGCGCGGAACCTCGCCGGCCGGCTGACCGAGCAGCCGGCCGCCTAGCGCTCAGTCCAGTCGCAGCACGGTCTCCTCGACCTCCTCCCCGCGCCCGGCGGCCCACGACCGCCCAGTGCCGACGACCGCGAACCCCGCCTTCTGGAGCACTCTGAGCGAGCCGGCGTTGTCGCTGGCCGCGCGGCCGAATACCGGTCGGGTCGGCACCTGGAGGAGGTAGCCCTCAAGCGCTCGGGAGGCGATGCCCTGCCCCCAGACGGCCCGGTCGATCCAGTAGGTGACCTCGGTGTCTCCGTCGAGGACGAAGGACCCGATGGTGCCGACCAGCCGCCCATCGAGAAGCACCGCCCGCTGCACCACCGACGGATCTGCCGCGAGCCTGGCCTGGTGGGCATCGAACGCCGCCCGGTCACCCGGATCCCGCTGTGTGAATGCTGCCATCGACACCGCCTGGGGGTCGCGCATCATGGCGAAGACGGCGTCGAGGTCGT
Organism: uncultured Actinomycetota bacterium; assembly: GCA_963715025.1. Classification (GTDB taxonomy): domain Bacteria; phylum Actinomycetota; class Actinomycetes; order Actinomycetales; family Dermatophilaceae; genus DASSJT01. Next base: position 126,054 of record CAVQQQ010000004.1, on the reverse strand, counting down.
CGGGTTTCAGCTCGCGCAGGGTCACCGAGGGCATGACCGGCATCCTGCCCCCGAACACTGTCAGTGGCTCGCCGTACTGTCACGGGATGACCGAGACAACCGCATCTGCTCAGGCGCCCGCGATCGGCGCCATCGTCCTGGACATGGTCGTGCTCGACTGCCCCGACCCGGCGGCACTGTCCGACTTCTACGCCCGGCTGCTGGGCTGGAACGTCGAGGCGACCGACGACGACTGGGTCACCCTGCGCAGCCCGCAGGGCGGCATCGGCGTTGCCTTCCAGAAGGCAGCGGACTTTGTGGCACCCACCTGGCCGGAGGGGCCGGTTCCCCAACAGTTCCACCTCGACATCAACGTGCCCGACATCGACGCCGCCGAGGCGGGCGTGCTCGCCCTCGGGGCTGCCAAGACGGGGCGACCCGAGCCCGAGGCGAAGGGGTTCCGGGTCTACCTCGACCCTGCCGGCCACCCGTTCTGCCTGTGCAGGGAAGGGTGATCCTCCCGGGTGGTCTGAGCGCTGCCCGGGCCGCAGTAGCGTTTGCGCATGGCATCACCGCTGCTGTCTGTGTCCTTGGATGACATCCGTGCCGCGCAGGACCTGCTCGACGGAGTCGTCCGCCCCACCCCCCTGGAGTACTCCAGGGCGCTGACCGAGCGGATCGGCGCCGAGGCGTACCTCAAGTGCGAGAACCTCCAACGGGCCGGTTCGTTCAAGGTTCGCGGTGCCTTCACCCGCATGTCGCGGCTCAGCGACGAGGAGAAGGCCCGGGGCGTGGTCGCGGCGAGCGCCGGCAACCACGCCCAGGGGGTGGCCTTGGCCGCCCACCTGCTGGGCATCAAGGCCAAGGTCTACATGCCTCTGGGCGCCACGATCCCCAAGCTCCAGGCGACCCGCGCCTACGGCGCCACGGTCGAGCAGGTCGGCACGACGATCGACATGTGCCTGAATGCCGCGCGTGAGTGGCAGGACACCACGGGGGCGGTCCTGATCCATCCGTTCGACCACCCCGACATCGTGGCGGGGCAGGGCACCGTCGGGCTGGAGATCCTCGACCAGTGCCCGGACGTCGCGACGATCGTCGTGAGCACCGGCGGTGGGGGCCTGCTGGCCGGGGTGGCCGCGGCGGTCCGCGCCCTCAAACCAGACGTGCGCCTCGTGGGAGTGCAGGCCGAGGGTGCCGCGGCCTACCCCGCCTCGCTCGCCGCCGGACACCCCGTCGGGCTCCGCGAGATGACGACCATGGCGGACGGGATTGCCGTCGGCATGCCGGGTGAGGTGCCGTTCGCGATCATCCGCGACCTGGTCGACGCGATCGAGACGGTCTCCGAGGAGGACCTGTCGCGCGCCCTGCTGTTCATCCTGGAGCGGGCCAAGCTGGTCGTGGAGCCGGCGGGCGCAGCCGCCGTCGCCAGGCTCATGGACTACAGCACCCAGCCCTGGAAGGGTCCCGTGGTCGCCGTCCTCTCGGGGGGCAACATCGACCCGCTCCTGCTCCTGCGGATCATCCGGCACGGCATGGCGGCTGCGGGGCGCTACCTCCAGCTTCGGGTGCGGGTCCCCGACACGCCGGGCAATCTGGCCCGGCTGCTTGCCGACTGCGCCGCCATCGATGCCAACGTGCTCGAAGTGGAGCACGTGCGGACGGGCATTGCGCTCAGCGTCGACGAGGTCGAGATCGGCCTCCAGCTGGAGACCAAGGGCCCCGACCACTGCGAGGAGGTCGTCAAGACCCTGACGCGGCCGCGGCTACCAGCTCCAGTTCCGCTGATCCCACGCGGGCTGACAATTGGCCGGCACGACATAGGGGCGCCTCCACTCTGGAGGCGCCCCTTCGGTCACGCGGGGTGTCAGCCCGTGTAGGGCTTGGCCCGCTTGATGGTGACGTCGATGCTCTTGCCGTTGGGCGCCTCGTAGGAGGCCTTGTCACCGACCTGCTTGCCGTTGATGGCAGCCCCCAGCGGGGACTTCTCGCTGTAGACCTCGAGGTCGGAGTCGGCGATCTCGCGGGAGCCGAGCAGGAAGGTCAGGTCGTCGCCGAGCAGATCGACGGTCACGACCATGCCCGGCTCGACGATGCCGTCGTCTGCCGGCGGGGGGCCGACCTTGGCGTTCTCGAGCAGGTGGGTGAGCTGGCGGATCCGGGCCTCGATCTTGCCCTGCTCCTCCTTGGCCGCGTGGTAGCCGCCGTTCTCACGGAGGTCGCCCTCGTCGCGCGCCGCCTCGATCTTCTTGGCGATCTCGGTGCGGCCCTCGCCAGAGAGCTGGACCAGCTCTGCCTTCAGACGGTCGAAGGCCTCCTGGGTCAGGTAGCTCGCCGTCGGGGTAGCGATGTCGCTCACGTGGTACTCCTTGGTGGTAGCTGTTTCGCGTCGGGCCGTGCGGTTGCAGCCGTAGAGCGCGCTACAGAAGAGGGTCCGGACCGTCCTCACCTGGCGATTTCCGGGGGAGATGCGGTCCAGACCCGAGATGTCGAAGCAGAAAGTGTAACAAATTGTCACGGGTGAGCGCCTCTCGAAAGGCCTGGAGGCAGGCTCACGGAGCCGCTGCACACGTCCGCACCACACCGGTGACCGCCCGGGTCGTGGTGCGCACCGTGACCACCATGCCCACGGCCAGCTGCTCGTTGGCTGGCACCGCGACCTCGACGGTCCCTACCGTCCCGAAGCCCTTGTCGAGCGCCCGGACCGTGCAGGTGACCTGCTGACCAGCCGGCCGGTGCACGTCGAAGCGGACCTCGACCGTGCGGTCGTCGATCACCCGGTAGCCGGTGTCGACCCAGGTGACCTGGCCCCAGGTGGCGGCCACGCCGAACCACACGGCGACCGCGACGCCGACCAGGCAGCCGACGATGCCGATGGCCCACCACTTCCCGGTGCCGGGTGCGGGTCGGGGGAGTGCCATGGGCGTTCCTTCGGTGGAATATGACTGGCCGGCGGGTCCGGCCGCAGTGAGAGGATGGTCAGGTTGCCATTCTCCGGGATCGATGAAAGAGGTTGTTCACGTGGCTGACCGGTGGCGGCTGATGGCGGTGCACGCCCACCCCGACGACGAGTCCAGCAAAGGTGCGGCCACCATGGCCAAATACGTGGCCGAAGGGGCCGAGGTGCTCGTCGTGTCCTGTACGGGCGGCGAGCGGGGCGACATCCTCAACCCCAAGCTGGAGAACGACCCGCACATCCTCCGCGACATCGCCCAGGTCCGCCGCGACGAGATGCGTCGCGCGCAGGAGATCCTCGGTATCCGACACACCTGGCTCGGCTTCGTCGACTCGGGCCTCCCCGAGGGTGACCCGCTGCCGCCGCTCCCGAGGGGCTGTTTTGCCCTCGAGCCGATCGAGGTCACCGCCGAGGCTCTGGTTCGCGAGGTGCGCCGGTTCCGCCCCCACGTCATGACCACCTATGACGAGACCGGTGGCTATCCCCACCCCGACCACGTCATGTGCCACACCGTCTCGATGGCTGCCTTCGAAGCGGCCGGCGACGCCACGGCATACCCCACCGCCGGCTCGCCGTGGCAACCGCTGAAGATCTACTACGACCGGGGCCACACGCGCGCCAAGTACGCCGCGTACCACTCCGCGCTTGAGGAGCGCGGCATGAAGAGCCGGTATGCCGAGTGGCTCACGTCGTGGGATGAGTCCGAGGAGCGCCGGGTCACCACCCGCATCGCGTGCTCTGAATACTTCCACGTGCGCGACCAGGCTCTGCTGGCACATGCGACGCAGGTCGACCCCGACGGCTCGTTCTTCGACGTCCCCCGCGACCTGCGCCAGGAGGTCTGGCCGTATGAGACGTTCGAGGCGGCCGTCTCCCACGTGCCCATCGAGCCGATCGAAGCCGACCTCTTCGCCGGGCTGAACACGCCGGTCGAGGCCGATCGCCTGGCGCGAGGCGTGCCGCGCGATGCGGTCTACGACGGGCGTGTCAGGGTGTCGTCGTGAACACTCCGAGCACCGCCGTCTCACCCGGCCTGGGCGGCTTCCTCGCCTTCTTTGTCCTGGCCATTGCGCTCTGGCTGCTGATGCGCAACATGAACGCGCGGATGCGGCGCATGTCCTACCGGGCCCAGCAGGAGGACGAGGCGCGCCGCAAGGGTGACGAGACTCAGGCAGGCCTGCACTCGGAGCAGGATGCGCCGCGGGAAATGGACGCGGGGGAAGGCGATGCCGGGCCGGCCGACTCTGGCACCGGAACCGAACCCGACGCCGATGCCGGCGGCGCGGACGCGGACGGCCGCCCCGGCGACCGACCCGCCTAGGATTCGGGCCGTCCGGACCATGTCCGGCACGGTGCATCGCGACCACAATGGCCCTGAACACCGAAGCCAGGAGGTCCGCCATGAGCGGTCGTGTCGTGCATTTCGAGATCCCCTTCGACGACGGCGCCAGGGCGCGGTCGTTCTACGGCGAGCTGTTCGGCTGGGGGCTGGAGGACGTCCCCGGCATGGACTACACGCTGGTCACCACGGGTCCCACCGGGGAGCAGGGCGCCACCGAGCCCGGCTTCATCAACGGGGGCATGGGGCAGCGGGGAGCTCCCCTCGGTCACCCTCTGGTGGTCATCGACGTCGAGGACCTCGACGCGACCTTGGCACAGGTGGTGGAGCGCGGGGGCTCAGTGGTCCAGGGACGGATGCCGGTCGGAGAGATGGGCTTCACCGCCTACTTCACCGACCCGGAGGGCAACGTGATCGGGCTCTGGGAGACCGCCTGAGCGGCGGCTGGGCTGGGGGAGAGTTGGCCGAGTCCCCTGGGCCGGCCAGGGCTGGTATGACTCAGGGCCTATGCAGAGGTCGTGCCGTAGAGGGTGATCGACGCCGCGACATAGTGCACGGTGAAGGCCGCGATGGTCAGGGCATGGAAGATCTCGTGGAAGCCGAACCACCGCGGCGACGGGTTGGGGCGCTTGATGCCGTAGACGACTGCGCCGAGGGTGTACAGCAGACCGCCGACGGCGATGAGAGTCACGATCGCGACGCCTCCACGTTGCAGCAGCGGACCGAGGTAGAACACGGCCACCCAGCCCAGCGCCACATAGACCGGGGTGTAGAGCCAGCGCGGCGCCCCTACCCACAGGACCCGGAACAGCACACCGGCGACCGCACCTCCCCACACGATGGCCAGCATCGTGCGGGCGTCGCTCCCGGGCAGGAGCAGGGCGAACGGGGTGTAGCTGCCCGCGATGATGAGGAAGATGTTGGAGTGGTCGAGCCGCTTCAGCACGCCGGCCACCCGCGGTGACCAGTTCCCGCGGTGGTAGACCGCGGACGTGCCGAAGAGCAGCCATGCCGTCCCGGAGAACACGGCCGCGGCGATCCGCGCCGGAGTCGAGGGGGCGAGGGCGATCAGGACGATGCCGGCGGCCACGGTGAGCGGCACCATGCCGGCGTGCAGCCATCCGCGCAGGCGGGGCTTGACCGCAGCCACCATGGACTCGATCGGGCCGTCGTGCGGAAGCACGTGGGGATGGGGCTCAGATCGCATGGGCCACACTGTAACCTACGGTTTCGTAACTTACGGCTAGTAGGTTTGCGTGCCGCGCCGCTCTCTGACTGGGTCGGCCCCTTGGCGGCTGGAGTAGCGTTGTCGAGGCCCGCGCGGCACTCACTCGCGACGCGCGCGCCGGACCAAGGAGTGAGCCCATGGGGTTGAACGACCTGCTCTATGCCGCGTACGAGCGCCGGTTGAGCCGCCGTCTCGCCAAGGAGCCGGTTCCACGCCACGTGGGGGTCATGCTGGATGGCAACCGGCGCTGGGCGCGGGCTCGAGGCGCGGGCACCAAGGAAGGCCACCAGGCCGGAGCGGACAACATCGCGAACTTCCTCGGCTGGTGCGAGGACGCCCGGGTCGAGATCGTCACCCTCTGGCTCCTGTCGACCGACAACCTCAACCGGCCGGCGGCCGAGCTGGCCCCGCTGCTCACCATCATCGAGAACGCCGTGACCGACCTCGCCGAGACCAGGCGCTGGCGGATCAACCCGGTGGGCTCCCTCGACCTGCTGCCCACGGCAACGGCGCAGCGGCTCAAGGAGGCCGCCGACCTCACCGAGGCGGTCGACGGCATGACGGTCAACGTCGCCGTCGGCTACGGCGGCCGCCAGGAGATCACGGATGCCGTCCGGTCCATGCTCGTCGCCCACGCGGCGAACGGCACCACCATTGAGGAGCTCGCCGAGACACTCCAGGTCGAGCACATCGCCGAGCACCTCTACACGAAGGGCCAGCCCGACCCCGACCTGGTGATCCGCACCTCGGGGGAGCAGCGCCTCTCGGGTTTCCTGCTCTGGCAGAGCGCCCACAGCGAGTTCTACTTCTGCGAGGCCTACTGGCCCGACTTCCGGCACGTCGACTTCCTGCGCGCCCTGCGCGCCTACGCCGAGCGCAACCGTCGCTTCGGCTCCTGACACCGGCGCGGCTTGCTGCGCCGTCGCATGTAATCCGCAGCGACCGAGTACCGGGGTATGTGACGGTGCTGTGAACTCTGCGGACACGCAGCCGATCAGCGCGACAGGAACCGGCGTGGGACGTACCGTCGGACTAGCGCGACGCACCCGCACCGCGCTCGGGAGGCCCGACGTGAAGGAGCACAGACCGCTCCGGCAGGAGGGCCGGACCCGGCCCGATCGCCGAGATCGGGCCAGGTCCCGGCACTTCGCCCGCGAGTAGGCGCACCGCGCCACAGCGCGCGCTGTGCCAAGGAGTCAGAATGGCCTCGACACCCAGCCGAACGGCTCGTCCCTCCTCCGAATCGCCCGCGTCCCGGAGCACCCTGGGCGCAGCGGCTCACACCGCCCCGGCGAAGGCCACGAAGACCAAGCGGAAAGAGTCAGCGCACGCCTGCCCACCGGCATCCAAGACGTATGTTCTCGACACCTCCGTCCTGCTGTCCGACCCCCGGGCCATGGTGCGGTTCAAGGAGCACGAAGTAGTCGTGCCGGTAGTGGTGGTGAGCGAGCTGGAGGGCAAGCGCCACCATCCCGAGCTTGGCTACTTCGCCCGAACCGCCCTGCGGATGCTCGATGACCTGAGGGTCACCCATGGCCGCCTCGATGCACCCGTGCCGGTCGGCGACGAGGGGGGGTCGCTGCGCGTCGAGCTCAACCACACCGACCCGATGGCACTGCCGGCGGGCTTCCGCCTCGGAGACAACGACACCCGCATCCTGTCAGTCGCCAAGAACCTCGCCAACGAGGGCTGCGACGTCACGGTGGTCAGCAAGGACCTGCCGATGCGGGTGAAGGCCTCGGCAGTGGGTCTGGTGGCGCAGGAATACCGCGCTGAGCTGGCCGTCGACTCCGGCTGGACGGGCATGGCCGATCTGGACGTGAGCGTGGAGGAGATGGACAACCTCTACGAGCATGGCCGGCTGGAGAATGTCGTGGCCGCCGAGCTGCCGTGCCACACCGGACTCAAGCTGATCTCGCCGCGCGGCAGCGGTTTGGGCCGGGTCGGCGCGGACAAGCACGTCCGCCTCGTCCGGGGAGACCGGGACGCGTTCGGGCTCCACGGGCGCAGCGCCGAGCAGCGGATCGCCCTCGACCTCCTGCTGGACCCGGATGTGGGCATCGTCAGCCTCGGAGGCCGGGCCGGCACAGGCAAGAGCGCGCTCGCGCTGTGTGCTGGCCTCGAGGCGGTCATGGAACGGCGCCAGCACCGCCGTGTGGTCGTGTTCCGCCCGCTGTATGCCGTGGGCGGCCAGGAGCTCGGCTACCTCCCGGGCAGCGAGGCCGAGAAGATGGGCCCGTGGGCCCAGGCGGTCTTCGACACCCTGGGCGCCCTCGTGTCCCGCGAGGTCGTCGAGGAGGTGCTCGACCGCGGCATGCTCGAGGTGATGCCGCTGACGCACATCCGGGGGCGCTCGCTGCACGACGCGTTCGTCATCGTCGACGAGGCGCAGTCGCTGGAGCGCAACGTGCTGCTCACCGTGCTGTCGCGCATCGGCCAGAACTCGCGGGTGGTGCTCACCCACGACGTGGCCCAGCGCGACAACCTCCGCGTCGGCCGCCACGACGGCGTCGCCGCGGTCATCGAGGCGCTCAAGGGGCACCCCCTTTTCGCGCACGTGACCCTCAACCGAAGCGAGCGCAGCCCGATCGCCGCATTGGTGACCGACCTGCTTGAAGGAGGCGTCGAGGTCTGACATGGTGGTCACTCGTGTCGGGGTGGCTGCGCCCCGCAACCGCATCATCCCGACACGAATGAGCCACATCGCAGGGTCTCCCCATCAGGCGTGACTCTGCGGTAAGGTCTCGGTTTCATAAACACCCGGCCAACCCCTGAGGCCGGGTGTTGAACGGCCAGAAGTCGCCTCCCCTGGGTGGCTTCTCTGGGGTTATCTCCCCCTGGATAACCCACCGGAGCCATCACCCCCTGGGTGGCTCCAGATGGAGGACACGCATGAGCCAGTACGAGGGTCGCCACCGCCCCCGTCACGCAAAAGCACCAGCCCCCAGATCAGCCGTTCTGGGCAAAGCACTAGGAAAGCCAGCAGTCACGTCGAGCCTGGCCCTCGCCGTTGTCGCGACGACTGCCGCCGGGGTCACCGCCGGGGGCAAGGGCACCGCGACGGCCGCGTCTTTCACGCTCAGCAACGAGGCGATCTCGCAGGCCAACGAGCAGTCCGACGCCGCCATCGAAGACGCCTCGCGCCTGATCGCCGACCGCAGCGCAGCCAATGTCTCCCGTTCCGCCCTCGGGGAGCGCCAGCGGCTCGAGGCCGCTGCGGCTGCGGAAGCCGCGGCGAAAGCCCGCAAGGAGGCGGCCGACCGCGCCGCCCGCGAGAAGGCCCGCAAGGAGCTCCTGGCCAAGCAGGCGGCCATCATCGCAAACGCCATCGCCGACCCCAGGAGCGTCGCGAAGCTGCTGATGCTCGACTACGGCTGGGGCGGCAGCACCCAGTTCTCCTGCCTCGACTCGCTGTGGACCAAGGAGTCCGGCTGGAACTACCAGGCGTACAACCCCTCGTCGGGCGCCTACGGCATACCGCAGGCGCTGCCGGGCTCGAAGATGGCCACGGTCGCCTCCGACTGGCGCACCAACCCCGCCACCCAGATCAAGTGGGGGCTCAACTACATCAGCCAGATCTACGGCACGCCGTGCAGCGCGTGGGCGCACTCGCAGGCGACCGGCTGGTACTGATTCATCGACTTGCCCGCTGAGCCGGCCGCGCCATGGCGAGCACGTCGAGCGCCTCGTCGAGCTGCTGCTCGGTGAGCTCCCCGCTGGCCACGTGGCCCCGGTCGATGACGACCTCCCGGATCGACCGGTGCTCGCGAAGCGACTGCTTCACCACGGCAGCGGCCGCCTCGTAGCCGATGTAGCGGTTGAGCGGGGTCACGATCGCCGGGCTGCCCTCCGCGAGGTCCAGACAGCGCTCCGCATCGGCCTCTATGCCGTCGACGCACCGGTCGGCCAGGAGGCGGGCGCTGCTTGCCAGCAGGGTCGCCGACTCGACGACGTTCCGCGCGAGCACCGGCAGCATGACGTTGAGCTCGAAGTTCCCTGCCGCCCCGGCTGTCGTGATCGCCGCGTCGTTGCCGATCACCTGGGCGCACACCATCAGGGTGGCCTCGCAGACGACCGGGTTGACCTTGCCGGGCATGATGCTCGAGCCCGGCTGGAGATCGGGGAGGTGGATCTCGCCGAGCCCGGCACGTGGGCCCGATGACATCCAGCGCAGGTCGTTGCAGATCTTGGTGAGGCTGACCGCCACGACCTTCATGGCTCCGCTGAGCTCGACGACGGCGTCCTGGGCGGACTGCGCCTCGAAGTGGTTCTCCGCCTCCCGGAACTCCACGCCGGTCTCCTGCGACACCAGCTCGATGACTCGTGCGGCGAAACCCGGGGCGGCGTTGAGGCCTGTGCCGGCGGCGGTGCCGCCGAGGGGCAGCTCCGCTGTTGCCTGGCTGGCGACCAGAACGCGCTCGGCGCCCAGCTCGACCTGCCGCCGGAAGCCCCCGAACTCCTGCCCGAGCGTCACCGGGACCGCGTCCATCAGGTGGGTCCGCCCGGCCTTCACGATGTCGGCGAAGGCCTCCTCCCGACCCCGCAGGCTGGTCGCCAGGTGGAGCAGCGCCGGCACCAGCTCGCGCCGCGCCGCGAGGGTGGCCGCGATGCGCACGGCGCTCGGAAACGTGTCGTTGCTGGACTGCCCGGCGTTGACGTGGTCGTTGGGGTGGACCTCGAGCCCGGAGGCCAGGTGGGCCAGCCGGCCGATGACCTCATTGGCATTCATGTTGGTCGAGGTGCCCGAGCCGGTCTGGAAGACGTCGATGGGGAAGTGGGAGTCATGCCTCCCCTCGGCCACCTCCTGGGCCGCAACGGCGATAGCCTCCGAGCGCGCGGCATCAAGCACGCCCAGCTCGCGGTTGGCGGTCGCCGCAGCCTTCTTGACCAGTGCGAGGGCATGCACCACCTGGGCAGGCACAGGCTGCCCCGAGATCGGGAAGTTCTCGACCGCCCGCGCCGTCTGGGCGCCGTAGAGCGCCGCCACGGGCACCTGCACCTCGCCCATGGAGTCATGTTCGACCCGCATCTCGACTCGGGAGGGGGGATAGGCAAGGTCTGGACTCTCCGGCATACCCCCATCATGCTCCCGGCCGGCGGCCGGCGAGGTATGCCGCCTGGGGGCTCAGGGGCCCCGGTGCTCACAGCTTGCGGAGCCGGATCCGGGTCACCTTGTGGTCGGCGCCCTTGGAGAGGCGCAGCGTCGCGCGGCCGCGCGTGGGCAGGACGTTCTGGCGCAGGTTGGGTTCGTTGATGTCGCACCAGATGCGCAGTGCCGTGGCTCGAGCCTGCTCGTCGGACAGCTCGGCATAGCGGTGGAAGTAGGACTCGGGCTTGGCAAAGGCGGTCTCGCGCAGGCGCAGGAAGCGCTCGATGTACCACTCGCGGACGTCCTCGACTCGTGCGTCGACGTAGACCGAGAAGTCGAAGAAGTCGCTGACGGCCAGGCCCGTCCGGCCGTCGGCGTGGGTGCGCGGCGCCTGGAGCACGTTGAGACCCTCGACAATGAGGACGTCGGGGTGTCGGATCACCTTCCGCTCGCCGGGAACGATGTCGTAGGTGAGGTGGGAGTAGACGGGGGCGGACACCTCGCTGCGGCCGGCCTTGACCTCCGCCATGAACCGCAGCAACGCCCGCCGGTCGTAGGATTCGGGAAATCCCTTGCGCTGCAGGAGATTTCGCTGCTCGAGCTGGGCATTGGGGTACAGGAACCCGTCGGTCGTGATGAGCTCGACCCGTGGCGTGTCAGGCCAGCGGCGGAGCATCTCGCGCAGGATGCGCGCGGTCGTGGACTTGCCCACGGCGACCGAGCCAGCGACGCCGATGACGAAGGGAGTCTTGGCCGGGCGCTCACCGAGGAAGTCAGAGGTGATTCGGTGCAGGGCGCTGGTCGCGCCCACGTAGAAGTTGAGCAGCCGGGAGAGGGGCAGGTAGACCGCCTCGACCTCCTCGAGGTCGACGGGGTCGCCGAGTCCCCTCAGGCGCGCGACGTCCTCGGCAGACAGGCTGAGCGGCTGGTTCTCCCGCAGTCGGGCCCACGCGGCACGGTCGAGCTCGACGTACGGGGAGGGCAGGACGCCATGCCGGGTGCCATGGGTTGTCCCTTGGGCCGTCGCGCCCTGGCCTGACGGTGAGGTCACCGCGCCATTCTTGCCCACGGCTCGCCCCGGCGGCGGACGGTCGTGCGTGGCATGGGCCACGTTAGGCTGACCGCCATGTGTGGAATCGTGGGCTACGTCGGGCCAACCGCTGACCGCAAGGCTCTGAACGTCGTGATGGAGGGCCTCGCCCGTCTGGAATACCGCGGCTATGACTCCGCGGGCGTCGCGCTCGTGACCCCGGACGGTGTGGTCAGCGAGAAGCGCGCCGGAAAGCTGGTCAACCTGCAGGACGCGCTGGCGGCCCACCGCCTCCCGGTGTCCACCACCGGCATCGGCCACACCCGGTGGGCGACCCATGGCGGCCCCACCGACCAGAACGCGCACCCACATCGCGGCGGCGCCGATGGCCGCCTGGCGCTGATCCACAACGGCATCATCGAGAACTTCCACTCGCTCAAGAAGGAGCTGCTGGCGACCGGCGTGGCTTTCGAGAGCGAAACGGACACCGAGGTGGCCGCTCACCTCGTCGCCGCCGCGTACGCCAAGACGGGAGACCTCACCGAGGCCATGCGCCTGGTCGTCAACCGGCTCGAGGGTGCCTTCACCCTCCTGGCCGTCCACGCCGATGCCCCGGGTGTCGTCGTCGGCGCCCGTCGCAACAGCCCGCTCGTCGTCGGTCTCGGCGACGGTGAGAACTTCCTCGGGTCGGACGTGGCGGCGTTCATCGGCTACACCCGGCACGCCCTCGAGCTCGGCCAGGACCAGATCGTCACGATCACGCCCGACAAGCACGAGGTGATCAACTTCGACGGGTCGCCGGCCGAGGGCAGGGCCTACGAGGTGACCTGGGACGCCGCCGCAGCCGAGAAGGGCGGCTACGCGACCTTCATGGAGAAGGAGATCAACGACCAGCCCCACGCGGTTGCCGACACCCTGCTCGGGCGCACCGATGACGAGGACCGGCTGGTGCTCGACGAGCTGCGGATCTCCGAGGACGATCTGCGCGCGGTCAACAAGATTGTCCTCATCGCCTGCGGAACCGCCGCCTACGCCGGCATGGTCGCGAAGTATGCGGTGGAGCACTGGACCCGGATCCCGTGCGAGGTGGAGCTGGCCCACGAGTTCCGCTACCGCGACCCGGTCGTCGACGAGCACACGCTCGTCGTCTCGATCTCGCAGTCCGGCGAGACCATGGACACCCTGATGGCTGTGAAGCACGCCGGCGAACTGGGTGCCCGCACCCTGTCCATCTGCAACACGCACGGCTCGACCATCCCGCGGGAGTCGGAAGCCGTTCTCTACACCCACGCAGGACCGGAGGTCGCGGTCGCCTCGACGAAGGCCTTCCTCGCCCAGATCACCGCGTGCTACATCCTCGGGCTGTACCTGGCGCAGCTACGCGGGGGCACCTATGCCGACGAGGCCCAGTCGGTCATGAAGGAGCTGCACGAGGTCCCCGACAAGATCCACAAGCTGCTCGGGTCGCTCGGCCGGGTCCGCGAGATCGCGAGGTTCATGGCCGACACGCGCTCGGTGCTCTTCCTGGGCCGCCACGTGGGCTTCCCGGTCGCACTGGAGGGCGCTCTCAAGCTCAAGGAGCTGGCCTACATCCACGCGGAGGGCTTCGCGGCCGGGGAGCTGAAGCACGGGCCGATCGCCCTGATCGAGGCAGGACAGCCGGTCTTCATCATCGTCCCAGGCCCCGAGACCCCCCACGGGCTCCACGACAAGGTCGTCTCCAACATCCAGGAGATCCGCGCCCGCGGTGCCCGCACCCTCGTCATCGCCGAGGAGGGCGACGAAAAGGTCGTGCCCTTCGCCGACGAGGTGATCCGGGTGCCACACACGTCGCCGCTCCTGGCGCCGCTGCTCACCGTCGTGCCGCTCCAGGTCTTCGCCCTCGAGCTGTCGACTGCCAAGGGACTCGACGTCGACCAGCCGCGCAACCTCGCCAAGTCGGTCACGGTCGAGTGATGGGGCCGGTCCCGGTGGCCTCGATGGCGCGGAGCCGACGGTGATCATCGGACTGGGCATCGACGTGGTCGACGTAGAGCGCTTCGGGGAGGCGCTGGAGCGCACACCCTCGCTGGTCGTGCGGCTGTTCACCGAAGACGAGCGGACGCTTCCGCTCAACTCGCTCGCCGCCCGCTTCGCCGCGAAGGAGGCGCTGGCCAAGGCCCTGGGCGCTCCGGTCGGACTCCACTGGGCCGACTGCACCGTGCACCGCACCGAGGACGGGCAGCCGGTGTTCGACATCTCCGGCACGGTGCAGGCGCGGGCCGACTCGCTCGGAGTCCGGTCGCTCCACGTCTCCCTCTCCCACGACGCGGGCATCGCGTCCGCCGTCGTCATCGCGGAGGCCTGAGCCATGATCGAGGCCTACGCTCCCGATGCCGTGCGAGCCGCCGAGGCGGCCCTGATGGCAAGGCTCCCGGAGGGACAGCTCATGCAGCGGGCCTCGCTGGGCCTAGCCGAGGTCGCCGCCGCACGGCTCGAGGAGCGCGGCGGGAGTGCCGTGGTGGCCCTTGCGGGCCCAGGCAACAACGGCGGTGACGCGCTGTATGCGGTGGCCCAGCTCGCGCGCGAGGGCTTCAATGCCGCGGCGGTCCATCTCGACCATGTGCACGCCGGAGCGAGGGCAGCCGCCGAGGAGGCGGGCGTCCTGCTGGCCCAGGGCGACGACCCGTTCGGCCTGGCCCGGATCGGCGAGGCCGACGTCGTGCTCGATGGCATCCTCGGCCTCGGGGCCCGTGCCGGTCTGCCGGAGTGGGCCCAGCCCTGGCTCGATGCGGTGCCCGAATCGGCCTGGCTGATCGCGGTGGACCTGCCGTCGGGCGCAGACCCATCCGGGCTGGCGCCGCACGGGCCACCCGTCTTCGCCGACGAGACCGTCACCTTCGCGGTGGCCAAGCCGGTCCACCTCCTGCCGCCCTCCGACCGCGCGACCGGGCAGCTCAGCGTCGTCGACATCGGCCTCGACCTGTCGGGTGCCCGGCCGGTCGTCGAGCGGCTGACCTTCGACGACGCCGCGGGACTCTGGCCGGTGCCGGGGCCCGACCACGACAAGTACGCCCGTGGCGTCCTGGGGCTCGTCGCAGGTGGAGAGGGGTACACGGGGGCGGCGATCCTGTCCGCTACCGCCGCGGTGAGCGCTGGAGTCGGGATGGTGCGCTACACCGGCCCGCCCACGCCCGAAGCGCTGATCCGAGCCTCCGTGCCGGAGGTCGTGTTCGGCGCAGGGCAGGTCCAGGCGTGGGTCATCGGGCCGGGGTTGGACCCGCGGTCGGCGAGCGCCGAGCAGCTTGACGCCGCCGAGCAGGCGCTGGCGTCCGACCTGCCGGTGCTGCTCGACGCCGGGGGACTCGACCTGGTCACGGGAACACGCACCGCCCCCACCCTGCTCACCCCCCACGCGGGCGAGCTCGCCCGGCTGCTGACCCGGCTCACCGGGGCCGAGGTGACCCGAAGCCAGGTCTCGGAGCGCCCGACCGCCACGGCCCAGGAGGCGGCCGACCTCACTGGCGCCACGGTGCTGCTCAAGGGCTCGACGACGCTGGTGGTGCCTCCGCAGGACTCAGGCCACCCGGTGCGCGCCCAGGCTGATGCCCCAGCCTGGACGGCCACCGCGGGCGCCGGAGATGTTCTCGCCGGGGTTGCCGGGACCCTGCTCGCCGCCGGACTCGATCCCCTCGACGCCGGCAGCCTTGCTGCGCTCGTGCACGGAGTCGCCGCCGACGTGGCCAACCCGGGTGGGCCGGTGCGCGCACTCGCGGTGGCACACGGCATACCCCGTGCCGTGGCCACCCTGCTGGCCCGTCGCTGACCCCCACATAGACTCGCTGGCCATGGCCGACCTGTCGCTTTCCAGCCATACGGGTGCCCCACCGGTGCCGGCGGGGGTAGCCGCGTGGGCGGAGGTGGACTGCGGCGCGATCGCCGACAACGTCCGCGAGCTCAAGCGCCGTGCCGGGAGCGCCGAGGTGATGGCCGTGGTCAAGGCCGACGGCTATGGTCACGGCATCGTCGAGAGCGCGCGCGCCGCGGTTGCCGGAGGTGCCACGTACCTGGGGGTCGCCCAGCTCGCCGAGGCCCTGGCGCTGCGGGCCACCGGGGTGCAGACGCCGATCCTCAGCTGGCTGTACGTGCCCGGCGCCGACTTCGCCGGCGCCATCGCGCACCGCATCGACATCTCGGCCTCGAGCACCTGGTCGCTCGAGGCGATCGCCGAAGCCGCACGCCAGGTCGGCACGACCGCTCGCGTGCACCTCAAGGTCGACACCGGGCTGGGCCGCAACGGCGCCTGGGGCCAGGACTGGGCCGAGCTGATCCGGCGCGCCGCCAGGCTCGACGCCGAGCACGCCGTCGATGTCGTCGGCATCTGGTCGCACTTCGTCTACGCTGACGCGCCCGAGCACCCCACGGTGCGGGCCCAGCAGGAGCGGTTCGTCGAGGCCGTCGGCGAGCTTGAGCGCGAGGGGGTCACGCCGACTTTGAGGCACCTGGCCAACTCGGCGGCCACCCTGACCAACCCCTCGGCCCAGTTCGACATGGTCCGTCCCGGGGTGGCGGTCTATGGGCTCTCGCCGGTTCCGCAGATCGGCGGTCCTCCGCACTTCGGGCTCACCGAGGCGATGACCGTGCGGGCCCGCCTCGCCTTGGTCAAGGACGCACCCGCCGGGCAGGGCGTCTCCTACGGCCACGAGTACACGACCTCGCGCGCCACCCGGCTGGGCCTCGTCCCGCTTGGGTATGCCGACGGCATACCCCGCAATGGCACCAACGTGGGGCCGGCCCAAGTGGCCGCCCAACGGCTTACCGTGGCGGGCCGGGTCTGCATGGACCAGTTCGTCCTCGACCTGGGTCCCGACAGCCCTGCCGCGCCGGGGGACGACCTCGTGGTGGTCGGGCGCGAAGCCCGCGGCGAGCCCACCGCGCAGGACTGGGCCGCGGCCACGGGCACGATCAACTACGAGATCGTCACTCGCATCGGCGCCCGAGTGCCGCGCGTCCACCTCGACCCCGGCCAGGCCGGCGCCCGCTGATGGCCGGTGGTCAGCGCACCCTCGTGGGGCTGGGAGTCGGCGTCGCCGCAGCCAGTGTCGCGACGGCACTGGGCGTCGCCCGAGACCGGGCTGAGCAGCGGCGGCTGGCGCTCGCCACCCTTGCCCCAGAAGGCAACTACTACGAGGCGCCGGACGAGGTCGTTGAAGTGGTCGCCGACGATGGAGTCGCCCTCCACGTCGAGATCGACCTTCCCCCGGTCGACGTGGCGCACTCGGGCATCACCGTGATCTTCTCCCACGGCTTCTGCCTCAGCCTGGGCAGCTGGGTCCTGCAGCGACGCGCCCTGGCCGGCGCGGGTCACCGCGTGGTCCTGTGGGACCAGCGCAGCCACGGGCGGTCCGGGCTCAGCTCGGAGGAGGGCTGCGACATCGACCAGCTGGGCAGCGACCTGCGTGCGGTCATCGAGGCGGTCGCGCCGGAGGGGCCGATTGCGCTGGTGGGCCACTCCATGGGCGGCATGACCATGATGGCCCTCGCTGACCAGTACCCCGACCTGGTCAAGGAGCGCGTGGTCGCCGCGGCATTCGTCGCGACGAGTGCCGGCGGTGCCCAGCTGGTCTCGCTGGGCTTCGGCCAGCACTTCGGCAAGCTCGTAAGCCGGCTCATGCCGAGCCTGCTGGACCGACTCGGGTCCCGCCAGAGCCTCTTCAACGTGGTCCGTGGGCGCGGACGGGAGCTGGAGGAATTCCTCGTCGGCCACTACTCCTTCGCCTCGCCGGTGCCGCCGGAGGCGATCCGGTTCACGGCCGACCTGTTGTTCGCCACGCCCCTGAGCGTCATGTCGGACTTCATGCCGACCTTCGACCGGCACGACAAGCGCCACGCCCTCGAGCACTTCCTCGGCATCGAGGTGCTTGTCCTGAACGGCATGCAGGACGTGCTGACGCCACCCGACCACAGCGCCGAGATCGTGCGCCGGGTGCCCGGCGCCGAGCACGCCGTCATCGAGGACGCGGGCCACATCATCATGCTCGAGCACCCCGACGTCGTCGACGAGCAGCTGGAGGCCCTCATCGAGCGGGGTATGCGCGCCCACGCCGCGGGCGTGGCCGTCGAGCGCAAGCCGCGGGTGCGCATGCTGCTCACGGACATGGCCAAGCGGCGGCGGGTGGCGAAGGCCCGAGCGGCGCAGGCCAGGCAGAAGCCATGAGCACCATGCCGGCCGGTGGGCTCCCTGCGCGCCTGACCCTTCGCGACCCTGCCGAAACCCACGCCCTGGGGGTTCGGCTGGCCGCCGTCCTGCGGGCGGGCGACCTGGTCGTCCTGGCGGGGGGTCTCGGCGCCGGCAAGACCACGCTGACCCAGGGAATCGGGGAGGGCCTTGGCGTGCGGGGGCCGATCACCTCGCCGACCTTCGTCATCGCGCGGGCCCACCCCTCGCTCGTGGGTGGGCCGGGACTCGTGCACGCCGACGCCTACCGCCTGGGGGGCATCGACGAGCTCGACACCCTGGACCTCGACACGACGCTGGAGGAGTCGGTCACCGTCGTGGAGTGGGGGCATGGTCTCGCCGAGGACCTGGCCGAGTCCTACCTAGAGGTCAGCCTCAGCGGGGAGACCGAGCGCACCGCCGTCGTCGAGGCCTATGGGGAGCGGTGGGCCGGCGCGGCCGGTCGGCGCCTGGCCGAGGCGGTGGCCGGGGAAGCGGCCGGGGAAGCGGCATGGGGGGCGGGAGCCGCCGAGGAAGCGGCCGGGACCGCACGCGGATGAGCAGCCCAGACAGCGACCGGCCGACTCGTCCCGCAGTCCTGCTGGCGATGGACACCTCGACGTCGGCGATCTCGGTTGCCCTGCGGCGCGCCGGCAGCGAGCCGGTGGGTCGCGCGGTCGTGGACCCGCGCCGGCACACCGAGCACCTCGCCCCACTCATCGCCGCAGTCCTTCGCGACAGCGGCGTCGCGCCAGCGGACCTGACCGACGTGGCCGTCGGCACCGGCCCAGGCCCGTTCACGGGCCTGCGGGTCGGGCTCGTGACCGCCCGCACGATGGGGTTCGCCCTCGGCATACCCGTGCATGGCGTGTGCAGTCTGGACGTCCTGGCCCAGATGGCTGCGGAGCTAGTGGAGGGTGAGCTGCTGGTGGCCACCGACGCGCGGCGCAAGGAGGTCTACTGGGCGCGCTACGCCGCCGCGGGCGGTCGGGTTCGGCGGTTGTCCCAGCCCGCCGTCGACCGGCCGGCGCACCTGTCCGAGCAGGTGCGCGGGCTGCCCACCGCAGGCCGCGGCCCGCTGCTGTTCCCCGACCTGTTCCCCTGCCCGATCGACCAGGTGCTCGATGTCGACGCGGCGGTGCTGGCCCGGGTGGCCGAGGAACGGATGGCGCGCGGGGCGAACCTGCCCGTCGAGGCGCTCTACCTGCGCCGGCCCGACGCCCAGCCGGTGTCACAGCGCAAGAGCACCCTCGTCCCGCCGCCCGCGCCGCCGCGACCGCCGGGACCCCGGGCCGGGGCCCGGGACCGCGGGGGTGCCCGGTGAGCTCGCTGCGCGGCGCCCGATGGCAGGACATCCCGCGGCTGGCGGCCCTGGAGCGCGATCTCTTCGTCGACCACGCCTGGTCGGAGGCGACGTGGTGGTCCGAGCTTGCCGGGCGTCCGCGCCGGGAGTACGTCGTCGACGCCGAAGCGCCAGGCCCGCGTCGTGGGGCAGAGGCCCTTCTCGGCTACGCCGGCCTCGACGTGTCCGGTGAGGTGGCCGACGTCATGACCATCGCGGTGGCCCCCGCAGCACAGGGGCACGGCGTCGGCCTGCGGCTCCTGGACGAGCTGATCGCCCGAGCCCGGGCCCGAGGCGCCGAGTGGCTGATGCTCGAGGTCCGCGCCGACAATGCCGCAGCCCGGAGCATGTACGAGAAGCGGGGGTTCTCCGTGCTCCAGGTGCGTCCGCGCTACTACCAGCCCGGAGATGTCGACGGCATCGTCATGCGCCTCGCCCTGGGGGTGGGTGCTGATGCGTGACGAGCCCTTGGTCCTGGGGATCGAGACCTCCTGCGACGAGACCGGCGTCGGCATCGTGCGCGGCGAGACGCTACTCGTCGACGCGATCGCCAGCAGCGTCGACGAGCATGCCCGCTTCGGCGGGGTCGTCCCCGAGGTGGCCAGCCGCGCCCACCTCGAGGCAATGGTCCCGACCATCGAGCGGGCCTGCTCGCAGGCAGGGGTGCGGCTGGCGGACCTCGACGGCATCGCGGTCACGTCGGGCCCTGGGCTGGCCGGATCGCTGATGGTGGGCGTGGCAGCCGCCAAGGCGCTGGCCGTGGCCCTCGGAAAGCCGCTCTACGGCGTCAACCACCTTGCCTCGCACGTGGCGGTCGACATCGTCGAGCACGGGCCCCTGCCCGAGCCAACGCTGGCCCTGCTGGTCTCGGGCGGCCATTCCTCGCTGCTGCTCGTCCCTGACGTCACTGTCGACGTGCGCGCGCTCGGCTCCACCATCGATGACGCGGCGGGAGAGGCGTTCGACAAGGTGGCCAGAGTGCTCGGACTGCCCTTTCCTGGCGGCCCGTACATCGACCGTGCCGCTCGGGAGGGCGACAGAGTCGCCATCGACTTCCCGCGCGGGCTGACCTCCGGTCGGGACATGGAGCGACACCGCTTCGACTTCTCCTTCTCGGGCCTCAAGACGGCGGTCGCCCGGTGGGTCGACCACCGGCAGCAGGCCGGCGAGGTCGTGCCGGTCGCCGACGTGGCCGCCTCGTTCCAAGAGGCCGTGGTCGACGTCCTGACCCGCAAGGCGGTGCTCGCCTGCCGGGAGAACGGCGTCGACCACCTCCAGATCGGGGGCGGGGTGGCCGCCAACTCCCGCCTGCGCGCCATGGCCCAGGAGCGGTGTGACGTGGCCGGCGTCCAGCTGCGGGTGCCCCGGCCGGGTCTGTGCACCGACAACGGAGCGATGGTCGCCTCCCTCGGCGCCCAGATGATGCTGCGGGGCAGGACCCCCTCCGACCTCGCGCTGCCCGCCGACTCCTCGATGCCGGTCACGGACGTGCAGGCCTGAGCTGACCCGGCCGAACGGCAAACCCACGCGGTATGCCGGGTAGCCGCCCACACGTGGATGGGCAACAATCTGGTCTGGGAACCTGGCACCGGCCGCCGGACCTTGGGCGATGGCTGTGGGGAGCGGCTCGGGTTCAGCGGTGAGGTCGACGACAAGGCACCTCAGTGGCATCGGACCTGCCCCCTCGGACTGAGTCGGACGGTCGTCAGACGTCAGCGCCCTCACCCATCCGCCTGGCCCAAGCCGCCGCCTCCACGCGGCTGGTCGTGCCGGTCTTGTGGAGGATGTTGGACACGTGGACGCTGACCGTCTTGGAGGAGATGAACAGGTCGCGGGCGATCTCACCGTTGCTACGCCCCGCGACGACGTGGCTCAGGATCTCCCGTTCCCGGTCGGTCAGCACGGCCAGAGGGGTGGGCGTTCTCCTCGACGGCGTCACCGCCGGAATGGCGTCGACCTGGTCGAGGGGGATGCGCGCTGTTCGCGCCAGCGACTCCACGTCTTCGCGCAGGGGTTGTGCCTGCAGTTGTCGAGCGATGGCGTGACTGGCGCGCAATGCCTCCGCGGCCGCCCCTGCTGCTGCGCCTTCGGCCAGTAGCGCGCGCCCCAGTCGCCACGAGGCGATTGCTTCATCCCAGACCAGACCGGCCGTGCTGGCGCGGTCACGGACGCGGCGCCAGGCCACGGCCTGCCCCGGGCCGCCGGTGCAGCGAAGGGCTTCGGCAGCAAAGCGGGCCTCCAGCACGCGACATGGGTGGTCCTTGCCCAAGCCGATGGTGAACGGCGCCCCAGGGAGCGCGGCGCGGCGGGCCACCAGTGCGTCCAGAGCGCCGACCGCGGCGGCTGTGCCGGCCACGTCGCCTCGGTCACGGGCCCGTTCGGCCAGGTCCGCGACAATGGTCGCTCCCCACGTCATCAGCGGGTCCAAGCCGCCGATGTCGAGGTCTTTGAGCTGCAGGGGCCATCGTCGGTCGAGATAGTCGAGAGCGAGGTGGGGCTGACGCTCGGCGAGAATGACCTCGACAGTGACCGCGGTGATCGGGACTCCCGTGAAGTCGGGCCTGACGATTTCGGCGATGCGCTCCAAGTGGCGCCTGGCCTCCGACACGCGTCCTGCCCGCACCGCCAGCCACGCGGCGTCGCATCGGGCGAACGCTCCGGTGACCCCGGCGCTCCCTGCTGCCAGGGCCGGGCGGAGGAGCTCTCGGGCTTCCTCCCAGCGGCCGAGGTCGATGAGGAGGCTCGCGCCGTGCGCTGCCAGAAAATATCCGTAGTGGCTGCTGCCCGCCGAGAGCGCGTCCGCTGAGGCGCGCTGCGCGACTTCTGCTGCGTCGGCGAGCCGCCCGTCATCCGTCAGGCGGTTGACCCACCAGATGGCGGTCTCAGCAATCCAGGTCGCGTCCGCGGAGCTGGCCAGAGTGTAGGCCTCTTCAAGCTCGGCCAGAGAGTTCGAGGCCGGATCCCTCCTCGTGACCATGGCGTGCGCGGTGAGGGCATGGGCTCGCGCCAGCGGTGAGCCCGAACGGTGGGCAGTGGCCAGGGCATCGTCGGCGGCGGCCAGGCCAGGCAGTCGGTTGCCCCTCGAATCCACGGCGTCGTCCGGATCGGGGTCGTCGTCCCAGCACTGGGCCTGGGCGAGCCGGGCAAGGGCGAGGGCCCGCTCCGGGCTGTCGGGAGAGCTGTCGGTGAGCTCGATTGCCGTTCGCATCTCCGGCCGGTACCAGTACTGGCCGGGCGAGTGGCCCCAGTCGACGCGGGTCCACGCCACGAGAAGGGTGCTGGCGGTCAGGGGGTCCCGGCCACGATCGACCAGCTCGAGGGCCGTGCCGAGCAGGTCGTTCGCGGCGTCGTAGTCACCGATGGCCTCCGCCGCGCTGGCCGCCCGGCTCAGGAGCGCAAGGCGGTCGGACGCGCCGCGGACCTGGGGGGAAACCCGGTCCCAGAGCGAACACGCTCGCGTGAGGTGGCGACTCACTTCCGCTGTGGCCCGCAGGCGTGCCGCATACTGTGCGGCGGCGAGGGACCAGCGGAAGGCGGCGTCGAGATGCCCGGCTGCCTCGTTGTGGGCGGCGAGGTCGGCGGCGAGGAACGGCGACCGGTCGCCGGCGGCGGCCTCCAGCTCCGCGGCATACGCGGCATGCATCGGTGCTGCCTCCGCGGGGTCGAGGGAGCCGAGGAGCACCTCCGCAAGCAGGGGATGCCAGAACCAGTAGGTCCGATCCCCGGCGAGCCGCAGCACCCCAGCGTCGAGCGCCTCGCGCAGCAGAGCTGGCAGTCCGCGGACTGACGGCAGGGCGACTTCGGTCACCGCAGCGAGCCGCTCCAAGCTCACCGGGCGACCTCCGACGGCAAGGAGCCGGGTCACGTCGCGGGCGGGCCTCGACAGTGCGTGCCAGCGGGCCGACACGGCCTCGCGAAGCGCCTGCGGCGGATCTGCGGGCACCCGGCGCAGACCTGGTGAGGCGTTCCTGACGAGTAGTTCGGTCAGGTAGGCGTTGCCACGCGACCAGCGGTGGACGTCGGCCATGTACTCCTCAGACGCTGGGGATCGCAGCAGGCTGGCAATCTGCTCCGCGGTCTCCTGAGCGTCGAGTCGTTCGAGGGTCAGCTCCGAGACGCGGGGCAGCCGCCTGACATCGGCCAGCCACGTGTGCAAAGGACCCCCTTCGGGCCGCTCCTCCAGCCGGATGGTCACGATCACGGCAAGGCGCTGGACCCCGAACCCGGTGATCAGGTAGGCCAGGGCATCCAGCGACGCCGCGTCGGCCCACTGAAGGTCATCCACAACCACGACTGTCGGTGCGCGCCGCGCCAGGCGGAGGAGCACCGTGTCGATCCACGACAGGACCGTGCCGGGCACTGCGGCGCTTGCCCGTACCCCCATCGACGGCAGCAATGCCGTGAGCTCCTCCGCATCGGCGAACACCTCGGCGGCGACCATCCGGTCCGCCTGCGAGGCCCAGCGATCGAGCGCCGAGACCATGGGTGCGTAGGAAAGGCTGGCAGCGCCAAAATGGACGCACGAACCCCAGAGCACCTCGTAGCCCTCACCCAGGACCCGCGCACAGACCTCCT
This sequence comes from uncultured Actinomycetota bacterium, assembly GCA_963715025.1. Taxonomy (GTDB): domain Bacteria; phylum Actinomycetota; class Actinomycetes; order Actinomycetales; family Dermatophilaceae; genus DASSJT01. Next base: position 102,320 of record CAVQQQ010000004.1, on the reverse strand, counting down.
TCACGAGGCGCGTCTTCCCCACCCCCGCCTCACCGTGGATCACCATGGCGCCGGGGTGTCCGAGGGCTGCTTGCTCGAGGACCCGCGCCAGCGCCTCGGTCTCGTTCAGCCGCCCGATCAGCGGGGATCCCCCTGTATCGGAGACCGCGCCCATGAGAGTGAGTGTCCCCCAGCCGCGAGACAGTGTCATCCGCCATGAGGCGGCCCTTCCCTCGACCAATGCTTGAGGGACCGGGGCGGGCGCCACCCAGGCGGATCGAGCAGATGCCGGCCGAGCTGGCTGCCGGCGGGGTCTGCCTGGGATGGCTCACCAGCCGTCGCGGGGGTCGTCCTGACCGCTCAGTCCGCTGCCCAATGAGCGGGAGGCCGGAGCGCTGCGGGCAGCCTGGTCGAGCCGTCGCCCTGGGCTGCATTGACCTGGGGCTGGGTCAAGAAGAGGCTGGTGCGAAGGTCGGCGCCGCGAAGGTCTGCTCCCCGCAGGTCGGCGCCGAGCAGGTCGGCCCGGCGCAGGTCGGCCCCGCGAAGGTCCGCAGCGACCAGCAGCGCGCCGCGGAAGTCGGCGCCGCGCAGGTCCTGGTCGGCGAATGGGCGCCCCACCAGGTCCGCCCCCCGGAAGCTGCGGGCGCTCGCCGGTTCGCCGGAGCGGGCGAGCTCGCTGGCGCGTCGGAGCAACGCGGAGACACCCTCGCGGTGGGCAGCCAGGTCCAGGTCGACGAGCCCCTGCGGATCCAGGTAGGTGTGCCGCAGGGTCTTGGCTCGTGCCTGGCGCAGCTCCGCTTCGAGGGGGCGGGCGGCAGGGACCGCGATCGCCTGGGTGAGGTGCCACAGCAGCTCGTGGAGGACGCGGACCACCTCGAAGGCGGGGAACATCTGCCGAGCGAGGTCTGGGGACTCCCGCCAGGTTCTGCCTCCGAAAGTCACCTGGGTCACGTGTTGTCCTGCGCCGAAGCAGTCGTACGCGGTGCAGCCCGGGAAACCGCGGTCCCGCAGTTGCGCATGGATGGAGCACCGGAAGTCGTCGGCCAAGTTGGGGCAGGGCTGGCCCGCCGGCTTGCTGATGGCGAAGTCCGACGAGGCCGCGAAGGCCGGCACCACACAGCAGAGTCCAGCGCATCGGGTGCAGTCAGCCGCCAGTTCCGGACTTCGGGCGGCCGGGCCCGGGTCTGCTGGTGTCCGTGACATGGCGCGTTGACCGCTCGGCTCACCCGCCGCAGCGGGCCAGACCCATCTGCATCTTGAGGGCCAGAACCCGGCGCACCGCCGTCTCGACTTTTGCGGCGAACGCCCGATCGCGCGTCATGCGTGACGACACGGCCGTCACCATGGCCTTCGCGCGACTCGGCTCGGCGGTGAGGACGACATCGCCTCCGGCGGCGATGAACCGCACGGCTCGGGCGCCGGGCGAGACGGCTGCCACCGACCTGGCCTTCCCGAGGTCGTCGCTGATGACCACGCCGTCATACCCCAGCCGGTCTCGCAGCAGCGTGGTGATGACGGCGGGGGAGAAGACCGCCTGGTTCTGGGCGTCAATGCGCGAGTAGCGAGCCGATGACACCATCAGCAGGCCCGTGCCGGCGTCGATCCCGTCGGCGAACGGCTCGAGGTAGCTGTCGGACATGGTGGTCACGGTGTCGGTGATCCCGGTGGCGCTGAAGTCGGTGTTGTTCCTGACCCGGCCCAGGCCGGGGAAGTGCTTCACCGTTGGCTGGACCCCGGCCTCGTGAAGGCCATTCACCACGGCCACGACGGCCCTGCTGACCGTGGCTGGGTCGTGTCCGTACTCCCGGTCGAAGCGCCCGATCGGGGCGTTGGCCGTGCCAAGCTCGGTGGGTACGGTGTCGGCGACCGGGGCGAGGTTGACGTTGATCCCCGCCTTGGCCAGCTCGCGGCCCCACCCCGTGGCCCTGGCCTGCAGGGTGGCGGCGGACAGGGCACCCTGGCGAAGCGCGGTCGGGATGACGCTGAAGCCGTCGCCCTTGAGCTGCTGGACCTTCCCACCCTCCTGGTCGGCGGCGATCAGCAGCTTGACACCGCCCGTGGCCCTGGCGCCGGTCTGGCCTTGGAGGTGTGCCGAGGTGGCTTTGACCCTCGCAGCGCCGTCCCAGCCGCCGAGGTAGACCACTCCACCGAGGTGCAGGGACCGGATCTCGTCGTCCAGCGCGGTGCGCCCGGCGTCCGAGTCCAGGCCGACCATCAGCAGCTGGCCCACCCGCTGCGCGGGGGTCAGCTTCGCCGCCAGCAGGTCGGCACATGAGGGCGTGGTGGACGTTGTCGAGGAGGAGATGGTCGCGGACGTCGAAGCCGAGGTCGCAGAGCTCGCCGACGTGGACGGGGTTGAACTGGGCGCCAAGGGGGCCTGGCCGCCCGAGCAGGCGGTCAGGATCGTCGTGAGGGCAGCAGCCAGAGCCGCCAGTGACACCCGGAGGCCGCGCGGCGGAGTCAGGGGGCGGTCGAGCATCGCATGACCGTAACCCGATCGACGCCGGAGCGCGCACTCAGGGGATCCCGCAACCGAGGCCCTAGGCTCCGCAGCATGACCGTCGACCCCACGCCCGTCATCCTCGACGTCGACACCGGGGTGGACGACGCGTGCGCCCTCCTGCTGGCTGCGCGGCATACCTCTTTAGACCTCCGGGCGGTGACCTGCGTTGGCGGCAACGCGCCCCTGGACGACGTGGTGGCCAACACCATGACGGTGCTCGACGCCTGTGGTCGAGGCGACGTTCCCGTTGGGGCGGGTGCGGGGCGGCCGCTGCTGGAGTCGCCGAGCGATGCGCGCCACGTCCACGGCCTCGACGGCATGGGCGACCTGGACTGGCCACGCTCCGACCGTCGCCCAGACGCCCGCCACGCAGTGGAACTGCTCCGCGACGCTCTGGGGGCTGCGGCTGACGGTGGTCCCGAGGAGCTGATCACCTTGGTGACCCTTGCCCCGATGACCAATATCGCCCTCCTGCTGCGCACCTACCCACAGGCGGCGCAGGGCCTGCGCGAGATCGTCTTCATGGGCGGAGCGGCCCACGTCGGGAACGCCACGGCCTCAGCGGAGTTCAACGTCTTCCACGATCCCGAGGCCGCGGCGGTCGTGCTGGAGGCCGGCGTCGATCTGGGGGTCCCGATGACGATGTACGGCCTCGACGTCTTCTACGAGCCCACCGTCTCCCTTGCCGAGGCCGGGCGGCTGATCGCTGCCGACGACCGGGGTGCCGCAGGCCTGGCCGGGCGCCTGATTCGGTTCCAGTGCGAGCGATTCCACCGCGACCGCGCCACGATCGGCGATGCCGGTGCGGTCTGCTCCGTGGTCGACCGCAGCCTGCTTGCCAGCGAGCCGCTGCCGGTGCGGGTGGAGCTCGCCGGGGTGTGGTCCCGCGGCCGCACGATCGTTGACCGGCGGGACTGGAGCGGCGGCCTGGACCACGACCCGCACGGCGCCGCGCCGGCGACCGTTCACGTCGGCCTGGAGATCGATGCCGAACGGTGTGCCCGGCTGTGGCTCGACACGGTGGGAGGCCGCTGATGGGCCGCGTGGTGGTGCTCGGCTCGCTCAACGTCGATCTCGTGGCGCACGTGGAGCGCCACCCGCGGCCCGGGGAGACGGTGCTCGCGTCGAGTGCGCTGCAGCGGTTCGCGGGGGAAAGGGCGGCAACCAGGCCGTTGCGGCGGCGGCCGCCGGTGCCTCCGTGCTCATGGTGGGGGCGGTGGGTGACGACGAGGGCGGCTCGCGCTACCTCGAGCGGCTGCGTGCCAGGGGCGTCGACGTGGCGGCCGTGCGGGTGGTCGCCGGATCGAGCACGGGCCAGGCGTGGATCACGATTGACGCCGATGGCGAGAACGCCATCGTGGTCGTACCGGGCGCGAACAGCGAGGTGCACTGGCCGCGCGGGGTCGGCCTCGCACCGGGCGACGTGCTGCTCGCGCAGCTCGAGGTGCCCGTGCCGGCGGTGGCCGATGGCGTCCGCGCTGCCCACGGGGCTGGGGCGCAGGTGGTCATCAACGCTGCGCCGTATGCCGCCCTGCCGCCGGACGTGGTCGCACTCGCCGACCCGGTGGTGGTCAACGAGCACGAGGCGCTCGCGCTGGCCGACTCCGACCTGGTACCCGGGTCGGTCGTGGTGACGTTCGGCGCCAACGGGGCGGCCTGGGACGGCGAGGAGTTCCCGGGAAACGCCGTGCCGGGCGAAGAGGTCGTGGACACCACAGGTGCTGGTGACGCATTCTGTGGCGCGCTGGCCGCAGCACTGGCGACCGGCGCGTCGCGCCGTAGCGCCATGAGCGTGGCACTCCGGGCCGGCGCCGACGCGGTGCGCCGGCATGGGGCGCAGTCCGATCCCCGGCTCTGATTCGACCGGCTCAGGTGAGGACGACGGCCGGCTGGACCACGATCGCCGTCGGGCTCCCCGCGACCCGCGTGAGCACCACGATCGCCTCCTCGCCGCCATTCTTGGCGAGCTTGAGCTGGGCGCGCAGCTGGTCCTCGTCCAGACGGATCCCGCGCTTCTTGATGGTCAGCCGCGTGATCTCGTGCTCGCGGAGCCAGCCGCGCAGGGTCTTGATGTTGAACGGCATGGCCTCCAGGACGGCATACCTCTTGGCAAAGGGGAGCTCCACGGAGGTGTCGGCGGTCACGTAGCCCAGCCCCGGGTCGACCTCCGCGCCGTCGGTCTCGGCGGTGAGGACGCCCAGCAGCCCCGCCCGGGTCATGGCGCGGTCGGGCTCGTAGAGCCAGAGACCGAGCGCATCGAGCCCGGTCGCGACCGGAACGGATTCTGCGGACATGTCCTCGGTGAGCTCCACCGGCTTGGCGCCCGGCGCGAGGATGAGGGCGCTCCGTCCCTCTCGGCGCGCCAGCGGTCCGAACCAGATCGTGCACTCGAGGACCTCGCCGCCATAGGACGTCCACTGTGCCTCGGCTCCATTGGGAACGATGTCGTGCGGCACTGACGGGCTCAGCTTGGCGCCGGTTGCCGGCACGGCGTCGGCGACCGAGCGCACGAAGTCCCAGCTGGGCGAGATGGAGTCGAGGCGGAAGATACGGCGGGTGCGGCCGTTGATGTCCGCCACCCCCGGGGTGCGGCGCGCAGGGTCGACCCAGACGCCAACCCGCGACCGCGCTGGATCGAGCGGCGGCCGGAAGTCCTCGGCGCGGCCGGTCTTGGCGCGGGAGTCGGGCCAGGGGCGCAGGTTGCTGTCGGCGATGGCAGCGGTGACCGGGTCGGCATCAACGCCGTGGACGGTGACGCCGAGCGCCGACATCGCCATGGCGTCCGAGCCGATGCCACAGCCGAGGTCGTGGACGGTGGCGAGACTGGCCGAGCGGAACCGCCCGGCGTGGGAGGCGGCGATCTCGAGGCGAGACGCCTGCTCGAGTCCGTCTGGGGTGAAGAGCATGCCCTCGGCGAACTCACCGAACTTCAGCCTGGCCCGCTCACGCAGCCGCGACTGGGTGAGCAGCGCAGACACGAAGTCGGGGTCGATGCCCTGTGCCCGCAGCTTGGCCTGTAGGGCGAGCACGGCCGACTCGGAGTAGGCCGGGAGAGAGCGGAGGAGGTCCTGCCCCTGGGGTGAGGCAAGGCGCCGTACCGTCCGCGTATCCACCCGGGCATTCTGTCGCATGTGGGGGCCCGACTCCGACCGCGGCCCGCGCCTTTTCGAGGTTTGCACCGAGGCGCGGCGCTCCGGGTATTGGCACTCAAGTTGACCGAGTGCTAATCACCCGCCTAGATTCAGCACTGGCACTCCACCCGTTGGAGTGCCAGCGTCCGAGACTGCGATCCCCGCGACGGCGCGGCCTCACCGGCGCACCCCTGCATGTGTTCACTGTCACTCCGACATTCCCAAAGGGGAGGTCAACATCGTGTCGGTTTCCATCAAGCCGCTCGAAGACCGGATCGTGGTCAAGTCCGTCGAAGCCGAGCAGACCACCGCGTCTGGCCTGGTCATCCCGGACACCGCCAAGGAGAAGCCCCAGGAGGGCGAGGTCCTGGCGGTCGGCCCGGGCCGGTGGAACGAGGACGGCGACGAGCGCATCCCGCTCGACGTCAAGGTCGGCGACCGGGTCCTCTACAGCAAGTACGGCGGCACCGAGATCAAGCACGGCGGCGAGGAGTACCTCATCCTCTCCGCTCGCGACGTGCTCGCCATCGTCGGCTGAGCGATCAGCACAGACATCGCGTATGCCGTGACCGCACCCCGGACCTGAGGCTCGCCTGAGCCTGTGGCCGGGGTGCGTCCGGCTGCACCCCCTGAACATCACCACACTCGAGAAGGACAGCCATGGCGAAGACCCTGGAGTTCCACGACAGCGCCCGCAAAGCGCTCGAGCGCGGCGTCGACGCCCTCGCGAACGCCGTCAAGGTGACCCTCGGCCCGAAGGGCCGCAACGTGGTCATCGACAAGAAGTGGGGGGCCCCCACGATCACCAACGACGGCGTGACGATCGCCCGCGAGATCGAGCTCGAGGACCCGTACGAGAACCTCGGCGCCCAGCTCGCGAAGGAGGTCGCCACCAAGACCAACGACGTCGCCGGTGACGGCACCACGACCGCCACCGTGCTCGCCCAGGCGATGGTCAAGGAGGGCCTGCGCAACGTCGCTGCCGGCGCTGCCCCGGCCGCCCTCAAGCGTGGCATCGACCAGGCCGTGGAGGCCGTGTCCGAGAAGCTGCTGGCCACCGCCCGCGAGATCGAGGGCAAGGACGAGATCGCCCAGGTCGCCGCGCTGTCGGCGCAGGACGAGACCATCGGCGCCACCATCGCCGACGCGTTCGACAAGGTCGGCAAGGACGGCGTGATCACCGTCGAGGAGTCCTCGACGGCGACCACGGAGCTCGAGTTCACCGAGGGCATGCAGTTCGACAAGGGCTATATCTCCCCGTACTTCATCTCCGACGCCGAGCGCATGGAGGCGGTGATCGAGGACGCCTACGTGCTGATCAACCAGGGCAAGATCTCATCGATCGCCGACGTCCTGCCGGTCCTCGAGAAGGTCGTGCAGTCGGGCAAGCCGCTGCTCATCATCGCCGAGGACGTCGACGGCGAGGCCCTCTCGACCCTTGTGGTCAACAAGATCCGCGGCACGTTCAACGTGGTCGCGGTGAAGGCCCCCGGCTTCGGCGACCGCCGCAAGGCGATGCTCCAGGACATGGCCATCCTGACCGGTGGCCAGGTCATCTCCGAGGAGGTCGGGCTCAAGCTCGACCAGGCGACGCTCGACGTGCTCGGCCAGACCCGCCGGGTCGTGGTGACGAAGGACAACACCACGATCATCGACGGCGCCGGCTCCTCCGACGACGTCCACGGCCGGGTCAACCAGATCAAGGCCGAGATCGAGCGCACCGACTCCGACTGGGACCGCGAGAAGCTGCAGGAGCGCCTGGCCAAGCTGGCCGGCGGAGTCTGCGTCATCAAGGTCGGTGCCCACACGGAGGTCGAGCTCAAGGAGAAGAAGCACCGCATCGAGGACGCCATCTCGGCGACCCGCGCGGCCATCGAGGAAGGCATCGTCGCCGGAGGTGGCTCGGCGCTGCTGCATGCCTCCACCGCGATCGACGACCTGGGCCTCCAGGGCGATGAGGCCACTGGTGCCTCGATCGTGAGGAAGGCCGCGGCTGAGCCGCTGCGCTGGATCGCCGAGAACGCCGGCCACGAGGGCTACGTCACGGTGTCGAGGGTCCGCGACCTCGACCCGGGCAACGGCCTCAATGCCGCGACCGGCGAGTACGGCGACCTGTTCAAGGCCGGTGTCATCGACCCGGTCAAGGTGACCCGCTCGGCTTTGCGCAACGCCGCCTCGATCGCGTCGATGGTGCTGACGACCGACACGCTCGTGGTCGAGAAGAAGGAAGAGGAGCCGGCTGCCGCCGGGGGCCACGGCCACGGCCACGGCCACTGACGGCCAGCCACGACCAGGCCAGCCACACGGCATACCGCTCATTGATGGGGCGCCTCCCACCCGGGAGGCGCCCCCTCGCTGTCTTGACGCCGGGATGACCGTGCCGGGCTCGCCAGCTCGCGTGGTTCCTGGATTGGCTGGCAACTTTGCGGGGTGCTCGTTGTGGCACTCGCAGCCGGTGCGATGGGCGCCGGCGTGGTCGTACCTTCGGCAGTCGCTGAGCCCACAGGCGGGCGGCCCGCCCCACCCCGGGCGGCCACAGGCCAGGGAAGACCGGATGGGTGAATCGCATAAACCCTCGTTGATGCCTCGTGAAGCGCAGCCCTGGCCCAACCCCCCGGCGGGGCATCGGATGACCGAGAAGCCAACGCCGGCAGCCAAACGGCGACGGGAAAACGGGACACGATGGCCGCCCCCTCCGAGCGGCCGTCCCGCATAACCGGCCGGATACCGGGCCCGGTGCCCGGGCGCGAAAGCGCGCCGATGCGGTCAGGTGAGCCAGCGAGGAGAAGCTGACGACGACGCCAGAACCAACGGACAAGGTAGACGCCGCGACCGACGTCGCGGTGAACGGACCCGCGGACGCCACGCTCCGACTCCGTGAGCGGATCGTACGACGTCGCGCCACCGGACCCTCACCGGCTTGCTTGAGCCGGATGGGCTGAATGGTGTACGTCCGGTTGTATGTGGCCCGCATGGGCGATGTTGATCCTCGGCTTCGCGGGGTTATCGTCTTCGCTGCAAAGTCGGATAGAGGACTCCCCTATTTGGTCAGGTCGATCGCCGGAAATGACGACGGGATGACGCCGAATTCTGCGTACACGTCGATCCACGGTTGCGCGAGCTCCGGCCTCAGCCGCGTGGCGAACCGCGTTCTCGTCACCTTGGCGATCAGCGCTCGGTCGAGTTCGGTGTACTTGGCGAGAATGGCGCCGCTGGCGCGCTCGTTTTCCTGCTGGTTCGCCCACGCGGCGGCCGCCTGAATCGCCTTTCGAAACCGCGCTGCCAGGTCCGAGTCGACGTCGCGGCGCGCGATCCAGACCGTTCCGAGGCAATCGCGCGCACAGACCGCGTTGAAGATGGGAGCGATGCGCGTGGCGCCTCGCTGCAGTGCGAGCGTCAGGACCGGCTCCGGCAGCACGGCAGCGTCGACCCGTCCTCTGCTCAGCGGGCCGACCATCTGTGGGAACGGCATTTCCACGATGCGAACGTCACCAGCGTCGACCCCGTTGCGCTTGAGCCATCGCAACAGCCCGATATGGGCGGGGGTGTTCGGAGCATCGATGGCGATCGTCTTTCCAACCAGGTCGCTGGCGCGCCCGAACCACTTCCCCTTCGCCGAGACGAGCGCGGTCGTCGGCGCCTTTGGCAGATAGAGCGCGCCTGCGGCGACGAGGCGCACTGGTGCGCCGCGAGATTTCAAGACGGCGAGACCGCTCACGCTGTAGCTCGAGAACGCGGCCGTGCGCGAGAGCACGGCAGCAGGAGCCTGTTGTGGATCGTTGATCACAGTGATCCTCGCATCGATGCCCTCACGGCTGAAGAAGCCCCGCTCCTTCGCGTAGAAGGCGAGCGCCGTCGGCTCGATCGGAAGCGCGGTGATGTTGACCGTCGTCGGAGTTGCCGGGCCCGTGACCGTCGTCCGAGCTGGCGTGTCCGCCCGGCACGCGGAGACGGCGAGCGCGAGCCCGATGCAACAGAGCCGTACGAGCCGGCGCGTTCGCTTCCTCTCGCCGGCGATGGGATGCATGCAGATGTTCGCTTGCTGGCGTCTCACTGGGGCCTTCTGATGATCTCGTGGATTTCGTTCCGGACGGCAAGGAATTGAGGTGAGCTGCGGCTCGCCGTCTGTTCGCGCGGACGCGGCACGTCGACGTCGATCGACCCGACGACCCGTCCCGGTGTGGAGCTCAGGATGAGGACGCGATCGCCGAGGTAGACGGCTTCGTCGATGTCGTGCGTCACCTGCACGATGGTCATACGGCGTTCGTTGAGCTCGCCGTGCACGCGCAGGACGACGTCCTGGAGCTCTTCACGTGTGAGTGCATCGACCGAGGCAAACGGTTCGTCGAGCAACAGCAGCCTCGGGCGCGATACGAGGGCACGGGCGATGGCGACCCGCTGGGCCATCCCACCGGACAGCTGCCAGGGGTATTTGCGCGCGGCGTCGCGGAGACCGAGGTCGTGCAGAACCGCCTCGGCTCGCGCGACCCTCGCGCCTCCGGAGAGTTGCGTGCGACGCAGCGGAAACATGACGTTGCGGATCACGGTGAGCCACGGGAAGAGCGACCGGTTGTAGTCCTGGAAGACGAGAGCGATCTCCGGCGGCGGACCCAGAACCGGTCGGCCGTCGAGAAGCACTGCGCCTTCAGTCGGCCGGGTCAGGCCGGAAAGGACGCGCAGCAGCGTCGTCTTGCCGCAGCCCGACGGTCCGACCACGGTGAGAAACTCGCCCTCGTGGACGTCGAAGGTCACCTCGCATAGTGCCGGTGGGCCGTCCCGGACGTAGCGGAAACCGAGGGATGCGACGCTGACGACGGGGGCTGCTGTCCGCCGCCGGCCCTCGCCCGAACGGGTGGCTTTAGCGCTCGCCATGACCCGTCGTTTCGAAGTGCCAGGAGAGGGCCCGCCGCCCGATGAGCACGAAGACGCCGTTCAGGACGAGTCCGAGCAAGCCGAGGAAGAGGATCCCGGCATACATCTCGGGGATGTTGAACTGCGACCGCTCGACGAGGATGTAGTGCCCGAGCCCGTCGCCGCCGCCGACGAACTCGGAGACGACGACCATGACGAGACCGATCGAGACAGCGACCCGAAGGCCGGCGAAGATCGACGGCAGGGCGGCGGGAAGATCTACGCGGAGGATCCGCTCGGCTCGCCCCAAGCGGAGCAGCGATGCCGTCTCGTGGAGCTCGGGCGACGCGGCGCGAACGCCGTCCATGCTGTTGACGAGCACCGGGAAGACGACCCCGAAGGCGATGACCGCGATGCGCATCCGATCGCCGACGCCGAGCATCACGATCAGCGCCGGCACCAGCGCGATCGCCGGCGTCGCCCGCAGGAGCTCGACGAGCGGCTCGAGCGCCTGCCTTGCGCGCCGCGACGAGCCCATCGAAACCCCGACGGCGACGCCGACCGATACGCCGATCGCATACCCGGCCGCAAGGCGCCTCAGGCTCGCCTCGACGTTGCCCAGGAACTCCGGCGTGGGCCAGACATGCCACGCGTGCTCTGTGACCGCGCTCGGCGTCGGCAGCAGGAAGGATCCCTCGCTCCGGGCCAACGCCTCCCAGATCCCGACGGCCGCAGCGAAGACGAGCCAGCCGAGGACCGGCCGGCCGACGCGCCTGACGAGCCGGACCATCACCGCTCAGCCAGTCGTTCCTCGCCGGCCCAGAATACGAGCCGGCGCTCGGCCGCGCGCAGCGCGCGATTGACGACGTAGCCGAAGCAGCCGACGAGGACGACGGCCGCGTACAACTCCGGCAGTCGGAACGCGTTCCCCTGTCGCTGCATGTACGCCCCGACGCCGTCGGTCCCGCTGACCGATTCGGCCGTGACGGCGACGAGCAGCCCGATCGAGGCGCCGACCCTGACGCCCGTGGCGATGCTCGGCAGCGAGGCGGGCAGCGTGACTCGAACGAGTCGGCCGACGGCGCCGACGCCCGACGTCCGCGCAACGTCGTGGAGAACGCGGTCGACACCGCGGGCTCCGTAGAGCGCGTTCAGGACAATCGGCCACAGGGCGGCGTAGGCGACGATCCAACGCCGCATCGGCGCGCCGAAGCCGAAGAAGAGGACAGCGAGCGGGATCAACGCGACCGCGGGGATCGGTCGCAGGAACTCGGTCAGGACGGACGAGGCATCGAGCAGCGCGCGGAAGCTGCCGATCAGGACGCCGACCACGACCCCGACGACGACGGCGATTGCGAGCCCCTGGGCGTAGCTGTCGACCGTCGCTCCGAGCTCGCCGGCGAGCGTGCCCGTCCTCAGCTCGGCTACGAGCGCGTGCGCCGTCGCCGTGGGGGTCGGCACGCTGTCGCCCAGCCCGAGCAGCCGGACGAGTGCTTCCACCGACGCGACGACGACGAAGACGACGACCCAGCCGACGACGTTCGGTCGCTTCACGGGCGGGCACCTTCGCGGGGCGCTCGAGGCGTCGCGAACCGTCCCTCGGGACGCGCCTCCCGACGGTCGTCGGCGCGCAGCGTCTGGCATGTCGCCGACTATCCCGCCCGCCCCGGCTGGAAGCAACACCAGGACGTGTTCCCGTGTATCGATGACGAGCTCGCCCACCGACGTGTCACGATCGCGCATGTGACGCACGACATCGACCAGGCCGTGAGCATCGCCGACCGCCTACTCGTTTCGTCTCGCGGCCCGGTTGCCTCGTTGCCTCGCTCCACGTCGGCGTCGCACGGGCGCGCGGGCGCCGGTCGAGACCCGGAACTCGGGGCAGTTCGTCGCGGTCCGCGAGCCGCCATCCACGCGATGATCGCTCTCGAGCCGATGAAGCGCCTCAAGACTTCGTCGCTAGCGCTGGTCGCCAGCCGCGCCCGCCCCGCCTGCTACGGTCAGGGTGGGGGTCCTACCGGTCGAGCAGACCCCGCTCGCCTGCTACGCGAAGCAGCCTGGCGTCGTCCGGGGCAGGGGATCGACATCCGCCGGCGGAGCGCGCCGACGACAGCTCTGCTGACGGCGCCGGAGAGGAAGATCGTGCGCCCGCACAACCTGGCCGGGAGGTTGACTGCAGCAATCCCGGCCAAAGGGGTCGTGAAGTAGCGTGGAGCCGGCGATCATCGGCCGCGAGCAGGAGCTCGCCGCGACCGAGCGCCTCCTCGACCGCGCGGCCGAAGGTGCGGCCGCCCTCGTCCTCGACGGCGAGGCTGGGATCGGCAAGACGACGCTCTGGCTGGAGGCGGTGCGGGCCGCCGATGCGCGCGGTTTCCGTGTGCTGCAGGCGCGCCCGGCGGAGAGCGAGGCGAGGCTCTCGTACTCGGCGGTCGCCGACCTCGTCGGCGGGGCGTTCGAGGAGACGGAGAGCGAGCTGCCGCCGCTCCAGCGGCGCGCGCTCGAGGCGGCGCTCCTGCTCGGAAAGACGGACGAGCCGGTGGACGCGCGAACGATCTCGGCCGCGCTGGTCGCCGTTCTCGCCGCGCTCGCGTCGCGGGGCCCGGTGCTGTTGGCGGTCGACGACGTGCAGTGGCTCGACGCGGCGTCGGAGCAGGCCCTCGCGTTTGCGGCGCGGCGGTTGCCGGCCGGGCTCGCGTTGCTTGTGGCGCGCCGGGTCGAAGGAGACGTCGAGCTGCCGCTCGGGCTCGCGCGTGCGCTGCCAGACGACCGATGTGAGCGGGTCGTCGTCGGACCGCTTTCGGTGGCGGCGCTGCACCACCTGATCGGCGGCCGGCTGGGGACGTCGCTGTCGCGGCCGCTGCTCATCCGGCTCGCGGACGCTTGCGGCGGCAACCCATTCTTCGCGCTCGAGATCGCGCGCGCGCTCGGGGGTGACGAAGGCGGGCACGAGCCGCTGCCGGTGCCGCGGAGCGTCGAGGACCTGGTGGCGGCACGGGTCGCGGCCCTGTCTCGAGATGCGCGCATCGTCGCGCTGGCGGCCGCTGCGCTGTCGCAGCCGACGGTCGCCACGGTCGTGGAGGCGTTCGACGGGGAGGGCGACGCGCGCGCCGCCGTGATCGAGGCGGAGGAGGCGGGCGTGCTGGTCGCCGGGCGCGACCGGATCCGGTTCACGCACCCGTTGCTCGCGTCGGTCGTCTACCGATCCGCAGCACGCGAGCGGCGGCGCCGGCTGCACGAGCGTCTGGCGACGGCGGTGGTCGATCCCGAGGAGCGTGCCCGCCACCTGGCGCTCGGCACGACACGCACGGACGAGGACGTCGCCGCCGAGATCGAGCGCGCCGCGGCGCGGGCCGCTCGGCGCGGCGCGCCTGAGGCCGCCGCCGATCTCCTGGCCGCGTCCGCACGGCTGACGGCCGGCGAACGAACGCAGGCGCTGACGCGACGCCGGCTCGGCGAGGCCGCCGCACGTCTGGCCGCCGGCGACGTCGAGACCGCGCGCACGCTGGCCGAGCCCGAGACGCGGTCGCCGGTCGCGTCGCTGCGCGGGCAGGCGCACTACCTGCTTGGCGAGGTCGCGTGGATCAGCGGCAGCGGCCCGCCGAGGACGCACTTCGAGGCGGCCCTGGCGGCGGCGCCCGCCGACCGCGAGCTCGCGGCCCGCGTCTACCCGAAGCTCGTCAGCTTCACCACGCACGATCCCAGGCGGGCGGTCGAGCACGCGGAAGCGGCGATGCGCGTGCTCAGGCCGGACCACGATCCGGGGCCGCTCGCCAACATCGTCTTCGACCGGTTCTGGGCGGAGCTGGGGCTGGGGCACGGCCCGCGCTGGGACCTGTTCGAGCAGTGGCGCGAGCTGGAGGCGAGGGCGGGCCCGGACGCGCCGAAGACGCCGCTCGCGCTGATCTACTTCTGGGCGATCGACGACTTTGAGGCTGCGCGGGCCCGCTTCATCGTCGAGGAGCAGTGGTACCGCGAGCGGGGCGAGGATCTCTGGCGGGCGGAGCGGCTGGCGCACCTCTCGATGGCCGAGCTCCGCGCGGGACGGTGGGACCTCGCGAGGCGGTTCGTGGATGAGGCATGCGACGCGTTGGCGCAGCAGCTCGACGAGCCTGGCCCGTGGGGTGCCGCATTCCGCATTCGCTCGCTCGTCGACGCGCACGCCGGCCGGACCGAGCGGGCGCGGGCCACGATCGGGCCGTTCATCGTCAAGGCCGAGCGCGCGGGGCTCGTGGCCTGGGAGGTGCTCGGCCTGTCGACTCTCGCCTTCGTCGACTTCGTCGACGGCGACCACCGTGCGGTCGACGCCACCCTGACGCGGATGCGGGAGCGGATGGAGACGATCGCCATGAAGGAGCTCGCCCCCGACCGGAGCGAGCCGTTCCACATCGAGTCGCTGGTCGCGCTGGGCGAGCGCGACCGCGCCCGGGAGGCGCTCACACGCCTCGAGGAGCGCGGGCGCAGCTTCCCCAGGCTGTGGATCAGCGTCACGCTCCCGCGCACCCGCGCGCTCGTCCTCGCGGCGGAGGGCGACGTCGCGGCGGCGCTCGCCGCGTTCGACGAGCTCGACGAGCTCGACGCCGACGAGGCGGCGAAGCTCCCATTCGAGCTCGCGTGGAATCGCCTCGTGCAGGGGCGCCTGCACCGCCGCGTCAAGCAGCGGCGCGCCGCCGCCGACGCGCTCGGCGAGGCACTCGCGATCTTCCAGCGGCTCGGCGCGCCGACGTGGGCCGAGCAGGCCCGGGTCGAGCTCGGCCGCGTCGGCCTGCGCCGCGCGTCGGCCGAGCTGACCCCGACCGAACGTCGGGTCGCCGAGCTCGCCGCGACGGGAATGACGAACCGCGAGGTCGCGAGCGCCGCCTTCATGAGCCCCAAGACCGTCGAGGCCAACCTGGCGCGCGTCTACCGCAAGCTCGGCATCGCCTCGCGCGCGCAGCTCGGCGCGCGCATGGCCGACGAGCACCGGCGGGCGAAGGCACAAACGTAGGGAAACGCCCGATTCCCCGGCCGCGGGCGGCGCTTACCGTCGTCGCATGGCACAGCAGACCTACCTCGTCGAGCACTACCGCCCCGGCTTCACCGCCGAAGGGCTCCAGGAATGCGCGGCGCGGGTCCGCGCGGCCGCGATCGGCATCGCCCGCGAAGGCGAGCGGGTGCGCTACCTCCGGTCGACGGTCATCCCGTCCGACGAGTCGCTGCTGTGCCTCCTTGAGGCGCCTTCGGACGATCTCGTGCGCGCGGTCTACGCACGGGCCGGGGTCCCGTTCGAGCGCCTCACCGCCGTCATCTCCGACGACACCCCATCAAGACCGGAAGGACAAAAGACATGAAGGGACACCCAAACCGAATGAGCACCATGAGGAATGCCTCGCTGCTCTCTTGCCCCAGATGGCTATCGATTCAAGCGAAAGGAACAGCCATGTCACTCATCACGACAACCCAGAGAGCAGCCGCCGGTGTGGGGGCAGCTGCCCTGATCGGTCTGGCCCTTGGGGCGCCCGCTGTCGCCGGCCCTGCCTCTGGGGTTCCGGCCCTGGCATCGGACCGTGCGAGCAGCCTTACCCTGCAGGGGGATCCGTCCCTGCCCAACCCGGGTCCGCCCTCGTACAACACCTGGGCGAACTTGTCACGGCCGTACAATCCAGGCCCCCCGTCGTACAACTCGTGGCCGAACTACACTCCGCCGAGCCGCGACGCCGGGAGCAGGGGCAGGACGGCCACGCCGGGCAGCGGCTCGCTCCAGTACGTCCAGATCGGACTTGGGGCGCTTGGGGGCGCGGCCCTGGCCGCTGTGAGCGCGTTCGCAATGGCCACCCGCCAGCGCCGGCAGCGCACGGCCCACGCCTGATCGCCCTGGGATCGACGAGCCACGCCGCAGCTCAGAAGAAGGGCCCACCCCGGCCGGGGTGGGCCTTTCCGGGGGTGCTCACCGAAATTGCGAACCAACCCGTCGCTGCGGTGACAACCTTGTCGTGGGTCTTCCCGCTCTTCTCAGGGGGAGGAGGTCGGCATGATCGAGCTGCCCATGACCGAGCGCCCTGCGTCGCGGCCGAGTTTCGGTGGAACGCGGAGTACCCCACGGACCTGCTCCCTGAGCCCAGGACGGGGCCGCAGCGAGTCAGCGACCGAGTCGGTCACCGCCCTGCGCCGCGACCTCATGAGGGCTCTCGCACAACTGCCGCGAAGCCAGAGGGCGGTCGTAGTGCTCCGCTACTTCGAGGACCTCTCCGTGGTCCAGACGGCTGAGACGCTCGGCTGCAGCGTCGGGACGGTCAAGGGCCAGTGCGCGCGCGCCCTGGCAGCCATGCGGCGGAGTCCGTCGCTCGCGAACGAGGGAGTGCGCGATGTCTGACTTCGAGACCCGGTTGCGCGCGCACGCCTGACGTTCATCCACTTGGACCCGACCCTGATCTGATGTCTACCTGCACCGGCGAGTTCGTGCTTGCAACCACGAACCTCAGGTGGGAGCTCAAACCGGAGACAGCCGACGTGATCGCATCGCTCGTCCCGGAGAACTAGCCCTCAACCGGTGCTGGACACCCCCGGTTCTGAGCTGGGATCAGGGTCGCAACGAGCCGGTCAGCGACGGCCTTCTCGTCAGGCACCTCTTCGAGCCCGTTGAAGGCCGCCAGGAAGCCCTGGTGGAACGAGGCGCCCACCAGCGCCATGGCCACGGCGCCTCGATCCAGGTCCTCGGGCAGACGTCCCGCGGCAAGCTCGGCCGCGAGGTAGCGCTCCACCTTGGCCAGCGGACTCTCTGGCCCGCCACCGGCTGCTCGGATGCCCTCGCGCCACGACGCGAGGAGCTCCGACGACCCGAAGATGGAGGCGGCCAGCGGAAAGGTCCGGACGTAGAACGCCATGAGGCCCTGCGCCAGCGTGGCGAGGTTGTCCCGGACCGTTCCGTGCCCCACCAGCCGCTGCGGGTCAGTCAGCGCCGGCTGGCGCTCCTTCATGACCGACATGAAGATCCGTAGCTTGTCAGGGAAGTGCTTGTAGAGGAGCGCCTCGGAGCAGCCGGCCTCCCGGGCGATCTCCTTGGTCGTGGCGTGCGCGATGCCGCGGTCGCGCAGCACGGCCGCGGCGGCATCGAGGATGCGCTCGCGGGTCCGCAGCCCCTCGTGGCCGGCACCCATGACAAACCTCCTTGACGGTGAGCGTTTACTCACCTTAGCGTGGTGAGCATTCACTCACCCAGTGTATTCGGAGGGATCCCATGAGGATTGCGGTGATCGGGGCGTCGGGGCGGACCGGGGCCCACGTCATGGAGCAGGGGGTGGACCTGGGCCACCGGATGCGGGCCGTCGTGCGCGACCCCGACAAGCTCAGTGCCGTGCTCGACGACGACATCGAGGACGCCAGCGAGGTGGTCGAAGCCGATGTCCGCGACGAGGCGGCCCTGCTGCACGCGCTCGAGGAGGTGGACGGGGTGGTGTTCTGTGTCAGCACCGCCGGCGATGCGACGGGCCGGATCCTGCGCGACGGGATGAGCTCCTGCCTGGCGGCGATGCGGCTGCTGGGTGTCTCGCGGATCGTGGCGGTCAGCGCCAGCGGCCACACGACCGAAGGAGACGACCCGCTCACGAGGTTCCTTGCCAAGCCCATCCTGCGTCGATTCCTGGGCCGGGCCTTCGCCGACATGCGGGCCATGGAGGACCTCCTCCGCGCGAGCGGAGCCGACTGGACCATCATCCGCCCGCCACGTCTGACGAACTGGCCCGAGCGCGGGTACGTCGAGCGGAGCGAGGGCAACGTCCGCTGGAGGTGGATGGTCTCGCGTGCCGACCTGGCCGCCGCGGTGCTCGATGCGGTGGAGGACGACGCCAAGGTGGGCGCCACCATCTCGATCGCGACATAGCCCCAGGGGCCATCGCGAGCTGAGGCTCAGCCGCCCGCGGTCACCCGAACCAGCTGGCCGGCATACCCGACGGTCATCCCGGGACGGATCTGGCGGCCCCGTCGCCACTCGATCTCGCCGTCGACGGTGACCTCTTCGTTCTCGATCACCATGCGTGCCATCGCGCCGTCCTCGACGACGCCGGACAGTTTCAGCAGCTGGCCGAGGCGGATGGACTCGTCCCGGATCGGGACCTCGATCGGCTCGTGCGGGGAGCTCACGCCCCAACGATAGGCGGGGCCGGCCGCCTGGGCGCGATGGCGGTGACCCCCACGTGTGGACGGATGTTGGGGTCGGCGGAGTCAGCTGGCGGTGGCGACAGCGCTCCGGCCGGCGTAGTAGGCCTCGCGGTCGTCTTCGGTCATGGCACCCCAGACGCCGTACGGCTCGCGGACGCTCAGCGCGTGCTCGCGGCACTGGCGCAGCACCGGGCAGCCGAGGCAGACCTCCTTCGCGGCGCTGTCACGCGAGCGGCGGGCCGAGCCGCGCTCTCCCTCGGGGTGGAAAAACATGTCCGGGCTGACCCTGCGGCAGGAGCCCTCCAGCTGCCAGTCCCACAGGTCGGCAACTGGCCCCGGGAGTCGCGTGATCTCAGCCATCGTCCCCTCCTCCACATCGAGTACTCCGCGGAATTACCCACGGAAGGCGGCCCGGAATCCGTGCCGCGTGTCAAGCGACGCTACCGGCGGATTCGGAGCGGTTGGTCAGGCGCGAAGTCAAGAAATGTTCAAGGATTCACCAACTCCGGACGCGGCTCGTATGGCGTCCGCCAGCCGCCGCGGCCATGCCGCCCCGAGGCTGCTGCGGGCGACGGCCGGGCGTCGTCGGAGCGGAGTGGCGCCTGGCCTAGACTGGATCAATGAGCCTTGGTGTGGACGCGCGACAGCAGGCCTTCGGCGACACCGGCTCCGCCACAGTCCCCTCCGCTGACGTACCCCTCTCCGCCGATGCCGAGTCCAGCCCGTTCGCCAAGCTCGGCCTGACCTATGACGACGTCCTGCTCCTCCCCGGCGAGACCGATGTCATCCCCAGCGAGGTCGACACCACGGCCCCGCTGACCAGCGAGATCTCGCTGCGGATCCCCCTCGTCTCCAGCGCCATGGACACCGTCACCGAGTCGCGAATGGCCATCGCGATGGCCCGCCAGGGCGGGCTGGGTGTGCTCCACCGCAACCTCTCCGTCGAGGACCAGGCCTACCAGGTCGACCTCGTGAAGCGGACCCAGACGGGCATGATCACCAACCCGATCACGATCGGGCCCGACGCGACGCTGGAGGACCTCGACCGCAGGTGCGGCGAGTACCGGGTGTCCGGCCTCCCGGTGGTCGATGCCGACAACCACCTGATCGGGATCATCACCAACCGCGACCTGCGCTTCACGCCGGTGGCCCAGTGGGCCACGACCCTCGTGCGCGACATGATGACGCCGATGCCGCTGGTCACCGGCCGGCTGGGCATCAGCCGCGAGGAGGCCACCGCCCTGCTGCGCCAGCACAAGCGCGAGCGGCTTCCCCTCGTCGACGAGGAGGGGCGCCTCGGCGGGCTCATCACGGTCAAGGACTTCGTCAAGTCGGAGCAGTTCCCCAACGCCAGCAAGGACGGCCAGGGCCGGCTCATGGTCGGGGCCGCGGTGGGCTACTTCGGCGAGGCGTGGGAGCGGGCCACAACCCTCGTCGAGGCCGGGGTCGACGTGCTCGTCGTCGACGCGGCGCACGGGCACGCGCGGCTCCTGCTCGACATGGTGCGTCGGATCAAGGCCGACCCGGCTATGCGCGACGTCCAGGTGATCGGCGGCAACGTCGCCACGCGGGCCGGGGCGCAGGCGCTCGTCGACGCCGGTGTCGACGCGGTCAAGGTAGGCGTCGGGCCGGGGTCGATCTGCACCACGCGGGTCGTGGCCGGTGTGGGCGTGCCCCAGGTGACGGCGATCTACGACGCCTCCCTCGCGACCCGCGGCACAGGCGTGCCGATCATCGGCGACGGCGGGCTCCAGTACTCCGGCGACATTGCCAAGGCACTCGTGGCCGGCGCCGACTCGGTGATGCTCGGGTCGCTGCTGGCCGGCTGCGAGGAGAGCCCCGGCGAGCTGATCTTCGTCAACGGCAAGCAGTTCAAGTCATACCGCGGGATGGGATCACTCGCGGCAATGTCCTCGCGTGGCAAGAAGTCCTACTCGAAGGACCGCTACTTCCAGGCTGACGTCGACAGCTGACGACAAGATCGTCCCCGAGGGCATCGAGGGCCAGGTGCCCTACCGCGGGCCGCTCGGCGCGGTAGTCCACCAGCTGGTCGGGGGTCTCCACCAGTCGATGTTCTACGTCGGCGCCCGCACTGTGCCCGAGCTCAAGGCCCGCGGCACGTTCGTGCGCATCACCCCGGCGGGTCTGAAGGAGAGCCACCCCCACGACATCCAGATGACCGTCGAAGCGCCCAACTACAGCGGCAGCTGAGGGTCTCGCCGCCCTTGCCGGTATGCCGGGTAACGGGCGTACGCTCGATCCCGGACTTGGGTGCGCGTCGGGCTGACCACGTCTGACTCCTCAAGGCCGCGGAGCCGCCCCCGGAGGTGCCGTCATGCGCAGTCCCCGACGTCGCGTCGTGCAGGCCGCGGTCCTCGCGGTAGCCGCCTCCCTCGGACTCGCCGGCACCGCTTCGGCAGGCACGCGGGCGGTGCCGTCGATAGAGCTCGCGCAGTTCTGTGAAGGCCTGTGGGGAGGGGTCTATGACCTGCCCAGCGCCGAGCCCCTGGCCGGATGCCAGTGGGACATGTCCCTGATCGGCGCGAACGATGCCACCAGGGCCAGGGCAGACGGCTCCGGTGTTCGCGTCGGAGTGCTCGACACAGGCATCGACGCGACCCACCCCGATATCGCTGCCAACGTCGACCTGGCCGACTCGTGCTCGTACGTCCGTTCCGACGACCCTGCGATTCTCGCTGGGCTCGCCCAGCCTTCGGAGGCCGGCAACGGCGACTGCGGCAACAAGGTGGCCGTCTACGACCGGAATGGCCACGGCACCCATGTCGCCTCCGAGATCGCCGCGCCCGTCAACGGCATAGGGATCGCAGGGGTGGCCCCGGGCGCAACCATCGTCTCGCTCAAGGTGTGCACGGTCTCGGGATACTGCTTCGCCTACGCGGTCGCACAGGCGCTGCGCGCGGCGGGCGACCTTGGACTCGATGTAGTCAACATGAGCCTCTTCGCCGATCCATACCTGTACTACTGCGGGAGCGACGCCGCTCAGCGGGCCTTGGCAGCGGAGATCGCCTCGGCGGCCCGCTATGCCCAAGAGCGGGGCGTGCTGATCGTGAGCGCCAACGGGAATGAGTCCGACGACCTCAGCCACCCCACCAGCGATGTCATCAGTCCGGACGGCCCGGACGACACGCCGCTGGAGCGGGCGGTCCACAACCAGTGCCGGGTCCTCCCGGCTGAACTGCCCGATGTGCTCAACGTGTCGGCCACCGGTCCGGTCGGCTATCCCGGCTACACCATGAACGTCGCCAGCTACTCCACCGTCGGTGGCGACGCAGCCGCACCCGGAGGCGACTACGTCTCGGCCACCGGGACCGTCCAGGACGGGGTCCTCGGCGCCGTGCCGCCAGACAGCGACCTCTGGACCGGCTTCGATGCGCTGAGCGGTCTCTTCCCGGGCATCACGGTCACCGACCACGGCGCCACCTACGTCTACCTGAACGGGACATCCATGGCCTCGCCGCACGCGACAGGGGTGGCTGCCCTCGTCATCCAGCGGCACCCGGACTGGTCGCCCGGAGCGGTCAAGGCGGCCGTCGAGCGCACGGCGACACCGATGTCATGCCCAGACGACTGGCAGCCGCTCGGCGACAGCGACGAGCGCCTGGAGTGCCGCACAGGGGCGAACGGCTGGACCTCCTTCTTCGGCCACGGCCTGGTGAGTGCTGCCGGGGCTGCCGCGAGCTAGCGTCACCCGCAGGGCGCCCACGCGGCAGCCGGCTGGACCTCCTTGCGGTGGAACCGTCGCCCGACGCCACCGATAGCATCGCCGCGTGACTGAGATCGAGATCGGCCGGGGCAAGCGCGGCCGCAGGGCCTATTCGTTCGACGACATCGCCGTCGTGCCCTCGCGCCGCACCCGCGACCCGGAAGAGGTGTCGGTCTCGTGGCAGATCGACGCCTACCACTTCGACATCCCCGTCATCGCGGCGCCGATGGACTCGGTCATGTCGCCGCAGACGGCGATCGCCCTGGGCCGGCTGGGTGGCCTGCCGGTCATCGACCTCGAGGGACTGTGGACCCGCTACGACGACCCCACCCCCCTCCTGGCGGAGATCGCCACCCTCGACCCCGGCCTGGCCACGCGACGGATGCAGGAGATCTACGACGCGCCGATCCAGCCCGACCTGATCACCGACCGGCTCCGCGAGGTGCGCGAGGCCGGCGTCACCGTTGCGGGCGCCCTCACCCCCCAGCGGACCCAGCAGCTGTGGAAGTCGGTCGCCGACGCGGGCGTGGATCTCTTCGTCATCCGCGGCACGACGGTCTCGGCCGAGCACGTCTCGGGGCGGGCCGAGCCGCTGAACCTCAAGCGGTTCATCTACGAGCTCGACGTGCCGGTCATCGTCGGCGGAGCCGCCTCCTACACCGCGGCCCTCCACCTCATGCGCACCGGCGCGGCCGGCGTGCTCGTGGGCTTCGGGGGAGGGGCCGCCCACACGACGCGCCTGACCCTCGGCATCCACGCTCCGATGGCCTCGGCCATTGCTGACGTCGCCGCCGCCCGGCGCGACTACCTCGACGAGTCCGGCGGCCGCTATGTGCATGTCATCGCCGACGGCGGGGTTGGAACGAGTGGCGACATCGTCAAGGCGATCGCCTGCGGGGCTGATGCCGTCATGCTCGGGGCTGCCCTGGCCCGCGCCAACGAGGCACCCGGCCGCGGCTACCACTGGGGCCCCGAGGCCCACCACCAGGAGTTGCCCCGCGGCGAGCGGGTCGAGGTCGGCGGGCTCGCTGCCCTGGCAGAGATTCTGTTCGGCCCGGGCCGCATCGCCGACGGCACCACGAACCTGATCGGCGCCCTGCGCCGGGCGATGGCGACCACGGGCTACTCCGACCTGAAGGAGTTCCAGCGGGTGGAGGTCGTGGTCGCGCCGTACCAGCGGAGTTAGGCGGCGTCCGGCGCCTTCGGCGGGCCTCAGGCCACCCGGGGAAACACCTCGTGGGCATCAGGTCGAACAGCTCGATCGAGCGTGCGGGATCGCCGCCGAGGTGCCCCTCCAGCACGATGAACTCGTCCAGGCCGGCCTCGGCATAGCGTCCGAGCGGGTCTGCCAGCTGCCGAGCCAAGACCAAGCACGAACCGCCCGCCGCTCACGTCGTCGATGGTCCGGGCCTGATTGGCCGCAGTGTCCGCTGGACCGTCCGGCACATCACAGGGCTCGCCTCTGGTCTCGCCGTGGTGCTGAGGTTACTCTCAAGTAATGACATCAGAAATGATCGTCGACCCCGAGACGAACCCCACTGCGACGTATGCCGTTGACCCGGCTCAGGTGCGAGCCCTCGCCCGTCGCGTGGTTTGTGGCCCCGGCCCCGCCCACTTCATCACGCACACGCCCCTGACCGGCGCCCCGCTCGCCTCGCTGCCTTCGTCGTCGCCGGACGACGTGGCCGCCGCCGTGCGGATCGCCCGCACGGCGCAGAAGGCGTGGGCTCGCACACCGTTCCGTCTGCGCGAGAGCGTGTTGCTGCGGTTCCACGACATCGTCCTGAGCCGTCAGGCCGAGCTGCTCGACCTGGTGCAGCTCGAGTCTGGCAAGACCCGCCGACAGGCGTTCGAGGAGGTGGCCGACGTCGCCCTGGTCTCGCGCTACTACGCCCGCACCGCGCGCGAGCTGCTGCGCGACCGCCGCCGTCCCGGCCTGTTCCCGGGGCTGACGCGTGTGACCGAGGTGCGCCATCCCAAGGGTGTCGTGGGCGTCGTCTCGCCGTGGAACTATCCGTTGACCGTCCCGATCACCGACGCTCTCCCGGCGATCATGGCGGGCAACGCCGTCGTCCTGCGGCCCGATCCCCAGGGCTCGGTGACCGCGCTGGCCGCCGTGGCGATGCTCGCCGAGGCCGGCCTTCCCGAGGACGTGCTGACCGTCGTGCTGGGCGACGGGCCGACCGTCGGCCAGGCGGTGGTGGACTCGGTGGACTACCTCTGCTTCACCGGCTCGACGCCGACCGGTCGGCATGTCGGGGCAGCAGCCGCCAGGCGGCTGATCGGCGTCAGCCTGGAGCTCGGCGGCAAGAACAGCATGTACATCGCGGCCGACGCCGACCTCGACCGGGCAGTCGACGGCGCCATCCGGGGCTGTTTCTCGTCCGCGGGGCAGCTGTGCATCTCCAAGGAGCGACTCCTCGTCCACACGGCGATTGCCGACGAGTTCACCGAGCGCTTCGTGGCCAAGGTAGCGACGATGCGGCTCGGTGCTGATCTCGCCTACGGCAACGACATGGGCTCGCTCGCCTCCGCCGCCCAGCTGGAGAAGGTCCGGGCCCACGTCGAGGACGCGCGCTCCAAGGGAGCGGTGGTGCTGACCGGGGGCCGGCCGCGCCCCGACATCGGCCCGTACTTCTACGAGCCGACGGTGCTCACCGGTACCACCAAGGACATGCACCTTCGCGACGACGAGACCTTCGGCCCGGTCGTCTCGATCTACCGGGTCGCCTCCGACGACGAGGCCGTGGCGATCGCGAACGACACCGAGTACGGGCTCAATGCCGCGATCTTCACCCGCGACATCCGGCGCGGACGAGCCATCGCCGCCCGGATCGAAGCGGGCACGGTCAACATCAACGAGGCCTACGGCGCGGCGTGGGGGAGCATCGCCGCCCCCATGGGCGGCATGAAGGCGTCGGGTGTCTCGCGCCGGCACGGTGTCGAGGGCATCCTCAAGTACACGGAGGCACAGACCATCGCATCGCAGCACCTCATTCCCCTCGGGCCTGCCTTCGGCATGGGCGAGGAGGCCTGGACCAAGGCCATGACCCTATCCCTCCGGGTGCTCAAGGCGGTGGGGCGCGCGTGAGCCCCAGGAGCGAGCGCGACGTCGACTACGACGTCGTGGTCATCGGTTCCGGCTTTGGCGGGTCAGTCAGCGCCCTTCGCCTGGCCGAGAAGGGCTACCGAGTCCACGTTGTCGAGGCCGGACGCCGGTTCGCCGACGACGATTTCGCCAAGACCTCGTGGAACCTCCGGCGCTACCTCTGGGCGCCGGCCCTTGGCTGCTTCGGCGTCCAGCGCCTGCACCGGCTCCCCGATGTCATGATTCTCGGCGGCGCGGGAGTAGGGGGCGGGTCGCTCAACTTCGCCAACACCCTTTACGTCCCGCCGCGGCCGTTCTTCCAGGATCCCCAGTGGCGCGACATCACCGACTGGCAGGACGAGCTTGCCCCGCACTACCGGATGGCCCAGACCATGCTCGGCGTGGTCACCAACCCCTGCGAGGGCCCCGTGGAGCAGATGATGCGCGACGCCGCCGTCGAGCTCGGCGTGGGCGATACGTTCCGCAAGACCCCGGTGGGGGTGTTCTTCGGCAAGCCTGGTGAGGAGGTGAACGACCCCTACTTCGGTGGCGCCGGCCCGCGGCGAACGGGGTGCACCGAGTGCGGCAACTGCATGGTCGGCTGCCGGGTGGGCGCCAAGAACACGCTGGTCAAGAACTACCTCGCGCTCGCGGAGAGACTAGGGGTCACGATCGAGCCCATGCGCACGGTGGTGCGGGTCACGGAGGTCCAGGTTCCCCGGCCAGAGGGTGGGGCGACCGTGGCCGGCGACGGCGACCGGACGGCATACGAAGTCCTGACTGTGAGCACCGGTTCTTGGCGGCGCAAGCGCACCCAGAAGTCCGTCACTGCCCGCCAGGTCGTGTTCGCGGCAGGGGCGTGGGGGACGCAGATGCTCCTGCACACCATGAAGGACACCGGGGCGCTGCCCCGGCTCTCCCGCCGCGTGGGGTACCTGACCCGGACCAACTCCGAGGCCCTGCTCGGTGCTGTCACCGACAAGGTGCCCCCCAACATGGACCTGTCAAGGGGGGTCGCCATCACGTCGTCCTTCTTCCCGGAGGAGGACACCCATGTCGAGAACGTCCGCTACGGCAAGGGCTCGAACGTGATGGGCGCCCTCTCGACCATCGCCGTGCCGGGCGGTGGACGGCTGCCGCGCCCGCTGCGGTTCCTCGGGCAAGTCATCAAGGACCCCCTGGCCATGCTGCGGCTGCAGCCCACCACGTGGAAGTTCAGCGAGCGCACCATCATTGGCCTGGTCATGCAGTCGCGGGACAACTCGCTCCAGACCCGGGGTCGCCGCACCCTGTTCGGTGGCCGCACGATCACGTCCCGCCAGGGCCACGGCGAGCCGAACCCGACCTATATCGAGGCGGGGCACCGCTCCATGCGGGTGCTGGCACGCCTGCTCGCGGAGCGCACCGGCCGCCGTGCCTACCCTGGCGGCAGCTGGGGGGAGGTCTTCGACATCCCCCTGACTGCCCACTTCCTGGGCGGCGCCGTCATCGCCGACTCGCCGGACCGCGGCGTCGTCGACCCGTACCACCGCGTGTGGGGGTACCCAGGCCTGCACGTGGTGGATGGCACGGCGATCTCCGCCAACCTCGGCGTCAACCCCTCGCTCACGATCACCGCACAGGCCGAGCGTGCCATGTCGTTGTGGCCCAACCTGGGCGAAGCCGACCCGCGGCCGCGCCAGGGGGCGCCCTACCGGCGTCTGGAGCCGGTGGCGGCCCGGCGACCCGCGGTATCGCGCTACACGCACGAGAGCAGCCGGCTGGGCCAAGTCGTCTGATCGCTCCCGAGCCGCGGTGACGCGCGACGGTGCAAGCCGGACGGGGCCGGCCGCCCCCTGCACGGACGCAGGCCCCCGCCGGGGTCGTAGACCATCTCTGGACGGCGCGGTCGGAGACCGAGCCGGTGCGGTGTCCCCGACCGCGTCACACGTCCCAACGATCCACGGACCCCGGGGTACGGCCGGGTCGCGGAGGTTTCAGAGGCGGGCCGTGGCGGCCCGAATGTCGGGGGTCCGAGCGCGGGGCAGGTAGTGTATGCGCGCACGTTCCACACGTCGTCGGGTACGTCGTGCTGTTGTGAGGATTCCTCGTGGTCACACGCCATCAGTCCAGGATGGTTAGTCGCCGGTACGCCCGGCGGCGTTTCGCTGCCCTGGTGGGAGCCGTCGCCCTGCTCGCCCTGGTGTCCTTCGGAGTCGCCCGGCTGTTCGGCGGGCCGGGGGTCTCCGAGCCGACCGCTGCCGACCAGAAGCACGTCGCCGTTCCCACCGCCAAGCCGACGGCCACGCACACCCAGGCTCCACCGACGGCCGCTCGTTCCGCGACCCCCTCGTCGGAGACGAGTATGCAGCGGGTCCGGCGCATCACGGGGCAGATGTCGCCGAAGTCTGTGGTGGCCTCGAGCCACGGCCAAGTCTTCGCCCAGAACATGATGTACACGCACACGGTGTCGGTCTTCGACGCCGCCGGCGACCAGCTTCAGACCATCCCGGACTCCGTGACGCTGTCCGACTACGGCATTGACGGGCACCCTGGGGTCAGCCGAGGCGCGCCCGTCGAGATGGCGTTCACCCCTGACAGCAAGCACGCGTGGGTGTCCAACTACTCGATGTATGGCGCCAACTTCGGCCCCGAGGGCCTCGACTCGTGCCAGAAGGGCGACGGCACCGACGAGAGCTTCGTCTACAAGATCAACACCGAGACCTACGCGATCGAGAAAGTGGTCCCGGTAGGTGCTGTGCCGAAGTACGTCGCGGTGACGCCAAACGGAAATCTCGTCCTGGTCACGAACTGGTGCACGTGGGACCTCTCCATCATCGACACCGCGGCCAACCGCGAGGTCGCCCGGGTCTCGCTGCCCGGCACCTACCCCAGGGGCATCGTGGTCACCAAGGACAGCCGCACGGCATACGTCGCCTTGATGGGTTCCGACAAGATCGTGCGCGTCGACCTCCACAGCCACCAGGTGACACCGTTCTCCCAGCCCGGGGACAGCCCCCGGCACATCGTCATGTCACCAGACGAGAAGTACATCTACGTCACCAACAACCGCTCCGGTAACGTCGTCAAGGTGTCGACTGCCACGGGTCGGGTCGTCAACTCGACCATCACGGGCAAGGCACCGCGGTCAATGGCGATCTCACCCGACGGCACCGCGATCTATGTGGTCAACTACGAGTCCTCCACAGTGTCGAAGGTGCGCACCAAGGACATGAAGGTGCTGGAGACCGACCCCACCGACGGCTTCCCGATCGGCATCACGTATGAACCCACCAAGAAGGCCGTGTGGGTCGCCTGCTACGGCGGCAGCATCCTCGTCTACGACGACACGAGGCGTCCCGTAGCCTGACCCGGTGCTGCGAACCGCCCTCAAGCCCCGCTGGCTCGGGCTGCTGGCGGTGGTCGTGGCCGTGATGGTCGCGTTCACCCTGCTCGGCCTGTGGCAGCTCAACGTCGCACGCGACAAGGGCCGCGCCGAAGCGCTCAAGAGGGCGCCCAGCCTGCCGGTCACCTCGATCTCGAACGTTCTCAAGCCGCACTCCGGCTTCCCGAACGATGCCACCGGGCGGCGGGTCACCGCCACCGGCACGTATGCCGGGGCGAGCCAGTTCCTCGTGACCGGTCGCCGCCTGCACGGGAAGAGCGGCTACTGGGTGCTGACGCCGCTGCGCGTGGCCGAGACTGGTGCCGTGCTGCCAGTGGTGCGCGGGTTCGTGACGTCGCCGAGCGCGCCGGCCCCGCCGACGGGCTCGGTGACCGTGACCGGCTCGCTGGCGCCAGGAGAGGGGCCGGCGCAGGTGCCTCCCACCGAGTCCGGGCAGATCGGATCGGTCGACCTGAGCGTGCTGGTCAACCAGCTGCCAGGGGAGATCTACAACGCGTTCGTGTTCGCGCTGGCCGAGTCGCCGCTCCCGGCATCCGCCATGGCCGGGATCGAGCGGGTGCCGCCGCCGCAGATTTCGCATGGCCTGGCGTGGCGCAACGCGGCGTACGCCTTCCAGTGGTGGATCTTCGCCCTGTTCGCTGCCTACATGTGGTTCAGGATGGTGCGCGATGATGCGCAGGCAGAGCCGTCAAGCCCTGCAGCCAGAGTCCCGGCAGAGGAGAGCAGTCCGTGAGTGAGATCAGCGACCCGAAGGCAGCGCGCAAGGCGTTGGGGTTCTTCAAGGTGATGGCGTTCGCCGTGGGCGTGGGCCTGCTGATCCTGACCCTCGAGGTGGTGCTGCACTACGGGTTCGAGAACGAGTCGCTGGCCTGGTGGAGCCCGATCCACGGCGTGCTCTTCATGGCGTACGTCGTGTCGGTCGCCAACCTGGGGTTCAAGGTCGGCTGGACCATGGGGAAGATGATCCTGCTCATGCTCGCCGGGATGGTTCCGCTGCTCTCGTTCTGGGCCGAGGGCAAGGTGGCGCGTGAGGTCGAGCCCCAACTCGCCGGTAGCCTTGCTCCGTGAGCGAAGCCTCCATCGAGACTGACTCGACCGCCGTACCCGATCTCCAGGCCAGGCCCGTCCTCGTCGTCGACTTCGGGGCGCAGTACGCCCAGCTGATCGCGCGCCGCGTGCGCGAGGCGAGCGTCTACAGCGAGGTCGTGCCTCACACGCTGCCGGTGGCCGAGATGCTGGCCAGGCAGCCGGCCGCGGTGATCCTCTCCGGAGGGCCGTCGTCGGTCTACGAGGAGGGCGCACCGGGGCTCGACGCCGCCCTGCTCGACGCCGGGATCCCGGTCTTCGGCATGTGCTACGGCTTCCAGGCGATGGTGCAGGCGCTGGGGGGGACGGTGGCGCACACCGGCCTGGGGGAGTACGGCTCCACTCCCGCAACGGTCACCAACGCGACGTCGGTCCTCTTCAACGGTCAGCCCACCGAGCAGTCGGTCTGGATGAGCCACGGCGACTCGGTGACCGAGGCTCCCGCAGGCATGCGGGTCACCGCCACCACAGCCGGAGCGCCGGTCGCGGCGTTCGAGGACGACGAGCGCCGTCTCTACGGCGTCCAGTGGCACCCAGAGGTGATGCACTCGACCTTCGGGCAGCGGGTGCTCGAGAACTTCCTGCACCGCGGCGCCGGCATCGCCGCCGACTGGACACCAGCCAACGTCGTCGAGGAACTGGTCGCGTCGATCCGCGAGCAGGTGGGCGACAAGCGGGTGCTGTGCGCGCTGTCGGGGGGCGTCGACTCCTCGGTTGCGGCCGCCCTGGTGCAGCGCGCGGTAGGAGAGCAGCTGACCTGTGTGTTCGTCGACCACGGACTCCTGCGGGCCGGCGAGGCGGAACAGGTCGAGAAGGAGTTCGTGGCGGCGACAGGAGTCGACCTCGTCGTGGTCGACGCCCGCGAACGGTTCCTCGGCGCACTGGCCGGCATCAGCGACCCGGAGGAGAAGCGCAAGAAGATCGGCCGGGAGTTCATCCGGGTCTTCGAGCAGGCGGCCCGCGACGTCGTCGGCTCGCACGAGGGTGCCGGCGACCACCCGGTCGAGTTCCTGGTCCAGGGCACGCTCTACCCGGATGTCGTGGAGTCCGGTGGCGGCATCGGCACGGCCAACATCAAGTCCCACCACAACGTCGGCGGGCTGCCCGACGACCTGCAGTTCAAGCTGATCGAGCCGCTGCGCTCCCTGTTCAAGGACGAGGTCCGCCAGGTCGGTCTCGAGCTCGGCGTCCCCGAGGCGATTGTGTGGCGCCAGCCGTTCCCGGGCCCGGGGCTGGGCATCCGCATCGTCGGAGAGGTGACGGCGGAGCGCCTCGAGGTGCTGCGCGCGGCCGACAAGATCGCCCGCGAGGAGCTCTCCGCTGCTGGCCTCGACCGCGAGATCTGGCAGTGCCCCGTTGTGCTGCTCGCCGACGTGCGATCAGTGGGCGTACAGGGCGACGGCCGCACCTACGGCCACCCCATCGTGTTGCGCCCGGTCTCCTCGGAGGACGCGATGACGGCCGACTGGACGCGCGTTCCCTTCGACGTTCTGGCGAAGATCTCGACGCGCATCACCAACGAGGTGCGCGAGGTCAACCGGGTGGTGCTCGACATCACGAGCAAGCCTCCGGGCACCATCGAGTGGGAGTAGCCGCTTCCTCCGCCTGCCACGCGCCCGGCTCGCCCACGCCCGCGCCTCTCCGCCCCTCTACCAACCTTTCCAGCCAGGGGTAGGGGATCGGCCCCAGGTGCACGACGTCCGCAGATCACCAGCGTCCGCCAGCGAAGGTTAGGGGGAGGGGGCGGGACGTACTCCGGAGCCGGTCGCGCCGGCCATCAGGCGACCCAGCGCGCGCAGCTTGTTGGTGGCGTCGAGCGCAGCGACCTTGTAGGCCTCCGACAGCGTCGGGTAGTTGAAGACGCTGTCGACGAGGTAGTCGACGGTGCCGCCGCAGCCCATCACCGCCTGTCCGATGTGCACCAGGTCGGTCGCCCCGGTGCCGAAGACGTGCACGCCGAGCAGCGAGCGGTTCTCCGGGTGGACCAGCAGCTTGAGCATGCCGTAGGAGTCGCCGACGATCTGGCCGCGGGCCAGCTCCCGGTAGCGGGACACCCCCACCTCGTAGGGGATGGACTCGTTGGTCAGCTCGTCCTCGGTCTTCCCGACGTACGAGATCTCCGGGATCGTGTAGATGCCGATCGGCTGTAGCGGGGTGATCGCTCCGGGCTCCTCGCCCATGGCGTGCTACGCGGCGAGCCGGCCCTGCTCCATCGAGGTGGCGGCCAGCGCCGGGAAGCCGATCACGTCGCCGACGGCGTAGATGTGCGGGACGGCGGTGCGGAAGTGCTCGTCGACGGCGATGCGCCCGCGGGAGTCGGCGGTCAGCCCGGCCACTTCGAGGTTCAGCGCCGAGGTGGCGCCCTGCCGGCCGGCCGAGTACATCACGGTCTCGGCGGGGATCCGCTTGCCGCTCGCGAGGTGGGTGATCGTGCCGTGCTCGGCGATCTCGACCCGGTCGACCGCCTCGCCGAAGCGGAACGTCACGGCCAGGTCGCGCAGGTGGAACTGCAGCGACTCGACGATCTCGTTGTCGCAGAAGTCGAGCATGGTCGGGCGGGCGTCGACCACGGTCACCTTGGTGCCCAGCGCCGCGAACATCGACGCGTACTCGATGCCGATCACACCGGCGCCGACCACCACCATGGACCCCGGGATCGACTCGAGGCTGAGGATCCCGTCGGAGTCCACCACCCGCCGGTCGTCGAACTCGACCTCGCGCGGTCGGGCCGGCTCGGTGCCGGTCGCGATCACGATCCGGTCGGCGTGCAGCCGCACCTGGTCCGGCCCGTCGACCGCGAGCGTGTGGTCGTCGACGAACGACGCCGAGCCGGTGACCATGTGCACGTGGTTGCGCAGCAGCTGGTTGCGCACCACCTCGACTTCGCGCCCGATGACGTGTTGGGTGCGCGCCGTCAGGTCGCCGATGGTGATGTCTTCCTTGACCCGGTAGCTCGCGCCGTACAGGTCGCGCTGGTGCATGCCCGTGAGGTAGAGCACGGCCTCGCGCAGGGTCTTGCGAGGGATCGTGCCGGTGTTGATGCACACGCCGCCGACCATCTGTTTGCGATCGACGATGGCGACTCGACGGCCCAGCTTGGCCGCGGCGATCGCCGCCTTCTGCCCGCCCGGGCCTGAGCCGACCACCACGAGGTCATAGTCGTTGGCCATTGGGCCCACCCTCTGCTCGGTATGCCGGTCGGTATGCCGTTGCTCGCGAGCGTACGCCCGCGGCACCCAGAGGCGCGCGCCGCCGGTTTTCCGACGAGCCTGGACTTGGCGACTTCCCAGACTCGGCTGGCAGTCTGGGTCAGTGACGACTCGAGCCCCCGCGATGCCCGCCCTGTCCGGGACGTCCGCCGCCGCTCGCCTGTGGCTCTGGGCCGAGGTAACCGGCATGGCGGCGGTGGGAGGGCTGGCCCTCGGGCTCATGGCATACGCCGGTCTGCGCACCGTGCGCGGGCAGCTGCTGGACCAAGCGGCGATGACGGCCGTCACTGCCGGTCCCGAGGGCATGCGCCGGGTGATCGCCCTGCTGGGCACGGTGTCGCTGTGGTCGATCGGTCTGGGGCTTGCGGTGTGCCTGGGGCTCGCGCTGGTGCGCGGCCGGGTGCCGGCGGCGGTGGGCGCACTCGTGCTGGTCGCCGGGGCCGACCTGACCACACAGGTGCTGAAGCGGGCGGTGTTCGAGCGTTCCCCGGACCTGAGCGGTCTGCCTCCGAGCCTGCCGAGCGGGCACACGACGGTGGCGCTGTCCCTAGGCCTG
Source organism: uncultured Actinomycetota bacterium (assembly GCA_963715025.1). Classification (GTDB taxonomy): domain Bacteria; phylum Actinomycetota; class Actinomycetes; order Actinomycetales; family Dermatophilaceae; genus DASSJT01. The sequence continues at coordinate 68,675 of CAVQQQ010000004.1, read as the reverse complement.
GCGGCCATCCTCGTGACGACGGGACGGCTCCGGGCAGTCCTGGTGCCGGTGGCTGCCGGTGCGGGCACCCTGGTCGGCGGGGGGACCGTCGTCGGGGCGTGGCACCGACCGGCCGACGTCCTCGCGGCCACGGCCGTATGCCTGGCGTGGGCGGCGGTGTCGCTGGCGCTGGTGGGCCGGCTGGGCCGGCGCGGGTCCGGAGCGAGGGGTGTCGCCACGCTGTCGGCCCCTGGCGCGTGGGCGCTGCTGGGCGCGGCGGCGGTGGGCGTGGTCTTCCTGCTCTGGGGTGTGCGGCCTGGCGGTGGCTGGGCCGACCTGCCCCTCGCAGCAGCGGCGCTGGGCTCGATCGGGGTCGCGGTCGCGGCCACGGTGGCGTGGGTCGCCGGGGCCACGAACCGCCACGGTCCGTGAGGCGACCACCGGAACCGGACCTGGGAGTCACCCGACCGGGCCGGCAACGCGGTCCATTAGGGTGAGGCGCGTGCTGAGGACGACCGCCGCCGTGGTTGCGGGCAAGACCGCCCGTGCCGCCTCTCGCCTGCGCGGTGGGGGTTCGGCCCTCCCCGGGCTGGTGGCCGAGCGCCTGGACCCGCACTTCCTGGCACACGCCTTGGCAGACGTGCCCCGCGGCATCGTCGTCGTCAGCGGCACCAACGGCAAGACCACGACGACCAAGATGCTGGTCGCGATCCTGCGAGCTCACGGTGTCCAGGTCTTCACCAACCCGACAGGCAGCAACTTCACCCGGGGGGTCATCTCCTCGATGCTCGGCGAACTGCCGCTCGCCGGACAGCTGCAGGCCGACATGGCGGTGCTCGAGCTCGACGAAGCGCACGCGTTGAAGTTCGCCGACGCCGTCAAACCCACCCACGCCCTGCTGCTCAACGTCGCACGCGACCAGCTTGACCGGTTCGCCGAGATCGACCACACCGCGCGGCTGCTGTCGAGGCTGGCGGAGCAGGCCACGACCGGCGTGGTCCTCAACCTGGACGACTCCTTCGTCTCGCGGATCCGCGACCAGGTCGCGGCGGGCGTGGAGGTCCGCTACTTCGGGGTGGACGCCTCGATCGCCGACCGCCTTCCCGAGCTGCAGGAGCAGGACGTGCGGTTCGACGACGACTTCACCCCGCCGGTGGCCGGTCCCGGCGACGGCCTGCTCCGGCCGGTCGACGAGCGGTCCTTCGAAGTGGTCTTCCCCGGTGGCGAGTCGGTCGGGCCCCTGGAGCTGCAGCAGCGCGGGCTGGCAGCGATGATCAACGCGACGGCGGCGAGCACGGCCGCGCGGATGCTGCTGGGGCCCGACTTCCGACCCGCCGAGGCCGAGCGCGCCCTCCGGGCGGTGACGCCGCCCTTCGGCCGGGGTGAGGTCATCGACGCAGGGGGCCAGCAGCTGGAACTGGTTCTGGTCAAGAACCCGGCTGGCTTCACGGTCGCGCTCGGTACCTACGGCGCCACGCCCGTCCCGACCATGATCGCCATCAACGACAACTACGCCGATGGCCGCGACGTGTCCTGGCTCTACGACGTCTCGTTCGAGAGCCTGCGGAGCCAGGGAGTCGAGCTGACCAGCGGCGTGCGCGCCTACGACATGGCCCTGCGGCTGGAGTACGACGACGTCGCCGTGGGTGCCATCGAGCCTGACCTCGACCGTGCCCTGGACAGCTTCCTCCGCCTCCACCCGGGCGAGCCGAAACGCATCTTCTGCACCTACACGGCGATGATGGCCCTCCGCCGCACCCTCGCCGCGCGCTACCACCTGCCAGCCATCGGGGAGGAGAAGCCATGACCGACACGGGGCCGGGCACCGCCCGAGGCACCTTGGCGTCGCCCTTCGTCGAGCGAGACCCCGCGAGGCTCCGTGCGTCGAAGGGGACCATCAAGCTGGTGCACATCTACCCCCGGGAGATGAGCATCTACGGCGACCTCGGCAACACCCGTTGTCTCGAGGCCCGGATTCGCCGCCACGGCTACACGCCGCTGGTGCACCGCCACAACCCGGGGAACGAATTCCCCCAGGATGCGCACCTGGTCCTTGGCGGCGGCGGCCAGGACTCGGGCCAGGCGAGGGTCCAGGACGACCTTGACCACAACGCGAGTGTGCTGCGGTCCCTGGCTGCCGACGGCATACCCATGCTGATGATCTGTGGCATGTACCAGCTGTTCGGCAACGCCTTCATCACCGTTGGTGGCACTCGCCTCCCTGGTCTCGGCATCCTCGACGTCACCACCCAGGGCAATGCCAAGCGGATGATCGGGCCGGTGGTGCTGAGCACCGAGTTCGGCGACGTCGTCGGCTACGAGAACCACTCCGGGTCGACGACCCTGGGGGAGGGCCAACAGGCATTCGGGACCGTGCGCCACGGCTACGGCAACAATGGCGTCGACAAGACGGAGGGGGCGCGCGCCGGTAATGTCTTCGGCTCCTACCTCCACGGGCCGATCCTGCCGGCCAACCCCCGGTTCGCCGACGCGCTGATCGGCATGGCAGCGCTCGCCGCCACGGGCCGCGAGTTCGAGCCGGCGCCGCTCAGCGACGCGGTGGCGGACCTGGCCCGGGAGCGTCAGGTGCGGCGCCTGGTGGGCTGAGCGCCGTCACGGCCGGCGAGGGCGTCGGCGAAAGCCCATTCGCCGACGTCGCTGCTGGCGCCGATGGTTCGACGGGCAGTCCGTCGACGCCGGGGCCACCGCCTTCTGAGCGTTTGCCCAGCGTCCAGGCCAGCCAGCCCAGCGCCCCGAGCGGGATCTCCATGATGTGGGTGAAGATCGAGAACAGCACGACACCCGCCGTCGCCTGCGCGGGAGGCGCACCCCAGCCCACCAGCACCGCGGCGGTGCCGGTCTCGGTTACTCCCAGCCCTCCCGGCGTGACCCCGACCGCTGTGAGCAGGCGCCCGATCGCGTATGCCGCGAACAGGGTCCCGAACCTGAGCTGCACCCCAACGGCGTTCATGCAGAACCAGAACAGCACGAAGTAGATGCTGAAGAATCCCACCAGGCCGAAGGTCATCACGTGCCACCCGGTGCGGACGACACCGATGATCCGGCCACGCAGGTCGGTGACCAGCGCATCCACGGTGGTGGTGCGGCGAGCCGAGCGCCGGGAGAAGGGCCGCAGTAACTGGTCCAGCGCTCGACCGATGGTGTATGCGGCGCGCTCAGAGGCCAGGACGGCGACGAACGCGGCGAGCAGTGCGAGGCCGCTGAGGCTTCCCGCGACGGCGGCGTCCTGCGCGGCCTGTGGCAGGTCGCTGGAGCCGAGGTAGAGGGCAAGGATGCCGACCACGGGGAGGGCGACGCGGGCCAGAACGTTCCACACCCCGGTCACGATGGCCGAGGTCGAGATGTCGCGGCGGCTGAAGCCCCACGACCGACAGATGGTGTACGTCGCCGCGAGCCCCGCAGCACCTCCGCCCGGGAGCAGGTTGCCGACCGACGACCCACAGACGTTCAGGATGAGTGCCCGGGTGTGCCGGAGTCCCGGCAGCGAGCCGGTGAGGGTGAACGTGTACATCCACAAGCCGAGCAGCATGAGGCCCTGGAGCGCGATCACCGTCCCCGTGGGGATGCTGCCGAGCACGGAGAAGACAGCGCTCCACGTCGTCTTGGCGAAGAAGGGCAGGCCCCAGACCAGGAGCACGGCGGCCAGCGCCAGGCCGAGCATGGCCTGCGCCCGCCGCCGCCAAGTGCCGCGTCTCGACGGGGCCGGCGTCGCCCCTGGGTCGGTTTCGGGCCTGGCACTCGGCATGAGCGTCATGGCAGCCCCTCGAAGATGTCGCGAGCGATCGGCGCGCCAGGTGGGGCCGCGGGGTCGACGAACCACTCGCGGCTGAACACGACGTCGTAGACCGGTCTCGGGATGCGCAGGAAGGCAGCCAGTGTGCGGTCTCGCCCGTCGTCGGTGCTGGCCTGCGAGGCATGGGCGCGCATCGCGGCGCGCTTGGCCCGCGCGAAGCGGGCCACGGGAATGCGGTGGGTGATGGCGGAGCGCGGCGAGAAGCTGCGCTGGAATGCGCTCGGGTCGAACTCCGGCGGAAACCGGTGGACGCGGCTGATGAGGTTGATGGCACGGCAGATGGAGTCCCGCGGAGCGGTGGCCTCGAGCAGGCGGGGAGTGCCGGCCAGCGCGGCCGCGGCCGCCCCCACCTCGTGGACGCGCACGTGGTCGCGGTGGCCATAGCCGCCATTGCGGTCGTAGCTCAGCAGGACGTCTGCCTGCTCGGCCTTGAGGATGCCCGCCAACTTCTCGGCGGCCTCCGCCACCGGGGCGCGGACGAAGCGGACGTGTCCGGGCCGATCAGGGGGCACCTCGCCGTCAAGCCCGCTGTCCGCGTAGCCAAGGTAGTCCACCCGCTGCACACCGAGGGCGCGGGCACTCCGTTGCGCCTCCTGGAGTCTCCGCTGCCCAAGACCCCCCTCCTTCCGGTATTCCCCGCTGGCGAGGCCGAGGTCGCCGTCGGTGGCGATGACCAGGATGACGCGATGCCCTGCAGCCGCGGCACGCGCCATGGTGCCGGCGGTCAGGAGCGCCTCGTCGTCGGGGTGGGCGTGAAACGCCACAACAGTGCGGGTCATCACCCCCATCCTGACCCATGGCAGGCTAGGCGTCCGTGAAGGTGGCTCTACTGTCGGACTGCTTCCTGCCCCGACTAGGCGGGATCGAGGTCCAGGTGCACGACCTCGCCGACCACCTGGCCCGGGCTGGCCACAACGTGGAGGTCTTCACGGCCACGCCGGGCGCACACGGCGAGCGCTCCGGGAAGATCGAGGTTGTCGACGGTCTCCGCGTCCATCGGATGGCCCTGCGCCTCCCGTTCGAGCTCCCGGTCAACCCCCTCGCACCCCCGGAGGTACGGCGCCGGCTGGCGACCGGCGGCTTCGACGTGGCCCACGTGCACATGGGGGTCGTCAGCCCGTTCGCCACGGACATGGCCCGGGTTGCTCTCGGCCTCGGCCTGCCGACAGCGATAACCTGGCATTGCGTGATCGATCGTTCGGCACCCCTTTTCCGCGCACTCGGTCATGCCCGGCGCTGGGCAGGCGCTGGAGGCGCCCTCAGCGCGGTCTCGGTGATGGCGGCCGCCCGCGTGTCGGCAGTCGCCGCTGGCGCACCCGTCGAGATCCTGCCGAACGGCATCGACGCGGGGCTCTGGGCTCGGCCGGACGACCACGACCGGACGAACGAGCCGCGCCGCCCGGTACGAGTGGTCAGCGCCCTTCGCCTCGCCCGGCGCAAGCGGCCGCAGGCCCTGCTCGAGGTGCTGCATGCAGCACGCGAGCTGGTGTCACCCGAGGTTCCCATGGAAGCTGTGATCGTCGGGGAGGGGCCCCAGCGACCTCGCCTGGAGCGCTACCTCGCCGTGCACGACATGACCGACTGGGTCCGGCTCCCCGGACGGGTGGCCCGGGATGACCTGCGCCGGCTGCATTGGAACGCCGATGTCTACGTGTGCGCCGCGACGCTCGAGGCCTTCGGGATCGCCGCCCTCGAGGCCCGAACGACGGGTCTACCGGTCGTTGCGCGCGCGGGAACCGGCGTCCAGGACTTCGTCGAGGACGGCGTGAACGGCCTCGTCGCCGCAACCGACCGAGACATGGCCGTTGCCACCGCCAGACTCGTGAGCGACCACGAGCTCCGGGCCCGGCTGGCAGCCGCCAACCGGCATACCCCTCCCCCCCAGGACTGGCCCGCGGTCGTGCGCCGTGTGGAGGCAGAGTATGCGCGTGCCCATGACCTGCGGGGCCAACTCGAGGTCATTCCTTGAGCCTCCGGCTGAGCGTTGCGGGCGTGTCGGGAGGCGAGGTCGTCGTCGCCTTCGACCTGACGCACGGCGAGGCTCCGCACGAAGGACTCTTGCATCGGGGGTGGCTTGTCGTCGAGGCCCTCGATGCGGTCGAGGCGGCGGGTGTGGTGACCCTGGTGTTCGCCGTGGAGAACGCGGGAGCCGCGCGAGGTGTCACGGCGTCGATCCGTGTGGCTTCTGACGCCGATCTGACCACTGAAGAGCTGTCCGCCGCCATGCCCCACCAGCGGGCCGCCGCCTACGGCCTCGTCACGAGCACCCGAGGCCTCCTGCTCACGGAGCTGTCCGCGCTGACCAACGCTGCGGGCCGGTGGACCCTTCCCGGCGGGGGGATCGACCCCGGTGAGTCGCCGGTCGACGCGTTCGCGCGCGAGGTGTGGGAGGAGACCGGTCAGGTCGTGGGCGACGTGCGGCTGCTGGACGTCGTCAGCTCCCACTGGATCGGCCGCGCACCGTCCGGTCGGGTCGAGGACTTTCACGCGGTCCGCATCGTCTTCGGGGGCGTGTGCCTAGAGCCCTCGGACCCCGTGGTGCACGACCTGGGCGGCTCTACCTCCGACGCGGCCTGGGTCGCGTGGGCGGACGTCGCCGCCGTCCCCGTGGTCGACCCCTTCGCCGGGCTGGTGAGCGCGGAAGCCGCGCAGCGCCGCTAGCCAAATGCCAGCGGCGCGGCGCGTCCTTCGCCCGTCGTCAGTCGCCGCGCCTCCTGCGCATCCCGAGCATCCCCAGCAGCACGAGGACCGCACCGCCGACGAGGATGGCCAGGGGACCGACGCGCGCCCAGTCAACAGTGAGGTCCAGCACCCGGTTGGCGTAGGCAAACACTGCCACGGCCACGCAGAGCAGGCCGAGCAGGACCGTCCCGACGGCAGGACCCTGGCGGTATGCCGGTGTGCCGGGCCCGCGCGCGACGATGGGCTCCGGGGCCGGTACCGCGGTTGCCGCGGCGGTCTGGGGGCCCGGGACGGCAGCCTCGGCGGGACCCTCTGCCGCGTCGGCTGGTGCGGCGCCGGCCTGAGACGTGGCAACTGCCGCTGGTGTGGCCTCGGCCGGCGGCGTGGCGTCAGTCGTTCCGGCCGCCTGGACGATGGGTGTGGTGTCAGCCGCGGGTGCCGACTCAGCCGAGTCCATGGTGCTGCTCTCCTCACTGCGGTCGTTCGTGCTCATTGCCGGGCCCCCTTCGAGATCACGATGTCCCCGATGCCCACGTGGGCATCGACGGTGACGGTCGGCGTGCCGCTGCCTACCACGGTGGTGTTGTCGATACCGGGGCCGCCGCGGCCGCCCGACCCGTCGAAGCGCTCCTTCTTCACCTCGAACGTGCCGTCGCCGTTGGTGTCGAGCGCCCCCAGGCCGATCGTCGAGTGGACCTGCACGGTCACGCCGTCGGGGACAATCACGGTCAGCTGGCCGACTCCCACATTCGCCTCATAGTGGCGCTGGGCCCCCCGGTAGCCGCTCAGCGGCGAGAGGCTGAGGCGGGCGTCGCCGATCCCGAGGGAGTAGCTGGTGTCGGTGGTCGAGGGCGCGTACCACGCGCGGTCCCCGATGCCGTTGGTCACGGTCAGGCCCGGAACGATTGCGGCAGCCCACGTGGCCAGGGCGAGGAGCACCGCCACGAAACCGCCAAAACCGGACTTGCGGCCGCTGAGGCCGACGACGAGCACGCAGAGCCCGGCCGCGGCGGTGGCCAGCACGAGACCGAGCATCTCGCGGCTGCCGGGGAAGCCGATCGGGCCGTCCAGCAGAAGCCCGAGGGCGTAGCCGGCCATGGCCACACCGATGGTCAGCAGGGCTCCGAACAGGCCGGCCGAGCGGCGCCGCGGGCGGGAAGGCGGTGGCGGGGTCGTGGGCCACGCCGGAGGAGAGGGCGGCGCGGCCGCACCAGTGCTGTCCGTGACCACCGGTCCGGCCGACCCGGCCAGCCCGGTCGACGATGACTGGACGGTCTGCGTCGCCGATGCCGGTGGCACCGCTCCGTAGGGCGCAGCTTCGACACTCGAGGGGCTACCGCCTCCCACGGCGGGTGGGTGTGGACCGCTGCGCCTGCTCAGGAACCACACAAGGACCGCGATCGGGACGATGAGCCACCAGGCCCACAGTCCGGCGTTCCAGTCACGCGCCACCGACGGGCCCCCGATCAGGGCCAGGCCGAGAACCACGACCAGCACCACGCTCCACGCATCGCCATGACGCAGGGCACGCTCGGCCACGATCGTCCCGTTGGTCTCCGGCAGGAACACCCACACCAGCAGGTAGACGGTGAAGCCGATGCCCCCGAGGCAGAAGAGGACGACGAACGCCGCCCGGATCAGGACGGGGTCGACGTTGAAGCGCCGCGCGAGTCCCGAGCAGACCCCTGCAATCCACTTGTCGTCGGTGTTGCGCCGCACGTCGAGGCCGCGGAGCCAGGCAAAGAACCGGTCGACGCCGGAAGGCGGCGCGGTTGCCCCGGGTGGCGGGGTGGCAGTCGTGTCATTCATGTCTACGATGGTGCCGCTTGCGGAGAGCGCCAGCCATGAGGGTCGACCCTGAAGCGACCCTGAAGGACCCCCGGAACGACCCGCAGATGGCACGAGACCGGGGCCCGGGTGCGTCAGGATAAGGACATGCCCACCCCGTACGAGCGGATCCCAGCCCCCGCGGACCAGCCGGTCCGCCCGGTGCTGACTCGTCCCGCGTCCGGGCGGATGGTCGCCGGAGTGTGTGCGGGGGTTGCCCAACACCTCGGTGTCCCGGTCAAGTGGGTTCGGCTGACGTTCATCCTCCTCATGTTTGCCAATGGCGCCGGACTCGCGGTCTATGCGTTCCTGTGGGCCTTGACGCCCCAGGAAGGGGAGCGCGGCAGTGACCCGGCGCTGGCTCCCGACTCCGCCCCAACTCGCATCACCACAGCCGTCGGGGCGCCGGAGTCGGGGGTAGAGCTGACGTCGGGACGTCTGCTATTGGGCGGGGCGGCCGCGCTCGTCATCGGCGTGGTCTGGATGGCCCAGCAGTTCGGCCTCGACCTCCGAGCCAACGTGCTGATCCCGCTGCTCGTGGTCTGCATCGGTGCCGTGATTGCCTGGTCGCAGCTCGACGACGCCCAGCGCGGCAGGTGGCTCGGTCGCGACACCGGCACGCGCGGTCTTCGGCTGGCGCGGCTCGCCTTCGGCTTCGGACTGGCCGTCATCGGACTGGTCGTCCTCGTCACGCGCGGTCGTTCGCTGACCGCGGTCTGGGATTCCGCGCTGGCTACCCTCGCCGTGCTCGCCGGCGCGGTGCTCATCGCTGCGCCGTGGGCCGTGCGGCTGTGGACCGAGCTGCGTCACGAGCAGGAGGAGTCCGCCCGCGCCAACGAGCGCGCCGACATCGCCGCGCACCTGCACGACTCCGTGCTCCAGACCCTGGCCCTGATCCAGCGCAAGGCGGGTGACCCGGTGGCCGTCAACCAGCTGGCGCGCGCCCAGGAGCGGGAGCTGCGCTCGTGGCTGTATGCCGGCCCCGTGGGCTCCGCAGCCACGCTCGCCTCGGCCGCCGCGGACGTGGCGCACGACGTCGAGGACGTGCACGGCATACCCATCGATCTTGTCGTCACCGGCGACGGGCCCCTCGACGCCGATGGGCAGGCCCTGATCCGCGCCCTGCGGGAGAGTCTCCTCAACGCTGTCCGGCACGGGCGCCCGCCCGTGTCGGCGTACGTCGAGATCGGCGCCGAGGGTGTGGAGGCCTATGTGCGCGACCGTGGCGACGGCTTCGACCTCGACGACATTCCCGACGACCGCCTCGGCGTGCGCGAGTCGATCCTCGGCCGCATGTCCCGTCATGGCGGGGCGGCCAAGGTGCGGCGCATGGAGCAGGGCACGGAGATCGAGTTGACGCTTCCGGGCGCACGTCCGAACGGTGTCCCGGGCGGACCGGCACGAGCACAGGGAGAGAGCTGATGGCAGGCACAGGTGGAAGCCCGACACGGGTGCGGCTGGTGCTGGTCGACGACCACCGCATGTTCCGGTCAGGAGTGAAGGCCGAGCTCGAGGATGACGCCCTCGACATCGTCGGCGAGGCCCCCGACGTCGACACCGCGATCAAGGTCATCCGGGAGACGCGACCCGACGTCGTGCTCCTCGACGTGCACCTGCCGGGTGGCCGGGGAAACGGTGGCGTCGACGTTCTGCACGGGTGCATGGGCGTCCAGACGCCGGAGGGCGCGCCGGTAAGGTTCCTGGCGCTGTCGGTGTCCGACGCCGCGGAGGACGTCATCGCGGTCATCCGGGCGGGTGCCCGAGGCTATGTCACCAAGACGATCAGCGGCACTGACCTCGGCAGGGCGATTCGCCGGGTGGCCGACGGGGACGCTGTGTTCTCGCCCCGGCTCGCGGGCTTCGTGCTCGACGCGTTCGGGGCGGCGGCCGGCGAGATCGCCGAGGCCGACGAGGAGCTCGACCGGCTGAGCGCCCGGGAGCGGGAGGTCATGCGGCTGATCGCCCGGGGGTACCAGTACAAGGAAGTGGCCAAGGAGCTTTTCATCTCAGTGAAGACCGTTGAGACGCATGTGTCCTCGGTGCTGCGCAAGCTGCAGCTGTCATCGCGCCACGAGCTGACCGCGTGGGCGATGGGCCGGCGCCTGATCTGATCCGGTCAGGCCCCGGCTTGGGCGCACCCTAGGCTGTCCGCCATGGACCTGCTCCACGACGTGCTCCTCTTCCTGCACCTCCTCGGCGTCGCCGCGATCGTGGGCAGCGCCGTCTTCGTCGCTCGGGGCAAGGTGACGCAGGCGCTCCTGTGGGGAGCACGGGCGCAGATCGTCACCGGGCTGCTCCTCGTGGCTGTCGCAGAGAGCGGCGACGATCCGGTCAACAACGCGAAGGTGGGCGTCAAGCTGGTCGTGGCCCTGGCGGTGGCCGCGTGCGCCGAGATCGGCAATGCCAGGTCAAAGCGCGGCGAACTCGTGCCGAATCTCGTCAACGTCGCCGGCCTGCTCGCCCTGGCCAACACCGCAGTCGCGGTTTTCTGGTAGCCGTGCGGCCCGTGTCGTGCTGCACTGGTCGGCGCCCGCCGCGCGCATCGTGCTCAGCGGCCCATCACTTCGCTGCGTCGCGTGGAGAACCGCAGCACGACACGCGAGCGGCTCAGGGGATCAGGATGAGCTTGCCCGTCGTGCGGCGCGCCTCCAGGTCGTCATAAGCGCGTGCCGCCTCGGTCATCGGATAGCGCCCACCCACCTGCACATGGAGCCGTCCCGCGGCGATGTCGCCGAGGACCGACTCCGCGCGCTCGAGCAGCTCCTCGCGCGTGGCCACGTAGTGGCCCAGCGTCGGGCGCGTGACGAAGAGCGAGCCGCCGGAGTTGAGTCGCTGGAGGTCGAACGGCGGCACCTGCCCGCTTGCGCCACCGAACAGCACCAGCATCCCGCGCGGCCGAAGCGATGCGAGCGACGCGTCGAACGTCGACTTGCCCACGCCGTCAAAGACGACGTCTACACCCTTGCCGCCATTGGCCTTCCGGACCTCGGCGGCCAGATCTTCGACCTCGCTGTAGTTAATGACGTGGGAAGCACCCAGCCTGCGCGCGATCTCGAGCTTTTCCTGGCTGCCCGCCGTCGCGATCACCGTCCCGCCCTTGTTCGTGATCATCTGCACGAGCAGCTGCCCGACCCCGCCCGCCGCGGCGTGGACCAGGGCCACGTCACCCTGGCGCACGGCATACGTGCTGTTGACCAGGTAGTGGGCCGTCAGGCCCTGGAGCATGGCCGCAGCCGCGACCTCGAGCTCAACCCGCTCCGGCACGTGCACCAGCTGCGCGACGGGCCGGTTCACCACGGTGCTGTCCGAGCCCAGCCCCTGGGCCCAGGCCACCCGGTCGCCGACGGCGACCTCCGTGACACCGTGGCCGACCGCGACGACCTCGCCCGCGCCCTCTCCGCCGAGCACGAACGGCGTCGGCATCTTGTAGACACCCTCGCGCTGGTAGACGTCGATGAAGTTGACGCCCATGGCGGCGACGCGCACTTGGGCCTCGCCCGGCCCCGGCTCGGGAACGTCGATCTCGCGCACCTCGAGGACCGAGGAGTCTCCGTGGGCAGGGACAGTCAGGGCTCGCGCTGTGGTCATGACGCCAAATCTATGCGGGGCGTGGTGCGGGGCTCACCCTCGTGCGACGGACTTCTGGTAGGCCGTCATCTGGTCCCGTGGCGGCGTCATGGCGAAGGCGTAGGCGAGGTCCTTCCGGTCGACGAACCAGAGGTGGGTCATCGCGCCCGACTCCGCGAGCACAGTCCCATCCGCGCAGACGCCGTCCACCGGCCTGAGCTTGCCGACATCGCCACCGCGGCAGAAGGTGTGCGTGTGCCACCGGACGTAGGGCTGGTAGCTCGCCGGCGGCTCCCTGTGCTCGGCCGTGAACATGACGCCCACGAGGACGAATTCGCCCTCAGCGGTGCGCGCGTAGACGAGTGTCTCAGGGCGGGCGGGGTCGAGGATGCGCCCATCCGTCCGGTAGGCCCGGTTGGGCACGTGCACCAGCTGGGCCCGGCCGGCTTTCGGGGTCCGGCCCAGCTTCGCCAGGAGTGCGGTGCGGCGGTCCCAGGCGCGCTTGACGTCGTAGCCGGCGGCCCGGGCCGCTGCGAGGTCGCGGTATGCCGCGGTGCTGGCGATGGTGTGCGCGAGCAGCTCCTCTGCCCCGGCCGTCTGCTCCGGTGTCGCCGCCGACGTGTCGGGAAGATTGGGGTGCCCGTGGCGGGTGCCCGCGATCTCCGGGTGGCTTGACAAGTCGCCGGGCGTCTCGCCCGTGGCAGCGCCATCGAGCTGGCCGTGCTCGTGCGATGTCGTGGCGGCGTGCCCTGGCTCGGGCTCGGCGAGCGCGACTCCGCTGGCGACCAGAACCGCTGCCGCAACTGCCGCCCCCAGCAGCGAGGCCCGGCGCGCACCCGAGCCGACGATACGGGCCCCAGCCGAGGGCGCCCAGAGCTGGGCCGCGATCGCCAGGGTGGCCAGCCCCTCCATGGCCACCGTGATCAGGTCGGCGGCGCCGACAGCCTCGGGGATCCCTCCGCCAGGACCAATCGGGAGGCCCGCGGTGCGGGACAGCAGCCACACAGCGATGAGGCTGGTGTTCATGGCCGCGCCCGTGTTGAGCATTCGACGGGCGGGCGGCCGGGTCCAGGCGGCGACCGCCCAGACCCCCTGCCCAGCGGCGGCGATGAGGAAGAACAGGCCGGATGCCCACCACTCCGCGAAGTGGGAGCCGGCCACCCCGAGGTGGATGGCCGCGGCTCCTGCGGTCAGGAGGGCGGCAGCCCGAGGGAGTGCCCGCGTTGTCGTCATGCTGACGATGGTCGTCGCCGAGTGTGCGGCGCGTGTGTGCGCTGTGTTCGGGGAATGTTCGAGTTTGGCTGCCGTTGGGGCAGCAATCGCATCAAGTCCGCGACAGGTGCTTGCCCCGGGGCCGGTGGCCACGGAAGCGTGTCGCCATGGCCGCGCAGCTCCGAGTCCTGATCGTGGAGGACGAGCCCTCCCTGGCCCAGCTCGCACAGCTCTACCTGGAGCGGGAGGGCTGCGACGTCGAGGCCGTCGTCGACGGAGAGGCGGCCCTGGCCCACTTGCGCCGGCAAGCAACCGATGTCGTGTTGTTGGACATCGGGCTGCCCGGCGCCGCGGATGGGATCGAAGTGTGTCGACGGATGCGTGCCGCTGACGACTGGACGCCGGTGGTCTTCGTGACTGCCCGTGACGACGAGATCGACCGGGTGCTCGGGCTGGAGCTCGGTGCCGACGACTACGTCACCAAGCCGTACTCGCCGCGAGAGCTGGTGGCGCGCGTCAAGGCCCTGGCCAGGCGCCAAGCCAGGGTCTCCGCGGGCAGTTCGCGCAGGCGGCTGTCGGTCGGTCGGGTCAGCCTCGATCCCGATACCCGCTGGGCGCAGGTCGACGGGGCCCACGTCGCCCTCACGGCAACCGAGTTCGCGCTCCTCGCCCATCTGATGACCAGGCCGGGGCGGGTCTACTCACGCGGCGAGCTCCTCGACCAGGTGTGGGACTACCCGCCCGGCGACCCGTCGCGCACGGTGGACGTCCACGTCGCCCAGCTACGTGCGAAGCTGGGCGACGCCTGCCCGATCCGCACGGTGCGCGGAGTCGGGTACAGCGCGGAGTCATCGTGACGGCCCTGCCCGATCGCCCAGCCCCGAGGTCATGGTGAGCGCGGCGCGGCGACGGCCGAGCCTGGAGCGGCAGACCCTCTGGGTCATGATGGGTGTGGTGATGATCGCCGTCGTGGTGGCGGCGCTCGTGTCCCTCGGCCTCGTCCGCCAAGCGTCGCGCTCCGAGGCCCAACGTGCCCTGGCCCGCCAGGCCGACCTCGTGGTCGCGGTCATCCAGGCCGCGCGGCCACCAGACCTCGGCCCTGTGCTGCGGGCTGCCCGGCGGCAGAGCGCGCCGGTCGCGTGGGTCAACCGGGACGGAAGTCTCGCGGGGGACCGACTGCCGCGGACGGCATACGTCGCGCTGGCTGCCGATGGAGCGCCCGCGGGGCGTTCCCACCAGACCCGGCTGCATGGCCGCCTCGTCCTCGTGGAGATCAGGCCGGTCGCCGGCGGTCGGACCCTGGTCTTCGCCCAGAACGCGTCCGAGGCCGGTGCCGCACTTGCCGGTGCCGCAGTACCGCGCATCCTCGCGGCGCTGGGCCTCGGGCTGCTCGTCGCCGCCGTGGCGGCGATGGTGTTCGCGCGCCGGCTGTCGGCGCCGCTGCGCCGCACCGCCGAGGCGGCACAGGCGCTCGCAACGGGCGAGCGGTCGGTGCGGGTGCGGGCCGAAGGACCGCGCGAGGTGGCCGAGGTGGGCGAGTCGCTCAACACACTGGCGGAGTCGCTCAGCCTGAGCGAGCGCCGGCAGCGCGAGTTCCTGCTGTCGGTGTCGCACGAGCTGAGGACGCCGCTCACGGCGATTCGCGGCTTCGGCGAGTCCCTTGCGGACGGCATCGTGACGGGCGAGGCCGTCAGCCAGGCCGGCCGCACGATCACAGCGGAGGCCGACCGGCTGAGCCGGCTGGTGTCGGACCTGCTCGACCTGGCACGCCTGGGAGCCGACGACTTTCGCTACGACTGGTCACTTGTCGACCTTCGCGAGCTAGTGGCCGCTGCCGGGGACGTGTGGGCCGCACGGGCCCGTGCAGCAGGGCTCGTCTTCGGGCTGGAGCTTCCCGGGGGTCCCGTGATGTGCACGACCGACCCCGCCCGGCTGCGACAGGCCATGGACGGGCTCGCCGAGAACGCGCTTCGGGTCACGGCAGCGGGCCGGCCGCTCGTGCTGGCCCTCCGGCAGGGGTCCGAGCGGGCAGTGGTCGAGGTCCGCGACGGGGGCCCCGGTCTGACCGACGAGGACATGGACGTGGCCTTCGAGCGGTCCGAGCTCTATCGGCGGTACCGGGCGGTGAGACAGGTGGGCACGGGCCTGGGCCTGGCCATCGTGAAGGCGCTTGCGACGGGTTTGGGCGGGGGCGTGGCCGTGGGTCGGGCCGAGCGTGAGGGCGGGTCGAGCTTCCAGGTATGGCTTCCGCTCGAGCGGTGAGCCGGCCCGGAGATTGGGTCGCGAGAGTGGGCCCGGAGGGCGGAGCTGCCGTGGCGGGTCGTCATGGGCATCCGCTGTGCTCACCAAGACCGGACCGCCCGACCGACTCGGCCCGGCCGCGTCTTGATCCAGTAGCGGCGCTTGCCGTTGAGGTCGCCCTCGTAGACCCCACCGCCCGCCTCGATGGTGCGGGCCGAGGCGATGTTGTCGAGGTCGCACGTCACGAGCACCCTGGAGATCCCCATCGATCCGGCCAGTCCCACCATCTGCCGCAGCGCGTCGGTGGCGATGCCCTGGCGTCGGGCACTGGGCCGGACGGCATACCCGATGTGGCCGCCTTCGTCGCGGAGGGTCGGGTGGTCGAGCGAGTGCCGCAGGTTGATCGTGCCGAGGTACTCGTTCCCTCGGGCCATCCAGCGGCGAGTGCAGGGCACCCATCCGGCAGGCCGGGGACTGTCCGGGAGGGCGTCGTCGACGAGATAGTCGACCAGGCGCCGGAAGTCGCCCCGGTCCTCGAGGGATGCCCGGGTGAACCGGATGCCTTCGAAGGTGTCGTCGGGCGGCAGGGAGAGCAGTCCGGAATGCTGATCCTCGCCCATCACGAGGAACTCGTCGACCGCGTCCAGGTAGGACCGGTGGAACCTCAGGTGGGGCGTCGCGAGCTCGACCACGGCTTCTCAGGGCGCCGGGCCGGCGGCTCAGCGCCGGACCGCCGAAACAGCCGTCGAGGCGCCGTCGGTCAGGCTCGCCGGTTTGCCGGGCTGGTAGAGCCACATGTCGAAGAAGGCGCCGAGGTCTTGGCCGCTCACCTGCTCGGCCAGCGTGATGAACTCCGGTGTGGACGCGTTCCCGTACCTGTGGCCGGCATACCACTGCCTCATGATCGTGAAGAACGCGTCGTCCCCCACCCGCTCGCGCAAGGCCTCCAGGGTCATGGCGCCGCGGTAGTAGATGGTCCCGTCGAAGAGGTGAGCCGGGTCGCCGGGGTCGCCGGGTGGCGGGTTCCAGAACGACGTCTGCTGGGCGGGGGTGTTGGCGAGCTGCTTGAACTGCTGCGCGGCGGTCTTTCCGCCCTGGCGCTCGGTCCAGATCCACTCCGACCAGGTGGCGAAGCCCTCATGCAGCCAGATGTCCGGCCAGGTGCGCAGGGTAACGGCGTCTCCGTACCACATGTGGGAGAGCTCGTGCAGGAGGGTTGCCTCGCTGGGGGAGTCGTCGAAGACCGGCTTGGTCTGTGTCTCCAGGGAGTAGCCGAGCTCGGGCGCGTTGTCGACGATCCCGCCGACGGTCTCGAAGGGGTACGGGCCGTAGGTGTCCTCGAGGAAGGAGACCATGGCGGGCAGCTGGCGCAGCACCGCGGACGCTGAGGAGGCCTGGGTCGGGTCGACCGCGATGTAGACGGGGATGCCGCTCGGCGTCGTGCCAGTGCTCACGTTGAAGCGGCCGAGGGTGATGGTGGCCAGGTAGGGCGCCATGGGGTAGCGCTCGCGCCAGGTGAAGGCGGAGCGGCCGCCGCTGGTCGACTGGCTCTCGAGGGAGCCGTTCCCGACCGCGGTCAGCCCCTCGGGCACGGACATGTGGACCGTGAAGGTCGCCTTGTCGCGCGGCGTGTCGTTGGCCGGGTACCACCCGGGCGATCCCTGCGGCTCGCCCACCACCACGGCGCCATCGTCGGTGAAGACCCACCCCTCGCTGGACCCGTCGGGGTCGATGACTGTCTGGGGCTGGCCGGCATATGGCACGACCACGGTGAAGGCGCGGCCCTTGTGGATCGTCCGTGCCGGCGTGATCTGCAGCTCCTGGCCGTCGCGGTCGACCGCCGCCGCGGCGCCGTCGACGGTGACCCTCCCCAGCTGGAAGCCGCGCAGGTCGAGGTCGAAGCGGCTCAGGTCTTGCGTGGCCACGACCTGGAGGGTTGCAGTGCCCTGCAGGTGGCGCACACCCGGGTCGTAGGCCAGGTCGAGGCTGTAGTCCGACACGTCGATCCCGCCGTTGCCCGCGAGTGGGAAGAACGGGTCGCCCACGCCGGGGGCGCCCACGGTGTCGCTGGCGGCAGCGGGGCCGGCGGTGACAGCGACCGCCAGGGCTGCGATGACGGCTGTTCGCATGCCTGAACGCATATCGTGCTCCCTCCGGAACGGCCGCCGGGCCCAGCGCAGGCCGCCAGGACGGCTTCGACGCGCCGACTCCCATCGATGGTAGGAGCGGCGACAGGTCGCGGCAACGGGAGTGGTGCCGGCGGCTCAGAGGCGGGCCAGGACCTCGTCCAGCATGTCGGTCGTCAGCCTGCCGGTGAACGTGTTCTGCTGGCTGACGTGGTAGCTCCCCACCAGCCGCACAGCCCGCTCGTCGGCGGTGACAAGCCGGGCCTCCGCGCCGTGACCGAAGCGCGGCTTGGGACGGGGAACCTGCCAGCCCAGGCGCCGGGCGCTGCCCAGCGCGGCGTCCCAGGCGATGGCTCCGAGAGCCAGCACTGACCTCAGGAAGGGCTCGGCCAGAGCCAGGTCGCGGTCGAGCCAGGCTGCGCATGCTGCGCGCTCACCCGGTGAGGGCCGGTTGGCGGGGGGCGCACAGCGTACCGTGGCAGTGATCCGTATGCCGGTCAGCTCCTGGCCGTCGCCGCTGGCCCAGCTGCCCGGCTGGCTCGCGTACCCGGCTCGGTGCAGCGCGGCATACAGCCAGTCCCCGCTGCGGTCCCCGGTGAACATCCGGCCGGTTCGGTTGGTGCCGTTGGCGGCCGGCGCGAGGCCCACGACGAGTATCGCGGCGCGAGGGTCGCCGAACGACGGGCCGGGACGTCCCCAGTAGGGCTGGTCGGCGAACGAGGCGCGCCGCCCGCGCAGGGCGACGTCCTCGCGCCAGGCGACCAGCCTGGGGCAGGCCCGGCACACGGAGACCCGGGCGTCGAGTTCGGCGACGGACGCAGCCGACGTGGCCAGCGATGCGGCGTCCTGCGCCGTGTGCGCGACCGGCGTGGCGGCATCCGCAGGGTCACCCGGCCACCCGGTGCCCGGCGGCACGGGTGACACGAACAGCTGACCCGTCACCGGGTGGGGCCTCGGGGCGTCCACGAGCCCGAGGCTACAAGCCGGCCCGTTCTCGGATCACCCGAGAATGGCGGGATCCGGCTGGGACGGCGCGACCATGGGGGCGGGCGCGAGCGGCGGGGCGGTCAGCTGGCGCACCCCGGGGGCGCAGAGCGCGGCAAGAGTGGTCAGGGTCATCACGATGCCGCAGGCGACCAGCGCCGGGTGGGCGCCGAACCACATCGCCGCCGGCCCGGCCAGGATCAGACCGATCGGGCCCAGCATGAGGGAGCCGAGCGCATCGTAGGAGCTCACTCGTGACAGGGCCTCGGCCGGGACACTGCGCTGGAGCGTGGTCTGCCACAGGATCCCGAACATGTCGAAGCACACGCCCATCACGAAGGCCGCCGCGACAACAGACCACAGAGGCGCGCCGATGCCCAGGAGCACGTACGGCGGCGCCGCGCCGAAGGTGAGGATCGTGCCGACCAGGATCGGTCGCCGCGGTCGGATGCGCATGGCGAGGAGCACGCCCAGCACCAGCCCGAGGGCCTCGCCGGTGAGCACTGCAGTCCACGCACGTGCCCCCCCGAGCTCCTGCTTCGCGACCACCGGTCCGAGGACGCCGTGGGCCGCCTGCCAGACCAGAACCATGAACGAGAACTGCAGCACTACCACCCACAGCCACTGGCGGGACCGGAACTCATGCCAGCCGCCCCTGAGGTCCGCGAACACCGAGACCGTGGCCCTCTCGGTGGATCCCGTCGCACCGAGTGCCCCGCGCGACATGCGCCGCGCCAGGAGGCCGGTGAGGACGCCAGCGGTGGCGAACATCGCCGCGGCGGTGGCCAGCGCCCAGCCGCCCCCGATCGCCACGACGACGGCCCCGCCGGCGACAAGGCCTCCCACCCGGGCGATGTTGCCACCGAGCGAGACCAGGGCGTTGCCCTGCTGGAGGTGCTCGCGCGGCACGACGTCGGGGATGATCCCGGTCAGCGCCGGCCAGACCATCGCCGAGCCGGCGCCGGACACGGCGGCCGCGCCCGCAAGTGCCCAGGTGGGCGCCGTGCCGGTCACAAGCATGGCGGCCATCGCCGCGTGCGCCGCGGCATTGACCGTCTCGGCCGTCATCAGCACGCGCGGCCGCGGAAGGCGGTCGGCCACGACACCGCCCACCAGGGTGAACATCACCAGCACGATCGCCTCGGAGGCGAGGACGATCGAGAGCGTCTTGGGCGTGGCGCCCGGTAGGTCGAGGATGCCGAAGGCCAGGGCGACCGGCGAGAAGGCGATGGCGAGCATGGCGAGGGTCCGCGCGGAGAGCAGCAGCGCAAAGGGGGCGTCGCGCAGCATGTGGAGCGCCTGTCGGTAGTCGTGCACCGTGTGGTCCCCCCTTCGCGGACATCGCCCAGATCCATGTCGTGCCTCTGTTAACGGTACGGACCCGTGCAATCGAATTAGCCGGTTCCAGACACGTCGCGGTGCCACCCAGCTGTCGGCTCACCGGGCCATGATGGATGGCGTGGTCGCCACCGCACCTGAGCAGGCGGGCCTCCGGCTCTCCTCGAGCCGGGGGCGCTGGGTTCTTCTGGCCTGCGTTCTCGGCTCGGGCCTGGCCGGTCTCGACGCGACCGCCGTCAACATCGCTCTCCCGGCGATCGGTGCCGACCTGGACGCCGGGTTTGAGTCGCTGCAGTGGATCGTCACGGCATACACACTCACCCTGGCGTCCCTGATCCTGCTCGGCGGCGCCTATGGGGACCGCTATGGGCGGCGGCGCATCTTCACGGTCGGCATCGTGTGGTTCGCCGCCGCGTCGCTCCTGTGTGCCCTCGCACCCACGACGGGCCTGCTCATCGCGGCGCGGGCGCTCCAGGGTGTGGGCGGTGCCCTGCTGACTCCGGCCAGCCTGGCGATCATCCAGGCCAGCTTCATCAAGGACGATCGATCCCGCACCGTGGGAGCCTGGGCCGGCTTCAGCGGGGTGGCCATTGCCATCGCACCGTTCATCGGCGGGTGGCTGCTCGAGCTGGGGTCGTGGCGCTGGGTATTCCTCATCAACCCGCCCCTGGCCGTTGTTGTCATCGCCATCGTGGTCCGACATGTGCCCGAGACGCGCAACGCGACGGCACCCGGTGGCCTGGACGTGATGGGCGCCGCACTTGGGTTCCTGGGCTTGGGCGGCATCACGTATGCCGCGATCAGCGCGCCGCTGGCCGGCGTCGGCTCTCCGGCGGTGATCGTCGGGGCGATCGGCGGACTGGCGGCGCTGGTGGGCTTCGTGGCCTGGGAGCGGGCAGCCCGTCATCCGATGCTCCCCCTGGGCTTGTTCTCTTCGCGGCAGTTCAGCGGCGCCAACCTCGTGACGTTCGCGGTCTATGCCGCCCTGCATGGATTCCTCTTCCTGCTCGTGATCGGCCTCCAGACCGTGGCCGGGTTCTCGCCGGTCGTCGCGGGCTCGGCGCTCCTGCCCATTACGGCGCTGGTCCTGGTGTTCTCCGAGCGGAGCGGCAAGCTGGCCCAGCGGATCGGGCCACGCCTCCAGATGACTGTCGGGCCGCTCGTCTGCACGGTTGGCGTGCTCATGACCCTGCAGCTGTCGACGCACACGCACTACCTGACCGACGTCCTGCCCGCCATGACCGTGTTCGGCCTCGGTCTGGCGATCATGGTTGCCCCGCTCACGGCGGCGGTCCTCGCTGCCGCGCCCGACGAGAACGCCGGGATCGCCTCCGGCGTCAACAACGCGGTGGCCCGTGCGGCTGGCCTCTTCGCGGTGGCCACACTGCCAGCCCTCACCGGGCTGACCGGCCAGGCCTACGAGGACCCCGCCATGTTCCTCGACTCCTATCGCGCATCGGTCTGGCTGTGCGCCTTCGCCCTGGTCGTCGGCGCGGTCCTGGCCGCCCTGACGATCAGCGACTGCTCGGTGCGACCGCACCACGCGAGGCTGGGATTCCACCGGGTCCGGCAGCACAGCGCGATGGTGTCCTGCTAGAAGGGCCGGGTCAGGGCAGCGGCGCCGCTCCCCGCAGGCGAAATCCGACCGTTCGGCCGCTCACGCACCCCGGGCCCACGCGGCAGGATTCGCCGCATGGCCATCATTGCCGTGATCGGTTCCGGTGTCATCGGGCTGACCTGCGCTCTCGAGCTCGCGCTGGACGGGCACACCGTGCGGGTCGTTACCGACACCTCTCCGGAGCAGACCACTTCGGCGGTCGCCGGGGCGCTGTGGTTCCCCTACCGGGTCAGCCCGCGCGACCGCGTGCTGGCCTGGAGTGCCACGGGGCTCGGACGGTTCACCGAGCTCGCGGGGATGCGGGGCTCGGGTGTCCGGCTCGAGACCGGGGTCATGGTCCACCGCGTCGGCCAGCCCGACCTCGGCTGGGCCGCCGACCTTCGTGTCTCGCGACCCGCACAGCAGGACGAGCTCCCGGTCGGCGCCCACCGGGGCACCCTGCTGGAGCTGCCCCTGGTCACGATGCCCGACTACCTGCCCTGGCTGGTGGACCGCTGCCGCGAGGCCGGTGTCGCCTTCCGCTTCGAACGGGTGGAGCGGGTCTCCGAGGCGCCCGCTGCCGACCTGGTCGTCATTGCGGCGGGTCTGCGATCCGGCTCCCTCACCGGTGACGGCGAGGTGGTGCCGTCCCGCGGCCAGGTCGTCCGCCTCGCCAACCCGCCCGACGCGCCGCTCACCCACTGGATGGTCGACGGCGACAACCCGGCGCAGCTCACCTACGTCATGCCGCATGGTGACGTGGTGGTCTGCGGCGGCACCGACGTCGACGGGGAGTGGAGCACGCACCCGGATCCTGGTACCGAGGCCGAGATCCTCGCCCGGGTCCGCGCTGCGGTTCCGGCGCTGATGAACGCCGCAGTGCTGTCGCGCGCGGTCGGGCTGCGCCCCGGGGCGCCCGAGGTCCGGCTCGCGCGCGGCGAGGTCGACGGCCGCGACGCGATCACCTGCTACGGCCACGGGGGTGCGGGCGTCACCCTCTCGTGGGGCTGCGCCGCAGAGGTAAGCCGGCTGGTGACCTCGTCGTGATCCAGTAGCGCCGCGTGTGGTCTCTGGCGTCCTCGTAGACCCCCCCACAGGCCTCGATGACCGCCCGTGACGCCGCGTTGTCGTCCCGGCACGTCACGAGCACTCGGTCGAGGCCGATCGCGTCGCGAGCCACTCCTAGGGACTGGCGCAGGGCCGCGGTCGCGTGTCCCTGGCGGCGCGCCGACGGCCGGACGCTGTAGCCGATGTGCCCGCCCCGGTCCACCTCCAGGCCCTTGCGGGTGAACTCGAACCCGGCGTAGGAGTCGTCCGCATCCTCCCGCCCCACGCCGTCGCCGTCGCGACTGTCGCCCGACATGGCGAACTCGTCCGAGGCCACGAGGTAGGAGCGGTGGTAGCGGATGTGGGGGTCGACAAGCCTGGTCATGGGCCGGACCCTACACAGCGACCCGGTGTCCAGGATGGCTCAACGCGTCGGGGGCGCCACGTAGGCTTGGGGGAGCATGAGCACGCTCTTCGACAACCTTCCCCTGCCCGGCGACCGCCCGTCGCGCCAGGCTGCGCGCGAGACCCCGGTGGACGAGTCCGGCGTCCCCGCATGGGCAGCCGAGGGCCGAGGGGCGGACGGCTCGTGGTTCCCCGAGGGGGCAACCGACCGGCATACTCCCTCCCGCAGTCCGGAGGAACTTCTCGAGGGCCTCAACCCGCAGCAGCGGAAGGCCGTGCTCCACGAGGGCAGCCCGCTGCTCATCGTGGCCGGCGCCGGCTCGGGCAAGACCCGCGTCCTGACCCACCGCATCGCCTATCTCCTCGCGGCCCGGGGCGTTCAGCCCGGCCAGGTCCTCGCCATCACGTTCACCAACAAGGCGGCCGCTGAGATGCGCGAGCGGGTCGTCGCGCTGGTGGGGCCGAGGGCCAAGGCCATGTGGGTCATGACCTTCCACTCGGCGTGCGTCCGCATCCTGCGCCGCGAGGCGGCCAAGGTGGGCATGAAGTCCACGTTCTCCATCTACGACGCGGCCGACAGCCAGCGGCTCATGGCCCTGGTCATGCGCGACCTCGACCTCGATCCCAAGCGCTACCCGGCGCGCTCGTTCAGCCACCAGGTCAGCAACCTCAAGAACGAGCTCGTCGACGAGGAGACCTTCGCGTCGCGGGTCGGCGAGGCCAGCACCCACCAGGAGCGCATGCTGGCCCAGGCCTACACGGCATACCAGCGTCGCCTCCGGCAGGCCAACGCGCTCGACTTCGACGACCTGATCATGACCACGGTAAACATCCTCCAGGCCTTTCCTGACGTCGCCGAGCACTATCGCCGCCGGTTCCGGCACGTGCTCGTCGACGAGTACCAGGACACCAACTACGCCCAGTACGTGCTGGTCCGCGAGCTGGTCGGCAGGTCAGAGGCGGGTATGCCGGGTGGCGGGCAGCCTGCCGAGGGCCCGACGGTGCCCCCGGCCGAGCTAGTCGTCGTGGGTGACGCAGACCAGTCGATCTACGCATTCCGCGGTGCGTCGATCCGCAACATCGTGGAGTTCGAGCAGGACTACCCCGACGCGCGGACGATCCTGCTGGAGCAGAACTACCGGTCCACCCAGAACATCCTGCGGGCCGCCAACTCGGTGATCGCCAAGAACCCCGACCGACGCAAGAAGAACCTCTGGACTGCCCTGGGCGAGGGCACGCGGATCGTCGGCTACGTGGGCGATTCGGAGCACGACGAGG
Organism: uncultured Actinomycetota bacterium; assembly: GCA_963715025.1. GTDB lineage: Bacteria > Actinomycetota > Actinomycetes > Actinomycetales > Dermatophilaceae > DASSJT01. The sequence continues at coordinate 44,578 of CAVQQQ010000004.1, read as the reverse complement.
CATCCTTCGTGGCGCGCCAGATCGACGAGCTCGGCGACAAATACGGGGTGCAGCCCAAGGACGTCGCGGTCTTCTACCGCACCAACGCGCAGTCGCGCGCCCTCGAGGAGGTGTTCGTCCGGGTCGGCATCCCCTACAAGGTCGTCGGCGGCACGCGGTTCTACGAGCGCCGCGAGGTCAAGGACGCCCTCGCCTACCTCCGGGTCATCTCGAATCCTGCCGACACCGTCAACCTGCGCCGCATCCTCAACGTGCCCAAGCGTGGCATCGGCGACCGGGCCGAGGCCTGCATCGCCGCCCTGTCCGAGCGCGAGCGGATCCCGTTCATCGCCGCGCTGGGGCGCCCCGAGGACGCACCCGGCATCGCCACGCGGTCGGTGGCGGCGATCAAGGCGTTCACCGGGATCCTGGAGCAGCTCCGTGAGGTTCACGAGCGCGAGGGCAGTGGGGTCGGCGACCTGCTGGAGGCCGTGCTCGACAAGTCTGGCTACCTCGCCGAGCTCCGTGCGAGCCACGACCCGCAGGACGAGACTCGCATCGAGAACCTCGCCGAGCTGGTGGCCGTGGCACAGGAGTTCGACGAGACGCGGGCCGAGACCGGGGAGGTCATCTCCCTGGAGGACTTCCTCGAGCAGGTGTCCCTGGTGGCGGATGCCGACGAGATCCCCGACAACGACGAGGCGGCCCAACAGGGCGTCGTGACCCTGATGACCCTCCATACAGCCAAGGGCCTGGAGTTCCCCGTGGTCTTCCTCACCGGGATGGAGGACGGGACCTTCCCCCACTTGCGGGCACTGGGCGACACCAACGAGCTCGAGGAGGAGCGGCGCCTCGCGTATGTCGGCATCACGCGCGCCCGGGAGCGGTTGCACCTCTCGCGCGCCGCGGTTCGCTCGGCCTGGGGTGCGCCCCAGTACAACCCGCCCTCCCGGTTCCTCGATGAGATCCCGGGCGACCTGATCGAGTGGAACCGGGCCGAGTCGGTGCTGACCGCCGGGCGCAAGGCGACCACTCCCGCTGTGGCCCGGCTGGCGGCCCGTCCCGGGGTGCGCTCACCGGGAAACCGTCCGGTCATCGCCCTGGCCAGTGGCGACCGGGTCACGCACGACTCGTTCGGGCTCGGCACCGTCATTCGGGTCGAGGGCGAGGGCGAGCGGGCCTTGGCCCATGTCGACTTCGGCGAGGAGACCGGGGTGAAGCGCCTGCTGCTGCGGTATGCCCCGCTCGAGAAGCTCTAGGCGGGCATGAGGTTCTGGCGGCGTTATAGCCGTCAGACAGTGAGGCCGTGGACGGCAAGCCAGGGAATGGGGTCGACCGCGTCGCCGCCCTCGGGATGTATCTCGAGGTGGAGGTGTGGCCCGGTGGAGTGGCCGGTATTGCCGGAGTAGCCCACGACATCGCCCGGGCGGACCTCCTGTCCGACCGTCGACGTGATCTGGCTCATGTGGCCATACCAGGAGACCGTGCCGTCCCAGTACCGAATCTCGACCTTGTAGCCGTAGCCGCTCTCCCAGCCGGCGAAGATGACCTCGCCCTGGGACATGGGGTGAAGGGGGGTTCCGAGCGGGACGCCGAAGTCGATGCCCGCGTGCAGTTTGCCCCAGCGCCAGCCGTATTCACTCGTCACGGTCGCGTGGCCGCTGATCGGAAGAATCCACCGGTGGAGTTTGGCCAGGGCGGCAGCCTTCGCTGCGGCGTCGGCTTGCTGCTTCGCCAGGGCCGCGCGCTCCGCGTCGCGGGCGGCGCGCTCCTGTTCGGCCATGCGGTCGAAGACGCCGGCCGTCGCGAGGGCGCGGTGCTGCTGGCTCTCCTGGAGGCGAGCCTGCGCCTGCGCGGCGTCGAACGCTGACAGATGCTCGAGGGCCGCGGGGCCTGGGCCGCCCTTGAGCATCTGGAGACCCAAGGGGGAGGTGTTCGCCACGGCCGCGCCGGTTGCGCTCACCACGAGAGCGGCCGCAGCGGCCGTCGGCATCACGAAATCGGCGCTCAGGGTGCGCGGAATGCGTAGTCCACGCCGGCGGCCGGCACGATGGCGACCGCTGTATTGATCGGTGCTCACAGGGGGAGAGACCTCACGTGCAGGGGACACGAGTTCGGGGAGACTACCGTGACTCTTTCGTTATGGGCAATGCTCCTTGTGGACGAAGGGCGTGCGGCCGGCTCCGGGTCGAGCCGCGGCGGGGCTGGAGAGCACTCTAGCGACTTCTCGACATCGAGAAATCACGCAGTTCCGTGACACCCTCGGCGAGGGTCGTTCCGTCGCTGCCGAGGTGGGCGAGAGTCGTGGAGATGCCGTGGACGACGCTGCCGATGATCGGCAACGAGGTGTGTCCGACCCCGTGCAGTACGACGTTGCGGGCGTTGAGGTCGGGATGGGCGAGCGCAGCGTTGCTCTGCGGGATGATGACCTGGTCCAGATCGGACCAGTAGGCCACGAAGCGGGTCCGGCACGGCGGCACCGGCTGCTCCAGTTCTCGCATGAGAGCACTTCCGGGCCGCAGCTGGCGGCAGAGGCGTGAGGGCCAGCCGTACGCGAGGTAGGTGCCCTGGTGCGGGGTGCCGAGGGTGACCAGGGTATGCACCCGCTCGTCGCCACCCAGCCTGGTGACGTAATACCGAGCGATCAGCCCACCCATGCTGTGGCCGATGATGTGGATCCGCTCGTAGCCGGTCTCGGCGACCAGCGCCTCGACCTCCTCAGAGAGTGCGGCCGCAGCCACCCGGACGTCGCCCGTGAGGGGCGAGTAGTTCATCGTGGTGACCCGACCGAAGCCGCGTCGCCTCAGCCCCCGGCGCAGCAGCGTGAAGACCGAGCGGTTGTCGATCATGCCGTGCAGCAGCAGGATCGGTGTGCCGGCAGCCTCGACATCGGAGATCACCATGCCGCGTTGGGTGGGGCGCAAGTGCTCCACCCGGAAACCGTGGTGCGAGTGGCGCTCCCGCGCGCCGAAGAGCCCCAGTGGATACAGCGCACCGTGCGTGGTGAGCCAGGCGGCCTCGACGAGCGTGCCGACCACCCCGCCAGGGCTGGCCAGGGCGCGCGCCGGCGCCTGGACCATGGACCCGAGGGTGGCCAGCCGACTGTGCCGGCCACCGCGCTCGCCGATGAGCGCAGACAGGGTGGGCGCCGTGCGCAACGCCGCGCCCTCCCGCTTCGGATGGCGGGTGGAGCCGCCAACGGTCTGCGTCATGGTGACTCGAAGGTAGCGGCTCTTCTGGTGAAAGACGAGGATTCGCTCACAGTTGCCTGCCGACCGGCGCGTCGCGTGGACATTCTGCGGCGAATGTCAGATGGGTCGCAGCCGTTCTGGGCAACCGCTCTCCCTTGGCTACAGTGCTGTCCATGAGCGAAGCTCCCCTGCGCGTCCTCGTGGCCAAGCCCGGACTCGACGGCCATGACCGCGGCGCCAAAGTGGTGGCCCGCGCCCTCCGCGACGCCGGCATGGAGGTTGTCTACACCGGCCTCCACCAGACCCCCGAGCAGATCGTGGAGGCGGCCATCCAGGAGGATGCCGACGCCGTGGGCCTCTCGGTGCTTTCGGGCGCCCACATGACGCTCTTCAAGAAGGTCACCGAACTGCTCGCGGAGCGCGACGCCAGTGACATCGTCGTGTTTGGCGGTGGGATCATCCCGGAGGCGGACATCCCCGAACTGGAGCGCATGGGTGTCGCGAAGATCTTCACACCGGGCGCCACCACGACGGAGATCGTCGAATGGGTGCGGGGGGCGGTTGTCCCGGCCTGAGGCCGGTTGCGCTGCCTTCTCTCCACAAGCGACAAACTGGCAAACCTGGCAAGAGTTCCGAGCATCTTGTGCTGTCCTTTGCCATTTCTTTCCACTGGCTGATTTTCAGTGAGTACTCGCCAAGAGCATGCCAGTGGTTCTTCGAGGGTTCCCCTTGCTTGCGCCAATGTTCGTCTTCCGCCATTGACGGCCATCCACCGGCAGCGCCAGCGTTCCGCCGACGCCGCGCGACGGGCAGGCGGATCCTGACCCTGGGACCGGCGCCGCATGAACCGCAGGGAAATCCCCTGCGGCTCGCTCTCGGAGGAGAAGGCTGTCGTGAAACGAGTCCCACGGAGCGCCGCAGTAGGCGCTGCTGCAGCTGCACTGGCACTGCCATTCGCAGCCCCCAGCACTGCAATGCCACTGGCCAGGAGCAGCACCCCAACCCCCTCGGTGGCGGCCGAGCAAAGCCGCGCAGACGCGGTGCGGTCCCACTTGAAGCTTCCGAGCAGCGAGAAGCTCATCGTGCGCTCAGTGCTCAGCGACCCGGACGGCACCGTCCACGTGCGCTACGACCGGACCTTCCAGGGCCTGAGGGTGCTGGGGGGTGACTTCATCGTCACGAGGTCCGCGGACCGGGAACAGGTGATCTGGAACGCGACCGGCCTGGCGACGGTGCCCTCGACGACCCCTGTCTTCTCCAGGGCCAGGGCCGAGTCGCTCGGCGCGCAGCGCTCCGCCGCGACCGGCGAGGCGACCACCAGCACGCTCGTCGTCGACGCCCGTGAGGGTGCGCCCCGCCTGGCCTACGACGTGGTGACAACGGGGACCAGGGCAGACCAGACCCCGAGCCGGTTCCACACCATCGTCGACGCCACATCGGGCGCCGTCCGCAGCAGCCACGACGAGATCGAGACCGGGACGGGCTACTCGATGTACTCCGGCACCGTGACCCTCAACACCATCCTGTCCGGCTCGACCTGGCTGCTCAAGGACTCCCACGGGAACTACACGACCGACCTCAACGGGGCGACGTCCGGGACGGGCACCCAGTTCACCGATGCCGACAACGTGTAGGGCAACGGCTCCACGAGCAGCCGCCAGACCGCTGGTGTGGACGCCGAGTACGGCGCCGAGCGCACCTACGCGTACTACAGCTCGGTGCACTCCCGCGCCGGCATCTGGAACAACGGCACGGGGGCCCGCAGCCGCGTCCACTACGGCAACGCGTACGTCAACGCGTTCTGGGATGGCACGCAGATGACCTATGGCGACGGGGCCAGCAACACCCATCCCCTCACCGAGCTCGACGTGGCTGGCCACGAGATGAGCCACGGCGTGACCGAGAACACCGCCAACCTTACCTACAGCGGCGAGTCCGGTGGCCTCAACGAGTCGACGTCCGACATCTTCGGCAGCGGCGTCGAGTGGAACGCGAACAACTCGTCTGACGTGGGCGACTACCTCCTCGGCGAGAAGATCAACATCAACGGCAACGGCACGCCCCTGCGCTACATGGACAAGCCGAGCCGGGACGGCACGAGCCCGGACTGCTGGTACTCGGGCATCGGCAGCCTCAACGTCCACTACTCCTCAGGGCCCCTGAACCACTGGTACTACCTCGCCTCAGAGGGCTCGGGCGCCAAGACCATCAATGGCGTGAGCTACAACAGCCCAACCTGCAACGGGTCTTCGTTCACCGGCGCCGGCCACGTCGTTGCCGAGAAGGTGTGGTACCGCACCCTCACCACGAAGCTCACCTCGAGCAGCAACTACGCCGCGGCCCGCAACGGGGCCATCGCGTCAGCTCGCGAGCTCTACGGCTCAGGCAGCGCCCAGTGCATCGCGGTGGAGAACGCCATGAAGGCCATTAGCGCCCCGGCCGGCACCGAGACCTGCGGCGGCAGCACGCCTCCGCCCACGGGGTCGAACCTGCTGCTCAACCCAGGGTTCGAGTCCGGTGCGGTCAACTGGACCGGCACCGCGGGACCGATCACGAACAACACCGGCCGTCCGGCTCGCACCGGCAGCTGGAAGATGTGGCTCGGCGGCAACGGGACCACGGCGACGGAGAACGAGAGCCAGACGGTGTCGATCCCATCGACCGCGACGTCGGCGACGTTCACCTTCTGGGTCCGGATCGACACGTCGGAGACCACGACGAGCACCGTCTACGACACGATGAAGCCGCAGGTAGTCGTAGGCGGGGTGACCACCACCCTGGCCACCTACTCCAACCTGAGCGCGAATTCCACGTATGTCCAGAAGTCGTTCGACCTGCTGGCATACAAGGGCCAGAGCGTGACCGTGAAGTTCCTGATGAGCGAGGACTTCTCGCTGCAGACGTCGTTCGTCGTCGACGACACGGCGGTGACCGTCAGCTGACCTGGCTGGCCCGCCTCAGCGGGTCTGCAGCCTTGCTGACCTGCGGCGGAGCATCTGGCGGTGGGTCGCCAGCCCCTGTGGCCGGCGGCCCACCATGCCTTCGCTGACGATCCGCCCCGAGTGCCGCCTGGCGCTGGGAGACACCCCTTTGGCCAAATTTGGCTCTATTTCCACAGCTGAGCCTCCCTGCTCTTCCAGCGATTGCCCATTTCTCGTTCAAGGAATGGCAAAGATCCGTCTCTGCCACTTGTCGTGCAGCGCTTTCGGGGTGACATTGGTGGTGTCGGGTCAGCGTCGTGTCCACCCGATCATCAGGGTTCAGCACCCTGTCCAGTGCGCCGCCGATTTCAGGGGATTCGGCGGCGCACTCCTGTGCCCACCAAGCCGGGCCGCCCACCAAGCCGGGCCACATCAGGCGATCCCAGACCCCCTCGCTGGCTCAATTCCAAGGTTCCGTAAAGACTTTCGGCTCCACCTTGTGGCTGGTGACACCTGTCTGCAGGGTTCTGGCCACTGTGGCCGCGCGCCGCGCGCGGCCCATCCGGGAGGAGAACACAACGTGATCCTAGAACCCACGGCCTCGCATTCGGGCCCGCCACGGCTGCCGCAGTCGCAGCACCCCTGCTGACTGCGACGGCTGCCCCGGGGCCGGCGCAGGCACCGAGGTCACCTTCTAGGGCTGGTCGGATCACCGGCATACAGCCGAGGTCTGCTTGGGGTCGAGCAGCCGGCCCAGCTCGCCGGACACGGTCGCCAGGACGGAATCCTCGACGCGGGCCGACCCGCGGCCCGTGGTCACGATGACCACCAGGTCGTCGGGGTGAGCCGGTGTCGTCGCCGCGGTTCCGGTGATGGCGCTCGCGGCTCCGCCCACGGCGGCGAGGACCGTCGGGTCGAGCGTGCACTGGCGCCGGCCCTGTTTGGTCGTGAGGTCGACCGCCCCGTCGCTGGCGATGACCGCCTTGTCGTGGAACCCGGCGATCCCCCCGGTGCGCGTCAGGGTGATGGGGAAGACGCTCTGAGCCGGCGCTGTGCCAGGGGAATCAGAGCCGCAGCCCACGAGTCCGATGGCGGTCAGGGCAGAGGCGAGGACCGCGACTCCGGCGGGGCGCAGGGGCACGCGCACATGGTGCTGTGGTCTGGGGCGGTTCGCACCCCGAACGGCCGCTGTTGCCTGAGACACTCGGGCCATGGCTTTCACCCTAGGCGACCTGGACCGCGCCACGGACGTCGTGCGCAGGCACGTGGCACCCACCCCGCAGTACGCCTGGCCGCTCCTGGGCCGCGCGATCGGCGCCGAAGTCTGGGTCAAGCACGAGAACGCCACGCCCACCGGCGCTTTCAAGGTGCGCGGCGGGCTCGTCTACGCCGAGCGGATGGTGCGCGAACGGCCAGACGTGCCCGGTCTGGTCTCCGCAACGCGAGGCAACCACGGGCAGTCGTTGGCGTATGCCGGCCGAGCGGCTGGGCGGCGCGTCGTCATCGTGGTGCCCCACGGCAACAGCCCCGACAAGAACGCGGCGATGGAAGCCTTCGGGGCCGAGCTGATCGTGCACGGACGCGACTACCAGGAGGCCCGGGAGTTCGCGATGTCCCAGGGCCAGGAGTTCGGGCTCGAGCCGGTGCCGCCGTTCCACGAGGACCTCGTGCTCGGGGTGGCGACCTACGCCCGCGAGCTGTTCGATGCGGCCGGGCCCTTGGACACCGTGTACGTGCCGGTGGGCATGGGATCTGGGATCTGCGGGCTCATCGGCGTGCGCGATCTGCTCGGGCTGCCCACCGAGATCGTCGGCGTGGTGGCCAAGGGTGCGCCTGCGTACGCCCGGTCCTTCGAGCTGGGGCGATCGGTCGAGACCGAGAGCGCCCTGACCTTCGTCGACGGGGTCGCTTGCCGGACCCCTGACGACGTGGCGGTCGAGACGATCGTCAAGGGAGCCGCGCGCGTGCTGGTCGCGCCCGACGACCTCACCGCCGAGGCCATGCGGCTGCTGCTCCGGACGACGCACCACCTGTGCGAGCCATCGGGTGCCATCGCGACGGCCGGTCTCCTGGCCGAGCGCGAGCTGGTGCAGGGCCGGCGGGTGGGGGTCATCATGACCGGTGGCAACTGCGACGCCGACCTGCTCACCGCGGTGCTAGAGGGGCGCACCCCGCCCGGCTGACCGGCATACCTGCTGGTCCGGGCTGTCGCTATGTCGCCATTTGAGTGGGATACCGACATCGCGAGAACTACCCGCGAGTAGGTTCCGGGAGGCATGTCGGCGGGTCGCGTGACCTTGGTCCCAGCACGGCACCCAGGGAAGCGCGCGGGCCTGTGCCGGGACTACCCTCGCATCCGGACATCCCTTTCCTGACGAGGACGGACTCTCTCCCGTGGATCTCTTCGAGTACCAGGCTCGCGACATTTTCGAGGCTCATGGCGTGCCGGTCCTGGCCGGCGCCGTGGCCACCACCCCCGAGGCGGCGCGCGCGGCCGCAGAGACCATCGGGCCCAAGAGCGGCGGCGTGACCGTCGTCAAAGCGCAGGTCAAGACCGGCGGCCGCGGCAAGGCAGGCGGCGTGAAGGTCGCGAAGTCGGCCGACGAGGCCGAGCAGCTCGCCAGGCAGATCCTCGGCATGGACATCAAGGGCCACACCGTGGGCACGGTGATGATCGCCGCGGGCGCCAAGATCGCCGACGAGTACTACTTCTCGCTCCTGCTGGACCGCGCCAACCGCACGCTGCTCGCTATGTGCAGCAAGGAAGGTGGCATGGACATCGAGCAGCTTGCGGTCGAGCGTCCCGAGGCCCTGGCCAAGATCGAGGTCGATCCCAACACGGGAATCGACGACGCCAAGTCCCGGGAGATCGTCGAGGCAGCTGGTTTCGACGCGGAGACGGCCGCGAAGATCGAGCCGGTGCTGAGGCGCCTGTGGGAGGTCTATCGCGACGAGGACGCCACCCTGGTGGAGGTCAACCCGCTGGTCAAGACCGAGGACGGCGCCATCATCGCCCTCGACGGCAAGGTGTCGCTCGACGACAACGCCGCCTTCCGCCACCCCGACCACGAGGCGCTCGAGGACAAGACCGCCGCCGACCCGCTGGAGGCCGCCGCGAAGGAGAAGGACCTCAACTACGTCAAGCTCGACGGTTCGGTCGGCATCATCGGCAATGGCGCCGGTCTGGTCATGTCAACGCTCGACGTGGTGGCCTATGCCGGCGAGGAGTTCACCGACGCGGAGGGCAACCACCCCAAGCCGGCCAACTTCCTGGACATCGGCGGCGGTGCATCGGCCGAGGTCATGGCCGACGGTCTGCACATCATCCTGGGCGACGAGCAGGTCAAGTCGGTCTTCGTCAACGTCTTCGGCGGCATCACCGCGTGTGACGCGGTGGCCAACGGCATCGTGGGTGCGCTGGAGGCGCTCGGCGGCGAGGAGGACAAGCCGCTCGTGGTGCGCCTCGACGGCAACAACGTCGAGGAGGGCCGGCGCATCCTGGCCGAGTTCAACCACCCGCTGGTGACCATCGAAGAGACGATGGACGGCGCCGCCCGCCGGGCCGCCGAGCTCGCGTCGAAGTCCTGAGCCCCGAACACATAGATCGGTAGACACCAAATGGCAATCTTTCTCGACGAGAACTCCAAGGTCATCGTCCAGGGCATGACCGGGTCCGAGGGCATGAAGCACACCCAGCGCATGCTCAAGTCCGGGACCACCATCGTCGGCGGCGTCAACCCGCGCAAGGCGGGTACGACGGTCGACTTCGAGGGCGGCGTGGCAGTGCCAGTGTTCGGCACGGTGGCCGAGGCGATCAGCGAGACCGGTGCCAACGTCTCGGTCATCTTCGTCCCGGCGGCGTTCACCAAGTCGGCGGTCGTGGAGGCGGTGGACGCCGGGCTGCCGCTGGCCGTGGTCATCACCGAGGGCGTGCCGGTACGCGACACCGCGGAGTTCTTCCGCTACGCCTCAGGCAAGGGCACGACTCGCCTCATCGGCCCGAACTGCCCCGGTCTGATCAGCCCTGGGAAGTCCAACGCGGGCATCATCCCGGCCGACATCTCCGGCCTCGGCCGGATCGGCCTGGTCTCGAAGTCGGGCACGCTGACGTACCAGATGATGTACGAGCTGCGGGACATCGGCTTCTCCTCGGCGGTCGGCATCGGCGGCGACCCGGTCATCGGCACCACCCACATCGACTGCCTCGAGGCGTTCCAGAACGACCCCGGCACTGACGCGATCGTCATCATCGGCGAGATCGGCGGCGACGCCGAGGAGCGAGCAGCGGACTTCATCAAGGAGCACGTGACCAAGCCGGTCGTCGGCTACGTCGCCGGGTTCACCGCGCCCGAGGGCAAGACGATGGGCCACGCCGGCGCCATCGTGTCAGGCTCGTCGGGCACGGCCGCGGCCAAGAAGGAGGCTCTCGAGGCGGCCGGCGTGAGGGTCGGCAAGACGCCGTCCGGGACCGCCTCGCTCATGCGCGAGATCATGCAGGGCCTGCAGAGGTAGTCCCTCGCGGGCTTCGCGCACCTCGAGAGCGGCCGGTCACGTCAGCGAGGTGACCGGCCGCTCTCTGTTGCCGTGTATGCCGTGTGCTGTCGTGTATGCCGCGTGCGCGCCTACCGCTGCCGGGCGAGGCTGAGCAGCCGGTCGAGCTCGCGGAAGCCCATCTTGGGGTCGGGCACCTTCGTCAGCACGATGGTCGTCATGGCGCCGGGCGTCTGCTGGGCCGTCACTCCTACCCACTCGGTGAAGGTGGGCGTGCCGTCCTTGAAGACCGTGTCGAGGCGCCAGGTGCCGTCCGTCGGCCCCGGGGTCGCGTTGACGGTGCCGTTGCCGAACGTGCAGCCTTTGCCGTAGAGGGCCTTCGCCTCGCCCAGCCGGGTCTGCACGAAGGCCTGCTGCTGGGCGCTGCTCGCGGAGTCGTCCAGCCGCACCCGCTGCTTGCCGATGTAGTTCGCCTGAGCGCTGCCGGCGCGCACGGAGACGATGCCGTAGCGACCGCCGACCCCGGCCTGGAACTGGTCGGTCTCGCACGAGGCGATCGACGCCGAGCCCTCCTGGGACCCCGGGCCGGCGGACGTGCGGACACCCTTCGTGAGCTCCGGCGATGACCACTTCGAGGCCGGCACGAACAGGCTGGAGGGCAGCGCCGGCTCGGAGCCGACCACCGGCATGTCCGCGCCACTGGATGGCGCAGTCGCCGACGGGGTGGAGGCCGACGGGGTCGCGGTGCCGCCGCCGTACTGCTCGAGCCGCTCGGTGGCGATGGCCGCGAGACGCTCGACTTCGGCGCGGGTGAACTCGGTCTTGGGGTGGTCGGGCTCCACGACGTTCAGGACGGTCACGTGGTTGGCGGCCAGCGCCACGGCATACCAACCGGAGCCGGCGTTGCCGGCGGTGTAGGAGTAGAGCCGCGGCCAGCCGGTGGTCTGCACGCCCTTCATGGCGAAGTCGCCAACACCCGGCTTGCAGCCGGCGATCGAGTCGGCCTGCCACGTGGCCACTCTCTCGGCAGAGTTGCGAGTGACGTTCCAGCGGGTCTGACGTCCCTCGATGTTCCCGTTGCGCGAGAGGACGTTCTGGTCCTCCTGCTGGTCGCCGATGTCCGTGATGTTGAGTCTCGCCGACATGTTCGCCCAGCACAGGTCTGCCTCGGCGTTCTTCGTCGCCTGCACGTCGAAGTCGCTCGACCAGCCGAGCGCCAGCTTCCACTCCTTGCCCAGCGGCAGGGCGCCGGGCTCGGCCAGGTACGGCGACACGGCCTGCCGGTCCACCGGGGTGGTGGTCTTGGTCGCGGGCGGCACGGGCTGGCCGGCGTTGTCGCCGCCGAGCGCCGAGAACCCGACGACGGCGGCGACCAACACCGCCGCGGCGCCCGCGGTCCAGCCGAGCATGGTCCGCCGGCGTCGGGCGGTGCCGCGGGCCTTGACGAACCGCACGTCGGCCAGCGGCAGGGCCTCCACGTCGGTCCGCAGCGAGCTCAGGGCCTGCCGGACGTATTCGTCGTCGGCCGCAGTCCAGGTGTCGGTCTCAGGCATGGTGGGACTCCTCGTGGCGCAGCGCCTCGGCAAGCTGGGCTCGGCCGCGATGGAGCCGGGCCTTGATGGTGCCGACGGGCGTGTTGGTCTCCCGGGCGATCTGCTCGATCGACAGGTCACCGATGTAATGGAGGGTGACGGTCTCCCGGACCGGATCGGACAGGGTCCTCAGGGCCGCGATGACCAGCGCGCGGTCCTCCGTGGGCGGCCCGACGGTGTCGTGGACGCCCACCCTCCGGTAGGCCCGTTCTTGCGCCCCTTTCCTGCGCCAGGCGGAGATCGCCAGGCGCCGGGCCACCGTGCGCACCCATGAGAGGGGCTCGTCGTGGGTACGGACGGTCGACCACTTCTGCCACGCCCGGCTGTAGGCCTCCTGCGTGCAGTCCTGCGCCAGGGTGAGGTCTCCCGTGCTCGCGTAGACGAGGTGGACGACCCGGTGGGCGGTGCCGCGGTAGAACGCGTCGAACTCCCGCTCCAGCTCGTCCGCGTCACCGCTTCCCGTGATGCGCCGCCCCACGCACGCCTCCCTGGTGTCCGCCGTCCCGTCATGCCCCCAGACGCTGCACGCCGCCCTGAGGTTGCGCTGCCGGGACTACACCTTCGGCACCCTCATTGTCTCGCGGGCCGTCGCTTCCCACGCTGGACCCGCGGGGCGGGTCGGCCTCGACCCCCTGGGCGCACGCGGTGCCAGCCTGACCGGACTGATCAGCGGCGGGATCAGGTCGGCCGTGCCCGTCGCGGTGACGTTGCGCCTCTCACACGCTCGCGTACGCCGCCGGCGCACTCGCCATCCCGACGCTCGGCGCTGAAACGCCGCCTGCCTCTGTTTGCCGACCTTGTATGCCGCGCGAGCGGCTGAGGGGCCCATGGCACCTCCCAGCCGCGCCGCCGGCATACAAAGTCGGGTGGGTCTAGAGGAGGCCGGGCAGGTGCGCCCACGCCGACGGCGTCGCCGTGGGAGCGACCCGGGAGTCGTCGCGGCGCGCGAGCACGAACCACACCGCGGTGCAGGGCTCGTCGTGAGGGTTGCTCAGCCGGTGCGGTGTGGAGGAGTCGAAGTGGATGGAGTCACCCGGCTCGAGCGAGTACGTCTCGAAGCCCACCTGGACCTCCAGCCGACCGGTCACGATCACGCCGTACTCCCGGCCGCCGTGCCGGACCATGTCGTCCAGGGGGCAGGACGCGCTGCCCGGCCCATACTCGACATGGAGGAAGTCCACGAGCGGGTCGTCAGCGGTCAGCCGCTCCCAGACCACCCCCGACATCTGCACCCGCCGGCGCTCGCGGGCGCGCACGACAGGCGCGACGATGCGCGGCCATGCGGTCGGGCCGCCGGGCCAGCTGGGCTCCGCCGGTCCGCCGAGCAGCTCGTTCAGGGACATCCCGAGCACGGACACCAGTGCGTAGAGGGTGCCCACCGAGGGGTTGGCCTTGCCCCGCTCGACCTGCGACACGAACGAGGGGGAGACCTCGATGCGCCGGGCGAGCTCCCGCAGCGACAGCCCCCGCGCCTCACGGGCGGCCCGAATCGCCGCGCCGAGGTTCTCGGCGCTCGGCTCGGACGGGATCGGGCTGGAGTCGGCCATCGGGTCCCTTCGTCGGCTTCGCGGAGGTCATGCCCGTGCCTCCTGTGCAGTGCGACTGTACATCGCGGCGATGGCGAGTCACGCGGCATACGCCCATATTCACCAGTGCTCCTTCCCGTTCGTGAAGTAGCACTTGACACGTTGGTCGCACGGTGGCTTACTCGCAGATACCCGAGAACGCACAGGTCGGTGACCCATGGCAATCCGCACTTTCGGCCCCAACGCGGTCGACTGGGAACAGCGCATCGATCTCGACCGCCTCCGTCGAGAGCGGCTCGCCCGCATCACGGCGCAGCTCGAGGCCTCCTCCCTCGGCGGCCTGCTGTGCTTCGACTTCTCCAACATCCGCTACCTCACGGCGACTCATATCGGCACGTGGGCAGTCGACAAGCTGATCCGCTTCGCGGTACTGCCGCGCGGCGGGGAGCCGGTGCTGTGGGACTTCGGGTCGGCTGCCCGGCACCACCAGCTGTTCAACCCCTGGCTCGACGGCGACAAGCGCGCCCGCGCGGGCATCTCCACGCTGCGCGGCGCCTTCCACCCCGGGGCCGGAGTCGCCCAGGAAGTGGCCCGCAAGGTCGCCACCGTCCTGCGCGAGCACGACCTAGCCGGTGAGCCGCTCGGCGTCGACCTGGTCGAGATGCCCATCCTCGAGGCCCTTCGGGCCGAGGGCATCGACGTGGTCGACGGCCAGCAGGTCTTCCTCGAGGCCCGGCGGATCAAGACCCAGGACGAGATCGCGCTGCTCACCCAGGCCTGCTCGATGGTCGATGCGGCCTACGAGGAGCTCTACGGATTCCTTCGGCCCGGCGTGCGCGAGAACGAGTGCGTCGGCCTGGTCAGCAAGGTGCTCTACGACCTCGGGAGCGAGTACGTCGAGGGCGTCAACGCGATCTCGGGGGAGCGGTGCTCGCCGCACCCGCACGTCTACAGCGACCGGATCGTCCGGCCCGGCGACCCCGCGTTCTTCGACATCCTCCACAGCCACGTCGGCTACCGCACCTGCTACTACCGCTGCTTCGCAGTGGGCAGTGCCTCCCCCGCCATGCGCGACGCCTACACCCGGTGCCGCGAGTACATGGACCTGGCCATCGCGCAGGTCCGACCCGGCGCCACCACCGCCGACATCGTCGAGCTCTGGCCGACCGCCGAGGAGTTCGGTTTCCGCGACGAGGAGGCGGCCTTCGCGCTGCAGTACGGCCACGGAGTCGGGCTGAGCATCTGGGAGAAGCCGATCTTCAGCCGCCTGGTCTCCCTCGAACACCCCGAGACCCTCGAGCAGGGGATGGTGTTCGCGCTCGAGACGTACTGGCCCGCGGCCGACGGCTGGTCCGCGGCCCGCATCGAAGAGGAGGTCGTGGTCACGGCCGACGGCTGCGAGGTCATCACGAAGTTCCCGGCGGAGGAGCTGCTGATCGCCGGCCAGCGCTACTGGACTGTCGGCGGTGGCCTGCCGCCGGTCCGGGAGTCGCAGTCCCACCTCAACACAGCCCAGGGACGTGGTGAGGCGTGAACCCCGGCACGGCTGCCCCTGCGGTGGAGGTCGCGACCCTGCTGGCCTGGCACGAGCAGATGGCCGTCATCCGCGGCACGGAGAAGGCGGCCCACGACCTGTTCCTGCGCGGCCTGGTCAAGGGCACGACCCACCTTGCCGCGGGCCACGAGGGCGTTGCCGTCGGCGCGAGCGCGGCCCTGCGCGACGACGACTACGTCTTCGCCACGTACCGTGGACACCACCACGCCATCGCCCGCGGCGCCAGCCCCGAGGCGTGCCTCGCCGAGCTGATGCAGAGACGGACAGGGGTATGCCGTGCCAAGGGCGGCTCGATGCACCTCACCCAGGCGGACCACGGGATGCTCGGGTCCTACGCCATCGTCGGCGCGCACCTTCCCATGGCGAACGGAGCCGCATGGTCGGCTCTCCTGCGGGGCAGCGGCCAGGTAGCCGTGGCGTACTTCGGCGACGGGGCCACGAACATCGGCGCCTTCCACGAAGCCCTCAACCTCGCCGCCGTCTGGCACCTGCCGGTCGTGTTCGTGTGCGAGAACAACCGCTACATGGAGTACACGCCCATCGCGTCCGTGACCGCGGTGCCCAACCCCGCGGCGGACCGGGCCGCAGCGAATGGGATGCCCGGGGTCGTGATCGACGGCAACGACGTGGTGGTGGTGCACGACGCCATGGCCCAGGCCGTTGCCCGGGCGCGCAGCGGCGACGGCCCGACGGTCCTCGAGGCGCTGACGTACCGGCACTTCGGTCACAGCCGCACCGACCCGGCCACCTACCGGCCGGCCGAGGAGGTCGAGGAGTGGCTGGCCCGAGACCCGCTCCTGGTATCGCAGAACCGGCTGCGCGCGGAGGGGGCGACCCAGGCCGAAATCGACCAGGCGGAGGCCCGGGCGGCTGCTGTGGTGGCCCAGGCGGTCGAGGCGGCCCGGGCGGCACCACCAGCCGATCCGGCCGAGGCCTTCACCGACCTGTGGGCGGACGGGGGGTCGACGTGGCGGACGTGAGCGGCTCCGGTGAGCTGACCTATCGCGACGCCGTCGCCGAGGGGATCGCGCGCGAGATGCGCCGCGACCCCAGTGTGGTCTGTCTCGGCGAGGACATCGGCGCCGCCGGCGGCGTGTTCAAGACGACCGTCGGGCTGTTCGAGGAGTTCGGGCCGCAGCGGGTGTGGGACACGCCGATCTCCGAGCAGGCGATCGTCGGCGCCGCGATGGGTGCCGCCATGACCGGGATCCGGCCGGTCGCCGAGATCATGTTCAGCGACTTCCTCGCCTGCTGCTGGGACTACCTGGCCAACGAGATCCCCAAGGCCCGCTACATGACCGGCGGCCAGGTGACCGTGCCCCTGGTCATCCGCACGGCCAACGGCGGTGGGCTGGGCTTCGGCGCACAGCACTCCCAGTCGGTGGAGAACTGGGCGCTGGCCGTCCCCGGCCTGAAGATCGTCGCTCCATCGACACCCGCGGATGTCGTCGGCCTCATGGCTTCCGCGATCCGCAGCGACGACCCCGTCGTCTTCTTCGAGCACAAGGGCCTCTTCGCAAGCAAGGGCGCCCCCGCGCCGCCCGAGCACGTGGTGCCGCTCGGCAAGGCCAGGGTCGTGCGGCCCGGCACGGACATCACGGTCGTCGCGCTCGCGGCCACCGTGCCGATGACCCTGGCGGCCGCCGAGAACCTGTCCGCCGACGGCGTCGACGTGGAGGTCGTCGACCTGCGCTGCCTCATCCCGCTCGACGTCACCACGCTGCTGGCGTCCCTCGCGCGCACGTCACGGCTGCTCGTGGTGGAGGAGAACCCCTACCAGGGCGGTTGGGGAGCCACCATCGCCTCCCTTGTCGCGGACGAGGGATTCGAGCTCCTCGACGCACCCATCCGTCGGCTGGCCGGCGACAACGTGCCCCTGCCGTTCGCCGACTCCCTCGAGCAGCAGGTGATCCCCACCGTCGACAAGGTCGTCGCCGCCGTCCGGCGACTCGTCTCGTACTAGCTGGCGCGGCCGGCGCGACCGGCCAACAGAAAAGGAGCAGCAATGGCCAAGATCCTCCTCAAGGGCGGAACGGTGCTCTCGGTCGACCCTTCGCTCGGCGACCTGGCAACCGGCGACGTCCTCATCGACGGAGACACGATCGCGGGCGTCGAGGCGAGCATCGACGCGGACGCGGAGGTCGTGGACTGCACCGGCCGAATCGTGATCCCGGGCTTCGTGGACAGCCACCGGCACACCTGGGAGGCGGCGATCCGCAACTGCGCACCCAACGCCACCCTCGACGACTACTTCGTCGACATCCTCGACACCTTCGCGCCCCTCTACCGGGCCGAGGACGTGTACGCGAGCAACGTCGCCGGCTCGCTGGAATGCCTCAACGCCGGCATCACAACGGTGGTCGACTGGTCGCACATCAACAACACGCCGGAACACCCGGACGCGGCGATCCAGGGGCTGAGGGAGACCGGCATCCGCGCTCAGTACGCCTACGGCAGCGCGAACACCTCGCTGGAGAAGTACTGGTTCTTCAGCGCCGAGGCGATCCCCGGCGACGACGTGCGGCGGGTGCGCGAGACCTACTTCTCCTCTGACAGCGGACTGCTGACCATGGGGCTGGCCACCCGGGGGCCGGGATTCACCCAGGACCAGGTGGTACAGGCCGAGTGGGGCCTGGCCCGCGAGCTCGGCATCCCTATCACCGTGCATGTCGGCATGGGCCGGCTGGCCGGCCGGTACGCCATGGTCGAGCAGCTCGACCGGCTCGGCCTGCTCGGTCCGGACACCACCTTCATCCACTGCTGCTACTTCAGCGACCACGAGTGGCAGCGGGTGAAGGACACCGGAGGGATGATCTCGGTGGCCCCGCAGGTGGAACTGCAGATGGGCCACGGCTGGCCGCCGGTCAACAAGGCCCGGCAGTTCGGGCTGCGGCCCAGCCTGTCGATCGACGTGGTCACCACCGTGCCGGGCGACATGTTCACGCAGATCCGAGCCGCGTTCGGCGCCGAGCGTGCCCGGGTCAACGCGCTGACGTGGGAGTCCGGGGAGCCGACGCCCTCGACCATGCTCACAGCACGGGACATGCTGACCATGGCCACGCTCGACGGCGCCTTCGTCGCGGGCGTCGAGGACCGTACCGGATCGCTGACGCCCGGCAAGCAGGCCGATGTGGTGGTCATCGATTCCCGTGCCATCGGCATCGCCCCGGTCCACGACCCCGTGGCCGCCGTGACTCTGTCTGCCGACGTGTCCAACATCGAGCACGTCATCGTGGGCGGCACCTTCCGCAAGCGCGACTTCCGGCTCCTGGCCGACCTCGACGCAGCCGTCTCCCGCGTGCAGGACTCGCGGGACCACCTCGTGGCCGCTGCCGCCAAGGCCAAGGAGCCCGCTGTATGACGACCCACCACCTGGTGCGGCGCGCAGACTCCGCTGAGTGGGCGGGGGCGCCGGGGCCGCTGGCAGGAGCCCAGGGGTATGCCGGATGGTCGGTGGTCGACGCCCGGGCGCCAGCCGTCCACACCGGGTTCGGTCTGGTGCGGTTCACGCCGGGTGGCTCCCTGCCGCCACACCTGCACTCCTACGAAGAGAGCCTTTACGTCCTCGAGGGCCAGCTGGTGGTACAGACCCCGGGCGAGGCGGCGCGCCTGGGGCCCGGAGACTACGGGCTGGTGCCGGTAGGGGTGCCCCACTCGCTGCGCAACGACGCAGGCGTGGACGCGGTCATCGCCCGCATGTCCGCGCCTGCGCCCAGGCCCGAGCACGACTTCGACACGTTCCTGCTGCCCGGGCTGGCGGAGACCGAGCCAGTCGCTCCCGACGTCCGAGACCCGCGAGTGCGGCGCTTCGGCCACATCGACCCGGAGAACATGGATCCCGCGCTGCAGACCCAGGACCGGCTGGCGGTCTCGGCGAGCATGCGCACGGCGCTGCTGGTCTACAGCGGCATCAGCGTCAAGATGATGGTCGACTCCGACCTCGGCGCGACGCTGTCGACCATGTTCATGGTGCAGTACGAGCCGGACGGCCTCGCGGGCCCGCACGACCACCCGTTCGAGGAGACCTACCTCATCGTTGAGGGCGCGGTCGAGGCCACCTTCGACGGCAAGTCCTACCGGCTCGAGGTCGGCGATGTCGCCTGGGCGGGGGTCGGCTGCGTCCACGGGTTCCGCAACGTCGGCGACGGGCCGGTGCGCTGGCTGGAGACCCAGGCGCCGCAGCCGCCGGGGCGCCATTCGTACCGCTTCGCCAGGGACTGGGACTACCTCGGTCAGCGGCTGGACTCGGGAGGTCAGCTATGAGGACGCTGGTTGTCGGCGGCACTGTGGGACTCGGGCTGGAAGTGGCCCGCGCCCGGGCCGGGCGGGGCGACGAGGTCGTCCTCACCGGGCGCGAGGCAGCCCGGGCCCGCGATGCCGCGGCCTCCATCGGGACTGCAGCACGCGGCATACCCCTTGACCTGAGCGAGCCACACACGATCGGCGCGGCGCTCGCGGACGTCGGCGAAGTGGACCGGCTGGTCCTGGCAGCGATCGAGCGCGACGAGAACTCGGTCGCCGACTACGACATCGACGGCGCAGTGCGGCTCGCGACGATCAAGCTCGTGGGCTACACCGAGGTGGTCCACGTGCTGCGACCGCGGATGGGCCCGGGCTCGTCGATCGTGGTCTTCGGAGGCCGTGCCAAGGACAAGCCCTACCCTGGCTCGACCACCGTCTCGACGGTGAACGGCGGGGTCATCGGCATGGTCAATGCGTTCGCGCGCGAGCTGGCCCCGATCCGGGTCAACGCGATCCACCCCGGCATCGTGGGCGACAGCCCGTTCTGGGCCCAGAAGCCGGAGGCGGTGCTGGAGGGCTACCGGTCCCAGACGCCGACGGGGCACCTCGCCACGATGGCCGACATCGTCTCAGCGGTGGACTTCCTGCTGGAGAACTCGTCGGTCAACGCCCACCAGTTGTACGTCGACGGTGGGTGGCTGGTGACGTGACGCGGCCGCTGCGGGTGGCCGTCGTCGGAACGGGGCGGATGGGGTCGGCCATGGTCGGGCGGCTGGCCGCCGCGGGCCATCGGGTGAGCGTGTACAACCGGACCAGGGACAGGGCTGAAGCCGTCGCGGCGCGCCACCACGCAGCGGTGGCGCCGACGGCCCGCGAGGTGGTCCGGGACGTCGAGGTGGTGGTCGTCTCCCTCGCCGACGACGCGGCTGTGCGCGCTGCCTACCTCGGACCCGACGGCCTGGTCGCCGGCCTCGAGAGCGGGCAGGTCGTGGCGGACACCAGCACTGTCGACCCCGAAACGGTGCGCGAGCTGGCCGGGGCGGTGTCCGCGAGGGGCGCGCACCTGATCGACACTCCGGTCTCTGGCAGCGTGTCGTCGGTCGAGGCCGGGAGCCTCCTAGTGATGGCGGGCGGTGACCCGGAGGCACTCGACCGAGCCCGTCCGGTGCTCGAGGCCTTCGCGAGCCGCGTCGTCCACCTGGGCGCGCTCGGCGCCGGGTCGACGATGAAACTGGTCGTCAACGCGATGGTGCATGCCCTCAACGCGGCGCTGTCCGAGGCGCTGGTGCTCGCGGAGCGCGCGGGCATCGACCGGGATGCGGCCTACGACGTGATCGCCTCGAGCGCGGTGGCGGCGCCGTTCGTCGCCTACAAGCGCGAGTCCTTCCTGCATCCCGACCAGGCCCCGGTCGCCTTCGCCCTCGACCTGGTGGCCAAAGACCTCGCTCTGGCCGATGCCCTCGCCCGGCGGCTCGGCGCCCCCATGCCGCAACTGGCGGCCAACCGCGAGGTGGTGCGGAAGGCCGTGGAGGCTGGGCTGGGCTCCGCCGACCTCAGCGCGCTGGCCACGCTGCACCGGGAGGGCCTCGGCTAGGCCGTGATTCGACAGCGGTGTGCCGTTAGATGCTGCAGCTTCAGCGCTGCGACGGAGAAACCCCAGGTCAGGCGCCTAGCTGACCTGGGGTTTGGGGAACGCCCGGAAGCGTCGGTGGTTACTGCGCCACGAGACCGCCGTCGACCGGCAAGGCGTCGCCGGTCACGAAGGACGACGCGTCGGAGCAGAGCCAGACCACCGCCTCGGCGATCTCTTCCGGCGTGCCCATCCGGCCCACCGGCTCCATCGCCACGAACGCCTTTTCGGCCTCGGCGGATCCGCCGAGGAACCGCTCGACCATCGGGGTCCGGATGACTCCAGGGCACACCGCATTCACTCGGATGCCCTCCATGGCGTACTCGAGCGCTGCCGTCTTCGTCAGCTGGATCACACCGCCCTTGGACGCGTTGTAGGCGACGATGTTCGGGAAACCCACCAGACCCGCCACCGAGGCGGTGTTGACGATGGATCCCCGGTGCTGTTTCAGCATGAGGGGGATCTCATACTTCATGCACAGCCAAGTGCCCTTGAGGTTGACTCTCAGGACCCGATCCCAGTTCTCCTCGGTGCACTCGGCCGTCGGCGCCTGAATACCCTCGATGCCGGCGTTGTTGTGGGCACAGTCGAGCCGACCGTAGTGCGCCTCGACCTCTCCAATGAGCCGCTCCACATCCGTCGCGTCGGCAACGTCGCCCCGGATGAACAGGCCTTTCCCGCCGGCCTCCTCGATCAGTCGCAGCGTTTCGTTTCCGCCCTCCTCGACCACGTCGGTCACGACGACCTCCGCGCCTTCCCGCGCAAGCGCCAGAGCACTGGCGCGGCCGATCCCGGATCCACCACCGGTGACCAGGACCACCTTCCCGGCAAGCATCCCGCTCATGGCTCGCCTCCTTCTCCTCGCCGACGCTCCCACGAGCGTCGTGGCACTTCCATGGCACCACCGGGGCGAGGCCGAAGATAGAGCCGTCGTACCGGAAATCCAAAACTCATCGCCGACGCTCTCGGGACGTCCTTTCCGGCGCCTCGCTGCGGACGCATCGACCTGGAAACGGGCACGATCGAGCTCCCGGCCGCCAGCCGTCACCGCGGAGGCGTCGCCTGGACCCGTCAGGCCTTTCGCGGTGGCGTCGGCGTTGCTCGCCGGAAGTCGGCTCCAGTTCGGCGACGATGGACGAGCCATGACTGTCTCCGAACTGCTGCGCCGGCGATCCGCGTCCGCTGGGGGCTCCCGTGCCCGGTTCGCCGCGGGCGAACCGGCGCCCTGGACCCGACCGGTCCTTGCGGGGGCGGCCTCTGCCGTCCTGTCGGGCCTGGTGGTGGTGCTGCCTGCGCTCGTCGTGTGGGTCGCCAACCCCGCGAGCACCGTGTCGTGGCCACAGGCCCTCGGGGTCGGCTCCGCCCTCTGGCTCCTCGGGGGCGGTGCCCACCTGCGTGTCGACGGCGCAACGATCTCGCTGGTCCCGCTGGCGCTGACCGCGATCTTCGCCTGGTCGGCGACCGCCGCCGCGCGCCGCATGCTGCGCGAGATGGAGCCGGCGGGTCGGCGTTGGCTGGGCTTGGTGCCCCGCGGTCGGCTGCGCAGCCTGGGGCTCTTCACCATGGGGTATGCCGGCTGCGCGGCCGGCTGGGCGCTGCTGACCCTGTTCTCGCCGCTTCGTCCGACGGCGCCGTCCATCGCGATCCCGGTCGCCGCTCTGCCCGCGGCCGCCTGCGCCATCGCGGCATGGCTGGAGCGGGACGGCCGCGCTGCCCACGTCGACGACCCGGAGGGGTGGTCGCCCAAGCGTCTTCCACGGTGGCTTGCCCGCGCCGTGCGGCCGGCCCTGGAGGGTGTTGGGGCCATGCTGGGCCTGGGCCTCGTCGTGGTCGTGGGTCTGGTCTTCCTGCACATCGACCGGGTGAGCCACTTGCAGGAGGAGCTTCGCCCCGACGTCGTCGGCGGCCTCGTCTTGGTGGCCGGACAGGCAGCCGCTCTACCCAATCTCGGCCTCTGGGCCGTGTCATTCATGTCGGGCGCCGGCTTCTCGGTCGTCGAGGGGGCCCAGATCACCTGGTCGGGCGCTGAGTCGGGTCTGATGCCGCTCGTCCCGGTGCTCGGTGCCCTGCCGCCGCCGGGCGCCTTCCCGGGCTGGGTCGCCGCCGGGGCGGCCGTGCCCGTCGGAGTAGGGGTCTGGATCGGATGGCGGGCCCGTCGCCGCGTCGCTCGCCTGTCGAGGCTGCGCTCCAAGGCCGCCGTGTCCGCTGGCGCCGTGACCCTCGCAGCCCTGGGGCTGTCCGGCCTCGATGCCCTGGGAGGCGGCGCGCTCGGCATGAGCCGTCTGGCCAACCTTGGAGCGCCCGCCCATCTCATGGGGCTGTACCTCCTGGGCGAGTTCGCCCTCGGTGCCTCGTTTGTCCTCCTCTGGGACGCCTGGCGGGTCCGCCGCTGACTCCTGCACCACCGCCGGGCAGACCTCGGCGGTCCGATATCGTTCCTCCACGTGACGAGCGCGTCCCCCGCCGGCCAGCCGCGCGATGTCGTCGTCCTGGTCTCCGGGTCGGGCACCAACCTTCAGGCCCTCATCGACGCAGCCTCCGACCCGGCCTATGGCGTGCGCATCGTCGCAGTCGGAGCCGACCGGCCCGGGATCGAGGGCATCGCACGGGCGCAGCGGGCCGGCATACCCACCTTTGTATGCCGGGTCGAGGACTACCCGTCCCGGGAGGAGTGGGACACCGTGCTCACCGCTGAGGTGGCCGGGTACGAGCCATGGATGGTGGTTTCCGCCGGCTTCATGAAGATCGTGGGGGAGGCGTTCATCGAGGCCTTCAGCGGGCGGTTCCTCAACACCCACCCTGCGCTCCTGCCGTCCTTCCCGGGGGCCCACGCCGTTCGCGACGCACTCGCCCACGGCGCGAAGGTCAGCGGTGCGACGTGCCACCTGGTCGACGCCGGCGTCGACACCGGGCCGATCATCGCCCAGACGGCGGTCGAGGTACGTGACGACGACACCGTCGAGTCACTGCACGAGCGCATCAAGACCGCCGAGCACGCGATGCTCGTCGACTGCGTGGGCCGGATGGCTCGCGAGGGCTTCACCGTCACCAACCGGAAGGTCACCATCCCGTGAGCGACACCGCAGCTGTCCCCGTGGCTGAAGAGGGGCGACGGCCGATCCGCCGGGCGCTCGTCTCGGTCTACGACAAGACCGGGCTGGCTGACCTGGCCCGGGCACTGCACCTGGCCGGCGTGGCCCTCGTGTCGACCGGCGGCTCGGCGGCCCTGATCGAGGGACTGGGCCTCCCCGTGATCAAGGTGGAAGACCTCACCGGCTTCCCCGAGGCCCTCGACGGCCGGGTCAAGACGCTGCACCCGCGGGTGCACGCAGGCTTGCTCGCCGACACCCGGAAGCCCGACCACGTGCAGCAGCTGGAGGAGCTGGAGGTCGAGCCGTTCGACCTCGTCGTCTCCAACCTCTACCCGTTCCGCCAGACCGTGATGAGCGGCGCGTCGGTCGAGGAGTGCATCGAGCAGATCGACATCGGCGGCCCCTCGATGGTGCGGGCCTCGGCCAAGAACCATGCCAGCGTCGCCATCGTCACCAGCCCCGCGGCATACCCGCAGGTCATCGAGGCCCTCCGGGCCAGCGGCTTCACGCTGGAGCAGCGCAAGCGGCTCGCCGCGGAGGCTTTCGCCCACACGGCGACCTATGACAACGCGGTCGCCAGCTGGATGGGCACCGTGTTGGCGGACACGACCGACGGGACCGGTTTCCCGGCCTGGACCGGGGCGACGTTCGACCGGGCCGCTGCGCTGCGCTACGGCGAGAACCCGCACCAGAAGGCCGCGCTGTACCGGCACTGGCGGCCCGGGGTCGCCTCCGCCGAGCAGCTGCACGGCAAGGAGATGTCCTACAACAACTACATCGACACCGACGCCGCCGTGCGGGCCGCCCACGACCACGGCCACCAGCCGACGGTCGCGATCATCAAGCACGCCAACCCCTGTGGGATCGCCGTCGGCGCGAGTGTCGAGGAGGCCTACGCGGCGGCGCAAGCGTGCGACCCCGTGTCAGCGTACGGCGGCATCATCGCGACCAACGTGCCGGTGACGAAGGCCATGGCGCTGGCGGCGAACGAGACGTTCAGCGAGGTCATCGTGGCGCCGGAGTTCGAGCCCGAGGCGCTGGAGGTGCTCCGCGAGAAGAAGAACCGGCGCCTGCTGAAGCTGCCCGCAGAGCTGGCGCGGTTCGCCGACCCGATCGAAACGCGTGCGATCAGCGGTGGCCTGCTGGTCCAGACACCTGACCGGATCGACGCCGTCGTCGAGGCCGGCGGTGACGACCCCTCGCGCTGGCGCCTGGTCGCCGGAGAGGCGGCTGACGGTGGGACCCTTGGGGACCTGCAGTTCGCCTGGCGAGCGGTCCGGGCGGTGAAGTCCAACGCGATCCTGCTGGCGAGCGGAGGCGCGTCGGTGGGCATCGGCATGGGCCAGGTCAACCGGGTCGACTCCTGCCACCTGGCGGTCTCACGGGCCGGCGAGGAGCGGGCCCGGGGTGCGGTGGCGGCCTCGGACGCGTTCTTCCCGTTCGCCGACGGGCTCCAGGTGCTGCTCGACGCCGGCGTGCGCGCGGTCGTCGCGCCGGGCGGCTCGGTACGTGACGAGGAGGTCATCGCCGCCGCGCAGGCCGCGGGGGTCACGATGTACTTCACCGGGACGCGCCACTTCGCCCACTGAGGTGCCTCGGTCCGGGGTTGGCGAACCGCGCGGATTCGCCCTCGAGGCCCGTCCGGCTAACCTTTGCTAG
Source organism: uncultured Actinomycetota bacterium (assembly GCA_963715025.1). Classification (GTDB taxonomy): domain Bacteria; phylum Actinomycetota; class Actinomycetes; order Actinomycetales; family Dermatophilaceae; genus DASSJT01. The sequence continues at coordinate 18,700 of CAVQQQ010000004.1, read as the reverse complement.
CACGGGATGGGCGCTTCCGGACAGGTTGCACCTTGTCCGCATGCACCTAACTCGTGCTAGCAGAAGTTCGGTCAGGGGGTCCAGCGGTAGCCGGTGGGCTCGCCCGAGCCGAGGTCGACGATCGCCGCGACCGGGCCGCCCCCGTCGGGGCCCTGGTGCGCCGCCGAGACCGACACGAACACCGCGGGGTCGCCGGTCACGGCCGCGGTAACGCCGCCGACGGCGGACTTGATCTGGCGGTGCCAGTGCACGTCGGAGTCGTCGAGCATCGCGTTGCGCCGACCATGCACCTGGCCGTCCTGGCTCACCTCGCACTTGAGAAACACGTTCACCAGCCGGCCCTGCAGGTCGGTCCAGTGCGGGCGCTCGGGGAGGTCGAGGCCGGCGTCCTTGATCGCGGCCCAGATGCCGTCCTGGTCGAGCGCGTCGTTCATCACCGAGTGGCCGATCCGGTAGCGGCCGCCGATGCCGCGCGTGTTGCCGACCACGACGATCTGCGCCTGGTCGAGTTCCACGCCCGAGGAGCATGAGGCGACCGAGGAGTAGAGCGACCGGTTGTGCATCACGTCCTGGTTCGTCGGCATCTCGATCTCGCCGAGGGCCAGCGCGATGCCTAGGCCGGTGGTGCCGTTGGAGAGGTCCATCGACTCGTGGGTGTGCTCGGTCCACACCGTCATGCCGCGCGACTTCGCATCGCGGATGGTGTGGATCGTGAGCAGGGGCGTCTTCGTCTGCACGTAGTGCACGTCGGCGGGGTCGGTGATCCCCGCCCGCTCCATGGCTGTCTTCACGCCCGCGGCGACCTTCTCGATCATGCCGACGTAGCCGATCTCCTCCGGGAGGATCGGCTCGCTCATGGCGAACCCGACGGTGAGCCGCGGGTCATCGGAGAGCTCGGCCCTTTCGGCCGGCAGCGTCGCGAAGATCGTCGCGTGCGGGCTGATCACCCCGTCCGTGCCGCCGGACCACACGATGGGGATCTGGCGCACCTGCTCGGCCGGTGCCCCCTTGGCGACCAGCACCTCGCGGAAGGCCCGGTCGGCAATGATCCGCGTGTAGTCGTTGACCCCGCCATTGCCCTCGGTCTTGCCGATGATCGCCACGACTCGGCCGGCCTCCATCACGCCGTCGTCGATGAGCGTGGCGAGCTCCGTTGCATCGGACACGCTGTGGAGGGGGACCTTGCGGACCTCGATGGGCTCTGGCATGACTCAACCTTCCTCGGGGACTGCCACGGGCATGGCCTTCTGGTCGGCTTGCTGGGCCTCGACGACCGTGCCGACCGAGCCGTCCACGGCGTCGGCGATCCGGTCGAGGGCGGTGATGATGCTGCGGCGCCCACCGGAGCGCACGAAGCGAAGCGCGGCCTCCACCTTGGGACCCATCGATCCCGACGCGAACTCGCCGTGGGCGGCATACCCCTCGAGTTCCTGGAGGGTCACGCGGGTGAGCGGGCGAGCGGAGTCTGAGCCGTAGCCCACGACCGCGTTATCCACGTCGGTCGCGATGACCAGCACGTCGGCATCGATCGCGCGCGCGAGCACGGCCGCCGTGAGGTCCTTGTCGATCACCGCCTCGACGCCGTGTACCCCGCCTGTGGAGGTCCGGACCACGGGGATGCCGCCGCCTCCTGCCGCGACCACGACGTAACCGGCGCCGAGCAGCGTGAGCAGGGTGTGGGTCTCGAGGACCTCGAGTGGCTCCGGTGAGGCCACGACGCGCCTCCAGCCCTTCTCGCCGCGGTCCTCCCAGGTCTCCCCGTGCTCGATCAGCGCCGCCGCCTGGTCGTGGGGCAGGAACCGGCCGATCGGCTTGGTGGGCCGCCGGAATCCCGGGTCGTCGGCATCGACCAGCGTGCGGGTGACCAGCGCGGCGACCGGCTGGCCGAGGCCGCGGGCGCGCAGCGCAGGCTCGAGCGTGTCGAGGATGGTGAAGCCGATCGTCGCCTGGGTCTGGGCGCCGCACCAGTCCAGCGGAACCGGTGGGACCACCTGCGCCGCGAGCTCGTTCTTCACCAGCAGGTTGCCGACCTGCGGCCCGTTGCCGTGGGTGATCACGACCTCGTGCCCGGCGGCGACGACGTCGGCGACCCGCTGCATGGCGAGGGCGATGGCGTGCCGTTGCGCCGTGGGCGTCGCAGAGCCGTCCGTGCCGGTCATGGCGTTACCGCCCAGGGCGATGAGCACCCGCACGCCTGCCTCCCGTCTCCCGCACGGCACCTGTGCGGGCGAGCCTAGGTTCGGGCGGCACGCGGCGGCGTTGGCAGCACCTGCCCAATGCGGTCGGTGCCATTGGCAGATGTATGCCGTGCGGCCCGGCCGCGCTTGGATGGCGCGGCCGTCGAGGCCCGCGATCAGCCCGGTGGCCCCGTGTCGACGTCGTGGGTGGTGGTGCGGCGCAGGGCACGGGCGATGGTCCTCAGCTCGTCGTCGGTCAGCCCGGCGGCGAAGCGGCGCTCGATCTGGTCGAGGTAACCGGGCGCGGCCTGTTCGAACCGCGCGCGTCCCTGCGGCGTGAGGACCGCGAAGGCGGACCTGCCGTCGGCAGGGTTCTGCTCGCGGGCAACGAGACCCGCCACGGTGAGCTCGTCGACAACGCGGCTGATCCGCGTTCGGCTGAGGACAACCCGATGGGCGAGGTCGGACATGCGCAGGCGACCGTCGTCGGCGGCGGCGAGCTCGAGCAGGACGTCGTACCACGCGAGCGGCAGACCGCTGTCTTCCCGCACTGCGCGATCGAGCTGGGGCACGAGCGCGGCGTGGGTCTGCAGGAGCGCGCCCCACGCGTCGCCCGCCAGGCGTCGACGCGATGTGGCAGGCATGGTGGCAAGCATAGTGGCCTTGTTTGCGTGCGCGCGCACCTATATAGTTAGGTGCGCACGCACATAAAATCGAGAAGGAACTGCCATGAACCGTCTGCTGCACCTGTCTGCCTCCCCGCGCGGAGCCCAGAGCGAATCGCTCACGCTGGCACGGGAATTCGTCGACCAGCTTGTTGGGCTGAGGCCGGACCTGCGCGTCGAGACCTGGGACCTCTGGGACGGCACGCTGCCGGGGTTCGGCCCCGACGCGGCGGGCGCGAAGATGGCGGTCTTCGCCGGCGAGACACCTGCCGGCGCACAGGGTGAGGCCTGGGCGGCCACCCGCGCGGCGTTCGAGCGCTTCGATGCCGCGGACACGTACCTGTTCTCCGTGCCGATGTGGAACCACGGTGTGCCCTACATCCTCAAGCAGTTCATCGATGTGGTCAGCCAGCCGGGAATGGTGTTCGGCTTCGACCCGGTCGACGGGTACTCCGGGCTGCTCCAGGGCAAAAGGGCTGTCGTGATCTACACCAGCGCTGTCTACGGCTTGGGGCGCCCCGCGTCGTTCGGCACCGACTTCCAGCAGCCCTACTTCGAGGGCTGGCTGCGCTGGGCCGGTCTGGAGGACATCGTGTCCGTGGAGTTCCGGCCGAACCTGGCGACCGATCGGGTGGCGGAGCTCCGGGAGCGGGCTCGCGCCCAGGTGCGCGAGGCCGCCGTCCTGGTCAGTGGTCAAGCCGCGGCCTGACCACCGAAGTCCACCGCCGCCGAAACCGTCGGGACACGTGCGTGGCGGCCGGTGCTAGGGCCTTCCGAGGGCGCGGTAGCGATTCAGCCGGGCCTGCAGTCGCTCGGCCGGGTCCAGGCCGGCCAGCGCGGCGAGCTCGTGCTGGATCGCCTGTGACATCCGACGGCAGAACGCCTCGGGCTCCTCCGCGGCGTCGGGGTGCTCGGGCACCACGCGGTCGACGATGCCGTCGGCCAGCATGTCGACCGAGCGCACGCGCTGGGCCGTGGCGAGCTCGGATGCGTGAGAGGTGTCGCGGTAGAGGATGGCCGACGCTCCCTCCGGCGGAAGCGGCGACAACCACGGTAGAGGCGTTCGTAGACCCTCGCGCCCAGGAACCCGATCATGGCCCCGGGCTCCGCGACGGTCACGTGCCCCAGCGACCCCCACGACGCGAACACGCCGCCGGTCGTCGGGTGCCTGAGGTACACAAGGTAGGGGAGTCCGTCGGCGCGGAAGGCCGCACACGCGGCGCTGATCTTAACCATGGCGACGAACGCCGGCGTGCCCTCCTGCATGCGCGTGCCCCCCGAGGACGGAGCCGCGAACACCGGCAGCCGCTCCCGTCGAGCCCGCTCGAAAGCGCGCACGATCCGCTCGGCCGAGACCGCCCCGATCGAGCCGGCAAGGAACCGGAACTCGCCCATGATCACGGCCACCCTCCGGCCGCCGATCCGGCCCTCGCCGGTGATGGTGGCCTCGTCGACCCCGGACCGCCTGGTGGCTTCGGCCAGTTCGGCGGAATACGCGGCGTCATCCGGGGCGGGGCTGCGCTGGCGGGTCGTCCCAGCCGACCCAGCTGCCAGCGTCGACCACCTCTGCGGTCAGCTCGCGGGCTCCCATCCGACGGGGCGCGGGCGGTGCGCTCTCGCGGACTTGCCACCTCCTCTGGTGAGGCCGAGCCTAGGGCTGTGCCCCCGCAGTGTCGGTGTCTCGGCCCACATCCGGCGGCACGCCGGGCCCGAGGGCCAGCGTCAGCTCGAGCACGGCTCGGGGGTCCTCGAGCGCTGGCCCGAAGAGCCCGCGCAGCTGGCCCATGCGGTAGCGCACCGTCTGGGGGTGCACGAACAGGTCGGCGGCGATCGCCTCGCGGCGGCCATGGTGCAGCAACCACGACCGCAGGGTGCCGGCCAGCCGCGCGGCCGTGGCGGCGGGCAGGTCGTCGAGAGGCGCGAGCGCGCGTTTGCGCAGGTCAGCGAGGCCCTCGGGGTCAGCGGTGAGCACGAGCTCGGCCAGATGCTCGTCGGTGTCGTATGCCGCCTGCCCGCCGGCCTCCAGGGCCCGCCCGCCGGCCTCCAGGGCCATATCGTCGGTCCGTGCCGTCGTCCCGGCGAGGTGGCGGGCGCGCAGTGCCCGCGCGAACGAGCCGGCCACGTGGGCCCACGGACGAGCCGGGCCGACAACCGCGTCGCGGCCGTCAAGAAGCCGGACGAGCGCCGGACGAGCGCCACCACCGGTGTCGGGCACCAGCAGCGCAACAACGTCGTCGCTCGGTGCCACGCCGGGCAGCTCGTCACCGGCGACGAGGGTGCGCGGGTCGAGCATGGCCCGCGCGCCGTGTGCCTGGGCATCCCGGAGCAACACCGCGGTGAGCGTGACCGGCGGCGTCCAACCGGCCCGCTCCGTGCGCCGCTGCAGGTCGGCCTCGGCCTCGCCATGCAGCAGGGCCAGGGCCAGGCGCTCGAGCTCCCGCTCCTGCAGGCGGCCTGCGGTCGCCAGCTGGTCGGCATGTCCCGCGACGCTCGCCGCAGACAGTTCGTCGATGTAGGCGAACACCAGCTCGGCGAACTGGGCGATGACCGGCGCCTCGAGGCCGGCGGCGACTCCGACCGCCGAGAGCTCCCGCCACGACACGCGCGCGCCGACCCGGTAGGCAGACAGGAGGGCGTCCATCGAGCGGCCGGACCGGGCTTCGCCGCGCCCGAGGTCGTACGACGCCTCCAGTGCCGGCCCGAGCGGTGCGCTGGGGTCGTGCGATCGCGCGGCCAGGTTGAGGAAACTCCGCAGCGCGATCTGCACGGCCGCGACGATGCTCTCGGCCATGCGACCCCTGAACGCCCCGGCGTAGCTGGGGACCTCCTCGACGATGGCCTGCACAGCGAGCTCGGCGATGTTCGGGATGTGCTCCTTGAGCAGGGCGACCCGCTCGGCGCTCAAAGAGAGCACGGGTTCGGTGAGCGATGTGGGACGTGCTCGGGCGGATGGAGCAGTCATTTGTCCTCTACGAACAATCAGAGGCGCAAGAATCACGCCAAGTGGGTAGCAGTTTACCTGATTCGAGCAGCGAGGATGGAGTCATGACAGCTGTAGCGCCTTCGCGACCCCCCGTCACGACGGGGCCGCAGCCCAGCGCACCAGCACCGACCGATCGCCGACCGCGCCGCTCCGCCATCGCGGCTGCCATGACCCGGGCGGCGGCGGCGATCACGACGCCGGTGATCCCGGCCGAATACCTCGACATGGTGGCGCCGCTGCGCCGCGGGGCCGACCTGCGAGGACGGGTGGTCGACATTGAGCCGGAGACCGCGGACGCCGTGACGGTGCGGATCCGTCCCGGCCGCGCGTGGCGGGGCCACACCGCCGGCCAGTACATCCGGATCGGCGTGGAGGTCGACGGGGTCCGGCACTGGCGGCCCTATTCGCTGACGTCGCCGTCGTGGGCTTCCGATGGCCTCATCGCGATCACAGTCAAGGCCATCGGCGACGGCGTGGTGAGCAACTACGTCGTCCGACGCCTGCAGCGCGGCGATCTGGTGCACCTCGACCAGGCGACCGGGGACTTCACCCTGTCGCGTGCCGCGCCGCTCAAGGCCTTGTTCGTCACGGGGGGCAGCGGCATCACGCCGGTGATGGGCATGCTGCGCAGCCACCTGGCCGAGCTGGACGACGTGGTGGTAGTCCACTCCGCCCCTGCCGCGCCAGACGTGATCTTCGCCGACGAACTGCGCCGCCTCGACGGCCAGGGCAGCCTGCGCCTCATCGAGCGGCACACCGACGCTGCCGGAATCGTCACCACAGCAGACCTGGCGGCCATCTGCCCCGACTGGCGCGAGCGCGAGACCTGGGCCTGCGGCCCGACCGGCCTGTTGGACGACCTCGAGGCCCACTGGGCGGAGGCCGGCGTGCCAGAGCGCCTCCACACCGAGCGCTTCCGGCCCCTGGTCGTCGCGCCGGGCGAGGGAGGCCAGCTCACTTTCACCGGATCCGGCACGACGCTGGACGCCGACGGCGCGACCACGATCCTCGACGCCGGCGAGGGCGCCGGCGTCCTCATGCCGTCCGGGTGCCGCATGGGCATCTGCTTCGGCTGTGTCGTCCCGCTGCGCGAGGGCTCGGTGCGCGACCTGCGCAACGGCGACCTCACCACTGCTGCGCCCGGGGACGGCGTCCGCATCCAGACCTGCGTGTCGGCCGTGGCCGGCGCGTGCGAGATCGAGCTCTGAGGAGAACCCATGACTGCAACCGCCGAGACCTTTGACCTGACCGTCGACGGCTCCGCCGCGGGCACCCCGACCGGTCCAGTCCCGGCATCTGTCACGTCTGCCGGGCCGCGGGTCAACAGCCGGCTCAGCGTCACGACCACCGAGCGCCGCCACGTACCCAAGCGGTCGGGCAAGCCCGACCCGACCGCCCACCTGACGGCTGAGGATGTCGAGGCGCTCGGGAGGGAGCTCGACGCGCTCCGGCAGGAAGTTCTCGCCTCCCGGGGAGCCGGCGACGCGGCATACATCCGCAAGGTCATCCGGGCCCAGCGCTCACTGGAGATGGGCAGCCGGGCCGTCCTGCTGTTCTCGCTGTTCCCACCCGCCTGGGTGGCCGGCACCTTCGGTCTCTCGATCGCCAAGATCCTCGAGAACATGGAGATCGGCCACAACGTCCTGCACGGCCAGTGGGACTGGATGCGCGACCCGAAGATCCACTCGACCTCGTGGGAATGGGACCACGCCTCGCCCGCGGAGATGTGGAAGCACAGCCACAACGAGCTGCACCACACGTACACCAACGTGCTGGGGCGCGACAACGACCTGGGCTACGGCATCATGCGCGTCGACGAGGACCAGAAGTGGACCCCCGCGCTCCTGGGGCAGCCCTTCTACAACTTCGTCAATGCTTGCCTCTTCGAGTACGGCATTGCCGCCTACGACCTGGAGCTGGGTGCCTACGTCAAGGGGCGCGGGAAGGACAAGCAGACGTTCCGGCGCGACGCCAAGAAGGTGCTGCGCAAGATCGGCCGCCAGGCGCGCAAGGACTACCTCGTCCACCCTCTGCTGTCCGGGCCGTCGTTCTTCCACACCATCGCGGCGAACGCCACGGCGAACCTGGTGCGCAACCTGTGGAGCCACTCGGTGATCATGTGCGGGCACTTCCCTGCGGGCGTCGAGACCTTCGCCAAGGAGTCGATCGAGGGCGAGACCCGCGGCGACTGGTACCTGCGGCAGATGATCGGCTCGGCCAACATCTCCGGCAGCAAGACGATGCACCTGATGACCGGCAACCTCAGCCACCAGATCGAGCACCACCTGTTCCCAGACCTGCCCAGCAACCGGTACGGCGAGATCGCCCCTCGAATCCAGGAGATCTGCGAGCGCTACGGACTGACGTACACGAGCGGGTCACTCCCGCGGCAGGTTGCCTCAGCGTGGAAGAAGGTCATCGTGCTGTCGCTGCCCAACGGGTTCCTCTCCCGGAAGGCGACCACCGCCCGAGGCGAGCGGCTCAGGGAGGCGGCTGGCCGGCATAGCGGTAACTGAGCTGGTGCTGGGCAGCGTTTGATCGGCCTGTGTTGTCGACAACGGGACGGGGCGGCCCACGGAGGGCTCGCCCCGACCCGACTCATGAAAGCCTGAGCGTCCTGCAGGAACGTCCTCCTTTTCGCGATGGGACACCAAGCCCGACAAGCGCATCAGGAGGACGTTCCCAACGCCAGCCCCACCACGCAGAGGGTGTTTCTATGCGGCTGTCCGCGCGGGCGGCAACCGACCGTAGGTACTTCCTTCCAGAGAGTCGTCTAACGGCCCGGGAGCGATCGGGGCAGTCCGAACCACGGCAGCACGCTCTTGTCGAAGCGGGTCATGGCCGCCACCTGGTCGCCGGCGAGGGTGAGCACGATGAGGCCCGTCCCGTGACGGACCCCGTCGACACCGCGCAGGTAGGCGCCGAACGCGGGTTGACCGTTGGCTCGGGTAGGCACGAGGTCGAACCTCCGGCCGGCGCTGAAGATGCTCGCGCAGAAGCCGGCCACGACGTCCCGGCCCTCGTACTCGAACGGCATCGGTGGCATCGAGACGAACACATCGTGGGTCAGCAGGGCCAGCACCGCATCGAGATCGGCGGCCTCGTACGCGCGGACGAACTCCGCCACGATCGCTTCCTCGGCAGGTGAGCCCGAGACCGGAGGCGGCTCGTGATCCCCGGCCGGCGATCTCAGGCGCTGGAGGCCGGCGCGCGCCCGTTTGAGGGCGCCGTTGACCGACTCGATGCTGGAGTCGAGCATTTCGGCCACCTCCTTCGCGCGATAGCCGAGCACGTCGCGCAGGACGAGGACGGCCAGCTGGCGGGGCGGCAGGACCTGGAGGGCTGTCACGAACGCGAGCGAGATCGACTCGGTCTGCTCATACCGCGCTTCCGGGCCCAGAGGCACGTCGCGCCCGCTGCCCAGGAGTTCGTCCGGAAATGGCTCGAGCCAGACGACTTCGCCGAAGCGGGTCGGCTCGGGCGGCAGCACGTTGGGCACGTCCCACTCCTTGCCTTGGCGTCGGCTCGCGGAGCGACGCGCGTTGAGGCATCGGTTGGTGGCGATCCTGTAGAGCCAGGTGCGGACCGAGGCGCGTCCCTCGAACGCATCGAGGCCGCGCCAGGCAGCCAACAGCGTGTCCTGGAGAGCATCCTCGGCATCCTGGAAGGATCCGAGCATCCGGTAGCAATGCACGTGCAGTTCTCGGCGGTACGGCTCGGTCAGCTCCTGGAAGGCGCCGGCCTCCCCGGCGCGCGCCCTGGTGATCAGATCCGTCGTCGCCACAATCGGTCACCTCTCCTCGTCCCTCTCACGCATCGATCCCGTGTAGACACCGGTCGGGGGCCGAACTGGTCGGTCGGCGTACGCCCATTTTCCGACTCTTTGGTGTCTACATCACCGCAAGCCGACACCACCAACGAAGGAGAACGACATGGGCAGGATCATCGTGAGCCAGAACGTCTCGCTCGACGGAGTCGTCGAGGACCCGACCGGCGAAGACGGCTGCCGGCGCGGCGGCTGGTTCAACCAGATCGGCGACGAGGACCGCGAAGCCTGGGCCAAGGTCGAGCTCGACGAGGCGCTGGGCGCGGAAGCCCTGCTGATGGGTCGGCGGAGCGACGAGTATTTCGCAACGCGGTGGCGGGACCGGAGTGGCCCGTGGGCGGACAGGTTGAACAGCCTGCCCAAGTACGTCGTCTCCTCCACACTCGTGGAACCCCGTTGGACGAACGCGACCGTCCTGACCGGGGACGTGGTGGCCGAGGTCGCGAAGCTGAAGCAGGAGCTGGACGGGGAGATCGTCGTGTACGCCAGCCGTCAGCTCGTGCACACGCTGATGGAGCACGACCTGGTCGACGAGCTGCGGCTGATGGTCTTTCCGGTCGTGCTCGGCGGGGGCGAACGGCTCTTCGGCGAGACCCGCGACCAGAAGTCCGTGCGCCTGCTCGCCACCAGGACCGTCGGTGATGGCTTCGCCTACGTCAGCTACGAGGTCGTGCGGTAGTCAGCAGCAGCTCGAGGACGGCCCTAGGCTGCGAGTCCTGCGCGCGCACTCGCGAGGGACGCAGTGGTAGACAGCTACACGGGGCTCGTCGCCCTCGCTGTCGTCTGGCTTGGGCTGCGATGACCTTGGCTGGGATCGGCTGGGTGATCTGGGGTGAAAGCGCCTGCTGTGGCGCCAGCGCCATCCGGCTCCTGGGGCTCGGATGGTGGATAGCAGGAGCGCGGCCTGCTCGGTCGGGAAGTGACCCTCATGGTGCTTGGCGATCAGCCGTTGGGAAGTGGTCGGTCACGCCACGCACCGAGCAACGAGGGCCCAAGACGCGTCGCGCAGGCCAGCGCGCCTCGCCGACGGTAACCGCCGTGGGCGCGATCGACCGGATGCTCGACGAGCTGATCGGGGAGAGGATGGTGGCGACCGAGCCTGCCTGGGCGGCATTGGCGCGGGTGAAGGCAGAGTTGGAGAGCGCGCACAAGGAGTGGCATGAAGCTGGGACTGCACATCGCGGACTTCACCTGGGAGGGCGGCCCGGCCGCCCTGCGGCAGCAGCTGGGGGACGTCGCCGCCCGGGCTGAGCAAGCCGGCTACGACCGGATCAGTGTCATGGACCACGTGTGGCAGATCGGGGGCCTGGGACCGCCAGAGCACGAGATGCTGGAGGCCTACACCGCGCTGGGCTACCTGGCTGCGAAGACCGAGCGGGTCAAGCTGCTCACCGTGGTCACCGCAGTCGTGTACCGCGAGCCCGGGCTCCTGGTCAAAGCCGTCACCACGCTCGACGTCCTCTCCGGTGGCCGCGCGATGCTCGGCATCGGGGCGGCCTGGAACGAGGAGGAGTCCCGCGGACTCGGCTTGTTCTTTCCCTCCACTGCGGAGCGGTTCGAGCGGCTGGAGGAGGCGCTGCAGATCTGCAAGCAGATGTGGAGCGACGCCGACGGCCCGTACGAGGGCAGGCACTACCGGCTCGAGCGGACGCTGAACTCACCGCAGGCCCTGAGCCTTCCCCACCCTCCGATCCTCATCGGCGGCGCCGGCGAGCGGAAGACGCTGCGGCTGGTGGCCCAGTACGCCGACGCGTGCAACATCTTCGACACGCCCGAGCTGGCCCACAAGCTCCAGGTATTGCGGGACCACTGTGAGCGGCTCGGCCGGGACTATGACGAGATCGAGAAGACGGCACAGCTGCGCTTCGACCTCGGCCCGCGCGGCGAGCGGGTGGAGCAGACGATCGAGCACCTGCACAACCTCGCGGACCTGGGAATCGAGGTGGCGCACGGCACCCTCGCCAACGTGAGCAGGCCCGGGACGCTGGACCTGATGGCAGAGCGGGTTATCCCCGCAGCCGCCGCCCTGGCCAAGCCGGGGGTTGACCTCAAGTCCACTTGACATCGGAGGATTCCCTCAACAGCATTCATCGACGAGGGGACTTCCATGCCAACCGCTCTCATCACCGGAGGCTCGGCCGGGCTGGGCCGCGCCCTCACAGCCGTCCTGGCGGCCCAGGGCTGGCGCGTCGTCATCGACGGCCGCGACTCCGTGCGGGTCGCTCTGACGGGACGCGAACTCGGGCCCCGGGTCCGCCCGGTGCCTGGCGACGTGACCGATCCGGCACATCGGGAGGAGCTGGCGCGGGCGGTGCGTGAATCCGGGGAACTCAACCTGCTGGTCCATAACGCCAGCACGCTGGGTCCATCGCCCCTGCCGCCGGTCGCCGCGCTCGGCGAGGCCGACTTCGACGACATCTGGCTCACCAATGTGGCCGCCCCGCTGGCGTTGACCCAGCTCCTGTTGCCTGCCCTGCGGGCATCCGACGGCGTGCTGGTCAGCATCTCATCCGACGCTGCGGTCGAGCACTACGAGGGATGGGGCGGGTATGCCGCGTCGAAGGCTGCGCTCGACCACCTCACCCTGACCTTCGCGGCCGAGAACCCCGGGATGGCGGTGTATGCGGTCGATCCTGGCGACATGCGGACGGCGATGCACCAGGCCGCGTTCCCCGGCGAGGACATCTCCGACCGGCCGCTGCCGGAGACCGTGGCACCGGCCTTCCTCCAACTCCTGAGGCAGCGCCCGCCGAGCGGCCGGTACCGCGCCGCGGAGTTTGCGCCGCAGACGGAAGCGGCGGCCGGATGAGCGCGCTGCCCGCTCCGCTGACCCGCTTCGACAGTCCCGACAACGTCACCGCTTCGCAGCCGCCGGAGTACCGCGGCCTCACCCGAGACGGCGGGCGGCTGCTGGTGGCGACCGGGCGGGGAGTGGTGCATGCGCGCTTCCGGGACCTGCCGGCATACCTCTCGCCGGGCGACCTGCTCGTCGTGAACAACTCCGCCACCCGGGCCGCCGAGCTCGACGGCGAGACCGGGGGCGGCCGCCCGGTGGTCGTGCATGTGGGGACGCCGCTCGGCGACGGGACCTGGGTGGTCGAGCTGCGCACGGCGCCGGAGGGGAGGCGGGCGCTGCTGGACGCCGAGGCCGGGGAGGTGGTGTCTCTGGAGGGGGAGGCGTCACTGACCCTGCTGACGCCCTACCCGCGTCCGGACTCCTCGCCCACCGGCCGCGGCAACCGGCTGTGGCGGGCCGAGGTCGCCGGACGCCCGCTCGGACAGGTGATGATGCGACATGGCCGGCCCATCGCCTACGGCTACCTCGAGCGTCGGTACCCGCTGTCGGACTACCAGACGGTCTTCGCGGCGCGGCCCGGGAGCGCCGAGATGCCCAGTGCGGCAAGGCCGTTCACGCCGGAACTGGTGACGCGGCTGGTGGCGACTGGCGTTTGCCTCGCCACCGTGACCCTCCACACGGGGGTGTCGTCGCAGGAGACCGGGGAGTCCCCGCAGCCGGAGCGGTTCGAGGTGCCGGAGGCGACGGCCGATGCGGTGAACGCCGCGCGCCGGCGGGGGAGCCGCGTCGTCGCGGTGGGCACGACGGCCACCCGAGCCCTGGAGTCCGCGGTGCGCGACGGGCGCTGGGCGGGTCCGGCCTCCGGCTGGACCGAGCGCGTCCTCGCGCCCGACGAGCCGCCGCGGCTGGTCGACGGTCTCGTGACGGGGTGGCACAACCCTGACGCGTCGCACCTGCTGCTCGTCGAGGCGGTGGCAGGGCCGGAGCTGACCCAGCGGGCGTACGACGCCGCCGTCGAGCGCGGCTACCTCTGGCATGAGTTCGGAGACTCTGCGCTGCTCCTGCCGTCACGCTGAGGCAGCTCAGCCACCTTCGCCGTGAGGGTACGCGCGCCGCGACGGCACCGGCGCTTCGCGTCCCGGGGTGAGTGCGGTCAGTGGCCGGCCGCGTCCTGCTCGTCGAGCCACGCCCGCACCGACGTGTTGTGCTGGCCCAGCGTCGGCGGGGCGATGTGCTCGGCTCGCCCACCGGCATACGCATTGTCGTCGAAGCGCAGCGGCGGCCCCGGGATCTCGATGTGGCCGAGCACCGGGTGGTCGATGTCGAGCACGAGGCCCTGCGAGCGGGTCTGGTCCCAGTCGTACACCCGGTCGAGCGTGCGCACTTCGCCGGCCGGCACACCGGCCGCGTCGAGGCGGCGCAGCATCTCGGCCAAGGGCACGTCTCCGAACGCCTCGTTGAGCGTGGTGATGACCGCGTGCTGGTTCTTGACCCGCTCCCGGTTGCTCGCCATGCCTTCGGCGGCCGGGTCGAGGCCGAACGCGGCGCACAGCTTGGCCCACAGCCCCTCGCTGCCGCAGGCGATCTGGAGCATGCCGTCGTGACAGGTGAACAGGCCGTACGGGCAGATCGAGGGATGGTGGTTGCCCTGGGCTCTCGGCACCTCGTGGGCCACCGTGTATCGCGTGCCCTGGAACGCGTGGACCCCGACGATGGCTGCGAGCAGCGAGGTGCGCACCACCCGGCCGTGCCCAGTCCGGTGGCGCTCGTGGAGGGCGGCGACCACGCCGTAGGCGCCGTACATCCCCGCCAGCAGGTCGCCGATCGGCACGCCGACCCGCTGCGGCTGGTCGGGTGCCAGGCCGGTGAGCGACATCAGGCCAGCCTCGCCCTGGGCGATCTGGTCATAGCCGGCGCGTCCGCCCTGGGGCCCGTCGTGGCCGAACCCGCTGATCGACAGCACCACCAGCCGCGGGTTGAGCTCGTGCAGCCGCTCGTTCGGAAACCCGAGGCGGTCGAGCACGCCGGGCCGGAAGTTCTCGATGAGCACGTCGCTGTGCCGCACCAGCCTGACCAGGAGCTCTCGGCCCTCGTCGGACTTGAGGTCCGCCGTGACCGACTCCTTGTTGCGGTTGCACGAGAGGAAGTAGGTGGAGATCGGGTCGTCCTCGGGACCGACGAACGGCGGGCCCCAGCCCCGACTGTCGTCGCCGGTGCCGGGCGTCTCGACCTTGATCACGCGCGCGCCGAGGTCGCCGAGCATCATGCCCGCGTGCGGGCCCGCCAGCGCCCGCGACAGGTCGATGACGGTGATGTCGTCGAGAGGTGCGCTCACGTCCGGCTCCTGTCGCCTCAGCAAAGTCAGCACGGGGTATGCCGTGTGGTCACCCTAGGCGCGCGGCTCGCGTCCGCCCTCGGCGGGGGCGGCTGGCGGTGTAGCGGCACCACCAAAGGGGTTACAGACCAGCCTCGTGACTGACTCGCTCAACGTGCAACCTCAGTTCGTAGGAGCGCGATCTGGCATCGCCGCGATTGCGGAGACCTCCACCATCGCACCGGGGACACCGAGTCCCGACACCATCGCCGCGCT
The DNA here is from genome assembly GCA_963715025.1 of uncultured Actinomycetota bacterium. Lineage (GTDB taxonomy): Bacteria > Actinomycetota > Actinomycetes > Actinomycetales > Dermatophilaceae > DASSJT01. The sequence goes on along the minus strand of CAVQQQ010000004.1, from coordinate 3,662 downwards.
GACGAGCGGAGGGGTCTTCGCCGAGCCAAGCGTGGCCGCTGCCGCGGCGTAGGCCGCCTGCACGTCAACGCCCTCCACGAGCATCACCCCCACGCTCACCAGATCCTCGATCCCGGCGCCGGCCGCCTCGAGAGCAGTCGCGAGGTTGGCCATCACCTGCCGGGTCTGCGCGGCCACGTCTGTGCCGCCGACGAGCCCGCCGTTCTGATCGACGGCGTTCTGGCCGCCGACGTACACCGTCGTGGCGCCAGGAGGGACGACAGCGACGTGGCTGAAGGCCGGGCTCGCGAAGAGTCCTTCGGGACGCAATAACTGGATCTCGGTCATGGACCGGAGGCTACCCACCACCCACGACACGGCGGTGTCCTCCGGCGCCCAGATCGTGCACCACTGACGGAGCAGGAGTGGGGGGTGACCCGGTTGTTCCAGCGCGACCGCTCCGGTCGAGGGTCAACGTGGGATCCCACGCCTGACCGCGCGTTCAGCCGTATGAGCGGACGTTCTCGCGTGCGCCCTCCGCCCGGGATGCCAACGTGCGTGGGGCGTGCGCCCGTGCGGCGACGCAGAGCCATGTTGCGCCGCGTGCCCGCCCACATTCCGTGCGCCGGGGACCTTCTGCTCTACCGTCAGGCGACGCTGCCGGACATGGTGGCCGTAGGCCGAAAGGACGGGCCCGCGGACGGTGATGGTGAAGGTGCGTAGCGAGATGACACAAATGGCACGTGGAGATGGAAACCGGTTCGCGGCCATCGGTATCGCCATCGGCGCGGGTGTTGGGCTGACGATCGGTGTTCTGATAGGTAGCTGGGCGATTCCGGTGGGTCTCACGGTGGGCGCAGGTGTCGGCGTCGCGATAGGTGCCGCAATGGACCGACACCACGCGTAACCGCACTCTTAGACGCCCACGTGACCGCGCTCCTGGATGCACGCTGGCTGGGTACACCCCCAACTCGAGCAAGCTCCTCACCAGGCCGACGTGATCGCCCTCAGGGCGACTGCTACCGGCTCAAGAACCACGACCTCGGCCGCATCCCGGCCGCCATCACGACCGAGTGACAATCAACCACAGAGGAGTCCATTTTCACCCGTCCGATGGCCGCATGGTTGCCGTGGAGCTCAAGATGGCCGTCGGGTCCCCTCGCGACAGCTGGGCCGTTCTGTGCCAAGTGACGGACCGAGAGCACCGGCTCGCGGAGGCGGCCCGTTCTTGCCGATCGCGGAATGGACGCAGCCCCGCCGCCCGTGGGCGCGGTGGAGGGTTGACAAACGTGGGCGACGTTCGGTTGTCGCCGAAGCGAATTCCAGGGGCCGCGTCGCGACCGAGTATGGTCTGATTCTGTTGGATCGCCGACAGCTCGGGCCGATCCGCCGCGGCTGAGCCGTCGCTGCGGCTGCCATGCACAACAGAGGTCTCCGAGGTCAGGAGACGAGAAGTGGACCTTCAACTGATGCGCAAGGTCCTTCGGCTGCGCCGCGAGCTGGCTCGGCGGGAGGACTGGGGGCGACAGGAACTGATGGCGCATCAGGACCGATCGATGCGCTCACCGCCATGTCAACATCCGGGGCCGGACCCAGAGCGCGTACAGCACCGGCGTAGCCGAAGCGGCCGCGATGGCGAGTACACGGGCTCGGAACCGGTGTCCGGCCATGGCTCAGCGTCCATCGCTGAGGGCTTCCAGGATCATGACGGAGTCAGTGGCCTGTCGCCCATAAGACCCAGGCGCAAGATTGAGGGTAGACGACCGCGGATGGAGGACCACGATGATTGGGACAGGCACGACGACCTTGCGGTTCAGGGGCTCTGGTGAACACCTCCGGCTGCGCGTGGCGCCGGTTCCGGACCCACTCACTAACGTGCGCGAATGCTGCCGGGCATCCGTTGCGCTGGAGAAGGCCTTGGGCGAGGCGATTCGCGATGCGCTCGCGGCCGGCCATAGCTGGGCTGAGGTGGGACACGAACTCGGCGTCGAGGCCAGCACGTCGGCCGGGGTGCGGGAGGAGTACGACGCTTCGCGCCGTGCGATGTGGTCGAGGTTCTGGGGCGGGGAGTCAACGAGATGAAGCGCGCACTGGTGTCATTGGCCGGGATCTACCTGCTCTTCGCTGTGATCGGCAGGTTCGTGGAGGGCATGCGAGCCGTCGAGTGCGGTTGCGGGGACGACTGCTGGTGTAAGCGTCCGGTCCTCAGCACGTTCCGCTGGGTCTTCCCCTGGGGCCACCGCGGTCCGTCGCAGGCCGACTGACGGGCCCGCCGGCCTGGACGCATGACCCGGCGGACGGGCTAGGGGGCTGATGACGTGGACGACCACGACGCGTGGCCGCCCCGGCTCGGATCACTAGGCCCTCCCTGGCTGCGCGGCTTGCCGGCGTCTTCTGATGCACAACATCGGCGCGTGCGCGCGGATCGCGGCAGATCCGAAAACGCGTAGTGTCGGTGGACGGCTCAGGAGAACTGGGCTTCTCAGGGCGTGCGACTGCATGGCGGCGGCTGTCGGCCCTAAGGGACGACGTGGAACCGACGAAGCGTGTCAGTGCGTCACATCGTCATGAGGCTTCGGGCGGCCTTGGGCGTATGTCTGGCGGTGTCCATCCTCTTGCTCCTGATCGCGAGCTGCGCGTCAGGCGAGCCGGACTCGGGGCACGCGTCAGAGGTAGGCACGCCTGTGCCCAGCGGAGATAACCGAGACTGGCGTTGGGTCAGCCTGCGTGGTGTCGAAGTGCAGGTGCCAGCCGACTGGGGCTTCGACTATGACCCGGTGAGACCCGATTGCATCGATCCCAGAAACCCCCACGATCCGTGGGCCAAAGACGTTCCAGACGCGCCGTATGTGGCGGTGGGAACGCCAAACCGTGCGGTACCGGCGATCGGTTGCCTCCGTAAGCGCCGGCCCGGGGGCCCCGGCCCCGCCTTCGGAGAGCTGCCATTCTCGTTGTGGCAGCCTCTGGTGAGGCTGGAACAGGCGAGACCCGATCTCGGAGACCCGGCCCGCACGGACGGCCACTGGCAGTACCGGGACTGGCAGTTGATCAGGGACACGATCGAGGGAGTCCAGGTCACGGTGCTGGCACCGCCGGAAGAGCCCGCGCTTGGCCGACGCGTACTGAGTTCCATGCGGCAGGTGGAGACAACAAGCCTGGGCTGCGAATCGACATCGCCGGTGCAGGCCGAACGGTTCGCTCAGCCGAGCGGTGCCCCAGTTCCCGCCGCGAAGAGCGTGGAAGCCATTGCCGTGTGTGAGTACTCGCGCGTGCCCGGGAGCCCCGGCCTCGAGGGATCGCGCCGGATCACCGGGCAGGCAGCCCGGGAACTGGTGGAGGCTATCAGGCACGCCCCGCGCTCTGGCGGCCCGAACCGGCCACAGAACTGCGCGCGCGACATGTACGGCGACAGGGCCATCGCCTTGCGGCTCTTCGGAAGCCATGAGGAGACAACAGCCCCTCTTGCCGAGGCCTACGTGTACTACGACTGGTGCTTCGGCAACGGCATCTTCGATGCCCAGGGCGGGAGGAAGCTGACCAGGGCCAACTGCCCACCGCTCTTCGCCGAGGCCCCCATCAGCCTCTGGTCCGGGCAGATGCCGGTGGTAGAGGTATGCGGCCCCTTGGGCTCCCGTTAGGCGCCCAACGGAACCCACACTTGGCACTTCGTTCCCTGACCGCGG